>NZ_JAIVFT010000002.1 GCF_020829665.1 Nostoc sp. CHAB 5824
GCGATAACCTGTCTCTAACTCTTCCAAGCTTAGATGTGGCTCAATTTTTATGATTTTTGGCATTGCGACCGCACCAATTCATGCACCTATCTATATTTAATTATGGGTGATTTACCGGACATCATATAATTAGCCGAACATGATATAACATGCACCCCAACATCTTGCAAAAGTAACTTTTGCAAGATGTCTAAAGTAGAGCTTGTGCCGCTTACTACAAACTTTTAATTAATGATGCGATCGCCTTTACTAATTCTTCTGGATCTAGAGGCTTGGAAATATGCTGTTGAAATCCGACAGCGATCGCTTGCTGATGATCTATCTCACTAGCATAAGCAGTTAAGGCGATCGCTGGAATTGTCCCGCCTTGCTCTGGTTCCAGACTCCTTATTTGTCGCATCAGCGTGTAACCATCCATTTCTGGCATCCCGATATCGCTGATGATCAGATTTGGCTGGGATTGACTCAGTGCAGTTAAAGCTTCAATGGCTGAGGTGACAACGGTTACAGTTGCACCATACTGCTCCAGCATGAAGGATAAAAATTCTCGCATATCTGCATCATCATCCACCGCGAGAATCTGTAAGCCAGACAAGATTGAGGGCTGATCTGCCAGAAGTGAGGAATTATCTTTTGCATTCTCGATTCCTTTGTTTTCATTCTGTAAACATGGAAGTCTGACGGTGAAAGTTGCTCCTTGTTCTTCACCCAGGCTTTCTGCTTGAACTGTTCCCCCGTGAAGTTCTACAAGATGCCGGACGATCGCTAATCCTAAACCTAAACCGCCAAATTTTCGAGTTGTGGCACCATCTGCTTGACGGAAATAATCAAAGACATAAGGTAAGAACTCAGGTGCAATTCCCTTTCCTGTATCAGTGACGCAGATTTGTACTTGTGAGCCTACTTGCTCTAATTTAATTTTTACCTCTGCATCGATGGGAGTAAACTTAATGGCATTGGAAAGGATATTCCAAAAAACTTGTTGTAATCGATTGGCATCGCCTAAAACTGGCCCTACACCAGATTCAATAATTGTTTGAATCTGAATAGATTTGGCCTCCGCTGATAAACGCACTGTCTCCATTGCAGCTTCAATCACTGATACCAAATTAATCGGGTAGAAGGTGAGGTTAAGTTTACCTTGAAGGATGCGGGAGACATCAAGCAAATCTTCAATCAATTGGGTTTGTAACTTAGCATTGCGCTCAATGGTTTCGAGGGCGCGATCGCTTGTTGCTTGATCGAGTTTGCGGGTTCGCATCAGTTTTGTCCAACCCAAAATCGGGTTGAGTGGTGTTCTCAGTTCATGGGATAGCACAGCGAGAAATTCATCTTTGATGCGGTTTGCTGATTCAGCAGCGTTTCGTGCCGTTCGTTCTGCTTCGTAGAGATGGGCACGAGCGATCGCTTGGGCACATTGTTGAGCAAGGGCCAAGATAAACGCTTGATCTTCGCCACTAAGTAGTTGGAGCTTGGCAAATCCCAAAGTTATACCGCCAACTGCCCTACCTTCTACCATCAATGGAATAGAAATCCAGGTATTAAAGTTATATTGGGCGTAAATTTGGGCTAGATGAGGATAACGAGCTACCCGATTTTCTGTTGATTCAGCCCAAATAGGTTTCCCAGTTCGTACAGCTTCTGCTAAAGGAGAGGGTGAATCAATGGCAAAATGACGCCAAGTGTCTACCAAATCTTGGTTATAGCCAACCGCACGCACAATTTCCAGTTCAGTTTTACTTTCATTCACCAAGGCGACGAGGGCACAACTGGCTCCTAAAGCAGCCATGCTCTGCTCGACAATGACTTCAGATACTTGGGTTGGTGTCAGGGATTCTGAAAGGGCAGCTGTGATGGATTGGAGACGGGCAATCCGCTCTAACGCTCGCTCTGCTCTTGTTTGTGCCTGCTGCGCTTCTTGGTAAAGGCGGGCATTATCGATGGCGATCGCAGCTCGATGGGCGACATCTTCCGCTAGTGACAAGTCAGCCATGCTATAACGACGTTCTGATTCAGCAGTCACAAAGGAAATTGCACCAAAAATTCTTTCACGTGCCATTAAGGGCAAGATTATGCATGTCTTTAAACCAAGTTCACGCAGAATCCACAGATATTCTGGATCTTTGATGGCTTCTGCTAGAGCTGCATCTGAAATTTCAGCTACCATTTCTGCAAGCCCTGTACGCAGCACTTTAGGGACACCTTCGGGTGCATCCAACTTTCTGGGATAACGTTGATGAAGTTCCCAGCCAAGTTTCACTTTCTTTGGATCTCGGTGAGCAACTGCTACCCGATTAATTGATTGGTTGTCTTGCAGAAGATCAACGGCGCACCAATCGGCAAAGTAAGGCACAGCCAGGTTGGCCACACTTGCTAGCGTACTTTCGTAATCGAGGGAAGAGGCGAGGGTTGCACTGACTTGAGCCAAAAATGTCGCTCGTTGTTGATCGGCTTCTGCTTCCTGTCGGGCGGTTTGCTCTCGAATCAGTTGGATACGTTCCGCTTCCGATTGTTTGCGTTCTGTAATATCAAGCACAACACCACTCATGTGTGTGGCTTTACCTGCTTCGTTGAAAAAAGCTTTTCCTCGGCAGGCTACGTAGCAAATACTGCTGTCATCTCGAATAATTCGATATTCTAAATCATGCTCCACACCTTCGTTAATCGCGCGGCTCAACGACTGAGCCAGCAATACGCCATCATCTGGATGCAGACGAGCTAAAATTGCTTCGGATGTAGCAACAAATGTTTCAGGTGTTAACCCAAATAATTGATAAATCTGCTCATCCCAGTCAAACTGATCGTTGGCAATATCCCAACTCCAAACACCGATGTGGGCAGATTTCAAGGCGAGATTGAGTTGTGCTTGACTGTTTTCTAGATTTTGATAAAGACGAGCATTTTCTAAAGAAATAGCAATTTGAACTGTCAAAATTTCCAATATAGAAAGTTTGTCCTGTGTAAAAGCGCTAGGTATGAGATTGTTTTCTAAATATAAAATACCAAGTAGTTTCGACTGACGGGCGATCGGTAAACAAAGTACTGATTTAGGTTGCTTTTGGATTACATACTCGTCCTCCGAAAACATATTTTGCTCCGTAGCATTATGCAAAATCACTGTTTCTTGAGTTCGCTGAACATAATTCAGTATTGATTGAGGAATAACTTGTGAAATTTTGCCCTCAAATACGCGTCGAGAAATATTGAGCTTTTCTGCCTGGGGATTAACCTTAGCTTCTACTTCAATTACCAGATTTTGCTCGTGTTCAAGCAACAAATAACCGATTTCTGCTCCTGCTTGCTCGATGACAATCTGCATTAATGTCTTCAACAACCGCGAAAGCAGAATTTCACTAGATATAGTTTGAGAGGCTTTAACGACCGATAGAAAGTCTAGGTGTTCACCTGTGCTGAAAAACGTTCCGTTAGAGACAAGCTGTTGTTGTGGCAATAGCTGAGGGTAGGATTCTTCAAGGTGCTTAACTTTCGCAGATGCCTCCCAGCGCAGATAGGCATTTTTAGTTGCTTGCAAGTAGGTTTTGGCAATTAATTCAAACTCCCGCTCCAAGTAAAACTTAGCGCCTAGCTCATTAGCCAAAGCTTCATATTGTACAAATCCCTGCTCACGGGCTGAAGCAATTGATTGCTCATACAGGCGCATTGCTTCCAAGTCTCGACCTTCAATGCGAGCTATTTCAGCAGCTACTAATTGAGACTTATGTAAAAAGTTAGCAGGACAGTGGTTAGCCCAGTATTCCAATTGCTGCTGATGAGATTCTAGGGTTGGCAAAAACTGTTTTTGCTCTTGAGAAGATACTGTTGAATAAAGAGCCGTTAGAGTCAGTGAGTAATATAAAACATAATCTGTTTCAATTGGTAATGCCAGTGTCGTCACTGGTAAATTGGACAATTTCAAGGCACAATTAAGTGCCTCTGCATACTGTCTGTATGTAAAAAAGATAATTAATTTAATAATATGATAAAAAATAATTCCACTGACAAAACCTGCATTTGTAATGACAGATAATGCGCTTGCTTCATCAAAATTATCATTACTTAGAGTCAGATTGTGGTGAGTGAGTCCGCGCAGATTCATCAGTAGCATCTGCTGTAGTCTGATTGTTTCATAAACAGCCTCATGTTTAGACTGGCGGGCGAATGCGGTGTATTTTTCTAGAGATTTGTATGTATCTGCAAGTGGAGAGCCTAACTGGATAATTTGCCAGGAACCTTGATAACCGTTGTAATTAGCCATCGTCACATCACCAGCTTCTATACAGCCGATAAATCCCCGCTCTAAAAAGGGAATATCGGTGGCAATATGGTTACGCCAAACGTTGATATGACTTCCATGAATGTGCAGAACAGTTCCTCGAAGTTTCAAGTCATGCAACTTTTCATTTAATTGAATTGTCATCTCAGAAAATGCATAGCCTGTAGGAATATCATGGAAGATGGAAACCAACAACATGGCATACATGCTGTAAGCAAAACAGGAATCTTCCGTATTACCAAACTTGAGTGAGTAGTTAACTGCTTGAAGTACGACTAATGGAAAAAGATGAGGTCTACCGAGATAAGTAGGTGGGCCCAAAGCCGTCAACAGACTAATCACTGTTTTAATATTGGGGTCTTGGATTACTGGAGCATTAATTAAATCAGATACTTGTCTATCGCCTAAATTTATTAATATCTGGTTTTTTTCAACTGCAATCAGCGCTTCTGTGCGAGAGGCTTCGCCAACGCTGCTGCGCTTCGCTATCGCACTTTGCACTTGCTCATTTTGATCAGGAAATGTCACCCCAAAAAGTTTTAAAGCTTCTAATCCCAATCTCAGTGCCTCTTCATATCTACCTACAACTTGATAGAGTCTGATTTGCAACATGTAAATATTGGCTTTTTCAATATGAGATTTTGCTTGAATCAATAGTAATTCAAATAATTCTTCCGCTTGTCCTAAATTCCCTGTTAAAAATTCACACTCAGCTTGTTCTTTAAATAAAGTAAATGTTTCCTCATATTGTTCAATCCAGGCATTCTCCACTAAAAGATTCATGGCAACACTAAAAAACTTTTTAGCAGGAATGTAGGCTGTGGATGCTTTTGCCTTTTTACCAGCGATTATATTTAATCTGATTAATTCATTTTTTTCTGTCTGTTCAATAATCAGATTAACAGCGAGATTGAGTTGATTGACTAAATCAAAAATTTGCTCGTTCACTTGTTCAGGACTAGCATTTTTGAGCAAAAGCCGCCCAATTGTCAAGTGAGCTGCCGATTTTGATTCATCGGCAATTAGGGCATAGGCAGCTTGTTGAACTCGGTCATGGTAGAAACGATAGTTTTTATCAGCACTTTCATCTGATTCTATGGTGATAATTAATCCTCTTAAAATTGCATCAACAAGTGCATTCGCCGTTTTTTCAATAGATTGTTCACCAACGATCGCTAAAAATTCTAAATCAAAGCGATTACCAATACAAGAGGCTAACTTAAGCACCTGTTGAGTTGCGGATGGCAGTTTTTGCATCCGCCCAATCATCAAACTGACAATATTATCTGTAATGCCTTGGGCTTCAATCTGAGCTAAATTCCATTGCCAAACACGATGTTGGCGATTGAAATTCAGGAGATTTTCTTGATGCAGCGTTTTCAGAAATTCATTGACAAAAAAAGGATTACCGTCAGTTTTTTGCAGAATCAATTGAGCAAGAGGTTCTACTCGTTCTACTGAAGTATGGAAGGTATCAGCAATCAACTGATTTATATAAACAATATTCAAGGGAGTAAGGATAATTTCAGTAGTTATTGCTCCATATTCACGAATTTTTTTCATCATCAAACTAAAGGGATGCACAACATCTACTTCGTTATCTCGATAAGCCAAAATGAAGCAGAGATATTGGATAGTAGAGCCAGTAATGACGGTTTGAATCAAATTCAAAGTAGCGCTGTCTGCCCACTGCATATCATCTAAAAAAACAGTGAGTGGATGCTCTTTTTGAGCAAAAACGCTGATAAAATTCTGAAACACCAAATTGAATCTGTTTTGAGATTCGGCAGGCCCCAACTCTGGTATACAAGGCTGTTCTCCAACGATTAATTCAACTTCTGGAATTACATCTGCGATTAATTTACCATTGTTTCCTAATGCTGCTTGTATTCGCTTTTTCCAATTGGCAAGTTGAACTTCGGGCTGCGTTAAAATTTGTCTAACAAGTGTTTGAAAAGCTTGAACAATAGTGGAATAAGGAATATCTCGTTTGTACTGGTCAAACTTACCACAGATAAAAACTCCACGTTCTCGCACAATCGGCTTGTGAATCTCTTTTACTAAAGAAGATTTACCAACCCCAGCATAGCCAGAGACGAGTACAAGTTCTGGTTTTCCTTGGCTAACAACTCGCTCAAATGCTTGTAAAAGCTTGGCAATCTCTGGTTCTCGCCCATACAACTTTTGGGGAATTTGAAAGCGCTCTGAGATATCTTGCTCGCCCAAAACAAAAGATTGGATTTCTTTGGTTGTCTCCAATTGCTTTAAGCACCGTTCCAGATCAAATTGCAAACCGAAAGCGCTCTGATATCTCTCTTCTGCAACCTTAGACAGCAATTTTATAATGATGTCACAGAGCATTTGGGGAATATCAGAGTTTAGCTTTTTTGGGGATGGCGGAGATTTTGCAATATGACAATGCACCCACTCTAAGGGGTCTTTACCTTGAAAGGGTAGGTGATCTGTGAGCATCTTATAAAAAGTGACTCCCAACGAATACAAATCGCTGCGATGGTCAATTCCTCGATTCATGCGCCCGGTTTGCTCAGGTGATAAATAAGGTAAACTGCCTTCAATGCGACTCGAACTGCTAACTATTTGCTGCTGGTATGGAATAAAAGCAGCAATTCCAAAATCACCGATTTTGACCTGACTGGTTTCGAGATTAACTAAGATATTTTGCGGCTTAATATCCTTGTGGACAATGTGATGAGTGTGGATTTGTGCGAGTCTGCTGGTGATTTCAATGGCAATCTTTAGAAACGGAACAGGCTGTTGGAATTGGTCTAGAAACTGGTCGAGCGATCGCCCCTCAAAATCCTCCATAATTAAATAAGGGATTCCTTGATGCATCTCTAAGGCGTAGACTTTAACTGCTGCTGTGGTGTTTAACCTTTGAGCGATCGCATACTCATGTTTGAATTGTTCAATATTATTGGGTGTACACTGCTCTGGACGTAGCCCTTTGATAATTACCGGACACTGATCTTTAACCCTGATTCCACGGTATATGGCTGCTTTTACCCCTGCTTTTAACAAAGTGACAATTTGAAATCCGGGTAATGCAATCATCATGCCAAATACTCCAGCCGTGTTTCTTCAGGGATAATTCGAGCTTAATTGTATTTTAGATACATTTCCTTGGGCAGATGAAATTTGACTGTTGACTGTTGACTGTTGACTGTTGACTGTTGACTGTTGACTGTTAACCGTCAACAGCCCAAAAAGGCGTCTCTCATCTCACAAAGAGAATATTGGGTTTTCCCGACGCCTTTTTATAATTACCTCTGCTGACTCATAAACCAAAAATAAGCTAGAATTCCAGCAGAGTAAGCATTTTCCGTTCAGAAACTCCCCATGTTTGATAATCTGCAAACCCAAATTTACCAACTAGAACAATTTGCCAACAGCCTTGTTTCTAACCAACTGACACACCTAAGTGTGGTGAGTATTGGTATCATCTTTGCGGCTGGCTTGCTCACCAGTCTTACGCCCTGTATGCTTTCTATGCTGCCAATTACCATTGGTTACATCGGCGGTTATGAAGCCAAAAGTCGTCTGCAAGCAGCTGCCCAATCAACTTGGTTTGCTTTAGGATTAGCAACTACATTGGCTGGACTGGGTATTATAGCAGGTTTTGTAGGAAAAGTCTATGGTCAAGTGGGAATTGGTTTGCCGATTATCGTCAGCATTATCGCCATTCTCATGGGGCTGAACTTATTAGAAGCACTACCTCTGCAATTTCCATCTTTGGGTGAAACGAATTGGATTTCGCCAGATTTACCAGCAGGATTGCGTTCCTATTTGCTAGGGCTGACTTTCGGCTTAGTCGCATCCCCTTGTAGCACGCCTGTTTTAGCGAGCTTGCTAGGTTGGATTGCCAATACACAAGACTTAATTTTAGGTGCTGTTTTGCTACTTTCTTACACAGCCGGTTATGTAGCACCATTAATTTTGGCGGGTACTTTTACAGCTTCAATTAAAAAGTTACTGGAATTGCGTCGCTGGTCTGGTTGGATTAACCCAGTTAGTGGAGCGCTGTTAGTAGGATTCGGTGTGTTTTCCTTAATTTCTCGGATTCCCCTTGGCAGTTTTTAAGATAGTGCCTGATTGGGATTTATATTATCAATCTTTGTAAGATTTTACACATAATGACTTTAGAAGATTCAACATCCAAAGAATTAAAATGGTGGGCATTACCTGGGCAATTCTTACGGCAAGAGCTTTTGCCTGTACTGACAAACTTACGATTAGCGATCGCACTACTGCTATTGATTGCAATCTTTAGCTCTACTGGTACTGTAATTGAGCAAGGTCAGCCACCCGCATTCTACCAAGCCAATTACCCAGAACATCCAGCTTTATTTGGTTTTCTAACTTGGAAAGTAATTCAGGTAGTTGGGTTAGACCACGTATATCGTACCTGGTGGTTTCTGGCATTACTTATCTTATTTGGCACTAGCTTAACTGCTTGTTCTTTTACCCGTCAGTTGCCAGCCTTAAAAGCTGCCCAGCGCTGGAAATATTACGAAGAACCACGGCAATTTCAAAAGTTAGCTTTGAGTGCAGAACTAGATACTGGTTCCCTGGATTCTCTGTGCCAAATATTACAAAAACGCCGCTATAAAATTTTTCCAGATAAAGAAAAAGAAAATCTCCTCTACGCCCGCAAAGGAATAGTCGGACGAATCGGCCCAATTATCGTTCATATTGGCATCGTAGCTATTCTGCTAGGGGGAATTTGGGGGGCGATGACTGGGTTTCTTGCTCAGGAAATGGTTGCTAGTGGCGATATATTTCAAGTGAGAAATATTGTCGATGCTGGCCCTTTAGCAGCAGCCCAAGTCCCGAAAGATTGGGCTGTACGAGTCAATCGTTTTTGGATTGACTACACTCCATCTGGCGGCATCGATCAATTTTATTCGGATATGTCTGTCTTGAATAATCAAGGACAGGAAGTTGATCACAAAAAGATTTTTGTCAATGAACCTCTGCGGTATCATGGCGTAACTTTCTATCAAACTGATTGGGGAATTGCAGGTGTTCGCGTCCAATTTAACAACAGCCCCATTTTTCAGCTACCGATGGCCCAATTGAACACCAACGGTAACGGGCGCATTTGGGGAACTTGGGTTCCAACTAAACCAGATTTGAGTGAGGGTGTCTCCTTGTTAGCCAAAGACTTGCAAGGGATGGTATTAATTTATGATGCCACCGGCAAACTCGTTGATACTGTTCGCGCTGGGATGTTTACCGAAGTTAATGGCGTGAAACTCAAAATTCTGGATGTCATTGGTAGTACTGGCTTACAAATTAAAGCCGATCCAGGCATACCAATTGTTTACTCAGGGTTTGCCTTACTAATGCTGGGTGTGGTGATGAGTTACTTCTCCCACTCACAAATATGGGCATTGCAAAAAGGCGATCGCTTATATGTGGGTGGCAAAACTAATCGTGCCCAAGTTGCTTTTGAACAAGAGGTTTTGGATATCTTAGATTGGCTAAGTTCACAGCCAAAAGGTGAGCAAAAAGAGACTGCGATTCAAGTTTAAACGCAAAGGTAGGCAGAGGTTAACGCAAAGTAATCCTCTGCGTTCCTCTGCCATTTCCTTCTCTGCGAGACGCTGACGCTCCTAACGTCGCTACCGCTTCGCTAATGCGAATGCGCCCCTCTGCGTTTAAAAATTACTTTGCTTTTGTGTAAATAGGCATTTCTCTCCTTTTATAATTAATCACTCCACTTCCACAACTACAAATTGGAAATTACTATAGGTATTTATTAAACATTGGAACAAAAGATTTCTATATCTGCTCAACTTCAATCCAAGGGACGCGTTTACCTTCTACCTTTAATCGCTATCTTGTTGAGTATCGCTTCTTGCGCTGCCAATAATAAAAATATCAAGCATGTTTCTCTCGTTGGTGCTGGGGCAAGTTTTCCCGCGCCTTTGTACGAACGCTGGCTTTCAGATTACAACCAGCAAAATCCCAATGTGGAAATTAACTATCAAGCTATAGGAAGCAGTGCTGGAGTGCAACAGCTCATCGAAGGTACTGTGGACTTTGCAGCTAGTGATGTGGGAATTACAAATGAACAAGCAGCTCAGGTAAAAAAGGGAGTGATGGCTTTACCCATAACTGCTGGTTCTATTGTGCTGGCTTACAACCTCACGCCAGTCGCCCGTCAGTCATCTCAACTCAATCTGCCAACTAGTTTAAAGCTATCACGCCAAGTCTACGTAGATATCTTTCTCGGAAAAATTATGAATTGGAATCATCCGAGAATAGCCGTAGCTAATCCAGGGGTAAATTTGCCTAATCTACCAATTCAGGTTGTACACCGAACTGATGGTAGTGGTACTACAAGCGTATTAACGCAACATCTAAGTTCTATAAGTCCAGAATGGAAAAGCAAAGTTGGGGCTGGTAAAGCTGTAGCATGGCAAGTGGGAATTGGCGGAAGGGGTAACGAAGGTGTTACCGCCCTGATTCAACAGATCCCAGGAGCTATTGGCTATGTAGAATACGTCTACGCCAAACAAAATAAACTTCCTGTGGCTGCTTTGGAAAATAAATTTGGTAATTATATTACGCCGACACCAGAATCTGTAGCTCAAACCTTAGAGGCAGTGAAATTACCCGCCGACAACTTGATTGCTTTTATCACCGATCCTACAGGTGCCCAGTCTTATCCCATAGTTACTTACAGCTGGCTTTTAACTTATCACCAATACCCAAACCGAGCCAAAGCTCAAGCGCTGAAAAACTTTATTGATTGGGCTTTAGTTGAGGGGCAAAAATCCAGTTTGGAACTCGGATATATTCCTTTGTCTAAAAAAGTTGTGGTTCAAGTGCAATCTGCTGCCAAGAAGATTGCAGAATAACTAGTTTTTAGTTTAGGGTAGGCGATCGCATTATTTGATAATAATGAAATTATATCGTGTCCGGTTAATCAACCTTATAACCAGAACTGAAGTCCTCCCAAAGTTTGCGTAGCGTCTTGTAAAGAGAACTAAAGTTCTCTCTACAAACCAAAGTTTTCATTATGGGTACTTATGATGACGCACTTCAACCACGGTATGTACATTGCCGCGAGGCGTAAAATCTGCTTTTACAGTGGCTTCCAACGGATCGCAAGCAGCTACAAAATCATCCAAAATTTGATTGGCAGATTCTTCGTGGGAAATGTAGCGATCGCGGTAACTGTTAATGTAAAGCTTAAGCGCCTTTAATTCCACTACCCGCTCATCAGGCACATAGGTAACGTAAATTGTTGCAAAGTCAGGATAACCGGAAAACGGACATTTACAAGTAAATTCCGGCAAAGTAATGTTAATGTCATATCGCCTTCCCACACGCGGATTCGGAAAGGTAATTAGTTTACCTTCGGCAATGTCGCGTTCGCCATACTTCATTTCTTGGCTTTGGGATACACTTTCAGGTAATTTCTCAGTTGTCATTGGTTATTTGTCATTTATCAGTTGTCATTTGTCAGTTGTCAGCTGTTGTTATTCCCCTCTGCTCCCTACTCAGTACGCGATAAATCGCGTCTGTACTTAGGATAGACGCGATTTATCGCGTCTCAATACTCTTCCTTCTCCCAGTCTGGACAATTCTCATCTTCACAACCGTGGGGATGCATGGCACAAACTAACAAATTACCACTATAAACTTGACCGTGGTAGTGAGTACAACCAATACAGGCTGGATTTTTTTCGGCTGTGGGTTCAACGGAATAAGGAAAACCCGGATCTACATCTGCTACAATGTCTTCCAATTCCCAGTAAGCTTCCAACATTGGTTCAGCCAAATCCTGTAAATACTGATCTACTTCAGTGACAATGTTAGGGACTTGCTCTGTGAGTTCTTCCGTTAGCTCAAAAAAAGCGTCTACCATTTCACCCATTCCCAGGAAGAAACGCTCTACTTCATCAGCCACTGTTTCGACAATTTCTGCTAAATCTTTTTGCCACTGTTCCATAAACTTAACGCCCTTACAGGCTATAAACAGGACGGTTTGTGTTATCTGGCTTGAAGCACTAGAGTACACACTAGGCAATGTATCTTATCAAATTTCTGTCTGAAGTGCCATTTCAAAGTGCCACTTCCTTACTAAATATTTCTCTCAAAAAATGCTTTTTATTGATCGCGTTGCAATCGTTTTAACTCGTTTTGCAAGTCTAGTACTTCTTGGCGTAATTTATCCGTGTTCTCATCAGTTGATCCCTCTTTCACCGTTGGTTCTTCATCTTCCTCTAAAATTTCAATGCGGCGAGGTTCAGAAGCAGGTGTTTTCTCAGAACTTTCAGCAGATGCTTGAGGCTGTTGGGCTTGCTTCATCATATCTTCAACGAACCGACGGGCTTCTTCCGTGTTCATTTCGCCCTTTGCCACCATTTCATCTGCCAGTTTTTGGACTTGCGATCGCACTTCGGCTAATTTTCCCCCTGCTTTCTCACCCGCGTAAGAAGCTAATCCAACACCGAGGTAAAAAGCTTTTTGAACAATATCTCCAAAACCAGGCATTGTTGCTGACCGCTCCTAAAAATAGGGCGACCCGGAGACTACGCCTACCACAAGCCTCCCGTGTTGCTGCTACCTTCCGGTTCTGACAAGATTTGGGTGTTGCAGTCGCATAGATCCAGGTCTTCTAAAAGCATAACATTAAAAGTCAGTAAGTGTGTGTTATTCCATAACAATTCGCCATTCATAAAGTTGATAGTTGACGCAGCCGTGTTGCACCAACGGGTCATCAGCTACAATTGCTTCTGCTTCTTCCTTTGAGACTGCCTCAAACAGCAACATCCCGCCTCTTTGCTCTGCCCAATAGCCTGTTCGCGCTTTGTGTCCTTTAGCAATCAAGTCTTGAATGTAGGCTTTGTGGGCAGGTACATATTGGTCAAAGGTAGGTTTATCGACTTTGCCTTCTTCAATCTTTACAAACCACGGCATTTGCTTGTCATCTCCCATTACAAAGGACTTCCTACTCAAGTTATTACTATTTTTGAGTAGCAAGTTAGTAGCGATTCAATCAAAAATCTGGGCATTTTGCCTCAACTACGGTCGGGTTGCAGTAGAAACGTAAGACTTGTTTCTACCGTGTCGTCAATCTAAAGAGTGATTTTTTCCACAGACACCCCTTGAGCGATCGCCTGGTGAAGGTGAGCCGATTTTCCTGAAGTTTTAGCCATGTCTGAAAATGATTGGAATTGCGACTAAGCAATACAAAAATACTCAGTCTGCTTTATCTAGTGGGCATAGTGATTTCCCAAATTCCTTGATTTCCACCATATTCCAGAACATAAATCTTATTGCCGATAATCTCAGCATCAATGGGATTACTAAAACCTTCAACAATGCGCGTGGCGTTAAATTTATAGTTGGTAGTTCCTACTTTAGTTAAGTTTAAATGCAGTAGGTCTTGGCTGGAATCTTTAAAAGGGCCTGCTAGTGTTTCGCCAGTGGCGTCGCCTGGTGTAAAACTCAGCATGAATCCATCTCTATTGAATTCTGGACTCATTACTCCTTTTGTATCAAAAACTAAGCCCAAAGGAGAACGGTGTGCTGTAAAACTGCTAAAACTTTGCCCAAGAACACTGGCATCTTTGACTTTTCCATCTTGAGGATCGCGGAAATTGTCTGCGTCTGGCCCCAAATTAGGAATTGGTTCAATCAAGTTTCCACTAGGTCGAATAGGAAAGGTTGGATCGTTACGAAAGTAGCCCCTTTGGACGGCGTTAAATTTGGGGTTTAATAAAAGGTCTTTGGCAGGATTATAATTGGGAAATTGTTGTGGGTTGTCTGTCCCACCAATCCGCCACGGAAAGCCGTAATTACCACCTACACGGAGCCAATTTAATTCTTCTGACATGTCGCGATCGGGGCCATTTTCTGTACCAAATAAATCCCCATTGGGTGCAAAAGCCATATCGAAAGTATTGCGTATTCCTTCTGCAAAAATATAGCCAGCTGTCTTTAAGGTTGCTCGATTGTTTGGAAGAAAGAGATTTTTGCCATTAGTAGGAAGACGGAGTATACAGGCGGTTAATCCTACTTCGCGAGTATTAGGATATAGCCCATTAACAGACTGAACCTCACCGTGATCGGTACGAGAACCGCTATTCACATAGATAAAGTTACCATCCGGGCTAACAACCACCCCGTTGAAGCGATGATCGTAGGCTGTTTTGCTTTTGGGATAGCCTGCACTCTTAGCTAAGGTAGACCAGATGCGCTGTTGTGTACCCGACTTAATTTCGCCTTTAACAATAATTCCTTTGGTCTGGTTATTCACAAGGTCTGCATTGCCAACTAAATAAATTGTGCCGTTAGGGCCAATGGCCATCCCTTGAGTTTCACTTATATTATGATTACTAGAATTGTACACAAGTGTACTATTAGAGGAGCCTAAATTGACTCGAGAAATATCACCATTTTGTTTGAGATAATAGATGGTATTGTTTCGTGGATCTTTTGCAATCCGAACAGAAGGAGAGGCTGATAACGTATTGATAATGTTGCGAATCTGAATATCAGGACGCAGGGCTTTAGGTGCAGCATTTACTCCAGTAGCGCCATAATTTAATAGAACTATTGTAAATAACAGCGTTTTAGCGGCGAAAAAGCAACTTTTGAAAGTTAACTTACCGATAAATCTGCGTTGCTCTTGGTTGAATGAGTTAATGTTATTCATTATTTTGTTCATAAAATAGTTAGATTATTTTGTTGCTAAGTTTTCTTGAGAAAGGAAACAATTTTAAAGGTTCTGGGGTGGGTACTAGCTTATAAATAGTCTTTTGTTATGCAAGGTAGACGGTCGTCTTTCTCTAACTAGGAGTAAAAGTATCCTTTAATCAGTCTTCTTATGCAGTACTCCCTTAAGTTGACAACGTTCTTATGCCAAACTGACTTCTAGCGTATAGGGAGCAGGGTTGCTATCACTAGAGCCAGAGAATGTTCCGCCATTTTGGGGAAAGAAAGCATATTTACTCACTGAGATTAAGTACGTTCCAGCACTTAGTGAAGCGGTGATTAATGACCCAAGATTGGGGCTACTATCGTCGTCAGTTTGCAGTAAAATTCTAGCATTGTTAAACAGTCCAATAACTGTATCATCGGTTGTTGCCGCACTGATAGTGACCGTTTTTTGACTTGCTAGAGAAAATGTAAAAAAGTCGAAATCGGGATTGTCTCCCGGTTGAACTGTTACTAACTCACCTGAGAGATTAACGTCTGAGCCTGATGATAAAGAACCCAATCCTTCAGTGCTGGCTAGTGTATTGTTTGTAGCTTGTCCAGCATTTTCCTGCTCATAGAAAAGAAAATCGTCACTATCAAGTCTGAGGTTTACTACCCCCTGCACAATACCTATGATCTCATCTGGCTCTACTCCAGGTTTGTCTAAGAATATTTGTGTGTTAGCTCCAACAGATTGCAGACGGTAGTTTTTTGGGGAGTCTTTGAGTTCAATTCGATCTTCACTAGGGTTGAAGTCAGTAATAGTAGCTAAGTCCCTAAAACCAGCATTCGCCGTGTTTTTATCGTCGTAGAAAACATTTTTAGCATCCCCAAGGACAAATCTATCTAGCCCAACGCCGCCAGTTAAGGTATCAGTCTCCCCTAATCCAGGTGAGAGTGGACTACCAGGGAAAACACTGATGAGGATATCGTTTCCAGACCCCCCATTTAGTCTGTCATTGCCGAGTCCACCGATTAAACTGTCGTTTCCTGTCCCGCCAAATAGATTATCATTACCAGCTGCACCATTCAGGGTATCGTTACTAGACAAACTATTGGCATTAGCACCATTAGCCCAACCATATATCGTGTCATCTCCCGAAGTCCCATTTCTTGTGTCAGGAGCTGTAGTGCCGTAAATAACTGCCATATTATTTTTCCTGAATTTCTAACTAATGCCTAACTTCGGCTTCAGTCAAAGAACTCTTTATAAGTTCAATGTAGATTACTTGATACAGATGCCTTTATTAACCTAATTAATATCAATACTACGTAGAAAGTATTAATTATTAATTTGGTTAATTGATTATGCAAATGGATAAGTAGTTGGATCAAAAATCATTTATTTTAATTATTCTTCCTATAGTTTTTTACACTTACCTGTAATTACTTAGTTATCATGAACGAAAGGTTACGTCAACTTTTTTTACCAAATCTTAAAAGTTTTATATTTTTAATTGATAATACTTTGAAAAACTTTTATAAACTTTAATAGAGCCTTTTTTCAAACATACTGTTTTTTTAGTAAAAGCTGCGAGATTTTTCAGATGAATCCGATATTTTCGTTAAGTTAGGTTTCAATATCATTTTTATTTTATAGAATAAATATTTTTCTATTAAAGAAATGCATTTTCAAATACATAAGTTAAATTAATATATTATCAAAAGCATTTTTGAGCTTAATAACACTTAAGCTTTACATAAATTTTATATGCTTCCTTTCAGGATTAAAGCTTGTTATGGCAAGGAATGCCGCAAAACGCATGGTGCTAAATTCAAGCTTAATGAACCTAATTAACTCAGCAGTGCCGGATAATTTTACACTGTAAACTAGTTTAAACTCCAAAAAAGAAATCTAAACTTTGATTAGTTTTTCCGTATAATCGGCAATATTTTGGTCTTGGGCATTGAATAAAATCTTACTCAGGACTCACTTAAGCCCAGAGAAAAGAGTTTCCCAGTTAATTGCAGGCGGTCTTTGTCCCTGGTTAACTATTTCAAAAATTTTCCTAGAACTACTTGGGTAAACAAGGCATTCCACACAAGCGTTTGCTACATCAATCCGGCTAGTATCACCCGAAAGTGTATCCCCAGTGCCTACGACAACACCGTATTTACCCCCAGTTTTTGCCTTCAGGAGGGTGTTGAGGTTGTATGAAGTATATGGTCCGTCAATAAGGCGTCCTGGGCGGATGATGGTGTAGGGTAATCCTGAATTAATAATGGACTCTTCACCTTTCTGTTTGGCATCCAACACGCCAAAAGCATTGAGAATACTAAAAGGAAACTGATTTTTACGCTCAATTCCACAAGAAGAAACGAAAACGAATCGTTTCAAATTCCGGGGTGCTGCTGCCACTAAGTTGCTCACACCTTGGGCATCGATCTTTGCCGGACTATTCTTTGCTTTTGCTTCGCTAGATTTGGGGTTAAGGAAAGTGATTCCCCATTCAATCAAGTTTGGGGGTTGGTGAAACTCCCATCGCGCAGAGGGAAAGGCAGTGGTTCCAGTACAACTGATGATGTAGGTGACAGTTTGCGTTGCGGCTGGTAGTGTGGCTGGCTGGCGGATGTCACCAACGGCAATTTCCACTCTTTGGTTAAACATTTCTTCGGCTTTTGCGGCATTGCGTGTCAGGACACGAACTTTCAAGCCCTTTTCTAGTAGTTTGCCTACTACCAGTTGCCCTACTCCACCAGTAGCACCAGCAACTAGTACCAAATCTTCAACTGAATCAAAAGAATTCATAAACTGCCTTTGAGATAGTCTATTGTTAATCTACTCAAAAAATGCGATCGCTAAAGATAGATCCAGATTAAAGATTTGGCGAATGGCTGTTGACTCTGTAGCTTTCAGGCTAACAAGTGGGAATTTTAAAATCAGGGAAAACTCCCCAAAACTGAATCAGCACAGTAGCCAGCACTTGAAGTTTTGAGCAAGGAATGAAAATTAGTCAAAAATTAATTTCGGGAATTCTAGGAATGGCTACTCTCTCAGTAATGATTGGTGCTATTAATACTCATCAACAATTGAAGATAGCTAAGTACATTGCTCAACAAGAGGCTGAAGAAGTTGCTGGACTACTGGGATATTTCGTAAGTCATGAATTTGAATACCACGAAATGCGATCGCCATGTCTATCGGTAATAGTCAGTGCGAGTGTTTTTCAGCCCATAACTGCGTAGGCGTAGCCCGTCGTAGACATCGCTGTTATAGGGGAAATTGCGCCCGAATTGTTCGGTTCTACCACTGTCATCAGTACACAAATAGCTATAACCTCTTAGATAGTAGTGAGTCTAACCTAGACGCTGTTAGTCGCTCTTGAATTAAGGGGTGAAAACCTGTGTACAAATGGATATTGCCAAGTCTGAGCGAAATCTTGGCTGAAAATCAATTAAGTGTGGCTGAATGTTCACCTGCTAAAGCAGAGCGGCAGTGGCGTGTCAGCCTAGCAGCGACAGAACATTTGCTATTAAATACTTTAGCACCTGCTTCAATAGACACAACCCAAGGATTAGTTTTAACTGCACCAGCACGCTTATTTAGTCAGCTAAAACTGACTCAAAGCTTACAAACAGTAACTTTTACAGCAAAACCATTTAACCCCTTGGCGCTGATGCCATTTCAGATGCCAGATGCGATGCCTGCGGCAAGCTACGCCAATGCGTCTGTAAATGAAGAAATCGCTCCTCATGAATCGGTACTTCCCTTATTAACTGCCGATCCGCTGGGGACAGAACAATTTTGCTTGGTTTTTACAGATAAATTTAGATTAGTACTGGTTTTAGCAACACACAAAAACGGTAAAAAAACCTTTTCATTTTCTTTTGAACCAGAGGTAGTGCAGCAGGCTTGGCGATCGTTAGGAGCAAGGGTAATGCTGGCTAATCCAGAATTTTTTGCCCGCTTGGATGCATTAGTACAACAGTATTCTCCGGTAGCACCAGATTGCCGCATCATGATTCAGTTTAGCCAGTTGTTGCTGCAGGAATTAACAGAAGCAGAAGAAACTAAGGAATCTTTACTAGGAGCTGGAGACAAGGAGGAAAAAGAAAATAACCCATGTCCAATCCCTCAAGCCCAATCCCCAAATCCTGATGTAGAACTGCTCCAAGCCTTCGCTCACGAAGTCCGTACACCTTTAACAACTATTCGCACCATGACTCGCTTGCTACTGAAGCGGCGAGACTTAGATGCCACCGTGATCAATCGCTTAAAAATTATCGATCACGAGTGTACCGAGCAGATTGACCGCATGGAGTTGCTCTTTAAAGCAGCAGAATTGGAAACTACTGCTTCAGCAAAATCATCGAAAACTCAACTCACGCCGATGTCTTTAGATCAAGTATTGCAGCAGAGCATTCCCCGTTGGGAACAAGCAGCGCATCGGCGAAACTTAACTTTAAATGTTGTTTTACCCCAGCAACTACCAACAGTGGTGAGCAATCCCATCATGTTGGATCAGGTACTCACTGGTTTGATGGAGAATTTCACTCGCAGCTTACCTGCTGGTAGCCATATTCAAGTACAAGTTATCCCCGCGGGAGATCAACTAAAGTTACAATTATCGCCCCAATTCGGGTGCAAAGATTCAAGCAAAGCCGCTATACCTGCAACGCCACCGATTCGTAAAGCTCTAGGTCAACTGCTGATGTTCCAACCAGAAACGGGTACGATTAGTTTGAATATTGCCGCAACCAAGCATTTGTTTCAGGCGATCGGCGGTAAATTGATTGTGCGCCAGCGTCCACACTATGGGGAAGTTTTGACGATTTTCCTCCCCTTAGAAGTTAGCAATAAACATAAATCAGGAGTTAAGGCTTAGGAGTAAAGATTCATCAACTATTTTTCACAATTATAAATATTTATTCTCAATTAACGTCAGTTCAATAAACTTTTCCTTACCTTAAACTCAAGTTAAAGTCTGTCCCTCTTGCCTGTCAAAGAGGGATAAATTTTGCTACGTCAAACCAGAGAGAGATATTTTTATTAGGGACTTCCGAATAAAAAATATCCCATCCCTGCGGGACGCTACGCGTAGCAAGATCCCCAAAGGGGTACGCTTTGAGGGCAGGGGAGCAGGGGGAGGGAAAGTCGTAGTGAAGTCCAGAAAATTGGATAATTTATTTTTTGGAGTTCCCTAACTCAATTGCCTGAATTACCTTCTGAGGTACGTAATTCCTGTACTAATGGCTAAATATTTAATTTTATTTACAATCTGTCTGAATAATTAAATATTATAAACAGAAACTTAAAATATATTTAATACAATTAATATAAAAAATCATTTAGATAGTCTAATCTGACTGTATTTACAATGCATTAAATGGTAGAAAATATTTTAATTAGCTATCTATCTCAGGATATATTTTAAGTAAATTCAGCCTAGAGAAAGAGCAATTAAATATATTTAGTCCGTTAAATTGCTATTAATATCGTCAGTAAGGGATAGTTATGGTTAACAATTTAGTAGGCGGCATCATTCCCCCACAACCACCAATAGAATCACAATCTGATGTTCATGTGCTGAAGTCTCGTCTAGAATGGGGCGAACCAGCTTTTACAATACTGGATGTGCGCGATCGCAACACCTACAACGAAGGTCACATTATGGGAGCGATGCCGATGCCAACTGATCAATTGGTAGATCGTGCGGTAGCTTCCTTGGATAAAAGCCGTGATATTTACGTTTACGGCGCTAATGAAGAAGAATCTGCCCAAGCCGCGCAACAACTGCGTTCTAACGGATTTGAGCATGTTTCTGAACTCAAAGGTGGTCTTGCGGCATGGAAGGCTATCGGTGGCCCAACAGAAGGCATTATTGAATCAACAACTCCCCCAGGTGCAGATGACTACAATGTTGTAGATCGACTAAAAAAACACCAAGAGATTCAGCCTAAGGGAGGCACTAGCGCTACAGAAGCCATTAAAAAAGGAGCTAGTAATCTCAAGGAAAGCATTCAAGAGGGAGCTAGTAACCTCAAGGAAGGCATTCAAGAGGGAGCTAGTAATCTTAAGGAAGGCATTCAAGAGGGAGCCAGTAATGTCAAAGAAGGCATTAGTGAATCTAACACTCCTAAAGGCACTGATGATTCCAATATTGGATCTTAGGCAAAAAAGAACTTAGAAAATTAGCGATAGACCTCTTGCATAAATCAATAATGAGAACCCCACTCTCCCTTTGGCTTAGATTAGAGTCTCTCCTCTTTGCTTGCGGGAGGATGTAAGGGGTGGGGTGTTAGGGAATTTTCCAAGAGGTCTAATCTCGATTTATCATCCATAGAAAAGTCACAATTTCAGAAGTCAAAAGATAGAATATTTCCTCTTGTAATGCTTACACTCCAGAGCAAAAAATTTTGCTTGCAAGAGGTTTATTGTTGGCTCAATGTTCAAACAAATCTTTAAATTGCAACAAATCCAAAGAAACTATTGTTGGTAGAAATTTAAAACATTCTTGAGCAATTTCCCAACGTTCTTCTCGTTTGAGCATTTCTGTTAGCTTTTGCTGCACACTAAGTAAATAGCGCACATCATTAGCAGCATAACTCAGTTGAGCTTCAGATAAACTAGCAGCGTTACCCCAATCAGAACTTTGAGAGCTTTTATCAAGTTCTACTTGTTCCAACTCTTGCACCACATCTTTGAGTCCGTGGCGATTTGTGTAAGTTCGGGCTAACTTACTAGCAATTTTGGTGCAAAAAACAGGTTTAACCTGAATCCCCAAATTGGCTCGCAAAGTCGCAAGGTCAAAGCGAGCAAAGTGAAAGACTTTTATGACATTGGTCGCTTCCAAGAGTTTTTTTAAGTTTGGAGCGTCAGCTTGTCCTTTGGCTATGCGGATTGCAGTCACTTTCCCGAACTGGTTACACAGCTGGACAAGACACAAGCGATCGCGCTGTGGCAATAATCCCATCGTTTCTGTATCAACAGCGATCGCAGTTGATTCTAAATACTGTTCAAGAACTGCGTCACTGAGATCGCGATCACTCACCTGAAAATCTTGTAATGTCATGAATTGTTCAAAAATAATTGTAGTGTCCAACAGATAAAACTCTTGTCAGACACTACATTATTATTGTGCAAAACAATCAGAAATTAAATCTACCTAGTGCGAAAGAAAAGTTGTGTAAGGTAGACTTCGCCTTGATTATTAGTCGCAACACCAATTCCAGTGAGGTTGTAATTTCCTTTAAGGTTCTTTAGATGTCCGGGACTGTTGATCCAGCCAGTAACAGCTTCATCCACAGGGTTACTATATCCCCGATTGAAAGCAACGTTTTCCGCCGCACTGTTGTAGCGAAGAGGAATAGCTTTGACTCGCCGCTCAAATCCCTGATGGCTAAATGGGGTTTTACCTTTAGCCATATTCTGACTATGAATTCTTGCCTGTCGAGTGATATTTGCATTTAGGGTCAACTTTGGCAGTCCTTTAGAAGCCCGATATCGATTAATTTTGTCAAAAACGGATTTTTCTAGCTCCGTAGTTTTAAAAGTAGGAGTCGATATTGCAACCTGACTGGAAAAAAGCGACAACAGCTTATTACGGGTGGATGTATTCGTAGAAGTATGATTTGGTATCGGAACAGTCGTTAATCCATTAGCAAGGACAAGCGCACTTAAAGCGATGCCAAAAGCAGTTTGTCGGAACATGGAGAATTGCGTAATATGTAGAGATATAAGACTTATACTCTACCCTATTGTTCCGACGATATATACCACGATACTATTAAGCATTGATGAATTTTGGCGATCTGGCTGCATCCTTGTAGAGAAAGTACAAAAAATCATTTCCAATTGTCAATACCTCAATAGACCTCTTGCAAAAATAGTTTTGCACTCTTGGGGAAAGGGGTGCATGTTAAAGGGAAAAGGTTTTTCTATCGCCGCTTTCCCCTTTACCCCTTACCCCTTACCCCACTTATGCAAGAAGTCTAATAAGTCAGCTTCATAAAATTATGGTAATTTTTGCTGATAATTTAAGATTTTCATGAATTACTAAAAAAATAATGTAGTATTCAATAGACAAATGTCATTGAAACTACATTATTCAATATCTAACAAAAGCTTTGCTAACAGACTGAAATCTGGGGAATTTGAGAAAAAAGCTAAATTTTACCAAATCTATCAGCGAAAGAAAATTTGTGTGAAGTAGATTTCGCCATTACTGTTGCTAACAACACCAATCCCCGTTTTATTAAAATTACCTCTGATATTGGCTAAATGCCCTGGACTTTTGAGCCAGCCTTGAACAGCTATCTTCGCAGGATCGCTATATCCCTGGTTGTAAGCGACATTTTCACCAGCCAAACTGTAAGGAATACCGACTGCTTTAACACGTTGTGAAAATCCCGTATGTCCAAAGGGAGCTGTCCCATTAGCCATGTCTTGACTGTGAATCCTGGCTTGATTATCGATGGCAGAATTACTAGTCAGCTTTGCTAGCCCTTGGGAAACTCTGTAGTTATTAATTTGGTTGAAAATCGACTGTTTTAAAGCAGCAGTGTTGTTGCTTGATTGTGCAATTTGTACAGTATCACTTAGTACATGTGAAGATTTGGGTGTGAGAGTTGGATTTGTTACAGAAGTAGCGATCGCTCCACTACTGAGAATAATAGTGCCCAAAGCAACGCTGTAGATTGTTGTTTTAATCATTTGCTGAAACTAACTGAAACTCTAGCTCCAGAAAGCTTAACCAAGCTAGTATCAATCTGACAACTTGATTATAGGTCTATATACCTCTATTTATGGCGTTTTATGTTCAAAATCTACCAGTAAACTTTAAATTTCATGAAATTGCTAAAAAATGGTGCCCTTTATAAAAAACTTTCCTCTATCATTAGTATGATTATTTCTATATAAACCACTTTCCGCGCTTCATTTTGTAATACACGAACATTTCCAACATCTGGCTAATAGTAGTTAGAGAACAATCACAAATCACTCTTTCTTATCAGTGTTAGTACTGTATATTGATAATTATTATGAATTATTATTGAATATCAATATATTACGTAATTTAGTGTTAATACTGTTTTAATTGAGTAATATGGGATACAAGTGGCATAAATTTATCCACGAAAAACCCTTGCGTGGAATTCGTAACTCGTAATTCCACGCAAGAGTTCCATTGGTTTGGGATGGGTAGTTTACTTCTGCCGTGTTGTACTAGCTTTGGTTGAGAGTTTCTGGCTCTTCCTGTACCACTCGCAACACTCGCGCAATATATTCCGCACGCCAGTGTTCCCGTTCCTTAATTACTTTGGCATCCGGCTCGTAAGCTTCAATCTCAGTAGGCGATAAAATACCTTTAATCTCTAGCAACCGTTCAATGGTGTCTAGCCGCTCATGCAACACGGATACCTCACCCGTCAAAGCCATGACGATCGCTAACAATTTATCCATTTGCGGATTGTCTAAGTAAACAGGTCGTTTACCCTTAGCTATTTTTGCCATCCTAATACCAATTCTCCAAAATAAGACTAGACATACAAAAGAAGGAAACTCAGATAAAATCTGACTTTCTGAATTACGTAGACGCACGCAGTGCGGCTTACCGTAGAGTATTACGAATTGGTATACTTCCTCTGCTTACTTAGTTGCTGCAACTACAAACCAAGTTCCTTGGCTACCTGAGTTAGCATTTTTAAATAGGCTATTAGTTACGTTTGCTTTCCATGCCCCATTAGGTACAAATTTCTCGAATGTCTTATCTGCTGTAAAACCAGCCTCAGTAGCTAGCGTCACCAAATCCAAATCGCGTACAGCACTCCAGAAGGGTTCGTTGTTGTTAGCGGTTTCCCAATCATAAACGAACTGCGTATAAACATCCATGTGACGATACAGGGGTGCTTCCACATGAAGCATCATGCCGCCGGGAGCCAGTAAACGATAAGATTCTTGCATAACTTTACGCACGGCTGGCGGGGGAATTTCATGCAGCAAAATGTGAGAAACCACTAAGTCAAATGATTCATCAGGGAAGTTAGTTTGCTCGGCATTTTGCTGAGAGAAGTGTACCCGTTTGCCCAAAGATTCAGCTCTTGCATGAGCATAACGCAGCATGGGTGCGCCTACATCTATGGCATGGACTTCTGCATCTGGAAAACCATCCACATAGGGTAATGTGCTATTGCCGATAGAACATCCCATATCGAGAATTTTTCTGGGTCGAAAGTCGGGAAACTCTGGTAGGAGATAGTTTTGAACTATAGATAGCCCCATATCATCATTAAGCGGCCCCAACCAACCCAGACCATAAACGTAAGCACCGCGATCATAAGTTGCGCCAGCAGCTACATCATCATCTGTGAATTCACTGTGATATCCTCCGGGCATACAGTGAATGTCTACAGCCTTTTGATAAGTAGGTATTTGAAAATTTGGGTCGAGGGTTAAAGTACCCAGTTCACCACCCTGCTCTTTGGCACGTTCAATTAACTCTGGCAGTTGTCTGTCAACACTGGAATTTACAGAATCCCATAATATTTCCTGGTTGATGCGCTTGAGGGCACTAGTCCAGCGGTAGTAGGGTTCGTGCTGCATTACTTCCCGAATTTCATAACGATTCTGGGGAGGACGCTGATGTTCTTGCTCAAACTTCGGCTTGGCTAGTTTTTCATAAAGTACTTTATTACCAGGAGAGATATTCCTGAAAATGTGCTTTCTCAAACTTTGCACAAAATTTTGGCGTGCCAACTCGTCGTGAGTGGGTTGCGGTAGCATAACGTGTTGGAATTGTTGATCCATTATTGCTTTTTCCCAAATATTTTATGTATATTTACGCATTATTTAAAAACTTGGCTACTGTTTGTACATCCTTATCGCCACGTCCAGAGCAGTTAATTACAATCCGGGGACTGTCAGTTAGTTGGGGACATAAGGTTTCCAGGTAGGCGATCGCATGGGCTGTTTCCAATGCCGGGATAATCCCTTCCAATTTCGATAATCGCTGAAATGCCGCCAAAGCCTCTGCATCTGTCACACTATAGTATTCAGCGCGACCAGTATCCTTCAAATAGCTATGTTCTGGCCCCACACCGGGATAATCTAAACCTGCACTAATGGAGTGTGCTTCAATGATTTGCCCATCCTCATCTTGCAGGAGATAGCTCATTGCTCCGTGTAATACACCAACTCGCCCTTTTGTCAAGGTTGCTGCGTGTTTTTCGGTATTGACACCTTCTCCTGCTGCCTCAATCCCAATGAACCGTATAGAAGACTCATTAATAAACTCATAGAATAGTCCCATAGCATTGGAACCACCACCTACGCAAGCCAAGAGAATATCAGGCAATACACCCCACTTTTGGATTGCTTGGGCGCGAGTTTCTTGACCGATTACTGCATGGAAATCACGTACCATCATTGGGTAAGGATGAGGTCCTGCTACCGAACCCAGGATGTAGTGAGTTGTTTCCACATTTGTCACCCAATCGCGGATTGCTTCAGAAGTGGCATCCTTCAGGGTTCCCGTTCCTGCTTCCACCGGACGCACTTCTGCCCCCATCAACCGCATTCTGAACACATTCAAAGCTTGGCGTTCCATGTCATGAACGCCCATGTAAATTACGCATTCCAGCCCAAAACGAGCGCAAACTGTGGCTGTGGCAACTCCGTGTTGTCCAGCACCCGTTTCGGCAATAATCCGTTGCTTACCCATGCGCTTTGCCAACAATACCTGACCAAGGGCATTATTGATTTTGTGAGCGCCAGTATGATTTAAATCTTCGCGCTTTAAATAAATTTGCGGCCCCGTGCGATCGGGTCGGGCATAATGAGCAGTCAGGCGTTCAGCGAAATATAATGGTGTGGCACGTCCTACATAGTCCCGTAACAACTGCTGTAGTTCTGCTTGAAAACCAGGGTCACTGCGGTATTGCTGATAAGCTGTTTCTAGCTCAGTAAGAGCAGGCATCAGCGTTTCAGGTACATACTTACCGCCAAAGCGTCCAAAGCGACCTAGCGTATCGGGAACCTGAGCAGTTGAATTTGGAGATAGGGGAGTGGTAGTCACAAGCTAATTTTGATGAAGGGAATGACTTAATTATTATAGAAAGTCTGGGGCATATCTGGGGTATACCTGGAGATGGGAAGTAAATTCTTCCTTGATACTCAAATGCCCAATTAGTTTGAATCCCTCGCAATGGATTTGTGATGTTAGCCTAGAAATTGGTATCCCAGCAGAATGGTTGCGTAGAAGTTTCTACTGCCTTTGAAATTTTTCTTAACATAAAGATTTTATGTCTTCTTCCAATTCTAAATCTTCTGACAAAAGCTTTGTCTACCGCGAATTTGGCAACGACAACTCTGCCGCCACAGAAAGACCAATTCCAGAACTCCCTGCACAACAACAAAATCTCAAAGTACAAGCTTCACGCAAAGGACGCAAAGGGAAAACCGTCACAGTAATTAGCGGTTTTCAAGCCAAACCAGAAACTTTGGCAGATTTGGTGAAGCAGTTGAAAACCCAGTGCGGCACAGGTGGGACAGTTAAAGATAACGAAATTGAAATTCAGGGCGAACACAAGCAGAAAATTGTCGATATTTTGACCAAGCTAGGTTATAAAGCCAAAATTAGCGGTGGCTAATCTTGGTGCGGTTTACCGCATCTTAGCTGTGACCTCGATTGAGAGAGGCAATGTTATCTTTGAGAGGTACAAATATGCTTGAACAGTGGTGAATCAGTTCGCCGAAAAGCTGTTTTTTCTGAGATGAACAGGAGGTTTAAATGGATTTAGTTCGGATTTTGTGTGCCATTTTCGTGCCGCCTTTGGGAGTTTTTTTGCAAGTAGGTTTTGGTATAGACTTTTGGATTAATATACTTTTGACGCTTTTTGGTTACATTCCTGGGATTATTCACGCAGTGTGGATAATTACCAAGAAATAGTTCTTCGTAGGGGTAGGTTGGGTGTACCAATCTTGACAGAGGCAATTTATGAATTGCCTCTACAAAAAAACTGAGAAATTGGATATCTGCAAAGCCTTCAATAAGAATTCAGAATACTTTTTTCTGAATTGTGCATTTTTATTCAAAACTTTGATCGAGGTATTACAATACTGGAGCGTAAAATAACTATTAATTTAGGTTAAAATAAATACTCTAAAGAAACAATTAACCATGTCTCCAAAATATAATGTTCCGTAGTATAAAATACCGAATTAACTCTCATTTTTTAACATAGCATAGAGTCTAAACTCTAGAAGCAAGGGGCAGGTGTGCAATTGCCATTGCACAGTTGAAACGTTCAAATCTTTGATTAAGCCAGTGCGTATATCTAGTACCCAGCCATGAACCATAGGTGCTTTTCGCTCATGGAGTACTTGACGCATGATTGAGGTTTGGTAAAGATTTTTTACTTGCGCTACTACATTGATTTCCGCCAACCGATTTAGGCGTTCTTCTCTTGTTGGCAAGGCATCAATTTCTTCTTGTTTTTGTAAATAGAGTTCCCGAATCGGATTTACCCAATTATCAAGAATTCCAATGGTTCTCCCTTCTAAAGCCGCCTTAATCCCTCCGCAATCGTAGTGGCCACAAACGATAACATGTTCCACTTCAAGATGTAAAATTGCATATTCTAAAACGGCTAACAAGTTAATATCTGTCAGAGAAACTTGATTGGCAATATTACGATGTACAAATAACTCTCCTGGTTCTGTACGAGTAAAGCTTGTTAATGCCAGACGACTATCAGAACACCCAATGTATAGAAAAGGTGGTGTTTGTCCGCTAGATAAGTCTTGAAAATAAGTTGGGTCTACAGCTAGTTTCTCGGCAACCCAAGCCTGATTATTTTTGAAGAGTTCATCAATGCTGTTATACTTCATCTTTCATCAAATTCGAGAGAGAATCTCATAAATATTTTAGCTGATCTACAGTTTTCTATAAATCAATATCAACTTTTTCCGAGATAAAATTTTTATAAAGATGACAATTGTAAGAAAATTATTGTATAAATTGTAAAAAAGTGAGTTAGTTTTTAGAAAAAATAACTATGTATAACTTTATAAAAATAGCTAAATCAAGTAAAAATTCTATCAAATTATAATCTAAGCATTGAGACCGACTAATAATTTAAAATTATCATCTAGTATCTCTAAGTATTCTGACAAAGCAAAGAAAGTTCTGTAAGCAGAATCATTTTAAATCACACGCCAAACTATGCATTTGAGTCAAACAACTGCGGCGGAAGTTTTGAATATTGGCTCCTTCAATACACAGAGACACTTTCTGCTGGTAGTAAGCTAACTAACAAAAATGCCAAATTTGAGGTTGAGATATTAAGTTATCAACTTCAATCGGGGGCAACAACTTTGTTATCGTGATGATGGTTGATTGACCAACGATGATCAACAGTCATAGAGGAAAACTCGCAAATTTCTTCTAGCCGTTTTTGCTGCACGGCAGCTTTACGCAGAGTAATAATTAGTTGATTTACCTGATGCCGTAAATCTGGATTATCATTTACGGCTAACATGGTTTGTCTTTCTAAAAGTTGAAGTATAAGTTCGTAGTGAATAGGAGAAGGTAGAGGAATTTGCTCCATGAAGTTAAAGTTTGATTTCATATTTAAGATTTTGTATTAGTCAGAGTTTGTCTCTTCTCAATGAATTGTTACATAAGAAATAACTAGTTGCTTATGCCTTTGATTTGATTAGTAATGAAGATTTGGCAAAGATATAATAATACTTGATGGCAATGTGCTGCGTATCTACGTATAGTGTGGCCAATTATCCAACTATTGTGTATGCAGTTAGTTGCCCTACGCCCCTTAGCGCAGGGGAAATATTTATTTCAGAAATTCCTCGGTAATATATGGGCGATCGCAGCGCCGGGATCTGGTTGTTTTACCAAAGATTCTCCAATGAGTACAGCGGATGCACCTGCTGTAAGCACCAAACTCAAATCATCTGGGTTGTGTAGTCCTGACTCGCTGACAACAAGGATATTTTTCTCCTGCAATTGGCTACCCCTTGCAGCTAAAAGTTGGCAAGTAGTTTGCAGGTCAACAGAGAAATCTTCCAAATTGCGATTATTGATTCCTACTAAGGAGACTCCATCTAAAGCTAACACACGGTCAAGTTCTGCCAAACTATGCACTTCAACCAAGGTTGCCATTTTCAGGTTCTTAGCAATTTTAAGGAAGTATTTCAAATCTTGATCGCTCAGGATAGCCGCAATCAACAAAATCGCATCTGCACCCTGAACCCGCGCCAAGTATATCTGGTATGCATAAACGACAAACTCTTTGCACAGTAGGGGTAAATCTACGGCAGCCCGAACTTTGGCTAAGTTGTCAAAACTACCTTGAAAGAACTTGACATCTGTCAGCACAGAAAGACAACTAGCTTTGGCTTGCTGATAAGACAGGGCGATCGCTACTGGGTCAAAATCTTCTCGTAAAACGCCTTTGCTAGGTGAAGCTTTTTTAACTTCTGCAATCAATGCTGGCTTAGTCTTACCTTGGCGCAAGGCGGCAACAAAATCACGGGTTGGTGGCGCAGTCAGTACCTGCTTCCGTAATTCTTCCAAAGGAACTTTTTCCCGCATTTGGTCATATTCTACTTCTTTCTGCCAGACAATTTCCTCCAAAATGTTGTTTGGCGCTGCATCAGGCACGACAGCCTGATAACGCAATATCGATACATCAATAGCTGGGTTAGGTGAACGGCGACGGATTTGCATAATTAGTTATTAGTCATTAGTCATTAGTCATTGGTCATTGGTCATTGGTCATTTGTCCTTGTTTATTGACAAAGGACAAATGACAGAGGACAAATGGCTAAATGGCTCGTTTATAAGCTTCGTCCAGTACTTCCGAAAGTGTCGGGTGTGCGTGAACTAGATGTGCGAGACTTTGGACAGATTGACGGTTTGCGATCGCAGCTGACGCTTCATGAATTAAGTCTGAGGCGTGTAGTCCAAAAATGTGGACGCCCAAGACTTCTCCGGTGTCTTTGCGATATATCACCTTGGCAATACCATCGGCTTCATTTTCTGCCAACGCTTTGGAATTCCCTTTGTAGTAACTCCGACTTGTGGCGATTTCAAAACCTTCGGTTTGTCCTAACTCCTTTGCTGCGGTTTCTGTTAAGCCCACATAGCTGACTTCTGGGTGGGTAAACGCCGCCGCCGGGATGCTGCGATAGTCTACTATTCTTTCCCTCCCAACTATATTTTCTACGGCGATGATGCCTTGAGCAGAAGCCGCATGTGCCAACATCATCTTCCCATTAGCATCGCCAATTGCCCACAAATGCGGCACTACTTCACCAGCTGATAGCACTGCCATGCGATCGTCAACTGGGATAAAATTCCGCCGATCAACTTCCACACCCACAGACTCCAAACCAAGATTTTTGGTCGCCGGGATGCGTCCTGTAGCCACCAAACAAGCATCTACTTCGATGACATCTATATCTTCTTTGGTTTTGAAATCTGCTAACTCAATCACCACTGGTGAACCGGGGATGACTTTTTTAGCGTATATCCCCACTTTGGTTTCAATATCGCGGGGAGTAATCAGCACCCGTTCGGCAAGTTTGGCAATGTCTCGGTCAAATCCTGGCATTAACTGATCTAGGGCTTCAATCATGGTGATTTCAGAACCCAAAGCTGAGTAAATATCAGAAAATTCCAAGCCGATATAACCACTGCCAATAATCGCTACCCAGTCTGGTAACGACTCCAACTTAACCCCTTGATCGCTAGTAAAGACAGTTTTGCCGTCTACTTCAATTCCTGGAGGTACAAAAGGAATTGAACCAGGGGAAAGAATGATGTCTTTGGCTGTGATAGTTTTTTCACCACCGTCTCCGGTAATAGAGACTTTTTGCGCCCCAGCGATTTTTCCCCAACCCCTGATAATATCGACTTTTAGACGTTTGAGGCTGTTGGTTAAGTCGCCTTGAATTTTTGAGACGAGATCGTTAGCATGATTAGCGATCGCTTGGCGATCGAATTCCACGCTACCAATTTGAATTCCCAGTGACTTGAGGTGGTGGGCATTACGTAACTCCCGCACACGTCCAGATGCTGCCAGCAACGCCTTAGAAGGAATACAGCCCCGATTAACACAGGTTCCTCCCATATCAGCAGCTTCAATAATCGCTGTTTTCAGACCGCAACTTACGGCGTGTAAGGCTGCACCATGTCCGCCTACACCAGCGCCGATAATTACTAAATCGTAATCAAATCCTTGACTCACGTTAGTTTCCCCGTGTGCTTCGCCTATTTATTCTCAACTTGACCGACAATCAGCGCAACCCCTTTAACAGTTATCAGTTTTCTCGCTTGACTCTAAATCCCTCACCATACACTGGCAGAACTGTTCACTGATTTCAGGTTCGGGTGTTGCTAACTCAAATTATGATTCACTCACTTCTGGCGAAAATATGGATGTTTTCAATAATTATAGTCAAATCTATATACTTATTTTTTTGATACTACAAAGGGAATGGGAAGTTTGGAGTCGCTCTGTCAAGGTGACATGTAGCTTTAGTTTTATAATATTGAACTAATATCTTGTACCATTTCACTAAATAGCTAATACAAATACATGAGTATGGGCGTACATCTGTGCGCCCATAGAGCCTATTCATCTGTTGCATAGATTTTTGAAAATGGTATAAACTATTCCCCTTGCTCCCAGCAAGAACTCCTCCCTTGCCTCTTCATCAAGTTCTAACTCTCCCATGCCCCATGCCCATAAATTTGAATTTCTTTACAGCACGTTAGACTAACACCTAAGCTGGATTAAGGATTCATCCAAAAGATTTACGCAGGCGATCGCTCGATGTCTATTCCCCAAATTAGTGAATTTACTATCCGCCGTCATGCCAACGCCAAATCTTTCCAACGGGGCGAGGCATACTATGAAGCTGGTGCTGTCAATGCTGTTACCCAACGTGGCGATCTGCTTCAGGCAGATGTTGTAGGCAGTCAAGCTAGACCTTATCATGTCAACCTAAGTTTCGATAGCAGCGGGTTGACTTCAGTAAACTGCACCTGTGCCTACGACTTTGAAGGGTGGTGCAAGCACATTGTAGCGACGATGCTTGTCTGTGCGCGTAACCCAGAAAACATTGAGCAGCGCCCTACTCTAGAAGAACTGCTTAATCGCCTAGATTATATCCAAACTCAAAGGCTACTGCAAGAGTTGGTAAGAGAATACCCACCACTAATTGAGGTGATTGATCGTCATGTAGGTTGGATGACTAATCCTGCTACCCAGCAAAAAACCACAAGACCCTTACTCCACATTACTATTGATCCGGCTCCCTTCCGGCGGCAAGTGCGGCAAATTCTCCGGGATACTGTGCGCTACTTTGAGGAGGGGTGCGAAGAAGATCCAATTGCCGAGGAATTGCTGAGTGTGGTGCAAACTGCGGTAGATTTTAGCGAACGGGGAGAGGGTGAGAATGCAATCGCCATTTTAGAAGCGATTACCTCTACCTGTGCGGAAAATTGGGATGATGTTGCAGAATACGGTGCTGAAAATGATGAACTTGTCGGGGAATTGAATAATGCTTGGTGTGAAGCAATTCTCAGTGCTGAACTCACCCCAGAAGAAAAAGTTGATATTCAAATAAATTTGGAAGCTTGGCAAGATGAGTGGAATGTTGATTTTGGCATGATTATGGAGGCCTTACGCCAAGGTTGGGATTATCCACCACTGGTGCAAGTTCTCGAAGGTAATATTACCGAAAGGGGAGCTTGGGAGGAAGACGTGCCTGACTACGCTGATGATTTGGCACTAATTCGCCTAAAAATCCTCGAACGTCAGGAACGTTACCAAGAATACTTATATTTAGCAGAAGCAGAAGGGCAAACTCAGCACTATTTGACAATGCTAGGGCGTTTAGGCAGGGTAGAAGAAGCAATTGATGCTGCTCAAACCCAAATGAACTCAATGGAAGAGGCTTTTGCTCTAGCGAAAACACTCAGTGGACAAGGGGCATTACAGCAAGCACTAAATATAGCCCAGAGTGGATTAAATTTACCAGGTAATTGTCAGTACGAATTGGGAATTTGGGCAAGTGATTTGGCTCTTGAGTTAGGTAATAATGAAGCTGCTTTATTAGCAATCAAGGCGGCTTTTCAAATGAAGCCCTCCTTTGTTGACTACCAAAAGATAGCAAAATTGGCTGGGGAAAACTGGGAATGTCTCAAAACAGACCTGTTGAGAATTATCCGTACTGCTAGTGGTTGGGGAACAGAATCAGCCAAGGTGGATATATTCTTGCATGAGGGGCTAATTGATGATGCAATTGCGATCGTTAGTGAACTCAGTTCATATTATTCTGATTTGATTCATCGAGTCATGGATGTTGCTATCTTTCACAATCCTAGTTGGGTGATTGCTAATGCTCGTCGCCGTGCCGAAAAGATTATGGATGCAGGTAAAGCCGAATACTACTACTACGCAGTTGAATGGTTGAAAAAGGCACGTAATGCCTACTTGGAATCTGGGAAAAAAGGTGACTGGTTAAGCTATCGGCAAAACTTGATACAAACCCACGCTCGTAAACGTAAATTGATGGGAATATTTAAGCAAAGGGGTATGGAGTGAAAGCTATTGTTTGTTACCTTAAACCATATACAAAACCGAAGTTTGCCTACTTTTAACAAGGGAATTTTGCCCCAAGTCTTGTTGATTGAGATAGTAGATGGATTTACGACGTGCTGTACTAAATTTATTTCTTCCGCAGTAACAGATAATTCCAACATATCTGCTTGTTTATGTAACTCGAATACCATCAATGGTTTTAAATCTGCAATAACCAGATGATTTAGTTTTTAAATTGAGATTTGCTCAATATATCAACTTTAGCAACAAAAGATGAAGTAAGATTCACATCTGAAGCAGTCGCCGTATAATCCCATAGTTTCTGACAAAAAATAGTCTAGTACGATGATTGATAAATATCCTCAGAATCTTATAGTGTCCTGCTTTGTATTACTTAGCAGCATATCTTCTAGTCCACTAAAAGCTCAGGCTGTTGATACTACACAATTACCAACTAGTAATTTTATCCTGTCACAACAACTCCCACCACCACAGGATGTCCAACCACCCGCACCTTCACCACTTCCCTCACCTGAACTACCACAGCCACTCCCCCCACCAGCAGAACTATTTCCACCCTCTGCCCCAACTCCCACACCTGAGGAACCACTCCCTGGCAAGTTTCCTGAAACTATTGTTGTTGAACGGTTTGAAGTTGTTGGTAGCACAGTCTTCAGTCCCGAAGAGTTAGCCCTCGCCACTGCTGAATTTACCAAACGACCGATTTCGCTGACTGAAGTGTATCAAGCGCGTTCTAAAATTACTGATTTATACGTCCAAAATGGTTACATTACTTCTGGTGCTTATATCCCACCCCAAACAATCCAATCCGGTGTTGTAAAAATTCAGGTGGTCGAAGGTAAATTAGAAGATATCCAGGTAAGTGGGACTCGGCGGTTGAATCCGAATTATGTCCGTAGCCGGCTCGCAATAGCTACATCACCGCCTCTGAATCGGCAGCGTTTACTAGAGGCGCTGCAACTGTTGCAACTTAATCCTTTAATTCAAAACGTCTCTGCTGAACTCTCAGCAGGATCGCAAAGTGGTACGAGTCTTTTAGAAGTCAAGATCAGTGAGGCTAAAACCTTTAGTAGCCAAATAGTTCTTGATAACGGGCGATCGCCTAGTGTTGGCAGTTTCCGCCGCGGATTACGATTGAATGAAGCCAACTTATTAGGGTTGGGAGATGCTTTAGGTCTAGGCTACACCAATACTGATGGTAGCAACTCCTTTGACGCTAGCTATACATTACCACTCAATCCCCACAATGGAACCCTTAACTTCAACTATGGCATCACATCAAGCAATGTCATTGAATATCCTTTCAACGTTTTAGATATCCAATCGGATTCTCGCTATTACGAACTGACATTCCGCCAACCCATAGTTCAAACTCCTACACAAGAATTCGCCCTTGGGTTGACAGCCTCTCGACGGGAAAGTGAAGCCTCTTATCTCGACAAAATAGAGCGAATACCTTTCCCCGGTTTAGGTGCTGATGAACAAGGACGCACCAGGGTATCTGCGTTGCGATTTTTTCAAGAATGGACGAGTCGTAACAGTCGTGAAGTCATTGCCCTACGCTCTCAATTCAGTTTGGGCATAGATGTGTTGAATCCCACGATTAATCAAAATCCTCCCGATAGCCGTTTTTTTGCTTGGCAAGGGCAAGCCCAGTGGGCACGCCTTTTAGCTCCTGAAACCTTACTTTTACTTCGTTTAAATACGCAACTTGCATCCAGAACACTTTTGCCTTTAGAGCAAATTGGCTTAGGTGGGCAGGATAGCATTCGAGGCTACCGTCAAGATTATCTGCTGACGGATAATGGCACTTTTGTTTCTGCGGAAGTTCAAGTACCAATTCTGCATTTCCCCCAGATAGATAGCACGTTACAGGTTGTCCCCTTTGTGGATTTTGGTGTTGGCTGGAACAGTTCTGGGAGAGCGAATCCCGACCCTAATACTCTAGCTGCTATTGGTCTGGGGTTGCGTTGGTCACAAGGCGATCGCTTTACCGTTCGTCTTGACTGGGGCATTCCTTTAGTATCTGCTGACTCGAATGATAGAACATTACAAGAAAATGGTCTGTATTTTAGTTTACTCTATAATCCTTTTTAAAATTTAGGGGTTCATTTTCCTTCCCTTCTCTATGAGAGATTGCGCCAACGGTTCCCGCCATGAAAGCAAGTGGCGTGCTATTTATAATCGCCAGACATTTTTTCCCCAATGTAATGCGCCCAATTAATTTAATTCCTGTCTTGCTCCTATCTATTTCGCAAAATTCCGTGAAACAGAACTAATTGATTGATTAAAAAATAAAAATTAGACCTTTATTTATATAATTCGCAGTTTCCTTACCACTCAGAATAAAAATCCGCAAATATACCATGTGTTCTATTCACTGTTTGATTTTATTCTGGGTATCCTAAGAAAGACAAGGTTAGATGATATAGACGAAGGGGCAAAGCTTATAACTTATGGATGAGTGGAGAAAACAGTTAGAACTTCTACCGCAAAAACTGATTGAACAATTAGCCATCTCATTCTAGAAGGTCAATCATGAAGAGAAGGGCTGGTTTGCACCCTCATACCAATTTTCGAACCATAGACGGTGACAAATTTGGTTGAATGAGTTTTCCCATAAATGCAGACTTCAGGCTCCACTTGTGGGAGTAATATTTTTCCGACTAATACATAAAAATATGAGAATTTGAGGAACAGCCATGCTAGGAAATGAGCGGGAAAAAATACGCCATCTTTTGGTCATCCAAGACCTGCAAGGTCGGCGAACTGTCCTCTTGCGAGAGAATACTTATTCTTTGGGACGGCATCCCGCAAGCACTATTGTCTTGGCTTCCCGGTCAGTATCAATGCAACATGCAATTTTATTGCGAGTAACTGTTCCAGAGACTGACCAATACGGCTTCCAGATTATTGATGGCAACTACAAGGGGAAAGGGAGTACTAATGGCTTATTTGTCAATGGCACTAAATGCTTCTCTCATAATCTCAGGAACGGAGATGTCATTGCCTTTGGCAGTAATCAAGCTCAAGCTAAATATTATGCTATTTTCAACATTTCAGAACAAGCATTTTCAGAATCTTGTGATGTTGAAGACTTATCTGGTTTTTTATCAGAGCAAGCCAGTCCTGCCAATCCTTTTCAAACCCTAGCTATCGATCCCAGCTTTGAAGCCGCGAGTGAGTCTGCCCTAGCTCGCCTAGCATCCTTTCCTGAACTCATCCCCAATCCAATTATTGAGATGGATTTGGAGGGAAGAGTCACTTATCTCAATCCAGCCGCAGCTCTCAAGTTTCCCAAACTCAGGGAAGTTGGGACGAAACACCCCATCTTAACAGGACTACTAAGTACAGTTAAGAATCTAGAACAAAATTCTTTTGTGCGGGAAGTGGAAGTAGGCGCAGAAGTTTTTGAACAATCCGTTCTCTACCTTCCTGAAAGTGATTTAATTAGAACTTTTATTATTAGGGATATTACAGAGCAAAAACAAGCCACAGCTGAATTGCGTCAGCGCGATCGCTTGCTACAAGCAGTTGCAGAAGCTGCCAATTATTTGCTAGGGGAAATGAATTACGAAACTGGTATTGATCTAGCTCTAGCTGTATTGGGCGAAGCTGCCAAAGCAGATCGTGCCTATCTCTTTCAGAACCATCCGCATCCTGCTACAGGGGAAATAGCAGTCAGCCTGCGGTTTGAATGGACACGTTCTTCTGTTGAATCTACCCACCACTATTGGCAAAATCAGCCTTATCAAGGTTCTGGATTAGCCCGTTGGTACGGTGTTCTCTCTAGCGGCCAGTCGATTAGCGGACTCACGCAAAAATTTCCTGTCGCTGAACAAGAATTCCTAATTCGAGATGGCATTCAATCGCTTCTCCTAGTCCCTCTCAGGTTGGAGAAAGAGTTCTGGGGTTACCTTGGCTTGGCAGACTGCACCTTTGAGCGTCATTGGTCAAGGCACGAAGAATCTACCCTTTTGACGATGGCGGCTAGTATCATTGGTGCGCGTCAGCGTCAGCAAGTAGAAGAAAAGATTCGCTATCAAGCCCTCCATGACGTGCTGACAGGGTTGCCCAATCGCCTATTATTTAATGAGCTGCTTAGTAAAACTTTGTCCAACGCTACTCGGAATGGCGAAAGTTTAGCTGTGATCTTTCTCGACCTGGATCGCTTCAAGGTGATTAATGACACTCTGGGGCACACTTTGGGAGACCAATTGTTACAAAGCGTCGCTCACAGATTACAAAACTTACTCAGAGGTGGAGACACTATAGCCCGTTGGGGAGGTGATGAATTCACTATCTTACTTCCGCGAGTCAATGATATTGAAGAGGTAACCCAGGTGGCGCATAGAATCTTACAAGCTTTAGAGGATGCTTTCCATCTGCAAGGGCATGAACTTTATCTGACTGCCAGCCTCGGTATTGCGTTGCTTGATAACAACAGTCCTAACGCCGAAACACTAATCCAGCACGCAGATGCCGCTTTGTACTACGCCAAAGACAAAGGGCGAAATAACTACCAATTTTACAGTGTTTCCCTGAGCGCTAAAAACCCTGAACTCCTGACTCTAGAAAAGAGCTTGCGCTATGCCCTAGAACGCAAAGAATTTACGGTGTACTATCAGCCTCGTGTGAAGATTGCCACAGGAGAAATTACTGGTATGGAGGCTTTGTTGCGTTGGCAGCACCCAGAGATGGGATTGGTCGCACCAAGTGTTTTCATTCCCCTCGCCGAAGAAAGTGGATTAATTATCCCCATCGGCGAATGGGTGCTACGGACAGCCTGTAGCCAAAATAAAGCCTGGCAAGATACAGGATTGTCACCCATGACGATCGCTGTTAATCTTTCTCTTAAACAGTTCCGCCAACCCAAATTGGTGGAGACTGTAGCCAAAGTTTTAGAACAAACGGGGCTGGAGCCGCGCTTTTTAGAATTAGAAATTACCGAAACCACAGCCATTGAAAATTTAGATTTTACCAGAACGGTGTTAGAGAATCTAGAGCAGATGGGTGTTTACATCTCCATTGATGACTTTGGTACGGGTCATTCTTCGCTCTCGCGCCTACAGCTTTTGCCACTCCATAATCTGAAAATAGATAAGTCTTTCATTCAAGATTTGACGCGGGATGTCAAAGTAGCTCATATTATCAAGGCCATAGTTGGCTTGGGGCAGAGCTTGGGATTGAAGTTGACAGCCGAAGGGGTAGAAAAAGAAGAAGAACTGGAGTTTTTGAAATCTATCAACTGTGACGATGTACAAGGCTTTCTATTCTACCGACCGCTTTCTGCAAACATTGCAACAGAAATCCTCGAAAGTAAACGACCAATGCTCTAGTAAGCTATTACGCTTTTAAATTACACAGTCACTTCCTAAGTTCGTTAACTGTCAACAGTCAACAGTCAACAGTCAACTGTCAACTGTCAACAGCCAACACGAAAATATGTGCAAGTTAAATGCGCGACAGCTTACAAGGAAAAACTGTTTGTACCAGTGAGGATACAATAGCATTCAGTGTCCCTGCTGCCAACTTTTTTCGTCCTATGCTGCCAGTCATCTATTCCGACGAATTTTTAGATCACAAGACTGGAAAATACCATCCCGAAAAACCAGAACGTTTGATAGCGATCGCTACTGCCCTAAAAGCAGCTACATTCGCAGATAAAATTGTCTGGCGCGAGCCTACCCCAATATCAGAACAGCCATCACTGATGTCTATGGTGGTTAGAGCACATAGTCCAGCATACATCAAAAAACTTTGGCAAATAGCTTCTAGTGGCGGCGGCCCTTTAGATGGAGATACGCCAGTTTCCCCGCGCAGTTATGATGTGGCATTGTTGGCAGTCAGTGCATGGTTGGATGGAGTTGAGGCTGTTTTAGGGTCGGCTAATCCGGCTTTTGTACTGGCGCGTCCCCCAGGACACCATGCAGAAAGTGATGCGGGGATGGGGTTTTGCCTATTTTCTAATGCAGCGATCGCAGCTTTATTTGCCCTCGAACAACCCGGAATTAACCGCGTCGCCATCCTCGATTGGGATGTGCATCACGGTAATGGGACTCAAGCGATCGTCGAAACTGAGGCACGCATCGCCTACTGTTCCCTACATCAGTACCCATGCTATCCCGGTACTGGAAGATCCGCAGAACGCGGCTTTCATAATAATGTATTAAATTTACCTGTACCCCCTGGTAGTGATATTGCAGTATATCAACCACTACTTGAAAGACAGGTCGTACCCTTTTTAGCTAACTTTCAGGCGGATTTGCTGATTGTGAGTGCTGGTTATGATGCCAATGCCGCAGATCCTTTGGCAAGTATCAATTTGCAGCCAGAAGACTACGCTTTATTTACTGATTATTGTCTAGAGGTAACTCGTAAAATTCTGTTTGGCTTAGAAGGCGGTTACGACTTTGATTCTCTTTCTCAATCAGTTGTAGCGACGATTGAACGCTGTTTACTTTAGGGATTTCCTTTTTTTAAGTGGAACCTCGGAATTCGTAATTGAGTGACTTTCGTATATGCACTGATATCATAAGTTGATGCACGTCTAAAGTATATAAACACTCTTGATGGTCGTTAACTGTTGACTGTTGACGGGTTTTCAGTCATCAGTCATCAGTCATCAGTTTGTATATTTCCTTTGAATTTCACAACATAGTCTGTAAAAATAGGCAATTTGTGCATATTTATTGTCATTATTATTTGTGAGTTAGTTAACTAATTTAACAACTGCCTTTACGTAAATTTAGGGTGACATAACTTTTGCTCTAAACTCAACCTAAGTAATTTCTTTTACCAAGGCTTTCTAAAATTCATCAAATCTTCAGAAATAAAAAGTTTGAACAGGGTTCTTAAAGAGCTAAAGTTTTGTTAAGATGCAATTGCTAGCAGTTTCTCAACGAAATTCACCTATCGGGGTGTGGAGAAATAAAAAGTACTAGCAGCACAAATTTCAAAAGGTGAAGCAATGACCACCTACATTTTTTTCGATGAAGCCCTACGGATGCTGACCAACGCCTATTTGATATCAGTAGTACTGTTAATAGCAGCTTCTGGTATAGGTTTGGCGGTAATTGAAACAATAGAAAAGGCAGGAGAACGCTAAGTTTATAAATAGTAGTGTAGTTCTTGCTAAAAACCATTAGGTACAAGTGTTCGCCGTGAATAAATCTTGGGAACACTAAAGCATGAAAGTCTCACAGCGTTGCAGCCTTACCTGGAAATGCACTAAACACACAGGTAAGTGTAGCGCTATTGAGACTCTAAGCAAGGAGTTACTACAATGGGTCTATTCGACGCTGTGTTGGGCACACAAAACCAAACAAAAACAGCACTCAATCCAGCGGAAGGTTTTGCTGTCATTATCTTGATGGCAACAGCATCAGACGGTTACCTTTCTGTTGAGCAAGCAAATTCTATCACTTTTGTCCTGTCTCGGATGAAACTTTTTAAAAGTTATCCCCATGAGATGATAAACAAGCTGATTGAGAAAATCTTGGAGATTCTCCAAGGGGATGGCTTTAATAGTTTATTTAATGCAGCTAGAGATTCTCTATCTCAAGACTTGCGGGAAGCAGCCTTTGCGGTAGCCACCGATTTAGTCTTAGCTGAAGGTATCATAGCTGAAGAAGAAAAAAACTTCTTAAATGATTTATATCAAGCTTTAGGTATTTCTAGTGAGATAGCAAGGCAAATTGTGCAAGTAATCTTAATTAAAAACCGGGGATAAGCCAAGAAAACATATGCTTAATTAAACTATATAAATAGCTTATAAACAAAGCGTGCCAAAGGAGTTAAGCTTCTTTGATACTATTCTTGGCGTTATTGTGACTAGGCTTAGATTCGCGCCTTTTTCAAGAAGTCGCAAATCTTGTTGTTCAATGCAGTATTGTGTCATAATTCGAGTTTCTAATTTTGAACTTTAAATTGTAAATTCCTTATGCGTTGTTCTGCCACCTTAACCCAACTGGTTGAAGTTCTTTTGGCCAGTCCTATAAACTTATCTGAAACTGCTTTAACACAAGTAAGTTGCGGTATACAAACAGATAGCCGTAGCCTGAAGCCGGGTGAAGTATTTGTAGCTTTACGAGGCGATAAGTTTGATGGACATGAATTTGTGCCAACAGCGATCGCAAAGGGTGCAATAGTGGCAATTGTAGATTTTGCATACGAAAATCCCGGTTTTCCTATATTACAGGTAAAAGACACCCTCCAGGCATATCAGAAAATTGGCAGATGGTGGCGCGATCGTTTTAACATTCCTGTAATTGGCGTAACAGGTTCCGTAGGTAAAACTACAACTAAAGAATTAATTGCGGCAGTTTTAGGGACAAAAGGGCGAGTTCACAAAACTTATGGAAATTACAATAACGAAATCGGTGTCCCGAAAACTCTCCTAGAACTTGGCGCAGAAGATGACTACGCCGTGATTGAAATGGCGATGCGGGGTAGAGGACAAATTGCCGAATTGACACAAATAGCACGTCCAACAATTGGAGTGATTACCAACGTGGGGACGGCGCATATTGAATTACTGGGTTCCGAAGAAGCCATCGCCCAGGCAAAATGTGAGTTGTTAGCTGAAATGTCTGCTGATAGTGTGGCAATTCTCAACCACGACAATCCCCTATTAATGGCCACAGCGGCGAAAGTTTGGCACGGAAAAGTTTTAACTTACGGCTTTTCTGGTGGTGATATCCAAGGGCAATTAATTGATAACGACCAGGTGCAAGTTGCAGGAATCCAACTACCTCTACCTTTACCTGGTCGTCACAATGCAACTAATTTCTTGGCAGCTTTAGCGGTTGCAAAGGTGTTGGGGATCGATTGGGCAAGCCTCAAAGCAGGTGTAATGGTGGATATGCCCACAGGGCGATCGCAGCGGTTTGCCTTACCCAACGATGTGGTAATCTTAGATGAAACTTACAATGCTGCACCAGAAGCTATGATAGCAGCGTTGCAATTATTGGCAGACACACCTGGAAAGCGGAAGATTGCCGTATTGGGTGCAATGAAAGAATTGGGAGAGCGATCGCAGCAGTTGCACCAGCGAGTGGGAGAAACAGTGCAAAAGTTGAATTTAGACGGCTTATTGGTTTTGGTAGATGGACAAGATGCCGAAGCGATCGCCCTTAGCGCCGAAGGTATCCCATCGGAGTGCTTTGCAACTCATGCTGATTTGGTAGCTAGGTTGAAGACATTTGTGCAAACAGGCGATCGTTTATTGTTTAAAGCCGCCCATTCCGTGGGACTAGATCGGGTAGTCAATCAGTTACGTGCAGAATTTTCCAAATGATAAGCTATTATGCTTTTAAATTACACAGTCACTTCCTAAGTTCGTTGACCGCTGACGGTTAACTCTCAACAGTCAACAGTCGACAGCCAACACGAAAAGATGTGCAAGTTAAATGCGCGACAGTTTACCATTAGAAACCCAACGTCTCATACTGCGAGACTTTGTAGAATCAGATTGGCCAGCGGTTCATCAATACGCTAGCGATCATGAAGTTGTGCGTTATTTGACCTTTGGCCCTAATAGCGAAGAAGATACCAAAAATTTTTTGCAAGCAGAGATTTCATTGCAAAGAGAAGAACCCCGTCAGCATTTTGCCTTGGCAGTGACTTTAAAAGCCCAAAAGCAGTTAATTGGTACTTGTCGCATTTCTACTCTAGATACTGGCAACAGAATAGGCTCTATTGGATACTGTTTTTCTAAGCAATTTTGGGGACAGGGATATGCAACTGAAGCTGCGCTAGGTGTTATCTACTTTGGTTTTCAGGAGTTAAGCTTACATCGCATCTTTGCGACTTGTCACCCAGAAAATATTGCTTCAGCAAGAGTTTTGCAAAAAATCGGAATGCAACAAGAAGGATATTTGCGAGAACACCATTGGATTAAGGGAGAATGGCGAGACTCATGGCTATATGCGATTCTTGAGCATGAATGGAGAAGCGTCAACTAAGTAGGGATACCCTAACCGATTTTTAACCTGCAAGCGATCGCTTTTTCTCATCTCTCCTGATTTATTAGTAGGTGTAACCCGCCAATACCAGCAAATTTTTTGAAGTAACTAAACTTAGACAATAGCTAAGTTAGTTAAGTTGCCTTTGTAGCCACTAATCTCAATCACGGCATCAGTGAGGGCAGAAAATCCATTAATATTGTCATTCAGTGCTAGAAAAGTCCGTCCATTATTGCCTGTACCAAGGGTAAATGTTGCAGCACCTTGAGCGATAAAATTATATGCTGTCAATGTCTGTTGTACATCGAAAAGATTCAGACTTGCAACAGTGCCAAGTTTAACCACATTACCGACTGAAACTGCATTCAGACCATCAATTTTATCTTCACCGATCTTGAAGTCAGTAATTATATCAAAGCCAGACAGCAGTGAATCACTCAGGCTGTTCAATACAAATTTATCAGCATCATTACTGCCTGTGAGAATATCACCACCAGCGCCGCCGTTGAGGATGTCATTACCCTTACCACCAACTAGTTTATCATTTCCAGCTAATCCAAACAGTTGATCGTTGCCGTTTTTGCCAGAAATATTGTCATTGCCAGCATTACCTGTGAGTATATCTGCACTGTTGCCACCGTTTAAGGTTTTACGCTGCACATTTCCTTTTGTGGTAGTCTGGCTGATGAGTTGAGAGTTAGCATCATACAGATAACTGGCAACTGCATCGGTAATGCCATCGCCATTTTTGTCAATATCTGCGTCAGTCAGTTTGCCATTAGCATCATAGTTGTAACTTGTAATCTCGTCAGCGATGCCATCATTATTTTTGTCAGCTACCTGTGCAGATAGTCTGTTATTAGCATCGTAGCTATAAGCAGTCACCTCATCAATGATGCCATCACGATTATTGTCAATCTCCTGTGATTTCAGCTTGCCACTAAAATCGTAGATATAAGTGCCAACTGCATCAACTACACCATCGTTGTTGAAGTCATAGCTGGCGGATGCGCGTCCATAAGTATAGGTTGTGATATCATCAACGATGCCGTCGCCCTTGTAGTCAACGCTTTGAGATGTCTGGTTGCCATTAGCATCATAAGTATTGGTTATGAAAGAATCAGCAATGCCGTCGCCGTTGTCGTCAAAGCTTCGGGATGTCAAGTTGCCGTTAGTATCATAAGTATAGGTTGTGAACTGATCGGCGATGTCGTCGCCGTTGTTATCAGTCTTATCGGATATCAATTTGCCGTTGGCATTATAAGTATAGGCTGTGACAATATCAGCGATGCCGTCACCGTTGTAGTCTAAGCTTCGGGATGTCAAGTTGCCGTTAGTATCATAAGTATTGGTTGTGACATTATCAACAATGCTGTCGCCGTTGTAGTCAACGCTTTGGGATGTCTGGTTGCCATTAGCATCATAAGTATTAGTTGTGACATTATCAACGATGCCGTCGCCGTTATAGTCACCGCTTTCGGATGTCTGGTTGCCATTAGCATCATAAGTATAGTTTATGATATCATTAGCGATGCCGTCATTGTTGTTGTCAAAGCTTCGGGATGTCAAGTTGCCGTTAGTATCATAAGTATAGGTTGTGACATCATCAACGATGCCGTCATTGTTGTTGTCAGAGCTTTGGGATGTCAGGTTACCGTTAGTATCATAAGTATTGGTTGTGACAGTCTCAGCGATGCCGTCGCCGTTGATGTCACTGCTAGAGGATAGCAACTTGCCGTTAGCATCATAAGTATAAATGTAAGTATCAACTATGCCGTCGCCGTTAAAGTCAGAGCTTTGAGATGTCCGGTTGCCGTTGGCATCATAAGTAAAGGTTTCAAAATAATCAACTATGCCGTTGCCATCGCTGTCTATACGTCTAGATGTCTGGTTACCGTTAGCATCATAAGTAAAGGTATTCACATTATCAGCGATGCCGTCGCCGTTATAGTCACTACTTATTAACGCCAGGTTATAGCTGTATGTAATAACTGAGTCTGTTATCCCATTATTGTTGTTGTCTATATTCTCAGATATCAATTTGCCATTGGTATCGTAAGTGTAAGTTGTACTTGAGGTCATAAACTTCTGTTCCTCTATGAATACACTTGAGTAGTGTCGCGTGGGTAATCAAAACTCATGGCAAGTTGTCAAATCCATTTTTGCTACATCAGCAATTGAAAAGATAATATACTCGAAAATTTTTGATAGTAAGTTTTCTTGCTCACATTATTAATGTGACATACGTCATTGCGGTTTTAGGCAACATAGTATATGAGTTAGCCCTTGTACAATTACAGCTATCTCTCTAAAGCTGAACCTGAAATCCAAAAAACATCGTTTTCAAACTTACCTCGAAAGAATAGAACAGCAGGGTTAAAAACTTATACTCTTAGTCTGGTTTTTAGCTATGAGGAGAAATATTGGACTCATAGTCAGAGTCTTGGGTTAGATTTTTACTCACAACGGTGAGTATACTGATTTATTAATTATGATGATCTTAAAAGCTGTTTGCAAAGTAAGTTGAAGACGGTGTTGAGATTTAGCTTACCCGATGCAGCATCAATCAAGTCATTGCGGCTGTTACCAACAGCAGCACAAACCGAGAGTATAGAATTTTAAGTCGTTTTTAATCTAAAATATGGCGGGCGATGTCTAACGACAAGCCGCTACACGTCTAGGCAGTGCTTTACCTTACCAAAAGTTATGATCGAAGCGTTGCAATTATTGGCAGACACACCCGAAAAGGGCAAAGTTGCTGTGTTGGGTGCTATGAAAGAATCGTAAAAAGCGATGGTTAACGACAAGCCGCTACGCGTCTACGCACTAGTTGCACCAGCGAGTTGGAGAATGGAGAATGCGTGTAGATTTCAGGCGTTGTTGGAAAGACTAGGGCTGTTACCGTAGCGTCTTTGAAAAAGAATTGCTGCCAAATTAGTCACTAAACAGGTGATTGCTAGCCACAGCAATATATAAGTAGGAGCCATCACCACACCAATCATGAACCAAGTATATACGTGTATTATCATTACAGAAGCAAAAAAGCTCGCAATTCCAGCAGATTGCCACACTTGATGCGATGGACGACGTAACGCTACCAGGCTGATCGTTAAAATTGTGACAAGCAAGTTTGCTGGTACGAGAAATGCACAAATACTTATGCAGTTACCACGAGAGAACTCAGCTAAGGTGTTAAAATCGAGCATTAATTTGTTGGGATAGATGTTAGCTTTTTAAGAATTTAATTTATTGTATTTAAAATAACGAAATATATATTAACGTATGAGTGAGTAATCACTTTGTGAATATAACATAAATTAAACTATTTAGTTGCGTTTTGATACTACTAATAGTTAGTTAATTATAAAGATTTTGGAAAAGTAGGGTGGAAAACACCCACCCTAGCTGAATTAACCCGGTAAAATTACCGTATCGATAACGTGTACCACACCATTATCAGCTTCGATATCTGCTGCTAAAACTGTGGCATTTTTAACTTCAAAACCATCAGAAGAATCAATTTTAATGGGTGAACCTTCCACAGAATTAACCGTACCAAGTTCTGCCAAATCAGCCTTTAGCAGCTTTCCTGGAACAACATGATACTTTAAAATCCGTGTTAGCTGGGGAATATTCTGTAACAAAGTTTGGATAGTTCCCGCTGGTAACTTGGCAAAGGCATCGTCATTCGGTGCAAAGACAGTGAACGGGCCAGGACTTTTTAATGTTTCTACTAAACCAGCAGCTTGTACAGCTGCCACTAGTGTTTTGAAAGACTCAGCCGTAACTGCAATATCAACAATATCAGCCATATATCTTACCTAGAATCTCTGCAAAAGATTTTAAAGGATAATAAACCTATTTGAAGTTTTATTAAACAGAGAGTGGCGAAAAAGCACGGGAGCAGGGAGCAAGGGAGAAAAGTTTTCCCCTCTGTCCCCTGCTCCCTAACCCTCTGCCTCTTTTCAATGCCCAATGCCCATTAATTATGATTAGTTTTCCAGTTTGCTAGATCAGTTAAAGAGCGATCGCGGTAACGTCCATAACGCTCTTGCTTACTTTTGATTTTCGCACCCAGTTCGGGAAAAATCCCAAAGTTGGGCGGCATTGGTTGGAAATGCTTCGGCGAAGCGGAACTAATAAATTCAAATAACGCACCCATCATTGTTGTTGGTGGTAAAACCAAAGCTTCTTTACCCAAAGCTAGCCGCGCTGCATTAATTCCCGCCAAGCAACCACCCGCAGCCGCAGCAGTGTAGCCTTCAGTACCAATCAACTGTCCAGCGGCTAACAATGTCGGACGCTCTTTAAATTGCAGAGTAGGATGCATTAACTGAGGAGCATTAATAAAAGTGTTGCGGTGCATCACTCCCAGCCGGACAAACTCTGCCTTTTCCAAACTGGGAATTAGCTGAAATATTCGCTTTTGCTCACCCCAACGCAGATTAGTTTGGAATCCTACCATATTCCACAGTTGACCGGCTTTATCTTCTTGTCGTAACTGCACCACAGCATAAGGACGTTCCCCGGTGCGAGTATCTGACAATCCCACTGGCTTTAGGGGGCCGTAGCGCATGGTATCTTCCCCACGCTGTGCTAGTTCTTCAATGGGTAAACAAGCTTCAAAAAATTTCGCCGTTTCCCGTTCAAAACCTTTGAGTTCTGTTTGTTCCGCTTTACAAAGTTCTTCTCGAAACCGCAAGTACTGCTCTTTATTCATTGGGCAGTTGAGATAAGCAGCTTCACCTTTGTCATAACGTGATGCCATAAAGGCAATGTCACGGTTAATCGATTCTCCCACAATAATCGGACTAGCCGCATCGAAAAAGCTCAGGTATTCCATCCCGGTAAAGCGGCGCAAATCTTCGGCTAAGTCGGGACTCGTTAAAGGCCCAGTTGCCAAAACCACAATTCCTTCAGGAATCGTAGATACTTCACCCCGGCGGAATTCAATTAAAGGATGGCTGGCTAAAGTTTGAGTCAAATCTTGGCCAAATTGTCCCCTGTCTACCGCTAGCGCCCCACCAGCAGGTACGGCGTGTTCATCAGCTTTAGAAATGACGATAGAACCGAGTTGGCGTAATTCTTCGTGCAATAATCCAGCTGCGCGATCGCTTGCCATTGCCCCAAAGGAATTACTACACACTAATTCTGCCAAATGTTCTGTATGATGAGCAGGGCTGAAGCGTTTTGGACGCATTTCGTGCAGAATTACCGGCACTCCAGCTTGGGCTATTTGCCACGCTGCTTCTGTCCCAGCTAGTCCACCTCCAATTACTTGTATCGGTTGTTCCATAGTTAAATTTTTAGTTCCTATATCATTAAGTATCCATCAGCATCACAGAAGTAAAATTAAATAAAAAGTCATGCTGACTATATAATCAGCCTAAAACATGGTGGAGCAACAACACCAGATAATCTCTGCTATGCCTGTATTTTCTGTAACCTTCAAAAAAGAACTGATTTGGAGTCAATAATTATAAATTATCTGTATCAATTCCCTTTTCTTTGAGTTTAGCTAACAATTCTTGATAGCGATCGCGCTCTTTTTCTAATTCTTCTAAAGCCGCTTCCTTTTCTTCTAAAGCCGCTTCCTTTGCTTGACATTCTCGTTCTGCACGTTGGCGTTCTTGTTCTCGTAACTGGTCAATTTCTACGGGTGACAAAAACTTTTGTCCGGTGGGAGAAACAATTTCCAGAGTATCCAGTGTTAATGTAAAACGGATTCCCAAACGCGGACTTTCCCAGCCATTCATCTCTTCGATAACTTCAAAACTATCTCCAGAACGGAGCAAACCATTTAAATCATTCTTATCTGGATCATAAATATAATATTCTTCCACGCCGTAACGCTGGTAAAACTGCAATTTTTTGGTCATTTCTTTGAGAGTGTTACCTGGCGAGAGAATTTCAAATACTACCTGTGGGGGTATATTATCTTCTTCCCATTGTAAATAAGAACCCCGTTTTCCTTTTGGTCTGCCAAAGACTACCATTGTATCCGGCGCTTGTTTAATATTCGGGTTTCCTTTAACTGGATACCAAAACAAATCTCCGGCGATAAATACATCAGGTTGTGATGTAAATAGGATTTCTAAATTTTCTTTAATTTTGACAATCCATGCAAATTGTTCTGTATTATCCGCCATTGGCTGTCCGTCGCTTTCCGGGTAGATGACTTCGATGGTGGTTTTTGGTGTAACTTGTTGTACCATTGCTGCACCTCCAAGTATGGGGTTTTTAGCTAATAATTATAGTTGAGATAGCGATCGCGTTCATATTGATTTTAGCTATAAGTAAGTCGGCAATAAAAAATAAAGCTATGTAACAAAATGTAAAAGTCCAATTTCTACCGGAAAATTTAGCTATTCCGTTTTAGTGACACAATTGGCAATGTGTTTATTTTGGTAGGTGATGAACTGCAAATCATTGTATTTCATGATGGAATTTGGAGATTTGTAAATGAAACCTAATTTTGCAGAAATGTTCATAAAAGAATTGAAGGCATATGTGCTTACTAATCGAGAAGATATAGAAGCGTTGGAAATCCTATTTAGTCGCCGTACTCCCGACTCCTAAGCAATTATATATCCGTCGATGTTTACTGAGGATGTTAAACCTATAAAAGAGAATAATCGGATAATTGAAGAAGCAATGTCTATGACAAGCCGCTAAGAGCGTCTACGCCCAAAGAATCCAGTAATAAAAGAATAATCGGAGTTAATCGCTATAATTTTGGTGAGTGTTAGGGAAACTAGCCATGTTACAGTACAACCTGCCAAACTACTTACCCTCAGCCGAAGAACTACCAGACTCTGACGAAACGCCTGTGGATAATGAACTGCAAGAATTAATACCAGGCTTGCTGAAGGCAATACTGCTAATACTTTGGGCAGAACGCATGGACTGGTTATTTGGCATAGATATGGGTATTTATTATCACCCGGATAAACCAGCGATTGTGCCAGATGGGTTTTTGAGTTTGGGGGTAGAACGGTTTTATGATGAGGAATTGCGTCCGAGTTATGTGTTGTGGGATGAAAAAGTTGTACCAACTTTAGTGCTAGAGGTGGTTTCTCAAACTTATCGCAAAGAATATACGACTAAATTAAATGAATATGCAGATTTAGGTGTACTTTATTACGTAATTTATTCTTCTCGCCGTCGCCGCAAACCGCGTTTGGAAGTGCATAAATTAATTAATGGCAAGTATGAATTGCAAGCAGGAAATCCTGTTTGGTTACCGGAAATTGGCTTAGGAATTGGCTGCGATCGCGGCAATTATTCCGGTGTAACTAGAGAATGGGTTTATTGGTATGATGAATCAGGAAAACGCTATCCTACGCCACAAGAAAAGATTCAACGGTTAACGGAGAAATTGCGATCGCTCGGCATAGATCCAGATAATCTTGATTAATGTGCAACAGTACTTAAAAAAGATATTCACCCGTTTCGTTTTGAAATCCAAACTAGAGATGTGTATATTTTGGCAGGCGAGAATATTCAAATTATCGTACCCCCTAGTCGACTCTGGAGGTTTTTGAATGAAACCGAACTTTGAAGCAATGACTAGCACAGAACTAACAGATTATATACTGGCAGATCGAGATGATGATGAGGCTATTCGTGTCTTGTTTAGTCACCGCAATCCTCCCGATTCAGAAGCAACTTGGTACGGGCCAATGGTGACAGCAGACGGTACACCAATAGAAGAAAATATTCGCATAGCAGAAGAAGCAATTAAGCAGCGAATTGAGCAAGCAAATCAAACAAAGCAAGATTCTTCAAGTTGAGGCTGACTCGTTTAGATTTACAGCCATATTTCTCAGCTTTTGCGCCAATTTGGACTCAACTCAAATTCTACTATTATGGAAATTTCCGATCGCGCACTTCCACGGCATAATCTTGCACGGCTTTGATAATCGTCTCCCGCAAGTTTGTGTAAACTTTGGCGAATGGTGGATGCTTCTCGGTAAGTCCGAGGACATCAGAGGTAACTAAAACTTGTCCATTGCAGTGAGTTCCTGCACCGATACCGATTGTAGGAATGCTCAATTTTTGTGTAATCTGCATTGCCAAATCTGCGGGGATATGCTCTAAAACAAGAGAAAATACACCTGCTTGTTCCAGAGCGATCGCTTCAAGTAAAATTTTCTCACTCGCTTCTTGCGTTTTCCCTTGTTGTCGCAAACCGAGTTGATGTACTGATTGCGGTGTCAAACCGACATGACCCATTACCGGAATTCCAGCTTGAACCAAACGAGCAATAGTTTCTGCGATCGCTGGGTAGCCACCTTCCAATTTTACTGCTTGAGCGCCTGTTTCTTTCAGTACCCGCCCAGCTGAATGCATTGCTTGCTGGAGACTTTCTTGATACGTCAAAAATGGTAAATCTACAACAACTAGTGCACGTTTAACCCCACGGCGCACAGATTTGGCGTGGTATATCATCTCATCCAAAGTTATCGGCAGTGTTGTTTCATACCCTAGAACTACTGCCATAGAGTCGCCCACAAGGATTAAGTCTACACCAGCTGCATCGATGAGTTGAGCGATCGCATAATCCCAGGCCGTCAACGCCACAATTGAACGTCCCTGTTGTTTCCATTGAATTAATTGCTGGGTAGTGATTGCCATTTTTTTAGTGCTGAGTGCTGAGTGCTGAGTTAGGAGTGATGAGTGAAGAGTTAGGAGTAAATAGTTCAGGGTTTAATTTAATTCATAACTTCTAATTCCTAACTCTTAACTCCTAACTTGTTACTTCACGGCGCGACTGAAAGCAATATGAGGTTTTGCACTGTCAGTTTTGGGCATTAACCAAGCTAGACCTTCACTAGTGCCGATCCATAATTTATTGGCGATGTCAGGTGCAAGGGCAAGAACCCGACTAGAAGGAAGTCCAGCAACTTCTGCATCTAACACAGCTCCTGTATTTGGATTTAATCGTAACAAACCATTGTTAGTCCCAACCCAGACACTACCATCTTTAGCAAAACGTACCGCCGTCACGTCACGCCCACGCAGGCGAGTTACAGACCGCAGTACTGCACCAGTTTTTGGGTTAATAACTAGCAAATTATTCGGCATTCCCGCCCAAATTAATCCTTCTGGACTGATAGCTAAAGCTTGGACAGTCGTCCCTGGTAAATCGGCTATCCGCTTCATAATCACAGCACTAGCAGTATTTATCCGCACCAATCCATCAAGAGTGCCAACCCACAGTTGACCTTCAGCATCTAAAGTCAGGGTGTTGGCGCTGACACCAGGCAGATTTTTTAATGTTGTCATAATCAAGCCTTGGTCGGGACTAATTAGGGCTAAACCGCTATCGGTTCCAGTCCACAAATAACCCCGTTTGTCAACTAACAATGACAACACCCGTTTAGAAGGCAAAAATAAATTCTGCGCGGTGATTTCGCTAGTACGGGGGTCTACTCGGAACAGTCCATCATAACTTCCTACCCACAAACGTCCTACTTTGTCTTGGGCTAAAGCACCAATGGCAATATTCGGTAACCTAACACGAGAAATAATCTTGCCGGTTTTAGGATCAATCCGCGATAGTCCCCGCCAAGAACCTACCCAAAGATTGCCTGTAACATCTCCGAGTAAGTTACCAACACGATAATCAGTTTCTGGCGAATTTTCTTGTATTCCCCGCTCATCGGGCAAAGGTTCTACTTGCGGTGGCGGTGCAGAAGGTGGGTAAGTAGGAGTTAGATCAGATGAATTAATATCAGGGGTTTTTTGTGCCCATCCTATACTTGGCAAAGCTATCAACCCCAGCAAGATAGAAGTAGTCAATAAACTAGTACGCTTGCAAAACAATACCACGGTAACATTTCCTTTGGAGACAATACCCATAGCCTTTACCTAAACTGGCTTTGGGTTAATTCCAGTGTTCCCCTAGCTGGGATTTTTTAAACGTCATAGACAATTTTTCTCAAATTTGTTATTAGTCATTAGTCAAGAGTTAGAAATTCTTCCCTTACCTCCCTTGCTCCCCCACTCTCCAAAAGCTTCCTTACAGTTATTGATGACACGTTGTAAAGCATCTGTAATAAAATGTTAAATCTTTATGTAATAACAAAATTAAATATATAAGTTAAAAACTTTCAAAGAATAACTTATCGAATTCTTGATATATTGTGGAATAAGTTACAAATTACGTGGTGTGCAATTTTTATCTTTACGCTCACGACTCTGCTAAATCTCTGTCAAGTAAATTCTTTTCTGGTATCTTTTCCATCAACGGAGAAGATAGAGGGAGTGTAGAGGCGGGAATGTGTGCCAGCCAGCCCAATCCCCTAAATACCCCAATTTGTAGGGAAATTATCTAAATCAAGCCGCAAAAAGCGGAAGTTTTGGTTAAATTGAGAAGGTTTAGTTGGGTGCGAAGAAGAGGTAAAAAAGAATTTTGATTCGTAGGAAGAGGAAACAGTAGAAGCGCTAGGTCGTGTACCCATAGAATGGGATAACACTGGTGAGGAGGGCTACCACCGCTACCAAAGTGTTAGCCGCAAAAAAACTGCTACCCTTTGCCAAAAACAACCCCTAACAAAAATTTTACCTGATTTCCTCCCCGATGAAGGGGGAAAAAATCGGGTAAGGGGAAGTTGCACAAAACGTGATTTGATAATTAACAAGAGTGATTTCAGGGAAGGATAAAATATGTCTTACGCTCAAACGAAGACTCAGAGCAAATCTGGGTATCAAGCCGGGGTTAAAGATTACAGACTAACTTATTACACACCCGATTACACACCAAAAGATACCGATCTTCTAGCTGCGTTCCGCATGACACCTCAGCCTGGTGTTCCTCCCGAAGAAGCAGGTGCGGCTGTAGCGGCTGAGTCTTCCACAGGTACTTGGACAACTGTGTGGACAGACTTGCTCACCGACCTCGATCGCTACAAAGGTCGTTGCTACGATATCGAACCAGTTCCCGGTGAAGACAACCAGTACATCTGCTACGTTGCCTATCCTTTGGACTTGTTTGAAGAAGGTTCTGTAACCAACGTGTTGACCTCAATTGTAGGTAACGTGTTTGGTTTCAAAGCTCTGCGGGCACTACGTCTAGAAGACATCCGCTTTCCAGTAGCTTACATCAAGACCTTCCAAGGGCCTCCTCACGGTATCCAAGTTGAGCGCGACAAGTTAAACAAATACGGTCGTCCTTTGCTGGGTTGTACCATTAAGCCCAAATTGGGTCTTTCCGCTAAGAACTACGGACGCGCTGTATACGAGTGTTTGCGTGGTGGTTTGGACTTCACCAAAGACGACGAAAACATCAACTCCGCACCATTCCAAAGATGGCGCGATCGCTTCTTGTTCGTCGCTGAAGCTATCAACAAATCCCAAGCAGAAACTGGTGAAATTAAAGGTCACTACCTAAACGTTACCGCTCCTACCTGTGAAGAAATGCTGAAGCGGGCTGAGTACGCTAAAGAACTCAAAATGCCCATCATCATGCATGACTACCTCACCGCAGGTTTCACCGCCAACACCACATTGGCTCGTTGGTGCCGTGATAACGGTATCTTGCTGCACATTCACCGTGCTATGCACGCTGTAATCGACCGTCAAAAGAACCACGGTATCCACTTCCGTGTATTGGCTAAAGCTCTACGTTTGTCTGGTGGTGACCACATCCATACCGGTACCGTAGTTGGTAAATTGGAAGGTGAGCGCGGCATCACAATGGGCTTCGTTGACCTGTTGCGTGAAAACTACATTGAGCAAGACAAGTCTCGTGGTATTTACTTTACCCAAGACTGGGCTTCTCTACCTGGTGTAATGGCAGTTGCTTCTGGTGGTATCCACGTATGGCACATGCCCGCGCTGGTAGAAATCTTTGGTGATGACTCCGTACTCCAATTCGGTGGTGGTACTCTGGGTCACCCTTGGGGTAACGCTCCTGGTGCAACCGCTAACCGCGTCGCCTTGGAAGCCGTTGTTCAAGCTCGTAACGAAGGCCGCAACTTGGCTCGTGAAGGTAACGATATCATCCGCGAAGCTGCCAAGTGGTCTCCTGAACTAGCTGTTGCTTGCGAACTGTGGAAAGAAATCAAGTTCGAGTTTGAAGCAATGGATACCGTCTGATCTGAGTTAACGGTTAAGAGTTAAGAGTTAGAAGTAAAGACGCGACGCCAGTCGCTACAACGGGGAGCCACTCCGTTGGGCGGGCAATGCCCGACTTGAAGGAAGTGGCGTGGGAACCCCCCTTCGGGTTCGGGGGTTCGCAATCGACGGGAACCGCCAAGACTGCGACCCCCTCACCGCAACGTACTGGCTCATTAATCGCGTCTGTACAGGAGTTAGGATTTGCATTAATTCATAACTCATAACTCATAACTCATAACTCTTCAGGGCTGGGGTCAAGCATGAATCTTAAGCAAATTGCGAAGGACACAGCCAAGACTCTCCAAAGCTACCTGACTTATCAGGCTCTAAGGACAGTACTGGCACAGCTAGGCGAAACGAATCCTCCATTAGAACTTTGGTTGCATAACTTTTCGTCTGGCAAAATTCAGAATGGTGAGTCATACATTGAGCAACTGTTGCGAGAAAAACCAGATTTGGCTTTGCGAATCATGACTGTCAGAGAACACATTGCGGAAGAAATCATTGAATTTTTACCGGAAATGGTTCGCACTGGCATTCAGCAAGCCAACATGGAACAGCGTCGCCAGCATTTAGAACGCATCACACGAATAGACACATCTAGCCCCAGTCTGCAACCAGAACAGCAAGCAACTTCAGATCCGAATTTGGATAACTTATCCAATTAGTTCGGTCAACGTAGTAGTAAAAATCGCAACCCATTATCATAAGCTATGCAAACTTTACCAAAAGAGCGTCGTTACGAAACCCTTTCTTATCTGCCACCCCTGACTGATGCTCAAATTGCCAAGCAGATCCAGTACATTTTGAATCAAGGTTACATTCCAGCGATCGAGTTTAACGAAACTTCTGAGCCAACAGAATTATATTGGACAATGTGGAAGCTACCTTTGTTTGGTGCTAAATCTACTCAAGAAGTACTGAGCGAAGTTCAAGGATGCCGTTCTCAATTCAACAGCAGCTATATCCGTGTTGTGGGTTTTGACAACATCAAGCAGTGTCAAGTTCTCAGCTTTCTTGTTCACAAACCTAACAAAACCAACAGATACTAAAGCTAGCAAGCTTTAAGTAATTAGTTTATCCCCATAGGAGAGGTAGATAATTCTACCTCTCCTATTTACTAGATTTGTTTTGAAACGCAGAGGGACGCAAAGGAAAACGCAGAGTAACGCAGAGAATAACTCAGCGCCCTTTTGCGTAAACCTTTGCTTTTTTTTTTAAATATAATAAATGGAATTACAGCATCTATCGGAAGTAAGAATTTGCTTTGTTGGTGACTCCTTTGTTAATGGTACTGGTGATCAAGAATGTCTTGGTTGGACAGGGAGAGTATGTGCGAATGCTAATAAAAAAGGTTATGACATTACTTACTATAATTTAGGAATTAGGCGAGATACTAGTACCGATATAGCAAAGCGTTGGTTACAGGAAGTATCACTTCGCTTACCTAAAGAATATGATGGCAGAGTTGTATTTTCTTTTGGCTTAAATGATACAACTGTAGAAAATGGTAAAACTCGTGTAGATTTGGCAGATTCGCTCAAAAATGCCCGTGAAATTTTAAGTAAAGCCAAATTGTTATATCCTGTTTTGATGGTTGGCCCAGCACCATACGCAGAAAAAGAAGATCCTCAAAGAAAGCAGAGAACTATAAATTTATCCAAACAATATGGTTTGATTTGTAATGAATTAAATGTACCTTATTTAGATGTTTTTCCGATATTAGAAAAATTCAATATCTGGATTAATGAAGCAAAAGCTAATGATGGTGTTCATCCTAGAGCAGGCGGTTACGCAGAATTTGCTCAAATCGTGGAAAATTGGGACGCTTGGTTAAATTGGTTTAATTTAATTGATAATTCACAGTTAGGATAGTGGTAGCACCTAATTTTTATATCCAAAGGTGGTAATTATGCAGCAAATTACTCTAGCTGAAGCATCTCAAAACTTACCTGACTTAATTGAAGCAGCACTCAGTGGTGAGGAAATTATCATTATCAAAGATAATCAACCTGTTGTGAAGTTAACTCCTGTGTCGCCACTTAAACACCGCCGTCAACCTGGAAGCGCTAAGGGTTTAATTACAATATCTGATGACTTTGATGAACCATTGGAAGATTTTAAGGAATATATGGAATGATATTACTGTTGGATACACATACTTTTATTTGGTATGTGACTGACAATTGAAGACTTAGTAATCAAGTACTAGAGTTCATCAATGATGAGAATAATGAGATTTTGCTAAGTATCGCTAGTCTATGGGAAATAGCTATTAAGCAGAATTTAGGAAAGCTTAATTTCAATCAGCCATTTGAGATATTCATCACACAGCAACTTAATCTGAACGATTTTAGTTTACTCGATATCAAAATTAGCTATGTTACTGTTGTTGCCACACTACCCTTGCATCACCGTGACCCATTTGATCGAATTTTAATTGCACAATCGGTAGTGGAAAATATACCTTTACTGAGTGCTGATAAAATTTTTGATGCATATCCAATAAGACGTTTATGGTAGGTAGCGCTCCTTTTCTACCAAAAGATAAATAAACAGTCATCACCAAAAAAACTTAACATTACTTTAAGCAGTGCTAGGCAAAGATAATTTTATGGGTTACTACATCGCTCCTCGCTTTCTGGACAAACTGGCTGTCCACATCACCAAAAACTTTCTAAAGCTTCCTGGCGTGCGAGTCCCCGTGATTTTGGGAATTCACGGACGCAAAGGAGAAGGCAAAACATTTCAATGTCAATTAGTCTTCGAGAAAATGGGTATCGAGGTGACTAACATTTCTGGCGGTGAATTGGAAAGTCCAGATGCAGGAGATCCAGCGCGGTTGATTCGGCTGCGCTATCGGGAAACAGCAGAACTGATCAAAGTACGCGGCAAAATGTGTGTACTGATGATTAACGATTTAGATGCGGGGGCTGGACGCTTTGATGAAGGCACTCAATATACTGTAAATACGCAGTTGGTGAATGCCACACTGATGAATATTGCTGATAATCCTACAGATGTGCAGTTGCCTGGAAGCTATGATTCCACGCCTTTACATCGTGTGCCGATTATTGTTACAGGTAATGATTTTTCCACTCTCTATGCACCGTTAATTCGGGATGGGCGGATGGAGAAATTTTACTGGGAACCAAACCGAGACGATAAGGTGGGAATTGTCAAGGGTATTTTTGAACCGGATGGACTGTCACAGAAGGAAGTTGAACAGCTAGTTGATACATTTGTCAACCAGTCAATTGACTTTTTTAGCGCTTTGCGATCGCGCATTTATGACGAACAAATCCGCAACTACATCCATAAAGTAGGTTTTGAGCAGATATCCTTGAATGTGGTTAACAGCGTTAAAGGGCCACCAGAATTTAAAAAGCCAGATTTCAGGCTGTCTCACTTAATCGAGTCTGGTAATTTCCTCGTTGGTGAACAAAAACGAGTGGAAAATTCCCATTTGGTTGATGATTACAACCGACTCAATCGAGGTAGAAATTCTCAATCTGCACCACCTGCTGCTGTAACACCAATTAGTCAGCCGTTAAGCAACGGTGCAACTCAACAAGCAAAAACTAATGGATTCCAGAAACAGGAAGAATCGAGTACCCATTTGAGCTTGGATACACAAGCTCAAATTAGGCAATTATTGTCTCAAGGCTACCAAATTAGTATTGAACATGTAGATGAGCGCCGCTTCCGCACAGGTTCTTGGCAAAGTTGTGTTCATAGCCATATTGATGCTGAGTCTGATGCAATTTCAAACTTGGAATCAACTCTGACAGAATATAGTGGTGAGTATGTCCGCTTAGTAGGTATCGATCCAAAAGCCAAGCGGCGGGTGGTAGAGACGATTATTCAGCGTCCGAATGGGAAAAATTAGTCATTGGTCATTAGTCATTGGTCATTGGTAAAAGAAAGTAAGTGAGCGGAAAACTAATGACTATGGACTATAGCTATTTTCAATCTGGTGAGATAAAGGTATGCAAATAGACCTAACCTCCTAACCCCCTTCCCGACCTCTCCCTAACCCTCTCCTACGAGGAGAGGGAAGGGGGAAAAACTCAAAGCCTCTCTCCTAAAAGGAGAGAGGAATGGAAGTAAGGTCAAAATTGTACTTCACTGGGTCGAGAACCGTTATAATTCAAACCATGTTCTCTGAGGGGGCGCTATCTCAAGGACTAATGACTCTCGCGTTGCGGTTTGATAGTGGAATCATTACCTCTTAACTACAAGTAGGAGCTGAAGCCGAGTTAACCCTTGTTAAATCGCCAGTGAATACTGCTGTGTATTGATAAGGTGATGAACCAGTGCAAGTCATGGAATTTGTATTAGCGCGACGGGGAGTCCACCATGACTTTGCTTGCACAGTTAAATTTGTGCCATTCCATGATAGGTTTTGGACAACTAGAGAGTTAGTTTGTCCATTATCCGCCTTTTTGGCAGATAAAAATGTGGCATAGTAAATCTGACCATTGTCTGGATTGATCCGGGCTATAACTGCGACTTTTGGCCCGCCTCCGCTACCATAGCTAGACAACCAACGCCCACTTGCAAAGAGGCGAAAATCATTACCAGTCTGACTACCAGTGGAAGAGTAAACGCCATATAAAACACTGCCCCCATCCCAATACAATCCGTAACCTGTACCATCGTCATTTGTTGTTTCATAATCACTACGACACCATGATTTGATACCACTATTGAAACGGATTGTCACAGGATTTTTATTATTAGATGAAACTTGCTGATAACCAATGTAAATGGCTGTACTTCCATTAACTACTTTGGGGCCATTTTTAGCTTTGATTGTCGCTTCACTATCATTGCAACTGAATGTTACAGCATTACCGATAGATGAATTTACCGTCTGGGCAAAAGCTGGAGGAGCTTTTTGTGTGATTACTAAATCAGCTACTAATACTACAGATAAAGAGAAACCTGCAAAATATTTCTGCAATTTGTGAGAGTAAATCATGGTAGAAATCTGCCGAAAAATTGTTAGGGAAAACACCGTATCACTATAAAGGCTAATTAGAATTTAGACAAGCAAAATTGTTGAAATTCTCAGATTGCAGCATTCTCAACATCACTAAATATGAGACTATACTGCAAAATTCATCATAGAATATACATGACGTTGCATGATATTAACTGCATAAAAGGCAACTTATTCAAACTCGTAGATTGCAGCATCTTCAACATCATCAAGATGAGACTATACTACAAAATGCATAATAGAATATGCATGGCATTGCATGATATTAACTGTATATAAAGCTCCTTTATTAAAGAGCATCAGTGAATAGAATAAATTGCGTAGCGCAGCGTCTTGTAGAGAAGCCCACCAAAGGTATTGCAGTAGTCAGGAATAAATGGTTTTAATGAACAAGTAGCGTTTGCTCATTCTCCATTTCCCTTGCTATAAGCTTACTTTGCCTCTGCTTTCTGCCTCGCGCCGTGCGTACTAGACGGTTTTAGCACTCTCATTTGGTACTTTTACTGCACCAGCTTTCAGGCGGCTTAACCTGCTTTTGCGGATACGTTCGCTATCACGAATACCACCCGCCATTTCATATTCGTTGCTGTTTTTGCCATACTTAAAAGCAACGCCCCTCACCATCTTATCTGTAAGATTGTTCAAGATTTTTTCCATCTCATCAATTTTAGTTTTAGAAGAGTCAATCATAGATAGAGAGATGTTATAAGCATCAAGCATAGTGCGTAACTGCTCAATTGATTTGGTCAGATTTTGCAAATCGCAATTATTGCCAAAATCCATGTTTGAATCTATTGCTTTCAACCCAGCGGATCTCAATTCAGCCTTTTCTAGAATACGGGATGTACGTTTGGGACGGGACATAGATATATTCGTTGGAGAAGGTTCTAGAGATAGTTTGACTTAGTAAGGCTGTTTTTTGGTTCAGTAAAATTAGTGAATAATTTTATTTTTTAAATAACTAATATATAAATCTGAGTAATTTCTCTTAATTCAGATATAGCACCTGATTTTTTGGACGATTGCTTTAATGTTGATGATGAATGTCACGATATTGATGATGAATATCGTGATGTTGATGATGAACGTCACGATGTTGATGATGAATGTCACGATATTGATGATGAATATCGTGATGTTGATGATGAATGTCACGATATTGATGATGAATATTGCAATATTCATCATAATGGCTTCTGATGGAAGCGCGTAGACGCATAGCGCAAAGCCGGAGGCGCTCCACTTCCGGGCTTGTAATTAGCAGTCCATGTGCGAGTTACACTTTCAGGATGGAAAAAAGCTAGCGTTAGAGAGAGTATTTTTACTTAAGTGAACTACGTTTGGGCGAAGACTTGATTTTGCCTAACTCTCTTTTTTACAGCAATTGTTAGATAATTAAACCATAATATAGGGGCGCACAGCTAGCCATTGGTGTCAATTTAACGTAAAAACCAGTCTAAAACCAGCTTTTTTCTCGTTCCCAGTTTGAGACTGGGAATGCCCATTAGGAGGCTCTGCCGCCAATTGAATTGCATTTCCAGCCAGAGGCTCTTAACGAGGTTTTAAAAGGGTTTTGGCTTAAGTTGACACGTATGACAGCTAGTTGTGCGCCTCTACAGAAAATTGTGATTGAAATAGATGAAGAAGGCTATAAAGGGAATTAGAGCAAGCCTTAATTGTTTACATTTTTGCAGTAAAAAAATGCTGCTTCACCACGTCTAAGCGTGAACAATTCCAATAATCGATATGAGAAACAATCAAACCATCAGAGTTAGTACCTAATTCACTCCAACCAGGGATAGAAATCCGTGGCTTCCAGGGGAGAGGAGTATTCCAACTGAGTGTCCACTCAGTTTTTATTGTGTCTCCTAAACGTTGAATGTTATGTAAGTCCATTTTGGTATTTAAAAACACAGTCTCAATGAACTTAATCATTAGTTTGTAACGTTTAACACCACGAAATTTATTCAGTGGATCTTGAAAATAAACGTCTGGAGCGTAAATGCTGTAAGTTTGATTTACTGGGAATCTTTGATAGTCTTCTTTAAGGATTTCAATGATATCCATGATAAATAGATATATCTGTAAATTGGTTATGTGGAAACGGAACGCGGATATAAATCCTTATTAAAAATTGAAATCAACCCTCATTCCATAAACGTTCTAACTGACGCCGCCAAGCAACTAAAACTTCTTCTTGCGCCTCTGAAGTTTGATTTATTTCGCCCAGCAATCCTTCTGCATAAAAGCGTTCTAAGCTTTGCATAGTAGCTTGCAGAGATTGTCCTTGCTGTTTTGCTGCCTGAATAATTTGCCGGATGCGGCTTTCAGTTAGTCGATTAAAGACATTATCTAATCCAGCTTCATGGAGAGATACAAGTCGATTGATTGCATTGGACAAATCTGCACTGACTAAAGTGGCACTGTTATGTTGAAATACTCCCCAAATTACCTGTTCATATAAAGCGTAACGTACTTCCTGAGTGTCATCAAAGTTAGCTTCTAGGAACTGTCCTAAAAATGGTTGGGCTTCTTGAATAGGCACAATAGGCAGTAAAACTCGCAGCCAAGTATTATCTTCGGAAAGCAGCACCAACAGCCGGAAAGTAGAAGTATCTACTTGCCACCATCCAGGAGCGATTTCTACGACGGGCTGCGCCAATGCACCAACAGCCGATGTGTCAAATAATTCTGTTAGCGTAGCCGCAATTTCTTCAGGTGTCATAAGCCTTTGTTTAAATATAGCTTCTAGATTAGCGCAGAGATGCATCAGCTTATTCACTAAAACGCTGTGCTGCTTGCTGGACAATTTCCAGTTGTAAAGTTTTAATTCCCCTGAACACGCAGTGGGGGCGTACAGCTAACTGTACGCCCCCACGAATGAATGTATTCCACTGAATTGAAATATGTGATTTAAATTATCGAATTGCTCAAAAACACAATGCCGATCGCACAGAAAGCAAAGCCAGCAATACTAATTTTCCAGGGTAAAATTCGGTTTATTTCTCCCATGCCCATTGCACTACCAATTTCTCTGGCACTCATGGCAACTGCAAACAGAGTTAAGGTCATGCCTATTATATAAGCAATTAATGGCATCATTCCTGCCCCAATAATAGATTCAGCATCAGCGTAACCCTGAAATAAACCAGCACTGACGCCCACCAGAGCAAGTACTATAAAGTTTGGTTGATTTGGCATCATCAGCATAGTACCAAAAACGATGGTATAAATGGCGATGGCTATTTCTATGCCTGGTAAATTTAGCTGGAATATATGAATTACAATGCCCAAGATTGATGCTAAAACAAAACATCCAGCGATCGCAGCGCCACGAACAAACACAGATGAGAGTAAGCCAATAGCAACAATACCAATTAAACAATCTAAGTTAATGACTGGATCTGCCAATCCCCAGATAAAGCCTTCCCAGCAGCTAGAGATGATATGACGATCTGGTGTTCCACTCCATGAACTCAGTAAGCTAATTAAAATTAGAACTGCGATCGCTCCAATATGGCGATGCATTAACTTCAAGGTGTAAAATTCCTCCCAAGCACGGGATTGTGATAATTTAGTTTTGAACATTACCATATACCAAATTAGTTTTTTCGGTAATTTATACTACCCAGATACTCAAAAAAACTAACGTAGTAATCACACCAGATGACACTAGCTTCACCAAGTTATGTAAAGCTACAGTTATTGCAAAATTTTCTGATAATAGGCTGCGTAGGCGTAGCTACGCGTAGCGTCTCCAAAAGTTGCCCGTCGCAGACATCGTGGCCAAAATACTTGTTCCAAACTTCTTTGAAACCACGCAAAAGGCTGTCCTTATATCTTTCTGACGGTGTACTCAACTAAATTTTGAATTATTTGGGCATCTATTTCACTTAAACTTTCCAATTCAAGTTTTTTGCCCTCTTGTGGGGTACTAAATTGACTACTGTATATACGACGACTCAACCCTACCGGACTTCCTTGGCAAAAGGTTGTATAAAATACACATGCTGCTACGTATGAGCCAATAGGGCTAGGGTGGCTTTGATCCGGACTATAAAGGTTCAATTTCGGATTCGCTTCCTGAACTTTTTGCCAAGCTATTCCAACAGGTGCAACTTTGGCTTGCAGTTCTTTAGCAATTGTCATGTATGAATCGGTCAATACCTGTTGCGTTTCTGATTGATTTTGCTTCGCCCAAGTCAAATAGAAAACTGTTTGGGAATTCACTCGCTTAATTTCGGCATCAAAGAGAGTGGCGTACTTGTACATTTCCTTGGGATTGGTAATCGGTAAAGTACTTTGCTCTTGGAGTACTACGTAATCCCATTGTTTCGCTTTTAGTAGCCTGAGTGCTTTACCACGTTTCCAGTGGCTTTTGAGGGTAGCTCCACCGACCACAACCATTTCAGTTTCAAGCGTTGTAGTTTCTTTTGCTGACTCAGCCAACTGTTGTGTCAACCAAGGAAGATCGTTGACATAGGTATAGCTGTTGCCAATAAATAAAACTCTGATTGCCTGTTGTTGAGTTACTTGAAAGGAATTTGCTTTAACCTGCTTCTCTATAAGCCTAAACAAGGCAATCATCAAAAAGAGGAATAAACATACATATACTATATTTGTGTTTATCATCATGCCTAATACTTTTGCAGGATAACTTATTTAGGACTTACGCAAAATTACACGCCGTAGGGGCAATACCCTGCGGTCAGCCGCAACTCTTGGAACGCAAACAGCGTGTTGCAGCCAGACGCTTTGCGTAGCTTGCTTCTCCGTAGGAGTATGCGTCTACATAAATTGCCCTAAGAGGATGTTTGGAAAGTCATGATTGATGTATCAAATATTTTTTACCCCACCCTAGCCCTCCCCTTTATAAGGGGAGAGAACCGGATTTTCTTATTTCCCCCCAATATATCGGGGGGATTAAGGGGGGTAATAATTCGATTAAAATCACAACATACCACTTTTCAAACAACCTCTAAGAAGAAAATCATTCTTTTCGGCTACCGTTTGCGTAAGTCCTGTTATTATTTGACAGGCTTTTTCAGAAAATAGTTCTGATTTTTATAAAAATGTATAGGTTGAATAAGGCACAAAGTTTACCTAAGCTAAAGCTTATCTTAACTGAATTCTGTTAAGAAGAAGACTAATCTAGAAAATACCTTGATTGGAAGAGAGAATGAAATTTATAAAATTGCTACTACTTAGTATTGCTCTTATCTTCTTTGCATCAATTAGCCCACTGCAAGCTAGCCCAATAGCCCAATTACCAACTCCTGTACCTACAGTTCCAGAACGTGAAACAACATCTCTAAAAAATTCACAAGATGTATTGACTGTTGCAACTTTTAATGTCGAGAATTTAGACCCGAAAGATCGACGCTTTGATAATATTGCCAAAATTATTCTCAATAATTTGAACGCACCAGATGTCATAAGTTTAATTGAAGTTCAGGATAACAACGGGCCAACCAATGATGACGTTGTGAATGCAAATCAGACTTACCAAAAACTGATTGCTGCGCTCGAAAATCTCGGTAGTCCAGCATACGACTTTGTTGATATTGCGCCCAGTGACGATCAAGATGGTGGAGAACCTGGAGGTAATATCCGTGTCGGTTTATTATTTCGACCCAGCCGAATAACTCTAGCAAAACTGCCTAGAAGAGGCGGTTCATTAGATGCTGTGGCTATTACTCAAGGTTCAAATGGTCTTGACCTCTCACTCAACCCAGGTCGCATTGACCCCACGAATAATGCTTTCGATCAAAGCCGTAAGCCACTTGCGGCAGAATTTATATTTAACGATCAAAAACTGTTTATTATTGCGAATCACTTTGTTTCTAAGCTTGGAGGTTCTCCCAGCGATGCTCAACGAGTCAGACAAGCCCAAATCGTTAATGAATTCGTAGCACAATTACTACAAGTTGACCCACAAGCCAAAGTAATTGTACTGGGTGACTTAAACGATTTACCAGATTCCTTACCTTTGAAGACCTTAAAGGGTAACATTCTTGAAAATCTGACGGTTCGTTTACCTCTTAGCGATCAGTTTACTTACAAATTCCGTGGAAATCCTGAACTTATTGACCATTTGTTGGTCAGTGAAAATCTTTCGCGTGTTGCTCAACCGGAAATTGACATTGTGCATGTCAACGTTGGCTTTAGTAGACCTGTCAGCGACCACGACCCCGTGATTGCAGCGTTTACATTACCTACTAACCAGTCCACTTCTGACACCATCCCTCCCGTTAGCCAACCCACTCCCGTAAGTGATTCGGAAATTATATTGCCTCAATTATCTAAATTCGCTTTAGTTGACGAACTAGCTAAGGAGTATACGCCCAGCAAAATCTTGAATTATGATCGGGCAAGAGACCAAATGTTTGGCATTATTGATAACCGAGCAGGAATTGTGACAGATATTTATGCCAGTTACCCAATTCGTTTAACTGGCAATGGCGATCCTAGTCAGGAAGCTGATAAATTAGGACTGAATACGGAACATGTTTGGCCACAAAGTAAAGGTGCTGACAAAGGTAATTCTCGAAGTGACCTTCACCATTTATTTCCTGCACGAGAAGATATTAATAGTGAGCGAGGCAATAAACCCTTCGACGATATAGCCGACACAAGGACTCAAAAATGGTATCGAAATGATACTGTTCAATCTACAATTCCTAGTAGTGCAATTGACGAGTTTAGCGAATCAGGATCTGCCAAATTTGAGCCGAGAGAGAAAGTAAAAGGGGATGTAGCTAGAGCAATGTTCTACTTCTACACTATTTATCGGAATCAGGCTGAGAGAGTAGACCAAAATTACTTTAATAATCAGCGTCAGATTTTGTGTAAATGGAATCAGCAAGACCCCCCAGATATTACTGAAATAGAACGCAGTCATGCGATCGCTAAATTTCAAGGTAATGACAATCCATTTGTGTTAGATGTCACATTAGCAGAACGGGCATACTGTAATTCCTAAAAAGAAGGGGCGCCCAGATGTGCGCCCCTTCATGCAATAAACCTTATAGGTCAAAAGTTTAACGTAGTAATTCCTCAACTTGATGCTGGCTCCACAAAGTTCTGTACAGTCCCTCTTGTTGCAACAGTTGTAAGTGATTGCCTATCTGAACAATTTTTCCTTTTTCCATCACAAAAATACGGTCAGCAGCCGCCGCCGCCGATAATTGATGAGTGATGAAAACTACTGTTTTTCGTTCAGTACCACCGGAGAGATTTTTGAGGATTTGCGTAGCTGTTTGATTGTCCACACTAGAGAGAGCATCATCCAAAATTAACACTGGAGCATTGACCAGCATAGCCCTAGCTAAGGCAGTACGTTGTCGTTGACCGCCAGAAAGACTAATACCGCGTTCACCAACAATAGTTTCATATTGCTGGGGGAAATTGTTAATTTCTGATTGAATTTGGGCAAGTTGAGCAACAGATTCTATCTGCTCTTGTTCGCTAATTGGGTCACCGTAGCGGATATTATTTTTGATTGTAGTACTAAACAGAAAGCTATCTTGAGGAACGTAGGCGATCGCACCTCGTAAAGAAGCCAACGCTATCTTAGTAATATCCATCCCATCTAAAAACAATTGTCCTGATTCAATATCCAGCAAGCGCGGCAAAGCATTCGCCAAAGTGGATTTTCCCGAACCAATTGCCCCAACAATGGCCACGGTTTCTCCGGGAGCAATGGTAAAGTTAACATTTTCTAGGGCTGGAGTAGTGGAACCAGGGTAAGTGTAAGTGAGATTTTTAGCTGTCACTTCCCCTTTCAGTTCAGCCACTGGTAAATGTATGGCATCGGCTGTGTCTTGAATTTTTGGTGTGACAGAGAGAATAGATTCGAGGCGATCGATACTAACTTCACCCCGTTGGTAGGCCGTAATTGTGAATCCTAAAAGGGCTGTGGGAAAAACTAGACGCTCTACATAAATTAACAGTGCTAAAAAGTCGCCAACCGCAAGCGTCCCAGAAGACATCCGCGCCGCCCCTAGCCAGATGATTACTAGCGAGCTGACATTGGCTAGCCCGCCAATTAGCGGAAACAGTGTATTTCGGAGTTTTGCCAATTCCAGGTTAGCAATCAATAGCTGCTGATTTTTCTTGGCAAAGGCTCGACGCTCGTTTGCTTCTTGGGCATAGATTTTAATTAAGGCAATACCACTGATATCCTCTTGGATGAGTTCGCTGATGTCAGAGAGTTGCTCTTGGACTGCTGCTTGTTGTTTACGTAAGCGATTGCTAAACATACTCACTAACAAGAGCATAAAAGGGTACACTGCCAGGGCAGCTAGTGTGAGATCCACACTAATTGCCAGCATTACTGGCAATGTCAGGACGTAGGCAAACACCGTATTTGCCAAACTCAAGACTGCAAAACCCAATAACCGCTTGATATTGTCCACATCACTGGTAGCCCGACTAATCAAATCACCAGCAGTATTACTAGCAAAATAAGCCGGCTCCAGCTTGAGTAAGTGTTCAAAAATCCGTTGTTTCAGGTCAAATTCCACCTGACGCCCTACCCCAAATAGCCAAATGCGGGATGCCATCCGCATTAGCCACATCGCTGAACTGAGCAAGACAATGATTACTACGTAATGTAGTATTTGGTTCCAGCTAAAGGTTGTCGAGAGTTTATCAACACCAGCACGAATCAACCAAGGGATATAAACGCCCAGTGCATTTACAGACAACAAAGCGAGAATGCCTAAGGACGCCTCCCGCCAATGGGGACGTAGGTAAGCACTAAGTTTAGCGATTCGTCGAGATTTTGCCATTAAAGCAATTTTGCAACTTTATCATCCTAGATTAACTGCTAGCCCAAGAAGACAGCTATGTAGAGGGAATATTGCTTGTAATTTAAGCTTTTATTACCTTTTTCAACTGGATAGTTATTGCCATCCCCTTTCGTTGAAAGCCGAATGGTAACCTCTATTCAAACTCTTGGTGCTATGGCGGCAATCACAGCTTTAATTAATTCAGCTACTAGTACCGCTACCCTCTAGGGAAGGCGGTACTAGGGCGTAGTATTGTGACCTTTTTAGTTTTTCTTTATTACCGCTGAACACGCAAGAACCTGTAAACTTCACCGAGATAACTTTCCCAAGTTCTTGTTGTCAATAGCAACGTTTCCGCATTCGGTACAAAGTCTTCAAGTCGTAAACCGCGTGTGCGAATATCTTGGGGATTTCCTTGTAATAGATAGGGGGGCACTCTCAAATTATAAGAAAGAATGCCATCCCCCGTCACATCTGAGATGTTCGCTGCGGTGGTTTGTTGCCCTAATGCCACCAGTGTCCCAGATGTTGGTGTAGCAGTTGCTACGTAGGTTTCACGTGTCACTACTAGAGGTGCCCTATAAAGGAAATAAGCAACTGCTGGTGTACTTGCCAACAGCAAAATCGTCAGTGCCCAACCTATCAAGTATCCTCCTGGTTTGTCTATCCCGCCTCCTTTGATTCTCTGAGCGGCAAAAATCATCAGTAAAACAGAGGCTCCTAGAGGTCTGAGTGGAAAAGACAGCATCCTCCACAACGACGCCACAGCTGGTTCAGTGGGGTTAAGAAATGATAGGGCTACGATTACCAAGATAACGACTAAGATTAATCGCCCTACAAAACTTCCAGAGGGATAAAATCGCTGGAACAGAGAATATACGATAGTGCCAATCAGTAGCCACAGCAGTACCCGGCTTAACAATAGAAACATAGATTAACTCTCAAATTTTCTGGTGCAGTGAGCCAGTGTGGTGGTAAGACAGTCCGCCTTGCTTGGGATTTTCACGGCACTTATTCTCCTGTTCAGAGAAGAAGTGGCTCCCCAAAAGGAACTGTCGTGCATGGTTTCCCTGCATAAAACAACTAGCGACTTCTTAGCTGTAGCGACGCTAGGAGCGTCACCCGTAAGGGTCAACCTAGAGGTTTCGGGAAATGGATTTATTTTATTGTCAAATTGTAATCGCACTGTTTGACTTAAAATACTTCAAACCTCACACCCAAAGACTACCGTCGTAGTGATTTTAGTGCAATTTTTTGACACTGCGTCTATTATTTATAATTTTCCAGAAGAGTAATCTGGTACCGACAAACTAAATTAATTGAGTAATCCACTCAAAAGGAAAAATTATGTCACCTGGAAAGCCTAGCATTTTGGTAACGGGGGGAGCTGGATATATTGGTTCTCATACGGTACTTGCTTTGAAGCAAGCGGGTTATAACGTTCTGATACTTGATAATCTGGTCTATGGGCATCGTGACCTGGTAGAAAAGGTTTTACAGGTAGAACTGATAGTAGGAGATACGGGCGATCGCCCTTTGCTAGATCACCTATTTAAAACCCGCAATATTGCGGCTGTGATGCACTTTTCTGCCTATGCCTACGTAGGAGAATCAGTGACTGACCCAGCTAAATATTACCGCAATAACGTTGTTGGTACTTTGACTCTGTTAGAAGCGATGCTGACGGCATCTGTGAAGAAATTTGTCTTTTCTTCTACCTGTGCCACCTACGGAGTACCGGAATTTGTACCCATTCCAGAAAACCATCCCCAAAATCCAATTAATCCTTATGGCGCTACCAAGCTGATGGTAGAGCGAATTCTTTCTGATTTTGATGTTGCTTACGGTTTCCAATCAGTGCGTTTCCGCTATTTTAATGCTGCTGGTTCTAATCCCAGTGGCTTGCTTGGCGAGGATCACAACCCAGAAACCCATTTGATTCCCTTGTTGCTGATGACAGCTTTAGGCAAACGAGAATCCATTTCAATTTTCGGCACCGATTACCCCACGCCCGATGGTACTTGTATTCGTGATTATATTCATGTTAACGACTTAGCAGATGCCCATATTTTGGGATTGGAATATTTATTAAAAGGTGGCGATAGCGAAGTTTTTAATTTGGGCAATGGCAGCGGTTTTTCTGTTAGAGAAGTAATTGCAGCTGCCGAACAGGTGACAGGAATTTCGATACCAGTAGAAGAACGCGATCGCCGTCCTGGCGATCCCCCGATTCTCATCGGCAGCGGTGAGAAAGCCAGAACAATTTTAGGCTGGCAACCTCAGTATCCATCCATCAAAGATATTGTCGCTCATGCGTGGCAGTGGCATCAAAAGCGGCATAATTAGATTTGAGGGCATGGGGTATTGGTAATTAGACTTCTAGCAGTTGTGGGGATGCATGGTAAGGGGTAAAGGGGAAAGCGGCGATAGAATTACCATGCACCCTTTAATATGCAACCCTTTCCCCAAGAGTGCAAAACTATTTTTGCAAGAGGTTTATTCTTCCTCATGCCCCAGAAAGAAAATCTCCATCACCTACCAGAACACAAGGCGCGATCGCCCTTCATTACCTTCTGGTTAGTCTGCAAATAATTATGTAGCAGATTGCAACCCCGCGTAAGCAATTTTTCTAGTTGGATATCTGCCAAATCTTGGAAAATTACTGTGCCATTACCACTACCCGCAGCCAGAGTCTTGCCGTCATTACTAAAACTGACACTGGTTAACTCTTGCTTATCACCTTTCAAGGCAATCAGCAACGTCCCTTCTCGGTTCCAAATTTTCACTTTGTCATCACTGCTAGCTGCCAAAGTCTTACCATCGGGGCTAAAACTTACACTGATAAAACTATCGCCATCGCCTGTAAGATTATCTAGCAAATTACCCTCCCGGCTCCAAATCTTCACCGTGTTATCAATACTAGCTGAGGCAATGCTTTGACCATCAGGCGACCAAGCAACCCCATTTACCCGGCGGCTATGACCAGTTAATGTGTATAGTAATTTACCATTTGCACTCCAAATTTTCACGGTTTTATCATCGCTGGCTGAGGCTAGCAACTTGCCATCAGGGCTAAAACTTACCCAATTCACAGCATCTTGATGATCCTGTAAAGTATTGAGTAGTTTACCGTCTCTACTCCAAAGCTTTACTGTTTTATCTTTACTAGCTGAGGCAATTACTTGGCCATTTGGCGACCAAGCTACACTCAATACGGCATCTTGATGTCCCTGTAAAGTATTGAGCAGTTTACCGTCACGACTCCAAAGCTTCACCGTTTTATCTTTACTAGCCGAAGCAATTACTTGGGCATCGGGGCTGAAACTAACGCCCCAAACTTGACCCTGATGGCCCGTCAAAATACGGAGTAGTTGACCGTTTCGACCAAAAAGTTTTATAGTTTTGTCTCGACTAGCAAAAGCCAAGGTGCGATCGTCTGGGCTAAAACTGATGCTAGTTACCCAGTCATCGTTATCGGCTTTGGGCTTTCGTAGTAGCACATCATCCCAATGCCAGAGTTTAATAGTTTTGTCCCGACTAGCGGAAGCCAAGGTGCGACCGTCTGGGCTAAAACTGACGCTATTAACCCAATTATTATGTCCCTTCAAAGTGCCAAGCAACACACCGTCACTACTCCAAAGTTTGATTGTCTCGTCGGTACTTGCAGAAGCGATCGTCTTACCATCACGGCTAAAACTGACGCTGGTAACTCCAGCACTATGCCCCGATAAGGTTCGCACTAGCTTACCTTCCAGATTCCACAGTTTGATTGTCTGGTCTAAACTAGCAGAAGCAATAGTTTTACCATCGGGTGACCAAGCTACACTTTTGACTGCATCATCATGTAAGAGCAAGGTTTTGAGCAGCTTACCATCCCGACTCCACAATTTCACCGTCTTGTCAGCACTCCCGGAAGCAATGGTTTGTCCATCAGGTGACCAAGCGACACTTAAGACTGCACCATCATGTAAGAGCAAGCTTTTAACTAGCTTGTTATCCCGATTCCACAGTTTCACTGTCTTGTCTGTACTCGCCGAGGCAATAATCTGACCATCTGGGCTAAAACTGACACTATTCACTACACCCTGATGCCCTAATAGAGTAGCAAGCAATTGACCCTCTCGACTCCAAAGTTTCACCGTCTTGTCTTGACTTGCGGAAGCAACGATTTGACCATCTGCGTTGAAACTGACGCTATTAACGACATCTTCATGTCCCGATAACGTTTTGAATAAGCTACCATCAGGACGCCAAAGTTTGATTGTAGTATCGGCACTGGCTGAGGCAATTAAAGAGCGATCGGGGCTGAATATAGCACTATTTACTCCAGATATATGCCCATCCAAGCGGTTATATTCCCTTAACCCAGAAACTGCTTGATAAAGCGCCGTCTGTACTTGCTCTCTTGTATAAGAATCTACCCAGACTGTTTGTTGTAATTTTCTCCCCGCTTTTAAACCTTCTTTTAAAGCATCAATACCTTTTTGGGAGGCAAAGAGGGCTTCACTGGATGCACTGAGGGTTTTAATTTCACTATCTACTGCTGTCACTATGGAAATACTTAATCCTAATATGGCGAGAACAGAAGCAGTAAGTGCAATTTTTAATGAACGATTTAATTGAGCTTCACTGAGCCTTTGTTTCTTTTGACTTTCTGCGAGTTTAGCTGTTAACTCTTTTTCTTTGAGTTCGGCTCGCAATTGCTCAATTTCTAACTGACTCAGTTCTTCCCGCTTGTGTAACTCCCGCAATTCTGTCAATAAATCCAATCCCTGTTGGGGATGAGGATCTACCAATTTAGAACGCTGCTTTTTTTGGCTAAGTTCGCTCTTAAGTCGCTCAATTTCAGCTTGACTCTGTTCTACTTTGTAGCGTAGCTGGTTCAGTTGTACCTGTAAACTCGATTCTTGTTGTTGCAGATAGCGAATCAAGTCTACTAAATAATCGTGAATCAGTTGATAGCGTTCTGGTACATCAGGGAATAGTACCACTAACCCGGAGCGCACTAAAATGTCTAATACTAACTCTAATTTGTCAGCGTCTTCTAACTCTGTTAGCTGTGCTGCTAACTCAGCACGAGTTTTAAAAGGTCGGTTGTTGCTTTCATCTGTTAATAAGTATAAGACGAGTAACGCGGCTCGTTCGTTTTCTGGGCCGCAATCTTTGATCAGTTCCTTAAGATATCGCTCGATGAGTTTGTTGGGTCTATATGGCTGATATTCTTTTAGCGTAGTAATACGCTCATCTTGGATTTGCGCTCCAACAACTTGCAGTTCAATGGGACGGACTTCTCCAAATTCTGTGGATAAATCTTCGATTAAGGCATCAATTAAAGCAGGTTCTAAATTAAACTGCGATCGCTCTGTCAATTTTCGGATAATTGCTTTTGCATATTCTGGCGAAAAATTATTTAACTGGTAGCGGATATGCTTGTCGAGAATATTGTTATTAATAGCTTCCAGTGCCGAAAGATGTTTAAAGTCTAATAAACGATGTAAATAATCTTCTCGCAAGGAAAGGATAACTTTGACAAAGGGTATTTCGAGGCAGTCGCTAATAAATTTATCAAATTCTTGTTTTTGATTGCGATCGCTATAACCAAAGAAAAATTCTTCAAACTGGTCAAATATTAAAACTGTGATCAGATGGTTATCAGCATTTTCTTGGAGTTGTTGTAAAATTCTAACGATGGTAATGGGTGTGGCAGAGTTAGGCAAAGCTTCCGGTTCGATGACTGCTTCTGGCTTGATATCAGCATAGATGGCAAGGGATGCGTCACTAGAGATCGCCTCACTTAAAGATTTCTCTAATTCCCGTGCCCAATCGGTATAAACTTGCAGCACTACAGGTACAGCTATTTGATCGCCAATAGCTCGATTTTGCAGTGCTGGAACTAAACCCGCAGTTACGGTAGAACTCTTACCTACTCCTGATTGACCATGAATCACCGTCAATTTTTGATCGGCGCGGCTAATTCTGCCAATTAAGTTATTAATATCACGCTCTCGACCAGAAGCCGCAATTTCTAAAGCAACGCTGCTACTCCCAAAAGGTGACATCAATGCTGGGTTTGTCACCTGTCTTTGCGGTTGCAAGCGTCCTGCACCAATAAAAGCCCGAAAGCCGTACTGCTGCTCAACAGAACGGCGTTTCTGTCGAATGTAATAGGCTTCCAGATATTGCTCTTCTTCAAAGTAGAGCGATCGCAGTCTCCGCAATAGGCGAATATAACGATAGGCATCGTATTGATGGGCACTGCTTTCTAATGCTGCTGGTAGTTCTTTTGTTGCCTTGTCGAGGTATTCACGAGCTACTTCTTGCTCTCCTAAATTTCGCTGTGCTTTCGCTAAAACTAAATAGTAAATTTGCCCCAACAGTAGTGGAAATAAGCAGTTATAAGGGTCATTGTGCTTTTGCGCCTCACCTAATTTCAGCAGGGATACGTGTGCTAATATACTCGCCTGTACCCATCGCGACTGCTGTACAGCTACTTGCGCCAGAAAACCGTAGTCACAAGCTAATTGAATTTGACTACCATAAGTTTGATGTAACTCCAGAGACTTTTGAGCAACCGTCTGCAATTCTTCCCACTCTTGCAGATATTCCAAAACTTCAGCGAGTTGACTAATAAATCCAGCAACCATGTCTGGACGCCCAGCCAGCTGTAAAACATTCAAACACTGCTGAAAATAAGATTTAGCTGTGTACCAATGGCGGCGGTTTTCTGTCTGATTTTGCTCTGCTAAACGGCAATAACATAGCCCAATATAAAACAGCAAGATTCCCTGTCGCAGAAGCAATGGAGATGGGCGATTAGGAGGTGTAGAAGAAGAAAATACTCCCTCATCCTCCTCTGCTCCCCCTGCTCCCTCATCCCCTGTCTTCGCCAACTGCTGCCAAACTTGCAAGCTGTGCTGGAAATGGCTTAAAGCTGTATTGATGCGATCGCTAATATAATTATCTAGACCAAAAACAAATTCTAAACTAGCGTGTAATTCTGGCTCTAAGGTAATACCACGATTGTGCAACTCTCTAATCGCAAAGTGGAGTTCATAGCTATGTTCCCACACTTGCTCCACAGTGGAATAATGCTTTGCAACTTGAGAAGGTTGGTGTTGTGCAGCATTCTGACTTTTCACAGGATCTTGAAAACCTCTCTCCAAATCTCTTTCCTCACAGGAGAGAGGCTTTAAATTCTCTGCCAATCCTTGTAGGTAAAGGGTCTGGGGGTTTAGGTTTCGCGTTAGCTTTTCCACATGACCTGGATTGTCGGGCGCGTCGGTTGGTAACACCGTGGCAAATAAAGAGTCAGTTTCCTGTTGCAGAAATTGCAGCAATGATTGAGTTGTCATCTCAAACTGAATCGGTGTAGCCGCCCAACTAGCAAAATCTGGTGCTAAACGCACTACCTTTTGCAACACTTGCTCATTCACCCACAAAATCATCGGAAATGGGTGACGTTTGCGAAATTCATCACGAATATGATTGATAGACCTAAGTAGATCGTCGAGTCCATCTACTGACTCTAAACCCAAAATCATCAACGCTGAGGGCGGATTATCTTCGGTTAGCAGTTGTAAATGAATACTTGTGTAAAGGCTTCTAGCGTTATGCGGCAGAACTATCTTTTGAATTTGGTGTACTCCTGAAGAGAGTTCTTCGAGTCGTTGCAGCATTCGCTCTTGCAAAACTCGATAATTGCAGCACACCAAAACCAAGGAGAATTGACCGCTAGAAAGGGCAATTGCTCTCCCCAAACTCCGCAAAGCACGCTCATTAGCTGCTTTTATATCTGCTTGTGGGTGTCGTTCAACCATGATTTAAATTTTTCCGTCTCTGCTAAAACTGGGTTGACGGCAAACCAAGCTCCCTGATGATCGCGGTATTCAAATACAAATAAACTTCGCAATAGAGCGTGGTATTGTATATCACCTCTAACTCTCTGCTGTTGCACCACCTGAAAGATCAGTTCCCATTCATGGGGGTCGATAGCGTTAGCTCGGTAATCCCGCTGTCTTTGAATCACCAATTCGACACAATCCCGCTCAAAGGGTGGATCTTGTTCTCGCAGACAGTCAAACAGCAACCCTAGCAAGTCGCGTACATGACCACCGCTAATCAAGCACAATCGATCTAAGGTTTCCAGACTATCAAACACTTCTGTAATTAAGCCTAACCGATCGCTAGGCAAAATGTCTGGAAAAGCTCTAGCTAGCACCATTTGCTGCATCATTGCTAGCCCTTGGGTGAAAATCTCCCCAGAGCGCAGACGTACAGGTATCATCGGTAACACTTTTGGTGCGACTCCTCCTCCTAAACGATGCTGAAGTTCGGCGCTATCGTTGGAGAAAGTCAGGGCTAAGGGAATAGTGTAGACTACATGACAATTCAGTTTGCGTAACTGTTCACCTCGCTGAATAAATAAGTATTCTGGCAGCGATCGCCCCGATGGTAAAGGTCGAATTGCGACTCTATCTAAGTTATCAACAATCACCACTAGTCCTTTTTTACCCCTGGCTTTCAGTTCCTTGTTGGCACGTTCTAGCAATTCTTGATTAATTGACTGTAAAATATTTGCTGTTCGCGGTTCTAGATAATCTCTTAACCGCCGCCGCAATTGGGGGCTTTCTTTAGTTTTAGCTGTAATTTTGGCAATCCCCACAGACAACTCTGCTTCTACCCCAAGGTCAATTGGCGTTTGCAGAAAATCCACAAGTTCACCAAACAATTTGGTAAAGTAGGCAGGTTTGAACCTAATTTTCATTGCTTCTAGGCTTTGACTCACCTGACCTGCGATCGCTAACAAAATATCAGTCACATCCACGTCTGCCATTTCTAAGACATGGGTAGACTCAAAGTAAACTACATGAAATTGCTGCACTTCTAACTCAGCTTTGAGCCGCAACAACTCTGTTGATTTTCCACAGCCGAGATGCCCTGTAAATAGCTGACAAGTTGGTACATCCGGCGAGATTCGAGCGATCGTGCGCTGCAAAGCCTCAATGATTTTACCACCCCGCACCGCAGCAAAATCGATATAGTACCTGCGATCGCTGGCATTTCCTATGATTAGAGGTCTGCTCGGATTGCAAGCCTGATAAAATCTTTCTAAATCTAGGAGCATAACTAATCGAGTTCACTCAGGAATAGGGATGACAAAATCTACTGACTAAATATATTGGTTTTAGGGAATTGAACCTTTAATTTAAGTACATTTCACCCAAACTACTAACTAAACTAGCAGCATTCCGGATAATTATTCATATATAGGTTAGATGTAGCACATCGCAATGCTGATATTTTTTTAAGTAAGCAGAAATACTCTTATAAGTATAATTAGCAAAAATATTTTATATCTAATAAGTTACTCTTATGAATATTAAAAATATCTAACACAAAAAAAGGTACTGTTGAGTACAATTTTGGAGTGTTTTTAAATATAGAGTTCTGTTACAGGAATTTTTAGGTAATTAAACCATACTCTAGGGGTGCATAGTTGTGCATTGGTGTCAACTTAAGGGACTTCCAAAAAATAAAGCAGAAGTTTGTTCACCTTTAACAAGGGGTAAAATCCCCTTGTCTTTGAGATAGTGGCTGGATTTACGCCTTGCTTTACTGGTGAACTGATAAGGAAGTAATCTACAATCCCATTGAGTATAAAATTACACGATCGTGCAGCTTATCAGGCAAAATATGCTTCAGCACAGCTCCAATTTTGGCATCTTGTCCAACGAGATAGCGTGTCTTGGGCTGTTTTGCTGTGAGGGCATGGAGAACAGCCTGAGCGACAATATCCGCAGAAATTCCCTTAGATGCGAGAATCTGCATTTTCTTGCGGACAATATTCATCGCCTGACCATAGAGATTGTGTGCCGTTTGCGGTAGTTCGTGCTGTGCTATTTCAGATTGACTTAGGGACTTTTCCCAGATTGGGGTAGCGATGGAACCAGGTTCAATAATTGAAACCGAGATTCCCCAAGGGCGTAACTCCATCCGCATAACATCAGTGAGTGCTTCCAAGGCAAATTTGGACGCATTGTAAGCTCCCAGGAATGGCGTAGGGCTTCTGCCAGCAATGGAACCCATATTGACAATTCGACCCCGATCTTGGCGTAATAGACCAAGAAATGCTTGTGTCACTGCTAATTGTCCGGTGACATTAACCAGCATTTGGTGTTGAAATTCTGCGATCGCTAATAATTCTAAGGGGCCTGGGACAGCAATTCCAGCATTATTCACCAAACCTAAAATTCCAGCACCACCGACAGCATTTGTTACCTTCTCAACCGCACCTGCGATCGATTCAGCGTCAGTAACATCTAAAAAAATCGGAATCAGCCTTTGTGACCCTTTCTGTTTAAGTGTTTGAGCATCAATATCTTGACGCACGCCAGCAAAAACAGAGAAGCCCAACTGGTCTAAAAGCAAAGCACACGCCTGACCAATTCCTGTTGATGCTCCTGTAACCACTATTGTGCGTTGATTTCCTGCAACCATTAACTCTCTCCATATTATGATGAAATTACAAATTACGAATTTAGTATCAATCTCTGCAAGTACCAGCGCGAAGACAATCTTCGGTTTGGTCATCTCTAGCCAATATTTGCCACGGAAATTTGTCTGACTGAGAATTTGTGCTGTAAACGACTAGAGCAGTTATTATGGGAAGCTGGTTTTCAACAATTGACACGTCACTACTACAAGTCTTGCCTAGTTGAGCATTGTATAAATAAACAGGCAATGCCATCAGTCCAATGCAAATTGTCCGATTCATAAAACCTCAGCTAAAAATTTCCGATTGCGCTATATATAGATGCCACCTTGATGAACCGGATTTTCAAAACTGAGTATTATATGTTCATGTTGTGTCAATTTACTCAGCGCTAGTAGCCGCAGAGACGTTATTTCTAAATTATCGGTTCCACCTTTTTTCGGTTAGGCATTGCCTACAATATGCCTTCCTACTAACTTATGCAGATGCAACCCCAAAAAACAGGACAAAAAACCCACAGCACCCAAAAACATATCTTATGTAGCTGCATTCCCCAGATAAAATAATGAAGAGTGCTGAGTCACCGAAATGGTCGATGACCAACAAAAAAAGATACAAGCCCATAAATAAATTTAGGGGATTGTTAATTTTGAATTTTGAATTTTGAATTTTGAATTCGGAGCGAAGCGACGTGACGCCTTCACAAGACGTAGATACTGTAAACGTTCCCAACATCGACCCAGAAGAATATGGCAGCTCAGACAATGATCCTCTTGATGAGTTGCCAGGTGAAGTCGAAATGTCTCTTTTCGACCACCTAGAAGAGTTACGGCAGCGCATTTTCTATTCGCTGATTGCCGTAAGCGTGGGCATTATCGGCTGTTTTTTTGCCGTTAAGCCGATTGTCCAGCTACTTGAGGTTCCAGCACAAGGAGTAAAATTTCTCCAACTTGCACCGGGAGAATATTTCTTTGTCTCCCTCAAAGTTGCAGCTTACACTGGCTTCGTACTTACTAGTCCTTTCATTCTTTACCAGATTATCCAGTTTGTGCTTCCAGGACTGACTCGCCGCGAACGCCGTTTACTGGGGCCTGTGGTTTTGGGTTCGAGTGTGCTGTTTGCGGCTGGGTTAGTATTTGCCTATTTACTCCTTATCCCCGCAGCTTTAAAATTTTTCATCAGCTATGGAGCAGATGTAGTTGAACAACTTTGGTCAATTGATAAATATTTTGAATTTGTACTACTACTGTTATTCAGCACTGGTTTAGCATTTCAAATTCCCATCATCCAACTGTTGCTCGGTAATTTGAACATTGTCTCGTCTCAACGGATGGTTTCTGGTTGGCGTTACGTGATTATGGGAGCAGTGGTTTTAGGAGCCGTCCTTACACCTTCTACTGACCCCCTGACTCAAAGTCTTTTAGCGGGAGCAGTTTTAGGGCTATATTTCGGTGGTGTTGGACTGGTGAAGCTTACAGGGAAATGATCGTCGCATTGCTCCAATTCAAAAAAAAATCTCATCTTACAAGTAAATGAGACAAGTTAGTTATGATGACTTTGAAAAAGTTGAGATTCATATTGGCAAAATCATCAAAGTCGAAGAGTTTCCCAGAGCTAAAAAACCAGCTTATAAATTATGGATAGATTTTGGTGATTTGGGTATTAAAAAATCTAGTGCCCAGATTACTAAACTTTATGATCGAGAGGAATTAATAAACAGATTAATATTAGGTGTTACTAACTTTCCACCCCGCCAAGTAGCCGATTTCATCTCCGAAGTTTTAATCTTGGGAGTGGTTTTAGACGATGGAGAAGTTGTATTAATTCAGCCAGATAGAGATGTTGCGGTAGGCAAAAGAATTTTATAGCACGTTATGAGATTTTTGGATAAAAAATATTGTAATTACTGAGAAAATTATTCATTTTAATGCAATAGCGGGTCATAATATCCATTCCGAAGAACGCTCACCCAAATCTAGAGGAATGCTAACAGCCTTGCCGAGTCGGGGGCGATCGCGTGTTTGGGCAATAAATTTTTGTACCTGTGTTGATCCACCCAAGGCATGAAGATAATTAGCAATGCTATCAAGATGCTCTTGATACTCCGCCTCGCTCAAGGGAAAAGAAGCCTGCTCCAAGTATTTCCACATTACTTGCAAAAATATTTTTCCCTGTGTCCGCCGGAACTGGACATCGTAGGAGTATCCCCACTTGTCAAGCAACATCTGACGTAATTCCTGTCCTGTCATAGCTTTTCTCAATCAGATTTTACATTTAGTTATGATGTTAAGTTCCGTGACTCCAGTATGATAAGGATATAAAGAAATGTAATGCTAACAGAAAAGATGCTTTTTATATCTTGGAACAAACAAGTATGGCATCGTTGTGAGCGCTAGCATTTCGACTTAGACAAGAGTTCCTCAAGTATTAGTACTTTTGTCAAAATGCTTAACAAAATACACAAAGAGCGCGTAGATTATGGCTCAATTTTCTGAATCAGCAGACGTGCCCGATATGGGGCGTCGTCAGTTCATGAATCTGCTCACTTTTGGGACTGTCACTGGAGTGGCTCTGGGTGCATTGTATCCCGTTGTCAACTACTTTATTCCACCCGCAACAGGTGGTGCTGGTGGCGGGACAACGGCAAAAGACGAGCTAGGTAACGATGTTAGCGTCGCTAAATTTCTAGAAAACCGGAATGCAGGCGATCGCAACCTAGTCCAAGGGCTAAAGGGAGATCCTACCTATATTGTGGTAGACAGCAAAGAGGCGATCAAAGATTATGGCATTAATGCCATCTGCACCCACTTAGGTTGTGTAGTCCCCTGGAACGTTGCAGAGAACAAGTTTAAGTGTCCTTGTCATGGTTCCCAGTATGACGAAACTGGTAAGGTTGTTCGGGGCCCAGCACCCCTGTCTTTACCTTTGGCTCATACCAATGTAAACGACGACAAAATCGTCTTGACCCCTTGGACTGAAACCGACTTCCGCACCGGTGATCCAGCTTGGTGGGCTTAATAATTTTGTCCTTAGTCCTTAGTCATTCGTCCTTTGTTCAGGGCTTAATGACTAATGACTAATGACCAATGACTAATGACTAATTCAATCTTTGCCCTTATTAGAGATGAGAAATGTTTTCTTAAGAGCGAGGTTAACTCGCAGCGCTAGAGCGATTGTAAAAACATTGCTCATAGCGATCGCTACTGTGACATTTTACTTCACCAGCGATCTAGCCCTTCCCCAATCAGCTGCCGCCTATCCCTTTTGGGCACAGCAAACCTATCCCGAAACCCCCCGCGAACCAACGGGGCGGATTGTTTGTGCCAACTGTCACTTAGCAGCCAAGCCGGCAGAAGTGGAAGTTCCCCAATCGGTGCTACCTGACACTGTATTCAAAGCTGTGGTGAAAATCCCTTATGATCTTAGCGCCCAGCAAGTTGGTGCCGATGGTTCTAAGGTTGGCTTGAATGTCGGTGCTGTACTGATGCTACCTGAAGGCTTTAAGATTGCTCCTGAAGAGCGTCTTTCCGAGGAACTTAAAGAAGAAATTGGCGACACTCCCTTCCAACCCTACAGCGAAGACAAAGAAAACGTCGTCATCGTCGGCCCCTTACCAGGTGAACAGTATCAGGAAATCGTCTTCCCAGTTCTTTCTCCTAACCCCGCAACCGATAAAAACATCCACTTCGGTAAATATTCAGTTCACTTAGGTGCTAACCGAGGACGCGGACAAGTTTATCCCACTGGCGAAAAGAGCAACAACACTGTTTACAATGCTTCCGCTACTGGCACAATTACCAAGATTGCCAAAGAGGAAGATGGAGACGGTAATGTTAAATATTTAGTCAACATCCAACCTGAATCTGGTGATGTTGTCGTTGATACGATTCCTTTAGGGCCAGAACTGGTTGTTTCTGAAGGGCAAGCAGTTAAGACTGGTGATGCTTTGACCAGCAACCCGAATGTCGGTGGCTTCGGTCAACAAGATGCAGAAATCGTATTGCAAGACGCCTCTAGAGTCCAATGGATGATTGCGTTCATCGCTCTTGTAATGTTAGCTCAAGTTATGCTTGTGCTGAAGAAGAAGCAGGTTGAGAAAGTTCAAGCTGCTGAAATGAATTTCTAAATTCTTTGCTAAATTATTCATTGTAGGACAGGCTTGTTGCCTGTCTTTTTTATATGTTATTTACACGAAGCCTGGAAATTTTGGACTTAACTGCTAGTAAACTTGAGCGTAAATCCTTTAAAAACACAAACCAAATAGACCTTTTTTAAAAATAATTTATGGAAAAATCTGTTGAGTGTTAGTTTGAGTTATTGGTATTATCGTTTAGCAGTATGTCTAAAATCAACCTCGAAACCTTTGACTTAACGCAACTTCCAATTGCAGAGGATGATAATTTTGAATTTAAGTCAAGTGAGACTTCACACAATGAACTCAAAAAGAAACTAAGCTGTGCAGTGTCAGGCTTTGCGAATTCTGGAGGCGGTTGCTTTGTTGGTGGTGTTGACGGTAATGGTAATGCGGATAAGGGGTTGCCTCTGAAAATTGGGAGGCAGGATTTACGCGATTGGGTTGATCAAATAATCAGTCAAGTCGAGCCAGTTCCTAACTATGACCTCAAGCTAATACAAAATCCATCAGGTAGAGGAACAATCCAAACTGATTCGGCAGTTTTGCTAGTTGTGATTCATGAGAGTTATTTTGCTCCACACATGGCTCCAGATAACCACTACTACATCAGAGCAGGTGCCCATACAGTTCAGGCTAAACACTTTATTGTTGATGCTATTTGGGCTAAACGGCACTTTTCAAAACCGCGATTAACTCATCTGTTTCGACTTAAACCAGAAAAAGAACAAGCTATTCAACTTGGTATTATTGCTCTTACCGAAGCTCCAGCAGTCAATGTCAAGATTACAATCTCACCTCCACCTCAGATGATGAAGAGCTATGAAAAACTTTTTCCGCTAAAACTATCTCTCATTGATCGCCAGAACCCTTTCTTCTTTGATGTAGCAACTTTTTTTCAAGCAGAAGAGCGATTTGGAAAAGATATTCGTCTTGAAGTAGAGTACTACGATCTTTCTGCAAAACGTTATATTTATAAAACACCAATTGAAGTTGTTGGCTCACTTCCACTAATTACCATCGGAAACGATAATCCTGAAAAAATGGTACGGATACTCGAAAAAATCGAGAAGACGCTTTCAGGGTTAAGAGTTTCGCGTGAGAGTGTCGTTAAGCCCAGCCTTCTGTTGCCTAAACAATCAGACAACGTATTATCGTCCGCTGAGAAACTAATTCCAGAGCTTCTAGCAGATATGAAAAATGACTTGTCTGAATATCCATTTATCCGTGAGTTTGTCATTTTAAGCAATAAATGGGTTTACAATTCAGATCCTAATAATATGGTTCTCTCGTACTATTTTGAAGATCACTCTTATTTGAGAAACAAATTACGAATTCTAGAGAATTACGGACTGATTTACGAAATTACTTATAATGATGTTGCTCGTTTTGTTATTTCGGAAGAGCTTGCTGCATATTTGACAAGCGACAGTCAACTAGAGTAAGTGAACATTTCTCGGTTTGGGGTTGCGCCATAACAAGTCGCTGCACCAGAACGTATAAATATGGTCGGTGAGTTATTCTTTGGTTAGGTTTCCTCGCAAGGAAGGCGATAAAAAAGATTGTTATCAAGTTTTTACCAAAAAAGTTGAAAATGGCGATTTTCCTGAAAGTCTTAATAATCTGCTTGCAGATTGTGAGTTAGAAGATTCTGAAGATTAAAATTAAGAGTAAGGAGTGATTAGATACAGCTCACATTAGCCAAACTTGAAGCCCACAGCAAATGATTAACAAAGAAACTGCCAAGCATTATCTGTGGGTTAATAATTGTCATGGCTGGCATCTTGTTAAGCAAGCAGAGTTGAGTATAATTCACGAACTTATGCCACCAGGAACTTTTGAGCTAAGACATTATCACCAGCGATGTCTATGACGGGCGTAGTTGCGGCACCAGTTTTTCTTTATCTTATCTGGAAAGGCAACTTTAGAAATCGATGGTTCCCGCCAAGTGCTTTCTCAACACGAAGGTGTAGAAGTTCCACCTAATGTTCCTCATCAGATGCTCAATCAAAGCGATGCCTACGCGATTTGGAATTTTTGGTCGGTTCCCAGCCTCCCAGTCATAGCGACAAGATTTTGAGCGATATTATTGAATCTAGCCCTAGTTGAGTTGAGGTATCCGACCATGACAGCCTCAGTAGAGTATATCCCCGTTACCCCGATTGAGTACCCAGATGAGGATGGTAAGCCGATGGCCGAAGGAGATATCCAGTGCAGTTACTTGACTTATGCAAGAAATGCGCTACGGATTTATTTTCAAAATCACCCAGATGTATACGTTGCTGGTAATCTATTTATTTACTACGAAAAAGGTTATCCAGAATCAGTCGTAGCCCCAGATGTATTTGTGGTGTTTAGAGTGGAAAACCATGACAGACGCTCTTACAAAACATGGGAAGAAAATAATCAAACTCCAGATTTTGTTCTAGAGATTACCTCAAAAACCACCCGCAGCAAAGACCAAGGCGCAAAGAAAGGAATTTATGCCTTTCTGGGAGTGCGTGAATATTTCCAATATGACCCCACAGGCGATTATCTCAATCCCCAACTCCAGGGTTTACACTTGGTCGATGGGAATTATTTTCCAGTAGCAGCCAATACCCTGCCAGATGGTACAGTGTCTCTACCCAGTGAAGTTTTGGGGCTAGAGTTACGCCTGGAAGCAGGAAAACTGCGTTTTTACAATCCAGCTACGGGTCAAACACTGCTAACTCATGAAGAGGAAGTAGCAGCACGGCAAGCCGCAGAAGAGGCTAGACAGCAAACGGAGCAAAAAGCGCAAAGATTAGCTACTAAACTTCGAGAATTAAATATTGATCCAGATAGCCTTTAGCTAAATCCGGCAGTGTTAATAAAATAATAGGGTGAGTATGATTTACCCACCCTAATTATGCTTACTGAATTAGACAATAATCTCAAAGTTCTCCGTTAATCTTGCGCCTGATGATTTCCATCTGGGTTTGCATATCAGCTTCTGTCACAGGCATGGGATACTTTGGAGAATTAGGGTCACGTTTGCTCATCAAAAAACGTAGAGCTTCAATATCTTCGCGGTTTTCCACGACATAAGCTCTCAATTCTGTAAAACTCATTTGCTCATAATTCGGGTTCATTGACAAACTCCCATTCGTCATTGCGATAAACAATGATTTGCAGTTCATCCGCAGATAAAATGTAAATTTCTCCGATTTTGTCGTCAAATCGAAATAAACGGATGTCTTTGTAAAGATTTGACAGCATTTGACAAACCCGTACACAGGCTAAGGCTTGCTCTGTTGTTGGTAAAATAAACGAACGCTCCTCACTACTAATATAAGGTGGGCAATGCCCACCCTACTGCTGTTGATTATTTTTTGTGAGACTATAGCGGACGGTAGACGCGATAGTTGATTTCGGGGAAGATATTATCCATTAACTCGACTTTTTCCAACCAACCACTATCAATTTTGCCGACTTTAACATCTTCGTAGAGCTTATTGAACCGCATCAGGTGCGATCGCGTCCGTCTGACTGCATAAGGTACCATTGTTCCCGTCCGCATAATAAATGCCCAGTCAGAAGATTGTGCTAATAGCAGTTCCCGCGCCGCTTGGTTGAGGGCTTTCCACTGCAATTCATCCTCTGGTTCCAAATGCGAGATTTCAATCATCCGTTCAGCAGCTTTGTGCAAATGCGGATAAACCCACGCGTTCGTTTCATTCAACCAGTATTCGTGGAAACCCTTGAAACCCCAACTCGACTGCGAAGGACGACAGACTTGCTGAGTTGGCTGATCTCGCAAATAGTCTGCTAAATGAGTCATTTGATATGTTTTTTGGTCATACCACGACTTACGGAATAGGTAATCGATGAACCAGGGGCCTTCATACCACCAATGTCCAAATAACTCTGCGTCATAAGGCGAAACGATAATTGGCGGGCGCTGCATTATACTATAGAGATGCTCAGATTGCTGCTCTCGGTTATACATAAAATTAGCAGCGTGTTCTGCGGCCTTTTCCCTAGCCCAATAAGGATCATAAAGCGCCTTATCTGAAAGTCCTAAACCACGCCCAGTAATTTTGTGATACTTAATACCTGTATTTTTTCGCTGACCATTGGGCATGATATAAGGCTTGATATACTCATATTCTGCTTCCCAGCCCAAATCTTTGTAAAATTCTCGATATTCCGCCGCCCCAGGATAGCCCACTTCAGAAGACCATACCTGTTGGGAAGATTCATGATCTCGACCAAAGACCGCAACACCAGTTTCTGTATAAATTGGGGCATAAGTGCCAAAGCGCGGACGGGGACGGGCGTAAAGGATGCCATGCCCATCAGTGAGGAAGTAGCGTAACCCAGCATCGGCTAGCATCCGATCTAAACCTTCATAGTAGGCACATTCCGGCAACCAAATGCCTCTGGGCGGTTGTCCAAAGGTTTGTTCGTAATGTTCGCAGGCTACCTGAATTTGCGCCCACACCGCTTCTGGATACATTTTCATCAACGGCAAATAGCCATGAGTAGCACCGCAAGTGATGATTTCCAGGTTATTACTGTCTTGGAACTGCTTAAAAGCTGTCACCAAGTCACCTTGATTGCGTTCCCATATCTGACGCGCTTCTTTAAACTCAGTAATGTAATGTTCGGCTAAATAACGAAGATGTCCGTTATTGACATTATGTTCTGCTTCTAGTTCTATAAGTTCTTCTAATTGGGTCAAGTGTGCGTCATAGCGTTCTTGCAGCAGAGGATCGCGAAGCATCGACACTAGAGGTGGTGTCATACTCATCGTGATTTTAAAGTCGATACCGTCTCGCTTTAAGCCTTCAAATACTTTCAATAAAGGGATGTAGGTTTCTGTGATGGCTTCATAGAGCCATTCTTCCTCCAGCACGTAGTCACTTTCCGGGTGACGAACGAAGGGCAGATGTGCGTGAAGTACAAGCGCGACGTAGCCGATAGCCATAGTGATTTTGGGGTGATACTTGTAAGTTGAAGGTCGAGAGGTTTGGCTGAAATTAACAATATTTTAAGACTTTATGGGGATCGTAAGAATAGTTTTCAATTGAGTTGAATACAGTGTTAATGGGGGCACAACAATGTTATGCCCTCACTGCGTATTGTTGTTAAGTAGTTTGAAATTTCTGTAAAATCTGTCTATATTAATTATTGTATGATCCTGTACTGAAAATATTTACTCAGGTTCAATGCCTGCGGCTCGTAAGCGTTCTGCCAATTTTTCAGCCCGTTGGCGTTCCTGTGCTAGTTGTTGGTTCGCTTGCTGCAACTGTTGGTTTGCTTGCTGCAACTGTTGACTTGCTTCTTCTTCTGGCAACATAACTTGATGCCCATCTGGGGTAAAAAAGCGTAATTTACCCTCCTTAACTCCTAAATACAGCCTTAACTGCTGACTCCACAACCAACCCAACTCTGTGGGAGCAAGTTCTTGGTATTGCCCATCAACGATGTGAAACCCTTGTAATTCTAGGTTATTTGGGTCAAACCAAAAGTAATCAGGGGTGCGAAATGTATTCTGGTAAATTTGCTTTTTCAAACCTTTATCAACCGAGGCAGTGGAATCAGATAACATCTCAATAATCACATTGGGATATTTGCCGTCTTCTTGCCACACAACCCAGCTTTTGCGGTCTTTTTTTTCTGTATCTAAAACCACAAAGAAATCAGGCCCTCGAAATTCTTCTGACTTTTTCTGGTTAGGACTGAAATAGATAGTCAGGTTGCCGGTAGCATAAAAATCCTGACGATCGCGCCACCACCATTTAATCAGGCGGATGAGTAAATCAATTTGTTCGCGGTGTAAATCAGACTCCAAGGGAGGTTCGTCACTATAGATGTCGCCTTGTGGGAAAATTATACTCTCAGTGACATCTTCTAAACTAGGGGTTGCGGTAGGGATCTGAGACATACAAGATAGGTTTTCTATTTGTATCCATGCTATCGTGACCAACCTTTACATAGAAGTGCGACACCGATAGCGTAAAGCCTGCGGCATGCCTTCGCTTAGAGCGACGCAGGAGCGTCATAGCCCGTCGTAGACATGCTACTCCTTATTCCTCATCCCGATATAACTCCTGCAAGTCCTGTAACTGAGTCTTCCGGGAAATACGGCGATATTTTTTACTTTCTAGCTTGGGTTCGTATTGACTCTGCCCTTTGCCTTTGCTTGTTAACTTCATAGTAGATTCAGGATCAGCTTGTTGGTGCAGCTGAGTTTGACGGGCGATCGCATCTGACAAAAACTCTAAATAATGTTCATATCGTTCCCAGTCTCCCCGCACCGCACACTCAGGCTCGTCTCGATGCAGACAATCACTAAACCTACAGCTAGCAACTGCTAACCGCTCTCTTGCTTCTGGAAAATAATGGATTAATTCTTCTGGGTTACAATCCATGTCCGGCTGATTAAAGCCGGGAGTGTCTGCAAGCATTCCACCATTAGGTAACTCAAATAATTCTATATGGCGAGTGGTATGACGACCACGAGCTAGTTTGCCAGAAACTTCTCCGACTCGCAGTTCCAGTGAGTCAATCAGCGAATTAATCAGACTGGATTTACCAACGCCGGAAGGTCCAGCAATTACAGTAATTTTATTGCTCAAATATCTGGCTGCTTGGTCGGTATTTATCCCATCTTTAACACTGATAAATATCGGTTGATAACCCCAACCGAGTAGGCAATCGCTAACTTGCTGTTGTTCCTGTTGTGAAATTAAATCACTTTTATTCAAGCATAAAAGCACATCCAAGCCAGTAGACTCAGCCTTTATTAGAAACCGACTCAGCTGATAAGGTTCCAAAGGTGGATCGGCAACGGCAAATACCAATAGGATTTGGTTAACATTAGCGATCGCCGGACGATCTAATTCGCTGTGACGGGGTAAAACATCAGCGATCGCTCCCCGTCCCCCAGCCCAATCTGGCTCTTCTACCACAACGCGATCGCCTACCATCACCTGTTGCCCGATTTTTTTCAGGCGTGTTCGGCGAGTACAAAGGAGGAGAGGGGGATGGGGAAGATGAGGAGGATCTTGCTCCCTCATCTCCCCGATCCCCCCATCCTCTTGATCCAGCTGTACTCGGTAAAAATTAGCCTGTACAGCCACCACCGTACCTAATAACTGTCCAGTAGCGGCAGAATTTTCCCCTGTCATTGGCCATTAAGTGGACGGCGCACTAACAGAGAAAAATAACTAGTATAGTCTGTAATTTGTTCCACCTGATAACCTGCCATTGTCAGACTATCAGGAACCTGCTCAATCGGTTCGCCTGGGTCTAGCCAGACTTCTAGTAAACCTCCCAATGGCATTTTCTCCAAACGTAATTTTGTCCGCACAAAATTAATTGGGCAAGGGGTGCCGCGTAAATCAAGGTGAGCATCGGGAGTTAAAACAGAAGAGAGCTTCATCACTTAAATAAATTTCCCAAGAATCCTTCTAGACCGCCTTTACCAGTCCTATCTCCCTTAATTTTAGCCAGTTTCTCCAACAGTTCCCTCTCCTCAGGGGTGACCTTGTTGGGAATATCAATTAATACTGTCAGCATATGATCCCCTCGACTAACGGGATTACCCAAACGGGGTACGCCGCGATTTTCCAACTTCATTACCGTATTGGGCTGGGTTCCAGCCGGAATGATCAGTTCCACTGGCCCATCTACCGTATCTACCTCTAACCGACAACCTAAAATCGCTTGCAGATAGCTAAGTTTGATTTCAGAGAGAATATTAATGCCATCCCGTTGAAATTCCTCGTCCTCATTTACGAACAAGTAAACGTACAAATCCCCAGGAGGTCCACTGCGTTGACCAGCATCCCCTTCACTAGAAATCCGCAAGCGTGTGCCATTATCCACCCCAGCTGGAATAGTAATTTTGAGTTTCTTTGTGACTTGATTTGCGCCCTTACCATCACAGGCATCACACTTATCTTCAATTACCATTCCTGTCCCATTACAAGTGGGACAAGTTGAGACTTGGGTAAAACTGCCAAAAGGTGTTCTGGTGACACGGCGTACTTGGCCCGAACCAGTACAAGTAGAACAAGTCCGGGGGCGAGTTCCAGGTTTAGCACCAGAACCGCTACAGACTTCACAATTTTCTAGATGAGAAATGCGAATTTCTTTTTCCCCGCCAAATACCGCTTCCCGAAAGTCTAACTTCAGGTCTAGCCGCAGGTCATCACCCCTGGCAGGCCCACTGCGCCGTCTTTGTTGCGTGGGATTACCCATACCGCCAGCAAAGCCGCTAAAAATACTTTCAAAAATATCGGCAAAACCACCCATATCGCCGACATCTTGGAAGCCTGCACCAGCAGCACCTGACACACCCTCTGGGCCAAAGCGATCGTAACGAGCGCGGGTTTCTGGCTCTGAGAGTACCTCATAAGCGCGGTTAATTTCTTTAAAGCGATCCTCCGCCCCCGGTTCTTTGTTCACGTCTGGGTGATACTTCCGGGCTAAACGGCGATAGGCTTGTTTGATTTCTTCTTTGTCGGTGTCACGAGAGACACCCAGGATTTCATAATAGTCGCGGGCCATATAGCAAAGGTAAAAGTTAGAAGGAAGAAAGCAGAAGGTGAGCCTGCGCGATCTTCTCCCAAAGGGAGAGGCTAGCGCCAAGGGGGTTCCCCCTATAAGCGACTGGCGTTAGCGCAGCGTTAGCGACGTTAGGAGCGTCACCCGTTCGCGTAGCGTCTCCGTCAGGAGAAGGGCAGTAAAACGTCGCGGTCATTTGCTACCCTACAGAAAAATGTTTTGCCTACAGATATTGCAAGAGCAAAACAGTATCCTTTAGAGAGCGGCTTGTCGGAGGTTAGGCAGAAGATAAAATTAATTTTTGTTAATAACTGATTTTACCCTTTACCCTTTACAAAAATCACCGACAAATCTTGAGCAACAGGTGCTTTCCTCGTGGGAGACGACAAAAGCGATAGAAGTTAAAAGCAGGGGAAGCCTCTGCTCAGACTTCTCACTGCCGAGTCGGCTGTCTCTTTTACAATTGTGCTACTTAGGAGAGGAAAACCCCGCCCATCAACCAGAGGGGCTAGCCGCACCATTAGGTGTGGAAAACCACCCATATGCAATGAAAGTGCATCTGAACTGGCATACTGCCTAGCCCAAAGTAATTTGCTTCTACAATCTAGCAAACCGCTGGGGTCTTGTGAAACTTCGCTAAATTTATAATCAATATATTTAGATATATTAAAGTGCCTTAATAAAAATCTGCAACTTAGGGGAGTGGGGAAGAAGCAGGGGAACAGGGGGCAAGGGGGAGAATAAAAAATTACCTTTTCATTCCTTTCCCCTCTGCACCCTTCCCCCTGCCCCTCTACCTCTTCCCTAGTCCCAACCCCTAATCTATCGCCTCATAATCAACCTGGGCAGTACTTTCTTCGTCAAAATCAAAGTTGAATTGTGGTATTAGTGTGCCATTCATTGGTGAGTCTACTTCTGGAGTCAAGAGATTAGCTGAAGCCTCTTCAGTCTCATCATTTTGGCTATTAGCTCGATTGTAGACATCAGCACCAATTGCAAACAGGGTTTGTTGGAAGTCGTCTAAGCGCTGCTTAAATTCAACAGTGGAGATGCTGGAATCAATCATTGCAGCTTGGAGTTGTGAAACCTTTTCACTGGCCAAAGTTTTCATCTGGTCGCCAATAAAATTGCTATTATCCTTGATGGTAGATTCGTAACTGAACAACAGATTATCTGCTTGGTTTTTGAGTTCAACCAGTTCTTTACGTCTTCTATCTTCCTCGGAAAACAGTTCGGCCTCTTGGCGCATCCGTTCGACTTCGTTGGTACTCAAACCACCTGTATTAGTAATCCTGATACTCTGTTCTCGACCTGTACCTTTGTCTTGGGCAGAAACCCTCAGAATGCCGTTGACATCGATTTCAAAGGATACTTCAATTTGCGGTACACCGCGGGGCGATGGGGGAATTCCTGCTAACAGAAACTTGCCGAGACTCTTGTTATCTCGTGACATTGCCCGTTCACCTTGGAGGATGTGAATTTCTACCGAGGTTTGCCCATCAACTGCTGTGGAAAAAATTTGTGACTTACTAGTGGGAATTGTGGTGTTGCGTTCAATAATTTTGGTGAACACTTCACCCAAAGTTTCAATTCCCAAGGACAGAGGGGTGACATCCAATAGTAAGAGATTATCTACTTCACCACCCAACACCCCTGCTTGGATAGCGGCTCCCAATGCTACCGCTTCGTCAGGGTTGATAGAGCGATCGGGAGCTTTGCCATTAAAAAACTTAATTAGCGCGTTTTGGACTGCGGGAATACGGGTAGAACCACCTACCAAAATAATCCGATCTATGGCTTGTGGTTTGAGATCCGCATCTTTGAGCGCTTGGATCATTGGTTCGATAGTACCTTCAATTAAATTAAGTGCCAGTTCTTCAAATTTAGAACGGCTGAGTTCCATCTCCAGATGCTTTGGCCCAGTGTCATCAGCCGTGATAAACGGCAAGTTGATGGAGGTATTCACCATGCTGGAGAGTTCAATTTTTGCCTTTTCCGCTGCTTCCCGTAGACGTTGCAGTGCCATCTTGTCTTGGGAAAGGTCGATCTTTTCTTGTTGCTGGAAACGTTCCATCATCCAACGCACGATCGCATTATCAAAGTCGTCTCCCCCCAAGTGGTTGTTACCACAAGTCGCCTTAACTTCAAAAACGCCATCCCCAAGTTGCAGGATCGATACGTCGAAGGTTCCGCCTCCTAAGTCGAATACTAAAATTAGCTGCTCTTGGTCTTGCTTTTCCAATCCGAAAGCTAAAGCCGCAGCTGTTGGTTCATTGATGATTCGCAGGACTTCTAGTCCAGCAATCGTGCCAGCATCTTTAGTTGCTTGTCTTTGGGCATCTGTGAAATATGCTGGTACGGTAATTACTGCCTGAGTAACTTCCTCACCCAAGAAGTTTTCCGCATCCTGCTTGAGCTTTTGCAGGATCATGGCGGATAGTTCTTGTGGCGTGTAGTTTTTTGAGCGAATTTGGACATCAACGGTATCATCTCGACCTTTGACACAGTTGTAGGGGACGCGATCGCGTTCTATGTCAGTGTCTTCCCAACGCCGCCCGATAAATCGTTTAATACTGTAAATTGTGTTTTCGGCATTGGTTACGGCTTGGCGCTTTGCCAATTGACCAACCAAGCGATCGCCACTCTTCCCAAATCCCACAATACTTGGAGTAGTCCGTCCACCTTCAGAATTGGAGATCACAAGTGGTTGACCGCCCTCCAAAACTGCGACGCAACTGTTAGTAGTGCCTAAGTCGATCCCAATAACTTTTCCCATACTTGCCAGTATTTTTACTGATTCTTTCTGCTGTAATATGTCGCGGACTAACTTTTTTGCTCCGAACCAAGGCTAGCGGATAACGTCTGTGAAACCCTGTTGCTGGTAGCAAGAGAGAAGTTGAAACACAGAGAGTTATCCAAAGCCTTGTCCAAGTTTTAGGTACGCGATGCTCGTCCTTGCTAGAACCCAGGCACTTTAGGTCAGCGAGGCGAGCGAATACAGCTTAACTGAAGGCTTGACTCGACTGATCTTCTGGTGCAGCAGGGCTATCTTCCTTGGGAGCAGCTACTTTGACCATTGCATGGCGTAGCACGCGTTCGCCCAAGTAATATCCGCGCACTAACTCTTCTAACACTGTTCCTTCAGGATGTTCATCCGTAGGTTCCCGCATTACTGCTTCGTGCAGGTTAGGATCAAATTCTTGACCTTCAGGACGCATTGGTGATACACCCAAACGTTTCAGGCTATCTACTAATTGTTTGTAAACGCCTTGGTAGCTTTTGTGCATGGTCATTTCGCCATCAGATTGCGGTTTGAGGTGCGATCGCGCCCGCTCAAAATTATCGACCACTGGCAGCAATTCCAGAATGGTGTTTCGCTTTATTTGTGTCTCTAGCTCTTCTTTTTCTTTGCTAGTACGTTTGCGATAATTCTCAAAATCAGCGGCAATCCGCATATATTGAGTACTACGCTCTTCTAGTTGCGTTTTGAGAGACTCGATTTGTTGAGTCAGTTCTGCCAAAGCTGCCGTTTCCACTCCAGTTTTCTCAGTTGCAGAGACGCTATTTTCTGGATTAAGATTAGCCGCTTCCCCCGATACATTGGTTTGGGCTGCCACTTGCTCTGTAACCTCGCTACCAGATTCATTGAAATTAATTTGGGCTGGGGAGTCACTCTTCATTGCTTGCTTTACCTCTGTTGGTTCACCCAATTGCTGGCTTGTATTGTTTATCTGTTTATTTTCATCCATCATTGTCTACTCATTCCAGATGCTTTTTATGGCAGTAGATCTCCACAGCTTGCAACCGTCGTCATCCACGACTTGCCACTGAGGTTGATTTTGTTGCCGACAAGTTCCTGGAAATGATGTAACCGTCCTCATTATTGTGACAAATGGTGAACACCTTAGTGTAGACGCCATTAAGGCGGTAACCCGAACGAGTAGTGTACCTCTACGAGTAAGTAATTTGGAAGAGTGGCACTGAATGTGATTCGCCCCTCATCTTATTCATGAGTCAGTTTTTTAATGAATTACTACTTAAAATTTAACCATTTCTCAAATATTGTCATTCCTTCAAAAGTGCTAAGTGTTGTTAGCGGATAGCTAGGGTTGAGCCAGTGCTGAGTCAGATGTTTTGAGTTTTGGGTTGTCCCCTATGACTAAAAATTGTTATTGAGCGGAGTCAGGAATTTATATTTTCTCTACTATTACTTCTTTTTCACTCAGCACTTAGCAAGAACTCTGAGCGGCTTCTGTTGCTCAGAAGTTCGGTGACTCAGGACTTTTTTGAGAAATGAGAATTCTGTCTCACAGTAGGGGAATACTTTAAGCAGAGGTTTCCCCAAATCAATTGCTCATTTATGACTTACTCGTCACCACAACGGCGCAGTACCGCTCTAACTACTAGAACAGAGTTTTCGCCCTTCGGCAACAAGCTAGTGCAATCTGGCTATGTCAATACCGAACAGATGAGGCAGGCACTAATTGAAAGCCGCAAATCTGGCAGACCCTTAACGGAAGTACTAGAGTCAATCACTGGGCAACAACTATCACCTGAGTTGCTCAGGCAATACAAGAAACAGCAGCTATTTGAACTTAAAATACTATATGGTGTTGAATTCCTTGATCCGGAAGTCAATTCCTTTGGCAGCACGATGATGGGGAACCTGATCGAAACCCTCATCCCAGTGGATATCTGTCGTCGCCATCGTTTAGTACCACTATCGAAACACGAAGACCAAACCCCGCCCTCAGTTTTAGTGGCGATGGTCGCTCCAGATAATCTAGAGGCTTCCGATGATCTCAATCGCATCTTGCGCCCTCAAGGCTTGGCATTGCAGCGCATGGTGATTACACAGGAGGACTACCAACAGCTAATCAACCAATACCTGGATGAAATGGCTGTTCGGCAAAAGCACCTGGAACAAGAAAAATTTACAGATATTAATCAGGATTTAGAAAACCTCGGAAATCTCGATATTTCAGATGCTCCTGAAGAAATGGAGGCTGATCTAGGGGCAGCGATGAAGGGTGCGGAGGATGCCCCAGTTATCAACCTAGTCAACAGAATCCTGGCTAAAGCCTTGCATGAGGGCGTTTCTGACATTCATATCGAACCGCAAGAAGAAAACTTACGCATTCGCTTTCGGAAAGATGGGGTACTGCGGGAAGCTTTTGATCCCTTACCGAAAAAAATCATCCCAGCGGTGACAGCCCGATTTAAAATCATCTCCAATCTAGACATTGCTGAACGCCGTCTACCCCAAGATGGACGTATCCGCCGACTGTTTGAGGGACGTAAAGTAGACTTCCGGGTGAATACCTTACCCAGCCGCTACGGGGAAAAGGTGGTACTGCGGATTTTGGATAACTCCTCTACCCAACTAGGATTGAATAAGTTAATTACCGATCCGGAGACTTTGGATATTGTCAAGGATATGGTTAGCCGTCCCTTTGGTCTCATTTTGGTGACTGGGCCAACTGGTTCTGGGAAAACAACCTCACTGTATTCTGCACTTTCAGAAAAGAATGATCCTGGTATTAATATCAGCACTGTGGAAGACCCAATTGAGTACAGTCTTCCAGGGATTACTCAAGTACAGGTAATTCGAGAAAAAGGGCTGGATTTTGCTACCGCTCTGCGGGCTTTCTTGCGGCAAGATCCAGATGTGCTGCTGGTGGGTGAAACGCGGGATAAGGAAACGGCAAAAACAGCAATTGAAGCTGCCTTAACCGGTCACTTGGTATTAACTACTTTACATACCAATGATGCCCCAGGAGCGATCGCTCGTTTGGGAGAAATGGGGATTGAGCCTTTCATGGTTTCTAGTTCCCTAATTGGCGTTTTAGCTCAACGTTTGGTGCGGCGTGTATGTTCTGAATGTCGTGTCCCCTACACTCCCACAACCGAGGAACTGGCTCGTTATGGTCTATCAGCTTCCTCAGATGTGGGAGTCACCTTCTATAAAGCTAATACCCTGACATTAGATGCGATCGCCGAAGCCAAAACCAAAAATCAGCTTTGCTCCAAATGTAATGGTGTCGGCTACAAAGGGCGTTGTGGTGTTTATGAAGTCATGCGAGTCACCGAAAACCTGCAAACTCTCATTAACGAAGATGCACCCACGGAACGCATCAAGGAAGTGGCAATAGAAGAGGGCATGAAAACCCTGCTGGCTTACAGTTTGGACTTAGTGCGCGAAGGTTCCACCACTTTAGAAGAAGTAGAACGAGTGACGTTTACTGATACTGGCTTGGAAGCCGAGTTAAAAGCCAAACGCAAGACTGGTCTTACCTGCCGCAGTTGCGATGCCACATTGAAACAAGAATGGCTAGATTGCCCTTACTGTATGACATCTCGGTTTTAAGACTAGGCATAAGTCACTGCTTAGTAAGTTCAAACAAATGACAAAGGACAAATAACAAACATTAAAAGGAAGCAGAACTATGGAAATGATGATTGAAGACCTGATGGAGCAGTTGATTGAAATGGGTGGCTCGGATTTACATTTATCCGCAGGTTTGCCTCCCTACTTCCGCATCAGTGGCAAACTCACCCCTATAGGTGAGCATGTATTGACAGCTGATCAATGTCAAAGGCTCATTTTTAGTATGCTCAACAACACCCAGCGTAAAACTTTAGAGCAGACCTGGGAGTTGGATTGTTCCTACGGTGTTAAGGGTTTGGCTCGCTTCCGGGTGAATGTCTATAAAGAACGTGGTGCTTATGCTGCTTGCTTACGAGCATTAAGTTCTAAAATTCCTAACTTTGAAAAATTAGGTCTGCCAGATATAGTGCGGGAAATGTGCGATAAGCCCAGAGGGCTAATTCTGGTGACAGGCCCTACAGGTTCCGGCAAGACAACGACTCTAGCGGCAATGATTGATTTGATTAACCGCACCAAGGCAGAGCATATTTTAACGGTGGAAGACCCAATTGAATTTGTCTACGAACCAATTAAAAGCTTGGTTCACCAACGGCAACTGGGTGAAGATACTAAAAGCTTTGCTAATGCCTTGAAAGCAGCTTTGCGGGAAGACCCAGATATTATTTTGGTAGGGGAAATGCGCGATTTAGAAACCATTTCTTTGGCGATTTCCGCAGCAGAAACAGGACACTTGGTATTTGGTACGCTACACACCAGTTCCGCCGCCCAAACTGTTGACCGGATTATCGACGTTTTCCCCCATGAAAGACAAACCCAAGTGCGGGTGCAATTGTCTAACTCGTTAGTGGGGGTATTTAGCCAAACTTTGGTGTCCAAGAAAAACCCTAAACCCGGTGAGTATGGTCGGGTGATGGCTCAAGAAATTCTGATTGTCACTCCTGCTATTTCCAACTTGATTCGAGAAGGCAAAACATCTCAAATCTACTCAGCTATTCAAACTGGCGGCAAATTGGGAATGCAAACTCTGGAGAAGGTTTTAGCCGATTTTTACAAAGCAGGAACGATCTCATTTGAAGCGGCGATGTCTAAAACTTCTAAGCCTGATGAAATTCAACGTCTCATTGGTAATTCTACACCGCAAGCAGCTGCCGCAGGTGCGAAACCCGGTGCGGCTGCCAAAGCGCATTAAAGGAACTGGAAACATAAGGGGGATGAAAAACCCTTGACTATTTTAAATTTTGAATTTTGAATTTTGAATTGATTTATGCCAACCTACGTTGCCCGTGTTCGGGATTCGCAAGGAAAATCCCGAACAGAAAAAATTGTTGCCGAATCCTTGGTACAAGCTCGTACTAATCTCAGAGATCAAGGTTTTGTAGTTCAAGAACTCAAACAATTTCAAGGATTTCAGACAAATTTTGACTTAAAAAAATTCCAGACTTCCTTAGTTAAGGTTTCTGTTAAAGACAAAGCCGTTTTTTCCCGTCAATTTGCTGTTTTGATGAATGCGGGAGTTGCGATCGTTAGAAGTTTAGGGGTACTTTCCGAACAGTGTAGTAATCCCAAACTGAAACAAGCTCTTGTGGACATTAGCACTGATGTTCAAAGCGGAATGAATCTTTCAGAGTCAATGCGGAAGCATCCTGACTGCTTTGATGGATTATATGTGAGTATGATTCAAGCGGGCGAAGTTGGTGGTGTTCTAGACGAAGTATTGAATCGTTTAGCCAAGTTGTTAGAAGATGTTGCCCGCTTACAAAACCAAATTAAATCAGCATTGTCTTATCCAACGGTCGTGGGTTTTATAGCAGTTGCTATCTTTCTCGGCATGACCATTTTCCTGATTCCCGTTTTTGCGAAGATTTTTACAGAAATCGGAACTGAATTACCACCTCTAACGCAATTTTTGATGGATGCTAGTCAATTTTTGAGAAGTCCGAAGGTTTTCGTGCTTATCGCTATTCTTGTAGGACTGAGAATTGCCTTTACACAATACGCTAAAACTCCTGTCGGTCGCATCACAATTGATCGTCTTTCCCTAAAAATGCCATTGTTTGGTGACTTAATTCAAAAATCTTCAGTTGCCCGCTTTAGCCGGACTTTTGGTTCTTTGACTCGTTCAGGTGTGCCAATTTTAACTTGCTTAGAAATTGTCCGAGATACATCAGGAAACCAAGTAATTGCCAATGCCATAGATGCAGCCCGCATGGAAATTCAACAAGGAGGTATGATTAGCATTGCTTTACAAAAAGATAAAGTTTTTCCGGCTATGGCAATTCAGATGATTAGTATCGGAGAAGAAACTGGAGAATTAGATGCAATGTTAATGAAAGTTGCTGATTTCTATGAAGATGAAGTTGAGCAAGCAGTAAAAGCAATGACCAGTATTTTGGAACCAGTGATGATTGTGGTTCTAGGGGGGATGGTTGGAACTATTTTGCTAGCAATGTATCTGCCTATGTTTAAGGTATTTGAAAAGCTGGGATAGAGGATTACAAGTTAAGAGTTATAAGTTAGGAGTTAAAACTTTTGTTCATAACTTTTAATTCTTAACTATTAATTTTATTCTGAATTCGTCACTCCTAATCAGATGCGGAGAGTCTTCGGCTCTGCTCTTAATTAATTTAATAAACTATGACTGTGCAAAAATCTCACTACGAAGCTAGTTTGGCAGAGTACAGCAATCATCTAGCTGCGATCGCCTTACTAAAGCAATATCGGCCATACTTGGAGATGATTCCCAGTCTGCGCCGTCCAGATGAAAGTGTCATCACTATACCCTTGCCAATTGTCCGTCTTCATAATACTACTACAACAGCCCCACAAACGATTTGCTTACCCTGTGATGTGGCAATTTTGATGTGCGATCCTGAGTGGAAAATCAAAACTGGAGCAGAGATTTTAGTCTTTATTCATCGTGCTCACGAAGACTTTTCTGATTTATTAGGACGCTGGCGACAAACTCAAGTTTGGCTAGACAATGATTATGAATGGTTGATGCCTCTCCGTCACAGTCATATTTTGAGTGAGGGAGCTAATATTATATATCCTTTGTTCGTCGTTTTTAGTGATACTTTAGAACGCATCCAACGAGGACTCGTGGGAGCCGAACTTCCATTTATTATGCAAACACCAGATTCACTGCTTGAGGAGAATTTCACAGATATTTTCTCTCCAGAAATTCCCCCAGCTTAAAAAAGTTAGGAGTTAATCGTGAGGAGTTTTAAGTTTTGAATCGCAAATTTGGAGCCTCTGAATATGCTCCAAATTTGCGATTTTCTATTTTTAACTCCTAACTTCTGTACAGACGCGATTAATCGCGTCTCTACTCCTAACTATTACCTGACAAATTGCGGCATAATTTCGGCAGCAGTGAATATTCCATAGATACCGCGTTGGTGCAATTGTCTACCAGCTTTGAGATAGCCAAAGGCAGGGCCGCAGACATTGGCTGCCATACTAGTTTCATCTCCCAGAGTAAAGGTATGGGTGGAAATCTTACCTTCAAAGGTGCGCCCTGTTACCTTAACGTTCGTGCTGAAGGGCTTTTTAGGATTGCGGGTATCGACTACACCACCAACAGTAACGCGATCGCGCCCCACTATTCCCGCTACTTCTAGCATCACATCATCAGCGTGTTCCATATTCGTCAAGGTAAGCACGCCATTAGTTTTATCTAGTAGTGCTTCTACTTCTGCGTCAGTCATCGCTCTAGCAGTTTCCACTGTGTAACCAGGCATATGTCCAATGTCTTCTCGAACAGTGGCGCGGTAAGCTTCCCAGTTGGCAATTCCCACACCGAAGGTGATTTCAACTTGATGAATTTCGGCGTAGCTTTGGGCTGCTAATGCGGCGGCGGCGGTTAACAATCCGGGTGTTGCACCACAGCCTGTCATGTAGGTAATCCCGGCTGCTTGCAGTTCTTCTTTCATTGCCAGTAGTTGTTCTACAGCAGTGGTGCGCTTAATCGCATCCACTAGCACACCACGCCAACCAGATTTAATAAACTCTTTGGCTACACAGGGAATAAAATCATTTGGCAAGTTGGGTAAAGCCAGAAAATACCCATCCACAGGTTGAGCTATTTCAATTACATCCTGAATACTTTGATTTGTTAACGTACCAACTGGCTCTAAATGACCTATCGAACCTTGGGACTGGTAGGTTGCAATGGATTCTTCAATATTTAAACCATCAGCAGCGTAAGCATAGCCTTTTTGATCTGCTGCTGCGACTAAAATCATTTCCCGTTTGCCAGCAAGTATCTTGGCGGCGGCTTGTCCTAGCCCGCCAAAACCCAGCACTCCCACGCGGATCGCTGGTGGTAAATTATTAGAACTTTGGAGTTGTTCTGAATTCATAGTCAATTGGTTGAGTTGAATTAAAAGCTTTTAGCATTAATCATCTCAGGCTAAAAGCTATAGAGGTTAATTATGATTCATTATCCTGGGTTCTGGCGAAATATCTTGATTAAATGGAATCTCAAGCCTAGCCTGTCTTCAAGAGAATATATCATAAAGCACTACAAGAAAAGACGCAGTATGGTAAAGCAATATTCAGACACAAGTAGAAAAAACAAAGAAATTGATGTTTTAACAGAGCAAATTAGAAAGTTATAATCAATTGTGTTCAAATATACAGACTGTTCTAGCTTACATTCGTTATACGAAAAGTATGCTGAGTATGTAGATATTAAGAATCAAGGAATAGATACACCTGAACAATTTATTTGTCTATATTGCCAAAAATTTAAAAAAAATTGGAATCATTGCTTGAAGTAAAATTAAACAGCCAAGGTCTTTAAATAAGAAGTGATGTAGCTTATAGCAAAAATATGCGATTTAATGAATTAGAAAAAGAACGTCAACGCAACCTAACTCTTGCTCAAGAAAAGTTTCCTGAACGCATCTCCGTTATAAAAAACTGTATTGATACACAGCATGAATATGTTGAATTATTTTTCGGTTTGCTTCAACATCGTCACCTTACGCAGCATGGTGATGCAGAAAAACCAATATTTTCAGCAGTGATCAAAAATGAAATTGCTCTTTACTCAAGTCTAATACTAACTTTAGATGGTTTACACGGTTCAGGTTTAGCTTTACTACGATCAGTCTACGAAGCTTTAATGATTGCGAAGTTCGCTTCTCTACGAAAAAATGATAATCTTATATCGAAGTGGATAGCTGGAGAAACAATTTATTTTTCAAATGCAATTTTGAAGAAGATTGTTACACCAGAACTTAAAGAGTTAAAAATTCTTTGGGGAGCATTGTGTAACGTATCCCATGCAACTATTTATTCATATCAAGTTTTAACCAGGTTTGAAGATGTAGAAAAACAAATAGCAGCTAATCTTGCTATCTTGATAATGTTATTAGGTTGCAATTTTCACTTAATTAATAAGCACTATATTACTAGAGAAATGGCATATTTAGCAAAAGAATATCACAGTAAAGAAGGTGAGTTTCAACGTCGCCGAGATGCAGCAAAGATTGCTGTCCAGACAGCTACAATATTTATTTCTCCTCAGGCTCGGCAAGTTATTAGAGAGTATTCGAGGGTTTGGCAACTAGCTCCTTCTATAAATTCATAAATCCAAAGGGGTGTTTTCACTTAATGATTAGTTGTGATGCAGAGGTTACTTATTACCGCGTACTCAAGAGGTATAGAACAGCTAATGCTCTTTCAAGATACGCTCCGCTGCATCCATCCAACTTAAGTGAGAACCCTTGCTAGAATAAAGTCAACCTCATGGTAATGATAAAGTTTTTCAATAAATTTTGTATTTTTGTAACTTGCTTTGTTGGTTATATTACCTCTAATGCTTATTTTTAGGACTTTTGCAGCTTACTTGGCAAGCTCAGTAATTACCTTGACTAATCGATGAGGTTAAGAGAGACTAACTAAAGACTGACGTGACTGCTTAAAAAATTAATAATTTTTGTAAAGATTCTAAGATATATATGTTGAGAGATGGAACATTATTTAACAAATGGTAAGTTTGTATCTAATTTAAAAATGTTCCGATGGCTATATTTGTAGCCTTCTGCTAAAGCAGTAGAATTTAAGCGTACTTATCGTGGTTGGCCAAGAGCATGGAGACATTAGAGTTCATAATCTATCCAGACGGTCGGGTACAAGAAAAAGTCACTGGCATTGTGGGTGCTTCTTGCGCTGAAGTTACAGCAGCAATAGAGGCACAGCTGGGGCAAGTACTTAATCATGAGCCAACCTCAGAATATTTCGCCGCTAAGGTGCAGCAATCTAATCTGGCGAATACACACACCACTTACAGCGATTGGTAAGTTTTCACAGTAGTTTAGTGTAATTAATTCACAACCACCATGTCACACTTTAGCCAAATTAAGACTCAAATTCGTAACCTTGATTCTTTAAAAGATGCTCTGACTGAATTGGGCATAGACTGGAAACCCGGCCCTCGAGAAGTACGCGGCTATCGCGGTCAAACCCATCCTGCGGAAGTTAGTATTGAGCAGGAAAATGGCTATGACATTGGCTTTAGATGGAATGGTAAAGAATATGAACTGGTAGCTGACTTGCAATATTGGCAGCAAAACCTGTCTGTAGATGGATTTTTGCGCCAGGTAACACAGCGCTATGCTTATCAAACAGTTGTAAAAGAAACCGCTCGTGTTGGTTTTCAAGTCGCTGAACAACAAAAAAATGAAGATGGTTCAATTCGCCTGTTAGTACAGCGCTGGAGTGCGTAATGGCTGACTTTCTGCCGTCGCCGGAAGAACAAGAAGACAATCGTTCCGGTTTGGAACCAGAATTAGGGGGTTTTTTGCGGGATGCCCCAGAACGTTCTGGTTTGGAACCGGAATTGGGTGGTTTATTCCGCCAAAATGGTGTTTATGTTGACGAAATCACTTGTATTGGTTGCAAGCATTGCGCTCACGTTGCGCGTAATACCTTTTACATTGAACCAGATTACGGGCGATCGCGCGTAGTTCGGCAAGATGGGGACGCTGAGGAAATTATCCAAGAAGCAATTGACACTTGTCCGGTTGATTGTATTCACTGGGTTGATTACACTAAACTGAAAAAATTAGAACAAGAGCGCAAATATCAGGTAATTCCTGTAGTGGGTTATCCGGTAGAACAGGCAGTTGCTGCTAGCGAACGTCGACGTAAAAAGCAAAAGTTAAAAACCAAAAAATCCCGTTATTAAGATAAAAACCTTAAATCAATATAATAAAGGACTGGTATATCCAGTCCTTTGGTTTTTTGTCATACTACTTAATTTGTGATGTCTACAGCATATCAAATCGGAAAAGATAGTATTGTTTGATATTCTTAAAACGGCTTTTTAGCAAAGCCTTTTAATCCAAAATTGGCAATCTAAAATCCTAAATTTGTATGACCGCCTTCATTTTAAATTGAGATGATCGTGTTGTAAAAGCAATTTTTCTACTTTTGCCTCGTCTAACCTAGCAGTTAATCTTCTAGTTTCGTGCAAGTCTCTAGTAGTTTTCGCCAAGGTAAAAGTTGAGCCAACAGAAAAAGCCAAACCCATACCCATAAATCCTTTCACCCAGCTATTTACAGGTAAATTTACAATACCGAAGCTGGTCATAGAAATAGAAAAGACAAAGGCTGCCCAAGTTTGAATAATCCAAGCTGAACTGTCTTTTTGAGTACCAATTGTTTGCATATTTCCTACCTTTAATCTGGCTGATTTATACCAATCCGTAATGATGCTCTCTACGAGATGCTACGGGTAGCTTGCTTCTTTGTAGGAGTATGCGGACTCGCTACCGCTACACTAACGTAATTAAGAGGGGTTAGATTTAATCTGGGTTTCCAGACTTCTATCTATAGTTTGATTTTGGAGAATTGGTGTTAACAGTGATTGTATTGATTGGTAGGTTTACTGGTATTAATAGTAAGACCATTTAATAACTGGATTCCAAAAAACAAGTTCAAAAGCAAGTGGAGTAAATAGAAACTACCACAAGGTTTATACCAGTTTGACAAGTGGCATTAAACTGAAATTTTGCAGTATTCTTGATAAGGCAACTAGCCCGCCTCGCACTCGAAATGCAAGGCTAATAGCCCTAGTCCACTTAAGTGGACTAAAAGCGTTTACTAGTCGTCTTTAGGCGGTGAAGCGTAAAGCCCTCATGCTTCAGCCGAGGGAGTATGTCAATTATTCATCTGGAAAAGTCTGTACCTTACCATCAGGACTGAGAACAACTCGAATTCTGACATTTTGTCCGCGTGTATTGGCGGAAACAAAAGGTTTACCAACTTCAGGCATTCCAGTACTATCAACGAATTCTCTTGCTGCCTTATTGAGAGGAAAAATTCGTTCAACTGTGCCGTCAACACTGACTATCAAACTGTACTCTAATGTTTGTCCGAGTCCAGTGGGTGGTTGCCAACGTTTTTTTAGGTAGTCTCTAGCTTCTGCTACTTGAGGTGTATCAAATAATGTGCCAGTAGCCACTTCTGTGGATGTGGGAGTTTTGCGTCCGTCCCCTAATTGATCGATAAAGGGATTATTATCCGCAGTTCTAGAGGAGGAAAGTTGTGAAGCAGGTTTCTCTCCAGAAGAAGGTGGCTGTAGGGAATTGATTCTCTCCTCTAGCTGTTGTGAGGTTAGTGGGGAGGGTTGGGTAGGGGTATTGCTACCACTATTATTGGGTATGGTGCTAAGAGACGGGGGGACTGGTGAGATATTAGTTGGTAAGCTGCTTGTGTTAGAAGATAGTCTGGGTGGCAAATTTCGCAACTGAGGGAGAGTACCAGTTTGGATACTTGACCCTGTAGGGTTCTGTCCAAGATTTGGTAGTATGGCAATTTCCTGACCTGGGATTTTGCTAGATGGTGCGTTAGCGTTCGCGGAGCGTCTCGTAGAGAAGCTCGCCGTTCGCGTAGCGTCTCGCAGAGAAGGCATCGTAGGGTTACTAGGAAGGGTTGAAGTTTTCCCCTGAGGTATTGTCAGTGCATTATTTGGAAGTACAGGTAGCGGTGTAGCGAAACTCGAACTAGGAGCTGTTAGAGGTGCTTGGGGCAAAGCGGATGTGGAAAGTGGAGGAGTAGAACCTAGTAAATTATTTGATGGAGGCGTGAGTCCGGGTTCAGGCGTGGGAAAGTTTAGTGAGGATGAAGGTTCTAGAGCAGTCTTTACCGCTGCTGGGTCTGATGTTTTGGCTGTCTGCTGTTGCTTTTCCCTAATGTTGTTAGCATATTGCCAAGTCAGTGGTAAAAAACCTATACCTATTACTAATACTGCCGCAACAGGCGCCCAAGCAGGGAACCTCAGAGTCGAACTCGTGCTGTTGAGAGTTGGGAGTGCCATGACATCAGTTGAGTATTCATCTAAAGCACTTGCCAAATCAAATAGTTGCAGCAGACTGAGTTGAATTACGGAGCCAGATGAGTGATTGGCGAGAGAACCGAGAAATAAATTATGAGTTAAATAGCTGCTTGGTTCTAAGCGGATATTTGCCCCAGGAAGCTGAGTACTAAAGGAATTTAATGTTTTTGTTGAGGACTTTAATTCCGGCTCATCCAGTGCTGTGCTTGACTGCTGATTACCGGAAAAACTGACCCAAAAGCTTTCTGGAGGCTGTTGGAGGAATTGCTGCACGTAGCTTGTGACGGCATCACACAAAGCTTCGAGTTGTTCGCGATCGCCCCGAATTGGAACTCTGTGTTCTTCTGGTAGTCGGGGATCATCAAAACGTAGCTCAAAGCTTAGGTGTTTGAGGACAGTTTTTCCCATCCAACGGGACAGAGGTGAGCTTTGCGCGAATACTTCTAGCGTGCAAGTCGGGGGTGTGTAGCAACGAATGACAGAATTTGATAGAGGCATGGCAGGAACTGCGAGGAAGACTATTTGGGATTTTGCAAAAAATTGAGCCAGTTGCTTGCAAAGAAAAGTTGAAACGGCGGATTCCTCCACTCAGAATTTTGTCAGGTTCCTTCCGTTATGCAAACTGGTGTGCAAGGAGGAAGCAGTGCTGATAGTGCATCGCCCAAAGGCTAACAACTATCAAAAAGGAATCCTTACCTAGCAAACTTTCATGAGCGAATTTTGGTTGAGGAATTTCAAATCTAAAATTTAAAATTTTGTTGAACGGTCTATAAGTGCTAGCCAGAGACGGCGATGCCCACCAGGAGCACTGTAAAAAAGTAAATCTACAAGCAGTTTTAGTGCCAGGTTGGTAAGTAAATCCGTTGAGATTTGCTCATCCTCTTCCATCCGTTCTTGGTAGGTGTTGCAAAAAGCATCAATATAATCTCCAAGTAAAGCAGCCTGGTGAGGTTCCCGGTTATTTTCTGCCATTTGTTCTAACAGACCGACAGCGCGGCGAATCAATTCCTGGTGCTGTTTGGCTAAGTAGCAGATGATCAGAACAAGCGATCGCGCTTCTTCGACATCTAGCTTTTTTCGCCCTCCTTGACCTTTGCGTAGGGGATTTGATTGGCGCAGTCGCCATAAAGCTACGCGATCTGGCACTCTTGACTCTAAATTCAGATCAGTTGCCGCCGAAAGCATAGCCTCTGAACCAACCCCAGTTAAGGTTTCTAGCGCCAACAGCACCAAGTCTAATTGGGTTTTGATATTGTCCCATTGAACTGTATTTGGGGCTGGAAGCTTGATTAAATCCTCCCACTGGGAATTTGGAGTGGCTGAGTTGGTGGCCGAGTGCATAACTTTTAGCATAGGTGATCAAGCTGATAGGGGATGTTGCTGTTACCCATTTTGAAACCAGACTCTTAAGCATCAAGCTTGGTTTCCCATAGCTCTGAGCCAGAGGCTTCAGGTAGCTTTTTTCTATGTGGTAAACAGCAGGTATCTTTGTCCTACTCTAGATGAAAATTTATTTTTGACAAAGTAGAAAATTATCAATTCTAGTTAAGGTTTACCCGACTTTCGCTGCTAGCTCCGTACAAGAGTATAAATAAACAATGTTTTGAATGCTAACCGCTAATTATCGTTAAGTAATTATGTAGAATACCTCCTAATTTATTTGCGGTTTTAAATTTTGAAATTTATTGATGTTTATTATTTGGTCTTTATGTATACATAATTACTATACAAATTTTTCGCCTGTTTGCTAAAGGTGCTTGTTGCATGCTGACAGCATCCCACCCCAGTTTCGCTTGTGTGTAGCCTGTTATTTCAGGACAGGCTGGGCAGCATCAGGACGATTGATGCCTGTATGAAACTGATGACAAACTTAAAAATTTGATAAAGTCAGCGTTTGAAGATGTTGAGCAATTGATTTTTTCCAACTTAGTTGGTACTATAACTCTAATCGCAAACCACGCACATATCAGAACTCATTTATAAACTTGATGGGCAAAGGTAATAGTTTAGACATTTACTAAAACCCATGCTTCAGTGTGGGTTACAGATAATTCACTGGTAAGAATAGCAACGCAATAATATAACAAATATGAAAAAGCATTTTTTTGCCTTTTCACTGATAGCTTGTGCTGTCGGTGTCATTTTGCCAACTCAGGCATTCGCGGTTAAGCTATACGGAGCTGGTAGTTTGCGCGATAGCCTCACAGAAGTAGCTGAATCTTTTAACGAGAAATATGGAATTCCAGTAGAAACGCGATTTGGCCCGTTTGGATTAACACGAGAATTTATCGAACAAGAATTCTCCGAAAGCGGAAAATCCGCAGATGTTTTTGCTAGTGCAGATATTGATAACCCTCAAATATTGTTTGAAGAAGGTTTAAGTAAACCTGTAGTGAACTTCACTAGCAACCGCATGACTGCTGTTGTTAGATCGGGACAAGGATTTGTCAAAAAGCAATTAATTAAATTAGACCACCACATATAGAAAATTTTCTGATTTTGTCTTGCTTTGAATCAATCTGATAGTACATCTAGAAACTAAGTAAAATATGAATAAGCTCAAGATTTTTCCTTTTTTATCTCAAAAAATAGCAAAGACAAGTATAGTGATAGCAGGAATTTCATCGAGTATTCTGCTTGCTAGCCCTATCTATGCAGCCACTCTTGGTCAAAATCTTATTGTTAATGGGGACGCAGAACAAGGGCAAGGAGATGCGATTGGTAATGCTGTTGGGACTGATATACCCTTTATTCCTGGCTGGATTCCAACTGATAGTTTCAGTGTGCTGCAATATGGAGCTACGGGTTTTGAATTTACTAACCCTTTGGGCAATCTAGTTGCTGTTAGTGGACTTCCTGATGCTAATAGTTCAGGGCCAAGTGTACGTGGAAAAAATTTATTTTATGGTGGTGCTAATAGAGGCTCATCAAGTGCTTCTCAATTAATTGATATAGCTGACCTTGCCTCCATAATTGATGCTGGTCAAGGATCATACGATTTGAGCGCCTGGTTAGGTGGCTACGATACAGATTTAGATAATGTAAAATTTAGTCTTAATTTCCTTAATCAAGATGGTCAATTTCTGGATACAGCATTGATTACTTCTCCCACTCCAGACGAAAGAAATAACACAACAGGTTTATTATTCAAGTCCACGAAGGGCTTTGTTCCCATCGGTGCAAGACAGATTAATGTTGCTCTAGATATGAACTATGTTCGCGGACGCGTGAATGATGGCTATGCTGATAACCTTTCGCTAGTAATCACCAAAGTTCCAGAACCAACAATCTCAGGTTTATTGCTAGTTAGTTCATCTTGTCTGATGGTATGTAAATTACGTAGAAACCGTCAAATTCTGCCGTAGATTTCATCATCTTCATCTATACCACTATCCACAACCTTTTGGAGTAGCTAATTCTAACAATTTGAACTAAATCGGGCTACTAATTTTCTGCCTTATCCACGCACGAAATACTTTCATTGTCGTATTTCTGCCATTGGTTTTACTCAGCATCAAATATTCGGGAATTACTTGCTGAATTGGTAAATTGGGGAAAATAGAACTGGTATTTGATTCTAGATATTTACCATTGAACAGCACGTTTATTTCCAGTTTTCTTCCATTCCATCGCCACAGTTCCGGTACTCTCAAAGCTTGATAATTATTAAAACGAGTCCGGGAGGTAATATCAATTTCAATAGCCAAATCTGGAGGCGGGTCAATTTCTAAATTTATTCTATCTTTGCCCCTAACTCTAGCTTCATTTTGGATATAGAAACAATCATCAGGTTCTACCCCAGCATCCATACTTTCCTTATCAAAAGTTGTAGAACCTAAACTCCAAAATTCCAGATCGAGTTCTTCTAATAAAACTTTTACCAAGTCCCCAATAATAACTTTAGCTACTTCATGCTCTGGTAATGGAGCCATTATTTCCAGCATCCCTTGACTGTAACCTATCCGAGAACTGCGATTGTCTCCCAATTCTGCTAAAATGCGTTTGTATGCCGACCAGGAGACATGTTTAATCAACAACTGATGGCCGGCTTTAACAATTAGTTGATTGAGTTCAAGTAACATAGCATTCCTGCTCTTTATTTGATGTGAGCAACGGTGACACCACTGCCGCCATCTGCTTGTTCTGCTGGTTCGTAGTTGTTAACTCTGGAATGCTGTTGCAAAAATGCGTGAACTCCTTGTCGCAGTTTGCCAGTGCCGTACCCGTGAATAATCCAGACTGGGCCTGTAGCTTCCGAGATGGCTTTATCTAAAATGTATTCGGCATCAGCCACTCGCTTACCGCGCAAATCAATAGTGTTTTGCGAGGTGCGAATTTCTGGAGCACTTTGCGGTGGTGGGGTTACTGCTGTTGGGACTGGTTTAGGTTTAACGACTGGTTCGGCTTTTTGACCATCTAGAGATTCTACGTCTTCCAACTTCACATTCATCTTCATTAGCCCAAAGCGAACGCTTAACTCCCCATCTTCATCAGGGGCGGTGATCACATCCGCGATCTGTCCCAATTTTGGAATGCGGACGCGATCGCCTACTTTGGGCATAAATCCAGCTTTTGGTTTTGCTGGTGTTGCTGGCTGATATTGCTGGCCAATTTGATTCAAAGCATTAGTTGCTTGCTGCGCCTCTTGGGCTGTAGGCGTACCTTTCTGCAAGCGGCGAATCACTTGAGCAATTTCACCTTTTGCCTGAGCGATCGCTTGTTGGACTGCTATTTCTTGTGAAGCCCGCAAACTGCTTTCCCTCTCCTCCAAACTTGCGGCTTTTGCGGATACTTGTTTGTATAAACGTTCCGCTTGCTGCAATAAACTTTGGGCTTCAGCAGCTTTGGTTTCCTGACGGCGGCGTTGGGCTTCTAAGCCAGCAATCACTTGGTTAACTTCATCTGTGGCCTCTCCCACTTGAGTTTTCGCCTGTTCTACCACTTCTGGTTTTAATCCCAAACGTAGGGCAATAGTTAGGGCGTTAGAACGTCCAGGTATGCCCCACAGCAGACGGTAAGTAGGCGAGAGAGTACTTTCGTCAAATTCTACCGAGGCATTTTCAAACCGATCATCTTCGTATTTCAGAGCTTTTAGTTCCCCGAAGTGAGTAGTGGCGATCGTTAGCTGGGCATGGTTAGCTAGATATTGCAACAAGGCGATCGCTAAGGCACTACCTTCCACTGGATCGGTTCCTGCACCGACTTCATCGAGTAAGACTAGGGATTGGGGATTGGGGAACTCGGGGCCCCCTCTGGGGATAAGGGGTAATGGGGATTGGGGATTGGGTATTTCCTTTTCCCCAGTCCCCAGTCCCAAGTCTCCAGTACCCAATGCTTCTAAAATCCGACTAATCCGGCGGATGTGCCCAGAAAATGTAGATAAACTTTGCTGCAAGGATTGTTCATCGCCAATATCTGCCAGCACTTTATCAAACCAAGGTATTTCCACTGGTTCGCGTGCCGGGACAAATAAACCTACTTTCGCCATCAATGCTGCTAACCCCAAAGTTTTTAGGGTTACAGTTTTACCGCCAGTATTTGGCCCGGTAATTGTCACTACCCGAATTAGCGGGTTTATCAGCAAATCTACAGGAACTACTGGTTGCCCTTGTTCGTGCTGTTGTTGCCACACTAACAGGGGATGTCGTAAATTCCGCAAGGTAATAATTTCATTGTCTTCACGTTGGATAAATCGCGGGGGATTTGCTCCTAGCCAGTAACTATATCGCGATCTAGCCGTTGCCAGATCCAAAGTGGTAGCGATCGCTAACAACCTCTCCAAATCTGGTTTGACTGCGGCTACAAGTTCTGTCAAAGCACGGCGAATCGCTTCTTCTTCTGCTTGCTCTCTTCTAATTATCTGCCGTAGTTGGTTGCCCAAAGGCACTACTGAATTCGGTTCCACATATAGCGTGGCACCACTAGTAGAGGTATCGTGAACAATACCGGGGATAGCATCTTTTTGGGGTGCTTTTACAGGGATAACAAAGCGATCGCCCCTTTGCGTAATTAGCTGTTCTTGAACTGCGCCAGATTTTGCCTGTAAGATATTTTGCAGCTTTTGAGTAATTTGACTGCGTACTCGCCGCAAATCTGTGCGAATTTCTCCCAGTTTTTGACTCGCGCGGTCAGTTACCTGGGCCCGTTCATCAATACATCGGTGAATTTCCTGTTCTAGTTCGGGATAAGTCCGCAAATCGGCAACCAAATCAGTCAATATCGGCAAATCTTCTTGATTGTCGATGACACGGCGCAAATTTCTGGCACCAGCGAGGGTGGTGGCGATCGCTAACAGTTCTTCCCCTGCCAAAACTCCACTGCGTTCTGCTCGTTCTAAGGAATCGCCAATATCTTGAATTCCTTCAAATGATAGTCCCGTGGTCAGGCGACTTTCCAGTTGGTAGACTTCTTTGGTTTGCTCTAACAACTGTTCGCTTTGGATCTGAGAATCGGGTATTTTCAGATGACGCGCAGCTGTCGCCCCCAGCTTAGTTGCCGCAAAGGTGGCAAGGTGCTGGCAGAGGCGATGCCATTCTAATAGTTCTAAGGTCTCAGATTGGATCAAGGTTTCAACATCTAATCTGAAACTATCGTAACAATTCTAGCTCCTAGATGGATAAATCTTAAAGGAGAAAATTTTGCTTTAGTCAGTAGTCAATCAATTTTGGATTTTAGTCTAATGGCTGCGTCTGGTTGCGCCAACGCCTTAAGCCGATGCACCCTACAGAATCTTGCTACAGACTTTCAAATCCACAGGTTCATGTTGAAGGCAAGTTAGTTAAAGGTGTTCGGTGTAACTTGTTAGTGTAGGGCTAGATCACAAAATGAATATCTACTCTCAACGACTCTGTTTAGAACCACTAGAACCGTATCATGCCGAACTGCTTTTTGAGGGATTACAGAGTGCCAGTATATACGACTTTATCGAAGATGTACCACCACAAAACATTGAATTGCTCCGCGAACGCTACATGGTATTGGCGCGTCGTCAATCACCAGATGGAACGGAGATTTGGTTGAATTGGGCTGTCTGGTCTTTTGTAGAGAAGTACTACGTTGGATATGTTCAAACAACAATTACTGTAAATAAGAGGGCAATCGTTGGATATGTGTTTTTCCCTCATTCATGGGGAAAAGGTTATGCACGCGAAGCGGTGACGTGTATGATTAATTATTTAGTTGATACATACCAAAATCTGGATTTTTGTGCTTACGTTGATGTCCAAAATCATCGTTCTATTGCTTTATTGCATAACTTGGGATTTGTACGCTCAACTTTTTTTCAAAATGTTGAGTCTAAGCAAGATGAATTTAACCATGAAGTACAGTATCGAAAAACACCAACTGTCATCGAAAACAACACAAAAACTCATTAAGTAGCAACTATTTCTTGCGCCAAAACGTAAGGCTGAACGATGAGAGTATTAAATCGCTTAGTGGGATCGCCATTCCATTCTCCTACCTGTACTATGGTGGGTTTGGCAATCAATTGTTTATCAATCCACTGTTCCACTGATGGTATGTTATCGCTAGCGATCGCTACTCCAACATCTACCAAGTTTAGCTCAAGTGACACCAAAATTACTGCATCTCGTTGTACATGAGGAATTAGCCACTCCCACTCTGCCTCATCCAAAATTTCTGTTAATTCTGCTCTTAAATCCGACATCTTTCCTGAATTTATATTGGCTAACAAACTATTTTACATTAATCACTACAGACGCGATTAATCGCGTCTCTACTTCCAACTCTTGTACAGACGCGATTAATCGCGTCTCTAAACCTCTGCTTTCATCTCATCGATTTCAAATAAAGATACAATTACTCCAGCTATCGGAATAGATATAAAAACTCCCAGTAAACCTGCTACTTTAGCGCCTACTAGCAAAGCAAAGAATACTACTACAGGATTAAGATTCAGCGCATCTTGCATAATGCGAGGTGCAATCAAATTGTCTTGTATCTGCTGGAGGACAATACAAGCTATTAAGACTTTCAATGCTAACCAAACACCTTGAGACAAGACAACTAAAGTAACTGTGCTTACTCCTAATGTCGCTCCTATGCCAGGAATGATATCAAGAATTCCGACTATCACTGACAATATCAAAGCAAAAGGTACTTTTAGTATTAAAAAAACTAAAAAAGTCGTACTTGTGAGAAATGCACTTAATAACAACTGACCTCTAAAAAATCCGAGAAAGGAGCGCCTAATTATACTAGTAAATCTATTGCGGCGCTGTTTTGGTACTATTTTTATAGTAAAATTCCATAGCTTGTCTCCATCTAGTAACATAAAGAAAGCTACAACTGCAATTAATATAAAGGTAAGGAAATTCGTCATGAACCCTTGTAAAACAGCCAAGCTGGTAACAAGACTAGAAACGGCTTGGTTTCGCAATTGTTCTTGAATGAAACTTAAATTTATTTGCAAGTTACGATTTCGTAAAAATCCTTCTAGCCGCTCTAATAGAGGTATTAAAGAATTTACAAAGCCAGTTATACTGTCAATTAATTGTTGTCCTTGAGATAAAACCGTTAAGCCTACGGTAATTATCAGACTGCCAATAATCACAATACTGAACAAGAAAACGACACCAACAGCTACGCCGTGGGGCAAAAAATGCCGCAGCCATTGTACAGGATAGCTGAGTAAAAAAGCCAAAATTGCAGCAAATGTAAAAATAACAATAACCGCTTCAAAGTAAGCTAAAAGTTGTACAATTGCCCAGCCAGAAGCAACTAAAAGTAAAAAGCGGACTAACGCCAGATTATTTAATCGATCCCAAAAATTCTTGGCTTCAAAGCCGCTCATATGCTGTTTAGAGAGAAACTTATGGTAAATTTGCCTAGCAGTTGCATTTAAGCACAAAGTTAGACTTCATTGCTAGAGCACATTGTCTTTAAACATACAGAGGCTAAAGCGCGATCGCTACCTCCCTAAAGCATATATCTCTTGCTTATCGAACAGAATTCAGGAGTCAGGAGTCAGAATTCATTCTGAATTCTGTACGAAAAAGCGGATGAATAATCGGCGTTTTTGCACCCCTACCAAATTGAAAATTTGGTGGTCAACAAGAAAGTCGCGGGTTTAAATCCCTGATTGATAGCGCCACGGAGAGCGAGTCCGCGTTCGCTTTTAGCGTCTCGTAGAGAGCGTCTTGATTCTGACTCCTGAATTTTGACTTCTGAATTCTTCTTCAACTAGCTTATCGTCCTAAATCATGCATCTCGTTAATTACCGTGGTACACTTTTGTGTCAACGCTTCCAGTTCCTCTTTATTAGTGGAACTGGGAGCATCAATCAAGTTACCTATTCTCACAGTGATAGGAACTGCACGAGGTAGGGACGATCCTTTTTGTAAAATCTCCTCAGTACCCCAGACACTCACCGGCAATATTGGGGCTTTTGCTTTCGCCGCCAGTAGCAATGCGCCTCTTTTGGGGTCTGTAATTCGACCATCTGGGGTGCGAGTACCTTGCAAGAAAACACCGACAGCCCAACCGTTATTAAGATATTCTAAGGCTGAACGGATGGCATTGCGATCAACATTTCCTCGACTCACCGGGTAAGCGCCGTACAATTTAATCGCTTGCGCCAAAATTGGGATATTAAATAACTCTTCCTTAGCCATGTATGCTACTGGACGACGTACACAGTTAGAGACAATTGGCGGGTCAAAGTAACTAGCGTGATTACTCACTACCAACAACGGCCCTGATTGGGGGACATTTTCCGTACCATAAATCTGGCCCCGAAAGTAAGCGTGAAGCATGGGGCTAACGACCGACCATTTAAAGGCGTGGTAAAGTGCCAGACTGATAAACGGTTCGCGGTTTTTGTCCACAGAAGATAATTCAAATCAGACTGAATTTAGCATAAGCGATTGCAAGGCCCAGAGCAAACTCCAAAAAGCTGTCGAAACCCAAGGTAAGCTATTACGCTTTGAAATTACACAGTCACTTCCTAAGTTCGTTGACCGCTGACGGTTAACTCTCAACAGTCAACAGTCAACAGTCAACAATAAATTATAAATTGCTTCAGCCATCTGGGAATACTAAATCTGTAAATCGTCAGGATTTAGCAGTATGGTTACCACTCTAGTTACTATTCCCGGATATCAAGTTAACGAACAACTTTATAATGGTTCGAGAACCCTAGTGTATCGCGGCTATCGGGAAACTGATTCCTTACCTGTAGTGATTAAACTGCTGAAAAACCCTTATCCCAGTTTCAGCGAATTGGTGCAGTTTCGCAATCAATACACCATTGCCAAAAATCTCAACTCACCTTTAATCATACAAACTTATAGCCTGGAAGCGTATCAAAATGGCTATGCCTTGGTGATGGAAGACTTTGGGGGGATTTCTCTTAAAGAATGGGGAACAGGGGAAAACCTACGAAATCTCACGGACTTTTTACAGATAGCGATCGCACTGTGCAATATCTTAGATATACTATACCGCGATCGCATTATTCATAAAGATATTAAACCCGCCAATATTCTAATTAATCCCGAAACCAAACAAGTTAAATTAATTGACTTTAGTATTGCATCCTTACTACCACGGGAAACTCAAACACTAATGAATCCCAATGTGTTGGAAGGGACACTAGGTTATATTTCTCCTGAACAAACAGGAAGAATGAATCGGGGAATTGACTACCGGACTGACTTTTATTCTTTAGGTGTGACTTTTTATGATCTACTCACGGGAGAATTACCGTTTCAATCAAATGATCCGATGGAGTTGGTACATTGTCATTTAGCAAAACTTCCAGCAATATCAGGGCATAAGGAAAAAATTCCCCAAGTTCTCTGTGACATCGTGATGAAATTGATGGCGAAAAATGCTGAAGACCGCTATCAGAGTGCATTGGGGCTGAAATTTGATTTAGAAAATTGTTTATCTCAACTCCAAGAAACTGGTGAAATTGAGAGTTTCCCAATTGCTCAACGGGATGTGTGCGATAGGTTCATTATCCCCGACAAACTTTATGGAAGGGAAACAGAAGTAGAAACCCTACTCCAAGCATTTGAAAGAGTTAGCCTTGGGGCGACAGAAATGATGCTGGTAGCTGGGTTTTCGGGTATTGGTAAAACTGTTGTAGTTAACGAAGTTCACAAACCAATTGTCAAACAACGCGGTTATTTTATCAAAGGGAAGTATGACCAATTTCAACGAAATATTCCCTTTTCAGCATTTGTACAAGCTTTTCGAGATTTAATGGGGCAATTATTAACAGAAAGCGATGCTCAAATTCAGCAATTTAAAACCAATATTTTAGCGGCTGTAGGTGATAACGGACAGGTAATTATTGAAGTCATTCCCGAATTAGAAAAAATTATTGGTCAACAACCACCAGTTACAGAATTATCAGGAACTGCGGCACAAAATCGATTTAATTTATTATTCCAGAAATTTACCCAAGTCTTTACCACTGAGGCACATCCATTGGTGATGTTTTTAGATGACTTGCAATGGGCTGATTCGGCATCACTGATGTTAATGCAGTTGTTAATGGCTGATACAGGTCATCTTTTCTTAATTGGTGCCTATCGTGATAACGAAGTCAACCCAGCACATCCGTTAATGTTGACTTTGAATGATATCCAAAAAACAGCAGCCACGATTAATACGATTACTTTAGCACCGCTTAGTCAAGGGCAAGTAAATCAATTAGTTGCTGATACACTTAAATGTACAGAAAATTTGGCATTACCTCTTTCTCTACTAGTATCTCAAAAAACTCAAGGTAATCCATTTTTCGCTATCCAGTTTCTCAAGGCATTACATCAAGATGGATTAATTGAATTTAATTTTGAGTCAGGGTATTGGCAATGTGACATCACCCAAACAAATCAGCAAGCGGTTACAGATGATGTTGTTAAATTCATGGGATTTCAATTACAAAGACTTCATGAATCAACTCAAAAGGTATTACAGCTAGCTGCTTGTATTGGCAATCAATTTGATTTAGTGACTTTGGCAATTGTTTTGGAAGAATCAGAAATTGAAACGGCTGCTAGTTTATGGAAAGCTTTACAAGAAGGGTTGATCTTACCGATTAGTGATGTTTACAAGTTTTATCAGGGAGAAAATCATGATAAATTGGCGCTGTCAAATGGGAATACCAATAAAAAATTAGCCAAATATAGATTTTTACATGACAGAGTGCAGCAAGCTGCCTATTATTTAATTCCTGATAATCAAAAACAAGCAACTCACCTCAAAATTGGGCAATTACTTCTACAAAATTCCTCTGCGATAGAGCAAGAGGAAAAACTGTTTGATATTGCCCTGCATTTGAATCTAGGACAAGAGTTAATCACCCAATCAAACGAGCGCGAAGCCTTGGCGCGACTTAACTTAGCAGCAGGAGGTAAAGCCAAAAATTCTACCGCTTATGCTGCGGCTAGAGTCTATTTACAGACCGGAATTGAGCTACTCACAGCCAACTGCTGGCAAGATCAATATGAATTGACCTTAAGTCTCTATGTTGCCGCTACCGAAGCCGCTTACTTGAATGCTGACTTTGATGGCATGGAACAGATAGCGGTACAGGTGTTGCAATCAGCCCAGACGATTTTAGACAAAGTTAAAATTTACGAAATTCAAATTGCTGCCCAGACAGCCCAGACAAGACTCTTAGAAGCCATCGCAGTCGGCAGAGATGCCCTAAAACAATTGGGGGTTGAGCTACCCAGTGAGCCAAACGATGCTGAGATTGGTAGAGTTTTACAAGTCCTTGCCAGTCAACTCGAAGGCAAACGGATTGAGGAACTGGCCGAGCTACCAGTAATGACTGATCCCCAAGCACAGGCAGCCATGCAACTGTTAGGAATGTTGTTTGCACCTGTTTTTCAGGGAATGCCGGGTTTATTGCCCCTAATTAGCTCCACAATGGTGAGTCTATCGCTTCAGTTTGGGAATCCGCCCGCCTCCACAGTGGGGTATGTGCTTCACGGAATGGTGCTGTGTGCCTTCTTGGGAGACGTTGAAACAGGCTATGGCTTTGGGCAATTGGCGCTCTCATTACTGGATAAGTTCAATGTGCCGGAATTCAAATCCACAATTCTAATTTTGTTTGGCGGCTTTATTCAGCATCGTCAAGAAGCTCTCTTGGCAACGATACCAACAGTGAAAGCTGGTTTTACGTCTGGCATGGAAACTGGCGATTTTTTGCATGCTGGTTATAACGTATGCTGTTACAGCTATGCAGTCTTTTGGAGTGGTGTTGAACTAAACAGTTTGGAATCAGATATAGCAAGTTACAACGCTGCCTTAACTCAGGTGAAGCAAGATTCTGCTCAGACCTATGTAAGTATTATGCGGCAGGCGGCACAGAACTTCAGGGAAACCTGGATTCAGCCAGATTGTTTGAGCGGCACTATCTACGATGAAACGGTGATGCTTCCCAAACATCGTCAGGCTAATGAACTCACGGTGATGGCCGAACTCTATATCTACAAACTGTTGCTTGCCTATTCTTTTGGTAATTACAAGGCTGCGATCGCCTACATTGAACAAGGTAAGCAGTATTTGCTCGCAGTATCAGGATTGATTTTTGTTCCGATTTTCCATTTCTATGCAGCCCTGACGCACCTGGCACTATTTTCTACCCAGCCAGAAATTGAGCTTTCCGTAATTCTCGCTCAGGTACAAATCCATCAAACCACTCTGCATCAATGGGCGCAAGATGCTCCCATGAATTATCTGCATAAATGGCATTTAGTTGAGGCTGAAAAACAACGAGTGTTGAGCAATAAAGCAGAAGCACTTGAACATTACGATCGCGCCATCTCCTTCGCCAAAGCCAACGACTACATCCAAGAAGAAGCACTTAGCAACGAACTAGCAGCCAAATTCTACCTCGAGTGGGGTAAAGAAAAAGTTGCTCAAGCATATATGCAACAAGCATATTACTGCTACGCTCACTGGGGAGCAAAAGCGAAAGTGGAAGATTTAGAAAAACGCTATCCCCAGCTACTCCAATTCATCCTGCAACAGCAACGACTCAACCTGAACCCCTCAGAAACCATTGCTTTTCGTGGAACTTCCTCATCTACTCGCACTTCTAGCGCTGGCAGCACTAGTATTTCCGATGTTCTGGATTTTACCTCAGTTCTCAAAGCGGCTCAAGCTATTTCCAGTTCTTTAGAATTAGATGCACTCATCGCCAGTCTCACCCGGATTATCTTAGAAAACTCTGGTGCGAAAAAAGCAGTACTGCTGCTTCCCGAAGAAGACACTTGGCAAGTACGAGCAATTACCTTTATTGAACATGAGGAAATACAAACTATTCTTGAATCACAATTACTAGACAATTGTCAAGATATTCCTGTAAATATTATCCATTACGTCAAAAATACCCAACAAACAGTTGTTATAGATAATTGCAAAACAGATATTCCTGGTTTAATTGGGGAATATATGTTGCAACATCAACCCCAAAGTGTATTTTGTACACCGATTATTAATCAAGGGAATTTGGTAGGTATTATTTACCTAGAAAATAAACTGACTCAAGGGGTATTTACTAGCGATCGCCTCAGCATCATTAACTTACTTTCTTCCCAAGCAGCAATATCCTTAGAAAATGCCCAATTGTACAGTAATTTACAGGACACCGAAGCCCGCTTCCACCGCCTTGCGGAAAATATTCCGGGGATGATTTATCAATTCCAACTTTTACCAGATGGTATATCCAGGTTAAATTACGTTAGCACTGGTTGTTATGAAATTTACGGAATCCCAAAAGCGATCGTTGATGCTAACAGCTTGAAGTCTGCGGTTCACCCAGAGGATATGGTGCGTTATCAAGAGTCTATTATAATTTCTGCTCAAACCTTGGAGCCTTGGCGATATGAAGGACGAATTATTACCCTTTCTGGCCAGTTAAAATGGATTCAAGCCGCATCCCGTCCAATTAAACAAGCTGATGGCTCAGTTATTTGGGATGGCTTGTTGTTAGATGTCACAGAACGCAAACAAGCCGAAGCTGCCGTAATTCAAAAATCGCAAGAATTGAAAAAAACTTTAGAAGAATTACAACAGGCACAATTACAAGTTGTCCAAAGTGAGAAAATGTCTGCATTGGGTAATTTAGTTGCCGGGGTAGCCCATGAAATGAATAATCCTTTAGGCTTTATTGCTGCTAGTCTCAAACAAACTAAACCCACCATTGCTGATATTGTTGAACACTTGAAACTATATCAAGAAAGTCTACCTAATCCGGGTGATGGAATTCTCGATCATGCCGAAGAAATTGACTTGGATTATACCTTAGAAGACTTACCGAAGATTATTGATTCAATGGTGATGGCGTGCGATCGCCTCAAAAATATCAGCACCAGTCTCCGCACTTTTTCCCGTGCTGATAAAGATTACAAAGTGCGGTTTAATATCCACGAAGGTATTGACAGTACGATTTTAATTCTCAAACATCGCCTCAAAGAAAACGAACAACGTCCAGCAATTGAAGTGATTACTGATTATGGTAACTTGCCCCAGGTTGAATGTTTTCCTGGGCAATTAAATCAGGTATTTATGAATATTCTGGCAAATGCCATTGATGCACTAGATGAATCAAATGCGGGAAGGAATTTTGAGGAAATTAAGGATAATCCCAACCGAATTACAATTAAAACTTCCCTGGAGAATGAAGGCGTGAAAATTGCTATTACTGATAATGGCAAGGGGATGAATGAACAAGTGAAACAAAAGATTTTTGACCACTTATTTACTACTAAACCTGTGGGTAAAGGGACGGGACTAGGTTTAGCGATCGCTCGTCAAATAGTTGAAGAAACCCACAATGGCAAATTGAGTTTTAACTCTGTTCTGGGTAAGGGTACAGAATTTTTCATTGAAATGAAGTTGTGAAGAAGGCAGGAGGCAGGAGGTTGCAATGGTTCGTGGCATCTATACTAAACTAAGTGTAGTATTCCAACTGAGCCTTCTGCCTTCAGCATAGCTGCCTTTCTTGCTAAAAAACTAAATCGGCAAATCAGCAGCACCCTGGACGTTTTTTAATATTAAGTCAGGGCTACTACGTTTAATTAAGCCAGTTAGGACTTTACCAGGCCCAATTTCTACTACTCGCTCGATACCGTTAGCTGGTAATTGCAGAGAAATTTCTCGCCATCTTACAGAACCAGTCATTTGTTTGTTCAGGCGCTGCTTTAAAATCTCAGCATCAATAGACGGAATTGGTTCTACATTAGATAACACTGGCACTGTAGCTGGCTGAAATTCCACAGATTCTAGAATGTCTTGGAATTCCGTAGCCGCTGGTGCTATTAAATGTGAGTGAAATGCTCCAGAAACTTTTAGGGGAATAGCACGCTTTGCTTTAACTTGAGTCATCACTGCTTGTACAGCCTCAGTCGTGCCTGAAATTACCACCTGAGCCGAACTATTGTCATTTGCTAGCACCACATCAGGCGTTTGGGCAATGACTTCTTCTAATTGTTGGCGGTCAAAGTTCATCAAAGCCGCCATCATACCACCGACGGCACTATCCATGAGTTCTGCACGGCGCTTTACTAGATATAAACCAGCCGACCACTCAAAGACACCCGCTACATAAAGGGCAGAATATTCTCCTAAACTGTGTCCAGCAACTAAATCTGGCTGCTGTCCACGTTCTTGGAGAAGATCAGCAAGAATACTTTCAACCACATAAAGAATTGGCTGAGTGTATAGTGTCTGCGATAACTTTTCTTCTTCGTTTTGACAAATTTCTGTTACAGACCAGCCCAAAATTTCCTCAGCTTGGGCAAATTTGTTTTTAGCGGAGGCTATATCTAATAAATCAATTCCCATTCCCAGCGTTTGGGAACCTTGTCCGGGAAACACCCATGCAGTTTTAGTCATTGGTCATTAGTCATTGGTCATTGGTCATTAGTCATTGGTCATTAGTCATTGGTCATTGGTCAGTAACAAAGGACAAATGACTAATGACATAGATGCGCCAGCGGCTACTCTACGAGAACGCCAAAGGCGAACCCGCAGGGTAGGACAAAATATTTACCTTCCCCATTGGAAAATTGCCGCACCCCAGGTAAGACCGGCACCAAAGCCGGATGCAGCAACGATATCATTGGGTTTAATTTTACCCTGCCGCACTGCTTCATCCAAAGCTAAGGGAATCGAAGCAGCAGAGGTATTGCCATACTGGGCGAGATTACTTATAACTTTATGTTCTGGGACATTCAAGCGTTGGGCAACAGCATCGATAATCCGCTGATTGGCTTGATGCAACAGCAGCCAATCTATTTGGTCAACACTAAGGTTGGCTTGAAACAAGGCTTTATCAATGATTTCTGGCACTTTTTGGACAGCAAAGCGGTAGACTTCTTTGCCGTTCATAGTAATAGGTTGGTAAGTGCCTTTAGTAATATTTACACCAGTGAGCAGTTCTTGAGAAGCGCCTGTATATGCAAGGTTGAGGTGATGGTTTTGAGTGCCATCACTTTTAAGGGCAAATCCCAATAAGCGATCGCTTTTGTCAGCCTGCAATACTACTGCCCCTGCACCATCACCAAACAATACACAAGTGCGCCGATCTTGCCAATCTACCCAACGAGAGAGGATATCTGCCCCTATCAACAGTACGTTTTTATAGACACCTGTTCTAATGTATTGGGCTGCTGTAACTAGACCAAACACAAAGCCAGAGCAGGCAGCGGTCAAGTCAAAAGCTACTGCGTTGGTGGCTCCTAATTGAGCCTGTACTTGACAAGCACTACCAAACAAATCATCAGGAGTGGAAGTCGCTAGCAGAATCAGGTCTAGGTCTTCTGCTTTAATTCCCGAAGCTGCGATCGCCTGACTGCTGGCGGCAGTAGCAAGTCCACTTAATGACTCAGATGGCAGGGCTAATCGCCGTTGACGAATTCCCGTTCTTGTGGCAATCCACTCGTCTGATGTTTCAACTAGTTCAGTCAATGTCTGGTTATGTAGGGAAGTTGCTGGTACTGCCGAGCCACTTCCGGTAATTGCTATACCTAAGTTTTGCACTCCTAATCTCCCAAGCTCTCAGCTTTTTGTCCTTTGTCTTTTGTCCTTTGTCCTTTGTCCTTTGTCCTTTGTCAGTTGTCAGTTGTCCTTTGCAAATGACCAATGACTAATGACCAATGACTAATGACTAATGACTAATGACTAACCGCTCTCGCGCTCTAGGATATATTGGGACTGAATTCGTTGTAACACTTGGTTGTCAACGGCTTCTTTGGCCATGCGAATTGCATTAAAAATTGAAGGAGCTTGTGAGCTACCGTGACCGATAAAACAGACTCCTGCCACGCCTAACAGCAAGGCACCACCGTGTTCTGCGTGATCCATCCGCTGCTTAATCCGCTTCAGGTTTGGTTTTAAGAGTGCTGAACCGATTTGACCGTGCAATCCTTGGGGTAATTCTTCCCGCAAAATTTGCAGAATCACTTCTCCGACTGCTTCCGCAAATTTTAATAATACATTGCCCACAAAGCCGTCACAGACAATCACATCAAAGCGACCGGAAAGGACATCACGCCCTTCGGCATTGCCAATAAAATTAATTTGGGAATTTTCGCGTAGCAGTTGGTGAGCGCGGACGGTTGCATCATTGCCCTTAGAGTCTTCTTCACCAATATTCAATAAACCCACTTTAGGTTCGGTTGTACCCAAAACATATTGACTGTAAGCCGATCCCATGACGGCAAACTGCTCTAAAAATTTAGGACGGCAATCTACATTCGCACCGACATCAAGTACCAAAACTGGCTTACCAGCAATAATTGTGGGAAAAACAGTCCCTATGGCTGGGCGGTCAATTCCCGGTAATCGTCCTAAGCGGAGCAAAGCTGATGCCATAGCTGCCCCAGAGTGGCCGGCAGAAAATACGGCATCTGCCTTTTGCTGCTTGACTAAATCCATCGCCACATTGATAGAAGCCTTGCGTTTGCGTCTAACTGCATTTAAAGGCTCCTCATCCATAGCGATCGCTTCCTCAGCAGTCACGATCTCCACCTGCCCTAAATTCGTTTTTGGCGGCAAGGCAGCTTTTATTTGTTGGGGATCACCAACCAGTAATACATCTACACCCAATTCTTCCCTTGCTCGCAGTGCGCCAGCAACGATTTCACCGGGTGCGTGATCCCCTCCCATTGCGTCAATTGCGATCCGTACGCGAGTCGATCCCATTGCTCAGAGCTTTTAGAAACCTTACAAATTTTACCAGATGGCTTTGCCGAAAAAGCTTAACTTTCTGACTGCCAAATTACTTCTGTTACTATTGCAACAATTTTTGCTGGCAAGCTCAAGATAGCACGAATTTGGGCATTGGGCATTGGGCATGGGGACAAGGAGAATTGGAGACAAGGGGAAAGACTTGTTGCAAGTTCTCACAAGTCACCTTGTGCCCTTGTCTCCCTCTACTCCCTACTCTCCAGTCCCTATGACCCAGTTAACTAGCGTCCGAACACCGTAGCCGGTTGCTCCAGCGCCGTTGTAGCCATTTTCTTTATCTGTCCACACTGGGCCTGCAATATCTAAGTGCGCCCAAGGTGTTTCTTTGACAAATTGCTTAAGGAAAAGGGCAGCAGTAATTGCCCCACCTGGACGGGGGGCTGAATTCTTCATGTCCGCAATACCAGACTTTAGCCCTTCAAAATATTTTTCTTCCATTGGCATCCGCCAAATCTTTTCCCCTGAAGTTTGGGCAGCTTTCTCTAACTGGGAAGCTACAGCATCATCGGGAGTGTACAAACCTGCAATATCTTCACCCAATGCAACGACGTTAGCACCGGTTAGGGTGGCTAAATCCACGATCGCATCTAATCCCAATTTTTCGGCATACACCAAGGCATCTGCTAGGGTTAAACGTCCTTCAGCGTCGGTGTTATTCACTTCGATTGTTTTGCCATTTGATGCTGTGAGAATGTCTCCAGGGTGCATGGCGCGACCGCTAATCATGTTTTCAGCTACCGCTGAGATGAAGTGAACCTCAACATCTGGCTTAATTTGAGCAATTGCTTTTGCCGCGCCCAAGGTAGCAGCCGCACCGCCCATATCAATTTTCATGGTTTCGATGCCGCTACCAGCACCTTTAATGTTGAGTCCGCCGGAATCGAAGGTTACACCTTTGCCAATAATTGCTAATTTCTTTGTGGGTGTACCTTCTGGCTTGTAAGTTAGGTGAATGAATTTAGGGGGTAACTCAGAAGCTTGCGCTACTCCCAAAAAAGCACCCATACCCAACTTTTCACAGTCTTCTTTTTCCAGAATTTCTACTTGTAAACCGTAGTCGTTAGCGATCGCTTGAGCAGTTTCTGCCAAAGTAGTTGGTGTTACTGCGTTGGCTGGCGCTGCTACTAACTGCCGGGCCAAGTTTACGCCTGACACGATTTGATTGGCGCGGGTAATGGCTGCTTCTTGTCCACCGAATCCTAGTAAATCTACGGTTTCTATTTGTGAACCTTTATCTTCTGGTTCTGATTTAAAGCGATTATCTTGGTAAAGCGCCAATTCTACACCTTCTGCGATCGCTTGGGCACTTGCTGCTGGATCGTCATTCCACAATGGGAAACTAAATCCCAGAATTTTGCTTTTTTGTTTTTTTGCTACTCTGGCTACGGCAGCAGCAGCGCGTCGCAAAGTGTCGAGTTTTAGTGCATCTGGTTTACCTAAACCTACCAGAATCAATTTACGCACTGGGCTACCAGGATTCACACGAGTGAAGATGGTACTGTTGGCTTTACCTTTAAATTCTTCTTCAGCAATTAGTTCTTTTAAGACTCCGGAAAACTTTTGATCTAAAGTTGCCAATTCTCCAGTTAACTCTACTGCATCTTCAAATAATCCAATTGCCAAACTATCGCCTGCCCACTCTAGCAAAGGCTTATCACTAAGTTGAATTGTCATGTTGGGATTTTGTGTAAATATTCCTTCTTGTACCAGTATTGCTCAAATTTCTTGTTTCAGGCTGAGGGGAGTGGGGAGTGAAGGAGATAGAGGAGATGAGGGAGTAGGGGCCAGTAGCTATAATTTAGTACTGAGAGTGTCAATCCATATACTCTTGAAAATGTATGACATCTTAACCATAATAAATTAGTGGAATGGCAAGTTGAGTTTCATCATGATTTCGAGTCTGAGTTCGATGCCTACCTCAAGAAGTAAAAAATGAGTTGGTTGCTACGGCTCAGGTATTAGAAATGTTTGGCCCACAAGCAAAACGTCCTCATGTTGATACGCTCAAAGGGTCGAAGTACGGAAACATGAAAGAGTTACGATTCTCAGCTTTTGGTGGTGTTTGGCGTGTGGCCTCTACTTTTGACCCATTGAGGCAAGCCATTTTATTGGTAGCAGGTGACAAATCCGGCGTTAGCCAAAAACTTTTTTATAAACACTTAATTCAAAAGGCTGATGCACGGTACAAGAGCCATCTGAAAAAACTAAAAGAAGAAGGGTAAGAAGAATGGGCAAAAGCCTAAGAGAAAAAATTAAAGAACAGCCAATAGAAAACCAAATTAAAATTGAAAGCCGCGCTCAGGAATTAATAGCTCAGGAATTAACTAGACAAAAAATTAGACTAGAGAAACAGCAACTTAAAGTTCGAGTGAGAAAAGGAAAAGGTTTTAAAAAAAGAGAGGTAGTTATATTTGGAAATATTAATGATAGAACATTAATTTAGTAAAACACTACAAAAGCCTGCCTGCCAAACTCCAACAGCTTGGCAGGCTTTAAAGTTATTAAAAATGGCTAGTTCTGTGTCTGATACTCGTGAACTCCGCTGATAACTCCACTTTTTTACCTCCTCTCGTCTGCCCAATGCCCTATGCCCTATGCCTTATGCCCCAATTCCATTTGTATCAATGTCAAATTTCCTAGCGATCGCTGTGATTATCTGTTGCTCAACTGGTGTAGTCTGATTGTCAAGCTGGGCAATTTTGTAACACTGAGTCAATAAGGGTATGGCAAAATCACGATTTAGCTGATTGAGCAGTACATCTAAACACTTAAGTGATTTGATATTTTGGGCTATGGTATCCAACGAGTTATGACTGAGGTTTACAGCTTGTAATTCTGGCAAAATTTCTTCCCAAGTCTTTTCTGGATGGCTAGCCAGGATCATGTGAACTAAGATTTGATCCATGACTGCTTCTTGAGCGATCGCAGTTTCTAGATACTTTTCACTCTCTGCTTTTAATGTTGCTATTGTCTGTGGCGATGTGAGCGAAGTTGATTCATCTAGCTTGGCTTCGTAAAATCGACAAGCAGCATAACCCAATGAATAGATCATCGTCGCATTTGAGCTAGCTGCGATCGCTGCACCCGCCAAGGGTATATTTCGCAGCAAGCCTAATCCCGCAGCTTTCAAAAGACGCCCTCCACCCAAGGCCAGACCAAAAATTGCCAAAACTTCACCTTTACGAGCAGGATCTTTTAAATCTAGCCCGTAGACAGATGCAATCTGATAAAGCATTTCTGACTGCAATTTGGTTGTGGCTGTTAAATCAATTGCCAATAATGCAACTGCTATTCCTGGCAAAACACTTGTTGCTAGTCCAACTGTGCCTGCTTGAGTTGCTTTTTCGACCATGATTCGGTGAGCAATCTGGCTAGCTGATTCATTTGGATACTGTTGCTTGAGCTTGTTTACTGCAACTTCTGCTTTTTCCAAATCAACAGCGTCAGTAGTACCAATTAGCCAATTTAGATTTAACACACCAGATAGTTTTCTAATCAGCCAATTTTCGCTCAGGCGATTCACAACCTGACCACTGGTTTGAGTTGTTTGCTCAATTAACTTGTGTGTTTCTTTCGCTGTTGCTTCTGTCACCCCCATTGCTGTGTCTAAAACTGCTTTGCCAGTCTCAGCAACATTTGTAAGAAAAGACTCTAATATAGACGGTTCATTTTCTACTGATGATTGAGCCTGAATTTTTACTTCTGAAATTTCTCTGGGTGAATTAACTAATTTATTCACCTCTATTTCTTGGGGTTTGTCTGTCATTGCTTGACACCATCTTGTAAAGCCTCTCTCTTTAACTTGTAGCGAAGTATAAGCGGCTTGGCATCCTTCTATAAACGTAAATATCAGTTTAAGATTAACTATTTTCTTGTCTAAACAAGTGTGTTAATCCATCAAGAATAGGAACATATTGCTCAGGAGTGAGTGTTCCCAAATACGCCAAAACTCGATTTATATCTAATCCCCGCGTTTGATCTAGCAAGACAAGGGAAGACAGAGACAAACCACCAGCACCAGGTGACAAACGCGGGTATAAGCTGGGATTATTGAACGCCCAAGAACCACTCTGGGTAGTTAAAGGTACAATCATTAGCATTGAATAGCGAACTTCTCCCCAAGGTATACCGACCACTACAGCAGGTCGAGTTCCTTGTTCTTCATGTCCTCTAGGAGTACTAATAGGCAAAGTTACTATAACTACGTCGCCACACTCAAGCAAATCAGGTTGGAGCATTCTTGCCACCAACAACTTTTAGCCCAACTCCAGGGATATATTCTACTGGCTTGCCTTTTGGCTGTCCTTGGGAACCCCAATCATAAGAGTCTTCTTGAAGTAAATTTCCTTCGCCTTGACTAATTTCGTCATTTAATAATTGCCACAGTTGATGTTTTTCTTCTAAAGGAAGGTTAGCAATGGCATCTAGAAGTGATTCAAAAGGAATTTGCAATTTGACAGTTGTTATGGTCATAGTGGGTTTTGAGTTTGTTTAATTAATTTCTATTTGATGCGATGGCGCAGCCCGCCGTAGGCATCGCGCCTCACCCTATCCTCTCACCTGTAGCCCCGTACTTATATCAGCATTACTTTCTAAAAAGTCGTTATCTTTAAGAATTTCATAGAGATTAATGTTTTCCTCTAGCAAGCAAGCGTGTCCACAATGGGGCAACACCACAATCTTGTTATTTGGTAAGATATTCCCTATCCGCTTCACTTCAGTTACAGAAGGCAAAAGGCGATCGCTACCACCGGCAATCAGCAAAACTGGTTGAGTTAAGCGATCTAATTGCTCGTCATCAACTTCAAATTCTCGCAGTAAAGACAATCGCCAAAGAACGGTTTCTGAAGGGACAGAACGCATAGTTTTTAGCAGTTCATGGCGATCGCTGCGAGAAATGCGGGGCAAAGATGCTAGAAACGGCAACAATCCCAGTGCGCCAACATCATACAACTCGGATGGCACCAGGTAAGTAAGTTGGGATGCCCAATTCAACCAAGGGCGAAGACGAAAGGACGAAGCTGGGTTAATTAAGACAATTCGCTTAAATAAATGTGGTACTTGGATCGCTACTTTCATTGCCAAGCAACCACCAAACGACTCACCACATAGGTAAACTGGCCTCTGGGAGCTTTTTTCTAATTCGGCATGGATTAAGTCCAATACACTCTTAGCTAGCACATCCCAAGTATTAAGGTCTTTGCGTGGGAGCGCCAAACAACGGACATCAAAGCCAGTTTCTAATCCAGCGGTTTGCGATCGCAATAGTTGACCAGTTCCATCCATTCCTGGCAAATATACCAATAGCGGATACTCTGGCTGTACTCGTTTAGGAGTCAAAAAACAAGGGTTTAGCTCAACTTCTGAGATAGTCATTGGTCATTAGTCATTGGTCATTGGTCATTGGTCAATGGTATAAAACTTTTGGACTGCTGATTGTTGCTTTTACGAGCTTCCGTACTTTTGAGCAAAAATAAAAAAGGTCTCAGAGCAAGCTACTCAAACTCGTGGGGACAATCCAAAATGAATCGCTTTAATAGCAACCTTGACGCAGCAAATTGCTAATTTCGCCCTGACAGTGTTCTGTCAGTTCAGCCACAACAGTTCTGGCTTGTTTGCCGTGATATTTTTGCTGATGTTGGGGCGTAATCCAATAAGGGCGACCAATTAACACCGCAACCCGACGATAAATTACCAAAGGATGCCAACCACTTTGGTTAAATAAAGGTTCTGAAGGATCAAATAGACTCAAAAGTCTTAAGGGGAAACCAGAAGTGTTTACCTCTTCTAAGGAGGCGATCGCGATCGGCAAAATAGCTAAATCCTGTACATCAGCTCGCAATGCCAAATGGGCAAATCCCCGTTGAAACTCACCCACCATGTTTGGCACAGTAAATTTCACCATTGGTTGAGTTCCTTCTGGAAAGACTCCCACCATCTGCCGAGACTGCAATAGCACCTGCGACTGCGAAAAAAAGCTTTGCTGGCGGTTTTGAGTTTCCTCTAAGGGGAAACACCCCAATTGATCGGTGACAATCTCCCGCATTACTGGCACTTGTCCCATATAGTGATGGCAAGCAAAGCGAATCGGACTCGATAATGCCGCCATTAAAATCAGTGCATCCATAAAGCTGCGGTGATTGCTGACTACTAAGACGCTGGCATCCTGGGGAATACGATCCTCGTAATAACGAAACATTTGGGTTGAAAGCGCCGCCAGGAAAGCGCGAGAAATCTCCAGGGGGCTATTTCGACTCATACCTAATCAATATATTTTTCCGGTAAATATGGCGGTTTATCTTAATTTAATTTTTACATTTCTTTACTACTGCCATGACCGTCTTAAGATAGAAATGTCTAATCTACAAAAATAGCTTGATTTTCTAATTTATCGGTTTTGTATTTTTGATCACAATAATTTCTAATAGAAAGTATTCAAAAAAATTATGATTAGTTAATTTTCATCTTTTCAGCAAAAATGAGTTGAATTGATACATATTACAAAACAATTCTTGATCTGAAAAATTTGCTACTATTAAGGCATTGTTGGAAAAAATAGAAATAATATTGTATAATTACTTGGTTTTTCCGATAAAAGTAAAACGTTTTATAATTTAATTTTTATTTTGCATGAATCTAGTGAATAAAAAAGAATTGACATTTGCACTAACAACACCGCTATATTATGTAAACGATATCCCTCATATAGGCAGTGCTTATACGACGATCGCAGCAGATGTAGTAGCGCGATTTCAAAGATTGCTGGGGCATCGAGTATTGCTGATTACAGGTACAGATGAACATGGGCAAAAAATTCAGCGATCGGCAGAAAGTATAGGGAAAGCACCACAAGAGTTTTGCGATGAAATTGTCCCTAACTTCGTGAGTTTGTGGCAGTTACTTGACATTCAATACGATCGCTTTAGTCGAACTACTGCTGCTCGTCATGAAGCGATCGTTAAAGAATTCTTTGAGCGAGTCTGGAAATCTGGTGATATCTACCAGGGACAACAACAAGGCTGGTACTGCGTATCCTGTGAAGAATTCAAAGAAGAACGCGATCTCCTAGAAGGACACCGTTGCCCGATTCATACTAACAAAGAAGTCGAGTGGCGAGACGAGCAAAACTATTTTTTCCGCTTATCTAAATATCAAACTAAGCTGACAGAATTTTATCAATCTAAACCGGATTTTATTCAACCAGAAAGTCGGCGCAACGAAGTCCTGAGTTTTGTAAATCAAGGGCTGCAAGATTTTTCAATTTCGCGGATAAATCTAGATTGGGGTTTTCCCGTACCAGTTGATCCCAAGCACACCCTTTATGTTTGGTTTGATGCGTTGCTAGGTTATATAACGGCATTACTAGAACCAGATGCAGAACCGACTTTAGCAAATGCTTTAGAAATATGGTGGCCAATCAGCCTGCACCTAATTGGTAAAGATATTCTGCGCTTCCATGCAGTTTACTGGCCAGCAATGCTGTTGTCGGCTGGCTTACCCTTACCAAAGCGAGTATTTGGGCATGGTTTTTTGACTAAAGATGGTCAGAAGATGGGCAAAAGTCTGGGTAATACCCTTGATCCTGTGGCGTTAGTTCAGCGCTATGGTAGTGATGCCGTTCGTTATTACTTCCTTAAGGAAATCGAATTTGGCAAGGATGGAGATTTTAATGAAATTAGGTTCATTAATGTTTTGAATGCAGATTTGGCAAATGACTTAGGTAATTTGCTCAATCGCACCTTGAACATGGTGAAGAAATACTGCGCTGAGAATAATTTCCCATCAATCGGTAATGAAGCGATTCCTGACGAAAATTCTTTGAAAACAATTGGTTTACGTCTAGGAGAACAGGTAAAAAAAGCCTATGAGGAGCTAGCTTTCAATCAAGCCTGCGGGGCTATTCTTTCACTGGTGCAAGCCAGTAATAAGTTTATTGATGAACAAGCTCCTTGGTCATTATATAAACAGGGACAGCAGGAGTCGGTGGAAAAAGTTCTCTACGCAGTTCTAGAATCAGTTAGACTAGCAGCTTATCTGCTATCCCCAATTATTCCGAACATCAGTAGCGATATTTATCAGCAGCTGGGCTTCGGAATAAACTTTAACGATCAAAGACAAAGTTCAGTTACTGCTCCTTTTGCTACCCATGCTACATGGGGGATACTATCCAGTAAACAACAGTTGGGTACACCCCAACCAATTTTTAAGCGAATAGAATCTCCAAAAAACGATTAGTCCTTATCAAAGTCTGATTTTGTTCAATTTCTTATTCTCTCAAAAAATTTATCGAGGCTTAACTTATATTATTAGCCCCGGAACATTATCATAAGCCACTGTGACTAGCATCTAAAAGTTGGTAATTTGTATCAAAAATAACAGGGATAAAAATTGAGGTATCACAATGATGTTGAATAATTTGGAAAACGATTCGATATTTACGCCAGAACAAGTTTTGGAGAATCGGGGTCGGGTCGCCATATTTATTGATGGCTCAAATCTATTTTACGCAGCACTGCAACTAGGGATTGAAATTGATTACACGAAGCTATTATGTCGATTAACTGGAGGTTCTAGACTACTGCGGTCTTTTTTCTACACTGGTGTAGACCGGACAAACGAGAAGCAACAGGGGTTTCTGCTGTGGATGCGTCGCAATGGCTATCGAGTCATTGCTAAGGATTTAGTCCAGCTACCAGATGGCTCTAAAAAAGCTAACCTGGATGTAGAAATAGCAGTAGACATGATGGCGCTAGTAGATTCTTATGATACCGCAGTTTTAGTCAGCGGTGATGGGGATTTGGCGTATGCGGTAAATTCAGTCAGCTATCGCGGCGTGCGGGTAGAAGTAGTGAGCTTACGTTCGATGACCAGCGACAGCTTAATTAATGTAAGCGATCGCTACATTGATTTAGAAGCCATCAAAGAAGATATTCAAAAAACCCCTCGCCAAAGCTATCCATACCGTCCCTTATCTGGTATTGGTTTTTTGGAAGACCCAAGAACTAGTGATGGACATTTAGAAATCCAAGAATAATGGCGCATCAATTTCATAAAAAAGGGAGACGGGAAAAGAGAAATATTCAAAATTTTTTTTCCACTCGCTCTTTGCTTGTTTTGCCTTTAACTTTTGTCTTAGTAATTGGTTTAGTTGCCTGCGGGGGTAAATCCCCCCCAGCTTCCCAAAAAAATACTGCGGATTCATCTAACCAAGATAGTAAATTAACTTTCTTTGATGTCACCCTAGAACAGGCAGATGAAGTGGGAAGACCGATTTGGAAAGTCAGGGCCAAAACCGCAAAATACACCAAAGAAAAACAAATTGGTCAGGCTGAAAGTCCTTATGGTGAACTATATCAGGATGGCAAAGTAGTTTACCAAATCAAGGCAGATTTAGCAGATATTGAACAAAATGGCAAGCAGTTGTTTCTTAAAGGTAAGATATTTGCTACAGATCCTAGTAATGGAATTGTGTTGCAAGGTAATGAATTAGAATGGCGTCCCAAAGAAGATTTGTTGATTGTCCGTAAGCAGATTAACGGCACTCATAAACAACTACAAGCAGTGGCGCAGGAAGCACGAGTTAAAACCCGCGAACAGCGCATGGAATTTTCTGGAGGGGTAATAGCAAATTCCGTTGATCCCCAGTTACAAGTAAGAACCGAGCATTTGATTTGGAATATTAAAGAAGAAAAACTGATTGGCGATCGCCCTTTACAAATTGACCGCTACAAAGATAATAAAATTAGCGATCGCGGCAAGGGAAATTCTGCCGAAGTCAACTTAAAAACGAAAATTGCCATCATTCAACAGAATGCTCAATTAGAATTATTAGACCCACCAGTGCAAATAGCTAGTAACTCTATGACCTGGAACATGAACGCAGAAACTGTGATTACAAATTCCCCAGTGCGGATGTTCCAGCGTGTCGAAAATCTGACCGTAACCGCTAATCAAGGTGAAATGAAAATACCGCAAAAAACGGTTTATTTAACAGGTAACGTCAATGCCATTGGTCAGCGTCGCCAATCTTTGAAATCTAATACATTAACTTGGTATTTAGACAATAAGTTAGTTGAAGCTCAGGGAAATATAGTTTATCAACAAGCTGACCCACCATTAAATTTTACAGGTGAGACAGCCGTTGGTAATCTGCAAACAGAAAATATTGTTGTTAAAGGCGGCAGTTCTAGCGGTAGGGTAGTAACTGAAATTATTCCCCAAGAAAGAGCCAATCGTCAGTAGTAGAGTTAGGGGTAATAGGGAGTAAGAAAGATGAAGGGCATGAGGGAGTCTTTAAACTGCGTTAATGAGTCGAATGGCACTAAGTTAAGCCATAAAGTCTATAGAATCCCGCTTTTTAGCTCTCGTTACAAGGCTTTGACTTGTAATGCAATTCTTGGAGGCTCTGCCTCCTTCGTTGTTTGGAGGCTCTGCTTCCAAGAGCCTATTCCCAGGCTCCACGTGGGAACTAGTCTGTATATGACTTTGGTCTTAACTTAGTGCCATTCGTTAATGAGTCTTTGAACTCCATCAACGAGTCTTTGAGCTAGATGAACAAAATTCTAACTCTCCCTCATCCCTTCATCTCGCTTTACTCCCCACCTTTACCCAGAGATTTTGGGTTGGTCGAGTACTAAGCTAGGATCTTAGTACTACAAGTCTTTTGATAACCCATGAATGGATCAAACCGATTAGGCAAGGAATCTTTGCCAATACCCCAGCAAGCAGAACATTCCCACCATCACGATACAGACCACGAGCATACAGATCATACTCATGGGGCTGGAGAGTCGGCTCATCCTCACGTCCATAGCGAAGAGTCATTACGGCGAATTGCCAACCGATTATCGCGGATAGAAGGACATGTTCGTGGTATTAAAACAATGGTGCAGCAAAATAGCCCTTGTCCTGATGTTCTACTGCAAATTGCCGCAGTGCGAGGCGCGTTAGATAGGGTAGCGCGAATTGTTTTGGATGAACATTTAACTGAGTGTATTGGTAGAGCCGCACAAGAGGGTAATATTGACGTTGAAATTAAACAGTTAAAAGCTGCTTTAGATCGATTTTTACCTTAAGAATTAGAAAAATAAAAAATTAACTAGCACGACAAAACATTTTGTAGAGATGCAAGATTTGGTGTATTGACTCAGGCAAAGGGTTTTTTAGGCCAAAATTCGCACAAGTATTTTTGTAAAGTTCTTTATCTTTGAATAGCTTATTACATTTGCATAGAACGGTAAACCAAAGGTAGGGGTAAATCCAAGTTTTCTTGATTAGCCTGCTTTGTGGCTGTAGTAATCAGGTGATGATCTGGTGACAGATGACAGACAGGATCAGTGACAGCAGCATTGTTCGTCAGAAGTAACGCTTGGCAACGGCAACCACCAAAATCAAGCTGGCGGCGATCGCAACTTTGGCAAGGTTCAGGCATCCATTCTGTTCCCCGGAAGCGATTAAAAGCAGGTGATTCAAACCAAATCCAATCTAGTGAATGGTTGCGGACGTTAGCAAATTCTAGTTCGGGAATAGAACTGGCGGCTTGGCAAGGTAACACATTGCCATTGGGAGCGATCGCTAAAGCTCTATTACCCCAGCCACCCATACATGGTTTGGGATAATCTTCATAGTAGTCTGGAAGCACATATAAGATGCCCATTGGGCAGATGTTGCGCTCTCTAGCTAATGCCACTGCGGCATCTGCTCGTTCTAGCTGCTGGCGGGTGGGTAGTAAAACAGTACGGTTGCGATATGCCCAGCCATAATACTGAGTGTTCGCTAATTCAACTCGGTCTGCTTTTAAAACCTCACACAGTTCTAAAATCTCATCAATCCTATCTAGGTTTTGCCGATGCAGAACAAAATTAAGTGTCAGCGGGAAACCCAAAGCTTTTACTAATCTTGCTGCCTCTAGTTTTTGCTTAAAAGAGGGAGTTCCAGCAATATAGTCCGACTCAGCAGCACGACTATCTTGGATACTAATTTGTACGTGATCGAGTCCGGCATCAAGCAGCTGTGTGGCTCGTTCTGAAGTTAACAGCGTAGCAGCAGTAATCAAAGTAGTATATAGTTCGGCTTTAGCTGCTGCTGCCACAAGTAATTCTATATCTTTTCGTAGCAGTGGTTCGCCGCCAGTCAAGCCAAGCTGTAACACACCCAAGTTCGAGGCTTGCTGAATCACTCGCAACCAATCCTCGGTGGAAAGTTCCTGACGATACTGGTTATCGCCACAATTAAGCGGGTTGGAGCAGTACGGACAACGCAGTGGGCAGCGATACGTTAATTCTGCAATCAAGCTTAAAGGTCTATCAATCGTCATTGTTAGTAATAGTGCTTAGTTTAAATCTGCTCCACTTGAGAAATTACTCTTTTCAATTGGAGGTAAAGGTTCTGGTTCTATTCCTTCTAAAATTAATAGTCCTCGTTTACTAATTCGAGAGAGCAGATGGCGCACGTCCTCTAGCACATTTTCGCCCTGGTACTGTTTCTTCAACTTTGCTGCGATCGCATTCAGAGTTCGCTCACCGTTACAGAGTGCTAAAATTGCTGCTGCTGTGGAGTTTAATTGTAGTGCCCCTTCTGGAATCAGGAGCCAATGCTGCTTTCTCAGATCATCCCAGCGTAAACGCACACCACGAACTAGGCGCGGTCGGGCATGATTCTCTATAGTAGTCATTTAATTCGTAATTCGTAGTTAATGTTATAGGGATTAGGGACAAAGAGAATAACTATTAACTTTTGTCCCCTGTCCCCTGTTCTCTATACCCTTCTTGAGGTCTAGTATCGCCCCGTTCAATCGCCTCTAACTGGCTCCACAACAAATTGCACTTGAATACTAAAGCCTGTACTGCTCGTTCCTGAGACTCACGAGTTCTACAGTGTTTTAGGACTTGCTTGAGGGCATATTGAGCATCTCTCGGTGCTTGGGAAAGACGTGCCCGGAAATAGTCAAATCCAGCAGGATCGATCCACGGGTAATGCTGTTCTAATGCAGCTAAACGTACTCGAATTGCATCTGGCCCAAACAGTTCAGTAAGTGATGCAGCCACTGCCTCAATCCAGGGTCGAGTGCGACAAAAGTTAACGTAGGCATCCACTGCATATTGAACTCCTGGCAGAACGTGCTGGTCTTCTAACAGTTCCTGACGAGATAATCCTACAGCTTTACCGAGTTTTAACCATGCCTCAATACCACCTTCGCCCTCACCTCGACCGTCATGATCAATGATGCGTTGAATCCATTCCCGCCGCACTTCTAAATCAGTGCAGTTCGACAAGATAGCAGCATCTTTAAGGGGAATACTTTTTTGATAGTAAAATCTATTTGCTACCCAGCGCCGTACTTCTGTTGGCGTTAAATCACCACTGTTCATCCTCGCATGAAATGGATGCAGATGATGGTAGCGGCGATGTTGCGATCGCAATACAGCCTCTAGTTCTGTCTGATTCCACGGGAGAGGTTCTTTAACTAATTCCAACACGCTTTTTCTTACACCTCAAAATTACAATTCGATGGTTAGACCATCGTAAGCAACTTCTATTCCTGCGGCTTCAACAATTTTGCGTTCCTCTGAATCCGGTAAAAGAATTGGGTTAGTGTTGTTGATGTGAACGAGAATTTTACGAGGACGGCTCAAATTAGCAAGGCTTTTTAAACTAGTGTTAAGGGGTAAGTGCCCCATATCGCGGGCTTGAATATTTGATATTCCTAAAGCCAACAACTCATCATTCTGCCAGCAAGTGCCATCTACTAAAATACAGTCACTAGACTCAAACCGCTCTAGTATTTTTTCGTCAAGTTCAGCTAAACCTGGAGCATATGTAGCAACTTTGCCAGTTGTGCGATCGCGAAATGTCAAACCTATAACCCAAACTCTATCTAAATTTGTCTTATGGCGCATATATTTTGGTGGTTTGGCTGCTAATGGAAATACCTCCACTTCCAAACCATCTGCTCCATTCAACCCCAGGTTTATAGGTACATAAGGTTCAAGTACAGACCATTCCACACCACAATAGCTTGCTAACGTAGACAGCAGGGGAAAACCCTCTGTCAGAGCCATACGTACTGTTTCTGTACCATAGACGCGCAGTTTTTCCGTAGATTCTCTGAGGATAACGAGGCCAGTGGTATGGTCAATTTCTGCATCAGTTAACAAGACACCAGCGATCGGGCTTGACCGAATTGTAGACGCTTGTCCTTCCCGCAATTTCTCCAACTGCGGACGTACATCTGGGGAGGCATTAACCAAAAACCAGGGCTGATTGTTTTTCCTCACTGCAATTGATGACTGATTCAGCCAATTTACACCTGCACGATTCGTGCGGACTGCTTGGCAATTGGGACAGTTACAATTCCATTGGGGAAAACCACCACCTGCGGCAGTACCAAGAATTTTTAGGAACATAAAAACAAAAAGCAGGTAGAGGTTTCAATTCAGGAATTAAATTTAGTATTTACAATTATTGTCCATTGAGAATGTATGTGGTAATTTCCATACACAAGTCAAGCTCATCAAAATCTGGTTTTTCCCAATCTATTGCTGACTTAATATTTGGAGGATGAAATGAGGTTCTAGCAGAGGCATCGTCACTTAGTTTTGAGCTATTGCTTTCTTGCTCTTGCATAGAGTGATTGTTTGTTTTCCGAATCATTATTGACTCCTATTGAAATAAATGTTCAGTTTTTAATTTGACCTGCAATTAATTCTGGTAATTTTAATTACTATTTGTCTTATTTGCTGGCCCAAAATCTCTTTACTTTAACACTAAACTGTGTTAAATAAGAAACACACAGTATCTTTACTGGTCTTTTCCTATTTTTTATTATACGTATCAGTAAGAGGGCGTTTGAAAAGTCGGAGAGATAGTAAAAAAGGTCTCTCAGTATACGCTGGTAAAACTCACATCTTGCACCTAACCCGGCAAACCCGTAAAAGGCGAATAAGGAGTACAAAAATATAACAGAAGATGAAGGAGAGTTTTAAGTACAGTTAAGTTATATAGGAATCATATTTGATTTTTGAAAAAAGCTACGAGATAATACGGAGACATATATCTGTCTAAGAGCGAACAATGATAAACCAGCATCTACAAGCTGCGATGAGCCAAGCAAAACGCTAGTGTGCGATACCTTTGGTGAACTTTTCTACAAGACGCTACGCGAACGTTAAGGGCTGAAAATCAGATTTATCGTGAACAAGTCAAAGCACTTCATGAGGACGAAGGTTCCGCCGCGTCCGTGCGACAGCCTGAAAAATGTTTGCATGAGGCGATCGCTACTTGGTCAAAGGCGCGACCTCTGCGTATGGAAAAATGATCAAGAAGTTGCTGGTGAAATATCCCCAATAGGACATTGTGATTGATGTGTACATGGTTTCTGTGTTGGCGGCAACGCTTCCATCCAAACTCAGACCCTCTACCATAATCCTTTTGTCAATCGGGTTTGAGACGCGCTAACCCTGATTCTGCTTTGCTCAGTTGGTAATAAAAAATTATACCAATTTTGGCTTTTAATATATACAATGAATTTAAAAAACTATCAATTTAACTATTATCTAAATTTTAATATTAACAAACATCTAATTGTTTTTTTACACGGCTTCATGGGAAACATCAATGAATTTGATGAAGCTATAAAATTACTATCTGAATATTTTTCCTATCTCATTATTGACCTACCAGGACATGGTAAAACCAAAGTTTTAGGGGGTGATGAATACTATAAAATAGAACCCACTGCTCAAACAATAATTAATTTATTAGATGAATTAAAAATAGATAAATGCCACTTAGTTGGTTATTCGATGGGTGGAAGGTTAGCTTTATACCTAACTCTAAATTTTCCAGAACGTTTTATTAAAGTTGTATTAGAATCAGCCTCTCCAGGTTTAGCAATAGAAACAGAACGATTGGAACGAGTTAGACGTGATGCTCAAATAGCTAGAAAATTAAGCAGAAGTATTATTCAAACTGATTTTGCTATTTTTCTCTCAAATTGGTACAATCAACCAATTTTTGGTTATATAAAAAATCATTCAGACTACGATCGCATGATAGAAAATCGGTTGCAAAATAATCCACATGAATTAGAGAAATCATTGCGCTTCATGGGGACTGGATGCCAACCTTCTTTGTGGGAAAAGCTACAAGAAAATAAAATTCCTATGCTCCTACTAGCCGGTCAATATGATGAAAAATTTATATTCATTAATACAGAAATGGCTAAACTATGTAAATTTGCCCAGATAAAAATAATTAGTAATGCTGGACATAATATTCACTTTGAAAATACCTTGGCATTTGTGGAAAATATCAAAGATTTTTTGTACGCAGCAAGTTAACAATTAAAATAACCTCACTGCTTCTTTACTGCCTTGCTCGAAGGAGTTGGGGATGGTGTCGAATTCGGGACTGTTGGTTGATTAGCTGCGATTAATTCCTCTTGCAGCATTTTCTGATAAACCTTAGGCAAAGAGCTACTAACAGAATTAGTTTCTATCCCATATCCTAAACTTGTCCAGGTGGGAGAGAGCCGCCGCAAAACATCATTTAACTTTCCCTGACGCAACAGTTGAGAAATATCAGTTCCCCAAACTTTAGAATCATTTAACCAACGATAAATTACTACATCTTGATATTCTGCTTCAAAACTATAAGCAGTCCAAAACATCATCTGCATCGGTTTTGGATGATAACGGGGAGCTAAACGATACCAAGTAATGTTGATAATTTGATATCTGCCAGCAGCGGTGGAACAATTACCCGTGTTGGGGCCTGTGACAATTGTGACGCATATCTCAGGATGTCGGCTAAGGTCGTTGACTTGCTGTCCCCCATACAGAAGCGAATAGGGACGGTTCCCACTCGCTTCACTCGCCGAGATGGTTCGCATTAAAGCGCGGATATAGGGGTCGCCCTCTTTCATGACCAAAGGCGGCTGTTTAGCTGCAAAAATCGGATCAGAAGGCGATCGCAAGTCTCCAATATACCATTGGAACAAATATACAAAGCCGAGAAGCGCGGCTATAGGGCCAATCAGTTTTTCAACGCCTTTGAATTCAAAGCCTTTCAGAGTCTAACTCCTTCAAATTTGCTCTCTTTGCTAACAAAAATTATCGACGAACTTATTCTGACAAAGTTCAGACCTGATCGTTAGTTATTATTTCTGATTTGCTCATTTTTTTAGCCATTAGAAAAAAAGGGCATAAATCAGTATAGCGAACGAGATACTTCCAACAATGTCGACTAAGTATAAGTTCAATCGCTTCCTCGCTCAAATCGTGCGATTTTCAAGTCGCACTTCCAAAACTGTTACCTATATAGCGATGCCTGCGGCGGGCTACGCTTACCTATGTTATAATTAGATAATTTATTTTTCCAGCAATTAGCTATGACAACAGAAATATCAAAATCTGTTGAACCTACCCTTTACGAGGAAGATTATTATTTATGGGTAGAAACAACACTTAAGCAATTAGAAAATAAAGATATTGAAAATCTAGATTGGCAACATTTAACAGAAGAAATTGAAGCTTTGGGAATTGAACAAAGACGAAAAGTCGAAAGTTACTTAAAACAATTATTAATTCATCTTTTACTTTATCGTTATTGGGAAACGGAAAAAGAATATTGTCAAAGAGGTTGGCAAATAGAAATAACTAATTTCCGTGATGAACTAGAATTTTATTTTCGTTCCAAAACACTTTATAACTATTCTATTAACTGCTTAGATACAGTTTATATTAAAGCCAGAAGACAAGCAATTCAAAAAACAGCTTTACAGCCTGAGATTTTCCCAAAAAAATGCCCTTTTACTCTTGAAAATATTCTCAATAATGAGTATTTTCCAGAATAAAAGTGATTTTGTATGGCTTTTTGTGAAGATGAAAGTAATAAAGCGATCGCTTGTCTATTGTGAATGAGTGGGGTTTAGCATTGCTCATTAGTGTCAACTTAAGGTAAAAGCCAGTCTATAACAAGCTTTTATAGATTCTCGTTCCTAATCTCAGACTGGGAATACCCATCATGAGGCTCCGCCTCAAGACTTGCGGCAGAGCCGCAATTGAAGTGCATTTCCAGCTTCTGGCTGGAAACGAGGTTTTAAAAGGAGTTTTTGCTTAATTTGACACCTATGAGCAATGCTAAACCCTTTTGAGTCTGGAATGGCGCGATCGCTTTAAGGAGTGGAATCAAGGCGCGGTCAATTTAGATGAGATCAGCTAATTGACAAAGTGAGCTTGCTTTTCCATGAAGATGTAAGCCGATCCTTTTGGGGAATAGAACCCTCTGCGATATCAGCACTGTTGAAATAGCTCCTTAAAGCTTTTCGAGGCTGCTTCAGGTTTGGCAACAATCTCGACAATTTTATTACGTGCATCTGGTTCAAACAGCGCCTCAACTGCAACTTGGGCGACTTTCTGTCTGGAAATGCTACCGTCGAACAGTGTATCAGCACTCTGCATCACGATCGCGTCGGGGTTATCTTCATTCTTCAACCCACCAGGTCGCACAATCGTGTAGGTAAGACCACTTTTCTGGATATACTCTTCGGCTTGCTTTTTCCACACCAAAATCAGCCAAAACAAGTTCAATGGATGCAAAAGCTGCGAAGTACACAAAGAAGAAACTAAGACAAAATGCTCAATTCCCTTTGCCTTGGCAGCATTTACTAAATTTTTAGTCCCTTCAAAATCCACTTTATAGGGGCCAGTAGGGTCAAAGCTAGGTTTTGCACCAGTAGCAACCAACAAAACTGTGCTATCTCCCAACGCAGCAGTTAAACTTTCTGGTTGTAACACGTCGCCTACTACTAATTCGGCTTCAGGAGACAGAATACCCCTAGCTTTCTCTATATCCCGCACTAAGGCCCGGACGGGAATATTCCGCGCTATCAACTCTTGCACAATCCGGCGACCTGTTTCACCTGTTGCCCCTGCTACAAATGCTTTCATGAGAAATGCTATCCTGGGAAACTATTGTGTGCTTGTTCAGTTCTTTATTTTAGTAATTCTATGGAGTTGATGGCAGATTAATGAGGTTTCGGTCAAAATGGGATCTTAGTGCGAAATCACCCAGGCACGTGGGGAACCATTAATATAGACGAACGCCAAAGTATACAGTAATGCATTTATGCTCTCAACAAACGGCGAATATAAATCCTGGGAAATAACAGAAGCAGTTTTACCTGTAGCCTCCAGCCAAGAAGAAGCCGAGGACACATTAATAGAAGCAAATGTAGCGACGCTCACAAAGTTTTACGGTCGTTATCAAGATTTTATGGAAATGCCTGCCCCAGTAGAGAAGGTTGCTGAGTATCTTAATGCTCACGCCTCATGGTTTTCGCGTTGCGCTGAACCGATGAAGGTGCAACCATTGGGGGAAAATGGCTACGCTTTAGTAATTGGTCGTTTTGGTGCTTTTGGTTATGATGTAGAACCGAAAATTGGTTTGGAATTATTGCCTCCAGACGAAAGTATTTACCGCATCCGTACAATCCCCATTCCTGACTACCAACCGCCTGGTTATGACGTAGACTATCGAGCATCTTTACAGTTAATAGAAAACGATGCTTCCACTAGCATTGGCGAGGTTACGAGAGTTGAATGGGAATTGGATTTAATAGTTTATTTACACTTCCCCAAATTTATTCAGCGATTACCCAAGTCTATAATTCAATCTACAGGCGATCGCTTACTTAACCAAATTGTCCGCCAAGTCTCCCGCCGCTTAACTCGCAAAGTTCAAGAAGATTTTCATAAATCTTTAGAAATACCCTTTCCTGGGAATTCTAAGCAAAAGCAGTGATTCATATTTGTCATTTGTCAAAAATTAATGACAAATGACAAAGTACTACTTACTATGCTTTAGTGAGAATTCTTTGGACAATTTGCACGCCCGTAACAGCCTGCCAAGCAAAAAGTCCCAAAAGAGTAAAATTCAACAGAATGTGAGTTGCACGCGCCCAATTTGCTCCTTTTTGCATATAAGGTGACAAAGCAGCAGAAAATGCAATCATACCCGTCATACCAAGTCCTGCCAGCAGGTGAGGCCCGACAAATAACTTGCCATTATTGATGTAAGTGACACCCATCCCTCCAATTGCACCTACCACCATCAAAGCTAGGAGTATAGACCCGATTTGGTAGTGTCTGACGTTATATCTACCTTTAATCAGTTCTTTCTTTTCTTCCCCCTGAGCATTTCTGGTACGCTGTAGTTGCAGCCCCAAGTAAGCAGCATAAATTGAAAGTACTAATAGTGCCCACATGAGCACCGGATGAAAGAAGTTCAGCCAATATTTCACCGACGCAGAAAGTTCCAGACTCATCGTGTTCTCGCCCAATTATTAAATCTTCATAAAAATTAGCATAATTCTATTTTCTGTGCTTAAAGTTGCACAAACTAAAAGAGGCTAAGAAGCCTCCCTCGGTTTAATTTTCATCAAGCCAATAGCCAGAATGTTTGCCAAGGCTGCATTTCTTAATTTTGAATTTTGAATGAGTGAATTTTGAATTGCTTCACCCTCTTGCCAAAGTGGATAAACAATCTCAGACTAAATTTTGAGGGTAGACGAACAAAACCCCCTGTGTGGGATTTCATCCATGACTGAAAACAACGATACTTTGCTGCTAAAAGCAGCTAAAAGCGGAGATATTAAGCATCTGTGTGCGCTACTGGCTGCTGGTGCAAGGGTGAACGCGGGCGATCGCCAAGGCACGACGGCATTAATGTTTGCTGCCAATTTAGGCTACACCGAAATTGTGCGATCGCTGCTGGATGCTGGAGCAAATATCAACTTGCCCAGAAAACTCTATGGTTTGACGGCTTTAATGTTGGCAGCTACTGCCAAACAGCTTGACATTGTGCAGCTTTTACTATCCAAAGGTGCTGATGTAAATGCCACTAATGAAGATGGCAGCACAGCTTTAATGGCAGCAGTACTCAAAGGTCATGTTGATGTAGTGCAAGTTTTATTGGCTGCTGGTGCGAAGGTGAATATCGCAGATAAAGATAATGATACTGCGTTGAAACTCGCCGTTAAGCAGGGAAAAATAGAAGTTTTACAAGTAATTCTCCAAAGTGGTGTCGATGTCAATATCCGAGATGAGGAGGGTGAGACACTCTTAACATTAGCGGCAGATTTGGGACATCTGGAGGTTGTGGAAGCACTACTAGCGGCAGGGGCTGATGTGAATGTGAAAAACGTTGATGGTGGAACTGCCCTATCAGCGGCAGCAGCGGCTGGACACAGTGCGATCGCAGCAGCTTTACTGGATCGAGATGCTGAAATTAATCTCCAAGACCAAGATGGTGAAACTGCCCTACACCTTGCGGTTGTGGAAGGCTACATTGATGTCGTGCAAGTTTTACTTAACAGGGGTGCAGATGTCCAAATTAGGAACCATCTGGGTGATACATCACTGCTTGTAGCTGCGTTGCAAGGACACAGCCATATTGTCGAAGCATTGCTGCGTTTTGGGGCAGATATTACTGAGAAAAACCTCGGTGAAGTCCCTTTGACGCTGGCTGTATCACAGGGACACACCCAAACAGTGAAAGTGCTACTAAACTATGGTGCTGATGCCAACACTCCGGGCGATGATGGTAAAACTGCTTTGATCAAGGCAACCGAACGCAAGCACACAGAAATCATACATTTGTTGCTGGCAAAGGGGGCAGATGTGAATTTTCAAGACTCAGCGAGGGCAACAGCATTGATGTGGGCTGCCTCAGCAGGTTACAGCGAAATTGTGGACTTATTACTCCAAGCTGGGGCAGATGTGAATTTGAAAAATCGGGGTGGTTATACTGCTTTAATGATTGCAGAATTTAATGGTTATAAGAATGTGGTACGGAGTCTGCAAAAAGCTGGGGCGCAAGAATAGCTATGTGAATTCTTCAACTAAAATATTTTCAGAAATATGTTGACAAATCAATAAATGAAGGTTATTTACTTAAATACCAGGGATATTTAAAAAGCCAAGTCTAGGCGTAAGAAACAAAGAAAGCAAAACTCCGTCGTAGCTGTTGTGAACTTGCTACGGCGGAGAAAGAAAAAATTAAAACGACAAGAGGGAGCAGGTCAAATGCTTGCGTCACAAGGATAGAAAGAAAGCAAAAATGAAGAAGTAAGTTTACCTTTTACTTTTTACCTTGTACCTTTTACCTTTTACCTAGTCTCCCCCTTGGCGTTTCCTACTGTGCTAGATGTGTAAAATATATAGTTTTTACTTGAACAGAAAAGTATTCTAACGATCATTTTTTATGTATCATACTAAAGGCTAAATACAAACAACTGACCAAAAAAGGTTGATGTGCGACTATTTAGGCGATCGCAAAGGCAAGTCAAGAAGAAAATAAATAAAAAATTAAATTTAGTAAAATCACTGTAGTTAATCCCTAGTCACAATCAGCTTAATAATAACTTGATCAAGTAAAAATGGCTAATGACTATAAAATTTGCAGAACAACCAGTGTCATATCATCAGTGTTTTGTTTATCAGCACCGATGAATTGCTGAACTTGGTCAAATAAGTAATCCACAATCTCTTCTGGCCCATTGCAGTACTTGCAAGCCGTATTGAAGCCAGCGACAAAGTTATCTTCATCGAAGCGATCGCCACCAGCAGTAGCGGCATCAGTCAAGCCATCTGTATAGTAAATAATTGTATCTCCAGGCTCTAACTGTGCCTGGGCATCTTCATATTGGCTGTTAGCATCCAAACCGATTAGCATTCCTAGAGTATCTAAACGGCTGACAGTTTTCGTAGCTGCGTGCCACCACAAGGGAGGATTGTGTGCCGCATTGCTATAAGACAAAATTCGGTTATGAGGATTATATTCTGAGTAAAATAGCGTTACAAAGCGGTGGGAATTTTCCAAATCCGCATACATAACTCTGTTTAAGTTTTGCAGAATTCCGGCTGGGGAATTACCATGTAGTACTTCTCCTCGTAGCATTCCCCGCATCATCGTCATAATTAGCCCAGCGGGGACACCCTTGCCCATGACATCTCCAATAACCAAACCCCAGCAACCAGTTTCCGTGCCGCCTTTGGACTTAGGCTGAATCTTCTTGTGATTGGTAGCAATAAAGTCGTAGTAGTCTCCGCCGACGCGATTAGCAGGTTTGCAGCGTGCCGCTAGGACTGCACCAGGGATTGTGGGACATTGACGTGGCAGAAGTCGCCGTTGAATTTCTGCACCAATCTCTAGTTCTTGGTCTAGGCGTTCTTTTTTTCTTAGTTCTACAGCTAGTTCATCGTTTTCGATCGCTACTGCTGTTTGGTCTGCTACTAACCTAACTAACTTTTGCCTAGTTTCTGTCCAACTATATTCTGGATCGCGGCTCAAGACATAGAGCCATCCGCGTTCTGTATGCTTCACCAGAATTGCCGTACCAAAGATTTGCACATCTGGCCCTAAATAGCGATGCATCTGGTCATCTAAAATCCCTGTGGCATTCGCTAGAGGTGCAGTATTGGGCAGAAGCGTGATTTGACTACTGGCTATTTCTAGCGCTTTGCGGATATCCTTTCGCTGGCGACTATCTTGCCAATGTAACTGCTCTAACCTGACTTGACCATTAGGTTTATAGAGAAACAGGGCGCTGCCGTCTGCATCTGTCACTCTTGTTGCCATCAGCGGGATCAGTTCCAAAAACTGATTCAAATTATTAAAACTTCTCAGGGCAAATCCTAAAGAACTTAGCAAATCTTGAATTTTGTTCTGTTCTCGGTGCAACCTTGCCACGAGTTCTTTGAGTGCTACGACTGGTGTGACATCTGTCGCGGCACTACTATTGTTGTCAGTGGGTTGAGAGGGCAGTTGAGACACAGGCACAGGTACTATTGCACTTTATATTGGAAGATTTCAGATTACTTATAAATTTTTTGGCTTTGGCATTGCTAAACCATATTTAGACAAGACTTGTCACTTTAGCAAGAGTATAAAGACGTAACAGGCAACTTTTATCAGTATTTTATTTGCTTATTATATTTTTGATAGAATATTAGTAATTTCAAATCATGTATTTTTAGTCAAAAGCCAACCCATAAAAATCATTACTTTCGGTAATACTTAATAAAGTTTTTTATTTTTTCATAACTTAATTCCCAAAGCATATCTCTAAAGTCATAAAAATATTTTATTAAAAGAATATTTTATAACGCTTTCAGAGTAACTGTTTGGGAAGAGGCCACTATGAGACTGGAAGCTTTTTGAGTGAAAACCTCTATCAGCGCTCAAATCGAGCTTAGGTTTGGTAAAAAACAGACTTAAACTCATTTCCAAACCTGAGAAGATGTAAATAAGTCTTCAAATACTTAATTTGTATACCATAATTGCTGGGATAATCGCTAAGATTAAGCTTTTCATTTTGAATTTCTAGTTTTGAGTTGCTGAATATGCAAAAATTCAACCCATTAAAATGCCATAAATGTAAGACAACCCAATCTTTCGAGTTAGCGCTAACAGACTTAAACCATTAACCTCTAATTGATTTTAAGAGGGAGTCATTTGGTAAGTTTAAGATATGAATAGAAAAGATGACACTAAATCTAGAAAAAATATCCTCCAATAACCTTAAGTCAAAAACCAGAAAGAGTGTTGTCGTTTAACTATCAGAGTTCAAACCTCTCAATTTACTACAGAAAATATTTGTAGATACTTTTGCAAGTAAAAGCTGAGAATACATCTGGGAGTGTTGAACCAGCTTACTTACACTAATTCGCTTTTTGAGTCCACAGTGGACGATTTTCCGAAGTTCTAATGGTCGGAAGCCGTCTTTTCCTGATGTCGGCTCTGGGCAAATAGATGACGCTTATACTTCCTACTCTTAAGTAAGTTACGTGCAGTGTGCATATCTGGCAACTCGCTAACGCAGTTCCTTCTTCTGTCAAAGACGCTACGTGTAGCTTGCTTCTTGGTAGAAGTAGAAGCCGCTATAGTCAACACCAGTCAGCCGTGGAGGCAAACGCTCCCAGAGGGCTGAACTCATCCGTGCTGGCTCCCCAACGCACTGCTCACCGCTGAGGCTGCTGTCCATCTTACAATAGTTGTATTTATGAGGGTGAGCATCTCGCTTGTCCTTTAAATTACTGCAAGATGGAAACTTCTGGGGTTTTGTATGTTGCAACTAAATCCCCATTCAGAGCGTGAAAAAAGGGCATTAGCTTGAAATTTTAGCAAAAGTTATCCATTTATTGTGACAAACTCATGATTTATCGCACTTGATCTGTTTCTAGTATTTTGTTTCTAATTAGTTCAAGTGATAATACCAGATTAGTCATCCCTAAATTTATCAGTTGTCAAGAAAAATATTTAACTCCAAATTTTTCAATTAGCCACTCAAGAGAGCTTCGACAAACTCATAGCTAGAAAAGGGGCGCAGGTCTTCAATTCCTTCGCCAGCACCAATAAAGCGAATGGGTAAACCTAGCTGTTGCACAACGGCAAGGGCAACGCCGCCTTTGGCGGTGCCATCTAACTTAGTTAAGACAACGCCACTCAGTTGGGCAGCTTGGGAGAAAACTTCGGCTTGCCGCAGTCCATTTTGTCCTAAAGTAGCATCTAGAACTAAAAGAGATTCTACTTTGGCATTTGGGGCTTTTTTGTCGATAATTCGCCGGATTTTGCTGAGTTCGTCCATTAAATTTTTCTTGTTTTGCAGCCGCCCAGCTGTATCTACCAGAAGTAATTCTGTTTGCCGTGCTTGGGCGGCAGCGATCGCATCAAATACAACTGCTGCCGGATCTGTATTCTTTCCAGGATTAGCAATTACTTCCACACCACTTCTACTACCCCAAACTTTCACCTGTTCTACAGCGGCGGCGCGGAAGGTGTCTGCTGCCCCAATCAAGCATTTATAACCAGATTTTTGTCCCAGGTGGGCAATTTTGCCGATGGTGGTGGTTTTACCGGCACCATTCACCCCAGTGATTAACCAAATGTTCAAGGTTTCTTTTTCAGGGGTAAAGGTAGTTTTGTGCGATGCTTTGCTCGGCGCATCCAGCATATCCCGGAGGATTTTTTTCAGGTAAGCGATCGCTTCTTCAGGTGCAGTAACTTCTTCTCGAAGTTTTGTCTGTAGGGCATTGATAATAAAGTCTGTCGCCTCTACACCCACATCAGCTTGCAGGAGCAATGCCTCAATTTCCGTCACAGCAGCAAGGTTTAGCGGCCCTTGACCTACGATCGCCTTCAGTTGATTGAGGATGCTACGACGAGTTTTGTCTAACCCTTGCCGGAGCTTTTTCAGCCAAGTAATTTCTTCAATAGAAACGTCTTCTGGACTTCTACCTTGAGCCGCTAAAATTTTCGCCGACCATACAAACCCATCATCAAATACCAGTCCGGGAATTTCCTCTCCTGTCTCTGAGGTTGCAGCGGCTGGCTGTACTACCTCTGGTTCTGGGACTTCAATGGCGGTAGCTATTAGTTGTTCCAACTTGGCTTGCCGTTCTGCCGCCGCCCGTTCTAAGAAGGATAAGGTTGCTGGTGCTGTTGGCTGTGTTGCCTCTGGCGTAGCTAGTGGTTCGGTGAGTGTTGGTTCGGTTTCACTTGCCGTTAGTTCTGGGCTTTTGACATCTGGCTCTTCGGCAATTGCTACCACTGAGGAATCTTCTGTACTTTCTTCCTCTGTAGCAGCTTGAATAACTTCTGGCTGTGCTGTTTCTGGGGTTGTACTAACAGGTTCCTCTGTTGCTTCTGGTTCAGTGATTTCCGCAATTGCCGTTTCTGCGGTTTCAAGTTGTGCTGAGGCATCTGCTGAATCAGCCGGGGTTTCTACTACCTCGACTTGTTGTTTTTGTTGAATATTTTTGTAAGCAGCTTTAGCAAACGCTAACAAGTCTGTCGTTGTCTCTGGTGCAGTTTCAGCAGTTGGTGTTGACGTTTCGGCTGGCTCTAGTTGGGGTTCTTGTGCAGCAGAAGTATCTTCCTGTTTCTTATCAGAGGGAGTGTCAGAGGAATCGTTATATTTACGACGGAACCAATTAAAAACCATTGCAGCAGTATTGGTTATATGAGTTATAAGTTATAAGTTATGAGTTTAATTTAACTTTGCACTTTTTCTTGGCGTGAAAACTCCTCGGTTATCCTCACCTTTCAACGCCAGTTTGAGGAAAATCGGTACAACAGGAGGTTCCCTCGTTCGCACGGCGTTTCCCGCTGGGAGAAGTTCCGTTCGCAGGAAGCCGCAGAAGCGGCTACAGACTTTTCTTCACGGCAGTATAGGAATTATGAATTACGTAGCGGGACTATGCTGTTTTTTTCTGCTCAGTAACTCGGCGCAAAACACCGTTAATAAACCGATGACCGTCGTCTCCACTGTAGCGTTTGGCTAGCTCCACTGCTTCGTTGATGGCGATGCTGTCTGGAACTCCTAAGAACTTCATTTCTGCTACAGCGATTTGCAAAATATCGCGGTCAATTTGGGCGAGGCGAGTTACTTGCCAATCTACTAAGGCAGTAGAAATGAGTTCATCTATAATTTGTCGATTTTCGTTGACTGTAATCACAAGCTCTTTAGCGTAATTACGGACTCCCTTATCCTGATTAGCTAACTGAATCAATACTGGGAAATCAACTGCTGTACCCAACTGATTAATTGCTGTCTGGGTGCAGGCGATCGCTTCTTGAAGCATTGTTCTAGCAGTATTGAGGTCAGAGGCCCGAGTTTGGCTACTTAAGAGGCGATCGTTACTGCGTTGCAGTTCCCCTGCGGCATTATCGAGGGTATCTTGCACTTCTGAGGTCAGGGTGCGTACTGCTCCTAGCACCAACTTGGATACTAGTTGATCGTCTTCCAATTTATCTAATTTCTTTGGGTTAACTGGCAATTGGCTAAGGCTTAAAAGCGCCAATTCACGAGCAATTTGCTGGGGTTTACGAGGTTGCATAAAACTGAGGGGTGATTGTGCAAGAAGTGATTAACTAGGCGGGACAAACTTACAAGCTTATCAATTTTGGCACAGTCAAACAACAACATTACGCATTTGCTTGTAACTTTGCCAGATTGATTTTAAGTTTCTTCAACGGGAATAACCTGCTGCTTGATTTCGTCGTGTTTCACTTCCAGTGTGGATTTGGGGAAAACCAAGGGCGTATTGGGAGCAACAATGCCACCTGATACAACTATTTTAAAGGCGTCTTCAATTGACATGGAGAGGTTCACCACCTCGTCTTCAGGAACGACTGCGTACCATCCGGTAGTCGGATTCGGGGTGGTGGGTATAAAAACACTTAGCACGGGGCGAGACATCTGGGCTTGGATATCACTGCTGATTGCACCAGTGACAAAGGCGATCGCCCAAATTCCTCGACGGGGATACTCTACCAAAATTACACGGCGAAACTTGCCATTAGAATCTTTTAATATTGTTTCTAAAAGCTGTTTGAGAGTTTTATATACTTGTCCTGCTAAAGGAATTGCCTGTAATAATCGCTCACCAAAATCTAGCAACCAACGCCCTGCAATATTCCGAGCCATCAAGCCCATTAAGAGTATACTTAATAGTGGTACAGCCAATCCTACTAATAAGTTCAGTAAATTTACTAAAATTGGGTTTAACCCATCAAAGGGATTTAGTTGTTTGGGAATTTGGGTGAGGAAGTTGATTACCCAAGTAGCAATGGTAATCGTTAGCCAGATAGTGGTTGCTAGGGGAATTACTACTAACAAACCAGCAATCAGGTCGTTTTTTAAGTCCTGTTTTAGGCGATTGATTACCAAGCCCCGATTCTCCTGTTTTAAGCTAGAGGAACTTTTGTTATTGGTATCCATACCAGCAGATTCGTCAAATTCCGAAGACTTTCAAGTTTGGCAACTTCTGCCGCAAGTAACTGTCCAAGAAGCTAGCAGCTTGGCTGCTGGCGCAAAAATACGTACTTGTTGCTGGAAATCAGCTATTTTCCTACAAGCATACACATAGACATTAACCAATCTGATGGCGACTGCTTATTCTTAGAGAATGTTACTTTTCTTTGTAAGACCTATAAATGATTGTTGCAAGTCCTTAGGTATTACTAATCTACCGCGCTCAATCAAAAGCTGCTTATGATTGTGAAAGTCCCACCGGGTAAACTAAGGAATTATTCTATCTGGTCAGTTACTCACATTTAAGTAGGGGCGGCTTTTATGAATGTTCTGTTAAAAATATTAATTTATTATGGTGGTTCTCGTTTAGGTGGAAAACGCGATAGGGACGCATAGCTAGCTGTGCGTCCCTACTTCTGAATTCTGATTTTGCGATCGCGTAGCCGTCCGTTGTAGGCGATCGCTTCTTCAAATTGTAATGCGTAATCCTTCTAATCTCCAGTTTGCTTTACGCTGCATCAGCCTGTGTCGTTTCAGAATCCGCGCACTGCAACTGTTGTGTACTTTCCTGTGCCAAAACTACTGTTGCATCTAAATTAGGTTTTGGTAAATACTTCATTTCCCAAACTTTGAGCAAAATCAGGTATTCGTAGAATGCCTGCAATGTACACCAAGCAAGACCGGCGCTTCCATCTAAGCAGCCGCCTAAGATAAAATACATGTATACAAACCGTAGCAGCGGTCTGGCGGGTAAACGCAAAGACAAATCTTTCAGGGCGCGGCGTTTTTCGACTTCCGATTTCCCAAAGAATAAATCTTGCCAGTTGACCTTTCCCTGTTCTAGTTGATACAGGGTTTCTTGAGCTTCGTCTGTAGAATAACGGTTATGCTTGTCAATCCAACGGCTTAAACCTTTGCTACAAGTGTAGTGTGGGTATGTCTCTTTTAAAAAGCTAGTTGCACCCTCACAAACTTCCCGTTCAGTATGACCGTAGTCTGTAAACCAGACTTTACCGTGGCAAAAGAGGCGCATTTGGTAACGGGGATACTGTGTGCTGTAGCGAATCCAACGATTCATGAACATGACACGTTCAGCTACGTAGTAACCGATGTAGTCTGGATTCTGGCTTGCCTTTTCGCATTCCGCGAACAGTTCTGGTGTCATGCGCTCGTCAGCTTCGAGAATGTAAACCCATTCGTGCTTCGGGGAGATAGACTCTAACATCCAGGTGCGTTGCCGTCCGTGGCTTTCAAAAGCGTGTTGGACGACGCGGATGGGATAGCCACTGGCGATTTCTACAGTGCGATCGCTACTGCATGAATCCACAACAATGATGTCATCCGATAGCATCGCCGATTCGATACAAGCAGCAATATCTAGTTCTTCGTTATATGTCAGTATGTAAATTGAGAACATTACCCAAGTTTTATAGCGATTTTACTCAGTGATAATTGCATTTTTATTGTTATTAGCTATTAGGCGCATGGCAGTATAAGCCGTCAACAATTATTGGATACGTCCTACTGCCATACCGATAGTGGATTAGCGTGCGGTAGCTCTAGGTTTACCACCTTGTACAGCACCCCTGCCTCTTAAGCCTGTCCAGCCGATGATAATGTAACCAATGGACAGCAACAAACTGCTAATACCAATCCGCAGTCCAGACTTCCAAGCAGTATCTTTAGCTTGTTGCTGTGCTTCGTCTCTGCGCTGGCGAACTTGGCTCAGTTGTTGAGTTTGCAGCGTCTGAATATCTGTTTGTTGTTGGATAGCTTTGTCAAGTACTTGAGGATCTGTTTTAGCCTTCTTCAGTAACTCTTTTATATTTGCGGGAATTTGAGAGCTTTCAAGTGCTTGCTTATATCTCTGGTCATCTTTGAGAATTTCACTAAACTGAGCTTTGGTTTGGTTTCGCAGCTGCTCTAGTTGAGCTTTTCCTTGCTCAGTATTCAATTGTGCTTGCAATTGCGATAACCGATTGTTCAGTTGATTTTCTGCCTGATCTGCTTCTTGGGTGATGCGGTTGAGTGTTTGAGCCTTAGCTTGATTGACGTTATTGAGGTGCAGGGGAAAAATTAGCAAGAACATCAACCCTAAAATACTTGAGAGGATCACGGCGGGAAATCTTAAATCGATACCTTGGGGGCGATCGCTTGCTGCATCAGCACTATCAATCCAATAAGCAGCAAACAGAAGCCCCAAACCTACTAAAGGAACAATTCCCCGATCAACTAGCGCTGTTGCCAAGTTGATTTGCCATACCCGATCAGTAGGTTGGAATGGTAACAATAGAATAAAAAAGTCAACAAAAAACGACAAAATGCAGATTATTCCAACGACCTTAAGTGTGAGGGCAGTACTCACGGAAGCAAAACGGTTAACCATAGTTTTTGAAACTGGCAGTGAATAGGAGTGATTTTCATATTTCAAGCTACTTGAATATTGTGCCAATGACCGTAACTTTTGTGTAGAAACATAAAGCAGATTCAATACTGATAAAGGCTATCTGCCTCTTGGTTTTCAACTAGGCCACAGTAACATTTGTTATGTGCGGTGTCTTCAGGAAATTCCTAGTATTTGAAGATACGAACCTAATGCGGGGCTGTAGGAAAAGACTCATTAATTACCCATTTCCCTTATTGCAGTTCTCAATCGGTCGTAATACAGGTCTTTTGTAGGGACGCACAAATGTGCGCTCCTAGTGCGTCTTGCATCCATACAAAAATCGCTATATCTCTCTCATCTCCCTCATTTTTCCATTTTTCCTGTAAGGGCTTGTTCCCAAATCGGTAGATCCTCCGGTCGGTCAACATCAGCTAAAGGCAACAAGTTCACATGTGATAAATTAAGTTTCTGGGCAATGTCTACGGTTTTCTGGAATACTTGAGCAGTTCCCCACTCGATGTCAACGAATAACTCCGGGATGTGTTGGCGCAAACCAATTAAGTAATATCCACCGTCGATCGCAGGGCCAAGTACAAGGTCAAAGGCGTGTAACTTCTCAAAGGCTGTTGCTAGAATCTGGGCATTCACTCCAGGACAATCTGTACCGATGATAATTACATTTTCTGCACCAGATTGAAAAGCATCAAAAAGCGATCGCGCCATCCGCGAACCTAGATCCCCTTCACCTTGAAACTGGTAAACCAAATCCAACCCTAGCCAGTCTTGCATAAGTTGCAAATTGCCACCTGCAAACCGTATTTCCACGGTTATGGCAATGGCTTTTTGCAATTCTTGAACCTGAAATATTGTATGTTCAGTCATTTTCCATTGAAGATTGGCAGCACCAACACTTCCCAAAGCAGGTATCAATCGGGTTTTTGTCTTACCTGGTTCTGGATAGCGAGTGAAAATAATCAGGTGCTGTTTTTGGTTTGCTGGTAAGTTCAGCACACAATACCTTATTTGAATAAACGTAAGAATATATTAATAGCAATACTTGCCGTCATCGGTTGTAGTATGCTCCTTTGCAGTTCGTATTGCCCCTAAAATCGTTGAAATAATAACACAACGTTTAACTTTACCACCAGACCTACTGGATAGCGTGATCCGTCCTAGATCATTAGGGCTTTTAGCATTACCTCTGTAGTCAAATTGAACTTTGCGTATATCATTTGACAGTTGCAAGGTTGTCTCAGGATCTAAGCGCACATTGGAATCTAGGTTATTCCAGTTAGCGTCAGATGGGTTTATTGTAGCAGGATGAACCGCCCATTGAATAATGCCGTTTTGCTCACGAAAGCTGGCTTGCCAAGTCAACTTTTCCTTACTGGCTTGCCTTTGGGCTTGGCGCATAGCAAGGTGGACTTCGTTTTGGGCAGTTCTAAGGCGTTGAGTGTCCAAAAAAGCTAGCCAGTTGGGTATTCCCAGTGTAGCTAATATACTAATTAATAAGACAACTACTAAAGTTTCTGGTAGGGTAAAACCACTACTGGAGTCCTTATCCAAGAAATTTTTTGCATTAACTAGAGACGGTAAATGCACTCGAATATCCATTTTTGTCTTCTGGTCGTTTTTCAGCTACCCAGCTGTTGAGCAATATTTCAGTTTCTTGGCTTTTTACTTCGCGGTGCTTAGTAATACTGTAGAGCAAGGTAGGCAGTAGAAGGATTATGAGAATTTTTAATAACAATTTTGAGGTAAAATTTATATTTTTAAGTCTTGAGTGGTCGTTAATAAAATACTTCCACAGAAATCTAGCAGCCGCTAGACCTTTTTTCCTATTAAACGGCTTTTGTAAGGCTTTACAGGTCAGGTATTTGTATAAATTTGCTAGGCTTATATTCCAAGTACTATTAAATGTTGAAGGTCTTTCTTTGTACGCTCTACTAAGCACTTGCAAGCAGGCTTTTTCCTGCCTGAAAAGATTAGAAGAAACCGAATTAGCACTTATGCGATATAAGATTTGTATAGATGGTACACATATAAAATTAAACTTAGAGCCTAATCGCAGCCACATATCCCAATCCTGAGCCGCACTTAAAGATTCGTCAAAGCCACCTAATGTAATTAAAGCTTTTCTACAAATTAAGGGATTTGAACCGTTTTCTAGAAAGTTATTTAGTAACAAATGTTCATAAACATTTCCATTAACATTAACGCGCTTGCCTGAAAGTATAAATTCACCGTTTTCATCAATGTAATCAGTCCAACTATAAGCAACTTTTGCAGTAATGTTTTCTTGCAAAGCCTTTAACTGAGACTGAAGTTTATCAGGTGTCCAAATATCATCTGCATCTAAGAAACTAACAAATTCTCCAACTGCACGGTGTAGCCCTCGGTTACGGCTGACGTTTCCACCAGCATTGGAATAGGAAAATACTTTTATTCGTGGGTCTTGGATTTGTGTAACAATTGCTAAAGTTGAATCTTGTGAACCATCATTAATTACGATTAATTCTAAATCAGTGAAAGTTTGATTTAAAACAGATTGAATTGTATGATTAATAGTCTTTTCACTATTATAAGCAGGTATGATTACAGAAATTACTGGCAATTTTTTGCTCGCTTGAATCATAATTAATTATAAAGCTATTTTATTTTTTAGTACTTTGCCTAAATTACATTTTAAGTAGTAAATAGGACTCATCATACTAGCTAAGTAAAACTCCATTTCAAAAACTGCAATTAGATCACTTTTCAATTGCCCTCTATACTGAATGAGGTGCTGTACTACTCGGCGTAAATTGCCTAAGATAGTTTTCACAAAAACTATTGGTTTTTGCCAATTTTTAGTATTTATCAAGCGTAGCTGGAAAATACACAAACCACAGCCGCGTGCCAGAGTTAAGAGGTAATCTTTTTCAAGTCGCCAACGTGGTATTTGATGATAAGTATGCATGGTAGGATTATACCAAATTTCCCAGCCTGCATAATGTATATAAAGCAATGGTTCATAGTCATCACCCTGCACCAAAATACCAGGTAACTTCCCGCTTAAAGTAGGCCGTTGCGGTACATTTTCACGCCACACCTGTCTCCTCACAACAAGCGCCGCACCAGGAGGAAGTCTTAAATTGTCTGCATCAAATAAATGTGGATTTAGCCCATGCTCTCTGATGGCTAAAAAAGCTTGAATTCTTTCAAAATTTTCTGGCGGTTTTACTTCAAAATCACCATGAATCTGTCCACTCCAAGCACCTGCTTGAGGATGCTCTAATCCAAAAGTATATGCTTCTGCTAACCAATCAGGAGCAGGTAAATTATCATCATCTAAAAATGCGATTAGCTCACCTCTGGCTTCACGTACTGCCCGTAGTCGTGCAAAAGCAGCTCCCTGTTCAGTTTCTAAAAAATATCTTAAATGACAGTTTCCATTATTATATGCTTTTTGGTAATTCTCGATTATTTCAAATGTGTTATCAGAACTATTGTTATCTACAATAATAATTTCCCAGTTAAGTCTTTCTACTCCTGTCTGGGTTAATAGCTTATCTAAAACTTTAGGTAAACGGGTTGCTCCGTTATATGCAGGAATGGCTACGCTAATATCTAAACTTTCAACGGCTAATTTATTCATAACACCTAAGATTTTGATAATCTATTTTTCAAATATCCATTTTTCCAAAGATAAAAAGGACTAAGGAAACTACTTACCAACAGTTCCATTTCGCAAGCAACTACCAAATCATGTTTTAGCTTAGTTCGATATTTGAGTAAGTGTAAAAATATTTTACGTATGTCATTGAGCATATAAGGTAAAAGAGCAAATGGTCTATATATATGTTTTATATTTACCATTCTAGTTACATAACGGCTAAGTCCAATACCTCGAAAAAACGGAATTAAATAATCCTTTTGTAACCGAGAAGTTGGTATTTTATGAGAAATTTCCATTTCTGGGTTATACCAAATTTGCCATCCTGATTTTTGTATGTAAGACAACATTTCTAAGTCTTCACTGGTAAGCATATTGCCTTTAACTCTACCAGTTAAAATAAACTTCTCTGGTATGCTTTCTAACCAAGCTTGTCTACGGACAACAAGCCCGGCTGAGGGTGGTAGTAATTTTTTCGCTGCTTCATATAATAGCGGTAAATTACCCCGCTCTGTAATTGCCAAGAATGGAGCAATTCGCTGAAAGTTTTCTGGTGGTTCTACTTCCCAGTCAGGGTGAATTTGACTGCCATAAGCTCCCGCCTTGGGATACTTTTCACCAAAAGCGTAAGCTGCGGCTACCCAATTGGATACTGGGTAGTTATCATCATCTAGAAAACCTATGAATCTACCTTTAGCTTCTGCAACTGCCCTTTTTCGGGCATAAGCTGCACCTTGTTTTGCTTCAAAGCAATATTTTAAAGGGTAAGGACACCGCCAATTTTGTTGATAGGTTTGAACAACTTTAGCTGTGTTATCAGTACTGTTATTATCTACAACTATAATTTCCCAAGATAAATTTTCAGTGTAAAGTTGGTTTTGTAGCCGCTCTAGTAGTTCAGGCAAACGACTTTCACCGTTATAAGTTGGGATTGCTACAGTAAAGTCAAGGTTTTCAGTCATTTGATAAAATTTACATTTTGATATTTTGATTAGGACACTTTTTATATGTTCAGCCAATGGCTAATTTATCAGTGGCTCTTAAATAAATCTATCAAACATTAAAACTGCACATGATGTTTCAATTTTGCTATCAACGTGCAGTTTTATGTACAGTAGTATTGCGTGTTTTTGAATAAATATTGCTACCTAAACTACTTAACTGCATTTATCGTCTTTTGCTGTGAGCATTGAGCCTAAAAGAGTTTTCACAATGACGCATCGCTTTACACTACTAGCAGATGTAGAATTTGCAGAGCTTGGTACAGCTACCACTATTTTTAACCCAGGTGGCTCTGTTGAATCTGCTGGGATTGTGCCAAAGTTTGCATTTGGCAGATTCCCCATGTAGTCAAAGGTAATTTTTGTTGACGCACTTAAAGTGTAAGATACAGATGAACCAGCTGTGTTTTGACTGGTAAGATTTGCACCTAGCAGTAATTTATCAGAGCTAACGCCTACATCCGCCCCTAAAGGTTTCCATGTGCTGATTCCAGCATCCGTACGATAAATAGCAATCTCTACATTTTGGGTTGTGGTATTTTTCTGAAAACTGACACTGTAGCTAAGTTTTTTGTTTTTAGCTTCGCGCTGTGCTTCTTGCAGTGCAGCTAAAACGGCGTCGTTAACCTTATTTACCCGCTGTCGATTTACAAAGGCAACCCAACCAGGTGCTGCGATCACTGCTAGAATTCCTATTATCAGCAGTACTACTGTTAATTCTATCAGGCTAAAACCCGCATCCTTTTGGGAGTATGGAGATGCATAGCGAAGTCTGTTCGCCCCAGATGTCTGCTTTGGTGTTTCCACTACAAATTGTTTAGCAATTTTGTTTAACCTCAATAAAGCTGCGCCGTGCATACAATACCTTTGATTGATTAGCTAGAGGTTATTTAGTAAATAAAAATCCGTGTCCTTGCACCCGAATGCTCGAACTTGGAAAATAAGTTTTTGTGTTAGCAGTGTAAGCTAAGTTATTATTTTGCAGACGAGCAAGTGCGTTACCTCTGATGTACACCTGTGCTAATACTTCGTTGGCATCGACACAAGCAAAAAATCCACTTGTTTGACTGCCTACAAGGTTTGGACTAGAGCAAGGTGTGTTGCTAGGCGCAGTGGTGCTAATGTAATCAATCAAAGTCACAACTTGGACTGGATTTGCAACAGAGGAATAATTATCTGATGCGCCTAATGCAGTCTGCCATTGATTCATCTTGTCTTTGAGCAGAGCACCGCTCTTATTTAGTGGTGGTGGATTAAATCCAAGATTAAATTTTTTTCCTCGGTCATCATTAGCATAAGCTGCATTCACCGGGCCTCGAAGTTCAAACCTGCCAATCCTTGCCTCTTTAGACCAGGTAGAGTTTGCACTATTTGTATTGGTGATTAAGTAGTATGCTACCAATGAATAAGCAAAGCCGTCATCTGTTAGCGTGTCACTAGTCTGAGTGTTGGCAGTAATCCCAACGCTATTAGCTACAAACTCACGCTTCCAAAAAACAAGTATTGGTTTACAAATATTCTCATCGCTACAGCTATTAGCAGATTTCAGTGGTGGTATTTGGTCTTTAATGCCTGAACTACTAATAGTAGTAGTATTTGTGTTTCTGGTAACACCATCAGCATCGTAGATGTAAACTGCTTGCTCTAAGTCACGGGCAATATAATCTAGTGCTGCTTGGATTTCTTGCTCAGAAGTTGCCTTGGCTTGTTCTTTGCGATCGCCATCTAGAATGCTAATCATAAAGGTCATTAAAGGCGTTATGATTAGTACTGCCATCACCATAGCTACTAGCAGCTCAATCAGGGTAAAGCCGCTAGTTGTCTTATTTATTCCAGAGCGTTTTAATTGAGTACTTAGGATAAATTTCAGTGAATTTATCATGCTGCGGTTTCCCTTTTAATTGACAGATATTTAAGAATAGACTTCTTACATAAATCTTTGTTTGCCTCACGCAGAGGCACAGAGAAAGATTCTAAAATTGGAAGTTTTGCAAGAAGTCTCATTAAAATTCAATTGCAACCACCTGTGTAGCGGGCGCAAAGGTCGCTGTATTTAGGCACAGTGTCGTTGATATCTGTTGTTATTTCTACTAAAGGTGCTTTGCGCTGACCCACACCTCCAGTGAAAGTAGCTTGTGTTGTCTTAGTTGTGGAAGTGTTCTTGAGTAGAGTTGTGGTTTCTTTGAAAGCATCAGCTCTGTAAACCCGCACTCCTAAAGCATATCCACTAGTAGCACTACTACTAGCTAAGTTGTAGCGAAAACCCTGTACAACCATGTCTGTAACACTGGTGTTTTCGCAGCTACCACTACTATCAAAATCAACGCAGTACAAAGATGTCCCCGTTGGGGCTGTGCAGTAAGAGTTTGCTGTACAAGTTAGAGTTCCTGTAGCTGTAGGAGCTGCGTATGCAGTTAGGGTATCAGTACCCGTAGAGGTTGGGGCCGCAATTTTCTTTGTCTTGACCGCATCAATGTATGATTTGGCAGCTTGAGTGGCTAATTCTATCCGTTTGGATTGTACACGAGTTGCCACTGATAAGGAAAGAACTGGGGCGATCGCTACTAGCAAAATGCTAACTACAAGTATCGCTACCAAAGATTCAATAATAGTGAAACCCCCTTGCCCATATCGTAGGTCAGATAGATGTATCTTCCCTACTTCTGCTGTCTGTAATCTTTGTTTCTTAGCTTGTTTCCCTATCAACATAACAATTTACCTAATATTTACAGGATTTACAGCGAGTCATCTGGTATTGATGATGGAGATGGACAGTCACTTGGGCGATATTCATCAGGAACTGCCTTTGTTGTGTAAGTTACTGTCGTCACTGTTGTTGTAGGGATACCTGTCTGGTTACTAGCTTCACCAGCACAGAGCAATGTTTTCACCCAGGTGTCATCTCGTCCAACTTCCCTAAAGAATTCATTCGGGCGACCTGTTGGGGGCGCGGTAAACCTTTGGGCAAACAGGTCTGGTTGCTCTGACAACAGACCAACATCAAACCCCCACTTTCTATTTGGTGCTGCGTAGAAAGGTAATAGACCACTAACGTTTCGAGTAGGGTAGGTGTCTAATGAGTAGTCAAAAAGGCTGAGATTATAGTCCTTAGAAGCAGAAGCAGTAGCATTGGATTGTCTGTTTGTGAAAATGGGTGCAATTGGCGCGGTGGAGAAGGTACTCCGCTTTAATTGAATAAAGCTACCGCTGATTTTGGCTGTTCTGCTATCCCAGTTTTCCAAAAACCGCACAAAGTTTTGCAAACCTGATGAGACTTCATCTGTTCTACCGGGGCTATTTCCTACTACAAAGGTGGCATTGAATATAGTGTTAGTTGCCTGTTGTAGCCAAGTAGATTTAAAGTCATCCCCTGCGGCTACTGCGGTTGCGTCCGTTCTCAAGCTAGGGGGACTACTGTTTGCATCATGAATTTGTAAGACTGGTACTAAGAGGGGCTGATTGTCCAAATCAGGGTCAGTATCAGCGTCAGGCCCATCAATGGGGGGGAAATAGAACAGTGGTTTATCACTTGCGTATGTTGCTTGGTCTATGTCTCCTGGGTTAGTTGTGCTATTTGTGGTTCTAAACCAGAAGGCGCGGATGTTGCTGTCTGTTAAACCGTAATTAGTGCCATAAGTACATCCATTATTGCTATAAGCAGTACCAGTAGTATCCAAGGGGCAACCTACACCCATAGGTTTGTAAATACCAGCACTGCTTGCAACTAGGTAATTGCTATTATCACGGGCAAATGCAACCCGACGGGGATAAAGGCGATCTGTAGTTAGAAGATTTTGCAGGGATAAATAAGTTGTACTTGTATCACCAGACCCTAATCGCTCTCTGATTTTCTTGCTACCAGTTCCGTATGCGGTAGTATTCCACCAACTTGCATCAATACTAGTAGTGCCGCTTGGAGCCGCAGCAAGTATGGCTTGACCCAACTGATACGTCTTGATGTCTCTTTCAGTCAGCGATACAGTACTACCTAATATTGTGTAATTCTGTGAAGTGCTACTTAAAGCACCATCCCCGTTTATATCAAACCCAACAGACCAATCTCCAGCCCCGCACTCTGAAACTACTAACTTACGGCACATTTCCATGACATACAAGGGTTGACCATTAACCCGGCGCTGAATTGGAGTTACTCCATTTACTAAGTAAGAGCCTAGAGAATTGCCTGAAGCGTCTGTTCTGGGATTACCGTCACTTGTCCAAAAAGAACTGGGAGAATAGCTGTTTTCCCAAAAACCATTTTTAAGACGTTTTAGCCTTCTATCATCTAAAGTTGCTAATAAAGTGGATAAAGGAGTGGGACGGGGACTTAAGCCATCCTCTACAGTAATGCCAGTGTTATTGTTCAAGTCGTAGTCTGCAAATCTCCGCACACCATCTACGAAACTGCCAGAAAGCAAGGTCATTGAATCGGCAATAATCGTTGCTGGTCTCCAAAGGTCGCCTCCAGTTGTAGGACAGCCTGTTCTTCCTGCACGACAGGCAAAGTCAGTATTAGGAGTACTGCGATTATAAAAGTTGGTACCTGCTGACTCTGTTTGTGTAAATTCCTCAATTTCTGTAGTGCTACTTGTACTTGTACGATGCAAATTGAAGTCGCCCTTGATATATGCGGGCAAATTTGTGATCAAAATCAGACCTTTTTCTTTAGCATTGTAAGTATTAGTACTAGTTCTTGCTAAAGTTCCGCCATTAATCAGACGAATGCCGTTTGGGCGACGAGTTGAGTCTAGCCAAAAATCAGTCGGGCTGAGTAACTCTGAGTTAGATACACTCTTTGCATCAGTTTCAACGTATGGCTCAGTCGCGTCGCGCAAACCATCATCCCTAGTAGCGTAAATAATGCCACTGTAAGGCAATAAATACTCGTTAGCTGTTATTGCTGTGGTGGCTATACCACTACTAGAACTTAAATCAATGTCTGTAACCCGAATTTCTGAGGGTTGACGCTGTTCTAAGTCTAAGTTGTATGTGGTTGGTGAGCTTAATGTACTTATCTGCTTCACTTCCCTAGCATCAAGGAAAGTTGCTTCTTTAATTGCACCGTGTTTAGGCTGGTCAGTAGGAGTGGTAACAAAACTATTTGGACTACTCAAAATTGAAACAGCACAAAGCGCTGTATCAATTGCTGAATAATCAGCTAGCTGCAAACCAGTACTAGGTACTGTATTACCAGTTCCAATTTTTGTCAGAGCATCTTGTAAAGGTTTATTAACCCAACGCCCATTGGGGAATTTCAAGTTGGCTTGTAGTTGTAGACGAGTTTTATGAGTTGTAAAAAATGTGCCTCTTCCATTTGCCGGGTAATTGTAAACAACGCCATTGTTGGATCTACCGTTAGTACCACTCAAAGGCAGTGTAGGCGTTGTATCTGTTCTATTATTTTTTGTCTCCTCGTTTGAGGGATCGTAGTAGCTGCTTACACAAGCGATTGGTTCTTGGTCAGTGCCATAGTCTACTTTGTAGTGATAAACAGCTGTGGCTCGCATGAGTAGATCGCCTGAGCGAGTATTTCCAGGTGTTGACATTGGCATTGTGTCAGGCCAAACAACTGTAGTATCAGTCGTAGAAGGAGCGGGTAAAAATGAACGAGCACCTCGTGGGTAAAACGGGCCAGTTATTACGTTTGGAATATTACCAGAGCCATCTACATAAATACCTGCACCAGTAACAATCCGCGCACCACCCACATTGTCTAAATCGTTTATGGGATTTGCTGCGGCATTTTCTTCCCAAAAGCCATTACGGTCAGATAGACCTAAGTCGGCAAGTGCCTGTATTTGAGTGTTACGCCATCTTGCTGGTGGTTCTGAACCGCTTCTAGTCCAGTTAATCCCACTACCAATTGGCTGTTCAGCTTCTGAACCAACATATTTTCCGTCTTTTAGCCATAGAGCAGGAAGGTTATTACCAGCAAAAACGCGATCGCCTAAATTGGTTTGAACGCCTTCTTTCTTTTGTAAATTTGGCTGTGTGGCTTGAAGCTCAGATGTAGTTAGAGAGATACTTGTTGCAGCAGTAAACTGGTTACTGGAGTTTAGTGGTTCCCTCCAACTCGTCTGAGGTTCTAAACTGGCACTAATAGCAGTGTATCCAGTTGTTGCGCCTGATCCGGTGGCGTCTGATATTTCTGCAAAGGGTACTCGACGGGTACGATTTCGCAGATAAATTTCTATTTCGTCATAAAGGATATTTTTGGCTGTAGTACCATCATCAGCATCTTGTACTTTGGCTTCGACGTTGGTTTTTACGTCTGCTGGGTAACTACTATCATTAACAGCCGTTTTAAGAGCGCTACCGCTAGCTGCGCTAGTGCAATCTGTGCATAAATTGATCGCAGTATTCTTCATTGCAGCAATGCGTAGATTGTATGCCGCATCGTTGAATCCGATACTACCACCAGCAGCAGCATCTGTAGATTTGTGAGTGCTGTTAATGGTAGCAGTGTTAATACCGTTCCCAAAACCTCTGTACAGGTCAACGGTTACACCTTGAGTGTCAGTTTGAGAAAGGCTACCATTTCCGACATTTCCCCCAACGCTAATCTGCCCGTTTTCTTGATTGTAGAAACAAGATGTTTTGCTGCTAACTTGCCGGAAAGTTATATTACCGCCACTGTCAATAGCCCCTACTAGCAAGTTGCCATTGGTGTGAACTCTTCCATTCAACAATAACTGAGTATTACCAACTATAACTTCTAGATCATTTTCAAACCAAACGGCATTATTTGCTAAAGGAACGCGACTGCGGTCTTGCTGAAACTCTAGTGCTACAACGCTTTTGTTACCTTTATAGGGTTCATATTCTGTATTGCTTAGGGTGCCTAAGTTAGTAATTGGTACATTAACGGTATAAACGAAGAAGCTTTTGCCCAGATTACCACTATTTAACTTATACCAACTGGAATTGCCCACCAAACTAGAAAAACCAGATGCATTGCACTGCTGGTTTGACGCCTCATTGTCCATTGGTGGGGTTCTAGCTTCTAAGGCTTTTCTTTCACGAGTAAACTGCCCTGCACTATTTCTAGGTGGTGTACGGAAGTAGATTCCATAGAGAGTAAAGGTATCTTTTAGACCGTTATTGTCTGTGTCAACGGCATATTTCCAAGCTGTTTTTAATGTTTCGTCCTCATTTACAAAGTCGTCGCTTGTGTCTGCTGGAGTCCCGTTATTGTTTATGTCACCGCTTCCAGTTTGGAAGCCTGTAATACCGTTAAATTCTAAAGCTAACTTCAGGCGAGTTTCATCACCAAGCCTATATTTGTCTTTTTTAATAGCATCATATAAGGCGTTATCAGAGGGAATTCCTCGTGGTAGTGTTGGGTCTGCAATTAGAGCGTCTAACTTAGCCCTAGCACGATCAATGGCTGGGGTAGCAGCGTTAAGCACAGCCTCATTCACCCGGACATTACTAGCATTTTTGGAGCGCTCAAAAGACCGAAATAAAATTGCAGTTGTTAACAGCACGACTACCAAAGTTACCATTGCCACTGTTGGTAACACAAAGCCAGCATTCGCCGATCCGCGTCTTCTCTTCGTGCCAAAAATAGTCCGCAGTAGCCAAATGATTTGCTTGTTAATTGCAGATAAAAACTGCTTGTTAATTTGTCTGAAGGTTTTTTGAATTGCCTTGACTAGCTGAGGTTTTCGAGACATAGCTGCTTCCCTGCCAAGTGGATTTTAGCGAATTTCGTATTTTTTCGACATCTTTAATCATGCCTGCAAAGGATTTTTACAAGCAAAATATGAGGCTATATTTATCTAACTACGGCATCTGGTTTTACTAAGTTCCAAAGAAAGTAACTACAACAAAAGATAATTTATCTAAAGTTATATCATTCATGAATGGTTCATTTTATCCGGTAAACACTGATTTTTTCAGAATTATTTAATTCAAGTCTGATAAATAATAAAAACATAACTTCACAGTAAAATTGCGGAAATGTATTTTATTTGAAGGAAAATTTCTGAAGATGTTGTTAGCAAAGTAAACTTATAATACCCACCGTTAAACGAAAAATATCAGTTGGGTGCAAAATAATTAGATGTTCGACTCAGATTCCCGACTTTCTGGAGAAGTTAGTAATCTTGTTATTCGACATCCCTTTTGTTAATTATTAATTATTTACGAGCTTGTATAGCAATTCTTGTATCCTGCCTGCGGGAAACTGCTACGCATTTATGGATGCAACACGCACAGGGGCACAGCAATGCTCATGTGTGTCAACTTAACGTGAAAACTATACAGAATCTACCTTTTATATTTCAAGGTTTTTTGTAGATGGCTTGCTGCTAGTACTTAACCCAGCACAACCATCGAATACTAGAAGTTAAGCAAAGCGGTGCGTTAGCCTTTGGCGTAACCATTGGTGTCAACTTAAGGTAAAAGCCAGTCTAAAACCAGCTTTTAGAAATTGTCTCGTCAAGAGTCTCAAACTGGAAATGCCCATGTAGGAGACTCTGCTCTACCTCTATAATTGGCGGCAGAGCCGCAATGAGGAGCATTTCCAGCCAGAGGCTGAAAACGAGGTTTTAAAGGGATTTGGGCTTAAGTTGACACGTATGTTGGCGTAACGCACCTTACCAAAACTACTGTGTACAATTGGGAACCACCATAATTCCCCTTTCTTGCTTGTGGAAAGGGGGGATGAGGTTTTACGCGCTAAAGTATTTTGCTAGTGGGTGGTAAGCAATAATCGCAGTGGTAGACTGTTCTGGATAAAGTTGTTCACTTTCATCCATATACAAGTTAATCCTGTCAGTCTCCAATAACTCCAGTTGCTTATATTGGTCTTGAATGTTTGGGCAAGCTGGATACCCAAAACTATACCGAGAGCCACGATAGCGTTGTGCCAATATATCCCGAATATTGTCGGGTTCCTCAGCAGTAAAACCTAACTCTCGGCGAATTCTGGCATGTGTCCACTCAGCTACAGCCTCCGCTACCTGTACTGCTATGCCGTGGAAATACAGATAATCGGTGTATTGATTGGCAGCAAACAGCTTTTGGGCAAACTCTGTGGCAATCTCCCCTACAGTTACCGCCTGCATCGGGAAGACATCAATAATTCCCGATTCCTTCGGTGCAAAGAAATCTGCGATGCACAGCCGCCTTAAAGACTTTTGTCTGGGAAACTCGAAAGTTGTAACCTGCTGTGATTGGTTCCATATATGTAGAGAATTCCCCTCGGCTTGACAAGGAAAATACCCATAAATCACCTGGGGATGCAACAGATTTTCGTCAATAATTCGCTGTTTCCAAGTTTCTAAAACTGGATACACTTTCTCAGCTAAGAAAGACTGATATTCTTCCTTAGATTGTTCCTTTGGTTTACGGAATTGCCACTGTCCAGCAATTAAAGCTTGTAAATCCAAGTGCCAAAATATTTCCTCAATGGGAATATCACTAGGCTGCAATAACTGCGTTCCCCAGAAAGGCGGTGTCGGGCGTTCAATATCTATCGCTACAGCGTCTGAACGTCTCGTATCTACTTCTTTTGGTTCAGCAAATGCTGTTTCCTCAGCAGTTTTAGTTACTGATTCTTTGTGACCATTCGTCGAAACTTCAGCAGTTTCGGCAAATTCATTCAAAAATCCTTGCAAATCTTCCCAGTTACCAGCGGCCTTTGCTGGCATTAATTTATCCATGAAGTGCAAGTCAGAAAAGGCATCTTTGCCATAAACAACCTTACCTTTATAGGTATTTTGACAATCTTCATACACAAATTTAGGAGTTAGTGCTGCACCGCCTAAAATCACGGGGACACTAATTCCCTTTTCGTTGAATACCTCTAAATTCTCTTTCATGAAGGCAGTGGATTTTACCAGCAAGCCACTCATGGCAATACAATCAGCTTTGTGCTGTTCGTAAGCGTTGATGATGTTTTCCACCGGTTGTTTAATTCCCAAGTTAATCACCTTGTAGCCGTTGTTGGATAAGATGATATCTACCAAGTTTTTACCAATGTCGTGGACATCGCCTTTGACTGTGGCAATGATAAAGGTTCCCTTCGCATTGTTGCCTGATTCTGATTTTTCCATGAACGGTTCTAGAAACGCCACCGCCGCTTTCATGGTTTCCGCAGATTGCAAGACGAAGGGTAGTTGCATTTGTCCAGAACCAAATAATTCTCCGACAACTTTCATGCCATCTAGCAGGAAGGTGTTGATAATTTCTAAGGGGGGATGTTCTTCTAAGGCTTTTTTCAAATGTTCTTCTAAGCCAATGCGTTCGCCGTCGATGATGTGGCGTTTGAGACGTTCTGGGATAGGGAGACTTTCATCTAAGGAGCGATCGCGCTTAGTTGTTACCCCGGCAAACACTGTGGTAAGCTCTCCCAAGGGATCGTAAACGCAAACATCACCCTCAAATTTCCGCTCATCATAAATCAACTGACGACAGATTTCTTGATGGCGGGCGTCAATCTTCGATAGCGGTAAAATTTTGTTAGCGCTGACAATGGCTGCATCCATTCCCGCCGTCGTCGCCTCGTGCAAAAACACTGAGTTTAGCACCATCCGCGAGGCTGGATTCAAACCAAAGGAAATATTGGAAACACCCAAAATCACATGGCATCCAGGCAATTCTTGACGAATCCGCCGGATGGATTCAATTGTGGCTTTACCGTTTTCTCGATCTTCTTCAATTCCGGTGGAAATGGGTAACGCTAGGGTATCAAAGAATATTTCTGTGGGAGGTATGCCATATTCTACAGCTTGACGGTATGCACGTTGTGCGATCGCAAACTTTTTGTCTGCTGTCCGCGCCATCCCATCTTCATCGATAGTACCAATGACTACACCAGCACCGTATTTTTTCGCTAAATCCAGCACCTTCAAAAAGCGCGTTTCCCCATCTTCGTAGTTGGTGGAGTTCAGCAAACACTTACCACCAGCAACCTTTAAACCCGCCTCCATTTTTTCCCATTCGGTGGAGTCAAGCATTAAAGGCAATGTCACATTATTAACAATGCGCGAAACTAATTCGTGCATATCCCGCACGCCGTCACGTCCGACATAATCGACGTTGACATCAAGGATGTGTGCGCCTTCTTTTACTTGCGCCCTCGCCATTGAAACGAGTCCATCCCAATCTTCCGCATTTAGCAAATCGCGGCACTTCTTGGAACCACTAGCGTTAAGACGTTCGCCAACAATCAAGAAAGAATTATCTTGGTCGTAGGGCTGAGTGGTGTAAATTGATGCTGCTGCTGGTTCTAAGCTAGGTTGTCTAACTTTTGGCTTCAGACCTTTAGCGACTTCTGCCAATTGTTGAATGTGTTCTGGACGTGTCCCACAGCAACCCCCGATCACTTGGACACCCAAATCTTCAACAAAATGCATCAGCGACATCCGTAATTCTAACGGTGTCAAGCGGTAGTGCGCTTGACCGCCGACGTTCTCAGGTAAACCCGCATTGGGTATACAGGAAACGATGAAAGGTGAATGTTCTGCCAGATACTTGATATGTGGTTTCATCAAGTCTGGGCCTGTGGCACAGTTTAGACCGAGAATGTCAATTGGGTAAGGTTCCAGAATTGTTAGCACAGCACTGATTTCTGAACCAACCAACATTGTGCCCATGCTTTCCATTGTCACAGACACCATCAACGGACGGCGATCGCCTTTTTTGGCAAACACTTCTTCAATGGCATTCAGCGCCGCCTTAATTTGCAGCACATCTTGGCAAGTTTCCACCAGGAATAAATCGACACCACCATCCCACAGCGCTTCTGCTTGTTCAGCAAAAGTAGCTTTCATGGTGTCAAAGTCAATATGTCCCAAAGTAGGGAGTTTCGTTGTGGGACCGATGGAACCTGCCACAAACCGGGGTTTTTCTGGTGTGGAAAATTCCGCCGCCACACGCTTCGCCAATTCTGCGGCTGTCTTGCTGAGGTAATAGGCTTGGTCTGCCAAGTCATATTCTGCCAGCACCAGGGACGTACTGCCAAAGGTATCTGTTTCAATGACATCTGCACCAGCCGCGAGAAAGTCACGGTGAACCTTAGCGACTGCTTCGGGTTTAGTGTGGACTAAGTATTCGTTACAACCTTCATACTGTGGACCGCCGAAGTCTTCAGCAGTTAGGTTTTGGGTTTGTAAGTTGGTTCCCATCGCCCCGTCGAAAACGAGGACTGGGCTATCTGGACTACGTAGGCGTTCAAGGAAAGGATGAGTCATATTTTCCTAGAAGAAATGAGGAAATCAAGTGAGTATTGTGATACTCTACTTACTTTATTATTTTCCAAAATTGTGATATTTTTGGCACCTTTTAATAAAGTCTGTTTTGCTGAAACTCACTATTCGCTCATTTTGACCTGATTAATCAAGATTGGCGACGGCAGAATTATGTAAAAGCGCCCTCATATCATGTCCGCTTGATTGCTTATTAGACCCGAAGAACGCTACTTTGCCAAAGTTGTGCTTTCTCTCCCCTCCCCGCAAGGCTACGGTGTACACACAAGTTTGAAATAGCTGATTAACCAAGGTTTTACCCCACCCTAACCCTCCCCTTTATAAGGGGAGGGAACCAAATTTCCTATTTCCCCCCTTAGAAAGGGGGGATTAAGCAGGGTGGTTTCATACGAAAAAAGAAAAATACATAAGTCTTGATTTCTCGTGAAAGTAGCATGGCTTTTTCCCTCTCTCCAAACCTCTCCCCCACGGGGGGAGAGGCTTTGAAACTCAGTTTTAGTTTTTCTCTGCTTGTATGAAACCACCCTGCTTAGAAAGGGGGGATTAAGGGGGGTAATTAGACTTGTGTGTACACCAGCGGGGAAGGGTTGGGGGCGGGGTGTAATGACTGTGGTTAGCATAATTAATTATGCGGACATGATATCACTCTAGAGGTCACTGGTTCACAATCTTCAACGCAACATACATTGGAGTTGTTTTTTAGGCAAAACCTACGCAGTTTTGACACAGGTGGAGTTTCACTGATTCTACACATAGTCAGATGAAATATTTCCGCCAAGTTTCTTATCTTGGGATCACAGCTTAGAGTTGTTACTCCGTTCAGCTCAAAGATGGAAAAAACACCAGGAGTATAACTTGAGTCCTACTATGGATTTAAATTCTTTGTTCAATCTAAATACATTTATTGAATTATTACTAGGGATTAGTTTGAGCGCGGCGGCTGGCTTTCGGGTCTTTGTACCACTGCTAGCATTGAGTGTGGCTTCAGTTTTTGGACATTTAGATTTGCCGACTAACTTTGATTGGGTGGAAACACCTCAAGCTGTAATTGTATTTGCAGTGGCTTGTTTGCTGGAAATTACTGGTTATTACATTCCTTGGTTGGATCATCTGCTGGATATTGTAGCTACTCCTGCGGCATTTATCGCCGGGACAATCGTCACAGCATCTGTTGCTCCAGAGATGAATCCACTGGTGCAATGGACGTTAGCTTTAGTTGCTGGTGGTGGAACCGCAGGCTTAACTCAGGGATTAACGAATTTATTGCGGATAAGTTCTACTGGCGTTTCCGGTGGATTAACCAATCCTGTTGTGTCAACCATTGAGTTGCTCATTGCAATCGGACTGTCTGTGCTGGCGCTAGCTTTACCAGTGGTAGCAGGAGTGATTGTAATTGGTTTTCTAATAATTGCTATTCAAAGAATTTGGAATTTCTTCTTGAATAAACCATCTTCTCAAATTAACGAAACCGTCTCTCCATCAAGAGAATTGGGATAAGTAGTTATGGATTGGTTTTATAACTGCCTAAGCGTAGCCCGTCGTAGACATCGCAATTATAAAGCGATCGTAGTCTTCGGGTGTGTTAGCGCGAAAGCGTAACGCACCTTTGATACTCGTGAATGAGTCTTTGAACTCCGTCGATGAACCTCAGAGCTTCGTGAATGAGTCTTTGAACTCCGTTGATGAACCTTAGAGCTTCGTGAATGAGCCTTTGAACTCCGTCAATGAACCTCAAAGCTTCGTGAATGAACCTCAGAGCTTCGTCGATGAACCTCAAAGCTTCGTCGATGAACCTTAGAGCTTCGTCGATGAACCTCAGAGCTTTGTGAATGAGCCTTTGAACTCCGTTAACGAGTCTTTGATACTCGTGAATGAGTAAATGTTATTGCGAGGTTAGCGATGTCTACGACGGGCTATGCCTACGCACCCTGCTAATTTAAACATTACAGCCGTTTTTACGTAGGTGAAAACACTGAGCCAGTCTCTAACGCTTAGTTACGATATACTGCTTTAGTAAATATCGCTACAAAGTTGGTTAGGTTTGCAAGTGACAAACGAAGAACTGTTGCAAATTATTGAAAAAGCTGCCAGGGGAAAGGTAACGGAGCTATCCCTCTCTAACAATCAACTCAGCAGCCTGCCGTCAGAAATCAGCCAACTCTCCAACTTGAAAAGGCTATACCTCGAAAACAATCAACTCAGCAACCTGCCGCCAGAAATCGGCCAACTCTCCAACTTAAAAAGGCTATCTCTCCATAAAAATCAACTCAGCAACCTGCCGCCAGAAATTAGCCAACTCTCTAACTTGACTGAGCTATCCCTCGAAAACAATCAACTCAGCAACCTGCCGCTAGAAATCAGCCAACTCTCCAACTTGACTGAGCTATACCTCGGTAAAAATCAACTCAGCAGCCTACCGCCAGAAATCAGCCAACTCTCTAACTTGACTAAGCTATACCTCGGTAACAATCAACTCAACAGCCTGCCGCCAGAAATTAGCCAACTCTCTAACTTGACTGAGCTATACCTCCATAACAATCAACTCAGTAGCCTACCGCCAGAAATTAGCCAACTATCCAACTTGACAAGGCTAAACCTCGGTAACAATCAACTCAGTAGCCTGCCACCAGAAATCAGCCAACTCTCCAACTTGACAGCGCTATTTCTCGATAACAATCAACTCAGCAGCCTGCCGCCAGAAATCAGCCAACTCTCCAACTTGACAACGCTATTCCTCAATAACAATCAACTCAACAGCCTGCCACCAGAAATCAGCCAACTCTCCAACTTGACATGGCTATCCCTCAATAACAATCCACAATTAAGCTCGCCGCCACCTGAGATTGTCGAGCAGGGAACACAGGCAATTTTGACCTATCTTCGAGAAAGGTTAGAAGACAGTCAACAGCAGTGGGTTTCTAAGTTGCTAGTAGTTGGTGAAGGAGGTGTAGGCAAAACATCCTTATTAAGAGCATTGCGTGGTGAAGACTTCGACACCCAGGAATGTACTACCCACGGCATTGAAATCAAATGGCTCGATTTAACCCATCCCAGCAAAGCAGGTACTACAATGCATCTGAAAACCTGGGATTTTGGCGGACAGGAAATCTATCATGCAACCCATCAATTCTTTCTCACCAACCGCTCCCTGTTCTTACTCGCCTGGAATGCCCGACTGGGATTTGAGCAAGGTAAACTCTACTACTGGCTAGATACTATCAAAGCCTTAGCCCCAGAATCTCCGATATTACTCGTCGCCACCCACATTGATGAGCGAGATGCAGACCTTCCCCTGGCAGAGTTACGTCGCAAGTACCCCCAGATTATTGAACACTATAAAATTAGCTCTAAAATCAGCCGAGGTGTTGAAGAACTGCGGCAAGCAATTGCTGAAGCAGCCGCCAAATTACCCTTAATGGGTGAAATCTGGCCTACTACTTGGCTAAATGCTGCCAATGCCATCCGCACTCAGCCGAAAAAACAAATCATCCCTCAACAATTGTGGGACATCATGGCTGATTACAAAGTTGCTGACATCAGCAAAGAAGTGCTAGCGCGATGGCTGCATGAATTAGGTGAAATTCTCTACTTCCAAGACAATGACGAACTTAACGATACCGTTATTCTCAAGCCCCAGTGGGTAACTGAATATATCAGCAAAGTGCTGGAAAGCGAAGAGGTAATCAACCGTAAGGGCATTTTCACCCGTCAAGAAATGAATCAACTTTGGCGCGACTTAGAGCCATCAATGCGGGATCACTTTTTGCACCTCATGGAGCGTTTTGACCTTTCCTACCGCATTCCCGAAAATCGGGATCTTAGTCTGGTTGTGGAACGTTTACCCCTCGACGCGCCTAATTATGAACAGAAATGGCAGCAAATTAAACAAACAGGTAAGTGCAATGAAATTTCGATGAAATTTAAACTCAATACCATTCCTGCGGGTATTCCCACTTGGTTTATTGCGCGTCAACACCGCTTCACAACTGGCATTCATTGGCGTAACGGTGTTTTATTTGCTTATGAGCAAGAACATTTAGCATTAGTGGAAGCTGTTAAAAGCGATCGCTATATTAAATTAACAGTGCGAGGCCCTAACCCGCTGAATTTCTTTGTCCTGCTTCGAGATGGCATCGAAGTCACTCTCGCCAGGTTTCCCGGATTAGACATTCAACGCACAATTCCATGTTTTGGTCATAATGGTCAACCATGTACGCACGAATTTGACTATAAACAATTATCGCAACGCTGGGAAAAAAAGAAGGGGACAATTGAATGTCCAGAAGCTATGGAAGATGTATCAGTGCCAAAACTCTTATATGGCTTAAACTGGAATACTCAAAATGCAGTGCTAGAACGCATTGACCAGTTAGAAAAAACAGTTGTTGACGGACAAGCAGTAATTCTCGATGAATTCAAAAATCTCCTAGAACTGACGCAACGGGGATTTACCAATGCCTTCCGCCGCGAACAAGCAACCATAGATTCTCACTGTCCCAATGTCTTTGTCCTGCGTCCCCGTGACGGTAAAGCTTGGCAAAAAAATCTAACTGGACAGAAATTAGATTTACAACTCTATTGCCAAGCACCAGGCTGTTGGCATCCCACCCAAGAAGGTGGTTTATATGAAATAAATGAACCTGCCAAATGGCTAAGAGTAACTGCACCTTATATTGGTAACTTATTCAAAGTCTTGAAATATGCCGCACCGATAATTGGCCCTTGGCTGGGTGTCGTAGATTCCAAAGAATATGAAACGCTATTTAAAAATGATTTAGAACTATTTAAAGAACTAGCAGCAAAATTACCTGAACTCAAAGAATCTGAAGATTTAGAATTAGCAGACAAAATTGCTAGAGGTGAAGATTTAGATCCAGAACGCGCTGATGGTGCTGCTTTGCGTGCCTTGCGTCAACTGTTAGATGAACAAGATCCCCAGCAGCACTGGGGTGGATTAAAGAATGTCTTGACACCAGAGGGACATTACCTGTGGCTATGCGAACACCACGCAGCCGAGTATAAACGCTAACTATTTTAGATTTGAGATTGCGATCTTGAATTGTAGAGAAACAATTCATTAACTATTCCCTGAACCAGTAGCAATGGTTTTGATAGCATTGAAATAGCTCCCTAGACAAAGGAAGCATTTAAAACAATTACTTAAAATTCCAACATATACTAGTAACGTATATTTAACTAGACTTAAGGTATTATAGCGATTTTCGTTTGGATACCATAAGTGGTAAGGGTGTACAAAAGTGCGCCTCTACCAAGGACACGCCAGTTTAGCTATAAGTTTATATCTGCCGTTTTACGGGTATTAGAAAAATGAGGTTTAAAGACTGGGCGACTAGGGTGCTACTAATCTCGCTGATGTTCATGGCTCTAATTGTAGTGCTGCTAATTGGACGAGCGACAAAATTACAAAATAATCCGACAATATCCCGTGCATCTAATCCACAGGTTACGGCTTTCAATCAATATCCCCAGGCGCAATTTCAATCAGCGAAAGAGCCAGAGAAGAAATTTCAAAATGTTATCAAGTCCCCAGTCAAGATTAACAAGCCTGTAGCAAGGTATGTAACCACTCAAGCTTTTGCACAGTACAGGCCGAGTTATCAAGTTGTTTCGGTTGATCCAACTAACTATGGAGAACGGTACGCCCAAGATGCTAACGGCGTTCCTCTCAACAACCAACCAATTATCGTCCTCCATGAAACTGGTTATTCTGCTTCCAGCGCCATTAATTTCTTTCAAGTAGCTCATGATGATGAAAGTGTACAAGCAAGTTACCACGCTTTAATCAAGTTAGATGGAACGGTGGTTTATCTAGTACCGCCAGAAAAGCGGGCTTTTGGTGCAGCTAACTCAGTATTTGATGGTTCCCAGGGAGTGGAAACTGTGCAGACTAATCCGACTTTACCCGCGTCTGTAAATAATTTTGCCTATCACGTTTCTTTAGAAACACCGCCAGATGGTTATGACGCTAGCAGCCAACAAACCCATAGCGGCTACACGGAAGCTCAATATAATTCTCTTGCTTGGTTAATTGCTCAAAGTCAAGTCCCAGACGATCGCATCACTACGCACCATCTAGTAGACCGTTCTGGTAAAAAAGTTGACCCAATAAATTTTGATGGTAATAAATTTCTGAGCTTACTTAATACTTATCGTCAAATTAAACCAATATATAGAGTAAGTAAATAATTTAACGTGAGTGAGTTTGACAAACCTCTCCCTGCCTTGAACTTTATTTCAAGTCTGTCCCTTTCCGACGGGCGAGAGGGACAGGTTTTGCGTAGTAAAACCTTCTTAGAGGTATATTCAACCAAGCTATTTACTAAAGCTATAAATTTGCTGTGTCTCCAAGCGATCGCTAATCGATGAAGGCAGTGTACCATGCGGGAATGTCTGTCGATCCAGTTGGACTTGTAAATTACTCAAGGGATCGCAACCAGAAGAAATCAGAAATTCTAGTTTCTGGATGTAAGGCAGAGTTGCTAGATTATCCAGAATTTGGAAGATAGCCTGTATATAAGGATGACCATTTTGTTGATACCAATCACAGCTAGCGACTTTTGGCTGATCAAAACCCAAGTGTACTGTTAAAGATGGCTCGTCAAATATAGCGATCGCTAACGGACGCGCCTCTTCTTGCAACAATAAATCATTACTTTTCGCTAAGTGTCGCAGTTTTTCCAAGCGTTCATAACGTTCCGTCACAGCTTCCGGGTCATCTTGCCAATGGATTGCTACTGTTACCAGATAAGTCTGTAACAGCATGTGACCCAGCTTTTTCGCCTTTGTCGCCAGGTAATAGGAATTGTAGTCATTGGCCTCAATTAATAATGGAACGCGATCAACTACTTCCATGCCATAGCCCTTAACTCCAGCAATTTTACGGGGATTATTGGTAATCAGACGTATCTTTTTAATGCCCAAATCCATGAGCATTTGTGCGCCCATCCCGTAATCTCGCAAGTCAGCCGGAAATCCCAAACGCTCATTTGCCTCTACTGTATCTAGTCCCATATCCTGCAATGAGTAGGCTTTCAGCTTATTAATCAAGCCGATTCCCCGTCCTTCTTGACGCAGGTATACAACTACACCTTGACCCGCAGACTCAATCATTTTCAGTGCAGCTACAAGCTGCATCCGACAGTCGCAGCGCAAGGAACCCAAAGCGTCACCAGTTAAGCATTCTGAGTGCATCCGCACCATCACTGGCTCATCTTTGAAGTTAGCTGGATCGCCCTTGACAATTGCAACGTGTTCTGTATTGTCTAAGGTGTGGCGGTAGGCGTAAATTTCAAACTGACCGAATTGACTAGGCAGCTTAGTAACCACCTCACGATACACGAGGCGATCGTGCTGTAGGCGATAACTGATTAAATCCGCAATACTAATAATTTTTAACTTGTGACGTTTTGCATATTCGACTAACTGCTGCAACCGCGCCATTGAACCATCGGAGTTTTGAATTTCGCAAATTACCCCTGCTGGGTATAGCCCTGCTAGTCTGGCTAAGTCCACAGCCGCTTCCGTATGTCCTGCGCGTTTGAGTACGCCTCCAACTTTAGCCCGAATCGGGAAAATATGACCAGGACGACGTAAATCAGTGGGTTTGGTGGCTGGGTTGAGAGTAACCTGGATAGTGCGAGCGCGGTCTTCCGCCGAGATGCCTGTGCTTACACCCAATTCTGGGCCGGCATCAACACTTACAGTGAAGGCAGTTTGGTTAGTATCTGTAATGTTGCTTACCATCAAGGGTAAGTCTAGTTCGTCTAAGCGATCGCCTGTCATTGCCAAACAAATTAGCCCTCTAGCTTCCACCGCCATGAAATTAATCATGTCGGGTGTGGCAAATTGGGCGGCACAGATTAAGTCGCCTTCATTTTCTCTATTTTCATCATCTACCACTACAATGACGCGACCAGCTTTTAGGTCTGCTAAGGCGGCATCAATCGAATCAAATTTAAAAGCTTGGTTAGTATTAGGCTGTGACACAGAAAGATTTCCAGCTACCAACGTAAATTTTTTTAACAATTTCTTCTTTTAGATTGTAGCTCCTTTATAAGGCAGAGAAGTAGACTAGCAATGATTTGATAACGTGGCAAAAATTTTTGCCATTAAAAGCGGGATAAAGTGCAGCAACAGTAAAGGATGAAGAAGACAAGGGGGACAAAGGAACAAATAGAATATTTGATAATTTCGCCGCGTCTTCCCTCCCGTCTGAAAAAAGTAGAGGGGTTTCAGGCGTTTTGTACGCTGTGCGTCTAGTCGCTGATATTGTTGATAGCTGATAACGAATTCACCATTCATGGGATAAGGATTTCAGATCATGGGCAAATTTAGACGCGTACCCGTTGGGATTGTTGGCGCGTCGGGCTATGGCGGAGTACAGTTAGTACGACTACTGATGGATCATCCAGAAGTTGAACTGGTTTATTTAGGCGATGAGAGCAGTATCGGGAAATCTTTCGGGGATCTCTACCCGCATCTGGCTCATGCAGCTAACCTGCCAATAGAGGTGGTAGAACCAGAAATAATTGCTCACCGCTGTGAAGTACTTTTCTTGTCTTTACCAAATGGTCTAGCCTGCCAAATCGCGCCCAAACTATTAGAAAAAGGATGTAAAGTACTGGATTTGAGTGCAGACTATCGGTTTCGTGATTTGACAACTTATACAAATTGGTATGGCATTGAGAGAAGCGATCGCACAATTGCGGCTACAGCAGTTTATGGATTACCAGAACTTTATCGCGATCGCATTGCCGAAGCACAACTCATTGGCTGTCCTGGTTCCTATCCCACTGCTAGTCTCCTTGCACTTTCGCCACTCTTAAAGCAAGGCTTAATCAGGCCAGAAACAGCTATTATCGATGCCAAATCTGGTACATCTAGCAGTGGACGGCAAGCTCAAACTAATTTATTACTAGCTGAAGCAGATAATTCCATCGCAGCTTTCAATATCGGTCGTCACCGCCATACCCCAGAAATTGAGCAAATTTGCAGTGACTTAGCTGGTCACGAACTCATGATCCAATTTACACCACACCTTATCCCAATGGTACGCGGTATTTTGGCTACGGTATATGCCACAATGAGCGATCCCGGTCTAGTACGAGATGATTTAATTACAATTTTCTCAGCCTTTTACCGCAACTCTCCTTGGGTGAGAGTCTGCGGTAGCGGCGTTTACCCTCAAACAAAATGGGCAAGCGGCAGTAACCTTTGTTATATCGGTGTAGAAGTTGACCCGCGCACAGGTCGCGTGATTGTCATGTCAGCAATTGACAATCTAATTAAAGGACAGGCGGGCCAAGCGATTCAGTGTCTAAACCTGATGATGGGCTGGGATGAAACCTTAGGGTTGCCCAAGTTGGGGTTTTATCCATGATTGGGGATTGGGGATTGGGGATTAAATATACAAAATTTCCCTACCCCAGTCCCTAGTCCCTAGCCCCTAGTCCCCAGTCCCTACTTTGGCCCTAAACCCACAGCACCAGCATAAACAGCGCGATCGCCTAGTTCATCTTCAATTCGCAGCAAGCGATTATATTTTGCTACGCGTTCGCTGCGACAGAGAGAACCTGTTTTAATTTGACCGGCACGGGTTGCTACGGCTAAATCAGCGATCGTTGTGTCTTCTGTTTCACCAGAACGATGGCTAATTACCGAACGGATACTGTTGCGAGTTGCCAAATCAATTGTCTCCAAGGTTTCAGTCAAAGAACCAATTTGATTGAGTTTAATCAAAATGGCATTAGCGGCTTGTTCCTGGATGCCTCTTTGCAAGCGAGTAGCGTTAGTCACAAATAAGTCATCGCCTACCAATTGCACCCGCGAACCTAACTTCTGGGTGAGCAATTGCCAACTTTGCCAATCTTCTTCGTGCAAGCCATCCTCAATTGATACAATTGGGTATTGATCAACCAGTTGTCCTAAATAATCAATAAACTCAGCCGGGGCGTGAGGTTTACCATCATAAACATACTGCCCATTCTTGTAAAACTCACTAGCTGCCACATCCAACGCCAAAGCTACTTCTTCCCCTGGCTTGTAACCAGCTTTTTTAATAGCAGCAACCAGCAATTCTAAAGCGACCTGATTAGACTCTAGGTTAGGGGCAAAGCCGCCTTCATCGCCCACACCAGTGAGCAAACCCTTCTCATCTAACACCTGACTAAGGGTAGCAAACACCTCTGCACCCCAGCGCAACGCTTCCCGGAAGGAAGTTGCGCCAATTGGGACAATCATAAACTCTTGAAAATCCACGTTGTTTGATGCGTGTGCGCCACCGTTAATCACGTTCATCAACGGCACTGGTAGCAAATTCGCTAAAGGGCCACCTAAATAGCGATATAGAGGAATTGCCAGAGACTCAGCACTAGCTTTAGCTGCTGCTAGGGAAACTGCTAAAATCGCATTAGCTCCCAAATTTTTTTTGTTCGCAGAACCATCTATAGCGATCATTGTCCGGTCTAGCAATTCTTGGTTGAGGACATCCAACCCTAACAATTGAGGTGCAAGTGCTTCCTTGACGTTTTGTACTGCTTTGAGTACGCCTTTGCCCCCATAACGGCTTTTATCGCCATCACGCAGTTCGTGAGCCTCAAAAGTGCCAGTAGACGCACCACTGGGAACCTGCGCCAGTCCTACAACACCATTGGTTAAATGCACTTCGGCTTCAATTGTCGGTCTACCGCGTGAATCAAGAATTTCACGGGCTGCGATCGCAACAATTGCAGTATCTAGAAATTTACTCATCTGTACTTTATCCTTTGTTCGAGTGTGTTACGCATACAGTCCAGCTGCCTAACCCAATCGCTAGCATAGGCGTTTAAGAGACTTTATTGGCTGAGATTAAAGAAGATTTCCATTATATGGATAGGGATCAACGCCAAAAATGGGTAAGAGAATGTTTATCCTGCCCTTTACCTTTTAATTCTTTTTCTGATGGCATTTCTACCTTCAGACTTTGAGCTAGGTAAAATGTTGGCAGAGAATAACACTAAATCAATTACAGAGAAAAGGTCAATATGCGATTACTACACACAATGCTGCGAGTGGGCAACCTTGAAAAGTCCTTAAAGTTCTACTGTGAAGTTTTAGGAATGAAATTACTGCGCCAAAAAGATTATCCAGGGGGAGAATTTACCCTAGCTTTTGTTGGCTACGGCGACGAAAGCGACAACACGGCGATCGAACTAACCTACAACTGGGGGGTAGAAAAGTACGAATTGGGTAATGCTTATGGTCACATTGCCCTTGGCGTTGATGATATTTACGCTACGTGTGAGGAAATCCGCAATCAGGGCGGTAAAGTCGTGCGCCAACCAGGGCCGATGAAACATGGTTCGACAGTAATTGCTTTTGTGGAAGATCCAGATGGGTATAAACTTGAACTGATTCAACTAGGAACTCAAGGATCAGCAGTTAAACCGGAATCACAAGAGCAACTTGTGAGTCAGTAATTCTTATAATCAAGAATATAGGTGATGGATTTGAGCTTCAGTAGTGCTGAGTCAGCAAAGTTAAGAGTAGCGGCTTCCGTCGCCCTACTTTTCCCGGAGTATAGAGTAAAACTTTATCGAAGACAATAAAGCTGTAGGAAAATCCACACCGATGTCTTGAAAAACTGAACCAGATGCGGGAAGATTGATTTTTTCCACAGACAGGTGGATCGCGCTCCTGTTACCCAAATGCGCGAGACTTTTCGCTTTTACCTCCCCTTTTTAGGCGGGTTAGGGGATCTTCTCTGCGTAAATCCTATTAGGATTACGCCCATACTGTCGTTGATGAGCAACATTATCAGCGACGCCGATAGCGTACCCCTACGGGGATCTTGCTACGCGTAGCGTCTCGTAGAGAAGCGGTAGCGGGTCTTCTCCCTTGGCGCTAGCCTCTCCCAATGTGAGAAGGGGAGACGGATGCCCAAAGGGCTGTAGGGCGATAGCGAAGCGTTAGCGAGTCCGCGAGCGTCACGAGCGTCATAGCCCATCGTAGACATCGTTCCAATAGCACTGTTTGGAAAAGTCCGTTCAGAACAGTGTTTTCGTTTTAAATTAGGAAATAGGTAATGGATTAAACTATCGCCAATTACCAATCTAAAATTGCCACTGGAGATACACGCGGATATACGCTGAGAATGTTTGGATAATTAGGGACTAGAAACTAAGAATTAGTAGAGAAGAATTTTTTAATACCCAGTCCCCAATCTCCAATCCCCAATCCCTAAACTAAAAATCAAAATTCCAAAATTATAAAGATGCAACCTACAGATCCAAATAAATTTACTGATAAAGCCTGGGAAGCGATTGTTAAATCTCAGGATATAGTCCGTGCTTATCAACAACAGCAACTAGATGTTGAACATTTAATTATTGCCCTGTTAGAAGAACCCACTAGTCTAGCAATACGTATTCTGGCTCGATCTGAGGTCGATCCAATCCGCTTGCAACAGCAACTAGAAGCCTTTACCCAGCGTCAGCCCAAAGTTGGGAAAAGCGATCAGCTTTACCTTAGCCGCAATTTAGATATTTTACTAGACCGAGCCGAGGAAGCTAGAGCTAGGATGAAAGACTCCTACATTTCCGTGGAACACATACTCTTGGCCTTTGCTGAAGACGATCGCGTTGGACGAAAGATACTCAAAGGCTTTGGTGCGGATGCCGCTAAATTAGAAGCTACTATCAAAACCATTCGCGGTAGCCAAAAGGTGACAGATCAAAGCCCAGAATCCCGTTATGAAGCCTTACAAAAATTTGGCAGAGATTTGACAGAACAGGCAAAATCTGGAAAACTCGACCCAGTGATTGGGCGGGATGACGAAATTCGGCGAGTAATTCAAGTATTGTCTCGTCGTAGTAAAAATAACCCTGTATTGATTGGTGAACCTGGGGTAGGTAAAACAGCGATCGCAGAAGCTTTGGCACAGCGAATGGTCAATGGTGACGTTCCCGAATCTCTGAAAAACCGCCAACTCATCTCTTTAGATATGGGTAGTTTGATTGCTGGGGCGAAATACCGAGGTGAATTTGAAGACCGTCTAAAATCTGTTCTCCGGGAAGTTACGGAATCTAATGGCCAAATCGTTCTATTTATTGACGAATTACATACTGTAGTCGGCACAGGTTCCAATCAACAAGGGGCGATGGATGCTGGAAATTTGCTCAAACCAATGCTGGCGCGGGGAGAACTGCGTTGCATTGGCGCTACTACCCTCGACGAGTTCCGTAAACACATTGAGAAAGACGCTGCCCTAGAACGCCGCTTTCAGCAAGTATTTGTCGATCAGCCAAGTGTGGAAAATACTATTTCCATTCTGCGGGGGTTGAAAGAACGCTATGAAGTGCATCACAACGTCAAAATTTCTGATTCGGCGTTGGTAGCAGCAGCAACACTGTCAGCGCGTTACATTAGCGATCGCTTCTTACCAGATAAAGCCATTGACTTAGTAGATGAGGCAGCAGCACAGTTGAAAATGGAGATTACCTCTAAACCAGCAGAATTGGAAACCATTGATCGCCGCCTCATGCAGTTAGAAATGGAAAAGCTGTCATTAGCTGGCGAAGAAAAAGGTACTCCCCAAACTAAAGAACGTTTGCAGCGCATTGAACAAGAAATCGCCAATTTAACCCAAAAACAGCAAATATTTAATGAACAATGGCAAGGTGAAAAGCAGATATTAGAGGCTATAAGCGCCTTAAAGAAAGAAGAAGATGCGCTGCGAGTGCAAATTGAACAGGCGGAACGTGCTTATGATCTAAATAAAGCTGCCCAATTGAAGTATGGCAAATTGGAGGGAGTGCAGCACGAGCGCGAAGCCAAAGAAGCCAGCCTTTTAGAAATTCAAAACCAAGGTTCCACGTTGCTGCGAGAACAAGTCACCGAAGCTGATATTGCGGAAATCGTCGCTAAATGGACAGGAATTCCCGTCAATCGCCTGTTGGAATCAGAACGGCAAAAGTTGCTGCAACTAGAAAGTCATTTGCATCAACGAGTTATTGGGCAAGAAGAGGCTGTAGAAGCGGTAGCAGCCGCAATTCGCCGCGCCCGTGCGGGGATGAAAGACCCCTCTCGTCCCATTGGTTCATTTTTGTTCATGGGCCCTACAGGTGTGGGTAAAACCGAACTCGCCCGTGCTTTAGCTCAGTTTCTCTTTGATTCTGATGATGCTTTGGTGCGCTTGGATATGTCTGAGTATATGGAAAAACACTCAGTTTCTCGGTTAGTGGGAGCGCCTCCAGGATACGTAGGCTATGAAGAAGGCGGTCAACTTTCCGAAGCGATTCGCCGCCGTCCCTACTCAGTGGTACTGCTGGATGAAGTCGAAAAGGCGCATCCCGATGTGTTCAATATTTTATTGCAGGTGTTAGACGATGGCAGAATTACTGACTCTCAGGGAAGGACGGTAGATTTTCGCAACAGCGTTATTGTCATGACCAGTAACATTGGTAGCGAACATATCTTGGATGTATCTGGTGATGATTCCAAGTATGAAACAATGCGGGTTAGGGTGATGGAAGCTTTGCGATCGCATTTCCGTCCGGAATTTCTCAACCGCGTTGATGATATTATTCTCTTCCATGCCCTCAGTCGCACAGAAATGCGGCAGATCATCCGCATTCAACTCAAACGTGTAGAAAATCTCCTCCGCGAGCAAAAAATCTTTTTTGAAATATCCCAATCAGCCTGCGATCACCTTGTCGAATCAGGCTATGACCCAGTTTACGGTGCCCGCCCACTCAAACGGGCAATTCAACGAGAAGTAGAAAACCCACTCGCCACCAAGTTATTGGAAAATACTTTTATCTCTGGAGACACGATTATCATTGACAAAAATGAAAACGGTTTGTCTTTTAGTAAAAAAGTGCTGGTGAAGGTGTCAGTACCACAGATTGCTACATAGTCTGAGAAGGCAATTATAAATTGCGGCTACACAGACTAAACCCACCTCCGTGGGTTTATTTTTTTGAGTTTGCGTAGTGCTTTGCAGAAACCGCAGGCTAGGCGGACTTTGTTTGTGTAGTAGCGAATTATTTCACCACATACTTTTCAGCAGCGATCGCTGTTAATTTAAACTGCTTAAAACTAAGGCTTAATATACAAATCCCATAATTCTTTTAAGCACTTTGCATCTGATTTGCATAGTCCTCATAAAGTCCTTCATCTTCTAATGTATAGCTATTCAAAAACCATCATGGTTACGGATACTTTCAATTTCTTTCACATGAATCATGTTTTCATTCTCAGTTAGTTTCCCAGTCTTCACCATTTAAAACTGAGAATTCTGTTAATTCTGGGTCATTCAAAAAATCTGCGGCTGTGGCGGCGGTACAAGATTCTAGTATTTTTTGACGTTTTGCCAAAGATAGGCTAGCAATTTTTTAGAGAGATAGCTGTTTTTGCTCTTGAAGGTTTTCTGACATTTAATTTATTTAATTTCCTGAAGATAGGTTAAATTCATTCCTATCAAAATATGACTCGGTTTTTGCCATCTCTCTATATTTATCAAGACTTAAACTGATTGCTTTTTATAGGTTTTTTAGGGGCTATTCAATATTACCTTTAAGGGCATAACTGCAAGCTTCCTTATACTAAGCTTTGTGGTCATCTGGTTTAAATTTTAGTGCTTGCTCGTATGATGCGATCGCTGCTTCATGGAGTCCTAATTTGCCTAGTGCATAGCCGCGATTGTACCAGGCTTCGTGTTTATCTGGTTTAATTTTCAGTGCTTGGTTGTAGCATGCGATCGCTTCTCCATTGCGTCCTAATTTACCTAGCACATTGCCCCGATTGTACCAAGCTTCGTGGTAATCAGGTTTAATTTTCAGTGCTTGGTCATAAGATGCGATCGCTTCTTCATTGCGTCCTAATTTGCCTAGTGCATAGCCCCGATTGTACCAAGATTGGTAGTAATCAGCTTTAAATTTCAGTGCTTGGTCGTAAGATGCAATCGCTTTTTCATTGCGTCCTAATGTGCCTAGTACATTACCCCGATTATACCAAGCTTCGTGGTCATCTGATTTAATTTTCAGTGCTTGGTCGAAGGATGTGATCGCTTCTTCATTCTGTCCTAATTTGTCTAGCGCAATGCCCCGATTATACCAAGCTTGGTAGTAATCTGCTTTAATTTTAAGTGCTTGGTCATAAGATGTGATCGCTTCTTCATTACGTCCTAAATTATCTAGCGCAATGCCCCGATTGTTCCAAGCTTCGTGGTAATCTGCTTTAATTTTAAGTGCTTGGTCGTAGGATGCGATCGCATCTTCATTGCGTCCTAATTTGCGTAGCGCAATGCCCCGATTGTTCCAAGCTTCGTGGTAATCAGGTTTAAATTTCAGTGCTTGGTCGTAGGATACAATCGCATCTTCATTGCGTCCTAATTTGCGTAGCACAATGCCCCGATTGTACCAGGCTTCGTGGTAATCTGGTTTAGTTTTCAGTGCTTGATCATAGGATGCGATTGCTTCTTCATTGCGTCCTAAATTCTCTAGCGCAATACCCCGATTGTACCAGGCTTCGTGGTAATCTGGTTTAGTTTTCAGTGCTTGGTCATAGGATGCGATCGCTTCTTCATTGCATCCTAAATTGCGTAACGCATTGCCCCGATTGTTCCAAGCTTCGTCGTCATCTGGTTTAAATTTCAGTGCTTGGTCATAGGATGCGATCGCTTCTTCATTGCGTCCTAATTTGCCTAGCGCAATGCCTCGATTGTACCAAGCTTCGTGTTTATCTGGTTTAAATTTCAGTGCTTGGTCGTAGGATACGATCGCTTCTTCATTGCGTCCTAATTTGCGTAGCGTATTGCCTCGATTGTTCCAAGTTTCGTGTTTATCGGGTTTAAATTTCAATGCTTGGTTGTAGGATGCAATCGCTTCTTCATTACGTCCTAAATTATCTAGCGCAATGCCCCGATTGTACCAAGCTTCGTGGTAATCTGGTTTAGATTTCAGTGCTTGGTCGTAGGATGCGATTGCTTCTTCATTGCATCCTAATTTGCCTAGCGCATTACCCCGATTGTTCCAAGCTTCCTGTTTCTTTGGGTTAAATTCCAGTGCTTGGTCGTAGGATGCGATCGCTTCTTCATTACGTCCTAAATTGCGTAACGCATTGCCCCTATTGTACCAAGCTTCATGGTAATCTGGTTTAATTTTCACTGCTTGAACGTAGGATGCAATCGCTGCTTCATCTTCCTTAGCAGCATATAATAAATTTCCTAGTTCAAATAGTAAAGGTGGCTTCTGATCCTCTTGTTGATTTTTTTCCGTCAGCAACTCTTGAATTTCCAAGACTTTCTCAATTTTTTGCTCTGGGCTGAGTTTCAAATATTTCTTATAGTCTCCTTCTAACAGCAAACGATTTGATTCTTGTTCTATAATCTCTGGTGTTGTCGGTAATTCAAACATCCCAGAACGCCAATCAAAAAAATCTGGGGCACGATGAATAAAATAATTTATCGAAAACGAACGCAAAAGAAAAACAAAGATATTTGGGAAATCATCTCTAAAGCGTTCTCGCTGTTGATTTAAGTGATTTAAAATATGCGGAACACTGGTTAAATTACTAAATTGTCCTTCTGTAATTTCCCCGAAACTTCTTTTTTCATATTTATATAAAGAATATTCCAGACCTTTAATTAATAAAATATCAATTTGCTTGTCTTTAACAAACTCTGCTACTGGCTGATATAAATTATCAATCGACTCGACAAAGGGTAACACTGCAATATTTTTCTGCGGGATTTCCTGGGAAAGTTTGGCAATGAACTTGTCTGCTTCCCCAGGTGTACATTGGACAAAAAACAAACCAAATCCTGATTTTCGCTTCAGTGCGCGAACCAAGTCTTGATAAGCTTCTTCTGGTTCTGGGGGTAAATCATCATCCCAATCACTTAAATTTGGGTTCATGAAAGTTTCGCTACAGCTTCCTTAAATTCTGGAATTCCTTGAATCAATGGATGAATATCATACCAACGTTGCATCCCTCCATCATCATCCAAATAGCGGTATTCTAAAAGACATCGGTTATACATCAAACTTCGATACTGGTCATCATTAATAATGCGTTTAGAACAAGACACTTCCGCTAACAGAGACCATTGTTCATGTTGGACAGTACGGTGATGAGTATCTCTAGCTTGACTAATTGCTTTTTGCACCGCCCTTTTTGAAATAGGTAATTCTTGAGTTTTTGCAATAGCATCATGAGTTAACATTAGCAAATTCCTCACATGACCTCCACTCATCAAACAAAGTCCGTCTAAGGTTTGGGGGCTGTCGAAAATTTCATTCTCTAGTGATAGTTCAGATGCAATTTCCCGGACTCGCTTGTTGATTACTTCCTTAACTTTCTTGAGTCCTGGCTCATAAATGTCTCCCTTGAGAGTTTTTACCATAATCATCGGCAAAATTTGAGGGTCGCCGTAGCGCTCTCTAAGGTCTGTTGCCCTTGTAGAATAGAGCATTGAAATGGGGACGGTGTAAATCAAATGGCAATCTAAAGCTTGGAGTTGTTCGCTGCGGTCTAAAAAGACTTCCTCATAGTTTGTGCGGCCGTCACCATCTTTAACTAACACCATCCGGTCTAAGTTATCGACAATTACCGCCAGTTTATTGTAACCATGAGGTAAATGCTGTTTTGCATCCACCAGAAACTCATTTAACACCTGAATTAAAGTGACGGTGTGAGGATCAATTTTTTGGCGAATCTTCTGGCGTAATTCGGGAACAGCTCTTAAATTTGCGGTCAACTTGGCGAATTGAGCAAGTTGCACTTCTACTGCCATACTCTCAAACTCTATGGGAGTCTGCGCCAAATCTTTTAAATCTTCCCAACGACCTTTCAACCAGTTGAGTATAGGACGAGGACTGGCAATTTCTTGTAAATCTTTGAGCAAACGGCGGGTACAGGCGAGGAGAATATCTGTATATTGGGCATCTTCAGAATCAATATCCTCTTCATCAGCCGCAAAATAGACGACATAAAATTGCCGATTTTCTAAATATTTCTTTAACCTGAGTAGTTCTGTAGATTTCCCCGCACCCCGATGACCAGAATACAATTGGCAAGTCTTTTTGTCTGATCTTTGCATCCCATTTCCCAACTCTTCCAAAATATCCGCATCTCCCCGCACATCCTGAAAATTTACATATTTTGGATCGCCAGGGGATAATGGGGCAAAAGGGTTAAAAGCGTTGTAGAGTTTTGTGAGTAAGTCATCATTATTAGGCATAGGTAAAAAATATAGCAATGATACTCATCATAATCGACATTATATTGAGGTGCTTGGCAAAAGAATAAAAAAGTATAAAACAGTACCAGTAATTTTCAATTCATCCAGGTAAGGTGCTGTTACTTTCACTATTTTTCCGGGAATCCTGTAGTTGTATACCCACCAAATTAATCCGTCCATCAGGTTAGGTAGGCATTGTTTATGCAGCTCATCACTTCGTTAGATATTAGAAATTCGGAATATTTATCAAAAAATCGGCTTATCAGTTATCACCACCAATTGCGTCTAATTTTTTCGCTGGGTAATCAGGTAAAAAACGTTCTGGAAATTGGGATTTTTAATTCCCTATTAACAGACCTGCTCAAGAACAATGGATACAATGTATCCACCGCTGATGTTGACCCCAACCTCAAGCCAGACATGATTTTGGATTTGACAACAGATTTTTCATTACCGAAAGATAAATTTGATGCCATCGTCCTGTTTCAAGTACTGGAACACTTCCCTTACGAGCAGTCAGAGGAAGCCCTGAAAAAACTTGGCATTGCAACAAAGAAATTTTTGGTGATTTCGATTCCTTATTGCACTGAATACTTGGCATTTCAGATAAAAACCTCTTTCTCAGGCAGACCAAGGCATTTATTACTCAATGTGCCAAAATTCTGGGATACAAAGCCAGTATGTAACGAACATTACTGGGAAATGGGTTTGAAAGGATATCCGAAAAAGCGGATTTTAAACTCCGTTGCCAAGGCTGGGTTAACTGTCAAGCAAGAATTTATCGATCCTACTTATCCGTACCACTATTTTTTGGTGTTAGAAAAAAGTGACATTAATACTTAGATAGCCATTTAATTAGGCTAATAAACCTGCGGTGAAAATCGGGAGTAGAGAAATCCGAATCACAAAATGGGGGCAAACAATGCTCAAAAAACGAGCGATTGCCTAAGCTATGCTTTTAAAATCCTAATTGGTATCATGCCCTTCTGTGTTCTCCGGGTTTATCCTTGAAAACAGACGGCTAGGCTGTATTAGCCACTATCATCATTTCAGATACTAACATCGCTAACATCGAAGATTACCAATTATGCTAGAACAAGGCACTATCAGTATTCATACTGATAACATTTTCCCGATCATTAAAAAGTCGCTTTACTCAGATCACCAAATCTTCTTGCGGGAACTGGTATCCAACGCTGTAGACGCTATTCAAAAGCTGAAAATGGTATCCCGCGCCGGGGATTATGCTGGAGACATCGGCGAACCAGAAATTGAAATTGCCATTGACAAAGATAACAAAACCCTATCCATCTCCGATAACGGTATCGGGATGACCGCAGAAGAAGTTAAGAAATATATCAATCAGGTTGCCTTCTCTAGTGCTGAAGAATTTATTCATAAGTATGAAGGCAAATCAGATCAACCGATTATTGGGCACTTCGGTCTTGGTTTCTACTCTTCCTTCATGGTGGCGCAAAAGGTAGAAATTGATACCCTCTCATATCAAGAAGGGGCGCAGGCGGTTCACTGGACTTGTGATGGTTCCCCAGCTTTTACCCTAGAAGATTCTCCCCGGACAACTCGCGGCACTACAATTACTCTCAGCCTGGAAGGAGAAGAGGAGGAATTTCTAGAGTCGGCACGGATTAAGAATCTTGTCAAGACCTACTGCGATTTCTTGCCAGTACCAATAAAACTAGACGGTGAGGTAGTAAATAAGCAAAAAGCACCGTGGCGAGAGTCTCCGAGTAATCTGAGTCAAGAAGATTATTTAGAGTTTTATCGCTACCTGTATCCTTTTCAGGAAGAGCCGCTGTTGTGGGTACATTTAAATACTGATTATCCTTTTATCATCAACGGGATTCTGTATTTCCCCAAAATGAGACCGGATGTAGATGTTACGAAAGGGCAAATCAAGCTATTTTGCAATCAAGTTTTTGTTAGCGACAACTGCGAAGAAATTATCCCGCAATTTCTGATGCCAATGCGGGGTGTGATTGATAGCACCGATATTCCCCTGAACGTATCGCGCAGTGCTTTGCAAGGCGATCGCACCGTGCGGAGAATTGGTGATTACATTGCCAAAAAAGTAGGCGATCGCCTCAAAGAACTTTTCCGCGACAACCGTGAACAATACATTAGCGCCTGGAAGGATCTTGGTACTTTTGTAAAATTCGGGGTTCTCAACGACGAGAAATTCAAAAAGCAAATCGAAGATATCATCGTCTTCCGCACCACTGCCAAGCTGACAGAAAAAGTTGCTACTGAAACTCCAGTGGTTGAAGTCCAGTCTTCAGACGGGGATGCTTGGCAAGATGTCACTCCCTCACCTAGTTCTGAGAACTCAACACCCGGCGCTCCTTACACCACACTGAAAGAGTACTTAGAACGCAACAAAGAACGCCACGAAAACCGAGTTTTCTACAGCACCGATGAAGCAACCCAAGCTACCTATATAGAACTGCACAAAAATCAAGGTTTGGAAGTTCTGTTTATGGACTCCTTCATTGATACTCACTTTATCAATTTCCTTGAGCGGGAATATCAAGATGTTAAGTTTACACGGGTGGACTCAGACTTAGATAATACCCTGCTAGAACAAGACAAAGCTAAGGAAATTGTTGATCCCAAGACAAATAAAACTCGGAGTGAGAGCATTAAAGAGTTATTTGAGAAATCTCTCAACAAACCCAAACTTAACATCCGCACCGAAGCTTTGAAATCAGACGATCCTCAAGGTACACCACCTGCGATCGTTCTTCTACCAGAGATTCTCCGTCGCCTGCGAGAAATGAACGCCATGATGCAGCAGCAGACAGCAGAATTTCCCGAAGACCACATTTTGCTGGTGAATACTGCTCACCCGTTGATTCAAAATCTGGCAAATCTTAACCAAGGTAGTATTATTCAAGGTGACGGTCAATCGTCTACAGATCAGTTAGTGAACTTGATTTGCCAACATGTCTACGATTTAGCGCTGATGTCTCAGAAAGGCTTTGACGCTGAGGGAATGAAATCATTCGTCGAGCGATCGAATGAGGTACTTACCAAACTTACGGAACAAGCTAGTAAATAAGTTGTCGCCCATCTAACTTGCACATTTTTTTGTGTTAACTGCTGACTGTTGACTGTTAACTGTCAGCAGTCACCAAACCTCATGAGTTATTGTGTAATTTAAAGGCGTAATAGCTTAGTGGTGAGTGCTGTTAACAGTAGCGGGGCGTTGAGCCAGTACTGAGTCAGGAATATAGACGTGATGAACCGCGTCTGTACAAAAGTTAGAAGTTATTTCTCCCCCTGCTCACATCTCCTTTCTTACTTCTGTTGCCTAAGACCTAAAATGGAAAGGCTGTATTAAAACAATAATCTGGAGATACTCGCTATGTCCCGTCGCTGTGAACTAACTGGTAAGAAGGCAAATAACGCTTTTGCTGTTTCCCACTCCCACCGTCGTACTAAACGCCTTCAGCACGCTAATCTGCAAAGCAAGCGTGTTTGGTGGGAAGGCGGAAATCGCTGGGTGAAGTTAAAGTTGTCTACCAAAGCAATCAAAACCCTACAAATTAATGGGTTAGAAGCAATGGCAAAAGAAGCTGGTATTAACCTGAATCATTACTAAGTAATGTAGATTTTATAACCTGAAACTTTCGTAAGGTGAAATACAGGTGATTCGTAAGGGCGCACAGCTAGCTGTGCGCCCTACATCTTGAGTAGTAGGCTTTCTAATATTTTGAATACTGATGGCAGCAAGAGAGAAATATGTAATTTTATTTTTCAGAACTAAAGTTAGGTGGCTTTGTACGCAAAATTAATTACGAATTACGTTAGCGCAGCGTAAAGCCTTCTCTTTTCTTTCAGAGACGCTAACGCGTAGCTTGCTTCCACGAAGTGGTACGAGAGGCTTGTCTGCGACACGCTACGCATAGCTTGCTTCTCCGTAGGAGTACGCCAACGGCATGGCAACTCTTAGAGACGCTACCGCGCAGCTTGCTTCCCCGTAGGGGTACGCTTAGAGCGAGTTCTCGAGCGTCATTACGAATTACTCAGTCATTGCTGTTGTATCTGGTTTTTTACCCAAAGGCGAAAAGCCTTGAGCGTTGCATTTCTGCCTGCTGTTGTACTTTGCTCCAGATATTTGGGAATCGTTTCAATTAGTGGAAATAAAGGAAAATTTAGGCTTTGCTGAGACTCTACATAATGCCCATGTTGCAGAATATTAATTTGTAAATTTCCTTTATTAAAACGCCAAAGCTCAGGTACTTTTAAACCTTCATAGATATTGGGATGAGTACGAGAAGTAATATCAATCTCTAGAGCTAAATCTGGAGGGGGGTCTACTGTTAAATCTAGTCGCTTCTTGCCACGAATCTTGGATTCATTTTTTATATAGAAACATTGGTCAGGTTCTATACTTTGAGCCATTGCTTGGTTTTTGAAAGTGGTAGAACCAAGACATCTAAACTCAATATCTAATTCTTCCAAAAGCGCTTTGACTAAATCGCTAATAATTTCTTTATCGTCTTCATGTTCTGGCAGTGGTGCCATAATCTCCAGTATTCCTCTGTCATAAGCAATTCGTGCAGTACGGTGTTCCCCTAAATCCTCTAGAATTGTTTCTAATTCCTGCCAGGTTACATCTCGCAGTAACACTCTTTGTCCTGGTGGAACATGGATGCGCTTTAATTCCAACAACATCTCCACTCCGAGTAGTTAAAACCTAAATTTAGCTTACTTTAGTTAACTAATGCGCTGCGACAATTTTTGACTGCTTTATCACTAGAATTGTCGGATGGTTGGACACGCAGCAGCTTGTTATCGGATCTCGCCTGCTTAAAAACCCCTTTATTGAAGTGTATGGGGCGATCGCTCAAAAGAAAAGTGTAGTTTAAGGAAAAACCTCTGGAATTTCCAGAGGTTTTAGTTCCTGATTTAGTTTCTACTGGTTACTACAATTTGTCCTTAGTCATTTCCCGATAATGAAGGAAATTATTTGATTTGAGTAGTTCAGCTGATGCGCGTCTTAAAGTATATAAACACTCTATTGGGTCGTTAACTGTTGACTGTTGACTGTTGACGGGTTTTCAGTCATCAGTCATCAGTTATCAGGTAATATGTACAAATTAAATGCGTAACAGCTTAGTCAAGTACTCATAACTAAACGCTGATTACCAGGGATTAATTCTTCGCCTGTGGCTGCGAACCAGGAATTGTTACATCTATTGGTGTCACCTGTGCTGCTAGCTGCGTCAGTGGCGGTTGAATAGCGGTTTGATTCCCCACTACTAGAGTCACAAGCTTTTCTGGCTTGAGGTATTCTCGTGCTACCCGTTGCACATCAGCGGCTGTGGTGGTGGCGACAGCTTTTTGATAGCGAAAGAGAAAATCAGCAGGATAGCCGTAATATTCGTATCGCATCAATCGTGATAAGGTTTGGTTTGGATCTTGAAAGTTGAATACGAAGGAGTTGAGTGTAGACTCTTTGGCAAAAGCCAGTTCTTTTGCGGTTACTCTTTGAGTTTGGATACGCTTGATTTGATCTTGTAAGGCTTTGACAAACTGCACGGTAGCATTTGATCGCGTTTGCCCACCAGCAATAAACATGCCAGGATAGTCGTAGCGAGGACTCCACTCACCATAAACAGAGTAAGCTAAACCTTGACGCGATCGCACATCATTAAATAAGCGTCCACCAAATCCATTTAAAACCCCATTCAATACATCCAGCACCGCATAATCGGGATTGTCAAGTCGTCCGCCTAAATGTCCCAGAAGCACGCTACTTTGAGTCAGTTGTGGCTGATTTACAAAAAAGACTCCGCCTGTATTGGCTGGCGAAACATTTGGTAACTTGGGTTTAGCAATAGCTGGGTTGCGGTTCCAGTCACCAAAGTTAGCTTGAATGAGCGATCGCATTTTCTTGGAGTCAAAATCCCCCACAATCCCCAAAATCATATTATTGGGGTGGAAATATTGCCGATAAAACTTGAGCAAATCCTCACGCTCAACCCGATCCACCGTTGCATACTCTATCGTGCGAGCATAGGGACTATCTTTGCCATAGATCAATTTCTTAAATTCTCGAATAGCAATACTATCTGGATCGTCATTGCGACGAGCAATGCCACCTTTGGCTTGTGTCTTAGCTAAGTCTAGCTTTTCTTGAGCAAATACTGGCGATCGCAGCACCTGGGCAAACAGCCCAAACACCGTTTCTAAATCTTCACTGAGTGCGTCAAAGCTAGCACTACCAGAAGCTTCACCAATACTGGTTTCCACAGATGCCGCCCGTTGTTCCAACATCTCGTTGAGTTCATCAGGTGAATGCTTCTTAGTTCCCCCAGTTCGCATTACCGCGCCTGTAAAACCAGCTAAACCAACTTTCTGTTGTGGTTCCAAGCGATTTCCAGTCCGCACAAACGCCGTCCCATTCACCAACGGTAACTCGTGATCCTCCATTAAATAGACTACTAAACCGTTTTGGAGAACAAACCGCTCATACTTGGGTAACTTGATCTTAGGCAGCGGTGGCAACTGCAACTCTGTGTAATGCTTTGCTTGTGCCGTCGCTGCCAAAGAAAAGTTACAACTTAAAAGTAAACACGCAAAAACAGCAACCAAGGCATAAATAAACCCCTTCCCATTTTGAATCTTGAACACCATCCGCCTTTTACCCTTCACTTTATACCTCTGCATATTTCTCTACCTTTGCTTCCTAGCCTTCGGGAAGCCACTTCGTGTCTATGCGCCCTTTGCGGTAGCCTACGGCAAGCCGCTTCTCTACGAGAGGCTTCTCTTTTAGAGACGCTAACGCGAACGCCAATGCGTCTACATTTCTCTTAAGCTTCTTTCGACAACAACTTACCAATCGTGCGATTTTCTGGCGTAAACGTTTCCTTTGCCACACGCACAATATCAGCCGTCGTCACCGCTGCAATATCATCCAACTGCTTAAACAAATTCCGCCAAGAGCCAGTTTTTACCTCATATTCCAACAATTGTTGAGCCATCCCCATATTGGAATCGAGGGTACGTAACAAACTCGCTCGTGCTTGGGTTTTCACCCGTTCCAAATCAACCGTCGCTACAGGCTCAGTTTTTAATTTGTCAATTTCTTGGCGCAAAGCCACCGCCAACTCATCAACCGTATGGCCAGGAGCCGTGAGAGCATAGAATAACATGACATTTGGGTACTTATCTCCAGGAAATCCGCTAAAACCTTGGGCATTTAGCGCCAAACGCTGTTTTTCTACCAAAGACTTATACAACCGCGACGTGCGCCCATCACTTAATAAACTGCCAATGATTTCATAGACTGCATTATCTGGATGGGTAATTGCCGGCCGATGATAACCTTCTAAATACCAGGGTTGAGAAGGTAGTTGTAAAGTAACTTCCCGTGTTTGTTGTTGTGGCGGTTCCACTGGGATTTTTTCAACAGCTTTGGTTTTTGCCGGATAGCGTCCAAAATAAGTTTGCGCCAGTTTTTTTACCTCAGCCGGGTTAACATCTCCGACAATGGCGATCGCTAAATTACTTGGTACGTAATGAGTATCAAAAAACTTTTGCACATCTTCTGGTGTCAGATTACGAATATCTTCGTCATAACCAATCACCGGACGCCTGTATGGATGCACTTTGTAAGCAGTATCAATAAATTTCTCCACCATTAATCCAATAGGTGAATTCTCCACCCGCATCCGTCGTTCTTCTAAAATGACATCTTTCTCTTTATAAAATTCACGACGAATTACAGGATCGAGAAATCGTTCCGACTCCAGCGACATCCAAAGTTCCAGCTTATTGGCAGGAAAGCTGTACAAATAACGGGTAGCTTCAGTTGAAGTATTGGCATTTAAACCCACGCCTCCCGCTTGTTCGACAATTTGTCCCAATTCGTTTTGCTTGACAAGCTTGGATGCTTGCAATTCCACTTGCTTAAACTCAGTTTCTAACCGAGCAACCTCATTTTTTTTGCCATCGGCTTTCGCTGTTTTAATTTGAGCATCCAAGCGCTCTAAGGCTTCTAATAGAGGTTTTTCTGCCTTGTAGTCTTGTGTACCAATCCGCGTCGTACCTTTAAACGCCAAATGTTCTAGAAAATGAGCTACACCAGTTTTACCATCTGGCTCATCTACACCACCGACATTCGCATAGGTAATAAAAGAAACCACAGGCGCTTGATGTCGTTCTAAGACAATGAATTTTAGACCATTGTCGAGGCGAAATTCCGTTAACTGCTTGATTACTCGATTCAAATAAGGTTGGATCGAACTTTGAACTGGTGGAGTTTGAATTTTCGTAGGTTGCAGCACTCTTTGGGGAGGAGGTGCCGTCTGAGTTTGAGCTAGAGCAATTTCTGGCAGCAATCCCCACCAGAAAACTATCAAAGCTAACAAAGTGACAAAAAACCGCCGCAATATGACAGATACTTTCTCTGACCAATTCAAAATCCCCAATCTAAAATCTAAAATTGACCGACTCATCTGGTTCATAAGCGAAAATTAAGATAAAGTTACACTACCTAAAAAACAAGATACTTAGCAAAAGGACGTTAATCTTGTATTAAGCTTATTAGGCTTTTTGTACTTGACGTTAGACAATAATGCTACAAATCCTGTTCCGCAAATCTCACCATAACTGTTATGCGAGTTTTTAATTCTTCCCCACCCTCAGAGGCTCAGACGCGTACCCGGATTTTACAGGCAGCACAACGATTGTTTGCCTCTCAGGGATTTGATGGCACTACCACCCGCGATTTAGCACAGGCGGCAGGTGTAGCTGAGGGCACTCTATTTCGTCATTTTCCTAATAAAAAAGCGATTTTGGTGGAAGTAGCGACGAGTGGATGGGTGGAGATTCTTACAGATTTGCTGACAGAATTGAGTGAAATGGGCAGCTATAAAGCCGTAGCTCAGGTGATGCGTCGCCGCATGTGGAACTTTCAAAAAAATGCCGATTTAATGCGCGTTTGTTTTATGGAGGTGCAGTTTCACCCCGACTTGCGCGATCGCATTCAATCAGAAGTCATTACCAAAATGACCGACGTGGGCGAAGCATTCTTCCAAACAGCGATGGATAAAGGTATTTATCGTCAAACGGACGCCAAGCTGGTAGCCAAAGTTTTTTTAGGAATGTTTGCGATCGCAGGTTTTTCTAATAATACCCTCATAGAACCTGACGCTTCCCCCCAACAAATGCAAGAAATGGCAGAAGGACTCGCCGATATCTTCCTTAATGGTGTTTTAGCTAAAGATTAGGGATTGGGTATTGGGCATTGGGTATTTCCCTTGTCCCCAGTCCCTAGTCCCCACTCCCCACTATTTGCGCTTGCTGGCTCCACTGTTGTACTAATTCAATCGCTGGACACAAATCTCGTCGCTGCATTGTTGCTACCTGCAAGCGCATAATTTGTTGGTGCAATCTGTGAGTGGGAGTCTGAGCCAACTGCGCCACAGAACCAATACCTGCGTGAAGCAATAAACCACAATATTGTATGCCTACACTGGGAATACGCGCCAAGTCAGCCAAAGCCATCCATTTATTTACATACTGAAGATGAATCTGTAGTTTATTTGCTAACGCTAATCTTTTCTCTAAAGTTTTCCCTTGTTTGACTAGTGCTACTGTGCTATTAATCCCACAATTTTGCAGTTGAGATTGTTCGTCGTGGCTTAGTCCAGGTAATTGCTCAATTGGCCAGTCACGAGATGTGATAGGACTTCGATTATTTGTATTTTTAGCAGACATTTTTGAAATTAAATATAAGCTTCTTTAAATATTATTGTCACAGTCGTGTCTTTGCAAAAGTAGGCTCTTACGGTTTATTTATATTGCTGCGCCATTTTAACCCAACCTCTTACAATGCGATTGCATCGGCTTACAATGTGATTGTATCGGCTTACAATGCGATTGTGTCGGCTTACAATGCCATTGCATCGGCTTACAAAATGTCCAGCTAATTAGTTATAATTCCCACATCTGTGCCAAAACCGGGAAACCCTCTTTCTCCCTGCCCCCTGCTTCCCGCCCCCAGCAAGAACTGCGGTCTTAATGATAAGTCTTTAACCGGACACAATATTACGGCTTATCTGGCTAACAAGATGCGATCGCCTCGCCTAGCCCCTAACTTTAAAATGGGTGTAAAATCTCTCAAATAGCTGATGCGCGTCTAAAGTATATAAATACTCTTGATGATCGTTAACTGTTGACGGTTAACGGTTAACAGTCATCAGTCATCAGTCATCAGATAAATGTACAAATTAAATGCGTAACAGCTTATTAGGTTTATCCGGTAATTAACTCACCTCGCATAACAGTTACCGCTTGTCCAGCAAGACAGACGCGATCGCTTCCGTCATAATATACCTTCACTACCCCACCGCGGCTGGATGCCTGATAAGCTAATAACTCATTTTTGTGCAAGCGATCGCGCCAGAAGGGAGCGAGACAACAATGGGCCGAACCCGTTACTGGGTCTTCATTAATACCGACTCCTGGTGCAAAGAAACGAGAGACGAAATCATAATCTGAACCAGGATTAGTCAAGCTAGTAACTATAACCTTACCAAGTGGTAAGGTTTTTAGTAGCTGGAAATTGGGTTGCATTTGCCGCACCAAATCTTCAGATTCTATTTCCACTAAATAGCCAAGGGAATTCCAGAAAACAGATTTGTACGGTACAGCCAACCCTTGGCTAAGTTCTCGCGGGGCGACTGTTTCTTGTGAGTGATTTACAGGAAAATCTAACTCAATCCACTCACCTTGGAACTTAGCAATCAGGACTCCACTTTTAGTATAGAAACGCGCAGCTTCATTCTGTGACAGATGCCCCTCTGACCAAAGTACATGGGCACTAGCTAAAGTTGCATGACCACAAAGCGGTACTTCCACCGTGGGCGTAAACCAACGCAGATTGAAGCCATCATCCTGTCTGACTAAAAAAGCCGTCTCAGATAAATTCATTTCCTGAGCTACATTCTGCATCCAGCGTTCATCTTGGGGAGTAGGCAAAACATAGACAGCAGCAGGATTACCTGCAAAAGGTGTATTGGTAAAAGCATCAACTTGAGTAATGGTTTGTCCCATTAGAGTCACTTTGAAAATTAGACAGCATTATATTTATCAGGAATGCATGAGATATTTATGCCTCTAGTTACCATTATTTTTGAGCTTCACTCCCACGCGTCTATAACGGTTCTCAATGGCGTGGAATAGAGGCTTATCCGTTTGTAGGGGCTACCAAAATGTATGTTACATCCAAACGAGAACCGCCATATACAGTACCTTATAAATTAGGAATACAATCTCCAAAAACTAGGGTCAATGTCAAAGCAAAACGGAAACATGACGATAAAAATCTTCAGAAGCATCTTTGCTGCTGTCAACTTAGCGCTAATTTATGGAACATTAGTTAGTTGTGCTGTTGAAGTACCGCAGCCACTTGCTCCAACTGAGCAACAAAAACCAGTCCTACAACCTAACCAACAGCCTAACCAGACAAACCAGAACGACGAAGATGACGACGATAAAGATGGCGATCGCAAAAATGATAAAGACGATGACGATAAAGACGATAACGACTAAATAAAGGCAAAGCTATAACCTTTATCCTTCCTTTGAGTTTCCATTTATGTTGAGCCAACAAACTTCTACTTCCCTAATCGAGACTTTACGCCTCCGACGGCAACAACTAGCCACCCTGATTAATTTTCCAGTAATTCTGTGGTCAGGTAGCAACAGCCCGCGCAACTTTCCAGCAAATTCCTTTCCGTTTCGCGCTAGCAGTCATTTCCTCTATTTTGCCGGACTGGCATTATCAAAGGCGGCAATTCGTCTAGAAGCGGGCAAGCTAGAACTATTCATCGACGATCCATCACCCAGCAGCGCCCTTTGGCATGGAAAAATGCCAACGCGCGAGGAAATAGCTCAGAAGATTGGGGCGGATGTAGCTCGACCAATGGCAGAATTAGAGTCTTGGGTAGAAGATGCCGCCACACTTGCTGTACAAGATGCAGCTACTTGGACGCAACAATCGCAGCTATTAAATAGATGGGTTTTACCACAAAGTCCTCCCGAAGGAATTGACTTGGAGTTAGCTAAGGCGATCGTTACCCTACGCCTCACACATGATGATGCTGCATTAACCCAGTTGCGAAAAGCTGCGGCTGTAACTGTTGAGGCGCACAAAGTTGGTATGGCAGCAACACCTAAAGCCAAGCTGGAAGCAGAAGTTCGTGCCGCGATGGAAGGGGTAATTATTGCCCACAATATGACAACTTCCTACAACAGTATTGTCACCGTTCACGGTGAAGTTTTGCATAACGAACAGTATCACCATCCTCTACAACTAGGTGATTTATTACTTGCCGATGTTGGTGCTGAAACTGAGACGGGTTGGGCCGGTGATGTAACTCGCACGTGGCCAGTTTCTGGTAAGTTTTCATCTACCCAGAGAGATATTTATAATGTCGTACTGGCAGCCCATGATGCTTGCATTGCCAAAATACACCCAGGTGTAGAGTATGGGGAGATTCATCTGCTGGCTGCTACGGTCATAGCTGAAGGTTTAGTAGAGTTAGGCATTTTACAAGGAAATCCTCAAGATTTAGTAGAGATAGATGCCCACGCTCTGTTTTTCCCTCATGGTATCGGTCATCTACTGGGTTTAGATGTCCATGATATGGAAGATTTGGGTGATTTAGCAGGGTATGAAGAGGGACGCCAAAGGAGCGATCGCTTTGGCTTAGGCTACCTCCGTTTAAATCGTCCTTTGCGTCCAGGAATGTTAGTCACAATTGAACCTGGTTTTTATCAAGTACCAGCAATTTTAAATGATGCCAATGTTCGCTCAAAATATCAGAATGTAGTGAATTGGCAACGTTTATCTGAATTTGCTGATGTGCGCGGAATCCGCATTGAAGATGATGTTTTAGTTACCGCAGAAGGTAGCGAAGTTTTAACAGCCGCATTACCGAATGATGCCAATACGATAGAAAATTTAGTAGGTTCCTAATCTAATTGATAGCGTAAACACATAGGATATTATCTTATGATCAAAAAACCCATAGGATTACTACTCAACGGAGTTATTGTCAGCTTCGGACTATTACCATTATTAGCTCAAGCACAGCAGCCGGTTTCTGATACCCAAGTTGCGGCGATGGTAGAGGCATTGCGACAAGCTGCACCGCAGACAAAAAATCCCAACGATGGACTTTACAGTGAATGGCAAGTTAAACCAGAAACCCTCAAAGGCTGGTCAAGAACTTGTCTCAAACGAGAACTGACACCGACGCAGTTTGAAAACAGCCCTACGATCGCTCGCCAAGTTGTATCCTGTATCACGCGCCGTGAGTTAACCAATCAGTTGAGCGCTACCAACAATAATGAAATTGCATCTGTGCGTGGTGCAGCTTGTTGGTGGATGACTGGTAGCTATACAGGTTGTGACAAAGGTTTCACTGCTGAGTATGTGCAAAAAGTTGTCCGCTTTTACCAACAACATCTCTCAAAACCAGCAACAACTCACTCATAAAAGGGTGATTACAGCAATTTTTAATAAAAAGAATTCAGGAGTCAGGAGCCAGAATCCTGAATTCTGAATTCTGAATTCTGAATTCTGCTGTATGTAGGACTCCATAATATTGGCAATCTAGTTTCATACTGTCTGTGATCTGAAAAATCAAGAAGGGAATACTGAGAGAAGGTATTTCATTTTGTCTATACTTTATGACCACAAACAGTTATATGACCACAAACAGTTATGAGTCGAACCTATTAGACCTGCAAGATTGCCACAAACAGCTACAGTTAACGGTTCAGTACCAAAAAATCTTGGGGAGAATTCTGGCTAAGATTCGCTCATCTGTAAACCTAGAATCTCTATGTTCGACTTCTTGTCAAGATATTTGTCGGCAATTGAAGATTGAGCGAGTTGCAATTTATCGCTTCAACCCAGACTGGAGCGGTAGTTTTATCAATCATTTTGGCTTTGCAGAACCCCCTTGGGATGGACTGACTGCCTTTGGACAGGGCTTAGTGTGGGAAGATTCACATTTGCAAGAAACTCAGGGAGGGCGATATCGCAAAAATGAGGCATTTGCCGTGGCTGATATTTACGATGCAGGACATTCTCGGTGTCATATTGAGGTATTAGAACAGTTTCAAATTCGGGCCTATGCGATCGCGCCTATTTTCATTGGTGCAAAACTATGGGGAATGCTTGCAGCATATCAACACTCTGCTCCTCGACAATGGCACCCCAACGAAGTCGAATTCTTAGTGCAAGCTGCAAGCCATCTCGGTGTGGCAATGCAGCAGGCAGAAATTGTAGAACAAACCAAACAACGCACAGCAGAACTGCAAGATGCAATTGCGCGGCAACGCGCCTTAACGGAAGTGGTAGGGAATATTCGCTCGTCTGTGAACACCGAAATTATTCTGAATACCGCCTGTCAAGAACTTTGCAAACTCTTGAAGCTAGAACGGGCGGCAGTTTATCGCTTCAATGAAGACTGGAGCGGTGAATTTGTTAGCCAATTCGGTATGGTAGAGGCGCAGTGGGAGCGAATCAATCCATTTGGCAGAAATCTTGTTTGGGAAGATACCCACCTCCAAGAGACAAAAGGCGGGCGCTACCGCAATAACGAAAGTTTTACCGTAAACGACATTTATCAAGCCGGTCACTCGCGTTGTCACATTGACATTCTAGAGCAATTCAAGATTCGGGCGTATGTGTTAGCGCCTATCTTCATCGGGCCAAAACTGTGGGGACTGATATCGGCGTATCAACACTCTGGGCCGCGGCAATGGGCAAATTACGAAGTTGAGTTCCTCGGACAGGTAGGGGCACAATTAGGGGTTGCAATTCAGCAAGCCGAGAATTTAACTCAGTCAAAACAACAGGCGATCGCCCTACAAGATGCGATCGCTCGGCAACGGACACTAACTGAAGTTGTCGGGAAAATTCGCTCCACGCTGGATATTGACTTAATCCTGAAAACCACTTGCCAGGAAGTCTGTAAACTGCTGCGAGTCGAGCGGGTCGGCGTTTATCGCTTTAACCCAGACTGGAGTGGTGAATTCGTCAGTCATTTCGGTATGGTTGAGGCACAGTGGGACAGCATCAATCCCTTTGGCAAAAATCTCGTTTGGGAAGATACCCACCTTCAAGAAACCAAAGGCGGACGCTACCGCAACAACGAAAATTTTGCTGTAAATGACATCTACCAAGCCGGACACTCACGTTGTCATCTAGATATTTTGGAGCAATTCAAGATTCGCGCCTATGCGTTGACCCCAATTTTTGTAGGACGGAATCTGTGGGGATTGCTGGCTGCCTATCAACATTCTGCACCGCGCCAGTGGGATAGTGTGGAAGTAGAATTTTTGGGACAGGTTGCTAGCCAACTCGGAGTAGCGCTGCAAAGTTCTCAAATGGTGACCCAAATCCAAACTCGCGCTGATGAACTACACAAATCGGCTGAACAGCGCCGGATTTTATTTGATTTGGTCGTCAAAATTCGGGAATCGTTGGATTTGGAGACGATCCTTAATACGACGGTACAGGAAGTGCGGCGATCGCTAAATACAGATCGAGTCGGCATCTTCCGCTTTGATCCTAATGTCGGTTTTTGCAGTGGTGAATTTATCGCTGAAGATGTGTTACCCAAGTTTGATTCTGCCCTCGCCGTGAAAGTGCAAGACTATTGTTTCGGTGACCAATACGCACCGCAATATCGCCAAGGGCAAGTGCAAGTGATATCTGATGTCAACAGCGTTGGCTCCAAAGTACCTCATCTTGATGTGATTGAGCGATTTCAAGTTAAAGCACAGATTATTGTGCCGTTGATGGAAGGTGATGAACTGTGGGGGTTGTTGTGCATTCATCAATGCACCCATACACGTAATTGGGAAGAGGCTGAATTGGAATTTGTCACCCAAGTGGCGGCTCAACTCAGCGTAGCGCTGCGTCAAGCCAACTTGTTTCAACAATCCAGTTTGCTGGGTCAAACTCGTGAAGAAGCGAACCAACTCGCCCAGACACTGAATGAGCTGCGTACAGCCCAAATGCAAATTATCCACGCTGAAAAAATGGCCAGCTTGGGTCAACTAGTGGCGGGAGTTGCCCATGAAATTAATAACCCAATTAATTTCATCCACGGCAACTTGGAACACGCCCACCAATACACGCAAGAATTGCTTCGCTATGTAGAGCTTTTTTGGCATCATTATCCCAATGCCGCACCAGAGATTCAAGAGTTTTTCAATAAAGCTGAAATAGAATATTTATTCGAGGACTTACCTAAATTATTCCAGTCCATGCAGGTCGGCACTGAGCGCATTTGCGAAATTGTCACCTCTTTGCGAAACTTCTCGCGCCTAGATGAAGCTGACTTCAAACCAGCAAATATTCACGAAGGCATCGACAGTACATTGATGATTTTGCAAAACCGCTTGAAGCCTTCAGCCGATAGCCTCACCATTGATGTAAGCAAAGACTATACTAAGTTACCTCTAATAGAATGCTATCCTGGTCAGTTGAATCAGGTATTTATGAATTTGCTATCCAATGCCATTGATGCCTTAGAAGAACGAACTACACAGCAATCTTCCGAAGCACTTGCAAAAAACCCCTGCAAAATCCGAATTTCTACTTCCCTGCTTAATAAAGATTGGATTGTCATTCGCATAGCCGACAACGGACTCGGCATGGATGAAAAAGTCCTTTCTCGACTGTTCGATCCATTTTTTACTACCAAGGTTGTCGGTAAAGGTACAGGACTGGGATTGTCTATCAGCTATCAGATAGTTACAGAAAAACACAACGGCAAGATATATTGCCAATCTGAACTTGGCAAAGGTACAGAGTTTGTGATTGAGTTGCCGATTCGTCAGGCCGCAGCTAAAAAATCAGTAGCGAAAGTCAATGTGTTAGACCAGGTATAAACAAAGAGGCAAAGTGATAATTTTTGCCAACTTACCCGAAAAATTATCACTTAGTCCTCAGTTTCCAGAATGCGATCGCTATTTATTTCACAACTCAAATAGGATTGCTATATACTTTGATTCGCTGCGATATATATGCTTCTATATCTGCTTAATTTCATTCGCTATTTTGATATTAAATTAGCACTAAGTTCAGTTAGCAAGTTTTTATAGGTTTGCCAACTAATACCCGATAGGTGGATGATTTTTGTGGTTGAAGTACTGTGTTGCTAGTCATAGCGATATGTAATGTAGGTTCTCGCTGTACAATAGCCGTTCTTGCTTTCATTGTACTTTAATACCGATTACATCTGAGGTAGCTTCTAAACAAGGGGCTTAAGCTGCTTGTCTCTGTGCAGTTCCATAAAAAATTGATATCAACTCAATCTTCCTTCATATTCAATAAAGGTAGGTAAGTAAGCTATTATGCTTTTAAATTACACAGTCACTTCCTAAGTTCGTTGACCGCTGACGGTTAACTCTCAACAGTCAACAGCCAACACGAAAAGATGTGCAAGTTAAATGCGCGACAGCTTATCTGGTTGCTACAGTCGCGGTGAAAACTACTAAGCTGGTAAATAGCACGTTTAAACTTTAGCGGAAATTCAAAATCGCATTCATCGGCGGTTCAAAATTTCCCATTGGCGAACTACCTGTAATTACATTATGTTTGATGCTCTATCTGACCGTTTAGAAGCCGCCTGGAAAAAACTGCGGGGACAAGACAAAATTTCTCAATCCAACATTCAAGATGCATTGCGCGAAGTGCGCCGCGCCTTGTTGGAAGCAGATGTCAATCTCCAGGTAGTCAAAGATTTTATTAGCGAAGTCGAAGCCAAAGCACAGGGAGCCGAGGTGATTACCGGTGTGCGACCTGACCAACAGTTCATCAAAATTGTTCACGATGAACTGGTACAGGTGATGGGAGACGAAAATGTTCCCATCGCAGAAGCCCAGGAACAACCTACTATTGTCCTAATGGCTGGGTTACAAGGTACTGGTAAAACCACAGCTACCGCGAAGTTAGCCTTACATTTGAGAAAATTAGATCGTAGCTGCTTGTTGGTGGCGACAGACGTATATCGTCCAGCAGCGATCGACCAGTTGGTGACGTTGGGTAAGCAAATTGACGTACCAGTATTTGAACTAGGAAGCGACGCAGATCCCGTAGAAATTGCAAGGCAAGGTGTAGAACGCGCTAGGGCAGAAGGTGTAAACACAGTAATTATTGATACTGCTGGTCGCTTGCAAATTGACGAAGACATGATGGCGGAATTAGCCCGCATCAAAGCAACTGTCCAACCCCATGAAACTCTGTTGGTGGTTGACGCAATGACTGGTCAAGAGGCAGCGAATCTTACCCGCACCTTCCATGAGCAGATAGGAATTACTGGGGCGATTCTCACCAAGTTGGATGGTGATAGCCGTGGTGGTGCAGCGCTGTCAGTGCGAAAGATTTCGGGGGCGCCGATTAAATTTGTGGGTGTGGGCGAAAAAGTCGAGGCACTACAACCGTTTTATCCCGATCGCATGGCATCCCGGATTTTGGGGATGGGCGATGTGCTGACCCTGGTAGAAAAAGCCCAGGAAGAGTTTGATTTAGCCGATGCTGAGAAAATGCAAGAGAAAATTTTGTCAGCAAAGTTTGACTTTACTGACTTTCTTAAGCAGTTGCGGATGCTGAAGAACATGGGTTCTCTGGGAGGCTTCATCAAGATGATTCCAGGAATGAACAAGCTCTCAGATGATCAGCTTAAGCAGGGAGAAACCCAGCTGAAACGCTGTGAGGCCATGATTAACTCCATGACTCGCCAAGAACGCCATGACCCCGATTTATTAGCCAGTTCTCCCAGTCGGCGGCGACGGATTGCTGCTGGCTCCGGCTATAGAGAGTCCGATGTGACTAAGCTGGTGGGTGATTTCCAAAAAATGCGATCGCTCATGCAGCAAATGAGTCAAGGTGGCTTCCCTGGAATGCCGGGAATGTTCGGCGGTGGCGGTATGGGCAACGCCTTCGCAGGCGCAGGCAATCGTCCCCCAGCCCCCGGATGGCGGGGTTATGGCGGTGATGCCACAGGCACGAAAAAGAAAAAACCCAAAGATAAAAAGAAAAAAGGCTTCGGCAATCTTTAGTTATTAAGTCATTAACTAATGACAAAGGACAAATGACTAATGACTAATAGCAGCAAATGCTAGGCAGTGCTAAAATTAGCATTTCGACCTAAGAATTAATGAGCAGAGGAAACTGGCCCTCAATTTCTTGGCAGCAGCCAGATTTAGGTTACTTCCTCAACAATTAGTTGCTAACTAATATCTAACAACAGGAGAATGATTCTTCAACCATGATCAAACTGCGCCTGAAGCGATTCGGTAAAAAGCGGGAAGCAAGTTACCGTATTATCGCCATTAACAACCTCGCTCGCCGCGATGGCCGTCCCCTAGAAGAGTTGGGATTCTATAACCCCAGAACCGATGAAGTGCGACTAGACGTTCCCGGCATCGTCAAACGACTACAACAAGGCGCTCAACCCACTGACACCGTCCGTCGCATTTTAGTAAAAGCCAATGTTTTTGAACAGGTCAGTGCCACAACAGCCGCATCATAATTCCGGAACAATATCCCCAACAGCTAGTCCCGACTATGTTGGGCTGGTTCGGTTTTTAGTGCAGCCGTTTTTGGAATCTCCAGAGACTTTAAGTGTCGATTGTGAAATTTCTCAGGCCCTCAACCGGGCTTGGATTCGTATCGCCTTTGAAAGCACAGATAAAGGGAAAGTGTTTGGTCGAGGAGGACGCAATATTCAGGCGATTCGTACAGTAATTGCCGCTGCGGCTGCCGCTACTGGGCAATCAGTATACCTGGATATCTACGGCAGCACTACGCCGGGCCGCGAAGGCATGTCTTTTGATGAAGACACAGAAGAGCGATCGCCACCGCCAACTAGAAGAGAACCCCGTGGAAATGATGGGCCTAAGCCCATTGTTAAACCGCGCCTCCGCTAGTTTAAAACTAGAGAACAAGTCTGAGCGGTTGTAGTTACCTCCGCTCAGAATTTTTGTAAAAATGGAAAGTAGCAAAAAGATTTTTGAATATTTTTTTGAACTCTTCACCGAAGAGGCAGAGGAGCAGGGGGAAAGATACTGGAATTACCCTATCACAAAGGTTAGAGAGCAACTAAATTTATTTATGCCCAAAAGTAAAAGTATTTATTTCGAGATGTGTAACACGAAAAATAATACGTCTTTACTTCAGCAGCCCTACATTCATGTATGTCGATTCTCCCCTGCTCCCTGCCCCTTTTCCTCTTTTTGACCACTAGGGGTGTACAAATGTACGCCCCTACAGCCGATTCATTTATTGCAAAAATTTTTTCAAAATGTAAGTAAAACAAAGTTACTTTTGCCCTTGGCGAGAAAACATTAACCTTTGTCAAACACAGATCCTCACCAATTAACAAATACTATGGCAGATGCCTTAACAATTCAGCTGCCGAATATTCCCAGTGCGATCGCTCTAGCCGGAGATGGAGAAGAAAATCTCAAAATCCTATCTCGGCAAACAGGAGCCAGTTTAGTGCTACGCGGGCAGGAATTACTGATTTCTGGTACCCAAAGGCAAATTGATCTGGCTTCTCGATTAGTGCGATCGCTTGAAGACCTGTGGATTAAAGGCAATACTATTTCCAGTGCCGATATTTTAACAGCCCGTCAAGCCATAGATAGCGATCGGCAAGGGGAACTGCAAGATTTACAGCGAGATGTCCTCGCTAAAAGTCGCCGGGGCGAAGAAGTTCGTGCCAAAACCTTCCGCCAGCGTCAATATATCGACGCGCTCCGTAGGCGTGATCTAACCTTTGGGATCGGGCCTGCTGGTACTGGCAAGACTTATCTCGCTGTTGTTGTCGCCGTACAAGCACTCCTGGCTAACCAGTTTGAAAAGCTAATTTTAACTCGCCCTGCCGTCGAAGCTGGAGAAAAACTCGGTTTTTTGCCTGGAGACTTACAGCAGAAAGTTAATCCCTATCTTCGCCCACTTTACGATGCTATTTATGAATTCATCGACCCAGAAAAAATACCCAGCTTAATGGAACGCGGTGTGATTGAAGTCGCACCACTTGCCTATATGCGGGGACGCACCCTCAACAACGCCTTTGTAATTGTGGATGAAGCTCAAAATACTACACCTGCTCAGATGAAAATGGTTTTGACTCGTTTGGGCTTCCGTTCTCGCATGGTGATTACAGGCGACATGACACAAACAGACTTACCACTTCACCAACAATCGGGTTTAGGAGTGGCTTTACAAATTTTAAAACACGTTGAAGGCATTGCCTTTTGCGAATTTTCTCAAAAAGATGTCGTGCGCCATCCTTTAGTTCAGCGCATTGTCGCTGCTTATGAACAATACGAAAAATAGTCATTGGTCATTGGTCATTGGTCATTAGTCATTAGTTAAAAAGCTAAGAAAGGATAATAATTTATGAGTACTACTTTGAAAGAATTTTTAGCAGCTTGCGAGACTTTGGGAACTTTGCGTTTAATTGTTACTAGTAGTGCGGCTGTATTAGAAGCACGAGGCAAAATAGAAAAGTTATTTTATGCAGAATTGCCTAAAGGTAAGTATGCTAATATGCACACCGAAGGTTTTGAATTTCATTTGAATATGGACAAAATTACTCAAGTAAAATTTGAAACTGGTGAAGCCAAGAGGGGCAATTTTACAACCTATGCTATTCGGTTTTTAGATGATAAACAAGAGCCTGCTTTAAGCTTATTTTTGCAATGGGGTAAACCCGGAGAATATGAACCCGGTCAAGTAGAAGCTTGGCAAGCTTTACGAGAACAGTATGGCGAGATTTGGCAACCTTTACCAGCAGAAATTTAATACAGCTAAACTGATAGGGGTGGAGGAAATCGGATATCTGCACTGAACTGCTCCACATTAACGCTGTGATGAATCGGTAAAACATATTCTAAATTCTCGTGGGGGCGGGGAATAATATGAGAAGAAAGCACCTCGCCACCGTTAACTCGCAGCACAGCTTTTAGTCCTGCTGTCACCGCCATATTCACCTCGCCCACAACCCCCCGAATTAACACGGTAATTCGTCCCAAATCGGTATTTTCATAACCAACAAGGGTTACACGGGCGGCTTTACACATAGTATCTCCCACTTCTACTGCTGTGGGAACACCATAAACTTCAATCATGCCTAATGCCAATGTCATACTACAACCATAGTTTGGGATTGTAGGGTTAAGTATATTACTACAAAGTTTTAATTTTTTACATAAACTTACTTAATTTTTAGTCGATAAATAATAAACGTTAAATACAAAACTGCTAATGCTTACAATAAAGGCGATTTGGAGTTTTTGCTTGCTGCTATTATTCCTTTTATGGGGTGGCGATGCTCTTGCAGGAGATTTGTCTGAACGATTAGCAAATTTTCCTCAATGGGAAAAATTAACTTCAGTGCAACCGGCTTCGGGTGATTTGGTTTACCCCGAATGGATGGCTGGTACTTGGCAAGTTACAAGTACTTTGATAGATTTAGCTGCGCCTTTAGCACCAGATATAGTAACTCCAGGGTTTGAAGGTAATCGCCAACAATTAAATCAGCCTGTGAGTTTTGTAGTAAGATTTGTCGAAGAGCAATCACATGTTTCTGGTTTGAAAATATTACCTCAGATAGATTACAAATCCCCAATTGTAGCAGATAGAGCGTTTAATAGCTTGAATTTAGCAAGGGCTTATTTAGGGGATGAAGCAGTGTTATTAGTCAAAGTAGATCCAGATTCACCGAATCGTCAGATTACGTTTTTACGTAGCAGTCGCCAACTAGTTTCCATTGTGACTGCACGGGGCACAGAAACTACCCCTGATGGTAAGTTCATTACTACAGAAGTGTTTCAACAACTATTCAAAGGTGGTTCACGTCCCTATTTAAATTCTGTAGAATCTACCACCGCTTATCATAAACTTCCGGCATCTAATTCGGCGATTGAGGCAGATCAAGTTACTGCTGTCTATCTTTCACCCCAAGATCCAGATTACTTTAAAGCTGATTCTCGACCAGTTGCTCTCTATCGCTATCGCTTAGAATTTGCCTCTGTACAAATGCCTATTACTCCACAAGAGTGATTTAAACCTATACCCCTTGACTACTTTGTAGCATGCTTGTAGTATATAAATTCCAAGCTCACGATCGCGCTCTTGGACGGTGTGCATCATGGCCAAATTTCGAGATATTGTCAATTACTTTCGCTCTTACTGGAAGCTGAGTGTTTTCAGTATTACAGCATCTAGCATTTATGAAGTTATTGATTTGGTTGTCCCTTACGCGATCGGACAGATTTTAAACGTTTTGTCTGCTCAACCATTGGATAAACCACTTCAAAGTGCGATCGCAAATTTTTCGGACATCACCAATTACCCAGTTAATAAAACTCTATCTTTGGGTGTATTACTAGGTTTAATTTTCGTTGTCACGGTAGTCAGAGCGCCCACACAGCCTTGGTTAACCAATTGGTTTCATTGGGATATAGCCTTCAGGGCGCGTCGAGAAAAAAACGAAACAGCGATCGCCAAAGTTCTTACTCTTCCACTGGAATTTTATGATGAAAATAACCCTGGACGCATTGCCGGAAGAGTCGCTAGAGGTATTTCCAACCACACTTTTAGTTACCCTGAAGTTGCCGGACAGTTGATTCCTAAACTGGCTCGTGTGCTGGGGATTTTTGTGTTTATCTTGTTCATTGAGTGGCGGATTGCAATTTTATATCTAATTTCCTTTGTAATTATTCTCAGCTTCAGCTTGAAGAATTTACAACAGCTAATTAGGTACGAAAGTCGTCTGGATAAATATGGAGAGGACACCGAAAGCCGCACTTCCGAATTAATCACCAATATCAAAACGGTAAAAGCATTTGCTACGGAAGCTAGGGAACTGAAACGGCAAAAGCAACGTTTGGATCGTGAACTAACGGTGCTTGATTATCGCATCCACAAAGGTTATACGATACTAGGTACTTGGCAAAGAACTGTAATTCAGTTTTGTGTGTTTACAATTCTGGGTTTGACTTTAGCAGCAACAGTAAATGGGAGAATTTCTCTCGGTCACTTTGTCATGACCTTAACTCTTTCTAGCATGGCTTATGCCGAATTAGAACCTATTAGTAGCTTGGCAGAAGTTTTTGCCCGTCGTTATTCTCCTATGCTGCGATTCCACGAATTTTTACAAGAGCCAACTGCATCTGATTCAGCTAGTCTTTTAGAAGAGAGCAACCAGACAGAATCACCTTATAAATTTACTGGAAAAGTTGAGTTGTCGCACCTCAGTTTTGGATATGATGCCAAGCATCAAGTTTTGCAAGATATTAACTTGTTGATTGAGCCATACCAAACAGTAGCATTAGTGGGGCGTTCCGGTTCTGGTAAGTCTACTTTAGTGAAATTACTCTTGCGATATTTTGAACCTCAAGAAGGTAAAATTTTGATTGATGGTCAAGATATTCGGACTTTGGATGTAGGTAAATATAGACGGAGATTAGCGATCGTTCACCAAGAAGTAGACGTTTTCAACGGTACTATATTAGATAACCTTACCTACGGCAGACCGAATGCTAGTTTGGAACAGGTTCAGGAAGCCTGTAGAATTGCCAGAGTCGACGAAGTAGTGCAGCATTTACCAAAAGGTTATTACACCGTCGTGGGGGAACGAGGTGTCAGGTTATCTGGGGGGCAAAGACAACGGTTGGGAATTGCTAGGGCATTGTTAGTGAAACCAGACGTACTGATTTTTGACGAAGCCACTTCTAGCTTAGATTATGAGTCTGAGCGTTCAATTCAGCTAGCGATGCGAGCAATTCAGGGTACTTGCACCACCATCGTGATTGCCCATCGTTTAAGTACAGTGCGAGAAGCCGATAAAATTGTCGTTCTGGAGCAAGGAAAGATTGTAGAAGTGGGTAGCCACGATGAACTCTTGCGTCACGAAGGTATTTACCGCCGCTTGCACTCCCTGCAAGAAACAGGAGAACTCTTGAGTTAGGTGACATACACATTTTGGATATTGGATTTTGGATTGATCCCACGAATCAATCCGCTTGATTAAATCGATTTTATTCTTCTCATAATCTAAATCTAATGGTTCTTTATCAACTGTTTTTAATAACAGTTCAATCTATTCAGGAGTTGCTTGCCGATAATGCTCTCTCGTTAAACTAAGATTTGCTCTTATCAGCTTCTTTCTGCGCTGCCTCACTGTATTTCTTATATAGTTGAGTACGAATTTTAGCTTCCTGATAACGGCTGTGGTTTTGTGGCACCGTGCCCATTAAATCTGAAGCCCGTTGCCACTTAGCGGCAATCTCTAACCACTGAGTTGAGGTTGTCGCTGTTTTACCAGATGCAGAAGCTTGGTTGGCAATTCGCACAGAGATTGCAAATGGATCGTCAGATGGCTCAGAAAAGCTATTGTTCAAAGTAGGGGATGGAGTTTGGGTTTTCTTATCGTTAGTATTTTCTCTAGTTAAAGATTTGGAAGTTTCTAGTTGCATTAGGTTTTTCAGTTTATTACCTAACTGGGCATAAACAACCCAACTAAGCAACAACAGTGAGCATAAACCAGCGACTGCTAATGTTTTTGTTTTAGGTTGATTCTGGTGTTTTTCTTTGTTGATAAGTACTAAAGGACGAGAAACTGGAGTTTTAGGAAAATTTGGTTTTCCTAGTTCAGCTTGAGCTTCTGTAAAATCTTTAATTAGTTGCTTTACAATATTGGGTTGAATTAATGCAATTTCCTGTGACCAAAGCAATTGGTTGTCGCGATCGCTATCTATTTCTTTTAACCAAAGTAATTGTTGTTCCCGAACAATGCGACTGTTGATATTGACTCGGCGAATGTGACGCGGGGCGATAGACTCAAGAATTTGCTGTATTTGTTCTACGAGGGAAGATTGCTCAAGTTGCTCTACCCTAGCCGCCTCGCACAGAAGTTGTAAGACACCATCAGCAAAAATGGCTCTAGTTCTGACACCAGACTTGGCTAACTTTTCGTTCAATAGCTGAATAATCGCAGCAACGCTACCTTGGTGAGCTTGCCAAGCGATATCATTTATCCGGTCTACCATCTGAAATTTAGTGATAGCTCTTCCACCCTGACTGATTAACGTACTCATTAATTTAGGGACTCTTTTCTACTGACCTTGATCTTGTCTTCGATTTTACGAGTAAAAAGATGAGTTGCCAAATAAAATCATAAATATAGAGCCTCATAGAGCCTCCCTTTTCGGTTTGGCAAGAAAGCTCGATCGCGCTAAGTCAATTGGATACTCTCACGCCTTGAAAGCGTGGGATTCTTGGGCTGAAACTGTGCTTTCAGGATAATGCCCATCCTGGCGGACGAGCGAAGCTATTACGCTTTGAAATTACACAGTCACTTCCTAAGTTCGTTAACCGCTGACGGTTAACTGTCAACAGTCAACAGCCAACAGCCAACACGAAAAGATGTGCAAGTTAAGTGCGCGACAGCTTACCTGTTTGACATAGTACATGATGACGTCTTTTAGCGATCGCCTTTGGTCAGGTTGAATTAGGTAAATGCACTCTGCGATTTTGCACCCGCCATAGTCCTTCACAAATCAAACAAAATAGCTGTATCAAGATAATTTTCTGAGTATTTATCGCTTTTTTTGCCTTTTTATCAGAATGGCAAGACTAATCAGCACAGCGATCGCTACATTAGAAGATATATAAATAAAAATCAACAATGATTTTTATTCGTTCGCAGTTCACACAAAACCATGAGTGCAAGTACCATTATTTTCGACAATCCCTTACTCCAAGGCACTGGTTTGCCTGCCTTTGCAGAGATTAAACCAGAACGAGTAGTACCAGCCTTCAATCAGTTGTTGGCAGAACTTGACCAGCAGCTTGCCACCTTAGAGGGTAGTGTAGAGCCTACTTGGAGTGGTTTAGTAGAACCCTTAGAAAAGCTGACAGAACGGCTTACCTGGAGTTGGGGGGTGGTGAATCATTTAATGGGTGTTAAAAATAGCCCGGAACTGCGCGAAGCTCATGAAATCGTACAGCCACTAGTAGTACAATTTATCAACAAGCTCGGTCAAAGCAAACCTATCTATAATACTTTTAAGGCACTCCGTACCAGTGATAGTTGGGCAACTTTGGAATTAGCCCAACAGCGCATTGTAGAAGCCGCCATTCGAGATGCAGAACTTTCTGGTGTTGGCTTAGAAGGAGAAGCAAGAGAGCGTTTCAACGCCATACAGATGGAGTTAGCAGAACTTTCTACCAAATTCTCTAACCATGTACTTGATGCCACTAAAGCCTTCAGCTTAACCCTAACAACCCAAGCGGAAATTGACGGTTTACCACCAAGCTTAGTGAGTTTAGCAGCTCAAGGTGCTCGTGCAGCTGGCGAAAGCAATGCCACACCAGAAAATGGCCCCTGGCGGATTACTTTGGACTTCCCCAGCTATGGCCCTTTCATGCAGCACAGCACTCGTCGAGATTTGCGTGAAAAGCTCTACAAAGCTCATATCACCCGCGCTTCTGGTGGCGATTTGGATAACAACCCCTTAATTGAGCGCATTTTGAAGTTGCGCCAAGAACTCGCAGATATACTAGGCTTTAAAAGTTTTGCTCAACTGAGTCTGGCTAGTAAAATGGCTCCCAATGTTGAGGCAGTCAATGCCCTATTAGAAGAACTACGCCGCGCTAGTTATGATGCTGCTGTCAAAGACTTGGCAGAACTCAAAGCTTTTGCAGCGGCACAGAAAGCAGTAGAAGCTACGGATTTAAAACACTGGGATATCAGCTTTTGGGCAGAACGCCAACGAGAAGCCAAATTTGCCTTTACCGCTGAAGAATTGCGTCCCTACTTCCCCCTTCCCCAAGTGTTAGATGGCTTATTTGGACTAGTCAAGCGGCTGTTTGGCGTTACTGTCACCTCTGCCGATGGTCAAGCGCCAGTATGGCATGAGGATGTCCGTTATTTCCAAATTACTGACGAAACTGGTTCTCCCATAGCCTATTTCTACTTAGACCCTTACAGCCGTCCAGCTGAGAAACGCGGTGGTGCTTGGATGGATGTGTGCATCAATCGAGCCAAAATCACTGAAAATGGTGTCACTGCTATCCGCTTACCTGTAGCTTATTTGGTGTGTAATCAAAGTCCTCCCGTAGATGGTAAACCTAGTTTGATGACTTTCTATGAAGTAGAGACTTTGTTCCACGAGTTTGGTCATGGATTGCACCATATGCTCACTAAGGTTGATTATCCCGGAGCCGCAGGCATCAATAACGTGGAGTGGGATGCAGTGGAACTACCTAGTCAGTTTATGGAAAACTGGTGCTATGAGCGACCCACTTTCTTTGGAATGGCGAAACATTATGAAACTGGTGAAGCCCTACCGGAGCATTACTATCAAAAGCTGCTAGCGGCGCGTAATTATATGAGTGGTACTGCCATGTTGCGGCAGATCCACCTGAGCAATCTTGATTTAGAACTACACTACCGCTATCGTCCCGGTAGTAATGAAACTCCCTCAGATGTGCGTCATCGCCTAGCCAAGACTACTACCGTTTTACCACCACTTCCAGAAGATTCAATTTTATGTGCTTTTGGACATATTTTTGAAGGTGGTTATGCAGCAGGCTACTACAGTTACAAGTGGGCTGAGGTACTGAGCGCTGATGCTTTTGCCGCTTTTGAAGAAGCTGGGCTAGAAGATGAAGAGGCTATAAAAGCTACAGGTCGGCGTTATCGGGATACGGTGCTGGCACTTGGTGGTGGTCAGCATCCAATGGAAGTGTTTAAAACTTTCCGGGGTCGTGAACCAAGTACGATCGCTTTGCTCAGGCACAATGGTTTAGTTAGTGCTGCTGTAAACTAAACAAAACTTCTGTAGAGACATTGCATTGCAACGTCTCTACTCGCATCAAATTTTTACAAACAATTTTTAGCGATCGCCAACCTGCAGAATGTAAGTTGTAGGGTGTATTATACCATAGGCTAACGCACCCTAAGCTGTCGCGCATTTAACTTGCTCATCTTTTCGTGTTGGCTATTGACGGTTAACTGTCAACTGTTAACCGTCAGCGGTCAACGAACCTCATGAGTAACTGTGTAATTTAAAAGCGTAATAGCTTACCAGATTCTAATAGCTGAAAATTATTGATGAAAAAGAATAACTCGTCTGCGCCGGAGCCTACAACTACAAGCTTGGAAGTACGCCGTTTCCGATTATCCTTTCTTTATGCCGTGCCAATTGGGCTGTTAGGAGGGCTGATTGGCTTGGGAGGTGCAGAGTTTCGCCTGCCAGTCCTTGCTGGAACATTAGGCTATTCAGTACGGCAGGCTGTGCCTCTGAACTTGGCTGTCAGCTTGATTACGATTGCTGCATCCTTAGTAATCCGGAGCAGTACGCTTTCCTTCAGCCCCGTTATTCCATTGCTGCCTGTAATCTTCTCCTTGATTGCCGGAGCGGTTATCACTGCTTTTTTTGGGGCGGCGATGGCGGGGAAGCTCTCGAACGAACAACTTGAGAGAATCATTTTAGTACTATTAGTAGTCATTGGCATTGCCTTGATAGTCGAGGGTTTTCTACCTCAACAAATACCAGCCCTCCTACCCCCTGCTTTAAGTTGGCGCATTTTGGCAGGTATCTTATTTGGACTAGCAATTGGGCTGGTAAGCAGTCTACTTGGGGTTGCAGGGGGTGAAGTGATTATCCCAACTCTTGTTTTCGCTTTTGGCGCAGATATTAAAACAGCAGGTACAGCTAGTCTTCTAGTTAGCTTACCAACTGTACTTGTAGGGGTTATCAAATATGCTAGTCGAGGTGCATTTGTAGATCGTACAGCCTTGAGCAATACCATAGCGCCTATGGGAGTTGGTTCGGTGATTGGAGCCATCATTGGAGGAATGCTTGTCGGCATTTTTCCAGCATCGGTACTCAAGATTACACTAGGGGTAATCTTAAATATCTCCGCGTTTCGGGTCTTTCACAAAGCCAGGCGTTCAGAATAGAAATATGAATTAGTGCGTAGGCGTAGCTAGTGGTAAATTGCTATGCAATGTCCTTATTATTTTATTTATCAATAATCAAAAAAATAGCGCCACCTTAATGACAAGATGACGCTATTTTTCTGGTTTAATTTACAATAGTTAAATGGATTTTCTAAATTTTCCTTACTCCTTTCCGCATTTTTGCTTTTATACAGCACTGCGGCGAGTTAATAAGTTCCACAGGAAAACTGCAATAATTGCGCCAAGAACTGCTAACGCAATACCAGGAATACTAAGAGTAGGGGCTGCTAAAGTTAACGTTCCTGTACTGAAGAATACGCCTAAGCTACCGCCAACAAAAGCACCGATGATTCCTAGTAAGATTGTTCCGAGAATTCCGCCGCCTTGATGACCGGGGTAGATAGCTTTAGCGATCGCACCAGCAATTAGACCTAAAACAATCCAAGCAAGAATATTCATTGTTATTAATTTGGTAAACGTTTTTTACTCACGAATACATATTATCAATCTGAATCTTTTGATTCCATCTACCATCAGAATTAATCATTAATAACCATAAGGAAGAGTTGAATTGCAACTAGATTTTTGGATATATGCCCCCATTGAGCTAGATAATCAATAAAAAAAAGCTCCTAGTTGGTCTTTAACTAGGAGCTTATTAAACTATTGCTTGGTAATTGCAGTATATGCATTTTTAATTAGCTCCTTCTTCTACTAGAAGAATTAAGCTGAGTTTTTAAAGACTGTCTCTAAAGTAATGTAAAGGAAGCAAAATTAGGCGATGTCTACGACGGGCACAGTTGCAGCAACTTTATTACCAACATTCCGCGGGTATTGCCAGGATACCTACCGCGATTACATTTCTTCTCTAGAAGATGCTACGCGAACGTTTCTAGCTTTTAATTTTTAATTGCTTATCCTAATTATTGTCAATGACTCGATGGCTGATAAATGGGGACAGTCTGCGATAAGACCAATGCATACTTAGAAAAATCAGACTCACCAAGGTTAGCAACATAACCCCTAGAATCGTTCCATATGCTTTAGTACGCCACCAAAATCCATTTATTTGTACAGCACCTAGTCGTACAAGCTTCCACAGCCTGCCTATATCCATGCTTTTGGAATCATGAATAGTAATTGGTAAATATCCTGCTGTGTTTTGTCGTGCAATTGTCATGTTAATTACTCCTTTAGTCCCAAAAGCTAAAGTATTTAATTTAAACTACGGTAATTCGATAAAGTTAGTGCTGTTTATAATATCTCATAATTTGATACAAGAAGCAAGTTCGAGAGCTGATCGCTGTTATGCATTTAATTTGTACATTTACCTGATGACTGAAAACCCGTCAACAGTCAACAGTCAACAGTTAACGACCCAATAGAGTGTTTATATACTTTAGACGCGCATCAGCTTACTATGTCACGCTTGTATTGGGGAATGGGGACTGGTGAGTGGAAAAATTCGCTTGATATTAGCCCAATTCATAATCCATAATCCCTAATTCCCAATCCCTAATTCCCAGTCAAAAATGCCTAATCAAATTTGGTTATCACAATTGCAAAAACATCGTGCGATCGCAGTCATCCGCGCCCCTAAAATTGAAGTGGGACAGCAAATGGCAATGGCTGTAGCATCTGGGGGAATGCAATTAATTGAGATTACCTGGAATAGCTCACGCGCTGGGGAATTAATCACTCGACTACGTTCGGAATTACCAGCCTGTACTATTGGCACTGGTACGCTATTCAATGTGCAGCAGTTACAAGAAGCGATCGCATCTGGGGCGCAATTCCTCTTCACACCCCACGTTGATCTTGCAATGATTCAAGCAGCACAAAAAGAAGATGTACCTATCATCCCAGGAGCGTTGACTCCTACAGAAATTGTTACCGCCTGGAGTCAGGGCGCTAGTTGTGTAAAAGTGTTTCCCGTGCAAGCAGTGGGAGGGGTTGATTATATCAAAAGTTTGCAAGGGCCACTGGGTCAGATTCCCTTAATTCCTACTGGCGGCGTCACTCTCGAAAATGCCAAAGAATTTTTGCAAGCCGGAGCGATCGCTGTAGGTTTGAGCGGTGAATTATTTCCCAAAAAGCTTGTCACAGAGGGAAATTGGTCAGCGATCGCATCTGGGGCAAAAAAGCTGATACAACAGTTAGGTTAACTTAGAATCAAATCATCAAAAATTTACGTCTATTAAAGTAATAGATAGGGAAATAAAGGTGAAAACTGATAAGTTTCTCAAGACCCCATGATTTGAGTGTGAGTGTATCTAAAATGAAAAAACTAATTTATCCTGACTGGGTGCGTCGCTTACAAATACTCCTCACTGGTACAGTACTGTCCTTAAGTGTTTTTACTACTACTGGAACGAGTGAAGTTTGGGCGAATTCCAAAGATCAAGTGATTGCACAAAAAATCCAGACATTACAAAAATCGGATCAGCGCTGGATTCAAATTGATCTTTCAAAGCAACGGTTAATAGCTTGGGAAGGTGACAGAGTGGTTTATGGAAGTGCTATTTCCTCTGGCAAAAAAGCTACTCCCACTCTTGTTGGTACTTTTAAAATTCAATCCAAGTTCAAAACTACACGGATGCGGGGAGAAAACTACAATGTTCCTAACGTTCCTCATGCGATGTTTTACCAAGGTAATTACGGTATTCACGGAGCTTACTGGCATAAAAGGTTTGGCACTCCAGTCAGCCACGGCTGTGTAAATCTCGCTCCTAAACATGCTAAATGGCTATTCGAGTGGGCATCGGTAGGGACACCAGTAGTTATTCAGAAATAGTAGGTGAAGCAACCAAAAAGCAATTTAGGTAATATCATTAATAACAGCAAATCAAGACAATTGAGTGATTCCCAGCAATATTTTATGCTGGGAATCTTCGGAGTCGGAATTATTGAATTTGAAATAAAATATAGAAAAGGGCATTCATATCAATTTTGGATTTTAGATTTGATTAAAAGTCTTTTCCTAATTTGGTATTATCTGGTTTGCCCCAAACAAATAAGCGTAAATCCTGGCAATTCCTGTGTGAAATTACAAATGCAAATATTAATTTGGGGAAAGTTTGCATTGACGCATTTAAATTACAGATTTTTTTGTAAAAATTGTTCTTAGTCATGAGTGAATAACAAATGACTAATAACTAATTAGATGCGGATTAGCTTAGGACTTGTTTTGAAAAGCATTAGCGGATGAGTTGCGTAAATCCTCCACAGAAAGCTAGTAGTTACTCTGGTAATTTGTAGTGTTCCAGAAAATTACTTTACTTCATGATTTTTACGTACTTTAGAAGGTGAGGCATAATGCAATCCTGGATTCGCAGTGGTGGGATTCGTTCCTCAAGAACTTTTTGTACAGGCGTGGCGCTGATGGTGGCGACTTTATTCTCTTGGTCACCACCGTTAGCAGGTGACCAAAACTTTGCTACAGCCATAGCCGCGTCAGTCGATGAAAACGGCATCACTGAATCTAATATCAGGCAAACATCCCAACCTCGCTGGATTGAAATTGACCTGTCAGAGCAACGCTTACGCGCATGGGAAGGTAAAAAACTCGTTTATTCATACCGCATTTCTGGAGGGAAGCGATCGACCCCCACACCCATAGGTAGATTTCGGATTAATTCTAAGTATCGCACTCACCGGATGCGAGGCAGGGGCTACAATATTCCTGATGTTCCTTACACAATGTATTTCTACAGAGGCTATGCCATCCACGGTGCTTACTGGCATAACCGTTTTGGAACTCCAGTCAGCCACGGTTGCGTAAATTTACCTGTTAAGCAAGCTCGTAATCTTTACAACTGGGCTAGCAATGGAACTTTAGTAGTGGTGCGGAAATAATTCGTAATTCGTAATTAAGAGTTTCAATAACGAATTATTGTGATGATGAATTGATGGTTGCTACAATTCTTACCTTGATGTATGGATAAGTGCGTTACACTCCGTGAACGCACTTATCCATACATACTGCTAGACTAAAAACACATCTTCGAGGGATTTAGGAGCTATGAGCGCTACAACTACTCAACGACCTACCCTAGAGGAATTTTTGAAGCTCCCAGAAACAAAGCCTGCGAGTGAATATATTAACGGTGAGATTATTCCTAAGCCAATGCCGAAAGGGAGACACAGCCGCTTGCAAGGCAAACTCGGTGCTGTTGTTAATGAAATCACGGAGAATCAGAAAATTGCCTATGCATTTCCCGAATTACGGTGTAGTTTTGGGGAACGGTCAATTTTACCTGATGTAGCTGTATTTCAGTGGGGACGCATACCGTTCACCATTGATAATGAAGTACCTGATAATTTTGAACTTCCACCAGACTGGACGATTGAGATTCTTTCGCCAGAACAAAAACCCAACAAAGTAATTGGCAACATTCTCCACTGTCTAAAGTATGGTAGCCGCCTTGGATGGTTTCTTGACCCTGATGACCTTAGTATTTTGGTATTTCTACCAGAGCAACAGCCAGTGTTACTCCAGGGAGAAGATTTTCTGCCTGTATTACCAGAAATTCAACTTGCACTAACTGTCAATCAAGTTTTTGGATGGTTAAAAATGGGTGGTTAGAAATAACTTGCCTGGAATGATAAGGTGCTATGCCAAATAGCCCATCGTAGCCATCTCTCTGGGGAAAACCAAATTATAGATATAAATCATGTCTATTATATACATGATTATGAATAAAAGAGGTAGAAGAATGAACTGGAGAATTGCAGAAGCTAAACAGAAGTTCTCCGAACTAATTCATGCCGTAACTAAAGAACCGCAACTCATCTACAACCGAAATGAACTGGTAGCTGTTGTTGTTGAAGCTGAGATGTTTGAGGAATTCTTGACGTGGCGCAAGCAACGCGAAAAGTTTTCTTTAGCTGATGCCTTTAAAGAACTACGTCAGATAGCTGCTGAAGAAGATTATATTCTCGAAGTACCCTCCCGCCAAGACCGTCTTAACCCTTTCGCTGATGCCATCGATGACTTTTCTCTGTGACACTAACATTATCAGCGAATTAGTAAGACTACAACCTAACTCTGGTGTACTGAAATGGGCAGAAAGAGTTTCCTCAATAGTTCTGAGTGCAATCACCCTTGAAAAAATATTTTACGGACTGACATCCAAGCCTAACCCCAGAATTCAAATATGGTTTGAGAGCTTTTTGGAAAATAACTGTCAAGTATTGCCCATCACCATTGAAATTGCCAAGCGCTCCGGTGAATTGCGAGGTCAACTAAGATTAAGTGGGAAAACACACACCCAAGCAGATATGATGATTGCTATTACTGCTCAAATACATCAATTGACTTTAGTAACGCGCAACATCCGGAATTTCGACGGTTGCGGTATCCCACTTTTAAATCCTTTTAGTTAATTAACTCAACTGTGCCACAAGTTGATTTTCCAACAGCGTATCATTCGTTAACAAGTCTTCAACGGTGATTCGCAAAAAGCGTTGCTCATCAACTTGAAAGAGAATTTTTATGCGATCGCTTCCAGGATATCCGGCTGGTGTCAGCTGAGCAATTGTCCTTGCACCTTCTTGATCGTTGAGGGGTTTAACACTGGTTTCACTATTGTCCATACGGCGAGTGATTAAGCGATCGCCATCAAAATAAACTTCAGTACTACCCGTATCTGCTCCCAATTCTCCCATAATTAATTCAATACTAGGCTGATTTTCTACAGAAGCCCCTAAGACTAATTCCACTGGCTGATTCATTGGATATGCCTGTCCAGCTTTAATTAAAGAATGCCATTTGTGACGCTGATTGCGGCGATCCCAGTAGCGGATACCATAACTATGGTAGAGAAAGTCTTTAATTTGTATCCCTTGTGCTAACTGTAATGCACCTTGAGCGATCGCTTCAAAGGGACGTTCGCAACGGATTTTTTCTGGCTCAAAATACTGTTTTATCCATGTCTGCACTGCTGGCAATTGCACTGTGCCACCAACTAACAAAACTGCATTAATATCTGGAAGTTCTATTCCTTGGCGTCTTGCTTGCTGCAACAGTGTCGTCATTGACTCATCCAGTAACTCAAAAAATGCATGTTCTTTGAGAATATTTTCAAAAGTGTCCCGGTTTAGTTCCAGTTCATAGCTTTCAAATGTCTCATCATCAAAATAAACTTCACTCGCTTGGTTTTGGGTTGATAGCTGAATTTTCACCCGTTCTGCCAATCGTGTTGTCAACGGACTTACCGCCAATTCTTGAGTTTTAGCAAAGTAATCTATCAACCAATTATCAATATCAGTACCGCCCAAATTTTGCCCAGCTTTCGCCAGGACACGGGCAGTTTTGACTTTTTGCTTTGAATCTTCAGCCAGGGACTTATTCCCCCACTTGAGGATAAATCCCAGCGGTTTTGTGGTTGCTTGCACGCCTTTATCTAACCGAACAAGGGACAAGTCCAAAGTTCCGCCGCCAAAGTCAATCACCAAGAGAATTTCTTGATCTGCCAAGCCATAACCCAAGGCGGCGGCTGTAGGTTCATCTAGCATCCGCACCTGTTCGACGGGAAGGGATTGACAAACTTTCCCCAACCAGTGACGATATGCTTCAAAACTGTCTACGGGTACGGTTAAAACTAGAGAATCTAATCCCCCTTGCAGGGGAGCTAGTTCTTCAATCACCTGGGTGAGGAACCATTGCCCTACTTGTTCAAAGGTGACAATTTGCCCATCTAGTTCGGGTAAGAAACCTTGGATATCTGCACCGATACCACGCTTAAAGCTGCGGAAAAATCGCGTTTCGCCTTTGAGGTCAAGACCGCGATCGCGTACTTGTTGCCCTACTAAGACTTGATTTTTTATTGCGTCTTCAACATAAACCAAGCTGGGAATCAGTGGCGGATTGAGACTTTGTTTAATTGACAAGCCTGGTAAAGTCAGGGTTTCTGGCTGCTGGGTTACAGGGTTCCAACGAGCAATGACTGTGTTACTAGTACCAAAATCGATTGCGATCGCCATATTTTATATTTATTCTCTCGCACGAAGATGCCAAAGCTGCTTTATCTGTGATTATTCTCTATAAGACACCAAGAATGCAAATGCGCCCATAGCCTTGCTTCTTTGCATCCCAACCCAGATATCGATTCAGTCCGTTGCAGCGAAGTGTTAGCACAGTTAGACAATTGCCTTATCAGAAAGCATGGAAACATTGGCTGTAAATGTATAAAAGGAGCAATAAACTCAACAGCAGACTTTATCATAGTTGCAGTCTTTTTCTTATTGGCATGAGGTGCTTAAAAATAACTTTACACGCAGATGCTGAAATGTCATAAATCGCCCCAATCAAAAGAGATTGCACCTCAGTTGGTGTGAGGTATTCTCTAGACCTGTAATGCTTGTTGGGTAGACGAACTAGGGGCGGTGGCCTCATTTACTTTCAAGGGTAGTTAGTGTCCGGTGTACACGTCATATTATGGACAGTCTACTACGCTACAAGCCCCATTACTCCGTTGAGAGGCACGCCACTCTGAAGTTATTGCGAAGAGTTATCAATTAAGAAATACGTCCATTTTGGCTCAATGCCAAATAGAGTTTAGTTTGCACTTTGTGTCAGCTGGAGCTATATCTGCCCCAATTTGATATTCCCGTTCATGGCGTAAATAGAAGGTTCGTGCAACGAGGGGCAACCTGTAGCTAAAAACCTTATATTTTATAGAAGATTAAAGATTTTATAAGTAAGGTATCTATAAGTTTTGTCAGCATAAGTGAGAGGTGCACTCTAATTACTATGTATGACATTGAATAATCTTTAAGAATGTTGTCAATAAGTTTTAGTTTTTCAAGTATTTTTATATATTTAGTAGCAAGTGTTTTTGTGGGATTAAATCTAAATACATAGGCATTGGTAAGTGTAGCAAAAGATAGCCTATATAAACAATTTATAAATTTGTGTTTATTCAAATCAATTTACTTAAAATCGAAATTCTGTAAAAAGTGAAAAACCTTCATAAAACAACAGCTTATCTTTCATTTTGGGTAGTTGGTAATGTGATTGCATAAATCAGAAAAGATATCGTAATGAACAATTTGGAACGGTTGAACTTGAAACTTAAAAAAGGATAAAACCATGAAAGGCTTACCAATAAAACGATTAACACTAGAAAGTTTTTTGTTAGCTCTTGTTAGCTCAGTAGTCAGTTTAACCCTACCAGCAATAACTCACTCAATACCGATGGGAGCTTTTGCACAAACATTACAATACTATCGAATCCAATTAAAACATAATGGAAAATACTTGGATGCTAACTCCTGTACAGATCAGGTACGTCTGTTTGATTTTGTAAACAATGGTGCATGCCAACTGTGGCGACTTGTTCCCGCTGATAATGGATATAATCAAATCCAATTAAAATACAATGGAAAATACTTGGATGCTAACTTCTGTACAGATCAGGTACGTCTGTTTGATTTTGTAAACAATGGTGCATGCCAACTGTGGCGACTTGTTCCCGCTGGTAATGGATATTATCGAATCCAATTAAAATACAATGGAAAATACTTGGATGCTAATTTCTGCACAGATCAGGTACGTTTGCTTGATTTTATAAACGGTTCTGACAATGGTGCATGCCAAACTTGGCAACTTATCCCTGAGAATATTAATTAGTGATGTAGCTACTAAATATTTCCCGAGATTTGACAGCAGTTTTGAGGTAGCAATTGGACACCAAGGGGGTTCGGTGAAAAGAGCCTCTAATCCTTCTGGTGACTGCAATAGAACTACTTTTACCCTATAGGACGATTGCTGCCGTTGGGGATTTTTTATCCAAATCGACAATACAAGGGAGTTGCAAACATACTTCAAAAAACTGTTTCAAAATTTTTTGTAGTCTGTTTCTTATTGGTATTGAGCCGCGTGCTGAACCAAATGGTTGGGTTGACGGTCAGATACAGGGCAAAAAAGGCTTGTATGTTTACGTTGAACTGGGTGAAGAACTAGAGTACATTCCCAGAGCAAATGACAATCCAAAAACCGAGTACAGATTGTTTAAAGGTTATTGGGGAAAGACTCATCTCTGCTGTAAAAGGGGAGGTAAGACCTCATGCTGGGCGAAAATTTAAATGGAGGCACTGGCTAATTAGTACAGAAACCTAATCTAACCCGGAACTCCGGGTTAGTGGTAGATAGTTCACACTCAATCTTCATGCCGTAACTGCCATGCTGCACCGCAAGCGGCCCCAGCACCAGCTAACAATCCGGTACTCATCCCTTGGATAGTTTTTTGTATTGGATCTTGGGTTAAACACTCACTTGTAACCTTACTGTCTTCCAAGCAGAGACTACTTTCTGCCCAACCGGCAGTACCTCCTAAAATTACACCAGTTATACTACAGCAAACAACTAGCAGCAAAAGACGTCGCGTTTTTCTAACCATAGATAGATGTGTCAAAAATTAGAGATAGTAATTCACTCTCAATTACTTTACACATACTTGCTAGCAAATGTCAGCTGGTTTCAAGATAGTTTGCTGATATCAAAACTTAAACAACGATTAAAAAATCTGATTAAACATCGAATTTTAAAAAAATAACCTCTGGGGAAGGGATATCACCAGAGGTTTTTAATAAAGACATTGGAATAGGGAACTATTATAAAAATAAATTTATCTTTTTGCCAACACTATTTCTCCTTTTCAAAAAAAGATCAAAGTTAATTTTATTTGTAATTAAGGATACAAATTACACTTATCAATCGCATAGCTCATATTTTTACCTCTTTTGAGGCACTAATACAGGCAGTTGATGGACACCGGCTACGGATTTGGCGTGTTGTCCCACAGTCAAAACATTAAACTGACTGGATATAAGTTCCAAACTTTTGTTCACTATTGCTAGCTTCTTGTACGTGGGAACACTCATTCCAGGGAAGAATGATAGCTCTGGCACATCCTCTTGACTTACAAAGTCTGTAGGATGGAGTAGCAAAGAAGGCTGGACACGCGTAAGTTTACATAGCCATAAGGCAATCCGCAAGTAGAGTAACGCCACTTCCGAAGAAAATGTACTCAGATACATGATGTAACTGAAGTGAATTGGCACCTTGAAAATTGGCATGGTGGTAACAGGAATTTCTGTGAGTTTATCCTTACCCATGTGCCACTGGTAAGGTTTCAAAGGCTGCAAACCATCTTTAAAACCGCCAAACAGGGCTTCCCGTTTTTTGCGTTCTTCCTTGCTCAGTTTACAGGTCATTAAATAATACGCTCGTGCAATGGGTCCCAAAAATGTGGGAAAAGTGGAAGCATCATATTCGTATCCCCGTCTTGCTAAGACTTTCAATACCGCAGGAGAAAAACTGTATCCAGGCCCCCGGAAGCCGATAGGATGTTGATGAGTGACGCGCTTGATATGTTGTTCGGCTAAGGCCACCTCTTCTTCAATCTCATCCTCTGAATACAGATGTAGCCAAGGATCGTGGTAAAATGAATGATTGCCAATTTCGTGGCCGGCGTTGGCGATCATTTGTAATGCCTTGGTGTTCTTTTCCAGCGCTGCATCCTGACCCACAATGAATACTGTGATTGTCAAATCCCATTGCTGGAGAATATCTAAGAAACGAGGTACTGCGATATCCAGGTAAGAGGGGTAAGTCTCCCAACCTGAAGCGCCCTGATTTTTTAGATAAGACCAAATATTATCCAAGTCTAAAGAAAGACTGGCTATTGGTCTGTTTCCTTGTCGCTTGGTTTTCATTATGAGTTCAAGTATTTGGATTTAAGCGTAAATATAGTATTAGGTTTGGGCTTTATGGAGCAAGTTTCGTGTTTCGACTCAACGCTGGTTTTAGGGGAAATCTCAAGCCAGAAGGTTTGCGGCTCATATCATCATTTTCAAAATCAAGGAGATTTTAAGAGCAGCATTCTGTAGGCGTAGCCCGTCACAGACATCGCCTAGATTGAACACTAAGAAGTGTCACATATTTGTAAACAAATTCTGCTTGTCTAAAAGATATTCCCGGCGAATTAGGTAATGGGTTTTCAGCGCTCCTTTAATCTCGACTTCATCAGCCCTTTGGACAACTTTTTACCCTGATATTTAATTATTGGTCACCAATATATCATAACTAAGATAAATTTAAACTTATATGAAGTAAGTTTTAGCGATTGCGCTAGATATAAAAGTTATTGATGATTTTGATGCTCAATTACTCTCATGACTTCAAATCAAAAGCGATTATACAAAAAATATTATTCACATCCTAGATATTGATTTGCTGTCTCTGGGTAAAACACATTGCAATTCCCTTTTCGTAGTAAGCTGCCTCATTAATAAAAATCGGCCAAACGGTAGATGCACCCTCATAAACAATTATTTTATCATCAAAAGTTAAAAACATTGGGTATCCTGGGTTTAAGGCTTGATAATCCTTATCCTGAAGCTCTGGATGAATCATCCCAAAGATAGTACCATCCGGTTGTTTGGGATAGTCCACAACTGATAAATGATCATACAGAATCAACGTTTCGTTAGTTAATGGAATTCTACCCTGGTTAAATTGTTCTAGATAGTCGAGAACTGCATAAACAAGTTCCTCTGTTTGTTGAAACAGCATTGCTTTTAAGAGTCCTTGAGCAATAGGGCCAACCTCGATCGCAAAGCCTGATTCGCACAGAGAATTTACAAATGGGTTTTCTTCAATTGATTTAAAAGAGCAGCGATAAACCCTAACTAAAGGATTAATCTGGCTCAGATAAGCAGCCAATTTTAAGTTTAAGGGATGGCTGTTTACCAAAATAATTGTCAGACCCATATTAGCTGTACTGCTGTGCAAATCTAATATAAAATCTGCTTGTTTCCTTTTGCTTAATGCTAGGGTATGCTGGATTGATTTAGCTTGCAATTCTTCGTGACTGCTCAGAGTCGGATCTTGTAAATCTTGCTTGAGAAAACAACGATTTAAATCTTTCTCTACATATCGCCTCCCCGCCGCAAAAGCGTTAGGATTTGCTAACAGAGTGACTGTTTCAAAACTTGGTCTAGTAATCAAGTCGGGAAACTGGGCAAATTTTTTGATTAAGTATGCCCCCGTAAACTCATTGCCATGAGTTCCACCGACAATTGCAACTCGATTAATCTGGTTCACGATTACACCAACTCCAGAATGCAGCCATCGAGGTAAGCTATTACGCTTTGAAATTACACAGTCACTTCCTAAGTTCGTTGACCGCTGACGGTTAACTGTCAACTGTCAACTGTCAACAGCCAACACGAAAAGATGTACAAGTGAAATGCGCGAGAGCTTATTAGTTCTCAATGTACCTTATGAAGCCTTCACTGTACCGATGCGATCGCGCCCATGTGGTTGATAAAGATAAGACATATCAGGCCCATCGGGAATTATCCCGCCCGGGTTCAGTGGGAATAGGTTTCCGTAGTAGTCGCGCTTCACACTCTCTACATCGCAGGTGTCAGCTACACCGGGAAGCTGATATAGATCGCGTAAGTAAGCTCCCAGGTTGTGATAGTCTCGAATTCGCTGCCTATTGCACTTAAACAAGCCATAATAGGCGCTATCAAACCGAAATAACGTCGTGAATAAACGGACATCTGCAAGCGTGAGATTGTCCCCACATAGATATCGACTAGTCTGCAATGCAATGTCAATCTCATCGAGAGTTGCGAACAGTTCATTACAGGCTTGATTGTATGCTTCTTGGCTCTGGGCAAAGCCGCAGCGATACACACCGTTATTTACCGCGTGATAAATTTTTTCATTCCACCAATCAATCTTTTCTTTGAGTGCTTCTGGGTAAAGATCGAGCGTGGGATTGTTTGCAAACTCGTTAAACTCAGAGTTCAGCATGACGATAATCTCTGAACTCTCATTATTGACGATGGTTTTTGTTTGGTTATCCCATAGTATTGGAACTGTAGAGCGTCCACTGTAACCAGGTTCTGCCAGCTGATAAAATTCAGCCAGTGTGCGACAACCTTCTTCTTCCTCGTTGAATATCCAACCGCCTTCAATGGGAGAAGGAGAGACGATACATACTGATATTACCGCTTCGAGTTTTTTGAGCGATCGCACAACTAGGGTTCGGTGCGCCCAAGGACAGCCCAGCCCAACATAGAGTTTGTAGCGCCCCGCTACTGGTGGGTACGGATTCCCTTCTTCTGTGCCAATGAACTTCCGAAACTGGCTATTAGGACGAATATAAGCTCCCGACTGATTGCTAGGAGCAAGCTTTGACATCATGATCTGCCACATAGTCGTCCAGACAAACTTTCCCAGCCAGATGATCAACTTGGGAGGAAGTGTCCTGCCCTTTTTCTTGGGAAGATTTTTCTCGTCATTCATTGGAGTTGAGTTGCTCATGGTGACAATCTTGCTTTAAGAGCGATTGACGTTACCACTGTTTCTACTAAGTAGGTTTCGATTTTTACAACCAACTTTAAGCTTTACTACTTTACTTTACTACGCTTTGCCTATGCTTTGGATCGTGTTCATTGCGAAAAATCTCTCAGCTTTGAGCGAATTGTCTCCAATTTGCGATCGCAGGCAAAAGCGATCGTCATATTTATAACCCAGTAAGGATTGCTCCCTTAAAAAACTACTTACTTTACCCAGTTTAAACCTTGCATCTACTGTAATCAATTGTCAAGTTATGTAGCAAAAGGCTTAATGGGGGATGTCGTGATCCTCTTAATTCTATTATTTGTGTATCTTGTATTAAATTATACTATTAACTAAAATTAAAGCTATTCATTTTTTTGTCAATAAATAATAAACTGAAAATCTTTTAATTTGCATTCTCCCAAAAACAAATCTCTTGTGGGGTGGGCATCTTGTCCACCCTAGTTGTGCAAATTAAATGTGCGACATCTGAGTGTTTAAAACTAGTCAGAAATTGAAGATTAAAAACACAATTTTTAAGCCAGTGATGCCCAATCCCAAGCCCTGAAAGGTATACGCTTCAAATTTAAAAGCATAGTTCATCCTTTCCGAAAAAACCCGGTATCAGGCTTAATTAGATACTTGATAGCAGGGATAATTGACAGAGAAATTACTAACGGAAAAACTGAATTTACCTGATCTTGTTATAAAACACATCACATCTTAACATTACATAAGCCTAAAAAAGTATAAATATAAACTTAGGAATAAGTTACTGAAACAAAGAACAAAAACATAAAACTTACGTAGGAATAATTGTAAATAAAGTGACTCAATCTGATAACAAGGCTAACCTTCTAGAGGAAACGGATTTAGGGACTGTCATCGCTCAGGCTACTACCACAGACAAATGGCAAGTATTGTCGTACAGTGCTCCAATCCTACCTATACATGCCGCTTTACTTCGTACTGGTAAAGTATTCTTTTTCTGCGGTTCAGGTAATGATCCCAGTCGATTAAATACTCCCTATGACAGTGTGGTTTGGGATGTGAGTAAAGGAACCTTTACCCGTCAAAAGGCTCCATTGGATAATAATAATCAACCTATTGACCTTTTTTGCGCTGGTCACTCCTTCCGCCCTGATGGTATGTTATTAGTTGCAGGTGGAACTTTGCGCTATGACCCATTTTATGGTTCACCCTCTGGTCTAATGTTTGATCCCATTACCGAGAAATGGGTCAAAATACAACCAATGAATAATGGTCGCTGGTATCCTACCGTGTTAACACTAGGCAGCGGTCGGATCTTTGTAATAACTGGGTCGGACAAAGATGGCAATATCAACAAACAACCAGAAATTTATTCTGCTTTCTTTCCAAATGGTTGGAACGCTTTTCCGACAAGTCGTTCCTACCCAGAATACGCAAATCTGTTTCTACTTGATGGTGGAAAGATTTTTTATTCAGGTGCTCAGATGGGCGGCAACTTTGGAGTAGCGCCAACTATACTAACCTTGCCAGGGACATTTACGGAATCCATTACAGAAAAAGTAGTGCCAGGGCTGCAAGACCCAGCTTTCGGAAATCAAGCTACCAGTGTGCTTTTACCACCTGCACAAGATCAAAAAGTGATGATTATCGGTGGAGGTAGCGGTAAAACGGCAACAAACAGGGTCAATATTGTAAATTTAAAAGCTACTAACCCAACTTATGTAGCAGCAAAGCCTCTAAACTATGCTCGGATGCATCACAGCGCAGTTTTGTTACCAGATCGCACAGTGTTTGTTTGCAATGGTAGCAAAATGAATGAGGACATAACACAATCAATGCTGCCAGCAGAAATCTACAATCCAGCCACAAATACCTGGACAGTAGTAGCTAAACAAAATGTCCCCCGCGTATATCACTCAGTGGCCTTGCTCCTCCCAGATGGTAGGGTAGCCACAGCTGGGGGTAACCCTAAACGGACTGTCAATGAACTGCGATTAGAAATTTACAGTCCTGCGTATATGTCGCGGTCACGGCCAATTATTCAGAGCGCTCCTCAAGCATTGAATTACGGACAGCAATTTACAATTCAGACTCCTCAGGCTGGGAATATTAAATGGGTTAGTCTGATTAGACCAATGGCAACCACTCATTCCTGCGATACAGAACAAAGGTTAGTAGATGTGCCGATTAATTCTAGGAGCGCTACTTCTCTGAATGTCACACTAACAACCAATCGAAACGTAGCAATACCAGGCTGGTACATGCTGTTTATTTGTGACAACAATGGAACACCTTCAGTAGCAACCTGGACGCGAATATCATAGCCTGACGCGTTTATATTCAATACATTGCACTTGACTCAATAAAAGTCATTATTTCTAGGAGTGGAAATATGAATTACAAGCTATCACGTAGACGGTTTGGCCAACTGGCAGTTGGTGGAGCTGTAGTATCTGGGCTTAGTTATCTAAGTAACAAAGCCTTGGCGCAAACACCAAGTTTCAAAATTGTAGGTATAGGTTCTGGCTCTATCATCAGCACTGACCAAACAGTTATTCCAGAGGTAAATACTACTGAATTAAATAGCACTGTCCAAAGCTTTGTATCCACAGATATTAAACCTGTAGGACTAGGACTTGTTTTGCAATCCTTGGTTTTGCAATCCTCAAGTACAGGAAAGGTTCAACTTCTAAGCCCACTACTCACCCAGATACTTGCCGAGAGCGGTACAGCTTTAGTAGAGTCTAATGAGACATTGAGTAGCTTCGCTGCTTTAAGCGATGGTACAATTGCCGACCTCGATACAGCTTTAGGAGAGGCTAATGGGATATTGAGTAGGTTGGGTTCTTTAAATGATGACACAGCTGGCGATCGCGTTACACCTTTAGTAGAGGCTAACGAAACATTGAGTGGCTTCACTTCTTTAAGCGATGGCACACTTGTTGTAGCCGCCACTCCTGTTAGCACTAGTAGAAAACAGGCGACACCTACTCGCATTACATTTTTGGGTACGCCTGTAAAAACTTTGCTCATCTCAGGACTGAAACAGAATCAACAGCTTGGGAGCTTGCTAGGCACTAATGATGGACGACTCCTCGGTTTAGTAAATAAGAAGAACGGTACACCGCCAATTACATTGGTAGATATTAACCTTCAAACAGGAGAAATAAGTTCTATTAGTAAGATTAAATTTCCGAACGATGAGCGAGTCAGCAATCTAGCTCAGTGCCCAGATGGAAAACTCTATACCTCTTTAGTTGGATTAAATGGTGATACAACTTTGGTGCAGCTAGATTCAAATCAAAAAAACCCGCTCAGACTGGCACAATTGAAATTTAATGGTCAAGCATGGAATAATGGCTTACAAAGCTTAGTTTGCTCTGCAACAGGTCAACTCCTTGCATTTGGAGCTATGAGGTATGAGACACCTAATGCTGTGTATAGCATAGATAAGAGCAGTGGAAACATGACTCGGCTACAAGACTTTGATGCTGCCCAGATTACACTTACTCGTGGGTAAAAGGGATTTTGACTTTTCACGGGATGTGAAAAAGGTCATTTTGAGGCTTTCCCAAGCTCTAATTTTTCCATAGATTATTCTCGTTAAGTCAAGTTTATTGAGAATAAACTGTGGAAAAAGCCACGCTCTTTCAGCGATTGAGGCGATATCTAGCAAAAAATGCCAAGCCCTCGTCTTACCTTGAGGGCTTTTTATTGGCATTGATTGGTACACCTTCAATACGGTTCTAAGATTCCCCCGCCTGCGGCGACCCCCTTAAAAAGGGGGTAAGGAGCAGAAAAGCCCCCCTTAAAAAGGGGGGTTGGGGGGATCTTCGAGAGATAAACATGTTAACCGAACCGTATTGGGTACACCTTATTATTAAGAGTATTTTGAGTATTTTAATCGATTGACAAAAGGCGCTTTATTCTAACCTATCGCAGATGCATCTTCCTCATCTTTGCTACTCCCGACTGCCCTTTCCCTAAGAAACGCATCAAATGTAAACCTATCCGGCAACGAAGTTTGTGCGCCTGATTTTGTCGTCGCTAAAGCACCCGCTGCTGCACCCCAAATAACTGCCTGGTGTAAAGAAAGTCCTTCAAAAAGTGCTGCCGTTAAGCCGCTATTAAAAGCATCGCCAGCAGCTACTGTGTCAACCGTATGAACTGGAAATGCGGGTACAAAAAACTTTTCCTCAGCAGTGGCGCAAAAAACACCTTTAGCACCCAGTTTGACGATCGCACATTTCACACCCCTTTGTAATAAAACTCCAGCTGCTTTGGCTGCAAGTTCTTCTCCATCGACAGAAAAACCCACTAACTGCGCTGCTTCAACTTCATTCGGTGTAATAATGTCCACTAACGGGTAAAGTTCATCTGGGAAATCAGATTGTGCGGGTGCAGGGTCGAGAATTACCGTTATTTTGGCTTTTCTTGCTGCTTTAGCAGCTGCAACCACAGCAGTAATAGGAATTTCTAATTGTAAAAGCACTGCTGTTGCTTCTGGTAATAAGTGGGACAATCGTTCTACATCTTCTTGATTAACACACCCATTTGCACCTGGAATTACAATAATTTGATTTTCACCAGCATGATTTACGGCAATGATGGCGACACCAGAACTAACAGTTTCATCCACGAATATATTGTCAATCTGCACACTCGATGCTTGTAAATTGTTGACAAGTTCCACACCAAAATCGTCTGCACCTATACGCCCCACCATTTGGGTAGGAATTCCCAATCTTGCTAATGCTACGGCTTGATTAGCTCCTTTTCCTCCCGAAACTTTAAAAAAGTCTTCTCCTAGCAACGTTTCTCCGGCAACTGGCAACCGGGGTGTTGTTGCTACCAAGTCTATATTTATGCTGCCGAAGACGATAATGCTCATGATGCTTGTTTTTTCGGAGGTAATTTTACTCTGTTAATGGCAAAATATTCTCAGTCATTTAATTCCATCAATTCTTTTGTTTTCAAATCAGCGGCTACAGGTAGAGAACATTCTTGAATCTGAGGAGAGATAGAGTAAATGGCATCTGTCGTTGTTTCAAAACAATTTGATAACCCAATTGTTTTTAGCAATCCTGTGCGTTCTAATAGTTGTTGGACTTCGGGTTGTAAACCTGTGAGAATTAGGCGGCAATTGTGCCGTTCCAAGTCATGGTAAATATCCTCTAAGGCTACTAACCCAGTTGTGTCCATATTTGGCACAAACCGTAACCGGAGAATTAAATATTTTACTTCCGGTTCATCGCGGAGGAAGGTAGCAAACCGTTCAGCAGCACCAAAAAATACGGGGCCATCTACGCGATAAACGGCAATTTCTTTACCTAATTCCAGAGGAGTACCAGGGGGAAATACTTCGGTTTCAGGTATTTTGACTAGGCTTAAATCGCTCATCCGTTTGATGAACAATGCTCCGGCTGCAATCAATCCTACTTCTACAGCGAGAACTAAGTCAAACAAGATTGTTACTAGCCAGGTGAGAATCATCACTGCAAAGTCAGAGTAAGTAGCACGCATCAATAAACCAATGGCTTCCCACTCAATCATCCGCACGCTAACCACCATTAAAATACCAGCAAGTGCTGCTAAAGGAATCTGTGCTGCTAGGGGTGCTAAAGTTAAAACAATAATGGCTAAGGCAACGCCGTGAATTACTCCAGATAGTCGGGTTTTGCCGCCCGAACGGACATTGACAACAGTCCGAGCGATCGCACCTGTTGCGGGTATGCCACCAAAAAATGGGACAATGATATTTGCCAACCCTTGACCAATTAATTCGCGATCGCTATTGTGTTTTTCGCTCACTGTCATCCCATCAGCCACAACCGCCGACAGCAACGATTCAATACTTCCCAGTGCTGCCATTGCCAAAGCCGGATTAATCAGTTCTCGAATCAAGCCAAAATTACTCCAGTGGGGAATACCTTGGGGCATCGGTAAAGATTGCGGAATGCTGCCAATTGTGGGTACATCCAGATGGAAATAAGCAGCGATGGCTGTTGCCAACACCAACCCCATTAAAGAACCCGGTATTGTAGAATTAATCCTAGGCCACAAAACCGTGGTTGCAATCACCACTATTGCCAACCCAACAGCAGCCCAATTTAAAGCTTCTACATGAGTTAGACTTTGCCAAAGTCCCGGCGCAAAATGTTCACTGCGTGGTAGTTGTAAACCAAAGAAATTATTTAATTGACCACAAAATATAATCACGGCAATACCATTAGTAAAGCCTGCCGTCACTGGATAGGGAATAAACTTCACTAGCTGTCCAAGTTTGGCAACCCCCAAGGCAATCTGGATAATCCCAGCCATCACCCCAGCAATCCAAACTTTCTCAATGCCGTACTTGGCGACAATTCCCACCAAAACCACAGCCATTGCACCTGTTGGCCCTGTAATCTGTACTGACGAACCACCAAAAAGTGCCGCTACAATGCCCGCTACAATAGCGGTGTAAAGCCCAGCTTTTGGTTCTACTCCACTTGCCACCGCAAAGGCTAAAGCTAAAGGCAAGGCTACCACTGCTGCTGTCAACCCTCCCGTCAAATCGCCACGCAGTCCACTAAACAAGCGACTCAGACGCTGTGGTTCTTCGAGGATATTAGATATTGCCATATTCCGTTTCAACTCTCATACAAACTGTGTTGATGCACAGATAGATATCACATGATATCCGAGCAATTAAGCATAATGCCCGGAACCTCAAAAAGCCTGGGGCGAAAAGCCCTTTCATTATAGACATCTCCGAAAAAAGTCAAAATTATATTGTGATTAACTTGTAGCGTGCAGTCTTGAAGAATCCGCCCATTTGGGTTTTAAATGAAGCTACCTCGGCGGTGGATAATTAGACATAAGCGGCAATCTAGCGATCGCTCAAACGGATTACAGTAAATAGAACTACAATTGCGTTCGCGTAGCGTACCGTAGGTAATCGCTCATCTTCAGACTCAGGGCTTTATTCTGTGTTAATATCAACTGCACGAAACCGCAAAAAGCCGTGGCTACTGTATTAAAATCTCATCGGGCATCAAGAAGGCGTAAACATTCAACGCATCCTCTCCAGCGCTTGCTTGAGTATGGACACCAGTATCGTAAACAAATTTGGCTGGCGACTACTTTTTCTACCCTCAATAAATTCTTCGACTTGGCACCACCCGGCTTAATTGGCGTCGCGGTGGATGTGGTAGTTAAGCAGCAGGATTCCATAATTGCACAGTTAGGGGTACGCGATGTCTTTCAACAATTTTTGATTATTTCCTTCCTGACTGTGATCATTTGGATACTAGAATCTATTTTTGAGTACGCCTACGCTCGACTTTGGCGTAATTTGGCTCAGAATATTCAGCATGACTTGCGTTTGGATGCATACAAACATTTGCAAGAGTTGGAATTGGCTTATTTTGAAGAACGCAGCACTGGCGGTTTAATGTCTATCCTCAGTGATGATATTAACCAATTAGAGCGGTTTTTAGATGGGGGAGCCAATGATATCATCCAAGTTTCCGCAACTGTTTTAATTATTGGCGCTGCTTTCTTTATTTTGGCTCCTAGTGTAGCGTGGATGGCTTTATCACCAATGCCATTTATCCTCTGGGGTTCCTTTGCTTATCAACGATTACTTGCACCTCGCTACGCCGAAGTACGAGAAAAGGTAGGTTTCCTTAATTCGCGTTTGTCAAACAATATCAGCGGAATTACTACTATTAAAAGTTTCACATCTGAAGCTTATGAAGCCTCTCGTCTGGAATTAGATAGTGAAGCTTATCGCCGGAGTAACTCTAAAGCAATTACTCTTTCTGCTGCTTTTGTGCCGTTAATTCGGATGCTAATTTTGGTGGGTTTTACGGCATTACTTTTGTATGGTGGAATGGCAGCAGTTTCTGGAAAAATGTCTGTAGGTACTTACAGCGTATTAGTGTTTTTAATCCAGCGCTTGCTGTGGCCTTTAACTAGATTAGGCGAAACATTTGACCAATATCAAAGGGCAATGGCTTCTACTAATCGAGTCATGAATTTATTAGATACTCCTATCGCCATTCATACAGGTGATGTATCGTTACCTGTGAATGAAGTGCGCGGTGAAGTGCAATTTAAAAATGTTTATTTTGCTTATCAAGATAGATTTCCAGTTATTAAAAATCTGTCTTTGGATATTCCGGCGGGGAAAACCATTGCAATTGTAGGTTCAACAGGTTCTGGTAAAAGCACTTTAGTCAAACTTTTGTTGCGGTTATACGAAGTGCAAACGGGAAGCATTACTCTTGATGGCATTGATTTGCAAAGTTTGAATTTGCAAGATTTACGGCGCTGTATTGGTTTAGTGAGTCAAGATGTCTTTCTATTTCATGGCACTGTAGCAGAGAATATTGCTTATGGTAGCTTTGAGAATACAGAGCAAGAAATTATCACGGCGGCGAAGATAGCCGAGGCGCACGAATTTATTATTGATCTGCCCCAAGGTTATGAGACAATTGTGGGGGAAAGAGGACAAAAGTTATCTGGTGGACAAAGACAACGGATTGCGATCGCCCGTGCAGTCTTGAAAAATCCCCCCATTCTGATTTTAGATGAAGCTACCTCAGCAGTGGATAATGAAACAGAAGCAGCAATCCAGCGATCGCTCGAACGGATTACAGTAGATAGAACTACAATTGCGATCGCTCATCGTCTTTCCACCATCCGCAATGCCGATTGCATTTATGTCATGGAACATGGGAAATTAGTAGAGTCGGGAACCCATGAGCAATTGCTGGAGAAAGATGGTATTTATTCTAGTCTCTGGCGTGTACAGTCAGGTTTGAGATAACTTTCGCGCAAAGTTTTGTGTCTTCATTACGAATTATTTATGTTTTTTGGTAATAGTCAACCAGAATCAGGTGATACTAAGTGGCGTCGCCAGTTGGATAAATTTGTGAAAGCAAATCAGCAAGAATTGGCGGCGCTGTTTTGGGGATTGTGGTTAGCAAATGGTGACAGTCAGGGTACTATTGGTATTGATTTGCAACCAACGCCGCATTTTGTTTATTGTCCGAAAGAGCAGATAGAAAATTTAAATATTAGAGTTGAAAATCGGCTTCAAGAAATTTTGGGAATTGTCGAGAATCATAAGCCGGAAGTGGAAGTTGTGATGATTGGGATTGGGAAGGGTGAAATTAAGTTAATTCAGTTTGCACCGGAACCAGCGCCACCGATTTGTTTTGAAAAAGTTGGGAAGGATGTGGATGGGTTGTTGGATGTGCTGGAAGAGAGGATGAGGGAGGAGATTGTTTTTTAACGCAGAGGGACGCGGAGGGAAGCGCAGAGGTACGCAAAGGAAGAGAAAGAATTCTGCGCTTATTGTTTAGTTGATTGCTTCGTAGAAGTCTGGGTAAGTTAGATTTTCGGCACAATGCCAGATAATATTAAATACGGCTTCATAGCGATATGAATTGTTTTTGTAAAACTGTTTACTTAGATAGTCTTTTAGCGTTATGACTACTTGTAATAGATGTTCCCTTTGGAGTATTTTTGTTAAACTATCAGCTATATCCAAAAGACAGAATTCATAAGATAGCTGAACGGTGGCGTTGTTGTTGAAACAGTTTTTATTGTCATCATCTTGTTGAAAGATTTGAATAAATTCGATCAGAGTAGGAATAACTTCGTTGAGCTTCTGTTTTACCAATTTATTTCCTGAATCAAGTTGTTCTAAATTTTGAATTGCATCCATCAAGATTGATTCATATTGATACGGATTGCTTTCCCGTATTTGGCATAAAGTAGCGATCGCCTTTGGATTACCAGGATCAATTTTCACTAGGTTTTCGGCTGCATACAAACGTCGCCATTCATCTTGAGTGGTTTCAAGTATCTGAGATAACGTGCTAAGTACCACTTTGTTACCAGGATCTAATTCTCCCAGGTGGAAAGCAGCCCTACGAAGTAAACATTCATCCTGAGACGTTTGAATCCTCTCCAATAGAGCCGGGATCGCTATTTTATTACCTGGATCAATTTTTCCTAAACTCTCAACTGCATCGCATAATAGGTAATCATCTTTAGTCGAGGCGATTAACTCGATTAAAGTTACAATTGCCGCTTCATTATCAGCACCAAAAAGCCCTAAGTTCTGCACTGCTAGGCTGAGATAAGAATGATTATTAGCAGTCCTAATCAGCTGAACTAGAGCATTAATTGCAAGTTGATTACTGGGGTCGATTTGCGATAGAGTTTTAGTTGCTCCCTGCGCGATATACTGGGCATCATCTGGATGTTTTGGGGATTGACCCAGATTTTTAACTAGCTCGAATAGGACATTAATTGCAATTTGATTATTAGAGTCTACTTGTAGAAGACTTTTAGCAGCTTGCAAACGTTCGTCATCAAACTGAAAGGTTTCAAGTGTTTTGGATAAAGTAGCGATCGCAGCTTTATTTACTGGCTCAATTTCCAGCAGATATCTAGCCGGGCGATTTATAACCTCAGTAACTCCCATTAATGCCAACTTTTATTACCTGGATCAAGTGTTCCTAATTTCTCGGCTGCAACTCGGAGAATTGAACGACTTTCAGTAGTATGAACCAAATGCACAAAAGCCACAATAACCCGTTTTCTGTCGGTTAATTCCAGCGTTTTTCTAGCTGTCTTCACCAATGGTTTTGGTAGTATCTGCCAATCTCGCTTATCTTGCCGAAAATAGGCATAACTCCATTTGAGCAGTTGTTCTACAATTGCATCACCTAAACTAGATTCTGGGAACTGGGATAAAGCCTCAGCCGCCAAAAAGTAGGCGCGATACCGATAAAAATCGCCGCAACCGTCATCAAAATCTATTAAAGCTTGGATAAAATCTTCTTTTTGCTCCTTAGCTACATCCTTTTGGCTGAACCAGTGGAGAATCTCTGCTTTCCACTCCGGCTCAAAGATGCGGTAAGTGCCTTGATTTAAATTGCTGCGATCGCCTTTAAAGAAATACTGCCAATCATGCATTGCCTCCTACCCACTTCGAGATGTGGGACGAAAGGGACTTAAATGAATCTTGCTACATCAGTTTGCTTTTTGTCAAGTCTACACGTAATGAGTATATGTAAAGTTTTCCTTCTTATGATTCAAAAAAAGCAGCAGTTTTTCCTGGAAAGTGATGGGTTGCTCCCACGCTTCGCTAACATTAATACCAATGCACTGGCTTTAAAATCTCAAATCTCAAATCTAAAATTGGTATTACTTACGCACTTGGCCGCTAAATCCGGCTGCTTTAAACTGCTTCAGCTTCAACGGAGTAGGCTGATTTGCAGGTACAGAAATTCTCAATTCAAAGTCGCTAATGCCTGGTGGAACCTCAGCAATAGAACCTAAGCGAGTGCGGTTTTGCATTACCGAATCATTGTTGGCATCATAGATGCGTCCAAAAATATCTGCGTCGTAGACTGTTTTGTAAGTGCCATTTTCTGCCTTACCAATGACAAGAAAACAATTTGCAGCCCCGCTACCACTACTTGTAACAGCCCCTTGTGCTAGTTCTGGTGGACAATCTTTATAAGAAACATCAAATAATCTAATCTGTGTTAACGCTACAGCAGTGGGAATGCTCACCCACGATAGAAAGGTGATAAGACAGGAAATAAAAACGACCGTGAGTGAGCGCAAGCGCATAAAAGACTCCGTGACTTAATCTAACAATATGTAACTTATAATCTCAGCTTACCTGAATTTAGCTACAAGGGATTGAAGACTTTAATTTAACCTTTTTGACATACTCCTCGGCGTAAACGCACGAGGATTCTAATTCATGGTTCACAGAAATCCGCTTGCTATATCAAGTTTCCCATCAATAGCATTGGCGATTTTCTCCCCATGCTTTTCCTCTTGCGAGGCAGATTCTTCTTGCCCAGAAGTACTGTTTTGCCACTTGCTCCCTAAGATTTTCATTCCCTTCTTAAGGATATTAATCGCCGCATTTGTATCCCGACAAATTTCTATTCCGTAGTTAGAACATAAATGAGTTCTGGTGCTGAGTAACTTTCTCACACGATGACCACAAGAGGAGCAATCTTGTGAAGTATAGTTAGGCGACACTGCCACAACTACCTTGTCCAAGACTTTTCCATAGTAATCTAGCCAGTGAGTGAACTGATACCAGCTAACATCTGAAATTGACTTGGCTAAGTGATGGTTCTTCACCATGTTCGTAATCTTTAAATCTTCATAGACAATCACATCGTTAGAGTGAACCACGCATCGGGCAAGCTTTATAGCCCAATCTTTACGCTGTCTTTGGATTTTTAGATGAACTTTACCTAATCGTTTCCGGCTTCGGTGATAATTGATTGACTGAGGTTTTTTACCTTTAACAAACTTTTTACTCAACCGCTTCTGAGCTTTTTTCAGTCTCCGTTCTGACTTTCTCAAGAATTGGGGATAAATTACAGCATTATCGTTTTGATCTTTGGTGAAATATTTTAACCCTAAATCCAACCCAACAACATTGCCTGTATATACTCCCTCTTCCTTGCGTTCGGCATCAAAGCAGAATTGGGCATAATAGCCATCTGCTTTGTGTACTAACCGGACACGGTTGATTTTAAGTCGATGAAGGTCTTCTCGCGTTTGGTGATTACAGAATACTGATAAAGAACCAATTTTAAAGCCATCCGTGAAAGTAATAATTTTGCAATCATCAGATAGTTTCCAGCCTGAGACTTTGTATTCTACTGAACGAGAATGTTTTTTAAACTTAGGATAGCCAATATTTTTCTTCTGTTTTTTACAACTTTTGTAGAAACCTGAGATAGATTGCCATGCTCTTTCGGTACTGGCTTGACGGGCTGCGGAGTTTAACTTCAAAGCGAAGTCGAACGATGCAGCTAAGTCTTTGCACAGCTTATATAAGTCAGCTTTACCAACTCCTTGATTATCCATCCAATAACGAACTGCTTTATTTCTAATAAATTGAGCAGTGCGAATCGCATCATCAATACTTTGGTATTGTTCCTTAGTTCCCTTTAATAGCTTGGCTTCTCTTACTATCATCTGTATATTTTATCATGGAATATTGCTGATAAAATAACACAATAGAAAGCTGTGCTTCTAGCACGGGGCTTTAGACCCAAATTTTCGGTAATAATTAGGGAAATAAACCCTTAATTGCTATTAACTTATGACCCCAGATGAGATTGAAGCATCTATGCTCGCAGCCTTTAATGATTGTGATGCAGCAAGCTGTCCTCTCACTGACACGCAAAAAGAGATATTACTGCAAGTCGTCAAGCAAATTCAGGGAAATTCTACCTCTAGGGCGTCAAGTATTCCTAATCCTTTAGACGAACTTACGCCAGAGGAGTTAGAAACATTTTTACAGTTTGTTAAGGATGAAGAACAGCGCAACCGTACTTGGAAAGTGCAGTTACTCAACGACTGGCTACTGCAAAATGACTCTGGAACAGTACAATTTATTCGGCAACGCTATGGTTTGCAGTGGCTCAATCGTGTTGAGTCATATCATTTTGATAAGTATTCTTATTTTGAGGATGCACTAAAGCTAAGAATAGGCGATCGCATTGAAGTTTCCAATGCACTATGGGAATGGGTGCAAGAAGATGGGCCTTGTAAGCGCGAATGGTTTCCCTGTATGGTGATTAAGGTCGAGGAAATTAGCAACGGTGATGATACCTCCACTAACTGCGTCGTCCGCTTCTTCAACGGCGCTGAGTATGAAATTCAAGGTATCTACGAATGGAATCGCTATAACTGGCGCTGGCCGCAGAAATAGTGAGGAGTAGAGACGCGATTAATCGCCTCTGTACAGGAGTGAGGAGTGCTGAGTAAAGCTCGTTAAGTCTTTGCTACTCGTGGACGAGTCTTTGATACTCGCGGATGAGTCTTTGATACTCGCGGATGAGTCTTTGATACTCGCGGATGAGTCTTTGATACTCGTGAATGAGTCTTTGAACTCCATTAATCAGCCTTTACACTCTGACTGCTGCTGTAAGTTAATGAAATTATTGCTTGAACAACGCCCACGCTAAAAATCTCTCGGTATAATATAACGCTAATTGATTGCTCACACCGTTGAAAACGGCATCAAAAGCGTGTTCTGCCCAAGGGATTTCTAGAAAAACCGCAGTATTACCAGAATCATGTAAACGTTCATACATTTGTCTGCCAAATCGCGCTTCCACCAAATGGTCACGACTGCCGTAAATTAATAAAGTTGGTGGTAAAGGGTGCGTCAGATAATTTATTGGTGAAGCAATTTCATACTGATTAGGCAATTCTTTTAAAGAACCACCGAGAAATGCTTTTAAAACAGCGCGGGTGTTGATAGGATCGGGATTTGGTGGTGTTTTGTATCCTTCAGTTAAATTAACAGGCCCGTAATAGTTCACCACAGCACGAATGGGTGGTGCATCTGGTTGATAAGCTGCTAACATTGCTAGGTGCGCTCCCGCAGAACGCCCTATAAGTACCATGCGTTCTGGATCGGCTTCATATTCTGTTGCATGTTTGCGAATAAAATTTAGGGCTGTACGCACATCATCTAACTGAGATGGAAACTGATATTTAGGCGCGTGTCGATAGTCGATCGCAAATACTATATATCCCTGATGAGCGATATATTGATTAAACTCAGAATTTGCATGAGGGTTTCCATATTGCCAAGCTCCACCATAAATTACTACCACTGCTGGATATTTCCCTACCTCTGAGGGTTGGTAAACTTCCATTTTTAAAGGCACTCCCGCAGGAGAAGCAAAGATAATATCTTTTTGATGTCGCGTTTTGCCTAATGCAATACCCCCGAAGAAATTAACTAAGTTAAACGGATGAGTTTGCATCTTAGCCGTTACTTGGGCTGGAATTTGCTCTAGATAATTTGTTCCCAATCCTTGTTTCATGGCTTTAGCCATCTGTATTTGAGTTAGGGGGATATTCACTAGCACCCATCCACAAATTAGCAAACCTATTAAGCTGAAAATACAAGCTAAACGCTGTAATTTACGGCGACGGATGTAAAAAAAAGAAAGTAATAAAAGAAGCAAATTTAATAACAATAACCAGGGACTGACTTCTGGCGCTCCCACTGCTAGCGTGAGTAAAAACATATTTGGAGCCGGAAGAAGAATCCAAGAACTAAGAAATAGGCTTGCAAAACTTAGTAATAATGCAAGCCATGATAAAAATATTTTGGGTTTAGCAAACATAGATTAAAGTGCGGTTATAACGATTCCAAAGAAGTCTAATCTATCCGCCAATGCTACATTTTGCAATAATAAAATAAGGAAGTGTGGAAAAGTGGAAAAACTTTGCTGGATCAGAAATTAGGCTTTCTGACTACTGAATCATTGAATACTAAAGCACTGGGAAAATTTTGCTGAACCTGTTCAGCCGTGGAAAATTGATTAATTCCTTTCCTTTCAGCAGCAAGTTTTTCAGGACAAACCCGCTGGACGTATACTAACTCTTGTGGCCATCGGAGATGATTGATGTACTGTGCCCCATCCACACCCCATGCCGCTTACAAAGCTCATATTTGGGGATACACCTTGTTGTCGCACTCCCAAACGGTCGTAGAAATTGATCAGTGTTCCATCATGAGTGTGAGATGTGCCATCCCCACAGTAGTCAGCACGTACCATCCGCACACATGCTTGGTGATAGTCTTGTAGCGATCGCCCATTAAAAGTTTTCCAAGGTTTATAGCCAAAGCGAATACATTTAGCTAAGGCTCCATTGGTGCAGCTAAAGGTTACTAGTTTTTTTCCCAGCTGATAAGCACCTGTATTATCCCATGACCCTTGAAGAGCGATCGCTTTCGGAGCATAATTAGCATCTCCTCGGCAAAGATTCTGCAAATTCTGATTATTGTCCCGGTAAAAGACAGTGTAAAGATAAGTTTCCTGCTCTGGGTCTTTGGGGTCAACTTCCGCATCACGGATTTTAAAACTCAGCTGTCGCCCTTCGTCTTAAAAACTAAAAAGTAAAAAGATAACCCCCATAAATAAATTTAGGGGATTTGATTGCTATTTGGGGCTAAATATTCTCTTACATCTGCCTGAAAGTAATTAAGTACTAGGTATGCTTTATCTTAACAGGTAGTCATGACTAAACATAGATGAACTGGTTGGCGCTCGTCAAACTCAAATCTGACGCATTGACATTTTGAACAATGCTAATTAAGTCACCGCCAAAGCTAATTCCTGTACCTGAAATACCGTCAACAGTTACATTTGATAATGAATAGTTTGCTGCACTGCCTAGTAGCTCGATCTGATCGCTAAAACGAAACGGATCGCGAGTATTAAAGTCAAAGTCGCTAATTACTGCATAATCTGTATTACCTAGATTGTTGTAATAGACCTTTTCAATCGTGCCGCTTCTTTGCCCAAGGATAAAGATATCCGTATCTAATACGCTATCGCTTCGTAAAGAATCTCGTTCTCCATTGCCTTCTAGAGTAAAGTTAGTGCCATTGAGGCGGTCATTGCCCTCCCCTCCAACCAGAATGTCATTTCCAGCATCCCCAGTCAAAACATCATTGCCTCCCAACCCCTGGATAGTGTCATTGCCACCAGATCCCAGGAGGATGTTGCTGGCATTGTTACCAGTAATAACGTTGCTGAGGTTGTTACCAATACCGAAAATAGTATTGCTACCAGTTAAGACCAAGTTCTCCTGATTGGCACCTAGTGTTTGGCTAGCAGAAGACTCTACTGTATCTATCCCTTCATCAGCCAATTCACCAACTATGTCCAAAGAACTAAGCAAACTACCGATAGGGATAATGTAAAGGTCATTGCCAGATCCACCATTAAGACTGTTATTGCCAAATCCACCCTTAAGGGTATCATTGCCAAATCCACCATTAAGGGTGTTAGTACCAAATCCACCACTAAGGATGTCATCGCCAAATTCACCTTTAAGGATGTCATTGCCAAATCCACCATTAAGGGTGTCATTGCCAAATCCACCTTTAAGGATGTCATCGCCAAATCCACCACCATTAAGGATGTCATTGCCAGCTAACCCCAAGAGGACATTTGTGCCTTGGTTGCCGTTGATCACGTTGTCCTGAGCGTTACCTGTGCCGTTAATTGGTGCAGTCCCTGTCAAAAAAGTTAGGTTTTCCAGGTTAGCGCTTAGGGTATAGGTAACTGAAGACTGTACAGTGTCTACCCCGGCCCTACTATCACCCATTACCTCGGTAGCAACATCTCGAACGTTGTCTACGATGTAGAGGTCATCATTGTCACCACCATCCAAGATGTCAGCACCTATGCCCCCATCCAAGATGTCAGCACCTATGCCCCCATTGAGGCTATCATTCCCACCTTGACCTCTCAGCGTGTCATCACCTGTGCCTCCATTGAGCGTATCATCGGTGCCAAGACCAGTGAGACTATCATTACCGTCCAGCCCATTGATGGTATCAGGAAAATCAAAAAATAATACAGGGAGGTCAAATCTACCAATCAGTGTGTCATTACCATTAGTACCGTTAATGACTGCCATAGTGAGCGTCTCCTTAAATTAGAGGATAAAGAAATTACCTCATCGCTTTCTCGCAAGGAAGCGAAAAGGAAAAATGAAAAAAAAGTTGAACCAGACCTGATTAGAGCAGGGTTTTGCGGTCAAGTCTGAAGATTTGAGAAACACTGGATACATCAATGATGTTGGTCTTAAAATTGTGCCAACGGTCATTTTGAATGTTTGTGCGTTATATCTTTGCTGTTTAGCTTAGGTTTAAGCTTGTCTGTTGTAAATTTCGGAATTCGTCTAAGGAAGAACTAAATGCGATGCCTACGGTGGTCACTGAGCCTTGCCGTACCACTTCGTGGAAGCAAGCTACGCGGAGCGTCTCGTAGAGAAGTGCGGTAAACTACGCACTTTGGCTGAAGTTTCAGCTTGTCTTTGACCGCTCATAATGTTAGGCGTAGGTTGGCTTTAGGAAAGAAACTCAACACTAATAATCCTTGATTTTGTTGGGTTTCACTTTGTTCAACCCAACCTACAAATATTTTAGTTTTTCAGAGTAATAAAAGAGCGTTAACAGAGCGTTTAACGTAAGTTTCATGAGTGAGGTATGATTCACACTTATGATTTTCGTGTATTTTAAAAAACTACCTTATCCTTTCCTTGCTCCTTCAATACTGTGTACAATTATTCCTCTATTCTCAAGCCACTGTATATTCTTAATTCCACCTCTTATGCAATTTTCTTCCTCTTGTGACAATAAATTCCCCCAGGTTGACCAATTTAGGTTTGAGAGTGTTGCTGCATCTTTTTTCATGATTACAATTTCCTAAAAACAACTTTCTGATGTCAGTATCTTGGATAATTCAATTAAATAGTTGAGTTAAATTCAGGAGTATAAGAAAGAAATAGAATTCAGGTAAATTCAGGTAAATTCAGGTAAATTCAGGTGGGTATTACCTCAGATTTCTGTAATTACAACGATCGCCTGAGCAAATTTACGTACTAAAATACAAAAAATTACTACGAATAAATTACGCAAATATTTGATAAATAACTCTGGCAATCTCTATTTATGTGTTTGTCTGGAGATTGGCTCAAGGTGTATCTGATCGCAAAGATGGCGATCGCTTTCCTTCACCCCAGCATTCGTCCGTAAATAATCGCCAACCCAATTGCAACCATAAGCCAATAAGTCGAGATTGAGAACCTGCTCCAAATTCCAGAGAATGATGCTCTTGTCTAAAGAAGCCGAGGCAAGTGTTTTCCCATCGGGACTAAAATCAACCCCAGAAACCCCAGAGCTATGAAGATTTAAGGTACGCAGCAATGTACCATCTAATTGCCAGAGTTTAACTGTCTTGTCCAGACTTGCCGTGGCAATCATTTTACTGTCGGGACTGAAGGCAATTTCGTATACCGCACCTTTATGACCTTTGAGCGAGCGAAGCAATTTGCCATTAGCAGGGTTCCAGAGTGTGACAGTGTTGACACTCCCCGAAGCAATAGTCTTGCCGTCAGGGCTGAAGGCAACTCCCCAAACCCAATCTCCGTAACCCTGCGTTAAGGTACGAACTAACTTGCCATCAACAGCGTTCCAGAGTTTGATAGTGTTGTTTTGGCTCGCCGAGGCAATAGTTTTGCCGTCAGGGCTGAAAGCAACTCCCCAAACCATAGTTCTATGACCCGTGAAGGTGCGAAGTAACTTGCCGTCAGCGACGTTCCAGAGTTTAACTGTCTTGTCCACGCTTGATGAGGCAATAGTCTTGCTGTCGGGGCTGAAGGCAACTCTCCAAACTCCATCGCTATGACCTGTTAGGGTACGAAGCAACTTACCGTTTGAAGCGTCCCAGAGTTTGATCGTTTTGTCAAGACTCGCTGAGGCAATAATTTTACCATCGTGGCTAAAGGCAACTCCCCAAATCTCAGAACGATGACCTGTTAAGGTGCGAAGCAATGTACCATCTGTTTTCCAGAGTTTAACTGTTCCATCTACACTCGTTGAGACAATCAAAGATCCATCAGGGCTGAAAACGGCTCTTGTAAATGAATCAGTCTTTTGAGTTAGGGTGCGGAGCAAGGGGGTATTCTTCTTATAAAGTCTCACAGTTTTGTCGTAACTTGCTGAAGCGATCGCATTACTATCACGAGCAATAGAAACTCCCCAAACTATAGAGCTATGCCCTTCTAACGTTTTTAGCAATCTACCATCGGGACTCCAGAGTTTAGTGGTGTTGTCCACACTTCCTGAAGCAATAAAAGACCCATCAGGGCTAAAATGTATTCCCCAAATCGGGGCCCCGTGTCCCTCTAAGCTTTTGTAGGGATGGTTTTCAAACTCACCCGCGCTATTTCGTTTCAAGAGTTTAATCGTCTTGTCTTGTCCTGCTGAGGCAATTAAACTGCTGTCGGGGCTGAAAGCAACAGCATAAATCGTACTGCCACTGATATGCCCTGTTAGAGTTTTATAGGCTATATAAGACCTGTTCATACCTTTTCGCCGCCAGAGTTTGACCGTTCCATCCACACTTGAGGAGGCAATCAAACGGCTATTGGGACTAATGGCAACTGCGACGACGCTACCGCGATGCCCTTTAAGAGTTTGCAGCAACGTGCCGTCCCTCTGCCAAACTTTGACTGTTCCATCTGCACTTGACGAGGCAATTAAACGACTATCGCGGCTAAAAGAAACGCCCCAAACGGCAGCGCTATGACCCTTGCAGGTTTTCAGCAAAGTTCCATCCGGCTTCCAGAGTTTGAAGGTATTGTCTGAACTTCCTGAGGCAATGAGCTGACCATCGGGGCTGAAAGTAATGACGTAAACCTCAGATTCATGCCCTGTTAGGTTTTTCAGTAAAGTTCCATCGGACTTCCAGAGTTTAACTAGACTGTCCCCACCTCCCGAAGCAATTAAATTTCCATCGGGGCTGAAATCAACAGCGTAAACCTCAACACTATGCCCTAACAAGCGGTTGTACTCAACTGCCCCATAGACTCCCTGCCGTAAAGATTTTTCTACCTGTTCGGTTAAATCTGCATCTGCCTTACCGAATGAAAGGAGTTTTTGCTTGGCCTTAATAGCTTCTACCAGTGCGTCTAAACGTTGATTGGAAACAAACAGAGCTTCTGAGGATTGAGCGATCGCCCCAATCTCACTTTTAAGTGCTTTGCGATACTGCAAGAAAGCTGTCACCCCTAACCCGGAGGACACTACTAGGGCAATACTGACCGCCCCTAGCAGAAATCGCTGGAGTTTAGCCGTTTTTTCTTCAGCACTCAAACGGGCTTCCACTTCCGTAAGTCTTGCTGCTTCTAGGGCTTGTTGCACTTCTTGGCGATCGCAATCTTCGCTCTGTACCAAAAACTGATAATCCAAATCACTTAAACTTTTGCCCACTGCCCAGCTTTGCGCCTCTTGCAATGCTTGACCCCGTAGCAGGCGTGATTCATCCTGGCAATTTGACTCTAACCAAGCAGTAAGTCCTTCGGAGTAGGGACGCAGAGAAGCTAATTGCTGCTCTACCCAATCACGATCGAAAACAATCCGATAAATATGGTTATAAACTTTGAGAATGCCTTGTTGCTTGACTACTAGCCCTGTCAGCCGCAATTCCATCTGTTCGGAACTGTCATCGGCGGCAACTTCCTGCTGTAATATCTGTTGATATAGCCCCAGTAGGCGACTAGCACGCTGCTCATTGCAAAGTATGCGATCGCGGATGGTTCTGAGATGTTCTGGATTATCTTGATATTCCCAATTGTCAATGAGATGCGATCGTACGATTTGCCCAATCAACTCGGCTTCACTGCCTGCGTGAAGGTAAACGGGAGAAACCAAAATCAGCCGACACAACTTTTGTGTGAGAAAGGGCTGTCCCCCTGTCCATTCCACAATTTCTTTCATCACCGTCTGCGGATTCTCTATCTTGTTGGCTAATCCTTGAACTAAGGGGGTAATTTCTGACCACTTAAACCCCTCTAGCTGAATCCCATGACCAATATTAAACGGAGTGCGGCTTTTATCTGCAATCAGATCCCCAGGCGTTGCAACTCCCAATAATACAAAGGTTAGACGATTATAAACCAGACGATCGGCACGTCGATTGTAACAGGCACGGATGAAGGCAAAGAAATCATCAGCTGGAAAGTTGAGGCTAATAACGCTATCAATTTCATCGATAAAGATAACAATATTTTGCTCAATTTCTTTTAATAAAATTTCTTCAATAAAACCACTCAATCGTTGCAGAGGTGATAAACAGTCTTCTTGATGCCACCACGCCGACAATTTGCCCCGTTGCGACAAAGAAACTGAAAAACAGCTAGTCAGAGTTTTGATAAATCCGAGATACCATTGTTCTGGGGTAATATTCTGGCTACCAATTTCTGTTAAATCAATATCGGCGCAAGCAAATCCTTCAGTTTGTAATCGCTGCATGATGCGTACCCGCAAGCTAGATTTGCCCATTTGCCGGGAATTGAGAACATAACAGAATTGTCCCGATTTTAAGTTTTCATATAAAGATGCATCGGCTTGTCGCTCGATATACGTAAGTGCATCAGCCGGTAAACTTCCCCCGACTTGATAGAGTAGGCCCTCCTTAATAAACATAAGGCATTCTTTTGGAGGTTGTGAGAAACCTACCAACTCCATACTAAGTTTAGAATTTTACCATATTAGAACTCGAAATACTCATTAAAAGCAGTCATTTCAAGTAAATTTAAGAGCAAGTCAGGTAAAATTAAATTTTAATGGTTATGGAGTTTTTTATTCTTTTCTAAAAAAATATTTAGTATTAAGTTTTAATATGAAAAACTTTGACTTTCAAACAGCTATTAAAATTGCCAATCAAGCTTTTTTATTACAAACAAAAAGAAATTTGAATGATGTAGAAATTATTGTCATTCAAGGAGCATGGGATCGAGAAGAATACGATCAGATGGCAGCCAAACATCAATATGCAACCAGTTATATTAGTCAAGATGTTGCCCCAAAACTATGGAAGATCCTCTCAAAAGCATTGGGAGAAAAGGTAAAAAAAGGTAATTTAAAAGAAGCACTAAAACGTTATTATGAACAACAGCTTATATCTGAAAGCGAAAAAATTAATCAAACTTTGAGTGATAGCGAATACTCACCAGAAACTGTCCCAACATTTCTCCCAACAAAGATTAACGATGCCACCCTAGACGCGTTAATTCCCGATTGCTATATTGAACGACCTCCCATTGAATCTATTTGCTATGAAACTCTTTTGCAACCTGGTTCTCTGATTCGGATTAAAGCCCCCAACTTGATGGGAAAAACCTCCTTAATTAACCGAGTATTAACTCAAGTCGCTGCTCATAACTATCAGACCGTGAGTCTAAGCTTGGAACTCGCCGATCGCAAAACCCATTTTAGTAATCTTGATAAATTCTTGCGCTGGTTTGGGATTAACCTTAGTCGAGAACTAGGCTTACCAAATCAGTTAGAAGACTATTGGGATGAGGCTGGAATCGGCAGTAAAGTCAGTTGTACCAGCTATTTTGAAGAATATCTCTTAGCTCAGGCAGACAGTCCTCTCGTCCTCTGTTTAGATGATGTTGATTTATTGTTTTCCTATCCAGAAATTTATGAGGACTTTTTTGGGCTATTGCGGTCTTGGTATGAGAAGGCAAGAAGTCGGCAAAACTGGAAGAAACTGCGCTTAGTTCTTGCCCATTCCACTGACGTTTATATCCGGCTCAATATTAATCAATCTCCCTTTAATGTTGGCTTGCTAATTGAACTATCAGAATTTACCCGTGAACAAGTACAAGACTTTGCTCAACAATATAAACTAGAAAACGAATCCACCTGGCTCGAGCTATTAATGAGTCTAGTGGGAGGGCATCCTTACCTCTTAAAACAAGCGTTCGCTTATCTCAAAAATCATCCCGATGTCACTAGAGAAGACCTTTTAGCAGCAGCATCTACAGAGGCCGGCATTTATGGTAACCACTTGCGGGAATTTTGGTTAAATTTACAAGACCATCCAGTTTTAGCGATCGCATTTCAAAAAGTCATCACTTCCTCTAGCCGTGTGCAATTAGAACCTTTATCTGCTTATAAGTTACAGAGTATGGGATTGGTGCAACTGTCTGGCAATGAAGTCGAGCCTCGCTGCCAATTATACCGTCAGTATTTCTCTGCGCGACTAGGGTTAGAGTCAGCAAAGGCAATCTAGGCTCAAGAAGATTGTTTTTCTATCAACTTAAACCTAAATGCTTTTGCAATGTTTGGCGCATCACTTCTACAGGCACTATTTCCTGCTGTAACCAAATTTTTAATGCTGCTACCCCTTGTTGAACTAGCATTTCTAAGCCATCGATCGCAATTGCGCCTTGTTTTTCAGCCTGCTCTAGAAATTGCGTCGGTTTAGGGATATATATTAAATCGTAAGCGATCGCACCCTTGGGTAAATTCGCCATTTCCTCTACACTCAAAGGCGACTCATCAACCTTGGGATACATACCTATGGGAGTTGTGTTTACCAGCAGATTAGCTTGAGGAATTAGCTTTGGCAATTCCTCCCATTGATGAACTTGTAAATTTTCACTTATGGGTGAATTGCTCCAACTATTGCCAAAGTCTTGTAATCTCTGCACATTACGCCCAACAACATGAATTTTCGCAAAACCTAGTTGGTGACAACCTGCTACAACTGCTCTAGCTGCACCACCATTGCCTAAAATTACTGCTACCTTCTGACTCCAATCTTGCTTATAGATTGTCTGCAAAGGAGCAATAAATCCTTCTATATCTGTGTTTGTCCCCACCCATTGATTATTTTGGCGACTAACAGTATTCACTGCGCCTATAGCTTGAGCAACAGGGGTAATTTCTGAGAGAAGGGGCATGATTGCCTGTTTATGAGGGATTGTCACATTAAAACCGACGACATTAATAGCTGCGAAACCTGCGATCGCTATTTCTAAATTATGTGGTGCTATAGGAAAGGGAAGATAAACGTAATCTAATCCCAAATTAGCGATGTCTTCTCTGCGAGAGGCTTCGCCAACGACGAGCTGCGCTAACGCAGCATTATGCATCGCTGGCGAGAGCGAATGCTCCACCGGATGTCCAATTACCCCTAATAGCTTAGTTTTGCCTGTAATTAATCTTTCTTTAGTCATTAGTTATTAGTTATTAGTCATTAGTGATTCCCCCCCAACCTCCCCTGCTCCCCCACTCCTTGGACTAGCCTACAATTATTAAAAGCTACTTAACAATTCTTTGAATCATGCAGGCAACTACAGCCCCCTCTACAACCCCAATTCCTGGTAAATATTGGCAGTGGCGCGGGCACAACGTTTACTATGTGCGTGCGGGAGAGAAGCAAGCGCAACGTCCGCCCTTGCTTTTGGTGCATGGATTTGGTGCTTCCACAGACCACTGGCGCAAGAATATCACAGGATTGTGTCAAGATTTTGAAGTATTTGCGATCGACCTTTTAGGATTCGGGCGATCGGCAAAACCGAAATTGCAGTATAGCGGCGACTTGTGGCGCGACCAACTCCATGATTTTATCAGTGAAGTGATTGGTCAAAAAGCAGTATTAGCAGGTAATTCCCTTGGTGGCTATGCTTGCTTGTGTGTTGCAGCGCAACGTCCCGACAGTGCGGCTGGTTTAGTTTTGCTCAATAGTGCAGGGCCTTTTAGCGACAGCCAGCCTACACCTGAGCCTGAAGCTTTACAATCAGAAATTGAGGCGGACATACAACCCGCTACTTTGCAAAAACTTCTTGGTGACGGCACTAAGTGGATTTTTCAACAACCTTTAGCCCAGTTTTTGTTATTTCAATACGTGCGACAACGTTGGGTAATTCGCCAAACTCTAGAAAAAGTTTATCTTGACAAGAGTGCGATTACAGACCAATTAGTAGAAGAAATTTCTCGCCCTGCTTACGATCCTGGTGCAATGGAAGTATTTGTGTCAGTCTTTAGCACTCCTCAAGGAGAAAAAGTTGATTTGCTACTAAAGCAATTAACTTGTCCATTGTTGATGTTGTGGGGAGAAGCTGACCCTTGGATGAATGCTAGAGAACGTTCCCAAAAGTTTCGCCAATATTATCCTGAACTTACAGAACATTTCCTAACAGCTGGTCATTGTCCCCATGATGAAATACCCGATAGAGTAAACCAACTTTTAGGCAATTGGGTTCTGTCTATTACCAACTGATACTAACCTCTCCCTGCATTGAACTTTAGTTCAAGTCTGTCCCTCTCGCCCGTCGGAGAGGGACAGTTGCGTAGTAAAACTTCTAGAGGTCTTTTTATCTTCGGGAGAGTTCGCAACCGACTAACTCTCGTTCTGCCTTGTTTATAACAATCCCTGCAATTCGGCGAATTTACGCAAACGTGGTAGACACTGGCGCTGATAAAAACTGCTTAATGTCGGAATTGACAACCCAAATTCCTCAGATAATTCTCTCCAGCTAATTTCCGGAGGTAGGCGTTTGAGAATTAACACCTGACAATTCACATCTGGACGCCCTTTAATGTAAATACTGCACAGTTCTCCTTCAGAATCTGTCTTAGCCCATATCTCCAAGTCTTCCAGAATAGGCGGTGCTTGGGGGGTGGCTGGGAGGTTATCTACAGGATCAATGGTTTCCCTTATTCCACCCGATATAGACTGACGAACCCGAAGAGGGACTGTTGTGGCTTGTTCTCGGTTTTGGTTAATGTAAAAGTCTTGTAGTCTCCGTTTGAGGTAAGCATTTAACCAGGTGATGACACTCCCATAAGTGGGATCATAGATTTGGCCTGTCAAACCTTCACAAACATTGCGGCAGAAATACAACCAAGTTTGTTGTAGTGCATCTTGATAGTAGGGAGTACTTTCCCTCCAGAGTCTATTTGCTGTCAAGCGAATAATTTGTGTGAGCAGCTTCTGACGCTGAGGACTTCCAGGTGGGTGTCCACAGGCTTCGGTAACTAAGCCGCGTAGCTGTTCATCGAATTGAACCATGACAATCTTAGGGCAGAAAGCAAGAACATCTTAGTATTGCCTATAACAACGCCCTAAAAAATTACCTTTCATCAAGATACTGTATGTTTTTTTAAAGGGATTGGGGATTAGATGAAATATTAGGGTTCAACTAATTTTTTCCAGTACCCAATCCCCAATGCCTTCAATAGACTTCTTGCAGAAGTAGGGAAAGGGGTAAGGGGTAAAGGGGAAAGCGGCGATAGAATTACCATGCACCCCTTAACATGCAGCCCTTTCCTCAAGAGTGCAAAACTATTTTTGCAAGAGGTCTAATTTAATCCAAACCAGGAAACTAAATTTTCCCACCAGGAATATGTCAGATTCCCGACACTCAGCTTCATTTTGTTGCGAATATCTTGGATATTTCCGTTGGTTAACCTAGCTAGAGTCTGCGCCTCTTGTTCAAAACGCTTGGGCAAAGACTGTTTGTATTTTTTACCTGCCTCACACTTAAGTTCCCCTTGAAACGGATATTGCAAAATATAACGCCCTTGGAATAATTCACGGTTGGCAGTTTGTAGGAAAGTTAAGTCTTCAGGGAATGTGTCGCGGGTGTAGCGGACATGTAGACGGGAGATGAAGACGTTACTGTTAAAAGAGGGAAGAACAAGCTTGCGGAATGGTGGCACATCACTTGGAGAATTATCATTTAGCCAAAATACGCCAGCTTCCTTGAGTTCTTCTTGGGTCAAGGGATCGGCAGAACAGGGATCGCAACTAGCCATATCCCAAGCGTATTCCAAAAAACCGACTCTTCTGCCTTCTTTGGTGTAAGCGGTTTGAAACAGAGATTTGTAGAATTCACCAAATTCATTTTTGATAAACACAGGAATATTGACGTTGGAAGGAATTTTCACCGTCCGATAGTTAGCGATTTCTGCTTCTCCTTGGGGCGAGAGGATATAGACAATTAAATCCTGCTCTGTCGTGGCATTGATCATGCCTAAACGAATTGGCAGGATGAACTTGGGTGATTGATAGGAAATTTGTAGCGGACGGAGGAACTGGTAGCCAGATTCCTCGAATTTATCTAAGTTGACTTTGGCAACAAAGAATTTCATTGAGGAACGGATATAGGGCTGAAGTAACTGTTTCGCCCCTTGAGGAATTTTATAGCCATTGCGTGTGAGCCAAGTTTCCAGTCCGCCAGATTCTTTAGCACTGAGGATCACGATGTCGTATTCGCCCACGTTGAAACGCGCTTCCACCGTCACACCCAAACTGCGATCGGCTGTCTGAACTTCTGCAATATTTCCTACTGCTGCTGAGAAATTTATTGCGTTTCTAGAAAATAGCGGTAGTGGGGCACAAGGATCTGGGTCAAAATATTCTACCAATCGCGGCGCACTAAAAGCATCTAGGCGCTCGATAATCTTGGGTTCAGTCACACGAACTTGCTCTTTTTTCAGCACCGTTGGCACAGGTACTACTATTGCAAAATCTTTGACTTCGCCTTGGAAGTCGTTTGCCATTGTCAGAACGGTGCGATCGCCATTCCGTGCTATCACCACCTGAGAAGCTTTGTTGTACAGCTTCGTATCAGCTTTAGCTACATAAAATCCACAAAATGCCCAAGCTGCGGGTGCAAAACAAAACACGGCTACAACTGCCAATAGTAATGGCATTAAAAGTCGAAAAAATCTCATTTTATACCTCTACTTTTTTACTTTTTTAATACTGATTTTTTATTGCTAAGTTAAAAGTTAGGAGTTAGAAGTTATGAGTTCTCCCCCTGCTCCCTTATCACCCTCGCCTCCCTCTTGCCAAGAAAATCGTGGGGCTAACCAGAGAACATCTAGCAAAATGGTCAATGGCGCAAGGGCAAACAACGCCCAGAAAACTGCGGTAGAAACAAAGAAATAATTTCGCAGGATAAAAGTTAATCCGGCAATGCAAAATGCCCAAACTACCCGCCCAATTCGGGAATTGGGAATTGATCGCGGATCTGTAATCATAAATAGGGCGAACAGCAGTAAAGACCCGCTCATCAGTCGGTGCCAGTAAACATCCCAAGTCCAACCCAGCCAAAGATTGCGAATCGCTTCTAGGAAGGAATAGGTACCCAAAAAAGCGGCTGTGGTGTCCCAGCGACCAATGCGCTGCAAAATCATGCCGCCAGTCCCGGCAAATAACAGCGCATACCACCACTCTTCACCCCACTGTCCCGGCGAAACCCAAGCATCGGAAGTCAGAATCAAGGCGGAAATGATGCCAAAATTAGCAGGGTTGAAGAAATGCTTATCACCGAATTTGAAAAGAAACTTGCTAGCGATCGCACTTGCTGCTGCTATTACCATTGTTGTCCAGTGATCAGCCCGCAACAGCAGGCTCAGACCCAGCGAGGTAATTAAAGCACTGCGAAAATTCGGCATTTGTTCTTTGCCTGTCGCCCATGAGAATATCCATTGGGTTATTACACAAGTGGCGATCAATATCCCAATCAACTCTGGGCGCAATGTCCAGTCTCGTGTACCGATTCCCACGACTAGGAACAAGCCCAGAAATGAAATTTGATAATCTCGTATATCTTTGAACAACATTAATTTTTCATCAGTGTTTATTCGTAGATTTATCCTTAATTTAGATGAGTGGTAGGTTAAATAGCATTGCTCTTACAGATTTTTTACAAAATAGAGCGTTGACACTCTCCAGCCGACCTTTCTCAACTAACTTTGGAGTGGTGATTGCCATATCAAAGCGATCGCTTTGATGTTTGAACCTAAAAGGAGCGCTTGTATCTACAATTCTCTATTTGTACAGTGTGTAAGTTCCAGATATAAGCGAGTTAAGCTCTGGTTCCCACGCTTAACAGTCTTATATTAAGTAATCAGTGTAGTTATGCAAGATTACGCAAAAAAGAAAAAACTTTATGCAGTTAGCTCCTTTGTTCCCAATTTTCTACCGTATTCTCCAACCAAGTTTTCCTAACTGCCTTTGGACTGGAAATCCCAATTCTAAAGCGATCGCACTGACCTTTGATGATGGGCCCCATGCTCAATACACACCCGAAGTTTTAGCAGTGTTAGATCGTTACAAGATTACAGCAAGTTTTTTTTGGTTGGGTGTTTGCGTCAACCGTTCACCAGCCATTGCTAAAGCCGTTAGCGATCGTGGACACTGGATCGGATTGCATGGTTACGATCATCGCTCTTTTCCCATGCTTTCTCCAAATGACCTGAAGGACAGTTTAGAAAAAACCCAAGCTGCCATCTACAATGCCTGCAACCTGCAACCTCAACAACTGCGAGATGTCCGCCCCCCCAATGGTTTATTTACACCTGCTACTTTAAAATTGTTTTTTCAGTGGAATTACCGCCCAGTAATGTGGAGCGTTGTACCAGAAGACTGGGTGCGACCAGGCGTAAGCACTGTGGTAGAGCGAATTATGCAGCAGGTGAAAAATGGTTCGCTGATTGTTTTACATGATGGTGCTTGCGGTGGACAAGATGTTGCTGCCACAATCCAAATTCTCATTCCGCAACTGCTACAACAAGGTTATGAGTTTGTGACTGTTGATACTCTGTGGCAGCAAGCTAAGACTAACCATTGATTGTTACACATTTAAGCATAGATAAAGTTAATAATTCGCTCTAAATCAGGCTTTTCCATAAATTATGCCAGAGCAGTTTCGTCTTATTGAGGTTCCCCTAGATGCGCCAGAGGCTGATGAGGATTTGGGAACAAAAGAAAAGTTTTGGTTTCGTCATCACGAGCTAGGTCGTTGTCTATTTAAGAAAGCTAAAGCAAGCTGCTGGACACCCTACTATGAAAACACTTTTTTTAGCTTGGCAAGATCCTAAAAGTCGGGCTTGGCTTCCCATTGATCGCTTAATCATTTGACGGAAATAAATATCAATTTGTGTATACGCAAGGTGCTGTAGAGGCTCAGTCTCAGTATAAGTTTCAGCTATTATATTCCTTTCCAAATTTGAACAAGGTATATACATCGTTTGAACTGTTCTCCTTGTTTTCTAATCGATTAATGCGACGCTCTCGCCCAGACTACAAAAATTATATTGAATGCCTAAATATTCCAGAAGGTGAAGACGATCCAGTTACCATCCTTTCTCGGAGTGGTGGGCGCAAGGTAACAGATTATTTTGAAGTTTTCCCCTGTCCAGAACCAGATGAAAATGGTTTATACCGTATCCATTTTTTTGCACATGGATTGCGACACCTTTCTGCTTGTGCAACTGAGCGAATTAATTAATTGCAAACGGGTGAACTATTACATTTAGCAAACGAATTTCAACATCCCTATGACCCGCGTGCATTGCTCTTATGTACTGAGGATTATTACATCGTAGGTTATTGCCCTCGATATATTGTGGATGATGTTTTTAAACTCAAGAACAAAAATTCAGAACTTCTAAAAGTAAAGTTGAGCGGGTTAATCCAGTACCCACACCACTCCAACTACGTTTATTGTGCAATATGACCGCAGAATGGCATGAAGATTTTCGTCCATTTTCTAGTTGGGAGTATCAGCTTTTGGAGGCTGATATCCCAGTGGGCTTATGCTAGTTCCTAGAGTTGATGTGCGGCTAGAAAAGCTTCGACTTCAGCAGCAGTAGGTTGAGAAGCGATCGCACCTGGTTTAATGGTAGTCAGCGCTCCAACAGCACTGGCATAGGTGACGATGCGTTTTGCTGTTTCTGCGTCCCGCAGGCTGTGGATGCCATGCTGACTAAGTTGGTGGATGAATCCTGCCAAAAAGCTATCTCCTGCACCAGTTGTATCAACTACTGGCATAGAAAACGCAGGTAATTTGCCTTCGTTCTCACCCAGACAATAGGTACAACCGTTTTCCCCATCTGTTACTAGTACTCCTTCAATTGAAGCCAGACGGTAAGTGATGGCTCCGGGATCTGCGGTTTCAAATAGCCATTGGGCTTCTTCTTTGGAGAGTTTGAGGAAATCCACTCGCTTAAATAACTCTGGAATTTTTTGATGAGCGATGTTTGGCTCGTCCCAAAATACAGGACGCCAGTTAACATCCAGCACAATCTTCAGGTCGTAATGTTCTGCTAACTCTAGGGCACGGTGAATTGCCTGTTCACTTTCAGGATAGGCTAATTCCAGAGTACCCAAAACCAGAAAATCTGCGTCTTCAAACAGTGAATTTGGCAATTGTTTAGCTTGCAGGCGAGTATCGGCAAATTCTGCGGTGTCATACTGACCAAATCCGGCGAAGGTGCGATCGCCAGCTAGATCCCGTGTAACATAAACTTGCCGCGTTGGTGCTGTAGGATGGCGTTGTACCCCCGTCGTCTCTACACCTACATCTTGTAATAGCTTCACCAATGCATTTCCTGGTTCATCTTCACCAACGGCTCCAATAAATCCTGCTGGCGTCCCCAGCTTAACTAAAGCACAGGCTACGTTAGCTGGTGCCCCTCCTGGATAGGGAGTCCAGGATTTCACTTCTTCCAGCTTTAGCCCTAATTGATCGGCTAAACAATCAAACAAAACTTCACCGAGGCACAAAACACGGGGATTGCTCATTTCATTTTAGATTTTAGATTTCGATTTTGGATTAAGAATTTACAGTATAAAATCTACAACAATTTTTGCTAATCTGTCGCCAGTCCTTCATAGAATTAAATAGCAATTTTTACTAATCCATAACATCTATACGCTTCTGAATATCACCTACATACTCTAAATGTTTATACTAAGGTTCTACAAAAATTTTGTATAATAAAATACTAAAACATTTTCATGTTGATATTTTTGCCAACTTTAAATCCAAAGAAAATATTGACAATCGTATTACTGCTAACACTTGAAACCCCTCCCAACAAAAGAATCTTCTAGAATTAGAAAGAGCGATTAAGTACATATACCAAGGGAGGATAGAAATAGTCATGGCTGGTGGCAAGTCTGAGACCCCCGTTAGTCTGTCAGACAGAGAACTGCAAATTATCGACTTAGTAGCCGCTGGCTTAACTAACCAAGAGATTGCAGGAAAACTGGAGATTAGCAAGCGTACAGTTGATAACCATATCAGTAATATTCTTACCAAGACCGAGACAGAAAATCGAGTAGCTCTTGTCCGCTGGGCTTTACAGTGGGGCAAAGTCTGTTTGAATGATGTCAATTGCTGTCTTCTGCCTAACCAGATCGAATAAATAATTTATTAGTAGCAACGTAATTGCTCTGGTCTGGTATAATGGCGAGTCAATTTTGAGGTTTACTGATTGTTCCCCTCTTCACGCCTTTGTTTCAGTGTGAACATTCTACCAAAAGTTCCGAGTCCTTCACTCAGCCGGAGTTTATGTTAGTGGAGCCAGCTGACCCTCGGACTCGGAAACTCTCAAGATCAGAATTCCTTTCCAAATTCAGGAGAACGGATTTAGAACTTACGCACAGGAGCATAGGGGCAGAGGAGAATAATTAATAACCAATGCCCCATGCCCAATGCTTAAACTCAACAATCATCCACAAAAATTAGCAACAATTCAGTGGTGCAAGCGTTACATTTGAAAGAAATCTATGTTGCTCCATCGGCTTGGAGAGCAATATTCCAATGAATACTTCTGCTTCTTTTCAGAGTGGCTCGTCTCCCTTTGAATTTTTTAACTTTGATCTTACGAAACCTGTATCTGAGAAAGTTTCGGCCCCAGAATATCGACCCTTAGACTTTCCGCAACCCACACAAGATGCCGATTTACTCAGACAGCTATCGTTTATTCCAGGGTTGAAAGAAATTCTGATGATACGGCAGGTTCACGCCTTAGAACACGCTACTGTTTGGGTTCTTAGTGAATCAAAAAGTGCCTATCCTGCTAAAGGAGAACCTACTAAGGTTCAACTAGATAACGAACTATTAAGTGGTTTGTCTACTGAGCAAGGATTCTATCTCTATGGTGAGGTGAATATTAGTGATTTGCGGCGTGCGGTCATATTAGCTCGACACCGCCTCACCAGTGGAGAATGGGATTTGGCTGTACATCCCCGTTGCGGGACAAATTTATCAGTAGCAATGCTCTTAACAGCTGGACTAGCTGTCGGTGTGCATCTGTTACTACCATTTCGACCAATCGAGCAAATTATAGGTTTGGGGTTAGCAGCGACGACAGCCGCTGAACTCGCACCTGATTTAGGTTCTATGGCACAGCGTTACTTAACAACTGCCATTCCTTTTAACCTAACAATTGAAAATATTACCCGTAGACGCGACGTTTGGGGGCGTGAGGCATATTTTGTTAAAGTGGGCTGGCAAGAATGAAAAGAGCAAGAAGAAATGAGAGAGACAAAAAAAAATTTTCTCCCTAGTCTTCCCCATCTCGTCTCACTCCCTACTTCTTAAAAAAAATTATGAGAAAACTTTACTTCTTACTCCCCGGTACAGATGGCAAATTTGCCTGTGGTGGTCTTTGGGCTGAGTTAAAAGCACTTAATCTGGTTCAGCAGTTCTGTAGTGCTGATGTTGTAACTTACCGCCAACGAGAAAAAGGTAAGCTTTTTATTGATGATTTGCTAAAAGAGAAAAGTTTAAGTGATGTAACTTTTGTCATTAGTTGGGGATTTGATGTAGCTCAACTCGTGGCTAAACTTAAGCAATACAATGTTGTTTACCATGCACATAGTGCAGGTTATCCATTTAGGCTACCTGCGAGTATTCCGATCATCACTGTTAGCCGCTATACAATGGGATATTGGGGAGAAAAATCACCCAATTCTCTCATTTATTATTTGCCCAATCAAATTTCTGATGAGTTTCAAAATTTAGGTCTGGAACGGGATATTGATGTTTTAGTTCAGGCTCGGAAGTCTTCTGAGTATTTAATTAAAGAATTGATTCCAGCTTTACAAAAACGTTGTAAAGTATTGGTTGTTGACTCTTATGTAGAAGATTTACCTGGTCTATTCAACCGAGCCAAGGTTTATCTCTATGATTCGGCTGAGTACTGGGCACAACAGCGTGTTAGTGAAGGATTTGGCCTACAACCAATGGAAGCTCTTGCCTGTGGTTGCCAAGTATTTTCTAGTGTCAACGGTGGACTGGCAGATTATTTAGACCCTGGATTTAATTGTTATAAAATTGCTGGATATTCTCAAGAATATGATGTCCAACGTATTCTGAAGGTGATTGATTCTTCAATAGCTTTTAGTTTGTCTGAGGAGTTTTTGGCTGAATATCGAACTGAAAATATTATTAAGCGTTTCCAAGTTATTGTGAATGAGTTAAATGAGTTTTTTGACCACAAAATTCAGCAGCCATCTAATATTAAAAGTTTGACGAGAATACGTGTGGCAAAATTACTCGCTCAGAAGATATACGGTAAGCTGAGGAAGAAATACTTTAAGTAATAGAAACGTAGACGCGTAGAGGTGAGAGGGTCGCAGTCTTCTCACAAGGTGAGACGCTAAAAGCGATGGCAATTCCCGCCGTTAGCGAAGCGGTGTCTTCGAGCGTCTTGCCTTAGCGCTAGCGGTAGCGACGTAGGAGCGTCACCCCCGAACCCGTTGGCGCAGGCTCTGGTAGAGAAGGGCTTGCCACAGGCTACCCCAGAGGTGCTGAGAAAACAGAGACAAGAGAGGAAATTGGATGAGTCGGCGGTTATTAGTTACTGGGGGTGCAGGGTTTATTGGGGCGAATTTTGTCCATCACTGGTGTCAGGTTTATCCAGATGACCGAGTGGTGGTGTTGGATGCGCTTACCTACGCGGGAAATCGTCTGAATTTGGCGCTGGTTGAAGGAAGAGAGAATTGTCGGTTTGTGCAGGGGGATATTTGCGATCGCACCATCATAGACGAGTTATTATCAACCGAAAATATAGATACCATCGCCCATTTTGCTGCTGAATCTCATGTTGATCGTTCGATTCTTGGGCCGGCTGCTTTTGTCCAAACTAATGTGGTAGGAACTTTCACTCTGCTAGAAGCTTTTCGCCAACATTGGGAGGGTAAAGCACAGCCATCTGATTATCGTTTCCTACACGTTTCTACTGATGAAGTCTACGGTAGTTTGGGCGCAGATGATGCAGCTTTTTGTGAAACTACACCTTATGCTCCCAATAGTCCCTATTCAGCTTCAAAAGCCGGTAGCGATCACTTAGTGCGTGCTTATTACCATACTTACAATCTCCCCACCATTATCACAAATTGCTCTAATAATTACGGCTCTTATCAGTTTCCCGAAAAGCTAATTCCTCTGATGTGCATCAACACTTTAATAGGTAAGCCATTACCTGTTTATGGTGATGGTAAAAATGTGCGCGATTGGCTTTATGTGGGCGATCATTGTGATGCTTTAGATGTGGTAATCAATCACGGTAAACCAGGGGAAACATACAATATTGGTGGTAATAATGAGGTAGAAAATCTCAATCTGGTGCAACTTTTGTGTCAGATGATGGATGAATTAGCACCTGATTTACCAGTGCGTCCGGCAAAGCATTTGATTACTTTTGTCAAGGATAGACCTGGACACGATCGGAGATATGCAATTAATGCAAACAAGATTAAAACTCAGCTTGGTTGGACGCCTTCAGTAAGGATTAATGAGGGTTTACGTTTAACAGTTGAATGGTATCTCAATCATCGTGATTGGTGGGAACCTCTGCTGTCTGCGGAATATCAAGCTTATTATCGTAAAAATTATCTTTAACCCACATTCTGCAACCAATAATGTCACAATCGATAATTACTGTTGTGATTCACTCTGGCGCTGGAGGCATGATTTTTTGCGGCGTAATAACCAATTCACGAAAAACCTGATACATATAGATTTCTCGTAGGGGCACGGCATTGCCGTGCCCCTACCAACGTATTTGTATCATTATTAAAGTGAAATGGTATAAGACAATATCCCAGCGCCTTCATAATGGAATTGACGTTTTCAAGGCGCGGGTTGCCATTGCTGGATAAGGCTTTTTGTAATCCTCGGCGTGTCATGCCTGCTTGATCGGCTATCTCACTAATTCCGCGTACACGAGCAACGACGCGCAAGGATGCCAATAATGCGCCGGAATCGTTGTCTTCTGCATATTCCTGAAATATTTCGGTCAAATAATCGTCAATTTCTTCCGGGTGGTTGTGAAAGTACTCTTCTTCAAATTCATCGAGTGTTCTAAATTTCCTCACGGCTTAGATACTCCTTCCAGTAAGCTTTTGCGTCCTCAATGTCCTCAACCTGTGTACTTTTGTCGCCTCCACACAGTAAGCTGATGCGCGTCTAAAGTATATAAACACTCTTGATGGTCGTTAACTGTTGACTGTTGACAGTCATCAGTCATCAGTCAACAGGTAAATTTCTCTAGATAATGACTATCCTTAAATAGTAAGGGAATCAGAGTAAATTGCCAGCAGGTGTCAAATGCTGCAACCAGAACAGATATTACAAGACCGTTATCAAATCCAACGCCAACTAGGCAACAATGGAATTCGTCAAACTTGGCTAGCTAAGGATTTACAAGCCTCTGATGGCGAAAATTCGACCGTTGTGGTCAAACTTTTGGCCTTTGGCGGTACTGTCCAGTGGGATGATCTGAAACTTTTTGAGAGGGAAGCACAAATACTTAAACAGCTAAATCACCCCCGCATCCCTCGATATATAGATTATTTTTGTATCGACGATCGCACACTCTGGTTTGCCTTAATACAAGAATATATTCCTGGTGAGTCGCTCAAGGAAAAACTTGCTATTGGCGAAAGGTTTAGTGAAAAGCGAGCGAGAAAACTTGCTGTTGAGGTTTTAAATATTCTTACGTATCTACATGAGTTGAATCCAGGAGTATTGCATAGAGATATTAAACCGAGTAATTTAATCTGGAGCGAAGATAATCGGATTTATTTAGTTGATTTTGGTGCAGTTCAGGCTAAAGCGGCAAGAGAGGGCGTTACTTTCACCGTTGTCGGGACTTATGGTTATGCCCCAATGGAACAATTTGGTGGTCGAGCGGTTGCGGCTTCAGACCTTTATGCACTGGGAGCGACTTTAATTCATTTGCTCACTGGAACTTCCCCTTCTGATTTACCCCAGCAAGATTTGCGACTGCAATTTACAGACCGAGTTAGTCTCAGTCCGAGTTTTATCAGTTGGCTACAAAAGTTGATAGAACCTGCTCCAGAACAACGATTTACTAATGCCCGCCAAGCGCTAAGTACTCTCAAATCTGGTTTGGCTGTCAAATCTGCAAACAAAAATCAACTTTTACCGCCAAAAGAAATAATCAACAATTCTGGATGTGGGATAAATAATCACAATGAAACAGTCCCAGAGGAAATTCTCGGTTGGAATTGGGGAGCATTTCTAATGCCTTGGTTGTGGATGTGGCCAAATCAAGTTTGGTGTGGAGTGTTCTGTTTTATACCAAAATTTTCGTGGTTTCTGGCGATCGCATTCGGTGCAAAAGGCAATGAATGGGCTTGGAAAAGTAGACGGTGGAACAGTATTGAACAATTCAAAGCGCATCAAAGAGGCTGGGCGATCGCTGGTATTCTAATTGGAGGGCCGATTAGTATTATGATGTGGGTTCGAGCGATCGCTTTGCTCAAATCTGCACTGTAAGGTAAGCCTTTTGGGTAAATATCAAGGGAAGATTTTTTAGCCAGATCAGTATAAGGGTTCAACAAATGGTTCAAATTCTTCAAGGAAAAGATATTACCCTAGCCCAACTGATTGATGAATTTGGCCTACAACTTGCAGACAACGAAGATTTTTTTTCAGAATGGCGGCATGATTTACCTGAGTTGAGTGACTTAGAAAAGGAATCTCTCAACGAAGTCAAGGCAGAATATTTGCATCTATCGAAATATCCTGTTTTGGAACCTCTAGTCAAAATGGTAGTGCTATCTCCACTATTGCGTCTAGCAGGTTTTTATCAACCGCCTTTCTACATTGCCTCAGAACAAGAGGTAAAAATCTCTTCTGAAGACGAAGGCACGATTATCAGAGGACGTATTGACATCTTGGTGTTCCATCCTCCATTTTGGGTTCTCGTTATTGAAGCAAAACGAGCAGATTATTCTTTGGAGGTAGGAATTCCTCAAGCATTAGCTTATATGTTGGCTAATGCTAGTAATGATAAACCTACATTTGGTTTTGTAATCAATGGTCGGGAATTTCAATTTATTAAGTTGACGAAACAGGGTACACCGAGATATGCATTATCTTACACACTGTCACTAAATCGTGGGGATGACCTACATACTGTTGTCAAAGTGTTAAAACGCATAGCTCATTTAATTCGTAATTCGTAATCTTGTAGGGTGCGTTATGCCTCTGGCTAATGCACCATCCCAATACTTTAGGTATTTTACGCGTAGGCGTAGCCCGTCGTAGACATCGCTAACACACCCTATGAAACTGTCATAGCCAAGCGATTCGTTATTAAATTGTTTAGCTGTAGATAATCAATAATATTTTGAAGTGGCAAAAATTTTATACCCAGAAATAATCTCATATTATGTGGCAGCCAGACCCTCAAGAATTATTAATATTTTTCATACTAATAATTGTATCATGTTTTTTTGGAGGAGCAATTGCTGGAATAGCTACTCTAATCATCACAAGGAAAAGGAATTTTTATATTGAAATATTTAGACTATTAATTGGGGCTATAGGAGGGTATGAAGGTCTAGTAATCTTTATTATTTTTAATCGTGAAGACAAGAATCCAAATAAAATACTTAAACTAATTATTTCTGCTCATCAAAATCTTAGTGGATTCTTCATTCCAAGTATGTTAGGGGTAATAGGTGCAAGTATAGCTATATTTATAATGAGAAAGCTATTTCGCTGGCATTCATAAATTACTAAACTATAATGCAATACGGTTCGGTTAAGCCCAAAAATAAAAATGTGTAGTTGGGTTGAGGAACGAAACCCAACTTTTTACACGGTTTGTTGGGTTTCGCAAAGCCTCAACTACAAATATTCTTAACTAAACAAAACATATCCCTCTCCGAGTCGGAGAGGGACAGACTTGAACTAAAGTTCAAGGCAGGGAGAGGTTTGTCGAACTCACGTTAAGTTGACTACCTTACCAACTCCATTTCTAACTACTAACTTGCGATTCAACTACACCCACGGGACAAGAAACATTTGTCCCTCCCAAACCACAATACCCGTTGGGATTTTTAGCCAGGTATTGCTGATGGTAAGCTTCCGCATAATAGAATTCCGGCGCATCCAAGATTTCTGTAGTAATCTTGCCATAACCTGCACTGTTGAGGGCTTGCTGATAAGCTTCCCGCGATGCTTCTGCTAGCTGCTTTTGACTTTCGGAATATACATAAATTCCCGAACGGTATTGAGTGCCAGCATCATTACCTTGGCGCATCCCTTGGGTTGGATTGTGGCTTTCCCAAAAGACTTTGAGCAGTTCGGTATAACTAATTACTTTCGGATCAAACACAACCAGCACCACTTCATTGTGACCGGTTCGCCCACTACATACCTCTTCATAAGTGGGGTTGGGTGTGAACCCAGCAGCGTAACCCACTGCGGTGGTGTAAACTCCTTTAAGTTGCCAGAATTTGCGTTCTGCACCCCAAAAACAGCCCAAGCCAAAGATTGCCTTCTCTAATCCATTGGGATAAGGAGGTTGTAAGGGATTCTTGTTGACATAATGAGCCGCAGGTACTGAGATAGACTGTGCCCTTCCTGGCAAAGCTTCTTCAGGTGTGGGCATAACTGCCTTTTTGCCAAATCCGAATAGTGCCATTGATTTTGATGATATATATCTTTACCTTATTTACTATTGTAAAGATTCTAGCGATCGCTTGGGGTTTTCTCGGAATTCTTAGCGCAGCCATTCTCAGTAAACTGTTGGTTAGTGGGTTTTTCATAAACTTTTATTAACTATAGTAAACATATATAAGTAGTTTGTGTGCTGGTAATACATGTAATCGTATTATTTTCTTCGGCCACAAAAAAATCATGTATGTTATTTAACAGCCTAGAGTTTATATTTCTGTTTTTGCCAATTACTCTTTTCATATTCTTCTTTCTTGGTAAATATAGTTATCACCGTTTAGCAATCACTTGGTTAGTCAGCGCTTCTTTATTTTTCTATGGTTGGTGGAATCCAAGATACTTACTATTGTTTCTAGTTTCAATTGGCTTAAATTTTTTTATAGGTTATATACTCAACCAATTAAACTCACCAGTCAGAAAAAAGACACTTCTCATTTTAGGAATAACAGCTAATTTAATTATCCTTTGTTGCTTCAAGTACGCTAACTTTTTTGTTTCAAGTGCAGCCGATATATTAGGTATAAACTTTAATTTACAAAATATTATCCTGCCATTAGGGATATCCTTCTTTACTTTTCAGCAAATTACCTACTTGGTTGACTCTTACCGTGGAGAAGCGAAAGACACTAAATTTATAGACTACTGCCTATTTATCACCTTTTTTCCTAAACTAATTTCTGGCCCTATTGTTCACCACTCAGAGATCATGCCACAGTTCGCTGACAAAAGTGTGTGTAAGTTTAACTTGGATAATATGGCAGTAGGTATTACCATTTTCAGTTTGGGATTATTTAAGAAAGTTGTTTTTGCAGATAACATTGCTGCTTATGCAAGCCCAGTATTTAATACTGCTGCTGCTGGCATCTTCCCCACATTTTTAGAATCTTGGGTTGGTGCGTTAGCCTACACGTTACAGTTGTACTTTGATTTTTCTGGTTATTCTGATATGGCGATTGGGATAGCTAGGATGTTCGGGATTAAGTTACCAGTTAACTTTTTCTCACCTTATAAAGCTACCAGCATTAGCGACTTCTGGCGTAGGTGGCACATCACTCTTTCTAACTTTCTTCGAGATTACTTATACATTCCTTTAGGTGGTAATCGCAAAGGTGAGATTAGACGTAGTTTGAATTTAATGGTAACCATGCTGCTGGGAGGAATTTGGCACGGTGAAGGTTGGCAATTTGTCTTTTGGGGTGGATTGCATGGAGCTTATCTAAGTATTAATCATGAATGGAATGTTTTCCAAAAAAAGTATGATTTGAAAACAGATAATTGGCTGAGTATAAAACTTGGTTGGTTTATAACATTTCTTGCGGTTGTTTTCGGATGGGTATTCTTCAGAGCAGAAAACATGGCTACGGCATTCATAATTGTCAAAGGCATGATTGGATTAAATGGCTTATTATTCACTACTCAAATTATTGAATCAGGCTTAAAAAAAGCAATAATTGATATTTCTATTTTACTTGTAATCATCTGGTTGACACCTAATGTTCAAGAATGGATGGGCAAGTATGAGCCAGTTTTTAATTATGAAAAAGTAAAAAAACTTTCATCTAATAGCCTTTTTTGGCCTAGATTACAGTGGCAACCGAATCAAACCTATGCCTTAGTCATTTCAGTTTTAACTGTAATCGCGCTGTTGCACCTTACCAAAGTTAGTGAGTTTTTGTATTTTCAGTTCTAGGGAGAATCAAAGCTGATGTTTGCTTATTTGAAAACCTACTTGACAATGGTAAGTACACTTATCTCATTTATTGGAGTAGTAAATGTAGCTGTTGATCCACTCTGGTACAATCAAGGGAACAAGTTAAATCCAGTAAATGTTCCCTATAATGAAAGATTGACTAAAACAAATCTATTTTTGCATAGTGATAGGCAAAAGTATGATTGCCTGATTTTTGGTAGCTCTCGTGTCACTCTGTTAAATAGTAAGGCACTCAAGAATAATGTTTGTTTCAATTATTCTTTCAGTGCTGGAACAGCTGAGGAATTTGCTAAATATGCCGAATATGTTAAAGAGAAAGGGGTTAATCCTCAAAAAATATATGTAGGGATAGACTCTTACAATTTCACTTTTGATAAAAAGACGGCACTTAAAAATAACGTTGAGGTAGCAAAACCAAAACCCGCCTATCAGGCTTATCTATTCTCTCTAGACACTTTGCAGTTGTCCTTGAAAACAATTTTTAGGCTAAATACAGAGATTAGATTCTACGATCAAGACTTCCAGGGTAAAGTTTTTAATAATGCCCCTAAATACAAACCTGAATTTGTAGATAAAAAAACTCAAGAAAAATGTAACTTTTCTCGCATTGCCTATTACAAAGAAATACGACATATATTCCCGAATGCTAAAATTATTGGATATGTACCACCAATATCAGTTTGGAAGCTTTTCAATGAAAGCTATGCTCGTGGTTTGCTAGACTGCGAATTACAGGCAATTTATGAAGCTACCAAGAGTTACGATATAACATACGATTTCTCATATCCTTCAGAGATGACTACAGTAACCTATAATACTTATGATGGTAGTCACTACTACCCAGATGTGAATAATCAAATAGCACAAGTTCTTGAAGGAAAGCTATCCAGTTTTGGAATTCGTATCCATCAATATAATCTAAATGAATATCAGCAGTTCCATAAAAGTAAGCTAAAAAAGTATTTGTACAAGGAAAAACAGGGAGAACGGTGGTAAAAAACAGAGTTTGAGTTTGTTTGAATCAATTTTTTGTAAAAATCTCTAAAGGTTAGTTCAGATTCATTTCAGATTGCTATTTAAGCTACTTAAATAGTAGTAGTCTCAGTAATAAGTGCTACACAGATATTTACCAAAAGTAACAGCGATCCTAGTTGTTCTTGTCCATTTACGGCTAAATTACTGTGAGATAAATAAACTATTTCAGATACACCAAACAAAGATTTTAATAAGCGCTTGAGATATTCTTAAAATTCTTACGTTTTGACATTTACATATATGTCTTGATTTTTGTTCTGGCGCTAGTCCATGCTATTCATCAATATTATAAAACTTTTTAAGGGTAAATTGGCGTCAGAAGATACTCATGGATAAAATACCAAAAATTGACCGTCAAAGGGAGCATCAAGCGAACGAGCGTACCTTTCTTGCTTGGCTACGCACTTCTATTGCATTGATTAGCTTTGGTTTTGCTATTGCGCGATTTGGTATATTTTTGCGCCAGTTGAATATTGCTATTACTCAACAAGAACCTCCGGTAAATCCATTATCCACTTCGGAAAATTTGGGTTTGGCTTTGGTAATTTTTGGAATTTTGACTGTTGCGTTAGCTGCGTGGCGATACAATCAAGTTTTTTGGCAAATTGAACAAGCAGATTATAAACCAAATAGGTTAATGGTTTGGATAATGACCGGAGTAGTAATTCTTTTGGGAATTCTCAGTATTCCTTTGCTCTTAAGGCGCGATCAAGTCCCCGTTCGTTCTCCTGTTCCAATTCAACCACAGTCCCGAAATTTGCAAAGATCAACCCCAAACCTCAATGTTAAAAAAGGGACAATTACTACTCAATACAAACTAATATTTTACAACAAGATCCCCGACTTCTTAAAGAAGTCGGGGATCTCAGCCTTGGTTAGCAGCAGCCTCAGAAATAACCGTCACACAGGCATTCACTAAGGGTAACAGCGGCCCTAGTTGCTCTTGTCCATTTACGGCTAAATCGCTGTGACACAAATAAACTCTCTCGGATACACGAGACAGTAAATCTGTCAAAATCCTTTGCAGTCTTTGTTCTTCTGCCAATTTTTCATCTTCTGCTGTCCAAGGTTCGCCTAATCTGTCTTGCAGAAAAAACGGCGCACCGAACAAAGTTGCTGCACCACCTTTCGCCCATAGAGGTGAACCAGCATCCAGCCAAAAATGCCAACGGTGCGATCGCCTACTAGATCGGTATTGAAATATAGTTGCTAAGGTGACAGCCTTTCTGGCTCCACCAATGGGACGCACAGGGTAGGGGTTGGCGGTGATTGTACCACGTCGCAGCAATTGAATAAATTCAATAATAGTTGTCTGAGGCGTTGTCTCAACTGGGGCAATTTGTCGTAATCTGGTGTCAATTTCCCAGTAGTGTTGGGCAGTTTCTAATAATTCTCGTAATGCTGCTAGTTGTTCGTAAGGAAGATTGCTACCATTCCATAAAAAACGCTGAATTGCCCTGTCTAAAAGGGAAATGGGACTAGGGATTAAACGCAGTTCTTGTTGTGATCGCTGCTGTTCTAACCACTGCAATATCTCATTATAGGCTGTAGTAGCTGCATAGCCGATTCTATCCCAGCGCTCGAAGGCTGATACTGGTAGCAAGTTGGGGCGATCGGGATGGGGTACAAAGCAGTAATCTGCAATCAAACCAGCACGTACCGGGTCAATATCGGTAGAGACGCGATTAATCGCGTCTGTACTAGAGACACGATTAATCGCGTCTCTAGAGGTTTCTGGTAGTTGTTGCTTCCTGCTCAATACAACTAGCATTTCTGCCACGGCATCCCGGTCTACGAGGCGTCCCAAGCCGGGATAAACTAGTGCCAGCATGGTGAGTAATGCGCGAATGACGGGTGAACTAATTAGGGGACGTTGGTCATTAAGGGATTCTACCTGGATGTTTTGCTTGACGAGGATTTCTACTAGAGTATAACGAGCGATCGCATCTAAACCTGGTGCAATAATCACCACTTGTTCTGGTTGTACTTCCTGTGATTGGATGGCATTAGCAATTACCTCGGCTGTTTGTCGCAATAGTTGAGCGCGGGAGGTGGTTTGGATTGAATGTACTGTCTTTGGTAGGCTTGACAGTGCCATTGGTTCTGTAACCAATTCCACCATCTGTTGAGTGAGTTGCTCTCCCAGAGACTCTGGAGGCGGCCCGGTCAAGATTTCTACCCGACAACGCTCTGCCAATCCTTCTAGATAATTGGGGTCTGCTCCCAATCCCAATCGCACTGCACCATCGGAATTGTAACTAAATGCCCCGACTGCACCTTGATCTAACAGCAACTCAAACAAAAGACGCGCTACGCTAGGATAATCATCTACATCATCCGCCAGTACCGCCTGATAGCGTTTAATTAGATGCTGTTGGTAATTGCGATCGCTTAACAAGTGCTGACTATAAAGTTCAGTAATAATCCCATAAGTTAGTAACCCCCTCTCTAAACACCAATTACGCCAATCTAGGAGCAAAGAGGCTAGAAATTCCGGCTCTAAATTTGTAGTGTTCTCCCCCAAGCCCCTTGCCAAAATCTGGGCAATATCTTCGCAAGGTGTACCACTGTAAGCTGCTAATTGCAATAAGTCTAAAATGCGACGCACCAAGCGAGATTCATTCACTCCCGCAGCACGTAAAATTTCTTCGTCTAATTGGGGACGCCAGAGTTTGGTTGCTAACTCTTGTTCCGTTTCTGGGCGCAATCTTACTGGAAACTGTGCTTTCAGGTTCAACGAGTTAATTAGTAACGGCCAAAATAAAATAACTTCATCCTGGAAAAAGCCTAGTGGCGTCTTGGCACGAACCGGATATTTCCCTAATGTAGATGTAACAATTATGTCTCCCAATTCACGACGATTATCATCATTGGCAGCTAAGACTAAAACTCCTGGCTCTGTTTGTTTAAGATATAAAAATTCGGGTACATGACCACCCTTTTTCCGTCCTTGTTTTTTAGTATAAAATGATTCAGTATGCTGCTTCTCAGGTTGTACCCAATTACAAAATTGCTCTACCAAGCGAGCCGTCTTACCACTGCGGCTAGTGCCAACAATCCAAACCGAATGAGAAACCACGAACTTTCTCCTTGTAGATTTGTTAGTATACCTCGTGCGTTAACTTAAGGTTAAGAATCACCAAATAATGCTGGATGATTGTCTCCAATGAAAAACTCTGTTTTTAGCCAAAAAATCTATTCTTTCTTACTTGATACTTACCGATGGTACTTACAAACTCCTGAACGTTCTTTACATCAAGCTTACGATGCAGCATTAAAGATTAAGGAAATAGAAAATAAGCATTTCAATGGTAATAAAATAGACATTGACTCAGCCATGTACAGTAACAGCGTGATGGATTATTTTGAGTCAGACTTAAATAAGCTATTAAAAACTGCCAAAATGCGGCTGACAGAGTTTAGAGCAAGCCGTTGGTTTCTAAATGAAGAGAATCAAAAAGCTGCTCAAAAAGCAGGTATAGAGCATCCCAGCCCTTCTTTGGTTTTGGAAAAGCTTAACTTTATCGATCAAGTTATATCCAAATACACAATAATTCCTGAACAAATAACTTCCAAAGCTTTAGTGGCCAAACCTCCAAATATACCAGTTGATGTGATATCTGACGACAAGTTGCTGCGTGTTAACGCTCCAATGTTACCACCAAAAATACCAACTCAAGGCTTGGATAAAAGGCCAAAACCAAAGCGTAAAGCAGATACAATGGGCGTTTTACCCCGCTCTATTTTAAGTACTATCACTCGTCTGCAAGTTGAATTAGACCCTAATTCTGAGCAAGAGGTAATTCAGAATTTTCGTCAAGCTCAAAGAAGAACAATAATATCTATCAGGTTTATTTTACTATTAATTATCGTACCACTTTTAACGCATCAAATAGCAAAAGCTTTCGTAGTAGGGCCACTTGTTGAGGAGTTTAGAGAGACTGAGCAAATACAGATATTTCTCAATTCCGAAATGGAAGAGGAAGCCCTTGTGGAATTACACAGATTTGAAGAAAAACTCAAGTTTGAAAATCTCATTACAAAAGCCCCTCCACTCTTGCCTGAGCGGATGGAAATTGAACTGAAAAACAGGGCTGTTGAACTTGCTGAAGAATTTCGTAACGAAAGCTCTAATGCTATAAAGAATGTTTTTGCAGATATTTTCTCAGTTGTCGCTTTTATCTGGCTTTTAGTCGTCAGCAAGTCTTCTATTGCTGTAATCAAAGATTTCTTTGATCATATTGTCTATGGACTTAGTGATAGTGCCAAAGCATTTATCATTATTTTGTTTACCGATATATTTGTTGGTTTCCACTCTCCTCATGGCTGGGAAGTGCTTCTAGAAGGTGTATCGCGTCATTGGGGATTACCAGCAAATCGAGATTTTATTTTCTTATTTATTGCTACATTTCCAGTGATTTTAGATACAATTTTCAAATACTGGATATTCCGATATTTGAACCGAATATCGCCTTCCGCAGTTGCCACTTACCGTAATATGAATGAATGAAATTTTTGGTATTGAAGAAAACTTTTGTGCTGTAAAAACATGAAATTATTTGTGATTTTTGATTTTTGAATTTGAGGGAATGGGATAATCTCAAAAACTTTTAATTTTGATGAAAAAGACACTTACTATGGTAGGAAAGTTTAGCAGAGTTATTGCCATCAGCTTACCTGTAGTTTTGTCAATTTTCCTGGTGCGTATGCAATCTTTGGCGCATCAGGAACTTAGCCCACCTGAATGTCGTGTGAAAAAGTGGGATATACCAGTTTCCTTGACTGCTGAAAATCAAGATGCATTTACACAAAAGCAAAAAATACCATTAATCCAGAGACTGCCAGTTACTTGTTGTCAAGGTGATAGCTCTTGTTTAGATGAAGCTATATATGGACAAATACCAAACAAAAAGGCGCTGATAAGTGCGATCGCTCGCAGTCTCCAATACCTGCAAACAACTAATGCTGCGGCTGCTTATCAAAACTATCAAGTGGCTGGCATTACGCGCGATCGCGTCATCAAAAGCTTGAAAAGATTCCGCGAACTCCTATTAAAAACTAATTCTGCAACAGAATTACATCAAGCTACCCTGCGGGAATTTGTTCTTTACCAGTCAGTCGGTAAAGACACCAAAGGTTTCGTTTTATTCACTGCCTATTATGAACCGCTTTATGCAGCTAGCCGCGTCCCCACAGCAGAATATCGTTATCCTGTTTATCGATTACCTCCTGATTTAAACTTTTGGACTAAACCTCATCCTACCCGCGAAGAATTAGAAGGAGCAGATGGTTTGTCTGGTGCAAAAGGGAAATTACGAGGATTAGAGTTGTTTTGGTTTCGCGATCGCCTCGAACCATATTTAGCTCAAATTCAGGGTTCAGCCAGGCTTCAGCTTCCCGATGGGACTCAAACAACAATCGGCTATGCTGGTCATATTGCTTATAACTACAAAAGCATTGGGCGAGAATTAGCGAATGATGGCAAACTACCGCTAGAAGGTATGACTATGCCAATTATTCTCGACTATTTCCAAAAGCATCCCCAAGAATTAAATATTTATATTCCGCGCGATCGCAGTTTTGTTTTTTTTCAAGAAAACCACGGTGAACCAGCCCAAGGTTCTATCAATGTACCACTCACAGCAGAGCGTTCTATCGCTACAGATAAATCTCTCATGCCTCCTGGTGCTTTAGCGTTAATTCGCGCTTCCATTCCCTTTGCTAATCCTACCGGAAAAATCGAGGAACGCATCGTTAGTCGCTATGTTCTTGACCAAGATACCGGAGGTGCAATTAAAGGTGCAGGTAGGGTAGATTATTTTTTAGGTACTGGGAAATTAGCAGGCGATCGCGCTGGTGTTACAGTCAGCAATGGACAATTATTTTATCTATTACTCAAGCCTAAGAATTAAATACACTTGCATTTTAATACTAAGAATCCCAACTTTTTAGAGAAGTCGGGATTCTTAATCTTTCGGCGTAAATGAAGTACACATTCTAAATCAATGAAACGCTTGCGGTATAGCAATCAATACAGTTCGGTTAAGGTGCACAGTCTAAAGATCCCCCTTAGTCCCCCTTTTTAAGGGGGAAATAGAGCCATTTTTAGCCCCCCTTTTTAAGGGGGGTTGGGGGGATCGAGTCTTATCCGAACCGTATTGGTATAGTAATTAAGAATTACAAATTGCGGTACTAGGCTTCTATATCCATTTCAGCATCGTCATCGTCATGATCGTAAGGGATATCGTCAAGGTCTATCATTTCTGAAATTTCTTCTACTTCATTTAAATACTCAGATTCTTGATGTTCCCGCTCTATGAGACGACCAGTTGACTTTAACCATTCTAAGAGAATAAATTCATTACTTGTACGAATTACAGGCGCTCGCTGGTTACGAGGTTCTTCACGCAAAGGACTTGTAGGCATAAAAAAAACTCACTTTAAATTATAGATCACTGTGCAAAAATAGCAAAATCGTACACTAGGGTTAAAAGCCTTGTATAACAAGTCTTTTCTCAACAGATGAAATATGAAGCATTGAGTTTTTTATTCTCTTGTCCATCTAGTTACTTACCATTAGAATGTTTTCGCGTCAGTCTTAAATAATAAATATTCAAGCGGACACGATGTCACAAGGCATTTGGCAGTTTGACGATTTCATACATATCAGAAGGTAATGCAGACAATCTGTTCGCTACAGCGACTGCATCAGCTAAGTTGCTAAACTGACACCGGACAATTTCTTGTCCATTTCCTGAAGGGAATCGCTTCCTAGCTTTGTTAGATACAGCACAAATAATCGCTAAAGCTTTGGCGAATCCATCTTTTGTCAATATTGTTTCTTTAGCGAACCCTTCAACAGGGATAAGGCAGACCTCAAAACGATAGCCAGGTCTGGGAGAAACAGCTATGTCAATATAGGGTTTATCTTCTTTCCTGATTCTGCGTAAATATTGGGCAGTCGAATTAGTATCGTGCAAATCAGTCCCAAGGGCATAAGTAAAAAAGCAATCTTCTGTGAGTGACTCAGGACGGGTAATTATATCCGTTGGCATAAGTTTAAGTAGTAATCGTATATTATTTGGGCTGGCGACACACTCAACTTGTCAGTTCAATTAGCATATTCTTGGACAGTGAGATGTATCAGTTTTACACGAAATATTCCAATACAGTTGGGCTAACTAAAAAATCTCAATTTTTGCAATGCTGAAGACTCTTATCTTTAAAGGATACATTGGCAATATAAACTGACATAAAACACCTCCAGAATCAAAGGGTGTAGAGATTTAGATTCGGAGAAGTGTCTATATAGTCAGTTACATGACCGAAAATATTTCTCAACTATCTAATTATAACATAGTTGACGGTTAAACTTTTTTCAACTCTTATAACCCATAGATATTAGGCATATTACGCCACTCACAACAGTAAGTTGTATTGAATTCCGACTTTTAGATAACTAAATACGCTTAGTAATTAGTTTCAATTTTTACCAAAAATAGTTAAGAATAGAGAATAAATACTTAATCTAATCGCTTTATGTAGTAGTGTCCATAGAACTTAAGATATGTCAGTATTAGATATAACTATCTAGGTGCAAATGTTTGTATGAATAATACTGTTAACCTTGCTAGGTCTTACTTACATGGTCTTATGAAGGTTAAAGACAAAACTGATACTTTAATATGCTTCCAAACATTATCTCCCATTTTTACCGCATTCCCCAACCTCTAAGTGAGCCTAAATCGCTTAGAGGGTAAAACTTGAGGAGAACTGTGGGATTTCTGGTTTGAGGCTCAAAACCTAGCTTCTCAAAGTATGCATACTTGCTTTTAAATAAATATTAATATTTGTTTAACCAAATAATAGTTGTATATAATGTAAAACCTTACTGCAAGTTCAGAAATTTGATCAAAAATAAATGTTAAATCATGTTAAATTGATTTACATTGTAAATTTTTAGACAAGCAACACTCAAGTACACCATAGGAAAATTAGCAATGTCTAGACAAAGTTCTCACGAGAGAAACTTTTTCAAAGCTTTAACTGGTAGCGCACTCAAAGGATCTCAAAAGTTAAGACTGGGGCTAAAATCCAGCTTGATTATTCTGGTGGAATCTGTACCCTTTTTGATTGCTTGTGCTGTACTTGTAAGCGTTATCAGCCTAAAAAGTCCTATTTTGCTTTTTTGTTTACTAGTTGGTAGTTTAATTACAGTCATCACCCAGCAAATTGGGCAGCAAGTGAATTTACCAAGGCGATCGCTAATATTATTACAAATCTTAGCAGCAGCCGTAATTCTGAGTTTGTATTGGTTAGACTGGTTTGCAGCCCCCGCACAAGCACAGTTTTTTGGGGAAGCTGAAAGGTTTTTCAAAAGAAACTTAGGTGGTGCAGCAACAGCTGGTGGTGGTAGCGAGACAGCAATAAGTTTGATATTTAATGTGTTGCGGGCGATTTACTTACTCTATATTGCAATTTCTCTAGTTGGTGTGATTAACGCAGTGCGTAAAGACGAAGATTGGCAAAGCATTGCCAGAACTCCCCTATTAGTCGTTGTTGCTGTTACCATTGCTGATGTACTCACACGCTTTGTAATTGGGCCACAAGGGCAGTAAATAATTTAGATATTTCAAATGTCTCAAGAGCGGGAACAAGAATTTCGTCCAGTCAATCAGGTTCTAGGAAGCCAACCTTCATTAGGGCCAATCCCTGCCGATCAAATTCTTCCTTGGACGGTAATTGCCTTAGCCTCCTACTTTATTATCAATGGAATTTTTGGGGGGATTTTCCAAGAAGAGTTTCAAAAATGGTTGTGGACAATATTAATGACTGGTTGGGGAATAGGAACTTGGTGGATTTTAACTGGTGGTAGGAGTTGGAGTTTTTTAAGTAAATTTATTGGCGTTCCCGCTTGGACAAGAGGCTTTGCTCGTTATCAAAGCTTATTGGAAGTTAACCATGAAGCAAAAAATCGGAAAACAAAGCGTCGGCGCCGGAAATGAAGGTAGATTAACACCATTTGAAGATGCCTTACACTTGGCGACAATGCTACGTGTCGCAATGAATGGACGTGATATTGGCGCTTACCTTTTGACAAAAGGCACTCAAAGAGATCGGTTTTGCTTTGTTTTCGGTTTTGATTGTAAGGGAATTCATACCACTTTAAGAGCCGAACAAATCGATACACTTTTTAATAACATTGAAGCCGGATTGAAAGACATCCCTAGCGGTGAAAGAATGACACTGCATTTAGGATCTTTTAGTTCCGACAAAGAGCGCCAAAAAGAATTAGTATCGCTAATAAGGAATGCGCCATCACGAGATATCAAATATTTGTTAATGGCAGAAAGAGCCAGAATCAAAGAATTGACTGTTTCTGGTGTTCGGAAACCAAAGTTTTTGCGGATTTATGTCACTTACACCGTTGAATCTAACTCCGCAAATGCAGATGATTGGATAGAGAAGCTTTTAGTCAAAGCTGAATCATGGTGGTTGAAATTTAAAGGTGATCTCTCAGAAGTAGAAAACCAGCGCATCGAAACTCTGATCACAAATGCTTATAAACAAGGTTTTCTCCGCTGGGAACAAATTTTATCTAACCAAATGGGATTGGATGTCAAGCCTTTAACAGCTGATGAACTCTGGGAGGACATCTGGAAAAGGTTTAATGATACGCAGCCAATCGAGATTCCCCAGTTAATGACTTTAGATGAACAAGGATTGCACGAGCAAGTTAATTCAGATTTAGCTAGTACTAAATTACTTCTAGACAACATCCACGGTACAACTTTGCTGATGGAGTCCAGTGTACCTTGTGCCGATCGCCGCTGGGTTAATGTTAACAATCGTTATATTGGCGCATTGTCATTTCTCGAAAAACCCGGAGGTTGGCCAAATAAATCTGCCCAACTGCGCTATTTATGGGAACTGTTGGCTAGAGAAACAGTAGTAGATACAGAAATTTTTTGTGAGTTGACTGCGGCGAATCCAGCATTGGTGAAGACTACTTTGCAACGAGTGCTGAAGCAGTCAAACATGACGACAATCATGGCTCAAGAAAAAAGTAAAACTATTGATGTCAACGCGCAATTAAAATTGAAGAAATCGGTAGCAGCGCAAGAACAATTATTTGAAGGTGCAGTACCGATTTATACGAGTATCGCTATTTTGGTACATCGTCCAACCGTCGATAAATTAGATGAAGCAACAAGATATATTGAAAACTGTTTTCAACGTCCAGCAAGGGTAATTAGGGAAACTGAGTACGCCTGGAAAACCTGGCTGCAAACTCTACCAATAGTCTGGGAAGGTTTGTTAGCAACACCCTTCAATCGTCGCCAGCTATATTTAACAAGTGAAGTTCCCGGATTGATGCCTTTAGTTTTGACTAAACGGGGTGATAGACAAGGGTTTGAGTTGATTGCCGAAGAAGGCGGAACACCGATACATTTAGATTTGTTTAATCAACACAAAAATTTAGCTTTGTTTGCGACAACTCGTGCTGGTAAATCGGTTTTGGTATCAGGGATTTTAACTCAGGCTTTGGCACATGGTATTCCTGTGGTGGCGTTAGATTTCCCTAAACCTGATGGTACATCTACCTTCACTGACTACACAGAGTTTATGGAGGGGAATGGAGCGTACTTTGATATCTCCAAACAATCGAATAACTTATTTGAACAGCCAGACTTACGATCGCTAGATCCAGAACAACAGCGCGATCGCTTTAACGATTATACCGCCTTCCTAGAATCAGCTTTAATGACAATGGTTTTAGGATCATCGACTGAAAGTCAAATTTTATCGCAAACCGTGCGATCGCTCCTCAACTTAGCATTAGAAGCCTTCTTTGCTGATGAGGGTATAAAAGAGCGATATCGACAGGCGATGGCGGGAGGATTTGGCACTCTTGCTTGGCAGAAAACCCCTACCTTAAAAGACTTTCTGTATTTCTGTTCATCAGAACACTTGCAGCTAAGTTCTTTAACTGGCAGAGTAGAAGACGCCCTCAGTCAAATTCAGCTACGCTTACGATTTTGGCTTTCTAGTCGGGTGGGACAAGCCATTTCTGCACCATCGAGCTTTCCTACCGATGCACAACTTTTAGTTTTTGCTCTCAGAAACCTATCAGATAGTGAAGATGCAGCCGTACTATCTCTGAGTGCTTATTCAGCAGCATTACGACGTGCATTAAGTAGTCCAGCTTCCATATTCTTCATTGACGAAGCACCAATTCTATTTGAATTCGAGCAAATTTCTGACTTAGTTGGCAGAATTTGTGCAAACGGCGCTAAAGCAGGTATCAGAGTCATCTTATCAGGACAAGATCCTGATACAATTGCCAAATCTAAAGCTGCATCTAAGATTTTGCAAAACTTGACAACACGATTGATTGGACGCATTCAGCCAGTTGCAGTCGATAGTTTTGCAGATATCTTAAAATATCCTCGCAACATTATTTCTCGTAATGCCTCAGAAAGCTTCTTTCCCCGCAAAGAGAGCGTTTATAGCCAATGGCTGTTAGATGATAACGGTATTTATACATTCTGTCGTTATTATCCAGGTTACGAACAATTGGCAGCAGTTGCTAATAACCCCTCTGAACAAACTGCACGCAGTAAAATGATGCAACTTCATAGCGATAAATATGAAGCAATTTCTGCATTTGCACGTCAGCTAGTGGCTAATCTGCGTAGTAGTTAATCGGGTTCTATAAGCAGTTAACAGTGATTCAAAAAGTTATAAATCATAGTTAAAAAGCTAAATTTCTGACTTGCTACTTAATGTCGTCTACCTTTTACAGGCACAAATGTATGCGAAAAACTACCATTTTTACTCTTACGTTACTATCTCTGGCAATCCTACCAGTAATGGCACAAGATCAAACGCTAGTAGGCCAGGTTTGGAGTGATTTTCAATCATATTCCAAAGATTTGCAAGATTACTTTCAACAATATAAGAATCTGAGCGAAAACTTAAACCCTTTAGAATCAGAGAGTCAAAATGCTCTGAATAGTGCCAGTAACGAAGGAGACTTGAAAATACCTAACCCCATCGCTGCGGGACAAAATCTTCGTGATAATGTGATTAACTACTCTTACAATTCACAGTCTAGAGCCAGCCGCTTTGAAAATAATGCAGCAGTACGGGGAAATTTAGTTAGTAATGAACTGAATCGTTTAATTACCCGTGGAGTAGCCGTAGGTGTTCTTGGTAAAAATGCACAAAGTCGGATAAAAGCAAAGTTAGAAGGTATCCAGCAGGAAGTTGAGAATTCTGGGGGAGATGAATCAACAAATATTGATTGTCCTCCTCTGCCATCTTCTCCAGGTGCTGGATTAGACATACAAAGGGCAACTTGTCAACTTCTACAACAATTGGTAAATCCCAACAGCCCAGCCAATCAAATCCAACAATCACAAAGAAGAATCATAGCCGAAACATTTGCTCAGTCAATACAAACGAATCAGTCTTTACAATATTCTAATTTAAACTTAGCAAATATTTCTCAGCAGGCAGAAGAGGCAAATCGCGCTCGGAGAGTAGATACATCTACAGAAGCAGCGCGACTTTTACGAGCTACTTCTCAACTAGATTTGTTTGGGAGAGAAGTTGATAAGTAGGATTTTAGGAGAAAAAACTCTAAGCGGATGTTTTCAAAGTCCTCTAGTCGGTAGCAAAACGCTTTAGATCACCCTAAATTCCCCTTAAAAAGGGGGACTTTGATTCCAGTTCCCCCCTTAAAAAGGGGGGTTAGGGGGGATCAACAAGTGCTTAAAATTACAACAAACGACTTTTAAAACATCCTCTAAATTCCCATACAATTTTTAAAATCCTTAAACTTCTTACAAACCAACAAAAAGTGTAAAAAACAGTTTGGTAGGGTGCGTTAGCAACAGCGTAACGCATCGAAAGCATCCGGGATGGTGCGTTACGTTCCTAACGCACCCTACGAAATCTAAAAAACAGCCCATCAACTCAAAATGCAACTTGCTATTCAACTAATTTTTGCCCAAGCAGGCTCCCAACTAGGCATTGATGAGATTCTCGATAATGGTGCCGCAACTTCTCTAAGTATTGCCGAAGGTTGGAATAATCAATGGCTGGATTTATTACAAAATAATACCAGTAATAATTTGTATGGAGCACTGACAAATCTGGGTATTTTTTTTGCTGTAGGAACCCTGTTATTTTTTATGATACAATTCCTCAAAGACTTAATATCCTACGAATATAGTCGTCCAATATCAGCTTTAATCTGGCCTTTTGTGGTGGTGATTCTCTTAAGTAATTCAGGAAAGGGAAGTATCCTTTCTAATCTGACACTAGGAGTCAGGGATTTTTTAAACACTGTGAATCAGCAAGTAGTGGTATCAGCAGATGCGGGTAAAATTTACCAACAAGCACTGAATATGAGTGTTGCTGAAGAAGTAACTGGTTCTTTTCTGCGTCCTTGCCAATCGCTAACTGGTCAACAACAAAGGGAATGCTTTGAGAAAGCTGCCGATAAAATCAATATTCTCTTGCAGAAATATAGAGATACATACAGAAATCAAGGCTGGATAATTAGGCTACAAACTAAGATAAATAATATTATCATATATGATAAGGGCATTGTATCAGAAACCTCATTTAATTCTTTGTTAGGTTCTACAGTGCAAACGAGCATCAAAAACTTTTTAGTTTCCTTACAATATGCCTTCCAGAATTTGATAGAAGCTACTATGTTGCTGATAGCACTTTTAGGGCCAATAGCTGTAGGTGGATCTTTACTGCCTGTAGCTGGTAAACCAATTTTTGCATGGCTGACCGGATTTTTATCTATTGGAATCGCTAAGATTTCATTCAATATTATTGCTGTGTTGACTGCCGCAGTTATTGTAAATGGGCCAGGCCAAGATGTTAATGCTGATCCAGATTTAATGTGGTTTATAATTTTTCTGGGAGTTTTAGCACCAATTTTATCGTTACTTGTGGCTGCTGCTGGCGGTTTTGCAGTCTTCAGTGGGATCAGTAATACGGCTTCTTTAGTAAGGGAGAGGATATAATCAATTAAAAATTCAAAATGAATAAAATTTTCATAAGTGTCGTAACTGCTGACTATGTGCAAATCATAATTAATATAGAATAGCTGATTTTTTTTTGCAGAAGAGGTGAGTAAATGGTGCGTTTACTAGAAAAAAGACAAAGAACGACGGCAAGTGTTTTGACAGTTTTTGCGATCGCAACTTTCAGTTTACATATATTAGTTTTATTTTTATTCTTATTACAAGGGCTAAATATTCGCCAACTCAGTCTGAGAAAACCTCCTAACTTTGTGCAATTAATAGACGGTAAACCAGTAGCTAATATTGATGATTTAGCAAGAGAACCAGAAGCAATTCGCCAATTTATCAGCAAAACGATGATATCAATGTTTAGCTGGTCTGGAACCTTACCACCACAAAATATCGAAGAAGTTGCAAACCCCAAATCAGATTTAGGAATTCTTATTCAAACACCTCAAGGCAGTAGCCAAAAAGTTAGTACTAGCAGTTGGATAGCTAGTTTTGCTTTATCAGAAGACTTTCGCAAAGGTTTCTTAAGCACAGTTGCAGAAATGACACCGCCAGAAGTTTTTTCTGAAAATCCCAGCCTAGCTATGACATCGCAATTAGTTATTAAGCGGGTTTATCCGCCAAAACAAATTGCACCAGGTAAGTGGCAAGTGGGTATGGTAGCCGACTTAATTCAAAAAAACCAAGTTGGTGGTGCAAAACTCATCACTCCTTTTAACAAAGATTTACTTGTACGTGCAGCAGATTATTTCGGTAATCCTCAAGCCGACAATAGCACAGACGTGCAAAAAGCAATTTATAGTGTCCGCACTGATAGATTAGAAATTTATGAAATTCGTAACTTATGTTTGCTAGATGGCAACAACAACCTTAATCAAAATAACTTAAGGCAATGCGGGACTGGACAAACATCTGATAGCTTTATAAGATAATAGATTTGTAATATTCTATCTCATAGTTAAATTTATATAATCAATTATTAATGCAATTACTCAAACCAGAAAATAGAAAAAATAACCCATTGCCACTCTTGGCAGTAGGAACATTTGGGTTACATGTATTTACTTTGCTTTTACTACTATTTCACGGGTCTATGTTACAACAGTTAGGTCGACAACTAACACCTCAAACTTTAGTGCAACTTGTTGATGGTCGCACTATAACCGTAGACCCCCAACCAAATTTAGAGCGACAGCCAGAGGCTATTCGGCGCTTTGTTGGTGAAACTATGAGCTTAATGCTTACCTGGTCAGAACAACAGCCGCCACCACAAGTCTGGGAAATTACCTCCCAACTAGTAGCTGATGATTTTAAACAAAAACTTAAGTCAGAACTTACCAACTTAAATCCAGATAGCCAATTTGAAAATGTTAATAGAGGAGCAGAGAATGTATTAGTAATCCAAAAGATTTCTCAACCTACAGAAATAGGCAATGGACAGTGGAAAGTGGAGATGCTTGCTAATCAATTAGTTTTTAGCGGTTATGATAAGTTGGGAAAATCAATTTCGTTTAATAAACAAATTTTAGTTAGAGCAATAGATGAACCCGCAACTTCCCTGCCAAATGCAGCATTACCATTGCACTTCGCAGCTTACCGCCTTGGTGAAGCCAGACTAGAAATTTATAATATATGTGAAATCAAAGATAAAAATTGTTCTGGGAATCCAAACCAAGCTTTACCATGACTAAATACTCAATTCCTGCGGAAACACCTCCCCAAAATGGACTTACTCTAACCACCGACGCTCACCAACAAGATGTAGAATCTTTTGATTGGGAATCGCGGATGTCAAGATTGGTCGGCTTTGAAGAAGAATCTTCTACCGATACCCAAGGATCAGAAGACTCTGCAAGGCCGCAAGAGTCGCTATCTCTTCCCCAAGAAGTTCAGACAAAGCAACCCCTCTCATCTAATCCCTTTGCAAAGTTAGGCTTGGTAGGAGCTGCTACCTTAGCGATCGTTTTGGTCGGTGGTGTGTTTTTGTCGCAGTTGATGAGTAGCAATCCAAAACCAAAAACTATTGTCTCTCCACAAGTGCCTGAACAGCCAACTGATGAATCTACCTCTCAACAGCTAGCAGGCGAAGTAGATACTCTGAAAACGAAATTAGCCTTGACTGAACAAGCACAGATGGTGAAGGCCGCCCAACAACAGCTTAGAACTGCCAAATCAACGTCGACAGTAGCCTTACAAGAACCGTCAGTTTCTTCTAGAGGTAGACAGAGAGTGATACCAACACCCCCACCAACAGCTTATGTGCCTCGCACAGTAGTAGAGCGCATCGTTAAAGTACCTGCTTCTCAACCTTTGCCATCGCCCCAACTACCAGTTGTAAAGCCAAACACTCAACCCGTAGTCAATATAACTCCACCATCTCCACCAAGCCCACTTCAAGAGTGGAGAAGGTTAGCAAAGTTAGGTAGTTACGGTCAAGTAAATGCTACGAATCAATCCAATAACATAGCAGCCGCTCCTGAACCTGCAAACAATCCGCAGCCGCAAGAACAGACCCCACCACCGGAAACTCCTGCTCCTGCTGCGGAGAGTCAAGCGCAACCCTTGGGACAGAAATCCTTAGCAGTAGGGACTAGTGCTCAAGCTGTGTTAGCAACAGCGATAGTTGGAGAAACTACTACTAAGTCAGGCGGTGGTGATGAAACAGGCGAAGCGAAAAACGTATTTGTGATCCGATTGAAAGAACCGCTAAAATCTACAGATGGTGCGATCGCTTTCCCTGCAAATACCGAATTCTTAGCTGAAATTGGTTCCCTTTCTGAACAAGGTCTTTTGCAGATGAGCGTAACTAAAGTTATCTTGCAAAATAATGGGAACCTTACAGAACAAAGCTTACCCAACAATGCAATTATTATTCGCGGTACCCAAGGTAAACCTTTAATCGCAAATAAATATCCCGGTCAAACTGGGTCCATAGCATCAATGGACTTAGGAGCATTCGTTTTGGGAGGTATTGGTAAAGCGGCAGAATTAGTAAATCGCCCTGATACCAGAACCGTGTATCGACCATATCCCAATCCCAATAACAATAATAACGGCAATAACGACAATAACGACAATAACGACAACAACTCCATCCCTGGTTATTATGCTACTGAGACTGAGAACAAACGCGACCTTGCAGCTGCGGTTGTGGAAGGTGGTATGAGCACTGTAGTACCCCAAATTATCCAACGTAATCAACAGGCGATCGCCCAAATGTCACAACCAACTAATATTTGGTTTATCCAAGCCGGTACAACTGTTGAATTATACGTTAATCAACCAATCTAGTTTTAAGAGGTAGGATTTATACCAATTTTAGATTTTTGATTGGGTAATGGTAATTGGGAATTAGTTTTCTTTCTATCTTTCCCATACTCTCGTGTTCTATCTACCAATCTCCTCATTTGCAACCATGAAAAATAAACCTAATTTGTCAGGAAATACCCCAGGTAATTCTTATTTCCTACCTATAGCTTCCTTAATTTTCTCGGTTGCTATGTTATTTTTGGGCCGCGCTGGTGCTAATAACGCTGTTCTGCGTTCCATATTTTCTTGTCAAGCACAGGGTTTAGGGGGAGCAATACCTACGATCGACGTTTGGTATCAACAAGGAACAAACTTAAGCTTTATTCCGGCTGGAGAAGTAATTAAAAAAGTTTGGTTAAACGATCCATCACAGGTAACTATAGACTTTGATGGGCCAGTATGTATGCAGTTTGGTCAAGACTCTAATAGTAATGCAGGAGATTGTCAAAACTCCACAGCAAATGTAATTCAACTCAGACGAATTCAAAAACTGGACATTCCTGGACTTCCTCCCACTAACAATACACTTTTAACTGTTGTTACCGAAGGGCAAGGTAGAAATAAGTTGTATACTTTTCGAGTGATATATAAAACAGATAACCCTGAATATCACACTTTAGCAGTTTTTGCCGATCCTTCTGGTCAGGAAGGAGCTTGCGCGAGAGTTTCACAATAACTTCTAGCAAAAGTACCCGAGAGCAAAGACGACTGAATTTTCCCTCCACAAAGAGCGCTGATGCCTACGTATGTCTGCATTGTGGCTTTTCAAAAACCTTGTTTTAGTTCTCTCCTTAGAAAAAAGGCCGTTCCATAGTTGCGGGATAATTTAGCAACTTCCAAAATTATCCTCCTGCTTGTCCCAATTCATCCCACTGTTCTGCAACGCCGAAAAAAGGATTAGGGAGGAGCTAACGCCGTGTGCAACTTTACTCTCAAACCTAACCTCCAACCCCTTCCCTAGCAAGAAAGGGGAGCAAGAATTAAAGCCTCTCCTGAAACGGAGAGAGGTTTGGAGAGGAGTTTTAAGAATAAGTCGCACATCGCGTGATCTAAGTCTTTGAGCAGTTTTCTTTCTTTATAGAGCAAGGTTACGATAACGCTATAACTGAAACTGTTTTAACGGACTCAGGGATTCTCAACCTATAGATTTATAAATCTTCAGATAAAAACTACCCACAAATTCCAAATCCGTGTAAATATAAAGAAAAGCTTAAGAGGTTACAGACTCATGGTCACTGCCAAAATGATGCAACAGCTTTGGGCTGTAATCGAGTCTACACAGGTTAGCACCTTGCTTCAGTTTGACGATGCTGCTTTAGTACAAGTGCTCCTCCAGCAGTTAAAAGCGAAGCAGACTATTGATGCCCAAGCAGATAGCACCCTCAATAGTTATATAAAATCTAAACTGCCCCTCATTCGTGATACGGCTGAAGGTCGATTATCCTTCGGGCAAGGTGGCAATCATTAGTACGAGAAATCAAATGATTCCTCACTGCCAAGCATACCTCAGAGTTTAAACAGTTGAATATTATGAATAACTGGCTAGTAATTGCCCTAGTAGCTTATCTAATTGGAGCAGCGATTGAAGGGGTGACTACAGCCAGTCAGTTATCTCATTCAGTGCCAGAATTAGCTAAAAGCACACAAGCTCACCCTTCAGATTCTGCCACTGAGTCTGATTCGACTTGGCGGGTTGTGGCCGCGATCGCCTCAGTAAGTATATGTGGAGCTTTTTTGTGGCCTTGCCGCCTTTTCCACCGTTTAATTAAAGGCAAGGTTAATTCGTAAGCTTAATCTTCATCTGTAGAGTAAAACTGTTGGGCATAAAAACGGGCATAGCGTCCTTCCTGAGACAGGAGGGAGGTATGAGTACCAGCTTCAACCAAATGTCCATGTTCTAGTACGAGAATGCAGTCAGCCCTACGAACGCTGCTCAAACGATGGGCGATAACAAACACGGTACGGTTTTGCATCACTCGCTTGATCGCTTCTTGAACTAGTGCTTCTGACTCCGAATCTAAGGCAGAAGTAGCTTCATCCAAGATGAGAATTCGCGGATCATTGACGATCGCTCTGGCGATCGCTAATCGTTGGCGCTGTCCTCCAGATAGGTTAACTCCGCGCTCGCCAACCCAGCTATGGTAACCTTGGGAAAACTGGGTGATGAACGAGTGAGCGTTGGCAATCTTTGCTGCTGACTCAATTGCTGGCAAATTTAATTCTTCTTGACCATAACCAATATTTTCCGCGATCGTTCCCGAAAAAAGCGTAATATCTTGGGGAACAATGCCAATTTGATGGCGCAAACTGATGAGTGTGACATCGCGGATATCAATATCATCAATCAGAATTTCACCCGCTTGAGGGTCATAAAAACGAAGTAAAAGGTTAATTAAAGTCGATTTGCCCGCCCCAGAAGAACCAACTAAGGCAATGACACTACCAGGAGAAGCATTCAAACAAAGATCCTTGAGCACTGGCTCACCGGGATTGTAAGCGAAATTGACATGCCGATACTCTACCTTGCCAGCAATTCGTGGCAGTTCCTTCGCATTCGGTTTTTCAATTAAACTAGGCTGCTTTGCCATCAATTCAAAGATGCGTTCGACGGAAGCTTCGGTCTGTTTATACTCGTTGTAATTGCTAATCATCAAGTCGATTGGCTGAATCAGTAAAGCCACAGCAGCTAAGAAACTGATAAAGCCTTGAGATGTCAGCTGATTTTGAGAAATCTGCCATCCTCCCAAGAGAAACAGCAGCATAATACTAACTGCTTCCAAAAAACCAACAACGGGAAACTGAAGAGATTTGAGTTGTTGAGCGCGATACTTAGTTTGGCGATTACGTTCTGCTTCTTGATTGAATCGCTTAACTTCATACCCTTGTGCTGCAAAAGCTTGAACGACGCGAATTCCGCTAAATACTTCAGTTAACAGAGCCGACAAATTGGAAACTTGATTTTGACTCTGGCGAGATAGCAGGAGTAATCGCTGACCAAATAGCCCAATCAACCAAGCCATCAAAGGAGCCAAAATCAAACCCGCAAGGGTAAGTGGCCAATTCAGGTAGAGCATGTAAATGGGAATCGCAATTAACTGCAAAAGATTGGAAAGAAACTGATGGGATAGCTTGTCTACAATCTCGCCTACGCGATCAATATCTTCAGTCAGCCGATAAGTGAGGTCACCTGTCTGTGTGGTTTCAAAGTAATCCAATCCGAGTTTGTGCAGGTGAGCGTAAACCCGCTTACGCAAATTTAAAACCATATTGAGAGCGGCAGCGATCATAAAGACATTCTGCCCGTATTGACAAAGCCCTCGAACTAAAAATACTACAGTAGCTACTCCGAGCCAGTAGGCAATTTGGTTAACATTTCCCTGACCAACAAAAAAAGCGACCTGACCTGCTAGGTAGGGTATTGCTAGGGTGAGCAATACAAATCCTAAGATACAAGCGAATCCCCGAACTAACAGCGGCCATTCGGGCCACAGATAAGATAACAGTTGCCAGTAGCTAGAGCGGACTTTCATAGTTCAATTCTTTATTGTTATCCTTATCTTGATAATTGAAATTTGCCAGCATCAGCAATTTTCTAAAAATTCACATGAATTCTGACTCCTGAATTCTGAGTCCTGACGAAATTTCTAAGCTGTCGCGCATTTAACTCGCACATCTTTTCGTGTTGACAGTTGACAGTTGACAGTTAACCGTCAACGGTCAACGAACTTAGGAAGTGACTGTGTAATTTAAAAGCGTAATAGCTTACTAAGTTTCTCCTAAAGAGGTTAGCAGAAAGCGGGCTATTCTCTCAGATGCACCGGGCGGCCCAAATAGCTCAGGGCCATTTTGTTGACACTTAGCGAGATAGTCTGCATCTTGTAAAGTCTCGACCACGCGTCGAGCTGCTTGTTTAAGAGTCTCTGGGGTTGCTGGCCCAGTGCCGATAGTTTGGGCAGAAATGCCCAATAGCCGCGTTTGCGCCTCTGCGAATTGATAAGTAAATTGAGGCCCTTCTCCGGGAATTTGGATAATTGGTTTGCCGATCGCCACCGCTAAATCCACTGCCAACCCTGCCATACCAATGACGAGGTTAGAGTAATATACAATATCATTGAAGGCATCTGAGCAACATCTGACTTCCACAAGCGGTGATTTCTCAGCAGAAATTCCTGGAGGAGAATAGGTAAGTATGCCTTGAGTCAGTTGCCAACCTTGACTTTTAGCAATGTAGTCTAGTTGCTCCATCAAATTTGGTACTAAGGCGGCGCGAAACTGGAATCCTGACTCAGGCATCACCTTGGCAATTTCTACCACCAGTTGCAACTGCAAACAGAAATTTCGCGCTGCTTCTGGCATCCGTGAACCTGGCAAAAGAGCGATCATGGGAATGTCCGGTTTCAGGTGCAAGTCTTTCCCAGCAGGAACGAGGCGATCTAAGGCTGGAATCCCACCAAACCGAGCTTTAGCTATACCTTGCCGTTGGAGGTCAGAAGCCGTATAGGAATCTCTGGTGAAAACTGCCAGACATCGAGAAGAATTCAGATCGTGCCACAGCAACGGATTGATACGCAATCGACCTTCATAGAGGGCAGAAAGACAAGAGATAAACGATACGAAGGGGCGCTTTGTTAAGTAAGCAAATGTCTGGGAGACAAAATCCCCAGTAGCCATAATCAAATCGCAATTGGGAGCATACTGCAACACCGCTTGTAATTGTCCCCACGTTAAGCCAATCAATCCCGATTGAAAATCTTTGAGCAAATAGAGGCGCTTCATATAAAAGAATCCTCCAGAGGGCATCGTTTGTGTGGGGCCAATAATGGGAATATCCAAGCTGCGGTAAGCTTTTCCTTCCCCTACAATCGGCATTGCTGCCATCTCCAGAGAAGGACACAATTGGCGCAGGGTCTGAATAACATGAGAGGTGTGGTTGTCCTCTCCGTGGCCGTTACTGATAAACAAGATTCGCTTAGAAGGCATCTTGGGGTTTGGATTGGTCTAAAATGCTTGGTGAGATTTTTTACCTACATTGGATGAGTAGGCCATTCGTTATCCGATAGTCAAAAAAACTACAACTAAGCCCTGTCAAAACAACCAGAATCTGCTTAGTACTGTAGATTTTCAGGACTGAAGCCTGTTATCTTTTCAACTCAGCATTGCTGGCTCGTTTCTTGTTGTTTAGTCTAAACTCCAGAAGAGATACCACGCTCACTCAACGGCTTGCTCAGGGCATTGCTTGGGGCGAGGTATCTACCAAAAACTTTTTATCAATTTGCAAGTTGTTCTGGTTTTGCCGTTACATTTTGCCCAATTTTTGGCTCCGTTCCCGCAATCAATCGTTCAATATTAGTGCGATGACGCAAAATTACATATAATCCACCTGCAATCCCAAATAGAACATAGGGTAAGGGTTGATGCAAAAGTACCATGAAAATGGAAACAGCGATCGCACCCGTAATTGAACTCAAAGAGACAATCCGCGATATCGCCACGACGATGGCAAACACACCCGCTGTTGCTAAACCTACCTGCCAACTCATTGCCAACAAAATCCCCAAGCTGATAGCAACGGATTTACCACCAGTAAAGCCTAAAAAAATGGATTTACTATGTCCCAGGATGGCAGCTAACCCAGCTATTGTTACCATCCACGGTTGCCACACTTGTGCATCTACCGTTGGAGGGATATAATTTTGAATCGAGTTAAAATTGAATAACCAGTAAACTAGAGCGATCGCTAATACTCCCTTTAAAGAATCAAGTACTAAAACAAATGCTCCTGGCCCTTTGCCCAAGGTTCTTAGGACATTAGTTGCTCCAGTGGAACCTGAACCAACTTCCCGAATATCAATACCTTTTAACTGCTTTACAGCAATGTAGCCAGTGGGAAAAGAACCCAGCAGGTAAGCTATGACAATAATTGCGCCACATGCGGTTAACCAAATAGTCATAATAAAATTTAAAATTTACTTATTCAAAATTCAAAAAAGTCCAGAGAAATAGCTTTTAACTCTGGACTATTGACTAATTAAAAGTCATCATCATAGTTTCTCATGGTTTTGGGGTCAGGGGCAAAGGCCAACCATAGGGGAAATTGCAGCAATGACAGACTGATTTGCTCCTCTGAATCATCAATGATAATTAAGGGCAGTTGATTGGCTTTCGTCAATCGGTCTGCTTTCTGAGCCAGAGCATCAGATGCCTCAAATAATACCACGCCCCGGTCTGGCCCGAAATCTGGGCGACCGATTCCTAGACAATCTTGTAACCCGCGCCGCCATTCACCTAATCGCTCCGGTGTATTAGCTAAGACTAAAGTACGGACGCGATCGCCATACAGCTTGTGTAATATCGAAATTGCGGCTGAGGCAATCAAAATATTCTGTAAGCGGCTACCCATTGTCCGCAAACCACCCCGTCCCCCTTGGGTAAAAAACCAGTTAGAGACTCGTTCTGCGTGGATTGGTTCAAAGGTACGGCGTAGTTGCCACGCTGGGCCGTAGTAATCTGGTTTATTCCGGTATTGGTCAATTAGGCGACGAATTTGCTTTGTAGTATCTTGAAACTGCTGTTGGGCAAATTGAGGTATTCCAGGTTGGGGTTCAACTGGTTTAGCCTCTTTTACAGATGGTTTTTCTCGTTCTACCGCACTTGGCGTCAGTTGTAACTGTTCAGCGGCAGAGGCCAAATCCTGTAAGCTACCAGTGAGATAGTCTTTAAAACCCTGTACCCGAATTGCCAAGTCTTGGGATGTACCCGCAAAAGTGGTTCGCATCTCGTTGCGGATACGTTCTTGTCGGCGTTCTAGTTGTTCTACAGAAATTTGCAGGGTTTGTTTGCGTTGTTCTAACTGCACCAGCGATTCTTGCACAAGTCGTCCCAGTGATGTCTGAGTTTCACTAACTTGTGCCTGAAGGTTTTTGTAAGAAGCTTGCAGCTTGGCTATTTCTTCTTTGAGAGCAGCTTCAGCGCCCTGCAACTCTGCCACTCGCTGCTCTGTTTCTGTTGTATATAATGAATGGTTTTCTGATCCCAGTGCGGTATTTTCCGGTTCCGACTGCGCTACAAACTCGCCATTTGAATTTTCTGTTAGCTCTACTGTAGTATCTACCACTTCTGCATTGGAGATGAGTGGCTCAAAAGTTGTGTAATCCTCTGATGAGCTAATGGCTCCTGTTTCTCCCACTGACTCAACAGATGGATTGAGTGGATGTTCAACTACATTGTTCTGTTCTTGTTTTTCTGCCAACCGCTCATCAATTGGTTCTGGGGTTTGAGATGCCTCTGGGTTCATAAACAATAGTGTAATTCCTATGACGCGAATAAATAGCTTTCAGAAATATTACAATTGACCTGTCATAAAAGTCCTGAGCTATGAGTCTAGATCGAAACGACTCAGCACAGATGGAACTCAGGACTAAATACGCGGACAACGTTGTTCTAAGCAAGTTCTCAAGGTATTGGGATCAAATAAAATCGGCAAAAAGTGAATACTTTTAATTTCTTTAAAGTAAAACAGGATGGGGACTCCATTCCAGAAGATCCGCCAGTTTTGCCATTCCTGGTAGGGAAAGCGGCGAATCAATTTTTCACCTCTGTAAATATCTAAGTCGGTGGCGGTAAATTGCAAACGCAGCGTTAACGCCTGGAACATGAGAAACAAACCAAACAGTGTAAAAACAGAGCCTACCCACGGTTGTACCAGCAGTAGTGGAATAGCGGCAATCACTAACACTATAGGTATATTGTAACTAGGCTTGAGTTCCACAATTGATGTGGAGTTAGGAGTAAATGAACTGGTCACAGTCTTAAATCCTGCTTTATTTAGTAAGGCATCTCTCCTATTTTAGGAGTCAGGGGTTATGAGTTAGGACTGAAGAGTTTCAACTCATAACTCTCAACCGGAACTTTCAAAGTTTCAAGCTTTGCTCGTAACTCATCAACGAGGAGGCTGGGGGCAGGGGGCAGGGCAATAATTACTTGTTAATCTCCTGCTGTGGAATGAAAGGGGCAACATGGGTCTGAATCCCCCACTTCTATTAAATGCTTATCGTAAAGAGCGAGAAGCTAGCGTAACAGATGGGGTGATCACATAGCTGTGTCGTAAAGCCTGCGGCATAGCTACGCTTAGGGCGCAGCTTCTCCAAGAGTTGTGTTGAATCCCAATTCTGTTCTATCCCCCCTCCTCCCTGCTCCCTGGCCTCTTCATCAGTTTTATAGCCCCAAGAATGCACTGCCAGTCCCTTGAAACATTAACCAAGAAAGAAAAAAGTTGCTAACAAATATAATTAGCAAGGCAGTCACAACAGCAGTTGTGGTTGATTGTCCTACACCTTTGGCACCTCCTGTTGTCGTCAATCCCCAACTGCAACCAATTACGGCGATTAAAATGCCAAAACAACACGCCTTAATCATGGCGCTAACAATATCCCACATACCAAGAAAGTTACGGGCTGATTCTAGAAATACCGTATCAGAAAGGTTGTAGAGATTTGTCGCAATTATCAATCCCCCGAACATCCCTGTTACCAAAGACAGGAGGGTTAAAATTGGTAGCATTAAACAGCAAGCAAGGACGCGGGGGATAACTAGGTAATCGATTGGATCTGTTTTCAACATCAACATAGCATCGATTTGTTCTGTAACCCGCATGGTACCGATTTCGGCTGCAAAGGCAGAACCGACTCGCCCAGCCAAAATCACTGCTGTCAACACAGGAGAAAGTTCTCGTGTCAACGCAACAGAAAGCACTCCGCCGATAATGTTTCCGGCGCCAAAGTTGATAAATTCCCGCGCCACCTGAATGGTAAACACCGCACCAACGAAAATAGCCGTTAATAGGGCAATAAATAAGGAATCTGGCCCAACTGCTGCCATTTGTTGCAAGGTGTTGCGCCGATGGATTTTGCCTCTCAATAGGTGAACTAGTACTTGCCCACCCAGAAAAATCGCCGCCAGCAGCCGCTGACTCCATTCTCCTAAACTGGATTTGGATGTAGTCTGGTTCAATGTTCTGTAGCTAACTCGGTAACTGCCTTAAGAATAGCGGAAGTCATTCGGATAGGGAATGGGGGATGGGGGATGGGGAATGGGGAATGGGCATTGGTCAATAGTTCTTCTTCCTCTGCTCCCCCTGCTTCCTCATCCCCTAACTCCCCACTCGCAATGGGGCTAAATATTAACTTAGATTAAAGATGCTCTCAGAAAATAAAGCTGTTATTAAACGTGCTGCAAACTAAGAAATAGGTGCTAACTTTGGCTATAACCTTGATTTTGCAAGGGTTGTGTAGATTAAAATCATTTTTGAGATTCCCAGCATGTGCTGTAACTGGTGCTCGTTTCTTTTAATGAAAACTTAAGATTTTTGACAGATTGGTTGGTCAGGAGCGATCGCACGTATTGTAGAAAATGACAAACCGCTATCTAGCTCTTGTCATCTCTACTCACGGAGTTTGTCTTAAATGACTATTTTCACTAACTTTCTCCGCTCCCTACTACTCACGATCATTTTTAGTTTTGTCGCTCCCATGTTACTAGTTGGCGGCGGATTGTTTCTTTTATCCCTCATCGGTTACTTTCCCGGTTTACAAGAGTTAACTGATGCGATCGCTACTCAGATTATGCATTTTCTCGCCGCCTTTGGCAGTGGAACTCCCTTACGTGGATTATTTGTGATTAGTTTGACCTGTAGTTTTGTCGGGGCACTGTTTGATATGTACGCTTATTATCGGTGTCAAATTTTACGAATTGATTCATAAGCAGTGGAAATATCTTCTTCAGGTGCTCATGGGCTGTACAAGATAGGGAAAGGTGATATTCCCAAAAGTGAAAGTACTACTGGTCTTAAGCTAGATAGGGATTAGTGTTGCTGAATGAATTTTATTAATTAAATTGAGTGCCGAAGTTATTAATTAAATATTTATTAGTTATTAGTTATTAGTTATTAATTACTGGCAACTAGTATAGGTACGCGACCGTAGTAAAGCAATCCTCGAAAAGTCAAAAAGTTAGAAGACCAAGGGTTGTAGAATTTTGAATTTTGCAAAACAGCTAAAATAGTGTCTGCTAAATTATCATGCTGGGCGCTAAACTAGAGTTTGGCATTTTGTGTTATGTAATTTTTAAAGAATTGATTAGCATTAATTGAGAATATCAAATAAAACTTACTGCAAAATATAAAAATTTCCTTAAAATCCTGATGCTCACAATGCCTGCTCATGTTTCTTAACAGAGCAAAGCAGGTCGTCTGACCGCTGGGCATCTTATATTAAGTTTATTACGAGGTATGTTGACAGCTCATGATTTGGCCGTTTAAGCCCAAGTTTAGAAAACAAATTGCGCGGATTGAAATTACTGGTGCGATCGCCGGTGCTACTCGCAAACGCGTCCTAGAAGCCTTAAAAACTGTAGAAGAAAAAAAGTTTCCGGCATTATTGCTCCGTATCGATAGCCCTGGCGGTACAGTTGGAGATTCCCAAGAAATTTACAGTGCCTTGAAGCGTCTGCGCGAAAAAATTAAAATCGTCGCTAGCTTTGGCAATATTTCGGCTTCTGGAGGAGTCTACATCGGCATGGGAGCCGAACACATCGTAGCCAACCCAGGTACGATTACGGGTAGTATTGGTGTGATTTTGCGTGGAAATAACTTGGAACGCTTGCTAGAAAAAATTGGTGTTTCCTTCCAGGTAATTAAGTCTGGCCCTTACAAAGATATATTGTCTTTCGATCGGCAACTAACTCAACCAGAAGCAAACATCCTGCAAGAGTTGATTGACACAAGTTATCAGCAGTTTGTCCAAACGGTAGCTGATGGCCGTTCTTTAACAGTAGAAGCTGTGAAAAGTTTCGCCGATGGCCGGATTTTCACTGGACAGCAAGCCCTAGAGTTAGGTGTTGTAGATCGCCTGGGTACAGAAGAAGATGCGCGTCGCTGGACAGCAGAACTAGTCGGACTTGATCCAGAAAAAACTCTCTGCTATACCCTAGAAGAACGTAAACCTTTATTGAATCGCCTTCTACCAGGAAGTCGTCAAGTTTCATCAGGAATTCGATCTGGAATTGATTGGCTCGAATTTGAAATGTCTACTAGTGGTTTACCCTTGTGGTTATATCGACCCTAATATGAGTTAGGAGGAGCCAGTGCGGTCTTCTCCCAAGGGGAGACGCTAAAAGCGATGGGGTTTCCCCAAGTGGAGCAACTGGCGTTTAGGAGTGAGGAGTTAGGAATTAAAACTCTGAATTTCTCACTCTTAACTTCTAACCCCTAACTTTTTTCTTTTAAGGAGGATTTGGGCGTGGAGTGGCAAATGCGGGCTATTCGCGGGGCAACAACCGTTTCAGAAAATACCGTTGAGGCAATGCGAGAGGTAGTGACAGAACTTCTAGATGAACTAGAAAACCGGAATCAATTCCAGCCGAGGGACATGATTAGTGTGACTTTCTCAGTGACACGCGATTTGGATGCTATTTTTCCAGCTGCGATCGCTAGATCGCGTCCTGGTTGGGATAATGTGGCCATGTTGGATGTGCAGCAAATGCATGTTGAAGGCAGTTTACAGCGCTGCATTCGGTTCTTAATTCACGCTTATCTGCCAGCCTCCGCCTCAATTCATCATATTTATTTACGCAACGCCGCTAGCCTGCGTCCCGATTGGAGTTTGCCCCAGTCTTTACAAACATCGCAGCCAGCAGTTAAATCAAAAGTGTAAATTACTTAAATAAATATTATGTAACAAACAGCACAAAAATATAATTCTGTGTTGATGCGGCTGCTCAAGCTGCTGCTGGTGGGAAAATATTGCTAGTTTGTCCTAGTGATTTGAGGTCTATTTGCGAGGCAATCTTGCCCAAAATCAAGATGTTAAGTTGTAAAGGTAGTTTGCAATGAATCATCAAAAACAACTCAGTGCAATGCTTGTTCCGTTCTACTTAGGGAAACAACGAGATTCAGAAGGTCGAACAATTCAAGAAATGTGGACTTGGAATTTTGAAGAATTGGAATGTGTCCACAATTATATCCAATGGTTGTTCCCTTTGTCTGAGCGAAGTGCATTCAATCGTGATGCACCCATTCTTGAGGAGGAAGTAATTCAAGCATTTCAAAGCAACCCATGCCTACGTCAAAATTTGCTACACTCCTTCACTGTCATGCTTCAGTTTTATGGATTGCAACGCCACGAGAGTAATGACGGAAAAATAGTTGTCAGTCAATCAGAAGACTATCCCAATCGTAAATGCGAATGGGTCTGTATATTTAACCACAATTATCTTCGCATCACCCGTATTTTAAAGTGCTTAATGACATTTGGATTGGAGAATGAAGCCCAAGCGTTTTATGAATGCTTGCGGCAAATCTACCGTGAGAATACTGAGCAAATTGGAAGTGAAACATTTCAGTATTGGACAATTGCAGTCAAACCCAATGCAAAAATGTAACAATCCCGTAGGATGCCGACGAGATTGAAATGGTTGGTTGAGACTGAGAGCCTGATCCCCTTTGAGGCTATCTGTAGGCGATCGCGTTTATTCTGAAGTAGTATCCACATCTCTTGAATCCTTCTGCTGTTCCTCAATTTCAAAATTCAGAGCAAACATTAAAGCTTGTTTGATTTTGAGTAATGTTTCATCTGGCAGTTCGCCCAGTTTACGCTCCAGCCTTGCAGCAGGGATTGAACCTAGACCTTAAACATTAGCGACAGAGCCTTGTCGTAAAAACCGCAATGCAGGCAGCTAAACTTCGTATGTGCTACCCCGATTTTGCGTAGTTATTGGTACATAGAGAACCAAAGCACGTGGGGGAGTGGGATCATACCGAGACACAACGACAACAGGACGCGTCTTGGCTGCAAGTCCTAAATTGACCAGCCACACTTCACCAGGTTTCGGGTTCATCAATCAAATCCAATACTTCTTGTTCAACCACTCTAGAGCGAAGAATATCTAGAGCATCCTGGTCTGCCAGTTCAATAATCTCTGCAAGGCATTGTCGCACTTGTTGAGCAATGTCAGGTTGCCATTGACGTAGTTTTGTGTCAAGTTCTTGGACTAAAGCATCCATTTCAAGTTCCCATAATCAAGATGTCGTATTTGCTTCTATGTTAAGGTATTTGCCAGAAAGCTAACTTTGAATAGGCTAATTATGGAACAGCAAACTTTTGAAGGAACATGGGAGGAGATTCTCCTGCGTGCTTCTGAACTGACTGGACGACGAGTAAAATTAATAATCCTGACTAATGAAACTTCAAGTGACGCATCTACAGATACCTTAGACAAGTCGTTGCAAGGAAGAGTAGGGCAAGTGAATTTCCAGCCATCAAACCTGTCTGAACATACAAGCGAAGCTTTTGCAGATATTTTGTCAGCTAAGTATGACCCTTCAAGGTTAAACCCGTGACGATCTGCGATGCTTCTGCCCTAATTGCTTTAATTAACCAAAGCGATGCCAATCACCAACGTTGTGTTGATATATTACCTCAGCTACTAGCCCCTTTATTAACAACCTGGTCTTGTTTTACAGAAGCCATGTATTTGTTAGGTCGCTATGGTGGATGGTCTGCACAGCAGGAGCTATGGGGCTATGTTGCCGATCAGATTCTTTTCTTGCACCACAATAATATAGAAGAACAAGAAAGAATGCGATCGCTGATGCAGCAATATTGAGATATCCCAATGGATTTGGCAGATGCTTCATTGGTAGCCACTGCTGAAACCTTAAATCAGAGACGAATTTTTACTCTTGATCGAGATTTTTACATCTATCGATTTCGTGGTAATCAGTCTTTTGAAGTTGTACCTTGAGGGATAAATCGATGAAAAATAGCGATCGCAGTTTACCACAAAGAGTATCCAAAGTGGGAACATCTAACAGGGGCTTCATAACATAGGATGCAGGTTGGTAATTATACCAAGGAATAGAAGGCCACAAATGATGGATTAAGTGGTAATTCTGTCCCATAATCAGAATATTGAGAACTTGGTTCGGGTAGACGCAAGCATTTTTCCAGCGATCGCCCTTTGCAAGGGGGAATAAAATATATGCTGAGATTTCCGAGACGACGAGAGTTAGGATCAGAAGGTAGTCTGTAGCTGACAAGCTAACTATATGGCATCCACATCGCCTGTTGTTCATAGCGACCCCGATATATTGGGGGGAACCCCTGTTTTTGTTGGTACTCGTGTGCCGATAAAAACCTTGCTCGATTATCTAGAAGCGGGTGACCCACTGGATGAGTTTTTAGATCACTTTCCCAGTGTCAGCCGTCAGCAAGCGATGTCTACGACGGGCTGCGCCTACGCCACTCTCGAATTAGCGAAGGAAATGCTAACGGTCTATGCGAATTCTGCTTGATGAGTGTGTTCCATGACCCTTAAGGCGTGAACTCACTGATTATGAGGTACGCACAATTGTTGAAATGGGATGGTCAGGCAAAAAGAATGGCGAACTGTTGCAATTGATGGGGCAGGAGAGTTTCACGATTCTCCTCACAACAGACCAAAACTTACGATATCAGCAAAACTTGCAACAGGCTGGAGTTGCGGTCGTTGTTCTAGTAGCACCTAGTAATTGCCTACCTGATTTGCTTCCATTGATACCCAGTGTTCGTAGTGTCCTAGCAACGATCACTCCAGGTGTGGTTGTTGAAATCAGAGATTTTTGATGCGAACTTAATACAACAACTCTATTCTTTTTGATGATGAAATCGAATTCCTAGAAAGATGTCATAAACAAACTCAAAAAAGTCCTTTTTCTGCAACAATCCTGAAGTTTGATAACATCCTTTTTCATCTAACAGGGGCTTCATGACATAGTATGCAGGCTGGTAATTATACCAAGGAATAGAAGGCCACAAATGATGAATTAAGTGGTAATTCTGTCCCATAATCAGGATATTGAGAAGTTGGTTCGGATAGACGCGAGCATTTTTCCAGCGATCGCGCTCTGCAAAAGGACGATGGGGTAAATAATCAAAAAATAATCCCAGTGCTATCCCCACCACAAAAGCGGGTATAAACCAGAAATTGAGAATATAACCCAAAAAGTGGTATTGCACTGATATATAAACAGCTATACCTACAATTAAGCGGCTAATGAACCATTCTAATAGCTCATATTTACGCCACAGTCGCCGTTGAAAGAAAAACACCTCGTGGTATAAAAACCGCACCGCAATTAACCATAGCGGCCCACCAGTCGAGACATAATGATCTGGGTCGTCTTCGGGATGATTGACATGTCCATGATGCTGTAAATGCACCCGCGTAAATACAGGAAAAGCAAAAGCTAGCATCAATGCACTGCCATGCCCTAACATCGCATTAATTACTCGGTTGCGATGGGCTGATTGGTGACAAGCGTCATGAATTACCGTCCCAGCACAATGCAAGGCAATAGTGTTAACGCTAAAGCACAGCCAGTGCGGCCATTCCCAAAGCCAGTAACCAAAGTTAGATAACACCAGCATTGCTACAGCTACGAAAAACAGCAGTAGCGTGGGATTAAAATCACCAGGAGGCGCTAAAAATTCCTTGGGCGGGATTGTCAGTGGCTTTTGTGCCTCCGATGCGATCATTTCTAACATTGTCTCCTTCTTAATCAAGCATTACAAATATACGATAAAGATTAGGGAAGAATAAAGTTTTGCAAACTTTTGTATAGCAATATTTATCCACAGCTTTGCATATCAGCAGATGAATAACGCTATGATTCCAGACGAAGCCTAGTCTTTACTGATAAGTGGGGTATGACAATTGGCAAGAAGTTGATGGGATAAACTCCTTCGTCGGGAAGATGGATACAAGATTGATGTACTATATCTAGTCTATCCCACAGCGCCTACTCTCCCATAAACCCTCTCTAACTGCTTATATCTTATTGATATAGCAGTGACTGAAAAGGAGATGCCACTTAAGCTACGATGACTTCCCAGATAGCTCCCTAACTTCAGCCCCTATGCAATTAAGAGATTCTCTGCGCCGGACAAAAATTGTCGCTACTATTGGCCCCGCCACTAGCAGTCCTGAAATGCTTAAGGCAATTATTGAAGCGGGAGCCACGACGCTGCGGCTAAACTTCTCCCACGGAACTCATGCCGACCATCAGCGTAGTATTCGCTTAATTCGGCAAACCGCTTTTGAACTAAATCAGCCAGTGGCTATTCTCCAAGACTTGCAGGGTCCAAAAATTCGCTTGGGGAAGTTTGACAATGGGTTTATAGTTTTGGCAAAAGGCGATCGCTTCACCTTGACAAATCGTCCGGTTGTAGGTAATCAAGAAATTAGCTGTGTTACCTACGATTATTTAGCCGAAGAAGTCCCAGTTGGCGCAAAAATCCTCCTCGATGATGGACGAGTAGAAATGGTTGTGGAGGAGATTAATCGGGACAAAGGTGATTTACATTGTCGCATCACCGTGCCTGGTAAACTTTCTAACAACAAAGGCGTAAATTTTCCCGGCGTTTACCTGTCAATTAAGGCAATGACCGACAAGGACCGAGAGGATCTGATGTTTGGTCTAGATCAAGGTGTAGATTGGGTGGCACTTTCCTTTGTCCGCAATCCACAGGATTTGATCGAAATTAAAGAACTAATTTCCAGTACAGGCAAGCAAGTGCCGGTGGTCGCCAAAATTGAAAAGCACGAGGCCATCGAACAAATGGAGGCGGTTCTGGCTTTGTGTGATGGTGTTATGGTTGCCAGAGGCGATTTGGGCGTGGAACTGCCAGCGGAAGATGTTCCCGTACTCCAAAAGCGGCTAATTGCTACTGCAAATCGCTTGGGGATTCCCATCATCACTGCTACTCAGATGTTAGACAGCATGGTGAGCAATCCCCGCCCCACTCGCGCGGAAGTATCAGATGTGGCAAATGCGATTTTAGATGGCACAGATGCAGTAATGCTCTCCAATGAAACTGCCGTGGGTAGCTTCCCTGTAGAAGCAGTAGCGACGATGGCGCGGATTGCCGAGCGTATGGAGCAGGAAGAAGCCCAACACTTAAACTTACGTTCTTTAAGAGATTCCCGGCGCTCCATTCCCAATGCTATTAGTCAAGCTGTAGGTCAAATTGCCGAACAACTAGGCGCATCAGCAATCATGACCCTAACGCAAACTGGGGCAACAGCTCGCAATGTCTCTAAGTTTCGTCCCCAGACACCGATTTTGGCAGTGACACCCCACGTGAATGTGGCGCGGCAGCTACAGATGGTGTGGGGAGTAAAACCGCTGTTGGTACTAGGATTACCTTCCACTGGTCAGACATTTCAAGCTGCGATCAACGTGGCTCAGGAGTTGAAGTTACTGTCTGAGGGAGATTTAGTAGTAATGACCGCTGGCACACTCCAGGGAATTTCCGGCTCCACAGATTTGATTAAGGTAGAGGTGGTAACGGCAATATTAGGTCACGGAATTGGACTGGGACAAGGTTCAGTGAGTGGTCGCGCCCGGGTGGCTAATACTGGTATGGATGTTAGTAACTTTAATCCTGGAGACATATTGGTTGCACCTCGCACTAGTGCCGATTTCGTTGAGGCAATTCGTAAGGCTGCCGGGATTATTACTGAAGAGGAAAGTCTCACAAGTCACGCAGCAGTAATTGGCTTGCGTCTCGGTGTGCCAGTGATTGTCGGCGTGAAGCAAGCAACACAGGCAATTCGGGATGGGGCGATTATAACCCTGGATCTGCAACGGGGTTTAATTTACTCTGGGGCGGTGAGAACGTCTTAGGATTGGGGAAGAAGCAGGGGGATAGGGAGCAGGGGGCAAGGGGGAGAAGAATTAATAACCAATACCCCATGCCCAATCCCTTTATTAAACAGTTGCGATCGCTACCCCAAGCCATCCAGCAAAATTTTGCTGCTGTGTGGAGTCAGGATGCTCAACAGGTGTTACCTGATACCGAGTAGGACGTGGTGACGCGAAGGTAATGGAATAAGTACGCAGTTCGTCTTGATGAAAAACTGTGACTGCAATTGTATCGTTTGGTTGGTAATCTTTGAGGCGATCGCTTAAGCCACCTGCCATTAACTTAATCCCATCAATTGCTAGTAATTCATCACCTGCATCAATTCCCCCTGTTTGTGCAGGTGAACCCGCCTCCACAAATTTAATTATCTCCCGCCCATTCTCTGTATTTATTCTCACACCTAAATAAGGTTCTTCTTGCTGATCAGCTACCAACTGCAAGCCAAAGGCTTCTAAGTACTGATTCAAAGGCAAATCGTCAGTGCCATCAATGTAGCGTTTAAAGAAATCAGTCAAATCGATTCCTGCGACAGATTCTATAACTTCCTGCAACTGTTCTGGGGTATAGCCAATTTCAGCTTGCCCAAATTGCTGCCACATTTTCAGCATCACGTCATTGAGGGAGCGCTGATTGTTGTGAGTAGAGCGAATCAGTAAATCCAGCAATAAGGATACCATTTCTCCCTTTAAATAGTAGGAGATTTGGGAATTACCGCTATTGGCATCCGGGCGATAAAGTTTTATCCAGGCATCAAAACTTGACTCGGAAACGGGTTGTACTTTGCGCCCCGGTGTCATTTCATATCTGGTAATTTCCTTACCCAATTTATTCAAATACGACTGAACATCATAAATTCCCGCTCGCAAAGGAATTAACAAGTCGTAGTAACTAGTAGTACCCTCACAAAACCATAATGATGGTGTGTAGTTTTCTTGGTCATAATCAAAAACCTCTAAAGCTTTTGGGCGAATTCGCTTGACATTCCACAAGTGAAAGAACTCGTGTGCAACTAATTGGATAAAGCGATCGTACTTATCCTGAGCGCGAAATCCAAAACGCTGATAAATTAAAGAGCAAGAGTTTTTATGCTCCAAACCGCCAAAAGCTTGGCTAAATAAATGTAGGAGAAACACGTATCGTTCATAGGGCAAACCGCCGAACATCTGCGCTTCTACCTGAATAATTTTTTGAATATCAGCAATCATTTGTTGGACTTGGAAATTTCCTTGCCCCCAGATTGCCAGTTCATGGGGTTTTCCTAATACGTCAAATTTATACAATTGGTGGCGACCAATCTCAAACGGAGTATCAACAAGAGTATCAAAATCGCCAGCCAAGAAAGTATTTGTTTCCTCAGCAATCGGTGGCAAGGCAGTAGTTACCTGCCATTCCGGGCGTGGTGGTACGATGGTAACGCGAATGGGTTGGTTCTCCCAGCCCGTTATTCTAAAAAATAGTGCCGCACCGTTAAAATAACCGTGGGTAGCATCTAAGTGATTAGTCCTTACCGATAGCTCATTCGCAAAAATGCGGTAACGTACAGTTAGTTCTGAAACACCCTTTTTATCTACCTGCCAGTGATTTTTACTGATCTTCCGCCAAAGTAAAGGCTTACCCTCTGCAAAAGCCCCAAAATTCTGTAAATTCTTGGCATATTCCCGCACTAAGTAGGAACCGGGTGTCCACACTGGTAGTTTTAAATCGAGAATCGGCGAGTAGTAATCCACAAGGCGTAAAGTCACCTCAAACAGATGGGTTTCTGGTTGGGATATTGCCACCAGGTAATGAATCGTTGGCCTGGTTTCCTGGACGTGGGTATTGGGACGAGTTGCTGTTGCTTCAGTCATCTTGTGTGCTGAGTTAATACTCAATGGTTAATGGAATTGGTGATTTCTCCTATCATGACAAATTTGCCTTTTAACTTTTGACTTCAAATCGAGACGGCGGCTATTTGCTGCGGTTGGTAGTCAGAACCAAGTTTGTTGGCACAAAACCCAGTATCCCGTACTTGATTTGGTTCAATTGTTTTTCCCCAGTCCAAAGGAGACACTACATACTGTATAGCTCTTTGCTGCTTAAAATCTGCGTTCCAAAAGTTATTAATCTTAGCTTGATTCATCTTAAATGCCAGTTGCCAGTTATTAACCTTGGTATTGCCCTGATTTGTAATTTTGAAGCTGACACAAAATCCAGTTTCCCAGTTGGAATTGATGTCAGTAGTGACTTTTAGTTGGGCAGTACTAGTAGTAGATGGGGAGACAGAAGGAGTAGGAGTTGGGGAAATAGGAGGATTACTCGGTTGCTCTAGCGGTTGAACTTGTACAGATGAGAGCAGTTGTGACAGTAATTGCTGCTTGGGTAGATTAACACTTTGCCAATCATCTAGTAAAATTCCGCCTGTATCACTACTATCAGGATTCCAACTCCAGTAAGTAAAGCTTAAGTTATTTTTTTGAATGTATTTCACCAACTCATTTTGCCAAATTCCTTCTTTGGAATTTAAGTCTACTTTTCGTCCCCCAAACTCCCCAATCAAGATGGGAGCAATATTCTCACTAGCGATATAGTTAAATCCTATTTGCCAGCGTTCAATCAAATTTGTAGGAAAGTTAGAGGCATAAAAGTAGGGCTGATCGTACACCCCAGCGCCGTACTCATGAGGAGAATAGACTAGCTTATTAGAACGAGATAAACGTACTGGGTAGAGCTTCACACCTTCTAAATTCCCACCATACCAATGCTGTAGCAGTTTTTGACCGGGGACATTCTTTTCTACTCCTTCAACGACAATCAGCCAATTAGGATTAACGCCCAGAATCGCATTGCCTGCACGTTCTGCTGCTAGTCGCCAGTCAGTACTTATGTTGTTATCACCCCAGCTAGCTTTCCCGTGAGGTTCATTTTTTAAGTCTGCGCCAATAACGTTAGTTTGATTCTTATATCGGATTGCTAACATTGTCCAAGTATCGATCCAGTCTGCTTCCGTAAAGCCGTCTCCATACCACAATTCTGGAATTCGCTGGTCGTTGAGACGGTGGCTGTCGAGCAGGATTAGCAATCCTTGACGTTCCGCTTCCTGAATAACTAAGTCCATTACCTCCAAGGGAGTTTTACCTTGAAGTTCATTGTTACTGCCAATTCCAAAGTCAATGCCACTTACATTAAGCGATCGCAATGCTGCCACAGAATAAGGTAACCGGATGACGTTATATCCTAAGCTTTTAATCTGTGTCAGCATTTCTTTATAATCTCGTTTCCATAAACCGTGAGGGGCGTGCGTATCAGTTTCCATACCAAACCAATTAACACCTCTGAGCAATACAACCTTGCCTTTCGCATCCACAATGGTTCTACCAATTGTTGAAAGTGGTAGCTCTATTGGCGTCGCAGCCCTAGAAGCATCTAGCTGAATATTAGCAGGTGCTTTAGTCAAAATAACTACTAAAAATACTACTAGACTTAGGGAAAATATCAGTAATTTCTTATGTAATCTCAATGTTCTTGGTTTAGTTTTATCGATAGCTTGCATACTATTATTACTTTTCTTGTAGGACAATATCTAAGTTGAATCAGCAGAAAACTATGTGGTCATTTTTATAAATGAGGAGATTTTACAGTATCTTTACGGGAAAATTATTTTTGTAAATATGATTTTTAGCCGACGATAAATATTTGTAGTCTGATCGCAATGCATTTATTTTACAGTTTTTGTATTGCTAAATGAACCTTCCATGCGTCTGTTCATCCTAGTAATCTTAGAGCAATACTTAGCTAATATTGTTTCTGTATCCGCAAAAATTGGGTAGTGGAAGTCAATAACGCTGAAAACTTTAACTGGTAATGCGTATAAACTTCTATCTAGATTTTGCATTTCCCTTTAGATAATTTGTAGTAGTTGTTTAATTTACAAAAAGTTTACGTAATTTACTGAGTTCTTCATGAGTTTTATATTGAAAATATCTTGTATAGAGAATAATTTAGATACTAAGGCAGTACACATATTGAGTGACCGTGAAAACTCTATATAACTAGATGTTATAAGCGGTAATTATATCTGCTGCAATCTATCCATAGTCTTTTATTTGACAAAAGCTTTTTGAATATGACACTTTCTGCACTACAAAAATTATTACTACCACCTGCGATCGCTTCTCTAAGTGTATTTTCTTTAATGTCATTTCCCCTTGCTACACTAGGCGATAAACAAATAGCTATCAAATTCCAGGAAGAACCGATTTTTTATGGCAAACTTAGAGATATTGCTATTCCTTACGTAGTCTTTGCAACTGCACTTAGTATAGGATCTGGAATTTCAGCACTTGCTTTCTGTGGTTGGCGAAATTCTTCTGACAAATCAGCGAAAATTCAGCAGGAATTATCTAATTTAGAGCAACACCTACAGCAAAAAGAGGCATTACTAAAAGAATGGCAAGTTTCCGAGCCTCGGCTGCAAATCTCTGGATTAAATGCTTTTTTAGATGACGAAATACCTTTTGATCAAGCTATCAACTCAAAAAGCTCTGCAATAATTACATCTCAGCCTGTTGGAGTGCAAACCCCGACGTCGATGCACGCACAGCCAGAAAATCCTGTACTAAAGGTTGCAACTCAAAAAAATACCACTACTACTATGAGAGATATTGCTGCTACTTCTGCGTTTGCATCTGCCCAAACTTTCCTTGGCTATGCTCAAGAAAATCCCAACAGCATTAAACAAATTGCTGCTGATGAACTGAATCAAACAGCAATTATGTCAGCAGAATTTGAAGAGTTGCAAAAACAAATTAAAGAGATGATGTTACAGATGCAGGCAATGCAGGAGAATTTGCAACTAACATCTCAAGCAACAAATACTGAGGTAGAATCCACAGCTAAATTTGAGATTTACTATAATACTGTCCTTTAAAATATACTTAAATCTGTTTATCAAAGAGCAAAAGCTGAAGATAAGCAGGTTTAATGTTCATTAACTACATCTTTGTGTGATAAGCAAAGTAACCAAAAAAGCAAGGGTTAGAGAAACAGAAGAAAAGATTTAAACCACTCAAAAGCATAGAATTATAGAGCAAGTGCTTTTAGGTTAGGTATGAATTTGCTCTCTGCCTTTTTCGTGAAGTTTTCAAAATTGCCACAACTCTCTTAATGAGGACAAGGCACTTTTTTCTACAGATAAGGCCCACTGAATTAGTAGTTATTGGGTAATTAATATCTGAATACCAGCGCTCATATTGAGGCTGGTATTCCAGTTTTTATCTATCAAAAAAAGAGCGATGGAGGCTAGAGTACCCCGTCCTCAATCAAGTAGGAAGTAGGTTAGGGGTACATAGAACATAGACCGGATTATTTTATGGGTTTGATAGCCATCTTAATTCTCACCTGAGAAACTCTGAAGGAGTCACATAGGCATTCGTTTGCCTATTTTTACTCGGTGGAGGTAAGGTGCTTTTAGAAGCTATGGATTGCGGCGGGATTTGATATCGGTTTCCCCAACCACCATTCAAGTCTTCCGGTTGCGAACGAGGTGGTATCGTTTTCCCCGTGGGTAGGGGTAGTGTTAAGGTTTGGCTAACTTGTAAATACTTTTCACCTTCGTTAGTAAAGCGAATCAACTTGCTTTCAAGCTTTTCAAGCTGTTGATTTTCTGACTTCAACTTTTGAGAGTTTTGATTATCTGGCTGTTCGGACTGAGTAGCAGGATCGAAAATAGCTACAAATTTAACGCCGCCTTCTGGAAACAGTCGTATTTGTGCTGGATTTGCTTGCCAGACTTCTTGGAAACTACCATTGGGTGAAGCTTGCCACAGATTCAGTACAGCCTCCCATTGTCCCTGCTTCACTTCCACAATTTGACGAGCCAGAATTGAACGGTTAGTATTTGTGTCTGAGTTTAGCAAAACTTCCGCTTGTCCTGATAATGGACGCAAATAACGCACAGCGGCCACTGTAATCTTACTAGACTCTGGCAGATTGGTACTACCGACGACCTTGTATACACCTTTACTTGATATAGGTTGTACATCTCCAATTTTCATCTCCACCTTTTCTTGTGCTTTTTGAACACACCCATAACTGGCAGCTAAAAGCATTAGGCAAATGCCTGCCTGGAGATTAGTAGTAGATAAAGCTTTAAATTTGGGCAAAATAGTCTTTAAATCAAGATTTTTCATAATAAAAAGGATTATTATTTGGCTATTTTCCAAATAACTGAGGTTTTTACTTATTATGCCCAATTTATTTTTAATAATAACAAGTTTTATCGACTCTTAATCAATTAATTGAAAATTACAAATTTTATTGAATCTAGTGGTTAATACCCATTTACTTTGCTAAAGTAGCGACATTGAATAACCTAAATATGTAGTTGTTACCCAACTAGGCTGATGAGGCAACCAGTACTCGATTGTTATAAATTTACTTTTCCAAGCCAGTACCATAAGGTTTATCTACTACTTTGTACTGTCGCCGTCTCGATTGGCTGGGTACTGGCAGTGAGCGAAAAGTCTTCAGCTCAAGTCAACCCATCTCAGCTACAGACTATCGACTACCAATTGGGTTTAGCAGAACCGCTACCAGTGCCTAATTTACCCGTCAATAAGAGTCAATCGCAGTCAGGGTCGCAAACATTCCCTTCTCCATACGTAACGACTGGTGTAGCAGTTGCACCGATCGCCACTCCAGTCTCCAAAATTGTAGAACCCAAACCAACCAACGATCTCCAACAGTTGGAGAGTGTCTTCATCCAGGAGCAGGTAACTGGAAAAGCCCCGGCAGCAGCACGTAGTTCTGTTGCACCACGAGTGGCAGCAGGTGGGGATACTTCTGACCTTAATTTAGGATTGCAGAGACAGATGAACGGCTCCGAGCCACTAAGTAGCTCAGTCCCACTGCCACCACTCGCCAATTCGGCTGCAACGCCAGAATCAACTGCACCAGCTGCACCAACTTTTAATCAACTACTCAGTTCTCAAACAGCCCCCCTGCCACCACTTCCCAACTCGGCTGCAACGCAAGAATTCACTGCACCAGCTGCACCAACTTTTAATCAACAATTACTTAACCCAGACACAACACCATCAGTTCCTAGTACGACTCCCACTCCAACCACAGCAGTGCCAGTTACCCAATCGGTAACTACTCAACAACGCCGCCAGATCACTAGCAGTAGTTTAAGGGAACCCTCTTTACAATTCCAAGGAGTTTATATCACCCAAGGCGGCGACACTTCAGCACGGGCGAGAGTCACCGGAGTCTACCCACTGTCTCCTCAAGCTTTGGTTGGGGCAACCCTAGACTTAACAAGCCAAGGCAGCAGCTTGGATGACTCCCGAAACGAGGGTTTGAACGTCAACGAGCTTTATTTGGCGACTTCACTAGCAGGTGTACCTAATCTGCGGTTTGTGATCGGTCAAATAGATTTAACGTCTTATTTTGATCGCAACAGCTTTGCTAAAGATGGAGCCAGTCAATTTTTTAATCCAGTGTTTCAAACCAATCCAGCACTGGCGGCGACAGGAATTAGTTCACGCACTGGTTTGTTAGCCGATTGGAGTGTCACCGACAATATTGAAGCGAAAGCGGCAGTCTTTTCATCAGCAGACAAAATCGGTGACTTTTCTTTAGACGGATTTGCTGGCGAAATCGGCATCCGTTACGGCAATGCGATTATTCGTGGTACTTATGCCAGCGATCGCGACGCTGGTGTTCGTGATAGCTTCTTCGAAAGCTTTAGCATTGCCAGAGGTAACAATCAATTTGGCCCTGATAAAAATGATCGCGAAGAAGCATACGGTGTTAACGCCGAAGTCTTTATTCCTAATCTGAAATTAGGTTTGTTTGGGCGCTATGGTCGCTACGAAAACCGTACTTTAGGAGAGGGGGCAAATACTTACGTCTTAGGAGCTAGTTTTTTGGATCTGTTTACCCCAGATGACCGAATAGGGATAGCTTATGGACGCGCTCTCTCGAATGATCGCCTCCGTCGTGGAGATCGTCCCGATGTATTGGAAATGTTCTATGATTTTAAATTTCTTGACAATCTACGGCTAGGCTTTTCGGTTCAAGCACGTGATGATTTCTCAGAAACAGTCTTCGGTATCAGGGTGAAATCAGAATTTGATGTCACTCCCAGAGGGAGAATTGCTCAATGAGTCAAAACAATATAGATAAAAGGCAAAAGGCAAAAGCTAAAAAAATTAAATATCGTTTTCTTTTTACTTGTTCATTTTTCTTTTTTACTTATTTATTAACTGTACCGCTTTTGGGCAGCATTGCTCCTGCTCAAGCACAGAACTTGTCAGCATCGGCACAAAAGGGTTTTACATTTTTAAAAAAAGGCTTCATTAATGATGCGATCGCAGCCTTCCAACAAGCCCTCAAAAGTCAACCGCAATCTTCGCAAGTTAGGTTAGGATTAGCGATCGCTTATCGTCGAGCCGGGCGTATTCCCGAAGCTTGGAGTGCTTATCAACAAGTACTAGCAGTAGATTCCAATAACCAACTAGCTTTAAAGACAGTTGGTCTATTGGCTACTTATCGTCCTGAGTGGAACTTAAAAGGAATTGAGGCTCTGACAACTTTATTAGAATTAAATCCTAATGACTCAGAAGGTCGTGGTTACCGTGCTTTACTCTACTCCTATCAAGGACGATTAACCGAGTCTCTGGCAGATTATCAAATCGTACTGAACAATAATCCCACACCGGATGCAGTCCTTGGTGCTGCTCAAACTTATAGTTACAGTGAGGATTTTCCTAAAGCACTGGAGTTATTTAACCGCTATCGCTCTACTGGTAAAGCCATTACAGGGTATGCAGCAGTAGCCTACGGTCGCACCTTACGAGAAACAGACAATCCTGGAGGCGCAGTACAGGTGTTAGAAATGCAGTTGCAGCGCTCCAATAAACTTGACCAGATAGGGATTGAAACCCGTAAAGAACTAGCTGTAGCATACCTTGCCAATCAACAACAAGCTCAAGCTTTGGCGGTTTTAGATGTATTACAGGGAAGGCCAGATGCGATTTTGCCCTTAGCGCGATCGCTCAATGAAATTCGCAAGTACACCAATAACCCCACCCTCACCCAGCAAGTTTTCAATCTTTACCGTCAAGCACTCCAAACCGACCCCAACCCCGACCCCAAACTACTGCGCGAAGTCGCTGATGTCTTTACTGGGTTCCCCGAAGGACGACAAACAGCACTGCAACTGTATCGACGGGTGGCGTTAGAATTTCCTAACGATCAAAGTCTTGTGGTGCAGCAATTGGCTTTGGAAAATCAGCTAGGTTTGCTCGGTAAAAATGACTTGAAACAGCGTTTGGCTACTGCAATACAATCAACGCCGAGCGATCGCGTGCAGTTGCAACAGCTAGCTAATGCCTTAGTGAACATTGATGTTCCTGACCCAGAATTTTTACCTGTGTACCAAAATCTTTTACAAATGGGGGTTAACGTACCGTTTTTGAATTTCCGGGTAGCGCAGATGTATGTGCAACGCCAAGATTTGAATGGTGCAAGGCAAGCCTTGGCAGCTTACACAGCTACCCCCGCAGGTGCTAAAGACCTCGCACCCCAGTTACTAGCAGCAGAAATTGAGCGTCGTGAGGGTAGTCTCGAAGCTAGCGCTCAACGTTACCAAGCTGTGCTTGTTAGCAAGCCAAATAGTAACGATATTATTGATGCTGCTTTGGGCGGACTGGCTGGAATACGACTGCAACAAAAGCGTTTTGATGAGGCTGTGACAGTTTATGACCAATTGATAGCTCACAATCCTCAAAATTTGTCGATTCAACTTGGGCGTGCTAGTATCGCCTATCAAGCCAAGCGCATCTCCCAACCAGAAGCAGAGCGAGTTCTCAACAATTGGTTAGCTACACAACCTGCAACCAATACTCCTCCAGAACTATACAGTTTGCTAGGAGCGCTGCCTACTGATCCGCAAAAAGAAGCTTTATATAGTTATCTGCTAGAAGTTGACCCTAGTTCCATACCACTACAACTACGCCTATTACAGGTGATAGCAAAACGTAATCCTGCTCAAGCACGAGCGCGGATGAAGCAGTTGATTGCTCGCCTTCCCAACACTTCTGACTCATACCAGTTGCAGGCAGAGTTGGCTCGATCTGTAGGTGATTTGAATTTGGCTAGCAATACCTATGAGAATATTTTGGCGCAGCAGCCAGATAACATCGATGCCCTAGCAGCTTTGGGCGGAATTCGCTTTGAACAACGCCGCTTTGAATCAGCACAAGAGATTTATGCTCAAGTGTTGGCACAAAAACCAGAAGACAAAGGCACACGCCGCGCCCTTGCTGGATTGAATGCGATTTTAGATCAGCCTTTGACAGCACTGGCACAGCTAGAACAATTGCAATTAGAAGCAGCCGCAGAAGGAGGAAACGATAACGATGCATCTCGGCAAATACAGCAAATCCAAACAGACTTTCTGCTACGACGCGGATTTCAACCCCCTTGGGAAGATTATCAACGTCGAAACAGAAATTAGCGATCGCTTAAATGCCTTCATGAAAGTTAATTTTGAACAACTACAAGGGAACAATAAGGGCAGGGAGATGGCACTTTTCCATCAGCTAATCTTTTACAAATCAAATTGTTCTTAGGATGTGGCACTTCCCAAGAGTGGCAGCTATTGCCTGCCTGATTGGTCTATCTGCCTGTATCTCTAGTTACTGGGCAGCAAAACCCAAAATACCGGATGAGCAAACTCAGGTGGTAAACGTCCCCACTGAAGGTAGTAGTCAAAATCTCACTGGATTATTAGCTGATCTCCCTAAATCTACCCCCAACCGGGAATTACTAGCCCAAAGTTGGGATAGCTACCGCCAAAGATTTATTCAGTCAGATGGGCGGGTGATTGATTACGAAGCAAGCGATCGCTCAACTAGTGAAGGTCAAGCTTATGCTTTGCTAAGAGCAGTACTCATTAATGATCCGGCAACTTTTGCCCTGACTTTAAACTGGTCGGAAAATAACCTCCAGCGCCAAGCGGCTGGTAAACGCACAGATAGTTTGTGGGCTTGGAAGTGGGGACGAAAGGAAGATGGTAACTGGGGTATCATCGACACTAACTTTGCCAGTGATGGAGATATAGATGCGATTACTGCCCTAATTTTAGCATCACGACGTTGGAATCAACCCGAATACCTGGAACTGGCAAAACTCAAACTACAAGATTTGTGGAATTTGTCCACCATCTCAAAAACCCAAGGTAAGCGTTACCTGTTACCAGGGCCTGTAGCTGCATTCGTCCCGAATTCATCTACCCTTTACCTGAATCCCTCTTATTTTGCACCTTATGCTTTTCGCATCTTTGCACAAGTTGACCCCCGACATGATTGGTTGAGTTTGGTAGACAGCAGCTATCAAGTGCTAGAAAATTCCGCAAAGCTTTCTAGCGTAGGTTTACCTAGTGATTGGGTAGCTCTAAATACCAAAACAGGAAAATACCAAACCCTACCAGCATCTAGTACTCTGAAGAGTTTGTATAGCTTTGATTCTTATCGAGTGTGGTGGCGTTTGTCGTTGGATGCTACTTGGTTCAACTCACCTCAAGCGCAGCGCTATCTAGTGACATCCACTCAGCATCTGCAAAAACTGTGGGGTAAACAATCGAGTTTACCTGCACGCATTGATCTCCAAGGGAAACCATTAGTGGATTACGAAGCTACATCCCAATACGCTATGTTGTATGCCGCTATGCAGTTGGTGGAACCAGCAATAGCTCAAGAACTACTTGTGAAAAAAATATTGCCTCAATACAAGCAGGGAATTTGGGGAGATCAATCTGCTTATTATACCCAAAATTTGGCTTGGTTAGGATTGCTACCTCCCAAGACAATTCCCCAACGACTGCTTAAATGACATTCCCTGACGCTGAGTTAGAGCACAGGTTTCCCAAATACCTTTTACTCCCAGTAGACTGACTCCTGTTGATTTTTTAAAAAATCCGATGGGATGAGTTTTAAGTTCTAAAAACAACAAAACACCTGTGCTTTTTACGTAAAAAATTTGAGTAAATTAACACTAAAATCACGCTCTACTATGAAGCAGTTGTTTCATCTTTCCCAAATTAGTAAAAAAGCAATTATTGTTACTTCTTGCTTTTTTTTGTTTCCTAGTTCATTATTGAGCGCTCAAGCTCAAACCAAAAGCGCTCTGCAACAACAAGTAACTTTATTAGCTCAAGCAACGACATCAGAAAATAGTAGTAAAGCAGACTTAAAAGCTCCTAGTGCCAAAAACCTGGCAACTTACACCCTAGAATTTAATCGTAGTCCGATTGTGGGCAACCGGATGCGCTTACGTGGGGTTTACTCAGAAGGTCGTCTTGCCTTTACCCGTCCTCGTGGCTGGAAACTAGATCGGGGTAAGGTACAAGCTTTAATCCGTTTTCAACACTCACCAGCACTATATGCTAACCGCTCTAACCTGACCGTGTTAGTGAATGGCACCAGTATTGGTAGCGTACCACTCAATCGCAAAGAGTCCCAAGTAGGCCAAGTACTGTTCAATATCCCACCAAAGCTACTGCAAGACTACAACGAACTTATATTGGTGGCACAGCAGAATAACACCCTCGAATGTAGCGACCCTAGTAGCCCCGACTTATGGACAGAGATTCTGCCAGATTCCAAATTAATCTTGAACTATGAACGGCAGCCGATTCCACTGAATTTCAGCCGCTATCCTTATCCTTTCTTTGACGAACTCGGTTTAGAAACTAACCAAATTGCTTACTTGCAACCGAGTCAAGTTGATCAATCCTGGTTGACAGCAGCAGCTCGCTTACAAGCAGCATTGGGGAGAATCGCAGATTTTCGCCCGATTCAGACGAGCTTGGTGTCTGATGTCGCAAATGTGAAGGCAAGCGATCGCTTGGTCATCATTGGCACTCCCAACGAGCAACCAACCCTAAATACTTGGAAGAATTTGCCCCTGAAAGTTGTCAGCAATCAAATTCTCGATCGTGATAATAATCCCGTACTAGATGAAACAGGGGTGTTGATTATAACTAAAACTGAAAAGAGCGGAGTTCCGGTTTTAATTGCTACTGGCAACAGTGCAAAAGCTGTGGAAAAGGCAACCCAATTTTTATCACAGCCAGACTTACGGAAAATGGGTACCGGTCAGGTGGTTTTTGTCAATACCCTCAAGGAAACTTCGACACCAGGACTCCGCCAATGGCCTCGTTATTTGCCAGAACAAAATTCTTTTAAACTGGGCGACATCAAAACCCAAGTAAATGGTGAGCCGTTTAGTGATGTGACTGTACGTGGGATAGGAGCGCCGCCAATTGAAGTTGATTTTCGCGCTTTACCAGATGATCGGTTTGTTCGGGGTAGTTCCATGAATCTGGTGTACAGCTACGGGTCACAGGTTAATCCGCGAACTTCTGCGATCGAAGTTTTACTAGACGGAGTTTTCATTGGTGGGGCACGTCTTGATTCTGAGTCGGGAGAAACTCGCAAAAACCTTAAAGTCAATTTGCCGGAAAACTTGATCAAACCTAACTCGAAACTGCAAGTTTTCTTGCGGATGAATCCGAGAGAACCGTTTGATAAACAGAACTGTCTTCAGCCACCAGATCAACAACTTACAGGTACGGTGCATTCTGATACTAGCTTCGACCTGAAGCGGGAAATATCTACACAGCTACCAGACTTGAACCTGCTGAAATTCGGTTTCCCCTTTGCTGCACCGCAGGATTTGTCCCAGACAGCGATTGTCGTACCACAAATCCCCTCGAAGACAGATGTGTTGACTTTGTTGGCTTTTAGCGAACGCTTAGGAAGGCTCAGTCAAGCAGATGCTGTCAAACTAAATGTTTATACACCGGATGCTTTGCCAACAAAAGTCCGCAAAAATGACCATTTAGTAGGAATTGGAACGCGAGAAGACTTTCCTTTTCCCGAAGTATTTAATTCCACTGGCTTTAACTTGAGTCAGGCATATTCCCGTTCCTCTGCCAATGCTGTGGTTCAAACTCCGCAGGACACCCAAGGGATGATTAAGCAAATTATCTCTCCTTGGAACAGCGATCGCGTCGTTCTAGCTTTAACATCTCAAACCGAAACTGGTTTAGAGCGAGTGCGACAAGTCCTCAATCAAGACCCGTGGTTCTTCCAACTCAAAAAGGATACGGTGCTAATTAGTAGCGATCAAAAAGACCCAGTTTCCTACGATGCTGATGCCTATCAACTACAGTTTTTCCAAAGCGCCCCAAACACTCGTCGTTTGGAAAATACCACTATCCTCAGTAAAGCATCACGCTTTTTACAAGAAAATTGGCTATTGCTACCTCTAGGGATTTTCACTGTGTCTCTAATTCTTTACGGGATTCTTCAGTTGTATCTCAAGCGTTTGACTGCTGATAAAAAGTAGACACTTTCGGTCAGGTATCGCCAATTTTAAATTTAAATTTCAAAATTTAGATCCAAAATGTCTTCTTCTCCACACACAACGCCCCGGAAATCACGCGATCGCCAACGCTTAAAATTTAGCAACTGGTTGATTGATATTACCCCTAGATTTTTTGACCGCACTCTCCAAAAAGTGGGTGTGAAACAGTTTAAGTGGTTTATCCTGCTGCTATTGGTGTTCTCAGTGCCACTGATTATTACTCCGATAGAAGTTTGGCAGCAGGGATTGGTAGCAGTGTTTCTTGTGCTACTTGGTCAACTGCTGATACACGCAGAGTTTCAAGAGTCCTCTTCAGAAATCAGCCACTATTATCACCTGTTTATGCTGTGGCTGAGTATGGTAACAACGCTGCGTTATTTATACTACCGCACCAGCTACACTCTCAACTTTGATGGTTGGCTCAACAGCATCGCTTGCGTATTGTTGTTCGCCGCCGAACTTTATGCCATCCTCACCTTGATATTGGCATACTTTCAAACCCTGAAAATTCAAGAACGCCAACCAGTTAATCTGACAAACATTCCTCAACAGGAATGGTTCAAAGTTGATATCTATATCCCCACTTACAACGAAGATGTGGAGATTGTTCGCAAGACGGCTGTGGCAGCCTTGGCCTGTGATTATGCTCCTGATAAAAAAAAGGTTTATGTCCTTGATGATGGTCGTCCAGAAAAGTATAAAGAGAACGACCCACGCCGAGAACAGTTTAGCAAAAGACGGGAACAGCTACGGCAAATGTGCCAAGAACTCGGCTGTATACACATGACGCGGGACAATAACGACCATGCTAAGGCTGGTAATATCAATACCGCCTTTTACAAAACCGATGGCGATTTAGTGTTGATTTTGGACTGTGACCACATTCCATCGCGGCAAATTCTCTTGCATACAATGGGTTTTTTCTTCGATCCCAAAGTATCATTTGTCCAAACTCCTCACTGGTTCTATAACCCCGACCCTTTCGAGCGTAATTTAGTCACTAAAGGTAGAATACCCGCAGGCAATGAACTGTTCTATAAGGTACTGCAAAAAGGTAACGATTTTTGGAATGCCGCCTTTTTCTGCGGTTCCGCAGCATTAATCCGTAAATCCCACGCTTTAGAAGTTGGGGGAATTGCAGTAGAAACCGTGACGGAAGATTGCCACACTGCTTTGCGATTGCATTCGCTGGGTTACAAGTCTGTCTACTACGACAAAATTATGGTGGCTGGTTTAGCGCCAGAAACGTTTTCTTCTTACGTGGGACAACAAGTGCGTTGGGCCAGGGGGATGGCACAGATTCTGCGATTAGAAAACCCCATTTTTAATCCGAAGCTGAATCTAACATTTGCACAACGGATTTGTTACTTTAGCGCGACTTCACACTTTTTGTATGGCTATCCTCGACTAATATATGCGATCGCTCCCACACTCTTTTTATTATTTGGCATTAACTCTGTCCAAGGTTTGGGTTTAGAAACTCTAGCCTACGCCCTACCCCATATTCTCCTGTCCCTTTTTACTAATTACATCATTTACAAAAACGTCCGTTTCTCGTTCTGGAATGAAATTTTTGAATTTGCGATGGCTTTCCAGGCTGGCTGGGTGACGATGTTAGCGCTGTTTAATCCCAAGCTGGGTTCATTTAACGTTACCGACAAAGGAACATCTATAACCAAACGCACCTTTGATTGGGAATCGATGCGTGGCCTTTTGGTAGTAACAGGACTTGTGGTTTGTTCCTTGTTAGCTGTTCCCTATTGGCTGCTGCTACATCCTGAAGATTGGCAAGCGGTCTTAGTCAACACCATGTGGTCTGTTTTTAATCTGGTTTTGTTGATAGCTGCTTTGCTGGTTGGCTTTGAACAACCACAAGTACGTTCTGCTCACCGTTTACAGCGTCGTCTTCCCATCTTGATTACTAGCAATGGTCAAACAATAATGGGTAAAACGGTGAATATCTCGGAAACTGGGGCATTAATTTCCTTGGAAACCTGGCCCAATTTACTGGAGGAAGTGGAAGTTGAGGTGATGGGAGATTATACTGCTAGCGCCTCTTTAACAGCGCAGATTGTCCGAGTCTCTCCTATTAATGACACAGAAACACTTTTGGCTGTTGATTTTGTGAAGCTCAACAATGCTCAACGCGATGCTTTAACTCTAGTTTTGTATTCTGATGTCCGGGAGTGGTATTCTCAAAAGGGCCAGTATGTAGACCGACCCTTCGCTTCCCTTGGATTCTTAGCCACAAGTCTGACTCGGGCCTTGCGTGACGTGAAACAAACTAACCGTAAAAAGGTACGCAAGCAGGTAAATAGCCATAGCCGACTCTACTGGGATGGTAACTTCTTCTTTGGAGTAGCCACAGAATTAGGAACAACGGGTTTGCGCTTGGAAATAGAGGATACAAAAGCTGTGTCTTCTCACAAAATGCTAGGACAACAGGATTTGTACACGATGCGAACTGTTAAACCATTGGTTGGTTTACTGTTGAATGAGGATGGGGATAACCTCTCATCTAACCGATTTGTTGCCGAAATCTATGCAGTAGAAGAGACAAATGGCAAGATTGCGCTCGAGTTAATTTTTCCAGAAAAATTCAAAGAACGTCAAGACACCAAAATTAAACAACTGTTGCAGGTTTTGTAGCAGAAGTACTTGACTAGATTTTGACCAGCGCAAGCTCTATTTCAGTTCAGATGTTGCTTGCGCTTGGGAGTGTATTAAATTGCAAAAGTCAATTTAATACAGCTTTGATAAATGTTGTCGCGCCTTAGCAATAGGCGCGACGCTTCAAAGTTGTGAGTGGAGGAAGCCGACGCACCCTACGGGATTTTGCTACAGACTTCTCTGCATCCCACACAAAAAGTAGTGCATTCAATTAAGAATCCTTAGCAATCACACTTTGCCAGCCAAGTTCATCAACTGTTTGAAGTTTACAAGATAAATGATGTTGTTGGCGCTATCAATTTTGATCCACCCTTTCTCATGCAGCTTTTCCATAATTTTGGTGGTTTCTTCAACACCAATTTCTGTTACTTCTGCTAAATCTTTGAAGGGAATGTTAAAAATTTCCTTTCCAAAATTCGATTCTTGACCATAGCTTTCGCCTAAAGTCACTAGGGTATGGGCGAGTTTGACTGCTGGTGGTGAAGACCGCATTTGTAAGCGTAAGTTAATTTGCCGCAATCGCCGCACCATAAGTTGTAACATCCGGTGATGTAACTGCGGGTCTTTGAACAAGATTTGAATAAAACGCTCTCTGGATATACTCAGTAAATTCACAGGCGAAAGGGCAATGACATCGGTTGAGCGTGGAGATTCATCTAAAATTGCCATTTCTCCAAAAAAATCGCCCCGACCAAGAATTGCCAGAGCTACTGAATCTTCCCCGACGGTACGCCGGACTTTGACCCAACCAGAAACAACAAAGTAAACGGCGTTACCCCAGGCATCCTCCATTACAACGGCTCGCCCAGATGGGTATTCATGTTCAATTGCAACGTTGAGCAGCCATTCCAAAGTCTGTGGAGTGGCTGTACTCATCAAGGGGAAAAGTTCACTAAAAACCTCAGTCTGCATGAAATATTTGCAAAAAATGGATTCAAGAGCAGGAAACTAACTTTGTCACTATAAATTTGTTTAAACCGTAATCTTACTCAGAATACGCCAGCAAAATTTGTACTTATTTAAGTTGAACCTAAGGTTGATCGGTCTAGAGTTCGATTACAACATAACAATTATGTATAAAATTGGAATCAGCGATTTCACTTACAGAACTATGATTTGGGGTTTGTTGGGTAAGCGCTTTTCAGTGCCAGTATTTGGATTTGTTGGTCTAAATTTTCTACTAGTTGATTCAGGGCAACTAAAGCCTCTAATTGCTGAGAGTCGAGTTCAGGATTCAGGAAAAACCGTTCTTGTAGCTCATGCAACTTGAAGCTTAGTTGCTGAGAAATTACTAAGGCATCGCGGCCCAGACGCGTTAATTGTTGTTGTTGATAGAACTTTAATGCTGCTCCCCGTAAGACTTGAAGTGTTGCCTCTTCACCGTAGATTCCCGGCATGACTCGCAAGCGTAATAACAAACGGTTTTTTTGATATACGTATTCCTTCTCTACCTGTTTTGGTTCTGCAACTGTGGTAACAGGTAAGGAAGCAAACCGCTTTAATTCATTAAGTACTCCTTGGAAAACAGAAAGCGGCAGTTTGTCTAATACAGACTGTAAGACTCCATTGTCACTCCACAGTATCTTGCCTTCATAAGCTTGTCTTTCTAAGTACAGCCGACTAATTCCTCCAGCCAAAATTCGCCCTACTAATTCTTCTAGTAATTTCTTAGGTGGTAGTGTTGGCAGCACCTCAATAGGACTAAATAGTTCGAGAACTTGCGTGGGCAAAATAGGTAAATTATCCTGCGGTGCTGCTTCGGAAGTCTCCCCGTCTTGACTACTCGTAGTTTGAGATGATTTATCTAACTCTGGGATAGGAAGCAAGTCTACTTGCTGCCCAGAATGTTGATGCTTTTGTGTCTGAAACACCATCAATATTGGTTGCTGATTTGACTCAGAGTCAGCATCTAGCGAGGGAATAGGTTTGTCAGCAATACTAGCTACGTCATTTGTGGGGGTAAAATCTGCTGTTGGCTGATGCACTTGTTGGGCATCTAGCTGGGATGTATTCTTATGGTTGAGGTAGGCTGACAGTATTCTGCGGTGAGCGTCGGCTGCGATCGCTTCAATCACCATTGTGCAATTGATATAAGACAAAATGCGACTAACATAATCTAGTGCCTCGCCCTCTTGTGGATGAACCATACCTAGCAAGAGATTTTTGTCTTCTAATCCAAAAGGCAAGATTTGGTGGTAGAGACAAGCTTCAAAGGACAAAAGACTATCAATTAGGTAGAATATTTGCTCGCGATCACCTCCTTCCTCCCACTTAGTTTGAGTGGCAGTTAACATTTGCTGTCCATTTGCTGCGGTATCATTTAGTTTACCTTCTGAAGACAACATAAATTTGATTGCTTGGTGTTTACTTATATAATATTTTGCCTTTAATTTAGTAGGTAGTTAGTAAAGATACTTTGTTTGATTGTTAAAATTTAAATTATATATACTTAAGTAGACGTAAGTAAAAGATTAATTTCAGATGTAGATTGAGAATAATACTGAGTTAGCTTATACTCTAGTAACTGAGGCATGAGGAGATGAAAAGGCAAAAGAGAGGAACTTGCTATGAATTCTCCTCTGCTCCCCATCTCCTATTTTGGTACACCGCCTTAATTGAGCAACTAAATGCCTCACAGGCTACTCCTGGGTTCTTAAAGCTTGGGCTGCAAGATAGATTTTTGTCCATTCACCTAGCACTTGATGGGTTTTAAGTTTTAACTGTTGGCCTATTGCTTCTATTGAGTTACTTGCTCTGCGCAAATCTAGAATCTGCCGCCCCAGAGGAGTCAATTTTTCATTAAGTTGCTGCCATTGGTTTTGCGTTAACCCCAAGTTATGTTCTTGCAAGGAAATTGAGAGCCAACTGTCTACTAGCTCTGGTTTATCTTTAAGGGCAAAAACACGTACAGCGTGGTAACTAATTTTTTCTCGCAAACGGTATACTTCTTTAGTCTGCTTATTTAATCTGTGGGCGATCTCTTCCTGGGACTTACCTTGCAAATACAGTCGTAGCCACTCCATTGCGTCTGCTCCCAGATTTTCTTGTAAATAATTTTCAAATTCTTTTTGTACTGACTGACGCAGCGCTTGTTGTTCCTCTAGCTGTTGTGCTTCTTGATATTCTGTGATCGCCTGACTATCCACTAAGTTAACTCGATTATCATTGTCGTCTGTGAGAACTTCTTCCGACACCAGTCTAATCAAGTCACGGCCTGGCACTTGTGTTAAGCCACCGCGCTGAGTGCGACGCAAGTAATTCACAAAACGGTAAGCTAATAGGGGTTGATTGCGTACTGGTCGCAGACAATATTCTTCCACACAGGCAAATAGCAGAGCATTCCCCAATCGTCTATCAGTTGTATATTTGGCAATATCGGCCATTTGCTGTTGCATATAGGCATCAGTTTGCAGTAATTCTTGGAGTACTTCTTGCAACACATCCATGACGCTGCGCTGGCGATCGCGGCTTAGGGCAACCCAAGTCTGAATTTTATTCCGTAATGTCACTAAACTCCCCAGTCGCGTTATCAAGTTGCGATAAGCACGTTCTCGCCCTAGCCCCAAATAGCGTTGACGTAAAATTCTCCAGCGATATTCCATCGCTTGCTTGGCGATATCAAGTTCTTTAGGGTTAAACAGATCAAACCGTTTTGAGTCAGATCCCAACAGCCAGAGAATAATGCTTTGCCTAGTAGCTTCATTTTGGTCTGGGTATTCCGCAGCCAAGCGCTTTCGCCAATCTAAAGCCAGTTGTTCCACATCCGTTGTCATAGTGAGATTGCGTTCCTCGAAACTCAATTTTGAAGTTTGCATCACAACCCCCATTCGTCCCACCTAATTGTTTAACTAACAACTTCCCCAGATTTCATGAGTTTCATGAAAATAGCTCAGTGATTCCACTTTTATTACGTCTTAATTCACCAGAATTATGCAGAAATTTCTATATTGATGTTTTACTGACAATTTCCAAATAGCCAAAACCTATACCTGTAAAGCTTTTGGGGCTATTTTTTAATTTAACCTTTTTGTAAAGTTATGTTTTTTCACTGAGAATAGAAATCTGCCTAGAGTGACGGGGATACACCTTTGCATGAGATGGGTTGAGGAAATCTGAACATTTTGTAACCGAGCCGAGGAACGAATCTAATTTAACTCAATGTCAGGCGTTATTTCACCCGTATAAGTTTCAACGCTCTATAAGCCCTTACGTAGAAAAATACTTAGTTAAATCTCAATACGCTTAGTGGTAGTGATATTTTGCTCCGGACGATCACCCCAAGACTGCGCTGGCTAACTTTCAAAATAGGCTTAATTCCCTCCTTTTTAAGGAGTGTTAGAAATGGTCAAGCCTTAACTGAATCCTATTAAATAAAATTTATTTATATATTTCATTTGATTTAAATGTATATACGTACATTAAAGTTTAATAGGATCTTTAGTAAGCCCTTATATACAACCTTCAATAAATTCTTGGATAATATACTATCGCTATAGCGTGGAATCAGACCCAGGATGCCACATGGCGATGTCTACGATGGTCACTGACTTGTACTGAGCGGCTTGCCCTGAGCGCAGTCGTTCGCGTAGCGTCTTGTAGGGAAGGGAGTGGAAGTAGCTTGTCGTTCGCACAGCGTCTTGTAGAGAAGTGCGGGCTACGCCTACGCTATTCTCAAGAGTAGGGATTGATAGGGAAATTCATCCTTTTTAAACTAACTTCACCCACAGATGTGCTTTTAAAATTAGCAAGTTATTCTTCAAAATTTTACATTTCCAAAAATAAATAGTCAACAGCCAATATTAATTTTGACTATTGACTTTGACTGTTGCTTTCTCTCTGCTTCAAAATCAACTTATGCAAAATATAAAAACAGAAAGAATGCAACCCTCAAAAGATTTAATGGTCAGAAGCCTTACAAGAGACTTCTTTTTAAATTCATTTATGGGGATTCCTTGTTTTGAATTTTGAATTTCTCCGCAGGAAATTAACTCTATCGCCCGTTCGATGATCTAACAATGGGGTTTTCTACAGATTCTCGATACCCTTGGACTTGTTCTGTGTAAGCAATTGGTAGAACAGCTTCAACGTTTTCATGGGGACGAGGAATAATTACCCAAGATTCTAATGTACCACCATAAACATTTTCTGCGGCTTCAACACCAGCAGCCATAGCGGCTTTTACTTCAGAAACATCACCACGAATATTAACTGTAAAGCGAGCACTACCTACTCTGATATAACCAACGAGGGTGACTCGACCAGCTTTTACCATAGCATCTGCTGCTGCTAGCACCGCAGGGAAACCTTTCGTTTCAAGTGCTCCAACTGCCTGTAATGACATTATTAATCTCCTGTATGAATAAACGATATGGGGGCTACAAATTAATTGTACGAAGCTTCGCTACAGATTTTGATAGCAAAATTGCTTAAAACATGCGGAAAGGTTCTGATTCTTCAGTGAAATGGATTGGTAATATAGTTTCCACATTTTCCGGGGGATTGGGAACTATGTAGTGGGTGATTACTGTACCAACCTTTACTTCCTCTCCAGCGGCGATTCCGGCTTCAACAGCTCTATTTACTTCAGAAACGTGTCCCCGGACAGCGACTAACAAGCGAGCGCTTTCCGCTTGACCATAATACACAATTGTGACTGCGGCAGCTTTGACCATTGCATCTGCTGCTGCTAAGACACTAGGAAAACCTAAAGTTTCAATTACGCCAACGGCCATTGGCATGGCATTAGCTCCTGGATTAAGGGATAAGCGATATTAATTGTACGTGGCTTTAGTCCCAATTTTGACATTTTGGTAAACTTTCTTTGATGCTAGAAATTCTAAAAAAGTGAGGATTTAGCGATTCACTACTCACTCCTGCCTGTTCTAAGAGTAGTCTGTAGTCTATAGACTAGAATATTGATGTATGTTTCCGAATTTTCTTCCTCATACAGTTGGGCAACTAACAGAATCTGCCTCGATCGCACTAGCTCGGAGTATTCAAACAACTGCTCTGGCTACTCCTTTAATTAATCAACCAGTTACCACAACCTATGTCAAGCAAGGAAGTGGTAGAACTCCTATTTTATTAATTCACGGCTTTGATAGTTCTGTATTAGAATTTCGGCGGCTTTTGCCACTACTGTCTGGAGATAATGAAACGTGGGCAGTGGATTTGTTAGGTTTTGGGTTTACACATAGACTCTCAGGAATTGCTTATAGCCCAAGTACGATTAAAACCCATCTTTATTATTTCTGGAAAAGCCTGATTAACCAACCTGTAATTTTGGTAGGCGCTTCTATGGGGGGTGCGACTGCAATTGATTTGGCCCTGACTTACCCAGAAGTGGTAAAAAAGCTAGTGTTAATTGACAGTGCTGGGTTGGCAGGTGGTTCACCATTAAGTAAATTAATGTTTCCGCCCTTGGATTATTTAGCAACTCAATTTTTGAGCAATCTGAAAGTGCGCGATCGCGTTTCCCGCATTGGATATAAAAATCAAAGTCTTGCCTCTGTTGATGCCCTATGTTGTGGTGCATTACATCTACAAATGCCGAGTTGGCATCAAGCTTTGATTGCTTTCACTAAAAGTGGTGGTTACAGTGCTTTTAGATTTAAAAAAATATCACAAATTGTGCAACAGACGCTAATCTTATGGGGCGATTCCGATAAAATTTTGGGTACTAGGGATGCTATGAGATTTAAAACAGCAATTCCACGCAGTACCCTTGTCTGGATTCAAGATTGTGGCCATCTCCCACACCTGGAACAACCACAAATTACCGCGCAGCATATTTTAGACTTTCGAGTTGAATTGTAGTTTAAATCCAAGAAATTTGATGCATCTCTTGTAGCTTATTGGGTGTATTTGAGGAGAACGTCTTAAAACAATAAAATTACGTATCAAAGCAGCATAAGTATCAATAATTTTTCTGTAACGCTAACCTGTAAATTTTTTGCTCTATTACTAATCGCTTCTGTCAGAGCGAATATTTCTTTTAATAGTGTTACTTTCACATAACTTTAGGGAACTCTGTAGCTAGAGCGATCGCAAACTTGCCTTTCAAACTGACAGGAGTTTATTAGGGTAGATTTGAAAATTTACTAAAAAATCAGTTTATAGAGAAATAGCTATGATAATAGAAAGAAATAATAGTCTGGATGCCTTAAAAGCGTTAAGCATTGGTTTTGTTTTAATCTGGCATTTACGACCATTTGAATTTATTATAAATGATTCTACTAATGTTACTGTACTTATTATTGCTAAAATTCTGAGGGATTTGGAACTGCAATTATTTTTAACAGCCGTTCCAATTTTTTATATTATTTCTGTTTACTTATTTTTTCAAAAAGTTGGTAGCGTAAAATATTTTCAAAAAAGAATTACTAAATTAATTAAAATTTATTTGTTTTGGGTGATTGTTCAGAATATATTTTTTATTATAGCTACGAGAGAAATACCTAATTTTTCATGGCAACTCATTATAGGTTTAGAACCAAGCTTACCAATTGTTGGTGATTCAGTTTTCTATTTTTTATTTAATTTAATTTGCTTGACAATTTTAGCTTTTTTATATCAACTTCTAAAATCAAATTTTTTAAGAAAAATAGGAAATTTTACAATAGTAATATTTTGTTTATTTTATTTTGAAGCTTGTTGTTTACTAAATTTGAGTATTCCTTATCATTGGCTAATAAATTTTGTTATTTATATTCCTATAGCTTTTCACTTAGCTAGTTTTCCTGAAAAAATATTAAAATTTAAATTTTACTATTTAATAGCATTTATATTGTTTTCGTTTCATGACATTTATTTACGTACACATGGATATTACTCAAGTATTTATGGCAGAATTGCTATTATTTGTGGAGCCATAACTATTTTCTGTTATGTTTATTGCCGAAAAGGAATAAAAGAAAATTTTCTAATACAAAAATTATCTAAATACTCTCTTGGTTTATTTTCATTACATAAATATTGGCAATACTTATTCTTCTTGCTCATTAAACATTATCAAATTGGCATAAATACAGGAATTTTTGGAACTCCTTTGAGTAAAATATTTGTAATTGGAGGATTGTTTGTTGTATTTTTTACTATTTTATCAATTTATTTATTTAGGTTAACTTCTTTAAAGCAGTTTATCACTTAGAAGTAGGCTTTATCTGATTGATTGACTCTAGTATACTGTGGCGGAAGTTTGCCTACCTTTAACAAGGGGATTTTGACCCCTTGTCTGGTTAATCGTAGCTGGATTTGCGCCAAGCTGTACTAATCAAGTAACCACATCTCATTAGAACTTTCAGGATACTCATTTGGTTGATTTTGTGGTTGATTTTGAGCGAGTTTTTCTGATGACCGATGTGATTTTTTGTAGTTAAGTGGATTGTAATGTTCTTTTACGGGTTTTATAGCACTAGTTTCTTTTACAGCTACAGCAAGTTTAGAATTATCTTCTGCTGTTTGTTTTAAAGCATTAATTTCTTCTATAAGCTTGGAATTCGCTTCTGCTAATTGCAGCGCTGTTTTTTTGGTTCCGTCAAGTTCTTTTGTAACCTGTTGTACTAATGATTTGTGTTCAGATGCTAATGTTTGTTGTTTAGATAATTTTGATTGCAAATCAGCAATTTCCTGAGCCAGAGATGCTTCCTTTTTATGGCTTTTTTCCAGATTAGTTGTCAACTCTTTGATAGTTGCTTCTAAATCAGCCTTAGTTGGGCTTGTGCGTTTAGTAGAACTTGGCTCAGGTGTTTGTGCTGAGGATTCTTCATCAGATGAAGCCTGTTCTTCGGCAATTTCTTCTGCTGTAATTTCGATCGCAGATTCACCTTCTGGGGGTGTAAATTTTTGCGCCTCTTCTTGTAGTAAATCAGAGAGACTTTGTTTCTTAGCCATTATTTTCTCCAATCACGCTGTAATTCATCAGCTGCACGGCGGTAGTCTAACTCCGCCTCCCGTGCATTACTTCCTCGCCATTGACTAATCGCTACACCCTCAAGCGCCGCTCTCTCATGAGCCTTATAGGCACGGATAAAGGTATTACAAGCAGGAATACCTAATCGAGTGAGAGTGTTTTTCGCTTCTAGTGCTTCCCCAATACTGCGCGTATCAACTTTGGTAAGCAGTACCCGATGAGGAGTTCCCACGGGGATGACGGCTTCCTTGACTGTTTCCACGAGGATAGCTAAATCCATTGCGGCTGGGGGTGTTGGCAAAACTAGATAATCTGCGATCGCAACTACCGCCACTAATGCTTCAGAGCGCAGCGCGGGAGGCGTATCCACCACTACTAAATCGTAACCTGTTATCTTTCCTAAATCACCTAAAAGTGTGGGATCTGTTTCTTGAGATAAATCAAATCCCATTCCCTGCTGACTGCGCCCAAACCACCAACTGGCAGAACCTTGAATATCTGCGTCAATCAGCAGTACTTTTTTTTTCTTCGCAAAGTTTGCAGCCAGATTGACTGCGGTAGTCGTTTTACCGACTCCTCCTTTACCGTTGAGAATAGCGATGATTTTTGGCACTGCTTGCTTCCGATGCGGCCTTATACCATTTTAGATTTTGGATTTTGGATTATGAAAGAGTTAGTGGTAATCCCTTTGGGCGCTCCATTTGTCGAAATCATTTTTCAAATTGCTATTACACGAATATACCGCTTTATGTGACCCCCAAGAACATGAAAACTCGTAACAATAAAATTCAGAAGCCATCAATTCCACAAACTCCTATGACAGCAACTAACAATCTGCCTGATGGACCTCAAATGCCGCGCTGGCTGCGGATGATCAAATTTATTGGTCAGCCACTAAAATATGTAGATGATTTTGCCAAAATCTATGGTGACACTTTTACCATCAGAAGTAGTCGCTCTGCTAACCATGTTGTGTACTTTAGTCAACCCCAAGCACTTGAGCAGATTTTTACTGTTGATTTCAGCCATTTTGAGGTTGGGAGGGGGAACATAGGACTAAAATTTTTACTTGGCGATCGCTCCTTTATGTTAGCGGATGGCGATCGCCACCAGCGCCAACGGCAACTACTAGCTCCTCCCTTTCATGGCGAAAGGATGCGGGCTTATGGTCAGGATATCCAGGAAATAACCCGACAAGTGAGTAATGAATGGCAAACTGGCAAGCCTTTCAAGATCCGCGAGTCGATGCAAGAAATCACCTTACGTGTTATCCTGCGGGTTGTATTTGGTTTAAATGAGGGAGAGCTTTTTGAGTCACTGAGGCGATCGCTAAGTGACTTACTAGATTTCATCAGTTCACCCGTGATGTCCAGCGCCTTCTTTTTCAGGTTCATGCAAAAAGATTTCGGTGCGTGGAGTCCGTGGGGTTGGATTTTGCAACAACGGCAAAAAATTGATCAACTTATTTATGCTTTGCTTCGAGAACGTCGGGCTAAATTTGATCAAAATCGCCAAGATATCCTAAGTTTGATGATGGCTGCTCGTTATGACGATGGTCAAGGGATGTCAGATGAAGAATTACATGACGAGTTAATGACGCTGCTAGTTGCAGGGCATGAAACTACCGCTTCCGCATTGACATGGGCTTTTTACTGGATTGACCATTTACCAGAGGTGCGTGAGAAGTTGCTACAGGAACTCAACACCATTGGAGTTAACCCCGATTTGAGTAGTGTGGCTAAATTACCCTATTTGACAGCAGTGTGCCAAGAAACATTGCGAATTTACCCAATTGCCATGACTGCTTTCGTGCGGATTGTGAAGACCCCAATGGAAATTATGGGCTACGAGCTGCCAGAGGGAACGGCAATAGTCCCCAGTATTTATTTAGCGCATCATCGGGAAGAAGTCTACCCACAATCCAAGCAGTTCCAACCAGAACGCTTTTTAGAAAGACAATATTCACCATACGAATATTTACCCTTTGGTGGCGGTAATCGTCGCTGTATTGGGATGGCATTTGCCCAGTATGAAATGAAAATCGTCTTGGCTACTGTTCTGTCAGAATTTCAAGTATCCCTAGTGAACAAGCGTCCTGTACATCCTGTGCGCCGTGGGTTAACTATAGCCGCACCGGCCGGAATGCGGATGGTTGCAACACCTCAAGTTAAGCGTGCGAATCCAATTGCTGCCTCTAGTTTAAGTTGATTTACTTAAGTGAAGCTATGCAGAAGGCGATGACTTTTATTCTCTAACAATAATAACTAGGATGACTATTGTGTAAACTATTTAGCTGTGCTGGGAACTGATTTGGCTATGGAAAAGTTCCCAGCTTTAGCAAAAAGTACGCAACAACAAAGTCACAGGCAGCTTATGATGTTTTAGCTGATATTCAGTTACGTAAGAGTTACGGAATAACGAACCACAAAGGCGCAGAGGACACGGAGAAATAGGAGTTTGAGAGATATTTTGCGTAAGTCCTATGATAGTTATATTCGTCATCGGGTCGAGGTGCAGTTAGGAACAGAAAGTCTACTCCAGCCATTACCACCGCGAAATGTCAACCATCAAACCTGAAAACTTGCCTTGAATTACTCTGAAGGGGGTTGACTTCCTTGCTTGCTTGCAATTTGCTCATAGTGTTCTTTATCGCGGTATTTAATTGTTCTCATAGGTTGATTTCCAACAATTGCTAAAGGTTCAACATTAGCATTTACAACCGTACCAGCCGCCACAATTGCACCATCTCCAATGGCAACTCCCGGAATAATTAAGACATTTGCGCCAATCCAAACATTGCGACCGATAACAACAGGTTTATGAATATAGACATTATGTTCATAGGGCAAACTATTACTTTCATAGTCGTGGTTTGCAGAGAGGATAACAACATTAAATCCAACTGTGGTGTTATCGCCAATTGTGATTCCACCACGACCATCTAATAAAACATTGGAGCCGATGTAGACTTTATTCCCCAGAGATACATTTTGCGGATGGTCAATTTTAATATCTTGCTTAAACCTTAGACCTGAGCCACAAAATTTTAATTTACTCTTCAGTTCTTGATGCTTGTATCGCCTAATTTTAGCTTCTAGGTATTCTCCCCACCGTACAAGACGAGGTACTAATCGCTGTTCAAATAGTCGCTCTAATTTATTTATAATTTTACTTTTGATTTGTTTCATAAAACCTCATGGAAGTCTAGGAACTCTCTAGCTTTCAACCTAGGAAGAAAAACAAAGCGAGTATTTTGGCACCCTTTGCATTTGTTAACCTTCTCTGATTAAAGTATTTTCTCCGGTGTGAATACCGTTTCTCTACTAGTAGGCTGAGAGTCTAAGATTTCGGAGCTAGAGACGCACAAAGTTGATAATCATCAGAAGTATAAGTGATGGGGCACCCACTCGATTTTCTGATTGCAATAGATGGAATCCTCCCTATAAAAATTGTAGAGACGCTTTCATAATTGGCGTCTCTACAAAGGTTTTTATTGGGGTACTAATCAAAATCCCTGTACAAATAGATGGCAGTCTAGTTAATAAGGAATGGCTCTCAAAAAGTAGTTCAGAAAGCCGCCAGCTAAGTTGAGCGCTAAGAAAGCTAAGATCGGAGAAAAATCCATACCGCCTAATGGGGGAATAATTGAGCGGAATAGATTCAAATAAGGGTCGGTTATCTGGGCTAAAGCAGCAAATGGCTGATTATACCAGTTGATTTGCGGAAACCAGGTCAACAAAACCCGGATAATTAGCAAATAGCTATAAAAGGTGACAAAGGTAATTAGTGTCGTAATCAGTAAACTCATGGATAGCTTTGTTTCCTACTACTAAGTGTCAAACGCGGTCTTATCTTTTAATTTTAATTTAGTCCAAAGTCAAAAGTGTTTGCGGATTTGGCACTTACCACACTTGACATTTTCACCACGCCTGAACAAACCTCAGGAATCTTTAGTGAGGGTGCGGTCATTGGTTGCTTGGGGTGAACCGCTATTCACATTACCCAGTTGCTTTCGCACTTCATCAATTGTGGCATTTAGCTGGGCAATTTTATCTTCTAGCGATCGCCTAGCCGTTTCTATGCTGACGCTCTCGCTTTCTGAAGCTTTCATCTGACGCCGCTTTGCTGCTATTTTTTTCGCTTCGGCTTGGCTATCCGTCAGTACTGTCTCCTCCTCTGCTAACAACTCTGGATCACGTCGAGAAGCAATCAGTGCCCCGATAACACCGCCAAATACGCCACCAACAAATGCCCCTGCTACAAAACCACTGCCAAAACCATCTCGCTGACTCATATCTTTACCGCCTTCAACAAACCTTGCAACTTTTACAGTAGTTATGCTATTTTCCTGCCCTAGCTGCATACTAGCTTAAGTCCCAAAGATGCGATCGCCTGCATCTCCCAATCCCGGTACAATATAACCCTTGCTGTTAAGTTTTTCGTCAATAGTAGCGGTGTAAATTATTAAACCTGGATAAGCTGCACTTAGTTTTTGCAAAGCTGGTGGAGCGGCCACTACGCAAACAATCCGGGTCAGGGCTGGATCAGCACCCCGTTGTGTCAATTCTGCCATTGCAGCCATGATCGACCCTCCTGTTGCCAACATTGGATCGGTAATTAACACTCGTGTTTGGGGGTCAAATTTTTCTGGCAACTTGTTCAGATAACAATGAGGTTGCAGTGTCTCTTCGTCTCGCACCAAGCCAAGATGGTAAATCGATGCCAAAGGTAATAAAGTCTGCGCTCCCTCTAGTAACCCTAGTCCAGCCCGCAGAATCGGCACTACTGCTACTGGTATCTGCGGATCAATCACGGTTGCTAGACAGGTATCCAAAGGACTCTGTACCGCTGTTTCTTGCGTTGGCAACCAGTCTCGCGCAGCTTCATAAGTCAGCCATCTTCCCAACTCAGTCATGGCACTGCGAAATAATACTGAAGGTGTGCCTGCATCACGGGCAACTGCTAGCCAGTGTTTTATCAGGGGATGGGGTGGAACATAAACGCGCAATTGTAGCGTCATAGCCAGAAAGAGGGGCTTTTTTATTGTATAAGAACTGAAACACCATAATACTCTTTCCTGCATCCGGCTGACAGCTAATAATTAACAGTCTCATTTTTATTGATAAAAAGTTTCATTAATAGTTGACATTAATTCTCAATCAAGGCTATATTGTTATACAGTGTTCTCCTCTCTTTTAAGGATCGGCAGACGGGATTAGCCAGCAGCAGCAGGCTCGTCCCTCTTTTTTGTGATTAGTCATTGGTCATTGGTCATTCGTCATTAGTAAATATTGATTGACTCTAGACAAAGGACAAGGGACAAATGACATAGACGCTTCTGCGGCATCCCGCAGGGTAGGACAAATGACATAGACGCTTCTGCGGCATCCCGCAGGGTAGGACAAATGACAAATGACAATTGACGCGATCGTGATTGGGTCTGGGATTGGCGGATTAGTAACAGCAACCCAGTTAGCAGCAAAGGGAGCGAAAGTGCTGGTACTGGAACGTTATTTGATTCCAGGTGGTAGCGCTGGTTATTTTGAACGCCAAGGCTATAGGTTCGATGTTGGCGCATCGATGATTTTTGGGCTGGGACAGAACGGTACTACTAATTTACTCACCCGCGCTTTGTCAGCTGTGAATGTTAGTCAAGAAGCGATCGCAGATCCGGTGCAGATTCATTATCATCTACCCCGAGGTTTAGACCTGAAGGTTGACCGGGTTTATGAAAAATTTTTGGAAAATCTTATTGCTCATTTTCCCCATGAAGAACAGGGAATTCGTCGCTTTTATGACGAATGCCAAAAAGTATTCAAGTGTCTCAACAGCATGGATTTGTTGTCGCTGGAAGAACCTCGGTATCTACTGCGGGTATTTTTCCAACATCCTTTAGCGTGTCTCGGTTTAGTTAAGTATCTGCCCCAAAATGCGGGGGATTTTGCAAGACGCTATATCAAAGACCCGCAATTATTGAAATTTATCGATATCGAGTGTTATTGCTGGTCGGTTGTGACCGCTGACATGACACCAATGATCAATGCTGGGATGGTCTTTTCTGACAGGCATTATGGCGGAGTGAACTATCCCAAAGGCGGAGTAGGACAAATTGCCCAAAAACTGGTGGAAGGTCTAGAGAAGGCTGGAGGTAAGATTCAGTACCAAGCTAGAGTCACGAAAATTCTCACAGAACAGGGAAAAGCGGTAGGTGTGCAACTGGCTAATGGTAAAGTCTATCGTGGTAAACGCATAGTTTCTAATGCTACACGCTGGGATACATTTGAACAATTACTACCAGCAGAAGAAATGCCACATAATGAGAAAAAGTGGCAACAAAATTATCAAAAATCTCCAAGCTTCTTGAGTTTGCACATCGGGGTAAAGGAGTCAGTTTTAGCTGTGGGGACAGAGTGTCACCATATTTTGCTAGAAGATTGGGAAAAGATGACAACAGTGGAAGGCACAGTTTTCGTTTCGATTCCCACATTGCTTGACTCAGATTTAGCACCAAATGGATATCACATCATTCATGCCTTCACGCCTCACTGGATTGATGATTGGCAAGAACTTTCTCCGAGTGAATACCAAGCGAAGAAAGAAGAAGCGGCTTGGCGAATTATTGACCGCCTAGAGAAGATTTTTCCAGGCTTAGATGCTGGATTAGATTATCTGGAGGTGGGGACACCCCGCACTCATCGCCGCTTTTTGGGTCGTCAAGATGGCACTTATGGGCCAATTCCCCGGCGCAAGTTGCAGGGGTTATTAAGTATGCCCTTTAATCGCACAGCTATTCCAGGACTTTACTGTGTAGGGGATAGTACCTTTCCGGGTCAAGGATTGAATGCAGTAGCTTTTTCTGGGTTTGCTTGTGCCCATCGCATTGCCGTAGATTTAGGATTGTGAAGTACCCCTTTACAATTCCGTTAAATGCTATTGACGCTCTCGATTCCAGGCTTTGACCAAATGTATGGCTGAAACGGTTTATCAAGAGGCGTTTTAGCAATGTGGTTTGTGTAGTTGTGCATCACTTTAATTGCTATGCCCAGAATGACTTCTAGTATTTGTTGCTTACTATAACCAACTGCTAAAAATTCCTGAATTTCAGCATCTTCAACCCAACCCCGTGCTTGAATCATTCGTTGCGTAAAACGGCGTAGTGCTTGCAATTTTGGCTCTTTGAGTGGTGTATTATCACGTAGCGCTTGAATATCTTCACTCTTCATACCCACCATCTTTGCCAAGCCGGAATGGGCTGCCATGCAGTAGTGACACTCGTGTTCATAATTTACAGTTAAATAAACGATTTGCTGTTCAATTGCACTGAAACTTGTCGTAGCAAACAAATCCTATAGTGCCATCGAACCTTTAAGTAATGCAGGTGCTTGCGCGAAAACTCCCTCTAAATTTGGAATAAACCCAAACGTTTGTTGTGCGTAAACTAATGCTGCTTTAGAGTCTTCAGGCGCGGTATCAATCGTGTAAATGGTAAATTCCATTGGTTGTTGCCTCAAATGTACAAAGAAAGTAGACAAGTTTGTCTACTAAAAGTTGGTGCTATTGTATTTCAAAGGAGACAACCTTGTCTACTTATTTAACTATGACCACTGAATCAAGTCACGCTCGGCAACAAATCCTGGAAACGGCTTCTGAACTCTTTTATCAGAAAGGAATTCAGCATGTCGGTATTAATGAAGTCATTGCAGCGTCAGGTATTGCTAAACGGACGCTTTACCGTTGGTTTCCTTCCAAAGACTTATTAATCGAGGAAGTGATGAAATATCGTGCTATCCAATGGTTATGCTGGTTTGAGGATGCAGTTTCAGAGCGAGGCATTACACCCAAAGAACGCTTATTAGGAACGTTTGATGTGTTGCGTGAGTGGTACTCAAGTCCCAATTTTCGGGGTTGTCCGTTCATCAATGCTGTTTTGGAAATTGCCGATGCTTCTCATAAAGCGCATCAGGTTTCGGTAGACCTACGTGAGTCGATTCGACAAATTATTGTGCGCTTGGCGGCTGAGGCTGGTGTCAAAAATCCGGAATTCTTTTCGCAACAGTACCTTCTGCTGATTGGAGGAGCCAGTTTAATGGCAACAATCGAACAGTCACCCAACGGAGCAACATTTGCTCAAAGTGCACTTTCGGTTTTGATTGATGCCAACATAGGAAATTGACATGGACACATGGTCAATTACACAAAATAAATTAGGCAAACTTCACTTATATAGCCGCGACTTTTAGTTGTTTGGTATTCTGATACAAGCTGGAAGTCAACTTAGTTAACAGAGCTAGATGATTTTAATTTTACTTGCAGCTCTAGTAGCTTTTTCCCTAGCCTCTAGGACATTAGCACCTTTCGCCAAAGCTACGCCCATTCGGCGATATGGATGAGCATTAGGTTTACCAAATAATCTAATATCTACATCTTTTTCTGATAAAGCGTTGGCTACACCACCAAAAGCAATAGAATCAGATTTTTCTGAGGCTAAAATTACCGCACTGGCTGATGCTCCTAGCTGTTCTATATGAGGAATTGGCAAGCTTAAAATAGCTCGTAGATGTAGTTCAAATTCATTGAGATTTTGTGAGATTAATGTCACCATTCCCGTATCGTGCGGTCTGGGAGACAGTTCAGAAAAAATCACTTCATCTTTGGTAATAAAAAATTCAACGCCAAAAATTCCGGCTCCTCCTAAGGCATCAGTGATTTTTATGGCTATTTCTTGAGATTTTAATATCTTATCTTCAGAAATTTCTGCGGGTTGCCACGATTCTTGATAATCACCTCGTTCTTGGCGATGACCAATAGGAGAACAAAAAATTGTCGGTGCATTCCACTGTTTAATTGTCAGTAAAGTTATCTCAATCTCAAAGTTAATAAATTCTTCTACTATGACCTTTTGACTGTCACCTCTAGAATTAGCGATCGCATAATTCCAAGCTTTCTCAACTTCACTCTTATTCTGCACTACAGACTGACCTTTACCAGAAGATGACATCACAGGTTTAACAACATTAGGAAAGCCAATTTTATCCGAAACTGTAATCAATTCTTCTAGAGTTACTGCATAACCATATTTAGCCGTTCTGATGCCCAATTCTTGATGTGCCAGTTCCCGAATTCTGTCGCGATTCATTGTATAGTTAGTAGCGGCAGCAGTCGGTATAACTGTAATCCCTCGCTGTTCAAATTCGAGCAGTTTTTCTGTTCTGATTGCTTCAATTTCTGGTATAATAGTATCTGGCTGATATTTTGTAACTACAGCTTCTAAATCATCAGCACTGAGCATAGAAATAACTTCATAAGCATCAGCAACTTGCATCGCTGGAGCATTGGCATAGCGGTCAACGGCAATCACATAATTCCCAAGACGTTGAGCAGCGATCGCAAATTCTTTACCTAGTTCTCCTGAACCCAGCAACATCAATTTTTGGGGCAACTTAATACTCATTAACTTATCCAGTCAATTTCAATTTCATCATCTTATAATTTTTTGTGTTTTCATTATCATTTTATCAAGAATTAAATCTAGCTCCGCATAGCTGTAAATCTTGACGTTGCAAATCGTTTAAACCAGTACCTACGCCAAAGTCACACTTATCAACTAGAGTCTCTAACCAAATAGTCTCGTCAAGAGTTGCACCTCGTAAATCTGCATTTCTCAAGTCGGCTTTCGTAAAATTTACAAATAAGAGGTCTGCATTGACTAAACTACTACCTTGTAGATTTGCTTCTGATAAGTTTCCTCGAATGAAGTTTACCCCATCTAAAATTAAACCAGATAAATCTGCTCCGATAAGATTAGGAAACTTTAGCTGACTGGGATATTTAAAAAACCGCATCATACAGATAATATTGGCTTCATTTAGTTGAATTTTAGTTAAAAACTCATAACGAGCTATGCCCAGTTGCTTAAGAATTTGTAGGCGCTGTGAGGGACTTTGTTCTAAAAACTGGATGGCTGTGTAGCGTAGGTCTGGAGTAGAAATATTTAACATGATTGTCAAATTGTTGTGATACTTGTGTCAATAAAAAATTAGCAGATGATGTAGGGAAATAATAGATAATATAGCAGTCTTAAAACAAGAACCCCGACTTCTCAAATAAATCGGGGTTCTAACTTTATTGATAACTACTTACCTAACGTCCTGCCAATAATGCTTTCGTAGCAGATTCGCCTACTAATCTCACCTGCCTTGTCAACTGCAAGTTTAACCATGCTAAAACAGTCAACTCAGCTAGGAATGCCATAAAAATTGTTGTCGTTCCAGAGCCTTGTATACCTGCCCAAGGAAAAACTGAAAACAGCCATACAGCAGACATCACAGTGGACATCTGTGAAGAGATGCCGATAAATTCTAAAATTATCGGTGGTAGGAACACTGCTGCACCTATAGTCCGAATTGCCCAGAAAGAACGTTTGGGAGTTTTCAGCAAAAGTATCAATTGGGCGATGGTAGCGTAAATCATTATTACGCTGATAGACAAAGCTATAGCTAAAAGTACTTTAAACCTGTCAATATCGTTACTCATCCAAGTTTGACGCTCATTCTCATCAAAAATAGATGTAAATGAGATCCAAACTAGCCAGGGGATAATAGCAATTATCAGATTAATAGCGATCGCGACAAGTGCAGGGCTTTTTTCAGCCCAAATTAGATCCTGCCAAACACTCTTGTGGCTAGAAACTCTCTGATGTCGATATCTTGCCCAATCTCGTACATCTTGACGGTGAGGGGAAAGAACGGCAATTAAACTTAAAATCAATACCAAGTTGTACAGTGCCAGCAAAACAAGATTTTCTCCAACCTGTTCATCCAGGCTGTGATTATTATTACTAAGCTGTAAGGTAAATCCCCACATCATTAACTGGCAAAACGCTACTAGTAAATAACTTTGCTTCTTACTGATTATTGAGGCTTGAGGATTACGGAAGCAACGTTTAAGAGCTTGCAAAATACCGTAACTGCACAATCCAAAGTTTAATAAATGGAAGCCAACAATACTAACAACATTTGTCCCTAATGGTAAATAGAAAAACTGCCAGCTTTTCAAGGGAGAACTATTGGATTGATGGAACAAGTTAGGAAATAGATAATTTGTTGTATCCCAAGGGCTAAAGAGTCTAAACCAAGCAGTTGAATTATTTAAACTGTTGCTATAAGACAATGCCAGTACCATCGTTGTGTACAAAAAAAGTAAAACTGCACCACTACCTAACCAAGGCTGAAAACCGCTAAACCAAGGACTAACTAAGCCAAATAGTAGTGCAGCACTGTAGAAGAAAATACAGCTAGCAGTGAGAATTGCGTAGTAGCTAAAAATGTAACTAAAAGCAATTTGGGCAGAATGACCAGCCCACAAATGTAAAGGGACTGCTACTAAGATGATGAGATAAATTAAACTCGGAACTCCTAGCAATTTGCCAGTTAATATATTTGTTTCTGATTGGGGACTGAGACGGATGAAATTTAACGTACCGCGAGTTTCTTCTTTGGCTAAATCGTTAATTAGCAAATAAGTTCCTGCAACTAATAGTGTAAATACAAAAACTACACTAAATGAGAGAAATATATATTCCCAGTGATCTCGCCACCACAACTGCCAATCAATGTCGTTTTGAGGACAATAATTATTTGATAAATACTCCTGAAATTTATTAAATGTAGTTGTGGCTTCCTGGTGTTGTTTGTTCAGCTTAGTGAGGATTGTTGGATTGGATGGTTTAATCTGCCGATAATTATTTAATTGTTGCGAGAAGAAATTTTCTTGCTGACCAAGTTTGCTGTATTGCTGATTGTAAATTTCACGTAGATGACAGTATGTACCAATTAGCGAGTATTTCTCTCCTGGCAATTCTCGTAACTGATATAAAAAAACTACTGATTGTAATAGTAGAGATGTTACAACTGCGATCGCTACATTAAAAAATTTCAGGCGTCCTTTGAGTTCCCGCAATAGTTGCGGATTCCAATCGCCGATTCTGTCTATCAAATTGGGCATCATAGTAAAAACTTCTCCAAAAATTGGGAGTGATATTTATTGACGTATCAAGATGCTTGTTTGTGATCTAATTTTAGGAAAATACTTTCTAAGTCTTCTTGCGTGCAGTGAAAATCAGTCAGAGGAATACCTGCTTTGATAAGCGATCGCAATAACTCAGCACTATCTTCATCTTTGCCTGAAAAATTTACCCGCACGCTATTTTTTCCTGATATCACCTTCCACTCTTCTACTAAAGGATGATGTTTCAATTCATTCAAAAGTGCCTCTAAGTTTCCCAAAGTTGATAACACAATTTGCTGATGGGCAAGACGTTGATAAAGTTGCTGTAAAGAAGTACTTTCTACCAAAAACCCAAGTTCCATAATTCCCACAGAAGTACACAGTTCTGCTAAATCACTGAGAACGTGGGAAGAAATGATTACAGTCATCCCAGCTTCTCGCAAAGCCTTGATGATTTCACGAAACTGCATCCTAGCAATGGGATCAAGCCCAGAAACAGGCTCATCTAGTAGTAGTAAAATCGGTTCGTGGATAATGGTTCGCGCTAAACTTAAGCGCTGTTTCATCCCCCGCGACAGAGTAGAAATTTGGCTGTTTCGTTTATTACCAAGTTGGATTAATTCTAAAACTTCATGTAGGCGTTGAGTGCGGCGTGGTTCTCGTAAACGATACAAACGCGCAAAATAATCTAGGTAATCCCAGACTGTTAGATCCTCATACAGTGGGTAGTCATCGGGTAAGTAGCCAAGACGACGCTTGAGCTTGGGGTTACTCTTGTCACGGAGTAGGCGATCGCCATTAATATAAATCTCACCCGTAGTTGGTTCCTCAGCAGTTGCCAACATTCGGATGAGAGTTGTTTTACCCGCGCCATTCGGCCCAATCAGTCCATATACTTCCCCCGCCTGGATTTCTAAATCAACATCATTGACAGCAATGTGCCGGTCAAATTGCTTAGTTAGTCCACGGGTACAAATTGCTAATTCTTTTACCATCGCTGCTAAGGTGCGGCTTGTGATTAACAGTTAACCTAACCTTTTTCTACAGCTTTTGTCAGGCTGGTTTCGGAAATTGAAACTGACTTTATCTAAAGTTCCTTTTAGTCATAAGCATTATTTACACCAGCTTTTCAAAGCTTTAAATAATACCAATATTTAATTCTTATTACGGTGAATACTAAAGCTAGAAATCTCTAGGTCTTTTCAGTTAATCAGGTAAAAGCTGTATGGTCATAAATTAGCAAAATAGGTAAGACGTATGCCTTACCTATTTTGCTAATTTGTATTCTGCTATTTAGTAAAATTCTCAGATTAAAACTTGACTGTTTGGCCTAGTAGTCCATCAAAGAAACTTTTCTTAAAGGTGATTTAGGAATGGCTTATAAATAATGCCAAATAAATTTGGCTTATTCGCTTGTATCCCCCGAATAGAATTCGGGGGTTTTACGCATCACGCCTCATAAGCGGTAACTTGATCTGGAACGTCGAGCCTTCACCCTCATTGCTCATCACATGAATGTGACCGCCGTGAGCCTGGACAATTTGTTGAACGATCGCCAATCCCAACCCAAATCCACCGCTTTCTCTTGCACGTTCTGTATCAACCCGGTAAAAGCGATCAAAAATGTAAGGTAAATCTGCCTCTGGTATTCCAATTCCAGTATCGATGACCTGAATTACTGCCCGATTTGGGTGAGGTTCCAAGCGTAACCAGACAGTTCCACCAGACGGAGTGTAATTGCAGGCGTTGTTGAGCAAGTTTTCCACAGCTAGCCGCAGCAAATCGGGATCAGCCCACAACTCAATGGGTTGTTTTGGTAAATGACTGATCAACTTGATCGACGCTTTTGCAGCAACAGTATTGTAATAACTAGCTAAATTCTCTAGCAAGCTATTAAGATTAACCTTTTTAAGAGATTCGGGAGTTAATTTTCCCTGATGCCGAGCCAACAGCAACAAGTTATTGACCAAGGTACTCATCGACTTGGCGCTATCGATGATGTTCTGCACTGAGGGATGGATTTGGGGATAGTCTGCCGCCATTAGTAATCCGACTTGAGCATTAGTCAAAATCGCAGAAAGGGGCGATCGCAACTCATGGGAAGCATCCGATGTAAAGCGTTGCAGTTGGTTATAGGCTAGCTGAACAGGCTGCATGGCTATGCCACCAAGTACCCAACCTGTAAGTCCAATTAATCCCAGCGCTACAGGTACAGCCAGCGTCAACATTAACTGAAATTGTCTGAGTTCGTTTTGAGTTTCTGTAAGTGGGATAGCTACTTGCAGATAGCCAATCACCGAATTTCCTCCTTGAACAGGCAAGGTGAGTTGACGTAGCCAAACCACTTTGTCCGTAAATGGGTCAACGGATTTAATCGTGAGAAACTCAGATGCTATTTCTAACTGTTCTGGAGGTGGAGTACCAAAAAACCGCTTGAGTTTGCCATTCGGGTCAAACCAGCGAACATAGACCAGTTCAATATCAGCGGGGTGAGAACCACTACCCAATAGCGGTATATTGCTCAGATCGACTTGTTTTTGTCCTTGATATAGCCGATACTGCGAACTGGCTGCCATTAGCTCTGCTCTTTTATAAAGCAGTTGATCTAATGCTTTGACCTTGTCTTTTACCTCAAGATTATAAATGACTCCAGCAAAGAGAATAAGAATGCACCCCATTGAAAGGGTAAACCAACGAGCTAAGTTACGACGACTGCGGTTAAACACAACTCATGCTAATTCATAATTCGTAATTCGTGAGGGAGTCGGAGTCTTCTCCCAAAGGGAGAGGCTAGCGCCAAGGCGGTTCCCGTCGAGTCCGAACTCCCGTTAGCGTAGCGTTAGCGACGTAGGAGCGTCACCCGAAGGGTAATTCGTAATTACAAGACTTTTCAAGTAATTGAACTACACTACTCCCTACCTCGTCTCAGCCATTATCAAATTTCAAGATGGTTTTGGAGGGTTAAGACGATAGCCCATGCCGTAAACAGTTTCAATCCAATCGGCTGCTGCTAATGTTTGCAAACGTTGGCGAAGTTTACGAACTAAAACGGTGATTGCATTGCTTTCTGGCTCACTACCCCACTCCCATACAGCTTGCTCAATCTGGTTACGAGTCAGGACTTGCTTAGGATGACGCATGAAATACTCTAGCAACTGAAATTCCTGGCTGGAAAGGGAGACTATCGCTCCTTGTCGCTCCAAAATTAGTGTATCAAGATGAAGTTCGAGGTCTGCCAAACAGAGGATGTCTCCTTGCCAGAAGGGCGATCGCCTCCTCAATGCCCGCACCCGTGCCATGAACTCTATAATATCAATTGGTTTGACGAGGTAATCATCTGCTCCGGCATCTAATCCGATGACTTTATCAGGTGTGGTATCTTTTGCCGTGATCATTAATACCGGAGCTGTTTTTCCCGCCGCCCGATACTGTTGACACAAACTCACTCCACTAATCCGAGGTAACATCCAATCCAAAATCAGCAGGTCATATTCTTTTTCAGTCAAAAGCCATTGAGCCGTTTCACCATCCTTGACACCATCAACGTTGTGTCCAGCCTGGGAAAGAACCGTTTGTAGAGGCATTAATTGCTTTGGATCGTCCTCTGCCAGTAAGATTTTCATCACCTTTGTGGGGTTGGGCTTACTTAGAATAATGTATTAAGGCAATTTAAACATCTTTCATCGGTGAGAATGAATGTGCGATAACTTCGGAAAATCACAGGCAGGTGTAGTGTGTGGCGTATTAGCAAACGTTGGCTGCAAGGACTGGGATTAGAATTTTGGTTGCCTTTGCCACTGGTAGCAATTGTATTTTGGTTTGGCTGTAATTTTTTAGCTGCTGGGCAGTTAAGTCAATCCTACTCTACAGAGAAAAAACTTCAGTCAGATACTCAACTCGAAGCACGGCTATCAGTCAATGTGTTGCTGATTAACGCTACTGTTAACCGAACTCAGAAAATTACCCAGGTAGAAGTCGAAACAGCAGACCCCATTCTGAAGCGATTGGAATTAGAACTTCCAACAATAGAATTGGGCCAGATAGAAGTGACAATTGCCCAGGAACTAGGGCTACCTCGTGAGGATGTTAGGAAGTTAGTGCGCTATGAACTTGTTGACTAATTATTGATGGTATCTTGCACGGTCAGCAATCAGCCTCATTGCTTGCCCAAAACACCAAAATGAATGCGCGATGTACTGAAATGAGAAAGCAAACTGGGGTTTGAGAAAGCATTTAGCCATTTTGCTTGCTAAATCTACTGAAATGAGGAAGCAAACTGGGGTTTGAGAAAGCATTTAGCCATTTTGCTTGCTGAATCTACTGAAATGAGAAAGCAAACTGGGGTTTGAGAAAGCATTTAAGCATTTTGAATAAGCAATCAGGCATTTTGCTTTTCCTTTTACCTTCTTCAATCACTTTTTGTTCACATTTATGAGCAATCGTGGAATAGAAGGGTATTGAGATAAAGCAACAGGGCTTAACAAACGTGGTATTTGCTTATATAAGTTGTAACAAATACGACAAATTATATTACTGCTGTTTACGTGAGTCGTTCTAACGGTACGGTTCATGCTCACACTGCAAAGTATAGTTGCTCACTATTTCGAGATTATTAATACTTCGTTTTAAACTGACACATTTTTACAGGAGATGTTGTTATGAATTTCAGTCCAGTTAAAAATGCAATGGGCATCATTTCTACTCGTCGAGCCGCAACTCAAGTGCTTAATGAACTCAGAGCGATTGACTTTCCGATGCAGAAAATTTCTGTGTCTACTTTAGACTCTGAACACGAAAAGTTGCACGAGGATGCTAATGCGACTAAACATACCATGACTCCGATCGAAGGTGCCAAAGCAGGTGCAATTACAGGAGGAACAGCTGGGGGATTCCTGGCACTCACAGCCGGACTTGGCGTATTAGTTATTCCCGGTTTTGGGCCGGCGTTAGCGGTTGAATCTGTGGTGGGTACGCTGCTAGCGGGTGGAGCGAGTGCGCTTTTTGGTAGTGTTTATGGTGCTTTTCAAGGTTGGTTTGCTCCCGAAAGGCAAGTTTTACTCTGTGAGCCTACATCCCAAGAAGAATTTTTGGTGAAGGTAGAGGGAACAGCGGATGAAATCTGGCAAGCAGAATCGATTCTCCGTTACTGGGGTGTGCGAGAGTGGCATGTTTTTGAATCTTAATTACGAATTAGTTTAACGGTTTTTTCAATTTGGAGACTGAGATGACAGCAGATACGATCGCTACAAATACTTTTTCTGAGACAACAAAAGATTTACTCAACTATGAATGGCATACTCTGGCTGAACAAAAGGTTGTACAAACGTTAGGTAGTCATCCCGAAGCAGGCTTGAGCCATGAAGAAGCTACCAAACGACACCAGCAGATGGGTGCAAATCAACTGACTGCTAAAGGTGGAAAAAGTCCTTGGCTACGATTTTTAGAGCAGTTTAATCAACCACTACTATATATTTTGCTGACGGCGGGAGTGGTGACGCTGCTGCTCAAAGATTGGATAGATGCGGGAGTAATTTTTGGTGTCACCCTGATTAATGTCATCATTGGCTACATTCAAGAATCGAAAGCAGAAGGTGCGATCGCTGCTCTATCCAAAGCCGTCACTACCGAAGCAACTTTGATTCGTGATGGTCAAAAAACCCGTCTGGCTTCTACTGAACTTGTTCTTGGTGATTTGGTACTGCTGGCATCTGGGGATAAAGTACCCGCCGATCTCCGGCTATTAAGTGTGCGTGGCTTGCAAGTTGACGAGTCTGCTTTAACAGGCGAATCCGTTCCAGTTGAGAAAGCAACGGCATCGCTGGCTGTCGAAACACCGTTAGCCGAACGAAGCAATATGGTGTATGCCGGAAGTTTCGTCAGTTTTGGACAGGCAGAAGGGATTGTAGTAGCGATCGCAGATGCCACTGAAACCGGTCGGATCTCGGAGTTAATTGAAAGCAGCACAAATCTGAAAACACCGCTAACACGAAATATTGACAAGTTTAGCAAAAGCTTGTTGTATGTCATTTTAGGTTTAGCTGCCCTGACATTTGCAATCGGATTGGGACAGGGCGAATCTTGGATTGATGTTTTCAAAGCGACTGTGGCTCTGGTAGTCAGCGCGATTCCAGAAGGATTGCCTGCGATTGTCACCGTTACGTTGGCGATCGGAGTTTCCCGGATGGCACGACGTAAGGCAATTATTCGCAAGCTACCCGCAGTGGAAACCTTGGGAAGTACCACTGTTATTTGCTCTGACAAAACTGGGACGTTAACAGAGAATCAGATGACGGTTCAAAAGATTTATGCAGGTGGACAACACTACACCGTTAGCGGTATTGGTTATGCCCCAGACGGTGAAATCCTGATCAATCAACAGGCTGTTGATTTCAATGGAGATGGACATATTGCTCTTTGGGAATCCCTGGAAGCAGGATTGCTCTGCAATGATTCTCACATCGAATGGGGAGATGGACAGTGGGACTTAGTAGGAACCCCAACTGAGGGAGCATTAATTACGGCTGCCAATAAAGTGGGATTGACGCAAGCGAATCTAGAGCAAGAATTACCTAGAATAGACACCATTCCCTTTGAGTCTCAATTCCAATACATGGCGACTTTGCATGAATTAGATGCAAAGCGCTCGCTCAATGTCATTTATCTCAAAGGTTCTGTAGAGGCAATTCTCCAACGATGCGATCGCATGTTCGATGCTCAAGGACAAGCTCCTCTCAATCCTGCGGCAGTGGAACAGGAAGTTGCTGGCATGGCAAACCAAGGGTTACGAGTGCTAGCTTTTGCCACCAAAGAAGTTGCCACTAAGCGATCCTTGGATCGTAATGATATCGATCGAGGACTGGTATTTCTAGGACTTCAGGGCATAATCGATCCGCCTCGTGAGGAAGCGATCGCCGCAGTAAAAGCCTGTCAATCTGCTGGAATTCAGGTGAAAATGATTACTGGGGATCATGCACTAACAGCAGCTGCGATCGCCCGCCAAATGGGAATTTGTTCCACTGAAAAACAGGTCTTCACCGGACAGCAATTAGCTCAGATGGATGAGAAAGAATTTGCCCAAGCGGCTGAACAAGGTATGGTATTTGCGCGAGTTGCTCCAGAACAAAAATTGCATCTGGTAAAAGCGTTGCAGTCTCAGGGTGAAATTGTTGCTATGACTGGAGATGGTGTCAATGATGCTCCCGCTCTCAAACAGGCAGATATTGGTGTAGCAATGGGCATAGCTGGGGCAGAGGTTGCCAAAGAATCGGCGGATATGCTTCTAACTAACGATAACTTCGCTTCAATAGAAGCGGCTGTGGAGGAAGGACGTGGTGTTTACCGCAACTTGCGAAAAGCGATCGCCTTCTTGCTGCCGATTAACGTAGGAGAATCCATGACGATTTTGATTGCCATTCTCCTGGCAACTGTGCTTCCCATCTTACCAATCCAAATTCTCTGGTTGAACATGGTCAGTTCAGTAGGGTTGATTGTTCCCCTCGCCTTTGAGCCAAAATCTGGACAGGTGATGCAGCAACCACCACGCAACCCTAGAGAAAAGCTTTTATCAGGTAGTTTACTGAAGCGCATATTAGCGATTTCTGTTTTCAATTGGGTGGTAATTTTTGGGGTGTTTCAATGGATACTTCAAACTACAGGCAATGAAGCCTTAGCTCGCACGATGGCGATTAATGGATTGGTGGCAGCAGAAGTCTTTTACCTGTTAAGCATTACCCAGTTTTTACCATCTCTAGTCGTGAGAATCCAAGGTAAACGCACACCCGTAGCCTATGCACCTGCGATCGGAATTGTGGTTGTGGTGATTTTACAATGTCTGTTCAGTCAGTGGAGCATGATGAATCAAGTGTTTGGCACCACACCTTTGACATTTATCCAAGCTCTCATTTGCATGGGTGTAGGTTTGCCAGTGGTGTTTATAGCTCTCATCTTGCAGCGTTTCGATCCGCTCAACTAGGGATATAGGACTTTTTTAGCTGAAACAGTAAGAAGCCTCACGTCTGTTCCGAAGGTCAGTGTGGGTAGTTCACTAGTTTTATACAATCCTAAGTAGGTTGTCAGAATAAAACCAAACTATGTTAACAAAAGTAGGCAAGGGTGAAACCCTCTTCTCTACTGCCTTCTGCCTCCTACTTCCTGCATTATCCCAACGACAAATATTTACGCCCACCTACTTAAATGATTACGTTAGAGCCGCATCCAAATAAATTAAAAACTCCATCAGTACATTTTGCTAGGTATGATATTTAATCTGCAAGCATTTACCCAGTAAAACTAGCTATGACCCAAAACTACCGCATTACTCTACTCCCTGGCGATGGCATTGGCCCTGAAATTATGGCAGTGGCGGTAGATGTGCTGAAAGTCGTAGGGAAGCAATTTGATCTGAAATTTGAATTCCAAGAAGCCCTCATCGGTGGTGCAGCAATTGATGCCACAGGCGAACCCCTACCATCTGCTACTCTAGATACCTGCCGTAACAGTGATGCTGTATTACTTGCAGCCATTGGAGGTTATAAGTGGGATTCCCTGCCATCTAATTTACGCCCAGAAGCAGGTTTGTTAGGACTACGTGCAGGTTTAGAATTATTTGCCAATTTGCGCCCAGCGAAAATTTTGCCGCAGCTAATCGACGCCTCGACTTTGAAACGCGAAATTGTCGAAGGCGTGGATATTATGGTGGTGCGTGAACTCACTGGCGGGATTTACTTCGGTAAACCCAAAGGGATTTTTGCCACAGAAACTGGTGAGAAACGCGGTGTAAATACAATGGTTTACACCGAATCGGAAATCGAACGCATTGGACGAGTCGCGTTTGAAGCAGCCCGCAAACGCGGTGGGAAACTCTGTTCGGTGGATAAAGCGAACGTATTAGAAGTATCTCAGTTGTGGCGCGATCGCATCACCCAACTTAGTACGGAATATCGAGATATCGAACTCTCTCATTTATATGTAGATAATGCTGCTATGCAGTTATTACGCGCTCCCAAGCAGTTTGACACCATAGTTACAGGCAATTTGTTTGGTGATATTCTCTCTGATGCTGCTGCCATGCTCACAGGTAGTATTGGGATGTTACCCTCGGCTAGTTTGGGTGCTTCTGGGCCTGGTGTGTTTGAACCAGTTCATGGTTCCGCCCCAGATATTGCCGGACAGGATAAGGCAAATCCTTTAGCACAGGTTTTGAGTGCAGCGATGATGCTACGCTACGGTTTAGACCAGCCAAAAGCGGCAGATCACATCGAACAAGCCGTATTGCAAGTTTTAGAACAAGGCGATCGCACCGGCGATATAATTTCTCCAGGAAAAAACCTTTTAGGTTGCCGCGCTATGGGCGATGCACTGATTTTAGCTCTTGAAGAAAAATAATAAATAATGCAACTTGGGCAATTTGGCAACCTTTGCTATAAGTTTCGGGTAGACTAAAAGGAAATCTAGCAATCAAATAACAGTCGATAGTGTACGCATTACGACAAGGTCAAGTAAATTTTACCGCCCCAAAGAACCAATCGCCTTTGATTGATCCCGCCCTAATCAGAGCCGCTGGGCAGATATACTATACTCACTGTGAAGTACATCCCGAAATAGCTGGGCAATCTTCCGGTGTAGCAATTAATCGTGTGACTCATCGAGGTAAGGTTATTTTTACTAACCAGCCAGTTCTTTTACCTCAAGAATGTTTTGTGCCCTTGAGTCAAATAGAATCGCACATGTATTAGTCATTGGTCATTGGTCATTGGTCATTGGTCATTGGTCATTGGTCATTAGTCATTAGTCAAGAGTAAATATTGATTAACTCTCGACAAAGGACAAAAGATAAACGACAAATGACACAAGACAAATGACAAAGGACAAATGACTGTATGGACATTTTGTTCGCCGTCCCGGCGAGTGTAATGGTCTTTGCTTTGGGTGCATCTATTGGTAGTTTTCTCAATGTTATTGTTTATCGGCTACCTGCTGGGTTGTCAATTCTTTGGCCGCCTTCTCGTTGTCCTAAATGCTTAAACCAGCTAAAAGCTTACGACAATGTACCAGTATTCGGCTGGATTTCCTTAAAAGGGCGCTGTCGATATTGTAAAAGCAAAATTTCTGTCCGTTATCCTGTGGTAGAAGGGGTAACGGGCATAATTTTTTTATTAGTTTTTTTGGTATTTCAAGTTTCAACTTTAACAATAGGCTATTGGGCTTTTTGTAGTTGGTTATTAGCGTTATCGCTCATTGATCTAGATACAATGACCCTACCCAATCCACTTACTCAATCGGGTTTAGTGGTAGGGATTTTCTTTCAAATGGTGGTTGGTTTTTTACCAGAGGCTAGCTTTGTAGCATTGGTAAATCACCTGATGATGGCGATAGTTGGTGCAGTATTGGGCTTATGGCTGTTTGATGCGATCGCCCTATTGGGTTCAATTGCCTTTAGTAAAGCTGCAATGGGTGCAGGTGATGCCAAGTTAGCAGCCATGATGGGAGCCTGGTTAGGCTGGAAATATTTGCTCTTGGCTAGTTTTATTGCCTGTGCGCTAGGAGCGTTAATTGGCAATAGTGTTATTATGCGTAGGCGCAAAACCGCCACTCAAGAGACATCACAACAAAGGTTAGGACAAAAGATGCCTTTTGGCCCTTTTCTGGCTTTAGGATCTGTGATTACTCTGTTTAGCGGCGAAGCCATTTTGTCTAGCTACCTGCGGTTATTTTTTCCCGCGTCTTAAACTGAGGACAGAAAAAGGGAATGGGATACATGTTACAGAGGACAGATTAAGTTATTACGCTTTTAAATTACACAGTCACTTCCTAAGTTCGTTGACGGCTGACGGTTAACTCTCAACAGTCAACAGTCAACAGTCAACAGCCAACACGAAAAGATGTGCAAGTTAAATGCGCGACAGATTATTCTCTGTTACCCCTTCCCTAACCCAAATGTCCTTTCATAAGAAATATTTATAATTCGTGACTGTAACCAGCATTACCCCATCTACCCTTCATACTTTGATAATATTCAGCTTGTGACTTGTATTACCTCTTAACAACGATTAACCGTTGGCCAGCACAACTAGTGCAACAGATGTTGATTGTTCATAACCTAGCAATACGAATCATGGATTTGGGTAGGAGGGGGAAAGCATCTTATTTGGAGGTTGGTATTCTCATGGCTTTGTCACTACGTCCATATAATTAAGTCTGCTGAAAAAAGAGCAAGAGACTTGTATTGGCATAAGTATTTTCGTTAAGCTGGCAACCAAAGATGAAAATTAAGGTCTGAATTGCTTAAAAGCGTAGTTTGACGATATAGCCATTAGTGAGCCAGTTGCTCATGGGGTTTTCTCCATGAGCAACTGGCTCACCCGAAAGGTCATTAATAAACACAAATGACAAATGGCTAAGGACAACCCAATACGGTTTGACATGTTTTCGACCTCATACCCACTTAAAATAAAATAAAAAATGGCTAACAACGAAGAATCACGCGGTTTAAAGTCTCTATTTGATTGGTTTGCCAATCGACGAAAATCAGGATCTACTAGCCTAGAACGCCAAGAGCGTGAAATTGCTGATGGTCTGTGGCATAAATGTTCTAAGTGTAGCGTGTTGACATATACAAAAGACCTGAAAGCCAATCAGATGGTTTGTGTCGAATGTGGTCATCACAATCGGGTAGATAGCGATGAGCGCATCCGTCAATTGATAGATCACAATACCTGGAAACCGCTAGACGAGCATTTGCGTCCAACCGATCCGCTGGAATTTCGCGATCGCAAACTATACAGCGATCGCTTGCGAGAAATGCAGGAGAAAATTGGCTTAATAGACGCGGTTAACACTGGTTTAGGTCAAATCAATGGTTTGCCCATTGCCCTTGGGGTTATGGACTTCCGTTTTATGGGTGGTAGTATGGGTTCGGTCGTGGGAGAAAAACTCACCCGCATGATTGAGCAAGCCACTCAACGGCGGTATCCTGTAGTTATTGTCTGCACCTCCGGTGGCGCCAGGATGCAAGAAGGAATGCTCTCGTTGATGCAGATGGCGAAAATTTCCGCAGCCCTACAGCGCCATAAAGACGCTCGACTATTATATATTCCCGTTCTGACCAATCCCACCACGGGCGGCGTTACTGCAAGTTTTGCGATGTTGGGCGATATCATTTTGGCAGAACCCAAAGCAACCATTGGTTTTGCCGGTCGGCGAGTGATTGAGCAAACCCTACGGGAAAAACTACCCGAGAATTTTCAAACTGCTGAAGATTTGCTCCAGCATGGTTTTGTTGATGATATCGTACCCCGTACTCAATTAAAGAACACCCTAGCCCAGCTGATTGCTTTACACCAACCTGTACTAACAACACCTCATATGGTGTTGTGGGAAACAATGTCTTTGACTTCTACCGCCGCAGAATAGAGCAGGGGGAGCAGGGGAGGCAGGGGGAGCAGGGGAAGTAGGGAAGCAAATATTAACCTCAGTCCCCTTATCCTCGTCACCTCCCCGGCTCTTTGACAAAAAGTAGTGGGATAAGCGCTGCTAGTCGGAACAGACTAGAGAGGGCGAACAAGCCCAGTAAGCCTCCAAACTGAGCAAATTGGATGATGAAGCTACCTATAGTTGTGCCCAAAGCACCACTCGCTCCAGCAACAGCAGCTGCGATCGCAAAATAGATAGACTGATTTTTAGTTGGTGCGATCGCCAATTGTATATTGTTGCTGCACAAGTCAATCGCCGCCCAAGTACCTCCAGTCAAGATGTGTAATAGGGGTAACCACAACCAGATGTCAAGGCGATTAACACCAATTCCCAGCCAAAGCAGTGGTGTGGCTGCAACCAAAATCCCAATACAGATAAGGATGGGACGATTGCCTATTTTGTCTGCTAATTTGCCCCACAAGATGAGCATCAGCAAAGTCGCTCCCGCCTGAAGGCTGTTGTAAATAGTTACGTAGCTCACGTCTAAATCGAGCGTGTCGAGCATATAGAGGTTAAAAAAAGGGCTGCTAAGGTTAACAGCAAGCGCCCAAAAGCTGAAATACAGCAGAAATCTTAAAAAGTTAGAGTTTTTCCAGATGCTGTTAGCTAATTGGTTTTGTGGTGGATGAATTGATTGAGAAACTTCAGAAGATTCATCTTTTACAACCTCTGATTGAATCTCATTTGTTTGAGGTAACTTGCCATAAAAAGTGTTTTGCGTAGCTTGCAGCCGTAGGCATCGCGGATTCATATCCACCTGGAAATATTGACATCCCAATCCCACAATCCCAAACAGTATACCTACCAACAGAACCACCCCATAGCCTTGGAGACTTCCACCATACCAATGTGATACAAATAGACCGGCTATTGGTACGCAAACTAAATTGGTAAGGCTAGCAGCACTATTGCGTATCCCAAAATACCTGCCTCGCAATCGCCGGGGAACTATCATTGCTACCCAACTTAGCCACGATGCCGCTCCTAGTCCTCCCAAAAGATTGCTGAATAGAACAATCAAGAGTGTCAATATCACCAACTGGTGAGTATTAATCACTCCCAAGCTGACGCCGACAATACCGATTACTAGAAACAGCCATAGCAGCCGACCAATTCCGTGTGTCCGAAGAGAATATTGAAAGCGGCTGGTGCTACGTTCAGACAAGTAAGCGCCCAACGGCTGAATAAGATTGACCAACATGGGGATAGAGCATAGCATCCCAAATACCACTGGACTAGCACCCAATTCCACCAAAAAATTGCTGAGTAAAATCCCGCCAGTTCCAAGGGAGTAAACCGCTGCTAAGACAGAATCTGTAGTAGAGGCTTTTAAACTAGTGCGAATCGCATCCTTGGGAATTCGAGAGGTTGGAGAAAGTGCTGTGGGTGGTGAGGCAATCTGGGAAATTTCCAGAGTCAGTGGCGCAGTTGTTTCAACCTGAACAAAATCCATAATGTATGTTTATGAGTAAAACATCCTGACATAAATCCGGTTGTTGAGGAACTCAGTATGCTTTCATGAGCATTCTTGATAAGTTTTCGTTATTTTAACTTGCAATTTTCAAGCAAAATTCCAAATAAGTAAAACATCACTCCTTAATAACACAAGGTATAAGTAAGAAGAGAGACTGTTATCTATCTGTGATCAAGAAAAGATTACTTAATTTTTTGGGATTGGTAATGGCGATCGCGATCGCCATTATTGCTTGTCAAAGCCTACAATTACCAAGCAAACCCTCACCATCTACCGCAATCACCATCAAACTTAGTGGTTGGGGAGGTTCTCCTGTTGAGCAAAAACTTTTGAGGCAGGTATTGCAAGACTTTGAGGCAAAGCATCCAACTTATTAAGGTCAAATATGAGGTGATTTCTGACCAATACATGGATGTAATCAAAACTCGTTTAGTTGGGGAGGCTGCACCCGATGTCTTTTATCTGGATGCCCTGGAAGCTCCTTTCTTAATCAGTCAGAATGTCCTAGAACCGTTAGAAAGTTACATCACCCCCGAATTTGACCTAGCGGACTTCGAGGATACCCTACTCGACAGTTTCAAATACCAAAATCAGATTTATGGTCTTCCTAAGGACTATTCTACCCTTGCTCTGTTTTATAACAAAAAAGCCTTCGCTGCCGCAGGCTTGAGTAGTCCGCCAGCTACTTGGGACGAATTACGTAACTACTCGAAGCAATTGACAGGCAAACTTAACAGATACGGCTTTGGAGAAATTCCCGAATTGGCGCGTCAGGCTTATAAAATCAAAGCCTTTGGTGGACAACTCGTTGATCAAAATGGTTATGCTACCTTTGCCAGTGAAGCAGGTTTGCAGGGTTTAGAATTGGTAATAGATCAGTATCAAAAAGACCGCTCTTCTGCCCAAAAATCTGATGTGGGGACAAACTCAGGTAGTGAAATGTTTGGTCAGAGTAAAGTGGCAATGGTGATTGAAGGTAATTGGGCAATTCCCTATTTAACTGAAACCTTTCCCCAAGTAGAGTTTGCTACCGCATCAGTACCTAGTATTAATGGCAAAAAAGGTACTATAGTGTTTACCGTTGCCTACGTGATGAACAATCTTGCACAGCACAAAGCCGAAGCGTGGGAATTAATTTCCTATCTCACGGGTAAAGAAGGGATGCAAAAGTGGACAGGGACAGGGTTTGCTTTGCCAACACGTAAATCAGTAGCAAAGAATTTGGGCTATGAGCAAGACACACTGTGATCGCCATTAGTGGCAGGAGTGGATTATGCTACATCGTGGCAGGTAGGTCAGTATCCAGCTGCGATCGTCAATAACTTTGATAACCAGTTTGTCAGTGCCTTGTTGGGGCAACAACCATTAAAGCAAGCGATGTTGCGGGCAGAAAATGAAGCTAATCAGCAAATTAGGGCGATGGAGTAAGCAATCTTTCTTACCTTTACCAAATCACTTCTGAGTAGAAATTTGCTATCTCTCTATCCGCTGTAATTATTGCAGCTTGATTACTTCTGGCTAGTGGAACGACAACTTTTCCTTCGATGTTATTGCTCATAAAATCTCCTTCACTTGGTCTTCTCTCGGTTGCCTTGCTTAGGAGCTACGGAATGCAACCAGAGAAGACATTTTTTGCCGCTCAACGACCGGTCATTTGCTCCAGCTTTTCAGGATACCGAGCCCCTTGCACCGCGATCTTGGAGGCGGCGTCATCGATATTACGCAGATCGTCGGGCGTGAGTTCGACTGAGACTGCCCCGATGTTTTCGTCCAAGCGATGCAGCTTTGTGGTGCCTGGGATCGGAACAATCCAAGGCTTCTGGACCAGCAGCCAGGCGATCGCGATCTGAGCAGGTGTCGCCTGCTTCTGTTCTGCGATGCTGCCAAGCAGATTAATCAGGGCCTGATTCGCCTTAAGAGCCTCCGGCGTGAAGCGAGGCAGGGTGCTGCGGAAGTCGGAGCTGTCGAAGGTTGCGTTTTCGTCGATTTTGCCAGTGAGAAAGCCCTTGCCCAGCGGGCTATATGGGACAAAGCCGATTCCGAGTTCCTCAAGGGTCGGTATCACTTCCTTCTCAGGAGTCCTTGTCCACAGCGAGTATTCGCTCTGGAGAGCAGTGACCGGCTGAACTGCGTGCGCGCGCCGGATCGTTTGCACTCCTGCTTCAGAGAGTCCAAAGTGCTTAACCTTACCTGACTGAATCAGTTCCTTCACCGCTCCTGCCACGTCTTCGATCGGCACGTTCGGGTCAACCCGGTGCTGATAGAGCAGGTCGATTGTCTCGACCTTGAGTCGCTTGAGCGATCCCTCCACGGCCTGCTTGATATGCTCCGGCCGACTATCCAATCCTGGCGCACCCTTCATCCCACGGGGATCGGAATTAGGACTCAGGTCGAATCCGAATTTGGTAGCAATGACCACTTGCCCACGGAAGGGAGCGAGGGCTTCGCCCACAAGTTCTTCGTTTATGAACGGGCCGTAGACCTCGGCGGTATCAAAGAATGTAACGCCGCGTTCGACGGCAGCCCCCAGAAGAGCGGTCATCTCCTGCGTGTCTTTGGGCGGACCATAAGAAAAGCTCATTCCCATACAGCCAAGCCCGATAGCCGAGACTTCCAGATTACTGTTTCCAAGTTTGCGCTTCTGCATTTTTTGAACTCCTGTATTTGATTTAAAGGTCGAACTGTCTTAATCTACGATCGGGTCTGGTAAGCTAACGCGCCTACATATTGCACAAACTCCGTGTAGACCGTCATTAGTCACTTGTACTGAGCGGAGCCGTTGGCGCAGCCTCTCGTAGAGAAGTATTAGTCATTTGTGTTTACCAAGGACTTTGGACAAAGGACTTTGGACAAATGACTTAGGACAACCTCACCAGTTGATGTGCAACTTAAATGCGTAACAGCTTATTTTTCGTCGCTGACCTTTTCCATCCAGTCCACGGGTTTGCCATCGAGTGAGTGGCAATATGAGTCATTGCCGTTGGTGGTGAAGGTGGCGAAGGCGACTGCTCTGAGCGTTACTGCACCGTTTGGCCGCCGTCGATGACCATAGCGTGCCCAACGACGAAGGCAGCCGCGTCCGAGCACAGCCAGACGACGGCCGCGGCAATCTCCTCAGGCTTGCCCATCCGTCCGACCGGCTCCTCCGCGATCACCTTCGCGCGCCCTTCGGCCGTGCCGCCGGTGAAGCGACCCATCATCGGGGTGTCGATGTAGCCGGGACAGACGGCGTTGACGCGGATGTTCTGCGCGGCGTAGTCGAGGGCCGCTGCCTTGGTCAGTCCGATCACGCCGTGCTTCGCGGCGGTGTACGCGGGGCTGCCCTTGATGCCGACGATTCCCGCACCCGATGACGTATTGACGATCGCGCCGCCTCCCTGCTTGAGGATCAGAGGGATCTCGTGCTTCATGCACAGGAAAACGCCGCGGAGGTTGATGTCGATAATCCGGTTCCACTCCTCCTCCTCGTACTCCGCGGTCGGAGCCGACTTCCTCGACTCGATGCCCGCGTTATTGAAGGCGAAGTCCAGCCGCCCGAAAGCCTCAACGGTCTTGTCCAGTGCAGCCTTCACGTCCTCGGCGTGCGTCACGTCGCACCGGACGGCGATCGCCCGCCCGCCTTTGTCTTCGATCAGGCGGGCCGTCTCTTGGTTACCCTGCTCGGACACGTCGGCGGCCACCACGCTCGCCCCCTCGCGGGCGAACGCCAGCGCCGCCGCGCGGCCGATACCGCTCGCTGCTCCGGTCACAAACGCAACTTTTCCTGTGTAGTTTTCATTCTTGTTCGTTGTCATTATTTTTCTCCTTCAATTCTTCACCTAACAAAGTCTTAAAACCACCAGATGCGGATATTAGTTGTGATATTGCTCGTCGCTGACCTTTTCCAGCCAGTCCACGGGCTTGCCATCAAGCGCCTCCTGAATGGCGATATGCGTCATAGCCGTGGTTGCCGTGGCACCGTGCCAATGCTTCTCACCCGGCGAGAACCAAATCACGTCCCCCGGCCGAATTTGCTCGATCAAGCCGCCCCAGCGTTGTGCGAGACCGCAGCCAGCTGTCACAATCAGGATCTGTCCCAACGGGTGGGTATGCCATGCTGTCCTAGCACCAGGCTCGAACGTGACACTGGCACCGATCGCACGCGCCGGATCATTTGCTTGGAAAAGGGGGTCAATACGTACAGTGCCGGTAAAATAATCAGCCGGCCCTTTGGCGGAAGGCTGTGAGCCACTTTTTTTGATGTCCATTTTCTTAATTCCTTCACTTGATGCCATTTCGGTGGCTAGCAGGCAAGTCTCTTACCCAATCAAAACTGAGTTTTCTATTGAATAAAAATCTAGAATACTTACAAGAAGCCGAAATCATTTTTCATTGCTTTAGCTTTATTCTAAGAATCCTCAAGGGTAACTAATAAAACGATCGTCTAAGATTGTTGTACAATCCTGCAAACTTAAAAATGAACGCTGCTAAAACGAGTGAAAAGTCCGATATCGATTTAATGAACGACCCGCAGGCAAAGCGCGAGGCAGACAGAGCGCAAGCCCACAGAGACGAACTGACTGAGCGGATTGCCCAGGCTATTCGTCATGATGGGACAATTGAGCCACTGAAAGGATTGCACTTCAACCGCTCCTCCTCGCCTTCGGAATGCATTCATAGTGTCTCTATCCCTGCCTTTTGTGCGATCGCTCAGGGTAGCAAAGAAGTTCTTCTGGGCAGCGATCGCTATCAGTACGACCCGATGCATTATCTGCTTGCTACGGTCGAACTGCCGATTGTCAGCCAAATTCTTGAAGCATCCAAGGAGCAACCTTACCTTAGCCTTCGCCTCGATCTCGACCCTACCCTCCTTGGCTCAGTGATGGTCGAGGCAGGGTATCCCTCGTCGCACAACCGTGCTAATGTGAAAGCGATTGACGTAAGTCCGTTGGATGCAAATCTGTTGGACGCTGTGGTAAGGCTCGTCAGGCTTTTAGATTCCCCTGCTGAAGCTCATGTTCTTGCACCACTGATTACGCGAGAAATCATTTACCGACTCTTGATGGGAGAGCAAGGTAACCGGCTCCGTCATATTGCAGTTCTGGGTGGCTACACCCACCACATCGCCAGAGCCGTCGAGCGACTTCGTAAAGACTTTAAGGAGCCGCTTCGTATTGAAAGCATCGCACGAGAGCTTGGAATGAGTGTATCGGGCTTTCACCATCACTTCAAGTCTGTCACTGCAATGAGTCCCTTGCAGTTCCAGAAGCAACTGCGGCTCCAAGAGGCTCGCCGTCTAATGCTGGGGGAAAACCTTGACGCTACCAGTGTTGCCTACCGAGTGGGGTACGACGATGCCTCGCACTTCAACCGGGAGTACAAGCGGCTCTTTGGTGCACCACCGATGCGCGATGTGGAGCGGCTGCGAGAAGCTGCTAGGGAAACTGCTAGTTCAAGATGATCTCCTCAAGACGTCCTAATCTTGCCAGAAATCGTTTCCACGCAAACATCTTTGCTTCGCGGGCACTTCAGGAATACGGCAGGTTGATCGAGACAGTTCATATTCTGCGTTGGTATGCCAATGAGACCAATCGCCGCAGGCTGAATCGCCAGATCAACAAAGGGGAAGCGTTGCTTTGAGCGCAAACTTCCCTTGAATATGCCGTTTCAGCATAAACCTTCCCATGTAATACACCGTTAGTTTAGCCCTAACGGTGTATTACATGGAAGATGTATTCTACTTTGATTCTGATTTTTGAAGCATATCTTGAGGTAAAAGTTTATGTAATTCAAATCACACTACGGCCATTTATATGATTGCAATTTTGAGTTGCCTGAAGGACTGCGCTTGGTGAATGAACAAACACCGAATGCACCAAACGCTACTAATATGCCCAATATAGAAGTCGGTTCAGGAACTTTTTTTGTAGTGTCAATCCTCAAGACTTGTCCTTGTCCTGGGCGATCGCCTTTATTTGAAACGTAAATAGCACCATCAGGGCCAACAGTCAAGGCAGTAGCAGACTCTAACCTATTACCCCTCAACAGCGTTGTCCGAGTTCCATCAGGGGCTATTTTCACTAAAGAACCATCTGAAATACCTTTCCATTGTGGTTCATTGCCATATTGTAAAGCATACAAATTACTTTCAGCATCAAAAGCCAAGTCACTCAGTTGGGTAAAACCATCAGCGTAAACTGTAGTTTCACCATCAGCTCCAACCCGAAAAATCCTCGCTTTATCTTCTGGAAAAGGGAAACCAGTGTATTCGCTCACATATATTGCCCCATCGGGGCCAAATGTAACACCTGTAGGTACTGATTGAATTTCAATCTCCTCCAGTGTTTGTCCAGGTGGCGGTGCATCAGGAGGTAGTGCTTGCCCTGGCTCAGGAGCAGGGAAAATGGGATTAGTTATCTTTTGTGTAGGAAGCACAGTTAGTGACTTTAAATCACTGCCATCAAGTCTCACGGTCAAAACGTTGTTTGCAGCCGCATCAACGATATAAGCAGTATCATCCTTAATTGTAAAAGCATAGGGGTTGCTAGCTATTTCACCGCTAACATCAAGCACATCAACCCCATCTGCATTATTAGCAAATTCATATTTTGTCAAATTAGCAATACTTTTTAACGAACCTGTTTTCAGGTCTACTTTATAAAGCTGTCCCCAGCTAGGAGAATTTTTGGGAAAATCAGAAATAGTTGGATTACCACCATACCCAATTAGAAGATAGGGATTTCCCAAGCGATCAAATTGGATATCTTGAGGACCTTCACCTGTAGTACCAGTAGGTCTTAATGCTATTGAAGGTAATCCTGTAATTACACGTTCTTGTTTCCCATCCTTAACTCTAGTCACAGCACCACTTGTACCAGCACATGAAAGCAGACCTTCCAAACTAGGGCCGGGAATACATCGCCCATCTCCCCCCACACCTGACTCTGTAATATAGAGACTACCGTCAGGCGCAAAATTAAGGCCACGGACATTATCAAGACCGTCAGCAACCACACTAAATGACGCAGCTTTTGCTGGTTTCATTCCATAAAAAACGGCAAGACAAACAGTGAGAAATGTAAAACTAATAGCAGATTTAGAAATTAAAGATAAAAGCATTGCACAATCCAAATAAGGTAGAGGTTTATTAAATATTTGTATTAACCAAACGCTTCATCTAGCGAATCGAAGGTAGCGTCGGCGCAGGAGAAAACTGGCTCCAATCAAACCTATGCTAATCAGTGGTATTATAGTTGTTGGTTCTGGAACTTCTTGGGGAACTTCAATAGAACCACTTACTAAAGCCTGACCCTTCAAGGTAATAGTTGCCCCCAGATTAACTATGTCTTCTTCAGAGAAGAATAGTGTGCTTATAGCGTTTTTGAATATGCCTTCACCATCGGTGATATTTACGACGCCAGAACCTTTTGCTGTCAGATTTTCAAAATTCACTGAAGCACTAGCATCACTTGTTCCAAATAACTTGTTAGTACCACTACCAAATACAATATAGCCCTGCGGGAAACCTTGAACGCCAAATACCTCTGGATTATTATTAAAAGTCAGATTTCCATTGGCATCGAGCACGGAGTATGTTAGACCCTCGTATAGTCCTAAATCATACGGGGCATCATCACTCAAGCCTACCTCAAATACCTTTGAAACGTTGCCTGAGATCGGCTCAATGTTAACTGTTGTGCGATAGTTACCAGTAAATGGATATATGGTTTGTGCTGTAGCTCTCATTGCATCTGAGCAAATGCTAGTGAAAGTGATAACTAATGGAATTAGCCACACCTGGAATGAGCGAAGTATCATTTCAAACTTCTAACCTCAAAAACTATTGATTTTGACAACAAGTTGGATATTCAATTTTCGGAAATATGCTACTTTTACACAAGTCTCTCAATTTGGGTCAATTGTGTGAGTTTTTCTCTAGAGGAGACAAGCTGAATATTTTGAAACTAAAAAATTAATGGAAATAGACCCTACGGCATTATAATTTACAGGATTTAAAATGTAGTTGCAATGAATAATCTTTTGATAAACTTGTCATTTTTTTATTAGTACTGGACTGCCTTTCTAGGGAATTTAAGAATTATCACAAGGTTATTTAGGATGGCAGAAAACCTTTCTATCTGAACATTTAGCATTCTAATGAGAACCAAATATATAAGTAGGTGGGCGTAAATAACTATCCTTGGGATAAGGCAGGGAGCAGGGAGAAAAAAGATTTAAATACAGCAGAATACGTAGCAATTGTTGTGCCTACTCAAACTGTTCTAGCTTTAATTTTGGCAGTAACTCTAAATTCTGGGATTCGTGGTAAGAACTGGTGGCGCATCCTTTACTTTTTGCCAACAGTCACTTCTTCAACAGTGCTGACGCTCATCTTCATGTGGATTTATAACACCGATAGGCTACTAAACGATTTTCTCGCTTCTATAGGACTGCCTACTTATAACTGGTTGGGTGACCCAGCAGTTGCACTCAAGGGCATTATGCTGATGAATATATGGTCAACTGCGCCGTTTTACATGGTGATTTACCTAGCAGCGTTGCAAGATATCCCGCAAACACTTTACGAGGCGGCAGAACTTGATGGAGCTAATGGGTGGAAACAGTTTATCTACATTACTATTCCCTTGCTTAAGCCTGTAACCTTCTTTGTGGTAACAGTGGGGGTAATTGGGACTTTTCAACTTTTTGACCAGTCTTACATCTTTTCTGGCGGTACTGGCGGGCCAAACAACGCTACCTTAACTGTGGTGCTGCTAATTTACCAAGCTGTGTTTCGGAATTTACAAATGGGATATGCAGCTGCGATCGCATTTTTGTTAGCAGTAGTGATCATTGCCGTCACTTTAATTCAGCGGCGGCTTTTTGGAGGCGAACGGATTTGACTAACATCGCTGGCTTATCCTGGCTTAAAGTCTTGTTATACGTCTTGCTGACACTCTATGCGATCGTCACCCTTATTCCCTTTCTCTGGGCACTTTCAGCATCATTTAAGCCACTAACAGAAATTGTCGGTGGTGAACCCAACTTTCTCCCCAAGAGTTTTACTCTTGACAATTACAAGCAAATCTTTTTACAAGAACCGCTGTTTTGGCACTGGTTGTTCAACAGCGTGGTGATTGCCGTCAGCGTTACTCTTTTAAACTTGTTGTTAAATTCAATGGCTGGTTATGCCTTGGCAAGACTGCGCTTTGTGGGTAAGCGCTTTTGGTTCTTCCTAATTTTGGCTGTGCTGGCAGTACCAACGCAAATCACCTTAATTCCCACATTTTTGATTTTGAAAGCGATGTCTACGACGGGCTACGCCTACGGCTGGCTGAATTCTTACCAAGGTATGGTTGTTCCTAGCATGGTTAATGCAACTTTCATCTTTATGATGCGGCAGTTTTTCGTTAATTTTCCTAAAGAACTAGAAGAAGCAGCTCAACTCGATGGCTTAAATACCTTTGGAATTTTCCGACATATTGTCTTACCTTTGGCCAAACCAGCACTGGCCGCGCAGGCAGTTTTTGTATTCATGGGCAGTTAGAATAATTTTTTACTGCCTATAGTTATTCTATTTGACCCAGAAATGTTTACTCTCCCCTTAGCGCTGAACACCTTCAAAGGTCAATATATCAGCTATTGGAACTATATTATGGCGGCTTCTATGGTCTTCACCTTACCAGTCTTAGCTATTTACGCATTTTTTAACCGTTACTTTATTCAAAGCGTTACCTTTACCGGAGGAAAAGGTTAATAGTCATTAGTCAAGAGTTAAAAATGCTTCCCCTGCCTCCCCTGCTCCCCCTGCAACGCCAGCCCTCTTTCCCCATCCCGATCCCCAAACAGTATTTTGGGCAACAAATTGCACTCCTAACGTGATATTGGTATTACAGCGACTCAATCTCTATCTATCAGTTAACAAGCATTATGGGTTTTGCAGACCTATCGATCGCAGAGATAGCAGCCGACTACAGCATTCCTGTAGAAAAAGTGTTTTCTCTGTGCAACCAACTGGGAATCGCCTACAAACACCAAAAGAGCCGTTTGGCGTTAGAAGATGCAAAGGCAATTATTTCCCAAATATCGTCTGAAATACGCCCACAAGGTACTAGCGACTCGGTGGGCGATCATGAGGTCACCTAAAGGGTTATCTCGGGCTTTGGCTAATCACTGATAGCTAATGATCAAAAACAGTGAGTCATTAGCAATTAGCAGCTTGGAGATTGAGAATCGCTTTCTTAGCTGTGTTGAGCGTCAAAATCTTTAAGGGGAAACATGTTTAGAAGACTAATTGGCGTTGTTGTGGCTACTGTTTTACTCTCATTTCAGTTGCTTGTCGGTAGCGCGACAGCAGTGGAACTGGACAAAGCTACCCGGACAGTGCCATTAAATACTGAGGGTGAGACCACCGTACTCAGCCTTAAACAAGTCAAAGAAGGCAAACGCTTATTTAATTACGCTTGCGCCCAATGTCATGCTGGGGGAGTTACCAAGACAAACCAGAACGTGGGACTTACTCCAGACGATCTGGCACTGGCAACACCCAACCGTAACAACGTTGAAGGCTTGGTGGATTACCTGAAAAATCCCACTACTTACGACGGGGAAGAAGAAATTTCCGAAATCCACCCCAGTATCAAAAGTGCAGATATTTTCACAGAAATGCGAAATCTGACGGATGAGGACTTGGAGGCGATCGCCGGTCATATTCTCTTACAACCCAAAATCGTTGGCACTAAGTGGGGAGGCGGAAAAATCTATTACTAAATCCCGAAATTAGTACTGGGTATTGGGTACTGGGTACTGGGGATTGGGGATTGGAAAGAATTCAGTTCCTAGTCCCTAGTACCCAATCCCTATTTTTCACCAAAGTTGAGCTGCTTTCGTTCTCACAGCAATACAAAATCTCCCTGGTTGGGGCACAAAAATTTTTCAAAAGTCAAGATATTCCTAAATAAAAAATAAAAATGTCTAATTTTCCCGTTTACCTTTATTCACGAGCTTTTTGGACTATGGCAGTCTAGAATTTATTACTGATTGCACAGCTTTTTGCAATAAATTGCTCCTCATTCTTAAAAAAAAAATGTATCTATGACAGATTGTCATATTTGGTGTTGATTTTATTTAAAATGAGAAAAGGAAAAAAATTAATTTGTTAGGAGAGAGCTATGAAATTGATTTCGGCAAGCTGGCGACGCCTTAGTTTAGCTGTGTTGACAATCCTTTTAGTTGTTAGCAGCTTTGCTGTTTTTACTCCCAGTGCTTCGGCTGAAACCTATAAGGTGAAATTGGGTAGTGATAAAGGAATGCTGGCATTTGAACCGAAAAAGTTGACAATTAAACCAGGTGATACAATTGAATGGGTGAACAATAAAGTTCCTCCCCATAATGTTGTGTTTGATGCTGCCAAAAACCCCACGAAGGACGCCACTTTAGCAAAATCTCTGTCTCATAAGAATTTGCTGATGAGTGCTGGTCAAAAGGAAACAACCACCTTCCCCGCAGACGCACCTGCTGGTGACTACACCTTCTACTGCGAACCTCACCGTGGTGCTGGCATGGTTGGTACAATCACTGTCGAAGGCTAAAAACATCGTCATTCACACAAGATGATTTTCTGGGCTTCCTTCTCTGAAATTAGCCCATAGCAACACGCTACACTCCTAGAGTAACGCACACAATGAATAAATGGCGGTAACGAGTCCTATCCTCCCCTAAGACGTTAAGCAACCTGTGGCGATGAAGGGGTGAACTCGTTACCGCCAATTTTGATCAAATTTGACTTAATCAGGCATTAATCGCGTTTATACTCTTGCAGGAGGCTTGTTGCGAGGAAATTCTGTTGAGAATACTTTTATTAATCCTGCTGTTGGCGATCGCTCTATTCAAATTGACATTCATTAGTCCAGCACTAGCTGCCGAAACATCCAATGGTGCTAGAATTTTCGAGGCTAACTGCGCTTCTTGCCATATAGGTGGCGGTAACATCCTTATTAGCCAGAAAACCTTGAAAAAGGAAGCATTGTCAAAGTACCTAGAAAATTATAATAGCGACTCAATCGAGGCGATTATCCACCAAGTGCAAAATGGTAAAAATGCCATGCCTGCGTTTAAAGACAAGTTAAGTCCTGAGGAGATTCTGGAGGTAGCTGCTTACGTTTTTCAGAATGCAGAACAAGGCTGGTAAAGTAGCTATACTAGACCTCTTGTAAAAGTTCCTTTTGCATTCTTGTAGGTAAGGGGGAAAAGGAAAGTTTCATCCCTTTCCCCTTTCCCCCTTACCTTTTTCCCCACTTTTGCAAGCAATCCACTGTCTACTTCCTGTGGGGTAAGTGCCTTTGTGTACCACTAATTAAAGGTGGGCGAGACACCCACCTCAGAAGATTGGAGAATTATATTTGTTGGAAATCCCTCAGTGCATTTCCTTCTTAGAACCTTTTAAGAAACTTCAAAGTTCGCTATATGTGTGACGAACTAGCGATCACTAGTTCGTCAACTCCTAAAAACGATATTTTAAAAATGAATGATAAATTCAGAATCTTTACCATTCATACCTTTTAGCTTGTTCCTAATCCAAAATAACCCACGGGTGATTATTTTTCTGGACTAGACTTTTGTCTGTTTTCCTTCACTTCGCGCAACCGTTCTACTAATTTTCCATCCGATTCAGCAGAAGGTATAGGCTGACTCTTATTGACTCTCGGCAGCACTAACGGTTCAGTAGTAGCTGCCGATGAAGGCGTAAGCTGGTTATTTCTGATTTGCAGTCCAGAGAATGGTTTAGAAGTAACTGCTGGTAAAGGCGTAGGTTGATTGCTATTGACTTCCGGTGCAGATAATGGTTTCAGAGTACCTGTTGGTAAGGACGCAGGCTGGTTATTTCTGATTCGCAGTTCAGACAATGGTTTGGGAGTAGTTGCTGGTGAGAACTCAGGCTGATTGGTATTGACTCCTGGTGCAGCTAATGGTTTAAGAGTACCTGTCGATGAAGGCGTGGACTGGTTCTTTCTGATTCGCAGTTCCGGAAATGGTGAGGGGGTAACCTGATTGTTATTGATTCCTGGTGCAGATAATTGAGTAGTCCCAGTGGTGTTGCTAGTTTTATTTTGGAAACGTAGATTAAATGGATAGGAACTGACCCGTTTATCTCCCTTGGGGGATTGCTTGTTAAAGTATTGCCTTGCTTCTAATTGCAATTCACGGGAAACTAACTTGTCTTGAAACTTGATATCTAAGACCTTACCATCAGGGTCTACCACTAATACGCCCAAAACAGCACCTTCAAGATTCGGCTTATCCGTGGGTAATGTTTGGCGGATGACTGGTTTTTGTTCAGCGTTGGGGTATTGTTGCTGGACTTCTTTTCTCAGGTTTGCATAGGAGTCTAGCTGTGCGATAGCCAGTTCAGTTCCTTTCGCAGATAAATCGGGTGTCTGTGACGTGGTGCTCCTAGTTAAAAAGCTATTCCCAGCCCCCGGAGCTTGTTTTAGAGAATTTATCAGCGGGTTTTGAGCAATTCTAGACGCATCATTAACCGATTGCGCCATCTGTGGAGTTGTATTTTCCTGTGCTGTTGTAATGGGGCTAGTGTTAGATAAGTTTGGAGATTGGGCATTCCGCAGAATATCATCAGGTATTGGCTGCGACTGCAATTCTGGTAATCTATTTACAGCCAGCGGCTTAGGTGCCTCGTATTTGGTGTCACTGACATTCACCCGAGGGACTGATGGAGAGAATTTGGCGCTGGTATTGAATTTAGAACTGTCAAATTTAGAGGCATCAAATCGCAAATTATTACTAGGAATCATCCGCAAAGACTGCCTTGTAGGCAAGGAGGAGACCCGATAGTTATTTGACGATGCGGGTAGTGGAGGCAGTACTAGCTGACTGGATGGCGCTGATGCCAATGGGGGCAATACAGTTTGGGCGTTAAAGTTCGGAGGAGAAAGTGGCGCTACTGGAGGAAGTTGTTGTAAACCAATTTGGGGTGTGCTTTGCGGCAAACGGCTTTGGTCAACTTGGCTCAATTCCAAAAGTCCGACGGTTTTTGATGATGCTGTATCTTTGGGTTTGCTAGAATCCATAGGCATCAATGGCACAATCATCGCGATCGCACCGTGGATGCCAAGAGAAGCTATAGCTGCTATCCCAATTGGCTGGCTTAAGATTTCTGGTATATTTTTAAACAGGGAGACGTAAGACATAGCTGTTATCGTTCACTCGGCTCAGTTGCAGTTGACTAGCGATTTTCTCTTTTTGACTATATTGCAATATATTGCAATATATGCGTCCCTCTAAGGAAATAATAACTTCCTATGCTGGCAATTAAAACGCCAAAATTGCCATTTATTCAAGTTTTTAGTTGATCAATGACGCTGTATCATGTGTTCCAATTTGAGCTTGCTAAAGAAATATTTTAAAAATTACTACTTTTGATTTCTTATTGTTATGACGCACGCAATTAAAATTAATATCTAGGATATTTATAAAGTTTAAGTCAAAGCGCAAGTCTAAGCAGATAACAACATCTGTTGAATTTGCCTTGTTTTTTCTACTGTTTTCCAGTCAAGTCCGCTTCTGTAACAGATGGCACACTTGCTTGTCCGAGACTAGTCCCTATGTGAAAATGCTACCACATCAGCAGTCCTTAAATCTGTTGCAAATTGTACAAATCTATTGACATTCTAGCCCTAAACCCCACCAAAGCTATTTGGGTTTTATCAAAGGAGTCAGTCATGCGATCGCAATCTTAACTTTTGACTACTTCTTCGTCAAAAAAGTTCAAACTCTCAATCATTGCATCCAAAATTTAAAATGCCGTTACCGACAGTTATTGTACCTGGATATCTAGAAAGCGCGATCGCTTACCGCCAACTAGAACAATCCTTACAACAGTTAGATTTTCCTACCGTTACAGTACCACTACGACGGCGTGACTGGCTACCCACTATTGGAGGAAGACCTGTAACACCAATTTTGCAACAACTTGATCTTACGATCAAGCATACATTGCAGCAACATAATGCTACTCAAATTAATTTGATTGGTCACTCAGCGGGAGGTTGGATATCCCGGATCTACATGGGAGAAAAGCCTTATTTGGCAAGAGGTAACGTTAAACCATCCCTCTGGAAAGCGCATCCCCTGATTGCTACTCTCATTACCTTGGGTACACCCCATATTAGTCAAGAACGCTGGACACGCTCCAATCTAGATTTTGTGACCAATAACTACCCAGGAGCTTTTTATAAAAACGTTCGTTACGTTTGTGTGGCTGGCAAAACTATCTTTGGCCAAAGGCGGCGCGGTAGCTGGTTAGCTTACAGTAGTTACCAATTAACCTATGGTAAGGGTAACACTTGGGGAGATGGAATCACACCGATTGAAGCTGCTCATTTAGAAGGGGCAGAAAATCTTGTGATTGAAGGTGTGAAGCATTCTCCAAGAAGTCCTGGAATTTGGTATGGTTCACCAGAACCCTTAAAAGCTTGGGTGCAATATTTGATTTAAAAACTTTATCTTTTTCTGAGCAATGCAACATTTATTAATATTTCTTAGCTAAGATTGTAATAAGAATAAATACCTAGTTAAGAACAGGAGGGGTGAGCTATGCAAAGCACCCAGTTCGATAGGATTTTGCGACGAGTAGCGACGATAATATCGGTCGTGATTCTGGCTCTGTGCTTAATTTATATTTCTACCGGAGTAATGCTTTCTTTTTACTATGAACCGACAGCAGGCGGAGCTTATAACTCATTGAAGATGATTAATACACAACTGCCATACGGCTGGTTGTTTTGGAGAGCGCATGATATTGCTAGTAACGCGGTAATTGCGATCGCTCTGATTCAAATTGTGGTGATGTTTCTAGGTCGGCAATTTCGCAAGAGTTGGCTGGCTGCTTGGATTAGTGGGATTTTGTTAACCTTAAGTGCGATCGGGCTGGATTGGACAGCGATGATCCTAGATTGGACTCAGGAAGGATACTGGCGTTTTAACATTGAACTAGGAACCATCGAAGCTATTCCTTTTATTGGTGGACAACTGCGCGATATCCTAACTGGGGGTGGAGCGATTAATACAGTTACTGTCGAACACCTTTACACAATACATAGTTATCTAATTTCGGTGGCAACGCTAATTCTTGCCGTAATTCATTTATCTGCTTTACTGTGGCAGGAATGGGAAATGTATCAAGAAGCGCCAAGACCAGAAATTGATAATTTGCAACAACCACCAGAAGGCCAATTTATTCCTTCTCAAAGCTAATAAAAAGTCAAGAGTTAGGAATTCTTCCCCTACCTCCCCTGCTCCCCCTGCTCCCATCCCTCTCATCCCCCAGGAGCCTCACTAGTGGAAAGTTGAGACAATTGGGCGAGGGATAGGTCTTCAACCTCTGGTAACTTTTCTAGAGATAGGGGAGTGGATTGGGTAGCACCAGATAGGCGTTTTAAAAGGCTAGGTCTGGGGTCATGTAACAGGTAAATAATGCGATCGCCAACTTCCCACTCTTGGTTAGCTGGCATTACCTGTAAGCGTTCTTCTCGTTCTACTAATAGCGGTATCAACACCCCAGCCCGAATCTTTTCTTGAATGCGATCGCATTGAGTGGAAAACTCCAACTCATTTAGCGTAGTTGTCCCCAACTTGACTCGCCCATCATTCAGATATTCATTCCAAATTTTAATCGCTAAGTCTGGAATAAAAGCTTGATTAACTTTATTACTAGCCGAGGTATTCGCTTGCGGATCGCGCGGGAAAACAGCTAAGACGCGCGGCGGCTTAAATTCTTCAGCTGCCCTTTGAGCCAAAACAAAATTCACCTCGCCATTACTTGTCATAGCTAAAAAAGTCCCCATAGAGGCAAGTCCTGCCTCTTCCAAAACAGCAGCATCCAGCGCACTGCTAGCAATCACCCGCAGATTTTGCGCCTCAGCTTGCACAAGACATTCGGGGTCAGTATCAATCATGACCACATTTTCTTCCCGTTCTTGAAAGAACCGAGCAATTAAAAGACTTAAGGGATTACAACCCACAATCACCGCCCCAGTTACGTCCTTGGAAGTGATTTGCAGCCATTTAGCAACCCAACCAGCTGTTAGCCCTTGGCAGACAACAGTCATGATAATTGTCAGGAAGACTAAAGCTTTAATGGAATCACCGCCGTTAATGCCTCGCTGTGTCAGCGAAATCGCAAAAAAAGAAGCGACAGAGGCGGCAACAATTCCTCTAGGAGCAACCCAGCTTAAAAATAGTTTCTGCCGCCAGTTTAAGTTACTGTTCCAGGTACACAAGAGGATATTAATCGGGCGAACGACAAACATTAATACCAAAACAGTGAATAAACTACCCCAACCCAAAGCAAACACACTGGCAATGGATAAATCAGCGGCTAATAAGATAAATAACACCGAGACGCTGAGAATTGTCAGCTGACCCTTAAAGCTGCGTAACAGACGTTGTTCTGGGACTGATGAGTTAGCAAAGACTGCTCCTGCAACGACTGTTGTCATTACTCCCGATTCACTGCGGATGATTTGCGATAAGGTAAACAGGCTCCAAAGTATCGCCAACACCACTAAGTTTTTTAACTCGAATGACAGAAAACTGGCGCGTTTGAAAATCAAACTCATCAGATAACCACCAGCACCACCAATTGCCGCACCAACACCCAGGCGTATCAGCAAACCGACGATCGCATTGATGGGGTCAGCATCGCCGTTCAAAATCGTATCGAGGACGACGAAGGCGAGGATAGCTCCTACAGGGTCAATTAAAACCCCTTCTCCTTCCAAGAGCGTGGCTACTTGCCGATCTACATTGATTTGTTTGAGCAAAGGCCCAACGACGGTTGGCCCTGTAACCACAACGATGGAGGCATAGAGAAAAGCTATGTTCCAGGGAAATTCACCCAGCCAGTGAGCTGCCATACTACCACCAAGTAATGTGATCAGCGTTCCTAGAGTGACGAGCAATTGCAGGCTGACTGAAACTCTACCTAACTCTCGCAGATCCAAGTTAAGTCCGCCTTCAAACAAAATGATTGCCGTTGCTAGGGCGACAATAACTTCCAGTCCAGTGCCTAGCAAATGGGGATGCAACAGCCCGATGCCATCAGAGCCAAAAAGGATGCCCAACAGCAATAACAAAACGATGCTGGGTATCCGAAAGTATGCAGCCAGCACTTGGGCGCTAATGCCTGCAAGGACGGCGATCGCCATCTGTAAGGTAATTTCAAAAGATGCTTCCATGTTGTAGATTTTGAGCCATTTATTTCAAAATCTTTTGTAAAAAACCGTAGATATTAACTCTACAGGGTACAACATCATACCCTTTGTTCCTTGCTGTATTTAGCGTTTTTTCTATCTGAGCGTCTCTCAAAGTTCCGAGCACCGGATGTTGATGCACCCAGCGGCTTTCCGCAGAAGCATGTACGGACTTTTTTGCGTGTCTTCATATCTTTGTATCCTCTTCAAGCATTTAACTCCACCCAGTTTAGCTGTCACAAACTTTTTTTGGCAAAAGCTGTTGACAACAGCAAGGAAATCCGTTAACTTATAAAAGGTCTGAGTCCGATGCCCCCATCGTCTAGAGGCCTAGGACACCTCCCTTTCACGGAGGTAACGGGGATTCGAATTCCCCTGGGGGTACTTTAAAAATAATAAAAAGCACAAGCTTTTTTGGGTGAAATTTACTAATTAAAACCATCATTTAGAGATAATACTGAATGATGGTTTTAATTATATATATGGTTCTTTGTTCGCTAACTCTTCTACGCGTTGGTGAATAGCTAGGAGATTTAACCGCAAATCTTTGCTCAGGCGATTTTCAATGATTCCCACTGGCATAGTGAGTTTAGGCCAAACTTGAATTGTGTAGCAAAGATTTGTTCCTACACACTCGCCGAGGGAATAAGGCTCTAAGCACCAACTACCAGAAAAGCCTTTGAAATCCCCCTCTACCATGCGGAAATTGATTTCTTTGGGGAAGCATTCTTCTAAATCCAGAACTACCCGCGCACAAAAGTTGAAATTCAGTAACCGCTGAGAGCCTACTTGCTCTAGTCGAATCCCACCATTGGGATGCTCCATTAGACGACTCTTGGCGAGGTTGGGGAGAAAATCAGGCAAGGCTTCATAATCTGTCAGAACCTTCCAGATTTGTTCCACTGGTTGGGGAATTTTGACTTTAGCGGTGATTTGTCGCTGTCGCTCTGCTATTTTCTCAATTTGAACTTCTACCTTAGCTGCCACAACTGCATCAGCAGTCAAATCCCCTTCGAGGTCGATGTCATCACTAGGAGACTGGAAATCAAGGTTCTCTATTCTGTTCTGTTCTTTAGTCACTTTCAGAATTATGGTTTGCTTTCGTCAGAAAATTGGGGCAGAGTTAGAGTGAAGCAAATTTCGCTCTGTTCAGAATCCGAGATTTGGACACTTTCAACAGCGATCGCTCCATTCAAATGCTGCACTAAAGACTTGACTAAAGCAAGTCCCAAGCCAGTCCCCGGAGTCCAGCGCCCTTTTCCGCGACGGAATTTGTCAAAGATGTAGGTCGCTTCTTCTTGAGAGATGGCACGTCCTGTATTCGTCACCTTTATGATAACTTGATCAATTTGTTGATCAACTTGGTGAGCAGCTTCCAAATGGACGATGGTATCATGCTCTGAGTATTTACAGGCATTTGTTAACAACTCTTGAATAATGCGGTCAAAACTCTCCAGTTCAGTTTGCAGTTTTAGCGAATCCTCTGGTAAAACTACAGAAATTTTTAATCCTTTTTCTGCGAGTTTTTTCTCAAAAGATACTGCTATATCCTGGATTCTAGTATTTAAATCTATAGTTTCTAATTGTGGGGCTTCGTGAGGCGACTCTAGTTTCTGGAGTGTCAACAAGTCATTAATCAAGTTGATTTCCTTTGTACATTCCTGCTCTAGGATATCTAGATATCTAACCTGACGCTCCGGTGCTATTCCTGGCAAACGTAAGTTCCGAATTGACATCAGCATGTTTGTCAAAGGATAACGCAAGCGATCGCTCATGTTGCTCAAAAATTCATCTTTGAGTTCATTAAGCTTCCGCAGCTGCTCAACATACTGCCGGGTTCTTTCATGCAACTTTGCTTGGAGTTCCAGACTACTCTGTAGTTTCGCCGTCCGTTCATCTACCAAAGTTTGCACTTGGCGCAATGTCTGTGACTGAATTATGGCGTTACTTACTTGAGCACAAACCATTTCCACAAGATTTATTTCTGCTGCTTGCCAACTGCGAGCCACAGCTTGCTGTAGCACCAAGAATCCTAAGATTTTACCTTGACTCTCTAATGGCACTAACAATACCGCGGGCAATTCCTCTACTGCAAATAATGGAGCAGCTGACGAGATATCGTTTTGATCTGTATAGTCATCGAAGATTACTGGTTTTCCAGAATCTATGAAGGCACGCTGGCATAAACCACACTCCGAAAGCAAGAAAGACTGATCTAAGGTATCTGATTTAGTAGTGCGGTGAATTTGTGTTGCCTTAGCCCATTCACCAATCACTCTAGCTTTTGCTTTAGGTATTTGTTTTTTAGCTTGAGTTCTAAATAGTGGGTCTGTATATTTTAGTAGTATGAGCAAACCCCGATCTGCCTGTAGAGATTCGGCAGTAGAGGCGATAACTAACTGGAGCATTTGATTAAGCTCCAAGTTGCTACGACTTAGTAGTGTTAGTTGCTTGATCAAGCTTTGATGCTGATTGCTCTTTTGCAGATACTGTTGTTGATGAGCAATTAGCTGGGCTTGTGCTACGCGAGAAAAAGCGATCGCGCAAGCCGACTCGACTTCTTTGAGCAGTTGTTTTTCTGATTCACTCCAATCATAAGGTTGGAATTTAATCAGACTAATCACTCCATTATTATTGCCACCAAACCGAGTGGGAATTGCCAAAACGGCTTTTATCGGTAGTGGCAAATATTGACAGCCAATTACCAGACTGTTCTGAATGATGGAAATGTCTTCAATAGTCAATGGTTCAGCAGCACATTGCAACACTGGCGAGTGCATAAGCAACTGTTCCATTGAAAACATCTCTTCTGGATGTGGTAACTCTAGATACTCATCAGCACACCAATTAGTAGTAGTCGCTTCGTCGGATGTCTCACCCGTTACTGAAACCAAGCAGCAACAATCTACTTGAAAGACAACTCCTAGCAATTGGGCAATATCTTGCAGCATCAATGCCGTCGCGGAGCTATTGGCAATGATTTGGTTAATTTTTTGTACCAACTGGTGGGCAGGTTCTTCCTGATGCTGCATCAGCTTGACTTGGTAAGGTTGTAGTCGATCTATGTCATCTACATAATGTGGCGGCGATGATAAACGCTTTTTCATTCTTGGCACGCCCTTGGATAATAACCCCATTGTTTTTGCACCCAACCTCTTGGCATATTTTTCACCGTTAGTTGTGTTGCTACACCTTGATAATTGACAAATTTCGTATGAATACTTTCTCTCACCTGTTATAGCCCTTTTCTATGGCAGATGACCAAGTTCCCGCTATATAAAGCAAATTGCTACATAGGTAATGAGATACTTAGGATATTCTAAAATGCCCTAGCCTGATTATTTTTGGCTGCTTTATCTTCTTTATATTGAGATAATTAACTAACTTTGACTTAGAATATCCTGTCTGTAAGTATACATAAACCGTAATTTCTCTGGAATTTAAGCAAAACACCCCAAAACTAACCGTAAAAACACTGGATCTATTTTTAAAACTTTGTAAAATTTGTTTTTCTTTTAGTCCATTTAAGAAGCTACCCTTTGACCTGGGTTGCTCTTAATCAAATATAACTAAGCCAGAGCATCAAACAGAACTTCCTTTTAGCGGCAATGGAGTACATAAGCTGCAAATCTTAACAAAAAGTTTTATTTATTGGAGAAAATAAAGCTAAATTTTCAATGCAGCCCAACTATTTAGCAAAAATAACTGAGCTGCATTGCCTGAATATTAAAACTATCCAGCCAAACTCTCGATACTCAAAGGAACCATATCGCCATTCCTGGTCAGCCCTAACAACATCGGTTCTTGGGGTTGAATTAGTTGACCTGTGAGTACACAGCGTTCTTCTTGCTGAGCTGTGGCAGCGATGCTAGCTCGAATGTCGGTTCGGGAAAATCGAGGCTTCCATTCACCTGATTTTTGCTGGACATAATTCCAAAGGATATCTCGGATCAAAGCTTGATATCCCTGATTCCCGGCTATTTCTTTAAGCTTATCTTTCAGTTCCCGCTCTAGGCGGATGCTGGTAACTTCCATATCGGTGGTTGGGGTACGAGCAATCGTATGCATCACTATTTCTCCTTAAAGGTATAGACAAGATAGTAATACAAGTGTAGTATGTTTAAAGCAATCTTCAATAGGTGAAATTTTCTGTGAAATCCATTTACCCCATCTCTACTTCAATTTTGTGCGCTACCAATTGCCGAGCCAGTTGGGAATCAGCTGCTATGGAAGTGGAGTATTTATTAATGGGCGATGGTAGCCGAAATCATGGGCAAATTACAGAGGGTAATTATGATTTTAGACATCTCAGCATTAGTGCGCTGATTGCAAAACCAGAACTAGATAAACAAAGCGGGGGGTACAGGCAAAGAAATACTGTACCGATATAAGACCAGAAAATTTTCCGGTCAATTCTAACCCCCGCTTCACCGAAAACTTGAAGCGGGGGTTTTTTTATAAGGAGTGAAGCTGTGACGATATCTTCTCTGCGAGACGCTACGCGAACGATGCGCGGCGCGAACGCAATGCAAGTGTTAGAGCAATCTGTGGTGGTGTTTTCTCGAAATTACTTGCCACTGTGTCGGATCAATATCAAGCGGGCGATTGTGCTGTTAGTAACAGACAAAGCTCAACCGCTGGGTCTTACCACAGAAGGCGGATGGCGAGTTCACTCACCCAATTTGGTAATTGATGTGCCAAAACACATTCGCTTAACAGTTACTTCTAATGAGCGGATGTGGAAAGTTCCGCCAGTCAATCGGCGGGAAGTGTTACGGCGAGACCATCACAGTTGCCAATATTGCGGTAGCGGCAAACATCTAACGCTAGATCATGTGATGCCGCGATCAAGAGGCGGTTCTCACACTTGGGATAACGTAGTCACAGCTTGTGAAAGATGTAACTCCCGTAAAGGCGATCGCACCCTGTTTGAAGCTGGTATGCAATTGTGTACCAAGCCAAAAGCACCAATCCACCCTGCGATTTCTTTTGCCGAACAGTTTTGGATAGATATGCAAGCAAGCCTGGAATAACAGGAGAGCATAAGGAATGCTGAAATTAACTTACACTGAAAGCAGCTTTTATTTGGAATGTCTCACTCTGTCGCTAGAAGAATGGGTAGCGCAGCGAGTGATTTTAGCCCTGCGAGTTGGGCAAGGTTTTTGCATTGAACCCAGTACCGCTTCCTTTTTGCTTCCTGTTGATTTGCCAGGAGTAGAAGTGCTTAAGGCTGAGGTAAAAAGAGATGACAGAGGAATCATTGCCCTTTCTGCCTGCGATGCCGAGTATATGGAAGTCACCCTGCGCGGTTCTTGGCTATTAGATAGTTCTAAGGATGCTGTAGGTGTGTTTTTCACCACTATGAGCGATCACGCTGAATTCTTTTTGCACAAACTTTGGCAGGAAGCTCAAGCTTGTGCTTCTGTCATGAGCGAATAAATGAAATAGTAGGGTGAGTAGAACTTCTCACCCTTTATTATTCCATTTGCAGCAGTTCGGGAATTATCACAAATCGGTAGCCTTGCTGTTTGAGTCCACTGATAATTTGTGGCAATGCTTGTACAGTTCTTTGGCGTAGACGCATACTCCTACAAGAAGCAAGCTACGCGTAGCGTCTGTCTGCGACACGCTGCGCTCCGGGGAAGCAAGCTGCGCGTCAGCGTCCTGCAGGGAACGTAGAGAAGCAGCTTGTCGCTAGACATCGCCACCACCGTCATGCATCAAAATAATAGAACCTGGTTTCGCGCCTTTCAAGACATTATTTACAAATGTTTGCGGTTTGGCGTGAAAATCAGTATCAGCTATGGATTTTGGCTTATTGGCTGGTTCAATCCCAATTGTGTGGCAATACTACAAGCTGTAATCGTAGAGGCGATCGCGACAATAAGCTGTCGCGCACTTAACTTGCACATCTTTTCGTGTTGGCTGTTGACTGTTGACTGTTGACTGTTAACCGTCAGCGGTCAACGAACTTAGGAAGTGACTGTGTAATTTCAAAGCGTAATAGCTTACTAATTATCTTTTGTCGGTAGAAGTAGTTGTCTGTCAGGTTAGGCTTTTTAATATTCACCCCATCATAAGCTGTAGTTTGATTTTTAAGAGGGTTTAGCAAGTTCAAATCTAAGTGCAAAAGCTTTTCTAGAGAATTTCAAAAAAACTTTCTGAAACCCCTTGACACCTTTTGTAGTATTTTGTAGTATTTTTGTAGTGAAGCAAAAGACAAGCTTCCCATCAAAGTCATGTTCTACATACAACTAAAAAACAGGCGTTGGAATAAACCAAATTCCTCAGTCAACAAAGCTACTTCTACTTCCAAACCATCGGCAGTAGAGGCAATAAACGAAAAAAGTTCTAAATTTGCACTCATCAAAACCACTGAATACATCCGTAATACACAACAGGCTTGCTACCTAGAGTTTCGGTTGTTTTCCTAACAGTTTCTAACAGTAAAAAGTAAATTTTCTGAACCTTGAAAACTAAATAAGAAATGGGCAAGTTCATCAAAAACCTGTGCCTAAAAACCTAAGAGTTTAGGCACAGATTCCAAAAAATCGGGGTGTAGCTCAACTGGCTAGAGCGTTCTGTTACCTGTGGAAATGTTGCGGCTACCCTGAGGAAGCAAGCTACAAATCCTGGACCCACTATGGAGAGGTGGCTGAGTGGCTGAAAGCGTCCTCCTGCTAAGAGGAAACGGGAGTTTACCCGTCGCAGGTTCAAATCCTGTTCTCTCCGCTTTGAGAGTGTGGTGTAATCGGATAACATCTCAGTCTACGAAACTGAGGACTTGAGGGTTCAAATCCCTCCGCTCTCGTTAAATCAAAGAGATGGTGGAGTGGCTGACTCGAGTTGAATTAAATCAGTTCACACGGTAATACCCATCTCTTCTCCTATCCCCCGGTAGCTCAGTTGGTAGTTAGCGCCTGTTTGAAAAACAGGAGGTCGTCGGTTCAATTCCGACCTGGGGGGCTTCGTTGCCTTATAGCTCAATGGTAGAGCAAGCGGCTGTTAACCGCGCGGTTGTAGGTTCGAGTCCTACTAAGGCAGCCATTCATTGCCGGGTAGACGAATTGGTAAGTCGCATCGCTCTGAACGATGAGGTTGCAGGTTCAAACCCTGCCCTGGCAATAAAGCCCTGTGGTGTAATTGGCAACATAGCGCCCTTTGAAGGCGAAGATTCCAGGTTCAAATCCTGGTGGGGCTGCCAAACTTTGCTCTTGTAGCCCAATTGGAAGAGGCTGCCGTCTCAAAAACGGTAAGTTGTGGGTTCAATTCCCACCAAGAGTAACAAAATTTGCTCCTGTAGCCCAATTGGAAGAGGTGGCAGACTTAAAATCTGTTTGTTTGTGGGTTCGACTCCCACCAGGAGTACCAACGGGATGTAATTCAGCGGCGAGAAGCCATGCTTTGGGAGCATGGAGTCGCAGGTTCGAGTCCTGCCATCCCGATATACCCCTGTGACGGAACTGGCATACGTGCTGGAATCAGAGTCCAGATTTTGCAGGTTCCTAACTGGCAGTTAGAAAAATTCCGACCAGTATCAACAAAATATGGGGTCATAGCTCAAATGGATAGAGCGCCTGCCTTGCAAGCAGGAGGTTATGGGTTCAAGTCCCATTGATTCCACTGATGGTGTCTGAAGCCAAAGTGGTCGAGGCGCTGGTTTGTGGAACCAGTCAGAGCGGGTTCAAATCCCGTCAGACACCCTTGAATGGAAGATGCCGCTGTAGGCGAAGCCTTCTCGAAGAGTATGGACGGCAACTGGTCTTGAAAACCAGGTACAGCAAACTGTAGGGGTACCCTACGGGAAGCAAGCTACGATTCCTCCATCTTCCTCTTTTTCCACCTGAAGCCGAAAAGTGAGGCGCTGTGCTGATAACACAGAAATAGGAGGGGCAGTACCTCCCTGGTGGATTTATATCTAGCGTTGGTGTTAACAACGCTTGCGATGTCAGTATACGATTGCACTTATTTCTTTTTCAAATTAACTAGGGTGGTTGGCATAACGGCTGTGCAGATAGCTCTTAACTCGCAGAAATAGGTTCGACCCCTATACCACCCATTTATGAATAACAACTAGCGATCGCTAGTTGAGCATGTTGCAATAATATATCTTTATCTAAAGTATGTATGAGATATTGTGGTGTTACTGCCAGTAGTTTCTCAATTCTTTCTCTGGCTGCCTCCACTATTGATTCATCTAAGCTACCCTTGGCTAGAGAATCGACGAAATCCTCAGCAATTAGATAAGTTCTTTCTATAGATGAAGAGTTGATATTGCGCGAGACAATAAACAAGTCGCAGCCTGCGTGAAATGACCGTGCTACAGTACCAGCTTTAATAAACATATCTGAGATAGCTTTCATATCCAAGTCATCAGATACAACTACTCCCTCAAAACCAAGTTCCTCCCTAAGTATGGTTTTGAGGATAGTTTGGGAAAGAGTTCCTGGCACATCAGCATCTATCTTGGGAAATAAGATATGGACAGTCATTATTAAAGGAATCTGTACTTCGATTAAAGCTCTGAAAGGTATGAGTTCTCGAAGTCGCAGGTCTTCTAGAGTTAAATTTAGTATTGGTAGCTCAATGTGAGAGTCTTTACTAGTGTCTCCATGTCCAGGGAAGTGTTTGGCGCATCCCAAAATTCCTGAATCTCGAAGTCCAAGGTAGTAGTCACGCGCACCTTGAGTAGCAGTTTCGGGAGTGTTACCAAAAGCGCGAGGCCCAATCACAGGGTTGTCGGGATGGGAAAAAATATCTGCTACAGGTGCCCAAGATAAATTAATTCCCAGTGATTTTAGTTCTACGGCAGTGGCTTTTGCTACTTCATAAGCGTGCGATCGCAGCAACAAGGCATGAGGAAAGCGGGTAATTGGCAGTGGTGTACGAATGACACGGCCTCCTTCATGATCCAGAGTCATAAACATCAAATCGCGTTCAGTATATTCTCGTATCTGATTGTTTAAATCCTTGAAGCTTTCTAGCCAAATCTCATAGGGGGTGCTATCCAAAAAGTTTTTAGCAAAAAATATCACCCCAATCGGCTTTAATTCACTGAGTGCGCGTTTATCGTCATCGCTTAATGTAGTGCCGGAAATACCCAGAATCAGGTGATGTCCAAAGCGTTTTAGCTCCTGCGATACACTCATAATCTTTTACCTATAAGTTCTGCGGTAAACAACTGAGTTGTTCAACCTAGAGGACATAAACCTTTATCCTACATCTTTATGGGAAGTGAGGAGCTTTCAAAGGGAGGTTTTTATTCTTGTTCTCATGCTCGGCATGGGAATATATTTTAAGGGTTGATTCGTAAGATAATTGAGCCAAAATGTCCAGCACAATTACTGATTCTGCTAGAGATTAGTTTTACCGCAAAAGCGTTCTGCTGTTTCAATACGTCTTTGCTCTGCTATGCCATTAAAATCACACCAGAATCAGCCAAAATTATTGGCAATATCTGCTCAATGTTTAACAGTCAAAGTACTTAACTGAAAATACAATTAGTCTTGATTTTTACATTGTCGATGTATTCAACGAAGAAAAATATATTGGAAATAAACTAGTAGTCTTTAACCACTGCTCTAGACATTTTCTCAGAGCAGATACACGAATTCCCAAAGAAATCAACTACTTTAAGACTACGTTTGAGATTATCTATTTTCAGTCAAAGGAATTACTTTTGTTTCCTTAAATTCCCTGCATATAAATCTAGATGAAAGTCTCGCCGCAAATCCATTACCAACAATGGTATTGGCAATTTGATTTGGCAGGTGCGCGTAGGTAAAATTCCCTTTGGCAAAAGTTTTTTGGGGAAGCGATCGCACAATGACTGCCAAATGTAACAGTTTGCAACGTATAATGAGAACGACAAAACCATTAAGAAATATTGAAGGGCATTAGGGTTAAATGCGAGTAGCGATCGCGGGTGCTGGTCTAGCAGGACTTTCCTGCGCGAAATATCTCACGGACGCAGGTCACACTCCCATTGTCTTGGAAAGCCGGGACGTACTGGGTGGTCTTGTTGCGGCGTGGAAAGACTCTGACGGCGACTGGTACGAAACCGGGTTACACGCCTTCTTTGGGGCATATCCTAATATGCTCCAATTGCTCAAGGAGTTGGGCATTGAAGACAGACTCCAGTGGAAAGAGCATACGTTGATTTTCAATCAACCAGACAAGCCTGGGACACTCTCACGTTTTGATGTTCCAGATATTCCATCTCCTTTCAACGTGATTGCATCGATTCTTCGCAACAAAGACATGTTGACTTGGGAGCAGAAGATTCGATTTGCAGTTGGCCTACTTCCAGCAGTGGTTAGGGGTCAAAAGTATGTTGAAGACATGGACAAGTACAGCTTTTTAGAGTGGTTGAAAAGGCAAGGTGTTGACGAGCGGGTAACTAGTGACGTTTTTATCGCTGCATGTAAAGCACTCACCTTTATCAATCCTGATGAAGTTTCGGCAACGATTCTTTTAACTGCACTGAATCGTTTTCTGCAAGAACAATATGGCTCCAAAATCGCATTTTTGGATGGTTCTCCTACAGAACGGCTATGCAGCCCGATCGTAGATTACATCACAGAACGCGGTGGAGAAGTGCGGTTGAATGCTCCGTTAAAAGAGATTTTGCTTAACGCCGATGGCACGGTGAAAGGATACTTGATTCGAGGGTTAAATGGGGCAGAAGATGAAGTTTTCACGGCTGATATGTATGTATCTGCCATATCAGTTGACCCCTTGAAGGTTATATTGCCTAAACCTTGGAAGCAAATGGAGTTTTTTCAAAAGCTAGAAGGTTTGGAAGGAGTACCAGTAATTAACCTGCATCTGTGGTTTGACCGGAAACTTACAGAAATTGATCACTTACTATTTTCGCGATCGCCCCTCCTAAGCGTTTATGCTGATATGAGCAATACCTGCCGTGAATACGCCAACCCCAATCGCTCGATGCTGGAATTAGTTCTAGCTCCGGCAAAAGATTGGATTGCCAAATCTGATGAGGAGATTGTGGCTGCAACGATTGCCGAGTTAGAAAAACTTTTCCCCGACCACTTCGGGGGAGACAATCCAGCAACATTGCTGAAATCTCATGTGGTGAAAACGCCCCGTTCAGTTTACAAAGCGACCCCTGGTCGTCAACAGTACCGTCCCGCACAAGTTACGCCCATTGCCAACTTCTATCTCGCCGGAAGTTATACCATGCAACGCTACTTAGGCAGTATGGAAGGTGCCGTACTTTCTGGTAAGCTGACAGCGCAGGCGATTTCTGAGGCTCTCCCGGTAGCAAATCCCTCAAACCTGCAAACGCTCACCCGACCGCCCGCAACGAATGCTGCAACTGCCTGATTCCCCCCCGCGCATGAAAACGCTGGTCTCTGTAGACGAGTCATACAAACTTTGTCGGCATCTCACAGCAAAGTATGCCAAGACCTTTTACCTGGGTACTTTGCTGATGAGTCCGGTAAAACGTCAATCTATTTGGTCAATTTACGCTTGGTGTCGCCGTACAGATGAATTGGTGGATGGGCCCGCATCTGCTATTACCACGCCAGAAACCCTAGACCTATGGGAACAGCAGCTGGAATCGATTTTTGCGGGACGCCCATTAGAAAATTACGATGTCGCTTTAGTTGATACCCTCCAGCGCTTTCCGATGGACATTCAGCCCTTTCGGGATATGATTGCCGGTCAGCGCATGGACTTATATCGCAGTCGTTATGAAACCTTTGAGGACTTATACCTCTACTGTTACCGCGTTGCTGGCACTGTCGGCTTAATGTCAACAGCAGTTATGGGTGTGGATAGCACCATATATACCGCTCCGTGGCATCAGAACAAACAACCTTATGTTCCCACAGAAGAAGCGATCGCTCTGGGAATTGCCAATCAACTCACTAACATTCTGCGGGATGTGGGAGAAGATGCAAAACGAGGGCGGATTTATATTCCCTTAGAGGACTTGGCAAAATTCAACTACACCGAGCAAGACTTCTTCAAAGGTGTGGTGGATGATCGTTGGCGGGCACTTATGCGCTTTCAAATTGACCGGGCCCGTCAATTTTATGCCACGTCTGACCAGGGAATTACTTGTTTAGCAGCCGATGCCCGTTGGCCCGTGTGGGCAGCATCAATGTTATACGGACAAATTTTGGAGGTAATTGAACGCAACGATTACGATGTGTTCAGTCAGCGGGCTTACGTTCCTCAGTGGAAAAAGTTACGCACCTTGCCCGTGGCTTGGATGCGATCGCAAGTCCTTTAAAAAATTAGTCATTTGTCCCTAGTCCTTAGTCCTTAGAGTTTTATAAATGACAAATGACCAATGACCAATGACAAATGACTATTGACTATTAAGAGCGAGTCTGGTAACATTGATATTCGTGAGTCATGGAGAGGTGGCTGAGTGGTCGAAAGCGGCAGATTGCTAATCTGTTGTACGGCAGGCAACTCCGTACCGAGGGTTCGAATCCCTCCCTCTCCGTTTTCGAGCTTTTGATACACAGAATATATTCTGTGTATAACAGTAATACTAATCTAGTGGTAAATATTTCTACTCCTAAAGATGGATGATATGATTTATCTTTTGGAGTCCTGATAAGATCCAGCTAACTAAGAAATCTAGTTTGAATCTTACTTGTAGGCTCCTAAATATTTAAGGAGTCAAAGTTACTTATGAGAAAAATTAGCGCCGCCTTAACTTTCAGTATAGCTACCCTAGCAATTGGGTTCCTAGTTGGGGCTTGTAGCGATAATAATAGTACCCGCAATGGCACAGCTAACAATGGAAGTACCGCTACCCCAGCGGCAAATTCAACTACCACAAGCAGTGCTAAAGGGTTAAAAATTGGTTCCCTGTTACCGACAACAGGCGACTTGGCTTCTGTTGGACAGCAGATGCTAGGTTCTGTCCCTTTACTCGTCGATACGGTCAATACTTGTGGTGGGGTGAATGGTGAACCAGTGAACTTGGTGCAAGTAGACGACCAAACCGACCCTAGAGCTGGTGCTGCCGGTATGACCAAACTAGCAACTTTAGATAAAGTAGCAGGTGTAGTTGGTTCCTTTGCCAGTAGCGTTTCTAGTGCAGCAGTCTCGATTGCCACGCCGAATAAAGTCATGCTGGTTTCCCCTGGTAGTACCAGTCCCGTCTTTACCGAAAAGGCGCAAAAAGGCGAATTTAAAGGCTTTTGGGCACGTACAGCTCCCCCCGATACCTACCAAGCACTAGCCTTAGCTCAACTTGCCAATAAAAAAGGTTTCAAGCGAGTTTCTACAGTCGTGATTAATAACGATTATGGGGTTGGCTTTGAAAAAGCATTTGTGCAAACTTTTGAAAAATTGGGTGGAACCATCGTTAATAAAGATAAGCCTGTCCGCTACGACCCAAAAGCCCAGACATTTGATACAGAAGCGGCTGCTGCTTTTGCTGGTCAGCCAGATGCAGTCCTGGCAGTACTGTACGCGGAAACTGGCAGTCTGTTCTTGAAAGCTGCCTATCAGCAAGGTGTGGCTAAGGGAGTACAGATTCTGCTTACAGATGGGGTGAAATCACCTACTTTCCCAGAACTAGTTGGCAAAGGCAATGATGGTAAATATATTTTAACTGGAGCGATTGGCACAGTACCCGGTTCCGATGGTAAAGCACTAGAAGCTTTCAACAAGCTGTGGAAGGATAAAAAGGGTGGTGCGCCAGGAGAATACGCTCCTCAAGCTTGGGATGCGGCAGCCTTATTGACGTTGGCAGCGCAAGCTGCTAAAGAAAATACGGGTGTTGGTATAGCCAGCAAAATCCGTGAAGTTGCTGATGGGCCTGGCACGGAAGTTACCGATGTCTGCGAGGGACTAAAGTTACTTAAAGATGGTAAAAAGATTAACTACCAAGGAGCCAGTGGCAACGTAGATGTTGATGCTAACGGCGATGTCGTTGGTGTATACGATGTTTGGACAGTAGAAGACGATGGCAAAATCAAAGTAATTGACAAAGTTACGCCCAAGTAGAAAGTTAGGAGTTATGAGTTATGAATTTAATCTTAATAACTCCTAACTCCTGTACAGACGCGATTAATCGCGTCTCTACTCTTAACTCTTAAAAGCCAGTAAAGTTGTAACCAACTCCTAACAACAAACCTATATCAGTTTCATCGAAAAATCCGGCATTCACAGCAGCCGTTGCAGTAAATTGAGGAGTTAGAGGCACATCAATGCCACCAGATACTAAAAAGGCTAATTGCGAATCATCACCAGTTTTGTAAGCTGCACCCACTCCAACGTAAGGTGCGATCGCTAACGGTTCACTAAAAGCATCTGCTGACTGAAAGGTAAAATCATAGGTGATAGGAAGTAGAACTGTGGTGTTGTCCCCAAATACGGCTGATGGTCGCACAGATATAGAATTTGTCAGTCCAATTTTGCTGACTACTGCGAAGTTACCGTCGCCCAAAGATGAGTCCCCACCACTCAAACCAATGTTAGCAGCGACGCCAATATAGCTGCTGCCGCCACTAGTAGTTCTACCTAAATCAATATCTGATTGCGCTACTTTGGTAGTAGATGGTTGAACAGTAGTTTCAGAAGTCGGTTGTACAAACTCAGAGGTGAGCGTAGTAGATGAAGTTGCCACTGTGCCTGGAACGGGTGTAGGCGTGACACCAGCGTTTTTCTGTGTTGCAGCGTTAGGCAACTTCTGCCCCTCAGTTAAATTTGTTACTGTAAATGTTTCAATCGTTTCTGTAGAGAGATTTTGACTTACAATGTCTAGTTCTGTACTAAACTCATTGGGAGATGCTAAGGTTGCGGAAGGGTCGGTTAATGCGTGACTGCTCACTTTGCCCGCTGTTTGGGCAATTGCAGATAAGCCGCTACTCAAGACTGTGAGAGTAGCTATACTTGGTAACCAAAAAACACCTTTAAGAAAAATATTATTCACGTTCACTCCTAAAACAATATTGCCACGGAAAATAAAGGTTTTTATTGATTTAAATCAATAAATTTGGGCAATACTCAAAATTTAACACCAAAAAATCGGTTTTTACATTATGACTTTGCTTGATTTATCTAGTTAATATTAACTAGCAAAAAATTAAATATCATATCTTAAATATCTGAAATTTGACAGATGACAAAAACTCTCTTGATTTTAAGCAAAGAGTCTATTTGTTGAGGAGACCATCAGAATTGCGAAAACTTCTACCATAAAAACTTAGTCTATATCAACACCTAGCTTTCTTATTCTTTGTGCCAACTGTTAAGTACCTTGGCTTAAATCTAGTAGGGTGCGTTATGGACGCTAGTCCTAATGCACTGAAAATCTGGCATAGTACGTTAGCCTATGGTATAGCACACGCTAGTACAAGGGAAGGGAAGAATTTTAGGCAGCGATGACTATAGGAGAACGGCTTTCTGTAGGCTATGGTTGGTCTATTTACGCCATACTGTACTAGGAATTACGCTTTGTAACAAAAAAACTTGATTGTGAAGTGATATTACAAAGCTTGCAAAAATATTTAGAAATTGTCTAGAAGGCAAACATGGTTCTAACGTAGAACCTATTAGGAGAGACTTGAGGCAAATGTGATGAGCGGAAATAATATTCAAAAGTATCGGTTTGTCTGTACCCTGACTTTCGGTGATATCTACGGTCAAATAATTGTTTGGTTGATTACAATTACCCTAAGTTTGGCATCAGCCTTGGCGCTTATGGGTGCCAAGCGACCCGTGTACGCTTTAGCAACAGCTGGTCTTGTGGTTCTGCTATCGCTACCTTTCTTGTTGTTTGCGTTTGTCACTACCTTGTTAAATCATATTGAAGTCACTCCTGTAGGGCCTGGAACCAAAATGGAACCAATGCCAGGTAATGTGTCTCAGCAACAACCTGTACAAGCGACTAGCTAAGACTTAGAAGTTAGGAGTAGAGACGCGATTAATCGCGTCTGTACACGAGTTATAAGTGAAGACCTAACTCTTCATTTTTAATTTTGCACTCCTAATTTTAAAATTTGTAATAACATCCCTGTCTACAGGCAGGGAATTTTTTTGTAGAGATGCCACTGTCGCAACCCACTACCTGATTAATCACCTCTCTACAATAGAACAGCAGTGGTTTGCAATCAGGGGCTAATTATGCTGGAACATGATGTAATTATTGTCGGGGGTGGATTGGCGGGATGTCGCGCTGCTGTAGAAATTGCCCGCACTGACCCCAATTTAAATATTGCTGTGGTTGCCAAAACTCATCCAATTCGTTCCCACTCGGTTGCGGCTCAAGGTGGTATGGCTGCGTCGCTGAAAAATGTTGATTCAGAAGATAGTTGGAAAGCACATGCTTTTGATACTGTCAAGGGTTCTGATTACTTGGCAGACCAAGACGCTGTGGCAATTCTCGCTCAAGAAGCGCCAGATGTGGTAATTGACTTGGAACACATGGGCGTTTTGTTCTCTCGCTTACCTGATGGCCGCATTGCCCAACGGGCTTTTGGCGGACATTCCCACAACCGTACTTGCTACGCCGCTGATAAGACAGGTCACGCGATTTTGCACGAATTGGTTAACAACCTGCGGCGTTATGGGGTGCAAGTTTATGAAGAATGGTACGTGATGCATCTCATTTTGGAAGAAAATGAGGCGAAGGGTGTGGTAATGTTCCATCTTTTGGATGGACATATCGAGGTAGTGCGGGCTAAGGCGGTGATGTTTGCCACAGGGGGCTATGGTCGCGTTTATAACACCACCTCTAATGATTACGCTTCTTCTGGTGATGGTTTGGCAATGACTGCGATCGCAGGTTTGCCCCTTGAAGATATGGAATTTGTCCAATTTCATCCCACTGGCTTATATCCAGTAGGGGTGTTGATTTCGGAAGCGGTACGCGGAGAAGGGGCGTATCTGATCAATAGTGAAGGCGATCGCTTTATGGCGAACTATGCACCCAGTCGTATGGAACTGGCTCCTCGTGATATTACCTCACGAGCGATCGCTTACGAAATTCGCGCTGGTCGTGGTATTCATCTCAACGGTAGTGCTGGCGGCCCCTTTGTCTATCTGGATCTACGCCACATGGGCAAAGAAAAAATTATGAGTCGCGTCCCCTTCTGTTGGGAAGAAGCACACCGTTTGGTAGGTGTTGACGCGGTAACTCAACCTATGCCAGTCCGCCCGACAATTCACTATTGTATGGGTGGTATCCCTGTTAACACTGATGGGCAAGTCCGCAGCAGTGGTGATGGTTTAGTTGATGCCTTCTTTGCTGCTGGCGAAACATCTTGTGTTTCTGTGCATGGTGCTAATCGCCTGGGGAGTAATTCACTGCTGGAGTGTGTAGTTTATGGCAAGAGAACTGGGGCTGCGATCGCCCAATTTGTCCAAAAACGTAAGTTACCCTCTGTAGATGAACAGCATTATCAAAAGGAAGCCCAACAACAAATCCAAGTTTTGCTAGAACAACCAGGACAGTATCGCATTAACCAAGTCCGTCAAGCCTTCCAGGATTGTATGACTGAGTACTGCGGGGTTTTTCGCACTGAGGCATTAATGAGTGAAGGGTTACACAAATTAGAAGAAATACAACAACAATATCCACAAATTTACTTAGATGATAAAGGCAGTTGCTGGAATACGGAACTCGTGGAAGCCTTAGAATTGCGAAGTTTGATGATAGTGGGACAAACCATTTTGGCATCGGCTTTAAACCGCCAAGAAAGCCGTGGCGCTCATTTCCGCGAAGATTATTCTGAGCGAGATGATACCAACTTCCTCAAACACACAATGGCTTACTATTCACCAGCAGGAATTGACATTCAATATCGTCCGGTGGCGATTACTATGTTTGAGCCAAAAGAGCGGAAGTATTAGCTAAAGGTAAATTTATGTGAGAAATCGAGGGGACTACAAAAATTTTTTCCACCTCGATTAAGAATATGAAATGATTAAGTTATCAATCAGAACCTAATTGTTTCTGAATCACAGCTATTATCTTTTCTTCCCAAGCCGGATCATTTAATTGTATTGCAGCATCACGATGACGAGATTTTCGTCTATCCATGTAAGCATAAAAGGCTTCCTTATCATCCTTGTGGGTAAGAAAGTAACTCTTTAGCTCTTGGTCGCTCATTGCTGTATAGTTTACCTGATTCATAGTTCTATACTACATTCATGGTTCTATACTATTATCTGGCTTAATTTCTAGCTCTATTCCTTCATCTTGCCCAGCTAATATAAATATATTGAGCGATCGTTCATCTAATCGCACGATGTGAATTGGGTGAAACATCACATTTGTAAGTTGATGGCAAAGTCTATATAAGGATTGTAGCTGTTCTACTCTTAGTTGTAGCTCGTCCATGAATGTTTATCTTTATAAATTTATATGTAACAATTTTAATGATATAAACCCATCCAGCGATGCTCTCATAGTTGTGATTCTCACATCCTATTTAGCATTCCAAATGAACTTTCCCTTCTCACCGGGATACGCTGCTCCCTCTTTGTCACGCCACTCGAAGTATATTTCAATTGGCATTTTCAAATTCTTCATTAAGTGCAAAGTGTTACGCCAAGCAAGATTTGAATCTACACCTTGTATCGAAATGTTTACCTCTGGCAAGTAGTGAAAACCAGAATTAATTTTTTCACCCTTAACAACATGGGCAAGGGTTAGCTTCATGAGTTCCTCTACAGAAAATCCTTGTCGAATAGCAATTTCGTGTGCTGCATCGACGATTTTGTTCCAGTTCGGTTGATGAATTTCCTGACTACCAATGACGGCTCGAAGCACTCTGGTATGGTGCAAATTGCTTGGAGTATTAGGTTCAAGAACTCTATAATTCTCGGTTTCAGAAACTTGCTGAGGCTGGTAACGTGCCTCATATTCATTCAATAACTTCTCAATAACAGTGATGGGTGTATCCTCGAAAGGGACAGCCAGGGCTTGGAGCCTTTTGTAAATGAGATCAGGTATTCTGATAACCGGCATCATATATCCTTGTGTATTTACTCTTTCTATATTTAGATGTAACACAAATATATTTAAAATGCCAGTTACTTTCTAATCTGTATCAGTCCATCGAGATTTCCCGCTACGACCAAAAGTTGAAAACGCTTTATATTCAAGCTGCTTTGAAGGATGAGATTGCAGTCATAATTGATCAACATGGGAAATCGAACTGAGTGAGAAGCGATCGCCTATATTTTAAATTGAGGCTTAGATAAATAGGCTAGGTGAAACCTTGAAGTAATCACCAAGCATTTTGGCTTGTACCTTGCTAATCGAACGCTTACCATTAACAACCTCAGACACCACACCGTATCCTGCATTGAAAAAGCTGGTGACAATGATGGCTCACTGGTGTGAGATCCTAGAGACAGTCAATGGAGGCTGAACAGAATGGAACAACATCACAAGCCAACGGTTATAATCACAGGTGCTTCTTCAGGGGTCGGTTTGTACGCTGCCAAGGCTCTTGCTGAAAGGGGATGGTATGTAGTCATGGCGTGTAGGGATATAGCGAAGGCTCAACTTGCAGCCCAATCTTTGAGAATTCCCCACCAGGGCAGCTATACCATCATGCATATCGACCTTGGTTCAATGGATAGCGTTCGACAATTTGTCAATAACTTCCGAGCAAGCGGTCACTCCCTAGACGCTTTGGTGTGCAACGCTGCAATTTATATGCCTTTGCTAAAGGAGCCACTGCGAAGTCCAGAAGGATTTGAGTTAAGTGTTGCGACAAATCACCTCGGACATTTCCTTTTATGCAACCTAATGCTAGAGGATCTAAAGAAGTCATCTTCAGATCCAAAGCTCGTAATTTTGGGAACTGTTACCCACAATCCAGACGAACTGGGTGGGAAGATTCCGCCGCGTCCTGACTTGGGCGATTTGCAAGGTTTTGCAGAAGGATTTAAAGAGCCAATCTCGATGATTGACGGCAAGAAGTTTGAACCCGTCAAAGCTTATAAAGACAGCAAGGTTTGCAACGTGCTGACTATGCGAGAACTGCATCGGCGCTATCACGAGTCAACTGGTATCGCCTTCAGCTCTCTCTATCCGGGATGTGTTGCAGAAACGCCGCTATTTAGAAACCACTATCCTTTATTTCAGAAAATCTTCCCTTTATTCCAGAAGTACATCACTGGGGGATATGTATCTCAGGAGTTGGCGGGAGAACGGGTTGCTGCGGTAGTTGCCGATCCTGAGTACAATCAATCTGGTGCTTATTGGAGCTGGGGAAATCGCCAGAAGAAAGATGGCAAATCCTTTGTTCAAAAGGTTTCTCCTCAAGCCCGCGATGATGAAAAAGGTGATCGCATGTGGGAACTAAGCGCCAAGTTGGTTGGACTGGCATGACCGAAAAGGATGGCAATAATTTGATTTTTACTTGATAAATGACCTTCAAAAGTGAGGTGAGTGATAGCAAAGGTAAAACGCAGCTTTGGAGAAGGTTGTGGTTCACCGTTCCACTAGATGCTGATGAATCAACAGAACATCGCAAAATTTACATACTAGAAAGCGAGACTACACCTCTGACAAAATTAATACCTCCCAATTCGGAAAATGCGTAAGGTGCGTTACACTCTGTTAACGCACCGATGTTAATCGTAAAGATATGCGAAAAATTATCTAACCATTTCCGATGGAAACTGCCATGTCTTCCCTAAAGCCGCATTCCCAAACCCTATATGAGGCTGATTATTTGCAATGGATAGAAATAACTCTGGAAAAATTGCAAAGTCAGGACTACGCGAACGTGGACTGGGAAAACCTCATCGAAGAAATTGCCGACATGGAAAGGAGTGAGCGTCGGAGCCTCAAGAGTAATCTGATTGTAATTCTGGTGCATTTGCTCAAATGGCAATTTCAGCCTGAAAAGAGAAGCGGTAGCTGGGAAGGAAGCATCATTGAACATCGTAGACGTGTCAAAGAAGCTCTAGATGATTCGCCTAGTCTCAAATCCTATCTTGAGAGTGTCTTTGTAGAGTGTTATGTACAAGCGGTTAAGCAAGCAAAAGCTGAAACTGGTTTGTCAGTAGAATCCTTTTTTCTGGTGTGTCCATATCAGCTACCAGAAGTCACAGATGATGAGTTTTTACCTTAGTAAGCACTGAATTAGGCTGTATGTGCAGCTTCGTTCTCTGTACAAGTTATATTGTATTCGCTACTTTTGACTTCTAACTATAACAGATGTATAATGATATTCGCATTGAAGGGGAGTAGCTGCTGGCAAAAAACATAAAAGCCAGTACATCTGAATCAACATACTGGCGATGAGCCTGGTTCAGATGGCAAGTAATCAATATTTGAAAGCGAGACCTTCACTAAGTTCACACCGAAAAGTGTAAACTTGGTGAGGTCTTTTGGTTCTCATCAAGCTTCACATCGGGAAACTATTCTTCAGGAGCTTGAGAGAGTGTTAACAGCCTTTACCGCAGGTTTATTGTTAATAACAGTTTCAGAATTAGGCGATAAAACATTTTTTATTGCTGTGATTTTGGCAATGCACCACTCGCGGCGGCTGGTATTTATAGGTGTGACAGCTGCTTTAGCCGCGATGACAATCCTTTCAGTGCTATTCGGACAAGCAGTATCTCTGTTGCCAGAAGTTTCTATTCATTACGCCGAAATTGTTTTGTTTATTGCCTTTGGTCTCAAGCTTTTATATGACGCTAGTAAGATGTCCGCAGCTGCTTGTGATACAGAAGTTGTAGAAGAGGCCGAAGCTGCGGTGAAACAAGCAGATTTGCAGTTGCCAAAGCAAAAGACTTCCTTGGCAATTGTAATAGAAGCCTTTGTGTTGACATTTATGGCAGAGTGGGGCGATCGCACGCAAATTGCCACCATTGCCTTAGCAGCAGGTAATAATCCAATTGGAGTAACAATAGGTGCTATTTTAGGACATGCCATTTGTGCTGCGATCGCAGTTATCGGCGGCAAAATGATTGCCGGACGCATTTCTGAGCGTCAACTGACCCTTATTGGCGGATGCCTGTTTTTGGTCTTTGGTATCATTGCTGCCATTGAGGGAGTGTGAGGGAAAGACGCAGGGAGCAGTGAGTTTTCTAGTAAGGGAGAAGAATTTTCCCTTCTGTCTCTTTTCAATGCCCTATGCCCATCATTTAGGCTTATTTTCCAACGAAGGCGCGGGAGATGCAGCAGGATTAGGGATGGGGGAAGCCGTTGCTGCGTTCTTAATTTCATCTTTGTATTGAGCAGGTGCTAAAGCTGCGGCACTATCAAACAAAAGTTTTGCATCTGCGTCTTTGCCTTGTTGTTTCAGGAGCATCGCTTTTGCCACAACGGGGCGAAAATCCTTGGAATCTTTCTTAATTGCCTGATCGTATACAGAGCTTGCTTGAGCGTAGCGTTTTTGGGAAGCGTGAACAGAACCTAACAGCACCTGCACGGCTACTGTATCTACACTTCCAGGCTGAATTGTATTTGCTTGGGCTGCATTAGAGAGGGTTTCTTGCAGCAAACCAATAGCTGCTTCCGGGCGTTGCTGACTTATTAACAGAGCCACCATTCCTTGTAAAGCCTTCAAATCGCCTGGTTTCGTGGACAAAATCGAGCGATAAGCTTGAGCAGCTCCTTCGCGATCGCCTATTTGCTGTTTAGCTTGAGCCAGTAGCACCGAATATTCTGATTGTTCAGGATTCAGCTTGGCTAGCTTTTCTAAGGGTTCAATGACGACTTGAATATCAGCTGGTTTAACCTCACTTTTTTCTTTTTGACTCAGTAATTGTAGCCGCGCCTGCAATAAGCCCTTGAGCGCAGTCTGGTTTTCTGGTTCCCTTTGTAAAACCTGTTCATAACCCCGTACTTCGTCTTCCAGCTTTGATTTTTGGTCAGAGGAGGGCAAAGTGCCTCTGGTGCTAGCGGTATTCTGGTTTGCGGGAGGCGTATTATTAAATGCTCCAATTATGGGAAGCACCGAAACACCCACAAAAGCAAGAACTGCCAGTGCCAAGACGAGTTGAACTATCCAGCGATTGCGCGGTTGAGACACAGTTTTGTCTTTCTCCTGAACTCTAATGACATTATCATTTACACAAATCGTAAAGTTAAAAATTTCCAAAACTTTGCGGAATACTGCCAAATGCCTGTGAATTTTATAACAATTAACTATCTACACTGCTAAAGTAAGTGATGACTTTAGGAGGAGCCGTCAGAATTGTACCTATGATATGCTTCCGAAACTAGTGTAAAGGCGCTAAATTACACATTTAGTGTATCAACACTAAATTTAGCGCCTTTAGGATTGTCTAGAGTACCCTGGTGTGACTTTGTGAAAAGCAAATATACTTTCATCAGTCGCACAAATGCTCTTTCCAGCTGCCTTTGTAAAATCCCACAATGGGATGTGTCTGTGCCGCAAGGAGTTTTTATGAATTCCGACCTGATGCCGTTGCCTGAATCCTCCAATTCTTCTGCCTCTAACCAGGGCCCAAATAAAATAGAGGCAGCCGCTAATGTTAATACAGTAGCAGCCAAGTCCTCTAAAGCTGAAAATTCGCCTGTTAACCCCATTGAAACTGACTCAAATGGGAACTTAGTCAATCGACAGCAACCGATTCCGCCTCCCAGTGAACCGATGCAGTACCGAGCGATCGGGTTAGTTAGGGGTCGATATCATGCTAGCAGCGAACAATTTACTCAAGGTACGCTGCTGACCACAGATGGCGTAGAATTAAATGCCGTCCTCCTAGGCCGGATTATGAGCTTAGTCAAGAATCACCTAGACTTAGAAAAAGAACACTTGTGGGTAGTATATCCACGTACAAGACAAGAAAATGATACCTTGCACATCCAAATTGTCGGAGTTTGGGAGCCAGAAAATTTGGCTAAAAACTCAACAGATGAAGACGAGTCAGACTTGGAGTTGCAAGAGTTACAGACACCCGATGATGGCTTATCCGAAAACTCTGAATTAAGCACAATTCCCGTAATCCCCTCATCAGAAGTTGCAGATGGTGGTTTTTCTGTTCGTGGTGAGGTAGTATACCAATCTTTTGACGCTAAAAGCTTGGTAGTCAAAATTAGGCAGGCTGCACGCAAACCAACTGACAAACCCAAGTATTTTAAGTTGAAATTGAGGGGTGTACTGACCACCAAAGCAGTAGGAAAGTTTTGGGACTTCCAAGCCAAGCGAGAAGCTGACGTTTTGATAGTAGAAAAAGCTGAGGCGATCGCTGACTTGCCCAAAAAACGCAAACCACCATTCAGAGGTGGTCCTCGTGCTGGTAGTGGCGGTGGTGCTGGTAGTAGAAAACCATTCCCCCCCAGACGCAGTGGCGAAACCCCACGTCCTATCAAGAAAACAGGCGCAGGTGGTGACACCCCTGTGGTGTCAAAACCTATACCCAAAACACCCGCTCCTAAGCCCATCAAGCGACCGAAACCAACTCAAGAATAAAGCAGGGGCATAGAGAAGAGGCAGAGGGGCAGGGGGACTCGGAGCCCCCACGGAGTGAGGATTGGGGGAGAGGGTGCAGAGGAAAGGAATTTTCCCCCTGCTTCCTGCTCCCTCCTACTCCCCAGTCCCCAATCCCCTTAAAAATCCGTCCGGCGGTCTTGGGGTAGAAAAGATCGCTCCATCGGAATTGGGGAAACTGGTTCTGTGAGGGTAAACGTACCTGCTTCGATCCACTTTTTCAACTCTAGGGCAACTTGCCTAGAAAAAAACAAACTCGCTAAGGGGGCAGAGCGTACTGCTTTGCCCTCAATGGTGATCCGTCCAGATTTGAGTTGGGCGTAACTCACCAAACCAAAGGTGGGACGGACGCGCCGGGGAATAGAAAAATCCACTATTGGGGCTACTAAGTCTTGATCTTGGACGGCACAGTGTTCAACTACTTGTTCATTTAATACAGGGAGTGGTACACCAACGCCTAACATCAATGAGGGGCCATAACTTTTGAAGTAACAACCCCGTACCCAGTGAGCATCCATTTGCTTGGCATCACCAATTAAAGCTAAAGTGGCGGAAGGCCCAATCGGTGTACGATTAGCTAAACGCTTTTGTAAAGGGAAATGCTGAGTGCCTTCCCAGGCGACATAGCCAACACCGCCACCTAAGAAAATTCGAGTACCTATACCAACGAGTTGTAAATCGGGGTCGTTGAGTAAGGGAGAAATAGCACCAGGGTTAGAGTAAACGGCATTCCCTAGACGCGGTTGTAAAGGGCCGAGATAGGTAAAGAGGGGGCGATCGCCACCATTTACACCAACAATAAAATTTTGATAAAGATTGCGCGGATTGAATAAATAAAACTGATTAATCGTTTCACTAGTAACTGTAGTTTCAAAAGTTGCTCTAGGGTAACAATCAGTTACTTGTCCTTGTGCTTTCACGTGTATAGCTTTGCCAGCGATCAAATCTTCGATTACATGACCGCCGCCACGTTCTCGGACTTCTTCCCCGTCCGTCGTCTCTACAGCACAACTCGCACCCAAATATAAATCTACTGCTCCAAAACCAGAGTATGCTGGCACGCCATCTAACCAGCAACGGCGAATTTTTATCGGCGGGTCAGTGTGTCCGAGATTGATAATTGCACCACTTGATTCCATCGGCTCAAACGTGCCAGTTGTAATTACATCAACTTCTTTAGCAGCTTTAGTAACTCCGATTTCTACAACTCGTGCTTTTAACTCTTCAGTTGTCAATACTACCGCACTTTGGCGGCTGATTTTCTCATTAATTTCTGCAATTGTTCGCATCTTATCAGTGCTAGCGTTTTTTGCTGTCTTCTTTTTTGAAGGATATCTTGATAAATCACAGACTCTTGCATAATTTACTCTCAAAATAGTTGTCGCCAATCTCTGCGCGACAGCTTAACACCCCAAATATGCTTAAAATTCCAAAAAAAACAATTCAAGTCTTGCAAAGTCCAAATCATATATTTTTTGGGGTAGGCACGCTACTCATGTTTGAAATATTTTTTGCGCCTACGTAAAATTACCATCAATAAAGCCTTGCATTATCAATCAAATACATATATGGTTAAAATTGACTAGACTTATTGGACTTAAATAATTTTACGTCAACCGAAAGAAACATTTCTGGTTTTGTAAAGCATTCTAAGCCAACTAGTCAATCTTCAAGTGGAGCTAATAGGAGATGCTAGAAGGTTTGGGGAAGGAAAAAATTACCTAACGGTAATAAAAGGGATGTCTAAGCAAAAGTTAGAAGGCTAGCTATTTATAGTAAAGCTGTTCTCTGGCGAACTTATCCTGACTTATACCTCCTCAAAGCAATTCTACTTTTTGCTATTCATTTTATTGCTACATTTCATCCGATAATAAATTGAGTAAGAGGCGATGACTACTTCTGAATTAATTAGTTTTGAGCAAAAAAACCAAAGTAAGATTTCCAATAGAATTGAAAGTTTATCTTCCCCATCAGATGAGAAGAAGTTGTTTAACTTGAAGGTAATCGAATATTTATTACTTGCAGGTTTTGTCTCTTCTGGACTATTTATTATTTTGCTTTCAGATGATAAAAAAGTTGTAATTTTTGGAGCGGTATCTCTAACCTTTTTATTTTTTTTGCTGCTTATCAATAGACAAGTATTTCAGAACTATAAGAAGGCCGCTTATCAGTCTGAACTCACCAAAAAAGCTGAACTCTATAGTTATCTATTGACCAATCCTAATTCCTGGGATAAAGATACACTGACTTTAACAAGAGGGAAGGCTTTACAATACAGCCAAGACTTAATTGACGATTATAAAAGAATTAGAGGTGTATCAAGGAACCTTTACTATAGTTTGCAAATTGCGACAGTAATTTTATCAGGAGTCACACCGATTTTAGTTCTGGTAGACAAATTAGAAGCAGGAAAAGCCTGGCTAAAGTGGCTCCCTGTACTCTGTCCAGCTATTGCTTCTATAGTTGCTAGTATAGTTACCTCCTTTCCTTTCCAGAAGAACTCACTTGCTGCTAATACAGCCGTTGAATTGTTAGAAGCTGAACAAGAGAAATTTATATTGGGAGTGACTCCGCCTTATCGTTGTTATGATGTGTCTGACGAAACCCAACAGCAACAAAAGGCAAGTCAAGCATTAGAATATTTTATTGTTCAAGTGAACAATATTCATCTTAATCAATTGCAACAAACGAGTGAGACGCAATCAGATAAGACAGAATCAACTTCATCTAATGAGTCAAACAAAGCTGTAGCAGAGGTAACGGAATAAAATGACAACTGATTAGCTAATTGTAGTCACGAATCAGTCCAGTAATCTTCGTAGTTATTGTTTTAAATAGAATTTATTCCAACTGGCTCGAAAGTCTAAGATTCCCGACTTATTTAAGAAGTCGGGAATCTTATTTTTATTCCAATCTAGTATTGCTTGTCCCAATCGCTCCCGAATCTGCAACACTTAACCATACTCGTATGCGAAGCCTTTATCCCTTGCCTTTTCCTGACTTCTGCAACATAGCTGGGTTTGTGGTTAAAAGTGCTAGTGACAATGTTGTTTTTTGATTCTAGCAGCGATCGCAGTTGTGGCTTTGGAAGTTTTTGGTTATGTGTTCTAAAACCTTTATTCAGATAGGGTTTTGCCCATTGAAATTTGTTGGTTTTTGTAGCTATGCATAGGCATAGTCCGCTACAGGCATCGCTAATTTGCTTACCACACATGACTTTGATCGTTTAGCCTCAAGTATTCTCGACCCAAAGGCATAAAATAGCATTAATTATAAAAATTTACAATTAGTAATTATTGTTTAATAACTGTCTTAAATATTTTAACTATCTGCTTAACTGTCTTAACTGTCTTAACTGTCTTCTAATTGTTGAATTTTTAATTGAACTATCTGTCTTAACTGTCTTAAGTGTCTTCTAATTGTTGAATCTTTAATTGAACTATCTGTTTAAATGCTTGAGCCTACGGATTGCTTTATTTCTATAACAATGAAAGATTTATGAGAACACTCTAAATTGCTAAAAATTCATTTGTCATCATCTGAAATGGGTAATTACTCAAACAGATTTTTCAAACGCCCTATCTTTCGGTATAGGCAACTTCAGCTAAAACTTACATAGCTCTTTATTTGGGCTAAGAGCATTTCGTATTATCCCCTTGATACGAGCCACCACGAGCAAACCACACGTGGGGACGTAGCCAGGTTGGTGAAGATGCTCATCAACCGCCAGTTCATCTCAGTCACGAAATGAAGATAGCAAGAAGACCCCAGAGGAGGTTACGCGCAGATCATGCAACCCTTTGAACTGCCAGAATTTTACATGCCTTGGCCCGCGCGGCTGAACTCAAACCTAGAAGCGGCGCGAGTGCATTCCAAAGCCTGGGCCTATCAGATGGGGATACTTGGCTCACAAGAGGAAGCGGAAAGCTCCCCTATCTGGGACGAGCGCACATTCGATGCCCACGACTACGCCTTGCTTTGCTCGTATACCCATCCAGATGCGCCAGGGACGGAGCTTGACCTAGTGACCGATTGGTATGTTTGGGTGTTCTTCTTCGACGATCACTTCCTTGAAATCTTTAAGCGCACTCAAGACATGGCGGGTGCCAAGGAGTACCTCGACCGACTACCGACGTTCATGTCAATCCACCCCGTCAGCACCCTCCCAGTTCCGACCAACCCAGTGGAGCGTGGCTTGGCTGACCTGTGGTCTCGCACCGCGTTCACCAAGTCTGCGGACTGGCGGCTCCGGTTCTTTGAGAGTACCAAGAACCTGCTCGAAGAGTCTCTATGGGAACTCTCCAATATCCGCCAGGATCGGGTCGCTAACCCGATCGAGTATATTGAGATGCGCCGTAAAGTTGGCGGTGCCCCGTGGTCAGCGGATCTCATAGAGCACGCCGTCTTTGTTGAGATCCCGGCTGAAATCGCCAAAAGTCGGCCGATGCGTGTACTGAAAGACACATTTGCCGATGGAGTGCATCTTCGCAACGATCTGTTTTCATACCAGAGAGAAGTAGAGGACGAAGGCGAGAATGCGAACTGCGTGTTGGTATTGGAGCAATTTCTGAATGTGAGTACGCAGGAGGCGGCTAACCTCACCAATGAACTGCTGACCTCGCGGCTACAGCAGTTCGACAACACCGCCATCACCGAGCTGCACCCTCTCTTTGAGGAACACGGATTAGACCCGGTGGCTCGTGTGAACGTTCTGTTATACATCAAAGGACTTCAGGACTGGCAGTCGGGCGGTCATGAGTGGCATATGAAGTCGAGCCGCTACATGAACAAGGGAGGGGACAATTCGTCGACATCCACGCTACTTCTGGGCGGGCCTACTGGGTTGGGCATATCGGCTGCGCGGATTGGATCGTTATACAGTGCTTTTGGTTTGGACAGGTTCAAAAGCTTTACTCATGTTCCATACCAGCCTGTGGGGGCGGTGACACTGCCAAAGTTTTACATGCCGTTTACTACAAGTTTGAATTCCCATCTGGATACCGCGCGGCAGCATTCCAAGGAATGGGCGCGTCAGATGGGAATGCTGGAATCACTACCTGGTATTCCTGAGGCTGTAATCTGGGATGATCATAAGTTCGATGTTGCTGACGTGGCGTTATGCGGTGCGTTGATCCATCCCAATGCGTCCGGCCCTGAACTGAATCTGACGGCAGGCTGGCTTGTCTGGGGAACCTATGCTGACGATTACTTCCCAGCGCTCTACGGGCACAGCCGCAATATGGCGGGTGCGAAAGTGTTCAACGCCCGACTGTCAGCGTTCATGCCTCTCGATTCCAGCCCCATCCCGTTACCGACCAACCCAGTAGAGCGCGGCTTGGCTGATCTGTGGTCTCGCACAGCTGGCCCCATGTCCGCGATCGCCCGGGGTCAGTTCCGCCGTGCGATCGCGGACATGACCGAAAGCTGGTTATGGGAACTCGCTAACCAGATCCAAAATCGGATTCCAGATCCGATAGATTATGTTGAGATGCGCCGTAAAACGTTTGGCTCGGATCTGACGATGAGCCTGTCTCGACTAGCTCAGGGCGACGAGATCCCCCCGGATATCTACCGCACCCGACCGATGCGTCAGCTGGATAATTCGGCCGCCGACTTCGCCTGTTTGACCAACGACATCTTTTCTTACCAGAAAGAAATAGAATTCGAGGGCGAAATCAATAACGGCGTGCTGGTCGTTCAACAATTCCTCAACTGCGATCTTTCGAGGGCGGTCGAGGTCGTCAACAACCTGATGACCTCTCGAGCGCTCCAGTTTGAACATATCGTCGCCACTGAATTACCAGCCCTTTTCGACGATTTCGACCTGGACACAAGTACCCGCGAGAAGCTATACGGATATGTCGAGAAACTACAGCAGTGGATGTGCGGCGTCCTCAAGTGGCATATGACGGTAGATCGCTATAAGGAATTTGAATTGCGTAATAGTTCGGCAGCAGGGCGTCTGCCCAGTGGCCCTACAGGGTTGGGCACTTCCGCTACGCGTATTAGATCGTTGGTCGGTGGAGGGGGTTTAAGTTTAGTACTCGGTCAAGTAGGGTCGGGTTCTTTTGTCGGTGAATAGACTTTGGTGGTGTGAATCCAAAGTAAGTATTGGGTTAATCAGGTAAAGTCCTGTTGTTAGTAATTAATAAAGTGGAGGGTTAGGTTGTGACGTATTCTAATGAGTCGAATTTAGATATTGAAAATGAACATCCCCGGCTAAGTTTGAGTACAGCAGCTGCGCGTAACTTGGCGACGACGAAGAAATCTGTGCCGCAGATGCAGAACATTACTTCGCGGTGGTTATTGAAGATGTTACCGTGGGTACAGACGAAGGGTGGCACATATCGGGTGAACCGTCGGTTGACCTATGCAGTGGGTGATGGGCGCGTGAGTTTTACCAACACCGGAGCCGAAGTGCAGGTGATTCCCCAGGAACTTTGTGAGTTGCCATTGCTGCGAGACTTTGACAACACTGAAGTGTTGAGCGCCTTGGCAGATCGGTTTGTTCAGCAGGAATTCGCTCCCGGTAACGTACTCGTGGAGTCAGGTCAACCAGCCGATCGGCTTTTCCTAGTTGCACATGGCAAGCTGAACAAGATTGGGGTTGGAAAGTATGGCGAGCAGATCGTGTTGGATGTGCTGGCCGACGGCGACTATTTCGGTGACCGGATGTTGGTGGAGTCCCAGAGCAACTGGGAATTTACAGTTCAGGCCATCACGCGATGCACGGTGTTGACGATACCACAACAGGCGTTTCGGGAACTTCTCAACCAGTCCCAGGCGTTGCAGGCTCACGTTGATGACTTCAGAACCCGCACGGAAGTCCCACAAAACAGGTACGGGGAAGCTTCTATTGAGTTGGCTTCGGGGCATATCGGGGAACCTGAGTTGCCGGGAACCTTTGTTGACTATGAACTCTCGCCCCGCGAATATGAGTTGAGCGTGGCTCAAACTGTGTTGCGAATCCATACTCGGGTAGCGGATCTGTACAATGAACCGATGAATCAGACCGAACAACAACTCAGGCTGACTGTCGAGGCATTACGGGAACGCCAAGAACACGAATTGATCAACAACCGCAACTTCGGCTTGCTACACAACGCTGACTTCAAACAGCGCATCTACACCCGCAACGGCCCACCCTCTCCCGACGACCTTGACGAACTGCTGGCCACGGTAGGGAGGGAGCCGAATTTCTTCCTAGCCCACCCCCGCACCATCGCTGCCTTCGGTCGGGAATGCAACCACCTCGGCATCTACCCACAAATGATCGACCTAGCCGGCAACCAGGTGCCCGCTTGGCGCGGCGTACCCATCTTTCCCTGTAACAAGATCCCCATCACCAATACCCGCACCAGTTCCATCCTCTTGCTTCGCACTGGTGAGGAAAAGCAAGGCGTCATCGGTCTCCACCAAACCGATATCCCCGACGAATACCAACCCAGCTTGTCCGTCCGATTCATGAACATAAGCGAAAAGGCGATCATTTCCTACCTCGTCACGGCCTACTACTCCGCAGCCGTCCTCGTCCCCGACGCACTCGCCATCCTTGAAGACGTCGAAATCGGGCGTTGATCATTGATGAGAGGTTAAGACAAAATGACTTTTGTCAATTAGGAATTAGCTTTAAAACAGAGCATCAAATTAAGTACTAAAACGTACTTATCACTGAGCTTTCACTTGTGGATTGAAAGCTCAGTACAAAGATGATGCGTTAGTGAACGCGAGTGCCAAAGGCGGCAGGCTCAGGAGGCTCGCTCCCACGGTTTTGGGAATATTTTAAGCAACATTACTTATTGACAAAAGTGCTATAACCTTAAACTCTCACCGATTGGTCGGGTGCTTTTGTTAGTAACTATACAGTGAAGGGTTAGGTTATGACGTATTCTAATGAGTCGAATTTAGATATTGAAAATGAACATCCCCGGCTAAGTTTGAGTACAGCAGCTGCGCGTAACTTGGCGACGACGAAGAAATCTGTGCCGCAGATGCAGAACATTACTTCGCGGTGGTTATTGAAGATGTTACCGTGGGTACAGACGAAGGGTGGCACATATCGGGTGAACCGTCGGTTGACCTATGCAGTGGGTGATGGGCGCGTGAGTTTCACCAACACCGGAGCCGAGGTACAGGTGATTCCCCAGGAACTTTGTGAGTTGCCATTGCTGCGAGACTTTGACAACACTGAAGTGTTGAGCGCCTTGGCGGGTCGGTTTGTTCAGCAGGAGTTTGCACCTGGTGACATCATAGTGCAGTCAGGTCAGTCAGCCGAGCAGTTTTTCCTGATTGCTCATGGTAAAGTCAACAAGATTGGTGTTGGCAAGTATGATGAACAGACCGTGTTGGGTGTTTTGGCGGACGGCGATTATTTTGGTGGTCAGGTGTTGGTGGAGTCCCAGAGCAACTGGAAGTTCACAGTCCAGGCTATCACGCGATGCACGGTATTGGCACTACCACAACAGGCGTTTCGGGAACTTCTCAACCAATCGGAGGCGTTGCAGGCTCACGTTGATCGCTTCAGAACCCGCGTGCAAGTCCCACAAAACAAGTACGGGGAAGCTGCCATTGAGTTGGCTTCGGGGCATGTGGGGGAGACTGAGTTGCCGGGAACCTTCGTAGATTACGAACTCTCGCCCCGCGAATATGAGTTGAGCGTGGCTCAAACTGTGTTGCGAATCCATACTCGCGTAGCGGATCTGTATAACGAACCGATGAACCAGACCGAGCAACAACTGCGATTGACTATCGAGGCATTACGGGAACGTCAAGAACATGAGTTAATCAACAACCGTAACTTCGGCTTGCTACACAACGCCGACCTCAAACAGCGTATCTACACCCGCACCGGGCCACCCACCCCAGACGACCTCGACGAACTGCTCACCCGGCGGCGGAAGTCAAAATTCTTCCTGGCCCACCCCCGCACCATCGCCGCTTTCGGTCGGGAGTGCAATCGCCTCGGTATCTATCCAAAAAGCATCGACCTGGACGGCAGTATAGTGTCCACTTGGCGCGGCGTACCCATCCTTCCCTGCAACAAAATACCCATCACCGATACCCAGACTAGCTCTATCCTTGTACTCCGCACTGGCGAGGAAGATCAGGGCGTCATCGGTTTACATCAAACTGGTATCCCCGACGAACACCAACCCAGCTTGTCCGTCCGATTCATGGGCATTAGCGAAAAGGCTATCATCTCCTACCTCGTCACCGCCTACTACTCCGCAGCTGTCCTCGTCCCCGACGCACTCGGCATTCTCGAAGATGTCGAAATCGGTCGCTGAGGGAAGAGGTCGAGCATCTGAATACCCAGGAGATAACCAAAGACCCAGTTGGTACGCGAAGTGCTGGTTTAGAGCTAACATATAGGATTTACGCATTGCGTGCGACAGTTGAAAGATAAATAAGGGTATAGGCAATTTGTGAAGTTGCCAATACCCTCAGATATATAAATTAAGTTTTTGCAGTCGCGTATAAGTCTAAGTTAATGCCTGAGCAACTACTGCCGAAAGTGACTCGTTTGCTGCTTGCTTCAACAATTCGGCTTTATCGGTCTGTTCCCAAGGCAAATCTAAATCAGCCCGCCCAAAATGACCGTAAGCCGCGACGTCCTGATAAAAACGTCCGCCTCGTTCACTTGGTAAGTTGCGTAAGTTGAAGGTATGGATAATCCCCGCTGGACGGAGTTCAAAGTGTTGGTTGATTAATTCCAGTAAGGTTTCTTCATCCACTTTGCCAGTGCCAAAGGTATCTACCAAAATGCTTGTTGGTCGCGCTACGCCAATAGCATAGGATAGCTGGATTTCAACTTTTTCTGCCAACCCAGCGGCGACAATATTTTTCGCCACATAACGAGCGGCATAGGCAGCAGAACGGTCTACCTTGGTGGGGTCTTTGCCAGAAAAAGCGCCGCCACCATGCCGTGAATAACCACCATAGGTGTCAACGATTATTTTCCGCCCTGTCAGACCAGAATCTCCTTGAGGGCCACCAACAACAAATTTGCCAGTAGGGTTGACTAAAAAACGTGTTTCCTGATTAGGCTTAATGTCAATGTCGCCAAAAACAGGTTCGACTACCGCTAGCCAAAGGTCTTGTTTAATTTTGGCTTGTACAGCCGCCTCATCCGTGATTTCCCCAATACTGGCTGTATGCTGGGTAGAAATTAGAATAGTATCAATACCTACTGGGCGTCCATCTTCGTAGACCACAGTTACTTGGGTTTTCCCGTCAGGACGCAGGTATGACAATTCACCTGTTTTTCGGACTGCTGCTAATCGGCGAGCAATGCGGTGGGCGAGACTGATGGGTAAGGGCATCAGTTCTGGTGTTTCGTTGCTGGCAAAACCGAACATTATACCTTGATCGCCCGCACCAATTTTGTCGAATAGCTCATCACTATCTTGCTGGCGGGTTTCTTGGGCAGTGTTAACGCCTTGGGCAATATCGGGTGATTGTTCGTCTATAGCCAGCAGAACGCTGGTACTGTTAGCAGAAAACCCATTATCGGCATTGGTATAGCCAATTTCGGCAATTTTTTTGCGGGCGAGATTGACGAAATTTACATTAGCTTTGGTGGTTATTTCACCAGTGATTAGCACCAAACCAGTATTAACTACTACTTCAGCGGCGACACGGCTGCTGGGGTCTTGTGTCAGTAGGGCATCCAGAATGGTATCAGAAATCTGATCACAGATTTTATCTGGATGACCTTCGGTGACTGACTCGGAGGTAAATAGATATCGACGAGACAAAGGAAATTCCTCCTTTATTGAGTTTTTTCGCTGAACTAAATGTGGGTATTTAGTCCAACTACCTAATTTATGAAATCATAACAATATTTATACCTCAGTAGTTAGTATCTTCTTGATATTGATAAAAACGACTAGCTATAAGGTAAGTATCTGTAAAGAAGATAAATTTATGCTAATTATTTTATGGCTAAAATGTATTTAATAACACAAAAAAAGGGGACACTCAGAAGCGCCCCCACAAACTTTGACACAAATACTGCTGCTTTTAAACCTGAACCGCTAACTTTGCTTCCGTAGCTGTCAACCGCTCATAGGCAGCACGCATTTTCAAACCTGTAAGCACTTGGAAGAAACCAGTACCATTATTGGAACCTGGATACTCGCGGTGCTGGAGTAACAAGTGAGTCAATTCACCCTGATATTTAGTGGATGTATTGCTGAGATGGGTTTCGATATAAATTACTTCTTCCAAGTTGTCAAATTGACCATCCACCTCTAGTACTGAGACATAGCGGCCGTAGTAAACATCTGAACCATAGTACAGTTGCATACCAGGATAAGAACAGGTCAGCTTGCGTCCACAGGGAGTCCAATTAATTGTTGACCCTTCATCAAACAGGTAGGTTGGATCAAAGCCTTCCTTACCTTCCCGCTGGAGCATACGTACCCGCAGAACTCTGCGCTCCGTGTCGTTTTTGATCAAGTTCGTGGGTAATACCTGGAGAACCACATCCGCAAATTCTCTTTGTGGTTCGATAAACTTATCAAAGTCAGGTTTGCGGGAATTGATTTGCGCTAAGACATCTTCGTAGCGATGACCGCGTTCAGCCATATCTCGCTGGATTTTCCAGGCAATTTTGACTTCATCGCTAATGTCAAAATAAACACTGAAGTCGATTAGCGATCGCACCCGCTCATCATATAAAGGATGCAGCCCTTCAACAACTATAATGTGATTCGGCTCTATCCGCTCTGGCGGATCAATCAAGCCGGTTTCGTGGTTGTAAATCGGCTTATCAATGGCTTGACCACTTTTGAGCGCTTTAATTTGCTCATACATCAGGTCAAAATTGTTTGCTCTGGGGTCTAATGCCGTTATCCCAGTTTCTTTACGCTGTTTGCGATCTAGAGAATGATAGTCATCCAAGCAAATGACTGTCATTAAATCTTCACCAAACAAATCTATCAAACGACGCAAAAACGTAGATTTCCCGCACCCAGAGTCTCCGGCTACTCCAATCAGTACCACGCGTTCCGGCTTATTTGTCATAAATCTCCTCTAAAATACTAAAATTGTCTCAATATTTTTTCACACAGCAGATCCTGAAGCCAGGAGTTTACCCCTTTGGTTTATCCTGCGTTCTTGCTACCTAGCACATCTATAAGACACCAAGCGGGTAGGCAACAATATAATTAAGTTGCTACTCGTCGGACTAGCCTGAATGTTGGTGCCGGTAAGTATTTAATCCTAGTGGTATATTTGATTTTAACAGAAGGGGGTATCCCATACAAGATTGCTCTCCAGAAGAATTAGCGTGGTTCATCAATCATTTTTTTGTTAATTTAGTTGTTAATTTTAAAATGGGGATCAGCTTTGCCTATCAGCGTTCCGCCTTTATCAGTCCACTACTTGTGACTCTATATAATCAAGGCTATAAGGTATAATTTATTATTGCTGCGAATTTTCTAAATGCTCCTAAATTGTAATTCCTGTTCGACAATACTTAAGATATTCAAAGCAAAAATCTATCCAACGAATGAGCAAACAACTTGCATTAGTCAAATTCTTGGCTGTAAATTTATGGATATGCTCATTATAGAAGGGTTGGTGTTATGGCAAAGTACTGATACAGGTTGACAGATTTTTCACATTAAGTGAAACTAATTACACTTGCTTAAATCACGGTTACCTCTGTGGTTATTTTTATAGCTGGAGTTGTCCTAGTCATGTAATTATTCATAGACAGGTTATGAATATAGCTAACAACATTCCAAGAGGTAATCAATTTGGAAAATCAAAACCAATCGGAAGCAGACCTTCCGGGATTGGCATTCTCCGATTTAAACTCTTGGAGGAGGCAAGCGCAACCACAACTTTTGGAAGTAAACTGAGCAGTAGTTTCCAGTAATTGAAGCAGGCTTCCTACAATATCTGTCCTTTTGAGTTGCTCGTTGGGTAGTACAGGTAAAAAACTATCTCCTTAATGAAAGTGGTAGTTAACGAAAAAAAGATTAAATTGACTCATTATTAACATTCTCCACAAGACTTATCCTTTACCTTAGAAGGTGAATGAACAGGTGTGTTTTTTGCTATGCCTGCATGTCTTTGGTGAGTGTACTTAGCAAGGCATTAATTTAATGATGCCGTTTTTCCTACATGGCCAGTTTAGTGAAACGAAAATCCGGTAAACTAAAGCTGGCATGGGATGGGAATAGTTTTTTGAAAAACGGTTAAGTAAATTATCGGAGTGGTAGAACGAATGTACAATCAAGGTGCTGTTGAGGGTGCTGCCAACACAGAATTAGGTAGCCGCATCTTCCTTTATGAAGTGGTGGGTTTGCGTCAGAGTGAAGAAACCGATCAAACTAACTACCCAATTCGGAAAAGTGGCAGTGTGTTCATCAGAGTGCCTTACAACCGCATGAATCAAGAAATGCGACGTATCACTCGTTTAGGCGGCACAATTGTTAGCATCCAGCCTGTAACTGTTTTAGAACCAGTTAATGGTAAAGCCTCATTTGGAAATGCTACAAGCGTTGTCAGCGAGTTAGCTACATCTGGGGAAATTGCTAACAGTGAAGGGAATGGTAAAGCCACACCTGTGAATGCTCATAGTGCTGAAGAGAACAAGGACAAGAAAGGCAACACCATGACTCAAGCGAAAGCCAAAAAAGACCACGGTGACGTTCCTGTTAACACTTACCGCCCCAATGCTCCGTTTATTGGCAAGGTAATATCTAATGAACCGCTAGTCAAAGAAGGCGGTATTGGTATTGTTCAACACCTTAAATTTGACCTATCTGGCAGTGATTTGAAATATATAGAAGGTCAAAGTATTGGGATTATTCCACCAGGATTAGACAAGAATGGCAAGCCGGAAAAACTCAGACTATATTCCATCGCCTCAACTCGTCATGGCGATGATGTAGATGATAAGACAGTATCACTGTGCGTCCGCCAATTGGAGTACAAGCACCCAGAAACTAGCGAAACAGTCTACGGGGTTTGCTCTACGCACCTGTGTTTTCTGAAGCCAGGGGAAGAGGTAAAAATTACCGGGCCTGTGGGTAAGGAAATGTTGTTACCCAATGACCCTGATGCTAATGTCATCATGATGGCAACCGGAACAGGTATTGCCCCCATGCGAGCTTATCTGTGGCGTCAGTTTAAAGATGCGGAAAGAGCAGCTAACCCAGAATACCAATTTAAAGGATTCTCTTGGCTAATATTTGGGGTGCCAACAACTCCAAACCTCTTATATAAGGAAGAACTGGAAGAAATTCAACAAAAATATCCTGATAACTTCCGTCTCACTGCTGCTATCAGCCGCGAACAGAAAAATCCCCAAGGCGGTAGAATGTATATTCAAGACCGCGTAGCAGAACATGCTGATGAATTGTGGCAGTTGATTAAAAATGAAAAAACTCACACCTACATCTGCGGTTTGCGCGGTATGGAAGAAGGTATTGATGCAGCCTTAAGTGCTGCTGCTGCTAAGGAAGGCATAACCTGGAGTGATTACCAGAAGCAACTCAAGAAAGCCGGTCGCTGGCACGTAGAAACATACTAAATTAGTCATTGGTCATTAGTCATTAGTCATTAGTTTTAGACGAAGGACGAAGGGCGAAGGACAAATGACAAAGGAAGCAGGATAATCAGTAGGTAGGGCAAACGCTCTACCTACAATTGTTATTGGTGAAATTGGGTGCAAAATGGGTGTGAAACTAGGAATACTGGGATTAGGCACCGTGGGAACGGGAACAGTGCAGTTGTTGCAAGATAGCGCTGGGCGTCACCCATTGTTGCAAGAGATAGAAATCTATCGGGTGGGAGTGCGATCGCTAGATAAACCTCGTGCAGTAGAATTGTCTACGGAAGTCTTAACTACAGATTTAGAATCCATTGTCAACGACCCCTCGGTAGATATAGTTGTCGAGGTGATGGGTGGACTAGAGCCAGCGCGATCGCTCATCCTCAAAGCTTTAAGTAATGGTAAGCACGTAGTCACCGCCAACAAAGCAGCGATCGCCCGCTTTGGGGCGGAAATTTTCACAACTGCTAATCAAGCTGGCGTATACGTCATGTTAGAAGCTGCTGTGGGTGGTGGTATTCCGGTGATTCAACCCCTAAAGCAGTCTTTAAGTGTTAACCGTATTAACACTGTAACAGGCATCGTAAACGGTACAACTAACTACATCCTGACACGGATGCAGACAGAAGGCAGCAACTTCAATGATGTTTTAGCTGATGCCCAGCGCTTGGGTTATGCTGAGGCTGACCCAACAGCTGATGTTGATGGTTTAGACGCAGCAGATAAAATTGCTATCCTGGCATCATTAGGCTTTGGTGGACGCATCAACTTACAAGATGTTTATACTGAGGGCATTCGGCAAGTCAGCAAGACAGATATTGCCTACGCCGAAAAATTGGGATTTGTAATTAAATTGTTAGCGATCGCGAAACGTGATACTATCTCATCTCCTCTCTCTGTAAGAGTTCATCCCACATTAGTGCCTCAAGCCCACCCTTTGGCTAGCATCAACGGCGTTTACAATGCCATTCTTGTTGAAGGAGAACCAATCGGGCAAGTAATGTTTTTTGGCCCCGGTGCTGGTGCTGGTGCAACCGCGAGTGCTGTGACATCAGATATTTTGAATTTAGTTGCTGTCCTCAAAACCAATACAGCAGTTGCAAATCCATTATTAACTTGTGGACATCAAGAATACTGCCAAATTGCGCCGATGACAGAACTTATAACTCGGTTTTACGCTCGTTTCCTTACTAAAGACCAACCCGGAGTTATCGGTAAATTGGGTACTTGCTTTGGCAACTATGGCGTTAGCTTAGAGTCAATTGTCCAAACTGGCTTTCAAGGGGAACTAGCAGAGATTGTGGTTGTTACCCATGATGTACCAGAAGGCAACTTTCGGCAAGCTTTAGCAGAAATTCAAAATTTGTCAGCTATCGAAAGCATTCCCAGCTTACTGCGTGTACTTTGAGATTAGTCGGGAGTGAAGCTCGTCAACTTGCTTTGCTCCAATTCGTAATTGGCATCACCGTGCCAAAACGGGAAAATTGTACGCTAAGGTTGAAACCCTTGTTCCGTAAGGATTTCAGCCACTAATTTTTCAATATTACCTGAAGAGCGGCTGATTACCCTCAGTTGATTGGTACAGAGTAGTATGTATTCCCTGTACCTTGATAGTGTTTTGGGAAAAAAGTATTTTTTCTGCCCACATAATCAAGCTATGTACTGAAATTATTCTGCAAAATTTGGTAAGTTCTAACCGTAATGTGGTCTGAATGCTTTCATGTCCCATGATCGCCCTGAGTTCTTCAATCCCATTAGCCCCACTCGCTCTGTAGCGATCGCACCTCAGTTGGTGTAAGGTATTCTCTAGACCTGTAATGCTTGTTGTGGGTAGAAGAGTTGGGGGCGGTGACCTCATTTTCTCTCGGTGGTAGTGTCCGGTCGAGGCGACTTAAATAGGTTAACTTGAGTTAAGGAGAAGCTCTGTGTTGAGAACTTGTAGAACTTTCATCAATTTGACAATGGGTATACTGTCAGCACTCACCGTCACCTATGTCTTGAACACGCCCTTTGTACTGTCTCAACCAGAAGCGGAAACTTCTATTTTTCGATCAAATAAATGTAGCAAACTTGTTCCGGGTACATACTTGACAACAATCTTGGATGCAAATGGCAACTTTGCATCTCGTGGAGTGATTACGTTGACTAAAGAAGGTAATCTTTTCGTTACCGACTCGAACCAAGGCGGTGTCAGTGGAGCTTTCAACCCTTTTGGTGATACCCAAGGCAGTTATAGATGCATTGAAAAAAAAGCAATTAGTGCTACAGGCATCAATTTCGGTTTTTCAGGAAATAATGGGGTTAACGACATTGCCCGTTCTGATATCAAAGCGATACTCAACCCTATAACTCAGACACTACAAGGAACAATTACGGTTCGTTCCTTTGCTTTAAAAGCAAATCCGCTACAAGAAGAGGGAGTTTTGGTAGGTACTTTCTCCTTTACAGGACAACGCATCAACGCTCATTAAAAAGTTTGTTTATAGCGCAAAGCTAGATATTTCAGAACCAACAGCTTTAAGTCTACGCTTGCTAAACTAAAAAACAACCCTTACTCCTGCAAAGGTAGCCTTATGACCTCTGCAACCGATCCATCCACTGCCCTCACACCGTTCCCAGACCATACAAAGCTTCCTGAGTCTGACGGTACTTTTGTGAAAAACTTTCAGGAACATCCCCAAAGCATTCTACTAACAGACTCGATTAAACCGATATTGCAAAAACGTCATCCTGATGGGCAATACTGTATAGGTCAAGATACTGGTATCTACTGGCGCATCACTGACCCTCCAGAAAAAGGCGCAGAAGCACCATACTGGTTTTATGTAGGTAATGTACCACCTACTTTGAATGGATAAACGCGTAGGTCTTATGTATTATGGCGAGAGTTTATTGCCCCATTGATTGCATTGGAATTTGTTTTTGGGGATGGTAGTGAGGAGCGAGACAAAACCCCTTGGAAGGGGAAATTTTGGATTTATGAGCAAGTGATCCATCCTCCCTTCTACGGCATTTATGAAATGAATAAAGCCAGCGTAGAAGTTTATGAATTAATTGGTGGACAATATCAATTATTAACAACAAATGAACGCGGACATTATACGATACATCCTTTAGGGGTTGAGTTAGGGATTTGGCAGGGGCAATATTATAATATGGAATTACCTTGGCTACGCTGGTGGGATTTGCAAGGTAATTTGTTGTTGACTCGTGAGGAAAGAGCCGATCGCTTAACTGCTCAATTGCGCTCTTTAGGCATCGAACCAGAAGTCTAATCTTTACCTATTTATTTACATCCAGCAACCGTGAAGTTTCTAATCGACTCATCCACTTCTCTAAATAAACTCGATTACCTTTTTCCTCATTTGGATCTTTAGTATCCAAAGGATAAGGCATCAGTCCTAAAATCGTTGCTGTCGTCACACAAAACATCGATTTTTGGAAACTTATGCAAATTTGGACTCGCAAATCATCTTCACCCCGAAGACTACGACGATAAATTTCGTGCAAATACTCTGGAAGATAATGACGCATATCTTGCATCAGCAAGGTGGGAGGAATACCTGCGCCGCCGATGGGCAAAGGATCGGCATACAATGCACCATATTCAAATCGAGTTTGATCTGGGGGAATTTGATATCCTTGGGCGTTGTATGAAACTGTACCGTGGAAAGGAGTTCCCCGGAAGAATACTGCTTCTACATAAGGTATGGCTGTATCTGCTAAGAAGGTTAAACCAACGCTTTTGGGGATGATTTCATATACTTCACCGCGAATTTTGACGGCGTAAGTAATTGGGTTTGATGCATTTGCCACTAACCCTGCTTTAATGTGGTCTACAACTTGGGGAATCGATTTAATTTCGCCTCGGTCGTAGCGGTCTGATAAGTTGAGAAACATATCAGCCATGACTCGCCAGAATTGACCTAAACCGGTGTAGTAAGCAGAAACGCGCAATTGTTCTGTTAAAAAATCTGGAAACAGTTGGTTGGTACCCGAAATTAAAGGATTATTTTTAAATTTTGCGGCGATAACGGCTTGCGCTTTTTCTTTAAATTCATTTGTATCTAAATATGTATCTAGTCCGCCGCCACCGTGCCACATCATGCCTTTCATGCAATACTCGGCATATTCAAAATTAATTCGGTCATGCCACCAGTGACGGAGTAATTTCTGAAAAGAAATCTTTCCATTAAAGTATTTAAAAAATGGGAAAAATACTAAAAACTGATGCTCGGCAATATAGTTAAGATTTTTTGAATAGGCATCTAAAACTACGCCATAGCTTTTAAGAATACCAACAACTTCCAAGACATTTTCTGGATTATCGGGGACTAATGCATCTCCTTTTTGCAAACGTTCAATATACTCAGCTAAGGGATTGTGAACCGCTTTCTTTTTAATAGTTACCATTGCTATCTCTCCAAAAAGTATAGGGATTAGGGATTAGTCATTAGTCATTGGGCATGGGACATGGTTGTTCTCCTTGTCCCCTTGTCCCTAATCCCCAGTCCCCACTTTATCCAAGGACACTACTACTATTACGTTTTGGCTATTCACCATTGCTGTAATTGTTGGTTCAGTCCAGCGTGCTAACCAACCAGGTTGAATACCGAAAATCACAATCAGCACAGCTAAAATTGCAGCTGGGCCGCGATCGCTCCAATACACTCGTGGTAAGTTGGTAACTTGTGCAGACAAGCGTCCAAAAAAAGCGCGGTTAAGGAGTATTAAAAAGTAAACCGCAGTTAAGCCTGTGCCAATCATTGATAACAGGGTTTGCACTGGAAAAACTGGGAAACTGCCCCGAAAAATGATGAATTCGGAAATAAACCCAAGCATTCCTGGTATCCCAGCGCTGGCCATGACTCCCACAACAATCAAGCTACCAATTACAGGCATACCCCGTTCTGGGTTTAGAAGTCCTCCAAGGATTGCTAAATCACGGGTTCCGGCTTTTTTATACACAACCCCTACCAGCAAAAACAGCATGGCGGAAATCAAGCCGTGACTAATCATCTGCATAACAGCACCCAAGACACTTAATGGTGTAGCCGCCGCCGCCGCTAAAAGTACGTAGCCCATGTGTCCAATAGAACTGTATGCCACCATTTTTTTCATATCTGTTTGGGCGATCGCACAAGATGCACCATACAGTACACTTACTACTGCCCAAGTCGCTAACCAGGGAGCCACATAAGCCCAAGCTTCTGGCAATAAGTTCATGCCAAACCGTAGTAACCCGTAGGTTCCCAACTTCAACAACACTCCAGCCAACAGGACAGAAATTGGTGTAGAAGCTTCAACGTGAGCATCTGGTAACCAAGTATGGAAGGGAACTAAAGGAATTTTAATCCCAAAACCTACCAAAATTCCCCCTAGCAGTAAAAGCTGTGTGGCTAAAGGTAGAGTCGTAGGGTTTAAGGTTGCTAGTGCAAAGTTAGAGGAACCACTTAACCAAACCATGCCGAGGAAACTTGCCAAAATCAAGATTCCCGAAACAGCTGTATAAATAAGAAATTTTGTTGCAGCATAACCCCGCTTTGCTCCACCCCAAATGGCTATCAACAGATAAAGCGGGATTAGTTCCAATTCGTAAAACAAGAAAAATAGCAGTAAATCCTGTGCCAGAAAAGCTCCAGTCACCCCAGCGCTTAATAATAGTATCAAGGAGTAATAAAATTTAGGACGCTGTAGGGATTCATCGCTGCTGTAAATTGCAATGCAAGTTAACAATCCATTCAAAACCAGCAGTGGCAAAGATAAACCATCTATTCCCAGGTTATAGTTCAAGCCTAAAACATCTATCCAAGGGAGAGATTCGGCAAACTGTTGAGTTATTTGCCCTGGATGGAACTGAATTGCTAGTACGATTGTCCACAATAAAGCGATACTGGCAAAGACCAAAGCCACCCCACGGGCGAATTTACCACTGATGCCAGAGGGCGAGAAACCAATTAAAGCTCCACCGATTAACGGCACTAGAATTAAAATACTAAGCATAGACGGAATTCAGGTAAGGGGAGCAGGGGGAGCAGGGGGAGCAGGGGGAGAATAATAACTCCTAACTCCTGTACAGACGCGATTAATCGCGTCTTCTAACTCTGTTAAAAAGGCAATTTATCTAGTAAGCCTAATGACCAGCTGATGAAAAAACCCAGGACGCTGACAACTGCTAGGATGGTCAACATATAGCCCTGAGATTGTCCAGAAATGCTATATTTTAAAGTTTGTCCGCCGAGAATTGTTGCAAACCCAACTAAGTTCACTAGACCATCGACTAAATAGCGATCGCTCCAAGCAGAGATTTTAGATAGCAGTGCGACTGCACCCACTACCGTTATCCGATAAACTCGGTCAATATAAAAATCATAACCTAACAAGTCCTGCACAAATCTCCACGCCAAGATTCTGGATCTTGACCAAGCTTTGTGTAGATGAACTGTAGACCCTACACCCACCCCCACCAGAGTAGAAACAAACAACGCTAACGCCACATACCAATTAATACTTTCCCAATCTGGTAGCAAGTACCATTGCTGTAGCATCAGAGGCACAAGCAGAGTCAAGACTGTGAGAATCACCATTGGTAAGGCCATCTGCCAACCAACTTCTGGGGTGCGCCGGGTCTTTTGTTGCGGTTTACCCCAAAATACTAATCTGAATACTCTGGTCAAGTTTAATGCTGTCAAGCCATTGACCAATAATAAAACCCCAATCACCCAAGGGCTAATATTTACAAAACCGTCAGCCCATGCTAGCATTGCCCAAAAGCTTCCTAGTGGTAGCAGTGTTACCATCCCTGCTGAACCGACAATAAAAGCAGTGGTTGTTGCTGGCATCTTTGACCACAGACCGCCCATTTCTGTTAAGTCTTGGCTTTGGGTAGTCAAGATTACTGAACCAGAACTCATGAATAATAATGCTTTAGCGATCGCATGACTTAACAGCAACATCAAGGCTACACCCCCTTGCTGCAACCCCACTGCCAAAAACACTAAGCCCATGTATGCACTGGTGGAATGAGACAGCGATCGCTTAATGTCAATTTGAGCTATGGATACTAATGTGGCACCAATTGCCGTTACCGTTCCCATTACTACTAATACATTTAAGGCAACTGGCGACAGGGCTAACAATGGTTGCAGTTTATACAGTAAATAAGCACCACCAGCTACTACCAGTGAGTTTCTCATTACCGAGGCGGGGTTAGGCCCTTCCATTGCTTCATCCAACCAAAGGTGCAGGGGAAATTGGGCGCATTTACCAGCAGGCCCAGCAATTAACGCCAACCCCAGCAATGTTGATATCATTGGGCTTAAATTAGCTGTTTGCGCCCACTCATATAAATTTGAAAAGTTCAAACTGCCGGCTAAGGTGGAAAGCGTCACCACTGCCATCAGCAACAACAAGTCTCCCACCCGTTTGGTTAAAAACGCATCCCGCGCTGCTGTCACTACTAGCGGTTGAGCATACCAGAATCCCACCAGCAAGTAAGTTGAAAGCGTCAGTACTTCCAAAAGGGCATAGCTGAAAAGCAAAGAATCACTGATTGCTAAAGCACTTAGCGCTGCTTCAAAAAATCCCAGCAGCGCAAAAAAACGCGCCAACGACCAGTCTTTTTCCATATAACCCAGAGCGTAAACTTGTGCAAGTAAGCTTAACCCTGTAATTAAAACTGTTGCCCCAATACTGACTGCTGAGAGTTCCAAGGCAAAAGATAAGTCTAAATCAGCAGCTTGAAACCACGTCACCAGTAACTTTTCTGGTTCTCTATCCCAGATAATATTAAATACAAACAGGCTATGGGCAAAAGCCAAAACACTCATCAACAAGTTTATGTATGCCGCAGGTCTTGGCCCTGTTCGTTGAATTATTCCTATTCCCCACGGCAACGTCAAAATTGCGCCTAATAAGCTATATAAAGGCACAAACCAACTTGTTGAAAATAGAAATTGATGCATTTAAATTCACCTTGACGACTCAGCCTTGATTTTAAAAAGCTTTTATACAATTATTTATTTTAAAAAATTAATTTATTAGAAAAATCAATACTTTTTTACTCTTGTTTCAAATAAATTATTAGAAGTATTTTTACTTTAGTTTATCCTATTAAACTTCGATAAAATATAACTTTACATTGACATAAGCATTTACTTGCTTTAACCTCACCTTCATTTTTACATTTGTATTTCTACTTTGAGCAAACTACTTTATACGATATATTTGAAAAAATTATATATTTTTCACCTAGTCCTTGTACATATAACAAAAATTCTCAAAACATAGAGACAGCAGAACATACAGCCGCTTATGACCCCTCACCAGATAAAATTACCCTTGGTTATGAATGTCGTTTTGTAAATGTGATAAAGAAATTATAAAGCATAAGTGGCTGCTCTAGGAATCAGTGAACTTTAATTGCTCAGGAGGGCAGATAAATTTTTGTTAAGTTTTTTAAAACTTTCTTATCATAAACTATTATAGTAATTTATATTGCCAGGAAGGCCAAGCTTTCCTATGCTTAATTTGGAAGTGTTTTCTTAGTTATTAAGATAAAGCTCTCTCCGTCAAAAATTTCAAGCGACAGTACAGATTGGATTAATATTGTAGGAGTTCTGCGATGCCAATTGCAGTTGGAATGATTGAAACGAAGGGCTTTCCAGCAGTAGTGGAAGCTGCTGATGCGATGGTGAAAGCCGCCCGTGTCACTTTAGTAGGGTATGAAAAAATTGGTAGCGCTCGCGTCACCGTGATAGTTAGGGGAGATGTATCGGAAGTACAAGCTTCCGTAGCTGCTGGGGTTGAAGCGGCGAAAAGAGTAAATGGTGGTGAAGTGTTATCCACTCATATCATTGCTCGTCCTCACGAAAACTTAGAATACGTCTTGCCGATACGTTACACAGAAGCTGTGGAACAGTTCCGTACCTAAAAGCTGTTTAAACAAACTAATTAACGCTCAAAACCTTTTTGAGCATCGCTTTTGTCCAGGAAAAACTTTAAATAGGGATTAAAATCTAATGTCAATTGCAGTGGGAATGGTTGAAACGCTAGGCTTTCCAGCAGTAGTGGAAGCGGCTGATGCGATGGTGAAAGCTGCTCGTGTTACTCTAGTAGGCTATGAAAAAATCGGCAGTGGTCGAGTTACCGTGATTGTCCGGGGCGACGTGTCAGAAGTGCAAGCTTCCGTGGCCGCAGGTGTTGAATCTGTGAAGCGAGTCAACGGTGGACAAGTGCTGTCTACTCACATCATTGCTCGTCCTCACGAGAACTTAGAATACGTCCTGCCAATTCGTTATACCGAAGACGTAGAGCAGTTCCGGGAAAATGTGAATGCAATTCGCCCTTTCGGTAGAAGACCGTAATTAGTAATGCAAGTCGCCAAAGTTCGCGGCACAGTAGTTAGCACGCAAAAAGATCCAAGTCTTCGAGGTGTCAAGCTCCTGTTGTTACAATTAGTGGATGAAGACGGAAACATCCTGCCACAATACGAGGTAGCAGCAGATAGTGTGGGAGCAGGAGTAGATGAGTGGGTACTTGTCAGTCGTGGCAGTGCCGCTCGTCAAGTTCTAGGAAATGAACAGCGACCATTAGATGCAGTAGTAGTGGCGATAATAGATACTATTCACGTTGAAGATCGCCTTATTTACAGCAAAAAAGATCAATATCGATAGTCATTTAGTCATTTAGTCATTAGTCATTAGCTCTCGACAAAGGACAAGTGACAAAGGACAAATGACAAATGACAAATGACAATACAGGAGGAATCTTGAAATGGCAGTCCGCAACACGGCGGCACCCCCAACCCCGTGGTCAAGGAATTTAGCTGAAGCCCAAATCCATGAAACTGCCTTTGTACATTCATTCTCTAATCTGATTGGAGATGTACGGATAGGTGCAAATGTAATCGTTGCTCCGGGAACTACAATTAGAGCGGATGAAGGCACACCTTTTTATATTGGTGAAAACACTAATATTCAAGATGGTGTTGTGATTCATGGGTTGGAGCAAGGCCGAGTAATTGGCGACGATCAAAATAAATACTCGGTGTGGGTAGGTAAAAACGCTTGCATTACCCATATGGCTCTAATTCACGGACCAGCTTATGTAGGGGATAATTCCTTCATTGGCTTTCGCTCTACGGTGTTTAATGCCAGGGTGGGTGCAGGTTGCATCGTGATGATGCACACTTTGATTCAAGACGTAGAAATCCCCTCAGGTAAGTATGTGCCTTCGGGAGCGATAATTACCAATCAGCAGCAAGCTGACCGCTTGCCAGATGTGCAAGATCAGGATAAAGAATTTGCTCATCATGTGGTTGGGATTAATCAGGCGCTGCGAGCTGGTTATCTTTGTGCTGCGGATAGCAAATGTATTGCACCAATTCGGGATGAGAAGACTAAATCTTATACAGGTAATGGTGTTACTGTTTTAGAGCTAGAAAGGAGTAGTGAAGTGTCGAGCAATAGCTTGGGTGCAGAAACAATAGAGCAGTTACGCTATCTATTGGAGCAAGGGTATAAGATTGGTACAGAACACGTAGACCAAAGACGGTTCCGCACGGGTTCTTGGACTAGTTGCCAACCAATTGAACCGAGATCAATCGGTGAAGCGATCGCAGCATTAGAAAGCTGTGTAACAAGCCATAGCGGCGAGTATGTCCGCCTGTTTGGTATTGACAAAGATAGACGACGTGTGTTAGAAAGCATCATCCAACGCCCAGATGGTGATTTTAAACCAGCTACCAATTTTAAGGCTCCGGCTAATAGTCATAGCAATGGTAGCTATAGCAGTAATGGTAATGGTAACGGTTCTAGCAGTGGCAAAGTCAATGGCGAAACTGTAGAGCAAATCCGCCAGCTTTTGGCAGGTGGTTACAAAATTGGCATGGAACACGTAGACGAGCGCCGTTTCCGTACTGGTTCCTGGACTAGCTGCAAGCCAATTGAAGCAACTTCCATAAATCAAGTAATATCCGGCTTGGAAGAATGTATAGACAGCCACCAAGGCGAATATGTGCGTTTAATCGGCATCGATACCAAAGCCAAACGACGAGTATTAGAAACGATTATCCAACGTCCAAATGGTCAAGTAGCCTCCTCTGGTAATCAGAAATCATTTATTAGCAGTGGGGCCTCTGCTAATGCTACGGCAACAGTTACCAGCAACCGTTTGAGTACAGAAGTTGTAGATCAACTCCGGCAATTATTGGCTGGTGGGTATAAAATTAGCCTTGAACACGTAGATGAACGACGGTTCCGTACTGGTTCTTGGACTAGTACCGGTCAAATTCAAGCCTCCTCAGAAAGAGAAGCGATCGCAGCTATAGAAGGACACCTTGGCGAATACCAAGGCGAATATGTGCGCTTAATTGGTATTGACCCTAAAGCCAAGCGTCGGGTATTAGAAACGATTATCCAACGTCCAAATGGTCAAGTAGCTTCCTCTGAGAGTCAGAAATCATTTACTAGTAGTACACCTTCTGCTACAGCAACAGCAACAGCAACAGCTACCAGTACCCGCTTGAGTACTGAAGTAGTAGAACAACTCCGGCAATTATTGGCTAGCGGTTCTAAAATTAGCCTTGAACACGTAGACCAACGGCGGTTCCGTACTGGTTCTTGGACTAGTACCGGTCAAATTCAAGCCTCCTCAGAAAGAGAAGCGATCGCAGCCGTAGAAGGATACCTTGGCGAATACCAAGGCGAATATGTGCGCTTAATCGGTATTGACCCCAAAGCCAAGCGTCGGGTATTAGAAACGATTATCCAACGACCATAGCAGTGCTGAGTTAAAAGTGCTGAGTGCTGAGTTGACACTTAAAGACACCAGTCACAGCAACCGTACACTCAGATTTGGGAACATACTAATTACTCAGCACTCAGAACTACTAAATTCGGCTTTCGAGGTTAAAATTTCCATGTCTGTGCTGTCACTGCGCCTCAGCAATAACTTTGATTCTTACATTAGTGGTGAAGTGACTATTCATCCAAGCGCAGTACTTGCACCTGGGGTGATCCTCCAAGCGGCCGTAAACAGCAAGATCATCATTGGCCCAGGGGTCTGTATTGGTATGGGAGCAATTCTTCAAGTCCATGAAGGAACCCTAGAGGTAGAAGCAGGCGCAAACTTGGGAGCCGGTTTTTTGATGGTTGGCAAAGGCAAAATTGGAGCCAATGCTTGCATTGGTTCAGCGACAACAGTTTTTAACTGTTCAGTTGAACCTGGACAAGTAATTGCACCTGGTTCAATTTTGGGAGACACCAGTCGGCAAATTGCTCAAACAAAGGAACCAGAACCATCCACGAATAACCCAGCTTCTACAAGTGCAACACCGGAGAAAGAAAAGGAAAATAGCTTAGGGGGAGATAAGGAAAAGGTAACTTCCTCAACTAACTTCTCAGCTTCCGCTTTTGTGGATTTCAAACAAAATAAGTCGATTTCTTATTTTAAATCTCCCGCCACTCCAGAAAGCCAGTCTCCCCCCGTAGAGGAACCAGCCAATCAGCCTGACTCCACTTTGGAAGAAGCCACCCAAGAATCTACAAAACATGACTCAGACCCCAATCAGCTAACCACAGAATCCCCTAACGGTTTCGGGACTCAAATTTATGGGCAAGGGAGCATACACAGACTGTTGACTACATTGTTTCCCCATAGACAATCCTTGAGCGACCCAAACTCTGACGATTAGTCCGAGTAAGTGTTAATTGTAAGTTGTCAGCTTTGTGATTATCTGGGAGAGTTCACATGGAAACATCTAATCAACGGTCTATGGAAACCATGCAGGAAGTGAGTAATCGAGACACCTTCCAAGATACTGCTTTGGGTTTAGTTTCTACCCGCAGCTTTCCAGCGATAGTTGGGACAGCCGATATGATGCTGAAATCGGCGGGAGTTCACCTAGTTGGGTATGAAAAAATTGGCAGTGGTCATTGTACTGCGATCGTTCGAGGTGGAATTGCTGACGTGCGTCTTGCTGTAGAATCTGGTGTCCAAACGGCTGAACAGTTTGGTCAGTTGGTTTCTAGCTTAGTGATTCCTCGACCTTATCCCAACCTAGATATAGTACTTCCTATCACAACCCGTTTCACTAAATTGATGCAAGAGGGTAATTACAGCCGTCTGAGCAACCAAGCAATTGGTTTGGTAGAAACGCGAGGATTTCCAGCAATGGTAGGAGCATGTGATGCCATGCTCAAAGCTGCTGATGTTCATTTGGCAGCATACGAAAAAATTGGTGCGGGTTTGTGTACAGCTATTATTCGTGGTTCCGTAGCAAATGTAGCAGTAGCAGTGGAAGCGGGAATGTTTGAGGCAGAACGCATTGGGGAATTAAATGCAGTAATGGTAATTCCGCGACCGCTAGACGAAATGGAGCAAACCTTGCCATTAGCAAGCTGCTGGATTGAAGAACGCGAACCCTTAAACTTACCAGTGAATATTAAAGAACAAGTTGCCGAAATCGAGGTGCTAAGATTACCAGATTTAACCAAGCTACCTACAAAAATTGCAGAAGAATTATGGAATGATGAATGATGATAGATGAATTTTGGAAAATCATCATTCAGCATTCATCGGGAAGTGGAAGGCATCTTACGCTTTTCTTGTTGTTCTGATAATAGCTTCTTAAATCCATAAATAAAATATCTTTCTTTTAATAGAATTAATAGAGTTTTATCTATAATAAAACTCATAACTTTCTATGAGCATCGCTATAGTATTTGCAAGTGTTCAGTAATACTAGTTTTATATCGATGAATAGCTATTTACAGGAGAACCATCTTTGAAGCAAGCGACGCTGCACCAGTTAAAGGTATTCGAGGCGGCGGCACGGCACAGTAGCTTTACTCGCGCTGCTGAGGAATTGTTTCTCACCCAACCTACCGTTTCTATGCAGATCAAGCAACTCACAAAATCGGTAGGATTGCCATTATTTGAGCAAGTGGGGAAGCGGTTGTATCTCACCGAGGCAGGACGAGAATTATTTGCTACTTGTCGGCAGATTTTTGAAAATATAGCCCAGTATGAAATGAAGGTAGCAGATTTAAAAGGGCTAAAACAGGGGCAACTACGCTTGGCAGTGATTACAACAGCAAAATATTTTATCCCACGTTTGTTAGGGCCGTTTTGCCAGCTTTATCCAGGAATTGATATTTCTCTGCAAGTAACGAATCACGAGCAAATTTTAGAACGAATGAGTAATAATCTGGACGACTTATATATTATGAGCCAAGTTCCAGACAATATGGATGTTAATTGCGAGCCATTTTTAGAAAACCCTTTGATAGTTTTTGCACCGCTTAATCATCCGCTATCTAAAGAAAAAAATATTCCTATACAACGCCTATCTAACGAACCTTTTATTATGCGGGAACCAGGTTCAGGAACTCGTCGCGCCGTCCGAAACCTATTTGAAGAACATGGAGTGACAGTAAAAGTCAAGCTGGAATTGGGAAGTAACGAAGCAATTAAACAAGCGATCGCAGGTGGTTTAGGTATTTCTGTTTTATCCCGTCATACCTTACTATCAGACACTTCAGAGTTTAGCATTTTAGATGTACAACACTTTCCCATTGAGCGGAATTGGTACATGGTTTACCCAGCTGGCAAGCAGCTATCTATCGTTGCTCGTACCTATTATGAGTATCTCCTTGGTGCGGCAAAGAATTTTGTCAAGCAAAACGCTGATACTACTTCTAGTACCCTTGAACCAACTCACGGATAAAATAATTCGTAATTACGAATTACCTAAAGGGGTTGACGGCTAGACCGGGAAGCATTGACAATTAACCAGCAGAACCATTAAAAATGGGGGAAACTGGCAGTGGTTAACCCGGAAATACCATCTTGGCGCAAAACAGTACAAAGCGAGATTGTAGCTGTTACCGTGTATTCTGACAAAGCACTAGTTACACGGCGGGGTGTAGTTGATTTAACAGGAATTGAACAGGAATTAGTAATTACTCCAGTGCCAGAGATGGAAACTGAGTCTGTCAGGGTTAGTGGTACAGGTACGGTGGGGGTGCGCTTGGTGGGAGTAAGTAGCGATCGCATTTATACCACTGAACCTGTAGCGGAACGAGTCGCACATTTGACAAGGCAAATTCAGCAGTTAGAAGCAGAAAAACGCCACCTGCAAGCCCAAGTCGATGCTTTAGCATTACAGTCTAGTTTTATCGCAGGCCTACGCGAAAAAACAGAAGAACCCTTTTCACAGAGTTTGTCCCGAAAAAATCTCAGCCTTAGTGAAACTTTGGATTTTTTGAACTTTCTCGGAAGCCAGTATAGTGAATATGCGATCGCATCTGGAGAGTGCAAAACCCAACAGCAGGAATTAGACAAACAACTGCAAGCCCTCCGCACCTCATTGCAAAAAATTCAAACACCCCATCCCAAAGAGAGTTTTAGCTTAGTTATAGGAGTTGAAGTTGCAGGTGAAGGCGAGTTTGAGCTAGAGCTTTCTTACTTAGTAAATCGCTCCAGTTGGACTCCATTATATGATTTGCGCTTTAGCACCACCAGCGATATTGTACATCTAAGCTACCTTGCAGAAATCACTCAAAGCAGCGGCGAAGATTGGATTGGTGCAAATCTCACCCTTTCTACCGCTAAACCTGGATTAGGTACACTCCCGCCCAAACTTGAACCCTGGTATATTGATGCCCCACGTCCACAACTGTTACGACAACGACGATTTTCTGCCCAGCCACCACTGCTGCCTACCATAGCAGAGCCGCCTGCTCCTGCTGCCAGAGCGGATTGGCAAGGAGAAGATGAAGTTGCAGAGGATAGTCTCATTCCAGCAGAAACCGTTACAGCACAAGTATCCAAAGAAGGAAGTGTAGTTACCTTTAAACTAAATAGTGGCGGTAACATTCCCAGTGATGGCGCACCTCATAAAACTACAATTTTCAATGATGATTATCCTTGTAGCTTCGATTATGTGGCAATGCCACGCTTAGTAAGCTTCGCTTATCTGCAAGCCAATGTAACAAATAGTCCCAATGGTGCAACTTTGTTACCGGGTAAAGCAAATATTTTCCGCGACAATGTTTTTATAGGAACAACTCAGTTAGAGAATATTGCACCAGGGCAAGAATTCAAACTGAATTTAGGGATTGATGAAGGTTTGAAAATTGAACGCGATTTAGTTGAACGTCTGGTAGACAAAAGATTGATTAGCAACCAGCGCCGGATTACTTATAGTTATCGGTTGATAATTACTAACTTACTAGACAAAGAAGTAAATCTAAAACTAACTGAACAATTGCCCGTTAGTCGCAACGAGCAAATTAAAGTGCGTCTCAATCGCAGCAACCCACAAATTCAACTTGGTGAAATGGGGATTTTAGAATGGCAGTTAACTCTTCCACCCCAAGAGCGACGAGAGATATATTACCAGTTTAATGTTGAGCATCCGCCTGAGTTAATGGTTGTTGGGTTAGATATTTAAAAATGAAGTTAGTGTTATACGTCAATTTTGTCAAAATATCCTAAATTGGGTGTAAATACCAGGAAAATCAATCATATTTAGGAGAACGCTGGAAATGAAGCTCCTGGTTCGAGAAGCACAACCGAATGATGCTGCGGCGATTGTTGGCATTCTGAACCCCATTATCGAAGCCGATGTGTACACCGCGTTTGATACGCCGCTCACAGTCGATGCCGAACGTGAGTATATATTGAATTTTCCCCATCGTGGGGTGTTTCATGTTGCGGTGAGCTTTCCAGAACAGACGCTTGTTGGGTTTCAAAGTATGGAACCATTTGCGTCTTTTACACATGCCTTTGATCATGTGGGAATCATCGGAACATACGTGGATCTTTTGTACCGACGACAAGGGATTGGCAAGAATCTGTTTGAGGCTACCTTTAAAACCGCTCGCAGCAAGGGATACGAAAAAATATTAACCTACGTTCGCGCCGATAACGCCCCTGCCTTAGCTAGTTATCTCCGGCATGGTTTTCGCATAATTGGGACGCTAATTCCCAAGGCTGGTTGTGGAGTCAACAGCTAGGTTTATATTTAGGTGTTTATCAAGAAAAGTTGCGCTTTTTCACTGCTGAAACAGAACTGGTTCCGACACCGGAAGAAGTTGCACAACAGGCTGAACACGAAAAGCAACGCGCCGAGCAAGAGAAACAACGCAGCGATCGCTTGGCGGCAAAACTGCGAGAATTAAATATAGATCCAGATACTATTTAACCTTTGCGCTATCTTGCTTGTGCCTGTTGGCGCAAATGTTATGGATCTTCAGGCAAAACCCATTTTGGTGGTTCCGTCATTTTTTTCCGCAGGCGTTCTTGTGCCAACTCCAACATTTGCTCTAAGGGAGTCTCTTCAATAAATTTTGCAGCAGCCTCTCTAAACTCGATATTGGGGCATTTATCCCCTAAAACACACCCGTTAACACAGGCTACAGCGCAGTTAATTTTTTGCTCCACAGTAAATTCCTCTCTCTAAAAGTTATGAGCAGAGACGCGATTAATCGCGTCTGTACAGGAGTTATAATTTTTCACCCCTAACTCTTTACTAAGCTATTACGCTTTTAAATTACACAATCACTTCCTAAGTTCGTTGACCGCTGACGGTTAACTGTCAACTGTCAACAGCCAACACGAAAAGATGTGCTTAAATGCGCGACAGCTTATCAGGCATTACCCTCCAGGTAAATTTTACCTTGCCAGTTGCCATCCCATTAGTCTAAATACTTACCATTTAGAAAGTTATCAGTTATAAGTTATGATTTTGACTCTTAAGTACAGACGCGATTAATCGCGTCTCTCCTCACTCTTATGAAGGGCGCTTATGTCAGAAGTTTTTGCCACTACCGGAACTATCGCTGCGATCGCTACTGCTGTTGTCCCTCAACAGGGTAGTGTTGGTATTGTGCGGGTGTCTGGTTCCCAAGCAATGGCTCTAGCCCAAACTCTTTTTCACACACCAGGGCGGCAAATTTGGGAAAGTCACCGGATTCTCTACGGTTACATTCGCCATCCCCAGACGCAACAACTGGTAGATGAAGCTCTGTTGCTAATTATGAAAGCACCCCGTTCTTACACCCGTGAAGATGTGGTGGAATTCCATTGCCACGGGGGGATTATGGCAGTGCAGCAGGTATTACAACTGTGTTTGGAAAATGGTGCAAGACTTGCCCAACCAGGAGAATTTACTCTCCGCGCCTTTTTGAATGGACGATTGGATCTGACTCAAGCCGAAGGTATTGCTGATTTAGTGGGAGCGCGATCGCCTCAAGCTGCCCAAACTGCCTTAGCTGGTTTGCAGGGGAAATTAGCTCATCCGATTCGTCAGTTACGCGCCAACTGTTTAGATATCTTGGCAGAAATCGAAGCTCGAATCGATTTTGAGGAAGACTTGCCTCCGCTGGATGATAAAGTCATAATATCAGAAATCGAGAAAATCGCCGCAGAAATAACTAGGTTATTGGCAACCAAAGACAAAGGTGAGTTGCTACGCACTGGTTTAAAGGTGGCAATTGTGGGGCGTCCGAATGTGGGTAAGTCAAGCTTATTGAACGCTTGGAGCCAGAGCGATCGCGCCATTGTCACAGACTTACCCGGTACAACCCGCGATGTAGTGGAATCGCAGTTAGTTGTCGGGGGAATTCCCGTACAAGTGCTAGATACAGCAGGGATTCGGGAAACAACAGACCAAGTGGAAAAAATTGGCGTCGAGCGATCGCGTCGTGCCGCCAATGCAGCAGATTTAGTCTTGCTTACCATTGATGCTTCAGCCGGGTGGACGGAAGGCGATCGAGAAATTTACGAACAGGTGCAACACCGTCCATTAATTCTAGTTATTAACAAAATCGATTTAGTAGAAGAAGGCGAAAGCAAAAATATTCAATCCCAAATCGTTCGACTGAGCGAAGTCGAAGTCCCAAATCTAAAATCTAAAATTGTCACAGCAGCAGCCCAAAATCAAGGCATTGATGCTTTAGAAACAGCAATTTTAGAGATAGTTAAATCGGGAAAAGTTCAAGCTGCCGATATGGATTTAGCTATTAACCAAAGGCAAGCAGCAGCTTTAACTCAAGCAAAAATTTCCTTAGAACAAGTACAAGCAACAATTGCCCAGCAACTCCCTCTTGATTTTTGGACAATTGACTTACGCGGTGCAATTCAAGCATTAGGAGAAATTACCGGAGAAGAGGTTACAGAATCAGTTTTAGATAAGATTTTTAGCAAATTTTGTATTGGTAAATAAAGGGTAGATTGCCAAAAGTGAAATGCAACTCAACATTTATACTAATCTTTGTGAAGTTTTACTATTATTCAACTTAATCTACAACTGATAACTAAATGTACATCTCAATTCGCCAAGCAACCATACAAGATACCGTAATAGTCTCGGATGTATTGTTAGAAGCAGCTTTGTGGCTCCAAGAGCGTGGTATACCTTTGTGGGGTGATAGCCAGGTATCGCTAGAAAGTATCTCGGAAGATGTTGCTAACGGCTTGTTTTTCATTGCTGAATGGGCGGGTGAACCAGCTGGTACAATCAAGTTTCAGCTTGAGGATTTACTTTTCTGGCCTGACATTTCTCAGGAAGAGTCAGCATTTGTACATCGTCTTGCTATTCGGCGACAATACTCTGGCGGTAAAGTCTCTTCGGCACTGCTGGCTTGGGCTGTTGAACGCGCACAAACATTTGGTAAACGTTATTTACGTTTAGATTGCGAGGCTTCGCGTCCGCGCTTGAAAGCAGTATATGAAAAATTTGGTTTCCGTCATCACAGCGACAGACAAGTTGGCGCTTGTTTTGTCTCTCGCTACGAATATGAAATACCTCCACAAGTAAGCTAAATTGATATGTCTTTTATCGATGAAATTAATCCTGTGAATGTATTGATTGTGGGGGCCAGCCAAGGTATTGGTTTGGGGTTTGTAAAAAAATTGCTCCAAGATGACAGAATAGCCAAAGTTTATGCAACTTCTCGGCAACCGGAATCAGCCTCCCATTTAGTAGCTCTTGCAGGCGAATATTCTGAGCGATTAATTTGTCTGGAGATGGATATTACTGACGAATTGCAGATTATTGAAGCTGTTCAAAAAACACGTACCCAAGTTGACAAACTGCATTTGGTAGTCAACTGTGTAGGACTGCTGCATGAAAATAATTTGCAACCTGAAAAAAGCTTAAGACAGATTAATTCAGAAAATTTGCTGCGCTACTTTCAGATAAATAGTATTGGTGCAGTTTTACTGGCTAAACATCTATTGCCTTTGTTTCGTCATCAAGAACGCAGCGTGTTTGCCACTATTTCTGCTAAATTGGGCAGTATTGGCGATAATCAACTCGGTGGATGGTATGGCTATCGCGCTTCTAAAGCAGCACTCAATATGTTGATGCGAACTGCGGCAATTGAGTATAAAAGAAGTTGTCCTAAAGCATTAATAGTGACATTGCATCCTGGTACAACTGATACGCGCCTTTCCCGGCCTTTCCAGGGAAATGTATCTGCGGAAAAACTATTCTCAGTGGAACGCACCGTTACTCAATTACTGACTGTTATCGAACAACTTCAAGAAGGCGATAGTGGACAGTTTTTCTCATGGGATGGAAGCAGATTGCCTTGGTAACTGCGTTACGCTGGTGCTAGTGAAACTCACGTTACTTGTAACCAAAGCCTATGAAGTTTTTTGTGCCAGCAGCTAAGGATGATATCAAAGCAGAGCAGGTGTATAGTGCGATCGCTCAGTCTGTCAAAGCACCAATAACCGAAAAGCGTATTTGGAAGTTACAGTGGCGCGATCGCGAAATTGATGTGGAATGCGAGATAGGTAAACCTTTACCATCCTTTTATCAAACAGGGAAAGAGCTAGTTATGGCAATCTTTGAGTGCGAAAACCTTTATAAGATTTGTACTCTTACGCATGGAGGAGTAAAGGGAGAGCCTATCTTGGTTGGCAAAAACTCTGTATCCTCAGCAACGTATTTTTCAGATAATGTAAATAACTGACTCTGTATTTTAATATGCGATCGCTCTGGTAACGTAGTAGATAAAATCGCCCACCAGATATCTCAAGGTATGATTAACATTCAGATTTCCTTACCTGAGTCGATGAGAGTGTTTATCGAAGAACAATTAGTTAAAGGCGGTTATAGTTCAGCCAGTGAATATCTTCAAGAGCTAATCTTTCAAGATCAACAGTGCAAAGGTCAAGAAGGGAAACGCGCTCAGTTGATGGCGAAGCTTCAGACACAGGATCAACTCAACGATGAGGAGTTTGAAGTAATTGCAGATAACTTAGTTGACGAATTTGCGCTATGTGTTGGGTCAAATTTACCAGTCTTGTCAGATTATGCTGTGACTCGTGAGAGTATTTACGAGAATCATCCTTTTAAAAACAATACACAGATTTTTGTTGATTCACATAAATTTGTAGTTATGTAGCTAAGTACAGCATTTCATTAATTTGTAGCGAATTAAATTTGGCAATACCCTGCAATGACAACGCGTTGTCCGTTTTATTAATGTGTTGTCCGGCCTTGTTAATGCGCTGTCCGCCTTATTAATGTGTTTTCCGGCCTTGTTAATGCGTCGTCCGGCCTTGTTAATGCGTCGTCCGGCCTTGTTAATGCGTCGTCCGGCCTTGTTAATGCATCTCAATGCAATGCCAATGCGTTCACTTGTATTAAAAACGCTAAGCTTTTACGCAAAACTGTACTAAGAACTAGGAAACTCTGACTCAGCGCTTCCCCGTGCTAACTGCACCGTCTGGGGTGGTAGATGTCGCTCCAACCAATCTTCCAAATCAGCCATTACCTCTTGATAATTGAGGTCACTCTGAATTTCATGATAGGCTCCCGGATACTCGATTCTCAGCTTATCTGTGCAGCTTACCCGTTGGTAAAAGATGTCACTTCCCGCAGGTAAAGCCACTCGGTCTGCACCACCGTGGAGAATCAACAATGGTAATTGCCAATCACCTGCGTGAGCATTAACCCAATCAACTGTTGCAAAGAATTCTGTAGCCAGACGGGCAGTAGCAAGGGTATGTCGCAGCGTATCCTGAGCATAGGCGGCTAAAATCTGCTGATCTCGTAAAGCAGCACTCATGTCAATGCCTGTATTCAGGGTGAAACGCGGCCACAGCCGTGAGAGCAATTTTCCTAAAAGCACGCGGATAGGTGAAACCCCAACTTTCCCCAAGCTTGGCGCTAAAGCGATCGCACCTTGCAAAACTGATGCTTGTTGGGGATAACGCAGAATATAATCTAAGACAATCACCCCGCCTAAACTATGACCCAAAAGAAAAATTGGGCATTCAGGATTCTGAGTTTGGATTAACTTTAAGAACGCTCCTAAGTCTTCTCGAAACTCACTCCAAGCCTTGATATAGCCTTGCTGACCTGGTGAGCGTCCATGACCACGCAAGTCTAAGGCGTAGACAGCATATTGTTTGGGTATCAAATGTTGAATCACATTACTGTAGCGATCGCTGTGCGCTCCGAGTCCATGCACAATGGCTAATATTGCCCGTACTTTACCCTCAAGATGCCAGCTTTGGTAATACAGGTCAAGTCCTGCAACACCTTGGAATGTGCCTTCTCTACGAGACACGACGCGATCGCTATGGTCAATCATCTGGTTAATTTTTTACGTATTTTCCCAGCAAGTTACTAACATGTCAATGCTCATTGTAGTAAAGATAGCTTCCAGCTATGGAAAAATTACAGTGAATTGAGTCATCCTCACGTATTTAAAATATCGATAAGATCATTCCACAGCTTCTAACCGTGGGTTAATTAATAATATGACGTCAAGAATTATGATTTATTCATGAATTCAAAGAGGTTTTTATCAAAAGTTCTTCTAGCGAATCTGTTCAAGAAGACCTAGCTGATGGGGTAACTTCCGAAGTTCATACCGACTCAAAATCCAGCCATCAGCAGCAAGATAGTACACAATTAGAGAGTTTGACTGCTGCAAGTATCAAGCGGGTAAAAGAAGGTGTAGCTGCGGCTGGCGATCGCGCTGTTCGCAATATCATTGAGGAAACTCTCAATCGTCTGGAAGCCATTAATCAGGGTCATTCCGAACCTAGAGCCAACTCTGGGCTGCGTCGCTTTGTGATGCGATCGCTCATCCATTTCTTTTTCAAGGTACGGGTCGAACATCTTGAAAGAATACCTCAGCAAGCTGCAATTCTAGCTGTCAACCATCTCCACCACATCGATCCCTTACTCCTGTTAGCCGAACTCCCTACCCATCCCCACTATTACATCCTGGGCGATGCTCGTACTCTTTATAACAAGTGGTGGAAACGCTTTATCCTGGGTTTTGCGGGAGGCGTGATCCCTTTAGAACGGGTGTGGAAAGAAGAAGTTGCTGTTATGAAAGCGGCTAAAGCAGGAAGGCAAGATTTACTTGAGCTAGCCGCAACAATTAAACAGACAGTATCTACAGGTGAAGATATACATACACTGCGACAAATAGACCGGATTATTTTGTCAATTTTGACTCGTGGGGATGGGATGATTCTTTTTCCCGAAGGACAACTAGGAAATGCTGAGGGTAAGTTGCATCTCCCCTTGAAACGCGGGACTGTGATTTATGCCTTGCGGGCTGGTGTACCGATTATTCCAGTTGCGCTGATTGGGACTCATGACCTTTATTTAAGAAAAGAGTTAATAATTCGGGTAGGTGAACCGTTACACTTTGCCCAAACAACCAGACCAAAGCGCCAGGAAGTAGAAGTAGCTTTGGAGACGTTACAGAATGCGATGCTGGCTCTGTTGCCAACTAATTATCAAGAACCAACAGGAGCGAAACTGTTACGTTTTTTCCTTAATCATATGTTGTGGTAAAAAATTATTGCTCTAAAAAATTTGTAACTTTGAAATTTGATGTTCCCTCCCAACAGTGGTTCAAAAATGCATTTACCTGAGCATCTGCTGAATCAGCCAATTCTTTGGAAGCGTTAAATTGCACTGCTGTCACAATGTATTCAAAAATAATTACAAATTGCTTTTGAGGTGAAATTCTTTCGACTACAATTGTTTCACCTATCTTAGGTATTTGAGACACATTCACTACAAATGTCTCAATTTTTGGTTTATCTAATGGGTTTTTGAAATTGAAGTATTTACAATAAACAATAATTTTCACTTAGACAGCCACCAATAATCATAGTAGAAATATTAGCATCGATTTATTTATACCAATTTGCCAAAATTTGGCTACAGATATAAAGCTGTAAACCAAAATAAGATTTGACGAATTCCGAATTAGTATTACTTACCCTGCCATAGTTGCCGGAACGACTGAAAAATCCTTACAAATCTCTCTTCTAGCCAGAGCATAACATAATCAACCCATTCCAGAAGCTGTTCTAAGGGGTGTTTTTCATAGCCAGTTGAAGTTGCTTTAACTTCTATCCAGTCTGGCTGTGCTTCAACTTGGCTGCTTTGATCAAATTGCTGTTTCAACATTTCCCCATTACGACTCTTACCTTTAGTTTGAGAAATGCTGGCTTGGGTTTGTTTTGTAGAGACGGCTTTTGCAGATGTTTTTTGACTTGAGATAAGATTACTAGTTGATTGTTTCCTTCGTACCAAACCAGATCCAATTTTAGGTTGTTGTACAGTCAAATTCTTTTGTGAAAAATCGCCTACTGATAAACTTGAGGGTAAAGTAGGATTTGTTCTCCCAGAAAGTGTAACTGGCTTTTCAGCAACTGTTTTAGTGTCACCAAATAAATCACTCCACGTTAGCCAAGGATCAGCAGCTAAATCTAAATCCTGGTTTTCCAACTGACGGCTTTTGACCAAGGACTTTCTAAGGATCAATGATAATAGTTTACCTGGCAACCGCTCATTACTCGTTGTTGACTCAAGTGTTTTTCTATTACCAACACCAAAAAAGTAATTAACCGCTGCTTCAATCAAAGCCTGAAGATTCAGTGTATGAGTTTCCAAACCGTCAGCACTGGTTGTAATTTCTCTTTTAGCAGCTAATTGCTCTTTGCCATAAAGGAATGTATTTAACTGATTTTGAGCAACTTGAATAATTTCCTGGCTACGTTCTTGCACAGGTACTAAAGCATTTGATTCCAACTTAGCAACGGTTATATCTAGAAATGCTAATAATCTATCTCTATTAAGTAAATTTTTTGATATACTTTCAGTTAAAACTGGCATTTTAACTGTATTTCCATCAGTGAGTTTTGCTAATAAACGGTCAATTTGTGGTAATAAATCCGTCTCTTTTTTAGCTATAATGAATCGCCAATACTTCCAGTAATTAGCAACTTCGTTAATAATCCGATCTTCTAATTTTGCCTGCTGTTGAAGTGTTAAAATATCTAGAATTTCATTGTCGGCAGTAACAAGTACTAAACTACGATTCATCAAATTTGTGGCAATTCCCCGCACTACTGGAAGATGCTGCTTGAGAGCGTTCTCTAGTTGTAAAGGGTTGAGACTTGCGGCTTTATCCTCTTTAATATTTGATGATTCTGTAAGACTAGCGTTATTATCAACGAATTTCAAACGAAAAACTCCCAAAAAAACCAAGGGGTTGAGAGATTTAGATGTTTTCGTAAGAGTACAAGCGGGTTCCTCAGATGACAGATAATTGACTGCCTCTAGTACATGTTGAATGGGACTATCAACATTTGGAATTTCGGACTGCAAATCGGTATCATTTGGTTGTAACTTTAGTCTAGTTTGTGGTTCTTTGGTCTCTAGCGTTTTCCCAGATGATTCAGATGACTGAAACAGTAGATACACTGGGTAAAGTAGTACCTCCACACCCCACTTAGTAGCAACTTGCAAATGCCGGAAGGTGTATTCCCACTGTTGTGTCACCCGCCGAGATTGCTGGTGGACAAAGTTAAATAGTCTGCTTTGATAACGACCAGAGGAACTAGAAGACATAGTAATAATTTTTTAGTTCAAGTCTTGTTGAGTTGTGAGACTCGCGCCAAACAATAAAAACGACCAACACCTCATCTTAACGAAAATATGACCCCGACTGTCTCTCAATCCCAGTCCAAATTAATCTCACAAGCAATTGAGCAACTGCGCTCTTTTTGTCAAGTTAATCTTCAGTCTAGTTGGCTATATCAGGAATGTGATCTGATTATTACTGATGTTGTAGCTGCTGATTTGTCTCATTGGCAACCTGTTCAATTGAATGCTAAAGAACATATTGCTTGGACAGGTGGCAAACAAGTGTTATGGCTAGTGCAAAGATTGGTGATTCCCCAAGATTTACAGGGCTATGCCTTAGCTGGGTTATCTTTGCGGCTGGCGCTGGTTTGGTGGGCAGATTCTGCTGAGATTTATGTGAATGGGGAGTTAGTGCTGGAGGGTGATTTATTTGATTGTTCGCCTAGAGTGCTTCTGGGGCAAGGGGTGACACCAGGGGAAGAGTTTATTGTGGCTTTGCGGTTAGTGAGTCCGGGGCATTGTGATGGTGCTTTAGTGCGATCGCTCCTAGTTTATGAGTCTACTGTTGATAATAATCCCGATCCGGGTTTTGTGGCTGATGAGTTAGCCGTGGTGCAACTTTATTTGGAAAAGTTTGCGCCGGAGAAGTTAGATGTTTTGGCGGCGATGGTGGAGGAGGTTACGAACCACCAAGACCTAGAGGACACGAAGGAAGAGTTAGTAAAGTTACGTCAAAACCTAATTCAATCCGATATCTTAGCCCCCCTTAAAAAGGGGGGTTGGGGGGATCAAAAATCTAAAATTTTCTTATTGGGTCATGCTCACTTAGATTTAGCATGGTTATGGCCTGTGAGTGAAACTTGGAATGCGGCGCAAAACACTTTTGAGTCGGTTCTGAAGTTGCAAGAAGATTTTCCTGAGTTAATTTTCTGTCATTCAACTCCCGCACTTTATGCTTGGATTGAAGAACATCGCCCGGATTTATTCAGAGCAATTCAAGCACAGGTAGCCGCTGGACGTTGGGAAGTTATCGGCGGAATGTGGGTAGAACCAGAACTCAATCTAATTGCTGGTGAATCAATAGTCCGTCAGCTATTGTATGGTCAACGGTACATCCAAGAAAAATTTGGTAAGCTTTCGGCTGTAGTGTGGGTTCCAGATTCTTTTGGTTTTTGTGCAACTTTACCGCAGTTTTTCGCTAATGCCGGAATTGAGTATTTTGTCACGCAGAAGTTGCGGTGGAATGATACTACTAAATTTGATTATGGGGCTTTTTGGTGGCGATCGCCTGACGGTAGCGAAGTCTTTAGTTTGATGTCTGCACCCATCGGTGAAGCTATAGACCCAGTTAAAATGGCATCCTACGCTTTTGAATGGCAATCCCAAACTGGTTTACCAGAATCTCTCTGGCTTCCCGGTGTCGGCGACCACGGCGGCGGCCCCACCCGTGATATGTTAGAAACTGCCCAACGCTGGCAAAAGTCGCCTTTCTTCCCAGACTTAGAATTCACAACGGCTGAAAAGTATTTACAGCAAATCGTAGAGACGCGATTCATCGCGTCTGTTAGTAATTACGATTCTTCCCCTGCTCCCCCTTCCTTCCCCATCTGGGATGACGAACTATACTTAGAATTCCATCGCGGTTGCTACACTACACACGCAGATCAAAAACGTTGGAATCGTCGTTGTGAAAATTTATTGTATCAAGCTGAACTATTTGCTACTTTGGCAACTGTAAGCTGTGGTGTGACATATCCTAAAGCAGAAATCGAAGCAGCTTGGAAACTGGTATTATTTCAACAGTTTCACGATATTTTACCTGGTTCTTCAATTACCCAAGTTTACACAGATGCGTTGCCCCAGTGGCAGCAAGTGGAACAAATGGGAACGAAGATATTACACGAATCACTTTTAGCGATCGCATCTCACATTAACCTATCAGAACCACCAAAACCCGATAGTTTGCCTATTTTCGTTTTCAATTCTCTCAATTGGCAACGCTCTGAGGTAGTCTCTGTAGCTTTACCCACGCCAGAAGAATGGCAGATTTACGATGCTTCTGGAAAGCAGCTTGTCTCCCAATTATCTGAACCATCAACGCTACTATTTCTCGCTACCGAAATTCCACCCGTAGGCTACCGCATATTTTGGCTTTCACCCTCATCGCCTTCACTCCCCAGTACAGAGGCGATTAATCGCGTCTCTTTCCACACCTCACTCCTCCCAGACTGGATTTTAGAAAATGAATTCCTGCGAGTTGTTATAGACCCTGACACCGGAGATTTATCAAGTGTTTTTGACAAGACTTATCAGCGAGAAGTTTTAAGTGGTGCGGGGAATCAACTACAAGCTTTTAAAGACAGTGGTCAATATTGGGATGCCTGGAATATAGACCCCAATTATGCCCAACATCCTTTACCCTCAACAAATCTTCAATCTATTCAGTGGTTAGAACAAGGCCTAGTGCAAAGTCGTGTGCGCGTGGTGCGTCAGTTGGGTGAATCGGAATTTTGCCAAGACTATATTCTGCAAGCTGGTTCACCTCTGCTGAATATAGCTACTACTGTCAACTGGCAAGAAAATCATGTATTGGTAAAAGCTGCTTTTCCTCTGAATGTTGAAGCAGACTTTGCTACATACGAAATTCCTTGTGGTGCAATTCGCCGTCCAACTAAACCGCAAACCCCCGCCGAACAAGCAAAATGGGAAGTTCCCGCTTTGCGTTGGGCTGATTTGACAGGAGAAACACAGGAGGGTATTCACGGAGTTAGTTTGCTGAATGATTGTAAATATGGTTACGACAGCAAACCGAATCAACTCCGCTTGACACTGCTACGCAGTCCTAATTGGCCAGACTCAGAGGCTGACCGAGGCTTTCACGAGTTCACATATAGCTTGTATCCTCATGCTGGTAGCTGGGAATCAGCCCATACAGTACGACGTGGCTATGAATTGAACATACCGTTGCAAGTGATATTGAATCCACCCAGCACTCACAACTGGGCACTGGCTCAACGTCCCACTACCCCTAACAGCACTATTGAAGGGGTGAGATTCCTAGATTTATCAGCTGAAAATTTAATCTTGATGGCCTTGAAGCCATCAGAGGATAAACCACAGCAATTAATTCTGCGGTGTTATGAATGTCACGGAGAAACAGCCGAGTTATCTTTGCAAAGTGATTTAGGGTTGAATTTAGGAGATACAGTAGATTTGTTAGAGCGTTCCTCTACTACTGAATTCTCATCTGGGCAACAAATCTTGACGATACAGCCTTGGAAAATCGCCAGTTTCAAGATAAGACCAGCGATTAATCCCACGCTTGAATGAGCCACTATTACTGTTTCAGTGGTCAGTTGTGCTTTTCCACAGACCACTGACCACTGACAAATGACTAAAGACTAATAACCCTTTTAATCTTCATGATCATCAAACGGATCGTTCAATTGCTTGCTAGGAGGGCCAAAGGAGGTATAAATAGAAAGTCCAGTGATGGCAATCACCACGGCAGCCACAGAAATGCTAAGAACTATTGCGGGTTCCATAATTGAGAGATAGATTATGAGTGCTATTCTTATAGAATATTACAGAAGATTAAAAAAAGCTTTGGCAAGTAATCTTAGGTGAACTATGGCACAAAGGACTAGGTTGGGAGATATCCTGAAACCACTTAACTCTGAGTATGGGAAAGTGGCTCCAGGTTGGGGTACTACCCCTGTGATGGCTGTTTTTATTTTGCTATTTTTCGTGTTTCTGCTGATTATTCTGCAACTTTACAATAAATCACTGTTGGTTCAGGATGTACTAGTCGATTGGCGGAGTTTAGGACGCTAACAGATACACAGCTATCAAGTTTGGATAACAAGTTAAGTTATACCCGGTTCTTCCGGGTTTTTTTGTCAACGGTCAGTCCACACTAACTGAGCTGATGCGTGTCTAAAGTATATAAACACTCTTGATGGTCGTTAACTGTTGACGGGTTTTCAGTCATCAGTCATCAGTCATCAGTCATCAGTCATCAGTCATCAGTCATCAGTCATCAGGTAAATGTACAAATTAAATGCGTAACAGCTTATTGAGTATTCTTATAATATGTGAGTTTCTGTAGTGGTTCTATAGTTTACAGGAGAAAAAAAATGAATATATTTGGTATCGGTCTGCCGGAAATGGCTGTAATTATGGTAGTGGCATTGTTAATCTTTGGCCCAAAAAAGCTGCCAGAAATTGGTCGGAGTGTGGGCAAAACAATTCGTAGTTTTCAAGAAGCTTCTAAAGATTTTCAAAACGAGTTTCAAAAAGAAGCAGAACAGTTAGAAGAAGCTGTCAAGACTACTGCTGAATTGGAACCTAAGCAAATCTACCCTGCTAAATCTGAGCAGGATACTACTAGTTCTTCTCAACCTAGTTAGGAGAGTGCTGCATATCAATTGACTGTAGGCAAAATGACAGAAGCTGTTACGCAACCAGCTTTGGTGATTCCCCAACTAATTGTCGGGTTGGGGAATCCAGAAAGCAAGTACGACCAAACACGCCATAATATCGGCTTTGCTGCTGTAGAAACTCTCTCCCGTTCTTGGCGCATTCCCTTAGCAGAAAACCGCAAGTTTCAGGGGGAGTATGGCGAAGGTATGGCCCCAGGTGGAGGCAAAATTCGCTTGCTAAAGCCGTTAACTTATATGAATCGCTCAGGACAAGCAATGCAAGCGGTGACAAGTTGGTATAAATTACCGCCTGAATCAGTGTTGGTGATTTATGACGATATGGATTTGCCTTTGGGAAAAACTCGTCTGCGCTTATCTGGTTCGGCTGGTGGACATAACGGTATGAAAAGTGCGATCGCACATCTTAGTACCCAAAACTTTCCCCGTTTGCGAATCGGTATTGGTAAACCCAAAGGTTCAGCTAATAATGATGATCCCGATGCTGTTTCTCATGTACTAGGGCGATTTTCCGCTGCCGAAAATCAGCAGATGTCTCTTGTACTTCAGTTCGTCGTTGAGTGTATTGAACTAAGCCTCAAGCAGGGAGTAGAAAAGGCGATGAATGTTTGTAATAGCCGCACCATTAATAATTCTGAGTCTTAGGGTTGGATGAATACTGCCTTGTAAGTTTGGCAAAGGTGCTTATTTTGGTTGATGGGCAGCGATTTTAGCTTGCTCCATCCAACCAAGATTAAGCCCTTAATGCCTTCTGTGCATAGGAAAAGTGACTCATCTAGACACCTAATTGGGGGTGCGGCATACTTTGCTTAATGTTTGTAAGAATAATGGCGATGTGTACGACGGGCTATTTGGCGTCGCGCTGTTGCCTGTTTTAGGTTATAACCTCAAGCAACAACACTACTAAACCAAGTAAGTTTAGTTAAAACGTCTTTTGCGTCTAGCTGCCACTGCCTTACGTTTGTGTTTTTCTATCGGTGTTTCAAAGTGCCGATGATATTTCACATCAGCTAATATTCCAGCTTTGGAAACCTGACGTTTAAACCGACGCAAAGCTGAGTCTATTCCTTCGTTCTCTCCTAGAACCACCTGGGTCATTCTTACCTGTTCCTCATCATCAATAGTTTCCATTCTAATATTACCCTCAGCCTTAGTAAAACCCTTCTGAGCAAAGTCATGATTAAGAGGCTATTCGTCCGTTTGACGAGGGTTGTGTGTGCTTCTGCCTCATGAAATCGGTACTTAACTAAAAGTTAATCTAAATGCCCTAATGCACTCTCAGAAGCAATAAAGAAGATAGGAAAATTATAATGCTAAATTTTCTCGCTGTACTATCAATTGGAGTAATAATGTAGTATTAGCTACTAAAATAAATTGGAAAATATGATGATATTTATAAATTTTAAAAGTTGATTCTGCCCTGATTGAGTAATTTATATCCCATGCTAATGCTGCAAAAGCAATTATGAAACTCCATAAGCTAGTTGGCTTTAAAATAACTCCACCGCTTAAGACAACTAGTACAATGCCAATGCCTAGAAAATCCATCGCAAGTTACCAGTATTCTCTACGAAAAAAAGTAATGCAAATATACCTGTTTTAGTTGCGACAACTGAAGCTATAGCTGGGAATTTACCGTAAAAATATGAATAGTAACCGCCAACAAATATAATTTGGCCAAAAAACTATAAGCCTGTAAAAAGTAGGATTAAACCTATAAGTTTGATTAACAACCTATCTATAATACTTTTGTATTTTTAATGGCTGAAGCCAATTTAAATCCGATTATAGTGAAATTTTAAAAATCTACTAATTTTTACCTTATTTTATTACAAATAAGTGAATATACTGAGTTAAAATCTCTACTTTCTGAAGATGTCAGTACGAGTAATGTTGATTACATAAAGTAATCCTTGCCAGCGTTTTATCAAGGTGCTTTAATAGCGATGTCTGACGACAAGAAGCAGAGCTTCTACGCATTCTGCAAAACAGCCTACCTACAGAATATGTACAAGACCCGCAGCGACTTAACATCAGACATCGCTACTGGTGTTTATAAAATTACAGACTCAAAACATTAAACTCAAAGATATGACAAGCTATTAGCATATCTTGACACTAAATTCTTCCAAAAGCTGAATAGGAGTATATATGGAGCCAATCATTTTTATAGTTTTAGTGCTTATAGGTTATGCCTTAGGTTCTGCAAAACTAATTAATCAAGGTAATGAAGCCCTAGTCGAACGCATGGGGCGGTATCATCGGAAACTTAAACCTGGGCTGAACTTTATTGTTCCCTTGGTAGATCAGATTGTGATGGAAGATACTACACGAGAGCAGTTTTTAGACATCAAACCTCAGAATGTGATCACCCTAGATAATGTTTATGTGGAAGTGGATGCTATTGTGTACTGGCGCATTAGAGATATTGAGAAAAGCTTTTATGCTATTGAGGATCTGCAAGGGGCACTGACACAGATAACCACAACCACGCTTCGGGAAATCATCGCCCAGAATACCCTGGAGCAAACCAATGTCTCCAGAGCGGAAATGCACTCAGCTATCATAGACCAGTTGAATGAGATAACGGCAGATTGGGGAGTTGAGATTCTCCGGTTAGACCTTCAGAGAATTACCCTACCTGAGAGTGTACGAAAGTCAAGGGAAGAGGAGCAAGCCGCTGTAATCAAAAAACGGGCACTGATTACTGAAGCAGAAGGGGAAAAGGAAGCTGCTATTAAGAAAGCAGAAGGAACTATGGCTTCAGTGCAAATCATTTCTCAAGCTCTACGTTCCAATCCAGATAGTAGAGACATTTTGCGGTATCTTGTAGCTCAAGATTACGTAGATGCTAGCCAAAAACTTGGTGAGAGTACTAATGCCAAAATTGTCTTTGTAGACCCAGCTAACTCAAGTGAAATGTTTCAGGAGTTGATAGCCGAGTCAGTAAACACAGAAGGTAATGGCAAAAAATCCGAAAACGGTAATACCTAATAGTCACGCTGTGCGGCTTGTCTCAGTAGCGCATCAGCTACTAGTGAAACATCACGCATTTCTTGAACATCGTGAACTCGGAGGATATCAGCGCCATTAAAAATAGCAGCACAACAAGCTGCTGCCGTTCCCCAAACTCGTGCTTTAGGATCTGGTTGATTTAAAATGCGACCAATAAAACTTTTACGGGATGCTCCTACCAAGATAGGGCAGTTGAGTGTTGCTAGCGATCGCAAGCGGCGAAAAATTTCTAAATTTTGCTCATAGTTCTTAGCAAAGCCAATACCAGGATCAATAATAATTTGATCCAGGTCGATGCCCACAGTAATTGCTACCTCAATTTGCCGAGCCAAAAAACTAGAAATCTCTGTGAGCAAATCTTGATAATCTGTTTGTTGTTGCATTGTCTGTGGTGTTCCCCGGATGTGCATTAAAATTATCGGCACACCTAACTCTGCAACTGTTGGCAACATTTCTGAGTCAAAAGTGCCGCCAGAAATATCATTAATAATATCGGCTCCAGCTTCTACAGATGCTTTTGCTACAGCAGCACGGGTGGTATCTACAGAAATCGGTACTGAAATTTCTGGTCTTAGCACTTGTAACACTGATAACACCCGGTCAAGTTCCTCCACTAGAGTTATTTGCTTTGCCCCTGGTCGAGTTGATTGACCGCCCACATCGATAATGTCAGCACCAGCAGCCACCAGTGCTTGCGCCTGTACTAAAGCAGCAGAAGTAGTGTTAAACTCACCCCCATCACTAAAGCTATCAGGCGTCACATTCAAAATGCCCATCAAATAAGTCCGCTGTCCCCACTCGAAACAGCGTCCCCGAATTATCAAGTTGCTTGGCATAAATCCACATTAGGCATTCCCATGCAGAGCATGGGAACGAGAATAAGACACATCACATTGACTTAAAATTCACAATTCGACCGAAACTCTCAGCTTCCAGGCTTGCTCCTCCCACTAAAACACCATCAATTTCTGGTTGAGCCATAATCTCATCAATATTATTTGGCTTGACTGAGCCGCCGTATTGAATTGATACATTTGGATTACTCAACTGACTACGAATTAAGCCAATTATCCGATTCGCCTCCGTTGCTTCACAAGTGTCACCAGTACCAATCGCCCAAATCGGTTCGTAGGCAATTACCAAATTATCCTGATCAATATCTACCAAGCCTTTGTCTAGTTGGAGAGCAATCAGTGATTCAGTTTCTCCCGCATCTCGTTGTTGTTTTGTTTCGCCAACACAAAGAATTGGGGTCAAACCAAACCTTTGAGCAGTTCGGAGGCGCAGATTAACGGTTGCGTCCGTTTCACAAAAGTATTGCCGTCGTTCGCTATGACCGACAATTACAAAGCGCACACCAAGTTCTGTCAGCATTGGGCCAGAAATCTCACCCGTATAGGCTCCATATTCTTCCCAGTGAACATTTTGTGCCCCCAGTTGGATGAGGCTACCGTGCAAACTCTTGGACAAAACACTTAAATCAGTGAACGGAGGGCACAATATCACTTCTCGCCCTTGGGGAGTTTCCTCTAAGTGGGGCAGAAATCCTTGTAAAAACTCCTGGGTCTCTGCCTGGGTTTTGTACATTTTCCAGTTGCCGGCAATAACGATTTTCCGCACAGGTAATTTAGTCAAGATCCTAACGAGTTATTTAGATGCATTTTTCAGTTTATGACTTTTTGTTAGCCATTAGTCAGAGACGCGATTAATCGCGTCTGTACATTAGTCATTAGTCAAGAGTTATTCTCTTATGTAGCGCTGCCCCCCTACTCCCCCAAACCTCTGTTAAAAATAACTAGGATAAGAGACAGGGCTAATTTAAAAATCCCAAAATTTAAAATCTCATATTGATATGACTTCGACATTGCCCGTGCCTGAACCTCATCAAAGTGATTCCGCCAACACTGACGCAAATTCTCTCAGCTGGGAGGAAGAACTGGATAGCGCTATTTTCAGCTTTGAAGATATTCAGACAGAACTGAATTATAAACAAGCACAAACAGCGCTGCGAAACTTGGTAGCCAATCTCGACCTCACCCCCCAAGAAAAAACCGGATTGGAGACGGAAATTGCTGATTTGGAAACCATGCTGGGGAAGTTAGACTGTATGGTGGTGCAGATTGCGGCTTTTGGCATGGTGGGACGTGGTAAGTCTTCGCTACTCAATGCTTTGGTTGGGCAAACAGTATTTGAAACTGGGCCACTGCATGGTGTCACTCGTGCTGCACAAAGAGTTAATTGGAGTATTAGTGAGGAAGCGATTGGGGAAACTGAACGTGCTTTGCGAGTTACTCTTCCTGGTGTAGGTCAATCGCAGGTGGAATTAATTGACACTCCTGGGTTAGACGAAGTAGATGGCGCAACCCGTGCTGCATTAGCTGAACAGATTGCAAAACTTGCAGATTTGATTCTGTTTGTGATCTCCGGCGACATGACAAAGCTAGAATACGCCGCTCTTTCTCAGTTGCGGGAAGCAGGTAAACCGATCATTCTAGTGTTTAACAAAGTAGACCAGTATCCAGAAGCCGACCGAATGGCAATTTATCACAAAATCCGGGATGAAAGGGTGCGGGAATTACTCACACCTTTAGAAATTGTCATGGCTGCGGCATCACCATTGGTGAAGACGGCGATTCGTCGCCCTGATGGTACTAGGGGCATACAGTTGCGTACAGGTAATGCCCAAGTCGAGGAACTGAAGCTGAAAATCTTGGAGATTCTGCATCGTGAGGGTAAAGCTTTGGTTGCTCTTAATACCATGCTTTATGCCGACATCGTAAATGAGCAGTTGATAGAACGAAAACTGATGATTCGGGAGGTGAATGCCAATCAGTTGATTTGGAAGGCTGTGATGACCAAGGCATTAGCGATCGCACTTAATCCCGTAACTGTGGTAGATATTCTGAGTAGTGTGGTTATTGATATTGCTCTGATTTTGGGTTTATCTAAACTCTATGGCTTCTCTATGACCGAAGCCGGGGCTGTACAATTGCTACAAAAAATCGCCCTGAGTATGGGCGGAATTGGTGCAAGTGAATTGTTAGCAAATTTGGGCTTGAGTGGATTAAAAACTTTACTTGGTATATCTGCAACAGCTACCGCAGGGGCTGCGCTGGGCCCTTATATATCGGTGGCAGTTACGCAAGCGGGAGTAGCTGGTGTTTCTTCTTACGGGATTGGACAAGTTACCAAAGTTTATTTAGCTAATGGTGCTACTTGGGGGCCCGATGGGCCAAAAGCAGTAATTAATCGGATTTTGGCAAACCTGGATGAAACTTCAATTCTCAACCGTATTAAAGATGAATTACTCCACAAGGTAAAACTCAGAAAGTAATGCATAGACATGGAGTTAATAAGGTTCCGTTAGTCATGTTCATTCCTAGAAGCTCATACTAACCCAAGCCATTTGCTTCTCCTGTTTAGAAACGCTCCGCCTAAGCTTGCTTTAACTAATTCGTAATTCGTAATTACAAATTATTTTAACTGCTTGTATTTGCCTCAAGCCAAGCAACTAAATCAGATACATTTGAAAAATCTAAAAACTCTTCTCCTAATTGTTCCAATTGTTCAGTAGATAAGACTCGAATTCTCTCAACTATTGATGAATCGATTTCTCCAAATCGCCGATTTAACTGACGTTTTAAAAACCGAAAAGCTTCTTTTTGTTCTCCCTTATGTAAAATATCCTGATAAATCACTGATTCTTGCATAAAATCCTCCCGCAATAATTGATGAATAAAATCTTTCTCAAACTTTAACCTGCTAAAATCTCCGTGTAAGCAGCAGTATTTTGTCTAGTCTCGATATCTGGAATTTTAGCAATTTCCTCGGCAACCTGTGATAATAATAATGCTTGCGCTGAATCTGTTCGTGTTAACGGTGCTAAAGGTAATAACGCCAGATTGCTAAGAAATAATGCTGAATCTTGTTCCCACATTCGGATAACTTGATAACGGTGGGTTGTGACTTGGCTAACATATTCTTCGGTAAAAGCCATCAGATGGCTTGATAAAGTCTATGCAGTCTCAGCCAGGAAACTGCAAAGATACTAACAGTAATAGTCATACCAAGTACTAAAAAACAGTCTCATGGTTTGAGGTTTAGCGATTTAATAAAAGATACCCCATTCGTTTTTAATTCTTCAGACGATGGGGTTATAATTACAGCCTCAACAGCATAATTATTCTTCATGCAAAGCAAACTTCTCTGATACAACAATTTATTATTTATATTTAATCCTTTTTTCTTAATTTCTTCTTGCAAGTAAGCACTGGGTTTGCCCATCAAAGTAAAATCTTGACAGTTGTATCCACTTTGATTAACAGAAGACTGAGATACTTGTTTACCCTGAATAAAATTTGTTTTATTAGCAGTTTGAATTATAAGCTGTAAAACTTTTGGAATTCTCTGCGGAGCTATTCGTTTGGCAAAAGTTGAATGGGTCACTAAATATATAGATTCACTTTTAAGAGTTGTCCAATTCCGGTTATTAATCCCCTTTCCTGGAGAACTAACTTCTTCTAAAATATTCCCTGGCATTAAGATACTAAAATTTCCTTCTTTGGATGTTAAAAGTTTTTCTTGGGATGATGCAGGTGTACAAGCCGATAAAACAAATACCCCGAAACAATTAATTATCCAAAAACGTTTAATAATGTTAATAAGTAAATCCATAAGTCTGATTTTAGAATGATTTTTATTTAGATTGTCAAGCTATTCTCTCAAATCATGCACACATTGCCACTCGTGTTGTGTAATTTTGTCATTTATAGCGTTTAGCTGACGAATTACAGCCAATGTCTCCAACAGAGAATCTTGTTTTAAGTTTTCCCATAATAGTGGTTTTTCTAACACAAAAGCTGGCAAATCAAATTTTGATCCAAGATTTCCCACCAACACGGCACTCATCACTTTAATAACCTATATCAGCAGGAATTTCAGTAATTTTAAGAGAATCGATTGTTACTGCGATAGGCTACGCCCCGCCTTCTTGCAATGTCTACAACGGGCTGCGCCTACGCGTCCTTGTTTTATCCCCAGCTTTCCTTATGCACTAAGAGATTTCTCACTTACGCCGCTAAAAAAGGTGACTTGGAAAATACGATTAAATTGAGCCTCAGAACTCGGAACTTGAGCTTCTGAACTCGAAATATCAAGTTCTACACTCAAACTCCGAGATTCTAAGCTCTAACTTTCAACCTTTTAGGCACAATTGCCGATAGATTTTCTCCACTATTGATGATTACGGCTGCACTTTCAGAGATTTACAGACGAAATTGCGTCTTCATCAACTTTTATCTACCTTTAAAAGAGTTGAGCCATTCTTGAACTTGCTCTCGTGCAATATCGCGCCCCCCAAGACCAAAGGCTAGGGCAATAGCAACTGCGATCGCACCTAGTAAAAGTCCAAAGGCTAAATTCACAATATCACTGGCAACTCCAATCTGTTGCAGTGCCATTGCAGAGACTAAAGCAATGATGGCAATTCGCGCTACTTGACCCAAAATCTGTGCTTGACGTTCGCCGGAGCTGGTAATGATGCTAAAAGCCAGATTTGCCAAGAATAACCCAATGGCAAATATCACCAATCCCGCTAAAATCCGCCCGAATATGATCACAATACCAGAGACTAATGCTGTCAGGGCTGGAATATTCAAGATATTCACCGCCGCCACAGTTGCAAATAGCATGATACCCACTAAGGCAACAATGCCTGCAATTTCTGATGGCGTGCGCGTTGGAACCGGGGGGGTTGTTGATTCTGTTGAAACTACAATTCGTCTGCTGGGTGTTGTTAGACCCAAAATAGTGAAAATGTTATTAAAACCTAAATTGGTGAGAATACTTGTAACCAAATCCGCGACAAAGCGCCCCACGAAATAGGCAACAATCCAAATTGCAACGGCTGTAAAGATGGCAGGTAGGGCATTGAGAACCTGTTGCAGCATTGCGATCGCAGGCACAGATATCGCATCAATTCGTAAGGCATTGAGCGCTGCGATCGCCACAGGAATCAAAATCAAAACATAAACAATTGTGCCGATAATACTCGATAGAGGTTGCACCCCCGCAGTGGAAGATAATCCTAATCGACTACCTAAATGGTTGATACCAGTTGTCGCCAGCAAGTTCGTGACAATCCGCCGCACCACATTAGCGATGAACCAGCCAACTAGAGCAATTAATATTGCCGCTAATATGTTTGGCAAAATTAGCAAAACTTCTGTAATTAGAGCTTGTACTGGTTGTAGAGCCTGCCTGAGTCCGAGAGTATCTAAAACTGGGGCGAGAAACAGTAAAAATATAAACCAATACAGAGCATTGCCAATCGTCTCACTCAGAGACAGCTGATTGAGGCTGGGTGCGCTGTCTTCTGGTTCTGGATTTAAACGCTCATCCAGCCTCAATGCCTGTAATGAGCGCACAATGATAATTTTTACAATGGTTGCCAAAAACCAGGCAGTTCCCAAAAGGATTCCCGCACCAACCAACTTTGGCAAAAAGCCAATAAGTTGATCGAGAAAATTATTTAGAGGTCGAGAGGCTACTTCTAGATCCAATGTCTGTAAAACAGCTACCGCTGTCAACAGAATAATGCTCCAAAAGACTAAGCTGGAGATTAATTTTTCGACTTGGGGAACATCATGACGACCAGTTATCCCTGCGGCAATGCGGTTATCTATATTTGTGCGATTCAGGATTCCTCGCGTCACTGCCGCTGCGATCGCTGCAATTAGCCAACCTACTAACAAAATTGCTACTGCCCCCAGCAGACGGGGTGTAAACAGAATCAACTGTTGAATAATACCTTGCACCTCAGCGATTCCTTGATTTACTGCTGGTTGCGCCGATTGCAGGCTAGGCGATTGTGCCAAAAATTGCTGCATCTTCATCGGCAAACCAACTCCTATCACCTGGGTTATTTCTTGCCAAGTTGTGTTCATGGTTTTTGGGAATTAAGCTTAAGTATTCACCGCAAACACTGAGTCAGTGTTTTGTCTATCAATTTACCAGTAAAGACATACATTTATGGCATTGATATCAAGACTAATTTTTGACTTTGTTACTTATATTTGATTTAATCTACTGACAGTGGGGAATTTTGCGTTACTCTAATTGCAGCAACAGCATCAAAGATGTGGAATGTCCCAAGTTTTGGAACAATCAATTCAAATTAATGCTACAGCTACGGTGGTGGAGCGCTGTATTAGCGATTTAGCTCTCATGCACCGTTGGCTTAACCCCGTCCTCCGCTGCGAACCTGTGGGGGAAGCTTGGAGTACCGATATCGGCAGTGAAAGTCGTTTTATCATTCAAATTCCTTTACTGAAACCCACTTTGAATAGCGTAGTTGTGGAACGACAACCGGGTTTGGTAGTCTGGGAATTTCAAGGATTTTTTCAAGGGCGCGATCGCTGGGAATGTCAGCCAATAGAAAAGGGAACGCTCCTACTCAACCGCTTTGAATACGATATCCCTAACCCCTTAGTGAGTTGGGGTTTCAACACCTTTGCTGCATCTTGGACAAAAGAAGATATGCAAGCCCAACTGCGTCGCCTCAAACGGGTAGCAGAAGAACAAAATTAGTCATCAGTCATCAGTCATCAGAAATTGGCATGGTTATTCTCCTTGTCCCCTTGCTTCCCCACTCCCTACCCATCTTTACCTAATTCGGTAAGTAGCCGCCGAATTACGGATGCATCCTCGGCATCGGGAACTTTTGCTAAATAATTTTGTAAGTCGTCTACGGCTTGGGGGTAGTAACCGAGTTGATAGTAGATCAAGCCGCGATCGCGCAGTTCTAAAGTTAAACCAGGAAACAGCAACAAAATTCGTTCAACTGCTGCTAGCGTTTTTTCTAACTCTTGCTGTTTGAGGTAAATAAATTTTAAATTTGTCAACATCCGTGCCAAAAATTGCCGATGACTGACTACAGCTAAAAATTCTGGTTGTAGCGTCACGGGTTGTTGATAAAGTTGAGACAGCCGTTCTTCGCAATCTTGAGCAAATATTATTTCACCGCCATTGAAGGCATCTACAAAAATCTCTATATCTGGAATATCTGGACGGATTAGGAAATGTCCTGGCATCCCCACACCCACCATCGGGAAATCAATTCGTCGGGCAACCTCCAGGTAAACCAGCGCTAAGGTAATGGGAATCCCCAATCGTCGGTCAATTACATCATTGAAAAAGCTGTTACGCGGATCGTAATAGTCAATTTTATTACCCGAAAACTTTAAATCTTTGTAGAGATACTGATTAATACTTTGAACTATCCGCAAAGGATATCGTGAGTCAGGTAGGCGTTCTTGTAACTCCCATGCCATTGTATCTAGAGCATTGAGGTATTCCTCTGGATCTAGGTTAGGATATTCTTCTTGTGCAATATACAAAGCTGCCTTTGCTAAATCAATGTCCTCGTCAGACCGTTGAATCTCCTGATAAAAATATTGTCGTGCTGACGAGAAATTCATAAGCTGTTGTTCGGTGGAAGTGTAAAGATGAAGCGGGTGAACTTGCACCAGTTTGTCGTAACTACATTTATTTTAGCAGGTGCATCAACACCATTTTACGGCAGTAGTTCCCAAACTTACACAGCTTTAGATTTTTAGCCTTAATCAAACCCTGTGGGTACAAAAGTAGTATAAAGCTGCTGTAAAAAAACATCGCAACTTTAATATTTTTTGTCTATGTATTTGCTAAAAAATACCTATGTAAACCTGATATTAACTCAGTTTTTACTACTATGTTAATTGAATTCACAATATAAAATTTACGTATTTGTACTTATTTTTTGTACTCAATAAATAAATTAACCACTAAGCTGTTTAACAGTTACTGAGCAAGGAAATAAACTAATTTCTATGACTACGTCAATCGGTTTAAAATATTTAAGCAAAATCAGCATAGCGATCATAGCTTTTACTGCAATTGGAATTGCAACATCGGCTTCTGCGAAGGCCGCAACCGTAGTTCTTCTAGAAGACAATTTTAATACCGAAAATAGCGGTAATGGGGTGTTAAACTATAACAATTTTGCCAATTGGAATGTTACAAACGGAACAGTTGACCTGATTGGAAATGGCTTTTTTGATTTCTTCCCAAGCAACGGGCTATACGTAGATACAGATGGCTCATCAGCTCTGGCTGGCAAACTTGAATCTAAAGAAACATTCGCGTTTAATGTAGGTGACATCCTCAACCTAACTTTCAAGCTAGCTGGCGATCAAAGAAATAACGGTTTTAACTCTGTGGCCGTATCGTTGGGTAGCCTGTTTAACGAAACAATCACACTGCCATCGACCGATAACTTTACAACTTTTACTCGTAACATCACAGTCACTTCAGCGACAATCGGCAAATTGGCTTTCGATGGGGTTGGTGGAGATAATGTTGGACTACTGCTGGATGACGTGAAATTTACCAAGACCACCTCTGTTCCTGAGCCTACTTCCATAATCGGTGTCCTAGCCTTCGGTGCTTTCAGCGCTACTTCCCTTTGCAAGCGCAAACAGCTACAAAAAGCTGCCGTGAAAGCCTAAATTTTTTCTCACCGTCATTTTGATACCTGCTGTGCCTATTAATATCAGGCACAGCAGTTTTTTATTTTGACTAAATAATTTTAGATTTTAGATTTTTTTGGTTCATGACCCGTATCCTCTCCAAGGTCAAATCCCTTTCTGAATTGCTCCTCGTGCCTGCGTTGACTGACTTGAACAGTTTTACAAGCAAGTCTACCTTGGCTGCTCAGACAACAGTCTTAAGGATCAATTTAAGGCGAAGGTAGGGTCGTTCAGTGCTAATCTGAAGGTGACATTGCTTAATTTTATGTCTTCTTCGACCGTATCTGAAATATAGCTTCAATCATTAGGCGCAGCATGGTCACAACCGCAGAAAAAACAAACATTGGCTACATTACCCAAATCATTGGCCCAGTTGTAGACGTTAAATTTCCCGGCGGGAAATTGCCACAAATCTACAATGCTTTGAAAATCGTTGGCACCAACGAAGCTGGACAGGAAATCAACATCACCGTTGAAGTACAGCAACTGCTGGGCGACAACCAGGTGCGGACTGTTGCGATGAGTTCCACCGAAGGCTTAGTACGCGGTTTTGAAGTCACCGATACAGGCGCTCCCATCAACGTTCCAGTTGGTAAAGCCACTTTGGGTCGAATTTTCAACGTCCTTGGCGAACCTGTGGACAACAGGGGGCCTGTAAATGCTGAGGCAAGTTTACCCATCCACCGCTCTGCTCCCAAATTCACCGACCTGGAAACCAAACCTTCCGTGTTCGAGACTGGGATTAAAGTTGTTGACCTTCTGACTCCCTATCGACGCGGCGGTAAGATTGGTCTATTCGGCGGTGCTGGTGTTGGTAAAACCGTAATCATGATGGAGTTGATCAACAACATCGCTACCCAGCATGGTGGAGTATCCGTTTTTGCTGGTGTGGGTGAACGCACCCGTGAAGGCAATGACCTCTACAACGAAATGATTGAATCTGGGGTTATCAATAAAGACAACCTCAACGAATCCAAAATTGCTCTAGTCTACGGTCAAATGAACGAGCCACCCGGAGCGAGAATGCGGGTTGGTCTTTCGGGATTGACAGTAGCAGAGTACTTCCGGGATGTGAACAAGCAGGATGTGCTGCTGTTTATTGATAATATCTTCCGGTTTGTGCAAGCAGGTTCGGAAGTATCCGCGCTACTGGGTCGCATGCCCTCTGCGGTAGGATATCAGCCCACATTGGGAACCGACGTGGGTGAACTGCAAGAGCGGATTACTTCGACAACAGAGGGTTCAATTACCTCCATTCAGGCAGTGTACGTACCTGCGGATGACCTCACTGACCCCGCGCCTGCTACCACCTTCGCCCACTTGGATGGTACAACAGTGCTGTCTCGCGGTTTAGCAGCTAAGGGAATTTATCCCGCAGTTGACCCCCTTGGTTCGACTTCCACCATGCTCCAGCCCAACATTGTAGGTGACGAACACTACAATACTGCGCGTGCGGTGCAATCAACTCTGCAACGTTATAAAGAACTCCAAGACATTATCGCTATTCTCGGTCTAGATGAATTGTCTGAAGAAGACCGTCTGATCGTAGCGCGGGCGCGGAAGGTTGAGCGCTTCTTGTCCCAGCCGTTCTTTGTAGCAGAAGTATTTACTGGTTCTCCTGGTAAGTATGTGAAGTTAGAAGATACCATCAAAGGCTTCCAGAAAATTCTGTCTGGTGAGTTGGATGCTCTACCAGAACAGGCTTTCTACTTGGTTGGCGATATTAACGAAGCGATCGCTAAAGCTGAAAAAATCAAAGGTTAGTCATTAGTCATTAGTCATTAGTTCAACTGCTAATGACTAATGGCAATTACAAAAGACAAAGGACATAGACGCGCCAGCGGCTTCCCGCAGGGTAGGACAAAGGACGAAGGACAAAAGACAAATGACATTAACCGTTCGTGTAATTTCCCCAGACAAGACAGTATGGGATGCTCCGGCTGAAGAAGTTGTTTTGCCTAGCACCACTGGTCAACTAGGTATCCTAACTGGACACGCACCACTTCTGACCGCCTTAGATACTGGTGTAATGCGAGTCCGCGCCGCTAAAAATCAGAATTGGGAAGCGATCGCCCTTTTGGGTGGCTTTGCCGAAGTCGAAGAAAATGAAGTGACAATTCTGGTTAACGGCGCTGAACGTGGCGACAAAATTAACCTTGATGAAGCCCGTACTGCTTACAACCAAGCAGAAGCGCGTCTGAATCAAGTTTCAGCAGATGATCGCCAAGCCCAAATTCAGGCAAATCAAGCCTTCAAACGGGCCCGCGCTCGGTTTCAAGCTGCTGGCGGTTTGGTCTAATTTAACTTTATATTTCAACTTTGTAGGTTGGGCAATGTCCAACCTACAAGATATTTATTAAATTTTAAAAAAATTACACCAAGTTTAAGAAATCAAGGCTTGCCTTGGTGAAGTGTTAACTTAACTAATTAGTTGCCCAAAGGGGCACAAATTATGAAAAGTTTTCAATCTTGCCTTGGTACTCGTAAACAAAATAAGGTAGCTCGTTTTGCAGCATCTATCCTAGCAACATTAGCGATCGCTGTGCCAACGTGTTCTCTACGAGACGCTACGCGCATGACGAACACTGGTAGTATTCACTCTGCCAATGCGACTCCTGTACAAATAACTACTGTAAAAGAAGTCACTTCGGCGACTGCCCAGCTAAATCAGACCAAAGTAAATATTGCCCAGTTACAAACTAATAGGGTTCAATATCAAGCTGCTGGAATTAATTTATTTGTACCAATACTTGTCGGCGGTTTAATTATCTTCGTCCCTCTATTCTTTGGCGGACTGGTGGTTATTGGCGAACGTGAAGTCGGCATTGTGGTGAGGAAATTTACCCTTTCCGGGCGTGGACTCCCCGCAGGAAGTTTGATTGCACTCAACGGGGAAGCTGGCTTGCAAGCAGATACTTTAGCTCCTGGTTGGCACTGGGGCTATTGGCCTTGGCAGTATTCTGTAAAGAAAGAATCGGTAATTGTCGTTCCCCAAGGGGAAATCGCTTTGATTGTGGCGGCAGATGGCGCATCCATCCCACCAGAGCGGATTTTGGGTAAAATTGTCAGTTGTGACAACTTCCAAGATGCTCGGAAATTCCTAACCCAAGATGGGGAAAAAGGGCGGCAAATGGGTTTTCTTACGGCTGGTACGTACCGGATTAACACCGCGCTATTTAAAGTCATCATGGCATCAAATGCCAGCGCTCATGGCATGACTCCAGAACAGTTGCGGGTATATAGTCTGGCATCTGATAAAGTTGGTATCGTCACTACCTTGGATGGTGTACCAATTTCCGCTGGTGAACTCGCAGGCCCCATAATTGACGGACACGACAACTTTCAAAATGGTCAGAAATTTATTAATGGAGGTGGACGGCGAGGTTTACAAGAACAAACCTTGCTTTCTGGTTCTTGGAACTTGAATCCTTGGTTTGTCCAGGTTGAGCAAGTGCCGATGACGGAAATTCCCATTGGGTATGTGGGCGTGGTGATTTCTTTCGTGGGTAAGGCACATCAAGATGTCAGCGGTGCAGCTTTCACCCACGGTAACTTGGTCAATCCTGGACATAAGGGTGTATGGGTAGAACCGTTGTATCCTGGCAAGCACCCGATTAATTCTCGGATCATGAAAATGGAACTAGTGCCAACGACCAACATTGTATTAAACTGGTCAGACCGCACAGAACGTCACAGCTATGATGCTCAACTAGCTTCCTTGACAGTGCGATCGCGTGATGGGTTTGCTTTTGATTTGGAAGTAGCACAAATTATCCATGTGGGCGCTTTAGATGCCCCAAAGGTAATTTCTCGCGTTGGTGCTATGCAAAATCTAGTAGACCATGTATTAGAACCGACTATCGGTAATTATTTCCGCAACTCAGCCCAAGACTATACTGTACTGGACTTTTTGACTGCTCGGAGTGAGCGGCAAGCTGAGGCTGCTGAGTATATTAAAACAGCATTGCGGGCTTATGACGTGCAAGCGATCGACACCCTTATTGGTGATATTCAGCCACCAGCGTCGTTAATGCAGACACAGACAGACCGGAAAATTGCCGAAGAAGAACGCAAGACTTATGAAGTCCAGCAGATGGCGCAAACCCAACGGCAGCAGCTTGTCCGGGAAACGGCACTGGCTAATATCCAGCAAGAAATGGTGAAATCAGAGCAGAGTGTGCATATAGCCGACTTAAATGCCCAAGCCCAAATCAAGCAGGCTAACGGTGAAGCTGAGGGGACAAAACTCCGGGCAATTGCTGAGGCTGAAGGTATACGGGCCACAGGTAACGCCAAAGCTGAAACCTACCGCGCTGGTGTGGAAGCTTTGGGGCCACAAGGTTATACAGCAATGCAACTGATGCAGATTATAGGCGATCGCAATGTCCGCTTGATTCCAGATGTCTTAGTTGGCAATAACGGCAGCAATAATGGCTTGGTGGATGGGCTACTATCGATGATTTTATGGAATCAAACTGGTAAAGGTGAATTGACACCAACACCTTTGCATCCACAACCAGTAGTTACCAAAGCACAACCAACTCCAGAAAACGGTCATCCACCTATAGTTGTGAATTTTCCTGTAGATAAGTAACTTCAGGAACATGAGGTAGGGGCATAACAATGTTATGCCCTGACAAAAAACAAACGGCTATATATTAATTGTGGGATTTTGCTTTTACAACAACGTTATCGTTTAATGAAGCAGATTGGTAAAGGGGGATTCTGTAAAACCTTCGTCGCTGTAGATGAGGGTGAATTTCCTCCAGTTTCTTGCATCGTTCAAGAATTATCGCTGGGATACGAAACATTTAAAAATTCTCAGCAAAAGGCGCAAAAACTAGAAGAATTAGGAAAGCATCCGCAAATTCCTGCTTTATTAACTTATTTTCAGCAGAACGGGCATTTTTATTTTGTGCAGGAGTTTATTGCAGGCACTAATTTAGCTCAGGTGGTTGAGGAAGAAGGTGCTTTTAATGAAACTCAGATTTGGCAACTGTTAGAGGATTTGTTGCCAGTTTTTCAGTTTATTAGCGATCGCAACATCATTCACCGCGATATTAAACCCCAAAATATCATCCGTAAATCCCCAATTACCAAGAAGGGGGATTTAGTCATAGTCGATTTTACCACTGCGAAAATCATCACAGAAATTGATCTGCTAACATCTGAAACCAGTATCGGCAGTGCAGAATATGCTGCACCAGAACAAGCGAAGGGAAAAGCGGTTTTTGCTAGTGATTTATATAGCTTGGGTGTAACTTGTATTTACTTACTTACCCAGATTGCTCCCTTTGATTTATTTGATATTGCTAATAATTGTTGGGTTTGGCGAGATTATCTTACTAGTAGGATAAGCGATCGCTTGGCGCAAATCCTCGACAAGCTGCTGCAAAATGCTGTTAACCGCCGCTTTCAATCTGCTGACGAAGTTATGCAAGCAATGGGTATGGAATCTAAAACTCAAAATTTTAAATTACCAAATCCTCCTTGGCAATGCTTGCATACCCTAACTGGGCATTCTGGGAGATTAAGTAGTGTGAATGCCCTTGCCATCAGTCCTGATAGTCACACTTTAGCCAGTGCTAGTGATGACAAAAACATCAAATTGTGGAATTTAAATACCAAAAAAGTCCTAGCTAACTTATCAGGACATTCCCAAGCTGTAAAATCAGTAACCTTCAGTCCTGATGGTCAAATTCTGGCAACTGCTAGCGATGATAAAACTATCAAATTGTGGCAAGTTGAAACATTAGAGGAAATCTGCACTCTCTTGGGACACTCACACGCTGTAAAATCAGTTGCTTTTAGTCCAGATGGGGAGATTCTTGCTAGTGGTAGCTGGGATAAGACAATCAAACTTTGGGATATAAATACTGGCACAGAAATTTGCACGATAACTGGACACCAATTACAGGTAAATTCAGTGGCATTTAGTCCCCAAGGACAGCTTTTAGCCAGCGCTAGTTATGACAGAACAATTCGCCTGTGGCAGATACCTGCATTAGGAAGAGGCAGGGGAGTAGGGAGCAGGGAGCAGGGGGATATGAATAGTGCTGAGTTAAAAGACCACTCACAAGGGGCAGAGGACATTTCCCCTTTCCCCCTGCCCCCTGCCCCCATGCCTCTTGTTCAAAACCGCCCATGCTATAGCTTGTTAGCCACCCTTTCGGGTCATGCATGGGCGGTTTTGACAGTCGCTTTTAGTCCTGATGGTCAAATTTTGGCGACGGGTAGTGATGATAACACTATTAAATTGTGGGAGGTAAACACTGGTCAGCTAATTTGCACACTTGTAGGCCATTCTTGGTCTGTGGTGGCTGTGGCTTTTACTGCCGATGGCGAAACGCTCCTAAGTGCAAGTTGCGACAAAACAGTTAAACTTTGGAGGGTAAGCACAGCAGAAGAGATCGTTACTCTCTCTGGTCATGTAGACTCAGTATCTGCTGTTGCTGTGAGCAAAGTTACACAATTAATTGCAAGTGGCAGCAGGGACAAGACTATCAAACTGTGGCAGCTTGTAGAACAGCACAATAGCTAATTTTGTAATATCAAGCGCTACCTGTAAAGGCAACTTCTGGAAATTTCAATTGAGCTTCTGCCATTGGACGGTTTCTGCCTTCCTCTTGCCAGTAGTTAATCACTTCTGTTGCTTTATTAAGCAACTCAACACGGTCTAGATCAGTAATCCAATGTTTGGATTCTAATTCCTTTTTTAACTCTTCCCAGGCATCATTTCTGGGCCAAAAAAAGTACTTAGTCAAAGGACTGGTGCCTTTGCCTACAATTTGATCGACTGCTAGAGCAACGTTTTCGTCTAACCACAAAATTTTCAAAATAAACTTGGTCAATCACACCTCCGGGAATTTCCGGGCATTACTTAACTAGGATAGCGATCGCTTATTTTAACGCAATACCCTATCAAATGACCAAACAGTGATTGAATTGGACTAGCATAAAGTGTAGTCGGCGCTAAAAGAGATGCATATGACTGCCCAACTGCCTCAATCTCAAACAACATCTGGTTCAGATTTGTATGAGCAAGACTTTTACCTGTGGATTCAAACCACAGCAGAATTGCTCAAACAAGGTCGGCTCACAGAACTGGATTTAAAGAATTTGATTGATGAAATTGAAACAATGGGCAGGAGTGAAAAGAAAGCACTGAGAAGCAATTTAGAAGTGGTGCTAATGCACCTATTGAAGTATAAATATCAAGCTGATAAGCGCTCTGGTAGTTGGCGAGCAACAATTCGTGAGCATCGCAAACGCATTAGACAAGCTCTAGAAGAAAGTCTTAGCCTCAAACCCTATTTTGATGAGGTTTTTGGGCTATGTTATGACGATGCTAGACTCTTAGCTGCTGATGAAACTGAATTGCATTTGGCTACCTTCCCCGAAGAATCTCCCTTCATGCCAGAGCAAGCCCTTGACCCCAATTTTTTACCTGAGTCATAATCACACCCTGATTTAGAAGATTTTGCTGTTAATTTTGAATTCGGAGCGAAGCGACGTGACTGCCCAACTGCCCCAATCTCAAACAACATCTGGTTCAGATTTGTACGAGCAAGATTTTTACCTGTGGATTCAAACCACGGCAGAACTGCTCAAGCAAAAGAATTTCACACAACTGGACTTAGACAACCTGATTGAAGAAATTGAAACGATGGGCAGAAGTGAGAAGCGGGCATTGGAGAGCAATCTGGAAGTGTTGTTGATGCATCTGCTCAAATATCAAATTCAAACTGAAAGGCGCTTAAAAAGTTGGCAGTACACAATTTTGGAACACCGCAGACGAGTCCAAAAGGTACTCAAGGAAAGTCCCAGTTTGAAGCCTCACTTTGATCAGGTTTTCGATGAAAGCTATCAAGCCGCTAGACGACTGGCTGTCATTGAAACTGGATTAGCCATCGCTACTTTCCCCGAACAATCTTCATTCACGCCAGAGCAAGCCCTCGACCCCGATTTTTTACCTGAGCCATGAGCGCATTATGATGATGTAAAACTCTTTTGCTTCCTATTCCATGACTCAAAAAACTTCTGTAACAGCGATTGTTGTTTTCGATATTGATGGCGTTGTGCGCGATGTTAGCGGTTCCTATCGCCGAGCGATCGCAGATACTGTAGAACATTTTACTACCCAAGCATATCGTCCAACCCCACTAGATATTGACCAACTAAAATCTGAAGGTGTGTGGAATAACGATTGGGAAGCATCGCAGGAATTAATTTACCGCTACTTTGAAACCAAACAACAGATCCGCGAGCAACTGCAACTAGATTACAATGCGATCGTTGCTTTTTTTCAATCCCGCTACCGAGGCCCAGACCCCACCAATTTGACGGGGTATATCTGTAATGAACCCTTATTATTACAACCTAGCTATTTAGAGCAACTTACCCAAGCGAGGATTGCTTGGGGATTTTTTAGCGGTGCAACTCGTGCTTCTGCTAACTATGTATTAGAAAAACGCCTGGGCTTAGAATCTCCAGTGTTGATTGCGATGGAAGATGCGCCAGGTAAACCTGACCCCACTGGACTTTTCGCCACAGTTCGTAAATTAGAAAATGGAATTGAGCAAACATCAGCGATCGTATACGTAGGAGATACTGTAGCAGATATGTATACTGTAGAGAAAGCGCGGGGTCTAGATTCATCTCGCACTTGGCTTGGTGTAGGTGTTTTACCACCCCATGTGCAAGAAACAGCAGCCCGTAGTGATGCATATAGTGAGACACTCATAGCAGCAGGAGCAGCAGTAGTTTTGCGTAATGTGCAGGAATTAACCCCAAGGCAGATTCAAGAATTGGTAACTTCATCTGCCCGAACTGTGTTCTAAGATAAATCAAGCTATGCGTGAATGACTAGCTGATAAGCTGTCGCGCATTTAACTTGCACATCTTTTCGTGTTGGCAGTTGACTGTTGACTGTTGACAGTTAACCGTCAGCGGTCAACGAACTTAGGAAGTGACTGTGTAATTTCAAAGCGTAATAGCTTAACAATCTTGCTCCAATTATTGGGAGATTAATAAAAATGTCTGCACTTAAACTGCCTAACGGCCCCCAAACTCACCCTTGGGTACAGACGTATCAGTGGCTTACTAATCCCTTAGAATACATGGAAGCGTGTGCTAAACGCTATGGTGATATGTTCACCCTCCGAATCGGCCCAACTTTTACTCCTCAAGTCTTCATTAGTAATCCTCAAGCGATTGGGCAGATTTTTACCACAGACCCAAAACAGTTAGATTCTGGTGCAGCAGCAGGTTCAGGAGCGCCTTTATTGGGGCCAAATTCTCTACTATCCTTAGAAGGAAAACCTCACCAACGCCAGCGTAAACTGTTGACGCCTCCTCTACATGGGGAAAGAATGCAGGCTTATGGTGATTTAATCACCGAGATCACCAAGCAAGTAACTAGCCACTGGCCAGTTGGGGAGACCTTTACAGTCTTGTCATCTATGCAAGAAATCTCCTTTCAGGTAATTTTAAAGGCTGTATTTGGTCTAGAGGAAGGACTTCGTTATGAAAAACTCAAAGAAATCCTGATTGCTATCCTGAATCCAAAAAGACCTATTTTGCGGGCAATGCTGCTCCTGTTCCCATTATTACGGCAGGATTTAGGGCCTCGCAGTCCTTGGGGAAGTTATCTACGTTTGCGGCAGGAAATGGATGATCTCATCTATGCTGAAATTCAAGAGAGGCGATCGCTTGCCGACCAGTCTCGAAGTGATATTCTGTCTTTGATGATGGCGGCTCGTGATGAAGTCGGTGAGCCGATGACAGACTTGGAATTACGTGATGAGTTGATGACTTTGTTGGTTGCAGGTCATGAAACTACGGCTAGTTCTTTGGCATGGGCTTTGTACTGGATTCATCATCAGCCTGAGGTACGTGAAAAACTGGTGCAAGAACTGGATAACCTGGGTGACAACAAAGACCCAAACATCATTTTCCGATTGCCCTATTTGAATGCGGTTTGTTCGGAAACAATGCGCCTCTATCCAGTGGCGATGTTGGGACTAAATCGATTGGTTAAATCACCATTAGAAATTGTAGGCTACAAATTTGACCCTGGTACTATATTGGTTCCTTGTATTTATTTGAGCCATCATCGAGAAGATTTATACCCCAATTCAAAGCAGTTTAAGCCAGATCGGTTTCTAGAACGGCAATTTACTCCAGCTGAATATTTGCCTTTTGGTGGTGGGAATCGTCGCTGTATTGGCATGGCATTTGCCCTGTTTGAAATGAAACTGGTATTGGCAACTATACTATCTAGTTGGCAAATGAAACTAGCTGATACAAAACTAGTACTGCCAGTTCGGAAAAGCTTCCTGTTAGCACCAGGCGGTGGTGTACCAATGGTGGTAACTGGAAAGCGTCAGCATAATCAGCGACTCAGAAAGACTAGTTTTGTTTAGAAAGTTTGAGAATGCGATTGCATTTCTGGAGGCGTTAACATAACATTTACCTCCAGAGCAAATCCTGAAACTACACCAAATTTGGCATCCAAACCAGCCTTTTTATATGCTCAGGCTTTTCGGGAGCCTTTTCTACCCCAGCTTCCAGAACATCTGAGTGTGTTTGTGAAAAACCCATTTTTAAAAGAAAGCTTTTCACCTGCTCGTTTCGCAGACCTGAAGAGTAAGGAGCGACAATCTTATTTAAATTCTTCTGTTTAGCGAAATCAAAAATGCTGCATAAAAGAGATTGTTCCACTCCCCGTCCCAAAGCACGACAGCTCATCAGCATGGTATCTATAAACAAAGATTCGTTATTCTGTTTCAGAACCGCTACACCAACAAGACCATAATCACCAAAGCGGTCTTTAAGATTAAGTACCAGAATGGAACTGGATTTGTGAAGGTCTTGAATTTCAGTTAAGGAACGGCGAATTAAAGAAAGATTGAACTGATTGGTTTTCTGTGTCAATTGGGCTACCCGTGGCAAATCTTTTTCTTCGGCAGACCGAATTTCTACAACCAATTGCAAGGATTCTAAATAACTTTCAAGGCTAGTTACACCCTGCTGTAATTTATGGCGCTGTTGTTCCTGCGCCATAAGTTCTGTTCGGATTTTATCTTCGATTGTGATATTTGAAGAATCAAAACACCAGAGTTTGGAAAGAGTTTCAACATAAAGTGCCGGCTCTTTTGGCATAGTAACAACAGTTACATCTGAAGAATTAGTCTGCACTTCCAGACACTCGATTGGAGAATCATCCACAAAAACGAAAGAGTCCAGACCCAAGTTTAATTCTTCAGCAATATCGCGCAAATTGGCAGATTTTGTTTTCCAGTTAATCCGATGAGCAGCAATATCTGAGCGTTGCAATACCATATCGGGATGATTGTCAAATACATTCCAGACATCTGCTTCCTGATTTTTGCTAACTAGTATCAGGAGAATACCGCGTTTTTTGAGAGCTAAAAGCATTTCCTGAAATAGACGAAAACTGCGACCGGGCTGGTCATTGCTCAAAGCTATGCCATCAATACCATCCTCACCCACAATACCTCCCCACAAAATACCATCACAATCGAGTGCCACAACTTTTTTAGCAGGAAGAAATATTCCGTGCGCTAAACGAGTAATTGCAATTCCTAGTCTCTGATAGACAATCTGTGAATAAGGAGCGCGAGCAATCGCCTCAAATAAAGCATCCTGTGAATTTTTTCGTCCAACTTCCTCAACAACTCTTGCAAAGTCTAAAATATGAATTCCTGCCAATTTTTCCAGTTGTTCTTGCCACCAAAGGCGTACCTTCTCCACCTGTTGATGCTTGCCATGAAAAAATGGCGAAACTGCTAGAGGTAAATTCGACACAATCAGACCATTTTTCTTGGCAGCATAACTACTGATAGCATCCAATAGTTGACTGCCACGAATCATTCCGTCCTGATCTTCATCGGAGATTAAATCCTCTGGGCGAGTAAGAACTATATTTAACCCGTTTGGATTATTCATAAAACCACTATCTGGAGAAAGAAGAGTCTGTTCCAATTGGTTGAATTCACCAAATTCAACAGATAATGGAATGCCGAAAGCTCGACACCAGAGTTCTAAACTAGAACCTAGTGGTTGTGCAGTAAAACTGGCAGCAATGACAATTTTTGTATTACTTTCTGGTATCGATTCTCGAAAACGACGTGCAAGTATCTGAGTTACGGTATCTAGATCGTAAAGCGGTAAAAGCTCTGGATTATTTGGAATTTCAATATCTTCGCTAGGAGTAGATACAGCGTCTGAACTTTCTAAAGAATAATTATCTGTATGGGCAGTAATTATCTGCTCGATTGACTTTCGAGAATTCAGTTTGAAAATATCTTTAGGAGGAACACGAATTGAAAAGCGGTCATATAATGCAGCAGCAATTGACATTGTTGCGAGGGAATCCCATGTCATACAGTTGTTGCTATTTAGGTCATCAGAAATCTCTTTTGGTGTCAAACGAATAGCATTAGCAATTATTTCATTCAATTCTAAGTGAGCTATTTGTTGAAACGAAGACTTTGGTTTTGCCTCATTTACATATTCATTTCGTTTGCGAAGAAAAATAGCAGGATTCCCACCCCAGACTTCACCATGCCCTATACGTGTGTAAGGAAGTACATTACTGCCTACTTCTACTATTGCTTCCTCTTCAATTTTGACACCCATTCCAATTCGAGTGTTACCACCTATAGTACTTTTGTTTCCAATAGTAATTGGCTCTGAAATATATTTAACTTTCCCATCAGATGTATTGGTAGCATGAGCAACAATATGGCATTCACTGCCAATAACAACATTGTCACCAATGTATGTCAAATCTGGATCTTGCAGCCATGCAATTACTAGAGACCTTTTACCTATATGTACTTTTGGAGAATAGGCTCGCATTGCCAAATTCCTCAGCCATCTCAATGCAGTTGGAGACATTTTTAAATAATTCAGCCCAGGCAATGTATCGAGCAGTAGCATTATCCTGTAAGAGTTAATTATGGGTGATATTTTAATCAGTAATGGCAAATCCTCAAGGACATCAATTTCGACAAATCTTGGTTTTTTGACAAATAGAAACAGAAAAGTTGTTCCCAACGTACTCAGGCATAAAAAGAGAAATAACCAGAATAAGTAGAGGATAGGAAATATTGCCATTAGAACCAGGGTGTTGATTTCTGGAAACATGCTAAAAATTAGCCAGGCCTCTAGAAAAGAAGTCACAATGGTTAAGACTAGTGGATAAAACCAATTGATAGTTTCAACAGTAAGTGCAGAGAGTATTTTGATCAATTTCATAGTAAATGCCCCTATTAAGCTGTCAAAAAGTTATTCAAAGCAGCTACCTACCATGCTGAAGGTCAAATACCTTTACTGGATTTTCAAGAACTTATCCAAAGCTGTAACTAGGCTGGGAGGCCAACGGCGGATATTTTTTACCCAGTCGATATCCTTATAGCGGCTATCAAGTCCATAAGCTGCTACCCAGTTGCTTTCGGCTTCACCTTGTTCTCCATTTACCCAATATGCAGCTGTGAGGGCGGCACGCACATCAGCAAACTTGGAGTATTTACGGGCGATATTTCGCATTTCACGGATTGCTTGCTCTTTTTGACCTGTTTCATAAAGAGCGAGGGCGTAGTTAGCACGTGCGAAGGCAAAATTTGGGGCTATCTCATTAGATTTTTTGTAGTCAGCGATGGCATCTGACCATTTTCCTAAACCTGTTTTGGCATTTCCCCGATTGTTATACGCCATCGCATCGTTAGGATCGAGTTCTAAGACATGATTATAATCTGCGATCGCATCTGACCATTTTCCCATTCCTTCCAACGCCGCACCCCGATTTAAATATGGATCAGTCACATTCGGCGCTAGTTCTATGGCTTTGTTATAATCTGCCAACGCCTCTTGCAATTTGTTCTGACTCACCCGCGAATTCCCCCGGTTACTCCACGCCCCGGCATTTGTCGGAAATTGCTCAATAATTTTTGTCCAGTAGGTTTCAGCTGTCGCAAAATCACCTTGATTCGTTGCTACAAACGCTTGATTGGCCCATTCATCGCCTTGTTTTAACTGTTCTTCAGTAATCGGCGGTTGAGATTGTGCCATGACTGGAGTACCCCAGCCAAACACAAGTAAAAGACTGAGAAAAATACCAATCAACTTAATCATCTAGGTCTACCTATGTCTCTTTTGAAAATGGGGAGTGGAAAGTTGACAGTTGACAGTTGACAGTTGACAGTTAGTTGTCCACTCTCAACGACCCCATGCCCAATGCCTATAATTACAATAATGACAATTGTTCATTAGGCGGGGTGAATCCCAAATGCTTGTATGCTGCCTTAGTGGCCATTCTGCCGCGATGAGTTCTAGTTAAATACCCAATCTGCATGAGGTAAGGTTCGTACACCTCTTCAATTGTTTGAGTATCTTCACCCGTCGCTGCTGCCATTGTTTCTAACCCCACTGGGCCGCCGTTAAATTGTTCAATAATTACACTCAACATCTGGCGGTCTGTCCAATCTAAACCGCATGGATCTACTTGAAATAGTTGCAATGCTTCAGATGCGATGCTTTCATTAATATCCCCAGATAGCTTTACTTCCGCATAATCACGTACTCTCTTAAGTAGCCTATTCGCAATCCGTGGTGTACCGCGTGAACGACGGGCAATTTCTGTTGCACCAGCTTCTGTAACAGGGGTTTTGAGTAATTGAGCGGTTCGCAGTACAATTTTAGTCAATTCGTCAACTTCGTAAAATCGGAGTTTTTGAATCAAACCAAAGCGATCGCGCAGTGGTGAAGTTAAAGCACCGACACGTGTTGTAGCTCCCACTAAGGTAAACTTTGACAACGGCAAACTTCTGATTCGAGCGCTAGAACCCTTACCAATAGTAATATCTAACCGATAATCTTCCATTGCCGGATAGAGAATTTCCTCCGTCATCCGCGAGAGGCGATGAATTTCATCCACAAATAAGATATCCCCTGGTTTCATGTTGACCAGTAGCCCAACAATATCCCGTGGACGTTCTAGCGCTGGGGCACTAGTAATTTTATAATTTACCCCCATTTCCGATGCTAAAATCATTGCCATTGTAGTTTTGCCCAATCCCGGCGGCCCATACAGCAGTAAGTGATCTAGCACCTCACCACGAGACTTGGCTGCTTTGATGGCAATATCTAGCACATCCTTTAAATCTTTTTGCCCTATGTAATCGGCAAATCGGTGTGGTCGAATACCTTCTTCTTGCTGTTCTTGTTCATCAATAGCAGCTTCAGGCTGCAAAATCTTGTCTGTGGAAGGTGTCCTCACCGACTCCTGACGCTGCTTTGGTTCTCCGTTGGGTTCTGGAGGCTGTTTTTTCGAGGAGATTATCGCCATAATTCAGCTATCTACATTTAAGGGGACTGGGGACTTGGAACTGGGGACTGGGGACTTGGGAGCGGGAGGAGAAAGAATAACCAATGCCCAAAGCCCGTAAAAATTTTCGTTTGGAAATACCCACGCCAATTTAAAATTTAAATTCCGGTCAATTACCCAGAAGTACAAAAGTTATTATGTTATCTAAAAGAATCTTACCGTGCTTAGATGTAAAGGCGGGACGGGTTGTAAAAGGAGTTAACTTTGTAAATCTCCAAGATGCAGGCGATCCGGTAGAGTTGGCCAAGGTTTACAACGAAGCCGGTGCTGATGAGTTAGTATTTCTGGATATTACAGCTACTCATGAAGACCGAGCTACTATTTTAGATGTGGTCTACCGGACTGCTGAACAGGTCTTTATTCCATTGACTGTGGGTGGTGGCATTCAATCCTTAGAAAATGTTAAAGCTTTGTTACGAGCAGGCGCAGATAAGGTTAGTATTAATTCTGCAGCGGTGCGTGATCCAGACTTGATTAATCGGGCAAGCGATCGCTTTGGTAATCAGTGCATAGTTGTTGCTATTGATGCCAGACGCAGAAATAACCCGGAGAATCCAGGTTGGGATGTGTATGTACGGGGTGGCAGGGAAAATACAGGCTTAGATGCTCTACTGTGGGCACAAGAAGTTGAAAAACGGGGGGCCGGTGAACTGCTAGTAACAAGTATGGATGCTGATGGAACCCAAGCCGGGTATGACATCGAGATTACACGGGCAATCGCCGATGCTGTAGAAATTCCAGTCATTGCTTCTGGCGGTGCAGGTAATTGTGAACATATCTACACAGCCCTAACCAAAGGCAAAGCTGAAGCAGCATTACTGGCATCACTGTTACATTACGGTCAATTAAGCGTAGCAGAAATCAAAAATTATTTGCGCGATCGCAACGTGCCAGTAAGAACATTCTTTTAACATATCATTTACTGTTAATGACATCTATCTATGGTTGGACACACTTCCCTGAAAGGGTGTTAATATTATTTTACAAGTATTAACAAATATTAAAAAATATGTTGCTTCCTATTTTACTTTTTGATGTTGCCCTGGTGGCGTGGTCCCTGCACTTAATGGAAAAAGCTTACGAGAGTAAAGAATTTTCTCTCATGTTGGCTGGTACATTAGTTGCTCTGGCTGCTGCTGCCATGTTAGTAGTTTACTTCTTGATGGGGCACTGTATGACCTATTTGTTGCAAGTGTCGTTGTGAGTGCCCAGTGGTAGAGAGGATATTTTAAATTTATTTTCTACAAAAAGCTTGACAAAGTAGCAATATTCAAGCCATTATGTATAATGGATTTTAAGGGGTTATAGCGCAGTTGGTAGCGCACCTCAATGGCATTGAGGGGGTCAGCGGTTCGAATCCGCTTAGCTCCATTCTTAAGAACCTAAATCTCTCTATTAATGGAGAGGGTTAGGAATATTTATTAGAAGGTTTTATTTGCTGTCTATCTAGCCAGTCTCGAAAGTTGGATTTATCACACTCATTTGGCAAAGTGCGTCACCGATAGCGTAGCGGTAGCGAGTCCGCGTACCCCTACGGGGAAGCAAGCTACGCTTTTAGCTGTCTCGTAGAGAGCGTCATAGCCCGTTGTAAACATCGCCTAACTCTCAGAGGCTCAAGTAAGGCAATATTAACCTTGCAACCATATCAGAAACTAGAACCATAAATGCTTGGATCTTTAAACATAGCCATCTATGGTATAGAAATGTATAGAATCTTGTAAAGATATAAAATATAGTTCTTAAATGCACACATTTCTTGCTTCTTCCTCAATGCAGCTGTCTGTACCACCAAATCACTTTCAGCCAATGAAGATTGTCGCACTGGGGGACAGCTTAATTTATGGATTCGGTGATCCGGAAAAAGGAGGCTGGATCGAACAGTTACGGCGATGGTGGATGTTGCCGGATAGTGCCGGTCATGTGCTTTATAATTTAGGGGTAAGAGGCGATCGCACGCAACAAGTAGCCCAAAGGCTAGAAGTTGAATTTCGCCACCGAGGTGAACTGCGAAATCGTGTTCCCGACTTGATTATTTTATCAGTAGGCGTGAATGACTCAGCGCGGTTGGCGCGTCCCGATGGTCGAAGTTACACAGATTTTACATTGTTTGAAAAGGAAATTGCTTCTCTGCTAGATTTAGCACAGCAACTATGTCCTGTGTTATTTGTGGGCATGGTACCAGTGGATGAAGCCAAGATGCCATTTTTAGATTGTTTTTACTATAATCATGCCGACCAGTACCGCTACAAAGAAGCAACTCGAATTGCTTGTACCAAACGGCAGATTCCCTATTTAGATATTTTTGAGCAATGGATGGAACGCGGTGAAAATTGGCGGCTTAAACGTTTGAGTGAAGATGGTCTTCATCCCAATACACTGGGTTATCAAGCTTTGTTAGAAGATGTGATCAATTGGGATGCGATTGCAACTTATCATTCTAAATTTGATTACCATCTTAAACCATCGTAATCAGATAAATCTGTTGATGCTTTGGGGCTAAACTCATATTCTCGTATCTCCCATCCTTGCAAAAACACTACAGCGCTGATTTTTTAAATCCATCTTTTCCCTATTTTTTATTCAGTATTCCTATGACACCAACTTTATTTGGTCGTTGGCAAACTCGATTATTATTACTTGCAACAGTGGGCGTACTTGTGTCTTTGCCCTTTGCAATGGGTTTGATTGGTTCTAATGCTAACTCGGTTTATTTTTGGATACTTGGTTATGTCGCCGTCTTTGGCTTAGGTTGGGATGTACTTTATAACTATCTGCAAAAATTTCGATGGGACAGGGATTGGCCCGCAGCCTATCAACTTTTAGCTGGTATATGGGAATTAGTATTTGTGTTCTGTGGAATAAAACTGTTTGGCTTTTTACCAATACCTTTACCGAAAGAAGAACTTTCGCCAGCAACTTTTCTATTGCACTATAGCGTTGTATGGCTAGCAGTTTTTATTAGTTCACAAAGCCTGATGCGAATTATCTTTCCCCGTTGGCGTTTCCGGGGTGGCGAGTGGTTGTAAAACCTTAAATCCTCGAAATTCTCAATTTTTCACCTAGTTACTTACAGCTTTTTTCATCTATCTGAACCACAATCCACTCTAGGGGCGCACAGATGTGTGCCCCTATGGTTTAATTATCTGAAAATTGCTGGAATCAAAAATCAACAATTCAATCGTAAATTCAAAAAATCATATATGGCGGTTTTAGTTTAGATGCAATATGTTGTATTGACGTACAGTTGTGTGCGTTGCTATGAACATTGGTTTGGGGTTGAATCCCCATCAAAATTGTCTCTAATTCAAAATCCCTAGTTCAATGCAGAGACGCAAATTAAGGAAGTGCAATGTCTAATTTTGATCTAATTATTCAGCTATTTCTGCAACTTACAGTTATTTTAGCCACTTGTCGCATCGTCACAATTTTAGGACGCCGCTATCTTGGTCAAACCGATGTTGTTTGCGAAATGATTGCAGGTGTAATGCTAGGGCCATCACTTTTGGGATTGATTGCACCTGACTTTCAGCAATGGCTGTTTCCTAAACTTCCCATTATCACTTCTGTGGGACTCAAAATACCCAACCCATCAATGTCAATTTTATATGCTATTAGCCAGATTGGGTTGGCAATTTATATGTTTTTAATTGGTTTAGAGTTCAACACCAAACTGTTAAAACATCATATCAAAAGTGCAAGTTTGCTATCTGCTGCCGGAATTATCACTCCCTTTATTTTAGGAGCGATCGCATCTTTTTGGTTTTATAACAATGGCGATTTCTTTCAACCAAAGGTAACGCCTTGGTCAGCTACTTTGTATCTAGGTGCGTCAATGACAATTACGGCTTTTCCAATGTTAGCTCGTATTCTTTACGAACGCGGTCTTGCACAAACTCGCTTCGGTACTTTGGCTTTAGGTGCAGCATCGGTAGATAATGGAGTTGCTTGGTGTTTGCTAGCGATCGTGCTTGCTAGCGTGAAAAATTCTTTAAGCATCGCCATATTAGCAATTGGTGGTGGCATTTGCTACGTTCTATTTGCGATTTTTATTGGTCAACCTCTACTAAGAGCGTTCACACGCATGACAAAACGTGATGCAGGTGTGAACAGACAAACCCTGACTTTGATGTTGATAATTTTGATGTTTTGTGCATGGTTTACCGATGTCACAGGTATCTATGCAATATTTGGTGCTTTTGTGCTAGGAGCAGTGACACCACGGGGAGAATTTGCCCAACAAATTCGTCAACATACAGAGTTTTTAACTACTTCTTTTTTGCTACCGATATTTTTTGTGTTCTCTGGACTGAATACTCAAATTGAATTGGTAAACACACCGACTTTATGGGGAGTTACGCTTTTAATTATTGCGATGCCTACGGCGGTAAACTACGCAATTTTCGGCAAAGGTGTTGCTTGTATGTTGGCTGCAAAATTGACGGGAGAAAATTGGCGCGAATCTGCAACTATCGGCGCTCTAATGAATGCTCGTGGTTTAATGGAGTTAATCATCCTCAACATTGGTCTTGAACAAGGTATAATTACCCCGACTTTATTCACTATCATGGTTATTATGGCAGTCATTACTACCCTCATGGCATCACCACTAATTGCCTTTTTGTTGCATGGTACAAACTATGAGAAGTTTTCCGCTTAAGGAAATTTAAATATAAGATTAATTACCTAGTAATACCATTTATTTATGAGGCTGCGCCAAACTTTTTAACTTTTTATTCCTTTGTGTCCTTCTCTAACGAGACGCTGCGCGTAACTTGCTTCTCCGTAGGAGTATACGGTTCGTTTTTCAGTCCTAATATGGTTTAGCGCATCTTTATACAGAATTGGTATAAGCGGATAAAATTCTCTGCTTTTACTCTGGCTATAACCGTTATGTTTGTAACGATATTTAAGCGTTATTACAAACTGACTACTTATTACTTAATACGCTTGTGCTAAGGCTTAACTTTTTGTCAGAGTCATTTTTTTACGAACTGCAAAGGAAGAGAAGGAAGAAATGCTTATTTTAACTGTATTGACCTATTACCTAATTTTCTCGATATCGGTAATTCGGAAGTTATTCTAGATTTGGCTTCTAAAATCATCAAAATTCATGTTTCACGGCTGCAACTGCTTCGTAGCAGCAATTTACATACACAACGAAGCGCAAATTAACCTTGAGTATATTTAACAAGCTTGACATTTTCCAGTTTTTTAAAGAATCATCTTAAGGAAACCAGATAGTTAATTGTGAGGAAACCATGCACATAGTTATTCTCGTTCTGGTTGAGGTGCTGATTGTTATTGGACTTTCAAGGCTAGTAGGACTAGGGTTCCGTTCTATTAAGCAACCTCTGGTAATTGGTGAGATTGTCGCCGGTATTATGCTCGGCCCATCTTTATTTGGTTTAGTTGCTCCTGATATAGCAGTTAGCTTATTTCCACCAGAAACTTTTCCTTTTCTAAATGTTTTGTCTCAGGTGGGACTAATATTTTTCATGTTTCTGATTGGGCTAGAACTAAATCCTAAATACCTCAGTGGACAATTAGAAGTAGCAGTTTTAACTTCTCATGTCAGCATTTTAGTGCCGTTTTCCTTAGGAACATTGCTAGCGTTGATCCTTTATCCCCTAGTTTCCAATGCAAGTGTATCCTTCACCGCTTTTGCCTTGTTTTTGGGGGCAGCGATGTCGATTACTGCCTTTCCAGTGTTGGCGCGAATCATTACTGAAAACAATTTACAAGGAACGCGTTTAGGAACGTTGGCGTTAACTTGTGCAGCGGTGGATGATGTGACAGCTTGGTGTCTCTTAGCAGTAGCGATCGCTGTGGCTCGAACTGGTGACTTTGCTGGTGCGATACCCACAATTATCGCCAGCATAGTTTACATCGGCTTGATGTTGACGGCAGGACGTTGGTTTCTCCAACGCCTTGCCAAACACTACCTCCGTGCAGGACGACTCAGCCAATTGCTGCTAGCTGGGATTTATATGGCAGTGGTTGCGTCAGCATTAATTACCGAACTAATTGGTATTCACTTAATTTTTGGGGCATTTTTATTGGGAGCAGCCATGCCCAAAAATGAAGATTTAGTGCGGGAATTGGCAGTAAAAACGGAAGATTTTGTTTTGATATTCTTGCTGCCAATATTTTTTGCCTACAGCGGCTTACGGACGCAGATTGGCTTACTTAACCGTCCAGAATTGTGGCTTTTGTGTGCGTTGGTTTTAGGAGTGGCGATCGCAGGCAAATATGTTGGCACTTATGTAGCGGCCCGTGTCAGTGGCATTAGTAAACGGGAAGCCTCAGCACTCGGTTGGTTAATGAATACTCGCGGTTTAACCGAACTGATAGTACTAAACATTGGTCTAGAGTTAGGGGTAATTTCCCCTTTAATATTTACCATGCTGGTAATTATGGCATTGGTAACTACATTCATGACCTCGCCACTGCTGGAATGGACATATCCGAAGAAGCTGATCAGGTTAGATGTCATGGAACCGGAGTCGGAAGCAGGAACAGGTATAGACACCTCTGCTGGAAGTGAAACTTACCCTCATCCTTTCCGAATTTTGGTGCCAGTGGCTAATCCAAGTACCCAAAAAGGTTTAGTACAGTTGGCAGTAGCGTTGGCGCAGCCCGCCGTAGGTATCGCTCTCAGTTACCGATATCCTGCTATCGTTAACCCTCTTAGCCTGATTGAGTTTCAAGAAGACTATGCCTTTGAAAGTACCCCAGTTGAAGCAGACCGATTAATTGCCCAGCGCCGCCAGCAGCTAGAAGAATTAATTAATACTCTCGAACCACCAGAAACTCGTTCTTGTGTACATCCTATCGTTCGCATATCCAGCAATGTTGCCCGCGAAACAGCACAGATTGCCACATTAGAACAAGCTGATTTAATTCTCGTGGGCTGGCATCGGCCAGCTTTTAGTAGTAATCGTTTAGGTGGACGAGTCGGACAAATGCTTACCACTGCACCAGTAGATGTAGCAGTGTTTGTAGATAAAAACAAAGAACGATTAGAAAGTTTATTGGTACCTTATTCTGCCAATATCCATGATGATTTAGCACTAATACTAGCTCTGAGACTGTTAATCAATCGTGAGACTTGTATATTGCAGATATTACAGATAGTAGCAAATCATGCCAAGGAAGAATTGAATTACGAACTACACACGATGATGGAGCAATTGCCCACCAGTGTACGCGATCGCATTGAAATCAAAATTATCGAAGCCCCAGAACCAATCCAAGCCGTAATTCAAGCCTCAGAAGGTGTTGACCTAACTATTGCTGGCACCAGCCGCGCTTGGGGTATTGAGCGCCAAACCTTGGGAAGATATACAGATCAACTAGCCATCCAATGTCGTTCCTCCTTGCTGATTACCCGCCGCTACAGTCAAGTCAGCGCTCACCTTGCCTCTATGCTTCCTGAGGTTAGTAGTCAAGAGCCAACATTGAGGAGTTGAGATTATGAATCATTTCAACTTCAAATCTTTAGCTTTTTACGGAGTAGCAATAAGTTCAGTACTACTGTTGTTTAAAACTGTCAGTGTTTATGGGGAAAACAATCTCAAGGCTCCTCCTCCAGTTAACGGTCGTTATCGTCTAACCCTGGCTGATAATTTGCCTAACTGTGAAAAATCGGATACCCTGACGTTAAATATTGAGCAGTCGGGTATTTACTTAAATGCCTCTGTATTACCGGCAAACGCTAACCCCGATACTGACGAAAAGCACTCTCTGGCAGGCATCTTCAGAAATCAACAGTTAAATTTATCTGGGAAAGTTGGTAGATCAATCCTTTGTAATATTCCTCGCCCCCAAAATGATCCTCTGAACTCAGTCGCAATTCAAATGCAACTTGTGGATAAAAGTAATATGACAGGTCAATTAACTGTAAATGGCATTCCACAAACTCTAAAATTTACCGCTGTGCCCCAAAAAGCTCAGGAAAAATCTCAGAAGTTAAACAGCCATTGAACTGGAGAGTGGAGACTGGAAACTGGGGATAGGGATTTAAAGCGCGAAGTAAAAAGCCGCAGCTAATTGCAAGCCTTGGGAGATGACTCACTTTCTCGTGTCGCTATCCCCGCTATACCCGTAAGGGTTAGGGGGAGTACCCCGGAGGTTTAGATGGAGCAGATTAAAAGAATGGATCAGGGACTAAAGACTAGGCAATTTTGCCAATGGCGCAAGCAGCTATTTAGCATCAGTTTATTAGGCTTTTGTGCAGCGATCGCCCTCGAAACTTGCACTACTGCTGCTACACCAGTGGCAAAGCTAGATAATTGGCGTTTTTCTCCCAAGACACAGCAACTAGAAATCACCCTCTCAGCAGGCACAACCCCCCGTTATTTCTACCTTACCCAACCCTCTCGTCTTGTTGTAGATTTACCGAATACTAAGTTGGGCAAAGTTACCACACAACAAAATTATTCTGGAGCAATCAAAAGCATTCGCGTGTCCCAAATGAACGATCACGACACACGCATTGTCCTAGATTTGGCACCAGGGACTGTTTTAAATCCTAAACAGATACAACTGCAACCCGTTTCCCGCAAAAACTCCACTCGCTGGGTATTACGTCCGGTTATTTCTGGTAAAACTACTGCCGTGAAACCAGGAAACTCCCCACCTTCACCCAAAAAACCATCTCAAACACCCCAAAAGCTGCCTAGTAACGTACCCGTAACTACTACTAATCTACAAGCGCCTTTACTCACAGTTCCGCCTCCATCCAATGAACTGCCCTCAACAATTACCACTAATTCAGGGCAGCCTTTTGTCACTGTTCCTCCCCTAACTCCCAATACACCCTCTCAAGAACCTGGTTTGATTCTTCCCCCTCCGTCTTTCCCAAATCAACCCGGTAACTTGAATAGCATTCCTCCTTTTGGTATGTCAGAATTTCCAGTTCCAACACTGCCAAATGTTCCCAATCCCCAGGTGATAGAGTTTGGTCAACCCCTCCCTAAAACCCTATAGGGAGCAGAGAGTGGGGAAGAAGCAGGGGAGGCAGGGGGGGCAGGGGAAGCAAAGAGAGAAGAACCAAATACCCCATGCCCAATTGCCAATTCCCAATTCTAAAATCTGTCCGTTTCCTGAGGTGTTCCAACTGCTCCTGGTTGAGCGTTGAAGAAGTTTTGAGCAGCTTCATTCTGATATATACACCTAATATCAGGTTTGTCACTGTCCAAGTTACCTGTAAAGCCAAAGGTGTTCAAGCGATTTTTGCAATCTCTTACCTGATCGGATGTCACCAGTTTACGTTGCTCTAAAAGCGCCCAATTATTTTGTCGGATCACACATCCAGGACGCATACTGGGCTGGGAAACATAGACATTGAAGGGGCTAAGAGTGACGAACAGTCTAGCGTCCATTACCATCGCGCTGGCTCCATACTGCACACAAATTTCAGGGTTTGGTGCTTTGGTGTCAATGAAGTCACGGGAAGCCACATTTGATGGAGACAAGGTGGCTGTAGAACTAAAAGCAATACCAATCCCAATTCCTAAAATCAACACTCCTCCCATAATTGCGATGGTGAAGAGGTTAAACATTGGGGATTGGAAAATAGAGGGTTTAGAAGTAGTAGCTGATTTACCAGTGGGTTTACGTCTCATTTTTGCTTAATCACCTTCACGCCGATTTCGCAGGGAGTGGTCTAAAGTTTTCTCCCTCTTTCAGTATGCCTATTCTTGACTGTAATTGTCTGCGAGTTTTTGAGCAGTATTCTTCTTAAATGATAAACATAGGAACTTACCTAGATATCTTGACAGAATCTCAACCTTGTCGGTTATTGTTTCCGTCTTGAAGAATTGGTGAGTATTTTTATTTATTTGCCAATTAAGAAATTGTCATTACCTTTGTGATGCTTCACATGCAAATTACAGAGGTATTGTCTTTAACTTAGTATATTTTATTAACCAAATTATAGCATATCTTTAATATCTCTCAGATAGTCTTGATTCAATTTGCACAAATGATGCAGTCAAAATGCTTGGATTATCTAGCTTTTTGTTTATAATTTTGCGGAAAGTCGGAGCGGAGGAAACCTGTGCTTATAACTTTCCCAGACGAATTTTTCGTATTCGTACTAGATATTTTGGTTACCTTTAGTAATTGATATGTCAAACAATGTAACTTAAAATTTAAGAAAGTTTTAATAACTAATTAGAAGCAAGTGGCATCTCAAAGAGCGTTATTTTCAAGCAATAAGTTCAAAACTTCGCAACTTCAAATCCTTCTAGCTGACAGTCTGACTATTTTTTGGGGAGATTGGTTAGATTTACGTGTCAGAATCGTACAAGTTGCTGCATCAGGATTAATATCCCCACTGATATATATTTTAGCTTTTGGCTTGGGTTTAGGTAGTTCCATCAAACCCGGCTCAGGGATTAGTGGTAACTATAACAACTATTTAGAATTCATATTACCGGGGATGGTGGCGCTATCGTCGATGACGATTAGCTTTGGTGGAACGACATTTTCGATTTGTGGAGACAGATTATTTACCAAAACCTTCGAGGAATTGTTGTTAACTCCTATACATCCCTTAGCGTTGCATATCGGAAAAATGCTGGCGGGAGTAGTGCGAGGGGTGATGACATCCGGTTCCGTGATTGTGGTAGCGTTGCTGTTGACTGGAAACTGGAATTTTCTCAACCCACTATTTCTACTATTGGTAGTGCTGAATTGTTCGGTATTTGCTGGGTTAGGGGTGATTGTGGGGTTGAGTGTGCGATCGCTCGAATCAGTTGGACTCTACAACAATTTTATAATTATCCCCATGTCATTCTTAGGGGCAACTTTCTTTGATCCTGGTACATTACCAGCTGCCCTCAAAGTCGTAGTTTACCTGTTACCACTCACCTACGCCAGCATCGGACTACGTGCAGCTGCCCATTTACCTTTGTCCCAGTTTCCTTGGTACAGCATACCGATTTTGCTGGTGATAGCGATCGCTCTTTCTTTGTGGGGTGGTTATAAATTCGCACACCAACAGGATTAAAGTAATTTGTAATTCGTAATACTCGCCTCCGGCGAGAAGCAAGCTACGTAATTCGTAATTAGTTAAAGCCTTGATTACAACCTGTACTTTAATCGTTGAATTTTCTGCAAAACTTTTTCCCGATGCTGCGTAAGCTTTATCAAATAGCGTACTTTATTATACTTAAAACTGTTGAACGCTTTCATCAGATGGGTATCAAACAGATTCGTTTAAATACAGCAATTGCTAATGAGGCTTCACGGCGGTTATTTGCATCTTGTGGTTTTCGATTCAGCATTATTGAAATGCTGATTGAATTGAGTCATTAGTCACTAGTTATGAGCAAATGACTAATGACTAATGACAAAGAACTAACTAGCTAACAGAGTTTTTTCTAGAGAAGTCCAACGGAAGGCGCGATCGCCACCCCTCTCAATAACTACTCTCACTCGTGATTCTAGTTGAGGCAAATTCGTTAAATACTCAAGTTCCTCATTGGAAAGAATATGCCCTTCAATAATCCACAAGACCAGGCCCTTTGACTTTGGTGGTAGCTGTTCTAGATGATAATTGAGAATTGGTGGTAGATAGTACACATGACCTACTGCCGCACCGCTACCATTACTTTTTTTCCCAAGATGAGGAGGTCTGACTCCATGAATTCTTGTGAGATACGCAGCTACGTCACCTAGTCCTTTAGCGGTAATGTGGAGGGTGGTATAACCAGCTGCGCGTAGTCGGCGCTGATATCGACCTTCATAACCTCCTTCCAGAGGTACATACACTCCAAGAGCGCCAAATTTTTCCAGATCGCGAATTAAACCATTGCCAGTGGTAATTAGTGCCATAGATTTTCGTCTTATCCCACTTAGATATCTCTATTATTTACCCTGAACCGATAGATTAAAAGCATTTTCTTTGGGCAGTTCTTGCTGGGAGCAGAACGGAAAGAGGTAATTTTTGATTCGCTCCCTTGCCCCCTCTCCCCCAATCCCCACTCCGTGGGGCCCCCGAGTCCCCCTACTCCCCCGCTTCTGCTTCTTCCCCACTCCCCAAAAATAACTCTATAAATTACTGGACAAACATAAATAAATAATTTATATTATTAGATTGTGACCAAACACGTAATTAGGCAGCCTTTTTACTGTCATTCTGAGGCAGTGTTAGCATAAAAAGCTGATAACTCAATCCAAATTGGATAATTTAACTCAGATTGATCATAGACTGGTAAACTAAGAAAGCTTTCAGGTCTAACATTGGAGCTTATGGATGAAGAATCAAAGCCAATCCAAAGCTCCAGAGTAAACTTACTCCTGTGCCTCTGAATAAAAGCAGGCAAAATCTTAAACAATAGTTTAAGGTGTTTAAGGAAGTAAAAACTGAGCAGCAATGTTGGTTTCATGGCATTACGTCAGTCTCAGTTAACGGATACTGGGTGGTAAAAACCGCTTAAGTCCAACTGCAACACGGCAGTAGCCAACCTCCGGGAAGCCGTCTTATGGGCGAAAATCGGAAAACCCCGCCGACAGCGCTGCCTCCAGAAAGTGCCAGAGCAATTGCTTGGACAAAAGCATTGCTGCACACAGCTTAAAGCTGTAGCGCCTTGCATTGATTCCAGAAGTTACTCCTTCCCAATGGGAAGGGACTTGTGACTGTTCTGGTGATCTAGTGAGTGAAGCTAAACAGATTCACCAAGCAGTACGGACACGGTTTGTTGTGTCCGAAAGCATTTGGAGCGGTTTATTTAAACTATTCCAAATTTCGCAGGCTAAGCCAGCCTAAACTGATGCGTACAAAGCGTGTCCTCTAGAGTCCAATTTCAAGGTCAGCAAATAGAAAGGAGAACCAGTTACTGTGTCTGTAGGTATTCTCGGCACCAAGCTGGGCATGACCCAAATATTTGACGAAGCAGGAGTAGCCATTCCTGTGACTGTCATTCAAGCAGGGCCATGCACCGTTACACAAGTTAAAACGAAACAAACCGACGGTTATTTTGCCATTCAAGTTGGTTATGGCGAAGTTAAACCAAAGGCACTGAACAGACCACTACTGGGTCATTTGGCTAAATCATCTGCCCCAGCGTTGCGTCACCTAAATGAATATCACACAGATAGTTCTGGTGATTATGCTTTAGGTCAACAGATTAAAGCAGATATTTTTAGTGCGGGTCAAATTGTCGATGTAGTCGGCACAAGCATCGGTCGCGGCTTCGCGGGTAACCAGAAGCGCAACAACTTTGGTCGTGGGCCAATGTCCCACGGTTCTAAAAACCACAGAGCGCCGGGTTCTATTGGTGCTGGTACAACACCAGGTCGTGTCTATCCAGGTAAGCGGATGGCAGGTCGTTTAGGTGGCAAACGTATCACAATCCGTAAGCTGACCATAGTGCGAGTTGATGCAGAACGCAACTTATTACTTATTAAAGGAGCAATTCCTGGTAAACCGGGTGCTCTAGTAAGTGTTGTGCCTGCAAAAGTAGTGGGATAGTCAAAAGTCATTAGTCACAAGTCATTAATCATTAGTCATTGGCTAAGGACAAATGGCAAAAGACAAATGACAAATGACGCCACGTGCTTAACTTGGGGAGACCCCAAGACCGCAGTGGCTCACCAATGACAAAGGACAAATAACAAAGATGGTTGAAAGCGTAGTTAAAAATTGGCAAGGAGAACAGGTCGGCGAGACGACCTTCGAGTTGCGCGTTGCCAAGGAAGAAACAGCGTCTCATATTGTGCATCGCGCCTTAGTACGGCAATTGACCAATGCTCGTCAAGGAAACGCCAGTACAAAAACTCGTTCAGAAGTCAGAGGTGGCGGTCGTAAACCTTGGAGACAAAAAGGTACTGGTCGCGCTCGTGCAGGCTCTATTCGTTCACCATTGTGGCGTGGTGGTGGTGTGATCTTTGGGCCAAAGCCCAGAGACTTTAACCTCAAATTGAACCGTAAAGAGCGACGTTTAGCACTGCGGACAGCATTTGTCAGCCGCATTGAGGATTTGATCGTAGTAGAAGAATTTAGCACCGAGCTATCTCGCCCGAAGACTAAAGAATTAGTGGCAGCACTTGCCCGTTGGGGAGTAGTACCAGAAAGCAAGTCACTGTTAATCTTGTCTGAGATTGCGGATACAGATAACGTTTATTTGTCAGCTCGCAACATTGAAAATTTAAAACTAATTGCAGCAGACCAGCTAAATGTTTTTGATTTACTGCACGCTGACAAAATTGTAGTTACGGCATCAGCCCTAGAAAAAATTCAGGAGGTCTACAGTGCCTAGCTTTGACCCCCGTGACCTTGCCGACTTAGTGCGTCGCCCAATCGTCACCGAAAAAGCGACCATCCTAATGGAGCAGAATAAGTACACCTTTGAAGTAATTCCAAAGGCATCTAAGCCAGAAATCAAGGCTGCGATCGAAGACTTGTTTCAGGTCAAGGTTGTAAAAGTCAACACAACCTTACCACCGCGTAAAAAGCGGCGCGTTGGCAAATTTATCGGTTATAAGCCCCAATATAAGCGAGCCATTGTTACCGTCGCACCTGGGGATGAAGACAAGATTAGACAAGTTCTATTCCCAGAAGTCTAGGAATTTTAGATTTTAGATTTTAGATTGAGGAGTTTAATCAATTAAGTACTAACAGATGGTCGCAATTAGTTAAACACTCATTAAATCCAAAATTCAAAATCCAAAATTAAGTAAATCCAAAATCCAAAATCCAAAATAGATTATGGGTACTCGTTCTTATCGCCCTTATACCCCCAGCACTCGCCAAGTTACAATCTCTGACTTTGCGGAAATCACAAAAACCGAGCCAGAGAAATCTTTAACAACCTCGAAGCATCGCGCTAAAGGTCGCAATAATACCGGGCGGATTACCAGTCGTCGCCGGGGTGGCGGACACAAACAACTTTACCGGATCATCGATTTTAAAAGGGATAAACATAATATTCCTGCCAAAGTCGCAGCAATTGAATACGATCCTAACCGCAATGCCCGAATTGCTCTTTTGTATTACCAAGATGGCGAAAAACGGTACATCCTCCATCCCAACGGGTTGAAAGTTGGAACAATAATTATTGCTGGGCCTGAGGCTCCCTTTGAAGATGGTAATGCTTTACCTCTGTCAAAGATTCCTTTAGGTACTGGTGTTCACAACGTAGAACTGACCCCTGGTAAAGGTGGTCAAATCGTTCGTGCTGCTGGTGCTAGCGCTCAAGTTGTGGCAAAAGAAGGTAATTATGTAACCCTCAAGTTGCCTTCAGGAGAAGTCCGCTTGATTCGGCGCGAGTGCTACGCCACCATTGGGCAAGTAGGCAACACCGATGCGAGAAACCTGAGTGCAGGTAAAGCAGGGCGAAATCGCTGGAAAGGTCGCCGTCCTAAAGTTAGAGGTAGCGTCATGAACCCAGTGGATCACCCACATGGTGGTGGTGAGGGTAGGGCACCTATCGGTAGATCGGGGCCTGTTACACCTTGGGGTAAACCTACATTGGGCGCGAAGACACGCAATCGTAAGAAACTTAGCAGCAAATTGATTGTGCGTCGTCGGCGTAAGTCTTCCAAGCGCGGTCGCGGTGGTCGTGAATCATAGAATTTTAGATTTTAGATTTTGGATTTTAGATCGGGGTCTACTTGTGAACATTGAAAATTTGTGAAACTTGATAAGACACCTAATTATCCAAAATCCGAAATTCTAAATCCTAAATCCTAAATCCTAAATCCAAAATTGAACTATGGGTCGTTCTCTAAAAAAAGGTCCTTTCGTTGCGGATCATCTCCTAAAGAAAATTGAAAAGCTCAACGACAACAACAGAAAAGAAGTTATTAAAACTTGGTCAAGAGCTTCGACAATTTTGCCTCTAATGGTAGGTCATACTATAGCTGTTCACAACGGCCGCCAACACGTTCCAGTTTTTGTAAATGAACAAATGGTGGGACACAAGTTGGGTGAATTTGCCCCGACACGCACCTACAGGGGTCATGGAAAAAGTGACAAAAAAGCAGGTAGGTAGTCATTAGTCATGAAGTCATTAGTCATTAGCTAAAGACAAGTGACAAATGACAAATGACAAATGACAAAATTGGAGAAAACTATGGCTACTAATACTACTGAAGTAAAAGCGATCGCTCGTTTTATCCGCATCTCGGCCTACAAAGTGCGGCGGGTACTCGATCAAATTCGGGGGCGATCGTACCGAGAAGCGCTAATCATCCTAGAATTCATGCCCTATCGTGCCACTGAACCGATATTGAAGGTTCTCAGAAGCGCTGCTGCCAATGCCGAACACAACGCTGGGTTAGATCGGACTCAACTAGTGATTACTCAGGCGTATGCCGATCAAGGGCCATCACTGAAGCGGTTCCAACCAAGAGCGCAAGGTCGAGCTTACCAAATTCGCAAGCCGACATGTCATATTACTGTGGCTGTTGCAGCTGCCCCAGAAAAATAAGCTACACGAATAAATTGCGTAAAGTAATAAATTTTAGAGGAAGCATTCGTGGGACAGAAGATTCATCCAGTTGGTTTTCGCCTGGGTATTACACATGAGCATCAATCCCGTTGGTTTGCTGTTCCTGATCGCTATCCAGAACTTCTACAAGAAGACCACAAACTCCGTCAATACATAGAACAAAAGCTGGGTAGACTTGCTCAAAACAACGCTGGGATTTCCGAGGTGCGGATTGAGCGCAAAGCTGACCAAATCGACTTAGAGGTACGCACAGCTAGACCAGGCGTAGTAGTGGGCCGTGGTGGGCAAGGTATCGAATCCTTACGTACCGGACTCCAAGGGTTGTTGGGTAGTAATCGCCAAATTCGCATTAACGTAGTTGAAGTCCAACGAGTTGATGCTGATGCCTACTTAATAGCGGAATACATTGCTCAACAACTGGAACGCCGGGTTTCCTTTCGGCGGGTAGTGCGACAAGCGATTCAGCGTGCCCAACGCGCTGGTGTCCAAGGTATTAAAGTCCAAGTTAGCGGTCGGCTCAACGGTGCAGAAATTGCCCGGACAGAGTGGACTCGTGAAGGTAGAGTACCTTTACATACCTTACGGGCTGACATTGACTACTCTTATTGCACAGCAAAAACTGTTTACGGCATTTTGGGTATCAAAGTATGGGTGTTTAAGGGAGAAATTATTCCGGGACAGGAAGAAACCCCACTACCACCAGCAAGCCGTGATCGTGAACGCGATCCCCGCGATCGCGAACGTGAACCCCGTCGCCGTCAACAACAACGTCGTCGCCAGCAATTTGAAGACCGCTCCAATGAAGGATAAATCGTCATTAGTCATTAGTCATTAGTCATTAGTAAATGGCAGATGACAAATGACAAATGGCAAATGACAAATGACAAGTGACAAACCATGTTAAGCCCTAGAAGAACTAAATTCCGCAAACAACAGCGCGGACGGATGGAGGGACTAGCCAGCCGTGGTAGCACCCTTAACTTCGGTGATTTTGCACTCCAAGCACAAGAACCTGCTTGGATTACCTCTCGGCAAATCGAGGCTTCCCGTCGGGCAATGACTCGTTATATTCGTCGGGGTGGGCAAATCTGGATTCGGATTTTCCCTGATAAACCTGTAACCATGCGTCCTGCTGAAACCCGGATGGGTTCAGGTAAAGGTTCGCCAGAGTTTTGGGTAGCAGTAGTCAAGCCAGGGCGAATTTTGTTTGAAATCGGTGGGGTTTCTGAAGAAATCGCCCGTGAAGCTATGCGTTTGGCTTCATTTAAATTGCCCATAAAAACTAAGTTTATTGTGCGCTCTCAACCACAGGAGCAGGAGTAGCTTATGCCTCTTCCCAAGATTTCAGAAGCTAGAGAATTAAGTGACGAGAAACTTTCTGAAGAAATTGTCGCGATCAAAAGACAACTATTTCAGTTGCGCTTGCAAAAAGCTACAAGACAATTAGAAAAGCCCCACCAGTTCCGACAAATGCGACACCGTTTAGCCCAGTTGCTGACGCTAGAGACAGAACGCAAACGGGCAGCAAGTCAATCGGCTAAAGAAGAAAAGTAGGAGATTATGGCAGTTAAAGAACGAGTTGGCTTGGTAGTGAGCGATAAAATGCAAAAAACTGTGGTAGTCGCTATAGAAAACCGCGCTCCTCACCCCAAGTACGGCAAAATTGTGGTTAACACCCAACGATATAAAGTTCACGACGAAGAAAATAAGTGTAAAGTAGGCGATCGCGTTCGCATTCAGGAAACAAGACCCCTGAGCAAAACCAAGCGCTGGAAAATCACAGAAGTCCTGAACGTCAAGCCTACTTAAACCTCATCGTTGTTAGAAATTAACAACATTACAAGGGAGAATAATTGTGATTCAACCCCAGACTTATCTGAATGTCGCAGATAATAGCGGCGCCCGTAAACTAATGTGCATCCGCATCTTAGGTGGAGGCAACCGCCGTTATGGTTTTATCGGCGATAAGATTATCGCTGTTGTCAAAGATGCTACACCAAACATGGCTGTAAAAAAGTCTGATGTTGTGGAAGCAGTAATTGTCCGTACTCGTAAAGCCGTAAGTCGTGACAGTGGCATGAGTATTCGCTTTGATGATAACGCCGCTGTGATTATCAACAAAGACGGGAACCCTAGAGGCACAAGGGTTTTTGGCCCAGTTGCACGGGAACTGCGCGATAAAAACTTTACCAAAATCGTTTCTCTGGCTCCGGAGGTGCTTTAATGGCAACCAAACAGGGTACGCCCAAAGTATTCCATAAAATGCACGTGAAAACTGGCGACACCGTACAAGTGATTGCTGGCAAAGACAAAGGAAAAGTTGGTGAAATTATCCAGGCACTTCCCCAACTGAGTAAAGTTGTCGTCAAAGGTGTCAACATTAAAACCAAACACGTCAAACCCCAACAAGAAGGTGAATCAGGGCGGATTCTCACCCAGGAATTCCCGATTCATAGCTCGAACGTGATGCTTTATTCCACCAAGCAAAACGTTGCTAGTCGTGTTTGTTATACCTTTACCTCAGAAGGTAAAAAAGTCAGAAAACTCAAAAAAACTGGCGAGATTCTAGATAAATAGTCATTAGTCATTGGTCATTAGTCATTAAGTTATTAGTAAAAAGACAAATAACAAAAGACAAAGGACAAATAACAAAGGACAATAAAAGTTCCCTGACCAAGCCCAGGGATATCAGGACAAAAAACTATGGCGACAACAAGACTCAAAAGCTTATATCAAGAGACAATCGTCCCCAAACTGATCAATCAGTTTCAATATACCAACGTTCATCAAGTACCGAAGTTGGTAAAGGTTACTATTAACCGGGGTTTGGGTGAAGCAGCTCAAAATGCGAAGTCGCTAGAAGCATCAATTAACGAAATTGCCTTAGTCACTGGTCAAAAACCAGTGGTGACACGGGCGAAAAAGGCGATCGCTGGCTTTAAAATTCGTCAAGGGATGCCTGTGGGGATCATGGTTACCCTCAGAGCCGAGCGGATGTATGCCTTTTTTGACCGACTCGTTAGCCTATCACTGCCCAGAATTCGAGATTTTCGCGGCGTTAGCCCTAAAAGCTTTGACGGACGGGGTAACTATACTCTGGGTGTGAGAGAACAGCTAATTTTTCCAGAAGTCGAGTACGACAGCATCGATCAAGTGCGTGGGATGGATATTTCTATCATCACCACAGCAAAAAACGACGAAGAGGGTCGCGCCTTACTTAAAGAATTAGGAATGCCCTTTCGCGATCAATAAGTTCATCTATAGAGGGAACGATGGCGGCTAACGACACAATTGCAGATATGCTGACGCGCATCCGCAATGCCAACCTGGCGCGGCATCAAACTACACAAGTGCCAGCTACAAAAATGACCCGGAGTATTGCCAAAGTACTACGGGAGGAAGGCTTTATTGCTGAAATAGAAGAAGCAGAAGAAGGGGTAAAGCACAATCTTGTGATTTCCCTGAAATACAAGGGGAAAAATCGTCAGCCTCTGATCACCGCCTTAAAGCGAGTGAGTAAGCCAGGCTTGCGTGTTTACTCCAATAGAAAAGAATTACCAAGGGTACTAGGCGGCATTGGCATTGCCATTATTTCTACATCCAGTGGCATTATGACTGACCGCGAAGCGCGGCGTCAGAACTTGGGTGGCGAAGTGCTTTGTTACGTTTGGTAGTCATTAGTCATTAGTCATTTGTCATTAGTGAAAGACAAAAGGCAAAGGACATAGACGCCCGGAGGGCGGCTTCCCGAAGGGTGGGACAAATAACAAAGGACAAAAAGTCATGTCTCGTATTGGTAAACGTCCAATTACTATTCCCGCCAAAGTCCAAGTGGCGATCGATGGTACGAAGATTGTGGTGAAAGGCCCGAAAGGAGAACTTTCTCGCACTCTAGCAGCTAATGTCTCACTCTCTCAAGAGGGAGAAATATTACAGGTAAATCGTCGGGATGAAACTCGTACCTCAAAGCAACTGCACGGCTTAAGCCGCACTTTAGTGGCCAATATGGTTGAGGGAGTTTCTCAAGGTTTTCAACGCCGTTTGGAAATTCAAGGCGTTGGTTACCGGGCACAAGTTCAAGGGCGTAACCTAGTTTTGAATATGGGTTACAGCCATCAGGTGCAAATTGAACCACCAGAAGGAATTCAGTTTGCCGTAGAAGGTACCACTAACGTTATTGTCAGCGGCTATGACAAAGAAATCGTAGGTAACACAGCCGCAAAAATTCGTGCTGTTCGTCCACCAGAACCTTACAAAGGTAAAGGCATTCGCTATGCCGGTGAAGTGGTCAGACGGAAAGCTGGTAAGACTGGTAAGGGTGGTAAGAAGTAGAAATGAAACTTACTCGTAGAGAATCAAAAAACCGTCGTCATCGACGTGTTCGTGGCAAAGTTATTGGCTCCCCAGAACGTCCGCGTTTAGCGATATTTCGTTCTAATGAGCATATTTATGCCCAAATAATTGATGATACTCAGCATCAAACCATCGTGGCAGCATCGACTGTAGAACCAGAACTGAAATCTAGTTTAGCGTCATGTGCAAACCGCGACGCATCGGTTCAAGTTGGCAAGTTGATCGCAGTGCGATCGCTAGAAAAAGGCATCACCAAAGTAGTCTTTGATCGCGGTGGTAACTTATATCATGGTCGTGTAAAAGCACTAGCTGATGCAGCACGCGAGGCTGGTTTAGATTTCTAAAGTCATTAGTCATTGGTCATTAGTCATTGAACAAATGACAAATGACATAGACGCCCTTTGGCGTCTTCCCGTAGGGTAGGACAAATGACAAAAGACAAATGACGTTCACCAGAGCACTAAATTATGGCAACAGAGCGTAAAAGTAGAACAAAGCGTGCCAAAAAAGAAGAAACCACTTGGCAAGAGCGGGTTATCCAAATCCGACGCGTGAGTAAAGTGGTCAAAGGCGGTAAAAAACTCAGCTTCCGAGCGATCGTTGTCGTCGGTAACGAACGCGGTCAAGTTGGCGTAGGAGTAGGCAAAGCCTCAGATGTAATTGGCGCCGTCAAAAAAGGCGTAGCCGACGGCAAAAAACACCTTATTGATATCCCAATCACCAAATCCAACTCCATCCCCCATCCTATTGATGGTGTCGGTGGCGGTGCAAAGGTGATGATGCGCCCAGCCTCACCTGGTACTGGGGTAATTGCTGGTGGTGCTGTGCGGACTGTGCTGGAATTGGCAGGAGTTCGTAACGTCTTAGCCAAGCAGCTTGGCTCTAACAATCCGCTCAATAATGCTAGAGCCGCAGTCAATGCCTTATCTACACTGCGGACTCTTTCTGAAGTCGCGGAAGATCGCGGTATTCCTATTGAAAGTCTCTACATTTAGTAGAGTCCACTTACAGAGCTTTTGTGTAAACAAGTACTAATTACATCATGAGACTCAACGATGTTAAGCCGCAAAAAGGCTCAAAAAAACGCAAGCGGCGTGTAGCCAGAGGTATTTCTGCCGGTCAAGGTGCCAGTGCTGGTCTAGGTATGCGAGGTCAAAAGTCTCGCTCTGGTAGCGGGACTCGGCCAGGTTTTGAAGGTGGTCAACAGCCATTGTACCGCCGCTTACCTAAGCTGAAGGGCTTTCCGATTGTGAATCAGAAGATTTACACTACGATTAATGTAGAGAAGCTAGCCTCCCTTCCCGCTAATACGGAAGTAACTTTGACCTCCTTAAAGGCGTCAGGTATTCTTACTGCTGTCAAGGGGCCATTGAAAATTTTAGGTAACGGGGAATTGAGCACTCCGCTCAAAGTACAAGCGGCAGCTTTCACAGGTACAGCTCGTAGCAAAATTGAGGCAGCTGGTGGGAGTTGTGAAGTCTTATGAGTGAGCCGGAACAGCGCACTTAAATGGAAGCCAACTCGCTGTCAGCGCCTGGTTCACTATAAAGGTAGCACTCTATGATCAGTCGAGATAAAGCCCCAACGGCTCAAGAAACTTTTATGCAGATGGCACAGGCAGCTGGCCTCAGAGGTAGGCTGCTTGTCACCGTCGGGATTTTAATTTTGGTTCGCCTAGGCATCTTCTTGCCCGTACCAGGGATTGATAGACCGAGATTTGCCGAAGCCATATCGGGCAGTAATTCCATATTCGGGTTATTGGATATATTTTCCGGGCGAGGACTTTCGACTTTGGGAGTCTTTGCTTTAGGAATTTTGCCCTTTATTAATGCGTCTATTATCATCCAATTGCTCACCGCTGCAATTCCATCTTTAGAAAATTTACAGAAAAATGAAGGCGAAGCAGGTCGGCGAAAGATATCACAAATTACCCGCTATGTCACGGTAGGTTGGGCGATTCTTCAAAGTGTAGCTTTTTCGTCATTATTCCTCCAGCAATTTGCCTTAAAGCCAGGGCCAATTTTCGTAGCTGAAACTGCGATCGCTCTGACTGCTGGTTCCATGTTCGTCATGTGGGCATCAGAACTCATTACAGAACGTGGTATTGGTAACGGCGCATCATTGCTGATTTTTGTCAACATTGTCGCGTCATTGCCAAAAGCCTTAGGCGATACCATCGACTTGGTGCAAGTCGGTGGTCGGGAAACAGTGGGGCGTGTGATAGTGCTACTCTTAGTTTTCCTGGCAACAATTGTTGGTATTGTGATTGTGCAGGAAGGAATGCGCCGCATCCCCATTATTTCAGCTCGTCGCCAAGTAGGTCGGCGAGTTTTAGCAGAGCAGCGTAGCTATCTGCCCCTGCGACTAAATCAAGGTGGCGTGATGCCAATTATTTTTGCTGCTGCCATCCTCAGTTTGCCACTGCTGATCGCCAATTTTACTAAAAATGCCGAATTGGCAAATATAGTTAACACTTATCTGAGTCCAAGCGGTTCTAGCTCCTGGGTCTATGCCTTGGTCTACATGATTTCCATCGTTTTCTTCAGCTACTTTTATTCTTCATTGATTCTCAACCCAGTAGATGTGGCGCAAAACTTGAAGAAAATGGGTTCTAGTATTCCTGGCATTCGTCCCGGCAAGGCAACTAGCGAGTATATCGAACGCGTGTCCAACCGACTCACTTTTTTAGGTGCGATCTTTTTGGGCTTGGTTGCTATTATCCCCACCGCCGTGGAAAGCGCTTTGAATGTAAAAACTTTCCAGGGAATAGGTGCTACCTCTTTGTTAATTTTAGTTGGTGTGGCAATTGAGACAGCTAAACAAGTCCAAACTTATGTAATCTCTCAGCGTTATGAAGGAATGGTGAAATAATAGTGACGCGATTAATCTTCTTGGGGCCACCTGGAGCGGGTAAAGGAACACAAGCTCAAACTTTGGCTGAACACTTGAATATTCCCCATATTTCTACTGGTGAAATATTAAGACAAGCCATGAAAGAGCAAACTCCTTTGGGAATCAAGGCTCAAGGTTATGTTGATAGCGGTGAGTTAGTACCCGATCAGCTAGTGCAGGACTTGGTACAGGAGCGCCTCAGTCAACCAGATGCCAAAAATGGTTGGATTCTTGATGGTTTTCCCCGCAAAGTGACCCAAGCAGGTTTTCTAGAAGAATTGCTGGAAACAATACATCAAAGTGGCGAAAGGGTAGTCAATCTAGATGCACCAGATGAAGTTGTGATCGCACGTTTGCTTGCTAGAGGACGAAAAGATGATACCGAAGAGGTGATTCGTCGTCGTTTAGAAGTGTACCGCGCTGAAACTGAACCCTTAATTGCTTATTACGGCGATCGCCAAAAACTTTTAACAGTAAATGGCAATCAGTCCCAAGAAGATGTCACTAGTGAACTCCAACAGGTAATAACTTCCTAACTTGAGAAGAGGGAGTAGAGCATTCACCACTCAATACTCCCCACTCCCCCTACGAAGAAGCAGATCAATTTTAGCTAAGATATATTAATAAACTGTTGATATATTTCTTAAAGTGTGTTCTCTTGCAGATGAAGTGCTGCAACTGAACACGAAATTGTTGAGTTGAGGAAAAAACAAATTGTCTAAGCAAGATTTGATTGAAATGGAAGGCACGGTTACAGAGTCCCTGCCCAATGCGATGTTTCGCGTTGACTTGGACAATGGATTTAACGTGCTAGCTCACATTTCCGGCAAGATTCGCCGCAATTATATCAAGATTTTGCCCGGCGATCGCGTCAAGGTAGAGTTAACTCCTTACGACTTGACCAAAGGCAGAATTACCTATCGCTTGCGTAAGAAGTAAGTATATGTAGAGAATTTTACCATAAAACCATTTTTTGGACTGTATTAATAGTCAATTGACTGGTTTAATTTCCCTAGAAATGCTATAATTTAATATTTGGAGTCAAAAAATAAAAGGCATGAAAGTTAGAGCCTCAGTCAAGAAAATCTGTGAAAAGTGTAACGTGATCAAACGTCGTGGTCGCGTTATGGTGATCTGCGTGAACCCCAAGCACAAGCAACGTCAAGGGTAACGCTCTTACCAACAGAGCCAGTTCCAACCCGCATATCATGATTATTAAAACGAAAAGACGCGATTAATCACGTTTTTCTAACCAACAGCAATTGCGAAAACAATAGGGAGAGTTCATTGTGGCACGGATTGCCGGAGTAGACCTTCCACGCGATAAGCGCGTCGAGATCGGTCTGACTTACATCTACGGAATTGGTTTATCACGCGCTCAAGAAATTATAGCGGCTACTGGTGTGAACCCAGACACCCGCGTTAAGGACTTAAGTGATGCCGATGTAACAGCCCTGCGAGGCGAAATAGAAACCAACTATCAAGTTGAAGGCGACTTGCGGCGCTTGGAGTCTTTGAACATCAAGCGCTTAGTTGACATTGGTACTTACAGAGGGCGTCGTCATCGCATGGGCTTACCAGTCAGAGGACAAAGAACTCGCACCAATGCCAGAACCCGTCGAGGCAGAAGGCAGACAGTGGCTGGTAAGAAGAAGGCTCCAGGGAAATAATTTTGCAATGCTTGCTAATCAGAGCAAGTTTTACCTTAAATCAACTAAACAAGTATGGCGAGACAACCAACTAAAAAATCCGGGAGCAAGAAGCAGAAACGGAATGTACCCAGTGGGATGGCCTACATCCAGTCTACTTTCAACAATAGCATTGTCACCATTACCGATCAAAATGGAGATGTAATCTCTTGGGCTAGTGCTGGTTCTAGCGGTTTTAAGGGAGCAAAAAAGGGAACTCCCTTTGCAGCGCAAACCGCTGCTGAAAGTGCAGCCCGTCGAGCCATTGATCAAGGAATGCGTCAAATTGAGGTAATGGTCAGTGGGCCAGGAGCAGGTAGAGAAACTGCTATCCGGGCACTTCAAGGAGCAGGGCTGGAAATTACACTCATTCGGGATATTACCCCCATTCCTCATAATGGTTGCCGTCCACCCAAGCGCCGTCGAGTTTAAACACCAAGACTTGGGCATTGAGTAAGAGAAGCTACAACCAAAAAAAGTAAAGTTACTTGCAATGACCGCTTAGGCGTCTAACGTGCAAACTGTCATTGGGTGAAAGCTTGGGCGATCAGAAGCGCGTCAGATTTTCCCACAGGGAAAGCTGTTAAACTTCGAGAACCCAAAATATTATTAGCGCCTGCAAGCTCAATAGGGGCATCAAACTATACGGTAATTTCATACTAGTAGTTTGATAGACCTATAACCTACAGGACATAAAGTCAATTCGGGAGGCAATTGATTTGTCTGCTAGCAGCACCTTAGAAAAAGGGAGGCTCATCCGTGGCGCAGTTTCAGATTGAATGTGTAGAGTCGAATACTGAAGAAAGTCGCAACCATTACAGTAAATTTGTTCTGGAACCTCTAGAACGCGGTCAAGGAACAACGGTTGGCAACGCACTGCGACGAGTTTTACTGTCTAACCTAGAAGGAACAGCAGTTACAGCAGTGCGGATTGCAGGCGTTTCACACGAGTTTGCTACAGTTCCGGGCGTGCGGGAAGATGTGCTGGAAATCCTCATGAAAATGAAGGAAGTTATCTTAAAAAACTATTCCTCGCAACCCCAAATTGGTAGATTACTCGTTAACGGGCCAGCAACTATTACTGCGGCGCATTTTGATTTACCTAGTGAAGTAGAAGTCATCGATCCGACCCAGTATGTAGCCACCATCGCTGAGGGTGGAAAGCTGGAAATGGAATTTCGGATCGAGAAAGGCAAAGGCTATCGCACCGTAGAGCGAGGACGTGAGGAAGCCACATCGTTGGATTTTCTCCAAATCGACTCAATATTTATGCCAGTGCGAAAAGTTAACTACAGTGTTGAAGAATCTCGTGGGGAAGGCTTGATTCCAAAAGACCGACTGCTGTTGGAAGTTTGGACAAATGGCAGTATTTCTCCTCAGGAAGCATTATCTTCGGCCGCCGCGATCTTGGTAGATTTATTCAATCCGTTGAAAGACATCTCCCTGGAACCAACAGACACAGGCTCAGACATTCCAGACGATCCAACTGCCCAGATACCCATCGAAGAGTTGCAACTTTCTGTGCGGGCATATAACTGTCTCAAACGGGCACAAGTTAACTCTGTGGCAGACTTGTTGGATTATACCCAAGAAGACCTCTTAGAAATTAAGAACTTTGGTCAGAAGTCAGCAGAAGAGGTTGTGGAAGCTTTGCAGCGACGCTTGGGCATCACCCTGCCAATGGAAAGAGGCTCTAAACACCCTTAAGAAAAACCGTTCATAATTCATAGTGCATAATTATGCGTCACCGTTGCCGCGTCAAAAAACTCAGTAAACCAGCCGATCAGCGCCGTGCTTTGCTGCGATCGCTTGCCACCGAGCTGATCCGTCATGGTAAGATCACCACCACTTTAATTAGAGCGAAAGTTCTCCGAAGTGAAGTGGAAAAAATGATTACCCTAGCCAAAAATGGCTCTTTGGCAGCACGTCGGGAAGCTCTTGGCTATATCTTCGACAAACAACTGGTTCACGCTCTATTTGAGCAAGCTCCGACTCGATATGGTAATCGCCAGGGCGGTTATACCCGCATCCTGCATACCGTACCGCGTCGGGGTGATAATGCAAAAATGGCAATAATTGAATTGGTTTAAGTCATTAGTCATTGGTCATTAGTCATTAGTCATTGGTCATTAGTGAGTAACAAAGGACAAGTGACAAAGGACAAATGACAAAAGACAAAGGACAAAATCTGTATGTTAGAAAGCCACCAGCCTACACAAACTCATCGAGTAGCCTTGGTAATCCAATACCTGGGCACTCATTTTCATGGCTGGCAACGGCAAAAAAAACAGCGGACAGTCCAAGAAGAGATTGAAACAGCGATCGCAACTATTCTTGGGCATCATGTGACATTACATGGTGCTGGACGTACTGATTCAGGAGTTCATGCTGCTGCTCAAGTAGCCCATTTTGAAGCTACAGGTTTAATTCCGCCTCACAAGTGGGCAACAATCCTAAATAGCTATCTGCCGCCAGATATATTAATTAGGGCTTCAGCTAGTGTCAATAACCGTTGGCACGCTCGCTTTAGTGCAGCCTATCGACGGTATCGCTACACAATATACACTGAAGATCGACTTAACCTGTTTGTAAGACCCTTCAGTTGGCATTATTATTATGCACCCCTGGATGAATCCTTAATCCAAGCTGCCCTGAAACCTCTCTTGGGAAAGCATCACTTAGCTGCCTTTCACCGTGCAGGCTCAAAGCGATCGCATTCCTGGGTAGAGGTGCAAGCAGCGGAGTGTCGTCGCAGTGGGCCATTTATCCATATTGAAATACAGGCAGATGGATTTTTATATGGCATGGTACGGCTGTTGGTAGGGATGCTGGTACAAGTAGGTTCTGAACAACGGACACTTTCTAGCTTCACCGAACTCTGGAAAGAACAACGTCGACAAGAAGTGAAACACGCCGCACCGCCCCAAGGCTTGTGCTTGTTGCGAGTCGGCTATCCCGATTTTCCCTTTCCAAAAGAGATTTGGTACGACACCTTGCCAAAGTTCGTCACTAGTCAAGAGTCATTAGTCATTGGTCAGTAGAGACGCGATTAATCGCGCCTGTACAATGGTCATTAGCGAATAACCAAGGACAACTGGCAAAGGACAAAAGACAATTGACTAATGACAAATTAAAAATGACAAAGGACAAATGACAAATGACAACGAGTAAAACATACCTTCCTTCTCAAGCATCCCTTGAGCGTGAGTGGTACATAGTAGATGCCACTGATAAACGCCTCGGTCGCCTCGCTAGCGAAATAGCTCAGGTATTGAGAGGCAAAAAGAAACCCGAATATACACCCCACTTAGATACAGGCGACTTCGTAATCGTCATCAATGCCGAGAAAGTAACAGTCACAGGCAAAAAGCGCACTCAAAAGCTTTACCGTCGCCATTCTGGTCGTCCTGGTGGGATGAAAACTGAAACTTTCGCTAAACTGCAAGGCCGCATACCAGAGCGAATTTTAGAACAAGCTGTTAAAGGTATGCTACCTAAAAATAGCCTGGGTAAGCAGTTGTTCACAAAGCTGAAAGTTTACGCTGGACCTACGCATCCCCATGATGCTCAAAAACCTAAAGAATTACAAATTAGTACAATTCCTGGAGAAGAAAATTAATGGTAGTAGCAGATGCTAATAGCGGTCGCGCCGTATACTGGGGTACTGGCCGTCGTAAGAACGCAGTAGCAAGGGTACGCTTGGTTCCAGGCACTGGTCAACTGACTGTGAACGGTAAAGATGGAAACTTGTATTTCCAATTCAATGCCAACTACTTAGGAGTCATCAAAGCACCCCTAGAAACTCTGGGACTAGAAAACGAATATGACATTTTGGTGAAAGCAGAAGGCGGCGGCTTGACCGGACAGGCTGATTCTGTTCGTTTGGGAGTTGCTCGTGCTTTGTGCCAACTAGACCCAGACAACCGCCCACCTTTGAAAACCGAAGGTTATTTGACTCGCGATCCGAGAGCAAAAGAGCGGAAGAAATATGGTTTACATAAAGCTCGGAAAGCACCTCAGTACTCTAAGAGATAAGCGATTGGGTACTGGGTACTGGGTACCGGAGATTAAGTATAGAGAATTGAGTCTTGGGAAAAGTCTGTTATTTTCATCTTTCCCATCCTATTCCCCAGTCCCTAATTCCTAGCTCCAATTGAAGCCTGAAAGTTATAATTGATATAGATTCATCACAAAAAGAACAATGGCTAAAGCTGATATTCACCCCAAGTGGTATCCAGATGCTAAAGTTTACTGCAACGGTCAAGTTGTTATGACCATTGGCTCTACCAAGCCAGAATTGCATGTAGATGTTTGGTCTGGAAATCACCCATTTTACACCGGCACTCAGAAGATTATTGACACTGAGGGTCGAGTAGAGCGCTTCCTCCGCAAGTACGGTATGAGTAGCACTCAAACATCTGGCGACGATCAAAACAAAAAGTAGCGGGTTGGCTCTGCTGTTAACGACGGCCCTGCATCAGCTGGGTCGATTTTTATTTATATGCTCGAGCCAATTTGTTATTTTTTAAGGAGCGATCGCAATCGTCATGGCTGAATCATACTTACTGGACAAACTAAAATCCGTTGAACAAACTTTTAATGAATTAACACGTCGTCTTGGCGACCCCGATACTGCTAGCAATCCTGATGAGTATCAAGAAATTGCTAAGTCTCGTTCTTCTTTGGAAGAGGTGGTTAATACTTATGAAATTTGGAAAACAGCCCAAGAAGACTTGATCGGAGCGCGTCAGGTTTATAAAGAATCTGCAAGTGACCCAGAGTTGCAAGAAATGGCATCACTGGAAGTAAAAGAACTTGAAGAAAAAATAGAACATTTAGAGTCTCGTTTGAAAGTCTTACTGCTACCACGCGACCCCAATGATGAAAAGAATATCATGTTGGAAATTCGCGCTGGTACTGGTGGCGATGAAGCAAGTATTTGGGCTGGCGATTTGATGCAGATGTACACCCGTTATGCCCAGACTCAAGGTTGGAAAGTTTCTCTAGTGAGCGAATCTAGAGGAGAAATGGGTGGCTGGAAAGAGGTCATTCTCGAAATTAAAGGTAATGATGTTTACAGCCAGCTAAAGTTTGAAGCTGGAGTGCATCGTGTGCAGCGCGTGCCTGCAACTGAATCTGGAGGACGGGTTCATACTTCCACAGCTACCGTGGCGATTATGCCAGAAGTGGATGATGTGGAAATTCATATTGACCCGAAAGATATTGAAATGACTACAGCCCGTTCTGGTGGTGCTGGTGGACAAAACGTCAACAAGGTGGAAACAGCCGTTGACTTGATGCACAAACCGACGGGAATACGCATTTTTTGTACAGAAGAACGCAGCCAGTTGCAAAACAAAGAACGGGCGATGCAAATTCTGCGGGCGAAGTTGTATGACATCAAGTTAAGCGAACAACAAGCAGAAGTAACTTCCATGCGGCGATCGCAGGTTGGTACTGGATCGCGATCGGAAAAAATTCGCACTTACAATTATAAAGATAACCGCGCTACCGATCATCGGTTAGGTCAGAATTATTCCCTTACCCCTGTTTTGGATGGTGATTTAGAGACACTTATCCAGTCTTGTATATCTCTAGACCAACAAGAACGTCTCGCAGAGTTAGCGACTTCTGCCGCTAACTAATTTTTCCTTTTATAAATCCTGTAAAACCACTTGTTCTATTGTTGCTTTTAACACAGACAGGTGGTTTTGTAATATTGTGTGGAGCGTATCTTCTATTTCACTGGGATAATGGTAATAAGCAAATTCGTACTTCATAATGTAATTTAGCTTCGCCCATTCCTTCAGGGTTTGACAAGTATAAATTAGCTTTTGGGCTTCTTCCTGCCAACGCGCAAAAATCCGGTAGCTAAAAAAGCTGCTGCATATATTGCCTTTTGCATCCCAGTAGGAAATACACACTTGATGCTTCAGAAGGTGGATTTTTTTGATTTGCTTAACATCGTAGCCTTTAATTTCTAAAGCTTCTTTGGTTTCTGCGTCAGAAATGTTCCACTGTTCTGGTTTAATTTTATTAGTGGCTATAAGGTTTTTACCTTTGCGGCGATATTGATTAATTTTGCGTGGCTTGCGAAACATGATGCACCTTCGATATTATTTCTCGCAGCAAAGTCTAGCTACTAGCACAAGCGCCGTAGCAAACTAAGTTTTTTGGGTTGGTTAAAGATAGATGGGTTAGTCTACTAGCTTGATGCCTGTAGTTGCCGATTTGCAACCAGAGGTATAGTTTAGTACTAAAACACAAGGCTGTCAATATAAAAGTAAACTTGTAATATTGAAAGTAAACTTGTAAATACAGTTGGCTAGCTATATAGGCAGTGAAGATCGAAAGCAAACAAAAACTGATTGAAATCATTAAACTAGCTCGCGGTTCAATGAGTCAGCGAGCATTTGGTAAGCTTTTGGGGGTATCTGCTACTGCTGTTCAGATGTGGGAAAAAGGTGTGAAGGTTCCAGATACAGAAAATTTGGCTCGAATCGCATCTAAAGCAGGCTACACAATGGAAGAGTTAATTAGCTGCATTGATGGCAAGCCAATTCCAGAAACCTCAGATTTGAGTCTGATTCTTAGACAAATCCAGCACATGCCTTTGGCCCAAGTTGCTCAAATCGTCCAAGCTGCGGCGGAGAGATTGGCGGCTGTGGCTGAAGCATCCGGGGATGAAGCGAAAGCTAGTTGAATATTTGTTCAGAATTCAATTTAAATTATCAAACTAGCTCGTGATCTTTTGCTGTCAAGATTCAACTCTATGGACAAATCTTTTTTGTATGACCAAGATTTCTATGGCTGGACACAGCAGCAGGCTAAAGCGTTAGAACACAGGCTAGTTATGGAACTAGACTGGCAACACCTGCAAGAGGAAATTCAAGCTTTGGGGAGACAGGAGTATCGGGAACTCGTGAGCCATCTGAGTGTATTACTTGGTCATCTCTTGAAGTGGGAGTATCAACCCGAACAACGCTCTCGCAGTTGGTTTTTAACAATTCGAGAACAGCGTCGCGCCATTCACAGACATTTGCGACACAACCCTAGCTTAAAGTCTCGAATCGAAGAAGCCTTGTTAGATGGCTTTGAAGCGGGAGTCGATTTAGCGCTACGAGAAACTAATTTACCATTACGAACTTTTCCAGAGCATTGCCCCTATTTATTTGATGATGCGATCGCAGACAATTTTCTGTGCGATACTCGTCAAGACTGGGAAGGATAATTACTACTATTTTTATGACGCTTATTTGTTATTTAGAGATACCTTAAGTAGAATAAAGTGAAAGAAATTATATACTTGTAAGTTTTACTCCAAGTTAGTTAGATATAGTTACATCTATGAAAGAATTAATAGAAAATGTAAAACAAACTATAGCGCAAAAACAAATACTTTGGGCTTATCCAATTGCACTGAAATTACAAAAACATCACTATAGTTTGGCAATCCAATGGGCAATAGAATGCATACAAATATATTCATCCGAGATTGAATCGGACAAACTCTCCCAGCTTAATAAATATATTCAGCAAGCTTTGTCAGAGCCAAATTTTTTAACTCCTTTACAGTGTAATGAAATTAGTCGAGAAATATGGTATTTGCCTGAAAGGGAAGAAATTCAAACTGCAATAGCTCGACTATGGGCTTCTATGGCAGCTTTTAAAGATGGAGAAGATCGTGGTGGAGTAATGGAAACCACTAGGGCAGTCGAATTAGTATTACCTAATATATGCGATCGTCGTCTATTAGATCGATATCTAGAAGCTGCTGTAATAATTTTTGAAGAATACCAATCATAAAACTAGGCGTGTGAGTAGTAGAATCCCATTGATTAACCTGGCGAACGCTAATTTTGGCTGAGTTAAAGGTTTTGGTAGAAATACGTAATGGCTGCACAAACTAAGTCCGTCTGCGTGGACTCCAGCAAGTTGAAACCCACCTCTGTAGGTTTTGTCTGTATAGCTGCGATTTCTAATTGCCAGTGATAGGGTATTTTACTGGCAGTTAAGGAATAAATGGTTTTAAAATGGTGCAATCTTAAAATATTTAGGGGTGCAGCTATGTCGCTACGCAATGAGCCTTTAGATTGGCAACTTGAAACAAATAATCCTTATATACCAGTTTATCATCAAGGTAATTTGGTGGGATTTTTTAAACCAGAATATGCCAGTAAAATTATTAAGTTTTTAAATGAAGAAGAAGTTTTAAAGAAAGCTCTGAAAATGGCTTGTACCGATTTAATTAAAAAAATCGGTGGCGATACTAGAAAAGTCAATTTTTTAATGGAAAAATATGTAAAAACTAGTGAGCGTCCAAAGCATGGAACTAGAGCGATTGCAGTTTTACTTCATGATAGGCAAAAAGAGCTTGACTTGAGTAACCAAGAGTTTGCTAAGTTCTGCGATACCTTTAAATTATCTCCCACTGAACTGAATAATATTTGTGCTGGAGAAGCATTTGATGATAATTTGTTAGCGCCCCTTTCACGTATATTAGGGATGGCAAAAGAGCAATTGCTGAAAGTGCGAGATGGTTCTGAAGAATCAAGTAACACATGAACAGCAAATCAAAATCTTCAAGTGATATAAAATTTTGAAAATAGACATCATCTTTTATCGGCTGTTTCAAGAATTCCCTGATATCTTCTTTGAACTGATTGGTAATACTCCAGAATCAGCTAGCCTTTATCAATTTTAATCAGTTGAAATTAAACAAACAGCCTTCCGAATCGATGGTGTGTTTTTGCCTACACAAGGAAGCAAGAACCAGATTTACTTTGTTGAAGTGCAATTTCAAGCGGATAGTGAAATATTATTCACGGCTAATTGCAGAAATATGTTTATACCTCCGTCAGAATCAACCATCAAATGACTGGGGTGCTGTTGTTTTATACCCAAACAGAATGTAGATACAGGAGATATCAAACATTACCGTGAGTTTTTCACAAGTAGGCGCGTCAGGCGCATTTATTTGGATGAATTAGGTGAAGGTGTATCGCTTCCAATTGGCATTGCAACTGCTAAATTAGTAATTGCAACCGATGATATAGCGATCGCTAAAGCTTGGGAGTTGATAGACACAACCAAGTCAGAGATAAGCTCACCACGAAAACAGCAGCAATTATTACAATTTATAGAAACTATTTTGGCTTACAAGTTTCCCACAATGAGTAGGGAGGAGATGGAGGAAATGTTTGGCTTAAGCGAGTTAAAGCAAACCAGATTTTATCAGGAAGCCTTTCAGGAAGGCATTGAACAAGGTGAGGTTAAAGGGAAATTAAAAGCAGTACCAGCAATGTTGGCAGCAGGGTTGACTGTACAACAAGTAGCAGAGGCGTTAGATTTAAGTGTCGAAGAAGTTAGACAAGTAATACAAAGCCAGCCTTAAGATAGATGTGGTAAATTTTATCCGTGGCTCAAGCCAAATTTGGTTTGCGGCTTCCAGACTTTCTCACGACGAATTTATAGTTAATTTTTGTTAATATTAGAGGCGGTATTAGTACTTCGTCCTCAACCACCCACTCCCTACCTGAGAGAAACTTAATGCTGCGACTAGAACATATAAGTAAAATTTATCCCACAGGCGAAGTTCTCAAAGATATCAACTGGGAAGTTAAACCAGGCGATCGCATTGGCTTAGTCGGTGTCAACGGTGCTGGAAAATCTACCCAACTCAAAATCATCTCTGGGGAAATTGAACCCACCGCAGGCGAAATTATCCGTCCTAATAGCTTACATATAGCCTACCTCAACCAAGAGTTTGAAGTAGATCCCACGCGCACCGTTAGAGAAGAATTTTGGACTGTCTTTAAAGAAGCCAACGAAGTACAGTTATCTCTGGCGCATGTGCCACAAGAGATGGAAACGGCTAGCCCAGAGGAACTGGATCGACTGATCGACAAGTTGGATCGCTTGCAGCGCAAATTTGAAGCCTTGGATGGCTACAACTTAGATGCACGCATCGGGAAAATTTTACCAGAGATGGGGTTTGGGCTAGAAGATGGCGATCGCCTCGTCAGTGCTTTCAGTGGTGGTTGGCAAATGCGGATGAGTTTAGGTAAAATCCTGCTGCAAAAACCCGACTTGTTGCTGCTAGATGAACCGACTAACCACCTAGATTTAGAAACCATTGAGTGGTTGGAAAATTACCTCAGAGGGCTGATTACGCCGATGGTAATAGTCTCCCATGACCGGGAGTTCCTTGACCGCCTCTGCACCCAAATTGTGGAAACTGAACGTGGGGTTTCCAGTACCTACCTTGGTAACTACTCGGCATATTTGGAACAAAAAGCCGAAAGTCAATCAGCACAACTTAGCGCCTACGAACGCCAACAGAAAGAATTAGAAAAACAGCAAACCTTTGTTGATAGATTTCGCGCCAGTGCTACCCGCAGTACGCAGGCAAAAAGTCGGGAAAAGCAACTCGAAAAAATTGAGCGCATTGAAGCACCCATTGCTGGGGTAAGAACTCTACACTTCCGTTTTCCGCCTGCACCTCGCAGTGGACGCGAAGTAGTGGACATTAAAGATTTAACTCATCTTTATGGTGATAAAATCCTGTTTTTGGCAGCAAATCTGCTAATTGAAAGGGGCGATCGCATTGCTTTTCTTGGCCCCAACGGTGCTGGAAAATCTACCCTTCTGCGCGTAATTATGGGTATGGAACCACCCACAGAAGGTAGCGTTCAATTAGGCGATCACAACGTTATTCCTGGTTATTTTGAGCAAAATCAAGCTGAAGCTTTGGATCTAAAGAAAACTGTCATGGAAACAATCCATGATGAAGTTCCAGATTGGGATAATCAAGAAGTCCGCACACTTTTGGGGCGCTTTTTATTCACTGGTGACACTGTATTTAAGGCAGTCGCGGCATTAAGTGGAGGAGAAAAAGCTCGTTTGGCGTTGGCAAAAATGCTTTTACGTCCCGCGAACTTACTAATTTTAGATGAGCCGACAAATCACCTAGATATTCCAGCGAAAGAAATGCTGGAAGAAGCGCTAAAAAATTATGATGGTACGGCAATTGTAGTTTCCCATGATCGCTACTTTATTTCTCAAGTAGCTAACAAAATTGTCGAAATTCGTGATGGTGAATTCCGCGTTTACTTAGGAGATTATCATTACTATCTCCAGAAAATTGCCGAAGAAAAAGAACAGGCAAAATTAGCTGCGATCGCAGCTGAAAAAGCTGCTAAGAAAGCTGCAAAAGCCTCCACTAAAAGGAAATGAGGGATTGGACAATGCCTTAGTAGTAGTGCTAAAACGCTACTACTAAGTAATCACTTGTTATTAGAGAACAAAAAATATCACAGGAAAATTACTAAAATTTAAAAGTTTTTCAAAAAATTGCAAGTCCCTGATAAAAGAAATTAATAAGCAAAAATTCACTTGCGGCGTGGATTAGCAGTGGTATCATTCGGGTATTACAAAAAGTAAAGGGCAATTTTACTATGACCAAAGCACCTGTTGCTCCTGTGGTGCTAGTCATTTTAGACGGATGGGGCTACTGCGAGGAGAAGCGAGGAAACGCTATTGTTGCTGCTAAAACTCCCATTGTGGAAAGTTTATGGGCAGCTTACCCGCATACCCTCATCCGCACATCAGGAAAAGCCGTAGGGTTGCCAGATGGTCAAATGGGCAACTCGGAAGTTGGTCATTTGAACATTGGTGCTGGGCGAGTTGTACCGCAAGAACTGGTACGCATCTCTGATGCGGTCGAAGACGGTTCTATTACCTTAAACCCAGCACTCGTCAAAATTTGCCAGGAAGTTCGTTCTCGGAATAGCAAGCTGCATCTAGTAGGGCTTTGTTCTGAGGGAGGGGTACATTCTCATATCACCCATCTATTCGGACTACTTGACCTAGCCAAAAACCAGCGAATTCCAGAAGTTTGTATTCACGCCATCACCGATGGTCGTGACACCGCCCCAACTGACGGTGTAAGAGCAATCACACTGCTGCAAAATTATATAGACCGCACAGGAATTGGGCGCATAGTCACCCTCAGCGGTCGCTACTACGCGATGGATCGCGATCACCGCTGGGATCGGGTCAAACGCGCCTACGACGTGATGACCCAAGATGGTGTGGGTAATAATCGCAACGCCGTAGAAATCTTGCAAGCATCTTATGCCGAAGGGGTAAAAGATGAATTTATCAACCCCATCCGAATTGCACCCGGCGCAATAGAACCAGGGGATGGGGTGATATTTTTTAACTTCCGCCCCGATCGCTCCAGACAACTAACTCAAGCTTTAGTTAGTCCCACGTTTAAAGGTTTTGAAAGACGGCAAATCACACCGCTGTCTTTTGTCACGTTTACACAATATGATTCAGACTTACCAGTGGCTGTAGCCTTTGAGCCGCAGAATCTCAGTAATATTCTGGGAGAAGTAATAGCCAATCATGGTCTGAATCAGTTCCGCACCGCCGAAACAGAAAAATACGCCCACGTCACCTATTTCTTTAATGGGGGTCTGGAGGAACCTTTTGCTGGAGAAGATCGGGAATTAGTAAGCAGCCCGATGGTAGCGACTTACGATCACGCCCCAGCGATGTCAGCAGCAGCAGTTACAGATGTAGCGATCGCTGCGATTCAAAAGGGTATATATTCCCTAGTTGTGATTAACTATGCCAACCCAGATATGGTAGGGCATACTGGTAAAATTGAAGCTACCATTACAGCAGTTGAAACAGTTGATCGCTGTTTGGGACGCTTACTAGAAAGCGTTATCAAAGCTGGCGGTACAACAATTATTACTGCTGACCACGGCAACGCTGAGTATATGCTAGATGATGGGGGTAATCCCTGGACGGCTCATACCACTAACCCAGTCCCCTTCATCTTGGTGGAAGGAGAGAAAATCAAAATCCCTGGATATGGTACAAATGTCGAACTGCGAAGCGATGGCAAGCTATCCGACATCGCCCCCACAATTCTAGAGATTTTACAGCTGCCTCAGCCACCAGAAATGACAGGGCGATCGCTGCTGAAAACAGCAGAATATGAGTTGCAACGCACTCGCACCCCCGTGCAATTAGGGCTGTAAAAGATTGCTGAGTCCTGAGTTAGGAGTTTTTAGTGAACTCCTGACTCCTGTTTTTAAAACTTGTTATAAATGAGATTTCACCATGACAGTTACTAATATCGTGCAAGGCATTTGGGCGTTTTCCGCCACTGGTTTGATTATCTTGGTTTTACTGCATAGCCCCAAAGGTGATGGCATTGGAGCCATTGGCGGACAAGCCCAGCTATTTAGCAGCACCAAAAGTGCAGAAAACACCTTGAATCGAATTACTTGGGCATTGACAGTAATTTTTCTCGGTTTAACAGTAGTTTTAAGTGCTGGTTGGCTGCCTAAATAAGGATAGGTCAATGGGGAGAAGAACCCAACACCCGATATTTTACACCCTAAAAAATTTAATTTCACAGCGGTTAATTACAGCTCTTGCCTTGTTTATTGGCACAGGGCTGTTAATCGTTTTTACTAATCTTCAGTCGAGTGATGGATTTACAAAAACACCAAAATATGTATATTCAGACTTAATAATTTCTTTCCCCACTTCATCTCCCCCAAAACCCCATCCCTTACCTCCCACACTCGCACAGTGCCAAGATAGCACTAAAAGTGGTGACTACTTTTCCCAAGTTACAACAACCCAAGTTGGTTATTTAGTCTGGTCACAATTTCCTGTTCGAGTTTACGTAGAAGCACCAAAAGCCATCAGCGAAAAACAAGCTCAAGTATGGGTTAACGGTGTTTTGCAGGGTGTACAAGAGTGGAGTAATTATTTACCTTTAACAATAGTCGAACAGCCAGAAGTTGCTGATATTACGATTGTGCGAAAAGCGCCACCTCTACAAATTTCCCCTGGTAGTAATATACCCCGTGCGCGATCGGCACAAACTACTTACGAGTTATACACCAGCAATAAAGTTTTATCCCACCGCTTCACCATCTTGTTAAGTCCCAGTCAAACAGGTGAGTATCTCATTGCAGCAGCCCGCCACGAATTCGGTCATGCATTGGGAATTTGGGGTCATAGTCCCCTACAAACTGATGCGCTATACTTTTCTCAAGTTCGTAACCCGTCGCGTATTTCTGTTAGGGATGTGAATACTTTGAAACGAGTTTATGAACAGCCAACTAATTTAGGATGGTCTTTAGTAGACAATTCAAAGATTAATTGATTAATCTGATTACTTTTACTTAAAAATTCTACGTTCGCGTTTTGCAGAAACTAGCTACAAGTTATACACATGAATATGTTTAGTGCAAATCTAAGTTTAAGATTAAGGCAACCAATTTTTATCCAAAATTTGCTCTAAGGTATAAGGACATAATTCAGGTAAATTAGTTAGCTTTGTTTTAGCCTTAACATAATCTAAGGCATTGCTATAAATTATGCTGAAATTATCCTCTAAATGCTTGCGTAAATTGGCACTTAAATCTTCATTTATTTGATTACGAAAACTAATAATTTCTGCTGCCCAATGATTAGCATTTCTTGGCTTTTCTAAATCCCAATATTGATAAAGCAATAAATGTTTCATAATCTGCTCCAACAGACTTCTTACTCGCCTTTTCTCATTTTTCGCCAAATTTTCCAGTTCTTCTATTAAGTTTTCATAGTCAACCTCTTGTAATTGCCTAGCTCTGAGACATTTAATAGTTTCCTCTAACCATTGTAGGTAATTAGATTCATATAATGTTTTTATGTCGATTATTGCAGTCATTTGTTATTTTGTAGCTTTAACTTACTGTTATTTATTATTTTATGTTAGCTAATATATTAATTTTTGCCGATAATTATCTATAATCCCCGACTTCTTCAATAAGTCGGGGATCTAAAGCCAGCTAGGTAAGTTACATTCCACACTACTAATGACCTATCCCATTAGTTACGATGGTTGAAAAAGTTGGTAGTAAGCACTTTAGTACTTAAAAATCCAGGACTAAAGTCTTTACTACAAACCTTTAAAAATAGCTTGAGAAAGTACTACATATACTTAAATTTTTTCACAAATCAAATCGGATTGCTATATTTTGATACAGTTGAGTTAAGGCTAAAATCCTTTGCAAAAGTCAATTTTTTTTAACTAACCACTCCTACGCTCTGCGACTTAGCGGTAGAGGTCGTTGTGCTAAAACTTCTTTATAAAGTTCTTCCAGCAGAGTAATATTTTTACTAAGGGTATAGCGGTCTAATACACGCTGTCTGGCTTTTTGCCCCAGTAAGGTTGTTAACTCTGGATGGTCTTGCAACACTGGCAAGAGGGTTCTTAATTGCGATCGCGCTGTTTTGGTACTGATAACTATACCTGCGCCCTTTTCCAATACTTCTCCATCTGCACCTACGTCTGTTGCTAAACAAGCTAGCCCACATGACATTCCTTCTAACAGAGATAGGGACAAACCCTCTACCAATGAAGGCAAAACAAATATATCTGCGCCCCGCAAAATTTCGATGCGTCGATCTTCATCAGCGACAAATCCCAACCAGATAATGCCGTACTCTGAACCATAAAATTGTTCTAAGGAAGACTTCAAAGGGCCATCGCCAACAATTAGCAACTTAGTACCTGGCCCCATTGCAGACTGCTTCCAAGCCCGGAGAAGAGCTTCGACATTTTTCTCTGGTGCTATTCGGCCTTGATAGACAAACAAGCGTTCGGCTTTAAATTCTGCTTTGACTTTAGAAAGTCCTGGAGAATACTTGGCGGTATCAACACCGTTGGGAATTACGGCAATATTTTCTTCCCTTACTCCCATGCCTGCCAATAATTCTCGCTGAATTTGAGAAAACACAATTACGCGATCGTAGTTAACTAAAAAAGGTGCATAGAGCTGATAAGCCAAAAGTTGTGTTCCCGATATCAGCTTTGCCCCCTTGCCAGCAAACGGTGTGTGGAAAGTGGCAATTAAGGGCAACCTCAGTTCCTCGCAGATTTCCGGTAGAAAAAAGTCTAGAGGAGATAACGTCAAGGAAGCATGGACTACATCTGGCTTGATTTCCCGCAGCGAATCAGTTAAAACTTTGGTCGCTTTAAAAGTGGGAATTGTGTAAACCTGGGACTTGTAAATGAAAGGGAGGGAAACCTCTCGAAGATTTGGCCCATTGTCAGGTTCAGACTCTTCTTGGGCGAAGTGAAGAAAGCTAACTTGATGTCCCCTATCTAGCAAGGCATTTGTAATTTCTCGACTATAGGTGACATTGCCGCAAAAGGGTGATTTTTTTCCAATCCAGGCTATACGCATTCTTTATTTAGCTGTAACAAAAGCGGGTTTGATCTATTACTTATGTGTCCTTCGTGATTTTTTTATCTAGCTATACTTGCTGGTTTTTTTAGTTATTACAGATTCCCAAGACAATCTCGTTTAAAAAGCCTATTTTAAGCTGATTAAACCAGTGGATTTATGGCTTTATTTATTTTACTTATAAGTTGTTTATTTCTGATATTTAAACAACTTATTCTGACTAAAGTCAGATTTATATCCCGCAAGTATGTGACAAATTTTCACTGACCACAGTTTACCATGAACACAAAAGCTTTAAGGAAATTACTAATTACTTCACAGTAATGAATAATAACTGCTGTTAGCTGATAACTTAACTACTTATGTGAGTTATACCAGGTTAATATACCTCCTGAAAAGACGATCACAGCTAATCCCAAAAAAACTGCCTGTAATCCTACAAAGGTTTCTGCTACACCTGCTAATGCCAAAGGTAAGGAGAGGGCAATATTAATTACATTGTTTTGTAAACCAAACACTTTACCACGCATTTCTGGAGGTGTTTCTGTTTGAATTGCGGTTTGCATGGGAATTCCCACTAGTGCGCCAAAGATACCTAATAGCGCCACCAGTAACAAGACTAGCCAGAGTTGGGTTGTAAATATTGATAGACCAATCAGGGATGCTGCCATACCTATACAACCGTATAGACTTAGTTGGGTATAGGAGAAACGTTGACCAAATTGACCGAGAATTGTTGCTCCCGCAGCGATGCCAACACCGCCGGCTGCTAGTAAAAAGCCGAACTGGGAGGCTTTCATGTTGGGAATGATTTCCGCCATACGAACGGCTAGAACAGTTAATGCTGCAAAGACAGAAAACAAGATAATCAGCTGAAGCAAAGCATTGCGGACGCGATGATTTGCTTTAAGGTAGGCGAAACCATCCCGCAAGTCAGAAAATACGTGAGGGAATTCTGTATCGGGGTCGTGGTGTTTTTCGTTAGTTGCTAGGAGAAACAAAATTAGTCCAGCGATCGCATAACTACCGCCTACTAAAAATTCTTTGCCCAAACTACCACTACCACCAATTTGCAACCAAAGTCCATCGGCGATCGCTAACAATGGTTCCCCGACAGCAAACCCAACAATCACCGATGCCATCATCGTTGTCGTATAAAGCGAATTTGCCGAGAGTAAATCCTGTTCTTCTACCATTAAGGGAATTGCCGCCTGTTCCGCCGGTGCAAAAAACTGCGTCAGTGTGGAAACTAAAAAAGTCACACCCAGGATGATCAAAAAACCCACTGGCAACATTCCTATGGGTTTCCAGTCATGAGTCAACCACAGCAGAAAGGGAATTGATAAAACCAGGATGCCGCGCCAAATATTCGTTGCCACCAGCACAGCTTTTTTCGACCAGCGATCGACAAATACACCAGCAACGGAACCAAACAATACTGCTGGAATAGTAAAAGCCATCATCAAAGCTGATACCCAACCACTAATACTTTGATTACTAGCCTGAAACTGAGTATTAATCAAAGCAATCATCAGCACTAAATAAACTTTATCTGCTAGTTGGGAGAAAACTTGACCACCCCAAAGAGCCAGAAAATTATGGTTTTTTAATACAGGCAAAAACCCTTGCTGTTTGATATTTCCTGAACCAGCTTCTCCACCAGAACCAGATCCATTTAATGTTGGTGATTCTTTTTCTGGGATAGTAGCAACGGGCATTTGCCCGTTGCTATCTCCTTGAGTAGTGGTTAATTTGTCCTCAGATTTTGTTTCTGATTGACTTGGAACATCAGTTTTTGGGATCTGGGCTGTCCAATTTTGATCGTTTTTAGAAACGTCTTTTGGGGACATTTCTTGTCCATTTATTTGACTAGGTGTACACTTGGAAACGGCGCTCAAGTAATTCCTGACTGTAGGATCTGATACCCTATTCCGTTTTTTGGCAAGGCTTGGTGACAAAGGCAGGATTTTTTTATCCAAATCAGACGGTTGCATCATGGTTGGCAGCAAAATAAGAGTCGATCAAGGTAGCAGAGCGAATAGGGCGACCTAATTGATACTGAGCATACTGGCGCAAAATCTGTTCAATAGATAACCAGTCATGATCTCTAGCACCATCAATTTGCATTATCTCTGGTTGTGACAGATGTTGAAGCAAAGCCAGTTCCATAGCACCCAGACGACTAGAAATTACAGGTATTTCTTGCCGATGCACAACAACAGTTTGGGAGCCAGGTTTTGGAGGTGATGGGATAATGGGGTGATTGGGTGATGGAGAAAAAGATGAATTTCTTTGTATCCCCCTCTCCTTTTTACCCTCTCTTCGTAAACGTTCCCAAGCTTCTAAGCAAACCATTCCACCCGCAGGGATGCTAAATCCTACCTGCCAGTTGGGGTCTGTAAAGTTTGGCTTGAGGGTGTGTCCAGATAGGCAGCAGACTTGCACTTGCGGCGTCACTCCTGCTAAGGCTAAAAGGTGAAACACCCCATGAGCCAGATGAGCTAAAACCCCAGATGCATTTGCACTAGACAACGCCTCCAACCGATGGAGATGTTCATTGAACAACTCATAAAGTTCTTCTTGGGGTTGTTCGCTTAAAGCTTGACATAGGACTATTTCTGCTAAATACTGGCCACCAGCTAATTTTCCCAAATCTTTAGCTAAACCAGGATAAGTTTTTAACGTCTGTGCTTGAGTAATTTTATCAAGCGATCGCCCTTTCGCAATCAATAGTTCGTTCACAACAAACATACCACTCCTGCCGCCCAGGCTGGAGTTGTGCTTGCGTGCCCCTGGAGCGACTGCTCGAATCAGACCGAATTCTGGTGTCAAAATCGTCACTATTTTATCCGATTCTCCCAGCACCTGAGTTTTAAGATTAATTCCCGTTGCTTTGTAGGTTCTACTCATTAGTTATTAGTCATTAGTCATTGGTCATTAGGTTAGGACAAAGGACAAATGACATAGATGTGCCCGCAGCTTAAGGCAGGATAGGACGAGAAACAAAGACTATTCATCCTTTTTCAGGTTATCGCGCTGGCGGATCAAATCGATACCGCGAGATGTGCCTAACCTAGTAGCACCCGCTACGATTAAGTCTAGGGCTTGATTGATAGTGTGGATACCACCTGAGGCTTTAATTCCTACTCTTTCTTTTACCAATTCCTGTAAAAGTCGTACATCTGCCACTGTTGCGCCACCATTCCAACCTGTACTAGTTTTTAAGAATGCCGCTCCCGCCTCCATAGCTATTTCAGCAGCTATTTTTTTTTCCGCATCTGTCAACAGGTTGGTTTCCAAAATTACCTTGACAGTTTGCCCAGTCTCTTCGCAAATTTCGGCAATCTCCCGGTGGACTTCTTCAGTTTTGCCAGCTTTCAACCAGCCCAAGTTCATTACCACATCTAATTCAGTGGCCCCATTATCGGCCGCTTCTTGAGCTTCATAAAGTTTCACTGCTGAGGTCGTCGCACCAGCAGGAAAGCCAATTACTGTACAGACTTTCGGGTTCTTACCGTGCAGGAGTTCAACTGCTTGTTTGACATAGGCAGGGTACAAGCAAACCGCCGCAAAATTGAATCTGTATGCTTCTTCACACCACTGCTCAACCTGCTCAGGAGTAGCCGTTGGAGTTAAGAGGGCGTGATCGATAAATGGCGCAATATCAATGTTTGGATAGTCTGCTGCCATCGTGTCTTCTGCCAGAGATTGATTATTAAACTTTATAAAAAATTAAAACATTTCTTATATATATATTAAACCATATTTATTACGAGTTTATCCTGAAAACAAGCTCCTGACTTCTCTTAGATGTCGGCTTTGGAGATATCGCGGAATTACTGTAAGTGTTTAAGTTGACATTAGGCAGTAGTAAGCTTAGAAATATCAACAGTATTTGTCACGCCAGTTCCTAAGAAGTCAAAAATAGTTTTAGCTAACGCTTTCGATGCCAAATATGGGACGCCATTACCGATAGTTTGAAACATGTTTGTGAGAGACATATTGTCTGGAAGTACAAAATTTGCAGGCAAAGATTGTAAGGCTAAAGCTTCCGCCACAGATATTCGTCGGATTTTGTACGGATGCAAATGCACTTCATTATTTCCATAGCAAGCTGTCGGAGAGTAACGCCATCTGTGAAGACGTTTAAAAGACTTTTTAGAATCATCTCCTTCATCAATAGCAGCAAATCTTGTGATACCTGCCCTTGGTTGAAAACATTTTTCAGCATTGGGATGCTTCAGCACATTATTTTTTCTAAACCAGTGTTCTACGGTTAGTTCTTGAGGAATGCCATCAGGACAAAGCATTATGGAATTTTCTTGGAATGGTTCGCATTTACGCCAAGGATAAGCAAAAACCTTTTTTTGAGGATATAAAATTTGGTTTTTCCAAGGAAAAGTCTCTTCAGGTAGTAACTTTTCACTACCAACTTTTATTCCTATATCCTTGAGCAAACTATTTTGGAAACCAATGAGAATAATTCTTTCTCTATCTTGGGGTACACCATATTCGATAGCATTAATTAACCGCTCTGTTAATATATAGCCTGCTTCCAGTAATTGTTGCTTGAGTGATTCAAAAAATAAACGGTGCTTTGTCGTTCTCCACAATCCTTTAACGTTTTCAAATAAAAAGAAATCTGGGAGATTGCGGCAAATTAATTCAACGTAAGAAGCAGAAAGCTTGCCATTATCTCCTAAATGTCCTCTATTTTTCCCGCCAATAGAAAAATCAGGACAGGGAGGCCCGCCAATGAAGCCCACAAGATTATTAGATTTACGGCAGTCTTGTACTAACTCCCGGAGGTGTTGTGTTTGTGAACCTTCGAGAAGTTGGGTTACATCTCCTACTTCTCCGTCATAATACCCGTATTCTGGCAACGGCAGATTGAGAACCTGCCGTGAATAACGATATGCAGCCATGAATTGGGGGAAGATTTCATTGGCGTAAACAATGTTAAAACCGCTGGTTTCAAAACCTAAATCTAGGAATCCTGAGCCAGCAAAAAAAGAGAAAATACAAGGGCGATCGCTCATTCAATAACTAGTACGTGAAACACTCTTAATTAATATCGGAAGATTTAGGGTTTATACTTACGTACCAATCAAAAATGAACAATTTTAAAATTACTTAAATAGTAAAAAAAGTTCACAGTTACTCTAAGTATTTAATATCAAAGTTTACTCAATCTTTAAGGAAAATACCTGACATAAAAACAGTCTGAAGTCACAATTAAATATAGGAGTTTCCAAGCTCCAAATCATGTTTAAGACGAATATTTGTCATTAAATAAAAAACCGGGGTACTTCGGACTAATTTTTATGCGGATTTTAATTTACTCCTACAACTACTATCCAGAACCAATTGGTATTGCCCCACTGATGACTGAATTAGCTGAGGGGCTAGTGAAGCGTGGGCATCAAGTGCGCGTAGTCACCGCTATGCCCAACTATCCTGAGCGTCAAATTTACCAAGAATATCGGGGCAAGTGGTATCTCAACGAATACAAAAATGGTGTTCAAATTCAACGCAGTTACGTTTGGATTCGTCCCCAACCCAATTTATTAGATCGGGTTTTACTAGATGCTAGTTTCGTTGTCACTAGTTTTGTGCCCGCCCTGATCGGTTGGCGTCCAGATGTTATTCTCTCAACATCGCCATCCTTGCCAAGCTGTGTACCAGTTGCTCTTTTAGGATGGTTACGTGCTTGCCCTGTGATCTTAAATCTACAAGATATATTACCAGAAGCAGCCGTCCATGTCGGTCTATTGAAAAATAAATTGCTTATAAAGTTATTTACAGTATTGGAAAAATTTGCTTACCATACTGCTAGTAAAATTAGCGTCATTGCCGATGGGTTTGTGGACAATTTACGATCTAAGGGCGTAGAAGCTAACAAAATTGTGCAAATTCCCAACTGGGTTGATGTAAATTTTATCCGCCCTTTGCCTAAAGAAAATAACCCTTTCCGCGCAGCACATAATTTAAATGGCAAATTTGTAGTACTTTATTCTGGTAACATTGCACTAACTCAAGGCTTAGAAAGCGTCGTTAAAGCTGCTTCTGTGTTGCGCCATATCCCAGATATTGTTTTTGTCATCGTTGGAGAGGCAAAAGGTCTACAGCGATTGCAACAGGAATGTCTATACTGCGGCGCAGATAATGTTTTGCTACTGCCATTTCAACCCCGCAAATATTTGCCAGAAATGTTGGCAGCTGCCGATGTTGGTTTGGTGGTGCAAAAGAAAAATGTTGTATCCTTCAATATGCCGTCAAAAATTCAAGTGCTACTTGCCAGTGGAGCGGCCTTAGTTGCCTCTGTCCCTGACAATGGTACAGCAGCAAGAGCTGTCAGGCAAAGTGGCGGCGGAGTTATCGTTCCTCCAGAAGATCCTCAAGCTTTAGCAATGGCAATTTTAGATTTGTACCAAAACCCCGAAAAAGTCAAAACTCTGGGTTATAAAAGTCGCCAATATGCCGTTGAGAACTATGCTTTTGAACAAGCTTTAAATCAGTATGAGTCTTTGTGTTACTCATTGACGGCAGATCGTGGATCAATTCAGTCCACAAGAGTTACGAAACAAGAAGTTTAATCTACAGCAGTGGGGTTAGATTGCACAAAGTGCTAAACTCAAAACCCCAACGATGTGGAAATCTGTACTCTAGCTCATCTACTTCCACCTCATTTTCATCGTTACCATCAAATCCCAAATTTGTCATTTGAGTTCCAGTTACATCTTCTAATGCTGGTGTGTTCCTTGCTTGTAAGCGCACTTCCAATTTATCTTTTCTATTAAAACTGCTTACGAAGCTCAGACGGACGCGATCGCTCAATACTAAATTTTCATTTATTGGTTTACTGCTGTTGGCTCTCTTTTCACCAGCGAATCCAGTCACAGCAAAGATGACTTCCGCCTCAAGCTCAACATGGGGTGAAAACTGTTGCCTTTTCAATCTAGCAACGTTGGTTTCTAATAAAGTAACTTGTTTCTCAAGGGTTTCTAATTCTGCCGATAATTCAGAAACAGATGTGATTTTACTTAATGTATGATTATCAGCATTATATTCAATTAAGTTATTAGATTTCTCAGAAATTGGTGTTGCATTAACTGAAGTTATGCTACTCAAACTGCATGAGATAATCAAACTAATTAAACGAAATTGTCGCCAACAACTTGAAGCAATCCTTTGACCAATTTAATGGCAGCAATTGACTCAGCCGCCGTCGCCGCCACAGACCCTTCTTGTTTCCGTTGCTTTAATGAGGACTCTCGAATTCGCTGATTTAGCCGATTCGTGACTGATGCAAACAATGGTAAAGTGAGCAGTGCAAGTAGGGTGAGGTCGCGATTTACCCAAAGCATCACGCCAATCATGCCAAACAGTATAAGAATGCTTACTACCAGTGGTAATGCTGCCGTGATTATAATTTCTTGCAGACGGTTAGCATCGCTACTCACACGAATAATTAAATCGTCGCTACGAGTTTTGGTGTGATAAGCCAAGGACAAATCTTGAAGATGACAATACAAATGATTACGCACCTGGGTCATGACTCGGCTACCTACTGTTGCTAGTCCGACGGTACTCCAATAGGCGGCAAGTGCGCGTAATCCGGTAATGACAAGGACTGTAACTGCTGAAAGTGTCAGTAATGTAACTGGCTCCAGGCGATCAATTAATAGAATATTGGTAGGCCGATCGCCTGGAATCAAAACGTAATCAAAGACAAACTTTAGGGGCCACGGTTCCAGCACCCGTAGTCCAACATCCGCAACCAGAGCGATCGCAGAAATCAAAAGTAGTCCATACTGTTTTTGAATGTAAGGCCAGAAATAGCGTAAGTTGCCATCTTGTCCGATAATATATGGAGCTGCAAACACAGCAGCTTGCTGCACCAATTGAAATACATCATTTTGCGGACGTGGGCCGACAATTTCCACCGTAGATTGCAGTTCCAACTCTTGGATTTTTTGCTGCAAGACAGCTTCTAATGATCCAGTACCCACAATTTGACATTGAAAATCACAATTTATTCGCTTCAGAATCGCACAAGCATCTATTAAAATAGATTGATATGATTTTGCTGGCAAAAGCAGAACGCGCCGACTTTTTACAGGTAGCAACAGTAAATGTGGCAGATTTAACCAAAGAATTATTTGTTAAAGCCCAAGCACTGGCAGAGAGGGACTGGCAACTAGATTCTGTGGCCAAAGGTCAGATTGTTGTTAGACCGTCAAAGAATTACCGAAGTCATGATGAATCTGGCCCAGAATGCCACTCAGCATACTAAGGAGAGTGATACTATTTCCATAGGTTCAGCGATCGCCAAAGGAAAGGTGCGCTTTTGGATACGCGATACAGGCGAAGGTATTCCACTGGTTGATCAAAAACGAATTTTTGAACGCTTTGCCCGATCTTCCAACAGTCGCCGTCGTTCAGAGGGTGCTGGGCTAGGGCTATCTATTGTGCGAGCGATCGCAGAAGCTCACTGAACTGTTCAATTTCATGCATAGCTCATCAATTTTTATGATTGATGATTTTCTCAATCACATTACAAACCTTGTTGAAGTCATAGCCGAGGAGTATCAGCAAGCAAATTGGGAACTGCGAAGGGCAGAGAAATTACGTCTAAATATTATCTTAGGCAGCCTGTCACTATTGATCGTGATCGCCACATTATTAGCAATTTACACTAGTCGGGCCATTGCCCGTCCTATTCCAGCAGTTACCCATGTTGCCCAACAGGTTATAGAGGAATCTAATTTTGATTTACAAGCACCCGTAACGACTAATGATGAAGTTGGGATCTTGGCTAATTCCCTCAATCGTTTAATTTTGGAAGTTCAGCAACTAATCACAGTCCAAAATGATGCTAACGAACAGCTAGAAGTATACAGCCAGGTACTGGAACAGAAAGTACGCGAACGAACACGAGAGTTAAATGAAAAAAATCTCAGCTTAAATAAAGTTGGCATTAGAAGAATTGCGGTGTACTCAAGCTCAACTCGGAGAAACTGACGAAGATACCGAAAAAACTTGAAAAATCAATATTTTGGGCTGAAAATACCCTATATGTCACCTCAACTACTCAATTAATCCCCAGTGGAGCGAACACTATTTTCACCGGAAATTCTTGCTGAAAAACTAATGATTAATTTATCACTACACGCAATTGCTGATTGCTGATGTCGAAATCTAAGCACTCAATTATCAAACTAGACCCCATAGACACGCGTTTTTTTGTTAGTATTCAAAAAAACCTATTGACACATTTTCAGATCAATTGTTTGTGATTTGTAAGTAAATGTAAACAATTGTTTCAAAAGAAAGCACCTGAGGTTTAATGACTGATTATTTTCAAGGAAATTTCCCATTACAATCTGTCCCACTGACGAAGAGTGCGGTAAAGAGCCACGCCCAAACCGAAGAGGCAAGTGGAAAACTAGCTGCAACTATTGCAGAAGCTGGATCAGACCGCAAAGCGGGTGAGATTATATTGCTCAAAGTAGCAGAGGTATCTTACCTGGCGGATTATTTTGTGATGATGACTGGTTATTCTAAGGTACAAGTAAGGGCGATCGCTCAAGCAATTGAAGGCAAAGTTGAAACTGAGTTGCAACGTCGTCCTATAAGGACAGAAGGAAAAATCGAGGGGAGTTGGGTACTACAAGACTATGGTGATGTGATCGTTCACATCATGATGCCCAAAGAACGAGAGTTTTATAATTTAGAAGCGTTCTGGATTCATGCAGAACGTATTTCCCTTCCAGAATCTGATGAGGGTGAAGGTAAGCCAACATGATCAGGTCTTCGGTTTCAAATTGCCCAGTTCCCACAGACCAACAACCGCTCAATGAGTACGAAGAGTTAAAAACTTCCTGGCTATTTCGTGATAGCACTTTAGATTTGCGCGAGTATATCACTAAAATTGCTTGGATTTGGGGTTTATCTTGGCTGGTCGCAGGGCCTGTGGCAGCAGCAAGTTTTCCTCCCCACAAGTATATTGCACATTTTATCCTCTGTGGTGCAGCAGCTGCGAGTGTTGGGGTAGTGCTGGCACTGGTAAGGTTGTACTTAGGCTGGTTCTACGTGTGCGATCGCCTTTGCAGTCCCACAGTCTTTTATGAAGAGTCAGGCTGGTACGACGGCCAAACTTGGACGAAACCACAGGAAATCCTCAACCGCGATCGCTTAATTGTTGCATACGAAATCAAACCTATTCTGCGGCGGTTACAATTTACCTTTGCTGGCTTGGCGGGAATGTATGTTATTGGTACTATAGTTTGGCATTTGTTTTAAAAAGTCATTGGTCATTAGTCATTAGTCCTTAGTTAATGACTAATGACCAATGACCAATGACTAAATTAATTAAAAAAGGTGATAAATATAAACCCATGACAATGGGAAAACGAACTCAAGCCACAGCACTGGAAGTCCGGTTGCTGCGGGAAGGTATTATTGAATCTAGGCATATAGTCCAGGCTGTTGTATGCGACGAACGAGGACGGGTTCTCACCGTTGCCGGAAATTCTGAAACTGCTGCATTTATCCGTTCAGCGCTCAAACCATTTCAGGCACTCGCAGTCACCACCACAGGTACACTGGAACGTTATGACCTCAGCGATCGCGATTTAGCAATTATCACAAGTTCCCATAAAGGAAGAATAGATCAAGTCCGACAGGTATTTAACATCCTTTGGCGGGCTGATCTTGACCCAACTATACTCCAGTGTCCAACTCCTGAAGATAAGCAAAGTCCTTTGGAATACAATTGCTCTGGTAAACATGCAGGAATGTTAGCTGTTTGTCAGCAACGCCATTGGCCCTTAAATAACTACTTGGATCGCAAGCACCCAGTACAGCAGTTGATTTTGGGCAAAGTAGCAGAGTTGTTACGAATGCCAGCAGCAGAATTTATCAGCGCTCATGATGACTGTGGCGCACCAACTTATCTGATGCAACTCGGTCATATGGCGTCTTTGTATGCGTTGCTAGCCTCTAGTACGAATCTGGATATGGAGCGTATTGTCCGTGCTATGACTCATCACCCCGCTATGGTAGCAGGAGATGGAGAATTTGATACAGAACTGATGCGCTTAACTCCAGGGGAACTAGTTAGTAAAACTGGTGCCGAAGGAGTGCAGTGTATTGGTAGACTCGGTGAAGGCTTGGGATTAGCAATCAAAGTCATGGATGGGGCAAAACGAGCAAAATACGCCGTGGCTATTCACTTACTCCAGCAAATGGGTTGGATTAGTCCCAGCGCCGCAGAAAGCCTCTGTGAAAAGTTTGTCACCTTGGGAAAATATAAGCGTTTAGAAGTAATTGGAGAATTATCATTTTTGTAGTTGCTAAACTCTTGACTATAGGTTATGATAAAAAAGTCAAGAGCGACGCGGGATAGAGCAGCCTGGTAGCTCGTCGGGCTCATAACCCGAAGGTCAGTGGTTCAAATCCACTTCCCGCCACCAAATAAAAGATCAAAACAAACCCCTGTAATCATAAAAGATTGCGGGGTTTTGTTTTATTTTGATCTATTCTGGAAGAAATAACCATCCAAAAAGCGCGGAGAATAATGGTTGTGAAGTTGCAGCGACCAATTTTAGTCGGAGGATTGGGACTGTCCTTTTCTCTGTGGATGTTACAAAGTTGGCATCATTCGATAATGCAGGTGGGTGAATTTAGTTTATTGAGTGCCTTAGCTGTAGGCGGTGGTTTGTGGTTATTCCAGCAAAATCGCCCGAAAAGCAGTTTAGAGCAGCTAGATGGTATGGTTGTGGATCGGGCGACTGTGGAAAGTGCGATCGCTAAAGCTGAAACTGTAATTAACCAACTGGCACAAGAATCAGAAAACCACACAGCATTAGAGACACTCAGAGAACAAATTGCCCAATTGTTGTTGGAGTTAGACAGACAAGAAATTAAAGTTGCTGTGACTGGCGGTAAATCCGTAGGTAAAAGCACTTTAATTAAAGTGCTAAAGCAAAATGTAGAGACACGAAATTTAGTGTCTTTAGAAGAAACAGTACCTTTATTTAGAGAAGCTGGTAACAATTCAGATGCAGCTATTTTGACAGAAGTAGCAAAATCTGATTTTGTTCTGTTCTTGACAAACGGTGATTTGACAGACTCAGAATTTCAAGCCTTACAGCAGCTAAAAGCAGCAAATCAGCCTACAATTTTGGTTTTGAACAAACAAGACCAGTATTTAGCCGATGAAAGCGCCAGCATCTTGCTGTCATTAAAACAGCGAATGCAGGGAAATGTAGTTGCAACTGCGGCCTCTCCCATTCCTATCAAAGCCCGAAAGCATGAAGCTGATGGTTCTGTGCAAGAGTGGATGGAACAACCAGTACCAGATATCCAGCAGTTGACGCAACAGTTGGGTGAAGTTTTGGTACAGCAGGGACAACGGCTAGTTTGGGTAACTACCATGAGAAAAGCCGGGTTGTTGAAAGCTGAGGCGAAAAACTGGTTGAATGGAACCAGACGCGATCGCGCCACCCCAATTATTGAACAATATCAATGGATAGCTGCTGCTGCTGCCTTTGCTAACCCAGTACCAGCCCTTGATATCTTGGCAACTGCGGCAATTAATGCTCAGATGGTAATGGATTTGGGTAATATCTATCAGCAGAAATTTTCCCTAGAACAAGCACAAACCGTAGCTGGAACAATGGGAAGTTTGATGCTGAAACTCGGTTTAGTTGAACTTTCTACAAAGGCTATTAGTACTGTTCTAAAAAGTAATGCCGTTACCTTTGTTGCTGGTGGCGTAGTCCAGGGAGTAAGTGCAGCTTATCTGACCAGGGTAGCAGGGTTAAGTTTAGTTGAGTATTTCCAACAGCAGGAAATAGCAATAGATTCTGGCACTGGTTTGAATTTAGAGAATTTACGGCAAACCTTACAAAAGGTATTTGGGCAAAATCAGCAGATTGGTTTTTTGCAAGGTTTTGTTAAGCAAAGCATAAAGCGTTTGTTGCCAGAGGTGCAGCAGGTTGAAGTAGTTGGTGTTCAGAAGGCGTTGGGATAATCTGACGCAGAGGATTACCAAAATTGGCTGACACTTGCCTGGTACTGTAGGTGAACCTAAAATTTACCCAAGCCTAAACATAGGCTTGGGTAAATTTTAGGAATTAGCAAAAAATTGTGAATAAGGGTAATTAGCTAAACAGCACCACTGTTTCTCTTAAACAGAATAGCTAGAGTTTTAAAAATTAGCTTTAAATCGTACACCAAACTCCAATTTTTTTGATATTGCAAATCCAGGCGAATTACATCTTCAAAACTACGGACTGTAGAACGCCCGTTTACTTGCCATTCGCCAGTCATACCGGGTTTGACATCTAAACGTTGCCACTCCGGTATTTCGTAGCGTTCCACTTCATCGGGTGTAGGTGGTCGAGTGCCGACTAAACTCATTTGTCCTTTGAGGACGTTCCAAAATTGGGGTAATTCATCAAGACTAGTTCGCCGTAAAAAGCGCCCTACTTTGGTAATTCTGGGGTCATTATCATTCTTGAAAAAAGCACCTTGCACTTGGTTTTTGACTTGGGATTTCTTCGCTTCTGCATCCACACACATGGAGCGGAATTTCCAAATCTCAAACCGCTTTCCCATCCAACCACAACGGGTTTGACTAAAGAAAATGGGGCCAGGATCATTAATTTGAATAGCGATCGCAATAGGAATAAATAAAACTCCTGTAATTAATAAACCAACCACAGACCCTACAATGTCTAACAACCGTTTCATCCAAGATGCCACAGAAGGGTGAGTAGTGGGTAACTGCTCTACTTTACGGGAAGTTGTCTTCCGATTATCTACTAAGTTTTCTTGTTTTATTAGCGACCCATTGTCTACAAGTTCTAGGGGAAAAACCTGATCCAATCCCGTGAGTTTTAGGACTGCCATTACTTGAGGTGTTACATTCTGCAGTGTTAATGTAATCCCTTTGGACTGGGCGTATTTAAAATTACTGACCAAGGCACCTAAACCACTACTATCCATAAAAGTAGTTTGGTGAAAGTCAATGATGATTTGCTTAGGATGTGAATTGGGCTGGATTAAGCTTTGGCAGGTTTGCTTAAAGCCTAAAGCCTCCAGCACGCTCAACCGCTTAGGCACCTGCACTATAGCCGTGTCGTTTAGGGAATTAACTGGAAAATCGACCTCTGTCGGTTGGCTGGTCATGAAGCTCTGCACTTTCGTTGCCATGTATAATGTAATCTGCCAAACATTATTTTGTCCTACAAAATTACCTAACCTAATATTGGAATCAGTAGTAATAAGGACTAATTGCTATTTACCGGGGCTGAGATTGGAGATCGCTAGCGACGATTCACAATAGAACAAGAAGCCAAAAAACATCCTTGCTGTTGTGCCGACGCAGCGCGATCGCGTTGCTCTGATCAAATGATTGCTAAAACTACGGTTACACCTACCGCACGCCTAGTTGAGGTCTTTTCTGCCATTCAAGGGGAAGGACTGAATGTAGGGACGCGTCAGATATTTATTCGTTTTGCTTTGTGTGATTTGCGCTGTCACTTTTGTGATAGCGCCCACACTTGGAATGCACCTGCTAGTTGTCGGATAGAGCGATCGCCTGGATTGCGCGACTTTGAAATCCACTCTAACCCTGTCTCTCTACCCATACTAATCGAATGGGTGGAACGACAAAATCTACCTTCTCTACACGATAGCATTAGCTTAACTGGAGGCGAACCACTTCTTCATGCCCCATTTTTAATGCAGTTTCTACCCCAAGCGCGAGCCATAACTGGTCTACCTATATATTTAGAAACTGGCGGACATCGCCCAGAACAACTGGCGATGATTCTCCCTTATTTAGACTCTGTAGGTATGGACTTCAAATTGCCCAGTGTTAGCGGTGAAAGTCATTGGCAAGAACATGCTAAATTTCTCCAGTTATGTCATGACTCATATTTAAATGTTTTTGTCAAGATAATTGTGTCTCAAAACACAGATCCAGCCGAGTTGCAACGTTCAGCTTTGCTGGTGGCAGAGGTCAGTCCAGATATCTCAGTATTTTTACAACCTGTTACGCCTTTGGCAGTATCTGAACAATTCTCTCCAATACCTGTGCTTACCCCTACGGCCGATCAAGTTTTGACGTGGCAAGCTTTGATGAAGGGGTTTGTCAAACACGTGCGTGTGATCCCTCAAACGCATAAAATGCTGAATCAACTGTAAAAATTTCTGTAAAATTTGAGTTTGATAAAGATGTAGTCAAGAAAAAAGTAAGATTTTATGAAATCGTCATTGGGCTGCTACCGCTAATCAGGGAGGCAGAACCTCCCTGTAGGCATTCCCAGACGGAGGCTCTTAACGAGGAAAAGAGTAAAGAGCGAGGAATAAGAAGTTTGAAGTTTGGAGTTCATAACTCATAACTCCTGTACAGACGCGATTAATCGCGTCTCTCCTAACTAATTACAAGCCGCTTTCATCTGGAGTTTTGGACTTAGCTTTTGCTTTATTGGCACTGCGTTTGAGGGCAGAGAGCCTTGCTTCGTATTTCGACCGTTGGCGCTTACTAGGAGTATTGTCAATCAGGGTTTTCAAGGCACTACCTAGACTCTTGTAGGCATTGGGGAGGCTATAACCAAAACGAGTTGCCAAAGCGATCGCTTTCTCATCAGCATTGAGCAATTCTTTTAGTTGCTTTTCACCACTATTCTTTTGGTACAGTCGCCAGCCTGACACACCACACAGCGACAAAGCTAACACCAGAAGCAATCCATCTTGTACCCACAATTCGCCTACAGCACCACCTAAACCGATGGCTAGTGCTGCCATTTCCCAACCATCTTTAGGAATTGTGTCATTTTGAACGCGAGCAACTTCATGCCAGAACAGCAGATTACGCTGATCCATTGCGAGGGCATCCCATTTCACCAAGTCAATTTGAATTTCTACCTGGTCTTTACCAATTTCTTCGCAACGAACCAGGGGTGGATTGACCTCAGTTGTGCCTTCAACCGTGACCCAGCTCTGTAATTCTGGCGGTAGTAAGCCTTTCAACCGCCGGAGTTCACTCATTTCCGCTTTGGCAGAGGAGGTTGCATAGGATGTCATAATATCCAGCCCCAGAAAATTTCAGTATATAGTGAGGGTATCACTTTGGAGTATAGCTATTTAAGTGGTGATCCGTCTCAGTCGCTGGGAAAACTTCCTCGTTTTTTTCGCGCTTCCATTGCCTTTTCCAGCAAATCTAGCAATCCTGGGGCTTCTTCTTGGATACTTAGTAACAGTCTTTCCCCAAGTTCTATATTTCCCGGATCAAAACCTGTTGCCATAACTTCTTTCAGGCGAGGTATTGCTATGCCATCCACAATCTGAATCAACCCACTCAGACAACGGTGAAATTGTTTTTCTGTGAGAATCGAGTCTTCTAGAGGAAACTCAATAATTGCACGGATTTCGCCATCGGATGGGTCATACTCCCATTGCAACATTTTGGTTTCCCAGGAAATGGCAAGCATCGTCTGTAAGATAACTCCCTTGTGAGGATGGTCTTGAATTCCTGTCAGAACTTGAGGGGCAAATACCCGGAAAAATTTTCCCTCTTCATCCAGTTGGACAACTATTAGGAAATCTTCTAGGTTATCAGCCTCCACACCTGTTATAATCCGGTCTTCTTTATCATCAAAACGGTAGTCCCAACCAAGGTTGTCTAAATAATTGGCAATCTGTTTGAGGTTAGCTCCCATAAAAGCCTCATAAGGAACGGTGGAGCAGCTGTTACCAGACCTAGTTTAACCTGCTAGGGGTAGTTGTTTAGGTCGGTGTGGCTACAAGCGATCGCATAGAAGTATGCAATTAGAGTATTGGGCATGGGGCATTGAAGATAAGAAAAACAAATGCTCATTCTGCGCTGTGAATGATATTCTCTGAAAAAATTTTGCTCATTATTAAAGAATTGATAATTACTTTTTTCCAAATTTTAGCCAGTGAACGATATAACACTAACTCACTTAAATTTTAATATTATTTTATAGGTTTAATGAATGTATTGCTAAATTAAGCATGGTGGCAGGATTTTAAATTAAACTCGAAAGCTGAAGTCGAGTTGAGATAGTTTATGCAAGCATCTGAGACTTTTGAAAAGATAAGTAAAAACTTCAAACACTGCTTTTAAAAGCCAATAAATATAGCACAGAGACTGGTAAAGTTTTATATTACAAGCAACAAATTGTTTTAACGGAATGATTGTAGTGAGCAATACATTTTTTATTATCTAGTAATTTATGAAGTTCATGCGTAAATCAGCTTTAATTTTAGCGATCGCACCTCTAGTCTTTGCAATCGCTGCTTGTGATGGAGATTCAGGACAAACAGCAAATACAGCTAGCACTCCAGGCAATAATTCAGCAGCACCAGCAACTAGAAATCGCTGGGATAGTATTAAAAGTCGTGGTCAGCTAACTTGCGGTGTCAGCGGCGAAGTGCCAGGGTTTAGCTTTGTGGGAACTGATGGTAAATATAGTGGCATTGATGTAGATATCTGTCGGGCGATCGCAGCAGCTTTATTTGACAACTCAGATGCAGTAGAATTTCGCAATCTCAATTCTAAAGAGCGGTTTACAGCTTTGCAAACTGGCGAAGTAGACATTCTCAGCCGCAACACTACTTGGACACTGAGCCGGGATACCTCTGTAGGTCTAGAATTTGCACCTGTGGTCTTTTACGACGGACAAGCCATAATGGTTCGCAAAAATAGCAACATTAAGTCACTGGCAGACCTGAAGGCTAAAGCAATCTGCGTTCAAACTGGTACGACTACAGAACAGAACTTAGCAGACCAAATGCGGAAAAGGGGCATCACTTACAAACCCGTTGTCTTTGAAGACGTTAACGTTACCTTTGCTACTTATGCCGAAGGTCGTTGCGATGGCATTACAGCTGACCGTTCAGCATTAGTTTCGCGGGGGACAATTTTACCCAAACCAGAAGATAACGTGATTCTCAATGAAGTGATATCTTCAGAACCTCTAGCACCAGCAGTTGCTAAAGGGGATATTAAATGGGGAGATGCTGTTAAATGGGTGGTTTATTCCCTAGTAAAAGCTGAAGAATTGGGCATTACTTCTGAGAATGTGGGTCAGTTTGCCACTAGTACTGATCCAGATGTTAAACGCTTTTTAGGAACCGAAGGCAACCTTGGCGAAGGACTCGGCTTAACAAACGACTTTGCAGCCAGAATAATTAAGCACGTTGGTAACTACGCCGAAATTTACGATCGCAACCTCGGCCCAAAGACAAAACTCAATCTAGCTCGTGGTCAAAATCAACTTTGGAGCAAAGGCGGACTGCTTTATTCTCCGCCGTTTCGGTAGAAGAGATGAGAAGAATAACTCATGCCAAATAACAAATGATTAATGACTAATGACTAATGACAAATTCAAAACCGCTTATATGGCGTGATGTCCGCTTTTGGAGGATTGTTGGGCAACTAATTGCCGTATTTTTAGCAGTAGTAGCAGTAGTAATACTGTGGGGCAATCTCAAGCGTAATTTGCAGCAATTGGGTATTCAGTTTGGCTTTGATTTTCTTAAGCAACAAGCATCTTTTGATATTGGCGAGACACTGATTACCTACAAACCGACTGATACCTATAGTCATGCTTTATGGGTGGGGTTAATTAACTCCTTGCGCGTGGCGATTGTAGGTATTTTGCTCACAACAATTGTAGGAGTAGGTGCTGGGATCGCCCGACTTTCCGACAACTGGCTAGTGCGGAATATCACGATGGTTTATGTAGAGGTTTTCCGCAATACGCCCTTGCTGCTGCAATTGCTATTTTGGTACTTTGCTGTTTTTCTCAGTTTCCCTAAAACAGGAAATCAGATATCCCTTTGGGGCTTTATTGGTGTTAGTCAAAATGGCTTAAAACTCCCTTGGTTTACCTTATCCCCAGAGTTTTCAGCTTTGCTGTTGGGATTAACTTTTTACACGGGTGCGTTTATTGCTGAAATTGTTCGAGGTGGGATTCAATCAGTATCTAAGGGACAATGGGAAGCAGCGCGATCGCTAGGATTAAAACCAGGGTTAGTTATGCGGCTGGTGATTTTTCCCCAAGCCTTGCGGGTAATTATTCCACCATTGACGAGTCAATATCTTAATTTGACAAAAAATACCAGTTTAGCAATCGCAATCGGCTACCCCGATATTTATTTTGTCGCCTCTACAACTTTTAACCAAACGGGGAAAGCCGTAGAAGTGATATTACTGATTATGCTCACCTATCTCACCCTAAGTTTGACCATCTCTGTAGTGATGAATTTATTCAATCGCACTGTGCAAATTAAAGAGAGATGAGGGGGATAAGGGAGATGGGAGAGATGAGGAAACATTTAAGGCTGACATTTGAGCCTTTGAACTCGGAAGTTGCACCTCTGAACTCGAAAGTTGAGCCTTTGAACTCGGAAGTTGAGCCTTTGAACTCGAAAGTTGAGCCTTTGAACTCGGAAGTTGAGCCTCTGAACTCGGAAGTTGCACCTCTGAACTCGAAAGTTGAGCCTTTGAACTCGGAAGTTGAGCCTCTGAAATCGGAAGTTGAGCCTCTGAACTCGGAAGTTGCACCTCTGAACTCGAAAGTTGAGTTTCTGAGGTTAAAGTATGAGCCTTTACAAATGACCAATGACAAATGACAAATTAACTTGGCTGCGTAAAAACCTATTCAGTACTTGGTACAACAGCTTGTTAACTGTTGTCTGTTTGGTGTTGCTGTTTTGGGTAGTGCGAGGAATTCTAACTTGGGCAACTACCCAAGCACAATGGGCGGTAATTCAGGTTAATTTACGTTTATTTTTAGTCGGTAGGTTTCCTCAAACGTTCTATTGGCGAACTTGGATTGTGCTGGCGATCGCTTCGAGTTTAGGCGTTATAACTGCGGGTGTATTCGTTGGAAAACAACAGTTAAAAAAGCGTAGAATTGCTGTTTTTGCTTTCATAACTGGTGTTTTATTAATTTTTCTACCGCTAGACTTTACAGCCCGTCTCTGGTTATTATTAATTGCACTTTTGCTAGTTGCAGGTTTTTGGTTTGGAGGAAAGTTTACTAAAGTACTAAGTCCTTGGCTTTCTCTATTATGGTTACTGTCTTTCCCCATTATTCTTTGGCTAATTGGCGGTGGATTTGGATTGCAACCTGTATCTACAAATTTGTGGAATGGTTTACTACTTACCCTACTGATGGCAGCAATCAGTATTGTGCTTTCCTTTCCCATTGGAATTTTACTGGCTTTAGGGCGCACAAGCAATTTACCCGTAGTACGTTGGTTTTCCATTCTGTACATTGAAATCGTCAGGGGAGTACCACTGATTGGGATTTTGTTCCTCGCTCAGGTAATGCTGCCATTATTTTTATCAGCAAATGTGCGTTTAGATCGGGTACTACGAGCAATTGTTGGATTGATTTTATTTAGTGCTGCATATATGGCAGAAAACGTGCGCGGTGGACTCCAATCAGTTCCTCGCGGGCAAATTGAAGCTGCGAAAGTGCTAGGATTAAATACACCCTTGATAGTGATATTAATTGTTCTACCTCAAGCCTTACGTACCGTTATTCCTGTGATCGTTGGTCAGTTTATTGGCTTATTTAAAGACACTTCGTTATTATCTTTGGTGGGTTTAGTAGAACTAACAGGTATTGCCCGTTCCATATTGGCACAACCACAATTTATTGGTCGCTATGCAGAAGTTTATCTGTTTATTGGATTGATTTACTGGCTATTTTGTTACTCCATGTCATTGGCTTCTCGGCGCTTAGAGAGACAGTTGAGCCATTAGTCATTGGTCATTGGTCATTATAAAAATAATATTCATTATTTGGACTTTAAATAATATGTCAGAGATCCAATCAATAATTATTGCTGAAGATGTTCACAAGTGGTATGGAAAATTCCACGTTCTTCAGGGTGTAAGCTTAACAGTCAATCGTGGAGAAGTAGTAGTATTGATGGGGCCATCGGGTTCAGGAAAATCTACCTTTATCCGTACATTTAACGCTCTAGAAGAATACCAAAAGGGAAAAATTGAAATTGACGGCATTACCCTCAGCCATGACTTGCGAAATATTGAAACGATTCGCAAAGAAGTGGGAATGGTATTTCAGCAATTTAATTTATTTCCTCATCTCACAGTATTGCAAAATATTTCTTTAGCACCAATTTGGGTACGGCGATCGCAAAAGGCAAAAGCTGAAGAATTGGCAATGCAACTATTAGAAAGAGTGGGAATTTTAGAACAGGCGCAAAAATATCCAGGACAGTTATCTGGTGGACAACAGCAACGAGTAGCGATCGCTCGTGCTTTAGCCATGCAACCAAAAATTATGCTGTTTGACGAACCCACTTCAGCCTTAGATCCAGAAATGGTACGAGAAGTTTTAGATGTAATGCGAGGTCTTGCCCGTGATGGGATGACAATGGTAGTCGTCACCCATGAAGTTGGATTTGCCCGCGAAGTTGCCGACCGAGTTATTCTCATGGATAGCGGTACTCTCATCGAGTCAGCCACCCCTGACAACTTTTTCAGCAACCCCAAAGAAGAAAGAACACGCAAGTTTTTGTCACAAATTCTCTAAAACCTCTGCGCTACTTTGCGCTTAACTTTGCGCCCCTCTGCGTTTCACTCCTAACCCTTTTGTCCCACAACTTCACACCAAGCTTGAGCAAAAAATCCATCTGGGTGCTGGCTCCATTCTCGCAAACCGTTACTCATTGCTGTAAGCAATCGCTCATCAGTCCAACCTTTCTCTACAGCTCCATCCACCTTTGCAGAAGCCTCAATTCGCAGCGCCAAATATTCTGTAGCTTCACTCAGCGGCTCATAACATTGATAAGAAGCCGAAGCTTTGATATTAGTAAACCCACTTTGGCGTACCAGAGCGCATAACTCTCTACCTACGTCAGGATTACCAGAATTATGCTGCTGGAGCCACTTGTAATAAGAAAATGCTTTTTCCAGTTCTGGTGTAGACGGTGCAATCAAAAACCCGCCCCAGTCAGGACTACGAAGCCCAACAATTCCCCCTGGTTTCAAAACTCGCCACAGTTCCCGTAACGCCTGCACTGGTTCTTGGAGATGCTCAAACAGCGCATGAGAAAAGATTGCATCAAACGAGTTATCCGGGAAGGGTAAAGCATAAATATTCGCCTCCAGAAAATTAGCGTTACTGACACCTTGGTTCAAAGCACTTTCAGCAGCTATGCGAATTTGAGAAGCTTCGCGATCAATACCCGTAAGCGTACCAGGGAAAATTGCTTTTGCTAAACCCAAAGCGATCGTCCCAGGCCCGCAACCACAATCTAACAATTTCATCCCTGGACGTAAATAAGGCTTAAAAAACGCACCATAAGTATCTAAGCTGCGTTTTGCCATGAAATTCGTCGCATAACTTGAATAGCCTGGAGTATACTTTTCCTGCATTGCTCTGATTCCCCGCGATATTTGTATGAGTATCATAAGCAAGTACTTTTCAGATGTCCAATATATATTTAAATAAAATTGAAACTTATAAAATATCAAAAAAATGGAACTGCGACACCTGCGCTACTTTATTGCTGTCGCTGAAGAACTGCACTTCAGTAGAGCCGCCGAGCGATTGCACATTGCTCAACCGCCCTTAAGCCAGCAAATTCAGCAACTAGAGGCGCAATTGGGAGTAGAACTATTTCATCGCAAAACCAAGCGACAGGTGCAGTTAACGGAAGCTGGACAAGTGTTTTTGCAAGAAACTTATCTACTTTTGGCTCAACTGGAAAAAGCCATTGAGCTAACTCAAAAAACGGGAAGAGGTGAAAAGGGACAATTACGAATTGGGTTTACTAGTTTAGTAACCTACGATTTGCTTCCTGTGATTTTGCGACGGTTTCGAGAACAGTTTCCAGAAGTAGAGTTGGTATTGCAGGAATTAACTACGACTCAGCAGGAGCAAGCGCTACAGCATCGCCGCATTCATGTAGGTTTTGCCCATCCGCCCTTAGAAGGCAACACACTTAATCAAGAGTGCATTCAACAAGAAACTTTAATTGTGGCTATGTTGGAAACTCATCCCTTAGCTGAACAAGAAAAGATTTCAGTGCGATCGCTAGTAAACGAAAACTTTATCATGTTCCCTCGCCATTTGGGCCCCGGACTTTATGACCAAATTGTAAGTCTTTGCCAGCAAGCAAATTTCAGCCCGAAAGTGACTCAAGAAGCGATTCAGATGCAGACAATTATCGGATTGGTTTCAGCAGGAATGGGGATTGCGATCGCACCGTCTTCATTGCAAAATCTTCAGAGGGTTGGTGTAGTTTATCGCGCTGTAGAGGAGAAAACACCACTAGTAGAAACGGCTGTAGTGTGGCGAGAAGAGGATATGACACCTGTACTAAAGGAATTTCTGCAAATTGTCATGAGTATCTTTTGAGAGATGACTACTTTCTGCTTGCAAAGACGTTATGCGAACAAGAGTTAGCTTTATTTTTGCCAATCTATATTATTTCGTAAAAAAAAATTGCTAGATTGTCAATGTATTATTGAAATGGAAATTCTTAAATCAAGCACTGCCATAAATTGGAATTAAACCTGTGTCTGCTAAAGATGCTTTTCATACAGTTGTCAAGACAGCACTTGAGAAAGAAGGGTGGTTAATCACTCATGATCCTTATGCTCTCCAGGCGGGAACCCTTGAGCTATATATTGATTTAGGAGCAGAAAAAGTTATTGCAGCCGAAAAAGAAGGACAAAAAATAGCTGTTGAAATTAAAAGTTTTTTGAGTCCTTCAAAAATCACAGAACTTTATGCTGCATTAGGACAATTTATTATTTACCGAATTGCTTTACAAAAACAAGAAGCCACTCGCACTTTATATTTAGCAGTTCCTAGTACTGTTTACAATGAGTTTTTTATACTTCCATTTATCCAATCTGTCATTCAAAGTAATCAACTCTGTTTACTAATTTATAATATTGAACAGGAGGCGATCGCCCAATGGCAAAGCTAGACCAATATCGACAATATATTAAGAATTTACTTCAACAACATGCGAGTATTGTTTGGGATAATCGCATTCAAGCACAGACAATTTTTGATACAGAACATGATCATTATCAATTAGTTTATGTAGGTTGGCGGGAGCAAGACCGCATATATGGGCCTGTTCTCCATCTAGATATTATTGACGAAAAAATCTGGATTCAGCAAGATGGAACAGAGGTAGGAATTGCTAATGAATTGGTTGAATTAGGTGTCCCAAAAGAGGATATTGTTTTAGGTTTTCAGTTACCTTCTGTGCGTAAATATACAGATTTTGCTGTTAGTTAAAAGCGGGTTTTAAGCCGCGTTCAACAGCTACTTTAAAGGCTTTTGCTTTACTTATTAAGCCACGTCGGTAGACCTGCATGAGTTCATCTAGTTGACGAACTTCTGCATCATTAAGCTGTCCCTCTCGGTGACGCATTTGCAAGTCACTGAAAACGTCTTGCTGCTGAGTTTCCATCTGCATATCGCACAGAGATAAAACCTTCTCATCTGGTAATGACTCGATAGCTAGTTCAGTGATAGCGCGGTCAATTTCAGCCATTTTCTACCTGCTTGCCTTTTACTTATGATTGTATCTGCGATCGCTCTGCATCTTCTGGTTAAAAAAGAGCGATCGCTTGAACTAAAACAATATCCCAGCCTTAATAACCTTTATTGCCCATAATGATATTTGCAAGTCAAAATAATCAATAAATCTTCTTGCACTTTGTAAACTAATCTATGTTCATCTGTGATCTGCCTTGACCAGTAACCTTGTAGTTCATATTTTAATGGCTCTGGCTTCTCTATCCCCGCAAAAGGATCTCTTTGTATATTTCTAATCAGTTCCAATATTTTTTTAAAAATTTTCTTATCTTCTGTTGCCCACTGACCTAATTGCTCAAAAGCTTCTGGTTCAAAGGTAATTTTTTTCATATTCATCTAAATCTACATAAATTAGATTTCCTTTTTCTACATTCTCCAAAGCTTTGAGCAGATGTTTTTTATTAACCTCTGATTTTAAAAGATAAGTAGTTTCATCCTCTTCATCTGGTGTTTCAACTAACACGATGACTTCTACAACAGTTCCTTCTGGTAATTCCGTTGCAGACAGTTCAATCTTGCCATCTTTTCCGACAATAGCCTTTTGTTTAATTCCACTAAGCATAATTCCTGTTTACTCCTATTTTTACCACTTTATTTTAACTGTATCTGACTTAGATGAGATTTGAGCGATCGCCATATTTTTTTGAGGTTTTTTAAAAGAGCGATCGTTACAAACTATGAAGCAGTTTCAAAAGCTGGTTTGAATTAAGTTCACTACCTGAAGTAAAACAGGATGAAGCAGAATTTATCTACATCATCCCATCTAAACATTTAAACTTACAAATATGCAGTTATTCAATTTTTATATACTAGTGATTGTTATACTCTAATCTTCAAAATCAATATCTTCTTCATTCTCTATAGATTCAGCTTTTATGGGTTTTAGCCAATCTTTTCTAAACCTAGATAGAAGTCTTGCATTACTATAAGCCCAACTTAAAGGCAGTACCGTCTTGACCACATATAGATTTCCTTGCGTTTGGATCGGGAGCGCAACACTAGCTTCATCTTCATTATCTGGATCAAGAAATAGTGGTAACAGTATTTGCAATTGTCTTTGCTTAGGACGCCATTGAGGTAGTGCTATCCTATTGCTTTGTTCCGCTAATTCTTTAGCCCTTCTAATTGCATTATTTAATATACCTAATCTGTAATTTTCTCGTAATTCCTGAAATTCTTGTGGAAATCGAGATATATTATCTCTAATCATATGCTGCTTTATTTGATTTTCATCAGGTACATCTAATTCCAAATCAGGATTATATACATAATTGGAAAAATCTTCCGGCTTACTGAAATCAACATATCTTGCTAACTTAGGTAATACAGCGAATTTTCTAGTAAACTCTCCTTGGCTACGGTCGAAAAATCCGAATAAATGCCATTTTTTCAAGCGATCATTGTTCTTATAATTTTCGTTAACTTCAAATAAGCCAAATATGGGCTTGCTTAAATTTCTTGAAATTAATCCTGTGTTAAAACAGGCATATTTAGCATTTTTTTCATCACCAGTATCGTAAATTACTTTATTTTCTTCATCAACACGTTTAAAGGTGTAATTTAAGTAATTTCTTAATATTGGATACTTTGTATTATTAACTGTTGAGCCATTAATATCTTCATATTGCCAATCTTCTTCTTCTGCCTTTTGCGCTAATATGTCTAGTTTATCTTCAAAAGTGTGGTCACGTAAAAATGCAAATTTATCTAATTTCCTTCCAAATAGTGTCTGCATATCAATTTCAGAAGCGTTATTACGCTATAAGTTGCTAGTTCACTATATAACTTTGCAATCTTAAAAAAGATGAGTGCTATTACGTAATTAATCCTAAAAACTATGATTAATTCATTAAAAAAAAGGACGAACCCTAAAGAAAGTTCGCCCATATTTACATAGTATTATGCTGTTGCTCAATCCAAACCCAAATCTAAATCTTTGCTTCTTCTCTCACCAACTTATCCCAACCCAAATCTTTCAAATTATTATTCCGACGCAACGGACGAGTCACCAACTCTAAAATGTCACGCGCATTCGTAAAGCCGTGAATTTGAGCAAAAGTGAACTCCACAGACCATTTTGTATTAATACCCCGTGCTTCCAAGGGGTTAGCGTGAGCCATACCAGTAATTACCAAATCTGGTTTCAACTCATAAATCCGTTGAAGTTGATTGTAATTATCCGGCTTCTCTACAATCCTTGGCAGAGGTGAATTCATTTCCTGGCAAGTTTTCTCCAGCAATGCTAACTCAGCAGCTTGATAGCGCTTATCCATGTAGGGAATGCCGATTTCGTGAACTGTCATCCCACAACGGATTAAGAATCTTGCTTGGGAAATCTCCAGCAAGTTATCACCCATGAAGAATACAGACTTACCGCGAATTAGTTTCACGTAATCTTCCAAACCTGCCCAAATTTGGGCTTCCCGTTCATCCAAACCTTTGGGAGTAATACCAAACACCGAGCAGATTTTCTCAATCCAAGCGCGGGTACCATCGGGGCCAATGGGGAAGGGTGCGCCAATGAGTTTACACTTGCGGCGGCGCATTAAGGTGGTAGCTGTGCGGCTAAGGAAGGGGTTGACACCAGCGACGTAATACCCTTCTTCCAATACTGGCAGTTCTGTGAAGCGCTTCGCGGGTAGCCAGCCAGAAACTTTGATGCCTTGTTTCTTCAGTTCCAAGGTTAACTGAGTAACTACGGGGTCGGGAAGGGAGCCAAAGAGAACTAAGGGTGGATGATCTACGTACTCAGATTCATCTTGGGCGACATCTTCTTTCTTTTTACCGAAGTTGAGCAATTTAGCGATCGCATTCCGTTCACTTTTCTCTGTTTCCGCCACCGGAGCCTTATCAGGACAGCGGTTAGCCATTGCTGCTAATACGGTATCTTCTCCTTGGGTAAAAGCGTAATCTAGACCATTTGCACGGGCTACAACGATGGGAATACCGATTTCGGATTCCAGTTTCGGTGCTAAACCTTCCAAATCTGTTTTGATAATTTCCGTGGTGCAAGTGCCAATCCAGACAATTACACTAGGATTGCGATCGCGTTTAATTTGCAAGCACAACCGCTTTAACTCTTCATAATCATTCAGTTTTGCCGAAATATCGCCCTCTTCCAACTCTGCCATTGCATAGCGGGGTTCAGCAAAAATCATCACCCCCATCGCATTTTGCAAGAAGTAGCCACAAGTTTTTGTCCCAATCACCAAAAAGAAGCTATCTTCAATTTTTTGGTATAACCACGCCACGCAGCTAATTGGGCAAAAGGTATGGTAATTCCCAGTTTCACATTCAAAGTTTAAAGCTTCTGGTTGTTGAGTGACAGTCATTTTGGTTTTTTCTCCCCTTGATATTTAATGGCAGATCAACCAATTTTAGATTTTAGATTGACAATTTTGGTGAAGCAGCGCGGTCTTGGGGGTTTCCCCCCATGAGTGACTGCTGAACCCGAAGGGATTGAAGACTGGGACAACAAAAGTATCCTCTGTCTAACGACAATTTCCCTAATTCCTAATCCAAAACCCCAAATCTAAAACTTAAAATTGTGAGGAACGGCAATAATTAAGCGTTGGGGAAGAGACGAGCAATTTCTGATTCATCAAAAACGCCTGCTGGCAGTTCTTCCCCTAAAAAATCGTTACTTTCTTCAGCTTTTTGCAAAGCTGTTTCATCACCCCAGACATCTGACAATACGTCTTTAAACGCATTCTCATCTAGTGAACTATCTTCAAGCGCCTGGTCTTCATCCAGCTTTACTTCCATCGCAGCTGTTGTCTCGAAGGCAATTTCCCCAAACTCATCTGCTTCTAGACTAGAGATTTGGAGAGACTCATCTTCTGAGTCATGTCCGTTGGATAAGGAAATATCGCCAAAGCCATTTTCGGTTTCCTCCAACTCGCTGATCCCCAGGCTTTGATCGTCAGAATTCAGGATTGCAAACTCTTGAGCTACCGCTACCGGCCCAAAGCCATTTGTATGAGAAGGTGCCAAAATTTCATCTTCAGGCTTTTCATCGATGATAACTGCTGGTTCATCTGCGTATTTTTCCGGTTCAGGGTTGATGATGAAGCGGTTACCGAGAGCGAAATCTGGGTCAAAATGCAAATCCAGCACTTCAATTAGCGTATCGGCGTCAGGATTAAGTTTGGCAAAGGGCAACATTAACTGCGCTAGCTTTGGCTCTAGGGCGTTAAGAACTCCCAGGATGAGGTAAGAAGGTGGTCGCTTCCCGCCATCAGGGGTGTACACTGATTCCACTTCCATGTGCAGGGTAATCCAGTCTCGATTATTCTGGAAAAATTGCAACCACTTTTGCTTTATTGAATCTGTAAAGCTGTGAAAGAATGCCATGTTATTGTCCCCCATCCTGAGAACTTGGTGATTTATACAATCATCAAGTCTAGTTCCTCTTCTGAATTAGGAACCTGGGGTTTACCCGGATTTAGATAAAAATCGGACAACAAAGAGAACAACTCACGATCTGGTGTGTCGTTAGGTACAACACCTTCAGGACGCGCCAAAATTTGGTCAGCGATGTTGAGATAGTAGTCGCAAACGTAGTCTAGGGAAGGATCTTGCTCTGCCATCTCAAACAAAGTCTTACCCTTAACACGGGAAACACGGATATCTTCAATTAAAGGTAAAACTTCCAAAACTGGCATTGGCACAGCTTCTATATATTTTTCAATCAAGTCGCGCTTGGAGGTGCGATTGCCAATTAACCCAGCTAGACGCAGTGGGTGAGTTCGTGCTTTTTCACGGACTGAAGCAGCGATACGATTAGCCGCAAATAACGCATCAAAGCCGTTGTCTGTAACAATCAGGCAGTAATCTGCATAGTTGAGTGGTGCTGCAAAACCACCGCAAACTACGTCACCCAGAACATCAAAAAGAATTACATCGTATTCGTCAAAGGCGTTGAGTTCTTTAAGTAATTTTACGGTTTCACCGACTACGTAGCCACCACATCCAGCACCCGCAGGTGGGCCACCAGCTTCTACGCAATCAACACCGCCGTAGCCTTTATAAATCACATCTTCCGGCCAGACATCTTCGTAGTGATAGTCCTTTTCTTGGAGGGTGTCGATAATTGTCGGAATCAAAAACCCAGTCAGGGTAAAGGTACTGTCATGTTTGGGGTCGCAACCAATTTGCAGCACTTTTTTGCCACGTTTAGCTAGGGCGACTGATATGTTACAGCTAGTTGTGGATTTGCCGATACCACCTTTTCCGTAGACTGCTAGTTTCACTGTTGTTTGCCTCTTATAGCTTTTTGTCAAACTTGTGGCTCAAACATTTGCCTTCACCTTTCCTGAGATGGCGATGCGTGAGGTCTGTGAATGTCATTATTGGGCAAATTACCTAGAAAAGAAAGTGGCTCTTAATCTGTAAAACGGTTTGATACGATGAATTAGAACTTAATTATGGCTATTTGGGTTTTGATTACCTTAAAAGTCGTATTTAGCTAAAAAAGTCATCTATAAAAAGTTTTTATTACTTATTTTTATAAAAATAGTTACAAAATAAAAAAACTTGAAATAGGCTTTTTTGAATACTTTGCATAGAATTAACTGATGTTCGGACAACGTATTTTCAAGGCATTGGGGTGCAGGGTCAAGGTTAAAGAGAGGTATATGCAGCCTGATGCTGGAAATACTAGTGGAATTTGCGTTAGCGTAGCTCACCGTACCACTTCGTGGAAGCAAGCTACGCGTAGCGTCTCGTAGAGAAGGTATCGCAAATAAATCGCCACTTTTCAGTCGTTAGTCACAACCATACAATTGTTGCTTGAGAGTAAGTTAGTGTGATTTTGTAAAAAATTATTAATTTGTCAAATATTATCTAAGCTGATTAAAATCTTTTGGCTGCCGCCTCCTTCACTGGCGGCAGCTCATTCACATTCCGAGACTGGGAACGAGGCAAATTAGGACACCTCAGTTTCAAGTCCGTGGATTTCCTGTAATGTTTGCCAGCCAGCTTGCCACTGGGAGTTATCTTGTAATAATTTGGCATTTATCCAAAAACGGACTTTAGGATCGCAAGCAGCAACCATTTCGGCGTAAACCCACTGAGCCTGATTTTTACGATTGACTACTTGGAAATGCCGCCAGCCATCAACTTTTTGCTGTGCAGTCCACTTAGAACCAACTAAATAAGGAAATTTTTGTTTTTTAGTCATTTGTTATTAGTCATTTGTCATTTGTCATTTGTCATTTGTCATTGGGCATTGGAAAAATACTTTCTTTATTTCCATTTCCCAATCCCCAATCAAGATGTCACCAAATCACCATTACGGGTAAACTTCTGACAATGCAACTCATTATCTTGCTGAACGCATAGCGAAAACCATCTGATATGGCTCCAGCAGGTATTGATGTTGTTGGTAATTTTGCGCTTTTTCTTAGAAAGGCGTTGTCTTACGACTTCATTAGGGCAAAGAATTTCTAATGTGCCTGTACCATCTTCGTAATTGACGATGCGAAATAGACAGTCTTGCAACATAGCACGGCTGCTGCTGTCGAAGAACCGCTTAAACCTCTGTAGTTTTTCCCCTTCAGTCATTTGGCTGATGGGTTTTATTTTAAGTAACTCTTCATCCTCAAGATCAAAGTCATCATCTTCAAAGTCGTAGGGGTCAATCATTTTCAGTATCCACTAGGCGACCTGGGATCATGGTAACTCTGTTTAGTTTTCTACTAAGGATAAGATGTGAGAAGCTTTTGAGAGACAAGAAGTATGACTTCAGCATCTAATGATAAAAGCAACGATCGCCCGCACAGAAAGAGGACTGACGATCGCAGGCACGCGTAGAGCTATAATTTGAGGCAAAGGATTCTAAACTGAAAGCATGACAACAGTAGCAATCTTGCCAATCTTTGATACTGATGGTGAACAAACTTATCGCGCCATTGCAGGGGATAAGCACTCTGTTGGCAAAACTGCGGGGCAAGCCCTAGATGCGTTAACTACTCAGTTGGGTGAAACGGAGTTTAGCGCACTGCTTGTCATTCAAAACTTTAGCCCTGATCCGTTTTTCAATGCTAAACAACAAAAACGGTTATCGGAATTGATGAGTTTATGGCGGTTGGCACGAGATCAGGGGCAAGCATTGCCACCAGAGCAACAAGCAGAGTTGGATACTTTGGTTGAGGTTGAATTAAAAGCAGCAGCAGCCCGAACAGCTGCATTGATACAGCAAGAGAGTTTGTGAATCGGTATTACGCTGCGATCGCTGGGCGTGCCAACCATCGTTGTGAGTACTGCCAAGCCCCTGAACTAATCTTTAATTTTCCATTTGAGGTTGAGCATATCATCCCGCTCTCTCGGCAAGGTGAAAATGACGAAGCAAATTTAGCCCTTGCGTGTCGCTCCTGTAATCTTCGTAAAGGAACTCGTATTAGTGGCATTATGCCTGCTTCCAACATTGAAGTTATTTTTTTTCATCCCAGACAGCATAAGTGGAGTGAGCATTTTCAGGTTGATACTCAATCTGGCAAGATTATAGGCATTACTTCGTCTGGAAAAGTCACTATCGAATATTTGGAGATGAACAGTGCTTCTCAAGTGGCAGCCCGACAATTATGGATTCGCTTGGGTTTGTTTCCATAGTCATACAGCTTGATTTAATACAACTTCAGGTATTGCGTTAAGTACAATGAGCAAGAATCGTCCATAGGAAAATCGGAACTAGGGGAAAATACCACTTTCACAAGATGTGAACACCGATCTAGGCGATCGCTCTGCTGTTCATACAATATCTATTGAGAACAGAAATTTTATTTACTTGGTGTTCTGGTGGTAGCCTGCGACAAGCCACTCTGCCTCTACGTTCCTGAAAAAGCCTATGCAACCTACTAATCCTAACCAATTTACAGAAAAAGCCTGGGAAGCGATCGCCCATACCCCGGATATTGTTAAACAATATCAACAACAGCAGATAGAAAGCGAACACCTGATGAAAGCGCTGCTAGAACAAGATGGTCTAGCAACTGGGATTCTCACTAAGGCGGATGTTAACCTCCAAAAACTGCGTGATCGCACTGAACAATTTTTCCAACGTCAGCCGAAAGTATCCGGTACTAGCAGTTCTGTCTACTTGGGACGCAGCTTAGATACACTTCTAGATCGAGCAGACGGATATCGCAAAGAGTTTCAAGACGAATATATTTCAATTGAACACTTATTGCTGGCTTACGCTAAAGATGACCGCTTTGGCAAAGCTTTATTCCAAGAATTCGGTTTAGACGAAGGCAAGCTAAAAAATATTATTAAACAAGTTCGAGGGAGCCAAAAAGTGACCGACCAAAATCCAGAAGGCAAATATGAAGCACTGGAAAAATACGGGCGTGACCTTACAGAAGCCGCGCGTAAAGGTCAACTCGATCCAGTGATTGGGCGAGATGATGAGATTCGTCGCACTGTGCAAATTCTCTCTCGCCGCACCAAAAATAACCCTGTGCTAATTGGTGAACCAGGTGTTGGTAAAACTGCGATCGCTGAAGGATTAGCACAGCGCATTATCGCAGGTGATGTACCCCAATCCCTCAAAGACCGCAAGCTGATTTCTTTAGATATGGGTGCTTTGATTGCAGGGGCAAAATTCCGGGGTGAATTTGAAGAACGCCTGAAAGCAGTATTAAAAGAAGTTACTGAATCTGGCGGCAATATTGTTTTATTTATTGATGAAATTCACACCGTTGTCGGCGCTGGTGCAACCCAAGGCGCGATGGATGCTGGTAACTTGTTAAAACCAATGTTGGCGCGGGGCGAATTGCGGTGTATTGGGGCGACAACTCTGGATGAATACCGCAAACATATCGAAAAAGATGCCGCACTAGAAAGACGTTTCCAGCAGGTTTATGTCGATCAGCCCAGTGTAGAAGATAGTATTTCGATTTTGCGCGGGTTGAGAGAACGTTATGAAAACCATCACGGGGTGAAGATTTCTGATAGTGCTTTAGTTGCAGCAGCCGTATTGTCGAGTCGTTATATTAGCGATCGCTTCCTACCAGATAAAGCCATTGACTTGGTAGATGAAGCCGCCGCAAGATTAAAAATGGAGATTACTTCCAAACCAGAAGAACTCGACGAAATTGATCGTAAGATTCTGCAATTGGAAATGGAGAAGCTTTCGCTGAAAAAGGAAAGTGATGCAGCTTCTCGTGAACGTCTAGAAAAATTAGAAAAAGAAATTGCCGATCTCAAAGAAGAACAAAGAACCCTGAATACTCAATGGCAGTCTGAAAAAGATATCATTGACAAAATTCAATCGGTTAAAAAAGAGATTGAACGGGTCAACTTAGAGATTCAGCAAGCAGAACGCGACTACGACCTTAACCGTGCTGCTGAGTTGAAATACGGCAATTTAACCAGTTTGCATCGTCAATTGGAAGCAGTCGAAGCTGAATTGGCAAGCGCTCAAAGAAGTGGTAAATCACTATTACGAGAAGAAGTCACAGAAGCTGATATTGCCGAAATTATTTCTAAATGGACAGGAATTCCTATTAGCAAGTTGGTGGAATCGGAAAAAGAAAAACTGCTGCATTTAGAAGATGAACTGCACCGCCGCGTAGTTGGACAAGAAGAAGCAGTCACAGCTGTAGCGGATGCAATTCAGCGATCGCGGGCTGGACTGGCTGATCCCAATCGTCCCATCGCTAGCTTTATTTTCCTTGGACCGACCGGTGTGGGTAAAACCGAGTTGGCGAAAGCGCTGGCGGCGTATATGTTCGATAGCGAAGATGCGCTGGTGCGAATCGATATGTCAGAGTATATGGAGAAACACGCCGTTTCTCGTTTAATTGGTGCGCCTCCAGGATACGTGGGTTACGAAGAAGGGGGACAACTAACAGAAGCGATTCGCCGCCGTCCTTACTCAGTAATTCTCTTTGATGAAATCGAGAAAGCACATCCCGATGTCTTTAATATCTTCCTGCAAATTCTTGATGATGGTCGCGTCACTGATGCCCAAGGTCATAAGGTGGACTTCAAGAACGCTATTATTATCATGACCAGCAACATTGGTTCACAGTACATTCTTGATGTCGCTGGGGATAACGCCCACTACGACGAAATGCGTCGTCGGGTGATGGAAGCGATGCGAAATAGCTTCCGTCCAGAGTTCCTGAACCGGATTGACGAAATCATCATCTTCCACGGCTTAGATAAGAAGGAATTGCGGCATATTGTGCTATTGCAAGTTGAGAGACTACGCCAAAGACTTAGCGATCGCAAAATATCTCTCAAGCTCTCCGATGCTGCACTTGACTTTTTAGCAGAAGTAGGGTATGACCCAGTATATGGGGCACGTCCACTGAAGCGAGCCATTCAGCGAGAGTTAGAAACTCAAATTGCTAAAGCCATCTTGCGCGGTGAATTCACCGATGGCAACACCATCTTTGTAGATGTGCAAAATGAGCGTCTTTCTTTTAGTCGCTTACCTGCTGAAGTTTTTACCAGGTAAATTGAAGATCATCTGATGCCAAGACGCAAAGTCAAACAAGAGCGTCTTGGCGTTTTTTTGTGAAACATTCGTGGGGTAATAATTACGAATTATTTTGACCCTTACAAAGTACTTGTCGCATTTTACGCATATTTGCAGGTAACTCTAAGTTCATTGCTTGTTGAATGAAAATTGACGGAATTGGAATAAGAGGTGTAGCTTGCACACTATAAGCTAGCATCGTACCATTACCGCAATCTTTTAGTTCTAAATGAGCGTTAAAGTCTTCAAAAGTTCCTTTTTCCATGCGAAATTGGATTTGTTGCCCTAGCACTTCTACAACGTTGAGGTAAATTTCAACTTGAGCTGTGAAAAAGAAAAAGGCTTTTTGTGCTGCTTGATACAGGCGTTTGACTTCACCTTTGTGTGATATCTCGCTTTTAGTGATATCTGGAAAATATTGCACCCACCGAGGGTAATCAGTTAATTGCTGCCAGACTTGCGATCGCACCATCGGCAAATACATCCAGGCTGTGACAGCGCCACCCCACATTTTATGGGATCGCGTTTCTACCAAAATTTCACCCTGCACCAGCAACATTTGCTTGTCTTGACTCCAAGCCATATCTGAACCTGCAATAATTGAGTCTGAGATATGAGACGCAGACATAATGATTTTAGTTACTCCTCAACTCACCCACCTAAATAGAGTTGAAACTACAAGCCATAAAACTTGATTTAGATCCAACCCACTAAATTTTAGTTCTAGTGTAATGCCTATCTTTTCCGGAAAGGATGATTTTTTGGTAATTATTTGAGTCACTTTACTGGAAAAACTGTATTTCTTATCAGAATTAACACAATTAATGCTGAAGTGAGTTTTATCAGAGCGATACTTGTAGATGAAAAACTGCGTTGTTAACAGCTAGAATGGCACAAACACCACCTAATATCAAGCACCTTGCCCCAACATTTGGATAGCATCTCTCGATTTTTACGTGTTATTTCTGATGAAACTGCAACTTCATCAGAACTTCATATCTTAATTATTAATAGACTTCTAGCAGTTGTGGGGTAAGGGGTAAAGGGTAAAGGGAAAAGCGGCGATAGAATTACCCTTTCCCCAAGAGTGCAAAAATAGTTTTGCAAGAGGTCTAATATCAAGTGTAATGTCTGTTGAGTTGAGAGGAAAAGTAAGTGAGTCAATCTTCTTTAAATCGTAGATTAATCCAGATTTTCGGTATTCTTCTCGGCGTTAGCGTCGCTGTCTGGGTACTGAGAGGCTTTGGTATTCTCACTTTTATTCCAGGTGGAATAATTTGGCTACTACTATTAGGGGCGATCGCAATTGCGATTATCAGTTACGCCCAAAGGACTTGGTGGCGTATTTAGTCATTTGTCATTGGTCATTGGTCATTGGTCATTGGTCATTGGTCTAAGATACAAGAGTTTTTGGTATATACTGCGCCACTCCTGGGCGAAAAAAACTAATGATATCGAACTAATTAAAACCACGTCCCAAGCGATGCCGTTGGGTGGGCGTGGTTTCTCTTGGACTAATGATTAATGACTAAGCCTATTTTGACTAACTACCAGAAGTATTTAATACTGAAAATGCCAACAATTTACTAGAGGAAACGAAGATGGCAAAGTATATATGTACTGTTTGTAGCTATGTCTATGATCCAGAAGTAGGCGATCCAGATAGCGGTATAGAACCGGGAACAGCTTTTGAAGATATACCAGAGGATTGGATATGTCCGACTTGCGGTGCGACAAAAGAGGATTTTGAACCTGATGAAGAGTGAAAAGAACAGCTAGCCTAGAGAGTAGGTGCTGTAAAAGAGATATTTTTGAAATTGTTACCGTTACAAATTGTAGTTATTGGGGGTGGGGCAGCGGGATTTTTTGGCGCGATCGCTTGTGCTAAAGCCAATCCTCAAGCCCAAGTTACTTTACTCGAAGCTAGTCGCCAACCCCTAGCGAAAGTGCTAATTTCTGGTGGCGGACGCTGCAACGTTACTCACGCTTGCTTTGACCCTGAGGAATTAGTGCAAAATTACCCCAGAGGTGCAAAAGCTTTGCGGGGTGCTTTGACTCGCTTTGGCCCTCAAGATACAGTAGCTTGGTTTGCTGCTGGTGGAGTCTATCTAAAAACTGAAGCTGATGGCCGGATGTTTCCTGTCACCAATACTTCAGAAACCATTGTGGAATGTCTGATCAAAGCGGTGGCGACATCTGGGGTAAAACTCCGTATTGGTACACATGTAACTTCAGTGACCGCAGCAGATGGGGGATTTGATATTCTCCTGAAATCGGGAGACACGATTAAATGCGATCGCCTGCTTCTTGCAACCGGCAGCAGCCTTGTGGGTTATAAAATTGTCCGAGAGTTAGGTCATAAAATTGAACCACCAGTACCCTCTTTATTTACCTTCAACATTCTCGATCAAAAGCTGAGAGAATTGGCTGGAGTTAGCGTTAACCCTTCCCAATTACGGTTGTCTGCGGGCGGAAAATCCCAATTACAACAAACTGGGCCATTACTAATTACCCATTGGGGTTTAAGTGGCCCGGCTGTTTTGAAACTTTCTGCTTGGGGTGCAAGAGTTCTGCACGAAAGCCACTATCAAGCCACATTATTGATTAATTGGCTGCCTGATTTGCACCAAGAACAAGTGCGAGAGAAAATTTTAGCAGTTAAGGATGAATGGGGAAAAAAAGCGATCGCATTGCATCGCGGTGTTGATCTACCCCATCGTCTCTGGCAATATATCATTGCCCGTGCAGGCATTACCACAGAAGACCGTTGGGCGGAAATATCTAGTAAAACTTTAAATCAACTGCTGCAAGAACTTACTCAAGGGCAATACTTAATCAACGGCAAAGGAGCCTTCAAAGAAGAATTTGTTACCTGTGGCGGCGTCAACCTCAAAGAAATCAACTTCAAAACGATGGAAAGTAGGTTAGTTCCTGGTCTTTATTTTGCCGGAGAAATCTTAGATATTGATGGTGTCACCGGTGGGTTTAACTTCCAAAGTGCTTGGACAACGGGGTATTTAGCAGGTGTGGCAATGGGAACTAATTCGTAATTCGTAATTACGGTTTAGCTAAGGAGAATCATAGGTTGGGGAGCCACTGCGAAGAAAGCGGTTTCCCGACTTAAAGCAAGTGGCGTTTGAGGAACAAAACCCAACTATGGTTTTTGATGCTAACTGAACCGTAATGGAGCATAAAGAGGGAAAATTGTCTTGCCATTGTAGATCAATTTTGAATACACCCAACAATGAAATTCAGCGAAATCCTCCGCCAATTTGGTGATGCCGCTACCAATCATAGCCTGACTAGCAACCCAGACCATGACCCAGAAATTACAGGGGTAGCAGCTATTGATGAAGCTACCATTGGTACTCTCAGCTACGTAGAAGGGGCAAAATTTGGGTCTTTTATTGGTAAGACTGATGCTAGTGCTTTAATTTTGCCCCAGGACGAAAAATTACAGGCACTTGCACAAGAGAGCGGTATTGTCTGGATAGCGACCTCAGATCCGCGACTGTTATTTGCCAAAGCGATCGCACTTTTTTACCAGCCATATCGCCCCGTCCCAGAAATTCATCCCACTGCTGTAATTCACTCTACGGCAAAAGTTGGTAATGATGTTTACATTGGCCCCCATGCTGTGATACAGGATGGGGTGGAAATTGGCGATGGCGCAATTATCCATCCCAATGTGGTGATTTATCCAGATGCCAAAATAGGCGATCGCACCACCTTACACGCCAACTGTACCATCCATGAACGCACCCGCGTTGGTTCAGATTGTGTGATTCACAGTGGTGCTGTTATCGGTGCAGAAGGATTTGGTTTTGTTCCTACCCGTACTGGTTGGTTAAAAATGGAACAATCCGGCTATACAGTCTTAGAAGATGGCGTGGAAGTTGGCTGTAACAGTGCCATTGATCGCCCAGCCGTCGGAGAAACACGGATAGGTCGCAATACAGTAATTGATAACTTAGTGCAAATAGGTCACGGTTGCCAAATCGGTTCTGGTTGTGCGATCGCAGGTCAGGTTGGCATGGCAGGAGGTGTTAAACTAGGTAACCGCGTTATTTTAGGTGGACAAACAGGAATAGCCAATCAAGTGAAGATCGGAGATGGGGCGATGACATCTGCTCAAACTGGAATTCACAGCGATGTTGCATCAGGAGAAGTTGTCTGCGGAAGTCCAGCCATTCCTTACAAACTATATCTCAAGGTATGTGCTGTTTATAGTCGCCTGCCAGATATGTATCAATCACTAAAACAACTGCAACGTAAATTCAATAGCAATGATTAATAGGAGCTAGTAAGTTAAAAGGTAAAAGTAAAAAGAGAAGAAAGACTTAGAGGATGTTTGAAAAGTATTTGGCTTAGGACTTACGCAGAAAAGATCCCCCAACCCCCTTAAAAAGTTGGCTCTTTCAGATCCCCCCCTTTTTAAGGGGAGCCAGCGCGGTCTTGGGGTCTCCCCAAGTGGAGCGACTGGCGTGGGTTAGGGGGGATCTAAAACTTTTGATACCGACAAGAGGACTTTTCAAACATCCTCTTAGATCCCCAACCTCTTGAAGAAATCGGCGATCTTGGGCAGTGTCATATTCAAACAAAAACAGCAACATTCAAACTTAGAACTCGGAAATTGAGTCTTTGAACTCGGAAGTTGAGCTTCTGAACTCGGAAGTTGAGCTTCTGAACTCGGAAGTTGAGCCTCTGAACTCGGAAGTTGAGCCTCTGAACTCGGAAGTTGAGCCTCTGAACTCGGAAGTTGAGCCTTTGAACTCGGAAGTTGAGCCTTTGAACTCGGAAGTTGAGCTTCTGAACTCGGAAGTTGAGCCTTTGAACTCGGAATGTCCAGTTTAGAAATTAAAATCCTAACTTTTCCAGCACTGGCTTTGTGGAAACAACGTGGCGTTCTAAACCCAGTTCTTTTGGACTAACCCCAAGTGCCAAAGCAATCAACTGAGATAAATGCAACACCGGTAAACCTAGCTTCTGTTCAATAACCTTTTCTACCTCTGGCTGACGCGAATCTAAATTTAAGTGGCACAGTGGACAAGGTGTAACTATACAGTCAGCACCAGAAGTCAAAGCGTCTTGAATATGCATCCCCGCCATCTTGAAAGATTGAGTAGTGGCATAGCTAGCAAGGGGCCAACCACAACATTGCGTCCGGCCTCGGTAATAAATTGGTGTTGCACCCACCGCCCGAAACATATTTTCCATCGCTTCTGGTTGGAAGGGGTCGTCATAGGGCATAGATTTTTGGGCGCGGAGGAGATAACAGCCATAAAAAGCCGCGCATTTTAATCCAGTTAACTTCCGGGTGACACGTTTGCTAATTTCCTCTAAACCGTAATCTGTTACCAAAGCGTAGAGGAGATGTTTTACGTCGGTACTGCCACGATAAGGCGAACAGCCTTCTTTGTGCAGTAAGCCATTAACCTGTTCAATGTAGGCAGGGTCAGAAGTCTTACATTCTTTCAGGTGTTCGTTAACATGACCAATAACACCTTGACAAGTACTGCAATGGGTAAGTAAGGGTAGATTTAATTCTTCTGCTAGGGCAATATTTCTGGCGTTGACTGTATCTTCTAGCAGTTGGGAATCTTCTTTAAATGTGCCAGAACCGCAGCAAGCAGCTTTTTTAAGTTCAACCAGTTCAATGCCCAGCGCTTGGGTAAGTGCTTGAGTTGACTGATAAAGTTCCCGACAGGCCCCTTGGGCAACACAACCGGGGAAGTAAGCGTATTTCAGTGTCTGAGATAGCATAGAGGTATGTTCGAGTTAGAGCGATCGCTCTAAAACAATAACTGTTTTATCATTCCTTGTTAGCACCATACTGATGTTTGACGTTTAGCGACCCTTTAACCGTCTAGGTTCAAAGCCGCAGCATCTACATATTCTTATTGCTAACAAGGCTGTAAATACTGATCGAGACATTGTAAAAAAATTTAGCAATAATTAGACAACCCAAGCATTTACACAGTATCGACGATGGCGTAGCCCTTTCTCCTACCGAATTCCAAGAAAATTTACTCCATTCTTTTGAAGAACGGGAGGGGTTTTCTAACAGAAAAACCCTTGGTAGTATACGGGCGATCGCGCTTGACGATAAGATGTATATGCTCAAAACAATGTTTCCCGTAAAGAGCAGAACCTAGCAACTGGTTAAGGACTTTTATTATTTATGAGCCAAACGGAACTTTTTGATAAGGTCAAGAAAATCGTCACCGAACAACTAAGTGTTGAAGATCCAGGCAAAATCACTCCCCAGTCCAAATTTATGGAAGATTTAGGAGCAGATTCCTTGGATACCGTTGAACTGGTGATGGCTTTGGAAGAAGAATTTGATATCGAAATTCCCGACGAAGCTGCCGAACAAATTGTATCGGTTCAAGACGCAGTAGATTACATCAATAACAAAGTTACCGCATCAGCTTAAAAAAGTTTTGAGTCTTTGAAGTTTAGATGGCTTTGTCTCGCCTCCTCTGGGCATCTAGGCAAAAACCGCTGCTTTGACTTTTCACTGATTGCTGAGAGACGCGATTAATCGCGTCTGTACAGGGTTTAGGAGTTAGAGTTTTAGGAGGCAAAAGTTCGGAGTTTTCTCCATCTTTAGGTGCTTCCAAAACTCAGAACTCAAGACTTGAAACTCAGTACTATTTAATGCCTGCTGCTTTTTCGCCACCTTTAACTGAATCATGACAGATCATACACGTAAACGCGTTGTTGTAACTGGTGTTGGCGCGATTACACCTATAGGTAACACAGCAACAGAATATTGGGATGGATTATTGAGTGGACGTAATGGCATTGACTACATCACATTTTTTGATGCGTCTCGCCATGATTGCCGCATTGCTGGTGAGGTAAAAAACTTCGATCCACACGATTACTTGGAGCGCAAAGAGGCCAAGCGCATGGATCGATTTGCCCAATTTGGGGTTGCGGCAGCAAAACAGGCTCTATCTAACGCGGAATTAGTTATTAATGACCTGAATGCAGAACAGGTAGGTGTCATGATCGGTTCTGGCGTTGGCGGTATTAAGGTATTAGAAGACCAGCAAACTATCTACCTCAACCGTGGGCCCGATCGCTGTAGTCCATTCATGATACCGATGATGATCGCCAATATGGCAGCAGGATTAACGGCAATTCACACAGGTGCTAAAGGGCCAAATTCCTGCCCTGTAACTGCCTGTGCCGCTGGCTCCAACGCTGTGGGCGATGCTTTTCGGTTAATTCAAGGGGGATATGCCCAAGCGATGATTTGCGGGGGAACAGAGGCAGCTGTGACACCATTATCGATGGCTGGGTTTGCCGCCTGCAAAGCCCTCTCTTTTCGCAATGATGATCCAGCTCATGCTTGCCGTCCCTTTGACCGCGATCGCGATGGATTTGTCTTGGGTGAAGGTTCAGGAATTTTAATTCTCGAAGAACTCCAACACGCCCTAAGTCGCGGCGCTCACATTTATGCCGAAATGATCGGTTATGGTATGACCTGTGACGCCTACCATATCACTTCCCCCGTGCCTGGTGGACTCGGAGCCACTAGAGCGATAGAACTAGCGCTCAAAGATGCCGGCATAACTCCCGAACAAATTAGCTATATTAATGCCCACGGCACTAGTACCCCAGCGAATGATTCAACTGAAACTTCAGCAATCAAAAAAGCCTTGGGAGAACATGCTTATAAGGTGGCAATTAGCTCCACCAAATCGATGACAGGTCATTTGTTGGGCGGTTCTGGAGGTATTGAAGCAGTCGCAACAGTACTGGCGATCGCTAATGATAAAATTCCACCGACAATTAATTTGGAAAATCCTGATCCTGAGTGTGACTTAGATTACGTGCCTAACTTTAGCCGCGCTCAAAAAGTCGAGGTGGCAATATCCAATTCTTTTGGGTTCGGCGGTCATAATGTCACACTGGCCTTTAAGAAATACGTTTAAAAGAAGTCAGGAGTCAGAATTCAGGAGTCAGAATTCAGTACTTTTATCCGACTCTGCTCGTTTGCTCCCTGCCCCATGCCCAAAGTATCAGAAATATCATTCCGATATAAAGTAAGCGTTCAGCATGACCCAATTATCAGCTTGATTTATCACCAGAAACTCAGGAGATCCCGCTTGTCCATCGACAAGCGGGAGTGGGATGATGAGGATACTGTGGGGAATCTAAAATAACCCCAGCAAGAGAAGCTACGAAGAGTGCTAACCCGTCGTTAAAAACAAGAGATTATGACTGTTGCAACCCAATCCGCCAAAGAATTGTCCGTCGAAGAACTGGCTATTAACTCGATCCGCTTCTTGGCTGTTGATGCCGTAGAAAAGGCAAAATCGGGACATCCAGGATTGCCAATGGGCGCGGCTCCGATGGCTTTTGTCCTCTGGGATCGCTTTATGAAGTTTAATCCCAAGAATCCCAAATGGTTTAACCGCGATCGCTTTGTCTTGTCTGCCGGTCATGGCTCGATGTTGCAGTACGCCCTACTGTACCTGGCAGGTTACGATAGCGTCACCATTGAAGATATCAAGCAATTCCGTCAATGGGAGTCTAAAACCCCTGGACACCCCGAAAACTTCATGACCCCTGGTGTGGAAGTCACCACTGGCCCACTAGGTCAAGGAATTGCCAATGGAGTCGGTTTAGCGATCGCCGAAGCGCACCTTGCCGCTAAATACAACAAACCCGATACCAAGATTGTTGACCATTACACCTACGTAATTGTAGGTGACGGTTGCAACATGGAAGGAATTTCCGGTGAAGCTTGTTCTTTCGCAGGACACTTGGGATTAGGCAAACTCATCGCTCTGTATGACGACAACCACATTTCCATCGACGGTTCCACAGATGTGGCATTCACCGAAGATGTTTCTAAGCGCTTTGAAGCTTACGGTTGGCACGTCCAACACGTCGAAGATGGCAATACGGATTTAGAAGCGATCGCTAAAGCCATTGAAGCAGCCAAAGCTGTCACCGATAAGCCTTCTTTCATAAAAGTAACAACCATTATTGGTTACGGTTCCCCCAATAAAGCAAACACTGCTGGCGTTCACGGCGCTGCTTTGGGTGGAGACGAAATAGCATTGACTCGGAAGAATTTAGGTTGGGAATACGAGCCTTTCGTAGTTCCAGAAGAGGCCCTCAACCACACACGCAAAGCAGTGGAACGCGGTGCAGGCTACGAAGACGAATGGAACAAAACTTTTGCGGACTACAAAGCTAAGTATGCCCAAGAAGCGGCTGAATTTGAACGCTACATTAGTGGCAAGCTACCCGACGGTTGGGATAAGGTACTACCCACCTACACCCCCGAAGACAAAGGACTGCCCACCCGCAAACACTCAGAAACCTGCCTCAACAAACTGGCGGCGGTTTTACCTGAATTGATTGGTGGTTCGGCTGACTTAACCCACTCCAACTTAACCGAAATCAAGGGCAAAGGCGATTTCCAAAAAGGAGAATACCAAAACCCCAACATCCACTTTGGTGTGCGGGAACATGCTATGGGCGCAATCTGTAATGGTATAGCGCTGCACAGTTCGGGATTAATTCCCTACGGTGCTACCTTCTTGATCTTCACAGACTACATGCGTGCTGCTATCCGCTTATCCGCCCTTTCCCAAGCTGGCGTGATTTGGGTAATGACTCACGATTCCATTGGACAAGGTGAAGATGGGCCGACACACCAACCCATTGAAACTCTAGCTTCCTTGCGAGCTATTCCTAATTTAACCGTGTTTCGTCCCGCAGACGGTAACGAAACCTCTGGCGCTTACAAAGTAGCGATCGAAAAGGCGAAGCAAAACGCTCCATCTCTGTTAGCGTTCACCCGTCAAAACGTTCCCAACTTGGCAGGTACATCGGTTGAGGGTGTGGCAAAGGGTGGATACACTGTGGTCGATAGCGAAGGTACACCTGATATCATCTTGATTGGCACTGGTTCAGAATTGAGCCTCGCCGTCAGCGCAGCCGAAAAACTTACAGCCGAAGGTAAGAAAGTTCGTGTCGTCTCGCTACCTTCATGGGAACTGTTTGAAGCACAGGATGCGGCTTATAAAGAGTCCATTTTGCCGAAAGCTGTCACTAAGCGTTTGTCTGTAGAAGCTGGCGCTAGTTTCGGCTGGCATAAGTATGTAGGTACTGAAGGCGATTGCGTTAGTATTGATCGCTTTGGTGCTTCGGCTCCAGGCAATGTTTGTTTAGAGAAGTTTGGCTTTAACGTTGATAATGTATTAGCTAAGGCTAAACAATTGTTAGGTTAATAGCAACAGTATATTCTCAAAATTTTGTGCGGTGGGCTGAAAAGCCCGCCTTTTTTTATGCAGAGGGGCGCTGAGTGAGATTGTTTATAATTGAGGTAATTATTTGATTAATGGAGGGAATTATGCAGGAACTTTCGAGGGAAAAAGAAGAACTTCTAGCTCGGATAACAAAAATAGTAGAACATTTGATGCAAAAAGATAGTAGCTATCAGTATTACTTAGATAAAGATAAGGCTATTCAAATGATATTTAAATACTCTTGTGAGAAAGTTTCTATAAAGGAACTAAAAGCTATGTCTGATTTCAGATTAACAGGGTTTGTTGAGGGACATCTGATGACTTTGTTATTGATCGAAGGGGAAGATGATATAGACCTTAAAGCAATGTCTTATGTTTAGATATAGTAAATTCCTAAGCAGAAGAATTATTTTTTGTTTATATAACTTAATATAATGATTAGGGACAAGCTGATCGCGTTATGATCTACAATGCACTATATCTTTATAGTACAATAGTACTAAATTAGTCAAAAATTACTATTTATACTGAGAGGCAGTATGAAAGCAGAGCTTCTCAAGAGATTTTTTAGAGCGATCGCTAGTTCAGATCAAGACGCGATTGATAAGCTTACATACCTAGTGATTGAGGAAGAACGCAGTAAGGGACATACTCTCTTAGCTGACCAGTTAGAGAATATCACTAAAAAAAGCCAGAAAGAGAAGCCTACTAACATTAGCAAACCTGCTTCTTCAGTACCAGAAAACTTACAGACATTAACTGAATTATCAACCAGTAAGCGATTTAATCTTCCTCTAGTAACTATCATACCAAGGGATCATTTGCGGCATCACATGGTGTTGCCAATAAATATTGAGAAACGTTTCTGCCGAATTGAACGCGAATACGCGGCAAGAGATAGGCTTGCTCATCATGGATTGCGTTACAGACAAAAAATTCTTCTGTATGGGCCTCCTGGGTGTGGAAAGACACTAGGAGCAGAACGTTTAGCTTGGAATACAGGATTACCACTCCTGAAAGTTCGGTTTGATGCAATGGTATCGTCTTTTTTAGGCGAAACTGCGAGCAATTTAAGACTTGTATTTGAGGATGCCTCAAAAAGTCCATGTTTATTGTTTCTTGATGAATGTGACTCAATTGCTAAGACACGAGAAGACTCTCAAGAAGTAGGAGAAATTAAGCGAGTAGTCAATACATTTCTTCAAATTTTGGATGAGTATCAACCCTCTTCTGGGCTTTTAGTAGCAGCTACAAACCTAAATAAATCTCTAGATACTGCTCTTTGGAGAAGATTTGATGACTTGATTGCAGTACCCAAACCAGGAGAACAGGAGCTAGAATTTATACTAAAGGAAACATTATCTGCAATTGAAGTGGGATCTATCAACTGGCCGAGGATCATTGAGCAGATGAGAGATTTTTCTGCCGCTCAAGCTGTGAGAGTTGCACAAGATGCAGCTAAAAGAGCAATCCTTGAGCGAGAGGAGCTAGTGATTCAGGAACATTTAGAAGAAGCGATTGCAGAAATCAAAGTTTTTTAGTATTAATTTTTGGTGTTCGGAGAAATAAATGGTTGAAGGTTCTCAGGGTTTTCCGCATATCCAGCTTAGGCTGACAACAGAAGGACGTGCTGCATCGCCACCAGGAGGAGGAAAAAAAAATCCTATAACAGTTGTTAATCTGGGTAATCGTCAGGGACATGGAGGTAAACTCAAAGGTTCGGTTGACTCCTTGATCTTTGAATGGCAAGAAACTCAAGAAGAACGAGAGCAAGAAGAGAAGCCGGTACTTAAATCTCGACGTATTATCTTAGAAATTGATCCTGATTCTTTTAATCCAGATGGGTTGAAAGCATATGGTATTGAATTGATTGCTGATACAGAAGATGGATATATTATCGGAGCATCAGCAGATTTAGAACTTAGTGAACTACAAGAAAAGATAGAAAAATTTATTAATGAGCAGTATGGTGGTAAAAAAGTTGCTGAAATTTGGGAAGTAATAGACGGTAAAAAAAAGCCAGAATTGATTCTTTCTCCAAACTTATTTGCTGAATTATATGAGAAATGGCTTGCTATAAAGGAAGAGCAGATATACACTGTTGATGTAGGTGTTGCTTGTGTAGGAACCAAAACCAAGCTGCCTAATTATCCAAAACTCCAACCTAATGAAACTAATGATAATTTTACAACACGAGTTAATAAATGGATTCAGAAACGTCAGTTAACTGAGCAAGAATGGGAAGAGATATCTTGGGAAAGGCAAGACGAATTTGAAGAGTTTATTCAATTTTATAAAGGCAAGATTATCAAAGGTTTTCAAGATGATGGAGGTGAGCTTGGTACAGCTACTTTGCCTGATAGCTTTTCATGTCGAATTCAAATTTCAGGTAAAGGTTTAAAAGATTTAGTTGAGAATTTCCCCTACATTTTTGATGTTAGTGAGCCAGATGAGTTCGCTGAAATTATTCAGCGAGAAGATCCATCTGATATTAACTCTCCATCATTTCAACTAGAATCGCCAGAATTAAATGCTCCTAGAGTATGCGTTATAGATAGTGGTATTCAAGAAAGACATTCTCTGCTAAAAGCAGCAATTGATTCAAAAAACTCAAGGTCTTGGGTTCCAGGAGAAACTGATAAAACTCCAGACTATGTTAGCAATGGTGGACATGGAACAAGTGTCGCTGGTGCAATCCTTTATCCAAGAACTATACCTCGTAGTGGTAATGAAAAGGCTGTTTGCTGGATTCAAAATGCCAGAGTTCTTCAGGCTAACCGCAAACTACCTAAACAATTATTTCCACCGAATCTTCTGGGTGAGATTGTAGAATTTTATCACGAACAAACGAGAACTAGAATTTTTAACCATTCTATTACTGGTTCTGTTCCCTGCCTAACCCGATATATGAGTGCTTGGGCATCGTCTATTGATAATTTGACATGGCAAAGTGATATTCTCTTTATTGTTGCAGCAGGAAATTTACCTCTTAACAGTAGAATTGGTTTTACAAGATTATCTGTGAGAGAACATATAGTAGCAAATCGACAATACCCAGACTATTTATTAGAAGATTCATCCAGAATTGCTAATCCTGCACAAAGTTTTCAAGCTTTAACGGTTGGCTCTATTGCTTTGAATTATTATCATGCACCACCTTATTATTCGATTGCACAGAAAGATAGAACCTCAGCTTTTTCATGCTGCGGATTAGGAATTTGGGAGACGATTAAACCGGAAGTAGTTGAGTATGGTGGAGATTTAGTAACAGATGAAGGTATACCACCAAACATCACCTTTCCTAAAGATGTTTGTCCCGAATTAGTACGGTCAACTTTGAACGGTGGCCCAGCAATTGGGGCTGATAAAGTTGGTACTTCCTTTGCAGCACCAAAAGTAAGCAATATTGCTGCACGTCTTGCAGCCGAGTTACCTAATGAGAGTTGCCTTCTTTACCGTGCATTAATAGTACAATCAGCAAGATGGCCAGAATGGATACTAGGATATGGTGGCGAGAAACTGCACATTTTACGTCAAATTGGTTATGGTCTTCCCAATGTTGCTCGTGCTTTGGGTAATGCTCCCAATAGAATCACTTTGATGACAACAAAAGAGCGCCGCATTTTAGCTAAACAAGCTCATATTTACCAAGTAAAACTGCCAGAAAAATTACGTTCTCAAGGAGAGGCATTTAAGATTCTTCTGGAGGTTACTTTATCATACAAAGCCCAACCACGTCGAACCCGTAGAAATCGTCGAAAATATCTTTCAACTTGGCTTGATTGGGAATGTAGTAAAAAAGGAGAAGATCCAGAACTTTTTAAAGCTAGAGTTTTGAAAGAGTTTGATGCTCCAGAAGATGCGGAGAAGGGAGAAGGTCTTTTTAAATGGATGCTCGGCAAACAAAATCATCATGGAATAATTAAAGGTGTATCTAGAAGTGCAGGAACCCTTCAAAAAGATTGGGCTGTTGTAAATTCATTTGAACTCACAGAAGCATTTTCCATTGCAGTTGTTGGACATGAAGGTTGGAATAACGATCCAGAAGCTAGCGTTCCATACTCTCTAATTGTGAGCTTTGAAGCCATACAAGCTGATATTCCAATTTATACGCCTTTTGTTGAAGCTCAAGTTGAAATAGAGATTCAACCCCCAATAGAAATTCAATCTATTGTAGTTAGCTGAGGCGATCGCACCATCGCAACTAACTATAAAAAATGCCATATTACTTATTACCCCCTACATCTAGGAGGTTCCCATGACCTGGTTGCGCTGGTGGGATAATCAGGGTAATTTGCTACAAACAGGATGGGAGCGATCGCAGGAAGCAGAAGCGCGATCGCAACGCTTGGCTGCTAAACTAAGAAAATTAAATATTAGGCTCAAATAATTATTTTACTTATTTTGTCAACTATCTTTAGATAGATAGGGTAAACAGTACACGATTTATCATCAGACATCGCTTGCTAGTAATGAAAAAATCAAACTTTCATACCTAAAAATTTTCATTGCATCTTTAGTTTATTTTGTCAATGTGTAATCTCTAGTATCACCTAATAAATCAGCAAGGCCTTCTCAAGACTTAATCTATATTCATGCTTTCAGGTGATGCAGTTATGACTTTATAAATGCGATTATGTATATGTCCTCAAACAATAGATAGTTGCTGTTGTCCAATTGAAAAAGTATGATTTTCTCTGACTCCAGTAACTTTAGATTTATCCAATTGTTTGATGTTTTGAGAAGGTAACACAATGAATAATATCCTAAAGCGCACACTTCTACCCAGCCTCATGGCTGCAAGTTTAGCTGGTGTAACTTTGGTTCCCGCTAAACCGGCTGCTGCTGATGACCAAGTACTAAGAGATGCAGGTATTGGGGCTGTTACCAATGTAGTAACCGGAGCAGTTAGGGGAAGAGGCAGTGTATTAGACAATGCTGTTAAAGGTGGTGTCACTGGTGCAGCCGTCAATGGTGCAAATGGTCTGAGAAACACTCGCAATCGTCGTAACCGGAACGTTGTGCAAGATGTCGGAGTCGGTGCAGGGGCTAGTGCAGTGACTGGCGTAATTACTGGCGATAGCAAAGATACCCTTGGAAATGCTGTTGATGGTGCAGCTGTAGGTGCAGCAATCCATCTGCTGACCAATGGCAAATAATTCGTAATTTATCACCTGAAATACTTTCCAACTGCTAACGGGTTGCACTTGTAAAAACTACGAACTTATCCCTTCCTTAATACCTCTGCTTCTAGGATGGGCAAATCCAACCCCCTTTCCCTGGTAGGGAAAGGGGGTTTGTGGGTTAGATTTATATTGAAATATGCCACCATCAGGTTCAGATGACTTTAAACTTAATAGTAAACTCTAGCCCTTCAACGCCTTTCTAAAATTTCGACGATAGGATTGGTTTGTAATAAACAGAGCTGGCCATAATAAAGATAAACCAATGCGATTGGTCAAAGTTGGATTAAAATTAGTCCGCCCAAATCCATTCCAAAACTTCCAAACGCCGCCTCCGTAAACTACTATCAAGGCAAAAATAATAAAGTTACCCATTCCTATCAACTCCGTTAGTAACTGACAGAATTTAAGTCAAGTTTTACCACACGAGGTAAACACTTCATAATCCAACACCGAGAAGGTATGACTAAACTCTTCAGTCTCTCTCCAACATCTAAGTTAGTTAAACACACATTCTCTTATTCTAGTGTAGATTAGCCTCACGCATTGCAGCTACTTATCACTAGTTGCCAGCTATAGCAATCCGATTTTGTTCCTAAAGTTACTTGCGTAGAAAGGCAATAGAGGACAGGCAATAGGCAACAGTCAAGAGGCGTCTTTGAGCTTATACTGAATTTTTTCAAAAATTAAATATGAGTCCTATAGGTCAAAAGACGTAAAAGCGTTATTTATAGAGTCTTTCCGTGATACATGTTGCTTGTATACAAATCAAGCCTTTAGTTTCTAAGACAGAACAGCACTGTAAAATGCTTAAGAAAGCAGGATTAGCTTCTTGCAGTAGCTTTTCTTTAGCTTGAAAATTGACTCCACTCTGCCTGATAACTGCAAAATGTGGTGCATTATCTTTATGCTTCATCTACCCAATAAAGATAATATTGTTCACTATCCACCCAGGCTCTCTGAAAATCTTTGGTTGGAATAATTTTCAAATCATTGCGGTTGACAGTCAGTTTATTATTTAAAATCAGCAAAATTTTCTTTTGCTCATCTTGATTTTTGAGTAGAGAATTAATTTGGCTTAATATCTCAGCTTGTTCGACATCTTTACGGCCGCTTTTAAATAGGGTAAAGCTTCCCATTTTTTGAAGCTCAGGATAGTAAAACTTTCGGTTGAGATAACCCGATAAAGGAGCCATATTTGCATCTCGACTGGCAACAATAAACTCATTATCTAACCCAGCTTTTTGAATATATTGAGCTGTTTCCCGGCTAGCAGAAAAGGGTACAACTAAATCTCGTGAAAAACTATAAATACCTCCCCCAAATTGGACATACAGAATTAGCATTAAAGCGATATGATGCCATTTATGAACAAATGCAATTGAATTTGGACGAACAGAAAACCTATTGAGTAAAACTAACGAGTCTTGATAATAACTTCCTAGCCATAAAGCCGCTATCAAAACTAAATAGAAATGCCCAAAATGCCGAGGCATACCTGTAAATCTCAAGTATGTAAAGGCAAATATTACACAATTACCTATAATGTAGAAAAAGAAAGGAACTGGCTTTTTAGATAATTTAATTAAGGTTAAAATTACAATGAGGAGAGTAATTATCGCACAAACAATTAAATCCAGCCATTTTTTGTGTTGAGGAATAATTAATAAATAACTACCAAATATTCTACCTATGCTTCTCAAGAAATGACGGATATCTAATTTCATTACCCAACCATCATTTAACCCACCATGAAGATAACTGTCTGTTGGAGGACTAATAATATAAATGGATAAAATAAAAGAAAATGTGATAATTACAATGCTTAAAAACAAATCGTATTTTTGACTTTGATTAAAATACTGCTGCCGATGTTCACTATCAAAACAAAATTCAGCTAGCAAAGTCAATGATAAAGAAAACGATACCAATAAACCATAGGCACTACTATTTGCTAGTAAACCCAATAAAATTGCTAAATAAGCATAAGTTATTTTTCTAGATGAAAAAACTGTGCAGAATGCGAAAGTAAACAACATACTAAAGGCATAGTTTCGAGAAATTAAAAGATATTCGTAAAAAGGAAAGAAACCAAACGAAAACAGAAACTTTTGTTGATAGTTAAAAGGACTATATAGGCAAAAAAGAGTAACCGAAACAACAGTAATTGCCAAATGAAAAATTTGCATAATAATAGGATTATCAACTATTTTTCTCAGAAGTCCCAGAGAAAAATACCATAAAAGAGGATGACCTTCATAACGAATATTTGCAATTAAATTCCCCAAAGATTCACTATCTCTAACAATAAGCCAGGGATTTAGTTCATCTCGCCACATTGAATGGTTGAGAATACCTATTAAACCAAGAAGAGAGAAAATAATGATAATAAACCAAGGAGAATGAAAAGGTAATCTCGAAGTATGTTTGATGAGTTTCTTGTTTAACATTGTTAGTTAAAAATCTTTCTAAAAATGCTATCACAATCTGAGAGACAACTTATTCATCAAAATATTATTTTGATTCTTTAACTATTTAGACGAATGGATTTTTCCTGATTTCTACTTATAACTTTCTGGTATACCTACTGGTGATAAACCCGCGATCGCTCGTAAGTTTTGGCAACGAATCAACTCTGTAAAATTCAAACTGGAACGCCCTTCAATTTTGGCTACCGCTTCAATTGCAGAGAATAAATGCTGCGCTGCTTCAGCTTCTGAATAACCACGCCGCTGTGCTATGCGAATTGCTGCTGCATCGGCATTTAACTCTGACTCTTGAGATTTATTAGTGCGCCAGATACGAATTGCGGCGATCGCACTTAATCCCCCGGCTACAGCTACACCTACCACATCTGACTGTGCTGCTTCCAATAATCCGCCTAACAGCCCCGCCAGTACTATACCTTGATAAATATCGGGTTTAAACCACTTCACCCCTGTCAACCAACTAACCATCTGCAACAGCTGCAAGTCTCGTTGCGGCTTTGTCAGGCGACGCCACAAATCGAAATTAATATATATCGGTCGCTCCCCATTCCAGGGTTGGGGAAAGGAGGCATCAATCACTTTTGCCTGCTCTGGCTTACTAACGATTTTTGTCGTCATCCGACCAGAGGCAGGCATCACATCTAATAAACGGCGAATTTCAAGATTTGGCTCCATAAATTTAATTATTAGCCATAATGTGGATGGTAACTATTTTAGTTGTCATTCGTGTTAACCTTTGATTTGTGAGATGCTCTCGCAGTCTTTCTAAATGGTTGTTCCATTGGTAAAAACCTCTGCAAATTGGGATTTGTGAATAGATTCAAATCAAGCTATAAGAATATTGATTAAGCAGTTTGATAGTGTGGCGGGATTTTATAGTATCCGTTTGCCCCTAAATTCAAAACCTCAAAGTTTTGGATAACCATTGCTACTACACTTATAACTACATGGACGCTTTTGTTACCCTCCCGCCTGAATGGACGAATAAGGCAATACATGCTTATGAATTTTGCTGTCCCAACTGCCACTCAAGTAGCCGAGAAGCTGAAAAAGTTTGGCTAAATCGGCGATCGCCTGTACTTACAGAAGACCGTCGTCGCAAATGGCAAGAGTTCTACTATTGTCATTGTGGTTCTGTGTGGTGGGCTTGGAGTAGCGATCGCCCCTCAACAGATATATCTAGTCAGCCAGATTATAATCCCACATAACTAATTTTTCCCTGAACAAAAGCCCGCCTCAAGGCGGGCTTTTGTTTATCTAATTCTGAACTTTATTTGCCAGCACCAGTTTTAGAAGGTGAAGGTGGTACGTAGAGTACCCACATATTCAGTGTCGTTAGCGTCGTTATGCTCTGGATTGAAGATTACCAACACGCCAGGGGTGACTTGAATATTATCGGAAAGCTTTAACTTGTAAAGACCCTCTAAGTGATAAGAGGTACTGTCGTCTAAGTTAGTATTGCCAGCGGCTGTTTTTATGCTGCCACCAGTAACTTTGGGTGGTTGACCAAAGATAAGACCTAAGACGTTGCCTTCTCCACCAAAGTCTTTTAAAGCAAGCGCTCCAGCCCAGTACCAAATATCTGCATCTGCACCAACGTTAGCACCAGTACCACCCCTGGCATCAGCAGTTGTATAACCTCCCCAACCACTAATAGTCAAGCTAGAGCTAAATTGGAAGGTAGCTTCTACACCGTAGTTGTTAGATTCGGTACGAGTGTTAGCCCCAAAAGGATTGTTAGCAAAAGTACTACCAGTACCTTGGAAAAGGCTGTTGGCAACAGTATCACCTTGATAAGTGCGAGCGTAGGTTAGACCAATATTAAAAGCTTTGCTGGGTTGGAAAGATAACTGACCAAAGATGGCGTTATCACCATCAAGCAGCCCATTATTAACGCTAGGATCGTTAGCAGTCCTAGCAAGATAACCACCACTCAAGCTGATAGGGCCAGTAGGATTGAAAGTAACTGTCAAACCAGCGCCACCTTGACCTTGACGATATATAGGGCTAAAACGTCCAAAGCGAGAGAGAGCACCTCTACCAGAGCTAGCAAAGTCAGGGTTGAAGGTATTAACGTTTTCGTAGAACTCACCACCACTAGCATCAACTTTGACACGCAATGCGTCAGTCAAGGTGAAAGCATAGTTGATTTTATCAATCACAACAGAGTTGCCAGTACCAGTAACACCGTCAAAGCCCAAGCGGGTCATGTTAGTACCGCTCACACCAACATTAGAGACGATGTTGCCAGCATTCAGACGGATTTGCAATTGGTCTTTACCAGTGAAACTGCTGTACAAGTTCAAACGAACCCGGTCAGAAAAAGTGGTGTTAGAATCCAAGTCTTGAGTCGGAGTACCAGCAGGAACTGCTCTATTCTCACCAAAAACATCAGACACGGCGAAAATTGCTTCTCCAACCAGCTTTGTGGTAGTGGAGAACTGATTAGCTTCTAACTCAGCAGTGCGAGCTTCTAATCCATCGACACGACCGCGCAGGGTTGCTAATTCAGCAGAAAATTCTTCTTGTAAGCGCTGTAAAGTAGCCAAGTCTTGTTTGCTGACCAAATCGGCAGTAGCTGTAGCAATCAGTTCGTTAACCCGGTCTAAACAGGCATTCAAACCTGCGGCAAATTCATAACGGGTCAAAGCACGGTTACCACGATAAGTACTGTTGGGATAACCTGCAATACAGCCGTAGCGCTCAACTAGAGATTGTAAAGCTTGGAATGCCCAATCTGTAGGCTGCACATCCGAAAATTGCGAAACTGATGTTACCTGGCTCATTTTGTTATCTTGAGCTTCAGATAACTGGGCAACATTTGTTACTTGTTCATTGACTTCAGCAGCTAAGGCGCTATTAGCAACAAAAAATGCAGCAGCTACAACAACCGGACTAACTTTAAAAAGATTCCAGAATCGTTTTGTCATGTTATTACTCCCACTCACACCTACATAATCCAGTTATAATAAAATGCTTAAAACATTTTATTTTCGGGGATTCTACACACAATCACAGCGATGATTATACCTTATAACCTGTGATTATTACAAGCAAATCAGTTAGCATACTGCTGAACCATAATTTTTAATTAATTTATTTGGGAACCGCAAAATAATGCGACGTTTGTGGCGTAAAACTGTACCTTCTTCCTCCAACTGTTGTAGGAGTCGAGTAACTGTTACTCGCGTGGTATTTAACACTTCAGCAATATCTTGATGGGTAACATTTAGATCAATTAGCTTACCCTTATCTACATCACGTCCAAATTTTTCACTTAACCACACTAAAAACTGCCATAGGCGTAGCGAAATTGGTTTTCGATGCACAATGCTTAGTAGATTTTCTGCCTGTTGAATATGAGACAACAAAGCATTAATATCTTGATGCCACAAATGAGGTGGCACAATGCTTATTTCCACGCCTGTGAGACATTCAATCTGGTAGGGCTTGACTTTAGACAAAGGATAGCCAATCAGATCCCCTAGTCCCCAATAACCGAGAGTGATGAATGTTCCATCTTCACTCCACGTTAAGGTACGAACTGCACCATGCTCAATCCGCCAAAGTACATCATTTTGAAGTGGAATTACTTCCCTACGGGTAAATATCTGCTGGGGTAATTGTTCGCCCAAAGCAGACCTATTAGACAGGGCAGAAGAGTTTGAAGTAGGAGTTTTGGAATACATCATTAACCGTAACTACATAATTATCAGGGAATCTCGCTGTTTACAATGATTAAGAAACTCTAATAATTTGTATCAAATTTTACCTATGTCTCTGAAACTATATTCTTTGCAATCAGAGCTTGAGACTAACTCAAAATTTTCTCATAGAAACAACTTATGATTTGAAATATCTATCAGTAAGATAGACCTGAATTTTTAAATTATTTATCTGTTACTTTAGTTGTGTAAGTTTAAGAATAGGTAAGCTTTTAGTAAAATATTTAGTTAACTTACTTTTAATTATTTGGTATTTTCTTAAGAGTCAGTAAATATGTAGGCACAAATAATTATGAATATATTAGTGGCGTGTCAAGGCTAAAATAGTGCATTAGATGTAGGTTGGTTTGAGCCTAAGCGTTACCCAACATTGATCGGAGTGTTGGGTTACCCTGCCTTAAGCACCTTTGGGTCTACGTTACTCAACCCAACCTACAAATTTTTTTGCAACAATTTAGTCTGGCCACGCCAGTAGTAGCATGTGTTATGGCTAAAGCCGTAACACACCGCTATGTAATCTGGTGTGTTAGGTGCTCATGTTATGTTTTTCGTGACAAATCATCTCGAAACATGCACTTAACATACCCTACAGTTTTATTTTTACTTTCTAAATGACCTCTTAAAGGACTTTATAAATTCGTAGCGAATCAATTTTAAAAAGTCTGCGCTCCTAGAGCATTTAAGTTTCAACCCTCAATTCGTCACGGTTCTACGCAAAGATGTACTAGTCGTCAGCTTTTGTTTGTAGAGGCAGCGGCTTTAGGCTTGTGGACTGATGAACCGTCAATTAAGAGCGTTGACCAGTGACAATATATGCTACCCTTTGGCCGATATTAGTTGCATGATCTGCCATGCGTTCCAGACAACGAATTGCCAGTGCTAGCAGCACAATTGGCTCAACTACGCCTGGAACATCGCGTTGTTGCGCTAAAGTCTGATAAACGCGATCGTACGCATCGTCTACAGTATCATCTAAGTGCTTTAAACGGCGTCCACCAGCTTCATCGAAATCTCCCAAAGCCTTCAAGCTAGTTGCTAGCATCGACTGCGCGTGAAGGGACATAGCTTCAATGTCGGGCATTGACGGATGAGGTACGTAAGGAAAAATTTTAATTGCGATCTCAGCTAAATCCTCAGCATAATCGCCAATGCGCTCTAAGTCTCGCACCAACTGCATAAAGGCACTCAAGCAGCGCAAATCTTGAGCTGTGGGCGCTTGCAGCGTCATAATTGCCGTACAGTCTGATTCGATTTGTCTATAAAAGCGATCAATCTTTTTATCTAATCGGGGAAGTTCCTCAGCTGCTGTTAAGTTACGAGCAAATAAGGCTTGGTGGCTGAGGCGAAATGATTGTTCTACCAAAGCACCCATGCGTAATATATCCCGTTCTAAGCGCCTAATGGCGCGTGCAAGTTGAGGTCTTTGAGGATTAGGACTGTAATTGAGAGCTTTCACACATGTTGTCTCAAAGGTGAAGATAATACTAACTATAGTCTTGGCTTAAAGAGTTTGCCATAACTTCAGTAAATTGGAGTTGCATCCACGCACCACCAGTTCCTGGATGGTTCATAGCTTTGATTGAACCACCGTGGGCGAGAATAATTTGCTCAACGATCGCTAAACCTAAACCATTGCCTACGATCGCCCCTATGGAGTTACCATCTTGGGGGGAATGGGTTCGCGCTTTATCTCCTCGATAAAATCGCTCAAAAATGTGGGGTAAATCTGCTTCAGAAAAGCCAACTCCAGAATCAATAAGATTTATTTCCAAGATTGGGGAAGCAGGAGCATTATCCTTTATTGATAGGATTTTCGCTTCAACATGAATACTTGTACAAGCAGGACTGTACTTAATGCTATTGTCTAGCAAGTTGAGAAAAACCTGGTAAATACGGGCTTGATCTGCCTTAATCCAAAGATTTTCTGGGCCAGAATAAGAAAGAGACAGATGTTGGCGTTGTGCCAAGGGTTCTAGTGTTTCCCAAACGGATGTAATTAGCGATCGCAATTCTACAGCTTTGGTTTGCAATTGCATGGTTGGGTTTGCTTCCATTTGGGTGAGGTCTAGCCAGCTTTGCACTAAGTTAATCAGCCGATCAACTTCTTGCATCAAGCGGTTAACCCAACGATTTAAAGGTGGTTCCAAGCGGATTTGTAAAGTTTCTGCAACCAAGCGAATCGAAGTCAAGGGCGTTCTGAGTTCGTGCGCTAGATCAGAAAAAGAGCGATCGCGTACTTGATTTATATCTAATAGGGGTTGACGATTTTCTAAAAAGACTCCCACTTCTCCATTGGGTAAAGGCAAGCTAGATGCCCGCAAAGCCAGAGATTTCATTGTTGGCATTTCTGCCGCATCATCACAAGATGGATGAAATATCCACTCGCCCGTCTGCGGTTTTTGACAATCACGAGTTTGCTCAATTAAATGGTCAAGTTCGTAAGACCTTACCAACTCTAGTAACAAGCGCACCTGTTCTGGTTGCCACCTTTGCAGATACAAAATTTCCTGCGCTTGCCGATTGCACCACAGCAGTTGATTTTCCTCATCCACCTGCAAATATGCTACTGGTGCAAAATCTAGCAGGTCTTGGTAAGTTTGCAATGACTGCTGTAAATCTTGCCGCTGCTGCTTCACTTTCGCTATTTCCTGCCGCAACCCAGGAATCAGCAGCAGTCCCATCTTGTAAGAATGCGAGGTTAACGGTCGGAGTAAGCGCCCCAGGTAGCGGTTAAGTTGAACCTGTTGCCAAACCCAAAACCCAATGCCTACCGCTAAACCCAGAAAAAATCCCAATAAAAGCATTTGAGTTGTTAGTTTTTTGGTGACTACTAAAAACTAACAACTATCCAAACTAATTATCCAAACCTATAGCCAAAACCTCTTACAGTCACAAGATATTCGGGATGGCTGGGGTCTTGCTCTAATTTTTCGCGCAACCACCGAATGTGAACGTCTACGGTTTTACTATCACCAACGAAATCTGGCCCCCAAACCTGATCTAGCAGTTGTTCCCGTGACCATACCCGGCGGGCGTAACTCATAAATAATTCCAGCAAGCGGAACTCTTTAGGAGAAAGATTCACCTCTTGACCACGAACCAGCACGCGACATTCTTGGGGATTCAAGGTGACATCCTTGAATTTTAATACTGGTAGTTGCGGTAAATTACTTAGGCGTTGGCGGCGGAGTAAAGCGCGACAACGAGCCACTAACTCGCGCATACTAAAAGGTTTGGTCAGGTAGTCATCTGCTCCCACCTCTAACCCCAGAACGCGGTCAGTTTCACTACCCTTAGCACTGAGTATTAAAATAGGTACTGGGTTTCCTTGATGACGCAGCAAACGGCAAATATCTAGCCCATTGATTTGAGGTAGCATCAAATCAAGAATGAGCAGATCAAAGGGAAGTTCCCCTGAGTTGGTTTCAAAACTTTTGAGATACTCTACAGCAGACCGTCCATCGGGTGCTGTTGTCACCCCATAACCTTCTTCTTCCAGGGCTACAGCTAGCATTTCCTGGATTAATTCTTCATCTTCTACTACTAGAATACGGCTGGTTTGCCCAATGTCCGTTCTGGCAGAATATTTGGTCGATTCACTGGTATACATTGATATCACAAAAGTCTGGGACTGTGCTTGTATCAATTAGGATGATTGAACCTATTATCTCGCCTTACTGCAACCGTTCTTCACTGGGGTTAATTCTTTTAGATTTTCTTTACAAAAATTAATATATACCACACCACCCTCCTCAAGCAAAAATCAGTGTGGCTGCAAGCTTTTAATAGTCTTCATAATTAGAGACTTTACATTTTCAAATTCCTAAGTATACGAGTTATCTTTGGATACAACAGATGGTAATGGCACAGCAATGCGCCCTTACGAGTAGTCTATATTCCATGTTGAGAACCGCTATAGCTTTGATTCTGTCTTCACAATAGGGAGCAGGTGATAGGCGATAGGAAAAGACATTTTCATATTTTGTTATGTGACGCAATTACATGAAGGTTTGTATTGACAAAACCAGATTAAGTTGAGTATATTTACGTTAGTACAAAAATACTATACAGTCTCAAAAGGAAAATTATAGCGTTTTTGGTTTGTATACAATACACTCCGACCTCTCTCTAGCTTTGAATTTTACTTCTCTTCTAGGGAAGGGGCTAGGGGTTAGGTCACTATTGGACTCAATTGAGAAACGCTATATATCTGGAAAATATAACGACATATATGTGGAAAATTCGTACTACCTAAGTGTCCTCTGTTGATCATTTCCGTATTTACGCTGGGTTAAAAATATTGATTTAAAAGTTACCCTGATGTCTGCATAGGGTAGTCTTTGGTATGGCTTGCTACCCAATAAATCATTGCCTATGGAAGGGAGTTGAAAGATGACTACAGTTGGAGTCAAGGACAGCAAACAACAACTAATGCAAGCATTTCAACAAATTATTATCCAAAGAAAAAAGCTGGAATCTAAAATAGCAACTAAACAAGAGGAAGCAGAAAAGGCAAAAAGCCAAGAAATTCTGCAAGCAGCTTCTGCATATACGGTTGATAGTATTGTCAAAGGTTTAGCTGATTTACAATTGGAGTTTGGTAGTATTCTCAATGCATTATCTGAAAAACTAGCTCAAGAAAATTCCAAGTTAGATGAATTGAACCGAGCTATAGAAATTGAAACTCAACGCCTACAAGAGCTTCAACAAATCAGAGTTGTAGCAGATACTCTAGATATTTTAAGTCAAGAACACCAAGAAAAATTAAAAACCCTAGAACAAGATACTATCAGCAAAAGGGAAACACTAGAAAAAGAAATTACAATTAGGCGGAAAGAATGGCAAAAAGAGCAAACAGAGTATGAAGAAAAACTCCAAGCATATAATGATTTATTAGCCAAAGATCGCCAGCAAGAACAAGAAGAATCTCAGTATAAGTTAGAAACTACTCGTAAACTCAACACAGACAGCTACGAAGCGATAAAGCGCCAACAACAAAGGGAAATACAAGAAAATTCTCAAAAGAAAGAGAAAGATTGGGCAGAACGAGAAAAGATATCCGCTGAACGTCAACCTCTCTTTGCAGACTATGAACAAAAGGTAACTAAATTTCCTAACGAACTGGAAGAAGCCGTTAAGAAAGCTAGGGAAGAAGCAATCAAGGAAACAAGCCACAAAGCTAAAATTGAGGCTGATTTATTTGAAAAAGAATGGGAATCTAACAAACAGAGTTATGAATTAAAAATTCAATCTCTGGAAGAAACAATTAAGAAACAGTCTGAGCAAATAGAAGGTATTTCTGCTCAATTGCAAACTGCATTAAAACAAGCACAAGACTTAGCTCTGAGGGCTTTTGGTAGTTCTAATTCTAAATAGTTATCAGTTTTTTGGGTGCATCTTAATCATTTTTAATTCCTGAAGAGGAGGTTTATTGTGGTGGTGAAAAAGCTGACTGATAAGAATACTAAAGTAGAAATTCTTCAGGCGTATGAGGAGTTAACTAAAGAAAAAGCAGCACTGAAATCGCAACTCGAACAAGTTGCTAAAGAAAACCAGTCTGGAACTAAAGAACAGCCTAAATTAGAACAAAAAACAGCTATGAATCAGCTTTCTAGTGTCCAGCAGAAGATGAACAATACAATTGAAAGCTTGGCGAAAATTCAATTAGGTTTTGGCAGTGCTGCTAATGAATTATCGGAACAGCTAACCACAAAAGCTTCTAAGTTAGAAGAAATCAGGCGAACTTTAGAAGAAGAAATTCAACAATTAACACAACTGCACAATTTAGAAGTTTCTGATGATATTTTGGATACTCTCATCCAAGGCTATGAAGATAATATTAAAACTTATCAGGAAGAATATAGCCAGCGTTCTGAAGTGCTGTTCCAAGAAATATTAGAGCAAAGAAATACTTGGGGAAAAGAACAAGAGGAACAGCAACGGGCAATAAAAGAACGAAATGAAAACTTGAATAAAACTCGGCAACGCGATGCGTCAGAGTACAAGTATAATTTAGAACTTCAGCGTCAGATGCAAAGTGATGAATACGAACAAGAGCAGAAAGCACTATATAAGCAACTGGAAGAATTACTACAAGAAACAGAAAAACAGTGGGCTGAACGGGAAAAAGCAATTTCTGAGAGAGAGAAACAATTTGAAGAATTAAAAGCAAAGGTTGAGGCTTTTCCAAAAGATAAAGAAGCAGCTATCAAAAAAGCTACAGAAGAAGGTAAAGGCATCGCCCACTACCAAGCTAAAGTAAAATCAGATTTATATTCTAAAGAAGTGGAAGGGCAAAAGCGTTTCTATGAACAAAGGCTGCAATCTCTAGAACAAACTATTACTAATCAAGAGACACGGATTCAAAATCTTTCTAAACAACTTGAATCTGCTCTCAAACAAGTTCAAGATTTGGCAGTTAAAGCTATTGAAGGTAGTTCAAACGTTAATTCATACCAGGCAATGAAAGAAATAGCTTTAGAACAAGCAAAGACTCAAGTGAAAAATAAATAAGCCAATTTATTTTTGATCAAAATTGTAGAGACTTAATTTAAGTCTCTACAAGTAAGTATAAAGCTTTTTATTCAGTTTTCTTTGGTTTTTTAATATCTGAGGGAGGTTGTAGTTTCTTCTTCTTTGTTGCGCTAGCCTGTGTTTGCTGAAATGCTTGATTGGAATTTTGTTCTTGACTAGACATAATACTAAATTTTAAAATTTACTACAATATTATCTACATTACGGGTATTGTGGATTACGGAAATGTATCACAGAAAATTTAAGTTTAACTAAAAAAAGTTAGTACATAATGTTACCCCTGTAGAAACCTTTACTTTTCAGTAAATAAATACAAATCTTAATATATGAGTCAGCGATCGCTTGGTGGCTGGGCAAAATAAGTAATGTAACATGATATCCGGGAATACTGACCATACGTCTTAATCCTTAACGCCTAAGTATCTAGGTTTCCCAAAAACATGGCAAGATTTACAGCTAATGATGGTAGTGCTTGGATGAAAGATGGATATCCAACCAAGCCAAGCGTGTAGTGCGGAATAGTTTCTGGTAAAGTTTGGCAGATGATTATCGCTGTCTTTATCATTTTTGCTATGATGCCAGTTTCCGCTATTCCAGTATTGGATTTCTGATGATGGCATCTTGCTGATGAGATGCTGATAGATAATAGGCGAGCTATAATATTGAACTACCAATATGGGGAAAGATTTGAAATTATTTAACTGATGTATCTTTAAATAGATTGTCACCTAAAAATACATGAAGCAACTCGAAGATAAAAAACTTTTGGAACGTTACAAAGCAGGCGAAAGAGATTTTTGTAATTTTGCATTTGATCCAGAAACGAGAAAAGTTTTAATAGCCTCAGAATTAATGAATAGCTATAAAGATATTCTAGGAAAGAGACTAGAAAATCGTCTATGTGGTGAGGATGCTATTAATCACAAATATGTTCTTGACGCTCATTACCAAAAATTTCGTTCTACCCAATCTACATTTATCAGTATTTAACCAAACTTGATATTAGTGAGCTAATGCCTCACGCACCCACTGTCTAAATGCTCGTCGCGCTGTACTAGATCCTTCTGTCAGGCTGAATTGCAAAAACTGCAATATTCCTTCAATCACAGGCAAATTCCCAAATGTGGGACTAGTTTGCATCTCAACGTATTCTGCTTGATTTAAGACAAATACTTGCAACTTGCCATTTCCATAACACCAAAGTTCAGGTACACCCAACGCCACATAAGCACTAAGCTGGGTCTTTGAGGTAACATCAATTTCAATTGCTAAATCTGGTGGTGGATCAACCGACAAATCTAACCGTCGCTTGCCGATCATTTGGCGAGCATTTTGGATATAAAAACAGGTATCCGGTTCTATACCTGCTGCCATTTGCGTAGGCGCAGCCCGCCGTAGGCATCGCTTAAATGTTGTCGAGCCGTAAAGTTCCCAGTCAAGTTCTAACTCATCAAGTAGAATTTTAACCATGTCACCGATTAATTCTTTGTCAACTTCATATTCTGGTGAAGGCATCAGAATCTCTAACAGCCCTTGATAGTAAGCAACTCGTGCAGCGCGATGTTCTCCAAGTTCCTCTAGAATTGCTTCAAACTCTGCCCAACTGATCTCGCGCAATGTCAAGCATTGCCCTGGTTGAACGTCGATCTGGCGCAGTTGCAGTGTAACAACCATTTCATCCTCCGTACCGTTCACTCTTTAGCTAAAACAAATAGCCGGACTGGTTAAGAGAGCCATCACTGTACTCGGAGTAGCGAGTACAGTGTGTGTTTTCACCAAAGACAGAAAATGTCAAGCAAAGGTAGAAAAATCTAGATTTGGTGGAATATCCTGAATCCGCCCAGGCCCGATCGCTCGTAACGCTTCTCTGAGTAAAATATCCCCAGTATACAAGGCACGTCCAACAATCACACCAGTCACGCCTTGAGGCTCTAATGCCAACAAACTTAACAAATCGGTAATAGAACTTACCCCACCAGAGGCAATTATCGGGATGGAAATTACTGCTGCAAGTTCTCGCAAAGCTTCTAAATTGGGGCCGATAAGAGTACCATCTCGGTGGATATCTGTGTAAATTATGGCGGCTGCACCCAATTCTTGCATTTGTACAGCCAGTTGGCTTGCTAAAACTTCTGAGGTTTCTAACCAACCGCGAGTTGCTACGCGGCCGTTACGGGCATCAATACCGATAATAATTTGTTCGGGAAATTCTTGGCAGAGTTCTTGTACTAGCTGGGGTTGTTCTACGGCGATGGTTCCGAGAATCGCCCATTGTATGCCTAGATTGAATACTTGTTGCACGCTGGTGCGATCGCGCAATCCTCCACCAATTTCAATGGGCACTGACACTGCTTGAGCGATCGCTTCAATTGCCTCTAGGTTTACTACTTTACCTGCTTTAGCACCGTCTAAATCAACTATATGCAATCTAGTAGCACCTTGATCTACCCACTGTTTGGCGACATCAACGGGATTTTCGCTAAAAACTTGTGAGCGATCGTAGTCTCCCTGATATAGTCGCACACAGCGACCTTCTAATAAATCAATTGCTGGAATTACATCCATTTACTTCTTCCTCATTGCAATTAAAACCCTAGCTATAGCTGGGTTTCTTATCTTTAGTTTTTCATTTTTAATTGCCTTACAGCTTGCCCAAAACCCAGCACAAGCAAGATATTAGAAAGCGTCAAAAATACTTCTGCACCTCCGTGCAACCAATCCACATCTGCCAAAGATTTGCCATAATGCAATACAGCATAAATCCCCGCCGGGATGGTGATGGCAACAAAGACGAGAGTACCGTAAAATCCATACAGCGCTAAACGCGGCATTTGCGGACTGCGGCTGATAAACCACAAGAAACCCAAATAGGGAAACAGTGAAAGTGCAAACAGGGTTTCTTTAGAAATCATTGCTCTGATTTAATAGGTTTTGGTTCAACAGTGTTAGGAGACTTAGTAGAACGCCAAATCAAATACGCTGCTACCCAAAGCGTAAAATTACCAACTAAGGTCATGGTAGCTTGAAGCGTTACCAGCCATTCTAGAGATTCGGCGTTGTCGAAATAATGCCAGGTACAAGCACACATGGCGCTGACTAAAGCTGGTAACATGGCAAGGGATAATCCCCACCAATTGCGGTTATTAGTGAGTTCGCCGTAAGTCCAAATTAACCAAATGGCGACAATCCACTCAATAACGCTAGAAATATGAATAATCCAGGTGGGAATCGATAGGGTGTGCATAAGAAAGTTAGGAGTTAGGAGAGACGCGATTAATCGCGTCTGTACTTGGGAGGGACGCGATTAATCGCGTCTGTTACGAAGTTTGAAAATAGAAATTGTGAATGAGTCTACTATCTGTATCAACGACAGATATTCTGTATAAAAAAAGTTGTTAATCTAAAATCCAAAATGGTTAAGATGCGGGCGTTATTGTCTGGATATTACGGTAAAGGTAATGGTGGTGACGAAGCTTTGTTGGCAACGCTTTTGCAAATGTTACCATCTCACGTAACGCCTGTGGTGCTTTCGGGTAATCCAGAGGAAACCCGCGATCGCTACAATGTAGAAACCTACGATCGCATGGCTCCTTTACCTGTACTGCAAGCTTTACGCTCAAGTGATGCCTTGATTTGGGGCGGTGGGAGCCTCATTCAAGATGTTACTAGTACTATCAGCCCATTTTATTATGGGGGACTGATGGCATTGGCGCAGAAAATGGGTTTGAAAACTGTTGCTTGGGCGCAGGGTATTGGCCCGTTACTGCGTCCGCAAACTCGCTGGTTGGCACGGCAAACCTTTGGTAATTGTACCAAAGTTAGTGTCCGCGATCGCGCCAGTGCTGCTTTATTATCTAATTGGCAAATTCCTTGTATTATAGCTCCTGACCCAGTTTGGGCGTTGGAATCGAAACCAGTACCAGGACTTTGGGATTTACCTGCGCCGAGAGTTGCAGTAACGTTGCGATCGCATCCCCAACTTACAGAAACACGTCTAGCAAACTTAACTCGTGCTTTGGTTGACTTTCAAAAAGCTACACAGGCTTTTATTTTACTACTACCATTTCAAAAAAGTGAAGATTTAAGTATTGCCAAAGCCATTCAACCACACCTTAAAGATGTTAGTAAGATTTTATGTCTGGAAGATCCGCAACTTTTGAAAGGTGTGTTTCGCGGCGTGGAGATGGCGATTGGAATGCGTCTGCACAGCTTGATTATGGCTGCATCTGTTGGTTGTCGCTGCTTTGCTCTCAGTTATGATCCTAAGGTAAATCGTCTCATGGAAGACTTGGAAATGCCTGGATGGGATTTACCTAGTTTACCAGATGACCCCAATTTGATTAGTCTGACTTGGATGGAGCATTATGCTAATGGCGATCCGTTATCACCAGAGCAAATACAATCTTTAGTAGATAGAGCATTAATGCACCGTGAGTTGTTGAGCCACGCTTTATGTAATAAGTATGACCAAACAATGTAGAGCGAAGAAAATGCAAAACTCCTAGAGTTTATACACTGTGCCCCTACGAAAGATATGGTTTTTTAAATATGCATATTTGCTCTTTACTGTCAATGCGTTATATCAAGTTTGGGTAATTACTTGTAACAAAATCTATCAATGTAGATTGGGTTGTAGCAAGATCCCCGTAGGGGTACGGCAGTGAAACTGATATAAGTCTTAACTTCATTTATCTATTCTTTGATTAAACTGCAATGCTTGTTCCCAGTTAACCAAATCAGTTTTTGCAGATTGAATAGATAGCGCTAACGAAGAGATACTAGATAAAACGCAAAGAGAAGTCGGAGCGTCGGAGATAGGCAGGCAATAGCGCAACGTTAGCCAGTCCACGTATCCCTACGAAGAAGCACGTGGCATGAGAAGACGCGTTTTTTTTGGTAATCTTATGGCGGCAAGAAAGTAATTGTCAAAATTTTGTAAAGTAATTATGAAAATACTAGGGAGTAATTGTCAAAATTTTGTGAAGTGACGATGAAAATACTTAAGTATCTATTATCAAGATTGACTTCAGCGATATTATTTACGAAATGCAGAAATAATTCCTGAGATCATTCTGATGATAAGCTTTGGCTTTTGGAACCTAATTATAGTGATTTTAGTTGCTTTAGTTCTCAAAAATAATTGGCGATTAGATGATGAAAAGGCAGCTTGGAAAAATTCTTTATTCTTAAAATCTTCAGTCATCCAACGGTTGATACAATTTTTTCGTCAACCAATTGTTAACTTCTTTATCCAAGCAGGTGTTGTATTAGTCGTTACAAGATTCCTCTGTTATACAGGTTGGCTAGTTTATTTCCTAAATCAACCAAATCCACCCTTATGGGATTTTCAGTGGTATTATGTGGCGAGTAAATTGGCTCATCAGCATTTGAGTCCTTTTAATGTCGAGATTTTTAATCAAAGTTTTTGTACCATAACTAAGGTGTGTGGATTTATTCCGCCGTTTGTCTATCCACCTAATATTATTCCTCTCATCTGGTTTCTCGGTTATTTTTCGCTCAATACTGCATTTAAAATCTCGATTGTAATGCATATATTAGCAATCGGTTTGACTTTATGGGGGGCGAATATCCTGCTGGAGTCGAAGTCACTAGCTCTGAGAACTATTTGCACAATTTCGGTTGCCCTGATTTATGGCTTAGTTCGCGATCTTCAAGTTGGTAATATTGCAATTTTTATTGCCGTTCTTATCTTATGGATGTTTATCTTGGCTAGAAAACATCAGGATATAACAGCAGGAATTTGCTTGGGACTTGCCGTTTGTAAACCAACATTAGCTGCATTATTCATTCTGTATTTTCTGCTTAAAAGAAGATTTACTTTAGTTTTTGTATCTCTTTTCACAGCAACTTCTCTAGTATTTATAGGTCTAGTGTTGACAGGCAATTCTTTTACACAATTCCTGTCAGATGCATCTCATGGATTTTCACTCTGGCTAAATGATCCATCAGTTAGCCCCTATCTTTCAATCACTCGTCTCGATTTAATGGTCGTCGTCCCGAGATTATTTCCCAATAAACCATTCTTTGCCAAGCTTTTGTCAAACTTAATTGTTCTGATACTTGTCGGTTTGGTGGGTTGGTATTGGTATTTACAACAATCTCTCACAGCCTGGTCAAAAAAAATATACTTACCAGAAATGGTACTAGTTTCTTGCTTGAGTATTGCCATTAATTATTCACAGCAAACTAGTTCTGTGATGTTAGTACCTGCTGTTGTTTTTTTGCTAAATGATTTGTTGTATCAAATCAGGCATTGTAAATTCTCTAGGAAAAGAATGTCTGTTTGGTTAGCAGGGGTTTGCTGTCTAGCAGTGCAAACAGCAGTTATTCATGGCTGGCTCATCGGCTCTCTAGCTAATCGCTGGAACGTGAAAGCAGGGGAATTACCATACATTATGAAAGTAACTATCTTCGCCCTACCGAGTTATGCGATTTTAGGAATCACCCTGAGTATTTTAGTCTTAGCGATTAGTTCCCTTCATCAAAAATATATTCTGAAATTTTAATACCAATTTAATTAATGATTACAAGACATCCTTGGATAAAGACGCGATGAATCGCGTCTCTACAGATGGTCTATTTGTCGCATTCTTTTTTCAAATTGGTATAACCTTTAAATCGGGTGTCAAATTTAGAATCCGATTTCAGCATATTTATGCTTTAATCGGGCAATCTTCCAGTGCAAAGCAAGTAAACACTTGGGCTGCATAGAATACTTTAGAAGCAGATTAAATAATTTCCAAAACATATAGATAGATTATGGTAAATCTCAATCGTTACCATTCTGGCAGTAATTAACCTATAAGTGCAGTTCGAGTCAAAATCAAGCTCACTAATGCCATTAATGAAGCGCTTGTCAGCCGAGGAATGCTCAATCCAAATATGCTGCGGGTGTATGAAACTGAAGCATTAGTGGACACTGGGGCAGTACGTACTGTACTACCCATGTCTATTGTCAAGCAACTTGGTTTGAGAATTCGAGGACAACAGATTGCTCAATACGCTAACGGTAGCGAAGAATCTATAGGCGTGACTGAACCCGTAATTATTGAATTAACAGAACGGGAAACTACCGAAGCAACATTGGTTATAGGTAATATCGTCTTGATTGGACAAACGGTGCTTGAGACGCTGGATTTACTGGTGGACTGTAGAAATCAGCGACTTATTCCGAATCCTGAGCATCCTAACTATCCTGTGATGAGAATATAGGCTAGAACTAAAGCGATCGCGATCGCTTTATTCAGCCAAAATATATTTGAATGCTAGTGACTTTTTTTACCGCTAACAATTCCTGACCATTGAACTTTTTTCTCTTTCTCCCGGCGGTAAGAAAAGAAATGCTCTGGAGTTTGGAAAGTACAATAAGGTGCGATCGCAATTTGTTCTGCACTAATCCCCATGTTTTCCAGTTGTAAGTTATTCACTCGTCTGACATCCAGCCGTACCTTTCCAGGATTGGGATCTTCTCGCAAAGGTGAATTTGGTAATTCATGTAATGCACTTACAATTTTTTCTTCGTCTTCATCTGGTATAATACTAGCCCCGATTTCAGCAGCCACTTCGGTAGAGACTTGGTAAACCTCACCAGCGATCGCTGGGCCCATTGCAACTCTCAAATCATCTAGTTTGCTGCCTTGAGATTGTAATCGAGCGATCGCTAAGGGGACAATTTTCTTGGCAGTCCCCCGCCAACCTGCGTGTAATGCTGCCACCTGTCCAGTTTTAATATCCCCAATCAGCACAGGTGTACAATCTGCACTAGCTACCCAAACGGCTTGTAGAGGCTGTTCGCTGATTAAACCATCCGCCGCAGCTAAATCTTCCTCAACAGTGCTTAAGAAGCTCTCAACTTCTTGGGGAGTGAGAACAGTATTGCCATGAACCTGCTTTAAGCGATAGACTGATGCCTCTGGTTGCAATACTTCTGTGATAACTTGTGGCGATCGCGGCCAAAACTGCTGGGTAAAGAAGCCGTGATGCCAACGTTCCAGAATACTACAAGTTAGATAGGGGAGTCCTTCCCAATTGCGCCAGTGCCAAGTGTGCATCTTCAACCAAACCTAAACAGAAATCATTCATCAGCCAATCAATGCTAACTTGAACAACGGAATTTGGGTTAATTGCTGTGGGATTTAATCTGCAAAACTTGGAAGCAGCCTTGAAAACAGGGCGTAAGTATACATATTTACCATTTTCCCTCCACTTTTTTGAAAACGTCTCCTCAACTAACCAAACCCTCTGGAACTTACTCAACCAAGGAGCTATTTCAGGAACAGTAGTAATCGCAACTGAGCAATCTGCTGGGCGGGGACAATGGGGACGTGAGTGGATTTCTCCTGTTGGCGGATTATATGTTTCCGTAGCGATTTCTTTCGACCACAAAATAGAAGCTACTGACAGCTATCAGCTAACTTTTGCTACTGCTTGGGGAATTGCATCTCAATTGCGTCAGTGCGGTGTAGATGTTGGGATAAAATGGCCCAATGATTTAGTTTTAAATGGTCGCAAATTAGGCGGCATTTTGACAGAAACCAAAGTAAACAAAGGGCAAATCACCGAAGCAGTAATTGGTGTTGGTATTAACTGGACAAACCCAGTACCCGAAACTGGAATCAATCTGGAATCGTGGCAAGCTTCCCAACATTTCAGATCGATTTCTTGTCTGGAAATGCTAACCTCTACAGTCTTACTGGGAATAGAATCCGGTATGGAGTGCCTTTTCCAAGAAGGAATAAGCATACTCTTGTCTCGCTATCTAGATTTGCTTATAAACATCGGCGATCGGGTGTATGTCAATAATCTTTCAGGTACAGTAGTTGGGGTGACGTCTCAAGGAAATTTACGAGTTGATTTAGAAACACATGATACAAAGGAACTAATTACACCGGAAATTTATATTGAACCCGGTACAATCAGTTTGGGGTACCATAAATCTTCCGTTTAAATTTGAGGTTTGTTCAAAATTTCGCTCTTTGGGCAAAACAAACCACTAGCATCATCTCTTTAGGCTAATTACACACAACTGAGAGAACAAATGACGCAGCGCAATAATTCTGCCCATCATCGTTTGCATTACTTATGGCAGCAAGGTCTAACAAAAAAACGTTTTGCCTCAACGCTACCAGCTCAGAGCCTCTGTTGGCTGAGTAGCGTCAGCCTCCTCAGCGGCGGCTTTGTGTTTGCCCAAACGGAAACACAAATAGATAACATCGTTCCCACTGTTGAAAGTTCCCAACCAACAGCAGTTACAAATCCAGTTAAAAGACAGGCTGTTGCGCCCGAAGCCGCTCAAGCCCAACCGGAATTTTCCCAACGGCGAGCCAGACTCAGAAAGAGATTAGGCAAGCCAGAGGTTGCTCAATCAAAAGAGCCAGTTCGGCAGTCTACACTCAAAATCGAAGCTGCCCGACCTGTTGTTATTATCAGACAGTCAAAACCTAAGATACAAGCCTCTCAAGTTACTCCTGCACGGGTAAGACTGGAAAAACCCAATACCCCTGCCCGTTCCTTACCAGAGAAACTCCCAGAAGTTGCTCAACCATCAAATAACTCGAACAGCATTGTTAGGGCAACGGCGGGTAAAATCAAGGATTATAATAACGCCTATATTGATCCTAATAGTTATGAAAGTGGTGCTACAGGTACTTATCAAGCACCAAATTCCGTAATTCTCACAGAACGTTCCAGTGGTTGTCGAGCCATTTTGCCGTCAGGGCAAAGCGTATTAGGCGGCGTTTGCGCCAAAATACCCCAAAGGAGTGTAGCTGATTCTAATGGTACAGCACCTAATTGGCTCAAAAGAAGTCAAAATACACAATTAGCAAACGTTCCAACCGTGCGGCAGGTTGCAACTACTGGCAACACCAGCAGATGGCGTGCTGCTCAAAGTGGTTCTAATGGTGTCACCAAGAGCGCATTTCGCCCTAATCGGTTTATTCCAAGTCCTGGCGAGTTCAGCCCCACAAGAGTTAGTACAACTCCCATTGCACCGAGTGGTGGTACTTTACCTCCACCAATGGCAGATGGAAACATTGCACCCCGTCCTAGCAACGTAACTTACGACTTCTCATTAGCATCAGTATTGCCGCAAATTCCCTACACGGGGAGAGTTGCCTATAGTGGTACGGGGATGATGTATCCATTGTCTATTCCGGCTTCCATCACTTCTGTATTTGGTTGGCGAGTTCATCCAATCACAGGTAATCAACGCTTCCATGCTGGTACAGACATCGGTGCGCCTACGGGAACACCAGTTTTGGCAGCTGCTGCCGGTCAAGTGGAAACTGCTAATTGGTTGGGCGGTTATGGTTTAACCGTTACCCTGAATCACAAATCGGCTGAACAAACTCTCTATGGTCACATGTCAGAAATTTTTGTTCAACCCGGTCAGTGGGTACAACCTGGAACTGTCATCGGGCGAGTTGGCAGCACCGGCAACTCCACAGGCCCTCACCTGCACTTTGAAGTCCGCCATCTGACCCCAAACGGGTGGGTTGCTACTGACCCAGGCGTGCAATTACAAAGCGCCCTCAGCCAGTTAGTAGGAGGCTTGCAAACTGCTCAGGTAAGCCAGGAACCAGGTAGTTAAGACTGGGGACTGGGGACTGGGGACTGGGGACTGGGGACTGGGGGATGAGGAAGAAACCAATGCTCCATACCCCATTCTCAATACCCTACTCTCCATTACCACAATTACAAATACCCGTGTTCTGCTAAGAATGCGGGTGTAATGGTATCTATACTAGTTTCATCAGGGGTTGTGGTCTGTGGGTTTCCAGGGTAAAGGAATTTTTCGACGTATTTGCCGAGAATATCCCCTTCTAGATTCACTAAACTCCCAGGAACCAAATAGCGAAGATTTGTCTCGGCATAAGTGACGGGAATTACTGCCACCTTAAATTGAGAGAGTTCTGGCTCGTATGCGGCTACTGTAAGACTGATGCCATTGACAGCTATGCTACCTTTGGGGACAATGTACCGTGCGATCGCCTCGGATGCAATAAAAGTCATTTCCCAAGAATTAGCCGTTTGTTCTGCCACTAGCAATCGACCTATGCCGTCTACATGACCCATCACAAAATGACCGCCAACTTTGCTGCCCACCCTTAGCGACGCTTCTAAATTGACATATCTCTGTTGAGTTTGCTCACCTCCCAACGTCGTGCGACGTAGCGTTTCCGGTGAAGCAGTGGCAATAAACCCGTCTTTTAAAACTTTTTCTACTGTCAGGCAAACGCCATCTACTGCAACACTGTCACCATAAGCCAAATCTTGCATAATTACTTCACACGAATGGCTTACGCAAGTAATTTGCCAAGAATCCCCCCCTAAGGGTTCCATCGTTCCTAATGCCTGGATTAATCCTGTAAACACGGCTTTTTTGCCAAACTAACTCTATTTATTGCCTAGTTTTGCCTGAAATAAATTGGTAATTCTCACAAAAATCTAGAATATCCAAGTATATTTTCTGACTTTTTTTTGTATAGGAATATTAACACATTAGCATCCTTCACAGGGCATACTTGGGTAAGAAGGTTATTGTCTAAGAAGACCAATTTGACTTACTCTGGTTTTCACCACAAGTTCGGAGTTTAATAGAAGCAATTATAGAGAACGAATGCTTATGTTTATTACAGTCACCAAACCGCCCAAAAAGGGGTACTATTTGTTACACAGCATCCAAGGCTTTCAAAGCATTGTAGAGGCTTAGGCAATGATTGAAATGAAAGTCGCTGGCATAGCATTAGATGCCATAACCCGCAGCCCGATCGTACTTTTGAAAGATTCTTCAGATCGGCGGGCTTTGCCAATTTACATCGGTCAGGAACAGGCTAGGGCAATTATGGGTGCGCTGGAGAATCAGAAGCCTCCCAGACCCTTAACCCACGATCTGATTGTGAATATTCTAGAGACTTGGAATATGACTCTAGAAAAGGTGATCATTCATTCCCTGCAAAAAGATACATTTTATGCAGCTTTAATTGTCCAGCAAGGCGAGGTGAAAAAGGAAATTGACGCGCGTCCTAGCGATGCGATCGCCATTGCCCTCCGTACAAATACCCCCATTTGGGTAATGGAAGAAGTGATTGCCGATGCTTCTATCCCTGTTGATCGCGATGCAGATGAAGCCGAACAGCAAGCCTTCCGTGAATTTATTTCTAATCTCCGTCCTGAAGATTTGATCAAGCGCTTTGGTAATGACGACAGCTAAAAAAGTTATGAGTTAGGAGTTAGGAGTTAGAAGTTACTTGCTTCAACTCCTAACTGTTAACTGTTAACTCCTAATTTTTAAAGATGCAATACCGACGCTTTGGGAAAACGAATCTGCGCCTCTCGGTTTTTTCTCTGGGAACAATGCGCTACTTGGCTTCTTTTGAAAATGCCCACCAGACCATTGAACAAGCCTTAGCGCTAGGAATTAATCATCTAGAAACTGCCAGAGGTTACGGCAAAAGTGAGGAGTATCTTGGTAAGGCGCTAAAAGCTGGGTTGTCAGTACCCCGAACGAGGCTTTATGTCACTACCAAAATCTCAGCCACAGCAGATGCTGACACCATGCGTCGGTGCATTAACGAATCCCTAGAACGATTACAGATAGATTATTTAGATTGTTTAGCCGTTCATGGTTTGAACACTTGGCAACATTTAGAGTGGGTGCAAGCCAAAAATGGCTGTATGCAAGCTGTGGAGGAAGCTGTTGCTGATGGCCGAGTGCGACACGTTGGTTTTTCCACCCACGGCCCATTAGAGGTAATTCAAGCAGCCATAAATACAGATTTTTTTGAATTTGTCAATCTGCATTATTACTATTTTTTCCAACGGCACGCACCAGCGATTCAGCTAGCTGCCGAGAAGGACATGGGCATTTTCATTATTTCCCCTGCTGATAAGGGGGGACGCCTCTACACACCACCCCAAACTCTAAAAGACCTGTGTTACCCGTATTCACCCTTAGAATTAAACTATCGATTTTTACTTGCTGACAACCGTATTAATACTTTGAGTATAGGGCCAGCAAACCCAGATGAATTAAGAGAACCTTTGCAAATTGATGACCATGATAGAGAGCTAAAATCAGCAGAAATTTCTGCTTTTGAGCGTTTAGAAAATCACCAAAAAGTTGCTTTGGAAACTGATAAGTGTAGCCAGTGTTATGCTTGTTTGCCCTGTCCAGAAAATATCAATATTCCAGAGGTTTTACGGTTACGTAATCTTGCAGTGGCATACGATATGACAGACTATGGACAATATCGTTACGGAATGTTTGAAAATGCCGGCCACTGGTTCCCTGGAATGAAAGCCAACCGCTGTACAGAATGTGGTGACTGTTTGCCTCGGTGTCCAGAAAAGTTAGATATTCCAGCTTTGTTGGAAGATGCTCACCAAAAATTAAGTGGGAAAGCAGGTCGGAGATTGTGGGGTTGAGGAGAAGCGAAGGGGGCAGGGGAGGCAAGAAAAAGTGATTTGTATCAATTATTTCGTGAAATGGTATGACTACCCCGAAACATAAAAACCCCAAAAAGTTTTTAGGTTTTAACTTCGGGGCTTTCAGCGAACATTCTTAGAAAAATGTAAAATTATATAAAGATTAAAAGATTTAGGAAGATCCGCCCAAGCTGGGGTATCTCGCGGCAATAAAGATGAAGATTAAAAAAAAAGAAATGTCCTGCGCCAATCACTCGCAGTTTTTCGCTACAGTGGACGGGCTGTAAGCTTAGTATGGACTACTAGCCGATCGCTTACTATTCTTCTGGCGAGTTTAACAATAGTTGCTGGTCTTTTACCGGCGGCGATATCCTACATCAGTAAGTTAATTGTTGATGCAGTAGTATTTGCCTCCCAAGTTAACTCAGAAAGCAATGGTTTTGTCAATATTTATCCCTCCTTATTTTATGTAGGATTAGAAGCGATCGCTGTAATTTTACTAGCAGGCAGTCAGCGGGGAATCATCATTTGTCAGTCGTTATTGCGGGCGCTAATGGGTCAACGGGTGAATGTACTCATCTTAGAAAAGGCGCTGACACTGGATCTTAGGCAGTTTGAAGATTCAGAATTTTATGACAAATTGACCAATGCCCGACGAGAAGCATCAGTTCGTCCCCTTTCCTTAGTCAACCGCACCTTTGGGTTAGTGCAAAATGCCCTTTCCCTGTTCACCTACGGTATTTTGTTAGTAAATTTCTCAGGTTGGGCGGTGGTGGTGCTGATTTTGGCAGCTATGCCTGTATTTATTGCCGAAACAAAGTTTGCTGGAGAAGGCTTTCGCTTGTTTAGTTGGCGTGCGGCAGAAACTCGTCAACAGCACTACTTAGAAAATCTGCTAGCAAGAGAAGATTTTGTCACAGAAGTCAAACTCTACCAGTTGGGAGAGATGTTGCTAGGGCGTTACCGCAATCTGTTCGATCAACTTTATGGCGAAGACCGCGATTTGACTCTGCGGCGAGGATTTTGGGGATATCTCCTAAGTTTAGTTAGTACTGGTGCTTTTTACCTAGCTTATGCTTGGATTGTACTGGAAACAGTGCGAGGTAAGATTTCCTTGGGAGATATGACAATGTATCTGACTGTGTTTCGCCAAGGACAGTCTACTTTCTCTAATGCCCTTACTTCTATTGGAGGAATGTATGAAGATAACCTATATTTATCAAATCTCTACGATTTCCTGGAAGAGGAAGTACCAAAGTCTTGGGGTAAGGCAACCATTGGTTTAAATTCCCAAGATGGTATCCGTTTTGAGAACGTATCTTTTACTTATCCAGGAAGTTCCAAGCCAGCGTTGACAAATATTTCGCTACATTTAAAACCTAGAGAGAAACTGGCAATTGTCGGTGAAAACGGTTCCGGTAAGACTACTTTAATCAAACTACTTACCCGACTCTACACCCCAGACTCTGGGCGAATTTTCTTAGATGGCTTGGACTTGCAAGAATGGGACGTGGATGTACTGCGGCGTCGCATTGGTGTGATTTTTCAGAACTTTGTCCGCTACCAATTTACTGTGGGTGAGAATATTGGCGTAGGTGATGTAGAACATCTCGAAAATAAAATCCGTTGGCAAACTGCTGCCCAAAAAGGCATGGCGCAATCATTTATTGACCAATTACCCCAAAGCTTCCAGACTCAACTTGGTCGTTGGTTTAAGGGAGGACAAGAACTTTCGGGGGGACAGTGGCAGAAAATTGCTTTGTCTCGTGCTTTTATGCGATCGCAAGCAGATATCTTGGTGTTAGATGAACCAACGTCGGCAATAGATGCCCAAGCTGAGTTTGAGATTTTCAATCATTTTCGCACTGTTACTAAAAATCAGATGGTACTTTTGATTTCCCATCGTTTCTCGACGGTACGGATGGCTGACAAAATCCTAGTTATAGAAAACGGTGAAGTTATAGAACAAGGAACTCACGAAGAATTGTTAGAGGTAGGCGGACGTTATGCCAAATTGTTTATGTTGCAAGCAGCCGGTTATCAATAGGAAAAGAAGCTAGCAATCTTTGTAAACTGAGATAGCGATGCTTACGGCGGGCTGCGCCTACGCTCACTTTCTACAAAGCACATAGCACCTCTATCAAACCATGTTAACCTGTTCGGTAAACATGGGTAAAATCTCTTTAGTGCCTAGACGCTCCGTATCATTAAACATTGTTACCCGATAAAACTATGCAAATAACACAACAGCGATACTATACCCCAGAGGAATATTTAGAGCTAGAAGAAGCTGCTGACTACAAAAGTGAATACATTAACGGGCAAACAATTCCTATAGCGGGTGGAACAGCAAATCACAATCGTATAGCTGGTAATTTCTATGCTGTGTTAAACTTCGCGTTCAGACAACAAGAATATGAAGTGTTTAATAGCGATATGCGTTTGTGGATACACCAAAAGCGTATCTACACGTATCCAGATGTGACAGTAATAGCAGGTGAACCAGAATTTTTCAACAACCGTACAGATATTATTATAAATCCCCAAGTTATTGTTGAGGTTTTGTCTAAATCTACTAAAAATTACGATCGCAAAGATAAATTTCAGGCTTACCGAACTATTTCTACCTTTCAAGAATATCTATTAATTGATCAAACACGGATTCATGTAGATCAATTCTCTAAAACTGGGAAAAAGCAATGGGCGCTTCGTGAATATGATGAAGAAGATGAAGCGATCGCACTTATAACTGTACCCTTTGAGATTTCTTTGCAGGATTTATATAACAAGGTAAACTTTGAGCTTGTTGAGTCGGAAGTTGATGCAGAAGAATTGGAATGAAAGGAGCAATCGCCTGATTGTGTCAAGAAAGCACGTCTTACCTCTCATTAAATCATGATTCATATAAACAAAAACTTATTGTTCAGGGTAGCGATCGCTGCTTTTTGCTAAAGTGAGAGGTGTTAAGACTGCTTATCCTAATACCAGTCATTAACTCTTTGTTGTCTCCGGCTAGCTTTTATTATGTTGAAGACGATAAAAATAGAGGATTTCCGTGGTTTCAAGTCTTTCGAGCTTCAGCAACTCGGTAGAGTTAACTTACTTGTTGGTAAAAATAATAGTGGTAAAACGTCAATATTGGAAGCTATTCAACTTTTATGCTCCCGGACTAATCTTGAGCCACTTGCTGAGGTTATGACTAAGCGAGGTGAATATTCTTGGAATGATAATCAAAGAATAAATCGTGAACTTGATGTTTGTCATCTTTTTTATGGACATGAAATTCAACCAGATAGTAAATTTTATATATCTGGTATGAATGGCGATATTAAAGAGGCAATTACTGTTAGTATAGGAGCGCGTTACTTTCACGTTGATGATTTTGATAAAGAATTCAATGGAGAATCTAGCAGTTTCAGCGAATCTGAAATTCCAATAAAAGGTCTTAATTTTGGTATCAACTGGACTCGTGGGGAGGAAACAGAAATTTTAACCTTTCCCTTATCAAATAACAGTGGTTTTAATTTAAATTATGTTCGGCGATTCCGTCGAGATGGTAAAAAAAATCCATTGCCTAATATCCAATTCGTCACATCATCTTCTCTAGAAACCGAAAAGATGATTGAACTATTCGATCAGATAGTACTAACTACTGAAGAAAAAGTTGTAGAGCAGGCACTTAATAAAATAGACCCTAAAATTCAACGAATTGCTCCTGTTAGCTCTCAAAAATCAAGGTATTCCTCAGATTCACGCGGTGGTTTCCTTGTCCTACTTTCTGATAGTAATCAACGTGTACCAATTGGCAGTATGGGTGATGGAATTTGGCGGATTTTAGGACTTGCACTAGCTACAGTGTGTGCTAAAGACGGATACCTATTTGTTGATGAGATTGATACTGGGCTGCATTTTACAGCTATGTCTGATATGTGGAAACTGATTTGGGATACAGCTAAAAGATTAAATGTACAAGTTTTCGCAACTACTCATAATAGTGATTGTTGGACTAGTTTAGCTAGTATTGCAGAGCAGGAAGATGCAACTGAGGATGGTATTAGAATTCACAGAATTGAAAGAGGTAAAAACACAAGTATAGTTTTTATTGAGCCTGAGATTGTCATTGCTGCTGAAGAAAATATTGAGGTGCGTTAGTAATGACAAGCAGTTATAAAAGCAAACAACTGATTGTGGAGGGTGAACAAGACAAGCGGGTAATACCATATCTCATGGAAGCTAACGGAATCATCTGGGAAAAAGATAAACATCCTGTCGATATTGAGAACTATGGTAGTGATGGATTTATTAATGCTTATAGGATATCAGCTAGATTGAAAGCAGCAGGATTGACACATCTGGGTTTGATGGTAGATGCAGATGAGGATTCAGATATACGTTGGAGAAGTGTTAGAAATGCTTGTTTACCAAGTATTCCTGACATTCCTGAGCAAATACCAGAAACAGGATTGCTTCTCACCACGAATGGAATTAAATTTGGGGTCTGGATTATGCCAGATAACCTGATGCGAGGTATGTTAGAAACTTTTTTAGCTTATATGATTCGAGATGAAAGCCAGCCTCTCTGGAAATATGCTCAGGAAGTTGTAGCACAAGCAAAAAATAGAGGGGCACCATTTATAGATTCTCATGTCGATAAAGCTTACATTTACACATGGTTAGCTTGGCAAAAACCGCCAGGAAGACAACTGCATAACGCTATCAACGAAGAAATTCTGAATCCACAGCATCCAAAAGCACAGACATTTGTCAGCTGGTTTAAGACTTTATACGATTTATAATCATCAGATGTATTTGATAGTAGAGAATAGCGATCGCCTCTTACCTACCATCCCCCAATAACTTCGATAAAATCACTATGGTGCTACTTAACCTCTCCTAAATCTGATGAAAAGCGATCGCTCCCCTTCCCAACCCTCCCTTAAACGTCCTGAACTACTCGCGCCAGCAGGTAATTGGGACTGTGCTAAAGCTGCTGTGGAAAATGGGGCAGATGCGATTTACTTCGGTTTGGATCGCTTCAACGCCAGAATGCGGGCACAAAACTTTACTGAGGCAGACTTACCCCAATTGATGACATTTCTGCACCGTCGCGGCGTAAAGGGTTATGTCACTGTCAACACACTAATCTTTCCCAAAGAACTAGCAGAAGCACAGCAATATCTCCGCACAATTATTGCAGCAGGTGTGGATGCGGTGATTGTACAAGATATTGGTATATGCCGTCTTATCCGTCACCTTTCCCCTGATTTTCCCATCCATGCTTCAACCCAGATGACCATCACCAGTGCAGCTGGGGTGGAATTTGCCAAGTCCCTCGGTTGTCAATTGGTGGTGCTGGCGCGTGAATGTTCTCTTCAGGAAATCAATAAAATTCAGCAGCAGATTGCCCTACAAGAAACTTCGCTGCCCTTGGAAGTCTTTGTTCACGGTGCTTTGTGCGTAGCATATTCCGGTCAGTGTTTGACTAGTGAGGCTTTAGGCGGACGTTCTGCCAACCGAGGTGAATGTGCCCAAGCTTGCCGGATGCCTTACGATTTAATTGCTGATGGGGAAGTTGTGAATTTAAAAGAACGCAAATATTTACTCAGTCCTCAAGACTTAGCAGGATTGGATGTTTTGCCAGATTTGGTGAAATCAGGAGTAACTTCTCTTAAAATTGAAGGTCGTTTGAAAGCCCCAGAGTATGTTGCTAATGTCACCCGTGTTTATCGGCAAGCCCTGGATGGGGTGATAACGGAATTGGAAAGACCTAACCCCCTAACCCCCTTCCCTCGTAGGGAAGGGGGAATAAAGACTCCCCTCTCCGAAACGGAGAGGGGCTGGGGGAGAGGTCAATCAGATCAAGAACACTACAACCTAGAAATGGCATTTTCTCGCGGACTCTACACGGGTTGGTTTGGCGGGATTAATAATCAGGAACTAGTTCACGCCCGCTTTGGTAAAAAACGTGGGGTTTATTTAGGTGAAGTCAGCCGCATTCACAACGAACAGGTAACAGTCAAACTGGAAGCACCTGTAAAACCGGGGGATGGAATTGTGTTTGACTGCGGTCATCCAGAGGCGAAGGAAGAAGGCGGCCGGGTTTATGCTGTGGTGTCCAAAGGTAAAGAAACCATGCTGACCTTTGGGCGAAATGACTTGAGCCTGCGGCGGGTGCATATAGGCGATCGCATTTGGAAAACCAGCGATCCAGAACTCGATAAGCAACTACGTCAGAGTTTTGCTGGCGAAAATCCCCAATTTCAGCGTCCGATTGACTTGGAGGTTTATGGAGAAGTTGGTCAGCCACTGATTGCGATCGCTCGTGATCAACTCGGTAATATTGTACAAGTGGAGTCTGCAATTTCTTTGGTTGAAGCGCACACCAAACCCCTAGATACAGACCGTTTACAAGAACAGTTTGGTCGTCTCGGTAACACACCTTTCTGTTTGGGAAGGCTAACCAACCACCTCAGCAATGCTATTATGCTACCCGTAAGTGAGTTAAACCGGATGCGGCGGGAAATCGTGGTGCAGTTGGAAGAATTGCGAAGTCAACCCAAACGTTGGCAATTACGTTCTGATGTCTCTTTCCAAGACCTATTACCCTACTCATCTCCCTTACCCCTCTCATCTCCTGCACTAATAGTTTTGGTACGAAACCTCAAGCAAGTCCAAGCCGCACTCAAAGCTGGTATTGAAACACTTTACTGTGAATTTGAAGACCCCCGCGCCTACCGAGAAGCGGTGCAGCTAGTACATAAACAAAAGCAAGAATCCCCACTTTCCACAATCTGGGTTGCACCTCCCCGAATTACCAAACCTGGGGAAAAATGGATTTTGCACCAAGTACGTGCCTGTGAAGCAGATGGCTATCTGGTGCGGAACTATGATCAACTGCAATTTTTTGCCCAAGACCGTTGTATCGGAGATTTTTCGCTCAACGTTGCTAATGCCTTAACAGCAGACTACTTTCAGCAACGCTTTGCTTTGGAACGGCTGACGGCATCCTATGACCTAAATATTACCCAACTGCAAGACCTGCTCACCAGTTGTCCACCACAGTGGTTTGAGGTGACAATCCATCAGCATATGCCGATGTTTCATATGGAACATTGTGTATTTTGTGCCTTTCTATCGACGGGTACAGACTACACAAACTGTGGACGACCTTGTGAAAAGCAGGAAGTGAAATTGCGCGATCGCGTTGGTAGCGAACACGTCCTCAAAGCAGATGTAGGTTGTCGTAATACTGTATTTAACGGTACTGCTCAAACCGGAGCCGAGTATGTACAGCGCCTCATAGAACTGGGATTACGTCAGTTTCGCATCGAGTTTGTCAATGAAACCCCAGAACAAGTGAGTAAAACAATACATTTTTATACTCAATTATTGCAAGGTGAGATTACAGGTTCTCAACTATGGCGCGAGTTAAAGTTGCAAAATCAGCTAGGTGTAACTCGTGGCCCGATGGGAGTGTCAGCACTGCGGTCATAATTGATTTTCTGAACGCCCAGCTTGAAAAATTTGTTCAGCAGTCAAGTTTAATTCTGGGAATGTAGGGGATATGATGCGGTCATTTCCCCGAAACAGGTTAACTTGATACTCACCATCCACTAAGTAGTAAACGGAAATAGTCGGTTGTTTGGGATTACCTATATACCTTCTACCGCCCAAAGCTAAATAGTCAACAATCCAGTATTCAGGAACGCCAAAAGTTTCATAGTCAACCAGCTTGTGTGCATAATCATCTTTCCAATTAGTGCTGACGACTTCAATAACTAGAGGAACAGATGCGGCTTGAGTAACCGTTGAAGACTTTTTCCACATCGGTTCTAATGAAAGATTGTTTTGATTTATGACTATGACATCAAGTGAATAACCAGACTCTTTGTCAGGAACTTTAACTAGTGCTTGCTTAGGTATAAGGTAGGGGAGACTCAGCCGTTCAAATTCTACGTTTAGTTTTTTAGCTAAAAAACCATTAATCTCTTCATGATCGCCTACTGGCTGCATTTCAACAATTGCTCTATCATGTAGTTCATAACATCCGCCATCTGGCTTCCAATTGAGGAATTCTTCAAAAGTGATTGTTTTTGGTAAGGCTTGAAACATCACACTTATTCCTGATGATGATTTAGAGTTTAGCAAATTACTTGATATTACTCACTTGACCCTCATATCCTCGACTTCTTCAAGAAATCAGGAAACTAAATCGGCATAAAACTTTGCTAGATAATGTTAAAATGACCAATCCGGACTATTTGACATAATTCTGTATTTATATCGATTTTTTAACGAGACACCCTCTGTTCATAATTGCTTTGTAACTTGTTTAACTATTTCCACAAGCCTCAACACAGTTGGGGATGTCTCGTTTTTTCGCCAAATCATTGCAATGGCTACTTTTGGGGTAGGTTCTTGTACAGTTTTATAAACTACCCCAATCCGTTGCAAATTTTGCAAAGATGCTGGCACGATCGCAACGCCCATCTCGGCTGCTACTAGGCTAACAATTGTTTGCATCTGGATAGCTTCTTGAACAACCTTGGGACTAAAGCCTGCTTGCTGGCAGAGACTAATGATTAAGTCGTAGAGTCCTGGTGCTAATATCCTGGGAAATAAAATAAACGGTTCGTTGGCAAGGGATGTCAAACAAACATCAGATTGATTCGCTAGCAAATGCGCTTCAGGTAGTGCCACCATTAGCGGCTCTTGAAAAATTGTTTCGCAACTAAATTTATTTTCTTCAACAGGTGGACGCAGGAATCCCACATCCATTCGACCTTCTCGTAACCACTCTAGCTGTTGATCTGTAGTCAGTTCATGCAACTCGATGCTCACACCAGGAACGTAACTACGAAAGGTTCGCAGAATAGTTGGCAAAATATTATACGCCGCAGAACTGACAAAGCCGACCACCAACTGTCCAATTTCGCCCCGACTGGTTTGCCGCCCAACTTGGATAGCCTGTTGTAATTGCCTGAAAATCTGCTGGACTTCACCTAAAAACACTTGCCCCGCTTCTGTCAACTGTACATTTCGTTTCGTGCGGTGAAACAGTTCAAAACCCAATTCCCCTTCTAGCTGCCGAATTTGTTGACTTAGAGGAGGTTGGGCAATGTGCAATCGTTCCGCTGCTCGTCCAAAGTGCAGTTCCTCTGCCAAGGTGACAAAATAGCGCAAGTGTCGTAGTTCCATCTTTTACCTAAACTCATATCTTTAAAATATTAGTTAAGGTGAAAATATATATTGGACATAATTAAAAATCTTTTTTATTGTGATGATCAGCCAGTCACCAGCCTCAGACATGTGGTTGATAACTGACAAGCGAACAATCTGTACTTTTACAGTTTATGAATAATATTTCGACAGCTAATAATTGGAATAGTACCCTTTACGAAGATAAACACGCCTTTGTCTGGCAGTATGGTGAGGACTTACTAAAATTACTCAACCCTAAGCCAGGAGAATCCATTTTGGATATTGGTTGTGGTACTGGACAACTCACAGGAAAAATTGCCCAAGCTGGTGCTGAAGTAATGGGAGTTGATTATGCAACCACGATGATCGAAAAAGCAAGACAAAACTATCCCCATATCCGCTTTGATGTTGCTGATGCTAGAAATTTTCAAGTAGAGAAGCCGTTGGATGCTGTGTTTTCCAACGCTGTATTGCATTGGGTGAAAGAAGCAGATAGTGCGATCGCTTCCATACATCAAGCCCTAAAACCCGGAGGTCGGTTTGTCGCAGAATTTGGTGGTAAGGGAAATGTACAAGCGATCGCCACAGCTTTGGAAAGCGCCTTAAAAACATTTAATATTTCTGCACAAGCCCTAAATCCTTGGTATTTTCCTAGTATTGGCGAGTACGCCACCCGATTAGAACAGCAAGGCTTTGATGTCATCTATAGCACCCTGTTTGCTCGTCCAACTCCTTTAGCAGATGAACAAGCCGGTATAGCAAACTGGATTCAGATGTTTGCCAGCAGTTTTTTAGCAGGACTTTCTAGTGAGCAACAAATACAAGTAATTCGCGTCGTTGAGGAATATCTTAAGCCAACACTGTATCAACAAGGAACTTGGATAGCAGACTATCGAAGAATTCGCATCGTTGCCATGAAACTTTAAAATGTGCGAATTTTTACTATTGTCTTAATTACGAATTACGAATTAGTTATGCATATACCCAAATTGTGCGATTGCCAAACATCGTTTTTATTACTACTAACCATTAGCCTCACCACTTTACTAGTGTCGCCCTCGCTAGCGCAAACCCCCCCAATACCGTCGCCTTCTAGTGCGCCTCTGGAATTAGACTTATTGACCAAGCCAAAAGACTATATAATCACAGCTAACACCATAAACCCAGAAGGATTAACCGTTCCCAGTTTATGGTGGGCACAACAAAACTCTGAGAGAAAGCTATTGGATAATTGGATAGCATATCCAGCTTCTGAACAAGAACCTGCACGAGTAGACTTGATCGTGAATCAGCAAATTTGGAGCTTACTAGAGTATGTAGAGCGCTACGACTTTGTAAATCGCTTGGGTAGTGCTGCACGAAACTTTGGTTACAATGTCCGGGTATTTAATTATCAAAAAGAACCCTTGGCAACCTACACTTGCAATTTTAGTACAAGTCCAGCTTTATGCAGTATCCAAACAACTGTTAAGAACAAGATAGGGTTACAGCGTTCACTTTAGTCAGGAGTTAGGGAATGGGGAACTCGGGGCCCCCTCTGGGGATTAGGGGCAATGGGGAATTAGGAGCAGGGGGAAAATTCCTCTTCTCTACCCACAATGCCCCATGCCCAATTAAACCTTAATTTTGGCGAACAAAGACTCGTATTGTTTTATTGCTGATGGGGGTAAGGGAAGCAAAAATTCGCTTTTATCGAAAACTTCGCGTAGGCGTAGCCCGTCGTAGACATCGCTCTGTAATAAACTCAATAATGGTTCTTGGATATCGGAAGCAGCAATATTTGTAGAAATTGGCGAATTACTTTTGGTCAGCACCGAAATTTGTTTAGCCGTGCTTGATTGCCAACAAAAATCAATCCATTGATCTGATAAAGTACCCGTAGTAATACCTGCGGGACGTACCCATAAATCTGCCCAGATTGCTGTTCCTGACTTGGGGATAACTACGCCAAGTTGCGGATAACGTCCCAGAACTGGCAATACATCGCTTGACCAACCAACCGCTAGCCAAGTATCTCCCATAATTAGAGGTTCCAAATAGTTATTGGAACTGTAGAACTTCACCTGTTGGTTTAATTTCTGTAATTCCTTTTCCAAATCTGGTACTTGGTCAAGATTCTCTGTATTGTAAGATTTTCCTAGCTTCTTTAAGGCAAGACCAATAACTTCTCGTGGTTGATTGAGTAGGGAAATCTGCTGCTGCATTCCATTTCGCCATAAATCACTCCAATCTGTGGGCGTCCATCCCAATTTTCGCAACTTGTCACGGTTATAAACAATCACCGTACTACCCCACCTGTAAGGCGCACCCCACACCTTCCCTTGAGTATCCAAGTTACCTTGGTCGTTGCGCGTTACCAGTTTCTTCCATCTTTCATCTAAAGCAGACCACTGCTTTAATTGGTCTCCCTGTACTTCTTGGAGTGGTTGAATCAATTTCTGCTCAATAGCTGCTTTTAACCAGTAATCTCCCAATGTCACTAGGTCTACATCAGCCGTTTTTTGACCTTGCCTAAAGGGTATAAAGCGACGCCATCCCTGCTCATCGGTGGCTTTAGCTTTCTGCTGCCAATTTTGTAATTGCTGAAATAAATCCTGTATCTGCTCAACTGGAGCAAACTTTAATTGCACCTGTTGCTGCAAACCTCTGTGGAATTGATTAACTACCTGACCAGGTATAGAACCTTTTAATAACTGTACTTTTAGTTGCATCTGGTTGTTTCCACCACAGCCAAAAAGCAGTTGTGAAAGTGCCAGTGTACTTGTGCCTAGCAAAAAAGACCGTCGATCCATTGATTTTGGATTTGAGATTTTTGATTATACCTAAATATTAAGCAGAGATTCACCAAAGGCTGACTAGCTAAAAAAGTGAAGTTGAAAAATTATCGGTGTTTTTTCTAGGTAATACGGATTATTTTGAATATTTGACTCAGATTGGCGACTTTTTCAGACAATAACTACCTAATGATTAATTTTTCTCCCTAAATTTCCTCAGTAGTACTTATAGCAAAACTTTAGTTATATTTAGAAGTAATGATTTAAATGTCATATTTGCACCAAAAATTATCAATACTTAAATAATCCCTAAGTATAGTTAACATGGAGAGTAAATTGAATAACATAAAGAAAATGTACGGATGAGGGTATTAAATGGAGCCATTACAGAAGCAAATCCTGACTTTAAGCGAAAAACTAGATGCCCTCTGCCAAGTGATTGAGCAGCTTGACGATAAAGTCGCTCAAGCTTTCTCAGAATGTTCCTTAGCGAATACACAAGCAAAGGATAATTATCAGGAAAATAGCACTGCTGGAGGCTACCAGTTCAAAGGACGTAACAATTTAAGTCCAGAAATGGAACACAAGGATGTATTGACAGATGGCATGTATCTAGACATGCATCGTCAAGGTGGAGATAACATAACACCAGAAATTCAAATACAACGACTGACAGCGCAATTAACAGCAGCATACAATCGCATTGCTGCCTTGGAAGAACAATTACTTAGAGAGAGAATTCATTAAATTTAACTTAACTTTAAGGAATTAAAAAGATGGCTGGAGTAGGAAAGGCAAGCTTTTAGGTTCAAAGTCGAGTCATGGCTTTTTATTATTTAAGTATAAGCAACTAATCCAGCCATCAAATTGATAATCAACTTAAACATAATTATTACATATATTTACGTAGAACTGTGATATATCTACGTTATAGCTTTTAGTGAGTACCTCACTATGAAACAAAAAAAACAACCCTAAGGCTAGTGTAGCTAGGGTATTTTATGCTTCAAAAAGCAAGCTTTTCTTATTAATCTGCGTTTTTATCATTAGTGTTTTTGGCATCTTGTTATCAAATTGGTTAATGACAAGCCAGACGGCTTTCGCTAAGATTAACCTTTTGCAACCTGCTCCTACTCAACCGCTAGGCTATTACGACTATTTCGGCAAACTACTGAGTCCTCAAGAAGCATCACAACTAGTTGTAAATAAGGGACTCAATCCTAATAACCCCATTTCTTATCAACGGGTAGGGGCAGTTAAAATTACTAAGGAATTAATCGCCCAAGGTGAAGATATATTCTTCAACCGTAAGATTGGAGACACATTTTGTTTACGAGGGGTATTTGGTTTTGGACTTGGCATTGTTACGATTTTGCCAGAATTAAAGACAGCAATAGTTAAGTTACAAGGTCAGCCTACAACGATTTACAAATTGTTCTTGAGAAGAATATAGCCTTAGGTAGTTGAACTTTTCCCAAAGGAACTGTCGTTAATACAGGCTTAAAAATGGAAAAGGGAGGGACTTTTCCCATTGGGCTGGGAATCACATCTAACATTGATATTAGCTGTGCTGCTTGCCATGTACCCTTTTCAAATAAAGGCGAACGTCTTTTGGGAGTACCTAATGGCGAAATTGCCACTCCCCTGCTGGTTGCTTTAGCACCAAATTCAGCCGCAGGGTTTTCGCGGTTAAAGTTTAATCCCCTAGATCAACAATACAAAGGCAATGGAAAAATTATTCTAGACAGTAAAGGTAATAAAGTAGAATTACCTGATCCTGAAAAGTTTGAAAAAGCTTTCGACGATGCAGTATTGGATGTGCCTTTGGTAATTTTGAGAGTTCATCAGATAGTATCAACAATACTACTCAAATTCCCAGTATGTTCACATTTTGCTAAAAAGACGCTTTACGCACAGAGAAATCAGGAGCTTCTGGCATTATTAAGATTAAAAGTTATCGAGACACGCAGATGCGATTTGAATAATGATTAGCTTATTAACTGTTATTAACTGTTGATTTGGCTAAGTACAGCTTTGCGTAAGATTGTAGCGTTTTTAAACGCAGAGAGAAGTATGATCCGAGGAAAGCCAATACTGCTCGATTAAGCCTAAAAAATAACTCCAATGTAGTAGCGCGGCAAGCTTAATTTGCTATGAATTAATGAAATGCTGTACTTAGCCGTTCAAGTTGGATTTCAATGGCTGCCAAAAGTTGGTCTTGCCGCCAATCTTGGCTAATATGGGCGGCTATGCAAGCGGCTCCAGCGCCGATACCTTCTTTCACAAAACCCTGCTCATAAGCTCTCAGCTGGGGATAACGAGAATCAGCAAAGCTCAGATGAGTTGCTAATAGGGGAGGGCTTCCTCCACTCTGAGTTAAGCTGCCTTTTCCTAAACTGAGGGCTAAGTCAACTGTAGCGCCAGTAGGGTCTTCTGCCACCCAGCGAGTTGTGCCTACAACAACTGCTTCTGGTTGCCATGATAAAGCATAAGCTTGAGCGATCGCACTTATCAGCGCATAAACCGCCAGCATTTGCGTCCCACCAGCAAGCATTACACCACAACTACGACTAGCAGCGATCGCCATCCCAGCTACCACCACCTGCATGGGATCACCCACAGCAGCGACGAGTTGTAAGGGGTTAACTGTGGAAGATGAAGGGGATGAGGAGGACAAAGTAAAATTTTCTCCTCCTGTTCCTTGCCCCCTGCTCCCCATCATCTTCTCCAGCCCAGCTTCCACTAGTGCCCATTTTTGCGCGTGGTTACAAACAGGATGACTACTGTTAACTTTTCCGCCAGCTTCTATACCCAAACCAGTTAAGATTGCCAGGGCAGTTGTAGTGCCGCCAACGACGCACTCACCGACAATCAGATACCCCTGTTGGATATTGGCAGCAAGGCGTTCTCCCCAAAGTAGCCCTTGTTCAAACAAGTGGCGTACCATTGTGATTTCCATAGCAGCACCTCCACTTAAACACTTAGCAGCCGTGCCGCCCAAATCAATTACTGGCACAGCAGGAGGCTGAGGTAAACCAGCATTAAACAAATGAATTGGTATCTTTAGTGACTCAAATACAGCGCGAGAAATCAGCACAGGCGAAGCCCCAGCCGCTAATGGTGGTAGGGGATATTGGGCTTTATGTTCTGGGCCATAATACAAAAACTCAGCATCGGCACAAGCAGTATATTTCCGATCCTCTGGAGTGCGACCGGCTGCCGAAATCCCTGGAATTAAACCAGTTTCAGTAAACCCTAAAACGCAGGCAAATACAGGTAGACAGCCACGATACCGTCGCAGCCATTCTTCACCCTGTTCTTTTTGCGTATAAATACGAATTTGGGAATTGGGCATGGGGAATTGGGTATGAGTTAGGACTCATCATTTAACCAAAGACAAATGACAAATGACAAATGACAAATGACTAATAACTATCCTTCATAATCCATGAGGACTTGCACCCAGTGTGGTGGACGAGGAATAGGGTTGCCCAGGCGGTCAAAAAGCAACCATGATGCTAGGTGTACCAGAAACAGGTAAATAAAGTTGTTGAGTAAAATTAGAGCGATCGCTCCCACTTGAATCAAAAACACACTGGGACTCGCCAAAAAACTCAAGCTAAAAAATACCCACTCTATGAACTCAGTCACTTGGTTAATCACATAAATCCACAGGTCTTCACCCGACAAAACAGACAGCAACCACAGCCGAAAAAAGACTCCCAAAGTACCCAACAGCGTACCCAAGGTGATAGAAACAATCCAGGGAACACGACGACGATACCACGTCGCTCCCAAAAGCACGCCCATAAACCCGTAGGGCATGACAAACAGCAAACTGCGGGCTGGCCCCATCAGTACCGTTAGCAGTAACCCCGAGGTGAGTGCTGCCATCCATGCCGCACGTTTGCCCCAACGCAGATAAACTAGAGCGATCGGCACCGGAAAAAATATCCGCAGAACTGGGCCCAAGGGAAAGTAGAAATTAATAAACCAAATCAAACTAGCGGTACTGGCTAAAAATGCCGTTTCCACCATTCTCAAGGGTGCATCAGCCTTGAGTTGAGGAGGCATTAACTGCTGTTCTTTGTTTAACCAATGATTGTGGGAAGTTGGAGATTTAAGCGATGGATCTTTCTCCGGCTCATCTGGCAGAGAATCTAAAATACTCATATTTGACAAGTTTTTAAACTATCATTCTTTCTAAAGCTGACAAATCGGGAATACAAATAGTGTCTTGATCCCGTTTAATCAACCCTTTTTTTTCTAGCCTTGTCAACACTCGTGTTACTGTTTCCCGCGCCAGTCCACTCAAACTACTCAATTCCCGATGAGGTAAATTGGGTATTTCGGTTCCTGTTTGCCCTTTCTTTCCTTGTCCTTCTGCCAAAAATAGTAACGTATCTGCCACCCGTGACTGACTATCAGATTCTCGCAACCGCAATCGGCGATTTACTTGCCGCAAACGTCGTGCCATTAGTTGCGCCAATCGAACTCCCGCTAAGGGTTCTATCTGAAGTAACTTGACAAAATCCTGAGCAGGCATACTACCAATTACCGTTGGGGCCAAAGTAATCACATCTGTGGATCGAGGCACTTCATCTAGTGCCGCCATTTCACCAAACAATTCCCCTTTGCCAAGAATATTCAGCGTTACCTCTTTTCCTTCCAGATTGTAGGTGCGAATTTTTACCCATCCGTCCATAATAAAATATACAGAACCACCCCAGTCATTTTCCAGCAGAATTACCTGATTAGCTGGGTGAGTGCGGGTAACAAGATGGATGAGGGCTGATTCTACAGAAGTTTCTGGCAACCCTTGAAAAAAGGGAGCCGAGGTGATCATCCAGGAATTAGCCTGTGCTTGCAAGCTATATCGGTCTTCCATTACGAGATTTTCATTTCAGCTGCTACATACACACAACAAACAAGAGCGCCATTTTCAGCCTAAGCCATCAAGGCACAGTTCCCTTTCAAAAAGAAAACTAAACTATGCTACATAAGAAAGCGACAAGAACGTTTTTCTAAATAATCTTTACCTATAAGTTTAAACGGGGTAAAAGTTGTGCAAAAAGTAGTTGATCGCCGACGGTTGTATTGCCTAGTGGCTAGCTGCACTGCAAACTTGATTAGTTAAGAATATAGGCAAACAACATCAATGATACTAAAGGGAGTAAATTATTGCTCAGGTATTTTAGCGATTTTCAAAAATAGGCAACTAATGAGCTGCAAAACTAAGCCTTATTAACAAACGCTGACTAAAGATTGCCACAACTCCCAGTAATCCATAACATAATGACAGCCACAAGTCCAAGCAGCGGCTTTTGCCACTTAAAACTTCTCCTATGGTTGACGCTAGGCGTAGCTTGGTTTGCTATAGGGGTAGGGTGATTGTAAAGTAATTGTTACATTAGTTGACATATATTTCTAAGTAAGGTGATAAAAGTGACTTCCAGTGCAGATGAAATTCAAAAGCTGATCGCAGACATTGACAACTTACTTGCCAGTGGTGGCAAGCGCCTGTCTAGATTTCTGTCTGGTCAGGCGCAAGAGCCTAAAGAGGTTTTAGAACAAATTCGCAACTTCTTAGTGAAGCTACAAGAAAAAGTAGCATTAGAAAGCGGTATCCCAAATCAGCCTTCTGAAGAACCGCGATCGCCCTTGGCGTTGGCGGAGCCATCGCCTTTATTAACAAAATTTCTTGATCGAGGTAATAATCAGTATCCACCACCGCAGCTCGAACTCAATCAGGAACAGAATACTGTTGCGGCAGGACAATTCAAAAATGAATTTTCGACTTTGATACAGCCATTGCGAACCGAATTAGAATTGCTCTTGCAAGAGCGAGCCACTCTCATACAGGAAATTCGGCAGCTAGAGCAAAGGCGATTGCAAAACTACTCCTTAGCGCAGCAGTTGACAAATCAAGAGCAGATGATTACCGAGTTTTTACAGGTACTCATGAGTCGTCTTGTGCCAACTTTAACGCCACTGGTAGGCCAAACGTCGGAAAATTTCGCCAGTTCTCTAGGAGCAAATAGTGCAAACTCAGAACCAGCTACCTCTGCAACTCAACCGTTATTAGAATCACCAGACCGTGTGGAGCGTTTAACCCAGCTGGCTAGGGAGTTGGATCAACGTTTATTATCACTAGATGGGACTGTGAATGTAGTATTTGAGGCACTACAGCGCAACATTAATACTTATTACGAATCTTTGTCGCAAGCATTGGCAAGAATGCATAGCAAGGGAATGCAAGGCGAACAGTTGATGGCCACCTTTCTCAACAATTTGACCCAGCATTTGCAGCAGCAATCCCCTAGTTCCCAGCCATCTTTGCTTGAGGTCGAATCTGATACACCACCATCATTAACTGACCCAGCTGAAATCACTGCTGGAGTTGCACCCCAACCCCTGGAGCTTATACAGCCAGAAACTTCATCTTTACTCACAATTGATCCCAAGCAACAGGATACTTCCATCACAGAAGATTTAGATGCAGTGCTGTTGCAGCTTGGTATAGACTCGTCTCAATCTTCCCACCAGACCGAAGTATCGCAAGATATTTCTGCGTTAATTGGTGATGAAGTAGACCAACTTTACGCCAGCTTGTTTGGTACTGGTGATGTTAATAATCCCCGTCTTGAGGTTGCCACAAATGACTTATCTGTTTCCACCGCCGCAGAATCAACGTTGAATATCCCTGACAGTGCATCTGTCCCTCCAACTGTGGATTCTGAGGCTATGACAGCAGAAACGGATCTGCTGGATTTGAGCAACGTTCATCCACAAACAACCCAACAGACTTCAGTAGAAACTACAGATTCATCATCAGATTCACAGGAAGAACTATTTTTTGAAGAAGATACAAACCTAGACTCGCTTGTTAGTTTCTCCACGCCACAAACAGTTTCCGCAACAGACAGCTTGCAGATCGACACTCAGCCAGCTAGTGTTGATACAATTAATACTCTAACTGAGCTATTGCCTGATACAGCTAACGATCGGGATCTGCTGGAATCCTCTGTGAATAATGGCACAATTACAGCACTAGTTACTCCAGAAGTAGCAGAAACTGCGGAAATTCCGGAAACTGCGTTGGCATACCCCTACGGGGAAGCAAGCTACGCGCAGCGTCTCGTAGAGAAACCTACCGTAGGTATTGCCAAACCGGAAGTAATAATTAACGATGATCAGCCAGAACTCTCTTCCGATAACTACATTGCTGCTTCACCCCAAGAAAACTTGCTTTCTGTTGAGTCAAACCAGGCTCCAGCCGTACCTGATATTTCTTTAGATGAAGAACAGTTGCAGCAATTAGATCGGGATTTGGCTAATTTTGATCGACAGCTAAATTCTGAGTCGCAGCCAGTTACTAACTTGGATATTTCTCAGGAACTAGTTAGTGAAAATCAAGACATAATCCCCACAAGTCTACCTGAGCAGCAAACAGAAAATCTCCAAATAGTAGAAAATACTTCAACTCCTGCTTTCTCCAGTTTGGCAGTTTCCCAGGTAGAACTTGAAAAAAAGGAAGTCACAACTCCTGTTCAAGAAAGTTCTTTACCTCCAATTTCCAACTCCATCAACAATCCAGAAGTTTCGCTCAATGTTTTAGAATCAGTTTGGTATTTAGGAATTGATTTAGGTACAACAGGAATTTCTGCCGCATTATTAAATCGCTCGACTTTTGTTGTACATCCTATCTACTGGTCAGCAGAAAATCCACCGGGAACAAGTTCTTTCCAGCAATCATTTCGTTTACCAACAGAGGTTTATCTGCCAACAGCTTCTGTACCCCACGGTGAAAATGAAAGTATCGAAACACATGAGCAGACAGCGCCTGCGGCTGTTGCTCAAGATAAAGTGCCTGACCACTCGGCCACCACTCCTGCAACACCGAGAGCAACAGCAGATGCAACGACAAATAATCTCTACTCGGCGCAGTTGAAGCCCTATTTACAAGTAGCTATTCCCTACAAAAGTGAACGACAGAAATGGGAACCTGTTTTGCAATTAAATGAATTTTCGGCAGGCCCTTTGATTTGGGTTGTGCGATCGCTCTCTAAGCTACTGTTAACCCTCAAATCCGAAAAAACTTGTACTACCCCTAGTTTAATGGCAGCTGCTATGGGGATCAGCGAACAAGATTTTCCGCAGATTATCAATAATATTGCTGGTGTCATTTGCACTTGCCCATCTAGCTGGTCGGAACAATACCGCTTCAACGTGCGCGAAGCTTTACTCACCAGCAAACTCATCCAACATCCGCAGCAAGTCTTTTTTGTCGAAGAAGCGATCGCTAGTCTACTCCCAGAACTCGATGCTGCTAACGGTGAGCAAATAAAATTAAGCGAACGTCAGGGTTCTCATCTTGCAAAAACCAGCGAACATCCCATTGTTGGTAATACCCTTGTGATTAACATTGGGACAACTGCCACAGAAATGTTGCTGGTCGATGTCCCAGAAACATTGCTGCAATTGACATACAATGATTTCATGCTCCACAGTTTTGCTTATGCTGGTAAGGGAATTGAACAAGATATTATTTGCCAGCTGCTATTGCCACCTAAATCTCGGCAATCACGAAAAGAAACACAAAGCGATGCCTCCGGCGGGCTACGCCTACGCAAAACTATTACAACTAATCCTTGGCAATGGCAACCGTCAATTCCCGGTTTAGACCAAATGCGTTGGCAGAGTTTAGGGTTGGAAGAATTAGAACTACCCAGAGTTGGAGAACCAGATATCACCACTCGGATTCGCCTCCAGCAGCGTCTAGAGAGTTCTTTACTCGGACAGGCGGTATTAGATGCTGCACTAGCTCTAAAGCTGATTTTGCAACACCAAGACTCTTTTACTCTAGAATTGGCTGATCAGCAGTGGATTTTGCAGCGACGAGACTTAGAAAGCCAGGTATTTATCCCCTTTGTGCGTCGCCTGAACCGAGAACTCAACAAGTTGTTGGTAGCTCGTGGCATCCCTACAGAATCCATTAATCAAGCTATCCTGACTGGTGGAGTGGCTTGTATCGGGACGGTGAACCGCTGGCTACGGCAAAAACTCCCCAGCGCTAAGATTATTCAAGATTTATATCTCGGCGAAAACGGCGCTCCTAATTGCAGTCGGGTTGCTTATGGTTTGGCGATGCTGCCTCTACATCCCCAGATATTAGATATACCCAGGCAACAGTACACTGATTATTTCCTATTTACAGAATTGCTGCGGCTGCTACCAGATCGACCTTTATCTTTCGGTGAAGTTATCCAGTTATTTGAGGGTCGTGGGATTAATACTCGCACTTGTCAGCAACGCCTACTAGCTTTTTTGGAAGGTGAACTACCTTCGGGTTTGATACCTTCAGTTACAGATTCGACTTGGCTGACTCAGAGTTCGCAAGAAAATCCAGACTATCAAGCGATCGCCACAGCACCACTTTTTGAAAAACAAGGGAGTCTTACTTATCGTCCTAATTCCCAACAATTGTTGTCTTTGCGTCGCTATCTAGATGCGATCAAGGCTAGTAATCAGCAATCACTGGAGGAACCATACTTAGTGAATTTCGCTTTAGAGGTTAATCATTGAGATTAGTGGATCACAGATGTGTCTTTCTGAGTCGCGAAGATTCTGATGGGCTTTCTGCCCTCAACACTGTAATATTTTGGATGTATATCCACAAAACTATCTTTTTTATTTGATGGAAAAAAATACTGTAACTTTACGATCTACCATCTTAATTGAAAGATTGTGTAAACTTTAGGTTTTTGGTTTTTATCTTGTGTCACTTTTGTGTATGTTAGCACTCAGTGGTAGCGACAAAAGCAGTAAAAATCGACTAAAAATTATGTTCATGTCTACACTACTGATGCAAAAAGTCCTGTTGTAGATAAGTTAGCTCTTGTGAATCATCTTTATCTTTATTCAGTTAATTGCTCGCAACAGCCTTTACACCCGTCAACGTTAAGCGTGAGAAAACGATTAATTGACATTGTTGGAGCTATTGTGGGGCTGATTATTACATTTATGGTAGCAATTCCCGTAGCAATTGCTACCTTTATTCATGAGCCAAGTCCAATCTTTTATTCCCAAATTCGCTGTGGTTTGAACGGAAAAACTTTCCGGATATGGAAATTCCGTTCCATGATCGTCGATGCCGATAAACTCAAGCATTTGGTTGAGAACCAAGCTAAAGGTCACATCTTTAAATCTGTTGACGATCCTCGGATTACTCCTGTGGGTAAATTTTTGCGGCGTACTAGCTTGGACGAATTACCCCAATTTTGGAATGTTTTGTTAGGGGACATGAGTTTAGTTGGTACTCGTCCACCTACTCTTGATGAAGTCAGTCATTATGATCCACACCACTGGGATAGATTGCTAGTCAAACCAGGCATTACCGGAGAATGGCAAGCTAATGGGCGTTCTAACATCACAGACTTTGAAACTATTGTCAAGATGGATATAGATTATCAACGCAAGTGGTCTGTAACTTATGACCTGAGTCTGATTGTTAAAACTATCTGGGTAGTCTTAAAAAAGACTGGTGCTTATTGAATTTGTCATTTGTCATTTGTTTTCAACCCTTGACCCCGCTACCCGTTTCTGTAGGTACAATATAACGTTGTAAAAACAAAAATAGTAATAATACTGGGGCGATCGCAATCACTGAGCCAGCAGCTACTAACCGCCAGTCAAGGGAAAATGTGCCTGCCAGCTTTGCGACTCCTAAGGGAAGAGTGTATAAATTTTCGTCTTGGATGACAATTAAAGGCCACAAAAAGTCACTCCAAGCACCAATGAATACAAAAATAGCTAAAGTTACCAATGCTGGGCGAACTGCTGGTAACATCACATGCCACCACAAACCTAACTCCGAACTGCCATCCATCCGAGCGGCTTCTTCTATCTCTTTGGGAACACTCATGAAGGCTTGGCGCAACAGAAAAATGCCAAAGGCAGAAGCTAAACTCGGAAAAATCATCCCTAAATAACTATTTCTCAAACCCAACTGGACTGTCAAAATATAGAGGGGAATCATCACGATTTGGAAGGGAATCATAATCGTAGAGACGATCGCCACAAAAATCCAGTCTCGCCCGACAAATGATAATCTTGCTAACGGATAGGCAGCTAAAGCGCAAAACAGCAAATTTAAGCCAACAGTCAGCACTGATACCAAAGTACTGTTATACAGGTATTGTCCGAAAGGTAAAGAGTTCCAGACACTAAAGAAGTTATCTAGTGTAGGTGACGCAGGCAATAACTGTGGCGGCGACTGCAAAATATTTTCTGTAGGCGATTTCAAAGCTGTACTAATTAGCCACAGTAAAGGAAAGAGCATCAGTAGTGCGATCGCTCCCAATAGCGCATACATTAGCAGAATTTGCGATCGTGATTTTTTCCAGTTCAGCATTTTATTAATAAGAAAAATTATCTTTTATTAAAATTAAATTCTGTCTTACTACAAGCAACTAGAGGTTAGAACTAGGATCAAATATTGGGTGAATGCTCACTCATTTTGACCCACATTTTACGCACACGAATCAATTGCGGACGATTCATTTTTAAAGCCAAAATTGTTGCTCTTCCTACAGATGTAATTCCGACAATTTCTGTAGCATCATCATTCCAGGAAAAATGGTATGTCCACAATTGCTGTTGTGGATTAAATAATTTAATCTCATCTTGAGTATTGAGGTCAATTGCTGTTTGACAAGTTGCTTTATAACGATTACAAGAAGGGCAAGCCAAACAGAGATTTTCAAATATAGTTTCCCCACCAGCAGACAAGGGAATGATATGCTCAAATTCAAAAGTAGTAACTGTTAAAGCTTCAGCAGTGCGACAGTAAGCACAACAATCAACAAAATAATTACGAATTTCCTTTTTTAATTCAACAGGAATGTAAACACTCACGCTACTGACTGTTTATTTTGAAAGATATTTAAGGTATATCCAGCTCTAGTTTTAAGAATATTTAATTGGTCAACCTGTGCCAATAATCTGTCTAAGGTTTCAGTCTCGTCATCTGACAAATCATTTTCAGAATTTTTAATTAATAACTCCTGTAACTGTATCTGAGCTTTGGGAGCTAACAAACTTTCTGCTAAAGCTTGCAACTCATCTAGATTTAAACCAATCAATAATTCTGAATCTACAGATAAATTTGTTAGCTGTTGGTAAGTTTCTAAATCTAACAGTACTCCAACTTTTTCTCCCTGTGCATTAGTGACATACTGAACTGAGTCAGACATAGTTTTACTTGAGAATTTGATTAATTTTATCGTAACCTATCATCAATAATAAAATATTTGATGATGTGTCTTCATCATCCTGAATCCTTTAGCCTTTGTGAGTCAATCCGGTTTCTGTAGAAACAGCTTGTAGTGGTTTATCCCAAAGTTCAATAGGTATTTGGGACAAATAGGCAAACTCAAAAATAATTCCGATAGTCGGCTTTGGGTGCCACTGCGGTAAACTGAGCAAGCGATCATAATATCCGCCGCCATAACCGAGGCGATATCCTTGATAGTCGCAAGCGATACTGGGGACAAGAATCAAATCCACTTCAGCCGGATCTAAGATTGGAGCGTCGGGGTGAGGTTCACTAATGCCATAAGCGCCGCTTTGGACAGAATCGTTAGGTGCCCAAATATGCCAACATAGGGATTTATCAACGCAGCGAGGAAATCCCCAACGGTATTTTGTGTTTGCAAATAGTGGACTGAGATCAGGTTCTTGGCGAAAGCTGAAATAAGCGAGTATTGTTTTTGCTTGGGTGAACAAAGTAGAGTTTTGTAAATGAGAGCAAATGCGATCGCTTTTTTTTCTCCACTCTTGAACGGACATTGATTGACGTGTTTTGAGTAAAGTTCGCCGTAGTTCTGCTTTATTTAGTTGATGATTAATTTTGTCCATGAAAATTTATAGCGTAAAACAAATAAGCTGGGCATCGCCCAGCTTATACTTCCTAACACTCACTAGTACATTAGACTTCTTGCACAAGTGGGGAAAGGGGAAAGGGGTAAAAGGGAAAGCGGCTCAAAAAAACCCTTTCCCTTTAACCTTTACCCCTTTGCCCAAGAGTGCAAAACTATTTTTGCAAGATGTCTATTGTTATGCAGCGTGTTGACGATACCACTCAATGGTATTCTTTAGCCCTTGCTCAAAGCCTACCTGAGCCGTAAAGTTAAAGGCTTGCTTTGCCCGTTCAGTATCTAAACAGCGGCGGGGTTGACCATTAGGCTTGTCAGGTTGCCAAACAATTTCACCCTTAAACTCCATTAATTCGCAGATTAGAGTTATTAAATCAAGGATAGAGATTTCATAACCCGTTCCCAAGTTAACTGGTTCGGATTCGTTATAGAATTGAGTTCCCATAACAATCCCCCGCGCTGCATCTTCTGAATACAAAAACTCGCGGGTAGGACTGCCATCACCCCAAACTGGGAGTTGCTTTTCTCCTTGAACTTGGGCTTCGTGAACTTTACGAATTAACGCTGGAATAACGTGGGAACTTCCTAGATCAAAGTTATCTTCTGGGCCATATAAATTTACTGGCAGTAGATAAATCCCATTAAAATCATACTGCTGGCGGTAAGATTGCAATTGGACTAAAAGTGCTTTTTTAGCAATTCCGTAGGGGGCGTTGGTTTCCTCTGGGTAGCCATTCCAAAGATCATCTTCTTTGAATGGCACTGGGGTAAATTTAGGATAGGCGCAGATTGTGCCAACACATACAAATTTTTGTACTCCAGCTTGATAGGCAGCATGAATTAGCTGGGTTCCCATAATCAAATTATCGTAGAACAACTCAGCAGGTTTTTCACGGTTCAGACCGATGCCACCGACATGAGCTGCTAGGTGGATAATTATGTCTTGCTGGTCAACTGCACGTTGGCTATTTTCCCACACACGAAGATCCCAATCGTGCGATCGCGGGATTGTAATCTTCTCAAAATCAGCCCCTGCTTTACACAGTTGATCTATCACCTGACGACCTAGAAACCCCGACCCACCAGTAACGAGAATGCGTTTATTTTTTAATTCTAAGGCGGTCATATTTTTATTCTCTATGGTGCGAATCAGAAGTGCAAAGCGCCTAGTTGCTGACGAATGGTCGCAATATCATCTGGAAATTGCGAACCATTTCCATTGGGTGAAGTGTGACCCAATGCTTGTAAATCTGCTTCTACCATTAAGGAAACTAGTTCTTCAAAGGTTACCGATGGTGCCCAGCCTAACTTCTGCCGTGCTTTGGTAGAATCGCCAATCAACAACTCTACCTCAGATGGACGAAGGTAACGCTCATCAAACTCTACATAATCTTGCCAATTGAGATTTACATAACTAAATGCCAGTTCCAAAAACTCGCGCACCGAGTGGGTTTCACCTGTAGAAATTACGTAATCGTCTGGCTGGTCTTTTTGCAACATTAACCACATTGCTTTAACGTAATCCTTCGCATAGCCCCAATCTCGCTTGGCGTCTAAATTACCCATATAAATTTTTTTCTGCTTCCCAGCAACGATACTAGCCACTGCTCTAGTAATTTTGCGGGTTACAAAGGTTTCACCTCGCCGTGGTGACTCGTGGTTAAAAAGTATGCCATTACAAGCAAACAAATCATAAGACTCACGATAATTTACAGTTTGCCAGTGGGCGTAAACTTTTGCACAAGCATAGGGACTGCGGGGATAAAAGGGCGTTGTCTCAGTTTGAGGTATTGCTTGTACTAAACCGTACATTTCTGAAGAACCCGCCTGGTAAAATCGCACCTGAATTCCGGTACGGTGTTGATAATCCCGAATTGCTTCCAACAGACGCAATGTTCCCATTCCTACAGCATCCACCGTGTATTCTGGTGAATCAAAGCTTACTCTGACATGGGATTGAGCGCCCAGGTTGTAAATTTCTACTGGCTTGACTTCTTCTAAAATGCGGCGCAAGGTTGTACCATCCGTCAAGTCACCGTAGTGAAGAAACAACCGCACTCCCTCTTTGTGAGGGTCTTCGTAAATGTGATCTATGCGGTCTGTGTTAAAAGTAGAAGTCCGGCGAATAATGCCATGAACCTCATAACCTTGTTCCAACAAAAACTCACTTAGATATGAACCATCTTGACCAGTAATACCAGTAATCAACGCTCGTTTCTGTTGCGTCATGCTTAATTATCCCTTATTGTCTTTGATTAAAAAGTTACAGCCAATCTGATACAACGTAGCAGCTAATTGCCCAATTGCCTAATGGGAAACCTACGAGTTCTTGTTGTTAAAAGACTTTTTTCGTAAATAAATATACTTAATAAAAAATAATTTAACACGTAAGCCCAACCTTAGATAGACCAAGATTGTTTAATTATGTATATTCTTTCTTTTACCAGATAGATCAAGATTATTTTTATGTACGTTGTTTTTTTGTCAAAACTTCATATATCTTTGGTTTTGTGAAGACTGAATAAAATAAATATTTAAAATTAGACTTCTTGCAAAAATCCGAACCAGTGCAAAACGAACCACAGATGGACACTCAGAGAAGTCTGAGTTAATTAGAAAGGCATAAATTATAGATAATTATATAAAGCGTTGAGTCTTAGAGAAAGAATTGGTACTTAGGGGCATTAACTGCCCCACAGAATTGACCCTAAGTAGTTACTCAGTATGCCCCATTATTTTTGGGTAGAATCACCACATCAACAGTTTTCAAAATGATCCATAAATCAAGCCAGAAATTCCTAAATTTGACATAATGCAGGTCTATTTGGACTCGCCGAGGGTAGGGAATATCATTACGCCCAGACACCTGCCACAAACCAGTAATTCCTGGACGGATTCTTAAAATCTCATCAATGTGACAACCGTATTTTGGCAGTTCTTCTGCTACCAAGGGTCGGGGGCCGACCACACTCATGTCCCCTTTTAAAACGTTCCAGAACTGGGGAAATTCGTCTAAGCTAGTAATTCGCAAAAATCGACCAATTTTGGTAATCCGGGGGTCTTGTTTCAGCTTAAAACTGCTCTCAAATTCTTGTCGCAACTCGGGCGATGTTTCCATCATTTGCATGAGGATTTCGTCCGCATTGCTTACCATTGTTCGGAATTTAATACAATTAAACGCTTTGTAATTTTTCCCTACCCGTTCCTGGACATAAAAAATTGGCCCTTCTGAGCTGAAAGCAATCAGCAAGGTCAAAATTAAGTAGACGGGGAAGAACAAAATCAACACCGACAACGAAAACACTATATCGAACAGTCGTTTGGCAAACTCTCCGTTTAAACCCTGAAAAGATAAACCTTTGGGTTTAACTTTTGGCGTCTTTGTTTTTTGACCGCGTTTTAAGAAAGTACGCGTAGACGCTCTAGTGTCTTGCCGTACGCCTCGCTTGCCGGAGAGGAGTGAGCTCTGGGCAGTCATCATACTCCTTAATAATCCACACCACACATAGTCCCAATATTAAAGCCAAAATGAGGTGCTTCTGGGGGGAAATTGCCAAAAGCCTAAAAAAATCAGACATTAACCAAGACCATCATTCCAAAAACGGTCTTTTTTCGTTACATTTGTTTACAAAATCTAGATAACGATCTGCAAAGATTTGCGGTGAAAACTGCGCGGCGTGCGATCGCATATACTCAGAACTGAACGAACCCTCATACATTTCAAACTTTTCTACTGCCTCCACCAAAGCCGCCTCTGTTTGCGTCTTGAAGAATATACCTGTCCCTGTATCCACACCAGAGCGGATATCTCGCACTGTTTCTAGAGCACCCCCTGCACCGTAGGCAATCACTGGCGTGCCACAGGCTTGTGCTTCCACTAGGGCAATTCCAAAATCTTCACAAGCTGCATACACAAACGCCTTAGCCCTAGACATATATTTTTTTACCACATTATCGGGTTGCCATCCCAATATTTGGATATTGGAGTTTGCCATTTCGCGAATCTTTTTCATTTCATCTCCTGTACCAATGACTACTAATGGTCGTTTTAGCTGATTAAAAGCGTTGACAATCAACGATACTTGCTTGTAACTCACTAACCGGGAAACTGTCAGGTAAAAGTCCTCTTTCTCAGACAGAAACGGAAATTCTGCAATATTCACTGGTGGGTAAATGACTGTTGCTTCTCGCCGATAGCAACGCCAAATCCGCCGAGCTGTATGCTGTGAGTTAGCAATGAAGTAATCAACGCGATTGGCACTCAATACATCCCACTGGCGCAAACGATGTAATAAATATCGCGTCACCCACCCAGCGAAACCATTACCCACCTTGCTGTAGCGCAGATAATCAAAGGTCAAGTCCCAGGCATAGCGCATAGGGCTGTGACAGTAGCAAATATGCATCTGTTCGGGCGTGGTAAGGATTCCCTTGGCAACAGCATGGGATGAAGACAGAATTACGTCATAATGTCGTAAATCAAGTTGTTCAATTGCCAAAGGCCACAAAGGCAAGTATTTTTGTACACCATTGCGGGCGTAGGGAAAGTCCTGAAGAAACGTCTTGCCAATCTGACGCTTATATAAATAACTTTCAGGATTGCTGGATTCAAAATCGATGAGCGCATACAAATCAGCATCAATGTGATTCAAAATTTCTCGTACAACGAGTTCTGAACCACCGGTGGCTTTGGGTGTCAGCCACTCATGAACCAGAGCATATTTCAAGGGCACAGCTAACTTGAATAAATGGAAAATAGAAAGGCCAACTTGATGACGTTAACTGAAAAGGTTCCCCTTGTGATTAATTAACGGGAAGCGCCCCAGATTAGCACATCAGACGCAATCTTTCCCTCAGAGGTTCCAGATGGATGCTGCAACCTGATAATCTCAGATTGGGCATTGGGGATTGCGTGTTGGGGATTAGGCATTGGGCATTTTTATTATTCTCCTGCCTCTTAGCCTCTTCCCTAGTCCCCAGCCTCCAGTTCCCAATCCTTTGACGACAACTGATATAGAAATGGTGAATTTATGCGAATTCTAATTATGGGTGGTACTCGGTTCATTGGTGTCTATTTGACTCAATTACTAGTGGAACAAGGACACGAGGTGGTGCTGTTCAATCGTGGGAATCGGCCAACACCTTCTTTACAGGGAGTAGGACAAATTATAGGCGATCGCACAGATGCTACTCAATTAAAGGCAAAGTTATCACAAGAAAATTTTGATGTCATTTTTGACAATAACGGACGGGAACTTGCTGATACTCAACCACTAGCAGAGATTTTTCAAGACCGAGTGCAACATTTTGTGTATATGAGTTCTGCGGGAGTGTATCTCAAATCTGACCAATTGCCCCATGTAGAAGGTGATCCAGTAGATCCCAAAAGTCGCCACAAGGGTAAGCATGAAACAGAAGCTTATCTCACGCAATCGGGATTGCCCTTTACCTCTATTCGTCCTACTTATATTTACGGGCCTCGTAATTATAATGAGTTGGAAGGCTGGTTTTTTGACAGAATTGTACGCGATCGCCCCATTCCCATCCCTGGAAATGGGTTGCATATTACGCAGCTAGGTCATGTAAAAGATTTGGCAAAAGCTTTGACTCAGGTTTTGGGTAATGAACAAGCCATAGAGCAAATTTATAATATCTCTGGCGATCGCTTTGTCACTTTTGATGGTTTAGCCCGTGCTAGTGCTGTAGCGGCTGGCAAATCACCCGATGCTGTAAAAATTGTCCATTACGACCCGAAAAAGTTTGATTTTGGCAAACGCAAAGCTTTTCCGATGCGAGTGCAGCATTTCTTTGCTTCGGTGAATAAAGCACAAACAGAATTAAACTGGCATCCTGAATATGATTTAATTTCTGGGTTACAAGATTCCCTGGAAAATGATTATTTAGCTAATGCAAAAGATAAGGCTGATGTTGATTTCTCTGTAGATGAGGAGATTTTACAAGCTGTGTGAGTAAAGATGTTTAGGGGCACATTGCTGTGTGCTCCTACTAATGCGATTGCATCTTCACAACTCATCAGGGTTAACGCCTAACTCTCGCAGTTGTGCTGCTAATCTGTTAGCACGTTGACTTTCTAGTTCGAGGGGCGTGGGAAGCCAATTCCCGGATGCATCATACCAACGTAGCCACAATCGCTCAATTCCTTGGTAAGAACCTTGCCAAAGTCCTAAGCCCAGTTGCAAACCTGGCATCCATACCCGTGGGGTACTCAAGTCCAATTCGCTGTAACTATCTGCAACTAATTGGAATGCTTGGAGTTTGTCAGTGTAGCGGTCAAACACAATGTAGTAAGGAACTCGCAAAATCCGCTCATAAACTTCCCATTTGGTCGGCGGTTGGTTAATCTCCCGCAGAGTTTGTCCTAAGTCTTCTTTTTCAGTGCCAGGAGAAAGCAATTCTACCACTACAAAAGGAGCAATCCCTTCTTGCCAGATGACATAACTCAGACGCAAGTTTTGCTGTTCGTAGAGACGCGAAACTCCCACGGCAGCAAACCAGTCCGGGCGTTTGTACCACAGTGTATGCCGGAGGTCATAGTAAAGATTTAAGTCAGTGGCAACAAATACCTCCTCTGTTGGATAGTTAGGTGGACAAAAGGTTTCGCGCAGAAGTTGGGGCTGAAAAAGGTGAAATTCGTCAGGCAAACCAGAGTCCTCCGGGTATTCACTGGGAAGATCATACATGGTTGGTAAGACTTCTTTAGGAGAGAGAGGCGGGTCTGTTTGGTACATAAGGGGAATCCTGACCGACTAATTTTAAGTTAACGGATCACGATAAAGGTTTGGCAAAAATCAAAAGACAAATTTTTGAAAATGAACGATCGCGAAAATATTCAACAATATTTCATAAATCTCCTAAAGATTATCGAAAATCAAAGACCTGGATACATTGCTGTTTTAAAAGAAGGTTTACTCGATGATGAAATTCAGAATAGCATTATAACTCATCCAATTCCTGAAGGTTTAATCGCTATATATTCATGTGTTAAAGGATGTTGTTTTGAATGTCCTAATAATTTTGATTTTCCTACATACTTACTTCCTGGATATGATTTAATCGAAATTGATAAAGTAGATAGCGTTATAAATCGTTTGCATAGCGTACACAAAGATCCAGATTGTTGGGGATGGCAACCAGATATGATTCCTTTTTTATACGGTAGCGGAGGTGATTACTATTGCGTCAGAACTTTGTCAGACGATCAATCAGTTGTATGGACTCCTAAAGATGATGTTTTATATATAATTTGTCAAAGTATTAAAGATTTTATTTTAATAGTTACGGAATGCTATAAACAAAATGCTTATTTTTTGGATGAAGATAGAGATTTGGAATGTAATTATGATTTAGAAGAAAAAATTATAGTAAATTTCAACCAGAATTATTATCAAAATGGTTTAGAATAAAAATAATGATAAAACGCATAAAATCCATTTGTTATAAGTTAAACCAAGAACTTAATAGTAGAGATTGAGTTGACATTGGGTAAAAATGTATACTTTATTTAATATTTAAATTAATTGCTTATGGGACAATATCCACTCCACAATGTTCTACAAGCCCGTGCCCGCTTAGGTGAAGGCCCCATCTGGGATTCTACCAGAAGCCTACTGTACTGGGTTGATATTTATAACCATCGGGTGCATCAGTTCAATCCTGCTACAGGGAAAGACTTGTTTTTTGATGTGGGAGATGTAGTAGGTGCGATCGCCACAGCAGGTACAGATAGATTAATCATGGTACTGCGTCATCACCTGACATTCCTCAACACCCAGACAGGTGAAGTTAACCCCATTTTGGAAATTGAAGGAAATCTACCAGATAATCGTTTCAATGATGGCAAATGCGACTCTCAAGGCCGCTTTTGGTTTGGCTCGATGTGTTCTATGGAAAACCCCCAAGGTAGCCTATATCGCTATGACAATGATGGTTCATTGCATGTAATGGAAACAGGATTGACTATTTCTAATGGTTTGGGGTGGAGTCCAGATCAAAAGACATTTTACTTAACAGATTCTCCTCAGCAAAAAATATATGCTTATGACTTTAATTCAGTAACAGGAAACATTAGTAATCGCCGTATTCTTGTTGATCTAACTCATGAATCGTTCTACCCAGATGGGTTGACAATAGACAGTGAAGGACATATTTGGTCAGCGATGTGGAATGGATGGTGTGTGATTCGTTTCAGCCCCAAGGGTGAAGAGATATTGCGGGTAAAGCTACCTGTGCAATTGCCAACTAGTTGTACTTTTGGGGGTGAGGATTTGCAAACACTTTACATTACTACTGCTTCAGTTGGACTCAGCCAAGCAGAGATCGAAAAAAGTTTTTACTCTGGTGATTTGTTTGCTCTCCAAACTGATGTTACTGGATTACCTAATTGTGATTTTGAGGAATTATAACAATTTACAGGTAATTAAACTATTGTGCTATTGTTTATTCTCTCCATAGCGCCACTTGCTGTTTGAGTTCTTTCATATCTAAATAATCGCTAGCAAAAGCTTTTCGTAAAAGTGGATGAGGAATAAATTGATCGTACTTTTGAATTTCTGGTGCTTCGGAAGTACTAACTAAATCTTCAGAGCTAATTCTTTGCTCACACAATGAACTAATTTCATGATAAAGAGATTTAAATTTATCCTTGCCTAATTTAATTGTTAAATAATAGGGATTTACTCCGCCAACATTTGTAATTTCCAAAGATTCTCGACAGTAGGAGTTGAGTAATCTTTCTAAAGTTCGGTAAGCAACCGTACCCATCCAGGGAAAAATACAGCATTTACCTTTTTCTAATAGCACGATATTTTGTTTATCTAATCCAACCTGGTGCACCAAATGGCGAACTTTACGTAAGCGTTGTAAAGCATTTTTTTGTAAATAAGTATACTCGACGTTCTCGAATAAAACTTGCTGCATTCGTTGCAAAACTTTGGTGTGAATCGTACCACTACCACCACGCCAATAAATACTAGCTTTACCCTCAGATTGTTTAACAAAAATAGCCTTCTTTTTAAAGTCAACTTCTACGACTTCCCAAGTTCTCCCAGCTAAAGCAAATTGATTTCCAACAGCAGGCGGCATGACGATACTGCCAATTTGCGTTGCACCTTCTTTAACAATATATTCTTGCTGTTCAGCAAAGACAGCGTAAAACTGAAATTTTCTCACAACCTTTTCTCCTGCCAAACCCAGGATTAATTTACCTTGTTCAGTATGCTGAATATGACCAATATCAATTAAATAGCGTAGCAATAGTTGGAAATCCTCTTTTAAAATAGCAGCAAAGGGCGGCAAACTAAAAATTTGTTTAGCTAGTGCATTAGGTGAAAGTTCTCCCGTTGCTGTTAAAATACTCATTGTTTGGTGATAAAGCAAACTCAAAGGATATTTAATTTGTCTTATTGGTTCAATCCATTGCTCCTCTAAATAAAGTTGAATGATAGCAATAGACTGCAAAAGTTGCCAAGGTATTTGCTCTGGGAGAGAAGCTTCTGGCAATGGTTTATCTTCAGCACAGATAAAGCGCATATCGGCAGCTTCACCTCTTCTACCACTACGTCCTAAACGCTGTAAAAAGCTAGCTACAGATAAGGGTGATTCTAACTGAATAACTCGCTCTAAATGACCAATATCTATACCTAATTCTAAAGTCAGAGTGGCGGCAGTTACAGCTGGATTGTTAGCCTCACGCATCGCATTCTCAGCTGCTTGCCGTAAGCTAGCAGATATACTCCCATGATGCACATGATATATATCTGGTAGTTTTTGTTCTGTGGCAATTTGTCGTAAAGATGCTATTACAGATTCAGTTCGCGTGCGATTATTAGCAAATATCAGGCATTTGCGAAATTTGCTGAGGTTGAAAATATATTGTTCATAATCTGTTGCCTCTGATTCATCTACTTCATCACTAATATAAAAATGTTCTACAGCTAGTTTAATTTGGCGTTTTATCCCGTCCATTGGCGGTGTAATTACTGGATTTTCTGTTCCAGAACGTAACCAATTCTCAGCTATTGAGTAATCACCAAGAGTTGCTGATAAACCAATACGGCGCGGTTGTTTTTGCGTCAATTTTGCTAAACGTTGTAATTGGCAAATAATTTGACAACCGCGTTCGGAACCCATAAAAGCGTGAATCTCATCAATAATGACAAATTTTAAATCACCAAATAAGCGAAGGAGGTCGTTATTTTTGTTAATTAACAAACTTTCTAGAGATTCTGGTGTAATTTGTAGAATGCCTTGAGGATTCTTTAAAAGTTTGCTTTTTCGAGTTTGAGAAACATCACCGTGCCAGTGACAGACTGGAATATCTGTTTCTTGGAGTAAGTCGTTGAGGCGCTCAAATTGATCGTTAATTAAAGCTTTAATTGGACTAATATATAATGCCCCTATGCTTGCAGCAGGATTAGCATGTAATAAAGTCAAAACTGGCAGAAAGGCTGCTTCTGTTTTACCCGCAGCAGTTGCAGCAGTAATTAGCAAGTGAGCATCAGTGTCAAATATAACTTGACAAGCGGCAATTTGAATTGGTCGTAATTCAGTCCACTGATGATGATAAATATATTCTTGGATGAAGGGTGCAAGTCGGCTAAAGGCATCGCTCATGTTTTTTATGAATAATTAGTAATAGGTAATGAAGAGTAGCTAGTATGACACCTGATAAATCAAACAACAGTAGTGGAATTGAAGTCGATAGAATTTACTTTGAAACCTTAGTGTCAGAGCGAAAGTATAATCTTCCAATATTTGGGGAAGAAACACCTATTAAATTTGGAGCAAGAATTACTAATAACTCATCAACTCCTTATCGATTTGAATTACCACAGTTTGTACCAGAAATATTAAATCCACATGGAAACCCTATGGAAATGAGTTTTGGTAGGAATGCAACCAGATTTGTAGAAGAGTCAGATATTCCTTTAATGATGTTGGGGGAAAGTTTGGAGTATTGGATGGATGCAAAATTCAAGTGGTATAGCAAAAATTGTATTCAGCTTACAGGTTATGCATTGTACGGAGGAATTTTGAGTTTTTACAACTTTCAGCCAACTAAATATCAGATTCGGATGAAATATGTCAATGATTTATCCACGCGAAAAGTTCGTTTATTCACAGGCTCTACAGAATACCGCGATTTTTGGACTGGTCAAATTGCCACAAATTTTGTCAATTTTCGTTTGAGATAATTCTAAAAAGCAATATTTTTTTTGTTTTAAGGGAGCAGTAAAATATTAAAGTTAAGCAGTTATAGCGCTATTGACTCAAGGCAGATTAACAATCGTCAGTCAAACTAAAGTAACAGAGACAAGTATATAATGAGGCAAAAACCATGAATAAGTATAAGGAAATATTACGAGTAGTTCTTGCTATATGCATCATTGTGGTTGGAGTGACACACTTCCTTGTTCCAGAAGAATATGTCAAAATTGTGCCGCTGCAACTACCTTACCCTTTAGGATTAGTTTATCTGAGTGGCTTTTATGAAATTTTGGGTGGTATCGGCTTATTAGTCCCGCCTGTAAGTCAAGCTGCTGCTTGGGGACTTCTTGCTCTTTTTATTGCTGTTTACCCTGCCAATATTAATATGGCGGTTAATCTTATTAAGATTGAACATATACCAAATTCACCTTGGGTACACGTAGTTAGACTTCCCCTTCAAGCTGTTTTAATTGCTTGGGCTTGGTGGTACACGAAATCTTCTGATTGGGAAAAACAAGCTTCTATTATTCCTAAGTCACTCATTCCTAAAGAATTAAAATTGAAATAAGTGCGTTTTTTATATCTGAATCATGCGTGTTGCAACTTTGTTTGGAATAACACTCTCGTTAGCAATCGGTATTGGGGAAGTAACGATTCCGGTGACTCAAGCGGTGCAGCTTAGAGATGGCACTGTCTACTTTGTCCAACCGCCGAAACTTGTTGAGGCGACGACTACTTATAAAGATGTGAATGTTTGGGGCGCAACTTACTACTTTACTATTAACGTGCCGGACAATGCTGGAGAATCCCTTCAGAAGGTAACGATCGCACAGAAGGAAGGAGCAGAAAACATCCGCTATGATCTTAATGATACCCGCGCATTTGTCGGAATGAGCGATGCCTGGGGCGGGCTACGCCTACGCAAAGAATCTCAGCTAACACTAGGCCCAGTCACAGCAGAAAGCAAGACACGAACAGTTACTGTGAACTTTGAGCCGCCTGTAACTCCGGGACAGACAGTTACAATCGCCCTCCGCCCTGTGAAGAATCCCAGCTTTTCAGGTGTCTACTTATTGGGTGTGACAGCGTTTCCGGTGGGTGAGAAATCCCACGGACAATTTCTCGGCTTTGGACGATTTCAGTTTTACAGCAATAGAAGTAACTGGTGGTTTCCATAAGCATCACCATGTCAATGCTATGAACAACGCTTTGCATGGTAACGAATCATGAACGCTTAATCTCATTGATAACCAATAGGACAAGTGAGCCATCGCTTGCAGAATTTCGAGATAACTCTATATCTAAAGAGTAGAATTAATGAGCCTATAAGGAAAGTGTTTTTATGAGCATCCCACTTTTAGACCAGCCTACAGAAGAAAAACTGGTAACTCTCAAGGATGTTTCTTGGGAGCAATTCAAAGGGATTGAGTCACAACTTCAAGACAACCGCAATGTTAGACTGTTTTATTTGTCAGGAATTTTAGAAATAATATCGCCCATTGGAGATAAACATGAGAAAGTAAAAAGTACTGTTGGCTTGCTACTAGAAGCTTACATGAAACAGTTGGGTATCCGGTTTTACAAACGTGGTGGTTTCACTCTAGAAGAACCTGGGTATGCTTCTGCTACACCAGATGAGTCTTACAGTATTGGTACAGAAAGGGAAGTTCCTGATATTGTTATTGAAATTATCGTCACTAGCGGAAGCATTAACAGGAAGGAGTTATACAAACCGAAAAAAGTGCCTGAAGTCTGGTTTTGGAAATCTAACTCTATACAAATATTCCGTCTTAACGAACAGGGCGAGTATGAAGAAGTAAATCGGAGTGGGTTTTTTCCAAATTTAGACCCCGCTTTACTGTTGCGTTATATCGCAATGCCTGACCAGTACGATGCTATTGTTGAATTTGAGCAGGCGATCCAAAATCAATAAATATTTATCCCCAGATTATTTGTAAATTTAAAACAAATGTTGGTAAAACATCTTCTCCTGATAATTCTTGTGGAGATGCTAATATTTCTATTGGTTTACCAATACGAGAGATTTCTACCTGACGCATTTTCGGATTAATTAACCAGCCTAATTTAACTCCGTTATCGATATATTCCTGCATTTTTGCTTGCGTTTCTCGCAAACTATCGCTTGGTGACATTAACTCTAAAACAAAATCTGGTGCAATAGGCGGAAACTTTTCTTGTTCTTCGGGTGTGAGTGTATTCCATCTCTCTTTTCTTATCCAAGCTACATCAGGAGAACGGTTGGCACCATTGTGAAGTTTAAAGCAGGTGGAAGAATCAAAGCAAATTCCTAGTTTAGTTTGGCGATTCCAAATCACAAAATCTGCCGAAATTTCACAGTTACGATTTCCAGTCTCTCCGCCTGTAGGTGGCATTATTAGTAGTTTTCCCTCTGCATTACGTTCAAATTTGACTTCAGGGTTTTCCCGACAAAGTAGATAAAATTGGTTGTCGGTGAGTTGGATGATGGGGTTCAAGTTGACGGTGATAGCTGTCATGGGGATTATCTTGGAGATGACATCAATTATAGAAAAATCAGTTATTTGGGAAAAAGATGGAGTTGTTGAGCCGGTACATGTCTTTAATAAATTCTACTAACCAAATCAAATAACCTGCTTTAATACAAAATAGCCACTGTATCGCATACCTGTTATGTCCGCTGACTATCTGACACCAGAACAACGTGCATTCATATCCCGATATCGAGAAAAATGGCAACATATTGGGCTATCCACTGAACGCATCAACCAGCAACACGCTACAGATGCAGTTCGAGCAATATATACTGCACTCGAACTCACCGAACCTGAAATAATTATCGTTGATAGCCCTAACGCTGCCTTCGAGTACATCTGGGATTTGCTCAAAGTTAATTCCCAGACAATCCTGGGTGATGCTATAGATAGTTCGTATTGGAGTAGAATCTACAGTAATTTACAATCAGATTTGCTTGTACGATTACCTGTTGATTTACAAACAAATTTACATTCGTTGTTTGACAATCATCTGGCAAAAGAGTATGCAAATTTACTTCAAGACCAGTTAGAAACACAGTGGCGAAATGTTTTTGAACAACACTTTGGTAGGCGCGACCGCCACTTTATTAAAAATATATTTTCTTCGTGCCGAAAACCTGAAATTTTAATCGCAGGAGGTAGTTATTTTGACTTTTGTATTCATAGTTTAAACTACCACCAATTTAAACACAAACTATTAATTTTAGAAGAGTTTGTTAAGAATTGCGGCTGGACTTTCTTTTTTCAGAATATTGCGATTATCTCCAACCATTCGACCACAATCAATATTGATAGCAACAACCATATCCACGCCGAGGATACACCTGCGATAGCGTTTACAGATGGATATAACTTGTATGCACACCACGGTGAACTAAAGCTCGAACGCACGCGTCAACTAATCGATGATATCGGCTGGGCACACTTATTAGAAAAAATGAACACAGTCGAAATTGATTCCTGGGAAGAATACAAGTTGTTACGTATCGTTAGAGAGCGAATTAATGTCCAGCCTATGCAGTTTCTCAAAGCGACAAATCCCAATACAGGAGAAGTGCGCGTTTCTAGGGTGTCTATGCGGTTCGCGTCTGCTATTGAGGCGGTACGCTGGGTAAACCAAGGCAGAACTTAGCAATCATGAGTCAGAATATTGGCGCTGCCAAAATTTCTATTATTATTCCGGCTATTAATGAAGCGGGTAATATCAAAGAAGCGATACCTACAATAAGCTCTGCCAATGTCTGTACTCAAAGTACAAATATAGAAGTAATTGTGGTTGATGGTGGCTCTCAAGATGATACTATTGCGATCGCTCAGTCTTTAGGTGTCAAAGTTATCTCATCGTCTCCCGGTCGTGCTGTGCAAATGAACACGGGTGCTATAGCTGCTACCGGGGATATTCTCTTATTTCTCCATGCAGATAGCCGTTTGCCTGCTGGGTTTGATGATATGATTCGCACAGCGCTACAACAGCCTGGGACTGTGGCTGGTGCCTTTAAATTGCGGATTGATGCGTCACTTTTGAGTTTACGATGGGTGGAGTGGGGAGTAAATTTGCGATCGCATTTTTATCAAATGCCTTATGGCGACCAAGCAATTTTTTTAACTAAGGAAGTATTTCAGCAAATAGGCGGCTTTCCCGAATTGCCTATCATGGAAGACTTTGAACTCATGCGTCGTTTAAAACGCATCGGACGCGTTGTAATTATTCCCACACCAGTTGTCACCTCAGCGCGTAGATGGTTGCAAAAGGGAGTATTGAAAACTACGTTACTTAATCAAATAGTAATTATTGCTTATTTACTCGGCGTTTCCCCTGAGCGAATTCGTCGCTGGTATCGCCGAGAAAAATTTAAGAGAATTTAAGCTGTTTCTCATGTGGGTAGTATATCTTAAGGGCATTGGATTTGAGCCTCAGAAGGTCAACGTCGAGCCTCAGAAGGTCAACATCGAGCCTCAGAAGGTCAACGTCGAGCCTCGGAAGGTGAAACTATAAAAATGAAGAAGCGTTTGTTAAATTCCAAACTCAAACTACTACTCTTAAGTTGCCTAATTGCCACTCTCATAATTGTCGCTAAACAATTCAACTTTCAGGGACTTTTACAAACCTCAGTCATTTGGGTTGAGAGTCTTGGCGTTTTAGGGCCTATCGCCTACATAGTCATTTACAACTTGGGAACATTACTGTTTATCCCCGGTTCCCTCCTAACGCTCAAAGGTGGTTGTCTGTTTGGATTATTTTGGGGGTCAATATATGTGCTAATTGCTGCAATAGTCGGAGCAACCTTGGCTTTTCTCATTGGACGCTACCTTTCGCGGGATTGGGTTTCTCGACAAATAGACAAACATCCTAAATTTAAAGCGATTGATTTAGCAGTTGCTAAAGAGGGATGGAAAATTGTCTTGCTGACTCGTCTCTGTCCCGTTTTTCCTTTCAATTTATTGAATTATGCTTTTGGAGTAACACAGGTTTCCCTCAAAGACTATATATTAGGTTCTTTCGGCATCATTCCCGGCACTTTAATGTACGTTTATATTGGTTCGTTAGCTGGTAATCTTGCTATGACTAACACATCTCATCAACCAATTACTCCAGAAACTCAAGTCTGGCAATGGGTAATGCGAGTAGTTGGGTTGATTGCTACCGTTGCCATGACTGTGTATATCACAAAAGTTGCTCAAAAAGCATTAGCTCAAAGTGTGGCATTAGAAGAAATAACAATCCATGACAAAACTAACAATCATTCAGATATTTAAAAGTATTGATGCCAAAAACTTGCAGAAGTTTTTTAGCTTAAGTGGATTAATATTACTGATATTGGCGAGCGCTTTCGCATTAAACACAGACTCGGCTTTTGCACAAGAATCTGTAAATCCAAATTCTTTCAATCCCCAAGGCATTTTACGGAACTCGTTGCAGTGGATTGATAGCCTGGGTGCGTTGGGAGCCATAGCTTTTATTGCTCTTTACATTATCGCTACCGTCGCTTTTTTCCCAGGTTCTATTCTCACCTTGGGTTCTGGTGTGATTTTTGGTGCAGTTTGGGGTTCTCTCTACGTGTTTATTGGTGCAACCCTTGGTGCTACTGCTGCTTTTCTTGTGGGGCGTTATTTAGCAAGGGGCTGGGTTGCTCGGAAAATTGCAGATAATAAAAAATTTGCCGCCATTGACCAAGCTGTTGGTAGAGAAGGATTAAAAATTGTCCTGTTAACGCGACTGTCCCCGATATTTCCTTTTAATTTATTAAACTATGCCTTTGGCATCACAGGAGTTTCACTTAAAGATTACTTCATCGGCTCTGTAGGCATGATTCCCGGAACCATTATGTACGTTTATATTGGTTCCCTTGCAGGTAATCTTGCCATGATTGGTACTGAAGCTCAACCCACCAACCCGACTTTACAATGGACAATTCGGATTTTAGGTTTAATTGCCACAGTCGCCGTGACGATTTATATTACCCGTATTGCTCGGCAAGCTTTAGAAGATGAGGTTTTATAGCTTCTATCCTTTGAACTCTGTCACGAATTGAGGTTTGCAGATAAAACCCCAGGGCAAACGCATCTAAATTAACGTGAGTGTGGAACCCGAAGATTCGCTATGGACAATAGAGAACTTGGCAACATGGAGAAAGCTATGGAAACCTTAAATCGTGATGGTGGAGGTTTCTCAGTTGTAATAGTTGGTCGCATCAAAGGCCCCCTAAATGCAGAAATTGTCAGACAGGCTCTAGACCTTGTACAGTGTCGTCACCCTCTTCTTAATTCTTGTATTGTTGGTTCCTTGGATAATCTCTGCTTTCAAACTGGAGAGATGCCTTTGATTCCTTTGCGTATTGTAGACAAGTTACACAATGAACAGTGGACTGATGTCGTTTTGGAAGAACTGAATGAAAAAATTGACAGTAGCAAAGGTTTGCTCAGAGCTGTACTCGTTCTGCCAATGAATGAATCATGTGTAAATTATCTAATCCTAACAGTGCATCACGCCATATCAGATGGGTTGTCATGCCTTCAACTGTACTCAGAAATATTGACATATTGCCAGAGTTTTGGTTCTAATCACCCAATAACTCAAGTTATTAGCTTGCCCACACTTCCACCCGTCGAAGAGCTATTGCCTAAATCGATAAAGGGGTTGAGGAAAGAGACCCTGTATCACCAACCAGAACCTTTAGCTTTTGAAACCTTGGGTTTTGAGAAGTGTGTTCCGATGGAGTTACGCCGTTGTGGTTTTATCCACAGACAGCTAGACGCCAAGTTAACTCAGCAGCTTATAAATACTTGCAGGCAGGAGAAGACAACACTGCAAGGTGCTTTTTGTGCAGCGATGCTATTTGCAGTGATGAGCAAAATCAGCGCAGGTCAGACTAATGATGTGCCTATGAGCTGCCGAACGCCTGTTAATTTACGTCAACGTTTACAACCAGTCATTAGCAATGAGAACATGATAGTGCTGGTTTCGTCTCTGATATCATTTCACACCCTACAAATAAATACATCATTCTGGGAATTAGCACGGGATATAAAACAACAGCTTGACGCTGGTTTAGAGCAGGGCGATATGTTCAGCAGAGTATTGGCGTTCAGTCATAATGTTGAGTTACTTCTCAGACGACCTGATAAAGTATTGGCGACGGTAAGTGTCAGCAACGTGGGTCGAGTAAACATCCCCAGAGTTTACGGTTCACTCGAAATAGAAGAAATCAGCTTCATACCATCGCTCGCTGCATATGGAGGTGTTTTCTATGCTACTGTCACAACTTTTCAGGGAAAAATATTTTGGAATTTTCCGTTTTCTGAACCGGCAATCAGTCTCCATACGATGGAGAACCTTGTAAACAGCGCAGTGTCCTGTATTATTGACGCTTGCCAGGAATTTTGTTAGCCAGCGTAAGCGGCATAAACTAATTAAATTTGTTGATTTATTAATATTTACTTGACAAAACTCTGTGTCCCCACCGCTCAGACCTACGGTGTACACACAAGTCTGAGTTGAAGCGTAAGTTTTACCCCACCCTAACCCTCCCCTTATACCATTTCACTTTAATAATGATACAAATACGTTGGTAGGGGCTTGTCTTTGCCCATTGGTGTCAACTTAACGTGAAAGCCTATTGTGATAAGCATTTCAGAATTTTTCGATGTACCAACTAGATTTTAGATCCCCCCTAACCCCCCTTAAAAAGGGGGGAATTAGAGCCTTGTGCCCCAATTTATTGGGGGTTGGGGGATCTAAAACTACGGTAAATTGAGTGTTTGAGTTTAAGTTGACACCTGTGGGCAATGCCGTGCCCCTACGAGAAATCTATATGTATCAGGTTTTTCGTGAGATTGGTATTAGAAAGGGGAGGGAACTGGATTTCCTGTTTCCCCCCAATATATCGGGGGGATTAAGGGGGGTAATTTGACTTGTGTGTACACCGTAGCCGCTCAGACAGGGTACAATCGCTCAGTTTATGATTATGTTTGAGGTTCAGGGTAGGAATATTATTTTTCTCTCCTTGTAGTGATAAAAGAGGATTATTTGTCAATTCTCAAACCGATAAAACACTGCAAAGATGTAATTCTTATTAAACAATCATTCAAAATAAAGGACACCAGTCTCCAAGTTTATGTTGACTTTAGTATTTTCAATTCTTAAAAGAGGTTTCGCTAATGACCAATTCTGAATTCGAGAGAGTCACAGTTCGCCCAATGGATGAATATAACCAAAAGTTGGTGTCTTACGTCCATCCGCCAAATTGGGTTAATCCTCAACCTGCAGATATTTACGATTTGGTAGTAATTGGTGCTGGTACGGCGGGGTTAGTCGTAGCGGCGGGTGCGGCGGGTCTGGATTTGGGTTTAAAAGTGGCGATAATTGAAAAGCATCTCATGGGTGGAGATTGCTTAAATGTTGGTTGCGTACCATCTAAAACTATTATTCGGTCTGCTCGCGTCGTTGGCGAAATCTGGGATGCTCAAAACTTGGGAGTTAATATTCCCCAACATAATATTGATGTTGATTTTCCCAAAGTCATGGCAAGGATGCGACAGATAAGGGCTGGTATCAGCCATAACGACTCGGCGGAGCGTTTTCAAAACTTGGGTGTCGATGTATTTTTGGGTAGCGCCCGATTTGCGAGTAAAAATTCTGTAGAAGTTGGCGACAAAACCCTTCGGTTTAAAAAAGCTGTAGTTGCTACAGGCGCAAGAGCTGCACAACTGTCGATTCCGGGAATTGAAAAGGTGGGCTATCTAACTAATGAGACGGTTTTTTCGCTGATTCAACGACCGGAACGTTTAGCGGTGATTGGTGGCGGCCCCATTGGTTGCGAATTGGCGCAAGCTTTCCGGCGTTTGGGTTCTGAGGTGGTACTTTTCCATAGCGGTTCTCATCTTCTGAATAAAGAAGATGCTGAGGCGGCCAAAATTCTGCAAAAGGTTTTGATTAACGAAGGAATTCGCGTGGTACTGAATTCCAAGTTGGAAGAAGTGGTAACTGTTACTGAGGGGAAACGGCTTTACTTTTCCTCCAATAGTCATCGAGATTCGGTGACAGTAAATGAAATTTTAGTCGGTGCGGGGCGATCGCCAAATGTGGAAGGGCTAAATTTAGAAGCAGTGGGTGTAGAATATGACAAACGCCAAGGTGTGAAGGTAAACGATTATCTCCAGACGACCAATCCCAAAATTTATGCAGCTGGCGATATCTGCATGAACTGGAAGTTTACCCATGCTGCTGATGCTGCGGCGCGGATTGTGATCAAGAATACGCTGTTTTCTCCCTTTGGCTTAGGACGCTCTAAACTTAGTACTCTGGTGATGCCGTGGGTAACTTATACTGACCCAGAAATTGCCCATGTTGGCTTGTACGAACACGAGGCGCAGAAATTGGGTATTGAGGTGGCGACAATCAGCATACCTTTTAGTAGTGTAGACCGAGCGATCGCAGATGGTGAAGAGTCAGGATTTCTCAAAATCCATCATAAAAAGGGGTCTGATGAAATTATCGGTGCAACTCTTGTCGCCAGTCACGCAGGTGAAATGATATCAGTTGTAACTACGGCAATTGTGAATAAGATCGGTTTGAGTAAGTTAAGCAGTGTGATTCATCCTTATCCTACTCAAGCCGAAGCGATTAAAAAAGCAGCTGATGCTTATCGTCGAACCCTGCTGACAGCAAATACCAAAAAATTGTTGGGATTTTTAACAAAGTTATCTTGACCAAAATCAGTGAACAGTCAGACAACTGTTGACTGTTGACTGTTGACTGTTGACGGTCAACCGTCAACGGTCTCAGCTACCGCTGCGCTATCCTGCCTTCTTCACACAGGTCGGAAGCGATCAATCTCACCTCCGGTCAAGTTTGCGTAGTACAGATTACCATCTTTTCCAGTGGTGATTTGTGTAGGTACTCCTAAATTTGGCCTATCTGCTCGAGAAGCAAATCGCTTAACTGAGACAAGTTTGCCCTGACTATCGAATTTCAAAGCATCGATAGTTCCTTGACTGAAATCACCAACGAATAAGGCATCTTGATAGATTGAGGGGAAAGTATTACCTGTGTAAAAGTCACCCAAGACGATCGAATTGGAAGCAAAATGTTTATAGGTGTAAGCTGGTGCTGCAACAGTTTTGCCACTACTATAGAAGGCTTTCGCTGCATCTAAGTTAGAATAGCTTGGTTGTTTCACGCTGACGATATTGCCATTTGCATCAAGGCCACCTTCATAAAATGGCCAGCCAAAGTTAGCTCCTGGTTTTCCGATATTGACCTCTTCGTAGGAATCGAAGCCAACATCACCAATAAAGGGGGTATTGGTGCTCTTATCAATTGTGAAGCGGAAGGGGTTACGCAAACCTAAGTTATAAACTTTGGAACGATTGCTATCGGGGTCACCGTTGTAGAAAGGATTACTTGATAAGCCTTGACCAGTAATCGCATCAATCCGCAGGATTTTGCCGGACAGATTATTGACATCCTGGACGCGAATTGCTCGAGGGTCTATCCCATTGTAAGAAGTGCCATCTCCTAAGCTCACAAATAAGGAACCATCAGTGCCAAAGCGCACAGAACCAACTGAGTGAGATTCACTATCGTTGGCTATAAAATTTTGGACATTTTGGACTTTATCAAGATTATTCAGATAATCCTGCAAGCTGGTAAACGGCTTACCAGTATCTTTGTTGAGAATTCCTGATGGTGCGTAGCCAAGTGAGACATTTGTGCTATTCCCATCTGGGCGATTGATATTCTCCCAAGTGCCATTAGTACCCAGCAGCACAACTTGGCTGCCAGTAATAGCAGTAGTGTAATTAGTGTTGGGGTCAGCTTCTACCCTAATTAGCCGTGCAGTACGATTCCCATTCTGATCGGGATTGTCTAATGTGCTATTAGGATTGTTATTAGGATTGTTTGGATTGGTTTCTGGTGGATCGTAGGTATACAACAGGTAAACATAGTTTTTGGGGTTTGTGGTTTTGCCAAAATCTGGATGTACGGCGATGCCTAAAAGACCGCGATCGCGCGTATCATTAACCTGTCCAGAAATATTGATAAATGGTGTTGATAATAATGTGCCGTTGTCTAAGACTCGCACTACCCCATTTTTCTGGGCAATGAACATCCGCTTCTGGTCAGATGTCCAGTCAAAAGCTGTGGGTTGATTCAACCCAGAAGTTACCGCCTCTAAAGCAAAGTTACCAGAGTCATTATCAATAATAGTGATAGTTGTTTGTTGAGTATTTAGTTGCACTCCAACTGCGTTACTGAACTTCAAAGTAAATGTTTCATTTGGTTCCCCAACGGTGTCATTAATAATGGGGATAACAATAGTCTTGCTGGCTTGTCCTGCTGCAAAAGCTAAGTTTCCAGATACAGCCTGGTAGTCAGATCCGGCTTTAGCATTCCCATCCACAGTTATGTAGTCTAGACTAGCAGCCCCGGAAGTGTTACCTCGTGTAACTGTCACCGTAGCAGTACCGTTACTCTCATTAACTACTGGCTGAGTGAAATCGAGGCTTGAGCGATCGTTATCTTGAATCTTAATTCCGAGAGTTCTTTGCAGCCCTAGTGTTGCTTTCTGTGGCTGATCAATAACAAAACTAAAGGTTTCATCTGCTTCGGCTAAGGAATCGTCATTGATCGGAATCGATATCTGTCTGCTGCTTTGTCCTGGCGCAAAAATAAGTGTTCCAGCGCTTTCAGTGCCTTCACTTCCGTAGTCAACTCCTGCTGTAGCAGTACCAGTTATGGTTGCATACTTGATTGAAGATGTGCTGTTTAAATCACCAGTTCTCAACAATGTTATGGTCACACTACCAGCGCCTTCATTCACAGTTGTGGAAGATGATCCTAAGGTGATAGTGGTCTGAATATCTGGTGAATATAGTTGGGACTGAGGAATGATTTCTTTGGTCTGAGAGGAGCTTGACCAAGCTAATCGAGAAACGGCATTGTATGTATTTTCGTAATACTCAAGTTTAATATCGTATTTTTGACCTGCAACCAGTGCGATCGCGCCGCTGTATTCTGTAACAGATTGATCGACAAACTTATTGATGATTTGCTGACCATTAACCCACAGCCGCACCCCATCATCAGCAGTGGTGTAGAAGTTGTAAGTCTCGCTGTACTTGGCTTCTACCTGACCTGTCCACCGCACCGAGAAGGTCTCTGCACCTATGGATGGATCTGGAGAACCAAGACCCCAGTTAAAGTTGACTGTTGGATCTGTGCGAGTTTGCTTTAAGTTGGTGAAGTCAATGTTATCGTAGTACTCTGCTTTGAGTCCGTTGCCATTACTAAATATGTTGACATTACTATACAGTTGAGACTGAGGAATGATTTCTTTGGTCTGAGAGGAGCTTGACCAAGCTAATCGAGAAACGGCATTGTATGTATTTTCGTAATACTCAAGTTTAATATCATATTTTTGACCTGCAACCAGTGCGATCGCGCCGCTGTATTCTGTAGCAGATTGATCGACAAACTTATTGATGATTTGCTGACCATTAACCCACAGTCGCACTCCATCATCAGCAGTGGTGTAGAAGTTGTAAGCCTCGCTGTACTTGGCTTCTACCTGACCTGTCCACCGCACCGAGAAGGTCTCTGCACCTATGGATGGATCTGGAGAACCAAGACCCCAGTTAAAGTTGACTGTTGGATCTGTGCGAGTTTGCTTTAAGTTGGTGAAGTCAATGTTATCGTAGTACTCTGCTTTGAGTCCGTTGCCATTACTAGATATGTTGACATTACTATACAGTTGAGACTGAGGAATGATTTCTTTGGTCTGAGAGGAGCTTGACCAAGCTAATCGAGAAACGGCATTGTATGTATTTTCGTAATACTCAAGTTTAATATCATATTTTTGACCTGCAACCAGTGCGATCGCGCCGCTGTATTCTGTAGCAGATTGATCGACAAATTTATTGATGATTTGCTGACCATTAACCCACAGCCGCACCCCATCATCAGCAGTGGTGTAGAAGTTGTAAGTCTCGCTGTACTTGGCTTCTACCTGACCTGTCCACCGCACCGAGAAGGTCTCTGCACCTATGGATGGATCTGGAGAACCAAGACCCCAGTTAAAGTTGACTGTTGGATCTGTGCGAGTTTGCTTCAAGTTGGTGAAGTCAATGTTATCGTAGTACTCTGCTTTTAGTCCATTTCCCTGAGAGAACACGCTGGCGCTAGCGGAAATACTGGGTTGTGCCCGATCAATGCTTTGTAGAGATGATTGAGCACCAATTATTGGACTTGGAGATGTTGACAACTGTTGGTTAAGAGTTTGATTTTGTGAATTATTCATTAAGATATATGCCTCACAATAGTGTTAAAACTAATTCCATAATCAATGTTTCAGAATTAGGTTTTATATTGAATATTTTCCAAAAAATACGTGGGAATGCTCATTTTTAAATATATTAATAAGCAAATAATAATTAGCTTATTAATATACTTTTCAGTACTGATACTGTTTGGATTAATTGCTACTATAAGCTTTTTTTTCTAATATTTTGCCCATTTTGTTTACTACTTTTCTGCTTATTTGTATCAACTTGAAAATAGCATTACATGATATACCTTGCTTTATATCGTCTAAAAGCAGGTATATATAAAAATGTGTATGACAAGAAATACTATAGATTCTTAAAGAGCATATTAGTCTTTATAAATCTTTGTTTTCTTTTGACGAATACCTGAATTTAGATGCATCTAGATTTAGTTGGTGAATTTAATCAAAAATTATAAATCACCATGCTTAAAAGCTTATAATCTCACTACTGTGCAAGTGCATGAAGTTTGAGTGAAGCAACACCCAACAGGTCACAGGCATACTTAAGTAGTCAGAACTCATAATTTTACATATCGTTATTTTAGTATTGTTTTTGAATTAGTTAACTACACATTTGACACTATATTCCGGTGTTGTGTCCATCTGTTTTGTGGAACTTTCTTTAAATATTCACATTGATATATACCTTTTTAAAGGAACATGAAAGTTTTGATGAACTTGAAATGAAAATTACTAACATATTGGATGATCTCATATTTTTTCTCTGCAAAAATATTAATTTTATGAATATTGGATAAAGAACTTTTTTTATATTTAAAGATTTGACAAAGTATTATTTATCTATGCTTCATCTTGACTGTTAATTCATACAGCAGTTTCCTTTTGCACGAAGTACGAAGCTACGGGTTTGGAGGTAGTAGGTAGAAACTCTGGCTTGCAGAGGGAGAATTTTGGAAGTTGCCAAATCATCCCGCTTTTTCTGCAACGCCGGAACTCTCTATATTTGATGCGTGAGTCCTGCGTTTTGCACCTCATTTAAAAAGCAAACTGCTGTATCTTTATTACAAGAAGCAGCAAAGATATAAAGTCAGTGGAGCAAAAATTTTTGCAACAGCCTCACCAGTTATGCATTTAAGCTAGTAGTATGCCAACCCAAAAATGCGCTTAGTGAGGGCTGGGGAAAGGGGAAAGGGAAAAGGTTAAGGGATTTAAAACCTTTCCCCTTGCCCCCTATCCCCACTTCGTGGGGGCCCCACCTTCCCCTTTACCCCGCTTTCGTCACGAAAGCGAACTACTAGAGAACATAATCTGCTGGAATTAAGAGATTATCGTACTTTTCGAGTAAACCTGTTGTCGGTGAACTATCCAACAAATCGCTACACGACAGCTTCTCTACGAACGCGAACAGCGTGTCGCAGACAGACGCTTTGCGTAGCTAGCTTTCCGGTAGGGGTACGCGGAACGCAAGAAGTTATCAGCATCCGAAACCCTTATTATTCACTTAATTTACAAAAGTTTTCAATTTACTCCAAGTCAGAAAAATCACAATTTTAACGCTGCACATTCCCACTTTCCCCTAGACTAAGGGCAGCAACCTTGTTCAAACTGGCTGAGGAAAGTGGACTTTGACTGAGACAAACAATTTAAACTCTACCATCCAGAATGTCTCACGCAGGGAATTGCGAGATTTAGTGCGGACTCAGCTGCAAATGCTCCTAGAAACAGGAGACTTGCAGGGAGCAAAAGCTATTCTCGTACCTGTGCAGCCTGCGGATATTGCTGAGGCGATTGAGGGTTTGCCAGAAGCGATGCACGCTTTGGCTTTTCGCTTGCTTTCTAAGGATGAGGCTATCGAGGTTTATGAATATCTCGACTATAGTGTACAAGAACGGTTAATTGAAGAACTTAAAAGCCAGGAAGTCCGCGATATTGTCGATCAAATGTCGCCGGATGACCGAGCTAGGTTATTTGATGAATTACCGGCAAAAGTCGTCAATCGTTTGCTAGAACAACTGAGTCCAGCGGAACGCCAAGCTACAGCCCAACTATTGGGTTATGAAGCTGATACTGCTGGGCGAATCATGACGTTAGAGTTAATTTCGCTGAAAGAAAACTTTACAGTATCTCAAGCTCTAGAGCGAATTCGCAACTTAGCTAATGCCAGTGAGATGATTTATTATCTTTATGTTATGGATGCGGCAAGGCGCTTAACAGGGATTGTATCGTTGCGGGAGTTGGTGACTTCTCAGCCTGAGCAAATTATTGGCGAAATTATGACGCGTGATGTGGTGTTTGTCCACACTGATACAGACCAGGAAGAAGTTGCCAGATTAATCCAAAGATATGACTTTCTGGCTGTGCCTGTGGTTGATCGAGAACAGCGTCTAGTGGGTATTGTCACCGTAGATGATGTCATTGATATTCTGCAACAAGAAACCACCGAGGATATCTATGCCTTAGGTGGTGGTGTGCAGTCGGGGGGCGACAACTATTTTCAAATGAATTTAATGGAAATTGCTCGGAAGCGGGTTGTATGGTTATTGGTTTTACTTGTAACCAATACCATTACAGGAACGATTATTAAGTCGCAAGAAGACCTTTTAGCAAAAGTGGTGACACTGACGGCATTTATCCCTTTGCTGACTGGTACTGGTGGTAACGTGGGTGCCCAGTCTTCGACAGTCGTGATTCGCGGGATGAACACCGATGAAATCCGATCGCTTGGAGCATTGCAGGTAATTGGCCGGGAGGCGATCGCAGGAGCATTATTAGGAGGAATGTTAGGTACGATCGCTACTGTCTGGGCTTATTTTCTACAAGGACGATTAGAAGTAGCGATCGCTGTAGGTACTAGTCTGGTAGCTATTTCTATTTTAGCTTCTATCTCCGGTTCAGCACTGCCTTTTCTATTTCGCTACCTCCGTTTAGATCCAGCATTAATGTCAGCACCATTTATCACCACAGCAGTTGATGTGGTAGGCGTTTTGATTTACTTCAATTTGGCGCGGGTAATTTTAAAGTTATGAAAAAAGTCATTGGTTATTAGTCATTAAGTGAAGGACAAAGTACAAATGACTGACTTTTACAATTCTGATGCCGTATCTGGAGCAACAATTTCGCCAGTACCTAATTGCAATATCATGTCCTGGTCAGTAATCAATCCGCTGAGTTCCTTCACTTGTAAATTCATTTCTTCACAAGCTTGTCTAAGTTCTCTGGCAAATTTGTTGAGGTCTTGACCATAGCCACATTGATAAGCAGCAGTTTCAATTCCTTGCTTGGCATTTGCTCTAGCACAATCTACTAGTTCTGTGCCATTCAGTGGTGTAGGAGATGCCATAGACGTAGTTATTATTTATTAAATGTTTGCTGCTAGATAGATTATCAATATTTAAACATTAATTCATCCCTCCAATGGAGGAAAATAAGGATGGAGTTAGAAGTGATTATTTTTTTATCATTAGTCATTTGTCATCTGTCATTTATCTCAAGCGAATAACTAATGACCAATGACTAATGACTAATGACTTAACTATTTTACTTAGCCATTGACAACATCTCCACCGTTAACATGTAACACTTGCCCAGAGACATAAGAACCATCATCAGAGGCTAAGTAGACGTAACTAGGAGCAACTTCTTCTGGTTGTCCGGCTCGTTGCATTGGTACTTGTTTACCAAAAGTTTCAACTTTCTCTTCAGGAAAAGTTGAGGGAATTAAAGGTGTCCAAATTGGCCCTGGTGCGACAGCATTAACGCGAATTCCTTTTGATACCAAGTTTTTTGATAAGGAGCGAGTAAAAGCAACGATCGCACCTTTTGTAGAGGAATAATCTAGTAACTGTGGGCTACCTTTATAAGCTGTTACCGATGTGGTATTGATAATAGAACTGCCTGCTTGTAAATGCTTAAGTGCAGCTTTAGTCATGAAAAACATCGAGAATATATTAGTGCGGAAAGTTCGCTCTAGTTGTTCTTTAGTAATTTCCTCAATACTTTCTTTCGGATGTTGTTCGGCGGCGTTATTGATCAGAATATCGAGTTTGCCCAACTCACCAACTGTTTGTTGTATAGCTTGCTGACAAAAAGTTTCATCGCCAATATCACCTGCAATGGTTACTGCACGACGCCCTTGTTTTTCTACCAAATGTTTTGTTTCTTTAGCATCATCGTGTTCGTTGAGGTAAAGAATCGCTACATCTGCACCTTCTTTAGCAAATGCGATCGCTACAGCACGACCAATACCACTATCTGCACCTGTAATCAATGCTACTTTATCTTGTAACTTGCCGCTACCCCGGTACTGCTCATCATCTGCTTTGGGTTTTGGCGTCATTTCTGATTCAACACCTGGTGCTTCTTGCTGCTGTGGTGGTTGTAATTTTTGCTCTTTTTTCTCTTTTTGCTCTTTTGATTTAGCCATAGGTTTTGTCTTGGTAGTTGAATATTGAATGTAATTAAGTATTAGGTATTGGGAAAACTCTTCTTCAATCGCAATAGTAAACCTTGGATGGAAAATTCTATCCAAGGTTTGTTTTTTGCTTTGGCTCCCACATGCCATTTGCAATCTTAGGTGTATACTCCACAATGCTTGCCAAACGTACTTATTGCGAGCAATTATACGCCGCTTACATTATTTATCCTTACACCTGACGCACGCTATGAACCATGACCACGAAAAAGAAGTACATAACTGTTATGTTATGAAGGATTTCTCCTTTTCACTTACTTTCAAGTTAACTATTATGTTGCTGTACTTTATCGCTCCTTAGAGGTAATATAAACTTAAATTTGCTCAACCTTAAGACGTAAAATAAATTAAATAAATAAGAGTTTCTGAATTAGTCTATAATCATCCTCCCGGCTCAAGAATTCTCCCATTTTCGATAAATAAAAATAAAGATTTATACTTTATCACTTCGTGGTTGTGAAAATACCTACTTTCATCCGATCAATTTTTGTTAATGTTAATATTTATTTAGGGTAATATCTGCATAGCCGCCTTTTTGCAAAAGTATGTGACAACTAGTCTCTAAACTAATAGCCCAAAAGCCTGTGTGGTGCGCTACATTGAGATTATTAGAGGGTAGGGGTTATGGCAATACTAAATATTTCCGAGTTAGAGCAGGTTGAAAAGTTTCACCACTTACAATTAACCCTGAGCGATCGCTGGAAAACGATCGAGTCATTTGACAACAGTGAAGCAGATATTTTAATTATTCCCTCCCTGAGTCTTGACCAGCGCGAACTCCAAAAGATCGAAGGCTGCGAGCATTATGAAGAAAGATTACTATTTTCCTTAATTCGGTTGCAGAATCCCCGGACTCGGCTGGTTTATGTAACATCAGTACCGCTGCATCCTAGTATCATTGATTATTATCTGCAACTGTTGCCAGGAATTCCCTTTTCTCATGCTCGCAATCGCTTGTTGCTACTTTCGACTTACGATTCTTCGCTTAAGCCTCTGAGCCAAAAAATTTTAGAACGCCCCCGCTTGCTAAAGCGGATTCATCAAGCTTTGAGGCTAGATAAATCATTTATGATCTGCTACAACTCTTCGCACTGGGAAGGCGAATTGTCTGTAAAATTGGGCGTACCTCTGTATGCTGCTGCACCAGATTTACAGATTTGGGGAACAAAAAGTGGTAGTCGGCAAATCTTCAAAGAAAGCGGAGTACCGCATCCAGATGGCAGCGAAAAAGTTTGGAACCACACAGATTTAGCAAAAGCTACTAGTGATTTGTGGGAACGACAACCGACATTAAAACGGGTAGTGGTAAAACTCAACGAAGGCATTTCTGGAGAGGGAAATGCATTGCTGGATTTTAGACCGATTGAGAATGTAGCACCCGGTAAAGGGACTCATGCCGAAAGGGTAGCAGCAATTGGCGATCGCTTCTCAACATTGCGCTTTCAAGCAAAACAAGAAACTTGGGACAATTTTTCCGGAAGAATCCCTGAATTAGGGGCAATTTCCGAAGCATTTGTGGAAGGGGAAATTAAGCGATCGCCCAGCGTTCAAGGACGGATCACACCCACTGGCGAAGTGGAAATCCTTTCAACCCACGACCAAATTCTTGGAGGCCCAGATGGTCAGATTTATCTTGGTTGCCGCTTTCCGGCTGATGAAAGCTATCGATTGCAATTACAGCAATTGGGACTACAAGTTGGCAGAAAGTTAGCAGAGAAAGGCACTTTAGAGCGATTTGGCGTAGATTTTATCGCCGTTGACAAGGGTAACGGAGAGTGGGATATTCAGGCGATCGAAATTAACCTGCGTAAAGGCGGCACAACTCATCCATTCATGACCCTGAAATTATTAACGAACGGTCGCTATGACCTTTCCACGGGTTTATTTTATAGTCAGCAAGGTCGTCCTAAATATTACATTGCCACTGATAATCTCCAAAAAGAGCGCTATCAGGGATTATTACCTAATGATTTGATGGATATTATCGCTCACCACAGACTACACTTCGACAGTGGTACTGAAACTGGCACAGTGTTTCATCTTATGGGTTGCCTTTCGCAGTTCGGCAAGTTGGGATTAACCAGCATCGGTGATTCCCCGCAACAAGCACAAGATATTTATAACAAAGTTGTCAAAGTTCTGGATGAAGAAACCCGCAGCGAAAATCATGATTTCTCGGTGGTTTCAAATTATTCCTTTCCCGTAGCTTGGGATGAATATAGTTAAGGTTCGAGTCATTAGTCATTGGTAGGACTTACGCAGAAGAGATCCCCTAACCCGCTTAAAAAGTTGGCTCTTTCAGATCCCCCCTTTTTAAGGCTACGGTGTATACACAAGTCTGAAATAGTTTACTCACCTGGTTTTTCGTGTCAGTTTTACCCCACCCTAACCCTCCCCGATGTATTGGGGAGGGAACTAGATTCCTATTTCCCTCAGGGCAAACGCATCATGTCAACAAGATATTATGATTATCAATAAGCTCAATAATAGTCGCATTAATTGCTGCTTATTGACAGAGATTTAGGCGTAAGCGTAGCCCGCCGCAGGCATCGTTTTGGGGCTTAAAAAATAATCAAAGCCAAAAGGAAAGATTTTTTCGTTAGTTCTTAACCTTCATTGTGATCAAGAGTAATTTAGATGCGTTTGCCCTGCTATTTCCCCCCAATATATCGGGGGGATTAAGGGGGGTAATTTGACTTGTGTATACACGTAGCCTTTTTAACGTGAGTTCGATGGAACTAAAAAATGGCAGGAGGTAGAGCAGACAAATCTTTTGGGTAAATATCAATGGAAGGTTTTTTAGGCAAAAATGAGCGAACGTACAGTAATAAAGTGCTGGTTTCGTTGATTTGCGCTCCGGCATACAGGCAGATACCGTACAAAACGCGATTGCGCTCGTTGACAAAACCTTCGCTGAACAGCTAGGTGATACCTTCCCTTCGGGTTTCAAGATTTCTGTTTACCTGCGGAATGTAGGTTTTACGCCTGTGAATAAATTGATTTCACTTATACCTATATAGAAATAGAAGGAGGGCATATGTCCTCTAGGTTCAAAAAACAGATATGACTCAATTACGTAATTAGACTTTTGTCAATACGTAAGTCCTAGAGTCTAACTTTTTACTGAACAATAAATCTTAGTAGGAAATACAAACTCATGGCAAATGAATTCGATAACTTAGCTAATGGACGTGCCGCATTTGAATGTTTGGGAAATATACCAGGTCCTAAATTTTTAGATGGTAGAACAGCAGATGGAACTGTAGGGTTAGCACCTGATACAGGAGAAAATTTCAGTGGTACTAGATGGAGATTAAAGATTTTCTAATCTAACATCGTAGTTGACTCCTTTTTATACAAAAGTCTTTATTTAAAGTTCTAAAAACTTTTTACATACTTTATGTATAAATTTTGGAATCAAATTAGGAAACTAACACTATAAACCACACTTAATTTTCTAATTTTTGGAAAACGTGTGGTTTTTCCCTTTTCCCGACATTCTCCCCAACCGGAGACAGCATAGACAAGCTTGCAGCCGCACCTAACACCACGTGAGTTCGATGGAACTAAAAAATGGCAGGAGGTAGAGCAGACAAATCTTTTGGGTAAATATCAATGGAAGGTTTTTTAGGCAAATAAGTATAAACGGCTAAACCCGCTATCAAATTAACCAAAAAGTTAAATGGACTACGGTGGCGAGAGTGTTCGATTTGACAGATGTTTTTAAGATGTCATTGACGGACTCAATCACGGCTCGTTTACGTAACAGAATCTTATCAATCAGTTTTACCAAACGATTTTTCATTTTATTCTTAGATTTTGTGACTAACTGCAATCCTCGCTCATATAACTCCTCAAATAGTTTTTGGGAGATGTATCCTCTATTACCAAACAGTTTACCAATTAAGTCTTTAGTCATATCTGGAACTGGCTTTCGGTCATCCACATTGGCAGGAGTTAACTGAAATGCTAGTAATTCTCCGCAATCATTAATAATCAAATGGAGTTTAAACCCAAAGTGCCAGCCCACAGAATTTTTGCCCCATTTCACTAATCCTTTAAAAACAAGAGTGAGAATGTGCCCGACAGTTGTGACAAACATTAATTGGCGTGGAATCGATAAAGCTAATCCCTGTAATTTCCTTTGTACGTGTATGTAAAACAACATAATAGTATTAAGCACCTTCGCGTAGCGTCTCGAAGAGAAGGCATCAATTCCACAAACCGAGTGTAGCTGACCAAATTGGGAAATGCTTTACGCCAACTAGAAAGCACATGCAGGGTATAGAATTCCTTAAAAGTCTTATAACCACTGCCATGAAATGCGATGACTATTGTCATTACTTCTGATAGATGCATCCGGAAAGTGCTACGCCTTTCTCCTGTTGTTGATGGCAATTGTGCTACTTGCAGCCAGAGATTTTCCCATTGATTACAGAAATCATCTACGTCGCAGAAAATTTGTGTGATATCAAGGCGAGATACAATGGTAGACATAGCCGAGACCTTGATTTTTCTTACATATTTTTAGTCTCGGCGTTTTTTTGTGAGTTTTTTACCGATTCTCAATTAATCTTAGCGATCGCTTCCGCCTGCCCACTTGAGTAAATTCATATATAGCAACCTTTTTGGGCTTTCCTATCCGTCGAACTCACGTCTTTTTAAGGGGGGTTAGGGGGGAGTGCGCTTCGCGCACGCTACGCGAACGAGGTTTCAGTTTTCACTGCGTAAGCCCTAATTGGTATTAATGACTTTGGAGGTGGGTGAGATAGCCGATTTTCTTTGAGGGTTTGAAACCCACAAAGGTAAGTAAAGCCTAGTATAAACAAGCCAGCGCTGTGCGGGGGTTCCTGCCGTACCCCTACGGGAAGCAAACTACGCGCAGGGTCTCCCCTTTTCTACGAGACGCTACGCGAAGGGAGAAGAGACTGGCGTGCAGTTTCTAACCGCCCTTTTAAGTAATTAGCTGATTAGTTCTGAATCTGCCCGCTATTAGGTAAATCTTGCTGGTTACTTGGCTCTTTACGAGATTGGAATTGAGTATATATATAGGTTACTAATGCTAAAGTCAGCCCAATAGCTAAGACCACTCCCACGATTCGCAAGAAATTGGGAGTAATTCTCGTAGCTAGCTGCCCACTTAGCCTTGGTTGGTAGATAGTGTCATCCGTTCGCACTTGTGGTCTGCCTTGATTGGATGCACGTCGCGGTTGATACAAGGTCACATCTGGCGGCACTTGTGGTCTACCTTGATTAGATCCAGGTCGCGGTTGAAACAAGGTCTTATCTGGCGGCACTTGCTGCCCGCCTTGATTAGATCCAGGTCGTGGTTGAAACAACGTCTTATCTGGTGGCACTTGTTGCCCGCCTTGATTAGACGCAGGTCGCGGTTGAAACAACGTCTTATCTGGTGGCACTTGTTGCCCGCCTTGATTAGACGCAGGTCGCGGTTGAAACAACGTCTTATCTGGTGGCACTTGTTGCCCGCCTTGATTAGACGCAGGTCGCGGTTGAAAAACAACGTCGCGTCCGGTTTACTGGCGTTCGGATTATTCACAGGACTCTGTTGACTTTGCTCAACTGGGTTAAACTGTCTCGGAACCGTTTCGTGATTTGAACCTTGATTGTACCCACCCTGAAGGGGAAGAATTGTTTCCTCAGATTGGCTTTGCTCAATCGGGTTAAACTGTCTCGGAACAGTTTCGTGATTGGAACCCTGATTGTATGCAGATGGAGGGCGAATAACGGTGTCGTCGTTCGATTGTCTCGGAACGGTTTCGTCATTTGAGCCTTGATTGTATGCAGATGGAGGGCGAATAACGGTGTCGTCGTTTGATTGCCTTGGAACAGTTTCGTGATTTGAACCTTGATTGTAGGAAGGTTGCGATCGCCCAATAATCTGTCCGGTTACACTAGTAGTCCCTGTGACAAATTTGGCAGCAGCTTGCAAAGCCTGATTCAGTTCTTCTGCTGTTGCAAATCGGTTAGCTGGGTTTTTGTGGAGGCATTTCATCACCACCGCTTCCAATTGTACGGGTAAATGCTCACACTCTGGTTGCGATCGCAGTGGTTTTGGTGGCTCATAAGCATGAGCTAATACCCAAGAAGCTTCACTGATTTGACTACCCTTAATACTGATTCCAAAGGGGTCGGCTGCACTCAGCATTTCATAAAGGATAATCCCTAAACTGTAAATATCACCCCTAGCATCCAGGTTTTTATCGCTTTGGATTTGTTCAGGAGGTGCGTAACGAAATGTACCGATAAATGTACTAGTTATATTTGTAATGTTGGAATTTTCTGAAGATTCACTGCGAATTTTGGCAACACCAAAATCCAAAACCTTTACCCACTCTCCCAAATCTGTAGGCACTAAAAATATATTATCTGGTTTCAGGTCACGATGAACTACTTGAATATGCTCAGTGGTTTTTCCGCCATCCCGTTGGAGAGTCACCCCTTGATGGGCAAGTTGTAAGCCTTGGCAAACTTGCGCCATAATCTTCACAGTCCGCTCAACAGATAGCCGCTTTTCGCGCAGCAATAATTGCCTGAGCGTTTGCCCCCGCAAATATTCCATTACGTAAAATGGAAAACCTTCCGGGGTGACACCATAATCACTAATCTTAACAATGTGGTCACTTTGCAAAGCAGCACAAACTGCTACTTCACGCTCAAAACGCTTTCTCATTTCTTGTGATGCCACCAGCGTATCTTTGAGCAACTTCAATGCTACCTGCTGACCTACACGAGTGTCTGTTGCCAGGAAGACTTCTCCCATGCCACCCCCGCCTAACCGTCTATCTAAACGGTATCGCTGGTTATCACCTACGAAGCGACCATTCCAAGAATCTGAAGAAGGTGGGGATTTCATCTGCGGCAACCCATCCTAGTTACTTTAAAGTGTTAACTTTAGTTAGAGATAGTACTAGTATTACAAATATGATTGTTTGCTTCGTAATCTAGATTAGTTTTCGTAATATATGCTACTAGTATTTATTTAAAAATACTTGTACTCAGCTTAACATATTACTAACTTAAAGAAATGCTAGCAATTTGATAAAATGTTTAAAGTTAAGACCTATGGCAGTTGAAATTTGTTCCTGATGTCAAGTTAACGCCAATTCGACGAGGGTCGTCAATATAACTCTTTTTTACTGAGTTTGAGCTATAGCAGGCTCTACTCATCGAATTAAGGTAATTTTTATCTGCTGATCTGCTAATAGGTAAGCTATTACGCTTTTAAATTACACAGTCACTTCCTAAGTTCGTTGACGGCTGACGGTTAACTGTCAACTCTCAACTGTCAACAGCCAACACGAAAAGATGTGCAAGTTAAATGCGCGGCAGCTTAGTAATGTATTAAGAAATAATTGAGGGGTGGGGATTGCTCGTAGTTTGCGTTTTAGCGCTAAAACGCAAACTACGAACCTAGCAAGTCAAATTTGACAAGACTAGTGTCAATGTGCTTTTGTATGCCGTGCAGATAGTCTCCGGTACAGAATATTTTTTAAAGTTTTGCAAAATATATTCTGTCAATTTGCTCTGCCCTACATGATTAATATGTGCTATTGCCATGAGGAATGAGGATGAGTAATGTGCTCTCTATAGCCGCCGTGACAGCAGTACTAAAAGTCTTGCTGGAAAATGGTTTAGTCAGCGATCCGATCGCTGCTAGTATTGGTGATGTAATTGTAACTGCCCTACCGCCTGATAGAATTTCAGTTGAAGCTGACGAACGTGCTCAAATCAACCTCTTTCTCTATCAAGTGACGCAGAATCGCAATGTCGATTGGGTATCTCAGGAATTTCGGAGCAGGCATTCACGTATTAATGGAAACCCACGCTCTCCGACTCCACCACTAGCTCTTGATCTCCATTACTTGCTAACAGCTTACGGAGCCAAGGATTTTCAGGCGGAGCTTTTACTGGGCTACGCAATGCATTTGTTACATAAAACACCTGCTATTACATCTGATATTATTGAAAGTACTCTGATAAATGCATCCACAACCAATACTTCAAGTGCTTTTTCGCAAGCTGTAGCAAGTATATCTGTAGCCGATTTAGCTGAACAAATTGGGCAGATCAAACTGACTCCAGAGTTTTTTAACATGGAAGAAACTTCTAAGTTATGGTCTGCTTTACAAACACACTATCGACCTTCAGCTACCTATCTGGCATCAATGGTATTGATTGAAAGTAGTAATGACAAGTCTGAAAGTTTCGACATGATGCCCTTGTCTCAACCAAGTATAGAGCAAGTTTTAGCTCCGGCAAAGACTGATCAAATGATTGTTGCGGGCACAACATTAGTAATTCGTGGTAAACGTTTACGCGGTGAGATCACACGAGTTCGTTTGGGTAATACAGAGACATTATTAGTACCTCAGGAAGTTAAAGAAACGCAAATCAGTCTGTTAGTCCCGCCAGATTTATACGCAAGTGTGCAGGGTGTACAAGTTGTACATCTAACAATGGGCAATGCAGGGCAAACAGATCATGTAGTTGAATCAAAGGTTGCGGCTTTTGTCCTCCATCCAACAATTACAGCATTGGTCGCTGAAGTGGAAAATAGCGGCGACAATTTACGCACAGCAGAAATTATCGTTAAATTCCAGCCCAAAGTTGGTAAGGCACAGCGAGTAGTTTTGCTACTCAATGAAGTGTCAAGTGATAGTCCGGGAGCTTACTCTTTCTTTGTTGCACCACGTACCCAAGACACTGATGCAATTACTATTCCTGTCAAAAACGTCAAGCCAGGAACTTATATTGTCCGGGTGCAGGTAGATGGAGCGGAAAGTCCACTGCACAAGAATCAGTTTGGGGAATATGATTCGCCACAGGTAACAATTCTATGAATGCTACAACCATTAATCGTAATTGGGATGAGGCAAACTACCGCTATTTATCAGCAGCCTTAGCAGTGGTGCGTGGTATTTTAGAAAATTACACGGCAAAAGAGCAAAATCAATCTGAGGAGAAAAACCAAGAGCCTTTACAGCAAGCGTTACAGGAAGCTGCTGCTGCTATGCCTGCACCATCGACATTGGAGAGAGTGTGCAAAATGTTTAGCCTCTCATCCTTTGAACGTGATTTGTTGCTGTTGTGTGCAGGTATGGAATTAAATGGAGATTTCGCTAAATTGTGTGCTATGAGCCACGAGGATTCTCAAAGAGCTTACCCAACTTTAAGTTTAGCTCTGGCAGCTTTACCTGATGTTCACTGGGATGCGATCGCTCCAAATGCTCCCTTACGTCATTGGCGGTTAATTCAGATTGGTGACGGTCATGCCCTTACCCTCAGTCCCATAAGAATTGACGAGCGGATTTTACATTATTTGACGGGTGTCCAATATCTTGACGAACGCTTGGCTGGCATCATTGAGCCATTACAAGAGGTTGGTGATTTAGTACCCTCGCACCAAGATTTAGCAGAGCGAGTAGCAGCAGTTTGGTCACAAGCTTACAGGGTTAATAGCTTGCCAATTGTCCAGTTATATGGTAAAGAAACTGCTAGCAAACGTGCCATTGCTGCCACAATTTGTCAGATTCAGGGTTTAAGCTTGTGGGTAATGCCTGCACAAGTCATTCCATTAGCAGCTAGCGAGTTGGATAATCTCATCCGCCTGTGGACTCGTGAGACGATTTTAAGTAAGTGTGCGTTACTAATAGACTGCAACGATATGGATACTAATGATATAGTGCGGCTGAATGCGATCGCTCATTTTATCGAACGCACAAAGGGCTTTTTAATAGTCACAAGTCGGGAACGGATCGGCTTATCACAACGCTTGGCAGTTAATTTTGATGTACATCAACCAACTACCAAAGAACAAGGTGCAGTTTGGCAAGATGCACTAGGTGCGATTGCACCGCAAATGAATGGGCAAGTTAAAACCCTAGTGGAGCAGTTTAACCTAAGTGCCGCAACCATCCGCGCTGCTTGTGCAGAAGCCACAGGACAGTTAGCACAAACACCAGAAACCGATATCACTAGCATTTTATGGGATGCCTGCCGTGTGCAAGCACGTCCGCGCTTGGATGAACTCGCCCAGCGAATTGAGCCATCTGGTGATTGGGAGGACTTAGTATTACCAGAAGCACAGAAACAAGTTCTCCGTGAAATTGCGGCTCATGTGCGCCAACGAAGTACTGTATATAACAATTGGGGCTTTGGTGCGAAGAGTGCGCGAGGATTGGGAATCAGCGCTTTATTTGCAGGTGCTAGCGGTACAGGTAAAACCTTGGGGGCAGAAGTGCTGGCTCAGAAATTGCGTCTCGACCTCTATCGCATTGACCTATCATCAGTAGTCAGCAAATATATTGGGGAGACAGAGAAGAATTTGCGCCAGGTATTCGATGCTGCTGAACAAGGCGGGGTGATTTTGTTATTTGATGAAGCTGATGCCTTATTTGGCAAACGTAGTGAAGTTAAAGATGCCCGCGATCGCTATGCAAATATCGAAGTTAGCTACCTATTGCAACGTATGGAAAGCTACCCAGGTTTAGCAGTCCTGACTACGAACCTGAAGAGTTCAATTGATACAGCCTTTCTGCGGCGGATTCGCTTTGTGGTGCAGTTCCCCTTCCCCGATACAACGCAACGAGCCGAGATTTGGCGGCACGTCTTTCCAGCCGACACTCCAACCGCAGATTTAGATGCTCTGCAACTGGCACGGCTAAATGTTGCTGGGGGTAATATCCGCAACATAGCTTTAAATGCAGCTTTCCTCGCTGCCGATGCTGGGGAACCAGTGCAGATGAAACACGTATTGCGGGCTGCTCAGACAGAATATACCAAGTTAGAGAAGCCTTTGACTGATGCAGAAGTTGGGGGGTGGATGTGATTTTAAATCAACCTTCTGTACTTAAATTATGCTGCGAGACTTGAAAAAATATTTGCTTGTCAGGTTTTTCAGATTTTCTGGATTTTCTATTTGCAAAATCAAAATAATGCTCTACTAGAAGTCTGTGGGTGTTAGACAAGAGGAAGCAAATACACATTTACGGATTCAGGAGACCGACTTTTGAACATGCTGCAACGATTAACCCTTAACGGATTCAAGTCTATTAAGGCGATGGATCTTGAGTTACGTCCCTTAAATATCTTGATTGGAGCAAACGGAGCAGGCAAAAGCAATCTCATCTCGTTCTTCAAGATGCTTAATGAGATGATGGCTGGACGCTTCCAACAATATATCGGTATGTCGGGGCGTGCTCAGTCCCTCTTGCACTTTGGGCCCAAGATAACTCCTCAGATAGAAGCAAAATTGGAGTTTGAAGTCGAAAACGGGGTAGATACCTATCATCTGCGATTATTCCATGCCGCTGGTGATACGCTGATCTTCGCTGAAGAGACATTGAGCTTTCTGCAAACGGGTTGGACATCCCCAAGGATTGACCAGTTGGGTGCAGGGCATCAGGAAACAAAAATTAGCGAAGCAGCAGAGGAAGGTAAACAAACAGCCAGGACGCTGAAGTACTTGCTTGATCGTTGCCGTGTATATCACTTTCACGATACATCTTCTACAGCGGAAGTGCGGCAATCCTGTTACGTTGGCGATAACCGATGGCTCATGCCTGATGCCGGAAATTTAGCTGCATTACTTCTGAAATTCCGCGAAGACAGTATTTCAGCTTATCAACGTATCGTCGGAACAATCCGTTTGATTGCACCATTTTTCGATGACTTTGTTCTTGAGCCAGATGCATCTAATCGTGTCATTCTGAACTGGCAAGAAAAGGAGTCAGATAGGGTATTTGGACCCCATCAATTTTCAGATGGCACTTTACGCGCTATATGTCTTGTGACACTGCTTTTACAACCAGAAGATAAACTACCAAAACTTATCGTTGTTGATGAGCCAGAACTAGGTCTTCACCCCTATGCTCTTAATGTTGTGGCTGCTTTGTTTAGCAAGGCTTCGCTCTATACGCAAATCCTCATCAGCACTCAATCGAGTTCCTTCTTGGATAATTTTGATCCTGAAGATGTGATTGCGGTAAACCGAGAGGGCAAGGAGTCGCAATTTAACCGACTCAATCCCACAGTATTAGAAACTTGGCTCGACGAGTACAGTCTAGGAGAAGTCTGGGAGAAAAATATTATTGGGGGAGGACCACACTAATGATGCGCCTCTACCTATTTGCTGAAGGACAAACCGAGCAGACATTTGCCGACACTTTGATAAAACCGCACTTAGCTCAATATGAAGTGTTTATGAACTCGCCTCGGCTGATCGCTCACGCCAGAAAAAAGGGGAAGGTGCATCGCGGCGGTGGACGCAATTACGAGCCAATGAAAAACGATATTCTGCGTTCGCTCAGGGAAGATAGTAATTCTGATGTATTCTTTACTACCATGCTTGATTTGTATGCTATCCATCCTGATTTTCCGGGATTAGCTGAAGCTGAGAGTCTGCGTCAAAATCCTGTACAACGGGTCGAATTTCTAGAGCAACGCTTTGCAGAAGATATTAAGGATTATCGATTTATCCCCTACATTCAGTTACATGAATACGAGGCATACCTTTTTGCTGATCCAACCTGCTTTGAATCTTTTTATGCTCATCGCACAAAGGAGATTGAGGCTCTTAACGCGATCGCTAATCAATATGAAACCCCTGAGTTGATCAACGACGGACAGCAGACAGCTCCCAGTAAACGCATCATCGCTCAGTTTCCTGATTATGAAAAAGCGAAGTCTGCTTTTGGATCACAGTTGGCTGAACGAATTGGACTAGAAGTAATTCGGAGCAGGTGTCCCCACTTCAACGCATGGCTATCACAGCTAGAATCATTAAACTTGATGTTTTTCTTGATGCGGCACTCACGAGGTGCGGTATTTAAGTTAGCACAACTTGAAGCGGTTCTTGCCAATCTAACTGCAACTGTGAGTGAGCATTGCCGCTATTAATGGCAATTTCTACCCAGCCGTGACTCCCAACTAAAGCTATTATCTCCCCAACCTTAACATCACTGTAAGTTTCACAGCCTGGTATACTCAACCCCGCAGTTTGCACAGACCAAGTTTTGCCTTGTACGTAACTCCCTGGAATGTTGCTCACTAAGTTGCCAAAGTGGTCAATATATTGAATACAACCCACTACACCAGTGGTTATCTGCTTGCACTCGCCTATATCCAGTTTTACTAAACTTGCTGGATCAATTTCTTGTCCTAGCTGTTTGAGGGGGACACCACTAGCAAGACTAGCTCCCACTGGTGCAAAAATATCTCTACCGTGAAAAGTCTTGCTTGGTTGAGGAGTTCGCCAATAGTTAAGATTTGTAAGTTCGACAGCTGCGATCGCAGGACTTTGACTAAGTACCCCGCTAAAGATACCATTATCTGGGCCTACCAGAAATCCTTGAGCAAATTCTACTGCGATCGCTCGTCGCTTGCTTCCGACACCCGGATCTACTACTGCCACATGCACTGTCCCAACTGGGAAATAGGGATAAGCATTCATTAAGCAAAACCTAGCTGCGGCTATGTCTTGCGGCGGAATTTGGTGTGTTAAGTCTACCACCCTAAGTCTGGGATTGATTTGGGCTATGATCCCTTTCATTATGCCTACATAAACATCGCGATCGCCAAAATCGCTCAGTAAAGTCATGAGTGGTTGTTGACCTATCTGGTTCTTAGACATATTTTTGCTAAAATATACATTAAGTGGTAACTTTCTGTAGCAACAGCTACAAAATGTGTGTTATGTTAAGAATGCAAGATATAAAGCAAAAAATTAAAGAGGATAATTACTATGAATCAAAATAGACTACAAAGTGTCAGGAAGGCACAAGAAGCTCACAGAGAGAATATTCAAAAAAGCCTAGAGCATCGCTTGCAAGTAGCCAGAGCAAAGGGCGACGAACAACTGATTCGTCAGCTGGAAGCTGAAATGAAGTATTCCAGCTAAATCAAGTTTTCATTGTTCTTAGTTTGTTGTGTAACCCGCTATGGCGGGTTTTTTTTGTTTTGAGGAGGTTTCCTGGCAATTTGGCTCTTACAGTGTTTTTCAATTAATTGAATTACCTCACTCCCCATCCTCACCTCATACTTCTGGCTCAACACCCAAGGCTCGTAACTGTGCCGCCAAGCGTTCAGCTCGTTGCAGAGCAGTTTCTTTAGCTTCTCGCTCTTGTTCGGCTCGTAAGCGTTCTTGTTCAGCTCGTAAACGTTCTTGTTCGGCTCGTTCTGCACCAGTAGGAATTATATTCCCTGTTGCGTCACACCACCTCAGCCAAACATCCCGCTTACCTTCATACGCACCTTCCCACAAACATAAACCTAACTCAACTTCAGCTAGCCATTGCTCACTCATGGGTATATATTGCCGCCCTCGCAACTCGTACATCTGTAGAACTTCACCACCAAGTTGCCGAGTTGGATCAAAGATAATATAGTACATTACCCGCATCCTGGCATACTCTAAGATTTTCCGTCCTGTTTCATTGCCTTCTCGATTTGAAACAATTTCAATCACCACCTCTGGCGGTTTCCCAAAATCCCAGAAGAAATAAGAGCGATGCCGTTTTTCCCACCAGTTATCAGCTACTTGTACATCCAGGCTCAAAAATACATCAGGCACAATCGGTGGTTGCTTGCTACTGGGAAACAACCCCACATTGGCAGCCACGAGAAACCCTTGGGCATTACTAGGCCCGTTCCAAGAACTGTAAAGTGTTTCTGTCAGCAACCGTTGTTGTTTTTCAGATGGCAGATTATCCAAGGGTTCATCGTCCTCTGTCACCAGATGACTAACATCTGGTAACAAATCTTCTGGTAGTAAGCCAGTATCTGTCAAGATGATAGATTCACTCATAAGGAATTCTGGGGGTAGGAGCTTAATTCTATTGTGGCAGCAGCATTAATCCCCTTCATCCTACCAGTAGATTTTCTACACTTACTGTTGTCGTCGTAGTTGCTACCTGGATAATCCTACCGTATTGCGATCGCCACTGTAGTGCATTAGAAATTGTTAGATAGCCAATTTCTGGCGGTTGCTGCAAAGGCGAAACCCACCGATACCAGCAAAAAGCTCTAAAACTTTGAGTTTGTTTGTTGTCATGCCACACTACTGCAACCGCAAAGCATAATGGTAAAACTCTTCATTCTTAATGTAATCCCGCGCTTCATAGAGTTTTTGCGCCTTTATATTAGAAATTTGAGTAGCTAAAATTACTCTAACGGCTCCACTTTCTTTGGCGTATTCTTCTGCAACACTCATCAATAACTTTGCAATTCCCTTCTGGCGATACGACTCTTCCACATACAAATCGTTCAATATCCATACTCGTTTCATCGACACTGAAGAAAAGCTGGGATAAAGCTGAGTAAATCCGACTAATTCTCCATTGTCATTAGCTGCAAATACTATCGAATCATTATTATTGAAACGTTCTTTGAGAAACTCTTTAGCAGCTTCAAGATTTGATGCCTGATTGTAAAAAATACGATACCGATCAAATAGTACTGAAATACCTTCAAGATGATTAATATTAGCTAAGAAAACTTCCATTGATTATCCTTATAATTTAAATATAATGCTGCTCTGTTAAGCTAAAAGGTAGATGAAACCAAAAAATATTTGCTTTCTCAATTCAAGTAATTAATCGGCATTTTCCACCCTACTTGTACTGGAGTTACACTAGAAATTTGGCTAATGGATATAAAGATGGATGCAATTACGAATGAATTTAATAAATATTTTTCTAAATGGAAAATTACCTTGCCAGAAGAGAAGATACGAAAGCGTCAAAAAGGTTCAATTTTTCAAGCTGGTTGGAAGATAAATTTTATTTTTGGGATAAAAGATGATGCTGAGTATCTTGAGTATTACGCTATCCATAGAATGACAAATGATCGTCACATCATAATTTATGAAAATGGAGAAAAAGAACATTTAGAGTGTTTAGAGCCTCCATTAGAATACAGTTCAGCAATTGATGAAAGGCAAAGGGAGCATAATAAACATAACAGAAGAGTTAGAGACGAACTGAGCTATAAAGGCTTACTTTAACTTTCTGTGCTCCCCTTGCGCTTTACTAAGGCTTTGGTTTATAAGTCGAAGCAACGTGTAGTTCTTTCAACTGTTTAGCATCTACACTTGAAGGTGCGTCTGTTAACAAACAACGTGCTTGTTGTGTCTTTGGAAAAGCAATCACATCTCGAATGGATTCTTCGCCAGCTAGCAACATTACCAGACGATCTAAACCGTAGGCGATGCCACCATGCGGTGGTGTACCATATTCAAATGCTTCTAAGAGAAAGCCAAATTTACTTTGTGCTTCTTCAGGAGATAACCCGATCGCTTCAAACACTTGCTGTTGAATTTCTCGCTGATAAATCCGCAGACTTCCGCCGCCAACTTCTACGCCGTTGAGTACTAAGTCGTAAGCTTGGGCGCGTGCAGTCTTTAAGTCGCTCAAATCATCAGGATGTGGTGCTGTAAACGGGTGGTGCAGTGCTTCTAAACGTTTTTCGTCAGCATTCCACTCGAACATCGGGAAATCTGTAATCCACAGCAAGTTGATTTTTTCTGGATCAATTAACTCAAATTCTCTAGCGATCGCTTGCCGTAATCTATCTAAAGTCTTATTAACTGTAGCAGCATCACCAGCCCCAAACAATAACAAATGTCCAGCTTTTGCACCTGTACGGCGTAAAATTTCTTGTTTTTGTTCCTCGCTGAGGTTGTCTTTAATCGCGCCAATGGTGTCAATTTCGCCATCATCCCTGACGCGGATAAAAGCTAAACCTTTAGCACCGGCTTCGCTGGCTTCTTTAAATAAATCACCACCTGGTTTAATGCGAACATTAGAAATTACATCGTTACCGTTGGGAATGGGCAGGATTTTGACGATACCACCATTGGTAACAGTGTCTCGAAAGACTTTGAAACCAGAGTCTTTGACAATATCTGAGACATCAACTAATTCCAAACCATAGCGGGTATCTGGTTTATCACTACCGTAGCGTTCCATCCCCTCAGCGTAAGTTAGGCGGGGGAAAGGACGCTGTAACTCAATGCCTTTAACGGTTTTGAAGATATGGCAAACTAAGTTCTCGTTTAGTTCGATAATTTCTTCTTGAGACATGAAGCTCATTTCCATGTCCAACTGGGTAAATTCCGGTTGTCTGTCGGCGCGTAAGTCTTCGTCACGAAAGCAACGCGCAATCTGATAATATCTATCTAAGCCGGATACCATCAGCAATTGTTTAAATAGCTGGGGTGATTGCGGCAAAGCATACCACTCATTAGGATTGACGCGACTGGGTAGAATATAATCCCGTGCCCCTTCTGGGGTAGAACGGGTAAGGATTGGGGTTTCGACTTCGATAAAACCTTCTAAATCTTCCAGATAACGACGCATGGCTTTGACAATTTGATGACGCAGTTGCAAATTTTGCGCCATGCGTTCGCGTCGCAAATCCAAATAACGATATTTCAGCCGCAAGTCTTCCCGCACTGTTTCGGTGTCGGCTACGGAAACTTGGAAAGGTAACTGTTTGCGAACAGCATTCAGGAGTTCAATTTTATCGGCGTAGATTTCTACCTCGCCTGTTGGGATGCGGGTATTTAGCGATTCTTCGGGACGTTGCGTTACCCTACCAGTGATTTCGACAACATATTCATTTCGCAGGGCGTTCGCCTGCTCATAAGAATCTGGGGTGCGTTGTGGATCGCTGACGATTTGGACAATTCCAGAGCGATCGCGTAAATCTAAAAATATCACACCACCGTGATCGCGGCGACGGTCTACCCATCCGTAAAAGGTAACAGTTTCTCCAATATGTTCTTTTCGGAGTTCGCCGCAATAGTGAGTTCGCATAAGTCTTAGTTATTGTTTCCGGGCTAGATTGGCAAGAAAATGTCAAAGCCTTCCCATTATCTAGCATCAATAGTAATTGTAGTAGTTCTAGTTGAAGAAAAAATGGAATATCACACTACATATATAGGAGAATCCATGACATCAGCAGGGTAAGTTTTACCTATTTTTACAATAGTTCCCGGAATTCATCACGGCTGATCTGACAGTCACGGAGTATCTGTGCTAACAAACCAGAACCAATTGTTTCACCAGAATGCACTGGAACAACAGTTCGACGACCATCACTGTGTATCAAAAAATGGTGACTACCTCAGATTCTTGCTACCTCAAAACCTGCTTTTTTAAAGCTGTAATTACTTCCCGTCCAGTCAAACTTGGTAGCTTGCTCATACTTGAACAGAAACCCTCTGCACACCAATAAACTCTAATGCTTCGGCGTTTTCTTGTTCAACCTCTAAGCAAAGTTCGATAGCTTCTTTAATCCGCTCTATAAATTCGTTTAGAGATTTGGCTTGGGTCGCGACGCGATCCAGCAAGATTAGGCACGGAGGCAACAAAATAACCCTCAGAGTCGCGTTCTATAATGACGTTAAATTCTCTGGTCATCTGGAGGTTGTTGTTTGGTGGGGTCATCTAATTTTAGAGTAATTGAGTAGCTGCGGGCAATTATCGCTGATGCAACCCACAAATTTAAAAGAAGGATTTTCTTCTAAATCCTTTTTTACTCGAAAACTATTCTCCATGCTCAAATGTGCGGAGTTTGTGCAGAAGCTTGCGATCGCTGTACCAGTGAATGTGAAAAACACGATAATGATCACTGTAAACGCTGTACCGCATCTTGCCGTCGCTGCACCTAATCTTGTGAACTTGAAGCACTGCATTAGTGAGTAATCTTGCAAAGTAGACCGCTCCCGTCATGAGTTAGACAGCTCCCATAAGTCCGGGAGCAGCTCCCATAAGTTCGGGAACCGCTCCCATAAGTCCGGGAGCTGCTCCCATAAGTCCGGGAGCCGCTCCCATAAGTTCGGGAGCCGCTCCCATAAGTCCGGGAGCCGCTCCCATAAGTTCGGGAACCGCTCCCATAAGTTCGGGAACCGCTCCCATAAGTCCGGGAGCCGCTCCCATAAGTCTGGGAACCGCTCCCATAAGTCCGAGAGCCGCTCCCATAAGTCCGGGAGCCGCTACCAGTTGCAATAATAGACCTCTTGCAAAAGTGCTTTTTGCAAGAGGGGAAAAAGGTTTTGGTTGAAGGGGAAAGGGACAATACAGAACCTTTTCCCCTTTCCCCTTCCCCTTTTCCCGACTTATGCAAGAAGTCTAATATTGATAACTACAGCTTAAATATGGTGTGCAGCAAGTCGTTGAAATGCTGACGGTGCTGGAATATTTGCGAGGTGATTGCGTATCACCTCGGCACACGCACCTGGGCTTAATAACGAGGTATCGACTTCAAGATCATAGATGCCAGGGATGTGGACTTCACGTTGCCATAACTGAACCGGATGTGGCATCAACGAGTCGGCTGCACTTCCCACTTTTCCCCCCGTCTTTTGTCGCCGTTCCATAATGATTTCAATGGGGCAACGAACGCCTACAAACAAGACTGGCAATCCGTTCAAACGCCGCGCACTATCGGCCAGAATGCCCCGTGAGATTGCGTAGGCGTCATGGTGTCCTACATCAACCACAACATTCAGACCCAAGCGGCTGTGGGCGGCGATGGACTCATACATGGCGCTGTACAGAATAGGGACAAGGGGTTCGATGTCCTGGCGTTCTCCCCCTGGCCGCAGACCGATCCCAGGCAGGTATCGTGGGGGAGTCATTTGCATAAACCTATCGACACCCAAGTTCATCCACAGGCCATCAAATGTCTCCTGGATTACTGCAACAATGCTTGACTTCCCCGATCGCGGGGCACCATTTAGGATGATAATCTTTCCTAGCTCCTGTGTCTGCCCCATGATCCCTCCTCGTGTCTTTGATGTATGATTTAGCAATTCCACGTTAAGGCTAAAAGGTTGAATAGGCAATTGAAAATGCTTCTACCTCAGCTAATCCCTCATGTGACACCAACTTCAATATTGCTGATGACACCTTAAGCATTCAAAGGTGAGGTAGCACAGTTATGCTCTTATACCGCGTATTACATCCAAAATTTTTGTATTTTCCTTATTTCGCCATAACTCGGAATATTGCACAGCAAACTTGTATAAAATCTCAGTGATACCAATTCTCTAAAATCCGTCATCAAATTTAAACCCCCAAACCCAGATTTAATCTGACTTTCTTAATTACGAATTACGAACTTGTACTGAGCGTAGCCGAAGTATTACGAATTACGAATTAGTGATTATGCCGCCAGACTACTCCGGTCAAAATCTTCGAGGTCGCTCTTTTAAAGGTCAAAACCTGACTGGGGCAAACTTTAGCAAGGCAGATATTAGAGGAGCAAATTTTACCAACGCTATCCTCAAAGATGCTAACTTCACAGGTGCTAAAGCTGGACTACAGCAACGTTGTACTATTGCGTTGCTTATAGCATTACTCCTATTATCAGCATTATCAGGATTTGCTTCGGAGTACGTTATATACGGACTGTATTGCTTGATTGACCCTAGTCAACCTTATACAAGAACGGCTAGTGTCGCTACTATAGTAGTACTTATATTTTTCTTTTCTCTGACTATTTATAAAGGTTTAGATATATCTCTAAACATATCAATCTTTGTTAGTGCGATCGCTAGTTCCGTTGTCACCGCTACTATTAGCACCATTGTACATCTTCATGGTAACAATATGAGCAATGGTGTTTCATTTGCTGGTGCTGTTGCTGCTGCTATTGTTGATGCTGGCGTTATTGATTGCGCTATCATTATCGTTGGTATGAATCAAGTTAATATTTATAATTTCGCTAGAGTTGCTTTTATTGTTGGTTTTGCTGCTTTCTGTAGTTCCAATGTCGTAAGTGAAACAAGAGATAAAATTGATATTTTGTCTTTTCGTACCGTAACTGGCATAGTGATCACCTTTATTATGTCATTAAGTATTTATATCGCATGGAATGCAATGAAAGGAGATGAAAGATATGACTTGATTCGGAAAATAGCGATCGCCTTTGCTGCAACAGGCGGTACAAGTTTTCGTAATGCTGATTTAACAAACGTTAACTTTACTGGCGCAACTCTCAAAAATACAGATTTAAGAGAAGCAAACTTGACACGCACTTGTTTTTCCGAAGTCAAAAAACTTGACTTTGCCAGACTTGACAATACTATATTAACTAATACAGATGTTCTTAAGTTACTCGTCACCGGCAATGGTAGGGAAAAGTCTTATATTGGTGCTAACTTTAAAGGTGCTAACCTCAACGGTGTTAATTTAACACAAGCAAATTTAAAAAATGCTGATATCAGTCAAGCCACTTTCCAACAAGCTTGTTTAGAGTGGGCAAACCTAACTCTAGCTCAAGCTGTTGGCACTAATTTTACTAACGCTCATATGACTGGTGTTTCTGTGGAAGCGTGGAATATTGAAAGTACAACTCTGTTAAATAATGTAGATTGTCGCTTTGTTTACCTTTTAGAAAACCCCAAACCTGGAACTGATGACCGAGAACGTCGTCCCAGTAGTGGCGATTTTCAACCAGGAGAATTTACTAAGCTGTTTGAAGAGGTTTTAAATACTGTTGATTTAATTTTCCGTAATGGCATTGATTGGAAAGCTTTTGTTCAAGCCTTCCAAACAGTGCAAGACCAAAATGCAGACACAGAATTAGCTCTACAGAGTATTGAAAATAAAGGTGATGGGGTTGTTGTCGTTAAAGTCGGTGTACCTATTGATGCCGATAAAGAAAAGATTCATAGCGACTTTACACAAAGTTATCAATTCGCATTGCAAGCTGTAGAAGAAAAATATAAAGCACAATTACAAGCTAAAGATAATGAAATAGTTATCTATCGCCAACAAAGTGGAGAGATGGCAGAAATTGTAAAATTACTAGCCAATAAGCCGATTAATGTTCAAGTTGACAATAAAGTAGAGAATAAAAATATGACTAACAGTAATGATGCCAGCCGCAAAATTGAAATTGGCAGTGTTGGCAGAGATTTTAATGCCAGTGGACAAGCTTTGAATTTAGGTGATATTAGCGGTACGGTAACAAATACTATCAACGAGTTACCAGCGTCTCCCGAACCAGATAAATTAGGAATTAAGGAATTGTTGACGCAATTGCAAGCAGCAATTGAGGCTGATACAAATTTACCTCAAGAAGATAAAGCTGAGGCATTAGAACAAGTCAAAGCCTTAGCAGAAGCCGGGAAAAGTCCTCAAGAAGGGGCAATGCAAAAGGCGGCGAAAACGGCTATAAAGATTTTAAAAGGGACAATTTCTAGTTTACCCAGTGCCACAAAGTTGGTTGAAGATTGCAGCAATCTATTGCCGTTGATTTCCAATTTTCTGGGTTTAGGATAGCGTATAAAATTAAGACCCGGCGAATGGAATTCGCGGCTATACAAACAAGAGCTTTCCTCCGTGGGCTAATAAAAGAAAATTAAGGTTTTTTATTTAACCCGCGCAGGCGGGTTTTGCGTGTATTTCTAACCGCCCTTTTATCTGCGATGCCTGCGGCGGGCTACGCCTACGCTTAGAGATTAAGGTAAAATTATGAGTAAGAATATTAAGAAATTTAAACAAACTAATCAATGTCCAGCATTTCTCTTGACAAAAGTAACTCTCATGTCGTCGTTATCGGTGCAGGAATAGGTGGACTGACTGCTGGAGCATTATTAGCTCATAGAGGTTACAGTGTCTTAATTTTGGATCAAGCTCTTGTACCAGGAGGCTGTGCTTCTACCTTTAAACGCCAGGGATTTACCTTTGATGTAGGCGCAACTCAGGTGGCGGGGTTGGAACCAGGGGGAATTCACCACCGCATTTTCTCAGAATTGTCAATAGATTTACCACAAGCAACGCCTTGTGACCCTGCTTGTGCGGTGTATTTACCTGGGGAAAGCACACCGATTAATGTCTGGCGCGACCAAGAGAAATGGCAAGAGGAACGACAAAAACAGTTTCCCGGTAGCGAACCGTTTTGGCAATTGATGGCAACTTTGTTTGATGCTAGTTGGGAATTTCAAGGACGCGATCCGGTGCTACCACCACGTAATTTATGGGATTTGTGGCAGCTAGCGCAAGCGGTGCGTCCTAGTACATTAATTACCGTACCCTTCACTTTGTTTACGGTAGGAGATGCTTTACGATTATGTGGACTGGGAAATGACCAACGACTGAGAACTTTTTTAGATTTGCAATTGAAGCTATACTCCCAGGTGGATGCAGAACAAACAGCATTACTTTATGCTGCCACAGCGTTGAGTGTATCCCAACTGCCCCAAGGATTGTTTCACCTCCAGGGAAGTATGCAAGTATTAAGCGATCGCTTGGTACAATCCTTAGTAAGAGATGGCGGCAAATTGTTGATGCGCCACACTGTAGAACAAATCAAAGTAGAAAACGGCAAAGCTACTGCTGTAGTTATTAGAAATCAGAAAACTGGCGAAGTCTGGACAGAAGCCGCCGACCACATAGTTAGCAATGTCACCGTGCAAAACTTGGTGCAGTTATTGGGAGAACAAGCGCCATCTGGGTATAAAAACCGCGTGGAAAAACTGCCCCAAGCATCGGGTGCGTTTGTGGTGTATTTGGGTGTAGATGCCAGCGCGATTCCACCTGAATGCCCTCCCCACCTGCAATTCCTGTACGATGTCAATGGCCCCATTGGCGAGAATAATTCCCTATTTGTTTCCGTCAGCCATCCTGGAGATGGCCGCGCACCGGAGGGGAAAGCGACAATTATTGCTTCTTCATTTGTCGATCCTGCACAGTGGTGGCAGACTGATGATTATGAAGGACTAAAAGAAAAGTTTACCCAAGAAGCGATCGCTCGTCTTGCCCAATACTTTTATCTCAAACCAGAAACGATTATTCATCAAGAAGCAGCAACACCGCGCACCTTTGCTTATTTCACAGCCCGCGATCGCGGTATAGTTGGCGGTATTGGTCAAAGGATTCCTACCTTTGGCCCCTTTGGGTTCGCCAATCGTACCCCAATCCAGCATTTGTGGTTAGTTGGTGACTCCACGCATCCCGGCGAAGGTACTGCTGGGGTGAGTTATTCGGCGCTAACGGTAGTTAGGCAAATTGAAGAAGAGGCAAGGGGGCAGGGAGCAGGGAGCATGGGGGATAGAACAGCAAGGGGCTTTGACCCCGCCTGAACGAGAACCACGCTTGGTTATTGTGGGGAACTGAGATAATATATGTTCCCCCCTGCTCCCTTTCTCCTTCCTCCTGCCTCTTCTTTGAAAAGTCCTCCTGCCTTAGCAGGCAAGTTATACTTGTAACCGATGACAAAAGGGACGGAAAACTGCTCAAATTAAGTTAGTGTTGCTAATCTGGAGTAATGACAGACAGCGTTTTAATTCTTGGTGGACGGGGCCGAATTGGTAGCAGTGTTGCTCAGGATCTAGCTACCCATACGCAGGCTCAAATTACAATTACTGGACGTTCTGCGGAGTTTGGCAAGGCTGTGAGCTTGTCTTCAGGAGGACAAGTGCAGTTTTTGGTATTGGACTTGGCAGAAGTTGACAAGTTGCGAGATGCGATCGCAAACTCTAACTTAGTCATTCACTGTGCTGGCCCATTTCACTATCGAGATACTAATGTTCTCGAAACCTGTATTGCTCAAGGCGTTAATTATGTAGATGTTAGTGACCATCGTTCTTATACCAGCAAAGCTCTCAATTTTAGTGAACAAGCTGCTGCTGCTGGTGTGACGGCAATTATTAATACTGGCATTTTTCCTGGTATTTCTAACAGCATGGTACGTCAAGGTGTTGAACAATTTGATAAACCAGAAAAGATCCATTTAAGTTATTTAGTTTCGGGTTCTGGTGGTGCTGGCATTACAGTGATGCGGACAACTTTTCTTGGGTTGCAGTATCCTTTTGAGACTTGGATAGATGGAAAATGGGAGGTCATCAAGCCTTATAGTGAAAGAGAATTAGTTGAGTTTCCATCTCCCTATGGACGCACCGGAGTTTACTGGTTTGATATGCCAGAAACCTTTACACTGCCTAAAGCTTTCCCATCAGTAAAAACTGTAATTACTAAGTTTGGCTCTGTTCCTGATTTTTACAATCACCTAACTTGGATTGCAGCACATATTTTTCCCAAGTGGTTAATGCAGCGTCGTTACATGATTGAATTTCTGTCTCATGTCAGCCATTCGATGACAGATGTCACTAATAATTTTAGTGGAATTGGTGTAGCAGTTCGTTCAGAAGTTACAGGACAAAAAAATGGTCAAACCGCAGTTTATTGCTCAACTGTAGTGCATGAAAATACAGCAGTGGCTTCTGGTTGCGGCACGGGTAGTATTGCCCAGTTATTGCTAGAAGGTAAACTCAAGAAACCAGGTGTTTCTGCTGTGGAAGAAGCACTACCAACAAATTTATTTGAAGAGGTAATGCAAAGCCGAGGAATTCAAATTAATCACAGTTGGTTATAGCTTAATACGCTTGGGTTAAGCACACTGGATGAAAATTTCATACGATTTTACAAAATATTTAGATACAGAGATAGGGGCGTACAGATCTACGCCCTTACTATAGGTAAAAATTAATATACCTTGCGATAGAAGGAAAAACTGTACCTAAACATTTAGGATGCCTGTGAGCCTGAAATATTGAATATATTTATACATAACCAAGGCTTATAACAAAACAACAGGAGGAGTTTTTCATGCAAAAAATTCTATTAACTTTAAAACAAGCATTACTTTCAAGCTTTTTGGTTATTGGCTTAATGATTTTCGTCAGCTTGTCAGCTTCATTCATTTTCGTTCAGCAAGCTAGTTATGCAACTACTCTTGAAGAATTAAAGCTAATACCGCCAGAGTATAAACCAAATTCTGAAGAAAAAATTAATCGTGCTAACGAATTTGACCCAGGTATTGGTATTCAAGAAGAAGAACGACAAGAAGCTTATGAGCAAGCAATAAAAGATTCAGAAAATCTTAATACTATAGAGAAGACTTACGAAAGGAATTTGAAAGCTGAACAAGTACAAAATCCCCCAGAAAGCTTTGGTGAAAAAGCGAAAGAAGTTATTGAAAAGGTAACAGGTAAATAGAAAATATAGACCTAACCCCTAACCCTTTCCCTAGAAGGGAAGGGGATTCAGATTTAAAGCCTCTCTCCGGTTTTGAATCAGGTTTAAAAAATTAAATTTTAGTGGAGTGTCAAGGCTAAAATAGTGCATTAGATGTAGGTTGGTTTGAGCGTAAGCGTTACCCAACATTGATCGGAGTGTTGGGTTACCCTGCCTTAAGCCTTTTTGGGTCTAAGTTCTTCAACCCAACCTACAAATTTTTTTGCAACAATTTAGTCTTGCCACACCCTACAAAAAACAAAAATTGCTTTTACTCAAATTCATCTATTGTGGTGCGAGGAGTAGTCTTTTTCTGATTAGCAAGATTGCGCTGATACCACTTCATTAATGGAGTTGCACTAATTCCATGCACAATCACCGAAGCTACAATAGTAGTGTAAATTATCCAAGCAATTTGTTCGGCAGCTTCACCTTTTAAGCCATGACCAAAGGCATAGGCAAGATAATATAAAGAGCCAACACCGCGAATACCAAACCATCCAAATAACCACCGAGTTCCTGGGTGCATGGTTCGGCGGTGTGAGTCTAGAGGGCGTTTACCTATTGTGCTAATCCAAACTCCTACAGGTCGGATTATGAATAATAACAAAATTATAACTAATAAAGATTGCATACCATACTTAAGCATTGGCTGCAATAATAATATTGAACCCAATACTAGAATTGTTCCAACTTCCAACAGCTTTTCAATTTGCTCAACAAATTCCAATTGTGCTAGCGGTTTTTCAGGATTTCTGTAACTGCGTTGGACAACTAACCCAGCAACGAATACTGCCAGAAATCCATAACCATTAACCATTTCTGTTAAAGAATAAGTTAGTAAAATTGTGCTGATAGCAATAAAATCTTCCATTAACTCATCGGCAGCACGGCGTTTTTGAATTCTTTTTTCAATCCAAACTATAGATTTGGCAACAACAATTCCCATAACAATGCCAGCTGCGATCGCCCAAATTACATCAACCGCAATCCACTGTTTAAACCAGTTTCCCCAGTTATCATCTTCTAATGCATGAATGCCAAAATAAACGAAGGGAAAAGCTAAAGCATCATTTAACCCACCTTCAGAAGTTAAACCAAATCTCAACTCATCTTGGTCGTTAGTATCGGTAAGTTGTACTTCTGATGCTAATACTGGATCGGTAGGTGCGAGAATTGCTCCTAATAAAATCGCTTCTGCCCAATTCATTCCTAAAAACAATTTACCCACAACAGCCAGAGCAAAAATTGAAATTGGCATCAGAAATACAATCAATCGCACCGTAATATCCCAAACCCCCAATTTGAGAGGACGGACAATTCTTAAACCGCAGCTAAACACAGAAATAATTACTACAAGTTCTGCTATTTTCTCCAGCACTTCGGCGTTGAAAACTTCATCTCGACGTAATTGAATCAACCCAAAGCCGTTAGGGCCTAGCAAAATGCCAACTAGTAGATAGATAATAGCAAAAGAAAGAGGTAAGCGAGAAATCCAACCTGACCCTAATGTGACCATCAGTAGAAGTAGACCAATCACAAATAGGTCAATAATATAGATATCTACCATATAGCGATTTATATAAAAATTAGGCGTTACTTTATAAGGTTAGTTGTAATAGCTTGATATTAGAAGTTACCTATGGGCAGATTTTCTGGAATTGGAGATTGGGGATTTAGACTTGCTAGCAAATTGGAGAAAAAGGGAATAGATAAATGTGGCGTTGGCTTTGCCTGCTGTAGGCCTTGCGCTTTGATTATTCGCGTCTAGATTAAAACACAGCCCCTAAAACAATGGGATATAGCACGGGAATATTGCTAATGCACACCTATGTGCCCCTACGAATGGTCTATATTCTCTACTTTCTCACTCAGATATCGCCCATTTTAGTACAAATATACTATAATATATATAGCGTCCACAAAGCCTAGCCAAATGCATAACGGTTTTGTGAAAACCTTCTGGAAGATGGATTCAAGGGTTAGTTCGATGATGAAGCATTACATTCTCAACCTCAATCCGACTGCCAAGCATGAATGGGATCGGTGTATTTTACGTGACCCGCTGACTGCCAAACGCCCAGACATTGCCAAACTAATTGCTGAAGCGGTTGGTGCTGATACAGGCAGTTATTTAGTGAGCGTAAATATTGAAGTTCAAGTTTTGGAGCAAGCCGCAGTACCTCAAGCCGAACAACTCTCGCTTTCGTTTCCAGAAGTGAGTGTGCCGTCACAACCACAACTGCGGGAAGCGGCTTGAGCTAAAGTGCAGAATTTAGCAGAAAATAAAGCCTGCATAAGCAGGCTGACTTCGTGTAGCCGCAGACTGAAGTCTGACGGCTAACGGAATCATATGATGTCCGGTAAATCACCCATAATTAAATATAGATAGGTGCATGAATTGGTGCGGTCGCAATGCCAAAAATCATAAAAATTGAGCCACATCTAAGCTTGGAAGAGTTAGAGACAGGTTATCGC
>NZ_JAIVFT010000030.1 GCF_020829665.1 Nostoc sp. CHAB 5824
TTATTTGATTTTAATAACAGCATTTATTTAGCTATAAAACATACTAATTTTACACTGTTTAACTTCAAAGCAGACCACAAGTGTATAGATTCTTTATGCATAGATGAAGGGGAGAAAAGGGGTTGCCCTCGGCAACCCCTTTTCTCCCCCTTAAAATGATTATCATTCTTGAGAAATCCTGTCTCTTGTTTTCTTGGAATAATTTATTCTTTGGAAGTCCCTTGTGCGTGAACTCATATCCCCATCCCACAATTGAGCCATTTGTTCCTGAGTCTTATCACCATGAGCTATGGCAAATTCACGAAACTTTTCCCAGTCTGTGATTTTGTGACTATGACCAGGTGGCCTGTTAGGCTCGGGCTTGAACTCACCCGTTTGAGCTTTGCGTTTCAGCCACAGGTGGATGGTGTTGCGGCTGATATTGAATAGCTCACTGGCTTCACATTTTTTGAGTCCATCCATTTCAATGGCCTTGATGACTTTTGCACGTAGATCGTAACTATAAGGTTGAGCCATTCTGAAAACCAGGAGACAGGGCTGTGATTACTTTATCTTACGTCTTGATGGAACTGGCGGTTGCTATATAGTTTAGACGACATTGGGGTTAAATCGGCACACAGTAGGGATTAAGACCGTATTAGGCATCACCGTGGTCGGGTAGGCGAACTTATTGACAAAAAATATTGTGATGCCACAATCTTCGGCATGAGTTTCTCTTGATGCCGCCCGGAATTAGAGTAACTTCAGGCTGATGCTGGTGGCTCTTTATTAGTCAAGAGTTATTTTTTACTCTGCTTTAACTGTTTCCAAAGTGCGTGAATCTGGTCGTAAGCATCTTCTGGGTCAAGCTTGCCATTGGTTTCTAGATTGGTGATGTAGCCAACTTTTTGAGCAAATTCTTGCAAATTGGCATTAAATACTAAGTTCTCCGGCTTAACTTGAAAGTCGGGAGTAATTGTGGTATTGGGTAAATGATATTACACAGCAAAACGTTCTTGGTTCAGGGGAATGGTAATTAAAAACCAATATGATTACATTGTGATTGGTGCAGGTTCGGCAGGCTGCGTTGTCGCCAACCGGATGACAGAAGAACCTGAAACCACTGTGTTGTTACTTGAAGCAGGCAAAGAGGATACAAAACCGGAGATTCAAATCCCGTCGGAATGTACAAACCTACCAGGCTCCGAGGTGGACTGGGGCTATTTCTCTGAACCAGAACCCTACCTCAATAACCGCAAAATCTTTTGTCCCCGTGGCAAAGTCTTGGGCGGCAGCAGTTCGATTAATTTCATGACTTATATTCGAGGCAATGATCACGATTATAACCACTGGAGGGAATTGGGGAACCCCGGTTGGAGTTACCAGGATATATTGCCCTATTTCAAAAAATCTGAGAACCAACAACGAGGTGTTTCCGAATACCACGGTATAGATGGCGAGTTGAGTGTGACCGATGTCATTTCCCCATCTGCAATATCCCAACGATTTGTAGATGCGTGTGTGACAATGGGTTATGACGAAAATCCTGATTTCAACGGAATGCAGCAGTCAGGTGCGGGACCTTTTCAGGTAACTATCAAGGATGGTAAACGACACAGTACTGCTGCTGCATTCCTGGTGCCAATTCTCAAGCGTCCCAATTTGACAACAATGACTGGAGCGTTAGTAACTCGGTTGCTTTTTGAGGGAACTTGCACTGTTGGGGTGGAATATCTGCACGAGAGCATACTGCACCAGGTCAGAGTCAACAAAGAGGTGATTTTAAGTGCTGGCGCGTTCGATTCGCCTAAACTGCTGATGCTTTCCGGCATTGGCAATGCAGAGTACCTGCAAGCAATGGGAATTCCGGTCGTTGTTGATTTACCAGGTATCGGACAAAACCTCCAAGACCACGTTTGCGTTCCTGTGTCATACGAGGCGACTCAGGATTTACACAGTAATGGGATCAGTGAAACTGGATTGTTTTTGCATAGCGAGGGTCATCTAGACGCTGCGCCAGATTTAGAGCTGATCTTCTGTACCATTTTGAGGGTACCTCCTGGCTATCCCAACTCTGGTTTAGGTTTCACGGGTATAATCGTTTTGACTCATCCCCAAAACATTGGCAGTATCAGTTTGCGCTCATCTGATCCCAAAGATACACCAATGATTCGGCTAAACTATCTGCAAAGTCAATCCGATGTGCAAAAGCTAGTTGACGGGATTAAATTAATACGCAAATTGTTTCATACTAGTGCCTTTGATGAGTTTCGAGGCAGAGAAGTTGCGCCTGGTGCCGATGTGACTAGCGATGAAGCACTCGTTGCTTACATCCGAGAAGTTTGCGATACTGTGTATCATCCTATTGGCACCTGCAAAATGGGAATTGACCCAATGGCGGTTGTAGACCCCGAACTACGGGTACATGGGCTTAAGGGGTTGCGTGTCGTCGATGCCTCAATCATGCCAACTTTAATCACGGGACATACGAACGCGCCGACAATTATGATCGGCGAAAAAGCAGCCGATTTAATTAAAGCCGCTGTAGAGCGACGAATTATTTGACCGCAGCGATAAATTATAAGTCAAGTTCTTCATGCCTGTAAGCTTTACTGTCAGGGCATCTAATTTTAGGATTTCTGATGTTAAGTTGTAGAAATCGTTTGGATAAGCGATGTAGAAGGATTTAGATTGATGACAAATAATTTGTCGTTATGGTCAAATAATTCGTCGCTCTACAGTTGTTGTTTAGCGTAGTTTTCACCTTGCAACAAGCTATCTTTAGACTGTGGACAGCCTTTGAGATACTGGTGATACACCACAGCCTGTCCTCTTGCACCATGTTTACATTAATACTGCGATTCTCTACATAAATCTCTGCCACCAATCGCTTATACTTATCAGTTTCAATAGGGCGTAGGGTAATTCCTTGTCCCACTGGCAGCAATTGTTTGAGTCTTGTTGATGATTGCTGTCCCCAAGGGTTTTGCTTCATCTCTGGTGCATCAATGCAAGCGAGGCGGACAGTCACAGTTTTGTTACCCGTTCTCACCCGTATGGTGTCACCGTCACCTACGCTTACAACTGTAGCGGTAAGATTGTTGGCAAATACGGGTAACGACATTTGAGCTACAAGCAAAACGCTAATTGCAACAAAGGGAATTTTCTGAAGCATCTGTAGTAATAATTACTATATAAGACTTATGATGCCCAGACAACTAATTAAAAGTAGCTAATAAAACCAGTAACGTTAAATTAATAACCCAAATTGTTAGTTAAGTTGGGGCTGCTATTTTGTCGCAACTGATAATCGTCATACAGTAACATTGACTAAATCAACATCAGCAAGCCATATTGTTCTGCTTTGGGCAGACACTTCTTCTAAAATTGGAGAGCGCCACTCTACCCCATACTGTAACTAAAAAACTTCTGCGCTACGTCCGTTGAGACAACGCTCTTAATCCACGCAACGCACTAGCTCCTAATCACCTCTTTGTTCTCACTGTCAAAACCTGTGGTGGCGTAGAATCTGGAGGATACAAAAAGTCTATTTGTACTTGTCGCTTTTCACTGGGCAACATCTTCAGTGTCACCAATGGTTCGCCCCTTTGTCCCCGACGCTGTACCAAATGCACATAGCGCGTCTTTTCCACGCCATTATCATCGATGTAACGCACTCGCACCGTTCCCCGAAAGAATATTTGTTCTACACCTGGCTTTAAAAACAGCAGTCTATCTGTTCCCCCTTCATCCTTCACAGGAGTCTGTATTAACACAGTTATAATCTGGGTTTCATTCGTAATATTTCTTAGAGGCAAAATTAGATTATACTCAACACCATAGTTACTGTGAGCAAAGTAGGCCGTATCAGGATAACGTTTTAACATCGCTGCACTTTGAATTTGTCCAGTGCTAAGAGTAATTAAATGTACAGTTCCCAAAGGATAAGAAAACGCCTTTCCTGGTGAGGGTATTGTTAACTCAGAAACATTGGAATTGTCCGTAATCTGTGTTTTCCATTGCGTTCCTTGGGATACACCAGCGACGCGACTAAATACCGTTGGTTCTCTGGGAGGGTCAAGAGGTGTTGGAATGGGGTCACGCTTTCCTGCTAAACTACCTGTGTCCAAAAGCTCTTGCCATTCGGCTAAAGTCGGTGAAATATTACTATTTTTGGCTAAATTTGCGATATAAACTGGACTACTACTTGCCAAGCGCATCATCGTAGTGCGACCGTTAGAAGAAGGAGCTTGTACCGGAATTGGTAAATTTGCTAGGATTTTAGTTTCTTTTGGTTCTATCACCAGCTTTTGGGGAAAAATCTCTTGCCGAACTCCCCGTAGTATATCATTCATTGTGCGATCGCCTGGCCCAGAGTAAACTGTACCTTGGGGGTTTTCAACCATATCAGGTAAAGCAATAAACTGTGCTTCTTTGGTAAGGTAACTAGCTGCTTGTAATACTTGCACTGTCACAGGTTCATTTCCCGGATTATGTACAATTATCCCTTGGTATACAGTGCGGCTTTGGGCTGGTGTTTCTGCCCTGACAATATGATGAGCAAATATGTCAAATCTGCCTTCAAAGGGATAATTTAAATGTGCTTCATGTACTTGTTTTCCATCTGGGGGGAAAGTTGATAGTAAAATTCCTTCAGTTGTCACCAGTTCTGGACTATTGCTGTTGAAGGTGGGAATAATATCAAGTTTTCCTGGTAAAGGACGTATTTCTTGCCTGTCTACTTCAACTCCAGTAATATATTGTGGGGGAACCGTGTAAATATTTAACGCCCGACACATTAAAGCCGCAACTTCCCCTCTAGTCGCGCTTTGTAGTGGTTTTAGCTGTTTGACATTCGGATAATTGACAACAATACTGTTAATTGTGGCAGATGCGAGCGCATTTTGGGCATAGTTAGGAATTTGTCCCGCATCGTTAAAATATTGTTGTAATGTCTGCATTGGGTTAGGTAAAGGGCTGTAATTTTTCCCCCCAGCTATAACACCAATGATTTGGGCACGAGGAATTGGTTGGTTTGGCTGGAAAATACCACCAGGATAACCAGAAAAAAATCCTTTTTGGTAAGCGGTAGAAATTGCTTTATTTGCCCAATAATCAGCAGGTAAATCTTTAAATGACGTAGCTGTGCGTTTCACTGGTGAATCAGGAAAAGCATTTAGCATTAACACTGCTGCTTGGGCGCGTGTCACTGTTGTGTCTGGGCGAAAACTACCATCAGGGTAGCCTGTAATCAGTTTACGCTCTTTTAGTTGCTCGATACAATGTTTTGCCCAATAGCTTTGGGTGTCAGAAAAGGCTAGGGCATTGGGGGTTGATAGAGTTAAGAGAAAGACGACTACTAAAGTTTTTTTCAAGAGCATTAATAAACAGATTACTATAATGAACAAAAACCAGAAAGCTAATACATCATCTCCCAAGATTTATATCTACATTGCCACTCTTGTTGTGTAATATTGTAATTTGTAGCCTTTAGCTGATGAATTACAGTTTTATCTGCCAAACTTTAACAGATTTATCACCACTAGCGCTATATAAAGTCTGACCATCGTTGCTTAATGCAAGTCCATAAATTCCACCTGCGTGTCCGGTAAGCTTCATCACTGATTTCCCTGTTTTGATGTCGCGTAATATGATTTCTCTACCTAAACCACCAGCAATAAATGTCTTGCTATCGGGGCTTATAATTAACGCATCAATACTCGTACCCAACGAAAAATTATGAACTAGCTTTCCTGTTTTCAAATCCCAAGCTTTGAAACCTTTACCATCTGTGCTTCTGACTCCACCAGATTGAAAGCTATCGTCATGTCCACCACACAGGAGCATTTTCCCATCGTTACTAACAGCAAGCGTAATTGGGGCTGATGCTCGCTCACTCCCGTTGATCTGGTCTTCTTTTTTGGGTAGCGGTGGGGTCAAGCTGCCTATTTGTTTACCTGTTACCAAACTCCAAACCCGAATTCTTCCCCCATTTTCACCCCCGCTTAAGAGGGTTTTACCATCAGGACTAATGAAGAGTGCTGTTGTTTCTGCTTTGAGTATCCGGTCAATTTTTCGAGTTTTGAGATGACGAAATTTGATAGTGTTATCGCCGCTACCACTGATTAAGGTTTGTCCGTCTAGGGTCAGCAACATTGCTTTCACCCCTGTTTTCTCTGAAATCGTGCGAACTTCCTTTCCTGTTTGCATATTCCAAAATTTGATAGTGTTATCGAAACTGGTACTAATTAAAGTTTGCTCATCTGGAGTAATCACTATTGATTTAATACGCTCACGGTGTCCAGTTAAAGTGTGAAGCAATGCACCTGTAGTAGTCTGCCAAAGTTTGATTGTTTTATCATCGCTACCACTAGCAAGAATTTGACCACTAGGGGAAAGGGCTAATGCACGAACAGGTGCGGTATGTCCTGATAAAGTTCGTTTCAACCGCTTTGGTTGTTCAGTGTTTGTAGCGGTATGAAGTGTACCCCCTATAACGGGAAGGGTAGCAATCACACTAAAAAGTATAAGTAGGAAAAAACTAACTAATGGTAAGGTTTTAAATAAGATGGGTAATTTCATAGTGATCTTGTTGAAACTCTAAGCACTCAAGCTAATAAACCTTGCTTTCCTTAGACAGATAAAAGCTGACTCCAGCATAATTCTTCATCTTTGCGATGTCATTTTCATAACTAATTTTATAATTCATTACACTCTTGAAAAGATAGACATATAGGCAATTCCAGGCTTTACACACTCCTTGGTTAAAGACTTCCAGTCTTTACAAAATTCAACAATTGCGAAGCTCTTAAGGTGGCGGAATGCCGTATAAACCTTTACTTTCACTAGCCCAGCCATGCCCCAAGACAACTCTTGTAAAAATAAGAGAGGTCGTTCTTTTCGAGGTAAGAACCTTGATAGGGCAAACTTTCGCGGCGCAGATATTCGGGGGGCAGATTTTAGTGGTGAGCGATCGCGCTGGTGGACACCTGCTAGTGCCATCGGCTAGACTGGAATTGCACTCATCATAACTATTTTGACTTAAAGTAGATAAACATCTACAAACAAAAATCTCCGTCTAATTTTTGTAAACTCTGACTAACGGTGTCACCTTTGGTTGATTGGGATTAGTTAGGTTTAATCGATAAGCAGTTTTTAAAATATCTTCCATTTTCTCGCCTTTGACTGTAATTATATAATTTGCTGGCTGAGAAGGGTCTTTTTCAAATTTTTCAATTACCTTGTCTTGAATAATTGACACGTCTTTTAACCTCTGTGGTAGTCGAGCATTAGGTTTCCAAAGACATAAAATACCTGTAGAGTTAGGAAATTTTAGTAATTGTAAAGCGTATTTTTGATTATTAACTTGAAAGGAAGATGTCATCAATATTCTAGCTTGATTCTGTGGCGGTATTTGCTGAAATACTTCTTGTGTTCTCTCATGACGGTGGCAGTTTCTATCGATAATTGGTTCTCCAGTAAGCGCAGATTTTGATAAAATTGATTTAGATTCTCTACCATTATCAGGTAAAACACGCATTCGAGTCTTTGCAGTTTCCCAACCTTCCGAGTTAACAGGCTTGAATTTGAGTGTTTTGGCATCTAAAATGTACAAAATGCCTGTACCGGAATATTTTTGAAAAAATAGTTGGCTTGGATTTTGAGGATTGGCGAACAATGGCGGGGTACTAGTAGCGGGTTCAGCAATCCATCGCCGACCACTTCCTGACTCAAAAGAAAGTATATTCAAAGAAGCTACTTGATGACGCGTAAATGGTACAAAAGTTTGTTTGCCCTTGCGATCAATCCGAATTAGTTGTGGTGAATAGATACGGCGATAACCATCTGCGCCTGGATTTGTTGGCAAGATTTTTTGAACAAATTCTCTCTGCTGTTTTAACGATGGCGTACTCACAAGCACTACCTGTTGATTGTTTTCTGAGGCTAAAGTCAAAGGCTTGTTCAATCGCAAAGTACTGGAAACAGTCGCCGGAAAGCTTTGAGTCAGCTTTTGAGAGTCAGCCTGGCTCCACACTGGAGTTTGAGATGCACGCACCATCTTTTGAGTCTGTTCAGAGAATTTAGCATGGGTTTGGTGAATTGTTATACTTTCTCCATCCACCACATCCATAACTCCTCTACTTTCACTCACAGCCATAGATGAGTTGTTAATTTTTTGAACGATTAAGATAGCGGTAGTGGCAGCTGTGGCAATTGCCGCCAAAAAAATTGCAGTTCTCCACAATAGTTTCATATTGCTTGTTTTATTGTTGCAATACAAGAAAACACTATCCTAACCGAATTGAACATTTACCAGCATAGACATACAACGAGCATTAGATAGTGTGAGTTAGGCGATAAACAATAATGGTCTAGCGAACCGTGATCGCTCTCACTTCAAATTTAACGATTGAATAAAAGATGCACCCTTAGAGTTTAGTTCCTCAGATGATGGTAGTAGTGCTAGAGCTTCAACTGCTTGATTATCTTTGATACAAAGTAAACTTCTTTGATAAATTAACTTACTGTTAATATTTATACTATTTTTCTTACTTTCTGCTTGTAATGAAGGGCTGGGAACTCCTGTTAAGGTAAAGTCTAAACATTTATATCCATTCTTCATAACAGAAGATTCAGATATCTTTTTACCATTCACAAAGTTAGATTTATTTGCAGCTTCGCTAAGAGCCTGTAAAATTTTTGGAATTTTTTCAGCAGCTATTTTTTTAGCAAAGGTTGATTGAGCTACAGTATATGCATATTCACCTTTTATAGCTGTCCATGTGCGGGTTGTTATGCCTTTAAGTGGAGTATTAACCAGGGCAAACGCATCTAAATATAGTACATAAATACTAAAAATGATAAAGGCAGCGATCGCTTGTGGTATGAAGGATAAGCAATGGGGCATTGATGATAAAGTCATTATAAAAGTAACAATATTGACCCAGTTTGCGTGAAACTCAAGCCCAAAATTACAATTGCTGACCACTTTGCACAGATGTCAGATCCACGAATAGATCGTACGAAGCGACACAAGTTAATTGATATTTTGACTATTGCCATTTGTGCGGTGATATGTGGGGCGGACAGTTGGGTGGCGATTGAACTGTATGGCTGTACGAAGTATGAGTGGTTAAAAACATTTTTGGAGCTACCAAATGGGATACCATCACACAATACTTTTGCGAGAGTATTTGCACAGTTAAATCCGCAAGAATTTCAGTCATGTTTCTTAAACTGGATGAAATCAATACAGAAGATAACTTCGGGTGAAGTAGTTGCAATTGACGGAAAAACTTTATGTAGCTCGTATGATAAAAGTAGTGACTCTTGTGCAATCCAAATGGTAAGTGCTTGGGCAACTACAAATAAATTAGTGTTGGGACAGGTAAAGGTAAACAAAAAATCAAATGAAATTACAGCAATTCCGGAATTATTAAAGGTATTAGAGCTATCTGGATGTATCGTGACGATTGATGCAATCGGTTGCCAGAAAGAGATTGTGAAGTTAATTACACAGCAATCAGCAGATTATGTAATCACATTAAAAAAGAACCAAGGTAATCTTTATGACTCAGTTGAAAAACTATTTAAAACAGGGATAAGTAGGAATTTTGAAGGGATTGAGCATAGCAAATATAAAATAGAATAAACAGGGCATGGTCGTCATGAGATTCGCAATTACGTAATGTTAACTGGAATTAGTTCACAACTTGATCCAGATTCAGTCTGGTCAAAGTTTAGCAGTGTTGGGATGGTAGAATCCGTCCGTTCATTAAATGGTGAAACAACGGTTGAAATTCATTATTTTATCAGTATCCTCGAGTCAAATGCTAGACAGTTCGGTAATTCTATTCGCAGTCATTGGGGAATTGAGAATTCATTACATTGGGTATTAGATGTCGCCTTGAGGGAAGATGATTGTCGGATTAGGAAAGATAATGCCCCACAGAATTTTGCAATTCTCAGGCATATTGCAGTCAATCTTTTAACTCAAGAGAAGCGTGTCAAACGCGGAATCAAAAATAAACAGTTTCTTGCGGCGATGGATAACACATATTTACTAAGTATTTTAGCGTTAGCTTAAAATAGTACATCAAAAACTTGAGTTGAATGTTTTACATAAAAGCTTTATTTATTCTCTAGGTAAATATATTTTTATGTAGCTCATAATTAAATTATTTTACTATTGATGATTAGTCATTTAATTGAAGACAAGCTAATTCACTTTTTGAAAAACATTTTATTTGTTTTATTTATCATTCTATCAATTTTTACAATTATCTATGTCATTTTGGAATCTCCCTTAGTTTTTATTAGTAAATAAGATGCGTTTGCCCTGAACTAAGTAGGAACTAATAGGGTAATTTTTGGCTCCGTACTCTTGCCAAAGCAGCTTTAACTGTGCCAAATCCTTGCCTGATAATTGAACATTGAAATTGTCATACAGTGGCAGCGTTGGAAATTCTCGGTTAGCTATGGGGCGGCAGGTTTCTCCATGATGAGCAAAATGATGCTCTTTCACCTTGCCTTTTTTAGTAGTTGCAAGGATTACATCGCCAGCTACCAGGATTTGCATTATCGCTATGGGATTCAAACTGCGGTCAATGCGGCGTTTTGGTGGGATGCACCCACTGACCGACGCGCACGGCAAGAGTTGGAATTGAACTTAATTTTGAAGTGGCGCAGTCCATTTAATAAAGAAAACTGAGAGCGCTGGGGGCAACCGTTTGGGTAGAAGAAAGTAAAGTTTAGTATCAAAGCAAATCCCTTCTCCTAACAGAGTGATAACTTATTAATTGAAGCCCTATAGCTTCATAGGCAGATTTGACAACCGATGTTCAATTTAGTAAGAGGTAAAAACGCTGTTGTATTGCAATCTGTCTCGTCAACTAACAACACCCAACTCGAACGCTGATATTTCCTCCTAATGGTAAACAGAGGGCGCTGTAACTGATTGCTCAGTAGACTTTAATCAGTACAACCCTGAACGATGGATGTGAGGAAATAACTAAGTGACTAGAGCTTGGGTGTTGTTGTTTTGGGAATATATAAGCAACGTCTAACTGCACTATCCCCTTCAACAGCAGAATAATTAGTTGATTATTATTGGTATTAATAATTTATATTCGGGTTTACCGAACCTCAAAATTTGAGTAAACCGTAATTCTTTTCATGCCTGATTTAGTGCGGTAATCATCAATAAGTGGGTGATAATAACCGAATTTACACAACTTCTTATCATGACTAATATAAGAATCAAAGCAATAAATTCAATTCCTCAATCAAGTAAACAAAAAATTAGGGCGCGATCGCTCTTTTAGAATTAATTAGTGCTGAGATACCTAGCCTACTTTAAGAGAATAAGACTTACGCATTAATAGAAAAATCAAAATAAGAGGTATGATTTTCAGCGGTTCTAACTTGATTTTTCTATTAGTCACGAAGCGATCGCAATAAAGCGTAAGCAAAAAGCTTCTTAATCGTGTAATCTACTTGGCATTGAGCCGAAACCCTTGTGATTTCCTGTAAGATGGTCTGAAAAACCTTATCCTGTCTGCCTTTGAGAATTCGCTATATCAGAGTCAAAAAAGCCTCTATTTACAACGAAAAATCAAGCTTTTTAAACTCATATTGCAGGAAATTACAAACATCTCGGCTTGATACCTACTAAACTTTTGCTACAACTCCCTGATTTGGCAACTCGAAGGAAGCTGCCGTAATGATAGGTGCATTTGGATTGGACACGGTAATTTCAGTAGGTTGAGACTGAGGCAGCAGTCGGTAGTCAGTACGCCAGCGTTCGCGGTTCAGATCGCAGCGAACATAACCGCGCAGTCTCCCATTGAAATATTTCACCCACGGGTTCTGTGGCAATGCTGCTTCTACGTCGAATGTCCAAGGACAGCTTGAACTGATCGAAGTACCAACAAACTCAGTCGCTACTGTTTGTGAGTTGGGGTCGTCAAAGTTAGCCTTCAGGTCATTAACCCAGCTAGAATGCCAGTCACCAGTAATGACTACGGGGTTCGACGGGCGGCGTTGCTGAATGAAACCGAGAATGCGATTGCGAGAGGCAACATAACCATCCCACTGGTCAAGGTTGAAGACTTTTCCTGCTCCGGTATCGTAGTCAAACTGAGCCATGATAGTCTGTTGGGCAATGACGTTCCAGCGTGCGCCAGAGCGATCTAGTCCTTCAAACAGCCACCGCTCCTGCTCGGAACCAGTCATTGTGGCAGTTGGGTCAGTAGCCTCAGCGCATCGCGGCTTACGTCCGTCACCACAGGGTTGATTAGTACGGTACTGGCGGGTATCTAAGACATTGAATTCAACGATATCGCCAAAAGTCAACCGTCGGTAGAGCTGCAAATCAAGACCTCTAGGCTTTGAGAAGTCCCGCAGTGGCATGTGTTCGTAGTATGCCTGAAAAGCAGCAGCACGACGGGCAAAGAACACCGAGCGTGATTGTATTTCGGGATCTTGAGGAATTTCGTCTGCCCAATTATTATCAACTTCGTGGTCGTCCCAAGTGACTAGCCAAGGAAATGCAGCATGAGTTGCTTGTAGGTGTGGGTCAGTTTTGTACAGAGCATGACGGTTACGGTACTCCTGCAAGGTAAATGGTTCACCATTGCCATCGTGCGATCGCAGCGCAGTTGTACTCGGTGGGCCTTCATAAATATAATCACCGAGATGAACCACTAAGTCTAAATCCTCTTGAGCCATATTTTTGTAGGCTGCATAATAACCACTTTGCCAGTTTTGACAGGAAGCAAACGCAAAGCGGAAGCGCTCAACGCGTTCGCGCGGGTTAGGAGCAGTGCGAGTCCGCCCGATTGGACTCACTTCATTGCCCACCTTAAACTCATACGAGTACCACCGTGCAGGTTGTAATCCTTGCACCTCTACATGGACAGAGTGTCCCAATTCTGGAGTAGCCATCTGTGTACCACTGCGGACAACTTGCCGCATCTTTTCGTCGGTAGCAATCTGCCACTGCACTGGAACATTATATGGTGGCATCCCACCACCATTGAGCGGATCGGGGGCTAAACGCGTCCACAGTACTACATTATCTGGGAGTGGTTCACCGGAAGCAACACCCAGACTAAAGGGATAATTAGAGAACCGGGGCTGGGCTTGAACTTTGTTAGACCATTGATTGGCGATCGCAAAACCAGTTAAGGCTCCAGTCCCAATCAAAACTTGTCGCCGTCTCAAGCGACTTGATAGCAAGCGCTCGAAGTTGAAGTTCTGCATATACTCCCCTGATTGTCGCGTTTGAATCACAGCAAAGTGTAACAGCGCAACTTTAATCCCTCTTTGCAATCAGGTTAAGCATTGATTATTCCAACACAACCCTAATTGTTTAAGCTGAACTAATAGTGCTTTAATAACTTGGGTAGATGAGATTAACTCGCTCAGAACAGAAATTGAGGGACTACGGGAAGCCCTTATTAACGCGGGATTATCATCACTCAAAGAGAAGGTAAAAGCAGCTCATTAATTCCTTAGCGTAACTTTTGGAATCACTGCTCATTTGGCCCCAAGAATGGGGGGCGCGTAGCTTGCCGCCGTAGGCAGTAGGCATCGCCTAACACCTAAAATACTGCTATGGTCAATCACTACCAGATTGCCTTATAGGAAAAGTTAGATTAAATATGAATGAGACTTTAGCAGCCACACTAGGGGAATTACAAGCACAAATATATTGGTTACATGATGCTGAGGAGTTTGCCCAATTGGCATTAGCAGCAGCTACTATATATATGAAACTTGGTTATACTCAACAGCAGGCAGAAACGGCAGGTAACTTAATTAGTCAGGCTTATCAATTAGCGGATGATGCTGCTTTAGCCCAGAAAGCAGGTAATTTTGACAAAGAAATGCAGTTTTATTATCAAGCTAAAGATAAATTAACCCAAGTAGAAACTACATTAGTTTATCAAACCAGCATTGCCATACATCAAATGAAATGGTGGATGTATTTTCGTCATAAACAAAAATTACAAATTCTGCTCCACTTATTTTTACAAAATTTTAAAGCGGTAGGATTGATTAACTTACTTACTGCTCTTAAACTTACATATTTTCTAATGGAAATAGGCAGAGTTCACAAATCGCGTGACATCGAAACCACCAAACATAATGCTATAAAATACTGGACAGAATTATTGACAATCAAACCGCCACAATATCCTTATCTTGGTTAAACTGCTTATTTTTAGGCTTGAGTGCAATTGGTAAACTACGCATCCTTAACTTTTCCTCTAAGAATGGGAAGAGGGAGCGCTTTCCTCGCTTGAATGAAGGATAAACACAATCAAATTACTGCCACTTTACCTAATACTGTCTCCAAACGGCTGGTAAATTCTGAAGGGCGATCGCAAGTCATAATCAACTGCTCAATCGCCCGTGTCATCGCCACATACAATAGTCGCGCTTCTTCTTCTGGTGTACCGTGACCGTACTGGTCAGGCATAAAACCAATGCCAGGAATAAGCACCACTGGGAACTCTAGCCCTTTGCTGGAGTACATGGTTATGAGTTTGATGCTTTGTTCGGCTGGGTGATAGTTGCGGCTGTCACTATTGGCGTTTATCCACTCTATTGCGATTTGGGCTTGTTGGAAGTGGTTATAGATGTGATCGCCCAAAAAGTTGGAGCGGTAAATAATTGCTATTTCGTTCCAGGGGATATCTCGCTCGTGTAATTGTTGCACTCGCCCTGCTAGGTAATCTACCTCATGTTTGAAGCTGGGTAAACGGATAAGGTCTGGTTTGGGGCCTTGCCGTCCTGCACTGGCAGGTTCTACCAATACCACTTGATCATCATCCCCGGTGGTAGGAGTCATCACTTCTTTAGCAAATTCATAGGCTACCCCTAACACCTGCTCTGTGTTGCGGTAGTTGAGTTTAAAAATAGTTGTGCGTCCCTGTGCTTGATCCGCATTGAGCAGCTATTGAATGAGGGAATTAGAGTAGCCATAAATGGTAGATGTTTATATGGTTTAGAAGCGATTGGGCTTTCCTCTAAGAATGGAGGGAGCGATCGCCTGCGACGGGCTACGCCTGCCTGGGGTTTCCTCTAAGAATTGGGGCGATCGCACTGACAATACTAAAAATTTGACTCTAGTCTTAAGGGACTTCCAATGTTACCGTCTACCCCATCAGGGTGAACGACACAGACGAGGTGAGGGTTGTGTGAGTAGAGAAGGCAGCGATGCCTACGGCGGGCTACGCCTACGCACTCTGGTAATTTCGGCATAGTACCAGTGTACTGCCACAAAACAGTGATAGCTCTTGAAGCTGGCTTTTCCTCTAAGAATTTTACGGGGGCGATCGCCTATTTACTAACTGTGAGCTAATTGTTCTATAAGTTGCAGTAGATTATTTTCAATTTGTTCAAGGGCTACTGTAGCAGAGGTTTTATCTATATCATGAACAAGCCAGTATTCAATCGTATCTATCCATTGGGGAAAGCGTTCATTCATTAGTGGACGATGTTCTAACTCATAAGCGGGCAATAACCCTAGTAGCTGACTGAAAATCGGCTCAATTGAGGATATTGTTTAAGTTTCAATTAAATCTCTGTAGTTAGCAATCTAACGTATTTTCCAGTTCCCAAGGAGTGATGCAGGTACTGTATTCATTCCACTCTTGGTGTTTCAATTTTAAATAAGCTGTTGTTAACCGTTCTCCAAGGCTTTGGGTTAGAACTGTGTTTGCTTTTAAGCAGCGTAATGCATCCAATAAGTTTGTCGGCAGCTGTTTTACCTGATCAAGGGGAAGCGGATCTGTATAGCTATTATTGTCATAACGTGGCCCAGGATTGCGCCTTTGGACAATTCCATCGAGTCCGGCGGCGATGAGTGCAGCAGCTAGTAGATAGGGATTAGCCGCACCGTCAGCAAGACGAAACTCAAAGCGTCCAGCATCAGGAATGCGAATAGCATGAGTGCGGTTGTTGCCGCTGTAGGTAATGGTGCTAGGGGCCCAAGTTGCCCCGGAAGTAGTCACTGGTGCGTTAATTCGCTTGTAAGAATTGATTGTGGGATTTGAAAAAGCACACAGCGCCTCGGCAGAATGCAACACGCCTGCAATGAACTTTCACTTATGATTCATTGGTCTGGGCTTGAAACCCAGACCAATGCCCGTATCTCCGAACTTGCAACCCTACCCACCATATCCGGATTTCTGACTACGTAACGAGCGAGTTACTACTTGCTTACAGGTTCAGCTTTCTCAACTGAATTATCATTCACACCCAAAGTCAATTGCAAAGGAGTTTTTTGGGCGTAAGCTTTTACTACTTGTCGATAAACTTCATAATTAGTAGGTAGTGCCTGCTGAGAATTACCCATTTCAGAAGTCGGAAGTTGCAAGTTGGAAGTAATACCCCATAGCTAAAGTTAGGAGATTGATCTTGGACGCTTTTTGTCTCGAAGAGTGCGTTTAAGAGCAAAATTCTTTATTGGCTTTTTCGCGTTTGAATTCGGGGGCATCAGACCATTTTTTACTTCCGACTTCCAACCTCCGACTTAAATTTGGTCAGTTTGTACTTTACATCTTTAACTAATTCGGGTTTTCCAGCCTCTTCTTGAGGTCTTTTGTGTTGGTCAACTTCATCAACACTTGGTCGCGGCGGTAAAGTAGGCCACCATAGCCCTCTGTCATCTGGGCCAACAAGTGCTCCTGCCGGTTTCAATCCATTCCTATTCAACATTGAAGTATTCGCAAAGGTTTCAATGCGTGGCTGTGGTTGACTAGTTAGGTTATTCGCATACTTAACTTGCAAGGTGTAACTGGTGAGCGCTGTAGCTTCATACTGTTCAGTTGTAGCGGTGCTACAACTATTAAGCGTGAGCGCAGTTAGTGCAGTCATTATTGAGGTTAAAAATCTCAGCTTTTGCATTATCAATCGTTAATTAGTTCATCTACTCTCTCTGCTACCACCAAATACAATCCGCGTTCGCGGTATTCAAAGAGAACTTGTATACTCTTGCTACAGCCAACTTCTAGGCAGTATGAAATGGAAAGTAATCTTGCAACCTCTAAGAGTTGTATTCCCCCTAATCAAGCGCTACAATCTGCCTGTATTAGAAGTACTTTTTGCGATAACTGCAATTTATTAAAGTGAGCCAAACCCGGATTATTGCACTATTTAACCAAAGTGGTGGGGTTGCCAAGACAACACTTACTCAAAATCTGGGCTACCACCTTGCACTTAAAAAACGTCGTGTTTTGCTTGTGGATATGGACCCGCAGGCATCTCTCACTACATTTATGGGACTCGAACCAGACGAATTGAGTATAAGTATTCAACAAACAATAGTTGATAACAGACCATTACCTATCTATCCCGAACCGATTCATAGTATGGCGCTTGTCCCTGCTGACATTAATCTTGCCGCTAGTGAAATGCAACTTAGTAGTGCGATCGCTAGAGAATATCGCCTAAAAAATGGACTCTTGAATGTGCAAGATAATTACGACTTCATTCTCATTGACTGTCCACCTTCTTTGGGGTTACTTAGTATCATCAGCCTCACTGCTGCTACTCACATTCTCGTTCCTATCCAATGTCAATTTAAGTCATTTAAGGGAACTGAACTTTTACTCAGTACGATCACCCAAGTCCGCAGTCATACCAACCCCAAATTGCAATTTGCTGGATTTGTTCCTACAATGTTCGATGGTCGGACTGCCCAGGAATCGCGTACACTTAAAGCTGTACAAGAACAACTATCAGAGATTGCTCCTGTATACCCACCAATCCCAAAAACTATTGCCTTTGCCGATGCTTCTGAGCGCCGAGTTCCACTAGCATTATTTGATAAAAACCATCCAGCCGTGGGTGTACTCAAAAAAATTGCTAATAGCATAGATAAACTTGAATTAAAACCGTGAGTAGCAAACGTAACGAACCTTACGCTGCAATCAAAAAGCCTGTCGATCTGCTGTTTGGCACTGTAATTGGGTCACAATCTGATGATCAAGCCAGCGCTACTAACACAATTGCAATTGCCAAAATCAAGCTACCTTCTTCACAGCCAAGGCGCTATTTCGACGAGCAGAAGCTTGAAGAACTATCACACTCAATCAAAGAATTGGGTATTCTTGAACCTCTGTTAGTGCGTCCGCTCTCTGAGGGCGATTATGAATTAGTAGCCGGGGAAAGACGCTACAGAGCGGCATTGATGGCTCTTTTAACTGAGGTTCTTGTAGTAGTCCGCATAATGGATGATGCGACTACGTACCAAGTGCGCCTCGTTGAAAACCTGCAACGTGAAGACCTCAATCCGCTAGAAGAGACTGAAGGTATTCTTGAACTATTGGCATTTTGGTTGTCAATAAGTACGTCAGAAACTGTCAAACTGCTTCAAAAAATGGAGAATGAAGCTAAAGGAAAAATTACCCGTAACGTTACGGGTAACTCTCAAACTCTACTTGTGGAGGAAATATTTACAGCGTTAGGAGGCATGAAGTGGGATTCATTTGTTCGCAATCGCTTGCCTTTACTCAATCTTCCTCTTGATGTGCTTTCAGTATTGCGTTCGGGAAAAATTGAGTACACCAAAGCACGGGCAATCGCTAAGGTGAAAAATGAAAAAACAAGAATTCAACTACTAGAAGACGCGATCGCCTACAATCTCTCATTGAGCGAAATTAAGCGGAAGATTCCAGAAATTGAGCAGAAGCCGGAATCAGAGTCTCGCACTCAAACAGAGTCAACATCACTGAAAGACCGCGTTGAGGACACACTCCGCCGTTTTAAGCAGTCCAAGGTATGGGATGATCCGAAAAAAAAAGCAAAGCTAGAGAAGCTCTTGGCTCAGTTGGATGTATTGATGAAAAATGACTTCACAAATTGATAAAAATGAGTTAGCTAAAACTGAAAAAAAATTTGATTTTATACCACTAATATTTGGGGGATTGACTGTGACTTTATATCAAGTAGTTGAGTAAAATGTTGCAGTATGAGAACAATATGCCTTATTGAGAATAGGTGAAAACAGAGCTTCAGATCGAACAATCACAAATCAAGGGTTTCGAGGATTTCTTATCTCGAACTTCTAATACCGGGCATCTCAGTTAGTATTTATGTACTATAATTAACTGACTTCCAATATTATAATAATGTGCGGCCTCTTCTAACAGGCAATGTCCACTCCCCCTAATCTTTCGCCTCAACAAGTAAGTGCCTTTCCTCAACACGAAACAATCACCGGAGTCGTAGAACGCCTAACTTTTTACTCTGGTGAATCGGGTTACACTGTGGCAAGACTGACCCGCCCCCGTAGCACCGAACTCACAACAATTGTCGGCAGCTTTACCAATATTCAGCCAGGTCAAACTCTACAGCTAACTGGTTTCTGGCGTGACCATCCACAATTTGGGCCACAATTCCAAGTCATCAATTACCAAGAAACCAAACCAGCCACTCTCACTGGAATTGAGAAATACCTTGGCAGTGGGCTGATTAAAGGTGTTGGCCCAGTCACGGCAAGACGGATTGTTGCTCACTTCGGACTAGAAACCCTCGACATCATCGAAAACCAGATTGAACGACTGATTGAAGTCCAGGGTATTGCCAAAAAGCGGATTACTCTCATCAAAAACGCTTGGTCAACTCAGAAAGCGATCAAAGAAGTGATGGTGTTTCTCCAAGGGCATGGTGTTTCTACCACCTATGCTGTGAAGATTTACAAGCAATATAAGGATGAAGCGATTGCCACTGTTACCAAGAACCCTTATCAGTTAGCAGCCGACATTTACGGGATTGGTTTTCTGACTGCTGACAAGATTGCGAGAAATATCGGAATTGCGCCGGACTCAGAATTTCGTTACCGTGCAGGAATTATGCACTGTCTAAGTGTTGCCGCCGAAGATGGCCACTGTTACCTGCCACAAAGCGAACTGATTGAGTTGGTAATCAAACTGCTGACTACCGAATCTCATCAACCAACAGAAGAAGGGATCTCGATAATTATTAAGGATATGGCTCTCGCAGACGACCTGATTAGAGAGCGGGATGAAGATAAAACGCTACTTTGCTACAAGCCGACTTACTTTCATACGGAACAGAATTTAGCTCAACTGATACGCCAACGCTTGGAAAATCCTGTTGGCACTGACATTGAGCGTGTGCGTGATTGGATTGACCTCTTTACAGCCAGCCGTAAAATTCAGCTTTGACAACAGCAACGCCAAGCTGTAGAAACAGCAGCCTATTCCAAAATCATGATCCTCACTGGTGGCCCTGGCGTAGGAAAAACTTTCACCACCCATACCATAGTTAGTTTATGGAAAGCGATGGGTAAATCTATTGCAATGGCAGCACCAACTGGACACGCTGCTCAACGCTTGGGTGAGATGACTGGACTGGAAGCAAAAACTATACACCGATTGTTAGAATTTGACCCCAGGACAAGGGGATTTAAATGCGACAGTGAAAACCCTTTACCCCACACGGCAATTATCGCTGACGAAGCTTCGATGCTTGATTTGTTTCTGGCTTACTCCTTGGTTAAAGCAGTATTGGCTGGCGCTCTACTATTGTTGGTGGGTGACATTGACCAGCTACCATCTGTGGGCCCAGGTCAAATACTTGCTGATTTGATTAATTCTGGTCGTGTGCCAGTAGTGCGGTTGACCCAGGTATTCCGTCAAGCTCAAACAAGTGCCATTATCACTGCTGCTCACCAAATTAATCGAGGAATTTACCCAACAATTGAGCCTATATCCCACATTTCGCACTTCAAGTTGAAGTTTAAATAGATTACAGTCAAGAAAAAAGCAAGAAATGACGATAATTAACTCTGACATCTGAATCTCTCCTCTGTTCAAAGCAACAAAGTGGTGTGAGTTGTTATGCTGTTGCCCCTCACTGGTTTACTTCTAGGGACTGGTAAACGGCTTACATTGAATCGCCTTCACATTTCGCAGATAGTCCAACTGTGGCTCGAAGTCAGTCGGACAGAAGACATAAACATTGTCCTGCGACAGGCTGATGACCAAACGGTAGCTGGGTGGAATCCCTTCAGAACTTTCGATCACTTCGATTCTGGGAATCACTTGTGAACTGACTTGAGCCAGGGATGGAAAATTGAACAGTAGGAGTACGCCGAACAGAATTGTGATTGCGATTGTGGTTGTGATTTTGGTTGAAAGAATCTTTCGGTTCATTAGAAATCTTCTGTGGCTTATGGTTGTGTAATGTTCTGTTGTTTCCAGGGAAGCGGGGATCGATAGGGGTTTTCGTGCATATCCAGGACTTCCCAGGTGGTTGGATTGACTCGCCCTGTAACTGGGATTCTGTATCGTCGCTGGAGATCGCGTACCGCAGACACTGTGACCGCACCAAAGATGCCATCGACGATCGCCCCTCTTGGATTGCCTAACCTCACACCTGCGGCTCCTAAAAAGCCATTGTCTTGAAGGATGCGCTGTAACAATTGCACGTTTTTGCCGCGATCGCCTTGGCGTAAGGTAGGTAAGGTTAAATCAGTGTAGGCAGTGGCGATCAGAATGGGGGAGGTTTGTTGTGGAGGAATGCTGTGTGCGATCTGCGCTTCTCCCAAGGGGAGACGCCAAGGGCGAACGCAGCAGCGCTTCGCTATCGCGGGATGAGTGAATGAACCTCCGAGCAATCCTGTAGCGATCGTTATTAATCTGAAAATGGTTTGAAGTTTCATGATTGTCCTCCTGATGGATCAGTTCTAGTTAGCATCAATTTCGTGTCGGAGTTATTACTCCATCTGCTTGCTCCGATCGGTGAAGAGCGAGTTCGTTTCAGGATCATCTGATTTAGACACTAATGTTCAGAATTCACTTGCCATGTAATCACAATGATTTCTGCAAACGGTAAGACAACTAATAGCCGCGACAACGCTCGTAAAATGGCTTCCATTGTCCAGTTCTGACTCTGAACATCCCAGATCATCCAAACAATGTTCACTCCAATCACTAACCAGGGTAGAATCACCGCCGAATTGCGGCTGCGATAGAAGTGGATTGTCGTCTCACGCCAGAAGGGGAAGGTACTCAGGAAACAAAAGAGGTAGGACAATCCTGCAATGATGAACAAGCTTCTTTGAAGACTCGAAGGCAGGTTTGGGTATCCAAGTGCGATCGCACTCAGGCAAACTCCCAGCGCGAGGTACAGGAAAGTAAACAAGGTAAATCGTTTCATTATTTCTTCTCCGGTGAAGCTTATTCCCTGTACCACACACGCACACATTGAAAGCAATTGACTGTAACGCCCTGGCTGATCATCACTGGGTAGACCCCATTACTGACTGTCACGCCGTAGACACCATCACTTGTGCTTTTCAAGCTATCTGGTAAAACAACGGTTTCAACATTGATCACCTGTATCGTTGTATTTTCAATCCACTGATTGACCTCACTCACAACCTCAGAGAAGGATTCATAATCGGAAGCTCCGCCGAAGGGTCCCCGTTCAGTAATCCGAGGCGCAAAATCTTTGCACTGAATCATTTGATTTACCACCTTAAAACTGTAGAGCTGAGCATCAATTCAAGTAGTGGGCATCGCCCACCATTTTTAAAACCTTTCTTTTTAAAACCTTTCACGGTAAAGCTTTGTGGGCAGTGCTAGCCCTACGATATCTATTCCAAAACTTAAGCCAACCTTGCCAGTAAACCGCTAAGAACAGAGGCAAAAGCATGAAAGCTGATATGGGCTAACATTGCAGCTTCTAGCGAATATTGCCAAAAGAGCCAGCCAAACGCAATCCCCACAATCCCATTCAGTAACAACGCCCGAATAATCACAACTGGAGTGAGGGGAACGATCGCGGCAGTCGCTGGCAGGTGTAGTAGTCCAAATACCAACGCGGCTAGAGCGATCGCACCCTGGTAAATCCCTTGACTTGGCAATGTAACGCCTTGTTTTAGCCCTTTCCACGCGATCCAAACAAGCAGCGACATTAAACCCCAGCGCATCAAAATTTCCTCAGTGATGCCGCCATAGAACATTGCTGTGAGCAAATTCAACCAACTTGGCTCTGTATTATTGGCTGCCCGTAGCGCTTCAGGTAGGACAGGTTGCATCAACTGATCGAGCAACAAGAGAACGATCGCCGCCGCTGCACCCACACCCAAGCTCCACTTCATCTCAACGGCAAAAGATGGAGACTTAGCGGTGTGAAACACCCAATGATCAATCAAATGGGAGCTTAATCCAACACGATAGGCACAACCAATTCCGACCAGAATGCTGATTGCCAGTAGAATTGAATACTGTAGTCCTTGCAGAAGCATTAAAATCCACAATGGCGGCACTTTTTCCAGCATTTCTGGAGACAGTTTCGCTAACTGTTGCTCGACTAAAGGAATAGACGCGATCGTGTACATCACAATTCCCACACTGCCCAATACAAATAAAATCCCGAATTGTTTCAGAATTGCCATTGGTTTAACCTCCAGATGATCCGTCCTATCAGCCCATGCCAGCAGCTACCATCACCGGAATTGTGGGCAAGTTGAAAACGACGTGAACAATGACAGCAGTCCAGACCGAGCCGCTGCGGCGGAAGACCTCGGCAGTGGCGAGACCCGCGACTACGGCTGCGGGAAAGACGATGTTGATGCCATGACAAAGGGCAAAGATCACGGTGCTACCCACGACCCCGATGAACGAACCGTAGCGCAGCAGCGCGTTAGCGACGACACCCCGAAAGAACAACTCCTCGCCAAGAGGCGTGACGATACCGAGGAACAACGTGGCTAAAACCAGGGATAGTACTCCGCCGCTACCGCCCTCTGCGTACACACCCTGAACATTGTTGGTGTTCCCGGTGATCTGAATCCAGCCCACAACTGCCAATCCCTTGAGTACAAAGGCAACCAGTCCGACTCCGATCGCAATAAGCAACCAGCGCTTAGAGACCGGACGCACACCGAAGGCGTTCAGGGAACGAATCCGCAGCCGCACAGCTACCGCGAACGCGGTTAGCGTAGCGACACCCGTCCACGAAGTCAAGATCAGTCCGTAGACCACGGGGTCAAGACCGAGCCGCTTGAGCTGCGAAACACCGACGAACCCGACGATCGCCAAGACGACAAGACCCACAATGATCTCAAGCCAGCCTGGACGGGAAACCTTAAGCTGAACCGAGGACGCGGCGGGGAGATGTTGGGGCTGCTGCGAGTAGTTAGAAGGCACTTTAGACATGATAATCAACTCCTTTGATCCATTTGCTGATGGTTCTACAAACTGACGAGATCACCGACGACCCTTCTGATGGCTCTGGAAAACGGGTTCGGATGCCTCGTCGCGTTTGAACACCTTGTAGGCGATCGCCAGGAACACAGGGATTGCAACCAGCACCGATAGCGCGTGGAAGGTTGCGTGGAACGCGCTGACTGTGAGCAGGGCTGGGGTGGTCACAACGGTTCCAGTTGGTATTGAGCCGAGATATAAGTAAAAACCTGCAAGATGGTCTCGAAACTCATACTATATATAGGGTTCAGCCATTTTTTAAGTAAAATTGGCAGGATAACGTAAATCTTGGGTATGTATCGCTACAAAAACTAGAGTATTTATTAATTTTATTTACAGGTTTTACAGCAAGGACTTTGAGTATCCTTCGCAATGGATTGTCTGTAACTATTACAGGCAAAGGATTATAGCCCAAAATATTAGCCTTCTACCACAGAGTATTTATTAAACTCTTGGGTTGGCGAAAAGCAATTATTGACCCTCAGACTGCAAGTATCTTCAGGCAAAATCCTACTTTCGCTTAAAAAACGTTCAAACTTGTATACAGCAGGGCTTTTCAGACCATCTTGCTGTTTTTTACTTGTATCTCGGCTCAATACCTAGATAAGGCCATTACAAATGCCTTAGATGCTGTAACTAAAAAAGACATTATTGGATGGTTCACGCACAGCTGTTACTATATTGCACCCAACTGAGAACCGCTATAAGTTTGGGACAAGCGCGTACAATGAAACCTACTTTGGCACGGTGATACCCTTAGCTACTATGAACTTTACGCCGTAGTAAACTTATTATACCTATACAAGATATCAAAGCTACAACATTTGATGGTTCAGGAACAGTTGGTGTTTTCTGTGTATCTAAGAAATTGGCCATATCTTCACCAATGATTTGATGTACACGACGAGTAGGATGAATCTCGTCGAAGTAATAATAATTATCAGGTGTTGAACAACCAGGCTCTAACCCCCCAGTGGTGTATAAAAGTTTGCAGGCATCATTTATATTGGTAAAACCAAATGTCGCTGGGGTAGAGCGAATTTTGTTGCTAATTGCAACATGGTCATACAGTGCAACTTCGACACCTAATTGCTTATTCAGGGTATCGAGTTGACCGGGAAGACTTTTATTGATAACATCTCTAAACTTAGCTGCCTCTTCTGAGTATTGCTCAAAAAGTGGTAATGCAGCTAAATCTGTAGAATTTACAACAAAAAACTGTTCTGCACCTAGCGCTGCAAGTTGTGATATTCCAGAAACAATATTGTTAACAGCAGCATCAGCTAATACATCGACCGAACCAGTCTGATTATTAAAAAACCTTTCTAATAAGTCATTTGTAGATATAAAAATGAAGTATAATCCCTTAGAATCTGGCACGCGATTAACTTCTGCTTTATATTCTTCGATTTGACCGAATAAACCAGTATTTTGATATTTATCAAGCCAAGTACTTAAATTGCCATTACCGCTTTTTGCACCACCCACAGCATAATCTGTTAATTGTAATTTTTTTTGTTTTGCTAGTACCTCAACTGATGTTAAGCCGGGATTATTTGTCCATCGACCATCAGAGTCATACACGTCTACTTGGGGGAATATAAATGCTCCAGGCACCCCAGAGTTAACTGCTGCTGTTGTAATCCGAAGTGCTGCCCCATTATCTGAATAGCTATCACCAAAACCATAAATACGAGAAATAGAGTTGAAAGAAGCAGCATAAGCATTATTAACACTTACACACAAAAAAGCCGCACTACTTACTGTGGCAGTAACAAATGTCTTGAAAGTTGTATTTTTCAGCATAGATCAATGCATTTCCCAATATCTAAAATTATGTTCAAAGGTGTAACCTTTACTTTTAATTCACTATGCTTATTCATGATGTTCCTCTGTTCAGTAACGATTGTCGATAAGCGAAGTGAAATCGTAGTAAAAGCGAAAAAATTCACGGCTTTACAGCAATTCTTGATTATCACTCGGCGGACTTTCTGCTTTGCAAGAATACATCCTGACTTTTGCAGATGATTTACGCCGCGCTGCTGGTTTCATCCTTGACCTCGGTTTTGATAACGAAAGCCCTTAACTCGACAATATTATCGCCGCGAAAGCGCCAGACATCGCAGTACGAGTAATGAGCCGCTTTCCCGTCTTCGTCCTTCATGGTGATGTCGCCGAGTGCCGTGACGAAATCACCCTCAGCGATTAAGTTAGCGACCCTAAACTTTGGCGGCTCTATGTATGTCATTGCCATCCATTGGCGAACGGCTTCTTTTCCTTTAAGGGTCTTGTCACCTACAAATGTCCATTCCGTGTCGTCGGCGCAGAACGACAAGAATCCTTCATTGTTGCCTTGGGCGATCGCCGCGTTTGCCTCTTCTAAGATGGCTTTATTTTTGTCTGACATTTGAATTTCTCCTCTATTCAAGTTGTCTTTGTTTTAACCAACTTGGAGTTTAGTAAGTTCCAACACTCAACTTTGAGTATGCTCCAGCGCAACTCGATCCCAATGTCCTAAATTGGCTGCTGCTTCATAGGTGCTTTGGAAAAAAGCAAGGAGCATTGCATCTGGATCGTCAGTTTGTCTCACGGCTTCATAGGGTAGGATAAACTCTTGCATCTCTAAGCTGTAAAAAGCTTCTGTGGGTTGGATCGGGTAATCATGGAACCCTTCCGGCGTAGGGTAAGCATAAGCGTAAAAAACAGGCTCCACCATTGACCCACCCCCTGGCCAAAAACCGCAGCTACTGACTTCGTGTGAATAGGCTTCTCGTGTGACCCAATCTGCCATATTCGGAACTCCCCCTGGGTGTTCTGGCGCACGACGACCAGAGAAACGAGTCACAGCAAGATCAAAGCTGCCCCAAAAAAAATGTACAGGGCTGGATTTACCAATAAACTGGGAACGGAATAAGGTCATGACCCGATCGACTTGCACAAGAATTCGCCAGAACCGTTGTGCATATTCAGGATCATAAGCTGCGTGTTGATAGTCCTGATCGAACGGGATTGGTTCTGACACTTCTTGCGGCATCGTCCAGATTTGAACTTCAATGCCGATGTCGCTCAATGTAGTTAGCACCATTTGGTAAAAATCTACCACAGAGCGAGGAGCCAGTGCAATTCTTTTAGTAATGCCGTCGCTAGTGTCGATTTGTAGTTGGTGGTCGAGAAAATCAAAGCTAATTTGAAAGTTACGAGTTCCGCAAGGGATTGAAGCGGTTGTTAGTCCACGCGGTGTGACATAAAGAGTAGATTGCCACCAGTGATTGAGTTTAGGTGCCAGTGCCAACCGGATTTTACCGATGATTTGCGTCCATAGATGGAGAGTTGCATAGGTATCCTGCCAAGCTGCTAAGGGCAAACTGGGCCAAACGATGTCAATGGGAGTACTTTGATTAGAAACAGCCATGAAAATCACCCACATGAGGAGAACATGTTGAAGAAATGAGAAGGAAATCTAGATGAAATCAGAATCGCTATCAATAGTTTTTTCCCTGTTCATCTGCAAAACACCATAACCACTGCTCCCCCAATTCAGCCGAACTAACCACTGTATGATTGGTTGCTTCATAATGACGGCGAGCATGTTGATGCTCAGAAGAATCGCAGCACAGCATTTTGCCACAGGTTTGGCAAATCCGGAGGTGTACCCAGCGGCTATCTATTTTAATGCACTCTTCACAACGAAATACGGGATAAGCTGCTTTAGAAATCAGGTTTTCTACAGTTAGATTGTTGAGATGTTCGCAGGTCATAGTTTTTTGGTATTCCTGGTAGGAGACAACGGTGAACAGTTGGTCAAATTCTGATCGGTTAGCGCCCTTGTTTCGGGGATAAGCGATTGTCTGTTGTTCATCTCAACCATCAGCTAGTCGCGCCCTGCCGCAATTATCTTTTCTGCCAAGCCGACCGGGTTGGAAAACATCACCTCATGACTACCGGACATTTGCACGAACCGAAATAGTCCCAAGCGGCTAGACATTCTGGGATGCCAACCCCAATCGCCTTGAGGAAGGACGTTGTCTTCGGTACAGTAGAGGTAGCTTTTGGGGATGGGCAGCGAGTAAAACTGCTTCAGGTCTAACTTGTCAAGCCACGGTTGATACGGTTCAGGCGATAATTGTGCGTAACTCGATCGAGCCAGTTCAAGATCAGCGTCGTTGATAAACGCTTCTCGCCAAATCTCAAAAGGTAGCATCACCGTATGATCGCCCGATTGTCTCGCTAGCTGATCGGATAACGCTTGAGAGTGCGGTGGGGTGTTATCGTTGAGGCTTTCACCATCATTGAGGACAAAGGCATTGAAGAAGATGAGTCGTCGAATGCGTTGCCTTTGGCCGGCGAAGCCATCGCTGATTGCTTCAGCAACTTTGGCAATAATTGTCCCACCGAAACTATGTCCGACTAGAACGATATCGTTTAAGTCTTTACTCACAATGTAATCGACGATCGATTGCGTGCATTGAGCATGGTTGACGTTTTTGTTCACGCCTTTGCCATGTCCAGCGATCGTGGGCGCAAAAGCATTATGTCCCTTTGCTTCTAGTTGATCAATAACTGCCTGCCAAGCAGAACCATCATGCCAGGAGCCATGAACTAAGACAAAAGTTAACATAGAATCCCTCCTTCTAGATGTGATCTGAAAATCAAGCTCGTCTGTTCTCTCTTGTTCTCTCTTGAAATGGGTCAGTTCGCTGTGTATCCGCCATCGATCATTAAGGATTGTCCAGTGATGTAGCCGGATGCGTTTATGCCTCGTCTATAGCGCGGTTGCAGCACAATCGATGAGCTTGGCAACAGCATCTGCATGGGCAACCATCACAACATGGGACGCGCCATTCACTACAGCAGTACTCATGATGGCTCCTAGAGAGTTTCAATGAACATTGACTGAAAACGATGGCTGGGTTTCTTAAGATCGTGATCAATCATCCCTAGCAGTGAGATTTGCATGAATCAGACTGGTGCATAAATCGTTTCGTCTTCTTTGCGCCAAGCTGGATCAACTAGACAAACGAAAACAAGGGGTTCGTCGCCGTAGTTGTGAAGGAACTGGATGGCATTTGGAGGAATGTAAACCGCATCGCCTGGTTCAATGCGACGAACTTCGCTATCGATCGACATTTCGCCAACACCGCTAATGATGTAATAAACCTCAGAAGTCTTTAGAGAATGGGGAATCGAAGTTTCGCCAACAGGCAAGATCGCATGCGCCAAACTGTAACGCAAGTTGATATCTTGTTTGTCAGGATGAAGCAATTCGCGCAGAACAGTTCCATCTCCAGCGATAATTTCTTCACAGTCCTTTAGTTTTTGGATCAGCATAAGTTTAGGCTTGCAATTACACAATCGGAGCAAGTTCAAAATCTGTAAATTTTGGACGAGAAATTTGCCTGTTCCACGCGCCGTTGAATCACATACTGATGGGGCGAAATCCCCATCGTTCGCTTAAACAAACTTGCAAAGTAAGTCGGGCTGATGTTAACTACACTTGCTAGTTCGGCTAAGGATAAATCACAATTCAGATGAGCATGAATGTAATCGATCGCCTGCTGCAATTGGCTGTAAGTTAAGCTTCTATTCTCAGGCATGATAATTTGTACGACCTCAGAATAGTGGCGCAACAGATGAATCAATAACGCTTGAGACAGAGACAGTATTTTATCTTTTTCAAAATGCTGTATCCTATTTTACTTGTTGCTTCCGTAGAGGAAACCTCAAGTATTAGTGTCCACCTGAGGTCACTGGAGGGGTTGTTGCAAGAAGCTGAAGTTCCCAGGCAAGGGCCACCGCACTAGCACCGCCATGCTCAAGAATAATATCTGATACACCCGCAGATGTTTCTGTGCGTGCCCAGTCACGCTGCCATTCAGCAAGTACAGCCATCCAGTTGATTGGAATTGCGCCAGCCTGAACCATACGGCGAACAGCCATGTCATGAGCTTCCGCAGTAACACCACCCGAAGCATCGGTAACGATGAATACTTCATAACCTTCACCTAGCGCCTGGATTGCTGGCATTGCGAGACAGATTTCGGTGTAAAGCGCAGCAAGTATAAGTTGCTTGCGGCCACTTTTCTTCACTACATCTGTAACGTTTGGATCTTCCCAGGTATTGATGAAAGTGCGGTTGATCGGTTTTTGATCAGGAAAAACATCCTGTAGTCCCTTAATGATGTAACCTCCTCTCTCTTCAATGACTGTGGTAAGGATTGTTGGTACGTTGAACACCTTTGCCGATTTAGCAAGACCAATAACATTGTTAATGATCATCGTAGGTTCATGGCTGTTCAAGTTGGTGAACTGATAGGGCTGGTGGTCAATCAGTACCAGGATGCTATCTTCTGGACGAAGCAGTCCTTCTAAGCCGATTTTTGGATTTTTAGACATCGCTATAAGTCTCCATTCAATGTTTACTTTTCAGACACGCCCTAGCGTGTGAGTCTGACTCAACGGGGTGAATCACACAGTTTTTTCACATTCTTCGCGCCACAGACTGGACATAACCAATCTTCCGGCAGATCCTCAAAAGCTGTTCCCGAAGCAATTCCAGACTGTGGTTAAGCGGGTTAAATACTGTCAGAGGTCAGCAACATCATGACATCTGCATGAGCTAACACGACATCGGGGTGGCGTTGAAGCGCCGTGTTATACTTCATGGCAAACTCATCGCCCGATTCGTCGGGGCTGAGCAGTGTCCGAATGTCACTGTCAATCGCTTCAATTGCCTCTGATGTAACAGATTCATCGGCATGAAGCAACTCATCGATTTGGATAATCAATTCTGAGACTCGATGCAACCAGGCAAACTGCTCATGACTAATCACCAGTTGTAGCAATTCACCTCTAGAAACTTGCCCTCGAACTTGCTCATAGGTAAGACGCTCAGTCTCTAGTAAAAGCTTGTGCAGATGCAGTAGTTTGATTCGTAACTCACTCAAGCGTTGATGTTGACTAGTCCAATATTGAAGTGTGTTAAGCATGAATTCGTCCCATCCTTCCTTCTTGGTAATCGTTGATCGCCTGGGTGATTTCAGCTTCAGTGTTCATGACAAATGGACCATAGCGCACGACTGGTTCGTTAAGGGGTACACCTGCAATCAGCAGAAGATCTAGAGGACGCTGAGCATCAGCAGGGTTGGAGATCACCACATCTTCTCCATCTTGAGAAAAGAGCACCATCTGCCCATCATCACCAGGCGCTGGCTCTGTCCCAAACAACCCAGACCCCTCCAGTACATAGACAAAGGCGTTGTACTGGAGGGGTACAGGCTGGATCATCGTTGCCCCTGGTTGCAGTGTGAAGTGGAGGTAAGTTATCGGCGTGCGCGTCTGAATTACGGCTTTTGCCCCTAACGCTTCTCCCGCAATTACCCGCACCGTCACAGACTTATCTTCGGTTTGAGCTACCGGAATGTGAGCCGCTGGAATTTCCTGATAGCGGGGCGGCATCATTTTGTCTCGTTGTGGCAGATTGACCCATAGTTGAATGCCGTGGAGCCGTCCACCAGTTTGGGTAAACATTGACTCCGGCATCTCGGAATGCACGACCCCGGCACCTGCTGTCATCCACTGGACATCACCCGGATTTAGTAGCCCGGCGTGTCCCGCAGAATCTTTGTGTTCTAACCGTCCATCCAAGACATAGCTGACGGTTTCAAAGCCCCGGTGCGGATGATCGGGTGCACCTTTTGCCTGACCCGGCTTTAGATTAATCGGACCCAACTCGTCGAGGAGGAGAAACGGGTCAAATTCAGAGAAGCTACTTTTGGGAAAGGGCCGACGTACAAGAAATCCGGCCCCTTCGAGTGTTTCAACGCTGTTGATTACTCCGGCAACGGTTCGAGACGTTTGAGTGGGGACAGTCATAGAATTGCCTCTTCAGAACTAGACAAGTATGTGTATCATTTGAGCCTGACTCAACGGGGTGAATCACAGAGTTTTTTCGCAAGCCAGAAATGCAGCAGATCACTGATTATTCCTGCTGAAGAAAGTCCAGCAACAGGGGATTGATCTGATCAGCGTGAGTCCAGTTGATGGCGTGCGGCCCGCCGGGAATGACAACCAGCCTGAGTGTTGATCGCCCAGCGCAGAATGACGAACAGGTAGGGAGCGGCAATCGATCGTTCGCCAGTGAGCCAGTTTCGTCCGTCGAGATAACCGAGGATAGCGACGTTTTCAGTGAGTGAAAAGTGATCGTACTTGCCTCTACTTCGTTATCGACAACGAACTCCCCTTGCTATAATGCGTTCCCACAGCAGCTCAAAAACCGCTTCAACACCATCACTCAAGACTGGCGGCGTCACGAGCGTTAGTCGGCTCTCATTAAGAGTAAAGGTGCGAACTAACGTTGTACCAACGCGATTAGGAATTGATGCAATTTTGATCTGGTGAGTTACTGTGTTGCCACTCAACGTATAAGTTCCAGCGTAAGCATTGAATGTTGTAAATGCTTGAGCAAGCTCTTCCACGGGTAAAGATTGCATCTGGGGAGTCAGCGGTGATCTGACCTCCTGACTCAGCGGTGAGCGATCGCTCCTAGAAAACATCACCATCATGTGACCATCTGATGTGTAAGTGATGTAGCCAACCGGATGAGTTCCATACACGTCTGGAGTCACCGTTCCATCAGCGTAAATGGCGGTTGCAGAAATTAACTTCCAAATGCCAATTAGCAGATTGTTCTGGATTGATGGTGTAGACATAATGTGCAACCATTGCTTGATGATTCTCCGCTAGAGAGTAGCGGGTTTCAACACAAAATCAAACTCAGTCGTGTAAAACGGTTTACTTTGATTGTGTGCCTTGAGTTCGTCTAGTGCTTCGTGCTTTTGCAATTGAACGATCGCCGATCGCACTGCAAAGGTCGTATCTGAATCCAGGTGAGGATCGCCAGCAATAAAAATTTGTGTTGTCAGTGGAGTGTACTCCGGAGCACTGAGTTTGAAATGGATGTGAGCCGCCCGCCAGGGATGCCGTCCCAAGAGTCCCAGCAACTCGCCACATGGACCACTGCTTGGCACTTTGTAACCCAGTGGCACGACGGTTTCAAACATATACTTTCCACTCTTGTTCGTTTTGAAACGTCCGCGAAAATTCCCCAACGGCTGAGATGGCTCTTGGACATCATATAATCCTTTGGAATTGGGTTGCCAAACATCAATCAGAGCATTGGCGATCGGTTGACCGTTCAAATCTAAAACCCTGCCTGACAGGAAAAGCGAATCTCCTTCTGTATCAATACCCAAGCGATCGCTCATCTGCCGTTCTGGTGCATTCGGCACATACAATGGTCCTTCTAAATTGCTTTCTGTACCACGATGCTTATCTTGCAGTAATTCTACCAACTCTGAGATTCCGAGTAGATCTGTTAACGCCTGCATTTCTCCAGCGGGAATCTCCTGAGTGTGATGACTGACCCGGTTGAGAAAATTACGTCCCTGCTGCAACTCTGATTCTGTCAGATTCACCTCACGCACAAAGTCATGCAAATGTTTAACCAAGCTCGTGTAAATTTCATAGAGTCGCGGGTGAGATTTGCCGCGATCGCCATGATTAATGACGGCTTCAGTGATAGTGTCAAGTGTGATGTTCTGCACGATCAAACTCCTTTTTAGTTACGTGATTAATGATGGTTGTTTTACGGCGACTATCTTGGCAGGGGTGTCCACTTCGAAAAGTCCGCAAGATGCGCCCAGTAGGCAGTCAATCCGATATAAGCAAAGATGAGAGCTGCCACACTTAACACAATTGCTCCAATAGTTCGCAAGAGCCGGGTTGATTTGAGAGAGAGGGTTGGTACAGAAAAAATTCCTCCTAAGCCAACGAGAATGAACCCAATTCCTGACAGCAAAGGAAGTTGTGTTATTTCCAGGTTTATGATGCGAAAGCCAATTAGAAGCGATACCAGTCCTGCAAAGAATCCATAAATGCCCAGGGTAAATAATTCCCAACCCATTGCCAGAGTTAGGGAAGTTCCTACAAACAAAATGCCAAACAGAACAGTTGTTTCACCAAAGGCAACATTGAAACTACCAATAATGGGCCAGGTAAAAGTCATGTGTAAGCCAGTGACTAAAGCGATCGCACCGACTACACCAAAGCCTGGAATCCAGCGTTTCTGATTTGAACTACTAAGACCAAAGTACACATAACTAGCTAACAGAGTGAGTCCAGCTGCTAGGTTAATGAGCATGAGTGAAATGTAATCGATAAACATTATATCTCCCTGCAAATGTTCGGTTTTGTCACCGTTCAAGCTCCTGAATATAATTGGACAGGAAACGAATGGCTCAACAGAGGATAATAGACATTCGCCAGATCGCTATCTGCCGAGATCGCCATTATGCAGTGCTTCACCAGGTCATACAGCGGAGCACAACCGAAGGTTATATCCTTCTCTAAACTCAACCGCAGCACCTCTCCTTGTCCTGCGATAAAGCCTTTGTTAGAAATGTAAATGTCACCATCAGAACCGATTTCTAGACCTGTCGGATTAATTAACTCATCATCCAAGATCGTGGTGCGAGTTTTACCATCTGGAGACACATAAATCAGGGCACCTGCGTCACTTCCATTCAAGATTCCATCCGCATCATATTCCAGGACGTACAGACCGCCAGATTTATCAAAGGCCAGATCGGCGATATGCGTAAATCCCCCTGCATAGACTTCCGGTTGACCTTCAGCATTGATGCGATAAACTTGTGCAGTTTCTGCTTGAAAAGGAAACCCAGTTAACTCGCCAACATAGAGAGCGTTATCAGGGCCAACGGTAACTGAGGTGGGGACAGGCTGCCGCACCACGGCTTCACCTGTGAGTGGATCAGTCGTGGTACGAGTTGGAAAGACGGTTTCTAAAGTCGGTTCGCCACCAAAGGCTCGCTGAAAGAGCAAAGCATTGGCACCTGCATCTACGACATAGGCTATATTATCTGCAATCAGCAAGTCATAGAGGTTGGTGTCTACGTTTTGCCCATCAGGGTTGTTATTTTGTTCATAAGCACCAAAATCGCTCAATCTTATCCAGGAAGCACCACCATCAAAGTTATTGATCGCGAGCAACTGGCTAAAATCAGGAACTTGTAGAAGGTTATCTCGATTAGCTGGATTACCAGTAAGACCAATGATCGCATAGGCGTTTCCATAGGCATCAAACTCAATGTCATTCACACCTGCTGCATCCGATCCATCAGGTAATGCCAGCGATGGTAGTCCAGTTACGACTCGTTTTACAACACCGTTTTGAATGCGGGTAATTGCACCTGTTGCACCATAGAATACAGACGCGCCCGGTTGAGTTGGAGATGGAATACTGGCACCTGTCCCCCCTCGTCCTGCTTCGGCAACATAAAGTGCCCCATCAGGTCCAAAGTTCAGCTTACGTGGACTATCCAGACCGGATGCCAGCACTTCAATTCGCGATATCTGTGGCGTTTCTACTGTTGCAGACATAATTTTCCTCCTTTGAATTTACGATGCTCTATCCTCAGTAGCGGACAAAAACTGAAGCAAAAATGCCTGTCGCATTGCTTTGTAGCCCCAGTTTTGGCTTCAGAAATACTCTTTCACAACAGCATCTATTTCATATCCTGACGACGACTTTGCTCCTGGAAGGAATGGCACTAAGAAAAGGGAAAATCGTTGAGGCAGCTCTTGTGCTCTTGAGCAAAGGAGCAGAGGAGAAAGAAGAAATTTTAGGCATTGCGTTCAGATATTTAGGACTTACGCACTGTACAAATTAACCATAATATGTATAACCATATTTGGTCGTTTTAGGCGCTTCGCATAACCCTGATGTACTCGCATATTTGCGTAGGCGTAGCCCGTCGTAGACATCGCTAGGTGCTAAACATGGTTAAAACACCCAAATTGCGTGTAGTATTTATGTACTATGCGTAAGTTCTAATATTTAGAAATTCCCCTCTGCACCCCTGCATCCCTGCAATCCTTACGCCACCTACCCTTCAGCTTAACTTAGTGCCATTCATGTGTATCATTTGAGCCTGACTCAACTTATGAATCACAGCGTTTTTTCACAGGACAGGAATCCGGCAGGTCACTGATTATTTCTGCTGAAGAAAGTCCAGTAACAAGGGATTGACCTGATCAGCATGAGTCCAGTTGATGGCGTGCGGCCCGCCGGGAATGACAACCAGTTGACTGTTTTTAATCAGCTTTGGAAGTCTTGCTGCGGTGGACTCAAGCGGCAGAATCCGATCGCTATCTCCATGAATAATCAGAGTCGGCACATCAATGCGGGGCAGATCATCGCGGAAATCGGTGAGCCAGGAGGGTACACAGTCCAAAGTCCCTTTAGCAGAAGCCCCTACTGCCACATTCCAACTGGCTTGGATCGCTTCATTGCTGATGCGTTGGCGTAGCCTCTCGGAACGAGAATCGCCAAGCAATACATCAACATTGAAGAACTCTTTGAAAAAGGCAGAGAAATAAGCTGGACGATCGTCAACAATCGCTTTCATAATGCCATCGAAAACGCTTTGATCAACACCCTCTGGATTGTCGTCTGTCTTTAACAGAAACGGTGGAACGGGAGCCATCAGCACGGCTTTCTGCACCCGCTCTGAGCCGTATTTGCCAAGATAACGTGTGACTTCACCTGTTCCCATTGAGAAACCGACCAGCACGGTATTTTGCAAGTCAAGCTTGGTCATGAGTGTATTCAAATCGGCGGCGAAGGTATCGTAGTCATAGCCAGATGAGGGCTGACTGGAGTTGCCAAATCCTCGGCGATCGTAGGTAATTACTCGATATCCTGCATTCAGTAAAACTAAAACCTGCTTCTCCCAGGAATGTCCGTTCAATGGAAATCCATGAATCAGAACAATCGCTTGACCTGTCCCAATATCTTCGTAGTAGAGATCGATGGTTGCAGAGTTTTCTTGACCAACGGTAATGTAAGGCATGAGAGGTTTCTCCGTTGTAAATTGATGATGTGTTTTTGTCTGTTGCATCACAATTGTTATGCAGAGATCGAGCACCATCTTAACAATGCTGCGTTAAGCAGACTTCAAAGATGGGGCAAGCATCCATTGCGTATCATCGGTTCAGAACGACAAGAATCCTTCATTGTTGCCTTGGGCGATCGCCGCGTTTGCCTCTTCTAAGATTGCTTTATTTTTGGCTGACATTTGAATCTCTCCTCTGTTCAATTGGATGCTTTAAGCGATAACTTCGTTAAGCTTTCCTTCTCTACGAGAGGCTGCGCCAACGGAACGCTGCGCGTAGCTTGCTTCCCCGTAGGGGTACGCTAACGCTGTTGCTCTACCAATTCCCGCTGTTCCTCCAGTAACTAAAGCCACTTTATCTTGCAGTATCATCCTGTTTCTCCTGTCCCAAGCAATATTGACCTTCAGCACACAATCAAACTCCGAGCCGTTTAGCAATTACCAACGCCGTAAAGCTGGTCTAATTTTCTGTAAACTTCAGCACAATTTTGCCCCGTGTTCCTCCCTGCTCTAGACGCTGATGTGCCAGAACGACCTGATCCCAAGACCATACTGAATCAATCACTGGGCGAAGCTGATGACGCTCGATGAGTTTTGTCAAAGCCTCTAATTTTGCTCGGTACTGGGGTGAAAAAACAAAATGAATCGTCAGATTCTTACCCCATGCTTGAAGAAGCGATTGCGGTATTGCAATGTCTACAATGCTTGTAAGCCTACCAAAGGGACGAATGATTTCTAGACTACGCTGAATTGTTTCTCCACCGATCGTATCTAGAACTAAATCCACACCCAGTCCATTTGTTTCTTGACGAATGACTTCTACGTAATCTTCATTTTTGTAATCAATCACCCGATCTGCGCCTAGTTCTGTCACGAAATCTCGGTTTCTAGAACTACACGTCGCAAAAACGTATGCCCCTATCGCTTTGGCGAGTTGAACTGCGATCGAACCCACTCCACCCGCACCCGCATGGATGAGAACTGTTTCACCAACTTGTAGATTGCCCCTAGCCACTAGACAATCCCAAGCAGTTCCGCCTGCAAGCGGAAAAGAAGCTGCTTCAATGTGCGATAGATTTGCAGGCTTCAATGCAACAATCGCTGCATCAGCCACATGATACTGAGCGTAACTACCGAATTCTCCAAAAATTTGCGGCGAGTAATACACGTTGTTTCCCACCTTGAAATCAGTCACAGCTTCGCCAATTGCCTCAATCACCCCTGAAACATCGACTCCAAGGATGGCGGGTAATTGAACCAGCTCCTTGTAATCACCACGACGAGTTTGGTAATCGACCGGGTTAATCGAGGTTGCACAAACTCTGACTAACACCTGATTCGCCTTTAGTGTTGGTGTGGGAACAGTTTGAATCTCGAACTTCTCAGCATCACCAAACGCAGTTAATACGGCTGCTTTCATAGATTCCATCTGTGGTAATTATCCTTGTTGTAGAGTAAACAGTGCCGTTGTACAACCCGGCCTTCACACGACCAGCACTCAACTGTTTAGAACATCGTGTTATCGTTAGCCGACGCTTCCGGGATAGTCTGTAGCACGTCCCAATGCTGACTATCTTGCCTTTATCATCCAGGCGGAAGATGTCGATGCCTGCCCAGTCGTTGTCGTCCGGCCATTGTTGGTAGCAATGCAAGACTACATAATCGCCTTCAGCGAAGACGCGCTTAAACTGGACGCACTTGCCCGGATATTCTTTCGCTATCCTCTCAAAATATTCGATGAAAGCCTGCTTCCCGTCGGACACCGCTTTCTTTGTGCTAGATGATACACGTCGCCGACATATTTCTCGATGGCTTCTACGGGCTGACACTGAACGATGCTGGTTGCAAAATGGCGGGTTTGGGTATTGATGTTTGCTGGCTCCTACACTTAGTCGCGCTCGATTAGTGTGTTTGAAGGTAAGTTGGGATCGATCGCCTTACGCGCACTGTCAACGCCCACGACGGGAAGTGTACCCGGATCGAGCAAGCCGACTTGGACCAATACACTTGCCTGATCCCAGTAAATGTGTTCGTGGGCTAGTTTGCCGTCACGGAACTGGACGATCGCTACTACTGGCACTTCCACCCGTTTTTCGGTGGGAGCAACGCCGGGTAATATCCATTCCATCCAAACAGTATGAGTGAACTTAGCCATCATTTCATCCACGAGTTGATCTGTCCCGATCGTGCGCGAGATTAGGGTCAACTCCGTGTCCGGCGGCATCTGTGGAATGAGGTATTTGGAATAAAACTCGCGCAGTGCTGGTTTCCCGACTCCCCCAGTCATTACCGGGATGTGGTTAACGTAAGCATCTTCAACCATCGTAGCGAGGGCATCTTCAGTACTGTGAGTGCCAAACTCGTACTGTAAATGCTCTTCCCAAAGTGCTTGCAAAGACTCCTGGGCTGGTGTCAAATTGGTAGTTGCTTGTAAATTTGCTTGTCCGTCTACAGTTTGCTCTTTGACCATGATTAAATACTCCTGGTTCTATCTATCTAAAGTGTCTTGAGTTCCAATGCTTGACTGCTTTCAGGTTCTTAAAATGATTTGTCAGATTCTTGTGATGTTAGTGAACTTGTTTCAATGGACGTATAAGCATTCAGCGCCTGTTTCACGAATCAGTTTGGCAGTTTTTTCACCTTCTGCATCGCGTCTGCCTGAGTTAGCAACCATAAACTTTGGTGGCTCTATGTATGTCGTTGCCATCCATTGGCGAACGGCTTCTTTTCCTTGAAGGGTCTTGTCGCCTACAAATGTCCATTGCGTGTCGTCAGCGCAGAACGACAAAAATCCTTCATTATTGCCTGAGCGCGATCACCGCGTTTGCCTCTAATAAAATTGCTTTGTTTTTCTCTGACATCTGAATCTCTCCATAGGTTTTAGCTCGTGATTGCAGTAACGCGGATCTCAATACGCATCGTTGGAAGTCCAAGAGCTGCAACCCCTACCTCTGTCCAAATTGGGGCATGGTTGGGCATGTAATGACGAAATAGCTTGACCATCACATCGTTAACCTCTGGGGGAAACCCTCTAACATGGTAAGAATTGATGTGGACAACATGCTCCCAACCCGCACCGGCAGTTGCCAAGGTTCGCTCTACGTTCCGAAACGCCTGAGCAATTTCGTCTGCGAGCGATTCGGGAATTTGCAGATCGTCATCCCAGCCACCTTGTCCTGATGTCTCCACGCGATTGCCAATTTTTACCGCTTGCGAGTAATGCAATTTATTCAGCATATATTCGCCATAACCGGGGGTGACAAAAAACTTTGGTTTATTCATTGTGTTCCTTTGTTTAGTACGTTTGACATCGTGAATGAGATGGAGTGCTGAGTATGTTAGGAAGTGCAACGACTCCAACCGCAGATGCCATATTGACGATTGCACCACTTCCCTGTTTCAACATCTGAGTGATTTCATATTTCATCGACAACCAAACGCCTTTAACATTGACGTTCATCGTGCGATCGTATTCCGCTTCTGTTTGCTCAATCAAAGAGGGATTTTCGCCGACCGTTCCGGCATTATTAAAGGCAATATCCAACCGACCAAAAACGTCAACCGCCTTATGAACCATTGCTTTAACATCAGCTTCTTTCGTGACATCTGCTTGCACAAAAATAGCCTCTCCGCCAGCTTCCTGAATCAATCGAACTGTTTTTTCACCTTCATCCATTCGACGACCCACTACTACCACCTTTGCTTGTTGTTTGGCATAAGCGATCGCTGTTGCTCTACCGATTCCCGATGTGCCTCCGATGACTAACGCCACTTTATCTTGCAGTATCATTCTGTTTCTCCTGTTTTAATTTCATCGGTTTGTCTCAGGTAAGTTTGTCTTAGCAACTCAGTGACTTCTTGCGCGATCGCAATCAGGGCATGATTAACTGAGGAGTCGCGAAGAGAAGCAGTCTGAGGTGTACCTTCATGCCCAAAATTATTCTTGCCTTGTACTAATAAATGCGGCATAGAATTATCCTCAATGAAATACTGATTTGTAATTGACTAAATTAATACGCAGGAATTCAGTTGTTGGCATGGTTCAAAAAGCGGTAATTTTGTTCAGTGAAACAGGCAAAATCTAGCCATCAAATTTAGATGGCTTACAGCACTTACAGGCAAGTCAGATATGAATTGGGAGCAAAGATCGGGGAACTAATGATTTGCAGCAATCATGGCTGCCATCAACTCCGTCGTATTCCAGCGCTCGATATACCGAATTCCATTGATAAACAAGGCTGGGGCAGTCGTCACTCCACTCTCTATTCCGCCTTTGATATCTTCATCGATGCGATCGACATACACTTGTTTAGACAACTCTTTGAGAAATTGAGGAATGTCAAGCCCTAAATCATTGGCGTACTCGACAAGATAACCGTTCTCCAACCTTTGTTGATGGTCAAATAAAGTATCGCTCATTAACCAAAACTTTCCTTGGGCGGCGGCGGCAACGGCTGCTTGGGCTGCCCGTTGTGCCTGGGGATGAATCTGGATCTGTGGAAAATGGCGGAAGATAAAACATAAGTAATCCTCTCCAAAAGAAACCGTAAGCTCTTGCCGAATAATTTTAATCAGCTTGTAAACGGCTGCACTTCTAGGACATTGATAATCCCCATACATCACTAATACCACGGCAGCACTTAGCACACCTTGACTGTGATCTTGGGTTGAAGCTGGCACAACTAAAGAACTGGAACTATGGTCGTCGATCATCTTTCTACATCTGTATCAAGCATGGAACCTTGTGATTCACTTGCTCAATCCACATGAATTCAATATAAGCAATTGGCTTTTAGTTGTCGTCTACAGTGAGTTAACATTTTTAGGCTGTAATTTGATGGAGCAGCCGCTCCTTCTTAAGATAGAAGGTAGGCTCTAACTTAAGTTAGAATCCGAATTTGATCGAAAGTACATCCTACAAACTTACAATGCCGCGCTTAACGGCAACAATCACAGCTTGGGTGCGATCGCTGACATCTAACTTATTCAAAATCCGATTAACATGAGATTTAACCGTGCCTTCACCGATACTTAAAGCAGTCGCAATATCAGCATTACTCATCCCCTGTGCCAGTGAACGGAGTACCGCCAGTTCTCGTTCACTCAGTTCTGGATTGCTGAGCCGCTGTACCAACTTTGCTCCCACATCGGGCGGAATGTACTTCTGACCCCGATGAACGGTGCGAATGGCATTCAGAAGCTCGTCCGGTTCAGTTTCTTTCAACAGGTATCCTTTTGCGCCTGCCTGCAATCCCCGATAAATATCTTCGTCACTATCATACGTGGTCAGTACAATAATCCGAGCAGATTTAACGATCGCACAAATTGCACCAATGGCGGCAACTCCTTCCACTTCAGGCATTCGCAGATCCATTAGCGTTACATCTGGTTGGTGTTCCCCAAATAAAGCGATCGCCTGTTCACCATTTTCAGCTTGGGCAATCACCTGCATCTCTGGGTCACGGTTAATAATCGTGGCTAAACCTTGCCGAAAAATGGCATGATCGTCTGCGATCAGAACTCGGATTGGGAGTGTGGGGTGTGGGGTGTGGGGTGTGAGATGTGGAGTAGTCATTTCACCCTACACCCCAACCACAACAATAATTTCTGTTCCCTGTCCAGGTTGACTCCTAATCGTGAGTTGTGCGCCGATGCGCTCTGCTCGCTCGCTCATGCCGAGTAAGCCAAATCCCTCAGAGGCTGGAATACTGCCAACTCCAAAGCCCTGTCCATTGTCTTTCACGCGCAAGCAGAATCGATCGCGATCGTAGACTAGCTCCACTCGGATTTCGTCAGCATTGGCGTGTCTGATCGCATTGGTTAATGCTTCCTGCCCAATCCGTAGTAGGTTATTCTCGACTTCAGTGGGTAGAGAATACACTGCACCCTCAATCTCATAATATAAGGTGGTGTCAGTTGCAGCAGCCCTGATTTGAGCGACGAGACGATGTAGAGCGCTCTGTAAACTGCCTTCCTCCAAAAGCTGAGGACGGAGCGCTACTACCGATCGCCGTGCTTCAGTCAGTCCAGTTCGCGCCAATTCTTTGATCAGGTCTAGATGTGCCTGAGTTGCTTCTACATCATCCGTTAGCACCTGGTTTGCAGCACCTACCTGAGCCAGAATACCTGTAAACGCCTGAGCGAGTGTATCGTGAATTTCGCGTGCCATGCGGTTGCGCTCCTCTAAAATCGAGGCTGCTTCAGCCCGTTTGCAAGCGGTGATGTCTCGTACCAGCCAAATCACCTGATCGTGATTGATTGGGGCAATGCGAGCCGAAAACCAGGCTTCTCGTTCATTTAGAAAAGTACTGTACTCGACTGTGAGGATTTGTTGGGTTCTCAGCACCTGCTGAATATAACTTAGAAATTCATCAGCTTCTTCCTTTCCGAGCTGATGCATGGTTTTACCAATCATCTCCTCAAAGGGTTGCCATAGCAGATTTGGTTCCAGTACCACTATTTCAAGGAATCGCCCTTCAGCAGACAGTACAAACAATGGATCGGGAATTGCCTCAATTAGAGTCCGTAGCTTTGACTCTGAGGCTTGTAGGGCTTCTTCTGCTTGCTTGCGATCGTTAATGTCAACGTGGGTTCCCAACATCCGCATGGGTTGACCTGATTCGTCCCAGGCAACAATTTTGCCAACAGAAAGAGTCCATTTCCACTGACCATCCTGGGTACGCTGGCGATACTCTGCTTGATAGCTGGGGATTTCTCCAGCAATGTAAGCACGGTAGGTTGCGACAACTGATTCTCTGTCATCAGGATGCAAACGAGCAATCCATTCAGAAATGGGTTCGTGGAATGTTGCTGGATTGTAGCCCAGCATTAAAGCGTATTCCGGGTTAACAATTCTTTCTTCAGTCTTTAAATCGAGATCGTAGAGTCCCTGATTTGTGGCTGTTAGTGCCAGGCGCAGCCGTTCTTCACTATTTTGTAGAGCGGCTTCTGCTTGTTTGCGATCGCTAATATCCGCAATCACCCCTTCGATGTAGTCATCGTCTGCATTCAGATAAAGAGAGAAAAGCCCCCAAAACAATGTCCCATCTCGTTTTCGCATCTGGGCTTCAAAGCTTCGCACTTCCCGATCCCGCTTCAGCAACTCAATGAGGTGTTGGTGATCGCTGGGATCTGCATAATAGCCTATGACGTGTTCAAGCCCAATGATCTCCTCTGGTGAATTAAAGCCAAACAGATTGGCATGGCGTTGATTGGCATCGAGAAGTAATCCATCCGAGAGGCGGACTCGGAAGATGCCAACCTGCGAGTTTGCAAAGATAGCTCGGAACTTGGCTTCACTGCGTTGTAATGCCTCTTCTGCTTGCCTACGCTGGGTGGTGTCGTTGCCCACCGATAAGATTTCAACGACCTCTCCCTGGTCATTGAAGATGGCTTGATTAGACCAGGCAATCCAAACCCGTCTACCGTTTCGACAAAGGTTTTCATTCTCGGTTTGCAAGTAAGCTTGAGGCAAGGGAGCTTCAAGATTGTGAAACAGATCGTGAACAAACTGCTTGAGATCACGTCCAGATGTTTCGGTTTCTGGAACGATTGTTTCCAGTAGGGTACGCCCTAGAATCTGATCTTCCTTATAGCCAAAAAAGCTCAGTCCACAGTCATTTATGTATCGAATTCGTCCTTGCCTATCCGTGCGAAGGATGATTGAATTCGCAGTTTGGATCAGGTTACGGTAATTGGCTTCACTTTGTCGTAACGCAGCAGTTCGTTCTGCGACCTGTTGCTCTAAAGTGCAGTTGTAGTCAGCTAGGAGTTTCTGGGCTTGTTTGCGCTCTGTAATGTCCTGAAAGGTAGCGATCGCATAAGTGATATTGCCCTGTTGATCAAAAACTGGTGTTCCCCGTGCCTCAAGTAGAATTGTGACATTATCTCGACGAATTTCTATATCTTCAGTCCTGATGCGTTCGCCCCTTAATGCCCGCACAGTAGGCAAGCTCTCCGCTGGATAGATTTGATCCGTTCCCGCTACATAAAGCTGATAAGCCTCTGATATCTGCTCCGGTGCTATGGAAGTATCAGTTTCTTTGCCCGTGAGTTGATTGCCGCATTGGTTGGTATAGTAAGGGCGACCCGCCGCATCCACGATCGCAATTCCCACCGGAATCGCTTCGAGGAACTGGGTGATCTTGCTTTCCTTAGCCCGCAGTTCTGAGTAAAGGTTGGCATTTTCGATGGCGATCGCTGCTTGAGTCGATAATAGCTGCAAGACCTGCGATCGCTCTGGTGTAAATACTCCAGCTGCTAACCGATTTTCTAAATACAATACACCGACCAGCTTGGCTTGATTCAGCAGCGGCAAACAGAAAACTGATTGAGGCTGGTTCTGTTGAATGTATGGCTCATTAATAAAAGCACCTTCACGAGTCGCATCATTTAAGGTGACAGGCTTCAGAGTCCGAATCACATATTGAATGATTGATTCTGGCAATCGATCGGCAATTGGAATAGACCGTAACACCTGAGTCGCACAAGCATTTTCATCGGCATTGAGTTCACAAGCCGCTTCAATCAACCATTCTCCTGAGTTTTCTAAAATTAAATATCCGGTTTGTGTGCCAGCATTCTCAATTAAAATTTTCATCAGTGATCGCAGCAATTGCTTCAGTTCAATTTCACGAGAAATCGCCTGTGAAGCTTTCATCACTGCTGCTAAATCGAAAGCGGTATGGAAGGGATTAGGGATAGTTTCAGCAGTAATAGGAATTGATGTGGAAGCGGCTCTAGACGACTGAGAAAAGAACTGTGGATAGCGTTTTTCTAAATCTTTAACTTTAGCGGTTGCGCCCCAGCGATCGTAGCAATAGTGCGCTTCTTTCATGTAGGTTTGAGCAATTTTTGACCGACCTCGCGCCAGATAATGTTTAGCTGCTAATTCATAAGCGAGTGCTTCTTCCTGGATATACTCATTTTCAGCAGCACCTGCGATCGCCCGTTCATAAAACTCTTCAGCCTCAAGAAATTGCCCTAAGACTCGCGCTTTCTCTGCCTCGACTAGATAAAATTTATGTAGATAATTCATCGGGGCGTGTTCTGCCCATTTCCGCATCTTTCCCTGGTTGGCGTTAACACAGTTTAGCCAAGCTACTTTTTCAGAGTTTGAAGCATCGAACGATAGGCTCAAAAGCGCTAGAGAATGGTAGAAACAGAATACAGGTAAAACTGTTATTGCTGTCATCTCTTCAAAATATTGCCTTGCTAAAATAGCAGTCTGTATAGCTTGATGATATTCTTCAAATAAATAATGCAATATAACTTTGTGCAGATACAGCATTTGAATTGCAATTCCATCTTTAACTGCAATAGCGTGTGGTAATACCTCCTCTTCATTACATAGCCTACTAACTAAGCGGCTAGGATTAAGAGACCTATCTAGCAAATTAAGAATGGTCTGCCACAATATTGCAAGCCAATTCGAGGGGCTTGCCCGTCTGATTTGGTCGATCGCTTTGCTGTAAGTTGCTGTTTTTTGTTCTAGTTGGGTAAGTTCCTCTCCAGCAAGAAATGAGTTATGGCACACGAAATATGCAGCATAACCAGCAGATTCAAAGTCTCCAGTTTCCACTCCATTTCGATAGGCATCAGCCAGCATGGGTATTATCTTCCTAAGATGCACCTTCCAGTGCAGGATATGGACACTCGAAAACATTAATGTTTTAGAATTTCCTTTTTTGGCATTTAACCGTTCTGCCAAACCCAGAGCCAATTTGCCGAACTCATAACCGAGTTCAATGTCTTGAACAACTCCACATAGAACAAACCCATAGCAAGCATAATACAGTGATGACCAGATAGCATTACCGTAGTTGATTAATAAATTTATCGTTTTGCAAGTAATCAGTATCCACAGTGCTGGTAACATTATAAATGCAGCAGATCCCATATTCGATAGAATTGACATAGCTGCCAACGCTTCTGGTTCAGTCATTTCCGGTAAATTAATCAAGTCTTCGATTTCTCGTTGGGCAAGTAGCGCAGATGTTAACTCTAATTCCCTTTGAATATCTGCCTGACTTGGATTTTCTATTAAATCTATTCCCAGGAGCTTTAACGCTTCCAATCCAGTTTTCAGTGCTAATTTCAGGTTGCCCTGTGATAAATATCCTTGAATTTTGCTATCGTAAGCCTGCACTTTGTCGATCGCTGTTTTGGCGCGATTGAGTACCACTTCTACCAATTGTTCCATCTCATCAAAGCGGCCGTGAAGATACGCTGCCGCTGCTGCTTCTGAGTACAGTGCTAAGGTAAGGTCATACTCACGCTGCCAACTGTCTGTATCTAGGAGTTTCAGTCCTATATTGAAATACTGAAGAGCTGCTTCATAAGCCGTTGCACCTTTTGCTTTCTGACCTGCCATTAAATTCAATTTGGCAATTTCATTTCGTTCTACTCGAGCGGTGACAAACTTAATTCCCTGATTGAGATGATCCACAACTTCAAATAGCCGATTGGATAGTCGCTCTGGTGAAGTTTTTTCGAGTAAATTGCGACCGATTTGGAGATGAACAACTTGTTTTTGCGGCTCATCAATCAAAGCATAAGCAGCTTGCTGGACGCGATCGTGCGAAAACTTATACTCTTGAACTAGCAAGTCTTCGTCCAAGTCAGACAAGGGTTGAATTAATCCAGCTTGTACTGCTGCTAGTAAATCCTGGGAAATCGCTTTACATGATTTTTCGCAAACGATCGCTAACGTCTTTAAATCAAATTCAGCTCCAATACAAGCGGACAGACAGAGAATTTGCTGTGTTGCTTCCGGTAATTTCTGCAACTGACGCAGCAGCAACTTCACCACATTGTCAGTAAAATCTTGAGCTTCAATCTCAGCCAGGTTCCATTGCCAGCTCAACCGTTGTGTATCAAAGACTAACAGATTTTCGCCATACAGCAGTTTCAAAAATTCACCAACAAAGAACGGGTTGCCCTCGGTTTTACGTGACACAGCTTGGGCTAGGGAACGAACAGTTTCAGGATTGTGATGTAATGTCTCAGCTACCAGTTGACTCAACAATTCCAATGTTAAGGGGGTCAGAATGATTTCCTGAAGTATTGCTCCCTGTTTTCGCAGGCTCTCTAGCGTCAAAACCAACGGATGCGTTGAGGTCACTTCATTATCTCGGTAGGCTCCAATCAAAAATAGATATTGGGTTTGCTCGTCGAGTAATATTAACTCGATTAACTTTAGCGTTGCGGAGTCGAACCATTGTAAATCGTCTAAGAAGATGACCAGGGGATGTTCTTTTGAACAAAACACCCGCACAAAATTTTGAAAGATTCGATTGAAGCGATTTTGAGCTTCCGTTGCTACAACTTCGGGTACGGGTGGCTGTTTGCCAATAATTAATTCAACTTCCGGAATGACATCAATGATGATTTGCCCATTGCTTCCTAAAGCTGAGAGCAGACGATCTCGCCACTGTTGCACTTGCTCATCCGGTTCCCCCAGAAGTTGCTGCACCAACTTTTGCAGGGCATCCACAATGGCGCTGTAAGGAATATTACGCCCTAATTGGTCAAATTTACCAGAGATAAAATAGCCGCGTTTTGCTGTGATGGATTTGTAGAGTTCCTGCACTAGTGCTGATTTGCCAATTCCCGCATAGCCAGAAACCAGCATCATTTCGACTTTGAATTGAGAATTTCCTATGCTTTCCTCTGGTCGCTGGGCTTCGCCAACATTCCCCGTTCCTGCCACTCTGTCAAACGCCGCCAATAATGCTTTAGTCTCCGCCTCTCGTCCATACAGTTTCTGAGGAATGCAAAACTGTTCTGAAACATCTTGCAGTCCCAACGACATGGCGTTGATCTGACCCATTTCTGCTAGTTGCTCGGCGCAGCGTTCTAGATCCGCTTTGATGCCCCAGGCACTTTGATAGCGATCCTCCGCATTTTTCGCCATCAACTTCAAAATTATCCCTGAAATGGCTTTGGGAATCGTGGCGTTCAATTTATGCACAGGAATCGGCGGTTTGGCAATATGACAATGAACTAGCTCCAGGATGTCTTGAGTGGGGAACGGTAGCTGTCCAGTTAACAGTTCGTAGAAGGTTACGCCTAGCGAGTAGAAATCGGTGCGATAGTCGAGCATCCGGTTCATCCGCCCGGTTTGCTCTGGCGACAGATAGGCAAGCGTGCCTTCTAACACATGGGGACTTTTGAACGTCGGATTCGTGCGATTAAATTGGGTCGCAATCCCAAAATCAATAATTTTGACAACGCCAGTATCCAGATTAAAGACTATGTTCCCAGGGTTGATATCTTTATGAATGATATTGGCTGCATGGATTCTGCCCAGAATGTCGCAAACAGCGATCGCAACACCGAGAAAAGTGGATAAAGGCATCGGGCAGAATATATCTGGACGCTTATGCATCCATTGCTCTAGGGACTCTCCCCCAAAATCTTCTAAGATAATCACCAGAGTGCGTTGATAGTCCTGCTGGCTGTATGCCTTGATAACTCCTTCCAAGTTAAGGGAGCGGGTAATTTTATATTCCTGTCTGTAGCGGGTTAGTTCAACAGGTGAGGGATAATCAAGCTTTAGCATTTTTACGACGACCCCTACTCCATCGTCTCTGATGCCCCGGTACACTAAAGAATTGTCACTTTCGTATATTTTGTTTTGGATAGCAATACCAGGTAGAGCAATCATAGAGCAATTCTTGAGAGGATAATCTGGCATAACCCAAACTATACAGCAATCCAGCTATCTACATTTCTCATTTTTTGAGGTTCTATTTAGTTTTGTTCATTTCTAGCCAGTTGCAGAGCCTTAACTCAACTCTGTTTAGTGCTGTATCAATTATGTAGAGCGTTTCTACAGCACTCACGCTTACAACTGGCGTAGCACGGGACACCAGTTGCGGAAAGTTTTGCCCTATCCCTCGTACAACTTCTTGACTGTCCCGTTGTGGTGATATCTCTATTGAAACTGCGACCCAAAGACATTAGATGCCAATTTGCCAAAGTTGCTTAGGGCAGTATCTTACCCCCGTATTCAGACTCCAAAACACTTAATAATTTTTCTTCCACAGGAGTCAGATAAGAGCGATTCAGTTTCCCCAACGACTGCAACAGACTTTTGACTGTCTCCTCAAGTGAATCGGAATACACTCGACTGATGCGTAGGCGTAGCCCGCCGCAGGCATCACTAATCTCCCGAACTTGCTGACACTGCTACAGCAAGTAATCATTCTTCCTGAGCTAGTTCTAATTATTATTTTCAGGATCAATACCTCTGCCAATTTACGAGGGTTCAACGCCTGTAGAAACGTTATGAATGCGTCCTAAAGCAGTAAGCTTGGCAAAAATCTGGGTTAATAAAATAGGCTCAGGGATTTCTGGAAGCATTTTT
>NZ_JAIVFT010000031.1 GCF_020829665.1 Nostoc sp. CHAB 5824
TGAGGAGATTTTAATTCAACGTTGTCGTCAAATTATTGACCAGCCTGATTTTGTAAATGGCTTAACCAATTTTCACTGGTGGTCTGAACTAGCGGCTTAATTATGGGCAATTTGCCGGACATCATATCATGAGTAGATTTGACCTGAGAGGAAAATTATTAAATGATGCAACTGAGTCATTATCCAGCTGCAATCGCACAAGCTGCCCAACGGGCTAATGAAATAGACTCTCAGTTGATGGCAGTGCAGCACCAAATTAACCGATTTGAAGGCAATGCGGATCGTATCGCCGCCTTTGAGATGGATTTGAAAAATGATGCTCAAGGCAAGGCTCGTCGCTTTGAAGTGCTGCTTGTAAATCAGGAATATCAAAAGGCAGTAGACACCCAAATTCGATTAACTCTCGATAAAGCAAATGCCATCGCTCATTTGGAATATCTGCGTAACCAGTTTAGTGTAGCTAAGTTGGAAGCAAGATTAGCGTTGCTTGCCGCCGTAGGCATCGCTCAACAACTCTCTGATTTTGAATCTCGTGAATTAGTTGGTTTGTAATCACACCTGAACCGTAGTCTGATTATACAACTGCTAAGGAGGCTAAGTTACCCTTGTAGCCACTAATCTCAATTACGGCATCCGTGAGGGCAGAGAATCCATTAGTGTTATCGTTGAGTGCCAGAAAAGTCTGCCCCTTATTGCCTGTACCAAGGGTAAAAGTTGCCGCACCTTTAGCTACAAAAGCAGTTGCAGTCAATATCTGTTGTATATCTGAGAGATTTAGACTTGCAACTTTGCCAAGTTGAACTAAATTAGCCGCGCTAACTGCATACAGCCCATCAATTTTATCTTGACAAATGTTCAAGTCAGTTATTTTATCAAAGCTAGGTAGATGCCAACTGCATCAATTACACCATCATTGTTGAAGTCGTAGCTGGCGGATGCGCGTCCATAAGTATAGGTTTCGACATAATCAACTTTGCCGTCGCCGTTGTTGTCACGGCTATTGGATGTCAGGTTGCCCTTGGCATCATAAATAGAGGTTTCGACAGAATCAACTTTGCCGTCGCCGTTGTTGTCACGGCTATTGGATGTCACCTTGCCCTTGGCATCATAAATAAAAGTTTCGACATAATCAACTTTGCCGTCGCCGTTGTCGTCAAGGCTATTGGATGTCACCTTGCCCTTGGCATCATAAATAAAAGTTTCGACATAATCAACTTTGCCGTCGCCGTTGAAGTCAACGCTATCGGATGTCAGGTTGCCCTTGGCATCATAAGTATAGGTGTTGACAGAATCAACTTTGCCGTCGCCGCTGTTGTCAAAGCTATTGGATGTCAGGTTGCCCTTGGCATCATAAGTATAGGTGGTGACATAAATAGGTATGCCGTCGCCGTCGGCAAAGCTATTAAATGTCACCTTGCCCTTGGCATCATAAATAGAGGTTGCGACATAATCAACTTTGCCGTCGCCCTTCAAGTCAACGCTATCAGATGTCAGGTTGCCCTTGGCATCATAAGTATAGGTTTGGACATAATCAGGTATGCCGTCGTCGTTATTGTCAAAGCTATTGGATGTCAGGTTGCCCTTGGCATCATAAATAAAAGTTTCGACATAATCAACTTTGCCGTCGCCGTTGTCGTCACGGCTATTGGATGTCACCTTGCCCTTGGCATCATAAATAAAGGTTTCGACATAATCAACTTTGCCGTCGTCGTTGAAGTCATAGCTATGGGATGTCACCTTGCCCGTGGCATCATAAGTAAAGGTTTCGACAGAATCAACTTTGCCGTCGCCATTGTTGTCACGCCTATTGGATGTCAGGTTGCCCTTGGCATCATAAATAGAGGTTTCGACAGAATCAACTTTGCCGTCGCCGTTGTCGTCAGAAGTATTGGATGTCCGGTTGCCCTTGGCATCATAAATAGAGGTGTTGACATAATCAAATTTGCCGTCGCCATTGTTGTCAAGGCTATTGAATGTCAGGTCATAGCGATAGGTAATAACTGAGTCTGTTATTCCATTACTGTTGTTGTCTGTCCTCTCAGATATCACTTTGCCATCGACATCATAAGTGTAAGTTGTGGTTGAGGTCATAAAATTAGTGTTTTTTATCTGTTTGATTCCACTTGTGTAGTGCTATGTGTTTTCATCAGACATCGCTATGTTCTGCAAAATCTTTTTATCTACCAAGTCTGGTTAGTTAAATGTATTTTTGCTGCATCAGTCACAAAAATGATATGATATATAATTTTTTAAGTCAATCTTGTTAATGACATTATTGCTAACTTAACCAACTTAGTATACTCATTCTCAGGGAAACGCAAAGTTTTTAAATTCCATTCGCTGGAAACTTATCCCCCACGCGTGGAGAGGCTTTAAAACGTAGTAGGTAGGGGCACACAATTACAGCTAGCTGTGCGCCCCTACCAATTGTCTGTACTCCACGCAATTTAAAACTGCTATATGTCTATTTAAGCGGACGTGATATGAGACAGCAGTTGAGTAATTTGCTGATTAATAATTGCGATATCAAAACGCTCACTAGCAATAATCCTGGCATTATTGGCTATAGTTGCAGTGATTTCTGTCTCCTGTAAACAAGTGATAATTACTTGTGCAAGTTCCTGGGGTTTTCCTGGTGTCACTAAAAAACCATTAAGCCCATGTTTTACTAACTCTATTGCACCTCCAGCTTTTGCTGCAACTACAGGTTTTCCACATAGCATTGCCTCTACAATTACTCTACCAAAGGGTTCTGGGGAAGTAGAGGTATGTGCTATCAAGTCACAAGCTGCTATTAACTGAGGAATATCAGAACGAAATCCTAAAAATTTGACTCGGTTTTCTAATCCCAGTTCAGCAACTTGTTGGTGTAACTGTTGAACATAATCTTGTTCGCCAAACAGTGCATCACCCACTAAAATTGCTGTCACCTCTTGCGGACATTTGGCAAGGGCATCAATTAAAATATGTTGCCCTTTCCAAGGTGCAAGACGGCTAAAGTGTCCGACAACAAATTTTCCTTCTAATTCTAACTGCTGCTGTAATTTATTAATATCAGACTCATCAGTTTGATAAGTTTTTGGATCAAAGCCATTATAGACAACTTCGATGATATTTCGGCGCCCTCCTGCTTGCACAAAGGCTGTTTGACTTGCTTGAGAATTAGCAATTACTAATGATGCAAAACGATTAGCTAAGTTAACAGCAATGCGAAGATTGGTTTGGCTAAAATGTTCTTTGGAAAGAATATCATGTAAATGATAAACCAAAGGACGACTGCTGAAAAAACTTGCCAACGCTCCGACAACTAATGCTTTTTGGGTGTTGGCATAGATTAAATCGTATTCACGCGCTTTTTTAACTACCTTCGTAATCAAAGGCGCAAGTTGTCCCAGACTCTTTAATCCTTGTACTAAACTGCTTTCTTTGCGAACTTGAATTGCTTGAGTTGCCAGAACTTCTACTGGAATATGATTTTGTTTTAGTAAATCTTTAAATGGCCCATCTGCAAATAAACCTACTAAAGCGCGATCGCCATAAGGTTTAGCAATATCTATTAAACATAATTCGGCACCGCCTGGTTTACCGCTTTGGTCTAGGAAAAGAATTCTCATTCAACCTCTATTTTATCTAATTTTATCCACATAGCGCCCGTAACATTTATTAAATTCACTTGTTTAAGCTAATAAAACATTCCGTACTTGTTGGGCGATTTGATTCCAATCGTAGTGTGTGGTGGCGTACTGGCGACAGGCTGATCGTGAAGGTATGGGGATATTTCCCAATAGTACTTGCTCTAATTTTTCAGCAATGGCTGAGGCTTCTGTTGAAGTAGTAATTAAATCGGGCGAAAATTCTGATAGAATTTCTGGCATTCCACCAACTGGGGTACATAAAACAGGAGTGCCACAGGCTAAAGACTCAATTATTACTAATCCAAATCCTTCAAAAGATTGGCTAGGCATGACAGTCAACTCAGCAGCTTGATAAGCTATAAGTAATTGCTCATCAGGTAGAAAACCTAAAAACTTAACGTTGTCGTCTAGTCCTAATTCTGTAGCCTGTTGTTGTAGTGCAGCTTGGATGTGACCACGACCTGCGATCGCTAGCCAAACATCTGGTATTCTGGGCTTAATTATAGCTAGTGCCTGCAATAATTTGTCAACTCCGGTTCGATGTACTAAGCGGCGTGATGTAAACAGGATACGGCGATTACTAGGCCAGCCTAGCTTTGTACAAGCCTCTTGGGGTGATAAATTTGGCTGAAACCAGTTAATATCAACTCCACCAGGAATAATATTAATTTTGCTCCACGGTACTTGATATTTATCATGTAAAATTTTACCAAATGCTTTGCTCAAAACAATGAAGCGATCGCAGCGATTATAAGTGTTTTGTTCTATTAGCCAGTGCTTGATAAAAAGACTGAGGTTTTTATTAACTACCTCTTGCTGACTCTCAGAAGCCCAAGGGCCATGAAAGTTAAAAGTAACTGGTACTCCCTTTGGCAAAATATCTAAAATAGGAAAACTATATAATGCAAAGTGCAGATTAATAGCATCTGGTTTGCTTGTTCTTCTTTTCTGAAAATTAGTGCGAATCGACCATAATCTTTGCCAAATAGCACTATCAGGACTCGCCAAGTTAGTCAGCTTAATCGGCGAATTTAGTTCAGCCTCTGGTAAACCGACTCCGCATAATTCAATCCGATCTTGATTTGCAGCTAATTTATGAGTTAGCTCATAAATATACCTTTCTAATCCTCCAGGGCTTTTGGGAAACCAGCCTAATCCAAGGGTGAGAATAGATGCGAATGCTGAATCAAAATTTTCTTTTTTATTTTCCACTAATGTGTGTCCTATAATTTCTTGAGTAGTTTTGAATAACAGTATAAAATCTCACGCTTTAGAACCAAAGACAAAGATTAATATATTTCTCTACAGCGTGTTTTATCAAAATATCAATCACAATAATTTACGAATATCCATTATCAATAGGAATTTTTTATAGAACACCAATTTATAAACTATTTATATGCCAACGTCAACAATGAATTAAATTATGTGTTTTTATTAACTAGAGAATACCGATTACGACATATATTATACCTGGAAGTCAACGAAGCTGAGAGGTAGATGGGGAGAGGATAATACCATTAATAATAAGTTAATTTTAAATCATTTTGTATTAATATTTACCATTCTTTAATTAACAATAATACATAAAATAAATATTAATGATTAATCAAAAGATTTTAGATGCGGTGTCCCAACATAACCTGTATCTTACCCAGTTCAAAATAGTTATATTTTTTTACGGATTTTATAAGCAATGATTGTATATAAATAATTAAAAGCTAAAAATTATATGATAAATAAATTACTGAGGCAGTTAAAAAAACTCCGTCACAAGCTCAATCAGCACCTCAAAAAATTATCTAAAACTAGATATTTACTCAGAAGTAAAACTTTCAAATTTTTACTCAGTCTGAGTGTTGGAGTCATTGTTACTAGTATTGGAATTACAACAGACTGGGCAACAACGGAAACACCGATATTTACATACAAAGCATCGTCGATAAGTAATACTATTGACAGTAAAAATCTGCGGGTACAAAACAATACTGGAACACCCACATTTACCTACAAAACATCGTGGATAGGTAATAGTATTGGCAGTGGAAATCTGCGGGTACAAAACAATATTGAGGCAATGTATGTTGCCCCTGATGGCACAGTTTATACTAACAGCCATTGGGATGAAGCAGGAACAGAGGCAGGAATCTATAAAGATGGTAAGGTTATTGGTGCTCTTGGAGATACTCACGGCTGGAGTCGTGGTGGTGGCAAAGCTGTAACAGCAAATAGTAAATATATTTACATTGCCATGACTCAAGGTTCGAGGGGCAAAACAAATGAAGATTACCCACCAGAAGGAACGACTTGGCATTCCGTTAGACGTTATGACTTGTCAGGAAAACCTGCGCCATTTCCGAATGGGCGTGGCTGGGATAAAAGTATGTTGATTACCAGTACTAAAAGTGAAGTCACTGGATTAGCAACGGTGGGAAGCGAGTTGTATGTGAGTGATTTTGCTGCTAACCGAATTCGTGTTTATGATACTGATACGATGAAGGAACTTCGCAGCTTTACTGTTGCCAATCCTGGAGCAATAACTATAGATCCACAAAAAAATCTGTGGATTATTCAAAGCAAAAATGGTAGTAAACCTGCGAAAATTTTACATTATTCCCAAAGTGGAAAGCAATTGCCCCAACAGATTGCAGATATCGTTGAACCAACAGCGATCGCTATTAATCATCAAGGTAAGCTATTAGTGGCAGAAAATGGCCCACGTCAGCAAATGTTGATTTATGACATTAAAGATCAGCCAGTGCAGGTGGGTAGTTTCGGTTCTAAAGGCGGTATCTATGCAGGAGTTCCTGGTGAAGTTCGAGATTTAAAACTTTACGGACTTACTGGAGTCGGTACAGATGCTTCAGGCAATATTTATATAAATAGTAATGGTTTCAACAAATCAGGAACAGATTTGCGGAAATTTTCGCCATCGGGAAAACTGCTGTGGCGATCGCTGGGATTGATATTCGTCGATAATGCAGATGCCGATCCAAAAACTGATGGTGTAGATTTGTTCACCAAACAAGAACACTATCTGATGAACTACAGTAAGCCTACTGGTAAGCAATGGACTTACAAAGCCTACACTTTAAATGCTTTCAAATATCCTCAAGATCCACGTCTGCATACATCGCCAGATGGAACCTTTGTTCGTCGCATCCAAGGGAAGCCGTTTTTGTTCCTCACAGATATGTATAGCAGCTTTCTGCAAATATATCGTTTTAATGCAGCCACAGATGGTAAAGTTGCCATACCAGCCGGAATGTTTGTCGGTACCAATGGCGAAAATAAGCCATTTCTCACCGGAAATTGGCCACCGCATCAGCCAGAACAAGGGGAATGGATCTGGCGCGATCGCAACGGTAATGGCAAATTTGAAAAGAACGAATACGATCGCAGCAAAGATTATCCTCATCTCGGCGGCTGGTGGGTAGACAGCAAAGGAGATGTTTGGAAAGCTTTGCGAACAGAAGATGGCATTCGACACTATCCTTTACAGGGAATAGATCCTAAAGGCAATCCCATCTATAGCTATAGTTCGATGGAAAAGCAAACTACTCCCAAAATATTTAACGACTTGCGGCGAATCGAATATTTCCCCCAGACAGATACCATGTATTTGTCAGGTTTCACAGTAGATCATCCTGCATTCGGCGACGATACTGGAGTTGCTGGATCTGAAATTGCCCGTTTTGACAATTGGAGTAAAGGAAATCGTACTCCTAAGTGGCGAATTGTGATTCCCTACGACACCACCGGCAAACGCGAAGTGTCTACAGCAGCGATGAGTGTGACGGGAGACTATGTATTCGCCGTGACAGTTAAAACCGCAGAGGTATATGTCTACAATGCTAAGACGGGAGCGCAAGTACAACAGTTAAAACCAGGCCCAGAAGTTGGAAGCGAAAGTGGCTGGATTGATATACCCTACGGTATCCGCGCTTTTCGGCGTTCTAATGGTGAGCATCTGGTATTTGTGGAAGAAAATTGGAAAGGAAAAGTGATTATGTATCGACTAGCGAGTTGAGTATAGATAGGGGCAGGACATGGGAATTCTCACTAGAATAATCGGTGGGTCGATTGGAGTAAAATGAGAGGCAAGGATTTTCTAGGTTTATATGCCAGCGAAAGATGTCTATCACACCATATTCAAAACTGCTTTAATCAAAGACCAATGGACGATTACGCATGATCCATTGACTCTGAAGTTGGGTAAGAAGGATTTTTATGTGGATTTGGGTGCAAGCCAATTGCTGGGGGCGGAAAAAGTAGATCATAAGATTGCAGTCGAAATTAAAAGTTTTATCGGTCGTTCAGATATTGATGATTTGGAAAAAGCATTGGGACAATATGTGTTGTATCAGGATATCTTAGCAGAGCTAGATCCCTCACGAGTATTGTATTTAGCGGTTCCGAGCCTTGTGGTTGAGGATTTATTTGAAGAACCTGTTGGTAAGTTACTGCTTAAAAACCGTCGATTAAAGCTCATCTCTTTTGATCCAAAACAGGAGGTTATTCAGCAATGGATCACACCCAATTAGAACAGTATCGTCAAGTGATTGAAACCGTGCTGAGTGAGTATGCTGCATTGCCCTATTCCTATGCACCGATTCAGTCGGAAGTTATTTTTGATCGCACGCGCGATCGCTACTTGTGGATGGATTTGGGCTGGGATGGCGATCGCCGGGTGCATGGGTGTTTGGTGCATATTGACCTGATTGATGGCAAGATATGGATTCAACGGGACGGAACAGAGGAGGGGATTGCGGCTGATTTGGAGCGGGCTGGTATTCCCAAGGAGCAGATTGTGTTGGGGTTTCGCTCTCCCGAAGTTCGACAATACACAGGCTATGCAGTCGCTTGATAGGCATCAGAGCGATCGCTTATTCTCCCTCTATTGACTCGATGGGTGGGGGATATTACCTCAAGAAGTGCGTGAACCCGTTGAAGCTCTTTCCTTAGAACAATTAGAAAATCTCGGTGAAGCATTATTAGATTTTACCAGTTTGGCTGATTTGCAATCTTGGTTATAAGGGCGAATAAATTAAACTACCTCTTGGTACTTTTGAGTTAGATACATTGCAATTCCTTTCTCGTAGTAAGCTGCTTCATTAATAAAAATAGGATAAACAGTAGACTCTCCCTCATAGAAAATATCTTTTCCTTCAAAAGTCATAAACATTGGATCGCCGGGATTCAGAGGTTCATAATCCTTAAACTGAAGCTGAGGGTGAATCATGGCTTGAATCTCTCCGCATAGGCGCAGCCCGCCGTAAGCATCGCTTCTAGGATAATCGATAGTCTTAATGTATTTATAGAGTGTAAGCTCGCTATTTGTCTGCGGAATTTTCCCCTGGTTGTACCCTTCAAAATAGTCTAAAACTGCATAAATAAGCTGTTCTGTTTTCTGAAATAATTCTGCGTTTAAAATATTCTGAGGCACAGCACCGACTTCTATAACAAAACCCAATTCGCACAAAGAACGAAGAAAACCACCTTCTCTAGATTGTTGATTAATAAAAACCTTTATCATTGGATTGATAGAACTTAAATAAGCGCCTAACCGAAGTAAGAAAGGATGCATATCACAAAAAATTAGACTTAACCCCATGTTGGCAGTTGTGCTGTGCAAATCAACAATTACATCTACAAAGGGCTGATTTTGCGGTTGCAATATCTGTTGGATTGCTTTTGCCCGCGTATCTTCATAACTTGAAAGTTGGGGATTTTGTAAGCTTTGATTAGTGAAGCAACGATTTAAATCCTTATCAATGTATCGTTTGCCTTCTTCAATAGCTTTGAGATTGCCAAGTAATGCCAGAGTTTCAAAACTTGATTTATTGATTAAATTTGGATATTGTTGAAACTTTTTGACTAGATGTACTCCCGTTAACTCATTTCCGTGGCTTCCTCCAACGATCGCAACTCGTTCAATCTGACTCATAAGAACCTCGCAATAAAAGCTTGTAGGGCAAGCATTATCATGCCCATCCTACTGTGGTCTATTTATATAAAACCCGTTATAAGAATCACAATAAATAAAATGCTACTATATGTCCAATATTTAGTAAGCAACTAAAGTATATATATAAAATATAGTAGCTAGAGCAATGATAGAACTCCGACATCTGCGATACTTTATCGCTGTGGCTGAAGAATTAAACTTTAGCCGTGCAGCTGAACGCTTGCATATTTCTCAACCACCTTTAAGTCAACAAATTCAAGCACTAGAAGCAGAACTAGGGCTACAATTATTTGAACGCAAAAAACGCCCGTTACAGTTAACTGCTGCTGGGCAAGTCTTTTTAGCAGAAGCACGTTTAGTATTCCCTCAGTTGGAACGAGCAATTACCTCTGCACAAAAAGTTAGCCGGGGTGAGATTGGACGCTTGGTGGTGGGGACTAATAGCTCGGTTGCTAACAGCGTTCTGCCAGATATTCTGCAAATCTTTCACCCTCTGTTTCCAGAGGTAATACTGGTGTTGCGGGAAGTAAGTTCTTCTGAGCAAGTAAACCTACTGCGCGATCGCTACATCGATATTGCTTTTGAACGGTTGCCCAATACGAATTTAAATGATACTGCTTTAAATTTTCTATCGATTTTGCAAGAGCCTTTAATCGTTGCTTTACCAGAAAAACATCCTCTAGCAGCCCAATTCCAAATTCCACTCATTGCACTGGCAGATGAACCTTTTGTGTTACCGCCAACCGACTTAGTACCATCATACAGTCAAATTATTAGCCTTTGTCAGCAGGTGGGTTTTTCTCCAAAAGTAGTTCAACAAGCAACCTGGATGGTGACTGTACTCAGCTTAGTTGCAGGTGGAGTCGGGGTAACATTGCTTCCTGCTAATGCCCAAAGCCTACAGCGAAAGGGAGTTGTCTACAGGGCAATTCAGGGAGAAAACTTAACTCTAGAACTAGCTGTGGTTTGGCGACGCGATGATTCATCTGTAGTTTTGCGCGAGTTTTTAGAGGTGACAAAGAGTGTAGCGCGAAACCAGTAAGAGACTGACGCGATGTCTACGACGGGCTACGCCTACGCTCCATGTTCGAGCCAAAATATGATAACTGTTAAGCTGTTGGTTTGAACACAAAAGGGGAGGAAATTTATGGAGTATGAATTTAAAGCGATGCCTCCGGCGGGCTACGCCTACGCTGAACTTTACAAAAACGCCCTCCTCAACGATGTCCTTCCATTTTGGGAAAAATACTCCCTCGATTGGCAGCAAGGCGGCTATTTCACCTGCCTCGATCGCGAAGGCAAAATTTATGATACAGATAAATTCATCTGGCTACAAAACCGCCAGGTGTGGACTTTTTCTATGCTTTGCAACCAGCTAGAAAAACGCGAAAACTGGCTAAAAATTGCCAGCAACGGTGCTAACTTTCTCGCTAAACATGGCAGAGATAGTGATGGTAACTGGTACTTTGCCCTCACTCGTGAAGGGAAACCATTAGTTCAACCTTACAATATCTTTTCTGATTGCTTTGCAGCAATGGCATTTAGTCAATATGCACTCGCTGGCGGCGAAGAATGGGCAAAGGATGTAGCAATGCAAGCTTACAACAACGTATTACGCCGCAAGGATAACCCAAAAGGCAAATATAATAAAACCTATCCCGGCACACGCCCCATGAAATCATTGGCAGTACCGATGATTTTAGCCAACCTCACTCTAGAAATGGAATGGCTGCTGCCAAAAGAAACACTAGAGAATGTTTTAGCTGAGACTCAGGGCGAAGTCATGAGCGATTTTCTCGATCAAGAACGGGGACTAATGTACGAAAACGTTGCCCCTGACGGTTCCCACATTAATTGTTTTGAGGGATGCTTAATTAACCCAGGTCACGGTATCGAAGCGATGTGGTTCATCATGGACATCGCGCGTCGCAAAAACGATACCAAAACTATTAACCAAGCCGTTGATGTGGTGCTAAACATCCTGAATTTTGCTTGGGATAGCGAATACGGCGGATTGTATTACTTTATGGATGCAGATGGTCGTCCCCCACAACAATTGGAATGGGATCAAAAACTATGGTGGGTTCATCTAGAGTCTTTGGTTGCATTAGCGATGGGCTATCGCCTGACAGGGCGTGAGGAGTGTTGGGAATGGTATCAAAAAATGCACGATTACACTTGGTCACACTTTGCTGATTCAGAATACGGTGAGTGGTTTGGCTATCTGAATCGGCGTGGAGAAGTATTGTTGAACCTCAAAGGCGGCAAATGGAAAGGATGTTTTCACGTACCGCGTGCATTGTACCTTTGTTGGCAGCAATTTGAGGCATTGCGATCCCTGCGGCGGTAAACAACGCAGTCAGTTTAATCTCTGCTAGTGTACAAGTACTATTGGAAAGATATTTCATGAATGTTGTGACACCTAAGCGATTTACGATCGCAGAATACCATCAATTGATTGAACTCGGATTTCTGACAGAGGGCGATCGTATTGAATTGATTCGAGGAGAACTGATTCAAATGACAGCAAAGGGAACGCCTCATACAGTTTGTAGTTCTATCTTGTGCCGTCAATTGGATCGGCTTCTAGGTGATAGAGCAGTCATCCGTGGACAAGATCCTATCACCCTTCCTAATCAAAGTGAGCCTGAGCCAGATGTTGTCATTGCACGAGGAAGAGATGAAGATTATTTTGCTCATCATCCCTATCCCGAAGATATTTTATTAGTAATTGAAATTTCGGATAAAACCATAGATTACGATCAAACAACCAAGTTGTCTTTGTATGCAGAAGCCGGAATTTATCATTACTGGATTGTGAATTTGCCAGATAGTCAACTTGAGCGTCATAGCCAGCCATATCAGAATGCTCAAAGCAAGTTTAGCTATCTCAGCAAGCAGATTTCTTTATCGAATCAGTCAGTGGTGATTCCTGGATTTGAAGATGCATTGTTAGACTTGAGTCGGTTGTTTCCAGAAAGTACTAGTGAATGATTTTGTTGGTGCGTAGGCGTAGCCCGTCGTAGACATCGTGTAAAAAAGTGTTTTATTATCCCAAATATCTTAAATATGTTGATTAAAAATACGTTTAAATACTGGTACGTTATGCTTTGCATGATTGATATTATCCTAAGATACGCAAAAAGTATACTGTTAGTATGCACCACATTGAACTAATTATATTAATTTTGGATTTGTTTCCGAATTACATGGGTTCAGACAAGCTATTGAGAATGCTAAAAATGCTTGATAATCATTTTAATGTAATTGACAGGCAAATAAGTAAAATAAAATCTCTTCTATCTATGCTGTAAGTAAACATTTTTCAGTTTTCTAATACATAACTAAAAACTTTTGTTTTAGCCTGTGTTTGGGACTTTGGTTTCAACTTCACCACTATTTCCACATCACAACCTAAAGCATTTAGAAATCGGAACAGTTGCTCTGTTGAAAAACCTGATAGTTTTCCCCTTATTAAAGCAGAAATCTTAGGTTGCTCAACTCCCAATAGTGCGGCTGCTTCAACTTAATTTATCTCCTGTTTAGCGATGATTTGACTGATTTGACGTGCAAGTTCTGCTTTGACAAGTAGTTCATCAGGGTTCGCTAAACCTAAATCTGTAAACATATTACCGCTACTTGTTTGTACACTGATTTCTTCAGTCGTTTTTCTCTTCCTTTTTCAAAATGTACTCAAAAAATTATCTGAATAGCACTGACAAATTAAGTAATTAGACAAACTAAACACAAAATGATTTAATTATAGGTATTGCCAAAAAAAACTTTTAATATGAGAAAACTGTCTCTGATTCTCCCCTTAGCTATTCTAGCTTTTAGCAGTGTAGTTGTTAAGAGCCAAGAAACGTCCTCACCCAATACTTACACTCAATCTGTTACCCGTGAAGTTTTAGCAAGTGGTTATCCTACTCAAGATCAAAAACAGATTCTTGAGCTTGTACGCTATACCATCGCACCAAGAGCAAAACTCCCTACTCATACTCATCCGGGAATGCAGGTTGTACATGTAGAAGCGGGAACTTTAACTTTTACTGTTGTGGAAGGAGAAGCGAAAGTAACGAAACCTAACAGCACAGAATTGATTCTTAAAAAAGGGAAAACTATACAGCTTACAGTAGGAGATTCTCTAATTGAATCTGCCGGAATGGTTCATTATGGAGAAAACCAAACAAACAAGCCTATTATTCTGTTGTCTGCTTCTCTATTTAATGCTAATCAATCAAAAGCTATTTTAACCAATCCTGAAAACAGATGAATTTTTCAATCTGCTTGTTCTTCTGGCTCGGTGTCTTCATTATTAATTACAAACTAAATTCGGCTGCGCCATCCTCATCCACATCTGCATCCTTACCCATAGCAGTAGGTTTAAATTTAGAGCCATGAATTAATTCAGCGAATGCAATTCCTGAATTTTGGTGAAGAATATTCAACACACTCATAAAATCTCGCACAATTTCCCCTGGTGTAAGTAATGCTTCTGCACCCAAGCGATTAATAATTTCTTGCACAAACTCCTTCAACTCACGATTTGTCAAAGTCTGTTCATATCCAAAATTGAGTGCATGAATCTCGGCTAAACGTTGTAAAAGCGTCAAGATTTCTGCTTCACTCAACGGATTTAGCCGAATTACTGGCCCTAAGTGTTCTTGAACATTAGCTTGTGCAGCAAAACGGCTTTCTTTTGTACGTCTTTGCCAAGCTTGGTCTGCAAAAAGTCCCCGTTTGGGGTCTTCTAAAAATTTAGTTGTTCCACCAACAACAATGCCAAGATGTTCTGCTTTGCACTGCATAGTATCGTTAAACATTGCCAGGAGTCGATTATAATTCTTTTCTCGTGTGACTGTAGTAGATATTTGATATAAATGTACAGCTTCATCAACTAAAATTAACAGTCCTTTATAGCCAATTTCAGCGACAAATTTCGCAAACAGTTTTATATAATCATACCAACTATCATCATCAATAATGACGCGCACTCCTAAAGCTGCTTTCGCCTCAACTTTAGTAGTAAATTCTCCCCGCAACCAGCGCATCGCCGCATTTTTTAAATTATCATCATCTAATCGATAGCCACGCCAATAAGCAATAATCACGCTACCAAAATCAAAACCGTGAACTAAGTCTTCAATATACTGAACTACTTCTCTAATTTTCGATTCAACTTGGTCATCAAAACCATCATCATTTGGACGCATTCCACTTTCTTTAACCACTTCTTGTTGAATTTTATTAATCCATCCTTCTAAAATAGAGACTAAAGCACCACCATCAGGACGAGTTTTTGTAGCTAGGTGGCTCATTAATTCTCGATAGGTGGCTACACCTTCATTGTTGCTTCCAGCTAATCGACGTTCAGGGGATAAATCAGCATCAGCTACTACAAAACCTTGCTCCATAGCGCGGTTGCGAATTAGTTGTAGTAAAAAACTTTTCCCGGAACCGTAGTTACCAATTATAAAGCGAAATGCTGCTACACCTTCTGCAATATCATCGAGATTTTGTAATAGGCTTTTTAATTCTTTTTCTCGACCTACTGCTATATATTCAACTCCCACTCTTGGTACTACCCCTGCACCAAGGGAATTGATTAAAGTAGTGGAGATTTTTTTCGAGATTTTAAGTTTTGCCATGTATTACACTTTACTTTCTTATAAACGCAGAAGCACGCAGTAAGTAAATAAGGTATATACTCACCTTACTACTAATCTAACGACGGCAATAATAATTTAATTTGATGAAGCATGTTTAGCCATGAGGTCTTCGTACATTGCAATCATTTTTTTGATATTCGTCATATACTCAGGAAAAACTTCTGGGCTTTCCAAATTTGAATCAATTATTAGTTCACCAATAGTATCATTTGCTCGTTCATTTATAGAATCGATTAACAGATTTGGCATAGTAATATTTGCTTCCGCAATTTTTTTAATAGCAGCCTTGGGATTATCTTGTTCGACTATAGCTTTTAATACTTGTAGTTCGTATACTGGAAGATTTTCTAAAAAATTAGTCCATTCCTCAGGTAGATTCTCTGATGTATCAACTTCCGAAGTGTCTCTTACTGCTGTAGTTTCCATTATTTCAGAAAAAGGAAACAATTCAGTATCATCTTCTTCGGAATTATCAGACAAAGGTTCTGGATTGAATGTTTCTATTTGTTGGAGTAATTCCCATACTTGATTTTGTAGCGAGTCTCGTTCTTCTTGCAATAATGAAATTTGCCCTTGCAACTGTTGTAATTCGGCTTTTTGTTCTGCGAGTTTAGTTTGTGAAGAATTCAGTATAGCTTGTATATTTTCTCTTTCAGTTTTTGTCGCTATAAGTAATTGATTTTTTTGAGTTGTTTCAACTTCTAGCTCTTGAATTGCAATTCGTAGTTCGTAGAGTTTTTCTTCTAATTGGGGTTTAAGTCTGCCTAAAAGAGTTAAATTGCTTTCAACTTCTTGCTTCTCCTGTTGGAGTTCCGAAATTTGACTTTGCAAATGGGTAATTTCGCTGCGAGATACATTACAATTCGATTCTAGACGGCGCTTTTCTGCTGTGAGAATAGAAAAAGCATTGTTTAATTCTGCTTGATTTGTCTGCAAGTTATTAATTTCAGCTTGCAGGCTATTAATTTCGTTTTCTAACTGCTTTTTCTGTCCTGCAAATGTTCTTAGTTCTCGATGTATACTATCCCTTTGATTACGGCTTTCTGTTACTTGATTTTGTAGTTTTTGTGACTCTGCATACAATAAATTATGATGTTCTTCGATTTGATTGATTTCTCTGACAACACGAGCCTTCAATTCCTCCATTTCTTTAATTCGCTTGCGGAGAGAACCTAAAACAAACATTTCATAATTTCTACGTCGCTTATCTACAAATAATGCTGCTGCATAGATGGTAACGGCAGTAATTATACCTGTGAGAAAGGCTTTGTTAAAATCCCAGTTCGGGACGAGGCTAAGGCCAAAACTCACACTGAAGGCAACTATGCCTAAGATAAATCGATTGCTGATCATTACTGATTGCATATTGCTGGTTTTTAGCGTAGTTAAATTATCAAAATAAGTTGTTCTTAAGGTCATTACCCCTCTCATAGTCGTTCTGAAATCTCTAGTTTTAGTTACTGGCGCATAATATTGCTCTGTAAATAACCAAAAAGCGCAATTATCAATGAATTAATTTTAATGCTAGGTGTTGGATGTATTGTTATTTGCATGAAAAAGTGTTAAATCTGCTTTTAAAAAATCAACAAACTGCCGTGCTGTGCGTCCAGAACGACCATTATGGCGAGTTGCCCATTGTAATGCTTGATATTCCAAATCTTCTTGGGTAATATTAATTTCAGCTTGTGCCGTTAGATGCTGTACAATCTTTAAATAAGTTTTCTGATCGGCTGGTTCAAAAGTCAAGGTTAAACCAAAGCGATCGCTAAACGAAAGTTTCTCCTGCATCGTATCCCAAGCGTGGATTTCCTCGTTATCCTTGGGCGCAGGTCTATCTACAAAAAACTCCCGAATCAGGTGGCGACGATTGGAAGTAGCGTAAACAACTACATTTTGAGGCCGCGCGGTTAAATTACCTTCTAAAACTACCTTGAGGGCTTTAAAGGCATCATCATCTTCTTCAAAGGAAAGATCATCGACAAAGATGATAAATTTTTGTGACACTCCGCGTAAATGTTCCACAATTTCTGGTAGGTCTTTTAAATCCGATTTTGACACTTCCAATAAGCGGAGGCTGCGATTACTATATTCATTCAACAAAGATTTCACTAAAGAAGATTTGCCAGAACCCCGACTACCGTAAAGTAATACATGCAGTGCCATCTCTCCTGCTAATAAAAACTCTGTATTTTTTAGCAAAGCATCTCTTTGAGACTCGTAACCTACAAGCGCACTCAGCTTAACTGGGTCAGAATACCGAATACCGATAAACTGCCCAGCTTGCCAGCGTACAGCGCGATATTCTGCAAATAAACCAGAGCCATATTGCCGATAATAAGCTGCTAACTCTTCTACAGCATCACCCCAATTATCTAACTGTTGTAGATATGTAGCAAATGTCTCTACTCCTACCAATTCTTGCTCTTTATACCACACTACTGGTGAAATCGGCATGTGAGCTACGCCTTGTATCCACTCACTCAAAGAAGCGCTGCTACATTCATAGAGACTTTGCAATATTTGTAAATCATGTTGAACTGCTGCTACTAAAGCTGGGGGGAAATGCTCAAATTCTCGCACTTGAGCAAGTCTTGTAAAAGGATTCTCACACAAGAGAAGTTGAGTAATTAAATAGTCTTCCCAGTTTTGATTTCTAGCAGCCAACGCGTGGAAGTAACTGCCGTAAGCTTGGAGACAACCTCGTGCATCAGCGTCAGTGTAACGTATAGCTTGCAACAGTTCCAGAAACGCTATCCCCACTTCGCCTTGTAGAACAGACTGGTAAAGTAAAAGTGAGGCTGCTTGGCGCTGGAGATATTGAACCTTTGTATATGAGGAAGTACTTGCTATTGGCATCGTTTGATTATCCATCAATTAACGTGTGGTATAGCTAAATAGCTATGGTAAATTGTCTGCTGACCTTGGCAGTAAAGTCAAAATCTACATAGGTTTTAACAATGAATTTAAGTATAATTGCTGCTTTCGCCTACGGCATATTAGCGATCGCTGGTGGCATTATTGGCTACATTCAAGCTAGAAGTAGGGTTTCGCTGTTAAGTGGTAGCATTAGCGGTTTATTACTAATACTTGCCGCTTACTTTCAACTCCAAGGACAAACCTGGGGTTCGATTTTAGCAGTGTTAGTTACTGCTGTTTTAGTAGTTGTATTTGCAGTTCGGCTGGCTAAAACACGCAAGTTTATGCCGGCGGGATTAATGACGATTTTAGGTTTGCTGGCATTGGCGGTGATGGTGAATCAAATTGTAGCTTTAAGGTAGCATTAGTTTCTAAGCAGGGGCAGGGGGAAGGGGGAAAGAATTTAGAGAGCAATCATTTGTATCAGGCATTTCGTGAAATGGTATTAGTACAGTTTTGCGTAGAAGCGTAGCGTTTTTAATGCAAGCTGATGCATTAACAATGCAAGCTGATGCATTAACAACGCAAGCCGATGCATTAACAATGCAAGCCGCTGCATTAACAACGCAAGCTGATGCATTAACAATGCAAGCCGATGCGTTAACAATGCAAGCCGATGCATTAACAACGCAAGCTGACGCATTAACAATGCAAGGTATTGCTAAATTTAATTTGCTACGAATTAATGAAATGCTGCTGTACTTAGCGTAAAATCTGGTCAATCATCCGGTTCGCCTGGGAAGCATAACCGCCCCCAAATAAATTGAAGTGATTCAAAATGTGATACAGGTTATAGAGCATTTTTCTCTGTTCATAGCCTGCATCTAAAGGAAAGACTTCGTTGTAACCTTTGTAAAACGCTGCGGGGAACCCACCAAACAATTCTGTCATGGCAATGTCAACTTCGCGATCGCCAAAATAAGTTGCTGGATCAAATATCACGGGTTCTCCTGAGTTAGTACACCCAGCATTTCCGCCCCATAAATCGCCATGTACTAAGGAAGGTTGCACCTGGTGCGGCAAGAGTTCAGGGATAGCTGCTAGTAATTTTTCTGAAGAGGGAAAATTTCCTCCTCGTCGCCTTGCCAACTGAAATTGATAACCCAGACGATGTTTAATATAAAATTCTGTCCAGTCTGCTGTCCAAGTATTGATTTGGGGCGTGGAACCAATAGTATTGTTAATTTTCCAACCAAAACCTTCGCTACTGCTAGCTTTATGCATCGCCGCCAACTTGCGCCCCATCTCTTCCCACGAATTGCTGTTACCGCTACTAAGTTCTAACCATTCCAGCACGATGTAACTAGAATTCTCAGCTACACCCCAGCTTAGAGGATTTGGGACACGAATACTAGCTGTTGCTAGCATTTCCTTTAAGCCCAATGCCTCAGCCTCAAACATCGCAACTTGGGATGCTTGGTTAATCTTGACGAAGTAGGTTATCTCACCATTGGAAACAGCATAACCTTGGTTGATACACCCGCCACCAACCGATCGCCGTTGCTGACTCTGGAATTTTTCGCCAGTCACCTGGCTAATTTGAGCATCGATTTGAGTCCACATGATTAAATTGGGGAGTGGGGATGAGGGAGCAGGGGGAGCAGGGGAAGAAGAATTATTGATTAATGACCAATGACCAATGCCTAATTCCCCATTCCCGATTTATTAATTTACGGCTTGAGGACAACTACACCATAAGCATCTGGGGAAAGATACTCTTTGGCTGCTTGCATCAAGTCAGTTGCATCTTGACTCTGAATATGATCTGGGTAGTTAAAAGCGGGTTCTAAATCTCCCACTAAAGATTGATAATAACCATACAACCCAGAGCGATCGCTTGGTGTTTCATTGCCAAAAATAAATCTGTTAGCTACTCGCCGCCGCACACGGGCAATTTCTGATTCTGCGATCAATTCGGTTTGTACTTTGCGAATGTGTTGAGCGATCGCATCTTCTACTTGTGCTAAATTTTCCACTGCACATTTAGCTGAAATATAAAATGTTCCTTGCAGCTGATTGCTCATGTTGCTTACAGAAATTGAAGAAACTAATCCCCGTTCTTCTCGTAAATCTCTCACCAGCCTTGATGTTCGTCCGTGTCCCAAAATTCCTGCTAAAACATCCAGTCCATAGGTGCGATCTAACTGAGTCATTCCTGGAACCCGCCAAACCATCACTAGCCTTGCTTGCTGGAGACTTTCATCTATAAATTCTTGGCGGACAATTTCTGTAAATGGTGATTCAGTCGGCAGAGACGCGATTAATCCCGTCTGTACTGGGGAGTGGGGAGAGACACGATTAGTCGCGTCTGTACTGAGTTTTGTAAATCCTTCAGCAATGATCGCAATTAATTCTTCCACAGGCAAATTGCCCACAGCTACAGCAGTAATTGACTGGGGTTGATACCAACTAGTATGAAAATCCCGCATCTGCTGGGGTTTCAGTTCGGCAATCACCGATTCTGGCCCCAATACCGTACGGCGATAAGGTAGCCTGGTAAATGCTGTCTCCATTGCCCGTCGAAATGTACGCCGCTGGGGATTATCTTCTGAACGCCTAATTTCTTCTAAAACTACTAATCGCTCACGTTCAAAAGCATCATCAGGAATACTAGCATTTGATACTACATCTATTTGTAGTGGAGCAAGCTCGGCAAAATCTTTGGGGGCAGTGGTTATATAGTAATGAGTATAGTCTTGGCTAGTAGCGGCATTGGTAACAGCACCCCGTTCTTCAATTCGACGTTCAAACTCGCCGCTAGCCAGTCGTGCTGTTCCCTTAAAAATCATATGCTCTAAAAAGTGAGCCATGCCGTTAATGGCATCAGATTCTACTGCTGAACCAACTTTAATCCATACGTTGAGGTTTACAGCTTCAACTGGCATCTGCTCCGCTATGATTGTCAAACCATTAGGCAACTGATGCAGGGTTGGAGTATTAAGACGAGGAAGTTTCCGTAGGGTTGAAGTCATTGCTACTTGTGTGCGGAGCTATATTACTCCTTTATCTTATCCGTGACTGAAAATCATCTAAAAAAGACCTTTCCCTGGTTTCACTACGCAAAACCTGTCCCTCTCCGACGGGCGAGAGGGACAGACTTGAACTTTAATTCAAGACAGGGAGAGGTTCGTTCAACTAACGAGAGTAAGGGTTATTGAAGGTTTCCCAAGCAGCAATAGCCGCCTTTTGCAAGCGCCAGCTGAAGTCTACTAAGTCCTTCATCATTAAGTGCCAGTTTCTCTCGGCCTCGTCCTGAATTATCGCCAAAGAGTCTTCTAAGCGATCGCGTTCCTTCAATTTCCTCCCTTCAATCAATTCCCGTGCTTGTCGCACAGCTTTTAAATAGGTTTCACGTGTGAGAGTACCTGCTGACTCCGCTTGGCTGCGTCTTTCTAGCGCCTCAATCAGCGCTTTGGTTTCGCGCTTGACTTCATCACTTTCGCCAGCCATTTCGGTTTCTACTAATTTGTCGGTTTCAGGACTAATTTCTACAATTATTATGGATTCAGTAGATTGAATTACTGGAGTTCCAAAGGATTCGATGTTGTTATAAGTCATAGTTAAAACATCCTTAATTGCAAAGCTTACTCTCGGATGAAAACTGCGTACTGGTAGTCATAAGCCATTGTAAATTTCACAAATAACTAATGACCAATGACCAATGACCAATGACCAATGACTAAACCATTGTTGGTAGTTGTTGCTCTAGTTTCAGCAATGCTGTAACTCGCGCCTCTGTCGCAGGGTGACTAGAGAACAAGTTACCCAAAAATTGCCCAGAGATAGAATTGATAATTAATAACGGCTCATAAGCTGGATTGGCATTTAAAGGCATCTGCTTTGCTGAGGCTTCTAATCTTTGCAGTGCTCTGGCTAAGGCGCGGGGATTACCAGTTAATCTAGCAGAACCTGCATCAGCAGAGAATTCTCGTGTGCGCGAAATTGCTAGCTGAATAATCGTCGCAGCCAATGGCGCGAGCATTACTGTTAATAAAACTCCCAAAGGATTTGCACCTCTGTTGTCATCTCGTGAACCACCGCCAAACCATAAGCTGTAACTCACCATTTGCGCTAAGAATGAGATAGCACCAGCAACAGTAGCAGCAACAGCTTGTGTGAGGGTGTCACGATTAATAATGTGGGTGAGTTCGTGGGCGATAACGCCTTCGAGTTCATCATCGGGCAACATATTCAAAATGCCTTCGGTGACAGCAACAGCAGCGTGTTCTGGATCGCGTCCTGTAGCGAAGGCGTTAGCACCAAGGCTAGGAACAATGTAAACTCTAGGCATGGGAATGTTAGCGCGTTCCCGCTTCGGGTTGCCGTAGGCATCGCTCAATTTCTGCACCATCCGATAAAGTCCTGGTGCTTCGCTTGCACTCACAGGCTGGGCTTGGTATACTGCCAGCGCAATCTTATCTGATTGATACCACGAAAACAGGTTTGTTACTGCTGCTAAACCTATCCCTATTATCAAGCCACTAGTACCGCCAATTATCCAGTAACTAATTGCGATCAAAAGACCACTTAGCGCAGCTAGCAAAACAGCCGTTTTCAATTGATTTGTCATATTTTCGCTCTCCTGCTAATGCTGTATAAATTTTATAAAAAACAGCATTACTTAAGCCATACCTTGATTGTATCCAGCTAAACTTAGATATATGGTACAAAAAACCTATCAGATAAGTACGGTTTTCCCACTTAACTTTTATAAATACTAATTTAGTTCTTTTTGATACTAATATATTAGTAATAAAATTAATACTTATAGATAATAAAAAGACATCTATCTATAGTAGGAAATTGTTTATATAAGCAGAAATTACAAATGCAAAAAAGCAATACAAAAGTAAAAATGGTATTGTTAAATTAATTAAATAGTATTTATGGCGATGGAGCTCGCCAAAACCGCCTTTCCAGTACAGATTAAATTCATCACTGAAAGGCTGATGGCTCCTACTTTCTTCGCTGACTGCGGGAGAGTAGGGCTTGGCTAAATGCATTACCTGACTCCCCTGTAGAAAGTGTAAGTCTACAGATTGCACCTATTGGAGTCATGGTATGAAACACTTTCGTCAATTTGAACCGTTTATTGCATTACCCCACCTAATTAAATGGTTGCCTATTTCCCTTGTAGTTGGCATTCTTGCTGGAACGGCTTCTGCGGTTCTTTTAGCATCACTGGAATGGGCGACTGATTGGCGGGAATCGCATCGGTGGATTATCGCCTTGCTGCCGCTTGGTGGCTTCTTGAGTGGTTGGATTTATCATCAGTTTGGCCGGACTGTAGAAGCCGGAAATAACCTTTTACTAGAAGAAATCCATAACCCCAAAAATGTTATTCCCTTTCGGATGGCTCCTCTTGTTTTACTAGGAACAGACCTTACCCATTTATTTGGAGGTTCAGCCGGTCGTGAAGGTACAGCATTGCAAATGGGTGCTTCTTTGGCAGACCAGCTAACTAAAATATTACATTTTAAAGGAGCCAATCGGCGAATTTTATTAACCGCAGGGATCAGTGGAGGATTCGCTTCAGTTTTCGGCACTCCCTTAGCTGGAACCGTATTTGGTCTAGAAGTTTTAGCGATTGGTAAAATTCATTATGACGCTCTTTTCCCTTCTTTAATTGCTGCGATCGTTGGAAATAAAATGACCTTGTTATTGGGTTTACATCATACAGCATACCAACACGCTCAGCTTATACCGACGCTTACAATTTGGAGGCTGATATCTGCCATTATCGCAGGTGCAATTTTTGGAATGGTAGCTAGATTTTTTGCTCAATTAACTCACAAAATTAATCACTTATTTAAAGCAAAGATATCTTATCCTCCAATGCGTCCTTTAATAGGCGGTGCGATAATAGCAGCAATTGTTGGATTGAGTGGTACAACCAAGTATATTGGCCTTGGTATTCCAACCATCGTTAATTCTTTCTATACTCAGCTACCTCCTTGGGATTTTGCTGCCAAATTGGGTATGACTGCTTTAACTCTAGGAGCAGGTTTTAAGGGCGGGGAAGTAACCCCTTTGTTTTTTATTGGTGCAACTTTAGGTAATGCTTTGTCGTTGCTTTTAGCATTACCTGCACCACTGCTAGCAGGAATGGGATTTGTGGGTGTATTTGCAGGTGCAGCAAATACACCTATAGCATCCACCTTAATGGGAATTGAATTATTTGGTCTAGAATCGGGGGTATTTATTGCGATTGGTTGTGTAGTTAGCTACTTATTTTCAGGCCATTCTGGAATTTACTCTGCACAACGTATTGGGTTGAGTAAATACTCTACTGTATATTTAGAAGAAGGGATGACTTTGGCTAATTATGGACGAGAAAAAGTTGAGCCAAAAATTGGTTTACCTGATGATGGCGAAGAAGGAGGAAATAATTCTTAGGAATAATTTCTGGATGCAATTAATGGATACTTTGGAAAGTGTGTAATTTACCGCATTAGGCATCGCATAGTTAGAGTAGTTATGTTTTATGCGCTATAAACGCTATGCTTAACTTATATATTTATTTGCGCTCATTTCACAAATATGCTGCTTAGGATAAAAAGTTACTATGCTCATAGAGTTCAGTATTGGCAATTACCGATCTTTTAAGGATAAAGTCACCTTTAGTATGGTGGCTGCCAATATTGTTGCCAAAGAAAAGGAACTTGATGACAACAACGTTTTTGCGGTAGATGATGACCTAAAATTACTCAAAAGTGCTGCAATTTATGGTGCTAATGCCAGTGGCAAAAGTAATATTGCGAAAGCTTTGAGCTTTATGAAGTGGTTTATGATTAATTCCTCTAAAGAGACTCAAAGTACAGAAAAAATAGGAGTTGAGCCGTTTGAGCTAAGTACAGAAACTGAAGCACAACCATCTTTTTTTGAAATTGTGTTTCTATTAGATGCTACAAAGTATCGATATGGATTTGAAGCTAACCAAAAAAGGATTATTTCCGAGTGGTTATCTTACGTTCCTAACACAAGAAAAACTCCTCTTTTTGAGCGAGTTTCTGAGGGAAATTCACGTAATCTCAAATATCTATCTCAAAAATTGAAAGCTAAGGGGATTTACCCAAAAACTAGGAGTAATGCACTTTTTCTATCAGTAGCTGCTCAATTTAATGTTGAAATAGCTGAGAGAATACTAGACTGGCTCACAAAAAAAGTAAATGTAGTTTCAGGTTTAGATGATCAAGAGCATTTGATTCATACAGTAAGTTATTTAGCCAAAAACAATGATAATAAATCAGAAATTATTAAATTAATTAAACAGCTAGATTTAGGCATTAAACAAATAAGAATAAAGCAAGCAGAAATTATTCCTATAGAACAAAGTTCTTATCATTTAAAAACAGAAAACTTAATTAAGACAGGGCATCAAAAATTTGATGGTAAAGGTAATTCTGTTTCTATAAAATTCTTTGATTTAGAGAATCAAGAGTCGGAAGGAACTAAAAAAATAATTTCTATCGCTGGACTTTTGGTAGATACTCTTAAATATGGCAAAGTTTTGATATTTGATGAATTGGATGCAAGACTTCATCCGCTAATTAGCAAAGCAATTGTTGAATTATTTAACTCCAAAAATGCAAATTCTAATAATGCACAACTAATATTTATGACTGATGACACCAATTTGCTCAGTAATAAACTCTTTCGCAGAGATCAGATTTGGTTTACTGAGAAAAATAAATATGGTGCTACAGATTTATATTCATTAGTTGAATATAAAATACGGAATGATGCCTCTTTTGAAAGTGACTATCTCAAAGGCAGATATGGTGCTATTCCATTTATTGGTGAGCCTAATGCCTAGAAATAATTCAAGGAGATCATCATCTCGTGGATATACTGATAGAAAAGTTGAAACAAGAGAACTTAGGCAAATATTTTTAATTATTTGTGAAGGGGAAAAAACCGAGCCAAATTACTTCAAGAGCTTTCGCGTTTCCACGACTGTTAAGAAAATTGATGTCAGAGGATTTGGATACAATCCAAGTAAACTAGTGCAAGAGGCAAAAAAATTAAAATCTCAAGAAGATTACGATCAAGTTTGGTGCGTATTTGATAGGGATGATTGGCCTAAAGAAGATTTTAACAACGCTATTGCAAACGCTGAAAGAGAAGGATTTAAAGTTGCTTATTCTAATGAAGCTTTTGAATTATGGTATGTATTGCATTTTGAGTTTTTAAATACTGGACTTCCTCGCAAAGATTACATCGATAAGTTAGAGAAATTGCTTGGATACAAATATAAAAAAAATAGTGCAACAATCTATGAGGAAATAGAAAATAGACAATCTACTGCCATCAAACACGCTAAAAGTCTTCTGAAGCAATATAATCATCCCAATCCAGAAAGTGATAACCCTTCAACAACAGTACATCTTTTAGTTGAGGAGCTAAATAAATTTATTCGATAATGCTTATCTTTGAGATTACATCAATTATTTTTATACCATCCACTGTCTATTATTATTTACTAAATCATCGCTTCCAATTCTTCTAAAGCTTGAAAACTTCCCACTTGCCAACTACGTTCTACAGCAGTAGGAATAATTTGAGTAATAGCTATATCTGCAAAATTAGGGCTGGTGTTAGATTTTATGTATTTTCCCTCTTTCAGCAAATAAATAGAAAGACTTCCACTGTCGTAAACCCATAATTCTGGGACTCCAATAGCTTCATAAGCATCAAGAATAGTTTTCGATGTGACATCAATCTCAATCGCTAAATCTGGCGGCGGATCGTCAGGTTGCAAGCGGCGATGACCAATCATTTGTTGATAATTCTGAATATAAAAGCAAGCATCAGGTTCAACTCCTGCTACACCTTGCCGTTTAAAAGTAGTGGAACCAAAAGGTTGGTATCTAATATCTTTAGCCTTCAGCAATATTTTGACAATATCAGAAATTAAATCTTTAGGTATTTCATGTTCTGGTAAAGGAGCCATAATTTCTAAAGTACCCTGGCTGTAGGCAATTCGTGTAGTTCTTTTGTCTCCCAATTCTTGTAAAATAGATTCAAATTCTTCCCAGTTAACATTTGGAATAGTCACCGTGCTACCAGGTGCTAGCTGCATTTGGCTAACGGGTTTGAAAACGGGGATAGCAGCAGTCACGTCGCTTCGCTCCAATTCAAAATTCAAAATTCAATATCTATCAGGTTGCGGTGGATAATATAGCCCACCGTAACCTTTAGATTAATAGAATGAGTTTAACAAAAGCGATCGCTTACACCTTAAACTTCTCAGTAATCCGCTTCATCGCCTCTTCGACATTCTCCCGGCTGTTAAACGCCGAAATCCGGAAGTAACCTTCACCCGCAGCACCAAAGCCAGAACCAGGTGTCCCCACAACGTTGACAGTTTGCAGCAACTTGTCAAAGAATTCCCAACTCGATAAACCATTAGGCGTTTTTACCCAAACGTAAGGTGCATTCACACCGCCATAAACTGATAATCCAGCAGATGTGAGTTTCTCGCGGATAATTTTGGCGTTTTCTAGATAGAAACTCACCAATCCTTTGATTTGCGCTTGTCCTTCTTCAGAGTAAACCGCTTCGGCTCCTCGTTGGATGATGTAAGAAACACCATTGAACTTGGTGGACTGGCGGCGATTCCATAGTTTCCACAGTTCGACATTGGAACCATCGGCGGCTTTTGCTGTGAGTGTCTTTGGTACAACGGTTAACGCACAACGAGTTCCTGTAAAGCCTGCATTTTTGGAGAAAGACCGAAATTCGATCGCAACTTCTCTTGCACCTTCAATTTCATAAATTGAGTGCGGAATCGATGGATCAGTAATATAAGCTTCGTAGGCTGCATCAAAGAAAATAATCGAATTATTAGCTTTGGCATAGTCTACCCATGCCTTTAAATATTCCTTGGTAGCAGTTGCGCCAGTGGGGTTATTGGGAAAACAGAGATAAATTAAATCGACTTTCTTTGAGGGAATCTCGGCAATGAAGTTGTTATCAGCCGTAATTGGTAGATAAACTAAGCCCTCAAATTCGCCTTTCTCGTTAGCATCCCCCGTATTTCCCACCATAACATTAGTGTCTACATACACGGGATAAACGGGGTCAGTAACAGCAATTATATTGTCATGACCAAAGATTTCTAAAATATTGCCCGTGTCGCACTTGGAACCGTCGGAGATAAAGATTTCTGAGGCATCTATATCGGCTCCCCGTGCTTGGAAATCTTGAGTAGCAATTTTTTCTCGTAACCAAGCGTAGCCTTGTTCTGGGCCGTAGCCTTTGAAGGTATTGCGATCGCCCATTTCTTCCACAGCTTTAATCATAGCTGTGCGGCAAGCCTCCGGCAGAGGTTCAGTAACATCGCCAATGCCCAGTCGGATAATTTTAGCATCAGGATTCGCTTCTGCAAAGGCATTCACCCGCCGAGCAATTTCTGGAAACAGATAACCTGCTTTCAGTTTCAGGTAGTTGTTGTTAATAGTTGCCATGTGTAAATATGAAAAACGCCCTAAAATAGCTTACTGCTAATTTATAAGGGCGATAACTTTGTTATGGGGAGTGGGGAAGAGGCAGGGGCGCAGGGGGCAGAATAACTAATGACTAATGACTAATGACAAATTAGACATTTACTGGCTGTTTATTATCGGCTGATGTGTAATTGCGATCGCTAATTACAAACTCCGTGAGCGATTCTTGTCCTGTAATTAATCTTGCTCCACGATTACGGGTGAAATAGTTCCATGCCCACTGAATCATTACTACTAATTTGTTGTTAAATTCAATTAAGAAGTAGATGTGAATCACTAGCCAAAACAGCCATGCAAAGAAACCTTTCAGCTTCATAAAGCCCAAATCTACCACAGCAGAATTGTGCCCAATCATAGCTAAACTACCATAATCGGTATAAGAAAAGGGCGGTAAACTCTTACCTGCAAGCCGCTTTTGGACTAGTGCTGCTACATATTCACCTTCTTGCTTCGCTACAGGTGCAACACCAGGTAGCGGTTTACCATTTTGATGAGAAAAATTTGCTAAGTCGCCAATTACAAAAATATTGGGATGTCCCTTAATACTCAAATCAGGTTCGACGATAATCCGTCCAGCGCGATCGCACTCAGCACTTGTGCGTTCTGCTAGCACTTTTCCCATTGCTGAAGCTTTCACACCTGCTGCCCATAATACCGTTTTTGAGGCAATTTCTTTAACTTCGTCGCCTTGTTTGAGGGTAACAATATCATTTTCAATATTTGTCACCAGTGTTTTTGTTTGCACAACCACCCCCAAGCGCGTCAGAGATGCTTCCGCTTCTTGTGATAACTCTGGTGCAAAAGGTGGCAGAATCCGATCCAAACCTTCTAATAGCAAAATCTTGGCTTCTGATGTGTCGATGTTGCGGAAATCTTCTTTGAGGGTTTGATTTGCCAATTCTGCGATCGCACCAGCTAACTCTACACCAGTTGGGCCACCACCAACAATTACAAAGGTCAAGCAAGCACGGCGTTTTTCTGGATCGCTTTCTTTTTCTGCGGCTTCAAACGCCGTAAAAATCCGGCGACGCATTTCTATGGCATCTTCTACTGTTTTCAAGCCTGGGGCGAATTCTTCCCAGTTGTCTTTGCCAAAATAGGAATGCTTCGCACCTGTGGCGACAATTAACGTATCGTAAGCTATTGCTTCGTCGCCCACAATCACTTGTTTTGCTTCTGGATCAATATTATTTACCTCTCCCAGCAGCACTTTCGTATTCTTGCTCTTGCTGAGGACAGAACGCAGGGGTGAAGAAATATCCGCAGGAGATAGCGCACCTGTGGCGACTTGGTATAGGAGGGGTTGAAATAGATGAAAGTTGCGTTTATCAATCAGAGTAACGTTTACTGCCGCCTTAGCAAGTGTTTTGGCTGTATAAAGTCCACCAAAACCACCGCCAACAATAACTACTTGATGGGGTGGATTATTGTCAAGTGAATTTACCATAAGAAATATTATCCGGTATGCCGACTATTGTAACTATTCTTAACAGATTTGTATCAAACTTGTCATCATATATTTTGTATTCCTGTTTACATTTAATGAATGATTAAAGTAATCAAAACTACAGGATAAACAGAACTTTTCAAGATGGAGGCGCAGACAATAAGAGTTTGGAATATTTTAATCGCTCTTTGCTTGTGTAAATTTATCAACGGTAGATGTAGGATTACTCAGAACTAGTTGATTCTGGTGTTTGTGTCAAACGTGGTGAATGAGTTCGCCGCCAACGGGTAAAACCATAGATAAGAGCAGCAAAAATTAACAAATAAGGACTGTAAACAATTAACCAAATACCCAGCTTGAGTAAGCCAACGGAAAATGAACTAAGGGAGTGGGTGGATTTGTTCCAAGTCTCCTGAACTTGCAAACCAAAGGCAGGTTGTGAACTGGTGCTAGAAACTGCTGCTTCTAGGTTCAGCGTAATAGTGGAATAAGCAACTTGATTTTGTAGGCTTTTGAGTTGGGCATTAATTTGTTCTATAGTTTCTCGGACATTACTCAGTTCTTGGGCAACACTCAGCACATCTCTAACAGAACCCGCCCGATCCATAATTTTTTGCAAATTGGCTTCAGTTTTTTGCAAATTAGTTAATCTAGCTTGAAAATCTACTAAGCGATCGCCCACATCTTCTGCCGTGATATTACGACTTTCAACAGTGCCTAATTTAGCTAGTTCTTCCAAAGTAGGTTCCAGCCGATTCTCTGGTATACGCAATTGTATTGTTGCTGTGTAACGCGGGTTGTCGTTTTTGGGTTGTTGTTGTTTCAACCCGATCAAATCCCCTTGCTGTTTATTGATAATTTGCGAAACAGCATCAATAGTCTTCTCTACAGAGTTGACAGTCAAAGATATTGCTGCTTTTTTGATCAGTTGGGGACGAGAACGGGGTATTGGTGCAGCTTCCGTCTTTTGGGAAATACTATTTACACGAGCAGATAATTGATTTACCGAGCCATCGCCTGCCATTGGAGGTAACTGCTTATTTGCTAACTGATTGGAAGAGGCACAACTGGTAAAAATCAACCCTCCTAATAACGCACTCATAAATAAAGCAGATGTGCGCGGTAATTTAGTCGAAGCGTACATAATCTACCCTTAGATGGATGAAGTTAACCCCAGTATTGCTAATAAAAAACTTAAAGCCTGTATTGTTGCGATTTTTGTAACAGGGTTAAACTAATCCATAATTAATCATTCAGTTCTCTCACTCTCCTCACACCTATAAATTTCCAAATAGCTCCTCACCTAATTTTCCAACTCACACTATTTCAATAACTGTATTTACAAAGAGTGATCGCACCCCCAATAAAATAGCCGATGCCGTAAATATTTACTCTGCTAAAAGTGCCTATTATCACCATACTGTCTGACGAGAAAAAACGTAAGTGATAACCAAAGTATATTAAGTGTTTTCAGACTATCTTGCAGGTTTTTACTCATATATCGGCTCAATACCCATTACCCTCGAATCCTTGCCAGTAAAGCTTCTCCCACAAATGCGTCTCAGAAACTGTACTTAGAGAGGCATACCAAAATTATGTTTATTTTTATGTCTCAAAATGCAATTTTTTTTCAAAATCTAAAGATAATGGTATGGTAGTGCATCAAATCTAAGTACTTTACTTTGTTTATCATGAAGATTCAAAACTTAGTAAAAGCTACATTTTCCGTATCTCTCGCTTGTTTTATAGCCGAAGTTATAAATGCTCAGAGTGTTAACGCGCAGACACCTTCGATTATTTATGCTCCGGGCTGGGGGGGGTTGTGTTTAGACATCTCTAATGCTAATAATCAGGGACCTCAAAGCGGAGCACCTGTTCAAGCTTTTACATGTAACGGAGGTGCCAATCAGCGTTTTCAAAATTTTTCTGATGGAACTATTCGTGCTCCGGGCTGGGGGGGGTTGTGTTTAGACATCTCTAATGCTAATAATCAGGGACCTCAAAGCGGAGCACCTGTTCAAGCTTTTACATGTAACGGAGGTGCCAATCAAAGGTGGGTAGGTCCGTAGCTGACACAAAGTGCAAACTAAAACTCTAACGCAAGCTGTGCGATTTTGTGATGTGCTAAAAGTTAGCAGTATAAATCACCAATTTAGACCCCACACGGACATAAACAGCGTTTAGCTCCCACAACACAATAGACCTCTTGCAAAAGTCTTTAACATTTATTTTTGATTTATGCAAGAAGTCTATTCTCACCAATACGAATTACGAATTGTTAATGTCTCATAGTTCATCTGTGGTTACTCAATTTGGGGTACAATTTTAAGCCTGCCAATAAATGACGATGCTTGCTGACAGGAGATGCTTCTATGGCCCGGATGTATTATGACGAAGATGCCAATTTAGACCTTTTGGCTGGAAAAACTATTGCTATTATCGGCTATGGTTCCCAAGGTCATGCCCACGCTCTCAATCTCAAAGATAGTGGTTTGAATGTGATTGTGGGACTATATCCGGGTAGTAAGTCAGTAGCAAAAGCTGAAGCTGCTGGGTTAACTGTGAAGAATGTTGCAGATGCTGCCAATGCTGCTGATTTCATCATGATTTTGTTACCTGATGAAGTCCAAAAAACGATTTACAAAAACGAGATTGAACCAAATCTCGAAGAAGGGAATGTGTTAGCCTTTGCCCACGGTTTCAATATTCACTTTGGGCAAGTTGTACCACCGGCTAACGTAGATGTGGTGATGGTAGCACCCAAAGGGCCGGGGCATTTAGTACGGCGGACTTATGAACAGGGTGAAGGCGTACCAGCACTGTTTGCAGTTTATCAAGATGCCAGTGGTCAGGCACGCGATCGCGCCATGTCTTATGCTAGAGGTATCGGTGGTAGCCGCGCGGGTATTCTTGAAACGACTTTCCGCGAAGAAACCGAAACAGATTTATTTGGCGAACAAGCAGTATTGTGCGGTGGTTTGAGTGCTTTAATCAAAGCCGGATTTGAAACTTTGGTAGAAGCTGGTTATCAACCAGAATTGGCTTATTTTGAATGTCTGCATGAAGTCAAGCTGATTGTTGACTTGGTTGTGGAAGGCGGTTTAGCCAAAATGCGCGACAGCATTTCTAACACTGCTGAGTATGGCGATTATACTCGTGGGCCGCGGATTGTGACTGAACAAACCAAAGCTGAAATGCAAAAAATTCTCAGCGAAATTCAATCTGGGCAATTTGCACGAGAATTCGTTCTAGAAAACCAAGCTGGTAAACCAGGATTTACCGCCTTGCGTCGCAAAGAAGCTGAACACAAAATTGAAGAAGTCGGCAAAGATTTACGCGCTATGTTTAGCTGGTTGAAAAAAGCTTAAGCAAAAAAATAACATCAGACATCTCCAAAAAAAAGAATTGTTTTGACGTAGCACTGCTACGTCTCTACAAGGTTTCTGTTTACAGCATATTTAATTTCTGGAGATGTCTAATGCATCAGCAAACATCATTTGCTTTGGGTTTTGAGATAATCTGCAATGTACTCTCCGTAGCGACCGCGTAACATTTGTTCCCGAAATTTGAATCCTAATGTTTTCTCTCGACAGAATAAAGATTTGCACAAGCAGCGGGAGACAGCAATTGATTCATATTCAGTGGTTTCGTAGTCCCAGGTAATTTCCTCACCTACTTCGATATCGCCCAAAGCAACGAGGTCATATCCCCCAAACTGATTGTTCCTTACACCAGTATTTGGATCGCAAGAATGGTTAGTGAGGATAGCAGGCTCATCTAGGTGGACATGTAAATTAAAATCCATCTGAACTGAATAAATGGTTCGTTCGGGAACTGCTTCAATTTGGATACCCACTACGACGGTTTCCCCTGGGGCAAATCTTTTTTTAGCAAACACTCCTCGTCCTTTTGCTGTTTCCTGAATCGTGAGATGACTGCTATATATGACGTTCATGAATTGTTAACTCAAAATATGATGTTCATGAATTGTTAGCTGATAAATTACCACCCCATTGTTCCAGGGCTACCTTTAAATGGCCCGACAATATCAGCAGTAATCCATCCACCATAAAAATCCCCAGGTTGAGACATAACTAGCTCATCATTTACATAGCAAGCATCCATTAAACTAGGGTAAAAAGCGTAGTATTCTTGAATCGTTACAAAATCAGGCGTAGGTTCAATATATCGCCAAGCAGCGTTATTTATATACTTTTCACCGATGCTGATATCATAATATTGACACTTACCTTTCCATTCACACCAAGTTTTTTTAGGTGTTTCAATCAGATATTCTAGTTTAATGTCTTCTAAAGGAAGGTAATAAACCGGAGGATGGCTAGTTTCTAAAACTCTTTTAGCTTTAGTTGTTTCTGCTAAAACAATGCCATTACAAATTATCCGAATTGATTTGTTGCTATCTTCTAAACGAGCCGGACGAGGATAATCCCAAACTGATTCTTGACCGGATTCTGGTACGATTGGATTTGGCCTCATTCTAAGTAATCTCCTTTGAAATCTTGAGCAACTCTAAAACCAGCGTGTTGATAAAAGTAGGGACGAAACCAGTTGCGATAGGTTGGTAATGCCATTGAACCATTAGTAGCCCAAGAACCGCCGAGCATCATCTGATGTTTATCATCAAAAAAGGGTGCTGCTTGATCTTCGTAAAGCGGATGAGGTTGAAATCCTGGTAAAGCGTTGAAAGTGTCCCCCAACCATTCCCAGAGATTTCCTCTGAGATCATAAAGTCCAGAAGCACTATTAGCTGGTTTGAACATTCCCACTGGGCTAGGGGAAATGAATTGTAAGTTGAGATTATAGTGAGTTGAGAAGCGCTTATCCTTAGAGGTAAGTAAGGCTTGATTCCATTCGGCTTCAGTCATCAAGCGCATGTCTGAGCCTTGAGAACGACAAAATGCGATCGCTTCGTAGTAATTGACTTCTACAGGCCAGTCTAGGGGTAAGTCTATTTCGTCGAATGTGGCTCGATAGCGATAACCATCCTGGAAGGGTATCCAGAATTTGGGATGTTGTACGTTGTAAAGTTGCTTCCAATCCCAAGATTCAGCATTCCAGTAGTCTAGATTGTTGTAACCACCAGCTTGAACAAATTTCAGATATTCTCCGTTAGTGATGAGATATTGACTAGCCAAAAATGGTTTCACTTCAACAGTGCGATCGCCATATTCACTATCCCAACCAAATGTCAGATCATCCTTGGGTTTTCCTAGTTTCACCACACCACCTGGAACTCGGCGCATTTCATTGTTGGGAATCTTCGCGTTACTAGGTGCGTAATTCCAGCCTTGGGGACGTTTTAGGCGATCGCTAGGCAATTGACGCACCAGCATCGAAGAGGTTTCAAAGTGAATCCGACTATGTTCTATTCCCATCAGCAAAGCCCAGAAGGGATGCTGTTGATGAATCGGGAGATCCAGGGGAGTATTTTTAATCACCTTTGCGATCGCCTCTCGTGCCTTGTCCCGATATTGCCAAACTTTTTCTACATCAGGCCAGCTAACCCCTTGCATAGCTGCATCGAGTTCTGTTGGTGTTTGTGGATCAACTCCGATTTCAAATAGGGTTTCGTATTGTGAATTAATTCCAGCTTTGATTAAACCAACGGCAATTAATTTATTGATGAAAAAAACAGCTGAGTGACCAAGATAAAAAATTAGACGGTTTCTTAAAGGATCGGGGTTAAGATAAAAAGTTTCTTCCCCGACTAAACTTTTCATAAGTGTTTCTTCAAGTTCCCAAGAATTCTCAAAGTATTTGAGCAAACTTTGTGAACTACAATCATTGAGTGTGGGGACTTGAGTTGATGTCAGTTTATTTATCGTTTGAACTAAAGCCATGATATTTTTGACAGAGGATTCCTAGCACAAATTACATAAACTACAATTAATTACAAAAAAAGTGTTGTTGATCGCATTTTTTCTTGTGTCGTTATGATCAAACAATCTCCTAAATTTGTAAATAGATAAAAGGTGTAGTTAAAATTAGTCTAATTACGAGTTGTCAAAATAATATAAATAATGTACTAGTGTTGAACAAGTATAGGCAAGATTAAAACATTTATTAACTGTCTTAATGCTATCAGGTTAAGAGTTTTGCAACTAACTTAGAGAAGCATACGGCGATGCCTTCACAGTAGGCATCGCGGATTTTAGATTTTATCTAATCTAAAATCCCAAATCGAGTTACCGATTCACCGCCGCAGCTTCCCGTGCTGCTGTTGCTTGATCTGGGTGGATACCCAAGCGAGTGAGATTAATCCGACCTTTGTTATCAATTTCGCGCACTTTGATAATCACTTCATCGCCCACCGCTACTTCATCTTCAACTTTGCCAACGCGGTAGTCAGCTAGTTGTGAGATGTGGATCATCCCTTCTTTTCCAGGCAGAAATTCCACAAATGCACCTATCGGTATAATCCGAGTGATGCGTCCTGCATAGACATCCCCTTCGTGCAACTTGCGGGTCATGCCTTGGATAATGTTTCTGGCTCTCTTGGCCTTGTTCTCATCCACAGCAGAAATTGTCACGGTGCCATCATCTTCGATGTCAATTTTTGCACCAGTTTCCTCTGTGATGCCCTTAATAGTCTTGCCTCCAGGCCCGATGACCAGACCAATCATGTCTGAATCAATCTTGATTGTTAATAGACGTGGGGCATAAGCTGAGGTTTCAGTCCGTGGCGTGTCAATGCAGGCAAGCATTTTCTCCAGAATGTGCAACCGGGCTGATTTGGCTTGGTGAACGGCTTGGGAAATAACCTCTAACGACAAACCGGAGATTTTCATATCCATTTGCAAGGCGGTAATCCCGGCATCAGTACCGGCAACTTTGAAGTCCATGTCGCCCAAAAAGTCTTCAATGCCCTGAATATCGGTGAGGACTCGCACTTCGTCTCCTTCCTTAATCAGGCCCATTGCCGCGCCACTGACGGGTTTGATAATTGGTACACCAGCATCCATCAGAGCTAGGGTGGAACCGCAGACTGAACCCATTGAAGTGGAACCGTTGGAAGAAAGTACTTCCGATACGATGCGAATCACGTAGGGAAATTGTTCTTTTGAAGGTAGCACAGGTAGTAGCGCTCGCTCTGCTAATGCCCCGTGACCAATTTCGCGCCTTCCTGGGGCCCGCATTGGCTTGGTTTCTCCGACTGAGAACGGCGGGAAGTTGTAATGATGCAGATAACGTTTGTGTTGATCTAGCTGCATGTCATCGTTGAGGTTTTGAGCATCCCCAGGTGTACCCAGAGTACAAGTGGATAATACCTGAGTTAGTCCCCGGTTAAATAAACCGCTGCCGTGGACTCGTTTTGGTAAGACATCAACTAAACAAGAAACAGGCCGCACCTCATCAAGTTTACGACCATCAACGCGAACGTTATCTTCAACGATTTGCCGCCGCATGAAGTATTTGGTAATATCTTTAAAAGTGTTACCAAGTGCCTTGCTATTTGCAGTTGCGGCAACTCGAATTGGGTCTTCTTCTGGTAGTTCGGTGATGGTCGTGGCGATTTCACCCTTGACGACATCTAAAGCTGCATCACGTTCGGGTTTGGTGAAATTATATTGAGACAGGATTTTCTTAATCTCGCCGCTAGCGCGATCGCGGATATAATTTTCTAGCGTCTGGTCTACTTCTGGTGGTGCTTCTTGCACTATTACTAGACCCAGTTCTGCTACTAAATCTTGCTGCGCTTTGATTAAGTCCCGCACTGCTTCATAACCAAAGTCAATCGCCTCGATAATATCTCGCTCTGGCAATTGATTGGCTCCCGCTTCCACCATGATTACGCCATGTGGTGAACCTGCTACTACTAGATCCAAGTCTCCGGCTTCAATTTCTGCATAGGTGGGGTTGATAATGAAATCATCTCCCACTAAACCAACCCGCACTGCTGCCATTGGCCCATTAAAAGGAATCTGGGCAATCAAGGTAGCGATGGAAGCACCTGTAACTGCTAGCACATCGGGTGGGACTAACTCGTCCATCGACAGCGTTAAGGCAATAATTTGCAGGTCATCCCGTAGCCATGAGGGGAACAGGGGACGCATGGGACGGTCTATAAGACGACTGGTGAGAATTGTTTTTTCTGGTGGACGACCTTCTCGGCGCATGATTCCTCCGGGAATCCTACCAGCGGCATATAACCTTTCTTCATAATCTACTGTAAGGGGAAGAAAATCAATGCCTTCTCTGGCTTGCGATCGCGTAGCCGTCACTAAAACGGATGTATCCCCTGATTCTATCAAAACCGACCCACCAGCCTGGGGAGCTAGTAGGCCTACTTTCAGTCGAATATCCCTTCCATCGAAGGATATTGACTTATCAACTTCTGCCATTCAGTTTTTTTTCCTTCTCTTTCGCTATTCTCTTTCTGTGGCAATCCTAACATTTATGCACTATGACTGACTTCTAGTACATACAAAGATAACTGTTGACTGATGACTGTTGACGGTTAACAGTCATCAGTCAACAGTTAACGGCTTCAAAAGGCATCTTTTAAGGCAAAGTGCGATAAAACATGAGCGCGTCTGCCATCTGATCATTTTCCAACTTCGCCGCACGCCCAATTCGCCCAATGATTTCAAATCCTAACGACTGCCAAAGCCTAATTGAAGGTATATTAGTTTCAAAGACCAAATTGAACATTACTGCCTCATAGCCCAGGTTTGCTGCTATCAAGAGCATTGCCTCTCCCATGAACCGCCCGATACCATAACCGCGTAACTCAGGTTGTACAATAAAACCAGCGTTGCAAATATGGCTACACCGACCGGGAAAGTTTGGTTTTAAATAAAACGCCCCTAATATTTCTTTTGGTTTGTGTGTAGCATCCTGACCAGATGCCCTAACAACAAAGGCATCCTTACTCAACCAGTAAGCTGTAAATTCTGCTTGAGATAGAGGTTGCTTTTGGGGATAAGTTTTACCTTCAATCAATAAAACATTGAGTAATGCTCTTACAACCTCCTGTTCTTGAGGATGCATATAATCTAGTTCCACTAATATCCCGCTTTTTAAAACTTTAATTAAGGGAAAAATCATTATTAATAGTCTTGATATGAAAGATTCGTTTAAGTATTAATTATATGCAAGCTAGGGCTAAAAAAGTTTTTTGATAAGATGTAAAAATTAGAATAATTGTGATTTTCATTCTTTAAATTTGGGAAATCTGAGTAGTTAGCAAATGGCGATTTTACACTGTAATTGGTTCCTAAAAAATCAAAATGGTTGTTTATTTATTTGGGGGGAAACTTGGCGATCGCCACGAATAAATTTCGAGCAAAATGGGTCTGGAGATGTACCCCTACATCCATTGGCAATGACATCAGTTGAGTTAAGCGAGTGGTTGCGTTCCCAGAACATGGCAATTACCAACTTCATCCAGCAACCTCAAGTTGCGATCGCTACTACTGGGCGAGCCTCCAAAGGAGGAGCTACGCTAACGCGCAAAACAGCCAGTGTCACTGAGATCATACCAACGCATTCGCAAATCATTGCCCTGCCAACTTATATCCCAGAGGGCAGTGGCGAAGGAACAGCAGCGATTTTCCCTGTACATTCTGCCAGCTTGGGGCTAGACACAGACTCCCCGCAATATTTACAACCGTGGCGAGTTGAGGGTTTTTGTCTTAACCCCAGCCAAGCAGTAAAATTTCTCGCTGCTGTTCCCCTAAATGCTGCTAAAGGGGAAGATGCCTTTTTGGGTGGAGATTTACGTTTTTGGTCACAGGTTGCCCGGTGGAGTTTAGATTTAATCTCGCGGTGTAAGTTTTTACCAACAATTGGGCGACAATCAGATGGTGCATTTGCTGCTAAATGGCAAGTACTTCTAGACAGTGCTGTAGATGGAACTCGCCTAGAAAAATTTTCTGCGGATATGCCGTTGGTTTGTCGTACTTATCAAGAGGGAGTGGGGACTGGAGAGGAGTTTTCCCAATCCTTACTTTATGTAAACTTTCCTACCGAACCCCAAGAATTGTTACTGGGATTTCTTAACAGTACAATAGATGCCCAAGTGCGAGGGATGGTAGGTTCCCAACCTCCAATGGAAGCCAAAGCGATCGCATTACCAGCTGCGGTGCGCCAGTGGTTGCAAGCTTTAACCAGTGCATCTAATACAGTCAATGCAGATGCAATTGAAGTGGAACGACTGGAAGCGGCACTGAAGGCTTGGAATATGCCGCTACAATACCAATTAACTCTTAAAACTCTGTTTCGTACCTGTTTTCAACTGCGTTCTCCAGAGTCTGGCGAAACAGATTGGACATTGGCGTATTTTCTGCAAGCGGCTGACAATCCTGAGTTTTTGGTGGATGCGGCAACTATTTGGAACAATCCAGTTGAACGATTGGTTTATGAAAATCGGACAATTGAGCAACCACAGGAAACATTTTTGCGAGGTTTGGGGCTAGCTTCCCGATTATATCCAGCGATCGCACCCAGTTTTGAAACCGAATATCCCCAATCTTCTCGGATCACCCCCATCCAAGCTTATGAGTTTATCAAGGCTGTAGCTTGGAGGTTAGAAGACAGTGGTTTGGGAGTAATTTTGCCTCCCAGTTTAGCGAACCGTGAAGGATGGGCGAACCGTTTGGGTTTGAAAATTACTGCCGAAACCCCAAAGAAAAAGCAGGGACGTTTAGGATTGCAAAGTCTACTAAATTTCCAATGGCAATTGGCAATTGGAGGACAGACTATTTCTAAAGCCGAGTTTGATAAACTTGTGGCTTTAAATAGTCCGCTAGTGGAAATTAACGGCGAGTGGGTGGAATTGCGCCCCCAAGATATCAAAACAGCCCAAACTTTTTTTACCACTCGCAAAGACCAAATCGCGCTTTCCTTGGAAGATGCCTTGCGTTTCAGTACAGGGGATACCCAGGTAATTGAAAAGTTACCAGTGGTTAGCTTTGAGGCATCTGGGGCATTACAAGAGTTGATTGGGGCGTTAACAAATAATCAAGCGATGTCTACGACGGGCTGCGCCTACGCACCTTTGCCCACACCAGCAGGCTTTAAAGGACAGTTACGACCCTATCAAGAACGTGGTGCTGCTTGGCTATCCTTCTTGGAACGTTGGGGCTTAGGCGCGTGTCTCGCCGACGATATGGGACTCGGTAAAACCGTGCAGTTCATCGCTTTTATTCTACATCTCAAAGAACAGGATGCACTAGAAAATCCAACACTATTAGTTTGTCCAACTTCTGTTTTAGGCAACTGGGAAAGGGAAGTCAATAAATTTGCACCAAGCCTGAAAATTTTGCAATATCACGGTGACAAACGCCCAAAAGGCAAAGCGTTTTTAGAAGCAGTGAAAAATCACGATTTAATCGTTACCAGCTACTCACTTCTTCATCGAGATATCAAGTCATTGCAAAGTGTCTCTTGGCAGATAATTGTTTTAGATGAAGCCCAAAATGTGAAAAATCCAGAGGCGAAGCAGTCAAAAGCAGTGCGGCAATTAGAAGCAACATTTCGGATTGCGTTGACGGGGACGCCAGTAGAAAATAGACTGCAAGAACTCTGGTCTATTTTGGATTTTCTCAATCCTGGCTATTTAGGCAATAAGCAATTTTTTCAGCGGCGGTTTGCCATGCCAATTGAAAAGTATGGTGATACGGCTTCTTTGACTCAGTTACGTTCATTAGTTCAACCATTTATACTGCGGCGATTGAAAAGCGATCGCGACATCATTCAAGACTTACCAGACAAGCAAGAAATGACCGTATTTTGCGGTTTAACTGGTGAACAAGCTGCACTTTATCAACAAATTGTAGAACAATCTTTAGTAGAGATAGAATCTGCTGAAGGATTGCAACGCCGAGGGATGATTTTAGCTTTGTTAATTAAACTCAAACAAATCTGCAATCACCCAGCCCAATATTTGAAACAGGCGACATTAGAGCAACATAATTCAGCCAAACTTTTGCGGCTAGAAGAAATGTTAGAAGAAGTTTTAGCAGAAGGCGATAGAGCTTTAATCTTTACACAATTTGCTGAGTGGGGTAAGTTACTTAAACCCTATTTAGAAAAACAGCTTGGACGAGAAATATTCTTTTTATATGGCAGCACGAGTAAAAAACAACGAGAGGAAATGATCGACCGTTTCCAACACGATCCTCAAGGGCCACCGATTATGATTCTTTCTCTGAAAGCGGGTGGAGTAGGATTAAATTTAACACGAGCAAATCATGTATTCCACTTTGATAGATGGTGGAACCCAGCCGTGGAAAATCAAGCCACAGATAGAGTATTTCGCATTGGTCAAACCCGGAATGTGCAAGTACATAAATTTGTTTGCACTGGTACTTTAGAAGAAAAAATTCATGACATGATTGAGAGTAAGAAACAACTAGCTGAACAAGTTGTAGGTGCTGGTGAAGAATGGTTGACAGAACTAGATACAGACCAACTTCGTAACTTACTAATACTCGATCGCAGTGCAGTAATTGACGATGAGCCAGAATAAGTTTGTAGTAAGGACTTTAGTCCTTGATTTGAGCGTTAAAGCGCTCACTACGAATCAGTCAAAAGTAGCACAGCACATTACTAAATTTTTGAATTAATTATGACTAGTTACACATTACAAGCAAGTCGAGAATGGTGGTCACAACAATGGTTAGATTTACTCGATTCCTATCGCTTTAAAAAGCGTTTAGAACGTGCGAGAAATTATGCTCGTCAAGGAAATGTTTTGAGTATTGAATTTAAAGGTGCAAAAGTATTAGCTAGAGTGCAAGGTAGTGAAGTAGAACCTTATAAAGTTTCCCTTTCCCTTGAACCTTTCAGCGATGAACAGTGGGGTTATGTAATTGAAACCATGTCCCAAAGAGCAATTTTTGCTGCCAAGTTACTAGCAGGAGAAATGCCACAAAATATAGAAGAAGTATTCACAGCTAATGGTCTTTCGATATTTCCATTTACCCTTGCCGATGTCCAGAGTAAATGCTCTTGTCCCGATAAAGCAAATCCCTGTAAACATATTGGTGCGCTGTACTATCAGTTAGGCGATCGCTTTAGTGAAGACCCCTTTGTACTATTTCAGTTGCGCGGACGCACCAAAGAGCAAATTATCAGCGATTTACGCCAATTGCGTAGTGCCAAGATTCAACCTAATATCACAGAAACGCCCGATATTCAACAGTCAATCCTTAATAACAAATACTTGGTAAAAATTGACTCTTTCTGGCAATACAATGAGCCACTAGAGTCATCATTGGTAGTGATTGCGCCGTCCACTAATGAGATGGTATTAGATGTATTAGGAGCAATTCCTCTTGCGAAGGAAGAGGAAAATGCAGTAAATTCAACTTCGAGTGATGTGGTAATGAAGTGTTTAAATACAGTTTACAGAGATGTCAGCCAGAAGGCTTTTTTAGCTGCAATGAATGTGGGAGGAAGTTGATACTAATTCGGAATTCGTAATTATTTTTCGTGAGATTGTTGTAATTTTAGTTTCAGGCCAAAGTGCTGTAGCACAAAGAGCCATCTGCAAAGATAAAATTCTCAAAGCCTGTTGTGGAGAGTGTAATAACATCTCCATTGTTATTGAAGTTGATGTTAGCTGGGTTTAGGACATTGCCTGAAATTACACTAGAAAAAGTGAGTTCAGAGCGATTGAAAGCACTGAGATCTAAGGTATCAAAACCTTTTCCACCATCCACAGTCCCAGCACCAAACCCTTTGAAGTAGTCATTTCCAGTGCCTAGATCAATACCGATACCGCCACCAATAGTAACTTTTTGTTGAACTTCGTTGATGGTAGTGGTGGTTGTAATTTTGTCATTGCCATCGCCAGTCTTGATAGTTCCTTTTCCATAAATGCCATAGGCAGTACCACCAATTGTTGTCTTAGCTTGGCCAGTCAGGATGTCACGACCATTCCCAGTATCAATTACTCCGTCGTTGGAGATGCCGTATGCAGTGCCATTTGCGCCTGATGATTTTTTGCCAGTACTACCTCTGCTGCCCTGACCTGTGCCGATGATAGTGTCATTTCCATCCCCTGCATTCAGATTGCCACTGTTACTAATACCTGTTCCATTACCATCATTACCGCTCTGACCAGTGCCAGTTATAGTATCATTGCCATCCCCTGCATTCAGACTGCCACTGTTACTAATACCTGTTCCACTACCACCATCAAAGGCGTTATCATTGTCATCACTGCTGTCACTGTCAGTGCCAATGCCAGTGATACTATCATTGCCAGCGCCAGTTTTAATGATTCCTTGTCCATAGATGCCATAGGCAGTACTACCAATTGTTATCCTAGCTTGGCCAGTCACGATGTCACAACCATTTCCAGTATCAATTACTCCGTCGTTGGAGATGCCTATGATGATGAGCGGGTAGTTTGCTGAATCGTTGCCAGAACCAGTAATTGTGTCGTTGCCCTGCCCTGTGGTGATAATGGCATCTTTCAGGTTCTGGATGCCAGTTCCATCAATGTTGCTGTCGGAGAGGCCAGTAGCATTGCCTGTGCCTATGATCGTGTCATCTCCGTCTCCGGTATCCAGTTTCTTACTGTTAGTGATGCCAATTACAGTACCGCCGGTGCCGAAGATGTCGGGGTTGTCAGCAGAACCAGTGCCAGTGCCAGTGATAGTGTCATTTCCATCCCCTGTATTGAGACTGCCATTATTGCTGATTCCAGTCCCTAGACTGCCATAACTGACAACAAACCCGAAGCCGAAAATGCCGGCGATACCGATGCCGGCAATCGCGTCATTTCCGTCTCCGGTATCCAGTTGCCCAGTGTTGCTGATGCCAGTCCCATATCCACCCCTGCCGCCGCCGCGGCCATCAACACCAGCGCCGCCTTGACCAGTGCCAGTGATAATGTCATTGCCCAACCCAGTATTCAGTTTGCCACTGTTGCTGATGCCAGTCCCAAATCCACCGTCGCCGCCACCCTCGTATCGACCGCCGCCGCTTCCGCCGTTGCCGCCAGTGCCATTGCCGATAATAGTGTCATTGCCCAACCCAGTATTAAGGATGGCAATGTTACTGATGCCTGTCCCTACACCGCCACTGCCGCCAAAAGTGCCAAAATTGGGGTCATCAAAATTATTCACGCCGTTGCCTGCACTACCCCCAATACCCTCGCTGATGATAGCGTCGTTGCCCGACCCAGCATTCAGATTGCCATTATTGCTGATGCCGATTCCAGCACCACCATCGCTGCCATTGAGATTCTTACCGATAACACCATCAGCCCCTTTACCGCCAGTGCCGTTCCCTTTAATGGTATCCTTTCCTGAGCCTGTATCAATGAAACCTCTAGTTAAAATATCAATCCCAATTGCTGGAAATTTATTTAAATCTTCCCCTACTATTGTGTCGTCACCAGCAGTGCTTGTGAAATTGGGTGGAACCGTAAGTCTAGGCATAATTAAAATTCCCTAAATTTAAAACAGAAATGTGAGCCAGAAGGCTTTTTTAGCAGCAATGAATGTGGAAGCAAGTTGATATTAATTCGTAATTTGTAATTATTTTTTGTGAGATTGTTGTAATTTTAGTTTCAGACCAAAGTGCTGTAGGACAAAGAACCATCTGCAAAGATAAAATTCTCAAAGCCTTTTGTGGAGAATGTAATAACATCTCCATTGTTATTGAAGCTGATATTAGCTGGGTTTAGGGCATTGCCTGAAATTACACCAGAAAAAGTGAGTTCGGAGCGATTGAAAGCACTGAGGTCTAAGGTATCAAAACCTTTTCCACCATCTACAGTTCCAGTACCAAACCCTTTGAAGTAGTCATTTCCAGTGCCTAGATCAATACCGATACCGCCACCAATAGTAACTTTTTGCTGAACTTCATTGATGATACTGGTGGCTATAATTTTGTCATTGCCATCACCAGTCTTGATAGTTCCTTTTCCATAAATGCCATAATTCCCATAATTACTACCAAATTTTGCTGTAGCCTGTCCGGTAAGGATGTCACAACCATTGCCAGTATCAATTACTCCATCGTTGGAGATGCCTATGAAGATGAGGTCGGGGATAATACCATTGCCATAACCAGTAATTGTGTCGTTACCCTGCCCTGTGGTGATGGTGGCACCTTTCATGTTCTGGATGCCAGTTCCATCATCAATTTTTTCCCTATTGATACCAATAGAATTGCCAGTACCTATGATCGTGTCTTCTCCGTCTCCGGTATCTAGTTTCTTACTGTTAATAATGCCAGTACCGCCGATGCCAAAAAAGCTGTCAAGGTCAGTTCCCGTACCTGTACCAGTGCCTGCGATCGTGTCATTTCCGGCCCCAGTATTGAAATTACCATTATTGCTAATGCCAGTCCCTACACCGCCATTGCTGGGTTGAATATTATCGGCGGGAATCCCGGCAATACCGATGCCTGTGATCGTGTCTTTTCCGTCTCCGGTATCCAGTTGCCCAGTGTTGCTGATGCCAACCCCATCTCCACCGATGCTGCCATAGCGAGTCTCACCACCAATGCTGCCCTGACCAGTGCTAGTGATCGTGTCATTGCCCAACCCAGTATTCAGTTTGCCACTGTTACTGATGCCAGTCCCAAATCCACCGCCACCGCCAAGGGAGAATACACCGCCGCCCATGCTGCCCTTGCCGCCAGTGCCATTGCTGATGATAGTGTCATTGCCCAACCCAGTATTCAGTTTGCCACTGTTGCTGATGCCTGTCCCTACACCGCCATTGCCGCCAGCACTATCATTAGGAGGAGGCACATCCGCACCGATGCCTCCAAGACCCCCAATACCGTTGCTGATGATAGCGTCATCGCCCAACCCAGCATTCAGATTGCCATTATTGCTGATGCCGATTCCAGCACCGCCATTACTGCCATTGACGTTCTTACCGATAACACCATCAGCCCCTTTACCGCCAGTGCCGTTGCCTTTAATGGTGTCCTTTCCTGAGCCTGTATCAATGAAACCTTTAGTTAAAATATCAATCCCAATTGCTGGAAATTTATTTAAATCTTCCCCAATTAAAATCTCGGAACCAGCAGTGCCTGTGAAATTGGGTGGAACCGTAAGTTTAGGCATAATTAAAATTCTCTAAATTTAGATTAGTATGGTAAGTTCGCTCATTTGGATTGTCGCTTGGCTCTGCCTTTTGACGGCGATGACTACTTTTATTCAACTCACCTATTAAGATATTATCTCTTTGTAATGGTAATCTTTGTGTTTAGGTAAAGGTCTGATAATTTCCAAAGTAGTGCGATCGCAAGCTAACTTTGTTGCCCAATGTCCCAAGTCTTTTAGAAGATTTTCAAACTGTTGCCAGCTAATGTCATAAAGCATTACTCGGTCTGCTAGATTTTTGGCGACTGTCATTGTTACGACCTCCAGAATGTTTTATTGTCCAAACTCAAGCCTAGCCTGTTCTACAAAATTAGCTGTCACAACCTCTTGACCTGCTTCACGAGCCAGCTGTTCAATTCTGGCTTTAGCTTGAGAGCGGACAAAAAAGGGAATATTTTGTAATTTTTCTTTAGCTTCAGATGTCCATCGCAAAGCATCAATAAAATTAGAGTCGCTCATAGTATTAATTCTTTTTGTAAGTCGCTCACTTTAATCAATAGATAACTAATTTTCCTATAAAAAAAGCCCTTGCTTTTACGCAAGAGCTTTTAAATTATTTAGTTGTCAGTGATGAAATAAACTTTACAACCTAATCTAGGTCGTCCATGAACATCACTGGCTCAGTATCACGGTTAATTCCTTTCTCAAAACCACCAGCAGCAGCCCGTGCGCGACCAGCGTGCCACAAGTGACCAACTAGGAAGAAGAATCCTAATACGAAGTGAGAAGTCGCCAACCAAGCGCGAGGAGATACGTAGTTGAAGGAGTTAATCTCGGTAGCCACACCACCTACGGAGTTCAGAGAACCTAGAGGAGCATGGGTCATGTATTCAGCAGCGCGACGAGCTTGCCAAGGCTGAATATCGTTCTTGATTTTTTCCAGGTCAAGACCATTGGGGCCACGTAGAGGCTCCAACCAAGGGCCGCGGAAATCCCAGAAGCGCATGGTTTCACCACCGAAGATGATTTCACCAGTTGGAGAGCGCATCAGATATTTACCTAGACCAGTGGGGCCTTGGGCAGAACCGACGTTAGCACCCAAGCGTTGGTCACGAATCAAGAAGGTCAAAGCCTGGGCTTGAGAAGCTTCTGGACCGGTAGGGCCGAAGAATTCGCTGGGATAAACAGTGTTGTTAAACCAAACAAAGATCGAGGCAATGAAGCCCATCAGGGAGAGAGCGCCCAAGCTATACGAGAGGTAAGCCTCACCAGACCAGATGGATGCACGACGTGACCAAGCAAAAGGCTTGGTAAGAATGTGGAAAATACCACCAGCAATACAGATAAAGGCAACCCAAATGTGACCACCGACCACATCTTCCAAGTTATCGACGCTGACAATCCAGCCTTCGCCACCGAAGGGAGACTTGATTACATAACCGAAGATAACCGCTGGGTTCAATGTCGGATTAGTAATAACACGAACGTCACCACCCCCTGGTGCCCAGGTGTCATACAAACCACCAAAGAACATTGCCTTTAGCACCAACAACAGTGCACCGCATCCCAAAATAATCAGGTGGAACCCGATGATGTTGGTCATCTTGTTCTTGTCTTTCCAGTCGTAACCAAAGAAAGAAGAATATTCTTCTAAGGTTTCTGGGCCACGGACGGCATGATAGATACCGCCAAAGCCAAGGACGGCTGAGGAAATTAGGTGGAGTACACCGACAACAAAGTAAGGGAAGGTGTCGATGACTTCACCACCAGGGCCAACACCCCAACCCTGAGCGGCGAGGTGAGGTAACAGGATCAAGCCCTGTTCATACATGGGCTTTTCAGGAATGAAGTGAGCGACTTCAAACAAGGTCATCGCTCCAGCCCAGAATACAATCAAACCAGAGTGGGCAACGTGAGCACCCAGTAGTTTGCCAGATAGGTTAATTAAACGTGCGTTACCAGACCACCAGGCAAACCCAGTGGATTCTTGGTCGCGTCCAGTGCCGCCTAATATATTTGGTCTATTAGAGAGCGTTACCACGTGGTAATACCTCCTCAGGGAATACAAATTGTTCGTGGGGTTGATCTTGAGGAGCCATCCAAGCGCGGATACCCTCATTCAGCAAAATGTTTTTGGTATAGAAGGTTTCAAACTCAGGGTCTTCCGCCGCCCGCAATT
>NZ_JAIVFT010000032.1:0-25751 GCF_020829665.1 Nostoc sp. CHAB 5824
GGATATGCCTATAGTCTGGGACTTGCTGCAATTGTTCGACGAGGTTCATACTTGTTAGTTATCCATTTTTCTCCACCCTCTACAAATCATTATTATTTTTCTCTCGTTGTATGAAACCACCCTGCCCTAACCCCCCTTAAAAAGGGGGAAACCAGAATCAAAGTCTCCCTTTTTAAGGGAGATTTAGAGGGATCTAAAATTTTTGATACCAACAAGAGGACTTTTCAAACATCCTCTAAACTCCAGTTAGTAAACGTCACCATAAAAAAGGTGTGGAAATCACAGATGCGATCGTATCTGTGATTTGAGCAATATTGCTAGAATTACTAAAGTTTGAATCAATTAGCTAAGGTTTACATTACCTAATTGAACTCTATAGTCTCAACAAACTCTAAAATACTCTCCTTGATGTCTTCAGCTTCTTCTTCAAGGGAATCGGGAGTTTCGCCATTGATAAAGCTGTGCTGACTACTAACTATATACAAAAATTCACCACTGATAAAGGTGAGTAGCCCCCGGTACGCATCTAATCTGATAGCAGTTCCATTATTTTCTTGCTTAGAAATCGTCGAACCTTTGGGCATATCGATTAATACGTAGTAAGCGCCTCGCAAAGTATCTTCCAGGTATTCGGTATACTCCACAGAAGCATCTGGTACATTGGCAAAAATCGCCTGGGGTACATACTTCTCTACTAAGATTATTTGTAAATATTCTTCTTGTCCAACAGACTCCAGTTCCTCTAACTGTTCTAGAGGGAAGGGATAATAATCGATTCTCAGCAAAGTACCGACGTCATCGGAAAAGCCAACTACTCCTTCCTGACTTTGAATTCTACCACCCTGCTGCGGATCAACCGGAATTGGCACAGTAAAATTGCCTAAAGGAGATTGATATGTCTGTTCACTAAAATCTTCTATGACTACTGTCTCATCTTCGTCGTCTGCATATTCTTCTTCTGCTTCTTTAAAAGCTGCAATTACTTCTTTAATGATTTCCTCTGCTTCTTCATCCTCCAGTTCCAAAGCTGCTTGTAGCTTTTTGAGGTAGGCTTGTTTCGATTTGGGGATGGTGAGTTCATCGTCTAAAAGCACTATCACGCCAGCAGCAAAACCATCCAGCACTAATTCATCTGAGAGAGACACTTTGGCGACATTAAACAAAGGCCCAATTCCCTCTTCTTCTGCAATGCTTATGAGTCTATCAACTATTTCGGCGATTTCATCTTCTGAATATTCCTCGAAAACCTCGAATTCCCAGAGGATACCCGCTAAACTTTCTGCGTCTACATCTTCAATAGATGAATCAGCGATCGCAGTCACAGTTGCGATCGCCGCCACCGCTTCCTCTGGACTTAGTGATTCTTCTGATGTCTTTGGTGAGTTAAAAACCTTGTCATATTTGGTCATAAATGCTACCTGAATTAATTGCTTGATAGTAATAATAGATTGAAAGTGACAATGGTCAGTTTACCAATGGAGCGAATCTTCTAGAGAAAAAGTTAGCTAATACGTGGTTTACTCTGTATTGCTCAGGTGTAACAAAACCTTACCCAGCGCTAATTAAGCCTTGCTGTAATCTGACTCCACAAACTCCTGACTTCCCCTCCCATGATTTGAGACATACAGCAAGCGATGGCGTACCCGCCGCCGTAGGCGATCGCAGATATTTTCGTAAAAGCTTGAATCTAACCAGTAACCTTGGTATTCTTGGTTTCCCCAGGATGTCTGATATTTCATTTCAACGTTGTCCAGGTTTTCATAGTAATCCAAATGACCCCTGATTGAGTCTTTCGGATGGTAGTAATTGACCTAACAAACTTGAGCGAGTTTGTATTCCATTGGATTGTTAACCAAGTATTAACCTTGCAGGACATCGGAGGAGTTGAGGTGTTCTAAAACCTGTTGTCGAATATACACTTAAACACGATCTAGGCTCAATATTTACCGCAGGTCACTTTGAATAGATATTGTAAATTTTTATGATAAAGTAATTAACTTTAATAGCTGCTGTATTCTTCTGTTTTTATCCTCTAACAGATGAATTATATCTACCGATAGAATTATAAACTAGCCAGCGATAGATACCTACACCGTGGGCGGGATGTCACAATACCAATATTTGTAGTAGCACACAATACTCGATACGTTGTACTGTTGGTTCTACAAGTGTGAATTACATGAAATTTTGAGTTTTTTATGGTACAAACCCCTCCATCTCAGTTTTCACCAGATCAATATAAAGTAGATCCAGCAAAGGAAAATGTAGAAGCTCTTATACAAGAACCGCAGTTAGATATTGAGATTGCTCTAGAGTTCCTTTACACCAGAGATATTGAATTTCGTCAAGAAACAATTTATTTTCTCGTAGTTGATCGCTTTTATGATGGCGATCCAGATAACAGCGAAGGTGCAAACTCAGAACTGTACGATCCAACTAGACAAGATTGGGGTAAGTACTGGGGTGGTGACTTGCAAGGTGTCATCGATAAATTGGATTATCTCAAAAATATGGGAGTTACCGCCCTTTGGTTAACTCCTCTGTTCGAGCAGGTTGAAGAGTTATTTGTTGGCAATGCAGCGATACATGGCTATTGGACAAAAGACTTTAAACGGCTCAATCCTCGATACATTGCTGACGGAGAGAACCCTTCTTTAAACGCCACTCAAGAAGAGAGAAATACAACCTTTGATCGGTTAATTACAGAACTGCACAAGCGCAATATGAAGCTAGTGCTGGATATTGTCTGTAACCATAGCACACCTGATACCAGCGGTAGTAAAGGTGAATTATATGATGATGGTGTCAAAATTGCTGATTTCAATGATGATGCTAAAAATTGGTATCACCACTATGGCGAAGTGCAAAACTGGGAAGACGATTGGCAAGTACAAAACTGTGAACTATCTGGTCTGGCAACCTTCAATGAAAACAATACTGAATATCGGGAGTATATTAAGTCAGCAATCAAACAATGGCTAGACCGGGGTGTAGATGCACTGCGGGTGGATACTGTCAAGCATATGCCCATCTGGTTTTGGCAAGAATTCACTGGCGAGATGACCAATCACAAACCAGATGTATTCATTTTTGGTGAATGGATTTACAGTAATCCTAGTGACGATCGCTCAGTGGAATTTGTTAACCACTCAGGCATGACACTTCTAGACTTTGGGTTGTGCGTAGCAATTCGAGCCGCACTGGGGCAAGGTTCAGAAAATGGATTCCAAACAATTCAATACATTTTTGACCAAGATTATCGCTACAACGGGGCAACAGAGCTAGTTACCTTCATCGATAACCATGATATGTCCCGTTTCCAATCGCTGAACCCCGATCCAGCGATGCTTAAAGTTGCGATCGCTTTGATTATGACCTGTCGTGGCATTCCCTGCATATATTACGGCACAGAACAGTATCTGCATGACGATACCGATGGCGGTAACGACCCGTATAACCGCCCAATGATGGAAAATTGGGATACTGAGAGTGAGATTTATCGTTGCGTTAGGCTGCTGTCTGGCTTACGACGGTTGAATCCAGCCGTGTCAATGGGTAGCCACTGGCAAAAATACTTAACAGCCGATGTTTACTGCTATGTACGCCGCTATCGTGACTCCGTGTGTTTTGTCGCTTTAAACCGGGGAGGAGAAGTTACTTTACCAGAAGTAGAAACAGAATTGCCTGATGGGGAACATACCTGCGTGGTGACTCGCAATAAGTATGAGGTGAAAGACGGCAAGATTTATGACCTAGTATTAGAAGAACGGGGAGTGCTTGTTTTCAGCCACGTTGGAGAACGCATTAAAGCACAAACAATTGTGCGCGTCCAACTCAATGGCGTGCAGACCCAACCTGGCGAAACCATTGTGGTAACTGGAGATTGCCCAGAGTTGGGTAACTGGGATATCAGCAAAGCATATCCTTTAGAGTACATCAACACCAATACTTGGTTTGCTGAGATTCCCTTTGATGAGAGTGCTGGTAAGCTGATTGCTTATAAATATGCCATGTGGCGGGAAGGGCGATCGCCTCTGCGGGAAAATCTCGTAAATCGCCGTTGGGTGATTGCCAAAGAAGGCACTGTCAAATGGCGTGATACCTGGGCATCGGGACGGGAATCGTAGAGTTTATATGCAAGAATCTGTTCATAAGTGATGCACTCGTGAACAGATTCATACTAATTTTCAATCAGTAGGCATAGCTATAACTGATGAAGAAAAGACATAGCCAATATGGACAACAAACTCTCTTCTTTTAAGCCCTACTCTGTTACGCTTTCAGTAGCAGATATAGAAGCCTCAGCAAACTGGTATGTAGAAAAATTAGGATTCAAGATTATACAGGATAAGAGCTATCCTGAATTCAACACAGCGCTCATCTTTACAGAAAAGAATGGTTTTCGTGTTGAATTAATCAAAGACGGTAGGGCTGTTTCTGGAGTGCAACGTTCAAACCCACCTGTACACACATCCATACATGGGGTTTCACAGTTTGCGTTTGAAACAGATGATGTCAATAAGCTTAAACAAGAATTGATTGAGCGTGGTGTTCCAATCACGTGGGAGTTTGAGAACGAAGAGCTAGGTGTGAGATTTATCTTCATTCGTGACCTTGAAGGCAATCTTATACAGTTTCTTCAACAATTAAGGAGGTAACTGGCAGATGCTTACCTCAATTGGGTAGTACAACTTTAGATGTAATTGGTACTAACCTTTAGTCAATTGTAAGATGCGTTACACTGACGCTAAGGCATCAAGTTGGCGGTCAGCCGCTACACGTCTATGTATGCAATAGTTTGATTTCTACATGCTTCTTCAATATATTTTAGTTTACAGTGATCTGGATCACACCATTTTGTGTGTAAAAATAGATAATATCAAGCATATAAACATCTAATAGGTGTGAATAAGAGGGGCAAAAAGTCTCTACCTTTTACAGGATAAAAGAATAGATAATACTTTTATAAGCATTAAACTCACCAGTTTTTAATAGTTACCAAGTCATCTGAAAAAATGAGAAAAAGGTAAATGGTAATGTTTGACCTATTACTGAAAAATCAATTAAGTGCTCCAAAAAAAGTAAAATTTAAAGATGAAATTTTGGCACGAGTTCAAGGTCGAAAGCCAGAAGCTTTAAATGATGAAATAAATTTTTATAAAACTGAATTACTTCCCTATTTTATAAAGTTGAGCCAACAGAATCCTGTTTTTAGTGTTACAGAACAATTACGGCTTTTAGTAGGTGTTTGGACACCAATCTGGTCTACAATATCGTTTCATGAAAGTTTACCGCAAAGAATACAAGAGCAGTCATTCCAAATTTTTCAGCATGATGGTTACTGTGCCAGTGTAGCTCGCTATATAATGGGAAAAGAACCGCCTTTATCCCAGAATTTTCAATCAAGATTACCAGCTTATGATTTCATGGTGATCCAAAAATATGAAGTTCAAAATGGTAAATGGTATCTTCAAAATATTGATAGATTTCAGGCTTTTAAAAATCAAGAAATTCCTCTAAGTTTAGAATCAGTTTATAACTGGTTTACTAATGTAATCAACACTAAAGTCAAACTGAATGCCTCAAAATCGCTTTTGCCCAAAGCTTTCAATTTAGAAAATATAGAGATGAATCATGCTAATGAATTTAAAAAAACATCCTTAGCAACTTCTCAAGTTTTTGAGCATTTATATATAGATAATGACTGGCGACTTGTGAAAACTCAAACAGATGCCTCACATTTAACTAGTTATACAATTTTTGTGAAGAGGTAATAAGTAAGGATAAGAGTTTCTGTAATCCAAACACTTTTTGTCAGATGCCAATTACAGTCCTCAATCTAAAAAGAAGCATAATCAAAAATCTTACTATTCGTTGAAAAAATAGTTTATTGAATTGCTTCATTACAGATATAAGTTTTATGAATTGGTGAATGCCTCAGCTACCTCTTTGATTCAGACAACGATCGCTAAATTCTTGTTCAACTTTTCCACCGCATATATAATGCCTTAACTCCTGGGGGTGTATTCATCTTCGACATTGCAACAACAGGACAAGTCGTACAGGGAACCACAACTAAGGGATTCACCGAAGGAGATGACTGGGTAGTACTCGTTGAAAAGGAAGAGGATCAAGAGCAAATAACTTTGACTCGTCGAATTATCAGTTTCCGCAAGGTAGGGGAACACTATGGACGATCTGACGAAGTACACTACTTGCGGTTATACGAAGCGACAACTGTTGAAAGTGAACTCCAGCGCGTGGGCTTTGGAGTTGATACAATGCGTGGTTATGGTAACTACCTTCTGTCAAAAGGTCATCTAGCATTCATTGCACGCAAACCATATGAATAAATATCTGAATCAAATCCAATATCTAATTTTTTTTGCTATGGTGATCCCAAAGGAATTGTTAAGTACTTACGAGGTGTCAATCAAGTGAATATTCGACTATTTTGTATATTTAAATACAAGTTTATAGACATATATTATCTATAAAGTGGAGATGTTTTGTTACTTATTCGGTTGGGCAATACGCGCTTCAATATCTTCCAATGTTTGTAACAATAGACGACTTGCTTGCAATTGCCAACCCCATTTCTGAATTCTAAAAGCTAATACAGTTCCAACTATAGCTACTAACAAACCTATGGGTTGATTTAAAGAAATTCCGAATAATAAACCTAATCCAGCAATTCCCCAAAATGGTAAGGCTACTGCTTGTCTTTGTTCTTCCAAAATTTGAGTAATTATATTAGAAGATTGCTTAGTAGCGAGTAATGCCTCTTTGGCTTGCCGCTGTTCGGCTGCGGATACTGATAAACCTATTTTACGCCGTAGTTTTTCCATTTTGCGGGCATCAGTGCTGTACTCAGTTAGCTCATCTTCTGCCATTTTCAGCAGTCGTTCTAGTTGCGCCATTATGCATTGCATTTGATATTACGATATAGCCATTATCCCAAATAATTGTTATTTATAGACTATAGTTTGGTATTTAATTGCACAATCCATCACGCCACTATCTGTAATATCTAAAATTGAATATAGGAAAAATATACTAGTGGTTAGGCACTGAGAAACTGGGTATAAAATTAAAAGGTAATTATGGCTACAGTATCTAAAAGCACATTATCTCAATCTTCCCAAGAGCGATCGCTCATCTTGTGGTTTGATGAAGTTGGTATTGCTGATATCCCCGTAGTTGGTGGTAAAAATGCCTCACTGGGGGAAATGATTCAACAGCTAACGCCCAAAGGTATTAACGTTCCCACAGGATTTGCCACCACTGCTTACGCTTATCGTTATTTCATCAAATCAGCCGGGTTAGAAGCAAAGCTACGCAAACTCTTTGCTGACTTGGATGTTGAAGATGTCAAAAATTTACGAGAACGGGGAAAAAAAGCGCGATCGCTATTAATCCACACCCCATTTCCTTTAGAATTGCGAGAGGCGATCGCTACAGCTTACCAGAGTCTTTGTGAACAATACAACGCAGAGACAGATGTTGCAGTCCGTTCTAGCGCCACCGCCGAAGACCTTCCAGATGCTAGTTTTGCTGGACAGCAGGAAACTTACCTCAACGTTGTTGGCGCTGAAGGAGTTTTAGCAGCTTGTCACAAGTGCTTTGCTTCCATATTTACCGATCGCGCTATTTCTTATCGCCACACCAAAGGATTTGACCACTTTAGCATTGCTTTAGCTGTAGGTGTGCAAAAAATGGTGCGTTCTGACTTAGCAACCTCTGGGGTGATGTTCTCAATTGATACAGAAACCGGATTTAAAGATGCGGCACTGATTACAGCCGCCTACGGTTTAGGCGAAAACGTTGTCCAGGGGTCTGTAAATCCCGATGAATACTATGTTTTCAAACCAACATTAAAAGCTGGTTTCCGCCCAATTATCGATAAAAAATTGGGTAGTAAAGAACTGAAAATGATTTATGATGATGGCTCAAAATTCACGAAAAATGTCTCTGTTTCAGCCAGCGAAAGAAGTAAATTTGCCCTGAGTGATGAAGAGATTTTACAACTAGGAAGTTGGGCATGTTTAATTGAAGACCATTATTCTCAAGTTCACGGCATTTCCACTCCAATGGATATTGAGTGGGCAAAAGATGGAATTACTAATCAACTTTTTATAGTACAAGCGCGTCCCGAAACCGTGCAGTCGCAGAAGACGGGAAATGTGTTGCGGAGTTATCGGTTGTTATTGGGGAATAAGGAATGGGGAATAGGGAATGGGGAAAAATCTTCCCACTCTCCACTCCCCCTTGTAACAGGACGCGCGATTGGGGAAGCGATTAGTCAAGGGAAAGCACGCCTAATTTTAGATGTTCAGAAACTCGAACAGTTCCAAGTTGGGGAAGTTTTAGTGACAGAGAGAACTGACCCCGATTGGGAACCGATTATGAAACGCGCCAGTGCAATTGTCACCAATTCGGGTGGTAGGACATGCCATGCAGCAATCATTGCGCGAGAATTGGGTGTACCTGCGATCGTGGGATGCGGCAATGCTACAGAAATTTTAAAACCTGGTCAAGAGGTAACAATTTCTTGTGCTGAAGGGGAAGAGGGAAAAGTTTATGCAGGCTTATTACCTTTTGAAGTTAAAGAAGTTCCTTTAGAAAACTTACCCCGCACTCGCACTCAAATTTTAATGAATGTGGGTAATCCCCAAGAAGCATTGAGTTTATCGGCAATTCCCAACGATGGCGTAGGTTTAGCAAGGACAGAATTTATCATTGCTAACCAAATTCAAATTCATCCAATGGCATTGATCCACTATGACTTGTTAAAAGATGAATTTGCCAAAGCTAAAATTGCTGACATTACCGCACTTTACGACGAAAAACCCCAATATTTTGTAGATAAATTAGCCCAAGGCATAGGTAGAATTGCAGCGGCATTTTATCCCAAACCAGTAATTGTCCGAACCTCAGATTTCAAAAGTAATGAATATGCAAATTTGTTAGGTGGGCGACAGTTTGAACCCAATGAAGAAAACCCAATGTTAGGTTGGCGGGGGGCAGCACGTTACTACGATGAAGGCTACAGAGAAGCTTTTGCCCTAGAATGTCATGCCATCAAGCGGGTACGGGAAGAAATGGGTTTGACAAATGTGATCCCGATGATTCCCTTTTGTCGCACTCCCGATGAAGGGCGGTTGGTTTTAGCAGAGATGGCAACAAATGGTTTAAAGCAGGGTGTTAACGACTTGCAAGTTTATGTGATGTGCGAGTTGCCCAATAATGTAATTATGGCTGAGGAGTTTGCTGAGGTATTTGATGGCTTCTCAATTGGTTCCAACGACTTAACTCAGTTAACACTGGGAATAGATAGGGACTCGGCGTTAGTGGCGCGGTTATTTGATGAACGCAGTCAGGGTGTAAAACGAATGGTAAAAATGGCGATAGAGGCGGCGAAAAAATGCGATCGCAAAATCGGCATTTGTGGTCAAGCACCCAGCGACTATCCAGAATTTGCCCAGTTTTTAGTTGAACAAGGAATTGACTCGATTAGTCTGAATCCAGATTCAGTTTTAAAGACAATGCTGGAAGTGGCAAAAGTCGAGAGTAGTAATTCGTAATTTGAGTAATTTATGCCAGCTAAAGACCGCTACCACCAGAACGTCAAAAATGCCCTAATCAAAGATGGCTGGACGATTACCAACGATCCATTTCATTTGAAGTGGGGAAAAAGGGATATGTATGTTGACTTGGGTGCAGAGAAATTGATTGCTGCTGAAAAGGAAGGACAGCAGATAGCCGTTGAGATTAAAACGTTTCGCAGCTTATCGGACATGACTGATCTTGAACACGCGCTGGGACAGTATCTTGCATACCGCTCTGTGATGAGTAGAACCAATCCTGAGCGTGTCCTCTATCTTGCTGTTCGGGACGAAGTATACGCCGATATCTTTGATGAGCCAATTGCTAAACTTTTGGTAGAAGATTACAAAGTTCATATTGTTCTATTTCAGCTAGAGCAAGAGGTTATTTTTAAATGGATACCTTAGAGCAATACAGACAGTTGATTCGGAATATTCTGATTGAACATACAAAAATCCCCTTCAGCACTGGCGATATTCAATTTGAAACAGTTTTCGACGGCGAACAAGACCGCTACCTCTTGATGATTGTAGGAAGAGAACCAGCCTACGATTTATCTCCTACTGTGACTCGCCGCGTTCACGGCTGTCTAATTCACATTGATATTATTGATGGCAAAATTTGGATTCAACGTGATGGCACTGAAGAGGGGGTAGCAACGGAACTGGTTGGGGCTGGAGTGGCTAAAGATCGGATTGTATTGGGATTTCGGTCTGAAGAACTGCGGAAAGATTCAGAATTTGCCATCGCATAGCCAACGGTAGTTAAACTTCTGGATAACTGCCCATAGCATAGCGATCGCCATATTTTGTTTGTGTAATTGTCTACAAAACTTTTGACTGCTCAACCATAAGTATCTTACTATTTTGCAGAATGGCGATTTATTTTAGCCAAAAGCAAGATGACAAATCTTTTGGAAACCGAACGCTTGCTCATTCGCAGTTGGATACCCGAACACGATGCCGAGCAAGCGTTTGCAATTTACAGTGATCCTGAAGTTACGCACTTTCTTGGTAAATCTTCTCGCGTCACAAGTATTGAGTCACAGCGTCAGCGCTTGATTGAAGGTATCGAGCGAATGCACCAACGCAACAATGGTACTGGATCTTGGGCAATTGTTGAAAAGGAAAGTACAACAATTGTGGGAACTATCCTGCTTAAACAATTGCCCGACAAAGATGGTTTACCCACTCAAGATTATGAGGTAGGCTGGGAATTGCGGCGAGCTTCTTGGGGTAAAGGGTATGCAACAGAAGCAGGGCGAGTTATGCTCAATTACGGATTTAGTGTTTTGAACTTGCCAGTAATTTATGCCGTAGTGAAGCTAGAAAATCATGCCTCAATCCGTGTAACAGAACGATTGGGTATGAAACCAGTGGGGCGGACAAACAAATATTACGGTATTGAACTACTCCTGTTTCAACTAGATGCACTTGAAGAGTGGAGGGAGAACAGGGGAGCAGTTCTTGAGCAGAGGGTAGGGGAGACAAGGGGACAAGGGGACAAGGGGACAAGGCGACAAGGCGACTTAAATCAGAACTTGCAACAAGTGTTTCCCCTTGTCCCCAATTCTCCTTGTCCCCAAGTCCTCTTTTCAATGCCCAATGCCCAATGTCCAATGACTAATGACTAATGACTAATGACTAATGACTAAAAAGTGGTTCCGAATTTGGATGGTGAGTGTATTTCTTCTCTCACTTGCCTTACGGTTTTGGGGACTGGAGCGATTCAACACTCTGGTATTTGATGAAGTTTACTTTGCCAAATTCGGTAATAATTATCTCACGCATACGCCATTTTTTAATGCTCATCCGCCGCTGAGTCAATATATGATTGGCATCGGCATTTGGATTGGCAGTCACATTCCTTTTTGGCACGATACGGTAAATGGGCTGACGGGTTCATTGCGATCGCCTTGGACTTATCGTTGGTTAAATGCCCTTACTGGCTCATTTATCCCTTTAGTTGTGGCTGCGATCGCTTATCAATTGAGTTATCGCCGTAGCTTTGCTCTGCTTGCAGGTTTCTTCACAGCTTGTGATGGCATTTTTCTAGTTGAGTCTCGCTATGCTTTAAGTAATATTTATATCGTCATCTTTGGTTTATTAGGGCACTGGTTTTTATTATTGGCATTAGATAACCAAAATCGGCGACGTTCTTTTTGGTTAGTTTTTGCTGGCATTACTTTTGGTGCGTCAGTCGGTACTAAGTGGAATGGTTTATGGTTCCTGTCAGGTGCTTATCTCATTTGGATAACAGCTTGGGTAATTCATTTAATACATTATTTTCCTAACCCCAAACTCTTTTTTACATCCTTCTCATTCAAGGAGGCAGAAAGTACACCTCAGGAGTTAGGAGTTAGTACTTATTCCCCCTCATCCCCCTCATCTGAGACACCGCTACAAAACCTAACTCAGCTAAATATTTTTCACATGCTGTTTTATCTAGGAGTCATCCCAGCTTTGATTTACAGCATCATCTGGATTCCTCACCTTCAACTAGATAAAACTTATGGATTTATTGCAGTACATCAACAAATTTTAAAGTTTCACTTACAGCTAGGTGGCAATAGTCCTAACGTGCATCCTTATTGTGCTGCCTGGTACAAATGGCCGTTGATGACTCGGCCAATGGCATATTATTATCAAACGGCTGCAAGTATCACTGAAGCATTACCTGTGATGGGCCCGCCTTTGCCTGCCGGTGCTGGGCAAGTTATTTATGATGTCCATGCAATGGGTAATCCATTTTTGTGGTGGTTTGGTGTCGCCGCCATGTTGTTTTTAGTAGGGATGCTGGTATCACAAATCCTACTTCTTTGGGTGAAGGAAAAGCGTTTTTCAGTGCCTGCAACTTTGAGTGTTGATACTTGGATTGCCTTGTATTTAGTTATAAATTACGCTGCTAACTTATTACCTTGGGTGAAAGTGACAAGGTGCGTTTTTATCTACCACTATATGTGTGCAGTAGTGTTTATATTTTTAGCGATCGCTTGGTTTGTTGATCAGTGTCTTCGCAGTTATTATCAACAACTCCGGGCGCTAGGTGTCACCATTACTTTTATCATTTTGGTTGCTTTTATTTTCTGGATGCCCATTTATTTAGGTTTACCCCTTTCTCCTAACGATTATAAGCTGCGAATGTGGTTTAACTCTTGGATTTGATTAAAGGGGCATTGGAAGAATAACAACTCCTAACTTATTTCTAAACTTAACATAGCTATACATAAACAGATTTGTTTAATCACATGGTTTTCACATTTCTTATCGCTATGTAAGTTTACTGACTGTTAGACTTTTCAAAGCGCAAGCAGATGAGACTAAGCCTGCAAAACGCAACACTAGGGCATGGGAAATTAGATACTAAGTAAAAATGATGAATGAAAAATTTTAAAGAAGTATTCAGGAGTCAGAATTCAAGAGTCAGAATCAATTAGTGGAGGATTCAGACCCGACACTAATTGTAGACCTCCAAATTTTCTTGTTTTGGGGGGGTTAAACTCGATTATTCAGACGCTCGCGGACTCGCTAACGCTGCGCTATCCGCCAATCGTACAGAATTAATTCTGAATTCTGACTCCTGACTCCTGAATTCTGCTTGATAAATTTTTTACATTCATCATTCTGCGTTATTATAGATACTCTAGTTTTGATGCTCCCGGACAACACAGGAGGATCGTCATGGAAATGAACTTACAATTCCCAGGTATTAATTTAATTAGCTTGAAAGAGGCACCAATTCATATTTCTAGCCAAATTCAACCTCATGGTGTTTTGTTAGTTTTAGAGGAGCCTGAGCTAAAAATATTACAAGTTAGCACTAATACATTAAAGATTTTCGGAATTACTCCCGAAAATATGTTGCACAAAAAACTAGAAGATTTACTTGATCCCTTTCAAATAGAGAGAATTAAAACAGGACTATCCGGGGAAAATCTTGATTTCATCAATCCCACCAAAGTTTGGGTGCGAAAAAAAGGTGATGACTACATAGTATTTGATGCAATATTTCACCGTAATCAAGAGGGATTTTTAATTCTGGAATTAGAACCTGCTCTTACTCAAGAAAATATTCCATTTTTAAGCTTTTATCATCTAGCTAGAGCCTCTATAAATCAACTAGAAAAAACAGCAAATCTCCGTGATTTTTGTCAAGTTATCGTTCAAGAAGTTCGTAAAATAACGGAATTTGACAGGGTAATGCTATATAAATTCGATGATGATGGACATGGTTCCGTTGTCGCTGAAGAAAAACTAGAAAGCCTAGAGCCATACTTAGGGCTGCATTACCCAGAGTCAGATATTCCCAAACCAGCGAGAAAATTATTTGCTGCCAATTCGATCAGAATCATCCCGGATGCTTATTCTCAGCCAGTAAAAGTTTTTCCTGTCAATAATCCAATTAGCGATCGCCCCATTAATTTAACCAACTCTATTCTCAGAAGTGCTGCTCCCTGTCACATGGAGTACTTGCATAATATGGGTGTTGGTGCTTCGCTTACTATTTCTTTAATTAAAGACCAAAAACTCTGGGGACTAATTGCTTGTCATCATCAGTCCCCTAAATATGTTTCTTACGAACTGCGGAAAGCTTGCGAATTTTTGGGGCGGGTAATATTTGCCGAAATCTCAGCTAGAGAAGAGACAGAAGACTATTATCACCGGATAAATCTGACACATCTTCAATCAATCTTGATTGAATACATGTCTCAAGAAGAAAACTTTATTGATGGTTTAGTTAAAAACCCGCAGCATCTTTTAGATTTGGCTAGCGCTCAAGGCGCAGCTGTGTGTTTTGGCGGAAATTGCACGGTAGTTGGTGAAACGCCTAAAGAAGAAGACCTGAATTTTTTAGTCCAATGGCTGAAGAATAATGTTGAAGAAGAAGTCTTCTATACAGATTCTCTACCACACATTTATCCAGATGCCGAAAGCTTTAAAAATGTCGCCAGTGGTTTGTTAGCGATTCCCATCGCCAAGCGGAATTATGTTTTGTGGTTCCGGCCGGAAGTAATTCAAACTGTAAATTGGGGTGGCGATCCTAATAAGGCATTTGAAGTTAGCCAGTCAGAAGGAAATGTTCGTCTGTGTCCACGCAAATCATTTGAACTGTGGAAAGAAACAGTTCGCTTAACATCTTTACCTTGGAAAGATGTAGAAGTAAAAGCAGCATTGGAACTGCGGAAAGCAATTGTCAATATTGTGCTGCGTCAAGCCGATGAACTAGCCCAGTTAGCCCAAGATTTAGAACGTTCTAACGCCGAACTGAAAAAGTTTGCCTACGTCGCCTCCCATGACTTGCAAGAACCACTCAATCAAGTTGTGAATTACGTGCAACTGTTGGAGATGCGCTACAGCGAAGAACTTGACGAAGATGCTCAGGAGTTTATTAGCTACGCTGTGCAGGGAGTTAGCCTGATGCAGACGTTGATTGATGACGTACTGGCATACTCTAAAGTGGATATGCAAGCGATCGCATTTCAAATGACCGAGGTAGAGACAGCCTTAAATCGGGGGTTGGGCAATTTACGTCAACGCATTAATGAAACTGGCGCTACTATCACCCACGATCCCTTACCAATAGTCATGGCTGACAGCACCCAACTGATGCAGCTATTCCAAAACCTCATCGGTAACGCGATTAAGTTCCATAGTGACCAGTCGCCACAAATCCATGTGGGAGCAGAAAGGATAGAAGATGCATGGCTGTTCTCAGTTCGGGATAATGGAATTGGCATTGACCCGAAATTTAGCGATCGCATTTTCGTCATTTTTCAGCGCTTACATACGCGGGATGAATATACTGGTACAGGTATGGGTTTAGCCATCTGTAAGAAGATTGTCGAATGTCACCGGGGGCGGATCTGGGTAGAGTCAGAACTAGGTGAAGGCGCAACCTTCTACTTTACGATTCCAGTTGGAGGACGCGAACTTGAGCGTAGAAACGGAAGAAAGACACAAAACCATCTTTTTGGTCGAGGACAATAAAGCTGACATTCGCTTAATCCAAGAAGCGTTAAAAAATAGTTCAGTGCCTTACCAAGTGGTAACGGTCAGGGATGGCATAGATGCTATGGCTTATTTACGCCAAGAAGGTGAATATGCTGATGCAGCACGCCCTGACCTCATTCTGCTGGATTTGAACTTGCCTAAAAAAGATGGTCGAGAAGTGCTGGCGGAAATAAAAGCCGACCCACTACTAAAGCGTATTCCAGTTGTTGTGCTAACAACCTCAAAAAATGAGGATGACATTTTTCACAGCTACGATTTACATGTAAATTGCTATATCACTAAATCTCGCAACCTCAACCAATTATTCCAAATCGTCAAGAGTATTGAAGATTTTTGGCTCTCTACTGTGACGCTACCATCGGAGTGAGGCAGGGGAAGCAGGGGGCAGAGGGAGCAGGGGGAGCAGGGGAGGCAGGGGGAGACAAGGGGACAAGCTGAAAAATGACTAATGACTAATGACCAATGACTAATTGCAAGATAGAGGAGCAATAGGGGGTGAAACCCGAAGATTATGGTTGTGAGCTACTCAGTAAAAATCTTGTTAATTGAGGATAACCTAGCTTCTGCAAGGTTGTTACAAGAGTTTCTAACGCAAGCCCAGTCCCAAGAGTTTACTCTGGTTCATGTGACGCGATTGGGGGAAGCACTTCAGGAACTAAGTCAATGTAATTATGATGTTATTTTATTAGATTTAACTTTACCTGACAGCCAAGGATTGTCATCTCTACCTGCTCTGATTGGTCAAGCGCCAAGCATACCGATCGTTGTCTTAACCAATACAAATGATGAAGAACTGGCAATTGAGGCAGTGCGGCAGGGGGCACAAGATTATCTCGTTAAGCGACAGGTAAATGTAGATGTGTTGGTTCGCTCTCTGCGTTATGCGATCGAGCGCAAGCAGGTTTTAGAATCATTACGCACAGTCAATGAAACGTTACAAACCCGGGTTGAAGAACGAACTGCTGAACTGGTGAAAGCCAATGAACTTAACCAATTCAAATCTGAATTTGTCTCGATGCTCTCCCATGACATCCGCAATCCCCTAAATACTATTCTCTTGGCTGCTGGATTGCTACAAAACCAGGATGAAAGATTGACCAAAGAGAAAAAACTGAATCATTTGCAAATGATTCGCTCGGCGATCAAAAACATGGCGCAGCTATTGGATGAAGTTACATTCATCGGGAAAGCTGATTCCGGTAGACTGGGGTTTGAACTCATCTGCTTAGATTTAGAAGCTTTTTGCCGCCAAATGGTCGAAGAAGTTCGATTGATCGCAAATGAGAAACATCTGACTTTGGTATTCGCCAGTTTTGGTCAATTAGACGAAGCCCTATGGGATGAAAGCTTACTACGGCACATTTTGGGCAATTTACTGAGCAATGCTATTAAGTATTCACTACCGGGCGGCATAGTGCGCTTTGAACTCATTGGTCAAGAAAAAGCGGTAATTTTCCGAATTCAAGATTGGGGAATTGGTATTCCTCAAGAAGCTCAAAAGCGATTGTTTCACCCTTTTCGACGTGCAGACAATGTTGGAAACATTCCTGGTACTGGCTTAGGACTAGCGATCGCCAAAAAGTGTGTCGAAGCACACGGGGGCGAAATTGTAGTGAATAGTCAAGTTGCAGTGGGCACAACGTTTACTGTCACCCTCCCTTTGAGCAAAATTTAATTCACTATTTGGGAACAGAAAAACAAGTTCGTTTAAGACTGAAGTCCAAAAAATTCCTTATACACATTACCATAAACGATCGCTTCTATCTGTGGGTAGATTATATTGTTTTTACTTTATGAAGTTGCGCTTCATAGAGAATTGATATCAAACCTTTTCACTTCCTAATTGCTTTTTTATACCATTCACAGCAATCGTCAATAAATTTTATAGTTTCGACTGCTTCTCTTACCTCAAACATGCTCCACCAAAGAGTTTGCGATATCTGACCTTATTCTTATCTCATGAGAGTGATGGAAGAGCGATTATAGAATAGTGATTCTACATAAAATATAGTTTTTGAGCAAGCATTTTAACTAGATTTCTCACTCCTATTCTCAAAGCCTTATAAAACCTAGATTTGGCGTTTTACAAGGGTTCAAAACTCTTACTAATCAAAAAAAGACCAAAATGTAGCCTGGGCAAGGGTTGTGGTAAATGTGATGCCTGCGATGGGCGTAGCCATAGCAGGACTTTTGACAAATCAGGTTTAAGAAAATTAATTGATCATTCTTCGGAATTTACAAAGTTGATTTGTAGTTAATTTACAGCGTATTGCACTTTTAAAGTAAAAACAAATACTTATAAAATTCAGTTACATTACGCATAGCATATTCACTTTAAAACTGCTCTCAAAGTAATTTTCATCCTTGGTCACAGCGATTTTGCTATGACTCTTTTTTCTCTTTTCACAAAAAAAACTTCTTCACAAAAATTTTATTAAAATTCAGCGAGTATTTTCGTAATTTAGATATAGGATTTGTAGCCTAATCCATACCTACAAAAGCAACGCACAAAACCTCGCTGTAAAGAAATATCACTTATTAACATTCAAGTCCTTGCATAAAATAAAAAACAAAACGTGATAGATATTATAGCTATAAAGGAAAATTAGCTTTTGTATACCCTACTTCTTTTTACTCTAAGTAGAAAGAAGTACTAATTTTTGCATTAAATACAAGGCATTCTTATGTCTAAAAAACTAGTTAATTGTAGACGGATGTCCGACTGCCAAACGAAAATTGAAGCCAAGGATACAAATTTAACTAACAGTAAGTATTTAACATCATTTCAGCGGAAATTACTGTTAGGAAGTTTGGAAAAAAGTTTACCTGAATCTTACCGACAGCGTATTGAAATCATGTTGTTAGCAGATGAGGGAAAAACTCAAACGGAGATTTGTCAAATTTTGGGATGTTGTCCAGCAACAGCAAGGTATTGGATGCACATAGCCCGGACTGGGATGGCGCACCTATGGCAAGATTGTCCCATTGGTCGCCCCAAAGCAATAAGTGACCAGTACTTAGAACGTTTGAAAGAACTGGTTAGTAGTAGTCCTCGTGAGCATGGCTATGTTTTTCGACGATGGACAACAAACTGGCTGGGGAAACATCTGGCGAAAGAATTTGGCATTGAGGTAAGCGATCGCCATATCAAGCGACTGCTCAAACAGATGGGATTATCCACGCTACCAAAACCTAGCAATTCTGAACAAAGCGGCACTGAGCAGGCTCAAGGTTCCAAAATTTTGATTAGTGACCTGAAATCGGCAGTTATCTCTGATAGCTCCGAATTTTTACCTATTAACTTTGCAAAATTAGGACAAGATGTAAACATTCATGGCGCAAGATATATCCGCTCAGTTAGTAACTCTGCAACAGTTCAACAATACTCTGGGTTATTCTCTTTCCACAGAGGAATTTCAACATTGTCTTCAACAAGTTAAATTTATCAACCCGAAAGTCGGCAAGTTCTGGCAAGGAACCGATGCTCAACCAGGAATCTATATTGCGATCGCTGGTAAGGTCAGGTTGCTGGATAGCGCCGATGAGTTAATCGCCACTTTGGAGGTGGGAGACTCATTTGGGGAATTTACCTTGTTTAAGGAGGGTGACTTCAGACCTTATGCAGCAAGGGCTTCGGTCAACTTGCAACTGTGCTTTGTTCCGGGTGAAGTGTTGTGGTCATTGATGGCTAAATATCCCCAAATTTCGGAGCATTTGCAAGCTAGGGCGCTGTCTCGTAACCCTCAACAGGTGGACTCAGATAACCCGTCAGTACTGCCATCTGAATCAAAACTGCCGCATGAAACGAAGATTCTATCAACGCCAGCAGTAGAGCCACGCCAGAAAAAGATTAGCAGAGCCTATTTTCCCAGCTCCACGCAGCGAGTCGGGCATTTATTACAGCGTGTGATTCGGCGCTATCCGTTTTTTGCCCAACAGAGTGGATCGGATTGCGGTGCAGCTTGTTTAGTGATGATATCTCGCTATTGGGGGAAAAACTTTAGTGTAAATCGCCTGCGGGATATCGCCAATGTTGACCGCAATGGCTCATCACTGCGGGGGTTATCGGCGGCGGCGGAAAGTATTGGGTTTAGCACGCGACCTGTGAAAGCGAGTCTTGACCAATTGGCAAAGCAAAAATTGCCTGCGATCGCCCATTGGGAAGGCAAACATTACATCGTTGTCTACCAAATTACCCCCAAACACGTCATTGTCGGCGACCCCGCTATTGGACAACGCACCCTTAGCCACGCCGAATTTAAAGCCAACTGGACTGGTTACACATTACTGCTGCAACCGACAGCCATGCTCAAGGACACCAAAGAGACTTCTACCCCCTTTTGGCAATTCTTTGAGTTGATGAAGCCTCACTCTTTGGTAATTCTGGAAGTGTTTGTCGCTTCGGTATTTATCCAGATATTTGGACTTGTTACTCCCTTATTCACGCAGTTAATTTTAGACAGAGTAGTGGTGCAGCGTTCTGAACTCACCTTAACGGCGGTGGGGTTAGGATTACTGATTTTTAGTTTATTCCGTGTGGCGATGACAGGGTTGCGGCAATATCTGTTAGACCACACAGCGAATAAGCTCGATTTAGCATTGATTGTGGGATTTATTCGCCATACCCTGCGGCTACCCTTGAGTTACTTTGAGTCTCGTTACGTGGGGGATATTATCTCTCGTGTACAGGAAAACCGCAAAATTCAACGTTTCCTCTCCGGTGAAGCATTGTCCATCCTACTGGATTTACTGACTGTCTTTATCTATTTAGGATTGATGTTTTGGTACAGTTGGAAAATGGCGTTGCTCGTATTGGTGATTGTACCGCCTTTTGTCCTGCTGGCATTGATTGCCACACCTTTTTTACAAAAAATTTCTAGAGAAATATTTAATGCTGTTGCCCAAGAAAGTAGCTATCTGATTGAAGCCCTTTCTGGTGTGCGAACAGTTAAATCCACAGCGGTAGAACAGACAGTGCGTTGGCATTGGGAAGAGCTATTAAGTAAAGAAATAAAAACTAACTTTTCTGGGCAAATTATTAGTAATCGACTGCAAATATTTAGTAACACAATTGAAGCAGTGGTAACTACCAGCTTGCTGTGGTTTGGGGCGTACCAAGTTATTCACAACCAGCTAACCATTGGGCAATTGGTAGCATTTAATATGCTGCTGGCAAATATTATTACACCCTTCCAACGATTAATAGTTTTGTGGAATCAATTACAAGAAGTAGTGATTGCGGTGGAACGCATTAATGATGTGTTGGATGCGGAACCAGAAGAGGATTTGCAGCACCAAGTGCGGCAATCTTTACCACCTATTCAAGGTAACATTCGCTTTGACACGGTGACGTTTCGTTATCACCCTGAAAGCGATGTCAATATTTTGGAAAATCTCAGTTTTGAAGTACTCAGCGGGCAAATGGTTGCCCTGGTGGGACGGAGTGGTTCGGGGAAAACAACGATTTCTAAGCTGGTTTTGGGATTATATCCCCCTACAGATGGCAAAGTGTTGATTGATGGGCACGATATTACCAGTCTTTCGTTGCGTTCTCTACGTGAGCAGGTTGGAGTAGTTGACCAAGATACCTTTTTGTTTGGCGGAACAATTCGGGAAAATATTAGCTTGGCACATCCTGGAGCCACTTTAGCAGAGATTATTGAGGCGGCGCGATTGGCGGGTGCTGATGAGTTTATTAAAAAGTTACCTATGGGTTATGAAAGCCAGATTGGCGAAGGAGGTGGGTTGTTGTCTGGAGGACAGCGACAAAGAATTGCGATCGCAAAGGCGTTGTTAGGCAATCCCAAGCTATTGATTTTGGATGAGGCGACTTCCCATTTGGATGCAGAGTCCGAAAGGATTATTCAGAGGAATTTAAACACAATTCTTCAGGGCAGAACCACTTTAGTAATTGCCCATCGCCTTTCAACTGTGCGGAATGCAGATTTGATTTTAGTGCTCGATCGTGGCGTATTGATTGAGAGTGGGACTCACCAAGAGTTGATGGCGAAGCGGGGACATTATTTTTATCTCAATCATCAGCAGATGGATGTTGCAGAGTGAAACAAGAGGACAAGGAAGAAATTTTTGTTGTCTCCCCACTGCCAAAATACCAAATTGATATCAGGAAAAATCATGCCAAACACATTAAATGGAAGGGTTCAAACCCAAATCTATGAGGTACAACAGGGCGAGGAAATTTTAAGGGAGCAAACACCAGCTATATCAACTGATGATTGGGCTTACGTAACCAAGGATTTACTTGATTGCTTGCCCCAAGTTTGGACAAGGGGATTGCTGTACTTTTTAGTGGTGTTTGTCTCGATCATTTTACCTTGGGCGATGCTATCTAAGGTGGATGAAACGGGTATAGCAAAAGGGCGACTTGAGCCAAGTGGAAAGACGGTTAGGCTGGATGCTGCTGTGGCAGGGACTGTTGCCGAAATTCGGGTAAAGGAAGGCGATTTAGTTAAAGTTGGGCAAACTTTATTGGTTTTGGAATCGGAATTAGTTCAGGCAGAACTGCAACAGGCACAGCAGAAATTAGAGGGACAATTAAATCAACTTTCTCAGTTAAAATCATCTAAAAGTCAGTTAGTTGTATCTTTAACAACTCAACAGCAGCAAAACCAATCTCAACAGTTAGAAAAGCAGGCTCAAATTGATCAAGCGCAACAAAATCTGAATGCTCTTAGGAATTCCTATGACTTGCAAAAAGATGAAAAATTGGCTCAAGTAAATCAGGCACGGCAAACTCTTGAGCATAGTCAAACTGCTAATAAGTTAATAAAGAGTAGTTTGACGAGTAGCGAGCGAGAAGTTGAACGCTATCGCAGTCTTTGGCAGTCAGGGGTTGTTTCAGAAACTTTTGTTGTAGAGAAGCAGGATATAGCTAAAGACAAGCAACAGTTATACGAACAAAATAAGTCAGATATTCAGCAGGCTAAACTACGTTTGCTAGAACAACAGAGTATTTATGAGCGGACTATTCGGCAAGCAAATGCAGATATTGAACAGGCACAGCTGCGAATTAAAGAACAACAAAGGAGTTATCAGACTTTGACTCGTTCTGGCCAGTTGGCTGTGCTAAAAATCGACGAACAACAGAAGAGTTTAGAAACAGAAATTACTACGCTTATGGCAGAAATTGCTCAAAATAGGAGTCAGATTGTATCGTTAAAATTTCAGTTAGGACAACGACAGTTAAGAGCCACCGTGAATGGTAAAGTATTCCAATTACCGATACAACGGGCTGGGTCTGTGGTGCAGCCAGGAACAATGGTAGCAGAGATTGCACCCCAAGATTCACCTTTAATAATTCGGGCGCAAATGGCAACAACTGAAAGTGGTTCTTTACAAACAGGATTGCCAGTAAAGCTAAAGTTTGATGCTTATCCGTTTCAGGATTATGGCGTGCTAGAAGGAAAATTATTAGATATTTCTCCTACTACCATAGATGTGGAAACACCTAATGGAAAGGTAGCAGCTTATGACTTGGAAATTGCCCTAAAACAAAATTGTATTCCCTCGGCTAATAAGTGTATTGCCTTGCATCCTGGGGATACGGCAACGGCTGAGGTAATTGTACGCCAGCGTCGGATTATTGATTTTCTGCTTGATCCGTTTAAGCAGTTGCAGCAGGGTGGGGTGAAATTATAGAGCGTTGTGACTACTCTGAAGTCTCAGCGTCGAAATATCGTCTATTTACTTAGAAATAACATGATGTTACCAACTATCATTATTACCAACGAAGATATTCTTTCTCAAGTCAAGCTATCTTGCAAAATTCCTGAGTTTGTTGAGGCGATTGTTGCCCGCAAGGTTGTAGAAAACGCTGCATTTGAGGCGAGTCTCAAAGTAGAGACAGAGGAACTTCAAAAGGTAGCAGACCAAATCCGGTTAATGAACAAACTCAATAGTGCTGATGATACCTGGGCGTGGTTGGAAAAACATAGTATTTCTGTAGATGATTATGAAGAAATTGTCTACAGCACCCTCATTTCTAGTAAGTTAGCCGCTCATCTGTTTGCAGATAAAGTTGAACCCTATTTCTTGGAAAACCAGCTAGATTATGCTGGTGTGGTCATGTATGAGGTTTTTCTGGATGATGAAGATTTGGCGATAGAACTCTTTTATGCAATTAAAGAAGGTGAGATAAGTTTTTATGATGTTGCTCACAAATACATCCAGAATACGGAATTACGTCGAAAAGGTGGATACCGGGGGATAGTGTATCGTCAGGATTTGAAGCCGGAAATCTCTGCTGCCGTCTTTGCTGCCAAGCCCCCCCAACTTCTCAAACCTATAGTGACATCTTCGGGAGTACACCTGATTTTGGTAGAGGAGATTATTCAACTAGAATTGGATAATGAGGTATACCAAAAAATTGCTTCAAATTTGTTTTCTAATTGGCTAAAAGAACAAATCGCTAAAGTTGATGTTATTAAGCAGCTAGACTCTGATTTTTTAAGTTCTGATTCCGAAGCCTAACCTTAAGCTCTACTCTGTTGGCAACGGGCGAACTTGTTACATTCCTTTTCCCGCACCCTCTTAACAAAAGTGCAATTATTTTAATCTTTTATAAATGACTACGCAGCAGGTGGACACGACTTCTGTTTTCATCTGTTCTGGTGTACGCAGTTCGTGATGGGAACTTATTTAAACTCTCAGAGGAGGTTTGAAAAGTCTTCTTGTCAGTAGTAAAACCTTCTAGAGCGCCAGTCCAGTAAAAGTAGTTGACGTAAAATACACAATATATATTTTGTTACAGTTGAATATTTCATCTCTCCGTTTTAATGCATAGGTGTAGCCCGTCGTAGACATCGCGAAAAACCGGACTTAAATGTTTAGCCCAAAATAGGTATTTTACTCCAATACACATACTTAAGTTTTTGTCAAAAATATATATTAATATTAGTAGACTGGTTCTCTAGCTCCCCCTAAATACCTTCTTAAAAGCAAAGTAGTTTCATACAAGCAGAAAAAAACTAAAACTAGGTTTCAAAGCTTCTCCCGCTGTGGGAGAGAGATTTAGAGAGCGGTAAAAGACCATGCTACAAAACGAGAAATCAAGACTTATATATTTTTCTTTTTTCGTATGAAAATCTCCTGCTAAATCCTCCTTAAAAAGGTGGACTTTGATTCCAGTTCTCCCCTTTTGAAGGCTTGCTTAGGAGGATCAATAAGTGCCTAAAATCACAGCCAACCACTTTTCAGACAACCCCCCCAGAGATGTAGTCCCTTAGAGAGGACATTAAAAGACAAAACTTCTACACTAATGTCTATAAAAGAAGTCATAAAACCATTGACTTTTTCAATATAAGGGACTTCCAAAGAATAAATTCTTTTAAAGAAAACAAGAGACAGTAGATATTTAATAATAATAATTATTATAAAGGGAAAAAAAGGAGTTGCCGCGGCAACTCCTTTTCTCCTAATACGCTTTTGTTAAGATTCTCCTGTCTGCGTCAACCCTCTTTTAAAGGGCTAAAAGAAGGTTATAAGCCCCATTAAAAAGGCTACGTGTATATACAAGTATAGTCTGCATTAGGTTTCAACTCTTTTAGCCCTATAAATAGCTAAATTTTGGGGAACTTGAAACTCTATCTCTCTCCCTCATTTCGACGCTAAGGTAAAGAACAAAGCAAGATTTTAATTTAGAGACATAAAAGCTTTAGTTGTGTCTCCAAAAGCAACTTAAAAAGCTTGATTTTCAAGGTTTATTCAATAACAATAAAATCAAGGATTAAACAAAACTAAAGTTTAATCTTCCGATAAAAGTTACTCAAATCATTTTTATTGAAGGAGAAACATCATGGCTTCCATCAAAATTTCTGAACTCCGTCCTGCTGGTTCTGAACTGTTCCAAGATTCTGAAAGTTTCCTCAATGAACTAAACGAAAAAGAAACGTTGTCATTAGTAGGGGGAGCATTCACAGCTGTAGGTGTATCTGTCAGTGCTCAGACTGTTGTTAGTATTAATGGCAATAGTGTTAATGCTAATACCGTTGGTAACGTTAACACAGTTGGATAATCTTTTGTGCTGATCTGAAAAGAAGATTAAGCTTTATTACGCTTAGTCTTCTTACAAAAAACCCCTAAATCATTGTTGTTGAAGGAGAAATATCATGGCTT
>NZ_JAIVFT010000032.1:25850-49258 GCF_020829665.1 Nostoc sp. CHAB 5824
AAGATTAAGCTTTATTACGCTTAGTCTTCTTACAAAAAACCCCTAAATCATTGTTGTTGAAGGAGAAATATCATGGCTTCCATCAAAATTTCTGAACTCCGTCCTGCTGGTTCTGAACTGTTCCAAGACTCTGAAAGTTTCCTCAATGAACTAAACGAAAAAGAAACGTTGTCATTAGTAGGAGGAGCATTCACAGTTGTAGGCGTATCTCTCAGTGCTCAGACTGTTGTTACTGTTAATGGCAATAGTGTTAATGCTAATACCGTTGGTAACGTTAACACAGTTGGATAATCTTTTGTGCTGATCTGAAAAGAAGATTAAGCTTTATTACGCTTAGTCTTCTTACAAAAAGCCCCTAAGTTATTGCTGTTGAAGGAGAAATATCATGGCTTACATCAAAATTTCTGAACTCCGTCCTGCTGGTTCTGAACTGTTCCAAGATTATGAAAGTTTCCTCAATGAACTAAACGAAAAAGAAACGTTGTCATTAGTAGGAGGAGCAGTCACAGTTGTAGGTGCATCATTAAGTTTTCAGACGGTTGTTAGTGTTAATGGTAATAGTTTTAATGCTAATAGTGCCTTTAATGTTAACACAGTTGGATAATCTTTTGCCTTGATAGGAAATGAAGATTAAGCTTTATTATGCTTAATCTTCTTACAAAAAGCCCCTAGTTATTTTTTTAAGTAGAAATAAAATGGCTTCTATCAAAATTTCTGAGTTACGTCCTGCTGGTTCTGAATTGTTCCAAGATTCCGAAAGCTTCCTCAACGAACTAAATGAAAAAGAAATCTTGTCATTAGTAGGAGGAGCATTTACAGTTGTAGATGCATCAGTAAGCTTTCAGACTGTTGTTAGTGCGAAGGGTAATAGTATTGATGCTAATAGTTTTAATACTAATAGTTTTAATGCTAATACTGCCTTAAAATTAATACAGTTGGATAACTTCTTAATTTGAGATAAATTCACTAAAGAAATGCTCAAATGTTACCAACCTTTGCTGGTTCAGCGTCCTAAAAACACAAATGCATCTTATTTTTGAAATGCTTGCTCTGTAAAGATTCTCCTCATAAATTTTAATTGTAGATTCTGAAATCCTTACTGAGAAAGGCAGACAGAATTTGGATGTGTTCACCCTGCATTGTAATTGACTCAATATCATAAGGAAAAAAGTAAATGCCCAATATCAAAATTTCAGAACTATATCCCCTTGGTTCCGATTTATTTCAGGATTCAGAAAGTTTCCTTAATGAAATGAGTAACGATGAGATACAGGGTCTTATAGGAGGTAGAAGAGGCGGAAGACTTGTTCTCAACATAGGTACCGTTAATATAAATACGGTCTTCAGTGCTAATACCAACACAATTAATGCAAATTCAATAGGCAATAACAATGGTTGATGATTAACTAAAACAATCATCTAAGCTAAAAAAAGTGGCTTTTTCTGAGTGTTTTAATGCTTTATATATTAATTGTATGCAGCATAAGCGCTTTAGAAAAGCTACTTATCAGACTTATTTAATCAACACATCTAGTTAAGTAAGTCAATGCTAAAAACTTCATCTATGTAACTATAGGTAATTGCAAAGTTTTACTAAAATAAACGTAGATGTGTTGTAGTGTATAGGCTTACTTTCGCCTTTGAAAGTAAAAGATTATGGCTCTACCGATTCCCTTATGATAGTTAAACCTCAATCGAGGTGAAAGTTTTATAAGGCAAGGCTTGTCAAGATTAAGTATATTATTTGGGTTAAAATGCTTACAGGTTAAAGCTTTTAAGGATTTTTAAATCGATTTTGTACAAAGGGAGCGGTAGAACCAAATTTATTAGGCATAATTACTGGAGTTATGTCTAATAATTTATCCTATGATATTTGACTTTTAAGTTTACAAGCGGCGATAATAATTAGGAACAAGAAATAGGTTTTTAAAAAATAAATACATACATTATTCGATATTTAATACAATTTAGATAGTTTATTATAAAATATAATTATATAAAATGTCTTTAAATTAGGAGCGGCAAATGAACATAATCAAGCTTGAAAACCTTTCTAATACTGGCTATCTTCTATTTCAAGATTCTGAAACCTTTCTCAACGAGTTAACAGAAGATGAACTAAATTCTGTAAAAGGAGGATTTATCGATATAGGAATATTGCCTCTAGATTTTATTAACGGGATTTTTAACAAACTAACAATACCTGCCGAACAAAACGCAAGAAGTATTAATGGGCAAGGTTTTAATGCTTACACACAGAATAACATTAATACATCTCCATAATTACTGATAAAACTATTAGGTTCTCTACCTAATAGTTTTATTGGTATATAATAAAATATCAAATGTTAATTAGTGAAATATGGCCTTCTCTTTGAGTTCTCAAAACATTTTTGATTATTTAATTAAGCTCGCTCTTTGTACGCCAGAAGAGCAAGAACATAGCCAAATTGAACCGAAATACGCCAAAAACTTTAATTTATTACTGACTCTCCCAAACGAACGTAAACTTCTGATAAAGCAAGAGCCTCTTAATCAAGAAGGGAAAGCATCAGGTGAATTCTTCCGAGAATGGCAAATTCAAGAATTTGTCCAAAAATTTCCAGAATTAAGTCAAATGCGCGGCTGGATCTCAGAGGGAGTGCACTTTAATCTAGATGATTCCATTATTATTTTTAATTACCTGGATAACTATCGCGATGTGATGGCTTTCTATGGTAAAGAAAATATTTTTTCCACAGAGATCGCTTCTGCTATAGGTACAATTTTAGCCAGCATTCATAGCTTAACTTTCAACCATACAGATTATCAAGCTTTTTTCACTCAAGAACAAGAGGATCAATTCTCTAAAAACCTTCCCCATTTAGTTAAAAAGCTGGGACGAATTAGCCCAGAAATTTTTGGTTCTGTTCCTGCTGATGGTCTAAAATTCTTTGCTCTGTATCAACGATATGACAGTTTAGGTCAAGCTATAGCCGAACTGGGAAATTCTTTAAAACACAGTTGTCTAACACACAACGATCTGAAATTAAATAATATCCTATTAGCTGATGATTGGGAACAAGGTTTTGGCAACAGCACAATACGATTGATTGATTGGGAGAGGTGCGGTTGGGGAGATCCAGCTTTTGATTTAGGTACGCTCATCGGTAGCTATCTACATATCTGGTTAAATAGTATGATTACTAGCAAAACCATGAGTATCGATGAATCCTTGCGGATGGCGACGACACCCTTGGAGATAATCCAACCTTCTATTGCTGCTTTAGCGATCGCATATTTAAATCACTTTCCAGAAATCTTAAAGCATCGTCCTGACTTTTTACAGCGAGTCGTACAGTTTGCTGGCTGGAATTTGATTATCGCTATTCAATCAACCCTGCAATACCAAAAATCTTTTGGTAATACGGGTATCTGTATGCTGCAAGTAGCTAAGTCTTTATTGTGCCGTCCAGAAGCATCGATTCTGACAGTTTTTGGAATGCAGGCATCAGAACTTATATCCACAAGCTTGTCTACTGTTTAACTTAAACCAAAACAAGCCACTTACTCATCCTGTAAAGAGCGCGTCCTGTTGGTGTAGCATGTAGAGAAAGGAGCAAAGTCCTACCCCTGAGCAATATTTGATTTCAATTAGATGAGTCATGGGCTAGGTGAAGAATCGCCAATTTATGTGTTTTTTCTGGTAAAATACTTGTGGTTTGCTTCACCCACATTGGTGTCTGATAAGCCTCTGTCCAGTTATATAATGACTACTGACAAGCGAATCTGTTGCACAGCATGAAAGTAAGTCGCCACATCTTTATTATAAGTTAGTTACCAATTGGTTTGAGGGGTAGCGTAAATAAGCCACCATATCATCTAGGGCAGTAAAACTTATAGAATACAAGGTAAAAAATTCATAGTCTGCGGTAGGGCATTCCGTGGACTTTAAACAAAGCTCAACGCCTCCGTTCGCGTAGCGTCTCTGTACGAGAAGCTGTCTTCTGGATTGGTTGAGAAGCCTACACTGTACAACTTGCTGTCGGTGTAAGAGTATGTCAACAAATGGCATTTTTCTTCCCATCTCCCCTTAGTTAAAGGCAAGCACCTATGCAACTACTAGATCCGTTGCCAATACAACTAGCAGCTATTCCAGAATCATTGCAGCATTCATTGCAAGATATAGTTAATAAAATTCACATAGAATCGAAATTTTGTATTAGCCATCCCGACTACAAACCTGTAGAAGTACCAGCTGAGACACTCCCACGCTTTCAGCAATTGCCCTCAGATGTACAAAATAAGTATTTAAACGCCCAGCTATCTAATTTTCTCTACGGCATTTATTACAACGGTTCCCTCAAAAGCGCTTTAGCACTTGATGGGGAGACAACAAATTTAGCAGTCAACCAAAATTTAGAAAATAACACCTTTCTAGGCGTGGATGTAGTGTTTTACAATCGCCTCCATGAAAGCAACAAGGGTGAAGGCTACTTTAGTCGTGATTGGCTGGTGGTGAACGAAGAGTCAGATGGAGCTTTAGCAGTACACAAGGGTGGTTTGACTCTGCATATTGAGCGTAGTAAACATTTACAACCACAAGACGAAGCTGTGACTGTAGGAAATCCAGTTGCTATCAAACTGCCCAAGAATTTGGTGCAAAACGGTTTTTACATGGCAGTTAGTAATGCAGGCTCTTACAGTGGTGAAAATATAGTACGAGTCTATTTCAACTTAACTACTGATGGTGCAGTTGGAGTCATGGAAAGCTTGACTACCCAACTTAATTCCATCGCCCTGCCTTTCAACTTTAAAGCGTTATACAACCCTTCAGATTATGAGCGTTACGACTCAGCGGTGCTTTACTTTAACAAAAACAACTATGAAACTGTCCACTCAGTACTAGAAAAGGTGTATGCAGAACACCAATCCCATTTTCGCCCAGAAGTGCCTTTATTTACTAAACTTATCGCACCAGGGTTAGCGATCGCCGAAGAACCAGACCAAAAATTTGGCGAAAAAGAAAGCTTTGGTATGAATCGCTGTCAAATTGTAACCAATGGTTTGATAGAAGCTTGGCAGCAAGAGGATAATTCGCCAGAGGGTCGGATGGCATCGATTTTGGCACAATTCTCCGCGCTGGAAATTGACCTGCAACGTCCTTACCTGAATGCCAAATCTGAAGATATTTACCCAGCTTTAGAGTTATGAAAATTACTAATCTTAATCCTGATACTCAGACTCTCGATGTTCAGCCGCAGTTAACAGCCGCCGAGGAACTTGCCCTGGCTAATAGTAGATTTACTCAATCAGATCTACCTTTTTACCGCAAACTTGGGCGGACTGACTTAACTGTTAGTTGTTTAGGACTAGGAGGTGGGGGCCACATCTCCAGTGAAGATACCCTTTACGCTTTCGACCAAGGCATCAACTACTTTTTCTACTCCAGCGATTTACATCAATATCTTTATAGTTCTATGCGTCCCGCGCTCCGCCAATTATGCGGACGCGGTTCCTCAATGCGTGAAAAGGTAGTTCTGGCAACTGTCAGTTACATGATTAGAACCCCAGACACAGCATTCACCTATTTATTCGATCAATTTATCGACTTGGGTATTGACTACATTGATGTGTTTTTCTGGGGCTGGATTGATGAGCATAATCATCCTGCTTTTGAGAAGTGTATCAGCGCCTCTGACGATATCCGTGGTCCGGGGTCAGTAACTCAGCGCCAAATAGAAAGAGTGTTTGGTGTTTCCGAAAAGATGAAAGAAATGGGTGTGGTGCGCTATATTGGTGCTTCTTTTCACGACCACGATTTAGCAAAACAGTGGTTAAATAGCCCTTTGTTAGATGTTGTCATGGTGAGGCACAATGTGGCACATCGTACAGCCCAAAGAAAAGTTTTTCCCCATTTGGATGCCAACGATCCCCATCGACCAGGGGTTGTCACTTTTAAGTCAGCAGGTATGCTTGGTGCCCTCTGGGAACCCCCATATGGTCTACCAAGTGGATGTTGGCAACCTTCAGTCCCAGATTTATATCGCTATTCTTTAAGTCAAAACTCTGTTGATGTTGCCTTAGCAGGTTGGCAAACTCGTGAACAAGTAGATGCAGCGATTCAGGCTGTGCAGCAGGGCAAACTTACCCCTGAAGAAATCGATTACCTCAACCTTTACGGTGACTTACATCGCAACCGCATCAAACCTCACGAAATTCCTATAGAACGTTTGCTTGTTGGCAGATAGAAAAACAATATTACTTAAATATCATCAAGCCATGACAGAACAATTAGAACAAACTTTATCGCTCAAGCTTTTAACCAACGAACCCGTACAAGCCCATCCAGCAACCGATGCAGAAATTTTGACATATCTGCGTCATTCTGCTAGGTTTGCAGAAATTGCGATCGCTGCTGAACGTGAGGCATTAGTTTTAGCTAACTGCAACCAGTTGGGAATTGAAATATCTGATGATGAATGGCAAGCCGCTGGCGATGCTTTTCGCTTGGAACACAAGTTATGGGGAAATGCAGAAACTAGTGCATGGTTGGAGGAGCAGCGCATTAGTGTAGACGAGTGGTCACAAGGAATTAAAGTAGCACTGTTGGAAAAGAAGCTTAAAGAACATCTGTTCGGTGCAACAGTGGATGGCGCTTATGTTTCTAACCGCGACAACTACAGACGGATGGCGCTATCGCAAATTTTGATTACTGACCTAGCAACTGCTTGGAAAATCGTGCAAATGCTACGCGAAGGACAAGCTTCTTTCTGTGCTTTGGCTTTGGAACACTCTAAGGGTAAGCAGTCGCAAGAAAATGGTGGCTTTGTAGGAATTCGCTATTTAGTAGAACTGATACCGGAAATTGTCAAACCTCTTACCGAAGCTAAGGAAGGTGAAATTATTGGCCCTGTGCAAACAAAAGTGGGGTATCACGTTATGAGAGTGGAAAAGTGGTTCCCCATAGAGTTGAATCAAGCAGTGAGAGAACAAATTATGGACTCGTTGTTTCAAGTGTGGTTACAAAATTTGAAAAATGTTTAATTTAGTTTTATTCTGATTTTTGCCAGAAGTCTAATTTTGACAGGACTTATGCAAACAATAGTCGAAACCGTGATTTTCTTATTATCCCACGGAGGTGGGTTTTGTCTCGTGTAGCCGCGACTTGTAGTCGCCCGGCGAGTAATAAATTAGACTTTTCAAACATCCTCTTAGCTCGACTTTATCCAAAATTAAGAACTCGGTTTTCTTTATCCGGCAAAAACCCTGGCTTTTTGGCAAATACTTTTTCCACGTCACAAATTATTGATGAAGCTAAAAAAGTAAAACCACCGTTCCACCAAGGTTTCAGCGTCAGCTTGAGCGTTGCTAAAAAATGGATAAAGTCGAGCTTAGGGGCAATTCATGAATTGTCCTTACAGCGTGTAATTTTGCGTAAGTCCTATTTGAAATTATTCAGTTTTCAATTCTCAAAACACCTGCTTCTTTTTCAATGCGGTCTAGAGCTTTCTTCGCCCGAAAAAGAATTCTCAAATAAGCTAGTTGACTATTCCAAGCTAAACGAGGTAATAGGGTTGCTTGAGAGTCAGGAATAGTCGGATTTTCTGAAGGGATATCAGTAGAGTTATTATTCATAGAAATGGTATTTTGCAGTTTTTAATTACTAAAAGCAACTAAAGATGATGCTAGATTTGGTTCTTCTTCCCAACTTTCTGGCCATTGAATGCGATCGCTAGTAAAGTGAAGCGGATCGTTTTCAGTCCAAGGGGTATTTATCGGTTCTTCAATTAGCCCAAACTCCCCATTGTCAAAGGGGTTTCCATCTGCCCGACGCTGAAGAAAAACTCGCTCTCGAATACCGCTTTTTTCCTGAGTGAGGGCGCGATGATGACAATAAGGATTATTGCCTCTCTTATCAAAGAAAACGTGAGCAGTCCAACTGCAACCACCTCGACAGAGTTCAGCAAATTCACAAGTCTTGCAAAAGCCCCATAAGTGTGATGTTCCTTTAGGAGTATCAGCTCCAAGATTAAACCGTAGTTCTTCAGTTTCTTCAATAATTGTTCGCAGTGAATAGTCGCGGATGTTGCCGCCAGTGTATGCCGTAGTAGGCAGTGAGGGACAACCTTTGATAGCACCATCGGCTTCAATGCCTATTGCAGACAGCCCAGCACTACATCCCTGCCAAAAAGTCCAAGCATCTCCTCCTCGCAACAGTCGCTCATAGGGCCCGTAATAGCCAATATTATTTCCTGGCTGTACTTGCACCCCTTCTCGCTTTGCCCGTTGAGCAACACGAGCAATCATAGGATATACATCTAGTAATTCATAAGGTTGCAGCAGAATTTCACTATTATCTGCGGCATTCCCCATTGGTACAGTCAACTGAATTTGCCAAGCGAAGATGCCAGCGTCGCGCAGATGCTCGTAAATACGAGGAAATTCTGGTGCAGAGAGACGATTGATTTGAGTGTTGCAGCCGAAGCGAATACCTGCTTCTTTGAGATTGCTCATAGTCTTAAACGCCCATTGCCAAGAGCCTTGTCTACCACGGAGGCGATCGTGAGTTGCTTCTAAGCCATCAACTGAGACAGATACCACTTTAATTCCAGCTTCTTTCATCCGGCGTGCTGTGTCGAGAGTGATACCATAACCTCCAGTGGTCATACCGCAAAGCATTCCAGAAGAAGTAATTGCTTGGGCAATCTCCAGCCAATCAGGACGCAGAAATGCTTCACCACCAATTATAGTTACTTCAGTGATTCCCACTTCCGCCATTTGTCTAACTAAATCAAGGGCTTCTGCTGTAGAAAGTTCGTTCGCCCTTGTATGACCAGCGCGAGAACCGCAGTGCTGGCAAGCTAGATTACACTTTAATGTAATTTCCCAAACTGCATAACTAATTCGACGGTAAGTCATTAGAATACCTTCAATTAATTTCTTGAGAAAAGGACGAATATATCGCTATTCGTCCCCATAAACCTAAACTGTTGTCTAAGCAATATCTGACTGAATAACTCCATAGGCAAGCTGGTAACAAGGTGGCTTATATAGACAATCAATAGGTGGCCAAACAGGAAGTCCATATATCGGCTGTGCTACTATAGTACCCTTTGTAGGAATTGATGAAGCCCCACCAAAAACGGCTGCTAGTTCTTCTTCATTTAAATCCTTGAGTTCATCTTCGCCAGCAGTTGATTCCAACAATTGAGCTGTATATTCTTCAAACTCATCCTGGGTGAAATCGTAGCCAGCACTTTTAACAACTTGGCTATATTCATCTTTACTTGTCACTCCTTGAATTTGAGCGCGAAAAGCTTCATCCTTTGCTAGCTGTACATAAAAGGCTTGAACATTTTCTATGGACATAATTTCCTCCTAAAATTATTGAACTACAGACTTAGTTTTGCTTAACCAAAAATTGGTGTTGCTACCTCAACTGCTAGTTCAGAGGGATTGTAATTATCTGTAATAACTTGCGGACAACGCATACAAGCTGCCTTGCCTTCTTGCTGCCACCAGCGACAATCTCGGCGTATGGAACAGGGTGGTAGTTCTGCTGCTACTGGTGGTAACTTTTCTACAATTCGCATTGCTAGACGGCAATCTTGTCCATCAAAATGCTGACAACCTTTACTAGCACAAGGTGCTGCCGTCCGAAAAATTTCAGCAGGTGTAATTGGACTAGCTTTTGCTATTAGTTCATCCGTGATAGGTTGGGGCTTTTTGAGATAAGCTACACGTGGTTCTGTCACTGTCCCACCGACTACGCCAAAGACAACACTATCCGCAGATTCGGGTCTAGCACTGGGACAAAGTGTAGTTTTATCAGCAGCAAATTCTTCCATTAATTGAGCCTCCAAGGAAGAAAATCTTTATGACAAAAGGATTTGACCTGGATATGGATATGCTATTATTCCTGTCAAAAGAGGTTGGATAGTAAAAGATTGACTAATTCCACCTGCAACGCTTTTCATTTCTTCATCAGACAAAGCATCTTCTGAACCTAAACCTTGGTTCCGTCGTGCCACTGCATTTTTTACTGCATCATCAATCAGATCGTTAACTTCAATTTGACCGTTATACTTTCTTTCTTTCCTTTCCATGTTCATTTTCCTCTTAACTTTCGGCTATTCTTAGGCTTAAATACTAAGCAGTTTAATTGCCTAATATCTCCTTATTTTATGAAAAGAGGAAACTACTTAACGCAATTGTAAGAAGTCTAATGAAGACAGAAATATAACTTTTATGTCACGAAAACATGAAACCTTTTTGTTATCCCAGTTTCCTGTAAAAGTATGTAATAGCTACTCAAGCCTAAACTCTCATGTATCAATTTAAATTGAATATTTTAAAAATTTTTGACTATTAACTAAAACATTTATGTCACGAAGAGTTTGCTGTTTGCTACCTGACGGACAATATCTAACGACAAGCAAATCTCAATTACTAACAAAGGTTAGTAACAAAAAGAGACAAAAAGCTGATGTTGTTTGCATTTGTGCCTTCTGCCTCCACCATGCAATCTTTAGAAAACCAAGCCAAACTTGGCGCTCGTGTAGCGCCACGATCGCCCTATTACTACCCCTTATTCACAACTTCTTGTTTAACAAATAAAGCCCGATAAACAGGCTCACCCTTTTTTTGCGTACCTATTTCCCGTTCTGTGGGGACTGGTAACGGGTTTTCAGCCAACCATTCTCCTGTACCCACTTTCTGATAAGCTGGATTAGCAGCAAAGCGATCGCGCATTTCCACAGCGACAAATTCCATATCTGATTGCAGAAATACAACTCCCCCAACCGCAAGATAATTAGCTAATTCTGCCACTAGTTCTGGTTGGACTACACGACGTTTAGCATGGCGGGTTTTAAACCAAGGATCGGGGAATTGAATTGTAACGCGTTGTAAACTTCCTGGAGGGAGGGAAGATAACAGCGATGCCTGCGGCGGGCTATGCCTACGCAGTGAGTTATTCACATTGCAAAATAAGTAGTACAGGTTTGTAAAACCTAACTCAGAACGTAACTTGTTCGCCTCCACCACCAGCGGTTCCCGAATTTCTAAGCCAAGAAAATTCCAGTTTGGTTCTATTTTAGCCATATTCATCAAAAACTGTCCTTTAGCGCAGCCAATATCTAAATGTAGTGGTTGATTTGGCTTTGCATAAATTTTTTCCCAGTCTTGGGGACTTGCTGGTGTTTGATACTTTTTACCAAGTGGATTAACATGCTGGCGGACTCGCACTGCTGCCAAAATTTTCTCTCCTTTACGTGAAAATATCTTGATGTAGTAACTATGAAACTCCTTTTCAATTGATGAACTGTCACAAACGTTTGAAATTCTACTCAATCAGGAAGCGAAAAAAGCCAACGTGTACTTGAGTTTTAAAGAAAACGCAAAACCTTTATTGCCTAAGACTTTGAAGAAACTTTTGCTTGAGCGCAAAATAGTTAGTAATCTCTGCAAAAGTAAGCGGTGTAACTTCTGTTTCTGCTCGGATTGGCTGTAATAAACCATTTAGGCTGCAATGTGAACTGTTAGCCTTTCTATATACGCAACCTGAACTCATGCCAGGTATTCTAAAGTAGTCACCTATTTTTAGTTGTTGGAAAGTCATCAGATCCTCAAAATTTTTGGGAAATAATATTTATAAAAGTAAGAGCTATAAACCCAATTTTAAGTTGTTCTCTTAAATTTAGCTTGTCATACTTTCAAGTTAAGTAAATTTGCATTAAGCAAGCTTTTAGTTCATTGCTCTCCTTAACTAGCTAAGAGGCTCTTTCCCGTAATTTATTATACCTTTTTTTACTAGATATTTGAGTTAGCTACCCAGGCAAAAAAAAGCAATACATGCTAGAATTCTATCAAATTATGGCAATTATTCAAGAGCAATTTAGAATAATTTTGCGCTTTGTTGAGTAAACAAGCTAAAATCTACGATTTTTGGAGATTTTTAGGTTATGACAACCTCACAGGAGAGGATTATCCCGACAGACTTGCGAAACGAAATGTCGCAGTCTTATCTGGAATACGCCATGAGCGTGATAGTGGGTCGGGCGCTGCCAGATGCCAGGGATGGTCTAAAACCTGTGCATCGTCGCATTCTCTACGCAATGCACGAGCTAGGTCTGCTCCACGATCGCCCGTTTAAGAAATGCGCCCGTGTGGTGGGGGAAGTGTTGGGTAAATATCACCCCCACGGTGACACGGCAGTATATGATGCCTTGGTGCGGATGGCGCAGGATTTTTCCATGCGATCGCCCTTAGTTAACGGGCATGGTAACTTTGGTTCAGTAGACAACGATCCGCCAGCCGCAATGCGATACACAGAATGTCGCTTGCAAGCTTTAACTAGCGCTGGGCTACTCCACGACATCGAGTATGAAACCGTAGATTTCGCCGATAACTTCGACGGTTCTCAGCAAGAACCGACAGTCTTGCCGGCGCGGATTCCGCAGTTATTGCTTAACGGCTCCTCTGGAATTGCCGTGGGCATGGCCACCAATATCCCTCCCCACAATTTGGGCGAATTGATTGATGCTTTGGTGGCTGTAATCCACAATCCAGAAATCACCGATCTCGAATTAATGCAGTATGTCCATGGCCCAGACTTTCCGACTGGGGCGCAAATTTTGGGGACATCTGCCATTCGAGAAGCTTACACCACCGGGCGTGGTTCCATTACCATGCGTGGTGTCGCTAACATTGAAACCGTTGAACAACGGGGACGACCAGATAGAGAAGCAATTATCATTACTGAATTGCCCTATCAAACCAACAAAGCGGCGCTGATTGAAAAAATCGCCGAAATGGTGAACGAAAAGCGTCTAGAGGGCATTGCAGATATCCGGGATGAAAGCGATCGCGACGGGATGCGAGTTGTCATCGAACTCAAGCGTGATGCTTATCCCCGCGTCGTTCTAAATAACCTCTACAAGCAAACGCCACTGCAAGCCAACTTCGGCGCAAATATGCTGGCGTTGGTGAATAGCGAACCCCAAGTACTCACCCTCAAGCAGTTCTTAACCGTCTTCTTGGATTTCCGTATCGAATCCATTGCCAGACGCACCCGCTACGAACTGCGGAAAGCCGAAGAACGCGATCATCTCCTGCAAGGATTATTAATTGCCTTATCCCACTTAGATCCAATTATTGTCTTGATTCGCCATGCTCCCGATGCGCCGACAGCCAAAGGCGAATTAATCACAACTTACGGACTTTCGGAAGTGCAAGCAGATGCAATTTTGCAAATGCAATTGCGGCGCTTGACTGCCTTAGAAGCAGACAAAATTCGTCTAGAACACGAGGAATTACAAGCGAAAATTACCGATTTGCAAGATATTTTGGCGCGCCGGGAGAGAGTGCTAGAAATCATTGAAACCGAAGTCGCGCAACTAAAAACTAACTTTGCCACACCCCGCCGCACGGTGATTTTACCAGGGGAAGGGGAATTAGATGACCGTGACCTAATTGCCAATGAAAAAGCAATAATTTTGGTTACAGAGCAAGGCTACATCAAACGGATGCCAGTTAACACCTTTGAAGCGCAAAGCCGTGCTACCAGAGGCAAAGCCGCAGCCAAGGTAAAAGATGATGATACGATTGAGCATTTTTTGACTTGCTGCGATCACGACAGTATTTTATTCTTTAGTGAGCGTGGTGTTGTTTACTGCCTGAGAGCTTATCAAATTCCAGCGAGTTCGCGTACCAGTCGCGGAACACCAATTGTCCAGATGCTACCGATTCCTAAAGAGGAAAAAATCACCTCGATTGTACCTGTTGACGAGTTTAGCAACGAAGAATATCTGGTCATGCTTACCAAGGGCGGCAATATCAAGAAAACCGAATTGGCAGCCTTTAGTCACATTCGCGCTAATGGTTTGATTGCCATTTCCTTAGAAGAAGGCGACCAACTCCGCTGGGTGCGACGCGCCAGAGTAGAGGATAGTGTAATCATTGGTTCACGTAACGGGATGGCGATTAACTTCCGGTGCAATCACGAACAACTCCGTCCTTTAAGTAGGGCGACTCGTGGGGTGAAAGCCATGAAACTCAAAAATAAAGATGAACTGGTGGGTATGGATATTCTCCCTGCAGCAATTCTTGAAACTTTAGATACAGTTACAGAAGCCGAAATTGAAGATATCGAAACACTCGAAACAGAAGATGTCGAAATTACCGAACTTAATGAAGAGTCCGCAGAAGTGTCTAGCAATGGCATTCTTGGCCCTTGGGTATTGGTAATTACAATGGGAGGATATGGTAAGCGCGTACCAGTTGCCCAGTTCCGCCTGCAAAACCGTGCTGGTCAGGGTTTAATGGCAACCAAGTTCAAAAACCACAAAAACAAAGACAAATTGGCAACCCTACGTATTGTCAACAATGATGATGATGAAATCATGATGGTGACAAATCGCGGTATCATCATCCGTCAAGCAGTAAATGCAATTTCTATCCAATCGCGATCGGCAACTGGAGTCAGAGTGCAGCGTTTAGATGAAGATGACGCCATTACCGGAGTGGCAATAGTTCCACCTGATGCTGCCGATGCAGAAGAAGCAGAATAAAAAGCAGGGGGAGCATGGGAAGCAGGGGAGGCAGGGGGAGAGATTTATCTCTTTACTCCCTTACTTAATTGCCTTAGCTAGCGGCATTTTAATGGGGCTAACCGTAGCCCCAGTTGGTGTATGGTTCTTGGCTTGGATTGCCCTAGTCCCCTTATGGGTGCTAGTTGTCACTTCAGCCAAAGGCAAAAACCAATCCCCCCCTGCTCTCCTCTGGGGTATCGGTTATCACGGTGTCGCCCTATCTTGGATTACTGGAATTCATCCGATGACATGGTTGGGCGTTCCTTGGTTGCCAAGTTTGGCAATCACTCTTTTTTGTTGGGGATTCATTAGCCTCTTGGGAGGGGTATTCGTTGCTATTTGGGCAGCTGTGATGGTTCGCCTGAACGGACAAAAACCGTGGCTACGTATACTAATTGGTACAGCCGTCTGGTGTGGCTTAGAGAGTCTATGGAGTGCGGGGCCTTTATGGTGGAGTTCACTTGCTTACACTCAAAGTCCGCACAATCTCGTGATTTTACACCTTGGACAACTCTCTGGGCCTAATACTGTGACAGCAGCAATAGTTGCCGTGAATGGCTTAATTGCTGAAGCATATATAAACCGCCAAGAGGCCAAAATTTCCTCTGTGTCGCGCCAGTTGCTACAAGTCGGGGAAACGCAAGGGCGCACTGGCTTCTCTGCGCCTCTGCGGTTCGTTAATAAATACTTAGTTACCGCCACAGGCCTATTAATTACCTTACACCTCATCGGTTTTATCTTATATAGCCGTCCCATTGTCCAATCCCCAGAAGCAGCCTTGAAAGTGGGGATTGTTCAGGGTAATATCCCGAACCGACTTTTACGAAGTTCCGAAGGGTTTCGTCGCGCTCAAGAAAACTATACCAATGGATATCTAACTTTAGCAGACCAAAATGTAGATGCAGTCCTCACCCCAGAAGGAGCCTTACCTATTTTCCAGCGCAACTTGATGGAAACTGCTTTAGTCTCAGCAGTGAAGGAAAAAGGCGTAGTTGCTTGGATTGGGGCTTTTGGCGAACGGGGAGACAGTTATACAATTAGCTTGTTTACTTTCAACAGTAAGGGTGAAATTGTTGGCCGCTACGATAAAGCTAAACTAGTACCTCTGGGAGAATATATTCCTTTTGAAGGAATTTTAGGCGGGTTAATTCAACGCTTGTCGCCTCTAGAGGCACACCAAATTCCTGGTTCAGCAAATCAGCTATTTGATACTCCTTTTGGTCGTGCGATCGCTAGTATATGTTATGAATCTGCTTTTCCTGAGCAATTTCGCCGTCAAGCTGCTATCGGTGGGCAATTTATCCTCAGTTCTTCTAACGATGCCCATTACAGTGCATCCATGCCATTCCAGCACCATGCACAGGATATAATGCGGACAATTGAAACTGATAGATGGTCAGCACGGGCAACTAATACAGGATATTCAGGCTTTGTAGATCCTCACGGCAGAACCTTGTGGATATCTGGATATAATACTTACGAAACTCATGCTGAAACAATTTATCGCCGACAGACGCGGACTTTATATGTGCGTTGGAGTGATTGGTTGACACCGTTGTTATTGATATCCTCTGGAGGAGCTTGGCTGCTAATTCAACTTAGCCATACAAAGAAAATAAGTGATTAGTAATTAACTTTTTTCCATCATCCCAGGATACTACTTTTGAACACAACTAATCATTTTGACTCATTTTAGATGCAGGCGATCGCTACTGATAAATCCAAGAGATATCAATTTTATTTTCAAAACTCTTACCAATAATGGTAAGAGTTATTTTATAGCAGTAAACTGGCGTAATGCTTATCTAAACCCCAATTAAGCAAATCTCTCCAACATACTAATCGTTGGCTGTAATGACTGTGCTTCAAAAAATAGCATACTTTGCTCACCAAAAGCAGTCCAATTTTGGTTGGATAAAGGCTCAGAGGCAACAATAACTTGGTCTGGGTGCTTGAGTGCATCACAAGACCAATAAAGAGTAGGAGCTTGTGTGCGGTAAGCGTAGCGAATTGCTGCAACTGCTCGACCATCAGTGACAATTACATTGGCACTAAAGCTGGTATCGTATTTTGATGCCAACTCAGTTAATTTTTGAAGTGTGGCATGTAACGCTGAGGACAGAGTGCTGTCTGGAGATGACTGCCACATTTCCACTAGCAGAGCGAAGATGTGTTCAGAGTCAGTCATGCCTTTAATCAGTCCGTATGTGGAATCAGAGAGGCTCTCACGGATTGGTCTATAGAGAGTCTGTTGAAAGTTTGAGATTTCGCCATTATGCACAAACAACAGTTTCCCACTGCGAAACGGCTGACAGTTGCTAATGTCGAGTGATTCACCTATCCCAGCTAATCGCGCATACCCGATAGTACAAGTAGATTGTACATAGTTGCTCAACTCTTCCAGATTTGGATCGTTCCACATCGGGATTGTATTTCGGTAAATAAAGGGTTTACCCACTTCGTCATACCAGCCTACACCCACTCCGTCTGCACAAACAACTCCTGATTTTAATTCCAAAGGACTGTAACTTTGTTTGTAGAGCGAATGCTCTTGTTTATACAGCAACTCATCTAATAAGATGGGGTTACCAAGGTAGCCAATTAATCTACACATAAAAAAACGACGTTGCTGAAAGAGTAACGAAATTCAGTCACAAGCCCTGATAGAAATTGAACCTTTTAACTGTGCAATTACTACAAATCTTTACTAATTTAACAACTATTTTTTATCTTGTGTATGCTTTAAGCGTGACTAAAGTCATGGTTTTGTTTGTAAATTTTAGAAAAATATTTTCTAAAAAAATAGATTAAATAAATTTAGATATACTAAAAAATATAAAAAATATTGCTACTTTATGCTTCTCCTTAAATTAAATATATCTAATCCTAATTTCTTACAAATAATAAAAAATCATGAACAGAACCTGTATGACAGGATAACTTATTGATACTCTATTAACTCAAATTAAAGAATGGGAATAGATGCTAGCTTTTACAGTTAAGTCTCTCAAGAACGCTGTCAACCCTCACTCTTGCCGTGCAATTTTAACCAGCCTCGCCACAGTACTTGGATGCCAATGAGAGTATTACGTTGATGTTCCAGTAATCGCTATATCGAGCTGCTAATCGCTCCCAACCGCCATCCGAAGATGGAAACCAAGATGAACAATCAAGACTGATCGCTCATCAACACTCATCTGTAATTGTCAGGCAAAATGCAGATGATAACAGACCCAATGATTCGAGTAATTGAAAAATGGGATAGGGAGTTAGGAGTTGGGAGTTATTATTTTCATCTCCCTCATCCTCCCACTCCCCTACTCTGCCTTTTATTACAAGAGGTAAAGATTAAGTTGCAACTTTGGGAGACGCTGAGACAATGTAGAGTATACCCTGATAATTTAGCAAAGTTATAGGCATTGGAGTAAAGCAAATGAATGCTAGATTGATCGCTTTCTCTGGCTTTGTGACAGCATTTGTGGGTGCAGGAATTGGTTTTATTGCTGCTAATTTACTTCCTTGCCCTTACACGAGTCAAATGTATCAAAATTTGGAGCAAAAATACGCGATCGTTGGTGCCGTTGCTGGCTTGCTGATTGGTTCTAGTCAAGAAATGATTCGAGAACTCAAGCAAGAGCAAGATGCACAAGAAAACTTCCTGCAGGATTTGAACAAAGCTATTCACTCAAGTACAGATAAAGAAAATTACTGATCTGTTAGTGCAATACACCGTTTTTTCAAAATACTTCCCTACACAACCACATTCTACTGGGGTGGAAAAGTGGAAGAGTTGCCCTAGCTTTGCAGACAAATTTCTCCTCTTGCTACCCTTGCTCAAGAAGAAATTTCAATGCAAATCAGATAAGCAAACTATATCAGGTGTATCTTGAAAGGTTTCTGTTAGATGCGATCGCTTTTTTCTCAGTATTTCTGGAAGGAAATGGATATTACAAAAACAAAATGATCGCCTACTATCAGACCTTTTCCAATCCTAAATAGGTGGGGAAAGTAGATTAGAGTTTGGGTAGCATCTATGACCTACGAACAGGTGAAGAGCTTAAAGTCAAAAAACTTTAAACGCTTGTGTGGTGTACGTCCGGACACTTTTAACCAGATGGTGTAGAGGTAGTGCGATGTCTACGACGGGCTGCGCCTACGCACAACCAGCCAAAACAGAAAGCAGGATGGCAGGCTAAATTAAGTTTGGAAGACCAGTTGTTAATGACATTGGAATATTGGAAACAATACTGTACCTACTTCCATATAGGTCAATCTTGGGGGGTAAACGAGTCTACGGCTTACCGAATTATACAAAAAATGGAAGATCCGCTGACTAAATCTAGGGCATTCACGCTTCCAGGTGAGAAAAAACTTGCTACTTCTAATTATCAATTAGAAGTCCTAATGGTTAATTTTATAGAAAGTTCGATTGAACGCCTTAAAAAAACCAAAAAAGTTCTACAGTAGGAATTGAATCGCGAGAAACTATGGAGATTCAAAGTACCTATTTATAAGCTTTTCATCCTTTTAATCTCTAAAATATTTTAAACTTGTATAAGTTGGTACTAAGAAATATACAAATTCTATGTGATTTATGAAATTTCACGTATGGCTTAACTGGAGAAAAAGCTGGAAAACGTTAAGAATGGTAATGATTACAGCGTCTGTAATGAATTTTATTACTTAGAATGATTTTCAGTTCAATAAACTCGTATTTAATATTACAAGTAGTGAAATACTAAATTTGTAGGTGATTAATTTTCTCGTGCTACCAAGGAGTAATAATGGTTTTAAGTCAATATCAACGAGCTGTAGGTGTATTTACTCATCGTCGAGATGCAGAACAGGCACTACATGAGTTGAGAGATTCTGGCTTGGCGATGGAGAAAGTATCTGTAGTTGTACAGAATGCAGACCGCAATCATGAGGTTGGTGATGAGCAAGTAGGTGATAAATCCGACGAAGGCGCAACAGTAGGAGGGCTTTCGGGGGGCGCTGTAGGTGGGTTGACTGGTTTATTAGTAGGTCTTGGTACTTTAGCAATTCCTGGAGTTGGGCCAATAATGCTGGCTGGCGCAGCTGCAACTGCTTTGGTTACAACCCTTGTAGGGGCAAGCATAGGTGCAGCTACTGGGACTTTTGCTGGTGCATTAGTTGGTTGGGGAATGTCGGAAGAGCAAGCTAGAGCATATAACCAGCGAGTAGAGGTTGGACACTATCTAATAATCGTAGATTGTACATCTTTTGAAATTGCTAAAGTAGAAGCAATTCTCCTGCGTTGGGGTATTGAAGAGTTTGGCATTTACGAACATCTCAACAGTGAACAGGAAACTACAAATTATCTGACTATCACGACTTCTACTACTGCCATTCCTAATAATAAAAGTGGGATTTTGACCAAATATGCTATTAGTGACTTTAATAACATAGATAATGTTAAAGCGGCAATTAATGATATGTGTGTCGCAGGATTTCCAATAAACCAGATTTCCTTAATTTGCAAAGACTTTTCTCAATTTAAAGGGTCAACAGGCGTTAATTTAAGTGAGCGCTTTGACGCTATGAGGCTAGGAATAGGAGATGAGTGGGCACGCTTTTACAACGAGCAAATTGCTCAAGGCAATTACATACTCATCGTTAGTGGCACAGACAATGAGCTTGATTACGTTAGCTCTATTTTGGCTAATTGCGGGGTTCAAAACATTCAAATTTATGACCCAATGTTAATTCGTTCCTAAAAATGAGTACCGAAAAATTTAACAATGAAACGCCCAAACTCTTGCTCTGGAAAGATTATTGTCCTTTAGATGCGTTTGCCCTGAATATTCATCTTTAACTTTACATTAACTCTATAACGGTAAGCGATCGCAGAACTTGTTGGTTTACTAACAAAGCGTATTTAAATAAAATAAAAAATCTCTCTATGTGATGAAGAATCTAATATTAACAGTGAGTTAATGTTCTCAAATACACACAAACTTAGAGAGTTTTGCTATGGCTCGCGATGTATTCGAGTTACCAGCACCATCGGTTAACTCTATTGTTGGACATCTATTTGAACTTGGATAAGACCCACTAGGATTTCTTACCCGTTGTCGTGACTATGGTGATATTGTTCCCTTACAGTTGGGGTTAACACCGACTTGTTTAGTAACTAATCCTGAATACATAAGACCTCTTGCAAAAGTCCTTAACATCCCACCCCCAACCCCTCCCCGCTCTTCGGGAGGGAAGCGTTTGCTTTATTCAAATGCGGGGTGGGGTTCTTTATTTTTGATTTATGCAAGAGGTCCATAGAACAAGTTTTAAAAAATCGCAACGATTTTATTAAAAGCCGAGGCTTACGCGCCTTAAAAAGCTTACTAGGAGAAGGGTTGTTAAGCGCAGAAGGAGAATCCTGGTTTTGGCAACGTCGTCTTGCCCAACCAGTATTTCACCAAAAACGGATTAATGGATATAGCGAAACAATGGTAGAGTACACCAACCGAATGCTTCAAACTTGGCACGATGGTGAAACTCATGATATTCATGCAGATATGATGCATTTGACGCTGCAAATAGTTATGAAATGCATATTTAGCGCTGACATAGATGCAGGAGAAGCAAAAGTTGTTGCCAATGCCCTAGATGTGGCAATGCAGTGGTTTGAAAGTAAGCGGCGGCAGAATTTTCTAGTGTGGGAGTGGTTTCCAAGACCTGAAAACATCCGTTATCGTAATGCTATTGCCCAAATGGATGAAGCTATCTACAAACTGATTCAAGAACGCCGCAACAGTGGGGAAAAAAGCAATGATTTGTTGACAATGCTAATGGAAGCGAAAGATGAAAAAACTCTTCAGCAGATGGATGATATCCCTCTTCTGTCACTCTCCGAAAACATTTGCCATTTTTGAATTCTAGAGCTTTTGTATAGCAAGTGATGTCTACGACGGGCTACGCCTACGCGCGATTCTTTTCTAAGAACAAATACAAGAGCGATTTTTCTCTAATAGTATAGCTTGTATTGATTGCCTCATGACGCTTCTAGCGATCGCCCTCCCGGAGAGTGACAGAAAAGGGATATAGCAATAGCCAGATGAGTTAGGACGCTAAACGCAAGACAGATTCCATCGTTTCTCGAAGAGAATCAAACTGCTGGATTTGTTTGCGAATTCGACTTTTCAGCCAAGACCAGCATTTCTCAATTCGGTTGAGGTCTGGGGAATAAGGTGGCAAATACAAAACTTCACAGCCAGCATCTTGAATCAACTGTTCAATACATCCACCTTTATGAAAGGTAGCATTGTCCATCGTCACAACCTAACAAAAGTTTGAGTACAGGGATTAAGCAAGTTTTTAGCCAGGTTTCAAACACATCTCGATTACAAGAACCCACAAAGCGTGAAAGGAGCCATCAACTTCTGATTACACAGTGCGGCAATCATATTCACCCGCCCTTGACGTCGCCCAGACTTGAGAGCATAGAAGCGCTCTCAAGTCTGATTCCAGCCATAGCCATAATCGTCTCGATTATCCATGCCAGACTCATCAACATAGACAACCATATTTTTTCAAGCTTTGCTATCTGAGCAATAAACGAACTTCGTTTGTACTCGTCTCGTTCTTGATAACCATAGGTCTTTTTTTTCGCGTGAATCCGATTTTCTCTAACCCACGGGAGATAGTACGCGCACTAATCTCGTCTTCCCATAATTGTGCCATCTGGGCTTGAGTCTTATCCCCGTGTACTTTCACAAAAGCTCGAAATTTCTCCCAGTCAGTGATTTTCTGATTATGTCCAGGGGACTGATTGGGCTTGGCCTGGAAATCTCCGGTTTCTGCAAAGCGTTTCAGCCACAAATTAATTGTGTTTCGACTGATGTTGAACAGTTCACTTGCTTCGCTTTTCTTTAGCCCGTTCAATTCAATGGCTTCAATTACCTTCCGACGGAAATCGTAACTGTAAGGGTTTGCCATTGGTAATCAGTCCTAATTTCGGAACCAACACTCTTTCTAGTCTACGTCCTAACTGTACTGGCGATTGCTATACCAACACTCGAAGACCTTGGGCAGTTAGTTTATACACACCAAATTATTAAAGAATCAATGCGGTTATATCCTCTAGTACCTCTCATGGGGAGGCAAGCAGCAGTAGATAGCCAAATTGGTGATTACGAAATTCCCCAAGGCATGGCAATCATGATTAGCCAATGGGTAATGCACCGTCATCCAAAGTATTTTGAGAATCCTGAAGCTTTCCAGCTAGAAAGGTGGACACAGGAGTTTGAAAAACAACTGCCTAAAGGAGTATATATTCCCTTTGGGGATGGGCCAAGAATTTGTATTGGTAAAGGTTTTGCTTAGATGGAAGCGGTTTTGTTATTGGCGACTATCGCTCAACGCTTCCAAATAGATTTAGTGCCAGGATACCCAATTGTGCCACAGCCTTCAATAACTTTACGCCCGGAAAACGGGCTGAAGGTACAGCTCAAGCAGATTGCGTCAGAAGCTTCTAAAGACGGGAAACATCAACAAGTACAAACTTCTTATTAGCAGTAGCGAAAAAGGTAGAAGGTTCAACAGATGAAAGCACAGGGCAGCAGATAATAGCGATCACGGGAGCAAGAAAAGGGATTCCTTCCAGTCTATACCCTAACCGCCGAGGCGGTTGCTACATGAATAGGCTCAAAATTTTGGTTGTCGTATTTGTTTAATGACTCATTACGTTCCATAAAAAACAAAAGCCTGGTCATCAGAAGATGAGAAGGCTAGAGTTGGATTATAGAACCTGGCATCGAGCTATTTTTGCGTAGGGCTACCCCTAAACTATCGTGGCCGCAGCAGCGTTTCACCTCT
>NZ_JAIVFT010000033.1 GCF_020829665.1 Nostoc sp. CHAB 5824
AGATAAAGCCCGGAAAGGGCCTCCAACCTCGGGCGTCGCCTTAACAAGAACACAACCAGCTAAACCTGTTTCCACTCCTCAACCTGCACCGACACCTTCCCCCCTACCACCACCCACCCCTCAAAGTACGGCTTCCCCCACTCCCCCTGCCCCCCCTGCCCCCCCTGCCCCCACTCCCTCATCTCAAACAACCACCGAGTCCCGGTTAGTGGTTTTAGGAAATTCCAATTTCGCCACCGATGGTTTGTTTCAACAGCAATTAAATGGAGATGTATTCCTCAACTCAGTTACTTGGCTGAGTCAACAGGATCAGCAACCTCTTTCCATTCGCCCCAAAGAACCGAAAAACCGCCGGATAATTCTGACAACCACACAAGCCAATCTTTTAATATTGTCATCTCTGTTGGTTTTACCTTTAATTGGGTTTGCGATCGCAGTTATTATTTGGTGGAAACGACGGTAGAGTTAGGAATTCTCCCTTAACTCCAATGACAAATGATAAATGACAAATGACTAAAAAATGAAATTGCCGCGAACGACTTTAATTTTGATACTGCTAGCACTAGGTTTAGGTGGTTTTGTTTACTTCTATGAAATTCGGGGTGCAATTGTGCGCGAAGAAACCAAGGAGCAAAAGCAGAAAATTTTCTCTTTTGCCGCAGATGATGTGCAGTCTTTAACAGTCAAGACAAAAAAACTCACCCTGAATCTTGAACGTAGCACTGAATCTAGTAACCCCAAGTGGTTAATCAAATCTCCGATATCGGGCCCAGCAAATGATGCTATTGTTTCTTATTTAATGGATTTGTTGGTCAAAGGTAATAGTGATAGCACTTTATCAACTCCAGCAAAACGGCTTGAAGAATTTGCCTTAGATCAGCCCCAAGCAACTATTAATATCACTCTGAAAAATCGACAAAGCCATCAGTTGATTTTGGGTAAATCTAACTTTAACGGTCGTTTCTTGTATGCTCAAGCTGACCCTGCTGCTAAACCCGATGGAAATATAAATGTGCTGTTGGTATCTACAGATTTTGCAAATGCCGTGAATCGGGAATTATCAGAGTGGAAACAACCTGTAGATAATAGTCAAAAGCTTCCTCCGCTCACCATTCCTAAACCAACTCCAACAAACAGCAAATAATTAATTAAAAATCTGGCGATATTATGACAAATCCAACAGCAACATTGCTGATTTCCTGCCCAGATCAACGGGGACTGGTGGCGAAATTTGCGAATTTCATCTATTCTAATGGTGGTAATATTATCCATGCGGATCAGCATACAGATTTTGCTGCTGGGTTATTTCTTACCCGCATTGAATGGCAGTTAGATGGGTTTAATTTACCGCGAGAATTCATTGCCCCTGCATTTAATGCGATCGCTCAACCTTTAGGTGCTAAGTGGGAAATACGTTTTTCTGATACAGTACCACGCATTGCTATTTGGGTAAGTCGGCAAGACCATTGCCTATTTGACTTGATTTGGCGACAACGTGCTAAAGAATTTGTAGCTGAAATTCCTTTAATTATTAGTAACCATTCTAATTTAAAGGTAGTAGCAGAACAATTTAATATCGATTTCCAGCACATCCCTATTACTAAAGACAATAAATCAGAACAAGAAGCCCAACAACTAGAATTACTACGTCAGTACAAAATAGATTTAGTTGTATTGGCGAAATATATGCAGATTGTAAGTGCAGATTTTATTAGTCAATTTCCGCAAATTATTAATATTCATCATTCATTTTTACCAGCTTTTATCGGAGCAAATCCTTATCACCGAGCTTTTGAACGTGGTGTGAAAATTATTGGTGCAACGGCGCATTATGCCACTGCTGATTTAGATGCAGGCCCAATTATTGAACAAGATGTGGTGCGAGTCAGTCACCGTGATGAAGTTGATGATTTGGTGAGAAAAGGCAAAGATTTGGAGAGAGTTGTATTAGCAAGAGCGGTGCGATCGCATTTACAAAATCGTGTATTAGTCTATGGTAATAGAACAGTAGTATTCGAGTGATTTTATATCCGAAGGAATGCAAGAGAGCGATGCCTACGGTGGTCACTGAGCTTTGTCGAAGTGCGGGCTACGCCTACGAGGAAGTTGTGAGATGATGTTTTCTAGCTAGTCGTTTGTCAATTATCTATCTCCCAATCTTCAATCAGCAAGTTATTAACCCGCTTAAATTCTCTGGCGTTATGGGTAACAAGGGTTAAGTTATTTGTCAGTGCGATGGCGGCAATTTGTAAATCATAAGCTCCAATTGGAGTGCCTAATGCTTCTAGCTGAAATCGAATCATTCCAAATGTCATTGCTGCGAGATCGTCAAACGGTAGCGATATAAATTGAGCTAAAAATTCTTACTGTAAGGTAAGATTACGTTCTGGGTTGGCACTTTTCATTGCGCCATAAAATAGTTCAGCTTTGACGATTGAGCAAACGGCAATATCTTTGGTAGTAGTGGTTTCAAGTTTCTGCTTTAAGGTGAAATTTTTACCACGCATATAGATAATGCAAGTGTTAGTATCTAGCAGAAATTTCACAGGATAGGTTCGCGTTCTTGTTGTTGTCCTTGGGGATGGCGAAAGAATGTTTCATCTTGAATACATCCATAAAATTTAGTCAGGGGATATTCTGAGGTTTCGGTTTGGGTTTCTGGTTGTAGGGACTCAATGAGGATTTTTAGCAATGTCCAGCCTTGGTTAAGGTCGAGTTCTTCGGTGAGTTCTGCCAGGGGGGATTGACGAAAGAATTCTGAGAGTTTGGTGGGTTTGCCTGGGTGGGTGTTGTGTGTGGTCAGGCTTTGGGCAAGGAATTGGATAATATACAGTTTATCGTTGGGGGAAAGCTGAAGGAGTTTTTGTTCGAGTTCTGGGATAGCTATGATGGGGTTTAAGTGGAGGATAATTTTATTTTACTTTCACTCTTCAGGGGTTAATCTAGTTTGACTCGTTTTTTACCCGTTAATAGTTATAAGTAATCAAGCGGACATGATATTGTTTTATATTTGAGCGAATGTAATTTGCGGATATACAAAAAAGTCCGCCTACGCGGACTTTAAAAAATAGTTGTTTCAAGAGTTGCCGTACCTATTTTAGTTAGCTGAAACTAGCTCTGTCTCATCTTTCGATTTATCCCTAATGTTAAAGTAGTAATAAAGATTAGCAACAGTTAGGTCTGATGCCTCTTGCAAATTAGATGTAACTAATGTTTTATAACCAGTAATTCCAGCTTGTTCACTAATATAAAATTCGTACTCTCGACGTAGTTCAGGCTCAAAGATAAATAGCAACTGGTCACGAAGCGAATAGAAATGAGATTTTTCGGTTAAACTCTCATATACTAATTGTTCTGGCGGTTCTGCTAAATTGATTGTGGAGTAGTGAGTATCTGGACTATTCAAATCAGCGCTACTTAAAAGTTTTAATTCTGATGAAGGAAGCGATTGCATCCAATCAACATGATTTTGCCACGAACTCAATACTGCTAAATCGTGATTTTTAATGCGGATAATTTCGGGAAAGAGAAAATCAAGCTCATCATGTGATTCGCAGCGATTAATCACAGTGAGAGCATCTTGACAGATTTTATCTTGGAGTAGGATGAGGCGATCGCTCACTGCTGAAACCTCATTCTGCACTTGATAAGTTGCAACAATCGCCTGTTCAATTGCCCAAGCGCATTCAAGTCTGCGTAGTTGACCAGCTGCACAGGTTTCTTCTAGTAGATGCGGATTGCTGTAATCCGCTAAAGCCGTAAATAACATTCCCCTCACACCATCAATTTCAGCGTTTCTTCGGCTGAAATCTTGCAATTGCATCGCTGAACGGAAGCGGTTCATCGCCTGGATAAACACTCCATACGCCCTCACTAAAGCTGTGCGATGCTGTTCAAATTTGATATCTTGGGCTACTTGTTCGATTATTTGTCTAATTTCTACTCCTTGGTCTTTTAAGGCTTGTTTCAAGTCAATAAAACCGTTTTTGACTTCCAGGCTCATTTGCTCTACTTCTTTTCTTAATTTCATTGTTTGGTGCAGGTTGACTGCTGTCAACGCTACACCTGCGATTGTTCCCACACCAATCAAGGCTGTAGTTGCTTGCAGCACACCCAAGCTAGTCTGTATAGTTTGCAATCCATTCAGTACTGCTGTAAAGCCTTGCTGAGTTTGATACATCTGCGCCCCACTTGTGACTAGATTAGAAACTGCTATCAGTGGAGATAAAGGGCTGTTGTTGATTGTAGCACCAATAGCATGAGCAACAAACTGTCCGGTAACTGTATCTCTAGCCATGCTTATAGGTACTCCATTGCTAAAGACTTGTAGATATTTCCCAGCATCAATACCAGTTTGAATTGCAGGCGCAAATTGGAACAGCATATTTTTAGGTTGCTAAAAGGTAATTTTCTTGAGCCTAACTGGTATAAAAAAGTAAAGATAACCGTATTTATTCGGTATATCAATTAATTTTGTCTAAATCTGGGCATACTAAGCCTGAAAACTTATTGCCTTACATAGTTTATGGATACTTCATTAGTTAACTCTCAAACTGTTGAGTTATTGTCGCAGATTACTGGGCAAAAACTGACCCAAAAGAATCTCACGCCACCTGTGATATTTCTGGCAAATTTAGTTACAGTGCTGCTGGGAGTGATATTTGTAGATGGCACAGTAGCAGAGTTAGAAAAGCAACGTTTATTAACAACCCTTTATCGTTTTAGTAATCCAGAAAGTGATGTGCGGAAGTTGACACATTTGATGATTAAGGGAGTTAAAGAGAATCAAGTTTATAAGCAAGTTAATAACTTACTAGCATTAGCGACTCCACTTTCAGAATCAGAAAAGCTTTTGTTAATTAGCTTTGGCTATGAAATGTCAGCAGTAAACGGTGAAATTGACCCCCACGAGAAAAAATATTTAGAGATAGTTGCCAAACACTTAAACATTAAATCGCAACATCTAGCAGTTTTAGAGGCTGGTTTTATTCATCAAGTAAATATTGAAACTGTTGCTTTAAATGAAGTGCATTGTTTACTCAACCCTGATCGGTTTCAAGAACTAGATATTATATTTGTTAAGGCTGCAAGTAATATTCTGGCAGTTCTACCTGCTAAACCTGAAGCTAAAGTAACTAAACACCATAGCAATATCTCTTATGGAGAATTGGCAAAGTTTCAAGAACATCGTAAGCAATTAGAAACTTATTGTAATCAGATATACCAAGTGGTTAAAGATTGTAATGAGCGTAGTTTCTTATCTCACACTTTGATAGAAGAGATACAAGAAATATTAAAAAAAATTAAATCACAACGGTTTCGTTTAGCAGTTGTAGGCGAATTTAGCAAAGGAAAATCAACCTTACTGAATGCCTTACTAGGTGAAGAAATCCAACCTGTAAGAGCAATTCCCTGTAGTGGTACAGTCACAGTTCTCAAATATGGAATAAAAAAGCGCGTATTCTGTTGCTACAAAGATGGACGCTACGAAGAGATCCCTTTTGAGCAGTATAAAGTTAAGGCAGCTATTTCCAAAGAAGCTGCAACAGAACATCGTAGTGATCAACTAGCACAATCTGATATTGAAGAAATTATTTTTGAGCATCCTGAGTTAGCGTTATGCAAAAGTGGTGTTGAAATTCTAGATTCTCCTGGACTAAATGAACACCCTGATAGAACATCTATTACTTATAAATTGCTGAAAAATAGTGATGCAGTTATTTTTTTAACGGATGCTATGCATCTACTTAGTGAGAAAGAAAAAGAATTGATACAAGATGTAAGATACCAACTTAATGGTAATCGTCAAGATCAGCCTGCTGAAAATCTTTTTGTTTTAGTGAATTTTATGGATTCACTCGAAGAAGAAGAAGATCGTCAAGATGTGAAACAGCGGTTAGAAAGTTTTATTAAAAACAAAAATTTACTTTTATCAAATGGTGAACACCGTGTCCACTACATTTCTGCAAAAGCTGCCTTAAAGGCTATTCTAAATAATATAACTGATGATGAATACCTAAAAAATTTTCATGCTTTCACTCAATCTTTAGAAAAGTTTTTGACAATTGAGCGTGGGTCTTTGCAAATTAAGCAATTCGTAATTAAAATTAATGACCATATTCAAGCAGGATTAAACGGTCTGCGTCAGGCTAAGGATACTTTAGACGGTAATATAAAACTTTCTGAAGCTGGAAAGTTAGAAATATTAGAGCAAATTGGAGAAGCAAGTGGACGTGATGTCAGAATACAAATTTTAGCTAATGAATTAAGAGAGCTAGCATTTGAACAAGCAAATGAATCTTGGCATGAATGGATTGAAGGATTAGGTGAAAGATTAGCTAAAAAATTAGAAAAATGGACTTCACCACATAATCCAATTTTTAACCAACAGCAAGTTAGACAAGATTATCTGAATTACTTTATACACGATTTACAAAATGAAATAGATGAATGGGGCGAAAAAAAACTTAAGAATGAAATACTTAAACCACATTTTGAAATTTTAGAAAATTGTATTAATGAAGAATTAAATGCGCTTCGAGATAAATTACAAGTTCTTGACAAAGAAATAAATACTGATTTCAGCAAGCAAATAAATTTTGCTATAAATGATATTGGAGATAGTTTTGGTGATTTGTTTTCTTATATTGGAGGTGGTCTTTTTGCAGGTGGATTAGGTGCTGGTTTACTTATGTTACTTGGATTAGGTGGTCCAATTATGTGGGCAGTAGCGGGTATAGGGGCTGCAATAGCTGGAGCTTTTGGATTCGGGATAGGTGGAATTCACGATCAACTCAAGTTAAAAGTCTTTGAAATAGGCTGTGAAAAATTTGTAGAATCCACAGAAGAACTTACAAATAAAATTGATGAAACTATTGTTTTGCTTTTTGATAATCGAGTTGAAGCAGCAGTTAAAGTTATTGAAAAGGCTATTTCTCTGTGCGAAAATCTCCTCGAACAGCAGGAAAAAGCTCACAACGAAACTCTGGAACAACGTGAGGCTGAAAAGATGTGGATTTACCAAAAGCGCGAAGAACTTGAGCAGGTACAGAATGGGCTAGAAATCATTCTCAGCAAATGCACTATTGTTTAATCGCATTTTTTACAGGCTTCAGTTCTTAACAAGGGCTGCGATCGCAGCTACTAGTTTTGCGGGATCGGCTGGTTTAGCAATGTGGAGTTGAAATCCAGCTGTAAAAACCTGTTTTTGTGTCGTTTCTGCGGCGTAAGCACTTAGAGCGATCGCGGGAATTTGTCCACCTAAATTAGCGGGCATCGCTCGTAACTTTCTGATCAAAGTGTAACCGTCAACATCTGGCATACCTAAATCGCTTAACAGCAAATCTGGCTTTGACTTTATAATTGCAGTCAGTGCTTCACTGGCAGATGCTGCGAGCGTCACAATTGCTCCCTGCTGTTCCAATAAAAAACCTAGAAACTCACGGGTATCAGCATTATCATCTACAATTAACAAACGTATTCCTTGTAGTGGAGCATAAAGCATACAGAATGGATAGGAATTCTCTAATACATTCTGATTTGCCCTTCCTAATTCCAGATGTTGAAACACGGGTAGGCTAACTGTAAACGTCGCACCTTGTCCTTCTCCTAAGCTTTCTGCCGAAACTGTACCGCCATGTAACTCGACAAGTTGGCGCACAATCGCCAAACCAAGTCCTAGCCCACCAAAACTCCGGGTTGTACGACTATCTGCCTGACGGAAATATTCAAATACATGTGGCAGAAAGTCAGGACTAATACCCTTACCCGTGTCACTAACTCTCAGTTGTACCTCAGAATTAATCTGTTTTAAGTAGACTTCGACCTGTCCACCGGATGGTGTGAATTTAACAGCATTAGAGAGTAGATTCCAAATAATTTGTTGAATACGATTACTATCACCCTTCACCTGTCCAATTTCTCTATCCAAATGAAGATTAATTTGAATCGACTTTGCTTCTGCTGCTAATTGCACTGTCTCTAAGGCAGCTTCAATAGTAAAAACAAGATTAACCGTTTCTAAATTAAGTGCTAGCTTGCCCTGGAGAATGCGAGAGATATCCAACAAATCTTCAATCAACTGAGCTTGTAGTTCAGCATTTCGTTCGATTGTCTCAAGGGCACGCACAGTGGTAGCTTCGTTTAATGAGCGATTTTTCAGTAGCTTTGCCCAGCCCAAAATTGGATTAAGAGGAGAACGAAGTTCATGAGAAACAATTGCTAAAAATTCATCTTTGATGCGGTTTGCTGTCTCAGCAACTTCTTTCGCCTGTTGACGTTCTTCTGCTATTGCTAGAGCCTGATCGCGTAGGTTTTTATATTCCTGAACCCGGAACGTTAAATCTGTCAAATCTTCAATTGAAAAGAGGGCATAAAATCTATCTCCATCCAATCCAGAGACAGCAGTAACAGTTGTGTGTTGAATGCGGTATTTATCTTTGGATATAGGTACAGGAATAATATATTTATGCAGTTGAGAAGAAAAAATTGTCGGAGGGCCGCCTTGAAAAATTTGGTACAAACGGCTAGCGTAACGAGGTTGATTCAGATGAGGGAAATATTCATGAATAGAAGTCCCCAAAATCTTACTTTTCGGAATTTTTGTCCATTCCTCTAAGCAGGAGTTCCAGAAGATAACAATATAATCTGACTGTAGAACAAAAGCTCCTAAAGGAATTTTATCTAAAAGGCTAAATTTTTCCTGAGCTTGTTCAATTATATTCATTGTATTATCAAAAATTCTTAATACCTTTTTTAACGATTTATACTAAATATTATATTATTGAATTATTCCCATTTCCTCTTTCATCGCAATGATGAGCGTATCAAAAGTGCCCACCAAAAATATTAAAATAATATCTCCGATAATTTCTAAGCGTTCAATTGTGAAACTGGCTTGTGCTAGTAATATTTTTGACTCGCTTTCATATGCGGATAAAAATAAATTTTCCAGCGTATCTTCTAAATAAACGGGCAATGTGTAGTTTACATGCCGCTTTAGCACATTACTGAGTGAACCCATTACCCCATTTATAACAATGTTACCAATTTCGCTCAGGGTACCAATTTTAACCGCATCTAGGTCAGCCGATTTTGGATCTTCACCTGTAAGCACTGCAACCAATGTTGATGCGCTGTCAGTTGGAAAAATTAAGCTAGCAGTGCCATAGAAAGAGCCTGTAAAGCGTAGTTTTACAGCAGCCAAAGTCTCATCATGAAATCGTGTTACTAATTCTTGATAGGCATCGGCAGCAGTTAACACTTTAACAACCGGAATTTTTAAACGAATGTGAGAGTCTACCATTTCATTAAGTAGATTTGCTGCTCGACCGACTCCAATATTAATTAACTCTTGCAGGGCATCCAGTTCTTCTGCTGTCACATTCATGAAAATTTATTCCTTGGTATTAATAACTTGCTGGACTGCCTTTCGCAATTCACTTTCTTTTGGCGGTTTATTAATAAAGTTTACTGCCCCTAAGTTATAACTTTGATTGCGTGCCCCATCTTGAATATCGGCGGAAATGATAATAGTAGGGATTTTTAATTCTTGATCTTGCATAGCTTTCAAAAATTCAAACCCATTCATATCTGGCATTAGAAGATCCGCTAATACACAATTTGGCTTATGGTTATAAACCATTTCTAATCCCTCACGCCCATTAGTTGCTTCTATAATTTCATAACCATCTACTTGCAGAAACTTACGAATCATTCTGCGAGAAAAAGCTGCATCATCGATAATCAAAACCATTGCCATCAGTTTTGTCCTTTTGTGCTTTAGCTTAATAATTCTTAATTTAAGCTAATTAGCCTCCATTATTAATTAAAATCAATTAATTAAATAATAAATAAATATAATTTTACAATTATCAATAATGAGAGTTTCGGAAAAAATATCAAACTCGCTGAAACTATAATGCTAGTTGTGGAGCTACCATTTTTAATAATGGTAACTTTTTAAAATTTGTTAAGTATTTTAAATCCGATTTAATTCAAGTTTTGCTATCCGTTGCCAATGCAAAATTGTTGTGTGGTGGATATCGGTTACCCGCTCGGTTTCTCGCAGGCTCATGCCATTAAGATACATTGTGAGGCATAGTTGCTTGACATCGTTTGAGTAGCACTAAGGTTGATAGGATTTGAGAAACTGACGATCGCATTATTTGCACTTGTAACATTCTTTGTCTTGACGACCACTATTCTTGCAAGTTGGAGTTGAATGGGAACGATAACATTGCCTGTCTCTTAACTATATCATTAGGGCAAATATTATGTCTTCAGCCCCAAAAAAATCCAAACATCTCTCTTTCGATAGAGATTGCTAAGGTTGAATATAAAATTAGTATTAAAATAAATATATAAATTTTTACTTTGTTAACCAATGGAGTTAAATGAAATTGACGATGATATAGAAGCATTTCTCGTTGAAAGCTATGAGAACTTGAATCACATTGAACGAGATATTATTGAGCTAGAGAAAGCATCAGAACAAGGAGAAGCATTAGTTCGCATTTATCGCTCACTCCACACGCTTAAAGGAAATTGCGGCTTTTTACCGTTTCCTAATTTGGAATCACTCGCTCATGCTGGGGAGAATTTGCTCTCGTGTCTGCGCGATCGCCAACTAGCAATTACCCCTGACATTATTAGTATTTTATTACAAACAGTTGACAGCATTCGGCAAATCCTGTCTCAAATTCAAGCTACAAAAGATGAGGGCGATCGCGATTATTCACCACTGCTCGTGGCTCTAACCGAATTATCAGAAACTAAACAGACTCCAAAAGTCTCTCAATCGCATGAACCTATTGTTAATACACAAACGCCACAAATAGATGCACAAGCTCCAAAAGATACAGCAGGTAGTGAGTCTGTTGAGTCTCTCAATCACGAACTCACAGAAATATCAACTCCGACAACATCAGAATCTGCTTATATCCGAGTCAATGTTAATCTGCTAGATCAGATGATGAACCTAGTGGGTGAACTTGTTTTAGCCCGTAACCAGGTAATCGGATTTAGTACCAAGTTTAAGGATAATGGTTTTGCTGCTACCTGCCAGCACCTCAGCCTACTTACAGCCCAGTTGCAAGAAGGGGTGATGAAAACTCGGCTGCAACCAATTAGTTCCATTTGGCAAAAGTTGCCTCGCGTGACCCGCGATTTGGCGATCGCTTCCGGTAAAGAAGTTGAAGTGGAGATGGAGGGGGCAGATACTGAACTAGACAAAAGTATTATTGAAACAATTAAAGACCCCTTGACGCACTTAGTACGCAATTGCATCGATCATGGTATTGAATTACCAGCCGAGCGGGTTGCTTGTGGAAAGCCAAGCTTAGGACGGCTATTTCTCAGAGCCTTTCACGAAAGCGGCAAAGTCAATATTGAGATTGGCGATGATGGTCGCGGTCTTAATTTAGAACGGCTCAAAGGACGAGCGCAGCAACTTGGTTTAGTGAGCGCTGTGCAGGCTGCAACCATGAGCGAGTCAGAAGCGATGAACTTAATTTTTTTATCCGGCTTCTCGACTGCTGAACAGGTGACTCATCTTTCCGGGCGGGGGGTTGGGATGGATATTGTCAAGAGTAATATTGAGAAGATTAACGGAACGGTTGAAATCCACAGCCAACAGGGACAAGGAACGACCTTCAAAATCAAGATTCCGTTGACATTGGCAATTATTCCAGCATTGATTGTCAGCAATGGGGGCAATTATTATGCTATTCCCCAAGCGAGTTTACTAGAACTAGTACGCTTAGAAGCATTCAATAGTATTGAGATATTATACGATGTGCCTGTGTATCGCTTGCGGGGTAATTTTGTGCCCTTGGTTTACCTCAATCAAGTGTTGCAACAGGATAGTCTTAGCAACTTAGAAACACTCAGTCTGGTAATTGTGCAAGTTGATAATTATCGCTTTGGACTGGTTCTAGACACAATTGAAGACATCCAAGACATTGTAGTTAAACCTTTGGGAAGACAGTTAAAGGCGCTATCTTTATTTGCAGGAGCCACCATTTTAGGAGATGGCACAGTGGCATTAATTATTGATGTTGTTGGTCTGGCAAACCAAACTGGTATAACTGCCAAAAAGCAGTTGTTGAGCGAAAATGCTGCAAATAGCCAAGAGCAAGGAGGCGATCGCCAAACAATTTTGCTGTTTGAGGGGCCTCAAGGCGCACGCATGGGCATTCCACTGGCGATCGCATTTCGGCTCGAAGAGATTCTTGCTTCTGCTGTCGAAAAAGTAGTTAATCAGGATGTCTTCCAGTCTTACGGTCAAATTCTGCCACTGATTGATCTTCACAAGATATTTTCTGATAGCGATCGCTTTAATGATGAAGCTTTGGCGACAGTTGCAGAAACGCTCCAGATAATTATTGTCTCTCCATACTCAGAACTCAGTGTTGGGCTAGTGGTCGATCGCATTCTCGACATTGTGGAAGAACCACTAACCATTAAAGGTATCCCTAGTAGACCTGGTGTGCTTTTCTGTGCTGTAATTCAAGGACAAATCACAGAAATTCTTGACATTGAGACTGTAATTCGGATTGCTAACCCTCATTTGCTGCAATTAGCTACTCATGGCTGAACAACAAATTTGCACATTTTTTCTCAAAGGAGTTTACTTTGGTATTGACGTGCAACACGTTCAAGAAGTGATTCACCCACAAGCAATGACTCGTGTACCTTTGGCACCACCAGATATCTGTGGGTTGATTAATTTACGTGGACAAATTATTACTGTCATCGATTTGCAGCGTCGATTAGAGATGAGCGAACCGCAGACACAATCAACTACAAAACTTGTAGATGCAGCCCAGGGATTTAATATCATTGTGTGTTTTGATCGTGAAGTAGTCAGTCTGTTCGTCGATGAAGTGGGAGATGTTTTAGAGTTAGCACAAAATATCTTTCAACCCCCACCCGCAACGTTAAAAGGTAGAATGCGTCAGATGCTAGCAGGAGCTTACCCGCTCCCAGACGGATTTCTGTTAGTTCTAAACGTCGAGAAAATTCTAGATGTTAATTTAACAAGTCAGATTATCGAATAATTGAGGAGCGCTTTGCAATGACTACAAATCGGGCTGGGAAAACACCCAACTCTAAATCTCCCTCGGTGGATAGTGCAGATCCGCAACCGACCGATAACAGTGTGATAAAAGTGCAATTGCAAGCGTTACTAATAGCACTTAAGGCTGCAAAAAACGGTGATTTTACCATCCGTTTAGCTGATGAGAATAATGAACTGGGTGAAATTCCTTCAGTTTTTAATGAATTGGTGAGTTTAAATCAAAACTTTGCTAACGAAGTTAATCGCTTGGCATCCGAGATTGGTATCCAAGGCAAGCTTGGTTCTCAAGCCATTGTCAAAGAAGCAGGTGGGAGTTGGAAAGAATCGCTCGACAACTTGAATCAGATGTCTACAAATTTAAAAGAGCAGATAAAAGGTATTAACGAGGTTAGCCTTGCCGTCGCTCAAGGAAATTTGTCCAAGCAAATCGAGGCAAGCAATGCAGGAGAATTTAAGCAGCTCACGGATAATGCAAATCAGATGATTAGCAGCCTGAAGTCTTCAATCAGACGGATGACAGAGGTGGCAACAGCAGTTGCATCTTCTGCAGAAGAACTGACCGCAGTCAGTAAAGAAATGACTGAGAACGCTGAACAAACAGCCGAACAGGCCACTTCTGCCTCCGCCTCTGCTGAACAGGTAAGTCAGAATACCAATACAGTTGTGACTGCCGTGGAAGAGATGAATGCTAGCATTCGAGAAATTGCTAAGACCGTTACTGAAGGAGCAAAGGTGACGACTGAGGCAGTTAAAACAGCTGACCGCACGAACGAGACAATTAACAAACTCGGTCAAAGCAGCATCGAAATTGGCAAAGTTATTAAAGTCATTACCTCCATCGCAGGGCAAACAAACTTGTTAGCACTCAATGCTACCATTGAGGCGGCTAGAGCCGGGGATGCAGGTAGAGGATTTGCCGTAGTCGCCAACGAGGTGAAAGAATTAGCCAAACAAACGGCAAGTGCTACTGAAGATATAAGCTTGCGAATTGAAGCAATTCAGACAGATACAAAAAGCGCCGTTCAAGCCATTACTCAAATTACTAGCATTATCAATCAAATCAACGACTTCCAAAGCACGATCGCCAGTGCCATTGAGGAACAAACAGCAACTACAAATGAAATTGGTCGAAATATGGCTGAGGCGGCCAAAGGAACATCAGATATTGCCAAAAGTATTGGAATTGTGGCACTCAATACTCAAAGTACGACTACTGGAACTAGTAATACATTAGAGGCAGCTACAGAACTATCCCGAATGGCAGTAGATTTGCAGAAAGTCGTCAATCAGTTTAAGTATTAACAGGAGGCAGGGGGTAGGAGGCAGGAGGCAGGAGGGCAGAGGAGACATATTTTAGAATGCAACAATGAGCCTTTGAACTTCATTAATGAGTCTTTGAACTTCATTAATGAGCCTTTGAACTCCATTAATGAGCCTTTGAACTCCATTAATGAGCCTTTGAACTCCATTAATGAGCCTTTGAACTCCATTAATGAGCCTTTGAACTCCATTAATGAGCCTTTGAACTCCATTAATGAGCCTTTGAACTCCATTAATGAGTCTTTAATACTCGTAAACAAGCATAAAAATTCACCTTGTCCCCTTGTCCCCTTGTCTCCCCTGCCCCCTGCTCCCCTGCCCCCTGCTCCCCTGCCCCCCAATCCCCAATCCCCATTCCCCAATGCCCAAAATCCGGGTACTCGTTGTTGATGACGCCGTAATAGTACGGAGTCGAGTTAGTAAAATTTTGTCTACAGATCCAGAACTAGAAGTGGTAGGAGTCGCGGCTAATGGTCGTATTGCTCTTGCCAAAATTTCCCATGTTAATCCCGATGTGATCATCCTGGATATTGAGATGCCGGAGATGGATGGTTTGCAAACCCTGTTGGCTATCCGACAAAAGTATCCAAGCTTACCAGTGATTATGTATAGTACCTCCACACACAGGGGAGCGATCGCAACGCTGGAAGCTCTTTCTTTAGGTGCTTCAGACTATGCCACAAAACCTAGTAACTTAGGAAATGTAGAGGCAGCAACCCAACATATTCAGGATGATTTAATTCCTAAAATTAAGGTATTTGGTACATTTTTTACACCAAGCGCAATTACCCATCCAGTTGTTTTTCCCATTCGTAGCGATATACAGCAGGTGGAGGTTGTGGCAATTGGGGTTTCTACCGGAGGCCCAAATGCTCTGGCTGTACTGCTTAAGGAGTTTCCAGCAGATTTATCAGTGCCGATTTTGATTGTGCAACACATGCCGCCAATGTTTACGAAACTACTAGCTAAACAATTGTCTTCCAAGTGTCAAATCCCAGTAAATGAAGCGGTTTCTGGACAGATACTAGAACCTGGACATGCCTGGATTGCACCAGGAGATTTTCATCTAATTGTGCAACGCGACAAAACTATGGTTCGACTTGTCACCCATCAAGCATCTCCCGAAAATTCCTGTCGTCCTTCAGTGGATGTGCTGTTGCGATCGGTTGCACAGGTTTATGGGGCTGGGGCGATCGCAGTTATCCTCACGGGTATGGGACAAGATGGGTTGCATGGCTGTCAGTGCATACGCGAGGTGGGTGGACAGGTACTTGCACAAGACAAAGCTACTAGCGTCGTCTGGGGAATGCCTGGTTTTGTCGTTAATGCCGGACTTGCTAATAAAATTCTTCCACTTAACCAAATCGCAGATGAAATTATGCAAAGAATTCGTTTCGATCAAGTTCCTCCTTCATACCTGTAATGACACAGATTATGGGTGTAAGCAGCACTGATTTTGAGTATCTTCGGGAGTTAGTTCATCATCATTCAGCCGTTGTGTTGTTTGGTGATAAAGCTTATTTAGCAGAGTTACATTTGCAGCCAATTGTCGAATCGGCAGGATTCGCTTCTATCCCTGATTTGGTTACTTACTTGCGAACTCACCCGTTTAATGGTCTTCACGTCCAGACAATCGAGGCGCTAGTCACTAACGAAACGTCATTCTTCCGTGATAGCCACCCTTTTAAAGCATTGAAAGAATACGTGCTACCAGAGTTAATTAAACAACGAGCAATTGAGCGATCGCTCAATATTTGGTGTGCAGCCTGCTCTAATGGGCAAGAACCTTATAGCATCGCCATATTAATTCATGAACATTTTCCCATGCTTAGTAATTGGTCGCACAAGCTAATTGCTAGTGATTTTTCTACTAAGGTTTTAGCGCGTGCTTGCGAAGGGCATTATAACCAACTTGAAATGAAGCGTGGACTCCCTAAAAATATTCGCGATCGGTACTTTCAAAAGCTAGGTACTGACTGGCAAATCAAAGAAGAAATCCGCCAGATGGTTGATTTTCGCCAGTTGAATCTTTTGCAATCTTGGTCATCTCTGCCGCAATTCGATGTTATCTTCTTACGGAATGTTTTAATCTACTTTGATGTTGTAACCAAGAAAGCCTTGCTAAAAAAGATAAAGCAGCAATTAAGGCCAGATGGCTACTTATTTCTTGGTAGTGGTGAAACGACTATCAGTCTAGATGAATCATTCAAGCGGGTTTTATTTGACAAGGCTATCTGCTATCGATTGCATAATCATGAAGTCAAAATTGCCGATTGAGGTAAAAATAGCAAGCTGCTGTTTGCACCTGCCTATGAGGCAATATGCTTGAGTTAAGGCTTAACTCTTTATCAAAGTCATTTTTTTTAACGTAGACGCAGCGCGATTTTCTCTCTACAACCCTTCTTTTAACTAAAAAAGACGCTATGCGTAGCAAGATCCCCGTAGAGGTACGGGCATCCTACGGCATCTCCCTTTGGAAGAAGGGGACGTTGACATCGAAGGTAAAGAACAACATCAACACAACGGAAAGCAACTCGGAATCGATGTAAAATTAAAATTTTTTTATACTGATTCTGAAGACAAGACGGTTTATTGAAATTCGCAAAGCTAATTACTGTTAAAGTTATCTCGAAAGGGTAGTTTAATTAACTATCACTACAAAAGGAGTTAAAAAATATATTTTTTTAACTCCAGTTCCCTATTTAATTTTAGGTTTTCATCTGAAAATTCTGAAATAATTTCAAAACTTCAGCGGCTTTTTTACATACCTCTAAACTCCTTTGGAAAAACTGGATCTCACATATCAAAATACCGTGTAATAATCTAATAATCAAGGGGTATAAAAAACATCCTACTTTTCCTACCTTTCTTACTTTTTATAAGTTTTTATTACACATAGGCAACTTACAAAACATAATTTCGGTCATATTTTAATCAACAAAAATAAACCGAATTACTGCACTTTACTTGAGTGGGTCGTGTCCCCAATTCTTCAAAGAATAGCACCAGCGTGTATGTTCTAAGTCCCCCGATGGCTGCTGCGCCATGTGACGGTGGACGTAACTGATAACTTTCTTCATGTGCGAAAGCTCATCTTCGGTATAGTCATCTTTTTTCTGCAATATCTGGATGATACGCCGCCCAGATTTATGACCGATTGACTCATCGTCGCCATCCTTTTGCCCTACAGTTTGCGACTCATCGGTATCTAACCAAGACTCTAGTTCTTTGGGTGTCATATTGACAACTTGGTGAAACTCGTCAATCACCGATTTAATATCTTTACTCATGACTAAGCGTTACTCCTCTACTTTCTTAAGAGCATCAGGCTTGTGAGCAGCTTGTTTTCCTGTCTTATCACTTTCAACTAAGTACTCAGGATTATCTTCACTTGCAGCAATATGGTGTTCTTTAATATCTGTAGGCGAAGTAAGTTTCTTTATTACTTTGCCGGTTGTCTTGCCTTGTGAAGTATTCCATTCCACACGATCGCCCTTTTTGAATTTTTCAGCCATATTCATCTCCTATTTGATGTTTTATACCGACTAATGTCACATTATGTCTGCGATTTAAAAAGCAGCCATCATTCTAGTGATAGAGAAAACATCCGTCATTAAGCTAGTAATTTAATTAGATGTGAGATGAATAAATTAGGCGATCGCTACAACCAGGTTGATACAAAAGCTGTGCTATCGCCTCATAATGAAGAAAGATTAAGCAGATTCTCAGAAAAGTCTCAATGAGCCAGATTACCCTAAATTTAGTTGCAATATCTATCTTTTTGATCACCATGTCCAGCCTACTGGGGCCATTCATTCACTTGTCGCCCGTAGTACCAGCGCTTACTACCTTCGCTATTTTGGGAATGGCCACTTTTGACAGTTTTAGCTTACAAGGCAAGGGTGGTACTATCTTTTTAGATTGGATTGCTGGTTTTTCAAGTGAACACCGCGATCGCATCGTCCACCACGAAGCAGGGCATTTTTTGGTTGCTCACCTGTTGGGTATTCCCGTTAGCGGCTACACCCTCAGCGCTTGGGAAGCTTGGAAACAGGGTCAACCTGGGCAAGGCGGCGTTAGCTTTGATGATAGTGAATTAGCATCTCAACTAGAAGTAGGTAAAATCAGCGCCCAAATGCTAGACCGCTACTGCACTGTTTGGATGGCGGGTATTGCTGCTGAAACCCTAGTTTTTAATAATGCTGAGGGGGGATCTGATGATAAAAACAAGCTGATAGGAGTCTTGACAATTTTGGGTTTTTCTGAATCAGTTTATCAACAGAAACTGCGGTTTCATACCCTCCAGGCAAAAACCCTACTAGAAGAAAATTGGCCTAGCTACGAGGCTTTAGTTAATGCCATGCGACAACGCACTTCGGTAGAAGATTGTCATGCTGAGTTAGGAGTAGGGGGAAGAGGAGCAGGGGAGGCAGGGGAGGCAGGGGGAGCAGGGGACAATATTTAATAATCAACGCCCCATTGCTAATGCCCAGTTTTAAGAAGAAACAATTTTTAGATGTGGGACATGAGATAAATAGTTCGAGGCAATCACCCGATTACGTCCAGTAGTTTTTGCCTGTAGCAAGCATTGATCGGCACGATGCAACAGACTTACTCCTTGATCGTCATCCTCAGCTTTCAGACAGGCTGTGCCTAGACTAATGGTGATATTAATTGTCAGTTTATTGCTGAGTGAAAATGGTTCGTCGCTGACTACCCGGTTGAGACGACGGGCCACAACTAGTGCTTCTTCATCGTTAGTGTTAGCCAGAAGAATCACAAATTCTTCGCCACCATAGCGAAATGCTGTGTCTTGACAGCGCAGATTGTGTCGCAGACGCTTAGATAGCAGCTGCAAGATGCGATCGCCAACTAAATGCCCGTGAGTATCATTAACTTTTTTGAAATGATCTACATCTAAAATAATCAAACTCAGGGAAGTTTTTTGAGTCCTAGCTTTTTTAATTTGCCTGGGTAAGTCCCATTCTAAAGCACGACGATTATTTAATTCTGTCAACGAATCAGCTAAAGCGATCGCTGATAACATATCATTTGTCCGAATCAAATCTCGGTATTTTTGCGCTTTCCGCAAGCCAACAGTTAATTGAGCAAGTATTAGTCCATGATTGGCGGTCAACTCTGCCAAGCTATGATCTGTTTTTTCTTCAATAAGATGCCAAATATAAGCATCGGCTCCTTCGTTTAATGCCGCAGCACTCATCTCCAATTCCCTTTGCCAACCATACTTATTTCTATCAGTAAGCTGCTCTTGACGATCCTCGAAGAGAATACAGTATATCCAGGATAGTTTTGTCTGATCTTTCAACCAACTGCAAAGTTCCATACTGCCATCTAGGCTAGCCTGCACAAGTATTATATCGGGGGGCGTCATTTGAATCCGCGACACTGCCTGATTAAGATCGTTTATAACTTCTACACTAAAAGCAGTCGCGTAACGGATCTGATCTGGAAGTGTGGCGATAAAGTTATTTTTTCCAAAGATCAGAATAGAAATATTCATTGCTTGATTTTTTATCCTATTTAAATTTTAAAGAGATTAACTTACTAAAACTTGCTGTTATTCTTGCCTAATGCCAAGTATGTTATTTAAAGCTGAACTATATTTATTGATATAGGATTTTTTTAGCGCTGAATCTATAATAATTTTCCAAATTTAATCTCCTCTTAAGAGTTTATATTTACTACTACACTTTCTGAAACCTCCTCTTCTGACAACTAATGTCTTCTTTACAGAATATTTTTAAAACAGTAAAAATACTGAATATTATTTTTACATTTGAAAACTATTATTGTAGTTTATTAAGTGTTATTTTCCTGATGGAATTACCCAACTAAATACTTTGTAAAAACTGTCACATTAGGCAGTGAAATTTCTTCTTAAGTAGAAAAATAAAGAAATTATAAATTTTTTTCATTCAATTATGAAAGCTAAAACTTTTTCATTGAATGAGAAATGTTATCTACTAAAGAGCAGTTAAGCCTTTTTATTTAGGGAATCGGCTTTTATTAAGTATCAAGGTAGGGGTTGAATTACAAAAAAAACGCCAATCAAATAGCCAGCAGAACGCATTGCTACTAAGGCAAGTAGCTTTATAGCACTAACACACGCTAAAATTATAAATTTAATTTATAGGGTAAAATATTCACAATTTCAGTGAAGTGCAAACCCAAGTTTCACAATGTGTTAGTAGGAGAAACAAAAGGTCTCTGTCTACGCTTTATCTGTGTTTGTTTACTTAATTCACATCTTTTTTTACTTATCGCAACCTCATAAATCTAGAAAACAAAGTTCAATAAAAAACTCAATGTCAAAACCTGCCCCTAATATGGGGAAATTAGTTAGTTTCCGCCCTTTATACGGGCGGAAATAATAGAAAAAATTTTGTTAGCGTACCCTAAGATATGAAAATCTAAACTTCAGTGAAAAGCTAAGCTGTCGCGCATTTAACTTGCACATCTTTTGGTGTTGGCTGTTGACTGTTGACTGTTGACAGTTAACCGTCAGCGGTCAACGAACCTTATGAGTGACTATGTAATTCAAAAGCGTAATAGCTTAGAACCCGATCAATAACCTTCACTCCTCCTAACCAGCAGCAATAATTACCTGTTTGATTGACTCCTCAGAAGCTGCGGATTCCACCGTAACAGTTTTAGTATTAACATCGACATCCACCTTGGCTTCAGGTTCCATGACGTGGATGGATTCAGTGATTGTTTCTGCACATCCTTCACAAGCAATATTTGATACTTTCAGTTTTAGTGCCATTTGTTACCTCTATATGGGAATTTTCAATTATTTCTTAAGGATTTATCTTAACTATCAAAATGCGATGTCTACGACAGGCGTAGATGCAGCACATCCTGTCAAAGTAAGTAGTAGTGTAAAAGCATCCTAGTAACTGTATATATCTCATCGACTGGCACAATTCGCTGGCAGTAATATGAAACAAAATGCAAGAATATATAAAGCTATTTATGAAAATACACCTACTTAGTGCCGCTACGCCCAAGCCTTAAAGTCTAAAGTTAAAAACACCCATGTCTTCAAATCCCCAGTACCTAAGCGGTAACGAAATTCGCAACATATTCCTCGACTTCTTTGCCCAACGGAATCACCAAATTCTCCCAAGTGCCTCCCTCGTGCCAGAAGACCCAACCGTGCTGTTGACGATCGCGGGGATGCTACCATTTAAGCCGATATTCTTAGGGCAGCGCACACCAGAATTTAAGCGGGCTACGACTTCGCAAAAGTGTATCCGTACCAACGACATCGAAAATGTTGGACGCACCAAACGGCATCACACGTTTTTTGAGATGCTAGGTAATTTCAGCTTTGGTGATTATTTTAAAGAACAAGCGATCGCTTGGGGTTGGGAAATCTCCACACAAGTCTTTGGCTTTTCCCCTCAAAATCTTGTCGTTAGCGTTTTTGAAGATGATGATGAAGCTTTTGGAATTTGGCGCGATCAAATCGGTGTGCCGGTAGCGAGAATTAAGCGCTTGGGCGAAGACGATAACTTTTGGGTATCTGGGCCGACTGGGCCTTGTGGCCCTTGTTCAGAAATTTATTACGACTTCCACCCAGAACGCGGTGACGAAAATATAGATTTAGAAGACGATTCCCGGTTCATCGAGTTTTACAACCTCGTCTTCATGCAATATAACCGGGATGCGTCCGGTAATTTAACGCCACTGCAAAACAAGAACATCGACACCGGCATGGGTTTGGAGAGAATGGCACAAATCCTCCAAAAAGTGCCCAATAACTACGAAACTGACCTGATTTTCCCAATTATCCAAACAGCAGCGCAAATTGCTGGCATTGATTACTACAAAAGTGATGATAAAACCAAAGTCTCTCTAAAAGTCATTGGCGATCACGTTCGTTCTGTTGTCCACATGATTGCTGATGAAATCCGCGCCTCCAATGTGGGACGGGGTTATGTACTGCGGCGCTTAATTCGGCGCGTGGTGCGTCATGGGCGATTAATTGGCATTTCTGGCGAATTTACTACCCAAGTTGCCGAAACTGCGATCGCTCTCTCCGAATCAGCTTACCCCAATGTGCGCCAACGGGAAGCGGCAATTAAAGCTGAGTTGCAACGGGAAGAATCTAATTTCCTCAGAACTCTGGATAGAGGAGAAAAACTCTTAGAAGAAATCATCCAAGAGGTGAAACAGCAAGGGAACACTCAAATTAGCGGTGAAAGTGCATTTACCCTTTATGACACCTACGGATTTCCCCTGGAACTTACTCAAGAAGTTGCTGAAGAAAATAATCTCACAGTCGATGAAGCGGGATTTGATGCCGAAATGCAAAAACAGGTGGAACGTGCCAAAGCAGCACACGAAACCATCGATTTAACTGTGCAAGGTTCCCTCGACAAGTTAGCAGAACACATCCAAGTCACCGAGTTTTTAGGCTACACCCAATCGGCGGCGACGGCGAAAGTCGAAGCGATATTAGTAGAAGGTGTTTCCCAAGAGGAAGCAGAAGTGGGAACACAGGTACAAATTATCCTTGACAAAACGCCATTTTATGGTGAATCTGGGGGGCAAATCGGCGATCGCGGTTATATCTCTGGTGATGGTATTGTAGTTTGGGTGGAAGACGTGAAGAAAGAATCTGATTTCTTTGTTCACTTCGGACGCATCGAACGCGGTACACTGCGCGTAGGTGATAATGTTACAGCCCAAATTGATCCGGCTTGTCGCCGTCGCGCCCAAGCTAACCATACTGCAACACACCTGTTGCAAGCGGCGTTGAAGAAAATTGTTGATGATGACATATCTCAAGCTGGTTCCCTGGTTTCCTTTGACAGGTTGCGCTTTGACTTCAACTGTCCCCGCGCATTGACAGCAGAGGAAGTCCAACAAATTGAGGAACAGGTGAACACTTGGATTGCTGAGGCCCATGCTGCAAACGTGGAAGTATTACCTTTAGCAGAGGCGAAAGCTAGGGGTGCTGTTGCCATGTTCGGGGAAAAATACGGAGAGGAAGTGCGGGTGATCGACTTTCCTAGCGTATCAATGGAACTATGCGGCGGAACTCATGTCAGTAATACTGCTGAGATTGGCGTCTTCAAGATTATCTCAGAAGCTGGAGTAGCTTCTGGGGTGCGGCGCATTGAAGCTGTTTCGGGGCCAGCAATACTGGATTATCTCAACCTTCGGGATAAAGTAGTTAAAGATTTGAGCGATCGCTTTAAAGTTAAACCTGAAGAATTACCAGATAGAATCACAAGTCTGCAAAGTGAACTGAGAAATAGCCAGAAAGAACTAGAAACCTTAAAGGTACAGTTAGCGATCGCAAAATCTGACAGCTTGCTGCAAACAGCCCAAACTGTAGGCGATTATAAAATCATCGTCGCCCAATTAGAAGATGTTGATCCAGAATCTTTGAAAACCGCAGCCGAACGCTTACTGCAAAAAATCGGTAACGGTGCAGTGGTGCTGGGTTCTGTTCCAGAAGTTGGGAAAGTTAGTATAGTTGCAGCTTTTAGTTCAGAAGTGAACAAAAAAGGTTTGCAAGCTGGTAAATTTGTAGGTGCGATCGCTAAAATCTGCGGTGGCGGTGGCGGTGGAAGACCGAACTTAGCCCAAGCAGGCGGACGCGATGCGAGTAAATTACCAGAAGCGTTGCAACAAGCGGAAAGTGAGTTAAAGTCCGCGTTGGGTTAACCATCTGCTGCTTCAACGAGACAGAGAAGTATAACGCACCTAGCGAATTGGTGCGTTACGGCTTCGCCTAACACACCTTAAATTTTAAGTTACAGAGCAAGCGAATTTATCTGACTTTTCACCTCATGTGCAAAAGCCCACAAAAACCTAATCTCCTTTCCAACGCAGGAAGGGGGAAATTCAAAGTCTCTCTCCTTTTAGGAGAAAGATTTAGAGAGAGGTTTTCCAGATACCGTGAAAAGTCAGGCAGCGTGTGAGCAAGCAAACTAAGTGGTTCTTAACATGATAATGTGAAACTTGACAGGTATTTAAGACTCGATAAATCCACTGAGTAAAGAAGACCTAGCCCAAATGAACCAGGACTACTTTCAATCTTTCGACAAGCAGATGTTAGTGAAAGTGGCAAGAGATTTACACGGCCACTTCCCTTTACTGCGGAACACTCTGCGAACAGGTAAGTGGTGGTATGCTGGGAGGTTGAGATGAAAACTAATCAAATTCCTCCAGGAAGCTTTGGTATACCTGTATTAGGTGAAACACTCTCCTTTGTTTTTGATCGCGATTTTGCCAAAAAGCGCTATTGCCAGTATGGGCCTATCTTCAAAACCCATCTTCTTGGCAGACCAACTGTGGTAATGGCAGGGCCGGAGGCATTAGAGTTTGTTTTGTCAACCCAGATGGAGAATTTTTCTTGGCGCGAGGGATGGCCTGATAATTTCAAAACATTATTGGGTGAATCACTTTTTCTGCAAGATGGAGAGGAACACCGCAGAAACCGCCGCTTGATGATGCCCGCGTTGCATGGCCCAGCGTTGGCGAGTTATGCCTCCACAATGGAAGATATTACGCGCGGCTATCTCCAAAAGTGGGAGAAAAAACAGGAGTTTACTTGGTTCCAAGAGTTTAAACAGCTGACATTTGATATTGCCAGTCAATTGTTATTAGGTACGCGTCCTGGGGCTGAAGGTATGCGCCTGAGCCAGTTGTTTGCAACCTTGAGTAATGGGCTGTTTGCTATTAACCCGTTGCCATTACCATTTACTACATTTGGTAAAGCTATAGCCGCTCGCGATCAGATTTTAGAGCATGTAACTCAAGTTGTCAGAGAACGCCAGCAAAACCCAACTAAAGATACCATCAGCTTGTTAATCCAAGCTAAAGATGAAGATGGTAATAGCTTAAGTGAAAAAGAAATCATTGCCCAAGCCGTGCTATTACTCTTCGCTGGACATGAAACGACTACTTCGATGCTGACTTGGTTGTGTACAGAGTTAGCCCGTCATCCAGAAGTACTCGAAAAAGCAAGAGTTGAACAATTGCAACTTGCAAGTAAAGGTGATTTGGATTTAGAACAATTGGGTAAAATGCCCTATTTAGAGCAGGTTTTGTGGGAAGTTGAAAGATTACATCAACCTGTCGGAAGCGGCTTTCGTGGGGTGATTAAAGACTTTGAGTTTAAAGGTTATCACGTTCCTGCTGGTTGGCGGTTGCTTTATTCAATTGTGATAACTCATAGCCTAAAGGAAATCTACCTTGAACCAGAGCGTTTTGATCCAGAGCGTTTCAGTCAAGAGCGCCAAGAACATAAAAAGTATCCTTTTAGTTTAGTTGGTTTCGGTGGTGGGCCACGCATCTGTATTGGTATAGCCTTTGCCAAAATGGAAATGAAGATTATTGCTGCTCATCTTCTACGTAGTTATCATTGGGAGATATTACCCAATCAAAGTTTAGAGGTAGTTAGGGTTCCCACTAATCGCCCTAAAGATGGGTTGCGGGTTAGATTTCAACCTCGGTGAAATGTTTTATGGCATCCCAAATAGACATACATTTACCTAACGGAGTTTTGCAACGCTTACAAAATGTGAAAGATTTTGTCGGTGAAAATGTTAACTCTCTAAGTAATTCAGCACAACAAGCTGGGGAGTCTTTGAAGGCAACAGCAACTACAACAACTGATAAAGCAATTGATACAGTTACAACAAGCTTAGAACAAACTTGGCAAACTGCTGATAAATTTAAGAGTACAACATCAGGCGCAGTTAAAGATGCGATCGCATCTTCTGTAAGTGATTGGCTGACACAACACCCGATATTTTTTCGGTTAGTTCAAATACTAGGTTGGGGGGCTAATCACCCAATTATTAGTATAGTGATTTTGCTGTTTGCACTTGCTCTACTTTGGAGCGTCATAAAAGCAATTGTCCGCTTGATTGAAACAGCTAGTTGGTCAATACTTAAAGTTCCGTTAAAATTGCTTCAGGCTTTGATTAAAGTTAGCTTTCTATCCTTAGCTAAAGTTGGGAGCTTTGGTGTTCAACGAATCACAGGCGCTAAAAAAACTGAGAATCTGCCAGTTTTACTACCTGAAAGTTTTCAACCAAATAAGCAACAACGATTAGCAGAAATATCTTATCGCTTAGAAGCAATTCAAAAGGAACAACATGAGCTTTTACAAGAAGCAGCAGACTTGATTGCTTCCGACACCATTGATATAGATATCTCCAAAGTTAAACAGCTAAAAAGCGTTGAATCACATCTTGGCTGAGTTCGGCTGTTGAACCGGAGGCGACAATACCACCTTTTTGCATAGCATAATAGTAATCAGCCTGACGGACAAAGTGTAAATGTTGCTCTACCAATAACACAGAAATGCCTGTGGTTTCGACGATGCGACGGACTGCGGCTTCAATTTCTAGGATGATGGAAGGTTGAATACCTTCGGTGGGTTCATCTAAGACAAGTAATTGAGGTTCTCCCATTAAAGCACGTGCGATCGCTAATTGTTGTTGCTGTCCACCACTCAAATCACCACCCATCCGCGAAAGCATCGTTTTTAACACCGGGAATAAGCTAAAAATTTCCTCTGGAATTTCTGCTTTTTTTACTGGTTTGCGTCTAGCTTCTAACCCCAGCAGCAGATTTTCTTTGACTGTTAAACGGGGGATAATTTCTCGTCCTTGGGGGACATAACCAATTCCCAACTTTGCCCTTTGGTCGGGAGATTTCGAGTTGATTAATTGTTCAGCTAAATTAATCGTACCGCTGCGGGGTTTGAGTAATCCCATGATGGTTTTGAGTAGGGTAGTTTTTCCTACACCATTGCGTCCGATTAGGCAAACCATTTGCCCAGATGGTACGCTTAAATCTACATTGCGGAGAATATGGCTTTCGCCGTAGTAAACATTAAGGTTAGAGATTTTTAGCATTATAAATTATGTAGATATTAAAATTTAATGCAGAGGCATAGCACAGTGTTAGCCTGCTGACCCTAACAAACGAGTCAAACCTTCTTGCTCAAAGTGTTTATCAGTTGTTAATGCCTCCATAATTCCTTGCCTACGCATTAACACAAAGCTTACAGCATCACATAACGAATAGGTTTTATTAGATTTTATCCTGTCTTGCTAACAATAAATCTATTGCTTCTCGATGTAGCGGCTCATCAACCCATACAATTTGAACGTTTGAATTGTTGATCAACTCAAGGCTGTATGACAGTACAATTGAACGGGAAAAGCCTCGAACCAATGCTAGAGCCACTAATTCTGCTAGAACATAGTTGTGCGTGAGTCGAGTTCTGCTTGTAGTAGCAATCAGTTCAACTGCCCTTTCATGTTGTGACTCATCTTTATGGAGAAAGCAGAGCAATCCTGACGTATCAAGCAGCATAATCTACATTCCAATGCTTAAAAGTCATTAGTGTAAGCTTTTGCCAAATCAGCATCAATGCTTTCATTATCTATACCTGTGGCATAACCCAAGCTAATTGCACCTGCATAACTAAGTAAACGTTGACGTGCTTCTTCTGGCTGAACTTCTGGTTGTAGCTTTGCAGCAGTCAGAAGACGATGCTGCCCATCAAGAGATGTCATAATCAATTCTGCTACCGAAAGCCCGATGGCATCAGCTTGCTGCTGCAAAGCTGCATAGACATCATCACTTAATTCCAGTGTTAGCAGTTGGCTCATAGGAATAAACGATTGCAAGTAAAGCTAGGGCGATTATAGCTTTTCTCCACAAGTATTTCAAAAATCAAATATGAGTCCTAATATAGAACAATACAATTCAGTTAAGCCCCAAATCCAATGCAAGAGACATTGCAATTGCTAGTCTCTACATACCTAAAATCAATACCAAAAATCCTTAACCCAAGCATATTGCTATATAGAATACTGTAGTGACTACTCTCAAGTCTGTAGCGGTTACTCTCAAGTCTGTAGCGACTACTCTCAAGTCTGTAGCGGTTACTCTCAAGTCTGTAGCGGTTACTCTCAAGTCTGTAGCGGTTACTCTCAAGTCTGTAGCGGTTACTCTCAAGTCTGTAGCGGTTACTCTCAAGTCTGTAGCGACTACTCTCAAGTCTGTAGTGGCTACTCTCAAGTCTGTAGCGACTACTCTCAAGTCTGTAGTGGCTACTCTCATGTTTGCTACCTCTTGTCTTCTTATATGAGTAATTATATACCGAAGTATTACTGAGATAAGCTCAAAAATTTTATTATCAGAAATTGCGATTTATCCTGAAGCGGAATCGGGCTTAATTGAGGCAAGCTAGCTCTAGAAGTATCTTAAAAGAGAAATTGTATGTCTCGTCAAAAACGTACATCCCGTGTTTTAGAAAAAGTTGAGTTAAGAGCATCTGGGATGAAATCGATTGTTCCAAGCATTAAATTTGAACAAGATTATACTTTAGAAAAACTGATTGAGTCAATCGAACAGTTACGTAACAAACTTGATGTTCATAATAGCGCTCTGGCTATAGTTGACTCTTCTTTAACAGAAGTTGAAGAGATGGAAAAAAATTTGAGGCAGCTTTCTGAGAAAATGTTAATGGTGGTTGCTATTAAGTACGGCAAAGACAGCGCTGAATATGAAATGGCGGGTGGTGTTCGCAATAGCGATCGCCTCCGCAAAATGAGATCGAGCCGCTTAAAAAATATTGCAGAACAAGCATCAGATAAGAATGGGAAAACTGCATAGAAAATGAGGTAATTTGAGATTTGAGATTTTGGATTGAACAATCTCAAATCTTAAAGGCGCTTCTACCTCTGGCTTAAGCAAGCTATGGATAGGCTGCAACTGAGCCAACGCCGATTTAGCTAGACGATCGCCACAAGAACAGATAACCTTATAATATTTCCAGTGTTAGTCTGTATAGGGTAAGAAGGCAAAGCAAATGACCCAAACGGCGAAAACCCAAAAACTGCTGACCTTTGAAGAGTATCTTGCCTATGATGATGGTACAGACACGCGCTATGAGTTGGTGGATGGAGAACTAGTCGAGATGCCACCAGAAAGTCAGGAAAATAGCAATCTGGCAAGATTTCTATTCGTTGAACTACTAAAACATTTCCCCTTTTATTTAGTTGCTCACAAGGATACAGAAATTGAGGTGGCGGGGCGACGGGCGAGATGTCGTTTACCTGACTTAATGGTTCACACAGAAGAATCTTATGCTGTCCTTATCGGTGCTACTCGTGCCACCCTCACCCGTGATATGCCGCCGCCTGCGCTAGTGATTGAAATTGTTTCCCCCGGAGCTGCAAACCGCGTTCGTGATTATCGCTACAAGCGGACGGAGTATGCTGCTAGGGAAATATTGGAGTATTGGATTGTTGACGCACAGATGCAACAAATTACGATTTGCCAGTGGGTTGAGGGACAGTATGAGGATAAGATATTTACAGGTGCGACTTGTATGGAATCAGTGGTAGTTGCTGATTGGGCGCTAACAGTAGAACAGGTGTTTAACAGCGCAAATCGACCAGAATTACTAGGGAAATAGAATCTTATTGAAAAACAAAAACTGGGATGCACTCCGCATCAAATTACAGAAACAAACTCGCTGACTGTAAGCCCCGCAGTGCGAATCAAACTTCGCAACGTTCCTTTTGCTACTTCCCGATGCTCAGGAACAGACAGTGTGGCTAACTCTCCTTCCTTAACCAGGATGATATGGCTTCCACTTTGACGTGCAACTTCCCAACCAAATGACTCAAAAACACGAACGACTTCACGTCCGCTAAGAACAGGAAGAGTAGACGCCATAACTAAACCACAACCTCTACTTGGTGAGTCTCTATAGTAAGTGGCAAACCGCGCTCGGCACGAACTTGTAAGCAGGCAGCTATTGCATCTTTGATATTCTCTAATGCTTCTTCCTTAGTCTGACCTTGACTGACACAACCCGGAATGCTGGGGCACTCTACTATCCATGCACCATCTTCATCACGATCAACCGTTACATTAAACCTCATATTTTCTCATACACTAAGCTTGTAACTATAGTATATCTAAGCCTTATAGAGCTAAAAATTTAGTCTTCCTGTTTTCCCAGATATACTTCAATTACACGAGAGTCATTTTGCACTTCTTCAAAATTACCTTCGCACAGTACGGAACCTTCATGTAATACCGTTACTTTCTTGGCAATTTGACGAACAAATTCCATATCGTGTTCAATGACTAAAATTGAATGACTTTGCGCCAGTGCTAAAAGCAGTTCGCCAATATTGTAAGTTTCTTCATCTGTTAAACCAGCAACGGGTTCATCAACGAGTAACAAATCAGGTGACTGTGCTACTAACATTCCAATTTCTAAACGCTGCTTTTCGCCGTGGGAAAGTAAACCTGCTCTAATGTCAGCTTTTGGCGTTAAACCGATAGTTTCTAATAATCCTTTAATACTATTTTTTTCAGCAGTATTAGAACGTTCAAACAAAGTAGAAAAGACATTTTTATTGCGGTTGCTAGTAATTTCTAGATTTTCGCGGGGCGTTAAATTTAAGTAAATTCGGGGCGTTTGAAACTTGCGCCCAATTCCTAACCGCGCAATTTGATGTTCAGGTAAAGAACGTAGGTTTCTTCCTTTGAATAAAACTCGCCCAACGGTTGGTTGCACTTTCCCCGTAATCACATCCAGAAATGTTGTCTTTCCCGCACCATTAGGGCCAATTACTACCCGTAATTCACCCACATCCATGCTGAAATTTAGCTGATTTAGAGCCTTAAAACCGTCAAAACTAACGGTTACGTTTTCAGTTTCCAATATTTTCGCGTTCATGTTGCACTTCGGCGTCTTCTTCCAAGGTGGGATATGTAGCAATTTGTTGGCGGCGGTTGAAAAGAGAAATATTCTGACTACGCAACCATCCCACTATGCCATCAGGAAGGACGGTAACGACTATCAAAAATAGTGCGCCTTGGAAAAATAGCCAGATTTCAGCAAATTGTTCACTTAAAAAAGTGCGGGCAAAATTTACTAACAAAGTTCCAACAATCGCCCCAATTAAAGTAGCGCGTCCTCCTACAGCTACCCAAATCACCATTTCAATTGAAAAAGCAATATCCATTGCTCTCGGTGATACAGAACCACTCTGAATGGTGTAAAATGCTCCTGCTATACCTGCGATCGCACCTGAAACTGCAAATACCACCACCTTAAAATCTGTAGGGTCATAGCCAGAAAATCTTACCCGACTTTCATCATCACGAATAGCTATCAACAACCTGCCAAAGCGTCCAGTTGTCAACCAGCGACAAATCCCGTAAGTGGCTGCGAGAAACACTACCGTCAGCGTGTAGAAAAGAAATTGCGTTTTCGCATCGCTGACCGTTGCCCCAAACAAAGTTGTAAAATCTATCAGTCCGTTCGTGCCGTTGAAAAATTGTTGTTGACCATTAAAGAAGTTAAAAAATACAATAGTTCCGGCTTGGGTCAAAATAGAAAAATAAACTCCCTTAAGGCGATTCCGAAATACTAAATATCCTAATATTCCCGCCAATAACCCTGGAATTAGTACCACAGAAGCTATTGTTAAAGGAAAAGAATAAAAAGGTTGCCAAAACGCGGGAAGTTCCGTAACCCCATAAAGCCCCATGAAATCAGGCAATTCTCCAGTAGGGACTTGCAGTTTCAGGTACATTGCGATCGCATATCCACCCAAACCAAAGAAAATACCATGTCCTAAACTTAGTAAACCAGTATAACCCCAAATCAAATCGATACCTAAAGCCACAATCGCCAGGGATAAAAATCGCCCCAACAGATTCAGACGAAACTCCGACAGCACTACTGGCATTACAATTATAAGGAAGAGTGCGATCGCAACCACTACTCCCACCTCAATTAAAATTAACCGTCCTCCTTTCCTTCTCATTCTCTGCGTCCTCTGTGCCTCAGTGGTTTAAACATCAACAGTACGTCCCTTCTGCGGAAAAATTCCCCCAGGCTTCCACTGTAAAAATATAATAATCAGGGCAAATACCATCACCTTAGCCATACTCGTCGTTGCAAAGAAAGTAAACAAATCAGCCAAAGGTTTAACAGGACTCAACAATAAAGCCAGAGTCCCAGAACCAATCAAAAAATTAGCCGTACCAATACCCAACGCAGCCACAATCGTACCGACTAAATTGCCCACGCCTCCAACGACAACAACCATAAAAGTATCAATAATATAGTTTTGTCCTGTATTTGGCCCTACAGAACCGAGTAAACTAATAGCACATCCAGCTACACCAGCTAAACCAGAACCCAGTGCAAAAGTAATCGCATCAATCTTTTGAGTTGGGATACCCAAACAAGCACTCATACTCCTGTTTTGCGTTACAGCCCGAATTTTTAAACCCCAACTAGAACGTTGTAAAAATAAATAAATTCCTGTCACACAGATGATTGTTAAACCAATAATAAATAACCTGGCAAAGGGTAATTGTACACCACCCAAAGATATCCCTGCTTGTAACCAAGTCGGTGCTGTTACATCCACATTTTGAGCGCCAAACCAAGGTTGAGTCACTGCTAGCTGATAAGTTTGACTCAATAAATTGCCCGTTGTGATTGTCACCCCCAGCGATAATAAAAATATCACGGCTACAATCCAGTTACGAACTCTTCCCAAATCAGTGCGGGAATTTAAAATCCATAAACCTCCGAAAAATAACAGAGAAAACAAAGCTATGCCAATTATCAATACCCAATTGACGCTGCGAACAAACTGCTGAAAAATCAGACTGACTCCCCAAGTTGCTAATAGAGTTTCTAGAGGGCGACCATAGAGATAACGAATTACCCCTCTTTCTAGAATGAATCCCACAGCAGCCGTGAATATAAAAGCAATAATCAAAGCCAAAAATATATAGACTTCAAACCACACCCCGCCTAATTGCTTACACACATTTTGCACAACAAATGTTGTATAAGCACCGAACATCATCAATTCACCATGCGCCATATTGATAACGCCCATTAATCCAAATATAATGGCTAGTCCCAAGGCAGCAATCAATAATACAGCGCCAATACTAATACCATTAAATACAGCTTCTAAAAATCCTGCTAACACTTATTTCTCCACAAAAGCTATCAGCTAATAGTTAGTGCCTCGTTCCCAGTCTCCGACTGGGAATGCCTATTAGGAGACTCCGGCTCCTATAGAAGCGGCAGCAGCCCAATGATGTGCATTTCCAGGTAGAACCTGGAAACGAGAAATGACTAATGAATTAAACTTTCTTGTATTTACCACCCTTAGCCGGGTCATTCCAATCACAAGCAAAGCCTTTAGTCTCTTTTACAAATTGATTCCAAGGAACTGGCTCAACCGCTGTAGGAGTAGCATAGACAATATCAAACAAACCATCTTGCCTAACTTGACCAATCCGTACAACTTTGGATATGTGATGATTGGCATCCATTGTCACTTTACCTTCAGGTGCATCTATAGTTTGACCATAAGCCGCCGCCCGCACTTTATCTAAATCAGTAGTACCAGCTTTTTCTACTGCTTGCTTCCACAAATAAACGGCAATGTATGCTGCTTCCATTGGGTCATTGGTTACCCGATTTTCACCGTACTCTTTCTTAAAAGCTGCAACAAACTTTTTGTTAGCAGGTGTGTCTACTGTTTGGAAATAATTCCAAGCTGCATAGTGACCTTTGAGATACTCTACACCAATTGCTTTAACTTCTTCTTCAGCAATACTTACAGACATAGAAGGATATTTTTCTGCTGTCAATCCAGCCCCTTTCAATTGTTTGAAAAAAGCAACATTGCTATCACCATTCAGGGTGTTATAAATAACGCCACCATTGGGCAAATTTTGCTTGATTTTAGTGATGATTGGTGTAACTTCTGTATTAGCAAGAGGTAAATAATCTTCACCAACTATTTTCCCACCTAAAGCTTCTAGTTGAGCTTTAATAATTGTGTTAGCAGTCCGAGGAAAAACATAGTCAGAACCGACTAAGAAGAATTCTTTTCCTTTATTTTTTAACAGCCAATCAACTGATGGTTCAATTTGTTGATTGGGAGCAGCACCAGTGTAAAAAATATTTTTAGAACATTCTTGGCCTTCGTATTGCACAGGATACCAGAGCATGTGATTTTTGCTCTCGAATACTGGCTTCACATTCTTACGGCTAGCAGATGTCCAACAACCAAAAACTACAGCGACTTTATCTTGATCAATTAGCTTGGTTGCCTTTTCTCTAAAAGTATCCCAGTTAGAAGCACCATCTTCAGTAATGGCTTGAATTTGTTTACCTAAGACACCACCGGCTGCGTTAATTTCTTTGATTGCTAATTTTTCAGCATCGACAACACTTTTTTCACTAATAGCCATTGTGCCACTCAGAGAGTGCAAAATACCTACTTTGATTGTGTCACCCGTAGTAGCAGCAGCAGGAGTTGCAGTAGGAGGTGCGACTGGACTTTCTGTAGCAGTTGGGGAATTATTCGCGCAAGCCTTCAGAAAAAAGCTGCTTCCAAAAGTTAAAGAACTGTAGATTAAAAACTTGCGTCTGTTAAATTGTCTTCTCATAATCTTTATGAATTTTCCTCTTGATGAATCAACCAACTTCATAGAAAGCTGACAATATCAAACTTTAAAGTGTGATAATAGTGCGATAGTTTACTAGTAAAAAGTTACTTCTTATACAAAAAGTTGGTTTTTTGTAATAAAAAAATAATTTTATAATATTAATCTTTGTTAAGCCTAGTATTGTGAAATTATTGTTAGCGATGAAGAGATAGCTGGATAATAATCTCATCTTTATTGCCGGATGCAAAATTAGCAAAGCGTTTTGCCAAAGGTGGTATAATTACTAAAGGATTACTAAACCCAGAGAATAGATGAACGCTATCAAATTCTGGGATAGTACCAATCAAAGGCAGGCGATCGCTACTAAATGCTACCAAGCAATGATGCCAAGTCCCTGCTAAATTCTCTAAAGCTGGTAAAATTTGACCAACGCTTCTTCGCAACCATTTTTCACTTTCCTCTGAGTTTACCTTGGCATGAGGATCTGTGAGAACGCGGCTAATTTGACCGATGCGAAAGCTACCATCTTGAAACTGAATCGCACCCGCATCTAAACTTGGCGGTACTGGCTCATTACCTAGTTCATCCCACAATTCATCAACTTGGGTAGATTCAGCTTCTAGTTGAAATCGTTGCAGATTAGCTGGCATAACTAAGGTGCGTAACTGCACATCCACAGGTGGAGTTTCAATGATTTCTGCGTGGGTAAAATACAGCTTGACGGAAATACCAGCAGATTTTAGAAGCTGGCGGCTGAGTCCACCCGCACAAATGGCAACGTTAGCACTGTGGAAAGTTGCAGTGGTGGTTTTTACACCATCTTGCAGTACTTGCAATACTTGGCTAATCTGCATTTCACCCCCAGCACGCAGAAACGCTTGGATATAGGCTAGTGCTGTTTTTTCTGGGTGGATATGACCGTGTTTAACAGTTAAAGCACCAGATATCGCCTCTCGATTTAGCAGTGGTTCCAACTCACAAGCTTCTTGGACACTCAGTAAACGGGGTGGAATGGCAAAATGATTATATGATGCAGCCGTTGCTTCTGGGTCACTATGGGCTGAAATAGTAAGTAATAAATCTAATTCTCGAAACTGGATATCAGCGTCTAACTCTTGAGATAGGATATTGTAACGCGCGAGCGCTTCTTCGCATAATTGACGAGTTATTGGTGTAGTACCCGACCAATAAGCAAGCCCACCATAACTATAACGAGTTGCATTTTGTGGTGTTTCATATTGCTCCAACAAAAGTACAGAAAAGCCAGTTTTCGACAGTTCATAGGCGAGTGCAGCACCCGCAATTCCACTACCAACCACAATCCAGTCGTAGGTTTTCATATTAAATGTCTTTCTTAATTACGAATTACGTCGCTTGCTTCTCGCCGGAGGCGAGTATTACGAATTACGAATTACCATAAGTTGCTTGTAAACGACTTAAAAGATATTCTTCCGCAAGGATAGGCGGATAAATAGCTGGTTGTTCTTTCTGGCAACTTTCCAGACAAGCTATTTCTGTATCATCATTAGGATGACAGAAAAAAGCCATAGAATAACGGGACTGCTTCACCTTGTTATTACTGGGAATCATTACTCGATGCTTGGTTGAGCAAAATATATCATTTGTCCACTGTTGCATTAAATCGCCAGTATTAACTACCACAGTATCAGGAATCGCAGGTGCAGCAATCCAATTTCCAGATGCTGTCTGTACTTCCAACCCGCCAACGTCATCTTGGAAAAGTAAAGTAATACTGCCATAATCGGAATGCTCACCAGCACGCACCTGTCCGGGTTTGGGTGGTATCTGCAATGGGGGATAGTGCAGCGCTCGCAAGGTATGATTTTGTTGATTGTGTCTTGTGATAAAAAAATCTTCTGGCAATTCCAATGCCAAAGCATAAGCTTGTAACACTGTGTTAGCAAGTTCTGTGCAACTATCATAAAAGGCAAGAATAGAAGCATCTATGTTTACAGCCTCTTGTTTGCTTAAATTCAACGCCTCTTTCAAGTCGCCTGGTTTGTTGGGGTTAAGACGTTCTCTCTCAATACCGACGTATCCTGTATTATTAAACTCATCACTCCAAGCTTGCTTTTGCTTAACTTCTAAGGGTAAATTGAAGAAAGATTTACTGTAAGTGAATACTTGCCTTATTAAATCTTTTGATATTCCTGAATTCTGTAAGTACATGAAGCCAATTTCATGGCAAGTTTGATAGATTTGTTTGATAACAGTTTGCCGAGTTATTGTATTGCCATTGGTAAAGGCAGTTAAATCTATTATTGGAATTGTAACCATTTATATATAATTAGAAATTTGGTGTTTTGTTAACAGTAGTATACTCAATACTTAGGTACGTAACTTTACAATGACTCTTGCTCCTTGGCGAAGTGCGATCGCTCATGCACTCCATCGCAACCGCAGCCTTGTTTATGCCCGTTACCTCCAACTAGCAACAGTACAGGCAAACGGTCGCCCCGCTAATCGTACCCTAGTCTTTCGCGGTTTTCTAGAAGATACAAACCAGCTAAAATTTATTACCGATACTCGTAGCGCTAAAGCCGACCAAATACAACAACAACCTTGGGCAGAAGTTTGCTGGTACTTCCCCAATACACGAGAACAATTCCGAATCACTGGCTGTTTGACTCTGGTAAGTAATGATGATTCGCACCAGGATTTACAGCCAGCCCGCATTTCCATTTGGCAAGAACTGAGTGATGCTGCACGTTTACAGTTTGCTTGGCCTCATCCTGGTAAACCTAGAGTCTTGGAATTGGAAGCTTTTGAGCCAGCAGCACCCGACCCCGTGCAACCAGCACCTAATTTTTGTCTACTGCTACTCGACCCAGTGCAGGTAGACCACTTAGAATTGCGGGGCGAACCACAAAATAGAAAGTTTTATCGCCAAGATGAAAATCAAGAATGGTTTTGTGAAGAAATTAATCCTTAATTTTGTCAGTTAGGAGTTATAAGTTGGAAGGTGCAAAGATAATTTTTATTGCTCACTCCTCACTCGTAACTCCTAACTTTATTTAAATACCCGCACCATCTAAAAACTGCTGTATTGCCTTATCTTTAAGGCTACACACAGGAGCATTTTGTGATAAATCAGCTTGGTTAGAAGCTACACAACCTGCCAATACAGGAGTTTTTTCAGAAGAGTTGGTACGCTGAAGAGTTTGTATTTGTTCTTCTAGTGCCTCAATTCGGTCTACTAAAGCACGAATCACTTCAGCTTCCGAATCTGGTAAGTTATTGTGTTCAAGAGGTGCAACTCGGACTCCAGAACGATATATAATGCGCCCAGGCACGCCCACTACAGTACAGTCTGAAGGCACATCCCTTAGAACAACAGACCCAGCGCCAATACGGACATTATTTCCAACTTGGATATTGCCCAGCACTTTTGCTCCAGCTCCGACTACGACATTTTCGCCCACAGTGGGATGGCGTTTGCCACATTCTTTACCAGTACCTCCAAGGGTGACACCTTGATAAATTAGAGCATAGTCTCCCACGATCGCAGTTTCACCAATTACTACACCCATGCCGTGGTCAATAAACACACTTTTTCCAATTGCTGCACCAGGGTGGATTTCAATTCCAGTCAAAAACCGAGCCAAGTGAGAAATCAGCCGGGGAATAAAGGGAAGACCAACAGTATAGAGCCAGTGAGCCAGCCTATGGAATAGCAGGGCTTGCAAACCAGGGTAACAAAATAAAACTTCCAACCAGTTACGGGCAGCTGGGTCACGTTCAAATATGATACGAAAGTCAGCACGCAGTATAGATAGCACGAGATAGCACCCTCGGAAAGCACAACAAGCTACTCTCCCATATTATCGTCTCAGGCGTTACACCTAAAAATTAGGAATGGAGCATTGGGAAGAGGCAGAGGGGAGACAAGGGGACAAGGGGACAAGGGGACAAGGGGACAAGGGGACAAGGGGACAAGGGGTGAGAACTTGCAACAAGTCTTTCCCCTTGTCTCCAAGTCCTTTTCTCCCTGCTCCCTACTTCACTCCTGCTCCACTCTCAGAGTGTAATCGCGCTTGGCCCCAGGATTAAATGTACCTACCCAAATCCGATAAGTGCCACTTTTCCAATTGCGATCGCTAACGCTGGCATCTTTACTTTTACCAGTGTCATCGCCGCAACGAATTGTTGTTTGATCTGGTCCTTGAATCAGTAAAGTGGTGTCGTTGCCCTTGCTATCGACTTGTATTGTCATCTGGGAAAAGTCCTTTTCCAAAACCATAATGTGATCTGGATTGGGATCGGCAAAGCCAATACAGGCTTTTTGATCGCGATCGCGGTTACTTATGGCAGACAATGAGTAAGAACCACCAGTAAACCCCTGCACCGTTCCTTGTGCTGGATCAAAGTTTGTAGATAGATTGAAAGTACCAAAATTTGCTGTCTCTGCTATTACAGGCGTAGCTGTGATGGCGGTAAGTAAAGCCAAAAGCCAGCCGCCGCGAAACTGAAGTCGGGGGCGACAGTATTTCATAGTAGCCCTCCAACAGGCTGTTAAATTAGTAGTGATATATACATTCTAATTAAAAAAATCCAGTGAAATTTCAGTTGGTTGTGCCACATTAAAATGTGCCACAATTGAGGTTTTTGAAAGCAAGCAGGTAATTGCTAGGTTGTTTCTTGATCTAAACAGCATACAATTCCCCAACTGATTATTTAGATATGATTACCTCTGTTAAATACAGGATATTCTCTTTTAAAGAAAACCCTCGACAATCTTGGGTAAGTAGCCAATAACTATCCAAAAATTACAACTACAAATAGCAAAGCCTACAGACAATCTACTTAACATGGGATAAGAAAGTGTAGAAGGTAAAATAATTTTTAACCTTCTACACTTTGAGATTCTGTGAAAATCTCATGAATTATTGAGTTGGAGGAAAACGCCACCTTTGAGCGCTCCTGTGTCAGTTCCATAACTACTGACTGTGAGCGATCGCAGATTATCAAAAAACGGTTTCCCTAAAACTTCCACTAGCTTGAGAATCGGTACTTGACGCTCTAACAAATTCTGGCTCTTTGTCCAGTCAAGATATATATAGCCTTGATTTGGTTGGTGAATCGCAGCAATACTATTTTGAAAATTGGGATTATCAATTAAGGAATTATCCTTGGTTGTAAGGATTTCATTCATCGTTTCTAGGTCAGAGGTGAAAATTTCGTAATTTCCTAAGTTTGTATGCAATCCCAGCACTTTTGTTTCAATATTGAACGATGGCCGGTGTTTGACATCTGTTTTTGTAGTAGCCGTAGTTAACTCTGTCCAAGCAGAGATTTTTTGCTTGTCTATAGTCAGGGGATTAATGCTGAGTCCATTAGATGAAGCGATCGCATCTAATCGAGCAACACCTTGTTCTACACTCTCAGATTTTTCTACTACAAAAATCCAATGGGGTGTTTGCTCTTGAGGTAACAATGCTATAGCATATTCTCCTTGTACCCAGCTAAAAACATCCTCTGGCAAGTTTATGCCCCAGCGTTTTTGAACATCCGCTAAGGGTTTTGCTAACCGAGAAACTACATCTTCTTGAGAACCATATATAGTCGCTGTTGCTTGTCTCCAGAGTTTGGCTAAATCACTATTACCCAAATTACTCAAATTTGAGCCGGAAATTGCCAAACCTGCAAACGCTGGAACATACTGCAATGCCCCTACAGGTTTAGATAGTGGTGAAGATGGGGAAACAATTTCCGATGAAGTTAGAAAGCTGGTTTCTGCTAGCAAGCCTTTGGGGTTCAACGTCAGGGAAATAATTTCGCTGTCATAGATTTGTTCTGGCAATTCTAAACCTTGCCATTTTGCCACTATAGGAAGATTCAAGAAAGCTACAGCTAATCCCCCTTTAGGAAGTTGTTTTGTCGCTTTTTGGTATTCGGGGGAGCTAGTCAAATTCAGATCGGGCGCTTGGACGTTATTGATGGCGTCTCGCAAAACTTTCGGATCGTTAGCAAACAACACAAAGCCTTCACCAACAATAGCACCTGCAAGCAAGTCCTGATTGTCATAAATTAGCTTTACGCCTTTGTATTGTTCAACAGCTAAATTTGCCCCACCTAACGCTCGTTTGGAAAACAACAACTCGACAAACTCGCGGCTTTTCTCCGGTTGCTTGGTTGCTAGTGCCAACAGATACCCTGGCTGCTGTCCGTTTTCTCGATCGCGATCAATATCTAAGGTGGTGATAGCTAAGGTAATTTCATTCCCTAACCAGGGTTGAACGTCTTGTTTGTAATCTATACCACTCTTGGCGAATAAACTGGTTTTGAGTTTAGATAGTTCTCCTTCACGCTCCAACGCCTGCAAACGGTCGGGATTTGCCAGTAATGAAACCATTACAGGGGACAGTTTCGACACAAATATGGTTGCATTAGGCTGTCCGGTAGAAGCAGTGAGGTTAGCTGGACTTTTGGCGAAAAACCAGTAAAAACTAGCGATCGCAATTACTAGCAGTGCGATCGCACCAGCTACGATAAAACCAATAAATGAACGTTGCCTATTCACATTAAACCTTTAAAAAAGACGGTTTACAGCCATTTAAGCAGAAAGCCTACCAGAATCTATCAGCCTTCTTGAGAATGGATACTCATGCAAAGGCAGAGATTTTCTGCCACCATAAATAGGATTAGGACTGTTTATCGGGAATTCTTTTACTTAACCCATGAACCAGATTAGTGTAGAAGAACTGGCACAACGTCTTTCTTCTGGTGATGCAAGTATTCAGCTAGTAGATGTGCGCGAACCACAAGAATTGGAGATCGCTAGCATTGAGGGCTTTGTGAACCTACCCCTGAGTCAATTTGCTGAATGGGGAGATCAAGTCCCGAACCTCTTCAATCCCCAAGCTGAAACCCTTGTATTATGCCACCACGGCATCCGCTCTGCCCAGATGTGCCAGTGGTTAATTGCTCAAGGTTTTACAAATGTGCAAAATATTTCGGGTGGTATTGATGCTTACTCCCTCTTAGTAGACCATTCAATTCCCCAGTATTAGCTTGTGTTTAGGCGGATTACTTAGATGGAAGAATAACTTCCATCTCACTTTTGTTATGCTGAAAATAGCAGTAAATAAACTTAGGGGCTTGCTAGGAAAGCTTGCAACTTTCTTACATAACTTTCCAACCCAATCTTAGCTTGGATTGCCGCAAAAATACGTATACAATAATACTTTTATAAGTGTAGAATTATGCAAAAATAAGGCAGAAAAAGATGTTGTAAATTCAAACTTTCAGCTTTTGCAGCAAAAGCCTAGATTCTATTTAGAGTGCACTTTTAAAGAGTGGTGTACGTCAACCTTAAGATTAATTATCACAATAAAGTTGTATAATTTGCTATCTTAATTAATTATTAATATTCTTTGTTTTCAATTAAATCTAGAAATTTTTCCAGAGTTTGATTAAAATTTGCCTCTAGCAAAACATACCTTATGGAAGTCCAGTTAACAAATCGACAACAGCATATACTTTGGGCAACTGTACGTCACTACATTGCTACGGCAGAGCCTGTTGGTTCAAAGGCTTTGGTCGAGGAGTACGACCTGGGCGTAAGTTCAGCCACAATTCGCAATGTGATGGGCGTTTTAGAAAAGTCCGGGTTACTTTACCAACCACACGCCTCTGCTGGACGTGTACCTTCAGATTCAGGTTATCGCATTTATGTTGACCAGCTAATTACACCTTCTCTGCGTTCGCGCAGCGTATCGCAGACAGACGCTACGCGTAGCTTGCTTCCACAAAGTGGTACAGAAATAGGACGAGAAGTAGAGGTAGCATTGCAAAAGCACCTCCAGTGGGAAGATTGGGGTTTAGAAACGCTACTGCAAGGAGCCGCACAAATTTTAGCAACCTTGAGTGGTTGCATTAGCTTGATTACTATGCCGCAAACTACTACAGCGCTATTGCGACATCTGCAATTAGTGCAAATTGAAGCGGGGCGGATCATGTTAATTGTTGTTACCGATAGTTATGAGACACATTCCAAGTTAATGGATTTGTCACCAATACCAGAGGAAACACAACGAGATTCAGAGGTAATTGATCGCGAGTTACAAATTGTTTCTAACTTTTTGAATACCCACTTGCGGGGGCGAAGTCTGTTGGAATTAGCCAACCTCAACTGGAGCGAACTAGATCAGGAATTCCAACGTTACGGAGAATTCTTGAAAAACTCAGTTGCAGAATTGACTCGCCGCACTCATGCGCCGACTGCAACCCAAATTATGGTTCGCGGTGTGTCAGAAGTTTTGCGCCAGCCAGAATTTTCCCAGTTACAACAGGTACAAACGATTATCCATCTGCTGGAAGAAGAACAAGACCAACTATGGCGATTAATATTTGAGGAACCAGAACTTGAGGATGTGGGTAAATCAAAGGTAACGGTTCGTATTGGCGCAGAAAATCTTCTAGAACCAATACGCACCTGCACCTTAATTTCTTCCACCTATCGCCGAGGTTCAGTACCAGTAGGAAGTGTGGGAGTTTTGGGGCCAACGCGTCTAGATTATGAAAGTGCGATCGCAGTAGTAGCATCTGCTGCTGATTACCTCTCCGAAGCTTTCAGTTATTTCAATCCGTAATAGAGACAATCTGCTACAGGTTTAGACAAAAGAACAATACCATAGCAGGTAGATAAGCCGAATTTATAGTGGCAAAATCAATAATTAATACTTTTTAACTCTTTCATGGTTAGAAAAATTGCCTTTGGCCTGCTGTGGCTGGGATTCACTACCTATGCTTTTTTCCTCGCTCCTCCTGAACAACCAGGTACATTCGAGTTAATCAAAAATCTTTCTACTGGTCAGTGGCAAGGCATTAACCCGTTAGTTATAGCACTATTCAACCTCATGGGCATCTGGCCTCTCATTTACAGCGCAGTAGTATTTATTGATGGTAGAGGGCAAAAAATACCTGCTTGGCTATTTGCTACTATCTCTTTCGGAGTCGGGATATTTGCCTTGTTACCCTACTTAGCACTTAGGGAACCAAATAATAAGTTTGTCGGTAAAAAGAATGCCTTGCTCAAGCTGCTAGATTCTCGTGTGACTGGGGTTGTCTTGACGGTAGCCACAGTTATTCTAGTTGCCTATGGTTTAAGAGGAGGAGATTGGGGTAATTTTGTGCAACAGTGGCAAACTAACCGCTTCATCAATGTAATGAGTTTAGATTTCTGTCTACTTTGCCTATTATTTCCAGCTTTGCTAGGAGATGATATGGCGCGTCGCGGTTGGGAAAATCCACAGATATTTTGGTTAACAGCTTTGATACCACTATTCGGGCCATTGATTTATTTGTGTGTGCGTCCACCTCTACCAGAAGTTGGTGTAGAGGCAATATCCAGTCAGCAGCCAGCTGCAAATTAAAGCAATTTTTAATTTGTAATTAAAGACAGTTTCAGTCGGGGTCTAAATCCCCAACTGAAACAAAAATCATGTTTTAAGCAAACTAAGGGTAGCGTTCTACAGAAAGAGGGATTTAGACGCAAAAAATACGAATTATAAATTAAGAATTATGTTAAATGCACACCATCTAAAGATGATGAATAGAAAATTTACATTGTGGTTGCTATGGGTTGGATTTATCGCCTATATTTTACTCTTAGCACCGCCCCTGCATTTGCAGGAAACTTTAATGCTGCTGAAAAATATATTTACTCTTCAGTGGCTTGCGATAAATCCAATTATCCTTTCCTTATTTTGTCTGGTGGGCATCTGCCTACTAATTTACAGTGGTTTGTTGTTCATTGATGGCAGAATGCAACGGATTCCTTTTTGGCCTTTTGCCTTGGCATCAGTAGGATCAGGAGTGCTTGGTCTGTTACCATATTTGGCTTTTCGTGAACCAAATCAAGAATTTTCTGGACAAAAGGGTGCTTTTTTACGGCTGCTGGATTCTCGTTTTTTTGGGATTGTTTTGAGTTTAAGCACTGTTGGCTTGCTTGCCTATGCGTTTGCCTTAGGTGACTGGGGAGATTTTGTGCAACAGTTCCAAAGCGATCGCTTTATTAATGGCATGAGCTTGGCATTTTGCCTTTTTTGTCTTTTATTCCCCACAATCCTCAGCGATGATATCGCTCGTCGCCACTGGAATAATCCCCAGGCGTTTTGGGCAGTAGCGTTTATCCCGCTATTGGGCCCACTTGCTTATCTTTGCTTGCGCCCGCCCCTACCATCAACTATTCCTGAAGAATGGTTGACAGCTAATCGGTAATAGATCTGACTTTTCCTGTTAAGTCTCTCTAGCAAGCTGCCAACCTTCTCTACGAGACGCTACGCGAACACAAAGGTTGTGCAATTTTAACCAGCCTCGCCACAAGACCTAGATGCCAATTGGTTTTTGCTTCGGTGTTCAAGGTAGCCTCCAAGACGAGCGACAGCTTCCACAGCCCAACTAACTGTTAACGGGACTTAGACAAAAATTAAGCCCAAATGTAACCCAAACTGGCTTTATAAGCAGCAAACACGTCACGGTTCAAGTTCAACCAATCAACAAATCGAAAAGACATGGCTGTTCTAAACGCTTCT
>NZ_JAIVFT010000034.1:0-6411 GCF_020829665.1 Nostoc sp. CHAB 5824
AGGGCTACGAATGGCCACAACCCACCCAATTGGAACCAACGGGTGAGGTTGCCTTGGGCTTCTGGCCCCCACAACAGCAATAGGGAATGTCCCATGCTGTCGGCGGGGGTGGATACTGCCACTGTTAGGAAGTTACACCCTTCTAGGTAGGAGGAGGCTAATCCGTGGGTGTACCAAGAGGTGACGAAGGTGGTGCCGGTCAGCCAACCGCCTAGTGCTAGGAAGGCGCAGGGGAATAATAGTATTCCTGACCAACCTACGAATACGAAGCGATCGCGCTTGAGCCAGTCGTCTAGAACGTCAAACCACCCTCTACTGGGCGCGCGTCCAACTGCGATGGTCATCGGACTAAAATCCTCTTTTTTTACTAAAATTGCAACGTTTCTAAGACAGTACGGAGAATCAGTCTAACCGACCGCCGTGAGGAATTAACGTTTTTTTTTGACAATCTCAACTGCGTGAAAGCAATTGAGATTCTGAGAGCTTGCCGACCAGTAAAGTCAGCATTTCTCTTTCTTTATGCCATTACACGTACCATCGGCTAGTAATCTGGCTTGTGGTAACTTAATGATTCTTAACTTATCACACTACTCAGGGTTTTTGCCTGATACACAAAAGCAAATCAGGTATGAAACACGAACCTTATAAATAATATGAATATCAGAAATTTTACAATTTGACACAACTTTTCTCAGAAATGTAAAAAAATTTAGTTCAAATGGACGTAGGCTGGTAACTCATTCCCAAGAGGCCAAAAAGAGGCAGGGACACGGGAGCAGCGGCGCAAGGAAGAAAGAATTTTTATCCGCCATTGAGCGAAGAAATTATATAACGCCCTAACAAATTATATGGGTAGCAGCAACAGGGAGGGGTGCAGTTGAGTTTTTGTCAGCAATGTTTGGTAAAATATCGATGGTTACTTTGCCGCCACAAGTCGTTGATACACCTCTGGAAAAACTATGTGAAACGTTGGACAAAGGGAAAGGAAGTTGGCACATCTTGACTAATACAAATAGCCTAAGTGGTTTGTCCCATAGTGCAAGTAAGGCAGCATCATCCGAGACAGTAAAATTTGTAGGGTACAGGGTAAAAAATTCGTCGTCTGCGGTAAAGTATCCCGTGGACTTAAAACAAAGCTTCAGTGCCTCCTAAGCAATAGCCGGATTGGTACAGAAGCTAACACTCTATGCAAGAGCATTCAGTGTGGTTTGTATGTCATAGCAAGTATCTCATGGGCAATGGTAGTTCAATGACGGCATCAACAACGATTAACAAAGGCGATCGCCTCCTGCATCAAAATGTTCTCGGGTCTCGTCGGTTCAGTAACTACAGCTGGGCAACTATCGTTACCTTGGGAGCAAGCGGCTTTTTATTGGCTGGGATATCCAGTTATTTAAAAGTTAATTTACTCATAGTTTCCGATCCAACTAAACTGGTATTCGTCCCCCAAGGATTGGTGATGGGGCTATATGGTACTGCTGGCTTGCTATTAGCCACATACCTGTGGCTAGTGATTTTATGGGACGTGGGAGGCGGTTACAACGAATTTAATCAGGAAACTGGCACAATCAAAATATTCCGTTGGGGATTTCCTGGCAAAAACCGCCGAATTGAAATTGACAGCCGCATAGAAGATGTGCAGTCCGTGCGAATAGCCGTCAAAGAAGGTCTTAATCCCCTTCGCGCACTCTATCTACGCATTAAAGGCCGGCGAGATATACCCTTAACACGGATTGGACAACCGTTATCTTTAACAGAGTTGGAAACAGAAGGCGCAAAGTTAGCCCGCTTTTTGGGAGTGTCACTAGAAGGACTGTAAGGGAGTGGGGATGAGGGAGCAGGGGGAGCAGGGGAGGCAGGGGAAGGAGAATTATTGATTAATGCTCAATTCCCAATTCCCAATTCCCAATTCCCAATTCCCCTCGAAACGATAAAATACTCTGGTTAAATCAGTAACTGGCAATGCGGTTAAAAATTTCACAATTTTTGTTTTCTCTTGTGATTATCAGTGCTTTGATGTTGGGAGGATGTTCAACACAGCAAGTCGCTTCTAATACATCTTCTCCAACTTCGACAGCTACCTCGACCACAAGCGAGGCAAGCACCAAGACAACTACTGAAGCAACATCTGTATCTCAAACTAGTAGTGATATTCCTGGAATAACAGATTTACCACGGCTCGAAGGCAAAGCTACTGTGGTGCTCACGGTTAAAGGCTCGCCGATTACTATCGAAGTAGACGGTACTGATGCCCCCATTACAGCTGGCAACTTCGTAGATTTAGTGCAAAAGGGTGTGTACGATGGTTTAGCTTTCCATCGAGTTGTGCGCGACCCCCAACCGTTTGTAGTTCAAGGGGGCGATCCTCAAAGCAAAGACCCGAAAGTTCCGGCAAATAGACTGGGAACTGGTAGCTATATTGACCCAAAAACGGGAAATGCTCGCTACATACCTTTAGAAGTTAAGCCAAAAGGTTCAGATACTCCGATCTACAATAAACCATTTGATGCTACTGCTCAACCCGTTGTATTGCCCCATAAGCAAGGTGCAGTAGCGATGGCGCGATCGCAATCACCAGATTCCGCTTCTGCCCAGTTTTACTTTGCTTTAGCGGATCTAGCCTTCTTGGATGGTAACTACGCCGTATTTGGCAATGTCACTCAAGGCTTTGATGTAGTGAACAAAATTCAGCAAGGCGATCGCATTGACTCTGCTAAAGTTACCCAAGGTGCTGAAAATCTGAAAACACCAGGGCAGTAGGAGGAAGAGAGCAGAGGGAGCAGGGGAGGCAGGGGGAGCAGGGGGAGAATAACTTCTAACTCCTTATTCCTAAATTGGTGAAGGTTATTGTCACTGGTATTGGTTTAATTTCCGCTTTGGGTGGAAGCTTAGAGGATAGTTGGCGAAATTTAATCGCAGGTAAATCTGGAATTCGATTACATCAACCATTTCCAGAACTTACACCACTTCCTTTAGGTTTGATTGGTCAAAAACCATCTGAGTTAACAATGTTGACTCAGATGGTTGTTGCTTCTGCTTTGCAAGATTCTGGGTTAGTTTCACATGCAGATGATTGTGCTGTAGTCATTGGATCGAGTCGCTCTTATCAAGCGTCTTGGGAAATTCTGGCGCGGCAAATGCATGAAGACGCGGCGAATTTGCCTGTGTCCTCTTTGGAAAATTGGTTAGATACATTACCTCACATGAATGCGATCGCAGCTGCAAGACAAATCGGTGCATCTGGGACAGTTTTAGCACCGATGGCAGCTTGTGCAACTGGAATTTGGGCAATCGCTCAAGCAGCTTTACTTATACAAACTGGGCAATGTCAACAAGCGATCGCTGGCGCAGTGGAAGCGCCAATTACACCCCTAACTTTAGCTGGGTTTCAGCAGATGGGTGCTTTGGCCAAAACTGGGGCTTATCCCTTTGATTTGCACCGCGAAGGCTTAGTGTTGGGCGAAGGCGCAGCTGTGTTTGTCTTGGAATCAGCAGAGTTGGCAAAACAGCGTCAAGCAAAAGTGTATGGTGAAATTCTCGGTTTTGGCTTAACTAACGACGCGTATCATGGTAATTCACCAGAACCTGAAGGAAAAAGTGCGATCGCTGCTATCAAACAATGTCTAGAACGTAGTTGTCTGACACCAGCCGATATTGATTATATTCATGCTCATGGCACAGCTACCCAGCTAAATGACCAGATGGAGAGCATGGTAATCCAGCGTTTGTTTCCCCAAAGGGTTGCGGTTAGTTCCACCAAGGGAAGCTCAGGCCATACACTAGGAGCATCTGGAGCCTTAGGAGTAGCTTTTTCTCTCATGGCATTAAAGCATCAAATCTTACCACCTTGTGTAGGATTGCAGCAACCAGAATTCGATTTAGACATCGTTACAGCCGCGCGTCTAAGTAAAATTAGGCGAGTATTATGTTGCAGTTTTGGTTTTGGTGGACAGAATGCAGCGATCGCGTTATCTGACCGACATCATATATAAGTTTTAATTAAGCATTTGTTTCTAATGTATAAGCATCATGCTTTTGCAGTCATAGCAGGATATAACATATAAAACTGTAACAAAAACTACAAAAATTATATTTTCCATCAAAAAAGGATAAGCTAGTTACAGATGATATCCGGTTCGCAAAGATACCGTGATTAGGAGAAAATTTTATGATTTCAAAATCCCTATTGCTGCCAGAACCAGCTTCTCCAGCGCATATATGCCCATTTGATCAAGCCTGTAGCTACTTAGAAGCGGCAGCTAAAGAATTAAATTTAAATCAGGGTTTACTGGAAATTCTCAGCCATCCGCGTAAGGTTGTCACGGTTTCCATTCCCGTGAAACTAGATGATGGAGAAATACAAGTTCTCGCTGGACATCGCGTGCAGCACTCCGATGTTTTAGGCCCCTACAAGGGTGGAATTCGTTACCATCCGGCTGTGACACTACGCGAAGTATCCGCTCTAGCAATGCTAATGACCTGGAAATGTGCTTTGTTAGGTATTCCTTACGGTGGCGGGAAGGGCGGCATTCCCATAGATCCAAAACGCTACAGTGTTGGTGAATTAGAGCGAATCACCCGCCGTTATATCAGCGAGTTGATTAAAGATATTGGGCCTGCTGTAGATATTCCTGCCCCAGATATGGGTACTTCGTCCCGTGAGATGGCTTGGATGATGGACACTTACTCTGTGAATGTTGGTCATGCTGTACCAGGGGTTGTAACTGGGAAACCGCTTTCTATTGGTGGTTCGCTGGGACGGGAAATGGCAACCGGGCGTGGCGTGATGATTATTGTCCGTGAGGCGCTGGCACGACAAGGTAAATCCTTAGCAGGAGTACGAGTAGCCATTCAGGGTTTCGGTAACGTTGGTAGTGCCGCAGCAGAGTTACTATATCTTGCTGGCGCGAAAATTATCGCTGTTTCAACGGGTGCTGGCGGAATATTTTCCGAAGTCGGTCTTGATATTCCCAAGTTGAAAGTCTATGCTGCTGAAAATCGCAAGAGTATTATGGGTTTTCCGCAATCTGTACCAATTAGCAATGCAGATTTATTAACTTTGCCCTGCGATGTTTTAATACCGGCAGCTTTAGAAAACCAAATCACTGAAGAAAATGTGAATCAAGTGCAAGCGCGAATTGTCGCAGAAGCGGCTAATGGGCCGATTACCCTTGAGGCTAACTTGGCGTTAGAGGCGCGGGGTGTGACAGTGTTACCCGATATATTGGCAAATGCTGGCGGTGTGGTAGTCAGTTATTTGGAGTGGGTGCAAGGCCTTTCCTACGTATTTTGGGATGAGGAGCGCGTTAACCGCGAAATGGAGCATTTGATGGTGCAAGCCTACCGCAAAGTGATTCACCAGTCAGAGGTGCGCCAAATTCCTTTAAGGTTAGCAGCTTACACTTTAGGGGTGGGGAGAGTGGCGCAGGCGCTGACTGACAGAGGTCTTTATCCTTAAGATTTAGGCATACACAGCAGGTTTTTAATTGAATAAATATGTAGGGGCACAACAATATAATATTGTGCCCTTATATATTATTAATAGCGAGTATTTTTATTAAGCGATCGCTACAACAAACAGTTAACTGTGAAACGAAGGATGAGCCTTCTACAGGAATATAACGACCGTATCAAGAATAAATTTGTGACTTCGTTTTACAACACTGACTCAACTGGAAAGAAAATACAGGAGTGAAAGTTTATGAAAACAAGTCCTAAAAAACGAGCAGCTTTGACAGTAGGTATAGTGCTATGTGGTATGACAATGGTGTCTTCAGGTGTAGCCCTTTCAAAAAGCACTAATCTAGATAACACTACTACAGATCAGCGCAGTGTAAATACGAACTCCTTGTATGCACAAGCAAACTTTGTATCATCCTCACCTGCCGTCGTTTATCAACCACCTATAGATCGGATTGCTACCTTTTTAATTAGTAAAAATGGCAACTTGTACGACAAATTCTATGATGGTCAGAGGTGGGTATGGGAGAACCAAGGGGTACCACCTGGCACTATAGCAATCAACTCTCCTAGTACAATTTACCAGCCAACAATTGATCGACTTCATGCTTTTGTAGTAGGAAGTAATGGTCGGCTATATGTCAAGTTTTATGACGGTCAACGATGGGTGTGGGAGGATCAGGGAACGCCGCCTGGCACTGTAGCAATCAATTCACCTAGTACAGTTTATCAGTCAACAATTGATCGAATTCATGCTTTTGTAGTAGGAAGTAATGGTCGGCTATATGACAAATTCTATGACGGTCAACAATGGGTGTGGGAAGATCAGGGAACACCGCCTGGCACTTTAGCAATTAACTCGCCTAGTACAATTTACCAGCCAACAATTGATCGAATTCATGCTTTTGTAGTAGGAAGTAATGGTCGGCTATATGACAAATTCTATGACGC
>NZ_JAIVFT010000034.1:6510-45034 GCF_020829665.1 Nostoc sp. CHAB 5824
GGAACACCGCCTGGCACTTTAGCAATTAACTCGCCTAGTACAATTTACCAGCCAACAATTGATCGAATTCATGCTTTTGTAGTAGGAAGTAATGGTCGGCTATATGACAAATTCTATGACGGTCAACGATGGGTGTGGGAGGATCAGGGAACGCCATAGGAAAGTCAGTAGATCGAAAACTTACTAGAGAATCGGGATTTCAGCCGATGTCTCTGAGTCCGGAAGAGCGATCGCCACCTGGCGGCTTGATTGGGCTGCTGCCTCCAGTCAGACATTGAGTCAGCAGCCTATATGAATGCATTCCCATTCTGAAACCAACCTTACGACTGCCCAGAAGGTGCAGCAGCATGAATCAAGTCTGGCTTCTCGTCACTAGGAGGACGCTCAATAGTTTGATCCGATGTGGGACGTTGATGGCGAGCGCGAGTTTGAATCTGCACAGGTTGACCCGTCTCAATTGACTGGTAAAGCGCTTGAATGATAGAAACATCAATCAACCCTTCCGTCCCAGATGGTTCTGGGTCTTTATCTTCGAGAATACAATCAGAGAAGTAAGTAAATTCAGCTGCTAGTTGATCGTGATCCTCAAAGGTACGCTCTTGGGTTTCACCATTAATTGTCAGGTAGTGCTTCAGTTCTCCCTGCCAAGCATAGGCAGGTTCTACTCGCAAGTCGCCTTGAGTACCTACAATCTGATAGGTTGAAACACTTGCACCTCCAAAGCTACAGGTAAATGTTGCCAATCGCTCATTCGGGAAACGCAAGATGACGCTAGTCATTTCTTCCACTTCGCTGAAGCGTTGTTCTCCCTTACTAGCAGCTACAGCAAACACTTCAATTGGTTCATCTTGCAATAGATAACGTGCAGCATTAATGCAGTAGATGCCAATATCATAGAGCGTGCCACCACCTGTAATATCTCGTAAACGAATATTACCTTCTTCTACTTGCTGAGTAAAAACTGAGTTGAAAATCCGTGGTTCACCAATTTGCTTTGAACGCACAATTTCGACTGCTTGTAAATTGGCTTCTTCTAAATGTAAACGATAGGCAATCATTAGCTTAATATTATTATCATTGGCAGCTTTAATCATTGCCTCACACTCTTCTTCTGTTACTGCCATTGGCTTTTCACACAATACATGAATTGCCTGATTAGCAGCCCGTACAGTGTAGTCACAATGTAAGTGATTGGGCAATGCAATATAAACTGCATCAACCTCGCCGCTTGCTAGACAGTCTTCATACTCCTCGTAGGAGTAAGTATGCTCAATACCATACTTTTTGCTCAGTTCTTCGCTTTTAGTGGGGTCGTCTGAAACCAGCGCCACTAATTCTGAGTTTTCGGCGTGGGCAAACGAAGGTAAGGCAGCTTCTTGGGCAAACCAACCTAAACCAACGACAGCGTAGCGAATTTTGCGTTTACCATTTGTAGCAGTCATTATTCTACTCCCTGATGAAGGACAATTTTGTAATTTTTATGCAATAATTATTTGCAAATTATGGCTATTTGCTGATAAAAACACTTGAGAGAAAGTGCATTGTTACATTGCTAATGCAGCTTCTATATTAGGCACTAACTTAGCTTTAGCTTCCTGAAATTCCTGACCCAATTCAGTTAGCTCTTTCTCACTCATACATTCGCGCACAGCAATAAAAATTTCGCTTTCTTCTTCTTCTACATGATGCTCAACTGTTTCCTTCAATTCGCTCATTTTTTCTTTAAACTCAGGGTCAGTAGGTTTAAGCGCCTTAATCTTTTCTAAAATCACTGAAACTTCTTCATGTTCTTCTTCAGCTTCTTCAATATATTGTTCAGTTTCTTCGTATTCTCGCATAGCTGGGTAGAAGACTAATTCTTCAGATATAGCATGTAAGTTCAATGCTATATAGATTTGATTGAATTGCTCAACTAATTTTGCGCCCTTAGCTTTTTCTGCTTCTGCAAAAAGTTTCTCAACTTGGCGATGTTCTACTTCAATTAACGACAGAATGTCTGTTGCTTTAGTTTTAGCCATTTTCTTTTTCTCTAGTAATTACCGATTTCTTAGGCTGAGAATTTGAAAGGTTATGAAGGGTCTTTCATGTATTCTCTAAGACTTGGTAAATGAAAACCTCATTCTTTGAGTAAGCTTTAATTTAGACTTAAGGAATATTTTCGGTATTGCACCTTAACTGAAATTCATAACCTCGGCGTGATGGATACTGAGTATGTAGCGTTAGCATCCAAGGCTACGATCCAAACCTTGAACGCCAGTTAAAGATCCTCACACAGTACAGTATTAAATTACTTTTGCAATTGAGTTCTAGTTTATCCATTTTTGTTGAAACACCAAAGTAGCTGACGCTGAAACCTTTAGTAGTGTGAGTCCTGAAGCAAACTAAGTTATACTTGTATTTCATGCTACAACAAAAATCATAGCTGTTTACTTAGATAGATGGGAACTAGCCTCTCAGAACAGGGATTATTACTTCTGCGTCAAGCGCTTGATAACTCCACATCTGACTTTCGCCCTGGACAATGGGAAGCTATTGAAGGATTACTCAAGGAGCGATCGCATTTTTTCCTTGTTCTCGATATTATGATGATGTCACAAGAGATATTTTTATTTTGGTGAAAAATTATAGCCAATTCTGGGTATTGAAAATCTGGAGCACAATTGGTGTATAAAACATACAGTTTTTAATACAAATAATAGGAGTTGAACAAGTGTATGGTGATACAAAGAGAACCAACAACTCTGACTTTATACGCTCAAGATTATTACCTTTGGCTTAGGACAACCATCAACCAACTTCGCGCTGGTCAATTTTCATCTGTAGATTTAGATAATTTATTAGAAGAATTAGAAAGTATAGGTAGGAGCCAGAAGCGAACGGTGAAAAGTCTATTAATTCGACTTTTTGAACATCTGCTGAAGCTCAGATACTGGGATGTGGAACGGGAGCGCAATGAAGGGCATTGGAAAGGGGAAATCAGGACATTCCGTAGAGAGATTAAAGATGAGCTCAAAGATAGCCCTAGTCTTAAACCTTACATTTTAGAAATATTTGATGAATGTTATCAAGATGCAAGAGCAGAAGCAAGCGATGCCTACGGCGGTAAACTACGCTCTCAACTTCCCATTGATACATTCCCTGTTGCAGTTCTTGGCTCTTTAGAACAAATTTTGGATGAAAACTGGTTTCCTGAGTCATAGAACTCAACTTAATGTGCGCTTAAACGCGATCGCCTACATAAGTACTGCATTGTATCTAAAATAAAGCAGAAAATAAGTGCAAATGCTTTTTAGCTTTATCTAATCATGTTGCACAGTCTGCTTTTTATCATAACTATACGTAACCACCCATTGCTTCTCTACCAAACCCGATTAAAATAAATACGCAACTTGGGCTTCCATAGGAGTTATCCAGCCGTGCAGCCGGACTTAATAGGTTTGGAAATTAGTAAGGGGGAACTAAGACGTTTGACTGGGTTCGATCCAGAAGACGTTTTTCGTCCCTCTGTTTTGCGAGATAGCAAGAAGCGATTAGGGTTTTTGATCAATGAAATGCTGGTGACACTGGCGCTAACGCCAATAATTGTTGGTTTTGTTTACGCGTTTATTATTCTGCCAACAATTGGTTCTTCAATTAGGCTAGGAATTCTTTTACTAATTTTAGTGCCAATGCCAATATTAGTGGGGCGATGGCTGTGGCGGCAGTTGACCTGTCCTGAAGGGCTGACAATACTTTTAGATGAAGTTGATAAATATCATGACCTGGTTGCTGCCATAGATATTAATGACCAATTGGCAGCATCAGGAAACGTAGAAAGCAGTTTCCATGACCGAGATCAAGTAATCGCGGCCCTGCAACTAATTAGAGAAGATTTAGTTCGCGCTCTGAAAACGGAACGAATTTTGCGGGATAATAAAAAATTGCTTGCTAATAACCAAGAGTTATTTGTGAATAATTTAGCCAGTCTGCAAGCTTTACAAGTTAGTAGTCAAGCAGGCGAATATGCTCAACTGCTAAATCAATCATTGCAAATTGCGATCGATGTGCAAGCAGAAATCAGAAAATTACACAAAAATTGAGTAGAGTTTTTATTTGCTGATAAATTTCCTAAAAACAATTGCCCCGTTCACATAAATGAGCAACAAACCCAAAATAATTGTCCTGGATGATGACCCTACAGGTTCTCAAACAGTCCACAGCTGCTTGCTGCTAATGCACTGGGATGTGGACACTCTACGCACCGGGTTGCAGGATGATTCGCCGATTTTCTTTGTGCTGACTAATACTAGATCGCTAACGCCAGAGTCAGCTGCATCTGTCACGAAAGAAGTTTGCCAGAACCTAAAAATCGCTTTGAATGCTGAAGGAACTAAGGATTTTTTGATTGTCAGCCGTTCTGATTCTACTTTGCGGGGGCATTATCCCATTGAAACAGATGCGATCGCACAAGAACTCGGCCCTTTTGATGCTCATTTTCTTGTACCAGCTTTTTTTGACGGCGGACGCATCACTCATGACAGCGTGCATTACTTAATTATCGGCGGTGTACCTACCCCAGTCCATGAAACTGAATTTGCCCGTGATTCAGTCTTCAGCTACCATTACAGTTACTTACCCAAGTACGTTGAAGAAAAGACTCAAGGACGAATTAGTGCCGAAGCTGTAGAAAGGTTTCTCCTCGCTGATATTCGCGCTGGTAGTTTGGAACGATTGTTACAACTTAATGGTAATAAGTGCGCTGTTGTAGATGGTGAAACTCAAGACGATCTCAACCGCTTTGCAGTAGATATATTAGCAGCAGCAAGTCAAGGGAAACGCTTTCTGTTTCGCAGTGCAGCAAGTATTTTAACGGCTTTAGCCGCTTTACCACCCCAACCCATTGCCGCCGAAAATATGTCGCAGTACGTGCGCCAAGGTAAACCAGGTGCGGTGATTGTTGGTTCCCATGTGAAAAAAACTACTCAACAATTAGAGGCGCTGTTACGAGTAGAGGGAACAGTGGGAATTGAAGTGAATGTAGCACGATTACTTGAGGATGCAAATCAATCTGCGGCACTGCTAACTGAAATCAAAGAAAGTACATGGGCGGCACATGAGGCTGGCAAAACACCAGTGGTTTATACTAGCCGTCAGGAACTGAGTTTTAAAGATGTCAATACACGATTGGAGTTTGGGGCAAAAGTTTCAAGTTTATTAATGGATATTGTGCGGGGTTTACCATCTGATATAGGATTCTTAATCAGCAAGGGTGGTATTACCTCAAACGATATGTTGAGTACTGGACTAGCTTTAATTTCAGCCCGCTTACTCGGTCAAATTTTAGCTGGTTGTTCAATGGTATTAACGCCATCCGATCATCCCCAGTTTCCTGATTTGCCTGTGGTGCTGTTTCCAGGTAACGTCGGCGATGCTGATGCGTTGGGGACAGTTTATCAGAGGTTGACTAAAACAGTCTAGAGTGTTGAGTATGAAATGAAAATAATTCCGAACTACAGCGGATTGCAAGTTAGTGAGGTACAGTATTCTGGTTTACAAGCTAGATAAAAAACCTTTTTTATTACAGCAGTTTTCAGGTATTTTTACCACAACTGAGACGGTGAATGGAAAGTGTAGAGACGCGATTAATCGCGTCTGTACTAGGGATAGACGCGATTAATCGCATCTGTACTAGGGAGTGCTGTAGTTCAATTACTTAAAAAGCGCTGCAACTCCTAATTCTTAACTCCGCACTTTCCTACCTGACACTGATCTAATATTGGTAATTATTCGGATATTGGTAATTATTCGGAGTGTCCCTTGTTTTTTGGCTAGTAATGCATGACTTCTGATTCTGCGGTTCCCAATCTAAAGTCAAATTCTGCCCTTCCTAATGCAGAACCAAACTCTATCCTTTCTCAGGTAGAGGTAAATCCTACTGTTTCTGATGTAGAGTCAGATTCTATCCTCCCGGATGCGGAGTTAAAATCTGTTCTCCTTTATTTAAAATCAAATACTGTCCTTGAGGATGTAGAGTCACCTGCTAACCCCGATGTCGAGTCAAATCCTGATACGGTATCAGATTTTATCCTTACTGATTCAAATCCTAATGAGTCAGCATCTCCAGGGCATCGCGTAAATGACAATACTCAAGTCCAGCTAAAAAGTAAGGAGGGACGACTGTTATTAATTTTGCCTCCGGAATCTCAAGTATCTGCCTCAGAACTTAGTTGGTCTGATATTTGGCAGCAAATAAGACAACGTTTGAATGCAGGCGATCGCTTCCGTATATCTAATACTCCTGTGCATCTGATGGCACAAGACCGCCTAGTAGATGCCAGACAACTGCAAGAACTCGCCGAGGCTTTGAGTGAAGTCCAACTGCGGCTCATATCAATCTCGACTAGTCGTCGGCAAACTGCGATCGCTGCTGTAACATCTGGGTATTCTGTAGAACAATTACAGCCAGTAACTTCCCTGAATTCCGAGCCAACAGCTACAGCCATACCCCAGGCAGATGCCCTCTATTTGGAAATGACAGTCCGCTCTGGAGTAGAAATTCGTCATCCTGGTACAGTAATTCTCTTGGGAGATTTAAATCCAGGTGGTATTGTAATTGCAGATGGAGATATTATCATCTGGGGTCGCCTACGTGGAATCGCTCATGCTGGTGCTGGAGGCAATCGTGAGTGTCTAATTATGGCCTTGCAAATGGAACCGACCCAACTACGGATCGCAGATGCTGTAGCTAGGGCACCAGAAAAAACGCCAATGCAGTTTTCTCCAGAGGTGGCACATATTACGCCTCAAGGAATTCGCATCGCTAGGGCTACTGATTTTTCCAGAAACCAATTCACCAAGAGCAATCAAGAGCCATAAATATTTACTTAAAGGATGAAGTAGATCGGGATGAAATAAAACAAATATTCATGTCTCGCCTTGATACGGAGAACAGATATTTCTTCATACTAGATACCATACTTCATACTTTATACTGCAATTTACTGTTTTATATTTTCTGAACCCTTATTGACCGTATTTCTATCATGACTCGCATTATTGTGATTACCTCCGGTAAAGGAGGAGTGGGTAAAACCACAGTTTCAGCAAATCTGGGCATGGCTTTAGCCAAAATGGGGCGTCAAGTTGCCTTGGTTGATGCGGATTTTGGTCTGAGAAATTTGGATTTGCTGCTAGGGCTAGAAAACCGCATCGTCTATACTGCGGTGGAAGTCTTGGCTAGAGAGTGCCGCTTAGAACAAGCCTTGGTGAAAGATAAGCGCCAACCCAATCTCGTACTTCTGCCGGCAGCCCAAAATCGCTCTAAAGATGCAGTCACGCCTGAACAGATGAAGTTATTGGTGAATGCACTGGCGCAAAAATATCAATATGTGATCATCGATAGCCCCGCCGGCATTGAAAATGGGTTTAAAAATGCGATCGGCCCGGCAAAAGAAGCGCTAGTTATTAGCACACCAGAAATTTCCTCAGTTCGTGACGCTGACCGGGTAGTGGGGTTACTAGAAGCACAAGGTATCAAGCGTGTTCATTTAATAATTAACCGCATCAGACCCGCAATGGTGCAGGCAAATGATATGATGTCAGTGCAAGATGTTCAGGAACTTCTCGCCATTCCCCTGATCGGGGTAATCCCTGACGACGAGCGTGTTATTGTATCTACCAATCGCGGCGAACCCTTAGTGTTAGCGGAAAATCCCTCTTTAGCTGCCACAGCCTTTGAGAACATTGCTCGTAGATTAGAAGGGGAAAGTGTCGAATTTCTGGAGATCGACTCGTCCCAAGACAGCATCTTCGCGCGTATACGAAGGTTGTTCAGGACAAAGATTGTTTAATTTACTTTTCCAGTCTCCGCCCCAGACCTATTCGTAATGATTGAACTTCTAGAACGACTTTTCTCTCGCGGTTCTGATAGCAGTCGAACTCAAGTTAAACGTCGCCTGCAATTGGTGATTGCTCACGATCGCGCTGACATAGACCCTCAAACGTTGGAAAAAATGCGGAAAGAAATCTTAGATGTAGTCTGTCGCTATGTCGAAGTTGAGACGGAGGGCTTGGAGTTCTCCTTAGAAAGCAACCAACGAACGACAGCTTTAATTGCTAATTTGCCCATCCGCCGAATCAAAGGAGCTATACCTGAATGGGAAAGGGGTGATAAATAAGTTTCTATAATTTTATTTTTAAGTAAAAATGCTTAAAAAATAGTTAAATTATCTTTAATTGTGATAAAGCATACTAACTTTAGTTGATAGTTGTGGGCGAATTCTACGATACGCTTGATGAATTGAGTACTGCGAGAACTATTTTCTTCAGAGACTCATTGCGTGGGAGCGATCGCCTTTACCTGAACTCTCACAATGTAATCTCTCCTCGAAGCCTGTTAACGTAATAAATGAAGTCCTGTTGGTATTGAGGCAAATAACTTGTGACAGCCAGAGAGCAACTAATTCAGGAAATTGAGCAGGTTTCAGATTCTCTAGTCGAAGAAGTGCTAGACTTCTTACTATTCATAAAAGGCAGACAGGATCAGAAAAATTCCACATCTGATGGTGAGAAAAGCCAGCTATCTGAGCAAAGCATTCTAGAGCGTATGGGAGGAATTCCCCAGCATTTGCTCTGTGTTGGTAATTTGTCAGATCGAGACGTTCGGAGAGCAGTTATTGCATCGCGGATACAGCAGAGCCACCAACAGAAATCATGACCTATCATTCTACAATTTTGGTAGATACAGGTTTATTGGTTGCCTTTTACGACTCAGCAGATTCACATCACAATCGAGTGGTTAAATTTTTTGCTGGATGTACTAGTCGATTGTTGACGAGTGAAGGTTGTGTTACTGAAGTAATGTGGCTATTAAGCTGTAGGACATTTAACTTGCAATAACAATGTTACCCTTGTTTTTAACTTTTCTATTCCATTTGATAATTAGTTCATCATGGTTTAGCAATCTATCTAACAAATCATGCAAATTTTGTACTGATTTAAATAAACGATGCCCGATATATTCTTTTGCTGAATGCTAAACTAATTCGGCTAAATTAAAATCAGGGCTATAAGGAGGCTTTCGAGATTTTCTGGGTTTCCATGAACACACCAGTATGCTACGCTTCTATAGCCATAACCTAAAAAATCACTTATCTCTTTATATGTCTTTCCATCATTCATGAGCAACAGCATTAGTGCTCGTTCTATCACATGAGAGTCTTCGCTTTCTTTGACAGCTTTTTGCAGATTTTCTTGTTGACCTGCTGTGAGAAATCCCTTAGCTGGCATCGTTTTATATACTATATTTCTCTAATCTTCATTTTATGCAAATTAAAGGTACATTAGCTTACTAGACATTAGTTCTGGATCTGAGCAAGAGTCAGAAGAACCAGAAGATTGAATCCCTAGATTATTCGCGATGAATATGACTCTGTTAGCGAAATGCGATCGCTATCCTTAAAACCTTGAAATGTCATAGCTGCTCACACCAGAAATTGCGGTTTATATGCATTCGCCAACAGAGTCTGAATATTCGCGAATAATCTGGATTCTTTGATTTTTACCAAATAGGAATACTCCTAATAATACAAGTATTTGGCGTATATTTATATGTGTAAATTTACTGTCACAGTATTGCATTATTAAGCAAATATATGTATTGTTATATTAGGCTAAATTAAACAGTACGTTAGTCAAAACACGTTTATTAAAGTTGCATTGTTTGAAAAAATAAAACTAGCAATGATTAAAAGCCATGTTCATTTATGACGAGTGTAAATTTTTGAAAATTTTACTCATTTAATCTTCTATTTAGACAGTTGCCCTAATTAATAAAACACCAAGACTGGACTACTTATTAATTAGAGCATGACTCATATGTTCATTACCGCAGAGATAACAGAACTTGGCTTTGGCGTGACTCCACATAAGTGTAGAACTATGTTGCAGATAGGATAAAGTGAATTATGTTAAGCAGCTTGAACGCCCAGAAATCTGGAATATGTGACATATATCCAGAAATTACCCACCAGTTTTTATCACTAAACGATCTATCCACCCCTTTACCGGAGGAGTCAGATGAGCAATGTTTTCTCCGAGCGTTGCTCATTAACTTCGACCTACTTACTTCTTGCAATTTACGCGATTTTCTACGCGCGAAAAGATTTTTTAAACCCCATAAGGAAAAATACGAAAAAAATGAGTTATTGAACAGCTTAATAGATGCATTATTTAGTTGGTCTAACCTTGATTACTCCTCTGCTAAAATCTTTTTTAACGAGCATCTCAATAAATACCCTTGCGATGTAATTGCGATTTTCATGCTTCATATGTTGGATTTTTGTTGTGGAAATACAACCAACTTGCTTAGCTTAATTCAAAGGTTAGACACAGAAATATCGCACATTCACCCCCTGTATGGATATTACCTCGCTATCAAATCATTTGTAGTTTGTGAAAGCGGTCAGTACAGGGAGTCCTTAGAGATTGGCCTAAAATCCTGCCGCCTCATAGAAGATAATATCTATGCCATTCACGCAGTTTCACATGCTTACCACGAAATGGGCGAACATGAAAAAATAATTGAATTTTTAAACACGAATATGCCTTTTTGGATCAGCAATCCAGGCATGCAAATGCATGTGTATTGGCATATGGCACTGGCTGAGCTGAGTCTCTTGTCACTTGACAATGCCAGAGCAGCATTTCATACATTTTATTCAATGAAGACTTCACCCGACACAGAGCAAGACCTCGATGCTGTTGGTTTTCTCTGGAGGTATAAACTGTGTTTTCCCAATGACGAACAGTATAGTGAACTTTGGAGTCAATTAGCGGATAACTGGACAGGTTGCATTGGTGCTTCGACATCATATTTTCATGACTTGCATGCAGCTTTAGCTTTTGCCGCAGCCGACAAGCCATTTCTCATAAAAAAAATGATTGCTAGAAGTGACGGTACTGGAATCCCCGAAGGTGCCCACATAGTTGGAACTATGATACTGCAATCGATATACCATTACTCGATTGGGCAGTATGATGAATGCGCTACACTGCTGAGCAAGACGAAAAAGCATTGGTCTAAGATTGGCGGTAGCCACGCTCAACGGGATCTGTTATGTTTGACATTACAGGACGCTCTATGCCGAAGCAAGGCTCACGTATAAGAACATATAGAGAAACAACGAAGTTCAAACAAAGAATCAGCACTAAACGTATATTTTGCGAAGATCACCAGCACGTTGCAAACATACAAGTAATTACTGGGTATCGAACCCCAAAAAGGCCTGAATAAAGTTATACCTAAATGCCTGTCACTAAAAATAATAGAAATAAAACTTGGCTGCCCAGCGTGACAGCATTAACATTAATTGGCGTAGCACTAATATGGGGCGGCACCTTCATAGCCGGAAAACAGTTAGCCTACAGCACTCCCCCTTTGTTATCAGCCTTTTTCCGTTTTTTGATTGCTAGTATCGTGTTAGCCTTGTGCTTACCGCGCAAAGAAAAAGCTCAGAAGAAGACTCTCGACGCTGCACAAAAGTTTCGCATTCTGATTCTTGGGTTGTTTGGGATATTCCTATATAACGTATGTTTCTTCTATGGTCTGCAATATATCAGCGCATCCCGTGCATCGCTGATAGTCGCAATTAATCCAGCAGTAATCGCGCTGTCAGCTTTTTTATTCATGCACGAGAGATTGACCCTTAGCAAACTAGCTGGCATTGCAGCTTGCTTGATTGGAGCGACTACCATCATTCTTAGCAAAGACCCCTCCGCAATAGTAACGAATGCTACAACATGGAAGGGGGATTTACTACTAATCGGCTGCGTCATTAGTTGGGTAACTTACAGCGTATTCTCAAAGCCATTGATCAGCGAAATTGGTGCGATTAACGCCGTTTTTTACTCGTTGACAACTGGAAGCGTTATGCTGTTTTTTGCCGCACTCATAAACGGCGACCTGACGATTGAAAACATTTTAAATTTGGGGTTATCACAACTTTTGAGCTTATCTTTTCTTGGAATTCTTGGCTCCGCCTTGGCTTATGTTTGGTACTACAAAGGTATCGAAAAAATTGGCGCAACGCGTACAGGTGTTTATATAGCACTTGTCCCTCTATTTGCCGTCACCCTTGGGCGGATCATTCTGCATGAACCAATAACTATAATAATGATGATTGGCGGATTATCTGTGCTAGCAGGCATAGTCCTGTGTAATAAGTAAGTCGTATGTAGAACAAGAGCTTAGAGATGAGCTTGCCTAAATAACGCTGGCAAATATTAAACTAATCAGTTTCAGTAGACCGAAAAGGGCATCACCGTGCCAATTTGGGAAAATTGTACCCTAAAGCTGAAAGCCTTTGTCTGTCTGGATTTTGGTTGTTATTTTTTTTGATGGTGCAGAGTAACCCTCTTCTGTCACTCTCCGGGAGGGCGATCGCTAGAAGCCTGATGAGCCAATCAATACAAGCTATACTATTAGAAAAAAATGGGTCTTGTATTTGTTATTAGAAAAGAATCGCGCGTAGGCGTAGCCCGTCGTAGACATCGCTTGCTATACAAAAGCTCTAGAATTCAGAAATGGCAAATGTTTTCGGAGAGTGACAGAAGAAGGTTAGCCTCTAACTGGCAAGTGCAAAACGAGTTTCTGTCCCACCTAGCGAATCACATCTATGAGTGTGAATCGCTTACGTCTCAAGATTTTTCTCGGATTGCTGAACTGAATGCCCAGTACGCTGATTTACCAGCAGATTTTTCGGACTTATCCCTTGTGGCAATTTCTGAACGTCTGAATGTTGCCGCAATCGCCACACTGGATAAAGATTTTGATATTTATCGACGTTATCGTAACCAACCATTTGAACGAGTTTTCTACCCTTAAATAACAACACTCGGCGATGCCTGCGGTTCTTGCTAGCCTACGCACGATTCAAAACCTAAATTTTCGATAAATAAAAAATCTCCCATTGTCAGCAGTGACGACAACGGGAGTATATAAGATATTTAATAAATTATCGGTAGGCTACTTGTGGGCCTGCCCAAATTTCTGTAACCTTTTTACCAAAAGTAATCGGCTGATCTTCGTCTGTTGTGGGTACAGTCTTGCCATCATTAGCAACTTGCATTAGTGGCCAGTTTTCGTCGCCCAATTCACCTGCACGGAACAAGACATGATCCGGTTGCCTTTTACTCCAGCCTAACAATACTGCAATTTTTTCATGTTCTTCCTCATTAGCAGGAGCAACTGTATCAGCGTGATTTTTTTGCCGATCCCAAATTACTGCACTATCTGTAGAATCACCTGTGTTAAATATACCTTCAAACTTGCGTGCTAAGAAGCGATCGCCTTTCTCTGACCAGCTAACTGGAACTAATACCCCAATTTTACCACTCGTATCACTTTCTTCTGATACCGCCGCCTTTACAGTCTTTACCTTTAATAAAGGATCGCTAACAGGAGTAGTTGAAGACATCACCCACAACTTCTTGGTGTGCATATCTTGGACAAACAAAACGCTGGTAACACGGCTATTGTACATTTGGGGTTTTACCTCCAATTGCACCCGGCTATAAACAGCATATTTACCATCTGGAGAAACCACAGGTACGCTGCGGTAGTGGCGTATTCCCGAACCACCATTGGAACCAATAGCTTCTTGAGTCGCTGTAATCCATTTCCAAGGAATAGGATGAGGACTACCTATCGGATCGATTTGTTCTGCTTGGGACTCATCACGTGGTTCAGCAGTAGGTATTTCTGTCGTTGTGGTTGGTTGCGATTCTCTAAGAGTTGGTGCTACTTGAGTTGCTGTCAATGATTCAGTTAAAGATTTTTCTCTGAAGAGATAATTTTCTTGTCTTTTCAAAGACTTGATATTAGCAGCTTTGAGTTTTCGGATTAAATTAAGCTGACTAACAGGAACATTTGTTAATGGTGCGAGTTCAACTGCTGCCAAAGAATCAGGAATAGTTAAATCGCTGCTTGACACAGAACTATCTGCTTGAGCCAAAGACTCAATTTTATCGGCTGGTAATACTTGCGGTTCCTGGACAGCAGTACTTTGTATTGGTACAGAGTCCAATTCTTCTGTTAAGGAGTTGGTTGGCTCTGTTTTTAATATTTCAGCTATCTCAGGTTCCTCAACTAGAGCTATTTCCTTTAATACATCAGACTCTCCAGCTATCGAAGTTAGTTTAGCTACTTCGGATCTGACTGGGATCGAGTGGCCCGACGCCCCTAGCAAGGGTACAATCAGTATCACAACAACAACGTAATTAAGAAATGGTTGCGCGCGGAACCATCCTGACAGCAAAAGGGGTTTAAGCATTTGTAGACTCTCTAGAGGGGCGGTTGCTATGTGAGAAGCAATACCTATGCAGCAATGGGGCAGGCGGTAATTATATGTATAACAAGAAACTAAAAACTTTGACGAGATATTTGCTTCAAAGTTTGCAGAGTTTTACAAAAATTAAGTATCATTGTCTACACCTTTTCTTACTCAGGTACTGCATGTTTTTTTACAAAAATATGCAAGTATAGTAAATATGCTGAGAAATCAGTAATTACTACACAATATCTAATGTTGCTGTTGCTATACCTAACCACACCAAAAACAGGTATTAGTCAAGGAATATTCAGCGTATAGTTTAGGCAATAACGCTGGCAACCAAAAGTGAGATAAATTGGCGATTGGGGATCGTACTAGCGATCGCTAGTACACAACAAACAAGCCAGGTTACACACTAATATTAAGAGGGCAAACCCTCATAATGGTCGACGTGAGGCGTTACGTGAAAAGCTCTTAAAGCAGACGCATAACACATCATACTCAGAAAATATTGTTGTCAGCAACCCAAAGTTATAAACTGCAATCTCAACTACTACAAAAATAGCTATAAAATGCAATAGTTTTTTAGAAACACAAATGCATTTAACGCCAATTTGGGGGAATTGGACAGGAACACAACAAAATTTACTCGGTAGATGCTCTAGCGGCTCGTGACGAGACACCACTAAACGATTAGGAACACTAAAGGTAGATGCAGTTGATACTAGCTGTTACACTTGTCAACTTAACTATTAAGTTAATCAAGCAGCCTTTTGTTTCACCAATACGAAAATATTGTACCACCAAACAGCCGATATTATTTACCATTAATTAATCACTAACGATGAGCAACTAATTATTAATGAAAATTGTATTCTTTGGTACACCACAGTTTGCTGTACCCACATTAGAAAAGTTATTGAATCATCCAAAATTTGACGTGTTGGCAGTTGTCACCCAACCAGATAAACGCCGGGAACGCGGAAATAAACTTACTCCAACACCAGTAAAAGCGATCGCTACTGCTCACAACTTACCAGTATGGCAACCCGAACGGGTGAAAAAAGACACTGAAACTTTAACCCAACTCAAACAATTAGACGCAGATGTGTTTGTTGTTGTCGCCTATGGACAGATATTATCGTCAAAAATATTGAATATGCCAAAGTTGGGCTGCATCAATGTGCATGGCTCAATTTTACCCAAATATCGCGGTGCAGCGCCGATTCAGTGGTGTCTGTATAACGGTGAGAGGGAAACGGGGATCACGACAATGTTAATGGATGTGGGGATGGATACCGGGGCAATGCTAGAAATAGCCACTACACCCATTGGATTATTAGATAATGCTCAAGATATAGCCTTGATACTAGCTGCAATTGGTGGGGATTTGTTGGTAGAAACTCTGTTGAAGTTGGAACGCCAGGAAATTCAACCAATTCCCCAAGATAATTTGGAAGCTACTTATGCACCTCTGATTCAAAAACAAGATTATGGTTTGGATTGGTCAAAAAGCGCTATCCAATTACACAATCAAATTAGAGGCTTTTACCCTAACTGCACGGCTACCTTTCGTGACAACCTGCTGAAAATCACCGCTTCTGCTCCCCTTAGTTCGGTAGGCGATGTCTGGCGACAAGCCGCTCCGCGTCTACGCGAGCTACCACCAGAATTACAAGAATTGACCCATCAATTGCCTGATTTGTCAAATGTATCAGACAGACCGGGAGTTGTAGTCAGCATTACCAAAGGAATTGGCGCGATCGTCCAAACTGGGGAAGGTTTGTTGCTGTTGCGAGAGGTTCAGCTAGCTGGTAAACGTCCCCAGTCGGGATGGGATTTTGTTAATGGTACCCGCTTAACTGTGGGAGAAATTTTTGGTGCGGGTAGCTGAGGGAGTTGAGGGAGAATAACTTCTAACTCCTGTACAGACGCGATTAATCACGTCTCTCCTACTCCTGTACAGACGCAATTAATCGCGTCTCTCCTAACTCCTAACTCCTAACTTTTCATAAAAGCGGCAAGATTCGCAAGGTCCATCTGGGTTGACTGCACAGCGAATAATTTCTGAATGAGCATTGTAGGAGCAGGTGGCATCGCCAATTACCCAACGTCCCGCTACCAAACTTTTCTCAGATGGTCGTTTAGCCGACTGCACATAAATGGCAATATTATGCAAGCGGTAGCGCCCAGCTTTAAGTTGGTATCTATGGCGGCGCTCTAAAACTGCGTAGGTTTTACCTTCAAAATCGAGATAGTTTCCGGGTTGGGGTGTCCAATCAAGTTGCACTCTGCCGAGGGACTCACGCGGATGCGTCAGAATCACCTCGGTTTGTAAAGAGTCTGGCTCCATAAGCTTATGTGATTTGATTTACATTATAAGGATGGTATCGCAATCGCTTTCTTTAGCTTACCGAATTTAGATTACAATTAATGATTAACTCTTCGCCTCTCTACGGATTAGGGCAACCAAAAGTTAGGTAGGATAGATTTGCCCAAGTCACGCAAAGTTTGGTTGAGCGATCGCGCCACTTGGATATGCGGTTCATCTTCTTCTACAGCTAAAATCTCAGATGGCTGACCTTTTCCCAAATAAGACACTACCAAATTCGCCGCTTCCAAACCAGTAACATAAGCCTTTTCCTGTGACCATGAACCATGACGGTTCACAATCCAATCCCCACTCATAAACACATTCTCAAAACTTGTCTTAGCGGGCAACATATAACGATAGCTGCCAGGTGCAAAGTGAGTCACCGCCTGAGGTAACCGAATTACACTGCTATCAATGATCTTTGCCCCTCGAAACGCTGGCACACAAGTTGCTAAATAACCCTGAACTATTGGTAAAATCTCCTCATCACTTAAACTAAGAAACTGATTCGCGTGATAAAAATCAGCTTCAATCACTGTTCCTGGCTCATCACGATATTCATCATGTAGAGCATTCAAATCAAAAAACGTCCAACCTGTAGTTGCGTCGAATCCAAAACAAGCATTGGAAGGACGAGGAATATCGATTTTGCGGTCAAACCATAGTCGCGTTGCTAAAACATCAATTGCTCCTAAATTGCTCAAATTACGGAATTCTTCACGGCTTTGTAAACTAGGGCTAGTTGAGACAATTTTCTTCATACCCGTGATCCCAACCGCAAAAATCACGGCATCTGCTTCAATTACTTCATCACCGCAAACCACACCCTTTGCTCGATGATTACTATCAACAATTAAGTCTGTAACCCTTCGCTTAGGCAGCACTCGCACGCCAGCTTTTTCAATACGTTCCACCCAAGGACGAAATATCTTTTCTCCAACAGTTCCGCGACACCAAACTACATCAAAATCTGGTTGATGAGCCAGTATAAAAAAGTAAAGCATCCCTAAAGTTGCTGCGGCTGAACATTGTTCACCAGGGGCAAACAAGCCCACTAATAACATTGGTTCAAAAGCCTCGCGGTAAAGCCGTGCAGAAACATTAAAATCTTTGAACAATTCACGGGCAGTTACAAAGTCATAGCGCCGCCAAGCTGCATCAGAATTGTCAAAATCAACAACAGCATAAAGTAAAGGCAAGGCACTGAGACGGTCAATTAGTGGCAGCCGCTTAAACTGTGTGTAGAGAAAAGTTCCCAGTGGTGAAGGAAGTCGCGGTAAGTTTTGAAAAATCGGTGATTCAACTTCCAAACCTGCTGGCGAATATTGCGAAGAACGAGTCCAAGTAGTAAAAGGATTAATTCCTAATTCATTGATTAGGGAAAAAATATTTTTGTAAGGATACCAAAATCCATGAATGCCAGCTTCAACAGATTTTCCTGCGGCTGTTTGCCAACCTGCCACCAGTCCACCGGGATAGGGGCCTGCTTCTAGAAGTGTCACATCATAGCCTTGTTTTGCCAAATGGTAGGTTGCTCCTAAACCAGCCCAACCTGCACCTACAACTACTACCCGTTTTTGTTGTGACCCTTTTAACATCCCAGCCTCCGATTGTTGCAGTCTATCAACTAATGTATACGAACTTGTGTTCTGATCAGGGGGCGGGTTGCTATTACAGCTAACAATTCAGGTCATGTGGAAAGGGCTACGAAAAACCTAACCCCCTTTCCGACGCGGGAAGGGGGAAAATCCAAAGTCTCTCCTTTTAAGAGAGAGAAATAGAAGTGAGGTTTTCCAGATACCGTGAAAAGTCAGGCTATTACAGCGGTTTTCCTTTGGATACAATACGCACTTTGGTAACACAGCTGTGTGCCTCTATGAACTATATTCCATCAAATTGAAAACAGTTATAGACTTTAAAGAAAGGCTAAGGTAGAGCAATTCAGTAAAAATCACTTGCGGTTAATGCTGAGTTAAGAGTATAACAGAAAACAGACTTAACTATTGATGAGGAATAATCCTAATGACTCAATTAGCAAATGTAAAATTCAGTCTGAATGACTTTGAATTACGAGATGGCATTTATTTTCCTAACGACTATGAACAATTGAATAATACTCAACATAAAAAAAGATGGGACGCAATTGGTAAAACATACTATGGTTCCCAAAAAATTGAAAAAGTTGCAGATACATCGCCTATCAAACAAGATTACACTCTGTTAACTGGTACACCTGGAGGTACTTGGAACAAATTTCCATTGAATAAATCTGTTGGCTCTATTTTGGAGATTGGCTCTGGTTATGGTCGCGCACCTCTACATCTCTCGAAAGCAAAAAATCTGAGATGCGAAAAATATTATGGAATTGATATTTCTGAACCTTTGTTGCGACGGTTAATCAAGGTTAAACAAGAATACAATTTTTTCCCAGAAGCTGAATTTAACTTGATTTGCACTTCTGCTGAAATATTGCCTTTAGAAGATAATTCTATAGATTTGGTAATTTCTAACTGCGTATTTATGCATATACCAGATGCACAATTAAGAAATTTATTAGCTGATATATCTCGCGTACTAAAACCTGGTGGAATTTTTGTTTTTAACCATTCCTTTCACAACAAATCTTGTCCTTCTCATATTATTCATAATTTTATCAGAAGGCTGAACCCATTTGTGAGAAATCCAGTTTATCTCAAGCAATATTCTTCTGCTGAAATCAATGAAATGTTAGCGACTGCTGGGATAAAAGCGAAGTGTCCACAATACAGTGTCGAACCAACAGAAGAATATGCAATTTTGCCGGAAACCATTAAAGGAATTCCAGTGCCGTTTGCTAATGCCATTAATAAGAGTCTTAAGCCATCAGGTAGTTTAAAGGAAACTTTAGCTTATGGTTTTAGTGCCTACAGTACTCAACTGGACTAATTAAGCAAGTATCTTGTTGTCACAATGAATTGAATACAAAGCAACTACGGAAGCACAACGAAGCACAACATTGTTGTGCTTTTGTTTTTCTAATAAATGTAATATACCAACTTTCTACAACATGTTTAAACTAAAGTTGGTAAATTATGGGTTAGTTGAGCTAATTCTTCCCCAGACAACTATGCCATTGGATTTATCGCCTCTTTGGATATCACTTAAAACTTCATTACTTGCTACATTTATCACCTTCTTCTTGGGTATCGCTGCTGCCTACTGGATGCTGGGATATCGTGGCCAAGGTAAATCGTTGATTGAGGGTATCTTTATTGCGCCACTGATTTTACCGCCTACGGTTGTCGGTTTCTTGTTGCTGCTATTTTTTGGCAAAAATGGCCCTGTAGGGAAACTGATGCAGGCTTTTGACTTCAGCATCGTCTTTACTTGGTATGGTGCAGCGATCGCAGCTACCGTAGTTTCTTTCCCTTTGATGTATAAAACTGCATTAGGAGCTTTTGAACAAATAGATGGTAATCTGCTGCGAGTAGCTAGAACCCTTGGTGCAACTGAAACCACAATCTTTTGGCACATCAGTTTACCTCTAGCACTACCGGGCATTGCAGCCGCCACAATGCTAGCTTTTGCCCGTGCTTTGGGAGAATTCGGCGCGACGCTGATGTTGGCTGGTAACATTCCCGGACAAACGCAGACAATCCCAATGGCGATTTATTTTGCAGTGGAAGCGGGAGCAATGAACGAAGCCTGGTTCTGGGCGATCGCAATTATGGTGATTTCTCTATCTGGAATTATTGCAGTCAACTTCTGGCAAGAATTGAGGGAAAAGGGGAGGGAAGCAGGGGGCAGGGAACAGGGAGCAGGGGTAGAAAATCTTTATACCCCGGACTCTAGCTTTAAATCTGGTGGATTGTTTGTCAATATTGAAAAAATACTTCCTAGCTTTGATTTAAAAGTTGCTTTTACTACTGATGAGCAACCCTTGGGATTGTTAGGAGGTTCTGGAGCAGGTAAGAGCATGATTTTGCGCTGCCTTGCAGGGATAGAAACGCCCACAATCGGACGCATAGTTTTAAATGGCAGAGTTCTGTTTGACTCGGAACAAGGAATTAATTTACCCAGCCGCGATCGCCGCATCGGTTTTTTAGTACAGAATTACGCTCTGTTTCCGCACATGAGTGTGGCGCAAAATATCACTTTCGGCTTGCCCAAAAAACTATCTGCTGGGAGTATTAGAGTGCAGGTAGAACAGCAACTAATAGCGATGCAGTTACAGGGATTAGGCGATCGCTATCCGCACCAACTCTCAGGGGGCCAACAACAACGGGTAGCTTTGGCAAGAGCATTAGCAAGTCAACCGGAAGCATTACTTTTAGATGAGCCGTTTTCAGCACTTGATACACATCTACGTAGTCAATTAGAGCAGCAAATGACAGAAACTCTTGCTGGCTACCAAGGTGTGACTCTATTTGTCACCCATAATATGGAAGAAGCTTATCGGATTTGCCCGAATCTATTGGTATTGGAGCATGGCAGAGCCGTTCATTATGGTAGCAAACATGAGATTTTCCAGCATCCTGCTACTGTTAGTGTCGCCCAACTTACTGGATGTAAAAACTTCTCGCGTGCTGTTTTCCAGTCATCGCAACATGTGGAAGCGACTGATTGGGGTTGTACTCTCCAAGTAATTGAACCAATCAAGAGCGAATTATCCCACGTCGGCATTCGTGCCCATCAGTTCATTTTTACCAACGACTCATCACAGGAAAATACCTTTCCTTGCTGGGTAGTACGAACAAGTGAAACGCCTCATAGGATGACCTTGTTTCTCAAATTACATTTGGCTGGCAAAAATTCTCAAGATTACCATCTGCAAGCTGAAGTCTTCAAAGAAAAATGGGCGACGATGAAAGACCAACCTTTTCCTTGGTATGTGCGTTTAGATCCTCTGCGCTTGATTTTGATGAAATGAACGCAGAGATATACGATACGCGGGAAATCTTTCAAAAACAATTACTTCAAGCGCCCAGACCCAAAGAGTCTGAGCGCTTGAATATTAGGTTGCAGAGAAACTTCTGCTAGTTAGAGGAATTATGCGGGCATCATGTGCATACTTCTACAAGACTCTGCACACTTGCGGCAAGCAGCAGCACATTGCATCATTTTCGCATCATCGCTCATCATTTCACAGGACATCGCAGTGCGATCGCACATTTCAGCGCAGAGCATACAAGTGCGTTCCATGAACTCAGAACCGCTCATCATCATATTCATGCACATCATGCACATTTCAGAACAATCGCGCATCATGCTCATCATACTCATCATGCTTTTGTCCATGTCCTTACCACCTTTGCTCATGCAGTAAGTCATGGTTTCCATGCACATTTTGTGACAATCCATACAAGCATCCATGCAAGCTTGCATTTCGGGAGTCATGGTTTCAGTCATCATCATCATCATAGGAAATACCTCTTGATTTTTTGATGCATAAAAAGTGTCCTTTGGTAGGACTACTTATAACCTTAATCCTATCCTTCTAAGGAGTCAATGGGAGTTTTGAATCCAGAATTTGTAAGCCTACTATCCCGATATAATTACCGGAATTTTGTCCTAATTCTACAGAAGTTTAGTGTTGTTTTTTGGGTTATTCTTACACATTGACCTTTAGATACTCCCGTTTTAAAGTGGGGTTTAATTGAGCAAGTTAACCTTTCTATCGGGGAGCAAAAGTTAGAGTTACAGTCTGGGTAAAAACTAATGTCATGATTTCTTGACAAATTTTTTAAAAAGGCATTTATGAACTTAGTATTATAACCCTGTATTTATTAACTTTTATTAATTTAAGAATAGATACACTTAAAAATTCGTAATTATGTTTTCTCTGGAGATTTAAATCCCAGCAGAAACAAAGCTATCTGTGGAAATTGGCTCTAAAACTCTATGCTTAATTACGATGAATAAAGTTTACAATTCAGAATGAAAATCGTTTTTTCTCATCCCCAATGCCCATAGCCAATTTTCGAGCTAAAGCCTTTTCTAAATTAGCTTGTAAATCTTGCTGATTGTTGTACCACCTGTACCCATACCTGCAACAAAAACATCAATTTTACCATTACTATCTGATCCATATTTTTAAGACTGTAGTTAAGTAATCTGCTAACCATTCGGGTTTTCAAATTGATTTTGTCTATATGGCATAAATAGTTGACGATAATTTTATTAAGTCTGACCGTCGCTTCTCTACGAGACGCTGCGCGAACGCTCCAATTAAAAATTAAAAATTAAAAATTAATAAATGTTACAACCCCCTGAATTCATTTATGGGAAAGAAGGAAAAATGTATTTCCAGACGGGCAGTGCGTTCGCCTTTGGCGTCTCGTAGAGAGAAATACGGCGTCCTTACTTCAGAGCTAATAAATTTATTTATGGGGGTGTTAATTTTTAATTCTTAATTCCCCGTTCGCGTAGCGTCCTGTAGAGAAAGGGTTGACGCAAGTGTGCTTCATCTCGCAAAAACCCATAATATCGATAGATTTATTGTAGTACAATCAAATTTCAGATCCAGATGGAATGCAACCTTATAATCTATATACTTAATTATTGATATTAATAGTCAATTACTAAAGTACTGATCCAGAATCATCATGAAATCTTTGCATCGTCCCGATCTCTATAGCTGGTCTAATTTCAATCCGGCAAGAAATATTGATTTCAATGGGATTGCCTGGATTCGCCCAGATGGCAACATCTTGATTGACCCAGTAGCCCTATCAAACCATGATTGGAATCATCTGAAATCCCTCGGTGGTGTAGTTTGGATTGTGTTGACGAATTCCGAGCATGTCAGGGCAACTAAAGAAATTGCCGATCAAACCTATGCTAAAATAGCCGGCCCTGTGGCAGAAAAAGACACTTTTCCTATACCTTGCGATCGCTGGCTGTCTGATGGTGAAGAATTTGTGCCAGGATTGGAGGTGATTGAACTCCAAGGTTCTAAAACCCCCGGTGAATTGGCTCTGTTACTGGAGAAAACAACGTTGATTACAGGAGATTTAGTAAGGGCACGTAAAGCAGGTAGCTTGACGATTTTACCAGATGACAAGCTGCTGAATCGAGAGGAGGCTGTTGCTTCCGTGCAGAGGTTGGCTCAACTGAGTCGGGTAGAAGCAGTGCTGGTGGGGGATGGTTGGCCTGTCTTCCGCGATGGACGCGATCGGTTAAAGGAACTTGTAGCGACGCTGTAAATGTGTGGGGCGATGCCTACTTTAAGGGCTAGCCCTACGCTCAAATAGTAAGCTGTCGCGCATTTAACTTGCACATCTTTTCGTGTTGGCTGTTGACAGTTGACAGTTAACAGTTAACCGTCAGCGGTCAACGAACTTAGGAAGTGACTGTGTAATTTCAAAGCGTAATAGCTTACTGTTGGTCTTCTTTATTCTCAATTTTTAGAGTCTTACTGGGATTACAGGCGTTAAAAAACTTAATAGGGCTAAAGCCATTACACTTTTCTCTTACTACTTATTAGTAATACAAGTACAGTTATCCTATTTAGGCCGTAAACATAGATTTTCTCACGCAGAGGCGAAGAGAGGAGACTCTTTTACTCTGCGTTTCTGCCTGAGGTAAATTCACCCCTTCACCCAATACAGTTCAGTTAGTGATGTTTGACCTCGGAAGATCCCCCCAACCCCCTTAAAAAGGGGGCTTAGTTCCCTCCTTTTTAAGGAGGGTTAGGGAGGATCAAGCCTTAACTGAACTGTATTGCCCCTTCACCCAATGTGCAACTCAAAATCTATCAGCCGATAGTTCAACATATTAACTGCCTGTTGCTCTAACTGATTCGATAGAGTCTTAGCAATATCAATCATCTGATTCATTTCAGCTTGCCATGCTAAATTTGTGCTAAATACTTCTCGATAAAACTGGATACACCCTCGTAAATGAGAAATAAACGAATGAGTTAATCTAGTTTGATAATGACTTAACGCAGATATATCAGGAATGCGATCGCTCAAAATTGCATCAATTACCGCCCCTGCCAATATTGCACTGCGTAATGCAAAAGGCGTACCTTCCCCACTCACAGGATCAATCTTAATTGCGGGTTCGCCCACCATCAGCCAACCCGAACCGCAGAGAGGCCATTGCAAGTGGGGGGCAGAAGAAAAACAATCTACCTTTTGCAAATCGTTGACAAATGCGCTAATTGTAGTGCTTTGATACAAACATTCCAACAACGCCCGTCGCGGATTGGCTGGAGTTATAGGCAAACATGCCTGAAGCATAGCGCTAGAGCGATCGACTGGAGCATAAAATAACCAACCGTCAGCCAGCGACTCTATATAACAGGTATGTGCAGATTTAGGCGTGTCTTGTACCTCAGCGGTAACTATAGCTCGTTGACCACCAACCAAGGATTGGGAACTTTCGGGCAAAGCGATCGCGCCTTTTTTATGTCTGGTATAGACTGTCCAAGTATAGTTCTGCGATATTTGTTGAGCAGTCAATTGACTAGCATCAATCACACGAGTGTGCTGCATTACCTTGGAGTTTCGCAGTAACTCTAGTAAAGAGTGCGATCGAATCGCTAATGCAGGCTGTTCCACCTGCACTGGCTGTGTGCCCCAACGTACCCAACGATGAGTCAGACGTTGACTGTAAACACCCAGATTCACATCCGGAAAGAGCTTCCCAAGCAATGTTTCGCTAACATCGTTGAGTACTAATGATGGCCCGTAAAAGTGAGATTTTGCTGGGTCACATAGCAAATCGCAACGATACCCCAGCTTGGCTAAGGCTGCAACCACAGCATAAGCACTCAAACTATCGCCAACAACAGCCACAGAAGTCACGTCGCTTCGCTCCGAATTCAAAATTCAAAATTAACAAGCCCATAAATAAATTTACTTGCTCTGTATCATGAGTCTGTTTCGGTCATCGTTAGGGAAGAAACTTCAGGCTGACTCATTGAAACGTGGTTTGGGAAATGGCATCATCAAAATGGGCAAGTACTGCATCAATGCTTTCATTGTGCGCTTTCTGCAAAACTTTAGAGAGAATCGGCTCTTTCAATACCTTTGATTCAGTCAATGGTGCTTTTTGGGCAAATTGAGCGATCGCAGAGGTTTGCAATACCCCTGATTCCAGCAATTGCTCTTTGGCTGTATTTAACAGAGTTTGTGCAGCCTTCTGGGATGTAACAGGAGGATCGCTTTCCCACCATTTAGGAATGGTAAACAGTGGTGTCAGACCTTTTTCTGCCAGTTGAAAATTGATTGCGTTCAGCTTAAACATCAAGGAAATCGCTCGACGTAGCGATGCACCACTGATTTTCTCATCTTGCATGGCAAACGCCAACTTCAAAAATACTATCAACGTTAAATATACAGCGTCACTTTGTTTTTGCAGGATGAACCCTTCGCTGCCTAATTGCTCAACGTGGGGAACACCATAGAGATTACTGTTAGGTAACTCCGGGTTAGGTTGATCGCTTAACTGGCTCCACTGACCGCCGCGGATATATTTTGGCAAATCACCACGACCCGCATTATCGTAAAAAGCCAGGTTTTGCTGGGCGGTACTGAAACGCACATAGTGTCCTTCACCCTCATCAATGATTAGCTTGATGATTTCCACCGCCCGACGTTGCGTTTCTGGGTCTAACTCTTCTGGTGAAAGCTGTTGCAATGAGGTCTGAATACCAACATACATCCCATCCAGCCCAGCCGAGGTAGAGCGACTAGGTTCCTCTACATCGATAAACCACTGCAACTGAGTGCTGGTAAGACTTTGCAAATAGAAGGGTACTTCAAACCTGCGTCCAATCTTAGCCGCGCGTTTGACGGTCGTTTCGGCTTTGAGTAACTTTAACACTTGGTTGACCCAGTGCAAATGGCGCATTTCATCTATAGCGATATTGAAGACCTCATTAGCCCCTTTCCAAATCCGGAATGTTTTTAGGTCTGGCTCTTGCGGCTCCTCAGCTGGAGCATTCACAGAATAGTACGCATAGAGATATTGCACCGCTAGGGCGTGTTCTACCGTGGCTAAATAAGCTAGTTCCTGTTTGATTTGTTCCAGAGTCAGAATTCGCCCTTTAGGGGGAATAGGGGGTTTGTAGGTTTCGCCATATTCCCGACCATTCACCACTGGGCGCAGTTGCTCCCAATCGATCATCATTTCTGCATAGTCGATTTCCCGGAGGCGACGAGCTTCGTAACTGTTAGCAATATCTTCGGTTTGTGGTTCTATATTCGAGTTCTTACGCTGGAAGTTGAGATATTGGTATTTACCATCTTCACTGCTATTGACATCAGGCTTATTAGATGCCCAATAAAAACATTGGCAATCCCGGAAATCGTAAGTCCAGGGGGTACACAGGGTACGTGTCAGTTCACCTGGTTTGTAAACATCCGGGTCGATGACACCTTGATTGCTCAAGTAAACTGAGCGGTCTGTAATCAGAACGGCAAATTTCAATTTACCAGTTGTATCTCGTTCTATATGACTATTGTTATTGTTCCAAGAGATATCTAATTGAGCTTTCGCAGCGTTGAAACTATCACCCTTCGCAGGTGGTTTGGGCCCGATCGCAACGGCAGTTTTTCCCGGAAACAGCGCATTAACTTTGCGCCAGATATATAAGCCGCCTAAGTCTTTAGTATCAACAAACTCAACCGCAGGCGGATTCGCTGCATCCTGGTCAGCAGCACTTTTCCCCTTGAGAATCCACAAAAACAAATCATCTTGGAGATCGCTTTCTTTCAATCCTAAGGTAATCCACTGAGCGGCGCGATCGCTGGGAGTTAGTTCAACAAGTCGAGCGCCATCACCCCGATACACTTCAAAATATAAACCGGGGAAGAAGTACTTATGTAGATTACGGGCATCCATTTCCAACCCAGGATAGCAATTATCTACAGCATCTTCTGGGCGGGTAGTGGTTGGGTTACCAGGAACAATGTAAGCGGCTCGTGCAGTCAAGTTACGCGGAAAAATCTTCCATTCCTTTGGATCTTCAGGGGAGAATTCGTTTGGCCGCCACGGGTTATTGTTTTTGGTGATCTTCATATTTTTCCAGTTAAGTTTGTAATTCCGTTTGCAAAGTAGGTTTCGGGAGTCACAAAATACTCAGGGGTGTAAGTAGAGAGTTCGGCATAAGCTGCCAAACAGAATTCCAGCCAGCCGCGAATGTAATCGCAGCCAATTCGCCCACGTTTGCTGACTTCGTGGTAACAGCCTCCTCCACAGAGGTAACGCGCCCAACAGTCACTACATGGTTTGATGGAGTTGACATGATTGCGCTGTAATAGCTGCTGTCGAGCCGCAAAGTCTGACCCTTGCTGGACTGACCCCATAGCCCACTCGTCATCTCCTACCAATCGATGGCAGGCATAAAGTTCGCCTTGAGCATTGACGCTCAGATAACCCGCACCCGCACCACAGGGGTAGGGACGGTGGCTACCACGATGAATTTCATTGAGTGCCGTTTCAAAGTTAGTAAACGGGAAACGCTTACCCTGCAAAAGGTTTTGTTTACATACCTCACCACATTCGATCATGTGCTGTAAAAATAGCTCGAACTCTTCAGCCCCAAAGGCATATTCTGCATTCGGTGACACCAGTACCGGAGCAAATCCCGCATCATCAACACCCAAGGACAGCACATGCTGCAAAATTGGCAGTAAGCGTCCGCTTTGGGGCGTGACTGTCATTCGAGCCGACAGATGACCCGGACGCTGAACGGACATGACTTCTAAGCCACGTAAAACCGCCTCGTAACTTCCTCGGCCGTTGACTGTTGGGCGCAACTGGTCATTGAGAAGTTGCGGGCCATCGAGGCTAACAGACACATTAAATCGGTACTCGGCGAATAAAGCTGCATCTTCAGCTGTAACTAAGGTGCCGTTTGTAGTTAGAGAAAACCGGACTTTATGCCGGGTTTCTTTGCCGCGCTGGCTGGCATAACGGGTAATGTGGTGGATTAATTGGCGGTTTAACAGAGGTTCTCCCCCCATAAACCCGACAACTAAATCTACACCTGGCTCGGCCTCGGCGATTAGACGGTCTACGGCTTGCTGGGCAATGTCTTGAGGCATGAACTGTGTTTTGCTGCCAAACTTGCCCTCGTCAGCATAGCAATACTTACAGCCAAGATTGCAGCTTTGGGCGACGTTCAACGATAGGGAACGCAGGGGAGGCGGTTCGAGGGGAGTATCATCAATGGCGGGCTGACCACCTGGCATTACAAAACCTTGGCGAAAGTCTGCGATTTCCTGTTCGTTCACCGAGTCGTCTACTACAAGCAATTGAGCGATGCGCTGGGCGGTGAACTCGTCGAGATCGAACACTTGCGAACCGTCCACCACCAGCAAGTGTTTTGCGAAAGCGCTCTCAAACAGATGAAAGTCGCGGGATAAATTGTCTATTTCAGGCGATATGGATGACTGTGGCGATCGCAAATTCATGATCAACTATCCTCATCTTGAGATGTTCCTTGACCGTTTTGCAACACTTCTAACCATTCCTTCATCAAGTAGTACTGACGTTGGGATATGGACATCGGTGAAGAATCGGAACCTCGCATCAAGGCGGGCATTTGTTTGTCGTAGGATTTCGGTTCGTCGGTGGGTTTGCGAATCCATTGTTCAAACACTTCTGGGCGTTGTCCCATGCGTTGCTTGAACACTTCGTAAGCCAGAAAACGGACGTGATTCATCCGACCTAATTCGGTCAAGGGTAATGGATGACCTGGACGTGGGGGTACGGGGTCGAAGGGGAAAGGAGCGTCTGCGCCTGAATCACTTGGGTTATTGGCTAACTGCGATCGCAAATTTTGCTGATCTAGATTAGAAGCTTCCATCGTCTCGCGGACTCGCTGCATCAAATCAGCGATTTCTGCTTCCGTTTCCGACCAGTTTCGCCCCTCGATAAAAGCTTGATGCAAAACTTCGTCTCGTTTGACTAAATCGCTCAAACCATCAGCAATGGAGACAAATGGTCGGCGGTCTGGTTGGAAGTCCTGCGGACAACATGTGTAACGAGCATAAGCAGTGAGTTTTCCTGTGGCGACACTTGCTCCTGTGATTGTCACTCTAATCAAACCGTCATTGGAATCATCTAAAAATCCCAAGCTAGTGCCATCCGGTTCTTGAGCATACAGACCACCAGGATTGGTGCGCGGATCTTCATTAGCCCCAGACCCTGGATTCCAGTGAGGCCATGCTGCATTGGGATTGAGAGAGCAATTGATTTGTCGCAAAAATACCGCTTGGTCTTGAATCAGTGGTATCAACTGGGTTAAGTTGCGATCGCTAGTATTGCTGGGAGCATAAATCAATCCCTGGGGTGGGGTAATTCGCAAACGTAACTCAGGCCAACTTGGATTAGGCCGAATTACCTGCACATAGCCTAATGGAACATTTACACCAGAGGGAATCAGAGGATTCTCTGCCCCTTCAGGACTGTGACCCAATATCCGGTGTAAAAGATGATCTGTACCTGGAATTTCGATTGCAGCTTCAACTAAATCCCCATCTGCTAAGGTGTAGTGATATGCCTTGCGATTGGCTGCTTCTACGTGCCACACCACATCATTTAGACTCAACTTAGCTGCTTGCAATTCATTCAGTCCTATAGGCCCTTCATGGCCGTCTGACCAACGTCCATGTAACTCAAAAAAAGGACAAACCGGACGCCACTTACCTTTATCTTTGAAGCGAATTTCTTCTGGCAAATAAGCAGAAATATTGCCGTTGGGATCGATATTAAACGTCAGTGCAGGCTTGATTACTGTTTCAGCTGTACCGCGAGGTGAGTAATCATTCTCTGCCCAATGGAAATTCTCCATTGCATATGGGGATTGTCCAAACCGAGCAAAGGCTAAGGGGGGACAAATCCAAATTTCTTCAAGAATTAACTGGTCTTGAGAAGACATAAAGAATGTTAAGTTATGTATTATTGAATACACTATAGATAAACTTTAGGATATTCAGCGCCTAATAACCACATACTTGACAGTTTAAGTTTACATATATTTACATAGTTGGATTTATTTTTGCTTACTTAGCTTGAATTGGGGCATTGGGCAAAACAGTTCCGATAATTTTAGTACGGTTTTGCGTAAAAGCGCAGCGTTTTTAATGCAGGTGAACACATTAACAATGCGGCCGATGCATTAACAATGTAAGCCAACGCATTAACAATGCGGTTGATGCATTAACAATGTAAGCTAACGCATTAACAATGCGGCCAACGCATTAACAATGTAAGCCGACACATTGGCATTGCAGGGTATTGCCTTTCATTAATTCGTAGCGAATTAATGAAATGCTGTACTTAGTGCCATTATTATCAATTACGCTGGTAGGGGCATGACAATGCCATGCCCCTACGAGAAATCGATATGTATCAGGATTTTCGTGAATTGGTATTACTTGTAGCGACTGGTTAGAAGTCGAATAGTTAACGCTACAGTTGAGTGAAATATCATATAAGCTGAGATAGCCAATAATAGCGCCTGGATTTAACTCTGTTTAATTATCAGGAGCAAAGCGCGATTCTCCTGTGGAAGGCTGCGCGATCGCGTGCAGAATATTTACAGTGCTGCCTAAAATTATGGATAATTCCCCAGTGGTCGCTCAAGCAGATGCATCCTTAGCAAACTACACTCAGGAAAGTATACATCTAGTGGAGTCAACAGTTGGATTGAATTCACCACCAAAGCAAAAGATCGGAAGTGACTTTGACTCTCGCATGATGCAGCGGTGTTTAGAACTTGCTCGCCGCGCTTTAGGACGGACTTCGCCAAATCCGCTAGTGGGAGCGGTGATTGTCAAGGATGGCGAGATTGTAGGCGAAGGGTTTCATCCTCGTGCAGGTGAGCCTCATGCAGAAGTGTTTGCCTTGAGGGCAGCAGGGGATCGCGCTCGTGGTGCAACAATCTATGTCAGCCTAGAACCTTGCAATCACTATGGACGTACTCCCCCGTGTTCTGAAGGATTGATCCAAGCAGGGGTGGCAAAAGTAGTGGTGGGTATGGTTGATCCCAATCCACTGGTAGCTGGAGGCGGTATTGCCCGTTTACGTGCAGCGGGGATCGAAGTGTTGGTAGGAGTAGAAGAGTCAGCTTGTCGTCAGCTAAATGAAGCTTTTGTGCATCGCATTCTCTACAAACGACCTTTGGGAATTTTAAAATATGCCATGACTTTAGACGGCAAAATTGCTACTACCTCTGGTCATAGCGCCTGGGTAACAAGCCAAGAAGCCCGCAGTGAAGTACATCAACTGCGGGCGGCTTGCGATGCCATAATTGTTGGTGGTAATACAGTCCGACAAGATAATCCTTATTTAACCACCCGTCAGGCGGAAGCACATAGTCCCCTGCGGGTGGTAATGAGTCGCCATCTCAACTTACCGGAAAATGCCCATCTGTGGCAAACTGCGGATGCTCCAACTTTGGTGTTGACAGAGAAAGGTGCTAATCCCGACTTCCAAAAACTGTTGCTCAAGCAGGGGGTGGAGGTGGTGGAATTAACATCACTTACACCAGATAAGGCAATGGCGCACTTGTATGAGCGGGGTTTTTGTAGCGTCTTGTGGGAATGTGGTGGAACCTTAGCTGCTAGTGCGATCGCTCAAGGAGCAGTGCAAAAAGTTCTGGCATTTATTGCCCCGAAAATCATTGGTGGTAGCATTGCTCCCACTCCTGTAGGCGATTTAGGTTTTACTACCATGACTGAGGCGTTGTCTTTAGAACGTGTTCGTTGGCGTGTAGTAGGCTCTGACTGCTTAGTGGAAGGTTATTTTCCCCAAAAGCCAATAGTCAATAGTAACAACACTTGACTATCAATCAATTTATGGTGATTTTGCTATCATGAACACTGGCGTTCATGGGCAATATCACGTATAAGGGCTAGCCGAGATTGAATGTAGTGGCACAGAAAATCAGTTTCGTTAGAATCTAACAATACTTGCGTTTCGGTTTGTTTCACTAACCACTGCACCAAGCTAGCATCATCCAGTTGTAAGAGGAGCTTGGCTTGGGCAGTTTCAACCACTGACCAAAGCTGACGCATGATTGTAGGAGTCATCAGACCTCAATTGAATAATTAGCTTAGCTGTCTTCAGATTACACAATTACGATCGCACTTTACGACATGAATGTAGAAGCTGAGACAAGTATTATTAAAAACTTAATAATGGTATTTATAACTTTATGAAGATTAAGAATTTGAAACTCAGTTTTGAAAATGCGAATAGGGCATTGGGTCTGGGAAAGATGGATTTTCATAGATTTAATTGCAAAACCTAGAAAACAAATGCACTAATTCTAAAAACTGGGTTTTTGTGCTTGGGAAGACCGAAATTGTCTTGATTTTAGCCCAATAAAGCCAGTTTTTTAATGGCTATATTCAATCCTCAATTTGTCTTCTAGGATACAAAAATCTCACTTTTAAAAACAATGTTTAACAGGAAATTAACACCTTTTGCCTGTAGATGGACTCACAAAATCGTGTAAATTTGCATCCCAAATGCTGATGTAAATGAAATTACATTGTTGGCGGATAATCTGACCCTTGACTGAGCCATTTCTAAAACTAAAATTATCAGACTGGCGCTGTTGTACCTGTTTGAGTCCCTGCTTAATTTCTTCAGTGGCTTGCCCACCTAACATTCCATTCAAGGTAGCCTCCATTACCTGTGGATCTACTGATTGGGCAAAAGATACCTCAGTTTGACGCAGCACTTTAGAATTGCGATCAAATAAGTAACCAAGATCAATTTTGTTTGGCACTAGTTTGTAAACGACAGCACGGGTTTTGCCCCATGCGCCTCTTAAATCTTGATTTGGTTTGCCGAGGGTAGCTTCTACGGCGCTTCTTGGTGTACCTGTAGGAAAAGCGGGAACGTTTTGTCTACTAGTCGTGGCAGCTATTTTACTAGGCGGCTGATCATTCTTCAGTGGTGCTGAAGGTGCTTGTGGTGTGGGAGGTGCAATATTCTCTGGTTCTGGCTGTGGTGTGGATACTGCTACTGGTGCTGGAGTATCTGAAGTTACAGGCTCTTTTTCTGGCTGTGGTGTGGATACAACTTGGGGATCAGAGGTTGGCAAAGGATCGGGGATTATTGGCTCTCGTGCTGGTGAGGTCGGTATAACTGAAACTGGAGAAGTTTGCGAAGAAATGGGCGGTTCAGTAGATGCAGGAGTGGGCAAAGATTCTGGTGATGAGGTGGGACTTGTGGCAATAGTTTTTTCTGGTTGTTGCTGACGAGTGATGTTAGAAATTGCTACTGCACCAAGCAAGCCGCCTATCAGCAAACTACCAACAATTACAGCGGGTTTTTGCCAGTTTCCAGAAGATGCGAACGCAGAATTTTTTTGCGGTGAATACAATGCCTGAGTTTGTCGAGTCGATGTCGCAGTGGGAGAAAAACTAACTGTGGAAGTATTTGCAGCAGACTCTAAAGCATGTAGCATTTTACTCGCAGTGCTGTAGCGATCGCCAGCATGAGGCTTAATTGCTTGATTGAGTACCGCCGCAAATTGAGAAGAGACGTTAGGGGCGTGTTGCTGCCAAAGTATTTCTCCAGTTTTGAGATCAGTTAGTAGTTCTTGGGGGTGTTTGCCAGTCAGCAGATAAACCGCCGTTAAACCTAAGCTGTAGATATCAGTGGCGTAAACTGGACGGCCAACGGCTTGTTCGCTAGGCATATACCCCGGCGTACCAATGACAAGCGATCGCGTCGGGTATGCTGGAGAATTCACTATTGAACGGATTGTTTCTTTGACTGCACCAAAATCAATCAAAACTGGTTTGCCATCAACAGAACGGAGAATAATGTTCTCAGGCTTGATATCCCGGTGAATAATGCCTTTGCTGTGGACATAATCTAAGACTGAAAGCAGACTCAAGAGAATTTGCCGAACAGTAGTTTCACTCTCAAATCCTTTAGCTTCGACAATTTTTGTCAGGGTTTGACCGTGAATCCATTCTTGGACGAGGTAAAATTGCCCGTTCTCAGAAAAGTAGGCATAGAGTTTAGGTATTTGGTTACTACTTTCACCCAAATACTCTAAGGTTGCTGCTTCCCGTTCAAACCGTTGTTGAATAAGTTGGTAGGCTTGCGGGTCATTATTGGTTATCGGTTTTAGTTGCTTGATTACACAGCGACGGCGAGAAGGCATATGGACATCTTCTGCCAGAAAGGTTTCGCCAAACCCACCAGCGCCGATTACCTGGATAACTTGATAGCGATTGTTTAGCAGGGTTAAAGTCATGAAAAATCACAAGCGTAGACACCGGAGACATTCCGCCTCTGGGCTTGTCGTCAGACATCGCCCTTTTCAAATGTACATCACATGAGTTCATGAGTTATGCATACTGAATTGAGAACGCCATCCGTTCCCAATAGTTTATTGGTAGAGTAATATGGCGTAAATTGATTTGATCGCTTTTTTGCATAGTAGAGATTACTTACTGGCAGTAGACCAAAAACTTTTGCGAGCGATCGCAGGCGCAACCACGGCAGATGAAAAAACTCATGCCAGGAGGAAATTTCGGGTATAATCCTCTCTTTCGACTTCTTGTTTCTCCTCTTTACCCCCTTAAAAAGGGGGTCGCCGCAGGCGGGGGGATCTTATCCTAACCTTATTGAGACTGAACTTTGGACAGTCAGGTATCGCCTGTGTGGATAGGGAGTTACTTAATTGGAATAAATAGCAATTACGGCAGTCGAAGGGATTAGGTTATTTACCAGCCTCATCCATCTTTAGCCAGTTAGCAAAGCTTTTTGCAGCAGATAAGATGCTTTAAGAAAATGAAACTTACTATACTGGTAAGTTTTTTAGCAAGAGTTACAGACAAGGAAAATTGCTTCTAGTGTGCAGTTATTTTAATTAATTAAACGATAGTTACCATTATTAGAGCTATATACTTATGCCAACCGCATTGAAAAATATACAAACTAAAGACCTAATTTCAATAGGTTTACTAGTTTTCGTTCCGATTGCTATTGTGGCACAAAAATTGGACTGGGATGCATTAATAGTATTTGGACTTTCAGCGTTCGCAATCATTCCGTTAGCAATTTGGCTGAGTAAGGCGACAGAAGAAATTGCCGTGGTTTTAGGGCCTTCTATAGGAGGCTTGTTAAATGCGGTCTTCGGTAATGCAACTGAGTTAATTATTGGTCTAGTAGCTCTCAAAGAAGGCTTGGTAGATATTGTAAAAGCCAGCATTACCGGGACAATTATCAGTAATCTACTACTGGTAATGGGGCTATCTATGTTGCTGGGAGGCTTACGCTATAAGGAGCAGACTTTTCAGCCAATGGCAGCGCGAGTCAATGGCTCGACAATGACACTAGCAGTAACTGCAATTGTGCTGCCCGCAATGGTAATCACTACATCTAATGTAGTCGAGGCAAGCGCTATTACTAATCTGTCGATTTTTGTAGCAGTCATTTTAATTATAGTTTATGGTTTTACGCTGTTATTCTCCTTAAAGACTCACAGCTACCTCTACGATGTTGGGGTTGTAGAACTAGAAGGTAACGTTTCTGAGGACGCAGTTACAGAACAAGATAAACATTCAAAGCCAAACTTGAACCTTTGGGTTGGTGTTTTGCTTGTGGCAACGATTGGGATAGCGTTCGTGTCGGAGATTTTTGTCGGTGCAGTTGAGGAGGCAACAAAAGGACTAGGATTGACACCTTTGTTTACAGGAGTAATTTTGTTACCACTAGTTGGAGGTGCGGCCGAATATGTAACCGCTGTCCGAGTAGCGATTAAGAACAACATGGATTTGTCAGTGTCTGTAGCAATGGGGTCGAGTCTACTAGTTGCTTTGTTGGTTGCACCAATCCTTGTGCTAGTCGGGCAAGTGATTGGACAACCAATGGATTTAAACTTTAACTTATTTGAAGTTGTTGCAGTAATCATTGCTGTGGTCATTGCCAACCTCATTAGTTTGGATGGTCGTTCTAACTGGTTAGAGGGGATGTTGCTGCTAGCAACTTATGCTGTACTGGGTGCTGCCTTTTACTTCCATCCAGTTTGAGTGCTAATCGGGCTTCGAGCAGTAGGGGATTATTTGTGCAGATAGACAATGGGAAATCAGATGAGTGGAAGGATAAAAATACCAAATTTATTGCCAATTGCAGATTGAGTTTGTGTTAAAATTGCGACCAGAGAGGGTAGTTTGACAAGACTACTTAAACAATACAACAATGAATTTCACCCTTTGACTAAGCCGATGGTGCAATGGCAAAAGCCGATCAATTAAGTCAATCTGTTTATAGATATTATTAACCCGTTCCTACTTTCTTAATTTGAGAATTAAATTTTTACCAATAATTTAAAGTATTATTTATTCATTTAGGTACTCCTGTGAAAAAATTAATTAAAGGTTTGCGCGAATTCCAAAGTAGTTATTTTTCCGCCAATGAAGAACTGTTTGAACAACTTTCTCATGGTCAAAAGCCCAGAGTACTATTTATTACTTGTTCAGATTCGCGTATCGATCCAAACCTGATTACACAAGCCGGCTTAGGTGAATTGTTTGTTATCCGCAATGCAGGCAACATTATTCCACCATTTGGTGCGACTAATGGCGGTGAAGGGGCAACAATTGAATATGCTATCCAAGCATTAGATATTCAACAAATTATTGTCTGTGGCCACTCGCATTGTGGTGCTATGAAAGGGTTAATGAAGTTAGACAGCTTGCGGGTAGAAATGCCGCTTGTACATGACTGGCTTAAGTATGCAGAGGCAACTCGACGACTGGTGAAAGATAATTATAGCCACTACGAAGGGGAAGAACTCTTAGAAATAATTATTGCTGAGAATGTACTCACCCAAATCGAAAATTTACGGACTTATCCGGTGATTCGCTCTAAGCTCCACCAAGGGCAACTCAGTATTTACGCTTGGATTTATCAAATCGAGACAGGAGAAATTTTGGCATACGATGCACAAAAGCACGCCTATGTCTTGCCTCAAAATCAGCTTGTCCCATCGGAAATAGATGAAACGTTAGTTAGCCCTCCTTTAACTAGCAATGTAGAAATACATATCACTAAAAGTCAACAACGAACGTTTCAATCTTCCCAAGAACTCCCTATTTCCACAAATGAATGGTTTCCAATGACAGTGCTTTCTCCAGAGCAAATGGAGCGAATTTATCGAGGCTCGGCAACAAAGTAAAAATGTAGAATATAGAAAATCCCTTGTAGCTCAAACTCTTACAGAGCAAAGGTAATTACTTAAGTCTTGAAATATGAAAAGATAGTCAGATAAGGAAAGCGCTGAGTTAGCAGCGCAGTTAGGAAATTGGTAGGTTTATACAATAGGGCTAATATGCTGCAACTAACTGTATAGATTGATCAAAAAGATGAGTTAACAGTAATAGAAGCGATCGCTGTTAACTCATCTTTTAGTTGATTATCATTGCTGTAGTCTTATGTAAGACAAGTGTAAGCTATTACGCTTTTAAATTACACAGTCACTTCCTAAGTTCGTTGACAGCTGACGGTTAACAGTCAACAGTCAACAGTCAACAGCCAACACGAAAAGATGTGTAAGTTAAATGCGCGCCAGCTTATTACACAGTTTTCAAAGTTAACGGATATTTTGAGACTGACTTGAGAGTATTTTTAATCCGTAATTCCATTTGATTTCTTTCCCTCAATCACTTTTAGTCTAAGTGGTTGTTTGAAAAGGGTTTTGCTGTGACTTTAGGCACTTTTAGATCCCCCCTAACCCCCCTTAAAAAGCAGGGTGGTTTCATACAAAGAAAGAAAAAACCTTTTGGATTTGATTGGCTAAAGCACGTTGAGCTTGAGGGATAGTACGAAAACCGATAAATCTGGCAAGAGTGATGAAAAAATTATGTAAGAT
>NZ_JAIVFT010000035.1 GCF_020829665.1 Nostoc sp. CHAB 5824
TGCGGTTAGTTATTTTATAATCAGGCGGTTTTGTTTTTGCCTGTGAAACTACTTTACAATGCTTTACATTTTTTAATCAAGTTTTATTACTTTAGTAATTCTGATATAAATTATTAGTTTTTCTTATAAAAACGTATGCTGGTGTCAGCGCCCAAAAGATAAAATAGAAAGAAACATTGTTGTTATCGACTTTGAATAGAGAGTTGATATCAATTACTACCAAAATTAGGAGGGGAGGTGTGACATGACAATTACTCTAAATCACACCATAGTGCCCGCACATGACAAGGAAGCATCAGCGAGGTTTTTTGCAAAAATTTTTGGTTTAGAGGTTGAGGTTCCTGTTGGCCACTTCGCTGCTGTGCATATAAATGATTCACTGACGCTCGACTTCGCCGACGCTGAAGCGTTTGAGCAGCATCATTATGCGTTCCATGTTAGTGATGAAGAATTTGATGCAATTTTTACACGCGTGAAAGAGGCAGGTATTGAATACAGTAGCGACCCCATGCATCGAAATAAAGGACAAATTAACCACTGGAACCAAGGTCGTGGCTTATATTTCTATGACTCTGATGGTCACAATTTAGAATTGTTGACCCGTGCGTAGATTTTTGACATCAAGTCAATGCATTACTTTTTTATTAAAAAATATGCTGTAGCGTACTCCGGTAATTGGCTGATATTCTGCCTAAATTCTTTTTGATTCTTAAAAATACCTGCCAAAAAATCGAGTTGATAAAGATTGGGTAAAAAGGCTCCGCCTGTATCAGCCATAACTCCCATTTGTAAATATTTGCGTCCACCCTTAGTATGCTCAATAACAATCACTCTACCTAAACCAATATTCAGCACATCCCCAGCAAAGGTTACTCCTGGTTTAATGGAAATTTTTGCATCTATTTTGTATCCATAGCCTTTAATAGCATCAACCTCTCTAAAATACCAATAACGCTTTTGTGCTGTTGCCTTTAATCCGCGAATGTAAGACATTCCATTATTTCTATCTACATTAAAAAATGCCCTATAACCATCTGTAAAGTTAATCAGAATTGTTCCTTGCATTAGCGCTTCTTCTAAGCCAGTTCTAGTTAGATAAGCGAGACTTTTAACTTTTCCAAATTCTCTACCGCCTGGTTCATAAATACCCGACAAAACATCCTGCTTTGTGTATCTCGTGTAAAAAGTATTGTTATTAGAGCTATCTTTTAAGCTATAAATTGGTGTATTAAAAGTAGAAGTTTTTTTGCGAGAGCCGGAGTGAGTAAATACAGCATATTTAGTAATTCGTAATTGTTTTTGTTTTTTGTCTTTTGGATTATAAGCAGTCCATTTTATAACTCTAAAATTGGAATTGATAAATTTTGGGTCTTGTAAACGAGTTACTCGATTATTAGCAATATCCTCCTTTAAGACAGTAATCATGAAATCCAAAGTTTTGAGAACATCTGGAATAGTAACCCCTTGAGTAGCAAGCATTCCTGTACGCAGAATATCTGGGTCTTCCGAACTATAATCTTGAAAATATTTTCTAGTATTAACGAGAACGGTTAATAAATCTCCTTGATTGAAGTTAACCTTGCTACTTGGTAGTTTGACTGGAGTAACAACCTGGCTGCCATTAATGCTAAATTTGTATTTTTTGAACTCATCGACAACTGGATAGGGTGCAGATGCCGCTAACAAATCCTGTTGAGATGAAAAAGCATTTTGCTTGCCTATAATCTCATCAGATGTTTGTTGAGTTATTAAAGAATTTTGAAACCTTAAATCAAGTTTCTGAGCAACTTGATTTGAGGTAAGGGATATCTGTGATTTAAGTGTGGCAAAATCTTCTTGCTGAGTAAAAAACTGATTTTGTTGGGCTAGCTGTTTAGTTTTTGACTGAGTATATAGATGGCTACTGGCTAAACTGACAAACAATAAGGCAGCGCAACCTACTGTGAAGCGAAATTTTTGGTTAAATAAGATATTCATAACCTGGAGAATAAATCCCTATTGTCTCTTAACTATCTTCAATTTTGAATTTTGAATTTTTTAAGTTTCTATCACTTCACGAACTAACTGCGCCAACTTGTCGGCACTATCAGGAACTGCGATCGCTTTAGCTTTTTCTCCCATTTTTGCTAACTCATCCGGTGACTGCAATAAATTCAACACATTACTTTGCAATAGTTCAGCCGTCAACTCCGATTGCTTCAGTGTTAACGCCGCACCAAATGAAGTAAATACGTCTGCATTGTAAGATTGATGGTCTTCTGCGGCAAAGGGGTAAGGAATCAAAATCGCTGGCGTTCCACACACTGCCAACTCTGTCAAGCTACCCGCGCCAGAACGACTAATGGCAAGAGTTGCTCGTTGCAACAACGCTGCCATATTGTTGTAAAAAGGTAAGGCTATATACTGTGGATGTTTGAGGCTATCTGCTTCCTCGTCGCGATCGCCAGTTAAATGTACTACATAGGCACCAGCATCAAACCAAGCGTTTGCAGATTCACGCACCAACTGATTAACTGCAACTGCACCTTGGCTACCGCCAAAGACGACAATTAAGGGAACACCCTCAGGAATGGCTAAATCCAGCGGTGCATTAATTGCCCCATCGAGAAATTGCGATCGCACAGGAGTACCAACGCAGACATTTTTAGCACGGGGCAAATACTTAGCAGCTACTTCAAATCCCAAGGCTACCGTACTACACCAAGGGCCAAAAAAGCGAGTTACTTTACCAGGTATTGCATTAGATTCGTGAAAAATCACGGGTAAACCGAGGGAACGGGCCGCAATGACGGCTGGTCCGGCAATGTAACCTCCTGTGGTAAACACTCCTTGAAAATTTCCCTGCTTCAAAATTCGCCTGACTTCCAGAATCGAACTAGCGAGTTTACCCAAAATGCGAATCGAGGAAAATCCAAACCCTTGTTGAAACCCTTCAACTGCAATAGTATTCAAGGGATACTCTTTAGGAACAAGTTGAGTTTCTAACCGATTGGGTACTCCCAGCCATTCGATTTGATAATCTGGAAGTTTTTGTGCCAGTGCGATCGCTGGAAACAAGTGTCCACCAGTCCCACTGGCAGCTATTAATAATCGTATCGGTGCGTTTGCCATCAAACCTCTACCGTTTAGCGTCTAGCTTAACTAAGATAAAACAATTTGCTTACTTTCTCTAATCAAATCAGTAAACTCTTACCAATGACTAAAATTATTACCACTTTAGTGAGACGACAACTCAGATTTCCAGCTAGTATTTGCCTGGTTTCATTCCTGCTAACCCTTGGTTTAACAAGTAGTTGGCAACGCACTCAAGCGGCGACACCACAGCAATTAGTCCAAGCTGGTACAGCCCAAAATGCACCAGCCAATCTGAAAAACCTGCTGACACAAGTTGATGCAGCCGCCAGCCGGGGCGATGTTAAAGGGGTATTGCAATTCTACAGCCCTAATTTCACTCATGGGGATGGATTAAACCTCCAAACCCTGGAAAAGTCTTTGATTTCACTTTGGCAACGATATCCCAAATTGCAATACAGTACAAAACTGCTATCTTCAAAACCTGAAGGCAGTGCAATTATTGCCGAAACAGAAACAAAGATAACTGGCTTACCCTCCAGTAATAGTAATAATTCGGCTCTCAATGCCACGATTAAATCGCGTCAGCGCATTGCAGGTGGAAAAATCGTTCGTCAAGAGATTTTGTCAGAACGTACCCTGATTACCTCTGGCAGCAAGCCACCCCAAATTGATATTAAATTACCAGAGCAGGTGCGGGTTGGTCAAAAGTATAATTTTGATGCGATCGTCCAAGAGCCACTTGGTGATGATTTTCTACTAGGAACGGCCCTAGAGGAACCCATCCAACCAGATAAATTTCTCAATCCCACATCCGTAGATTTGCAATTATTAACATCTGGCGGACTGTTTAAAACGGCACAAGCACCTTCTACCCCTGGTAGCCAATGGATTTCTGCTGTCATCCTGCGGGGCAATGGGATGACGATGGTAACCCAGCGCCTGCAAGTGGTGAAGAAGTAGAGACGCGATTAATCGCGTCTCTACAGGAGTCGGGAATTAGTACGCTAGCGCTAGCGTACTAAAAATCTGGATGGTGCATTACCTTTAAATTTGCTTGAGATAATCTGGAGTTATCCCTCTTCTGTCACTTTCCGAGTATTCTGAATAAAAGAATCAAAAAAGAAAACGCTAGAAGGCAAGTAGGGCAATGGATGTAGAGTTACAACTCCTGAAACATTTGGCAAGAGATGCCCATCCAACAGTTGCGATCGTAGATGGATCTTGTGCGGAGTATAAAGACTTATTCAAAGAAGTAAGAAATTATAAATGCTTCAAATATTTACACCTGGGAATAAGTTCACCAAGAAAAAGAAAATCATTACCAGAAATTGCTAAGGTAGTAGTCATTACATCATTTCATAGCAAATTCAGATTGTTCAATAAATAAATTAAAAAGTCGAAGATTAAACAAAATCAAGAGAGCATTAAATGGAAATGCAATTACAGTAGTAATAGATGAAACAGGAGATAGGAAAAAAGGTAAAAAGACTGATTATGTAGCAAGACAATATCTAGGCAGTGTAGGAAAAATAGATAATGGGATAGTTACAGTTAATGCTTATGGAGTTTACTATAATATAACATTTCCATGAAGTGTAAAAGTATTTAAGCCTAAAGGAACGCTAAAAGAATCAGATAAATACAAAACGAAAATGGAGTTAGCGTCAGAAATTATTACAGAATTAATTGAATCAGGCTTTAATATTGAATTGGTGCTGGCTGATAGCTTATATGGTGAGCCAGCGCGTTGGGCGGGTTCCCCGACTTGAAGCGACTGGCGAACCCGTAAGGGTGAAAGTAACCAATTCATTGAAAAACTAACTGAATATAAGCTTGCTTATGTTGTAGCAATTAGGAGTAATCATGGAGTCTAGCTGCCAGCTAGTCAGAGGGTTAGGGCTAATAAGTGGTATAAATTTGAAAGAACATTTAGTAATCAAAAATCAGAGACTAGATATATCCGAGAAATAATCTATGGTAAAAGAAGAACCATAACTTACTGGGAAATAACTACTGATCCAGAAACAATGCCAGAAAATTCTAATTCGTTTATCATGACAAATCTTCAAGGAAATCTGAAGAAAACTTGTTTGCGACCTCTATGGATTAAGAACATGGGTAAAATATGGTTTTCGGCAGTGTAAACAGGAGTTGGGTTGGACAGATTATCGTTTTACTAATTTCCAGCATATTGAAAGGTGGTGGGAAATTATTTTTTGTGTTTACACAATGATTAGTTGAAATTCTCAAGCTTTTTTAGCTTTAAATCAATCTAGTCAAATCCCAACGGAGATAAAAGAAAATAGTGATGTTGATTTTTCTAATTATAAACCTACTAAAGGAATGGACTTTGCTGTTCTTACTGTGCACCGTACTTGGTTCCTCTAGCAGCGATCGCAGCATATAAGCGATATGCTTCAATTCACCACGGTTTTATGCCAAGCTATATAGTTTTTACCGTCCTATTTCACCTATCTGATCTGCATCGTCTGCTACTCCATTGCGAAAGCGTACTTCTAAGCCGTGTTCTGGCTCCCAGTCACACTCAGCTATCAACTCAAAAGTAGCAATATGCAGGTCATACTCAACGTGGGGCGGCACATAGATATATGAGAAAGTAACCTGATCCCAGACCTGAAGGGGATTAGCCAACAGCGGCATTGACTCATCTCCAATCATGTCACGATATACATCATAATTTTGCAGCACAACAGGAGCAGTGATATGTAACACATCGGGTGGCAAGGCTAGAGCTTGCCGAATAGCTTCACGCTGGAGCGATGAAAGTTCCCCAATCTGCCCCTGTTCAAAATCCAGGCAAATCGGTACACAGCGATCGCCCAAAACAGCACATTGTGCTAAAGTCCAGTGGTTATCTTCGATTATAATCTGTCCAAACTCAGCATTGTAGTAACTCCTTGAGGATTTCATCATCGAATGGTACTACCTTTATTCATCAAAATTATGAAAATATATGTTGATCTTTGTTCGTAGTATGCTAACAGCGGTCATTGTTGGCAAATTACAAAGTTTAATTCTGGTAAAACCTACGAAATCCCTGAGCCAAATTCTTTGTGTATCTAATTCCTTATTGACTTATGTCATTACGTGAAATCTATCTGCTACTACTTGAGCATTCGGCATTAATTCTGTTACTAATGTTTTATACCCACGCCACAAATCTACATTTACTTCTTTTATTTGCTCTAAAAGCTCACATTCCCATTCTATAAGGGTTTTTTTGATTAATTCTTGGGTGCGTAGGCGTAGCCCGTCGTAGACATCGCTTAAAATCGCAATCAGTTTAGATGTATCTAAATCTACTAATACCGCACAGTAATTACTCTTTCCTTTAATCAGAGCTATTTCATCAAGTCCAAGTCTTTTTAAATTCAAAGGTTTTAAATTGGGTAATTCCGTCGCGCGAGTACGCGCGCCCGCTTCGCAATCAGATGCAACCATTATCTGTGGAGGTTCTGGAAATGATATCAGCTTATTTCAACAGCCATCAGCTGGGATTATCGTTGGTAATGCCCAAACGGAACTTCTGTGGTGGTATTACAAAACACGTTGCCCTTGGAACTTTCTAGCTCGCTACCCTGGTGCTGCGGGTATTCTTGAAGGATTGATTTATTTTAAGATTTTGCCATTTCCTAATAATTGGCGATGGGCTACGCCCCACCATAGGCGATCGCAACCTATTCCAAATTAACTTTGAATGTAAAAAATTGCCCCGCACTTAGCTTCTATAAATGCGGGGATATTTCATTGGCAGTTATCTCAAAGCCATTTAGCTTTTTCTCTCATGCAACCGCTCATCATTCGTATTAATGTCTAATTCCTCACGACGAACAGTACCTTCGGCTTCAACTGTATCTTGTTCAACTACTTTCTTAATTTTCACTTCCTCACGCAAAACCGCTTCCTTTTGAATATCAGGGGTTTCTTCATAAATATCCATCCGAGTAACTTCTCCTTGACGGAAGTCAGCCTCAGTAGGCGATACAGTTCTACCAGCTTCGTTTGGAGTAGTACGTTCAATGATTACGCGTTCTTTTTCAACTGGTACAGCAACTCTTGCCGTCTGAGTTTCAACATGTTTGCCAATAGATACTTCTCCTGTCTTAACACGAGATTTATTAGCAACTAAACGTTCTTCGTATAGTTTCAGGTTTTGATGATCCTGCTGATTCATATTGTAAAGATTTGGTTCATGTTCATACGTATATGTATTGCGCTCGCTAGAGACTGGTGGAGCATCTACAGGTGTTGATGTCTCTAAAGGCGCTTGTCTTACTGGAGTACGATAAACTCCACGCACCCGTTCCTCATAATCGTAATCAATATGTTCCAAATCATTAAAATCTGGTAAATTTTCTACTTGCTCCTTTGTCAGCCCAATAGCATACACGCGCCGATTACTATAGCCGATTCGGGAACGCCCAATTGGTAACAATACTTGTCTACCAAAAAACCAAAAACCTGTGTCAACAACTAAATAGCGGAAATGACCCGAATCATCCACCAAGATGTGTTTGACAGTCCCAACTTTATCGTCATCTATGTCTGAATAGACATCAAAATCCCTAACTTCATAATTATCAAAATCTGCATCATCATAGTTACCAGCAAAGTCTTCGAGTTTATATAAAGCCATATTCCTTTTCCTCCAAAATCTATATTTACAATTGTAAAGATATAATTTTTTACTCCTTCTTTCTCAAGAAAGATATTAATGTCTAAAAAATCATTACTGTGGAATTAATGATTTTAAAAAATTAGGGCTAATCAAACTAAAAGTAAACCTCTGATAAGATTATAGAGGCTTATAACTAAGTTATTAGACCTGAATTCAGCAAAACTTTTCGACAAATTCGTACTTATTGAGCATTTTGTTTGTTGACAGGAGTACGAACAATATACTGATTGGCAGGTAAATTAATAGCAATTGGTTCTATCTTTCCTTGGAAAACTAAAGTTTGATAAACTAAAGCTGTAATCTCTGCTCTAGTTGCAGGTTTACTTGGATTAAGAACTTTAAGATTTGGATAGTTGACCACTATATTTGCTTTAGTTGCGGTTGCTACATCTCCAACTGCATATTGCGGAATATTATTGGCATCTGCGTAAGTGTTAGTAATAATAAATGACGCAGGGCGGTTAAGATTTACAGCATTAGCTGCTACGGCTGGGGTTTTTGATATTAATAAAGGCTGCATTAAAGTACTAAATCCAATCGGCATCAAAATACGCCTTTTTACAGGTTTTTGTGCGGTTTTTTGAGGAACTACTCTCTGCATGACTGTGGGTACAGTAATTGCTGATGTACCAGTAGTTAGATTTAGACCTTTGTTTAAAGCAACTATAGCCTCAACCTTAGAAACCGATTGATTGGGACGAAAGTATCCACCAGCATAACCCGTCATAAATCCTTGTTGATATGCTTCTTCAATGGGACGAGTAGCCCAATAGTTTGTAGGAATATCTTTATATACAGCACCACTTTGTATCTGGCGAGTTGGTGGTTGGTCAAAAGCTTTACGAATAATTGCTGCAAACTCATCTCGGTCTACTGGCTGTTCTGGTCGAAATGTACCATCAGGATATCCAGTTACAATATTTCTTGCAGCCAAACCTCGAATAAATGGCTGTGCCCAGTAATTAGGTTGAACATCACTAAAGGTAGTTGTAGGGGAAGATTGAGCATAGGTATCCAATGCTCCAACTGCTAGTACTGTTAAATTTAAAGTTAGTAAAGATATGCCTGCTGACACTAACTTAGTTAACTGTGTCATGATCCATGCCCCTTATTTTTTCAATTATTCATTGTTTCTAATAATTCAATAGTTATTAACAAATAGTGGAGATTCGGTGGAGAAATTTCTCCCACAGCTTAAAATATTACTAAAGACTGACTATACTTATTACTTTAGGTATAGATAACGCAACAATGAAAATATCAAAAACGTCAATGTTTTAGTAACAGCTTATGTTAATAGAAAAATTTTAAATCTAAGTATTGAAGAAGAATTCAGAAGTCAGAATTCAGGAGTCAGAATGAATCAGTGGGAGATTCAGACGCTCGCGGACTCGCTAACGCTCCGCTATCCACCAGTCGCACAAAATTCATTCTGTTAGCGGTAGCGGGGCGTTTAGCCCATTCTGGCTCCTGACTCCTGAATTCTATTTCGATAAAATCTAAAGCTTGCTTTCGAGAAGAAAAATATAGCGGAGTTCTCCACGGCTTTTCCACTATTTAGATTTAATCTAAATCTCAAACGATAAATTAATGAAATTTTCCTTATATAACCTTTTTTACTACCTTAAGTAGCAAATATTTTATTATGTAACAATTTTATAGACGAAGATTAAGTGTTAATTGAATATGAGATACATCTTTCAAAAAATCTTTCTTTGGGTAGTAGAGTTATTGTCTAAAAACGCAAGATGGTTAGCGGTAGGAGGGTAGAATGCGTCAAATTATTATCCAAGTACCACGGGGAAATGGAAAAGCTGTCATCGCATTGGCAGGTTTGCTGACTTGGCAGTTTTCTCATTCTCCCAATTTACAACGCTCTAGCCTTGCCCAACGTGCCAACGCCCAAGTTCAGAAAACTGTGGAGCAAGTTGGTTTAGCAAAATTAGTCGAGTCGAATGGGCGCTTTACACGATCGAACATTCAAGGGCAGGATACCCTACTATCTGTTGTTTATGTGCAGCGTCAACCGGGAGTTACAGCGTCTAGTGAAGAAATTCGCGTAGGCGCAGCCCGCCGTAGGCATCGCCTCACCCAATCAATTCAATCCCAATTATTAAAACAGGACTTAAATGTGACACCTCTAGTTGATGTCAACGTGCTAGAAACACCTGCTAGTAAACAACAAGACCATTTATGAGTAGTTCAAAGCTTTCAGAAAAACAAACCCTAGAAAGAGAACGTAATGAAGTCTTGCAGCAGTTGGAAGATTGGCTAGAAATTCCAATGCTGGTGCTGGGCTTTGTATGGCTAGCACTATTCATCATCGAGATCATCTGGGGGCTAAATCCTTTACTGGAAGCCTTTAGCATGACTATTTGGATTATTTTTATATTAGATTTTCTACTTAAACTAGCGATCGCTCCTCATAAAATTTCCTATATCAAGAGCAACTGGCTAACAGCTATTTCTTTGGTGTTACCAGCATTGCGTACTTTTCGGATTATACGAGTCATCCGCGTACTACGAACAGCACGGGCTGTGCGAGGTTTACAGTTGTTGCGAGTTATGACTCGTGCTAACCGAGGAATGCGGGTTTTAGCAGCAAGTATTAGCCGTAGAGGATTTGGTTATGTTGTGGCATTAACAATGATTGTTACTTTAATAGGAGCAGCCGGGATGTATGCGTTTGAAAACGAAGTTCCTGTGGAATCAGGGTTGCATAATTACGGCACTGCTTTATGGTGGACAGCAATGCTTATAACAACAATGGGTTCTGAGTATTGGCCCAAAACGCCTGAAGGACGGGTGCTTTGTTTTCTCTTAGCATTATATGCATTTGCCGTGTTTGGCTACGTTACTGCAACTCTAGCGACGTTTTTTATTGATCGTGATGCCGATGATGATGAAGCAGAGTTAGCTGGAGCAAAATCGATTCAAATGCTTCAGAGTGAAATCGCAGCATTACGGGAGGAAATTCAAGAATTATTGCATCAGAATTCAGAACGTTGACGTTAGCAAAGATTAATTAGTCAGGAAACTACATGAATGCAGAAATATCCATAGCTTGGAATAAGGTTCAAGGCATGATCAATGGGTTCATAGCTTTGCTACCAAATATTGTCTTAGCATTGATTGTCTTCATACTCTTTTTGTTTGTTGCTAGCATACTTAAGGCAATGGTCAAGCGGCTAACTCGCAACCGTCGCCACGCTCGAAATCTGGGACTAGTGCTGGGAAGGTTAGCGCAGGGAGTGACAATTTTGATTGGGTTGTTTATCGCCCTTTCTATTGTGATTCCTACATTTAAAGCTGGTGATTTGATACAACTATTGGGAATAAGCGGTGTTGCAATTGGTTTTGCCTTCCGCGATATTTTGCAAAACTTCTTAGCTGGGATTTTAATTCTGCTGACTGAACCTTTCCGAATTGACGATCAAATTGTTTTTAAAGACTTTGAAGGAACGGTCGAAAATATCCAAACAAGAGCGACAACAATCAGAACCTACGACGGGCGGCGGATTGTGATTCCTAATTCTGAACTGTTTACTAATTCTGTCACTGTTAACACTGCTTTTGATAACCGCCGATTAGAGTACGATGTCGGCATTGGCTACGGGGACGACGTTGACCAAGCCAAGCAGTTGATGCTAGACGCAATGCACAGTGTAGACGAGGTTTTAAGAGATCCGGCTCCTGATGTACTGGTAATGGAACTAGCTGAAAGCACTGTTAACATCCGTGTGCGCTGGTGGATTCATCCACCACGACGGATAGACGATCTGCGATCGCGCGACAAAGTGATTACTGCAATTAAGAAAACGCTTGTTGCCAACGGCATTGATTTACCCTACCCAACACAACAAATTCTGTTTCACGACCAGACAGAAGAGACAGATGGAAACCGTTCCCGTCAGCGTGAAGGTTGGCCATCTGGTAAAGGTGAAGTACCGAAGCCTCGCTGCATCAGTGATTCACTTCTTTTACTTGCTCAAGCACGCTCCTCACAAAATAACAACGGTAAAGTAGATTCTCAAACCAACGAACAATGAGAAATGTCAAGATCAGCAAACTGTGGGATCATCTCCACTCAAGTTACTGGTTCATACCGGCAGTTATGGCAGTAGTAGCTACTGCTTTAGCTTTCACAATGCTTAATCTTGACCTTAAAAATTTAAATAATTATGACAATAATAAGGATTGGGATTAATCAGAAGAATGGCGTTTTAAATTAATATTTTGAGGTAATAATTATGAAAAACCTAAATTGGAAAGGTTATCGAATTATCGCATGGATAGGACAGGCTCTACTAACAATTTTTGTCATAGCCGCAGCAGTTCAAGGTAAATGGTCGAATGCCTTGGGTCTTGCATTATTTCTTGTTATATCCTTTGTGTTTGTCATCCGAGATGATAAATTACCCACTTTATTTGATTTTTTGTTTGTCTTGGCTGCATTGCTCAATGCTACTGGTTGGGTATGGGATTTATTTGGTATGCCAGGCCCCTATGACGAAATTGTTCATGCTTATACGACTTCTGCAATTACCCTAGCACTTAGTTTTTTAGTCTATGGTTCAATGTTGAATATATTTCGGAATCATACACTTTTGTATTTAGTGACAATTACTAGTTTTGGAATTGCCATTGGTGCTTTGTGGGAAGTCACGGAATGGTCTGCTGGTAAAATCCTCAGCACTAAAGTAATTGAAAGCTTGGATGACACCATTATTGATTTAGTCATGGACACTCTCGGTGCTGGATTAGCAGCTTTAATTAGCCTTTGGGCGTTGCGAAATTGGACAAATCGTAATGCAGAGACCAATCATTCGGAAACTGAGACATACATGTAAATTACATAATATTTAATACTGGAAAGAACTATGAAGACATCAAAAAATTATTTTTTGGCTCGGAAACTAACAACTCATCTGCTGCTACCTGTTATCGGCATAACGGCAGGCTTTTTGAGTAGCTGTTCAACAGATTTTTCTGGAAAAGTTCGTCCTTCAATTCTTTCTTCTCCGACAGTTAATGAGCCACAAAATCAAAGTTCGCGCCCTTTGACACCAACTGCTGAGGACAATAATTTTGTAGTTGAAGTTGTGGAAAAAGTAGAACCAGCTGTAGTTCAAATTAATACATCCCGAACTATCAGAAGTGAAGTACCACAGTTACCTGATGCATTCAATGATCCATTCTTTAGACGCTTTTTTGGTGAAGCTTTACCAACACAGCCTCAAGAGCGAGTGGTGCGTGGTCTAGGCTCTGGTTTTATCATCGATCCCAATGGGCGAATTCTCACTAATGCTCACGTTGTCAACGATGCGGATACAGTAACGGTATCATTTTCTGACGGTCGTACTGTTGAAGGTAAAGTGCTGGGGAAAGACTCTGTGAGTGATGTCGCAGTTGTGCAAATTCCTGGTAACAACTTGCCAACAGTAGAAATCGCAAATTCCGATTTTATAAAACCAGGACAGTGGGCAGTTGCGATCGGTAATCCTTTAGGTTTACAACAAACGGTAACAGTAGGTGTTATAAGTGCGATCAATCGCTCCTTAAATCTTTCCACTAGACCTAGTAGTTATATTCAAACCGACGCAGCAATTAACCCCGGAAATTCAGGTGGGCCACTCTTAAATGCTCGCGGTCAAGTCATAGGCGTTAACACTGCAATTATCCAAGGTGCTGAAGGTATCGGCTTTGCCATTCCTATCGATACAGCTCAACGAATTGCTCAGCAATTAATTACTCAAGGCAAAGTTGAATATCCTTACTTAGGTCTTCAAATGCTGACACTAACACCTGAAGTGAAGCAAAGAATCAACAATTATCCAAATAGTAGCGTCCGCATTTTAGCAGACCAAGGAATTCTTATTGTTCGCGTTGTCCCTAATTCTCCTGCTGCCAGAATCGGACTGCGCCCAGGAGATGTTATTCAAACAATCAACAATCAACCCGTTACCACATCTGAAGGAGTTCAGCAGATTCTCGAAAAGAACGGCTTAAATAACTTACAAATCCAAGTCCTACGCAATGCACAAAACTTACAATTCACAGTACAGCCTGAACCACTGCCATCCCCAAATAATATCCAGTCATAAGTTTGTCAGGTAGGTAATGCCTACCTGACTTTTCAAATTTTTTCAACAGATGATTCAGACTTGCCACTTACCACAGCTAATACTTCTTGTTCTTGATTATCTTTTTTATTTTCTTGCCAGTTGTTGAGTACATCCTCGATTAAAACTTCTTTTATCCATGTTTGAAACACAATTACTAATGGAACAGCGAGAAATACACCCAAAAATCCGAAAAAGCTGCCAAAAAACACCACCGCTACCAAAGTAACTGCTGGCAGTAGAGATGCTTGGTTTTTCATCACTAAAGGCACTATAACTAGACTTTCAACCTGCTGAATTCCAAAGTACAAAGCTATAACAGCGGCGATTTTCCAAGGTTCTTCATTTAATGCTAGCAGTGTAGGCGGAATCACACTCAAGGTTGGTCCAACATTTGGGATAAATTCTAATAATCCTGCCAAAATAGCATTAACTAATGGCAATGGTATTCCCAAAATCAACAGTCCAATATAGCTCAATGTAGCAATGACAAGCATAGTAAGGAGCGTGCCTTTTATCCAGCCAGTCAACGAAACTGCACACTTATTTAGAATGTCATCAACTCGCTGACGATAAAAAGCAGGAAATAACATTATAAATCCCTGCCGATAGGGCGAGGGATTGGCTAATAACATGATGGTAAGAGCTACAAAAAGCAGCAAACCTAAAACAATAGAAAGCGAGCTACTGACCAAGCTAAAAAAGTTATTTATTAACTGATTTAACCAATCTTGTAAACCTTGAGTCAGATACCTAAGCCCCCGAATATTTTCTAATAGTTGCTCGGGAATTACATTTTGTAACCAATTATTCCACGATCGCAACCGTTCTAGTCCTATAGGCATAATATTACCAAATTGTTGCAATTGGTCAACAAGACGCGGCACAATCAGTGCAAAAAAACCGACCAAAACGACCAATAAGAGAATAACTGATATGGCAACTGCAATGCCTCGCTTAATGCGAAACCTTTGAAAAAAACTCACTAGTTGATTTAGGACTGTAGCTAAAACTACTGCTGCAAATACCACTAAAAGTATTTGTCGAATTTGCCATAAAATATAAAGAGATATAACAAGAGCGAGAAATCCGATCAATTGTCCTAAGCGCACAATTCACCTCCAAAATTTTGCTATTTATAATCTAAAAAGTTTTGCAGGTTTATTCATATATTTGGTTATTTTTATTTATTAAAGCGATGTTTATAACTAGTTATGTTCGCTTTATACGGTTCAATATACGAGTGATTATTTGTGACTTTTTAGCAGTTTTACTTAAACAATCATCAGCACCGATCGCAAATATTTGCTCAACAATATCTGCTGATAAATTATCAACCAGAAACAGTACTGGTAAAAATTTCCAGTACGGATCGTTACGTACTACCTGACAAAGTTCAATGCCATTAATATGAGGCATTTCCACATCTAAAATTAGCAAATCTGGAGAAAATTCTGTCAGAGTATCCCAGAAGTAGCGTGGATCTTCAAGAGTTTTTAGAGTAAGTCCTAAAGCTTCTAAAGATTGTTGTATAACAATTAATGCCTGTGGGTCATCGTCTACAACCATGATTCTCGCTTTAGTAATACGACTTTGTTGTAAAACTTGGGCCACTGATTCCAAAATTTCATTAGGAGGCATGGATTTTTGCAAAAAAGCACGTCCGCCAGATCGTGCAACCTCTAAGCGTAGGCGAAGCCCGCCGCAGGCATCGCTAAAATTATTTCGCTCTGTAAAAATTAACACAGGTATTTCTGGCGTTCCCTGGGATAATTCTGTTATTAATTTCAAGCTATCTTTCTGAATATCAAGATCAAGTAGCACCACATCGGGGTTTAAAGATGGGATTATACTTCTGGCGGCGGCAATATTAGTAGCAATCTTAACTTGTAGTTCCTGATTCTCAGCCTCCTTTATCAATTCCTCAACTACTTGTTGATCATTGCTAATTACTAATAGTAGAGTTTGGGTTTGTTCAACTGGGCTTTTTTCTAGCTCTCGTTGCAACTCCATCAAGAGCTTATCTAAATAAAAACATTTAGCTTGGCTAATAAATTTTTGAGTTTGAAATAAATCTTCTATCTCATTGGCTAATAACGAACCTTCTGGAAAGCCAAAGCTACCCAAGGAACCAGCTAGCTTGTGAGCTTCTTGCTCTGCTTTTTGCCGCAATTGAGCATCAAGTGTACCTTTTCTTAAAGCATCAGCTGCTAGTTTCAATATTGCAATGCGCGAACCAACCTTAGCTTTAAAATTCTCCCGCTCTTGAGTAATGGCTGTTAGTAAAATTTGCTGCTGTTTTAAATCTATTTCCGGCTCAGGTTTCGGGCAACTTTGCTCATGAGCTAGAGCTTTTAAACGATAACCCATTCCATAGACAGTTTCTATAAAATCATAATTAGCACCTGCTGCTTTTAGCTTTTGCCGTAAACTTTTGATATGAGATTTAATCGTATTTTCTTCAGGTGGATCTTTTTCAGCACTCCAAAGTTGATCTACAATCGCACTCCGGCTAAAGATGCGCTGGTTGTTGCGTAAAAAAAGGTCTAAAAGACTAAATTCTTTTGCTGTTAAATTTAGAGCAATGTCTGCATAAGTCACTTCACAAGTACTAGGATCAAGACGCAAGGCTCCCCATTCTAAAACTGGAGGTAAAGAAGTATTTCCCCGACGTAATAAAGCACGAATACGAGCTGATAACTCTTGAAAATCAAATGGTTTGACTACATAATCATCTGCTCCGGCATCTAAACCGATAACTTTATCAGTTTTAGTCTCTTTTGCCGTTAAAAGAAGAATCAGCATTTGATAACCTGACTGCCGTAATTGCCGACAAAGACTTATGCCATCTAGCTTTGGTAGAACAATATCTAACAAAATCAGGTCATAGTTATAGACATTAACCAATTCCCAGCCGGCTTTACCATCAGTAGCAGTATCAACCACATAATTTTGTTTGGTAAGATATCTTGCTACAGCTTGAGCAAGCAAATCATCGTCTTCAACCAACAGAATTCTCATGAAAATATTTGCTTATAGAAGTAACCCTGAATGCTGTAATCAAATTTATATAACTTAGGTTATGCCCTTTTCAGCTTTATTATGCAAAATTGCTCAGATTTTACCAGACATTTTACCTAGGCTGGCAACAACGGCAATTAACTCAGCTGCTCTAACTGGTTTCGCAACATGTAACTGAAACCCTGCTGCTAATGCCTCCTTGTAATCTTCTATTCTGGCATACCCCGTCAGTGCAACAGCAGGAATCCGCCCGCCTCGTTCTGCTTCAATTTCTCTGATTTTACGCATCAGCGCGTAGCCATCCTCGCCTGGCATCCCAATGTCGCTGATCAACACATCTGGATGTAATTCTTCTAGTGCCTCAAGTGCCTGTCTTGTAGAGCTAAAAGCACTAACTTTTGCTCCAGACTCTTCGAGTACTGCGGTAATCCACTGCCGCACATCCGCCTCGTCATCTACAATCAGCACCCGCAAGTTGGTAAGGGGGTTGGGGATTGGGGATTGGGGAGAGAAGTGTAAGTTATTCTCTCCTGTCCCTCTGCTCCCCTGCTCCTCTGCTCGTCTGCTTTCTTTTAAAATGGGCAACTTGACTGTAAATGTTGCACCTTGCCCTATTCCTTGGCTTTGGGCTTGGATTGTGCCACCATGCAGTTCTACCACATGACGGGCGATCGCTAGCCCTAAACCTAGTCCTTTATCTGACCGAGTATGACTACTATCTGCTTGGCAAAAGCGCTCAAATACGTAAGGTAAAAATTCAGCACTGATACCCTTACCCGTATCACTGACTTGAATTTGAACATAGTTAAAAATTGAGGGTTGGGAAAACTCTTCGCCACTCCCTACTCCCCACTTCCTATTCCCCACTTCCTTTGACAACCGCACCTTAATTCGTCCGTCGTTGGGTGTAAATTTAATTGCATTGGTGAGTAGATTTAACACAACTTGTTGCAAGCGATCTGAATCACCCGAAATTTTTTCTATTGAAGTATCAAGTATAGTTTCAATTTGAATACTCTTAGCATCTGCCAGTGATTGTACAACCTCGATCGCGGCTGTAATTACTTCTACTAAATCTACCAAATCAATGGAGAGTGAAAGTTCTCCTCTAACAATCCGCGAAATATCAAGTAAGTCTTCAATAAGTTGCATTTGCAAATTAGCATTGCGTTCAATTATCTCCAATGCAAGAGTTACTTTAGCTTCATCTAGCGCACCCGTTTGCAACATCCCAGCCCAACCGATAATTGCAGTCATGGGGGTACGTAATTCATGAGATACTATTGCTAAAAATTCGTCTTTGGAACGGTTTGCAGCTTCTGCTGCACTTTGTGCTGCTTCGCTAACGGCACGTGCGGCTTGTTCTCGTAGCAGCAGTTGCTCTTTTTCTTCTTCAACTTGTTTGCGCTCAGTAATATCTTGCATAATTTTAGAGAAGCCGCGCAGATTTCCATTTTCATCTCGTAAAGGTGTGATTACACAATGCGCCCAGAAAAATGTACCATCCTTACGGAGATACCAACGATTTTCTTTAGAAAAACCCTCAGTTACGGCTTTTGTTAATACTTGTTGTGGTTGTCCACGCTCGATTGCTTCTGGTGAAAAAATTCGCTCAAAAGGTTGACCAATGATTTCTGCTTCTTGATAGCCTAAAATACGCTCGGCTCCAATGTTCCAACTGGCAAAGTTACCGTTTGGATCTAACATAAAAATTGCGTAATTAGTTACTCCTTCTACTAGCAATCGATAACGTTCTTCGCTTTGACGCAGACTGTCTTGAATTTGACGTAGAGACTCGTAATTTTGCTGGGCGGCTCGCGCGTTTTTCTGAGCTTGCGATCGCGCCTGGCGCAGTGCGGAGTTAAGTGAGCTGATTAACACTGCTACCAGCACAAACTGAACCAACCCTATTACACTGAACCCAGTAACAGCCAGAGAATAATAAGGGGGCAAAAGGAAGTAGGCGCAGACTAGAGCAGACAAAAAAGTTGCCAATAGCCCTGGGTTGAAACCACCATACCAGGAACTAACCATGACAGCAGCTAAAAACAGTGGGTAAATATAATTCAGCCTATGTAGCTGCCATAGAAGCAGTGTCAGCAGTAAAGCTAGCAAAACCGTTAAGAATGCAATGCTATAGCCTTGTAGTTGCGATCGCGTAGCGTCTCCGTAGGAGAATCGCCAAAGGCGGGGCGTTGGCATTTGCGTTCGCGTCTCTGAAAGAGAAGCCTCTCGTAGAGAAGCGGTAGCGAGTCTTCGAGCGTCAGCCTCTCGTTGGCGCAGCCTCTCCGATAGGAGAAGAGAAGCCCATCGTGTCAATCTCCACATTTTCTACTACTTTTGGTTATGCCATCTGTTTATTAAACTTCTACTCTAGTTTTCCACTTTCAAGTTTTACCATTAAAAATTAATCTTCAAAGGATGGTAGTTTTAAACAATACCCCTCATTACATTGGAAAAATTAAAGCACTAAGTAATAATAATTTAAAACAGGAAGATAATAACGATGACCTCTAAGCAAATCTTAGTTATTGATGATGAAGATGACATCCGTCAATTGATTCAGACTTGTCTAGAAATAATGGGGGGCTGGAAGGTATTGACTGCTACTTCAGGTAATCAAGGATTATTCTTAGCTCAGTCATCTCAACCCGATGCTATCCTTTTGGACGTAATGATGCCTGATATGGATGGTTTGACAACTTTTCAAAAACTACAGGCTAATCAAACAACTAAACATATACCTGTGATTTTGCTTACAGCAAGAGGACGTAGTAATGACAAAAGCCTATTTAATAATCTAGGTGTTAGAGGCATAATCAGTAAACCATTTAATCCTCAGAAACTAGCTGTTCAAGTAGCAGCAGCCCTCAGCTAAAGTATATTACAAAATCTGCTATTTCCAGTTTAGGAACGTGAATTAAATAAAATGCAAAACTTCATCTTGTATCTAACTTCCCTCTCCTTTATAAGGAGAGGGATTGAGGGTGAGGTAAGCCAAGGATATAAATTGTATGTTATTTAAGTCTTATTCCTTAGCTATTCCTAAATGTAATACTATAGCACTCCTAAGTTATTTGTGAAACTTAGATCCCAGAGATAAAATTCTTGTAGTCTCTCTACTTTAGGGTAGATTTGCTTGGAAAAAAAGGTCTATCTATAGTTTTAGTAGTCTCTTTCTTAAGTTGTAGCTTTTTCCGAAAATACATATCCTCCACTAGTTTTCCACTTTTACTCTCTAATTTAGAACTAAATCAATAAATATTAGTTTTGAATTTAAGATAAATTCTTTTCAGTAAAATAACTAATATTTCAAAAAGTAAATACATTGATTGGTGAGTTTTATTATATAGATGAAATCAAACTCTAATTTTTTGTATTTACTTAAAATATCTACGGAGTATAGTATATTATGATAAATAATTTAGAATCACTTTCACATCCACCAAGCAAGCAAAAATTTGCTGCTACATTGCGTTTAGTAAGTCGAATTAGTTTTTGGGTACAATTAGTACTTGGTGGTATTTCTGGCATCGCTATATTGCTGGCGTGTTTTAGCCGTAACATTACTACTCAGACAAGCAATGCAGGCATAGGGTTTGGGATATTTTTGGCTATTGTTGGTATTTTATTGCTGTGCTTTCGAGTATATTGGGCTTTACGCTATAGAAAATTAGCTAAACTTTTACAAACACCAAATTCTCAAAACCATCCCAATAAGGAAGACGTAATTCAAAATTTACGAATTGGTTTAATTGTAAGTTTGGTAGGGTTATTAATAGCTTTTATTGCTTCTGAAGTGACGGTTTCAATCATTTTGGGTAAAGCAGTAGCACAACCTCAAGGTGTTGCAATTTATCAGCCAGAGAATGTAATTCGTTCACTAGACATTTTTGTAATGCTAGCAAACGTCAATATGATTGGCGCTCACTTTTTTGGGGGAGTTATTTCTCTAGGTCTACTTTATTGGTTAGAAGAGTAATAGGCACAGTATTGATTTGATTTTGCCAGCTATGGTTATAGAAGTACTAACCTATATCTAAAGTAGTATTTGCCAAATGTATTACAATTCTGCTCGACATTTCCACCATTGAGATTTAACCTCAAAATACAGACAGTCTGTTTTCATTCTCCTCTTTTGGTTGAGCATCTCAACTTTACCTAAAATACATAATCAATAATTTGGATTATTACAAAAAAAGTTAGACACTAACTAAGAGTATTCTCTAATCTCTCACTAGATGTCACTATTTGAATTTTCAAATAATAAGCAAAGATGAAAATGTCAGGAGGTATTTATGTACAAGTTAAATTGTTCTTCTTTAAAAGAAGTTGGATTGGTAGGAACAATTTTTGGAACTCTGCTAGTCGGATTCTCTGCAATTACTCAATCAGCAGTAGCACAGCCGCGAATTTCCCAAATTAATCCTTGCCCTAGTATTTTCTACGAAGAACCACACCGTAATCGAGTTATGGTTCCAGCAGGATGTCCACCGAATGCTGCAACTTTAAGATTCGGAGGACAACAAGGAACTACTAGTTCCCAGAGTATTATGGTTCCTGCCTATCCTATGAATGGAAGACGCATAAATGTTATACAACCACCTGCTCCAGAAAGTCGGCAAAGTGCGATTGCAACTATTGCACCAACAGCAGGTACAGTCGATGTGAAATTGAAAAATAACACTAACGCTAATATCTCTTATCAAGCAATTGGTCAGACCCAACCTCGATATCTTGCAGGTGGACAAGAATTTGTCTTACGAAACTTACCAACACCTATCAGTATTACCTTGGTACGTCAAGATGGTGGACTGCTAAAAGTTATGCCCACCTCTACTTCTCAAGGGACACTCGCAGTCTCGTTAGATGAAACAACCAATTTCGATGACAATCAAGGCGTGTTGAGAATTCAAAAAGATGGTCAAGTCTTTTTGAATTAATATAATTCACCGCAGAAATGTTGAACGCCTTAAAACGCTGATTACAACGAATAAAAAGTTTTTTGATCGTTCAAGAATATCAGGTTCAATTGAAGACTCATCATTATAACTGACGTAAAAGCTTTTGAATAATAAGTCATTATCTGAACTTGATAATTAGTCAACCCAAATGGAGATTTTGAAATGGTTAACTTTATTCAAACTAAATGGAGTTCTAAAGGAACTATTGCTCTAGCAATATCTGCAATGCTGCTTGGAAGTTGTACCAACAACTTAGATCAACAGGCCGGAGTACCAGAAACCAATGTGACTACAGAAGAAGTCGCAGATAATACAAACGAACTAATTGGTAAAACTGTAACAATTAGAAGTACACCCATCAGAAAATTGGGGCCGTCAACTTTCACAATTGCCGATAAGCAATTTTTTAATGCTAAACCAATTTTAGTTGTAAATGCTTCGGGTAAAACTTTCACTCTGCCTACTGACCCAAATACACCAATTCAAGCGACAGGCCCAGTTCGTAACTTTGTGATTGCAGATATTAATCGAGATTATAACTTGGGCCTAGATCCAAACTTGTACAAAGAGTACGAAACCCAACCTGCAATTATCGCCCAATCAATTGCACTTGCTCCTAAACCAGGTGAACTTACCACAAACCCTCAACTATACTACGGTAAAAATTTGGCAGTGACAGGTGAGGTGGAAAACATCAGAAATACCAATTCCTTCACCTTAGACGAAGACAAATTATTTGGTGGACAAGACTTATTAGTGATCCGCGCCGGTACTCCCAAAGGAACTGTCAATGAAGGTGAGAAAGTTGCAGTCACGGGTGTGTTGCGTCCGTTTGTTGTAGTTGAACTAGAACGGGATTACGACCTTAAATGGGATTTAACCTTACAAAAGCAGCTAGAAGCAGAATACAGAAATAAACCTGTGTTAGTTGCAACAGAGGTATATCCCTCAGCAATTCCGCAATAAGGTATTCTACAGCATTGTCTATCAGGAAAGCTTTTCATAAATAGCCTCAAGATAAATAAGAACAAGGCAATGAATGACAATTATTAAAGGGGAAATTTCTTCCAGGCCTTAGGTCAAGCAGGGGTATTAGTTTTCCTGGTAGCGATCGCTACTAATCCATGTTACTAGTTAGTTAAATCGACACGATTGCTCTATAGTGGGAGTCTCTTCGAGTTGTACCATTATCAGAACAGCTGGCGCATCGCCTACTGTTCCAGATAAGTGGCCCTTATGACCTTGCGCGTCCGCTTTCGTACCCTGGTCTTCTCCAAATGAAATTTCTCCAGGGCCCATCTCAACTCGCTGGCCATCCATAGTCTCCACAAACCAGCGTCCCGACAGTGGGATGACCCACTGGGGTTTCGGGTTCTCATGCCAGTTGCCAACCCATCCCACGGGTAGCACAGTAAAGGTGATTGTGGCACCGGACTGCTTCAAATGAGAAAGCCACTGAGGTGAAGTATCCGGCGCTATGCCTTTTTGCATGAAGTCTGCAATTTGACAACGAGACTGGTGACTTATACCGTTGTGGTCAGTCCAGACGTGCCAATAGTCAATTGTTGGCTTATGTGATGAGTTATTCTGCATAAAAATGGCTCTCTTAAATTATGCGGTTATGTTACGGCATTGCTAATTGATGTATTTTCGAGCAGGAATTATTAACAACTAATTATGAAACTTTAACGGTGTAATTACGTCCTTCCCACTTGCTGCTATCAATCCAGAAAAAGGTAAAACTAATTGACTGTTGCTGATTATCAGAGACAGATATATCTACAAAATTTACTCCTAACTTAGTGGAAGTAGAAGGCGTATCTTTAAAAGTTTGCCAATTATTATCTGACCAGTGCAACTGAAAAGATGCTAAAGCTTGAATTCGCAATGTATGACTTTTTTTGACTTTGCCTACTTGACGATTAAACTTCCAAATTTCTAATGATTTACATTGCTTTCTTTCGCCTAAATATCGATTCGCTATCTCTGGAATAAAATCAAACACCCGACCATCATGAGTTGACCGCAGCAGTTTGATATACTCGGCGTGTGCCCACATTAAAGGCATGGCAGAACCTGTTGGTTTTCCTAAGTACAAATGGACATCAGGTTTATCTGCTTCATCCCAAACTTGTTCTGGTAGCAAACAAGTGTCTGAAGCAAATCCTTCCATCACCTTGATATATGTTTTGACATCGCCGCCAACAGCTAATTCATAATGTCCCCGTTCTCCTGTCAAAAGAGGCCAAGCGCGTCCCTTACCCCAGCCGACATAAGCACTACCGTCTTCTTGCTGTCCGTAGCCGTCATGGTTGTAACGATGCCAACAAGGGCCAACGGGTGTATCTACTTTTAAGATTGCATCAATCACTTTGACAGAATCAACGATAATCGGATCGTCTGGTTTACGAATTCCATAGCGCACCAATTGCAGAAATCCGCCATCAACAATTTCCTTCGCTGGGAATTCTCCTGCTTCACCAGGTGGCTGACTGCTGATGAAAAGAGTTCCTTGGTTGGGATTTTCGTGGGGTTGAGGATTATTGATATCTGTAGGAGTAATGCGGATATAATGCCGTTTGATGCCAGGAACTAGAGTGCCTTCGGTAGTTACTGTCCACTCTTCAATGTGACATTCTAAAAAATCAGCGTACTCTTCTATAAATTGTGCTGTTGCTTCATCGCCATGTTCACGAACAAATTGAGCAGCACAGATTAAAGCAGCAATATTGGATGCTAGTGTTGACGGTGAATAACCGCTATTTTCTTCCCAGCGTTCTTGTTGAGTAGCCGGGCCGTGACGAATTAAATAACCCGCCGCCCGCAAAATCATCGGATAAATATCAAAGTTTAGTGGTACATTTTCCTGGTGTAACAACCATGCTAGAAGAATGGGAAATGCTACTTCATCTAGTTGAATACCTTTCCAATACGGTTCGCCATCAACCCAGAAATTTTGAGCAAAACCGCCGTCTTCCTGCTGGCTGGTTGCAAGATAAATTAGCGATCGCACTGCTGTATCTGTTTCGCCAGCAGCTACCAAACCTGTTACACTACTGACCATATCCCGCGTCCAGACAAGGTGATATCCTCCTTGGTCTTGGTCGTCTTTAGCTTCACCCCAAGGGATAGCCATAGATGCAATTAAAGCACCTGGATAAGTTTTGTCTTCATGTGCCAACAACAAACTAATGCTGTTGTGATACAAGTTCCCATTATCATAAGAAACATTTTCTAATGAGTGGATGTCGTTGCGCGAGCGCTTCCACTGTTCGTTGTATTGCTGCTTCTGCTGTTGAAAAGGAAGATTAAGCGACTGAAACAATGTGGAAATTGCATTGTGCAGTGTTGTACCAAATGCCAGTCCTAAAGTAAACTCATCACTACTATCTAGATTTAGTTTTCCAGCCAAAGCAAGGTTGCCATTTAAAGCACTGCCAAATTCCCAATCCATCTGAAAATTATCAGCTAAATCTGTCCAGCCATCACTCTGTCCGACATAGCCACACGAAAGATGGCTAAACGGAACTGTAGCACTCAGCGCCAGCCATGTTCCTGATTTCTCGGCCGTTAGAATACGATGTCCAGCAACTTCTACAACGTAACCATTGTTACCCCTACCTCCAACTTCCAGATGCGGCGCACATAAAGTATATAAATGGAGTTGGGAAATAAACTCGCTCTCTCCTGTTAACTTGGTGTGTTGTAAAATACAGGACAAATGCGGGTCAGCAATCACTTCTTTGATTATGGTATAACGCCCTTGTGGATCAGAATTAGTGATGCGGTATCCTAAACCATGAGTCCACATAGGTTCAATTTTTGATTCGAGATGGCGTTTCTCTTCGTGGAAAAAGCTTTTCCCATCAGAAATTAGATACTGTAAATCCCGAACTTGGGGTCTGTCTACTGTAGGATGGTAGATTTCAGTCACAACACCGTTCCAGACAGTAAACCAAACGCGACTAGAGGTAGAGTAAGCTGTTCCGACTCCATCTTTATTGGCATGAGTCCATCGAGGATCAATACCAGGTGAGCCAAAAGCCTGTCCTTGACCAATAATCTTTACCATAATTTATTGTACCGATAAGCTTTGAGTGCATTTTCAAAATGCTGTATTTGATATTTTTCTGATTAAAAACTTATTGAAAAGGTTGAGAAAATTTGCGATTAGCTGCTAAAGATTTAGCTTCAATAAAAATTTGTTTTATTTCAGGATGTTTTTGGCTAATTTTTGCTTCTAAATTTTCTACAGTTAATGCTATTTCTTCACCTGTGAGATTTTTAGAAAATTGAATCTCCAAATTGAGTAATACTTCGTGTGGAGCAAGCTGCATTGTTAGCACCCGGATAACTTCTTTCACTCCTGGTTCTGTTTTTGACAAAGAACGGATATTGGCTATAGTTTGAGGAGCGGCACTTTCACCAACTAATAATCCTTTACTTTCTCTCGCTAGCACTATTGCTACTATAGCTAAGATAATGCCAATAATAATCGAGGCTACACCATCAAAATAAACATTATTAAATAAATGTCCTAAGAAGATTCCTGTCAAGGCGACTAGTAAACCTAAAATGGCAGCAGAATCTTCAAATAACACTGTAAATACTGTCGGGTCTTTACTGTTTTTGATTGCTTGCCAGAAATTTTGTTTACCTTTGGTCGGCAAAAACTCTTTTAAAGCTACAGTCCAAGAAGAACCCTCAAATAATATTGCCATACCTAACACAATATAATTCCACATTGGGTCTTCTAAAGGGCTAGGATTAATTAAATGAGTAATTCCTTCATAAATTGACATCCCGCCACCAATAGCAAAGATGAGGATGGCAACGATGAAAGTCCAGAAGTAAAGTTCTTGGCCATAACCAAAGGGATGGCTATCATCTGCTGGTTTTTGGCTCCTGCTAATTCCTAGTAAAAGTAACAGTTGGTCGCCAGTATCTACAACAGAATGAATCCCCTCAGATATCATGGCAGAACTACCAGTAGTGGCGGCAGCGATAAATTTGGTAATAGCGATCGCTAAGTTAGCCCCCATCGCCGCAAAGATTGTTTTTTTAGATGAATCAGTTGCCATGAATTTTAACCATTCTCCATAAACCCTGGATACAAGGTCATACCACCATCTACAAACAGTGTTGTACCGTTAACATAATCAGAGTCATCAGAAGCCAACCAAACTGCTGCTTTGGCGATATCTTCTACATCACCTACTCGTTTTGCTGGAATCAATTTTAGTAACTTTGCCTCTGCTTCTGGAGTATCCCAAGCTGATTTATTAATTGGAGTTTTGATTGCACCAGGGGCAATGCTATTAACACGAATTTTGTGGGGTGCAAGTTCTTGAGCAATACTTTGCATCAACATATTTATACCGCCTTTACTCGCGGCATAATTGACATGACCCGCCCAAGGAATTACTTCATGTACTGAACTAATGCAAATAATTTTACCTGCGGCGGCGGAAATCTCTGGTTGTACACCTCGACGCAAAAATTCCTTGGCGGCTTCCCTAGCACACAAGAATTGTCCTGTCAGGTTCACCCCAATGACTCTATTCCACTGGTCAAGGGTCATATCTACAAAGGGTGAATCTTTTTGCAAACCTGCATTGTTCACTAAAATGTCAATGGTTCCAAAGTGCTGGAGTGTTTGGTTAAACATCTCTTTTACTTGGTCTTCGTTACTGACATCAGCTTGTATGGCAAAAGCTTCACCATTTGCAGCCTTAATATCATCAACAATTTTTTGGGCTGATTCGGCTTCAGAATGATAGTTAATAGCTACTGCTGCACCTGACGAAGCCAAATAACGAGCGATCGCTTCACCAATGCCAGAACTAGCACCTGTTACAAGTGCTTTTTGACCTTTAAGCAGATAAGGGGAATAGCTCATAATACTTTCTCAAAATTTTTGCTATGTATTTTCACTTACAAAGCTTGCTTGAGGATAGCTGATATTGAAAACTTAATAATTGAATCCAAATTGAAGCAAGCTGTCATACGTCGAACTTTTTATACTAATTAGACATTTTGCTTATGTGTTTAAATTTTTAGAGCTATTGTTGTGATTCTGGCATCACTTTAGAGGTTTGCAAGAATGGACGCTTCTAGCCATTGGAATAATCAATATCTATACCGAAAGAACTATAAAAATTTCATCACAATTTCATTATTGGATGAAATCTTTAAAGGATGAAGTCAATGAAGAGGAAAAGGGCTAGGGAGCAGGGAGCAGGGGTAAAACCCTATAAATAAATTTACTTGCCCTGTATCCTTTTCTGTTTCGGTCAGTTGCGTGTGTTTCTTAAGCAGGAGATAGATTTTATGAAAATTTGAATTTTTTGATATGGATTTATTTATACAAGAGTTTGATTAACGACAAGTAACCATGTACTAAAGTTATTTATTAATCTTATAGAGATGTATCTTTTCAGGTGCTTATTATTAATAACAAACTGATACCCCAAGGAAAAAGCGATGTCTGCCTTACCTCTCAATAGCCAGAATCTACCTTACCCTGATCCTTTGCACCCAATTATCGTTCACTTTGTGATTGCGATGGTGGTTTTTTCTTTTTTCTGTGACGTGGTGGGGTATTTTACCCGCAACGTGCGTTTGTTTGAGGTGAGTTTCTGGAATATGTTTGTTGCTGCGATCGCAATTTTCATCGCGATTATCTTTGGCCAGTTTGAAGCAGGACTAGCACAAGCCCAGAAAGCAGCCCAGTCAACACTAAATTATCATACCGTCTTGGGTTGGTCACTGGGGGCGATTGTTGCGGCGATCGCAGCTTGGCGTTTTGTGATTCGCAACCGCAGCCCCCGAAAAGTGCCGCCTAGTTACTTGGGGGCTGCAACATTTTTAGTGTGTCTAGTGTTTTTGCAAGTGTATTTGGGGAGTAAACTGTTTTGGGTGTATGGATTGCACGTTGAGCCTGTAGTTCAAGCCTTGAAACAGGGAGTTTCACCATGAACCCGCAACTGATTGAGCAGTTGAGATTGCGACTGGGTGCTAACGGATTACCCTACGAGATTCCTATACATCCGCAGTTGGTGCATCTAACGCTGGGTTTGTTCATCATTGCCATCATTTTTGACATAGCAGGAGTGCTGTTTTCTTTAGAAAAACCTATTTTCAAATTTTTGGGATTGGCTGCCATCCGTTCTAGCTTTTTTGATGTCGGCTGGTACAACCTCATCGCCGCGGCAGTTATCACATTTTTCACCGTTGCGGCTGGTTTTTTTGAGCTACTTTTGGCAAATCCACTAGTCGATCGAAAGAGTGCTTGGGGGTTGAGTCCTGGTTGGACGATGCTTTTACATGGTTTGGGTGGCGTTTTGCTGTTGGGGATCATTGTAGCCATGACTGTATGGAGAGGTTTGCAACGCTATCGCTGGCGTAAGGATGCTTCCAGACAGGTGCAGTGGAGTTACTTGTTAGCAGGGATTGCAATACTAGGCATATTATTCGTTCACGGAACATTGGGAGCGCATTTGGGAGAGGAATTTGGGATTCATGTTACTGCTGCTCATACCATTTCTAAAAATGTTTACAGCAATTGAAGAAGGCAGAGGGCAGAAGGAACAAGACACTTATGGGATTCAAACCCCTCCTGTCTTGGAGCCACTAAACAAGAGTTTAGTGGGGGTCTTAAACCCAACTTCGCTTTGGTCACGGGCTTCAGTGCTGGAGTCAGAATTCCCTTCTGCCTTCTGCCTCCTGCCCTCTGCCTTTCCTGATAATTAAACGAGAATTTATCAAATTTTATGTTTAGTGTTTTTGAATATCTATTAATAGCGGTTTATGTAGCAGTGCTGCTCGTCGTCAGTCGGTGGATTGGGCAGCAGGCGTTTTCTTGGATGCCTCCCCAAGCTACAGCAGAAGCACAACGGGTAGATGATTTATTTAGCTTCTTAGTCTCAATTGGAGCATTTATCTTGCTAGGGCTAATTGGCGTTATGGTGTATGCGATCGCATTCCATCGCGCCCCCCCAGAAGACTACACCGAGGGACACCCTTCTAGAGGCGATGCAAAGCTAGAAATATTGTGGACAGCAACCCCGACTTTGTTAGTAGTGTGGATTGCTTTCCAAAGTTTCAATATTTATCAGCAGTTAAATATTTTAGGTTTAAAGCAAATTGTGCATTTGCACACACCCCAACAAGAAGCAGGGGGAAAAGGAGCAGGGGGCAGGGGGAATGCTCTTTTTCAGATGCCTCTTTTTGAATCTGCACCTGCATTCGCCGAAACTGTTAGCGATGTCCCCAAACCTGCATCTGAAACTATTGATGTTTTCGTTAAGCAGTGGGATTGGTCTTTTCGTTATCCAAATAATGTTACTAGCAATCAACTGCATTTGCCGATCAATCGTAGCACTCGCTTAAATCTGCAAGCGCAGGATGTAATCCACGGTTTCTACGTCCCTGAGTTTCGCTTAAAGCAGGATATTATCCCAGGGCGCGACATTGATATTGTGCTAACGCCCATTCGTGCAGGCAAATATCGGCTGAAAGATTCTCAATTTAGCGGCACTTACTTTGCTTTAATGGAAACGGATGTATACGTTGAATCTCTCGATAAATATAATCAGTGGCTCACGCAAACCGCTAATAGCGAACAAACCCCTGTAAATCAGGCAGTTGCCGAAAATATCCAACCACCAAAAACATTGTTTAATAGCGGCTGGTACACCGTCACACCTGCTCAACCTGGCATTGCCAATAAAAGGAAGCAAAATAATGACACATGATTTTAGTGAAGAGATTACCGGGGATCGAGAATCGAAAAATTACCAGAACCAGCAGGGTAATACTTGGCGGCAATATTTCAGCTTCAACACCGATCATAAGGTGATTGGAATTCAGTACATGGTGATGACCTTCATTTTCTTCCTGATTGGTGGGCTGTTGGCGATGCTGATCCGGGCTGAATTGCTCACCCCAGAATCAAATTTGGTCGATCGCCCGCTTTACAACGGTTTGTTCACCATGCACGGGACAATCATGATTTTCCTGTGGATCATTCCCTTCAATGCAGGCCTTTCTAATTATTTAGTACCGCTAATGATTGGAGCGCGGGACATGGCTTTTCCCCTGCTCAACGCCATCTCTTTTTGGATTCTGCCACCCGCAGGTCTTTTACTACTATCTAGCTTCTTCGTCCCAAACGGCACTGCACAATCTGGCTGGTGGTCTTATCCGCCAATTAGTCTGCAAATTCCAGGCGGTGAACTGATTAACGGTGAATTCTTATGGATAGTCAGCTTAGTTTTAATAGGCATCTCTTCAATCATGGGGGCTGTCAACTTTGTGACAACCATCTTTTGGATGCGGGCCCCAGGAATGACATTTTTTCGGATGCCTGTGTTTGTTTGGTCGGTTCTCAGCGCCCAGTTATTGCAACTGATTAATTTGCCTGCTTTGACGGCTGCATTGATCTTGCTGTTGCTTGACCTATCTTTTGGTACACAATTCTTTAAACCAGATGGAAATGGCGATCCGATCATTTATCAACACCTATTTTGGTTCTACTCTCATCCAGCAGTTTATATCATGGCACTACCAGCCTTCGGTATTTTTGCTGAGGTTTTGCCTGCATTTTCTCGCAATCCCTTATTTGGTTATCGGTCAGTTGCGATCGCAACCTTGGGTATTGCTTTTATCAGCATCTTCGTTTGGGTACATCACATGTTCACCAGCGCCACCCCTGGTTGGATGCGGATGACCTTCATGGCTACCTCAATGTTAGTTGCCATACCCACTGGTATTAAAGCCTTTGCTTGGACTGCCACCATTTGGAGGAGCAAGCTACATCTAGAGACACCAATGCTGTTTGCGATGGGAGGTGCAGCTATGTTTATTTTTGGCGGTGTTACTGGTGTAATGCTTGCTGCCACGCCGTTTGATATCCACGTTAATAACACCTACTTTGTAGTGGGACACTTCCATTACATCGTTTTTAATACGATTACAATGGCAATCTTCGCGGCAATTTACTACTGGTTTCCTAAAATCACTGGAAGAATGTATGCTGAGGGTTGGGGCAAATTGCATTTTTGGCTGACCTTTATACCTGCCAATATCACCTTCTTCTCCATGCACCCATTAGGTTTACAAGGGATGCTACGCCGAGTTTCTTCCTACGATCCACAGTATCAAGGATGGAATGTCATCGCTAGCTTGGCATCATTCTTATTAGGAGCATCCACGCTGCCTTTTATTGCTAACATAGTAGGCTCTTGGCTTTACGGCCCGAGGGCAGTTGACAATCCTTGGCACGCTAGTGGATTGGAATGGACAACCTCTTCACCACCTCCGCGAGATAACTTTGAAGAAATTCCAATTGTCACAAGACCTCCTTATGACTATGGCAATCCAAAATACTCAGTAATGGAAAATTCTAACAACATTGAGTAAGGAGTTAGACAAATTTTAATTATGAATTACCCTTCGGGTTCGGGAGTTCGGACTCGACAGGAACCGCCAAGACTCCGACTCCCTCACGAATTACGTAGCTTGCTTCTCGCCTTTGGCGAGTATTACGAATTATGCAACGTCGTACTCATATAGATGAAAGTCCAATCCGTTTTGATCTGTGGCGGCGACGCTTGCCAAATTGGTTACAGCGCTTTCTACCAAGTGGTGGCGGTAGTCATGAAGATCATCATGGTAAAGGAATGTTCGGATTTACGGTGTTCCTGCTATCGGAAAGCATCATATTTTTGAGTTTTATCTTTACTTATATTGCTCTACGACTAACTACTAAAAATTGGCTACCACCTGGTATTTCGGGCCCAGAATTATCTACACCTGTGTTTATTAATACAGTTGTATTACTTTCTAGCAGCTTTGTTATTCAACCAGCAGAAAACGCTCTCAAGCGTAATCAACTCAAGAAATTTCGCTGGCTATGGCTAATAACGATCGCGATGGGGAGTTACTTCTTAGTTGGTCTGTTAATTGAGTGGAAAAATCTTGATTTTAAGATTACTACAGGGTTAGTTGGTTCGACATTTTACTTACTAACAGGCTTCCACGGTCTACACGTCTTGGCTGGTGTTGTGCTTCAGATAATTATGCTGATTCGCTCATTTATTCCAGGCAATTATAATAAGACTCACTTCGGTACAAGTGCAACGACTCTGTTTTGGCACTTTGTTGATGTAGTTTGGGTCTTTCTTTTTTCGCTTCTCTACCTTTGGCGAGCATAAAAACATTCAGTAATCCAAATATCTTAAGGAGTAATGTGATGAATCTATTTTTACAAGAAATACCAGCCTCAGAACGTGCCCCAAAAACAATTCAAGAAACTCCAGCACCAGGTCAAGATCCACTAATTGCACGCGGATTACAAAAAGAGCAATATGCTGGCATTATTGGTCTAGCGATCGCTCTGATTGCTGCTGTCGGATTTTTTAGTCGCAGAGTTGAATATGCTATTGCATTGGCTCTTTTTATCAGCGTCATTTTCATTGCATTGTTTTTATTCGTATAGCAAAAGGTTGAAGAGTATTTTATGAACAACCCAGTTTATCAAACTGTGATTGTCGGCGGTGGTTTTACGGGGCTATTTACAGCCTTACACCTAGCTCACGAACATTATCCTCGTTCTGTTATCTTGATTGATAAAGATGAGCGATTTTGCTTTAAGCCATTACTTTATGAGTATTTCGATGGCGAAATGGATAGCTTTCAAGTCGTACCACGCTTTTCGGAATTACTTAAAGGTAGCGGTGTTATTTTTGTGCAAGATGCAGTGCAATCGATAGACTTGCATCAACGGGAAGTTAAATTAGCTTCGGGAAACTCCTACAATTACAGCAATTTAGTATTAGCTTTGGGCAGTGTTACTGGCTATCATAATGTTGAGGGTGCAAATGTTAATGCTTTTCCTTTCTGGACGCAAGCAGATGCGATCGCTCTTGACCGTCATTTACGTGACTGTTTGCAAAAAGCTGTCCAAACTGAAGATTCAGAACAACGCCGAAAACTATTAACAGTAGCTATAGTTGGTGGTGGTGCAAGTGGTGTAGAAATGGCAGCTACTTTAGCGGATTTTCTACCACATTGGTATAGTGCTTTAGGAGGCAATTCGAGTGAAATTCGCGTGGTATTGCTCAATCATGGTCAAAAAATCCTTGATGGCGATATTAACGATCCACTACGCCCAATTGCTGAGAAAGAATTACAAAAACGCACTATACCAATTGAAATCCTTATGGAAGCAGAAGCCACTGCTGTTCAGCCTAACACAATTGAATATAAGAGCAATAATCAACTTAACACACTGCCAACATACACCACAATCTGGACTGCTGGTACTTCCACTCATCCACTAATTCAAGACTTACCAATTCCCAAAGAGCATCGGGATCATCATAACCGTCCCATAGTCACTCCCACGATGCAATTGCTCGACTTTCCAGAAGTTTTTGTCGGTGGTGATTGTGCAGCAGTTCAGGATAATTCGCTACCGCCTACGGCTCAAGTGGCTTATCAACAAGGAGCTAACATTGCTAGTAATTTGAAAGCGATCGCTCTAGGAGAAGACCTGAAGCCAGTAAAGGTAAATATACGCGGAACTCTCTTAAAATTGGGGTTGAATGCTGCTGCTGCTAACCTTTTCAATGTTTTTGAAGTTGCAGGAGAATCTGGGCATTTAATTCGTCAAGGCACTTATTTAACGCTATTGCCAACACTAATTCATGACTTTAAAGCAACAACTGAATGGGTGGACGAAGAGATTTTTCATCAGCACCTTGATCCTCATGATGTAGGTAAAAAAGTCGTGCAAGCAGTGGAATTAGTTGGTGCAGGAGTTGTAGGTGTTTTAGTTACGAGAAAATTATTAAAAATGTTGGGAGATGAGGAGAAAAGTAAATAGGGAGTTGGGAGTGGGAAAAAGATTTTACCCTCGATCTAATCTCTTTTAACAGAACATTAATTGTAAGTACAAAGGCTGTTGAATATGTCTAGTCAAACCGATGTACAAGTACAAAGAATTAGAGCTATTGGCTTAACAGTGACAAACTGCGATCGCTCTTTAAATTTCTATACACAAGCACTTTTGTTTGAACTAGTTTCTGACATCACTATTGAAGGAGAGGATTACAGCGATCTGGAAGATATAACTAGGGCAAAAATTCGGATTGTTACATTGCGACTTGGAGATGAATTCATCAAGTTAATGGAGTATCTCAACGTTAAGGGTAAACCCATTCCCAGCGATTCACAAAGTAACGATCTGTGGTTTCAACATCTGGCAATTGTGGTGAGTAATATGGATCGTGCCTATGCTCACTTGCGTTCATTTCCCGTTGAACCAATTTCCGTTGCGCCGCAGACAATACCACCTGAAAATGAAGCGTCTGGTGGTGTCTGCGCCTTTAAGTTTAAAGACCCTGATGGTCATGATTTAGAGTTAATTTGGTTTCCTCCTGATAAAGGAAAAGAGAAATGGCATCAGAAAAACCATCGCTTGTTTTTGGGAATCGACCATAGTGCGATCGCAGTTTCTAACACTGAGCAGAGTCTACACTTTTACCGCGACCTCCTGGGAATGCAAATTGATAGTCGCAGTCTCAACTGGCGTCCAACCCAAGCTCGCTTGGATAATTTACCAGGGGCCGAAGTCAGGATTACAGCATTGCGACCTATTCAAGATGGTGTGGGAATTGAACTGTTAGACTATGTTGTGCCTGGAAAAGGTCGCCCTATACCGAGTGACTGGAAAAGTTGGGATATTGCGAAGGTGCAAATTGAGCTTGTTGTAAATAATCTTGAGCAATTAGTGGATAAGCTACAACAGAACCAAGTGCAGTTTGTATCGTCGCGGATTGTGCAGTTTAGCGATCGCTCCTTTGCTTATCGGCAAGGTTGTCTAGTTAAAGATCCTGATGGACATTCTATTTTGCTAATAGTGGAATGAGCAGGAGCTAATACTACTCACCCTTACTTGAAATGGCTTCGACAATAAAGTGAATTATCACAAAATCGCCTGTCTGATACAATGCAGTGTTAACGATAAAATAACTCAACTTCCAAAAATCAAAGCATCGAGCGAATAAGCACCAGGGCCTAAAACCGCGATCGCAATCAGCATGACGCAATACATAAACGCCTTTTCCCAACTAGGGGGTTCACCTTGTCCTAAAGCACCCTGATACTGTTCTTCAGGAATTAAGTATGGATCTTGGGCTACAAAAGGCTTACTTCCAGAAATGTGCAAATATATCGCAAAAATCATTGAGCAGAGAATGGGCAAAGTTGCTAAGAGTGTGAGGAATCCAATAATCAGAAAAATTCCGCCACCTAACATCGATGCAGCTGATAAAAAGCAAAGAAAGACAGGCGTTTTTAGAGATTCAGCCCACTGTCGAAGATGCGTTATCTTGGGATAGCCGTGTAATATAAACAACCAACCAAGGCTAACTCTGAGAAGTAAAAGTGCCAATCCTGGAAATCCGTCAGGATACACAGGAGAAAGTGAACTTAACAAGTGTGGAGTTAACTGTGGGAAATTAAATGCAGCTAGGAAAAAAGCGATCGCAACACCCACCGCAAATTGATAAATCATAGTTGTACACCACGGGTATTAAGGTCGATAACATATAATGAATGACCGGCTGTGATAAATAGGCGATCGCGTTTCTTACCAGCGAAAGTCAGGTTAGTGCTTATCTCCGGTACGAGAATTTTTCCCAACCGAGTACCGTCGGAGGCATATATCTGCACGCTATCTTGAGAACTAGTAAAAACATTGCCATGTTCATCAACCCGCAGTCCATCTGGTTGTCCTGGCTCAATGACTGCAAATACACGCCCATTCTTTAGATGGCGATCATCCACAACCTCATAGACACGAATATGATGAGGCCCCCCAGGAATATTAAACGCGGCTGTATCTGAAACATACAAAAGGCTTTCATCTGGACTGAAAGCCAACCCATTAGGGCGCACCATGTCTGTTACTACAGGATAAATCTCACCTATTGCTGGGTCGAAGCGATAGACGTAACTTCCGGGTTGTTCCTGTTCGCCGCCGTAACCTTGGTTTGGCTCGGTGATTCCATAAGGCGGATCGGTGAACCAAATTGTGCCGTCGCTTTTTACTACCAAATCATTTGGACTATTCAGGCGTTTGTTCTGGTAGCGATCAACTAAAACCTTCCATTCACCGTCTTGTTCGCGTCGAATAATAGCACGCAGACCGGATGAACACGCAACTAGACGACCCTCTAAGTCACGGTAATTACCACTTTGGTAATCAGATGGATCTCGTAGGACGCTCACGTTGTCAATGGAACTCCACCGCAACAGGCGGTTGCCGTGAGCATCGCTCCACACAACACTGTCATCTTCATGGAAGTAAACAGGCCCCTCGCTATGGACTGCACCGTTGGCAAGCTTTTGAAGTGAGGCTTCTGGGCGTACAATAGCACGCAGGCGATCGTCATAAATCTCAATGGCTTCAGGCATAGAAATCTCCTGTTATTTCACTTGGCTACTGACGATAAATAGCAGGTTTAAACTAATATCAAAATACTGTAGATACATATTTAATATCGTGTAACAAACTGAGTGTAAAATTTCTATCTATTTTCATCAGTTACTAAATACAATATTGAAGCTAATTATTATAAAGCTAATTCTTACTTTATTAATCTTAATTAACATTGAACCATCGATATAGATTGCACCAAAAAACTATTTTTTCAAAATAAAAGTATTTTTGTTAAAAATTCAATATTTTTTAAAACAGTTGAATTGCTAGCTTGATGAAAAATGTCAAGTCCAATTTATTTGCTATTCTTGTAAAGAGATTATATGTCTAATTCACATAATACAAATAAAAAATGAAATTGAAATGAAATATTAACCTGTCTTTAGACATAAATAAATATTAAGCCATTAGAGAGAAGCAATATTGTAATTAAAGCTTTAGTCTAAGCATAAGAATCTGTCTTTAGAGCTATTTAAATTTTGAGAAAACTTATAAATAAACTTAAACTATTGCCAAATTACTTTGTGGCATCAAAGTAATTAAACCGTAATTAATATGAAATTACCAATTATTAATTATGACTAGCATCACAGAAGATTACGACATCATTATTATCGGTACAGGTGCTGGTGGAGGTACATTAACTCACCGCCTTGCACCCACAGGTAAAAAAATTCTAGTACTGGAAAGAGGCGACTTTTTACCGAGAGAGAAAGCAAATTGGAATCCAGAGGAAGTCTATCAAAAACATCGTTACCATACAGATGAGCAATGGTATAACAAGGAAAACAAAGCGTTTAAGCCTCAGACAGGTTACTGGGTTGGCGGCAATACCAAACTCTACGGTGCAGCCTTAATTCGATTCCGGGAGCGAGATTTTGAAAGAGTAATTCATAAAGAAGGAATTTCTCCAGAATGGCCTTTGAAGTATCAAGACTTTGAGCCATACTACACGCAAGCAGAAAAGCTATATGACGTGCATGGACAGGAAGGAGAAGACCCCACTGAACCACCTCGTAGCGAACCATATCCCTATCCGCCAGTCAGCCATGAGCCAGATATGCAGTCCCTTGCTGATGGCATTCGGGAACTAGGTTATTACCCATTTCACCTACCACTAGGATTAAAGCTTAATGAAAGCGATCGCCTAAATAGTCCCTGCATTCGCTGCGATACTTTTGATGGATACCCCTGTCTGGTACAGGCAAAAGCCGATGCTGAAGTCAACGCCATTCGTCCGGCTCGTGAAAAGTATGCCAATGTTACTCTCTTAACTAATGCCAAAGTCTTGCGGCTGCATACCAGTGAGTCGGGGCGAGAGGTTACAAAGGTAGAAACTGAAATTGGAGGAGAGCAGCATTGGTTCACAAGCGATATTGTGGTTGTTGCTTGTGGTTCTGTGAACTCAGCTGCCTTGCTGTTACGTTCTGCTAACGATAAGCATCCCAACGGATTAGCCAATAGTTCCGATCAGGTGGGGCGGAATTTCATGAAGCAACTGGAAACAGCTATAGTTTCCATCCATTTAGAAGTGAATCACGCCAACTTTCAAAAAACGATCGCTGTCAACGATTTTTACTGGGGAGAACCGGATTTTCCTTATCCGATGGGCATGATACAGAATACAGGTAATGTACTTGCCGATATGATTCCCGGAGAAGCACCGCCACTGATGGCTCCATTTATCAAGCTGATTCCTCATTTTGAGCGCCATTTGCTGGCCGAGCGATCAGTTGGCTGGTGGTTGCAAACAGAAGATTTACCAGACCCCAATAATCGGATTCGGGTTGTGGGCGACAAGATTCACGTTGACTATACACTGAATAATATTGAAGCAAGCGATCGCTTAATTCATCGATGGACATCTGTACTCAAGTCAATCCCTCACTCTGCTAAACACGTCTTGCCATTTAGCATTTATCCCCGCACTCATATACCAGAACAAGCAGTTGCCCATCAATGCGGTAGTTGTCGATTTGGCACAGATCCCAAAAGCTCAGTTCTGAATCTCAATTGCCGTACCCATGATGTCGAGAATCTTTATATTGTAGATAGTAGTTTTTTCCCTTCAAATTCGGGAGTTAACCCCACACTGACGATTATGGCAAATGCTTTGCGCGTTGGCGATCTGCTTGCAGCAGCGCTTCTCTAACGCATAGCTGAACAATTGAAGTAGAAAGCTATGAAAAAAGAGGCATCACAAGATTCATTGATTAATTTAATATTGCCCCTAGCCCTCATACTAGGGCTAGTTCTGCTTTTGAGTTTGAATGTGGAAGCCGGAGGGCAGGGCAGGGAAACTACTCCTCTAGAAACATGGCTGAAAGTCATTGTTGGTTATTTGGCAGCAGGAACAGAAATTGCCGCAGCAATTGTGATTGGCGCAGCAGTGATCCGAGGCATTGCTGCTTATTTGCGATTGTTGTTCTCTCGCTCCAAACAACATTTTGATGCCACAGAAGGAATCCGTCTGCAATTGGGACGAGTGCTGGCATTAGGGTTGGAATTTACTGTCGCCAGCGATATTTTGCGGACAGCAGTAGCACCCACCCGCCAGGATATTTTGAATTTAGGAGCGATCGTTTTGCTGCGAACCTTGCTTAATTATTTCTTAGAGCGCGAGATTCAGCAGGGAGAACAACGCCGTTTACCAGAGCGACAAACTATTGAGAATGTAAGATAAAACTTTTCAAATTATTTCCAGGATAGACAAATTATGAATGATAAACACACTGATTTAGAAAAGCAAAACCAAACCTCCCCTAATGCTCATACTATTGCAACGGGATTGGGAGCAGCAGGAGGTGGTGTTGCAGGAGCCGCACTGGGTCGCTCAATTGGTGGTAAATTGGGTGCTGCGATTGGCGGCGTTGCAGGGGCAGTTACTGGTGGAGTTGCAGGTAATAAGTTAGCAGAGTACGCCGAGGAATTTATTGAGGAACTTCAGCCAACAGTTGGGTTGGGATTAGGAGCAGATCATAAACCAATTGAACTACCCTCTCATTATTCTTGGAAAGAATTACAGACACTATCAAAACCCCAAGGTGGAGAAATGCAAGCTACATAAGTCAATAATTTTAATTACGAATTAATCATGTTTCCACTTTGGTTAAAAGCAGGTTTCTGGGGTTTAGTTGGTGGTTCAGCGCTGCTACTGGGTTCCGCAGTGGGTTACTACGCCAAGATTCCCCAAAGAGCGATGTCTAGCGACAAGCCGCTTCGCGTCTACGCCGCAGTTATGGCTTTTGGCGCTGGTGTGCTAATTTCGGCACTAGCGTTTGAACTAATGGATGAAGCTTATAAGCGTGGTGGCTTTGACTCAACAGCGATCGGATTTGTCAGTGGTGCAGTTGTATATACAGCCGCAAACTGGTTTTTGTCCTATCAAGGTGCAAAGCATCGCAAGCGATCGGGTGAACAGCAACCATCGGAAGAAGAAAACAGTGGGAGTGGGATGGCGATGTCTAACGACAAGCCGCAAGCGTCTACGCAGTCGGTGCATTACTCGACGGTATTCCAGAATTTATTGTGATTGGTGTCAGCATGATTGACGGAGGAGTTGTTAGTTGGGTGACTGTGGCTGCTGTTTTTCTGTCCAACGTTTCAGAAGGACTTTCTAGTGCTGCTGGGATGAAAAAAGCAGGGCGTTCAACTGCCTACATCTTCGGTGTGTGGGGAGGAATTGCTATCATCTCTGGTATAGCAGCACTTCTAGGCTATGCTTTATTCAGTCATTTTTCACAAGAAATCATTGCCGGAACTACTGCTGTAGCGGCAGGCGCTATTTTAGCAATGATTACAGATACCATGATTCCAGAAGCCTTCGAGCAAGCACATGATTTTGCTGGACTGATTGTTGTCTTGGGGTTTCTTGCTGCTTTTGTTCTTAGCAAACTCGCTTGACAATTACAGTTTCAATCGTCTTTTAGCACTGTGTGACTATGCGACTTATATTAGTTGAGGATGAAGCAGATTTAGGTGCAGCAATCAAACAAGTCCTGAGCCATGAGGCGTATATAGTTGACTGGTTTCTAGATGGTACTCAGGCATGGCAATATTTAGAAACTGGCTGGACTGAGTACACACTTGCGATTTTTGATTGGATGCTGCCTGGAGTTTCAGGGATAGAGTTGTGTAAATGGTTGCGATCGCGCCAGTTAATTCTACCTGTATTAATGCTAACGGCTAAAGACCGGATGGAAGAAAAGATTATCGGTTTAGATAGCGGTGCAGATGATTATTTAGTTAAACCCTTTGATATGGCAGAACTGCTGGCAAGATTGCGGGCATTGCAACGGCGAGCTTCTTATGTAGGAGCAACGCTTACGCCTCAAGTCAAACCCCGACGCTTACAAGTAGGTTGCCTGACCCTCAATTACAGCACTCATGAACTTACTCATCACTATAGTAACGGAGAAAATCAAGTATTATCTTTAACTGTCAAGGAATTTCAATTATTGGAGTATTTCATGAGGCATCCTAACCAAATTATTAGCCGTGACCAAATTATTAATCAGCTTTGGGAAATTGGTGCAGAACCAGTTAGCAATGTAGTAGCAGCACAAATTCGCTTATTGAGACGCAAATTAGGAGAAGAAGACAGCGAATCTTTGATTGAAACTATTTATGGTGTGGGTTATCGCCTAAACATTCATACTGCTGATTTTTGCTAAGACAGCAACACTTTGAGCAAGGTTTTAGAAATATGGAACGCAATCCCATTTTCCACCAGACTCGGTTGCGGCTTGCAGCTTGGTATACCCTCGTCATGGGCGGTATTTTGGGGCTATCTAGTTTGGGGGTTTATAGTGTGGTTGCCCATGCTTATCGTGAAACCATAGACCAGGGATTGCAATCAGTCGCAAACGCACTCCATAAAAGTATTGAACCAGCTTGGCAACAACCTGGAGAATTACAACGCCTTGCTAAAGAATTTTCTTTAGAATTATGTGTGGCTCAAACAAATTGTTTGCCTAAAACAACATCCATTAAAAAATCAATAACAGAGGCGGCGAATCCAGTTAATTACTATATACGCTTGTTGGATCGCTCAGGAAAAATTTTTGCCAGTGGAGGCATGAAAGTTGACAATTTCTCTGTTACCTCAGCATTAGAGCATTGGCAAATATTAACAGATTCCTCTGGCACTCGATACCGCGAAATCACTTTACCTTTGTATACTCAAAATCAGATTTCGGGTTATCTACAAGTGGCGCGTAGTATCACTGATTTAGACCAACATCTTGCTTATTTAATATTAGCTTTGGTGTTGGGATTGCCAATTTCCATGATTTTCGTTGGTTTGTCTAGTTGGTGGTTGGCAGGAAGGGCAATGCAACCTGTATATTTTTCCTACCAACAAATGCAACAATTTACTGCTGATGCTGCCCATGAGTTTCGCACACCTTTAGCAGCAATGTACTCTACTATTGAAGCTGCTATCAAGTTACAGCAAGACCCAAAAGCCAATGGTGGAATTTTAGATGTACTCAAACGCCAAAATCGACGCTTATCACAATTAGTTGGAGATTTGTTGCTATTAACTAGGATAGACCAAAAACAACTAACAGGAGAATATCAGCCTTGCTGTTTGAATGATTTAATTAGCGATTTAACTGAGGAACTAGCATTTTTGGCAGTAGAAACTAAAGTAAATCTTTCTAAACAGGTGCAAGTCCCAGAAAAACTGTATGTGATAGGAAATGAAGAACAGCTTTATCGCTTAATTTCCAACTTAATTGCTAATGCAATTCAAGCTACATCTAGCGGTGGAAAAGTCACGGTTTTTTTGGAAAAAAGTGAGCTTTACGCCGTGATTAAAGTTGAAGATACAGGAATTGGTATTGCTGTTGAACATCAACAGCGAATTTTTGATCGCTTCTACCGAGTAGATCGCGACCGCTCTCGCACCTCTGGTGGTTCGGGATTGGGATTAGCCATCGCGATCGCGATCGCCAGAGCGCATAAAAGCAATATTCACGTTCAAAGTCAACCTGGGCTGGGTAGTACATTTACAGTTCGACTTCCTCTTTAACCATGATTTCTTAAAATAAATATCGCTATTTAGTACGCCACGGCGTAAATAGAGTAACCATCTAAAATCACTAAAAAGTCTATTCTATAATACTTTTGACACTTCAACTCCGCTCAGTGTTAACTTTTGATTTCCGCCTTGCGGTACTAGTGCATTATTTATTTTGATAACGATATTCTATGCTAAAGCTTTTGTTTAAAATCCAAAATCTAAAATCATTTGATTTCGAGGAGTTTAGTCTTTTAGAAGCGTTTCTTGAAAAAGAAATCGGGCAACGTTTTTCCCTGATTTTTGGAAAGAATTTTCCCCCTTACCCCCTGCTCCCTGCTCCCCTACCTCTTCAGTCAGGAGGCATCTTTATTCTGGCTCCTGACTCCTCAAAACTTTAAAAGTGAAACTTAAATGGCTATTGGCTTAATAACTAGTTATTGAACAAATCCAAATCTGTCACAGCACCAATACTGCTAGAAGAGACTAATTTGGCATATTTCGCCAACACGCCTTTAGTGTAGCGCGGAGCGGGGGGCTGCCAGTTGGCACGACGACGAGCCAATTCTGATTCAGATATATTCAACTGCAACAAACGAGCCGGTGCATCAATAGTAATACTATCGCCTTCTTCTACAAGAGCGATCGCACCACCAACGGCTGCTTCGGGAGCAACATGAC
>NZ_JAIVFT010000036.1 GCF_020829665.1 Nostoc sp. CHAB 5824
AATCTTACATAATTTTTTCATCACTCTTGCCAGATTTATCGGTTTTCGTACTATCCCTCAAGCTCAACGTGCTTTAGCCAATCAAATCCAAAAGGTTTTTTCTTTCTTTGTATGAAACCACCCTGCTTGCAGAAGTGGGGTAAGGGGTAAAGGGTAAAGGGAAAGGGGAAAGGCGCGATAGAATTACCCTTTCCCCCAGGAGTGCAAAACTATTTTTGCAAGAGGTCTAAGATACAAAACGACGTAAGATCCCCCGAAATCCCTTTTAAAAAGGGGGACTTTGAGAAGTTTTTGCCTCCCAATTTATCGGGGGGTTGGGGGGATCTTTGAGGAATAAACACGCTAACCGAACCGTATTAAGTGCTAATCATTAGCATGAAGTAGCATTCACATCTGTTCTAAGCTGTCGGGCATTTAACTTGCACATCTTTTCGTGTTGGCTGTTGACAGTTAACAGTTAACCGTCAGCGGTCAACGAACTTAGGAAGTGACTATGTAATTTCAAAGCGTAATAGCTTAATAACACTTGATTCCCCCAATTCTCCTTGCAAAGGAGGGTTGGGGGAATTTTTCATGAACATGCATTAGCTAGCTAGCACTCATTTGGTAGTTTGATAGATTAGGAACGTGAAAGTAGTAAGAGCAATGCTAGAAACGAAATCTTTATCTGTTGACTTCTCTAAAGAAAAGGAAGATGGATATAAGCGAATTTTTTCACAGTTGCCACTTCTTACCAGTTTGAGTGCAAACTGGAATAATGTCTATTTTGCTTACGACTGGCAGTTGGCTGGCGAGACTCCAGAGGTTTTGTCTAAACAGCATGGTGTTGCTATTTTTACCGAAGTGCCAACACCAATTCAGGCAGAACGGACGCTCGATGGTCGCTTTCAAAGTGAGCAAGTAATTCAAGGTAATATTGTTGTCGCCCCTGCTAACACGGGACATCGTGCCTGTTGGGATACAGCAGGTGGTGTGATTCTCCTGGGATTTGAACCAACTGTTTTCGCTCATGCAATTTACGAATCAGTTGATCCCGATCGCATTGAACTTCTACCACATTTTGCCACACCCGATCCACTGGTTTACCAAATTGGACTAGCCCTCAAATCTGCCCTCGAAAATTATGGTGCAGATAGTCGGCTATATGCAGAAGCAATGGCAAATGCCCTAATCGTTCATCTGTTACAGCACTACTGTACACAGCAACTTGTATTACGGGAATATTCAGGCGGTTTACCAAAACACAAGTTGCAACAAGTGATTGACTATATAAATACTTATCTTGCCCAAGACTTAAGTTTAAGGGAGCTTGCAGCCGTTGTCCAAATGAGTTCTCATTACTTTTCGCAACTGTTTAAACAATCTACGGGTGTGACTCCCCATCAATATATCATTCGCTGTCGGATTGAAAAAGCTAAACAGTTGTTGCTTCAAAGAGAATTTTCCATTGCAGAGATTGCTAGTCAAGTTGGTTTTGTCGATCAAAGCCATCTCAATCGCCACTTTAAGCGTCTCCTGGGAGTTACACCTAAGACAGTTTTAGAAAAAAATAGGAAAAACATCCAAAAATAAGACGAATATACAAGACTACAATCCATATTATTTCAATAATGGAGGCTAGCACGATTTACAGCTATTTTCAGGTAAATAGACCACGCGGTAGGGGCACAGCAATGCTGTGCCCTTACGACAGATGTGGTTCAAATACATGAAAACTGCTGTAACATCGTGATTCTAAAAATCAGCATAAAAAGTGTTTCGCTGTATGAATAGTCTCTATCTAACTTTCGACTAAATTTCGCTCTTTATATAATTCCTGATGAAAGCGAAGCATCGCCGCTGATTTTCAATCTTTGGTAAAGAGGAAATATTTAATTATGACCGTTGGCAGAAGGATTGAAACTAGAACTGAACCCATGCTGCTCAACATGGGCCCTCACCATCCCTCTATGCATGGGTGTTTTAGATTGATTGTCACCTTGGATGGTGAAGATGTCGTCGATTGTGAGCCAGTCCTTGGCTATCTGCATAGAGGTATGGAAAAAATTGCTGAGAACCGCAGCAATATCATGTATGTGCCTTATGTTAGTCGGTGGGACTATGCAGCTGGGATGTTTAACGAAGCGGTTACAGTTAATGCCCCAGAAAAATTAGCTGATATTACTGTCCCAAAACGTGCTAGCTATATCCGTGTCATCATGCTGGAATTGAACCGGATTGCTAATCACCTGCTGTGGTTGGGCCCATTTTTACTTGATACGGGTGCTGGAACTCCCTTGTTCTATATGTTCCGAGAACGGGAGTTGATTTATGACTTGTGGGAAGCCGCTACAGGTTATCGGATGGTGAACAATAACTACTTTCGCATTGGCGGCGTGGCAGCAGATTTACCTTATGGTTGGGTAGACAAGTGCGAAGATTTCTGCAATTACTTTGTTCCCAAAGTGGATGAGTATGAGCGCTTGATTACTAATAATCCCATTTTCTGCCGTCGCGTTCAAGGCATTGGCGCGATCGCTCGTGAACAAGCCATCAATTGGGGGCTTTCTGGCCCTATATTACGCGCTTCTGGTGTGAAATGGGATTTGCGAAAAGTAGACCATTATGAATGTTACGACGATTTCGACTGGGAAGTGCAATGGGATACTGCTGGTGATTGTTATGCTCGTTACCTAGTCAGAATTCGGGAAATGCGCGAATCGGTGAAGATTATTCGCCAAGCCCTCAAAGGACTTCCCGGCGGTGCTTTTGAGAACCTGGAAGCCAAACGCATGACAGCAGGGAAAAAATCTGAGTGGGATGGCTTTGATTACCAGTACATCGCCAAAAAAGTTGCCCCCACCTTTAAGATTCCCAAGGGGGAAATTTACGCTCGCGTAGAAAGTGGTAAAGGTGAGTTGGGAATTTATCTAATTGGCGATGATCATGTCTTCCCCTGGCGATGGAAAATTCGTCCCGCCGATTTCAATAACTTGCAAGTATTACCCGAAATCTTACGCGGCGTGAAGGTTGCCGATCTAGTTGTAGTATTGGGTAGTATCGATATTATCATGGGATCGGTAGATCGGTAGTATAACAAATGGGTTCGCCGAAATAACAAATGGGTTCGCCGAAATAACAAATGGGTTCGCCGAAATAACAAATGCGTACGCCGAAATAACAAATGAGGGGTTCGCCGAAATAGCAAATGGGTTCGCCGAAATAGCAAATGGGTTCGCCGAAATAGCAAATGGGTTCGCCGAAATAGCAAATGGGTTCGCCGAAATAGCAAATGGGTTCGCCGAAATAGCAAATGGGTTCGCCGAAATAGCAAATGCGTAGGCGTAGCCAGCCGTAGGCATCGCCTTTCACTAATTTCTCAATAAACCTGATGCCCTGCGGAATATATGCTATAATCAATCGCCAGCACTTCCTACTGCATTGATCGCAGCCTCTAAGGCGATCGCTACATGAGTCCAATGAGTCCCCCCCTGGCAATAAACCACATACGGCGATCGCATTGGCCCATCTGCTGATAATTCCAAAGTACTCCCTTCAATAAATGTCCCCCCAGCCATGACTACTTGGCTCTCGTACCCTGGCATTTCATCTGGAACAGGGTCTAAGTAGGAACCGATGGGAGAATGCTGTTGTATGGCTTTACAGAAAGCAATTAGCTTTTCGGCAGAACCAAGTTTAATTGCCTGAATGACATCCCCACGGGGAGCTAGAGGTGCGGGATTCACTGGATAACCGAGTTTGTCAAATACATAACCAGTAAGATAAGTCCCTTTCATCGCTTCTCCTACCATCTGCGGAGCCAGAAATAGTCCTTGAAACAGCAGGCGATTTTGGTCAAAAGTAGCACCGCCATAACTCCCGATACCAGGAGCAGTGAGGCGACAGGCGGCTGCTTCCACTAAGTCGGCGCGACCGGCGACATAACCGCCAGCGCTGACAATAGTACCACCAGGATTTTTAATCAATGACCCAGCGATTAAATCAGCACCTACGGCTGTGGGTTCCTTGGTTTCAATAAATTCGCCATAGCAGTTATCCACAAAGCAAACGGTGTTCGGGTTTTGCTGTTTGACTAAGTGAACGATTTTTTCAATATCGGCAATTGATAAACTAGGACGCCAAGAATAGCCACAAGAACGCTGAATTAACACTAAACGAGTGTTTTCGGTCACATTAGTACTTAAAGATTGCCAATCTATAGTTCTTTCGGAGGTTAGCTCCAATTGGCGGTAATTTATGCCAAACTCAATTAGAGAGCCTTGACCTTGACCACGTAAACCAATGACTTCTTCAAGCGTATCGTAGGGAGAACCGACCACTGCTAACATTTCATCTCCAGGACGGAGAACACCAAACAAAGCACAGGCGATCGCATGAGTTCCCGAAACGAACTGCACTCGCACGGCCGCAGCTTCAGCACCCATAACTTCGGCAAAAACTTTATCTAAAGTTTCTCGTCCTAAATCATCGTGACCATAGCCACTTACACCAGCAAAGTGGTGTGCGCCTACACGGTGATTACGAAAGGCATCCAGCACTCGTTTTAGATTATGCTTGACCTGAGTGTCAATTCCAGAAAAAATTTCTAATAGTGCCTGTTCTGCTTGCCGCAGCTGTTCTAAGCTGTTCATCAGTTCCTCGTTCAAAAAAAATTAAATTATAGATATGCGGATTTTTAGATCGCGCAGACTAGGCTGGAAAATTCTCTCTTCAGGTTACTGCATGACAATTGCTACCTCAACTAAACCTCAAATTAACTGGGTTAATACCCTGTTTTTCATTGGACTGCACATCGGCGCTTTATTTGCCTTTGTTCCTGGTAACTTTAACTGGACGGCAGTTGGTGTGGGTTTCTTGCTATATTGGGTGACTGGCGGCTTAGGCGTTACTTTAGGATTTCATCGCCTTGTCACCCACCGCAGTTTTCAAACTCCCAAGTGGCTAGAGTATCTCCTGGTTTTCTTTGGGACACTCTCGTGTCAAGGAGGGCCAATTGAGTGGATCGGCACACATCGCATTCATCATTTAAACTCTGATACTGACACCGATCCCCATGATTCCAATAAAGGCTTCTGGTGGAGCCACATGGATTGGCTGATTCACTACTGTCCCGCTCACGCTGACGTTCCTCGTTTCACCAAAGACATTGCCGAAGACCCAGTTTATCAGTTTTTAGAAAAATATTTCATTTTGATCCAGGTTGCTCTAGGTGTATTGCTTTTACTTCTAGGTGGCTGGCCGTTTGTTATTTGGGGAATTTTTGTTCGCATTGTCTGGGTTTACCACTGCACTTGGTTGGTGAACAGCGCTACTCATAAATTTGGCTATCGGAGCTATGATTCTGGTGATAAATCGACTAATTGCTGGTGGGTAGCCGTACTAGTTTTCGGTGAAGGCTGGCATAATAACCATCATGCTTTTCAATACTCAGCTCGTCATGGGCTGGAATGGTGGGAAATCGATTTAACTTGGATGACTGTTCAATTGCTACAAGCAGTTGGTCTGGCTACTAATGTGAAGTTGGCCCCAACAAAAATTAGTTAGAGGTAGAGACGCGATTAATCGCGTCTGTACAGGAGTGACGCAATTAATCGCATCTGTACAAGAGTTAGGATGTGTAACGTTTGTAACTCATAACTCATCACTTCTAACTCCTAACTTTTAAAAAAGCTATTTACTGGTGCGCTTGTGTCGGTTAGATTGCTATAATCCGAAGCGCTAATATTAAGAAGTTTTGCGGCAAGTTACTTTTTTGTGACTTGGTGGAGGAGTTTGTTCTTTTTCAGGTGTTCATGACTACATCAATAATTAATAGCCAAAAACTAAGTGACGAGCCTGGTAATTCCGATCTGAGGCTCAAAGATATTGTCAAAAGCCTGCCACGGGAATGTTTTCAGCAGAACCGTCGCAAAGCTTGGACACAAGTCCTAATCAGTGTTTTTGCAGTTGCCTTGGGCTATTACAGCCTGATCGTTACTCCTTGGTTTCTCTTGCCCCTAGCTTGGATTTTTACGGGCACTGCTTTAACAGGTTTTTTTGTAATTGGCCATGATTGTGGTCACAGGTCTTTTGCCAAACGTCGTTGGGTAAATGATTTGGTGGGGCATTTCTTCATGATGCCGTTGATTTACCCCTTTCACAGTTGGCGCATTAAGCATAATTATCACCATACTCATACCAATAAACTGGATGAGGACAACGCTTGGCATCCAATCAGACCAGAAGTGTTTGAAAACTGGGATAAAACCCGGCAGTCTGCTTTTGAACTGTTCATGCGTAAACGCTTCTGGTGGGTAGGTTCCATTGGACATTGGGCTGTTGTGCATTTTGATTGGCGGAACTTCAAAACTAAAGACCAATCAAGCATCAAGCTTTCTGTGGCGGTGGTAGTTGTGTTTGCTGCGATCGCTTTCCCGACCCTAATCGCTACAACTGGCATCTGGGGATTTGTCAAATTTTGGCTAGTACCCTGGATGATTTACCATTTTTGGATGAGTACTTTTACTATTGTTCACCACACTGCCGCAGATGTTCCTTTTGTGACAGCGAACAAGTGGAACCAGGCTCTAGCACAGCTATTTGGCACTATCCATTGCGATTATCCGCGTTGGGTAGAAATCCTCTGCCACGATATCAATGTTCATGTCCCTCATCATATTTCCACTGCTATTCCTTCTTATAATTTGCGGCTAGCTTACAGCAGCATCAAAGAAAATTGGGGGTCTTATCTCCATGATGAGTGCCAGTTTTCTTGGCCTTTAATGAAGCAAATTACAGACCAATGTCAACTATACACAACTGATATTGGCTATAAGACTTTCAAGGAATATTACACAGAGCGATAAATATCCCTGTGATTATACTCGCGCTCTTGAACTAACGAGAGCGTTTATCATGCTGTGCTTTAATAGAATCTGGCAATTGTTTACTGACTAAAATTTTAAGTAAATAGCCAAAAATTACCCTCTTGTGTGTTAGCGATCGCTAGTGTCGTGGGCATCCTAGAGATGAGATTATCTTGTCTCAAATAAAGTTCCGATTTCTATCTAACAAAAGAATCCAGTGCCATCAAATATTATCAGTTTCAATAATCCTCTTAGCAGTGAAACGTCTGAGGATACGACGACTAAATTACCTTTCACTCTTCAGGATTTAAAAGCTGCAATTCCTGCTGAATGCTTTCAGCCCAATGTGAAAAAATCACTTTTTTACTTTTTTCGTGACATCCTGATTATCGGTCTGCTTTATGCAGTAGCTCATTACCTGGATTCTTGGCTTTTCTTTCCGATTTTCTGGCTAATGCAAGGAACGATGTTTTGGGCTTTGTTTGTAGTCGGACATGACTGCGGACACCAATCTTTTTCTAAGCATAAATGGCTCAATGATTTGATTGGACATCTTTCTCACACACCAATACTTGTTCCTTATCATGGTTGGCGAATTAGTCACAGAACTCATCACAAAAATACTGGCAATATCGATAACGATGAAAGCTGGTATCCTGTGACAGAATCAGAATATAAGGAGATGCCTTTAGCCCAAAAGATAGTCCGATATTATGTTTTTCTATTGGCTTATCCTTTGTATCTGTTTAAGCGTTCTCCTAATAAGGAAGGCTCCCACTTTTTGCCCAGCAGTTCGCTTTTCAAACCATCGGAAAAATGGGATGTCGTCACTAGTACTGTACTTTTGATTGGCATGGTAGGTTTGCTAGGTTTCCTCACCTACCAATGGGGTTGGATGTGGTTGCTGAAATATTACGCTGTGCCCTACCTTGTGTTCATAATTTGGCTAGATTTGGTGACATTCTTACACCACACTGAGCCAGACCTTCCCTGGTATCGTGGAGAAGATTGGACTTTCTTAAAAGGCGCAATTTCTAGTATTGACCGTGATTATGGTTTGATCAATCATATCCATCATGATATCGGTACTCATGTTGCTCACCATATATTCCTTAACATCCCTCACTACAATTTGCTGAAGGCAACTGAGGCAATAAAACCAGTGATGGGTGAATATTTCAACAAATCGGAACAACCAATTTGGAAGTCATTATGGAATTCATGTATCAGCTGCCATTTTGTACCTGATACTGGTAGTAAGGTTTACTACACATCCAACAATAAATTAGCTAAAGACTAAGATTCAGATTCCCGATTTCTTTAAAGAAGTCGGGAATCTTGTATTTTCGTCATCGCTTTCTGACTAATTGACCGTTTAGAACTCCCTCATTCAGATAAACTTTTATAAAATTGCATTAAAGATTACCTTTTAAGGGGCATTGGCGTAGCCCGCCGCAGGCATCACATATTACAGTATTAGTGATGCTAACTCTGCAAGTGTTTAATTGTTCTTAGCCTGCGGTAAATCTCGACTTCCGACTGTAAGGTTATTAAAATACAGAGGTAAAATAAAATATAAATAGATGAAGTTCGTGGATTCTTACCCCCACCCTTACACGAGGATTTATTTTATCCAAGCTCTTGCTGTCTGGGTGGCTAAAGATTAACATATCTGTGGACAAAGACAATATCTCTTTAAACAAGCCCTGACAACAGTGAAAAACCCTTGGTCTGTCTACTTTGAAAAAAGGTTGAGCGCCAGTTAAGTTTATCTGCATGTAGTGATTTAAGATAAGGTTATAAATCAGCACAGACTATAGTATAGACAATTTACCCAAAACTATTTCGAGCTTTAAAATCAGAGGTATCAATGATTATAACTAATTTTAGCAAACAAAGAAATGAATTTAAAGAACCTAAAGTACTCAAAGCTAAACCACATTGGCAAGGGCAAAACTTGAACGATACTGCTGTCAAAGGTAAAGATACCAAGATGCGAGATCCTGCACCTGATAGTTTGATTTTCAATAGCTTAAATCGCGGTCGAGTTGCTATTTTTATTGATGGCTTAAGTCTATTTCATACAGCTTTACAACTTGGCATTGAAATTGACTACGTTAAATTGCTTTGTCATTTAACTAACGGTTCAAGGCTGTTGCGTGCTTTCTTCTATACTGGGGTTGATATCAGCAATGAAAAGCAACAGGGTTTTTTATTGTGGATGCGTCGTAATGGCTATCGTGTAGTGGCTAAAGATATCATGCAACCAGCAGAGAATTTCAAAAAATCAAATCTGAACGTAGAAATTGCTGTAGACATGATAACTTTAGCTCCTTATTATGATACTGCGGTTTTAGTCAGTGGGGATGGGGATCTAGCCTATGCTGTGAACGCTGTCAGCAGAATGGGGGTTCGCGTGGAAGTAGTGAGTCTACAAACTACCACTAGTGAAAGCTTGATTGATGTTGCTGACTGCTTCATTGACCTTGATAGTATTAAAGCCCACATTCAAAAAGATTCTAATGTTGGCTATAGTTATCGCACGCCGTCAAATTCAAATCTTTAAAACTTTATTTCAAATCTATCGAAATCTCTACTGAGTTATTGCAAGCCTATAAAACGTTTATTAGGTTGGGTGGGGTTTGAATCCCCATCCATATTTGTCACAGTCTGCAATACTGTGGCGCTTTGCTTACCTTTAACAAGAGAATGCCCTAAGTCCTGTCCAAGTCTTGTTATTAATTGAAATGGATATTTTAATAGTTGAAGATGAACCAGAAATTGCTCATTTAATTGAACTCACTTTAGAAAAAGAAGGATTTTTTTGTCGCATTAGCCGCGATGGCATAAATGCTTTGCGGATGTTTCAAGAGCAACCACCTGATTTAATTATTCTAGATTTAATGATTCCTGGTTTGGATGGGTTGGAAGTTTGTGCCAGAATTCGCCAAAAACCAGGTGCAAAAGATCCTTACATTTTAATGCTCACGGCTAAGGGTGAGGAAATCGATCGCGTTATTGGTCTGTCTACTGGTGCTGACGATTACATGGTCAAACCCTTTAGCCCTAGAGAGTTGGTAGCTAGGGTACGCGCACTATTACGGCGTAGCCTTCGGCAAGGAGGACAACATCAAGTTAATCGTACCCAACACTTTATTGTTGATGTAGACCAGCGCACTGCCAGCCGTCAGATGAATTCTCAGGAGGTTGAAATTTTGGACTTAACTACCCTAGAATTTAACTTGCTAACTACCTTTGTCAGCAATCCTGGTCGAGTTTGGAACCGCACTCAACTAATTGATAAACTTTGGGGAGATAACTTTTTTGGCGATGAACGAGTAGTGGATACTCATGTAGCTCGGTTGCGAAAAAAGATTGAGCCTGATTCAGCAAATCCTACTTTTATTAAAACTGTTGTTGGGGTGGGCTATAAATTTGAAGATCCTTTGGTAGCGTAAATGTTATGAAAATGGGGCTGAGAGAGCGCCTATTTTTCTCCCACTTAGTAGTAATGATCGTGGGGGTAGCTAGTCTGGTGAGCATCAGCAAAATCTCTTCCCCCCGCTTGTTTGTACTGCATCTGGAACGGTTAGAAAGTGAGGGATTTAACTTAATTGATGTCCGTACTAAATTGGTTACAGGATTTGAATTTGCTTGGCAGCGAAGCACTATTTGGTCAGTCTTAGTTGGTAGCACCGCAGCCGGAGGATTGAGTTACTGGGTGTCCAGACGGATTATGCAAAGGTTGACCGAGATGGAACAAATTACCCAAAAATTTGCTGCTGGTCAGATGGATGCACGACTACCTATGTCTGACATTCCAGAACTTAATGGACTGGGTACTAGTTTCAATCGGATGGCAGCCAGTTTAGAAGGGGTAGAAGCGCGGCGGCGAGAAGTGATTGGAGACATGACCCATGAACTACGGACACCGTTAACAGTTGTGCGCGGTTACTTGGAAGAACTCGCTGATGGGGAAATTGAAGCGTCTCCTGAGATTTATCGGCGTTTAGCTAAAGAAACTAGGCGATTAGAGCGTTTGGTAAACGATTTACAAGAACTGTCTAAGGCAGAAGCTGGTTATTTGCCAATTAATATACAACGGGTAAATCTGCGTCCGTTGTTAGAGTCATTAGTAGAGAAATTCACTGACCAACTGTTGGAAGATGGGCCAGTTCTGCTTTTGCAATGTCCATCTGTATTGCCTCCTGTATTGGCAGATATTGACCGTACAGAACAGGTGTTGGTTAATTTGCTAGGTAATGCAGTGCGTTACACTAATGAAGGTTCAATTACTGTTCGTGCTGGGACTGAAGCATCTCAACTCTGGATTGCGGTTGTAGATACAGGTATTGGTATCGCTCCAGAAAATTTGCCCTATGTGTTTGAGCGCTTCTGGCGAGCTGACCAATCGCGCGATCGCCATTCGGGAGGCACTGGTATTGGCTTAACTATTTCCCGTCGTTTGATTGAACTACAAGGCGGTCAGATTCAGGTAGAAAGCGAATTGGGAGTTGGCAGTACGTTTCGGTTTTTTCTGCCTTTGGCTTAAGTTGAGTCAAAACCCTTGAGATACGAGGGATTGACACAACGTAGCCACGGCTGTGTCATACCCAATTGCTAATTTGAAAGTATCCAAAATCTTGGTTTTTTAATAGATGCAGAGATTTTGGAAATGCATAAAGTAAGGTGTCGCGCATTTAACTTGCACATCTTTTTGTGTTGACTGTTGATTGTTGATTGTTGACTGTTGACTGTTAACAGTTAACAGTCAACAAACTTAGGAAGTGACTGTGTAATTTAAAAGCGTAATAGAGTATAATATTATGTCTACTTTTATTCTGGCTACTTTTTTGGTTAGTTTACTTAGTGTTTCGGGTTGCGCTGCGATCGCCTACTTGTTCCCTCAAAATCGTTCCCAAGACTGACCAAATAACAATCTTTTGCTATTTTTAGTTTGCAACACTAGCAGATGATTATTCTAATGTTAGTCAAGAGACAGCGATCGCACTGGTCAATTTAGGTAATCTTAGAGTGATTCCAAAAATTCAGCAATAAATTCACGGTTCTTGGCTCAATGCCCTATTAGTCAGCGGTGACGAGCGCGATCGCAAAGCCGTCATACCCTTTGCTACCCACGGTCTGGATTGCCGTGGCGCTGACGCGCGGCTCAGAGGCAAGCATTTCGTTAAAGCGACGCACCCCCTGAACGCTAGGATCGCTGCTGGTAACATCAACTACCGCTCCGTCACGCACAACATTATCGGCGACGATCAGGCTGCCGCGACGGGAAAGTTTAAGCGCCCACCTCAAGTAATCTGGATTGTTTGGCTTGTCAGCATCAATGAAGATCAGGTCAAATGGGCTGTGACCCTCGGCGGCAATCTGTGGCAGCGTAGAGAGTGCCTGTCCGAGGCGCAGGTCAACAATGTTGGACAGACCAGCGTGGGCGATGTTGACGCGGGCGACTTCGGCGTGCTTTGGGTCAGCCTCCAGCGTGAGCAGACGGCCGTCGCTAGGTAGCGCCCGCGCCAGCCAGATAGTACTGTAGCCGCCCAGCGTGCCAATCTCCAGGATGGTTCGCGCCCCTTGGATTTGTGCCAACAGCAACAGCAGCTTCCCCTGGTTTGGCGAAACGTTGTGCGGTGGCAGTCCGGCCGCAGCGCTGGTCTGGAGCGCCGCATCCAGCGCGGGGTCGGTCGGCACAAGCAGATCGGTAAAGTAACGGTCAACCGTAGTCCATTGCTCTTGAGTCATAGATTCTTGCTTTTTACCTCATCTATAAAACAATACGTTTGGTATTAATTGATATTTTGCCCCGGAAGATCCCCCCAACCCCCCTTTCCAAGGGGGGCTAAATTCCCTCCTTTTTCCCTTTTTAAAGAAATATTTAGATACAGTGATCGCTCTTTTCATACACCGCAGGAGCTTGGAGTCTGGAGTTAATTTTTTCGATAATCAAACATCAGTTCTATGGTTTGGGTGGTTGGCTACGGCGTTGGGGGAGAGGGCGATCGCATTTTTGCCAAGAACAACTAATAGAACATGATGAAGATACCCGCGTGGTGAATGTACATATCTATCACTTACGCATTAAGTTAAAAGATGATCCCAATAACTTAGAGCACTATTAGAACCGATAGTTGTCTTGCATAAGGATGAATTCATAATCTATCTTAGAAAGGTTTTGGGAATTTCCCAAAAGCAATTATGGTGTTACTACTACCTTATTTCTATATCAAATTATTGGCTAAAAACCATAAAATTACGCTAATTATTTACTTATAATATTTGCATTTTAAGACTTCTAAATATTTGTTTTCAGCTAGTAATTTAGATGAAATCAATAAAATACGCTCAAATTTACTACTCTTTTAATTTAACTTTTTAAATACTTAAGAAACGGAGTCCCCATGTCTATTTCTAATTTTCGCCCTGAGATACTCAATCTTCAGCAAACCTTAAAACAATTTTGGAGAACTAATGCACCGCTGACCTTCGTTGGTGCTTTCACTTTTGGGCTATTGCTGTTGATGCTGCCAGGACTGCTACTTGATGAGCGCGTTATTACTGGCGCACCTGCTTGGCTCAAGCCCTGCAAATTTGCCTTCTCAACTTCAGTATATTCGTTTACTTTTGTATGGCTATTGGGCCTGCTCAAACAACATCGCCAGCTAGCTAGTTTGACTGCAATTACCACGGCTTTTGCATTGGTGGTGCAAATCATAGTCATCATAATCCAGGTAATACGGGGTACAACTAGTCACTTTAACTTTAGTACTCCTCAAGATGAAGCCCTCTGGAGATTTATGGAAATTACTCTTATCTTTCTTTGGGCAGCAACTTTGGTTACGGTAATTTTACTGCTGCTAGAGCGCTTGGATAACCCTGTTTTAGCGATCGCGTTGCGGTTTTCGCTTTCTTTAACCTTCATTGGCATGGGTTTGGGCTTTTTTATGACTCTACCCACACCTGAACAAAATTCGGCGTTGGCGGCAGGTCAGCCAGTGTTACATATCGGCGCTCACAGCGTGGGAGTAAAAGACGGTGGCCCTGGTATCCCTATACTTAATTTAAGTACTCAGGGAGGTGATATCCGACTTCCTCATTTACTGGGTATTCATGCCGTGCAAGCCTTACCATTATTAAGCTGGTTGATTACTTTAACTTTGTCACACCTGAGACAGGGTACACAGGTAGCCCTGATGTGGACTACTAGTTTTGCCTATGCTATGCTGATGTCCCTATTCACTTGGCAAGCATTGCGATCGCAGCCGATAACTTCCCCCGATGCACTTACCCTGTCTGCCCTGGCTGGGTTAGTTGGAGTCACTTTAATTGCAACCCTAACAATTTTAGCTGCTGACCGCTATCAATCGCTCAAAACACAAAGTTTTAGCGATTAAAATCCATGTCTTCTTTGGTGATAGCCTAACTTCAAGAATAAATCGCTTGAAACCCTATAATACTGATCGCCGCAATTCTGGAAAAACCTTAGACACCTTACTCAACACATAATCACCATAGGTTCCGCGAAAATCATGAATATTAGCTTTATCCCAGCGATCGCCTATATTATCATTCGCCACTATTTTATTTAAATCAATCGGCTTCACTTCTACATCGAAATTGGGATCGAAAAAGAAGGGGAACGAAAGGCGATGATTTTGGGACTGGTTCTGTACACGATGAGGCGTGGAACGATACAAACCTCCCGTCATTTTGTCTAGCATATCGCCAATGTTGCAGACAAAGGAACCAGGAACGGGAGGCGCAGCAACCCAACTTGACTTGGATTTAATCTGTAATCCGCCTGAGTCGTCCTGCTTGAGAATGGTTAGAACGCCATAATCAGTATGTTCGCCAACACCCCAGATCGGTTTACCATCTGATGCTGATAAATTAGGAGGATAGTTGAAGATGCGAAACAGCACTAGCGGATCTGAGGTGTAACGGTCAGCAAAATAGGATTCTTCCAATCCCAAACTTAGGGCAATACCAGTCATGAGAGTGTGTCCCAAGTTTGTCATCGCCTCCATATATTCAAGCACTGTTTCGCCAAATTGAGGGATGTTGGCGGGGAAAAGGTTGGAACCGTGCATAGGAGTACCAGCTTGCACTAGTGGGTGTTCCTCTGGGAGTTCAGCGCCAAAATAAATACCTTCTTTGAAGTCGGGTTTACCGGATGTCAATTCGCCACCAACAGGGAAATAACCTCGCCATGCAATACCTGCCAAAGCCATGCGGATTTTAAGTTTAGTTTCCAAATCCTGGGCGAAAAACTGGCGGCTGAGTTGTTCGAGTCGCTGCTGCAAATTTTCGTCTACACCATGTCCGATAATATAGAAAAACCCCGATTCTCTACACGCTTGTTTGATTTGAGATGCGATGGAATTGCGATCGCCTTTTTTAGAAACTAGTGCCTGAATATCAATAATCGGGACGTATGAAAACTCTTTTTCTACAACTTGCAAGTTTTTCATATTCAGATTGGTAATATATATTTTCGCTCAACTAATCCCCACAAGGAGGCTTGAAAGGGATTGTGGGAAGAGAAGATTTAAACGCAAAGGTTAACGCATAGGTGCTGAGTCGCAAAGCGACACGCTACGCGTAGCTTGCTTCCACGAAGTGGTACGCCTTCCCGCAGGGTAGGAACGCAGAGTAAAAACTAGTGGGATTAAAATCGCTGACCTGTAGTAACTTCTAATCTAACTTCTCCTTGGTCGCTAATTCCTAAGTCGCCTCGAATTAGCCCAAAGAATGATTTGACTCGCAATCCTAAGCCGTAACCAAAGCCACTTCCAGGTTTGTTTCGCAGCACTCCTGGTTCTCCTAGCACGGTTTCACTAGACCCGAAATCTGAGCCGAAGTCAGTAAATAAAACTCCTCCGATTGACTGGAAAATTGGGAAACGATATTCCACGGAAGCTAAACCATAACTCCGACCACTGGCAACTTTACCATAACCGTAACCTCTGACAGAATCTAGTCCACCAATATTAAAGGCATCGGCTGGGGGAAAGTCTCCAATAGTCGTACCAATTTGTAAATTAATCGCTAACATTTCTGGATTATCGGTCGGTCTACCATTACCTATCCAACTGACTGGTAAATACTGAATATAGTCTCCCTGTAGGCGGTTGCTGGAAATATTGCCCAGTCCAATAGGAATCGCTTGTTCGGTGCTGAGGGTGAGGATTGATCCTTGAGTCGGATTGTCTCGGCGATCGCGTTGATCTCTGGATATCGCAAATGATACTGTAAATAGGTCATCAATGCCAGTACCGCTGAGAGATAGGGGACTCCCTAATCTATCGACCTGTACAACGTTATATTCTTGATCGCGTAGGCTAATCCGGGTATAGTTGAGAGCTACTGATGTATCCCAGTCATCAAAAGCTCCTAAAACTCCCACAGAACCGCCAAACCTTCCCTCTCGCACTTTGTTGCCGTTAGACAATCTGATATCATCGTTGAAGGTTCCCGATGTATTTCGACTACGAAAACCTCTAATGCTATAACCTAAGCGGTTTGGTTCTCCACGACGATAAGGGCTGGTGAATTGACCATTAAACTGGACATCTTTAGTGCTTATTTGTACAGTTGCATCTAATTTATCGTTAAGACCGCTGATATTTGCATCTTTATAACCCACCCGACCGTATAGCCCAACATCATCATTATTTCCGCCTCCTAAGATTAGAGAAGGGAAGGCACGCTCTTTGATTTCATAGATGATATTAACACTAGAAACATCTTCTTCACGGTAAACATTGACTTGATTAAATGACTCTAATCTCCTCAATTGTTGCAAGTCTGCTTGAAGTAAATCTTCACGGAATACCTGACCAGGTTTGAGCCTCAGCAGACCAATGATAAAATCTGTCTGAGTCCGCCCTTTGATTGGCTGACCTTTGTCATCGAGCAACTCATCTTTGTTATTAATAAAACGAATCTGGATGTCTTTGACAACTTTTTGGGAAAATTCAAGCGTCTGGCTATCTCCTGAAGTCGCTCCTATATAATCACCATATTTAGCATACTCTCCCTGTATATGGATCGTAGCTTCTGGCGTCACAATACCACTAGACCCATCCTCAGTAGAAGATTGCGAGTCTGCAAGGGCCTCTGGATTTTTCCCACCCACTAACATTACTGCGATCGCAACTACAGTTATTTGAACTCGCATATTGAAAATCCGTTAGTGTTATTAAGTTTACGGCATAGAGCGGATGTTTTATGCGTAAGTGCTATAGGAACCTTGCTATTGGGTATTCCAAAAGACGGTTGCTTGCGCCAGTACTCAGTATAAACTGTCAAACTGTTTTCAGATTGCGACCAAAGGTTTAAAAGTTGCGCTGCTGCCAGGAGAAGGTATAGTCTGGGAAATAGAACCTCTTCCCGAAAACTATGACAGAAAAATACTCAGGTTTTAAGCTGATGCGCGTCTAAAGTATATAAACACTCTCGATGGTCGTTAACTGTTGACTGTTGACTGTTGACGGGTTTTCAGTCATCAGTCAACAGTCAACAGTCATCAGGTAAATGTACAAATTAAATGCGTAACAGCTTATTTAGCTTTTTTATGGAAAGGGAAGTACACAACGATTCGTGTCAAAACCAAGAATCAAGGGTGTTTTACTTCTGAATTCACTAATTCTGACTCCGGGATTCTGCTGTAATTACAATGGTAAATTATCGGGTAAATCCACTTATACATAGAAAGCCATGAGAGAAAAACCTAAACAACAAATGCGTATATGGGCGACCTTATGTCATTTCTCGGCTTTATTAGGATGGATATTACTGGTATTATTAGTATTTATTGGCATCCCTTTATATTTACCTTTAAACCTTTTACCTCCACTGATGATTTGGCGATTTAAAAAATCACAATATCCCTGGATTGATTTACAAGGCAAGGAATCTATAAATTTTCAAATTTCTTTAACATTATATTCCTTAGTTGTCATCGCAATCTCCTTAGTGATAGTCTTAACTAGCTTTAGTCGGGCAGTGATGAGCAATGGTTCAAATAATGAAATAAAAGACACTTTAGACAGTTTATTAATTGTACTTACATCATTAATTTCATTTAAATTAGTACTACAATCGTTTATAGTGACTTTTGCCGCTATCAAAGCTTACAAGGGTGAGCATTATCGTTACCCTTTGACAATTAGACTTTTACGATAAAAAAAGTATGGTAAAACTTATTATTAACAGTAGAAATCACATAAATAGGGGAATAAAAATTATATGATTGGAGTTGCGATCGCAGGCACTGGATTTGGTCAAAAAGTCCACATCCCTGGATTCCAAGCCCATCCTCAAACTGAGGTAGTTGCTGTTTATCACCGAGATATAAATAAAGCCAAAGCTATAGCAGAATCCCATAATATCCCCCATGCCTTCGACTCATTTACAGATATTGTGGCATTGCCAGAAGTGCAAGCAGTCAGCGTCTCTACGCCGCCTTTTTTGCACTATGAAATGGCAAAAACTGTACTGCAAGCTGGGAAACATTTATTACTAGAAAAACCTACAACCTTAAATGCAGTTGAGGCTAAAGAACTTTATCAGTTAGCTAAAGCAAAAGGCGTAATTGCAACTGTAGACTTTGAATTTCGCTTTGTACCAGCATGGCAGTTATTTGCTGAACTATTGTCAGAAAACTATGTGGGTAAGTTGCGCTTGATTAAAATTGATTGGTTAGGTTCTTCTCGTGCTGATACTTCACGCCCTTGGAATTGGTATTCTGACAAGGAGAAAGGAGGCGGTGCATTGGGATCTTTGGGTTCCCACGCCTTCGATTATATTCACTGGTTATTCGGGCCAGTTCGCAGATTAAGCGCCCATTTAACTACTGCTATTCCTACACGAGTTGACCCTGTTAGAGGGGAATCTAAGCTAGTTAATACAGATGACAACTGTATATTAACGCTGGAATTAGCAGATGGTACACCTTGCCAACTTTCTATCAGCGCGGTTGTTTATGCATCAAGAACCCATTGGGTAGAAGTATATGGCGATCGCGGTACATTAATTGTAGGCAGTGAAAATCAAAAAGATTACATACATGGTTTTCGTGTTTGGGGTTCCCAGCCAGGTAAACCTTTAACGGAAATAGAAATACCGAATCGATTAATTTTTCCGAAAAATTATGCTGATGGGCGCATTTCTGCATTTATCCGCGTAGTAGACCAATGGGTACAAGGAATTGACCGCAATCAGGAAATTACACCATCGCTGCGAGAAGGAATTTATTCTCAGTTGTTGATGGATTTATCCCATGAATCTCATACAAAAGCAAGTTGGGTAGACGTACCCAGCTTGGAAGGATTTCTTAGCAACTAGAGAGAAAATGAGCAAAACTCCCCGGATTCGTATCCCGCCAGAAGTAAAGAAATATGTTTTTCAACGTGACAAATACCAATGCCAAAGTTGCGGTAAAACTACAGGAGAAACGAACCTCAGCATTGACCATATCATTCCCCTCGCCCGTGGTGGTAAAAACGATATCAGCAATCTACAAACCCTCTGTTTAACGTGCAATCAGCAGAAAAGAGACAACATTGATCCCCGTTTCCGGCGATATTTTCAGCTTTAGGTTACGATGGTATAAGCTATTAGTTTCTCATTTCTATGCCTCAAAATCACAATAGCAATTCCCGAAGATTCCTCAACATTAAAACTACGATTTTCTACCTCTTCACTGTCATAGCTGTTTTAGTAGTAGCCTTTCCCTGGCTATATGAGATTAAAGCTAAAGCTGGGATCGATATATCACGTGGACGCCATGCAGGAACATTTTTTGAGAAACATACCCGCGGACTCTTTAAGTGTGAGTGGCTTTATCCTTACCATTGCGATCGCTCTCAGATTAAGTAAAGGGAATTAAAAAGAAAAGGGGAAAATTATCCCCTTCTCTATGCGTGAGATTTTTACCGGAACTGGCTTAACCAAAGATTGACCTCGTTCTCAGTTAAAGGCTGGAAACGAAGTTTTGACTTAAGTTGACACCGATGCAATACTACTCGGGTTTTGCATTTTGAACTCAAAGTTTGGTTTTGGGAAAGGGTTAAAGGGTAAGGGTTTTTTCTTTCCCTTTTCCCCTGCCCCTTTCCCCCTTAACCGACAAGTATTGGACACCGATGTACTGCTGTGCAGCCCCTACCTTTATCTCAACTGATTTGAGATCATGCTGACATCAACGGCTAACTTTTTACCCAACTTGAGCAGTTGAAGACACTGATTATCTGCTTCATTTCCAACGCTAGTGATACACACCGGCGCTATCTGACTGTGCAGACAACTAAAATATAGTTCTTGCGATCGCTGTAGGGAAATGTCAATATTTAGTTGATCCCCGACATCAATCAACCGCTCCAATAGTTGGATATCTGCATTAAAACTACCATTGGCATCGTGCAATAATTGCCAGAGCGATCGCGCAATTAACTGTTCTAACATCTGCTTACCGTCGGGAATATTCAGCCGACAACGCAGATGTTTTGCTTCAGTAGCGATCGCCTCTAATTCTAAGATGTGACTCCAACTCTTTTGGGGATCAGCGATATCTTGCTCAAGCGATCGTAATGTCATCAAACAGCGATGCCCTAAAGCAATATCGGCTGCTACCTGCAATTCTTGCGGTACTGCTATTTCATCTCGATGAAACGCCATCAGCACACCATAATTATCACGGTAGGCTTGGGTATACAACTGCCCTAAACGTGTCAGTGTTTCCTCACTCAGTAGCTGCATAATCCGGTGGCGTTCTTCAGCAAATAGATTTTGCAAGCTGAAAGCTTCTTCCCCAAATAGCTGTGTCATCGCCAAGATAGTATGAGCCGCGCTAGCTTGTTTTAGTGCCCCAAACAGCTTTTCTTTTAATTGGCTGTAGTCACGCCGCCCGGTAAATTGTTGAATACAGCAGTGGAAATCCCAGCCTCCCAAATGGAGAACCGCAAATACCAAATGCTCACTTTCCCAAGTAATTTCTGATACCAGCTTTAAATTTCCTACAGCCAGAGTTAGCGATCCCATGCGTTGCAGTTGATAATCTAGCTCATTGGCAGCATAGCAATAAACCTTTTTGTGGTAACGCTGAGACTGTTTGTCCGCAACATCTTTTCTAGGCAGAGATGTGCGTGTCTCTGCTGGTTTGTGATTGGTAAATAGGGAAGTAATGGCGTAATGGGCTGCTACTTGCTTAAAGCCAAGCTGGGCAGTTAACACGAGTTGCCGATAAATTTCCGCACCGTGTTTGAAGTCATCCACATTACTGGGGGCTAAACCAAGACGTTTGACGAAGCCTTTTTCCAGCTGTACACCTGCCACATCCCCTGCCAATTCCAAAGCACGGGCGGCGTAGCGCAGAATTTGTGTCCCCTCTGGACGGGAAATTTCTTCAAAAAACCAGCCGCAACTAGTGAACATCAACAAAGCGTGACGCTGCATTTCTAATAGGCGTAGTGCGTCTACTTGTTCGGCTGCTGTTAGTTTGTGGGTTTGATGACGGGCGAGGAAACGGTTAACATTGCCAGCAGAGCGATCGCGCATTACTTGGATATATTCATCTCGTGCTTGCCAGGGATCGCGAAATAACTGCCTACCATGTTCTTCATATACCTCTGTTAGCTGATCCCGCAGCCAATTTAGAGCATTCCGCAAGGGACGACGCCATTTCTGATGCCAAACGCTGCCTTCTCCACCGCAACCACAGTCATCTTGCCACCTATCTACACCGTGGGCGCAACTCCAAGCCGTGACTGACTTCAATTCCACTTCCCACTTGGGAGTATTTAAGCTGAGGTAGTGGGCAAAGTTCGTCACCGTCCAACCTTGCTGAGGAAACTCTTTGGTAAAGGCGTAGGCTAAAGTTTTCTCTGTTCCCTTCTTATGATGTCCGAAGGTTTCCCCATCCGTCGCCACCGAGATTAACTGTGTCGGACGATGATCCCCACGTACAGCTGAACCGATGCGTCCGGCAAAGTGAGTGGAATTATAAACGACATCGCTAAAACCCATGTCGCGCGATATCGGGCCATCGTAGAAGAAGATATCAATGTACGGGAGTGGGGAGTGGTTACTATCCCCATTCCCCTCTTTGATCGCACTCAGAGGTGAAGATGAAGTGTCTAGTGTGGGCTTTAAATAACAACGATAGGGACGGGTGGGATCAATCTGACTACCACCGACTTCGTGCCATTCAGGATTGGGATGATCTGGAGTGGGGAGGGGACGGCAACGCAACGCTTGAGACGGTGCAAGGATAATGAAACGAATACCCTCAGCAACAAGAGCTTCTAAGGTGGCATAGTCCACACCGGTTTCTGCTAGCCACATGCCTTCGGGATCGCGTCCAAAGCGGGAACGGAAGTCTTCTTTACCCCAGCGAATTTGGGTATATTTGTCGCGTTCGTTCGCCAGAGGCATGATGATGTGATTGTATACTTGCGCGATCGCATTGCCGTGACCATGCAAGCGATCGCTACTCTTGGCATCCGCCTCTAAAATCCGCTGATAAACTTCCACATCGTAGCGTTCTAGCCACGACATCAGCGTTGGTCCAATATTAAAACTAAAATACTCATAGTTGTTAACGATCCCCACCACTTCGGCTCGGTCATTTAAGACTCTGGCAAAGGCATTTGGACGATAGCATTCCCAATGAATCCGCTCATTCCAGTCATGGAAAGGTGCAGCGCTCGGTTGGCGTTCAATTGCGTCCAGATAAGGGTTTTCCCTTGGTGGCTGGTAAAAATGACCATGCACCGTCACATAAATACCATTAGCCTTTCTCAGGGGATCGGTTTCTTTGATATTTTTGGGATCTGAATGTAATGTTAACGTTGAGCCAGAGCTAGCTGGCATTTGGTCAGCAGAAGTCATGTATATTTATCCAAAACAAAAAACTTGTAGTTGCACCGAAAACACTGTGCATAAACCTTTCTCCAATGGTTTGAACACAAAATCCGGTATAAACAACAACTATGCAATCCAACCAAATTTTTGACAAATCTTTCTTATTGTAGTGGGAAATCTGCGTTATCGCCCAGCCCTTTCCCTGAAGGCTCAAATGTAATTAGCCATTGAACAAAGACTCAGTTAGGGGTTTTCTTGTTAGCAGCGCCAATCAAAATTTTAATTGTCTTTTAATATATTAAACCCCATTTCTGGTGTAATAATTTGGCTCAAATTCATACTTTTGCAACAAAAAATTACGAAAACTCCTTAAATCGCAATCTTATTTTACATACACAGTCTTGAACTGAAAACAGTACAATTTCTGAATTGTTCTACAGATGGTTGAGAGTATCCTATGGGAGTGCTGAGTAAAAGTAATTGTTAATTCAACACTCCAAATTTAAAACTTAGGATTGCTCGCTGTGAATGATACCCTCAACTCAAGACAACAAATGTCAACTAAAAATATTATTCTTTTCGTTTTATTACTGTTTATCCCGGTTTCCCTAGCAGCCCATTTTCTGGAGTGGGGAGAATTGATAGTCTTCATCACAGCTGGATTAGCAATTCTGCCCTTAGCAGCTTGGATGGGTACAGCCACAGAAGAAATTGCTGTTGTAGTGGGGCCATCAATGGGGGGCTTGTTAAACGCCACCTTTGGCAATGCTACAGAACTAATTATCGCCCTAGTAGCGCTGAACGCTGGGTTAATAGATGTAGTCAAAGCCAGTATCACCGGATCGATTATTAGCAACTTACTACTGGTGATGGGTTTTTCCATGCTTTTGGGAGGACTGCGCTACAAAGAACAGACATTTCAGCCAATTGTGGCGCGAGTGAATGCTGCTTCGATGAATTTGGCAGTGATTGCCATTTTGATGCCAACGGCGATGAATTACTCCTCTCAAGGAATTAACCAACAAACAGTGCAAAATCTTTCTATTGCTGTTGCTGTGGTGTTAATTCTGGTTTATGCCTTAACGCTGCTATTTTCAATGAAAACCCACTCCTATCTATATGATGTGGGTATAGCGGAGATAGAAGCAGAGGAAATCCCTCATGCTAAACCAAATATGACATTGTGGGTTGGCGTGCTGCTAGTATGTACGTTGCTAGTAGCAATTGAGTCAGAAATGTTGGTCGATTCTCTAGAGGTGGCGACATCCCAGCTAGGTTTGACGGCGCTGTTTACAGGCGTGATTTTGGTTCCCATCGTCGGTAACGCGGCTGAACACGCCACAGCAGTCACCGTGGCGATGAAAGATAAGATGGATCTTTCCCTTTCGGTAGCTGTGGGATCAAGTATGCAGATTGCCCTATTTGTTGCGCCCGTGTTAGTTATAGCAGGGCGGGTATTGGGACAACCAATGGATTTGGATTTCAAACCCTTTGAATTAGTAGCTGTAGTTGTGTCAGTGTTGATTGCAAACAGTATTAGTTCCGATGGTAAATCCAATTGGCTGGAAGGCACTTTATTATTAGCTGCCTATACAGTGTTGGGGTTCGCCTTCTACTTCCATCCAGTTATCGAAAGTATGGGGTAGTTCGGTGACGCTGTTGATTATGGGTAATGACTTTTCTAATTACCTATTTTCATGCATAAAAAATGGCTGCTAAAACTGTACAAATAGCAAATCCAAAAACCCTAGTTACAGCCTGATACTAGATAATTGGCGAATCTAAACCCCCTTTTGCCTGGGACAGGAGAAAATAAAGACATATAAGAGCGATCGCCTGTATGAGCTACTGCCTTAATCCCCATTGTCCCAAGCCGGAAAATCCTAATGATGTCAAGTTTTGCCCGACTTGCGGTTCTAAGTTACTCCTCAAAGAACGTTACCGTGCTATCAAACCAATCGGACAAGGTGGTTTTGGCAAAACCTTCTTAGCTGTGGATGAGGATAAACCTTCAAAACCACGCTGCGTAATTAAGCAATTTTATCCCCAAGCCCAAGGCACTAACACTCTTGCCAAAGCCGTAGAGTTATTTAATCAAGAAGCTGTGCAGTTAGATGAATTGGGCAAACATCCTCAAATTCCCGAACTACTGGCATATTTTACGCAAGAAGATCGGCAGTATCTTGTACAAGAATTTATCGACGGGCAAAACTTAGCCCAGGAATTGGCACATAGAGGTGCTTTTAGTGAAACGCAAATTCGGCAACTATTAAATGATTTATTGTCAGTATTGCAATTTTGTCACGCTAGACATGTAATTCACCGTGATATTAAGCCAGAAAATATTATTTTACGCGAAAGCGATCGCAAACTAGTATTAGTAGATTTTGGTGCTGCTAAATCTGCCACTGGCGCCGCCTTAAATCAAACTGGTACTAGTATTGGTAGTCCAGAATATGTTGCCCCTGAGCAAATGAGAGGTAGGGCTGTTTTCGCCAGCGATATTTACAGTTTGGGGGCTACTTGTATTAATTTATTAACTAAGCGATCGCCTTTCGATTCCTATGATACCAACAACGATACTTGGGTTTGGCAGCAATACTTGAAAACTCCTGTTAGTAATGAGTTGAGTTGCATTCTCAACAAGATGCTAGAAAGTATCCCAATTCGGCGTTATCAAACAGTAGATGAAGTTTTCAACGACTTAAATCACCAGTCACAAGTAGCAGCCACACCAGCGATTGCACCAAAACCTATTTCTCAATCGCCACCCAATTCTTCACTCACATTTATATCGCCATCTCCTAGCCAAATTGATCTAGAATTAGAACAAATGAAAACCCAGTTTTTGGGTAGTAAAAAACCTCAATCAAATAAAATACAACCACCAAAGCCTACATCTCAGCCTTCTAGTAAAGATGAAATAGATCAAGAATTAGAAGAATTAAAAGCCAAATATCTTGGTAATAATAATACTTGAAATTCATCTACTCAAATAAACGTTATATTTTGCGTTTATAATAATTTTAACTATTAGGAAGTTGGCAGTGTTTATCGAGTTCCGAAATTACACTACTTGTATTCAGTCAAATAATTTAGATTCAATCCAACTGGCCATAACCCGCATTTTTGAGCTTGAAGGTTGCCGTCGCATTTCCCAACCACCTCAAACCTTATCAAATGAGGAATTGCGCCAAACTCCCTGGCTGCTGTTGCCCGACCTATGGATTGTCGGACTGTTCATTGGCGCTCCGGGATGGACTATAGTGAAAACCGAACCGAATGAACTACTATGCCGTCGAGCTAGGGGTGCTACTCGCCCTCGACTATCAGAACTAGCTATGCAAAATGGTTGCAATGCTTTTCACTTCGGCGCATACGGTCACGATGGTATCCTTCTGGAAGCAGGTGCTATGGGTCAGACGTTTATTTCTGGTAGCGTTGACCGTATAGAAGAAGAAGAAAACCAGTTTTATGACGAACAGATTAATGTAAATGAGCGCTCACAGTTCTTCTTACTAGATGTGCCAGAGAAAATACAGGCAATTGTGAAACCTCCTTCCCCTGAACAGCAACAGGAAGAAGAAAGAAGGTTGTCAGAATTAGATATATTGATAGGAACTGAGGAGGAGCCATTTGATGCCCAATTTGAAATCGCAGAATTACTCAAGGGTCATTATCGGCGAATAGATGAAGCTTTAGAGCCTCTGCTGGGGGGTTCCCCCTCTTATTGGCATCTCTGGAAGAATAACTTGTTTTATCTAGCTTACACCCAGCAACAGCAACTTGCTGCGGACGGGGCACGATTGCTGTATTTCCAACCTGCCGAACATTATCGGCAACTTGACCCTCTGTACGAAATTGAAGCATGCTATTAAGATTTCTGTGCTTGTTAGTTTGCAAATAGCAGAAATACCTAGCTATGGCTATAACCTCCATTTAGGATAAGTACACGCCTCCAAATTTTTTATTTAATGCTAATCTTTAAGAACTTTCTCAAAGTGTCTGTTATTAATTAATTGTCCATCAGGTAAACTCAAGCTGCAAAAGCTTTGTTGTCTTTCAGGTAAGTAATTAATAGCGCTATAGCAGCTTGGGAGCAAAACCGTTGTGAACAAGTCAAGGATAAAAGCTGATGACTGAAGTTGCATTTGCGCGTATCCGTTAAGTAGCGATTCTTACCTTAAAAAGAAAGTGACCCTGAAACTCAGAGCCACCCTTAAAACTGTATTCTGAAACTTTTTAACTTTTCACAATAACCTGGTATAGATGTGTGAAAATTTACTTCTTAGCTTCAGCAATGGGAACCCATTCAGTGTGGAAACTTCCGGGCTTATCAAGACGCAGGTAGGTATGTGCGCCGAAGTAGTCGCGTTGTGCTTGAGTTAGATTTTGAGGCAAGCGATCGCGGCGATAGCTGTCAAAATAATCCAAGGATGCGCTAAATGCGGGTACTGGAATTCCCAGTGTTGCAGCTGTCGCAATCACTTCCCGCCAAGCAGTCTGTCTGTCGAGAATTGTCTGCTTAAATTCGGGAGCTAATAGCAAGTTAGGCAAAGCTGGATTTTCGCTAAAAGCCTTCTTAATCTTATTCAAAAAGCGAGCGCGAATAATACAACCACCTTTCCAAATCCGCGCCATTTCGCCCAGATCCAAATTCCAGTTATATGTTTTTGAAGCTGTGGATAGCAACGCCATCCCTTGAGCATAAGAACAGATTTTTGAGCAATAGAGAGCATCACGTACTTTGTTGATAAAGTCCTTAGTTTGCCCGTCATACTTGCCACTGGGGCCTGTAAGGACTTTAGATGCTGCAACCCGCTCCTCTTTAATAGAAGATATAATCCGGGCATTAACTGCTGCTGTAATTGTGGGAATAGAGACTCCCAATTCCAAGGCAGTTTGCACAGTCCAGCGTCCAGTTCCCTTTTGACCTGCTGCGTCAACAATCAAATCGACCAGGGGTAGATTTGTTTCTGGGTCAAGATATGGGAAGATATTCTTCGTAATCTCAATCAAAAATGAATCGAGTTCATCGGTGGTGTTCCATTCAGCAAACACGTCATGTAGCTGATTATGGTCTAATCCAGCGACATTTTTCAGCAAGTCGTAGGCTTCAGCAATTAGCTGCATATCGCCGTACTCAATACCGTTGTGTACCATTTTGACATAGTGGCCAGAACCACCAGGGCCAATGTAGGTTACACAAGGGCCATCATCGACTTGGGCAGCAATTTTGTTGAAAATTGGCGATAGAAACTCGTAAGAGCTTGTTGTACCTCCAGGCATCAGTGAAGGCCCATTTAGCGCTCCTTCTTCACCGCCACTGACACCCATACCAAGATACCGAAGCCCAGCAGGTTCTAATTCCTGAGTGCGTCGTTCCGTATCTTCAAACCAAGAGTTGCCACCATCGATAATGATATCGCCTTCGTCTAACAAGGGTTTTAGTTGAGCAATCACCGCATCCACTGGCTTACCAGCTTGCACCATTACTAGGATTTTGCGGGGACGTTCCAATGAGGCGACGAATTGTTCCAAAGTAAAGGCGGCTTTGACGTTCCTTCCTGGCGCACGCTGCGCCATAAACGCATCCGTTTTTTCTCGGGAGCGGTTGTAAACTGCAATTGGGAAGCCATTGCGCTCCACGTTTAGAGCGATGTTCTCACCCATAACGGCTAATCCAATCACACCAAAGCTTTGTAGTGTCATAAAAAATTTCTGGCTAACTCTTGCAGATCCTTTTACTTTAAGGGTAGTCCGATATTTTCCCTTCACTCCTAAAGAAGACCTTAAGAGTTGAATAAACGACAAAAATCCACAATTAACACGGATAATTAATTTTAATTTGTATCTAAATCAACAATTGACTGGGAAAATTTGCAAAATTGTTAGTTGAGGGACTGGGGACTGGGGACTGGGGACTAAGGACTAGGAAGGAATTTAATTCAATAAATTACTTTTTCTTCCTAATAGCTAATACCCAGTACCCGATCCCTAGTCCCCAATCCCTAGTCAAAGGAGTAACCAAATAATGCTGGCATTTGTCCTAGCTTTGGTGGTCGGTCTTGGTAGTTTAGCCATTTATATAGCAGCTTTCTTTTTTCCAGAAATCCACCGCAAGAATGACTTTATCTGGAGTGGTGTAGGACTTTTCTACGCCTTAGTTTTATGGGTGTTTGCACCACGCATTACTGGGGGTTTGTTGCTGGGTCATGTAGCTAGTGTGGCTCTTTTGGTTTGGTTTGGCTGGCAAACTCTATCATTACGTCGCCAACTGACCCCGCAGATACAACAAACCCAAGTACCCAGTCCTGAGACGGTGAAAACTGGCATTCAGGAACAGGTAAATAAGCTGTCCCTTCAGGAACGGCTGGGCCAGTTGCAAAAAGGTCTTGGTAGCACCTTCAGTGGCGTGAAAGGCAAAGTGCAACAGACTGTGAGTAAAAAGCCACCCACAATCCCCAAACCTGAAGACATTACCTCTGTACTGGTAGAGAAACCTGCTGTTGAGATTATCGACAAAACTACTGCCATACCAGAACAACCAGCAGAAGAGACAGTTACTACCGACGCCGAGGCAAAAACCGAGATTGTACCGGAAGCGATTCCCCCACATCCTCCATCTCCGGAATTGGTGGAAGCAGCGCAAGCAGATGCTGAAATTGAGGACAAGCAACCGATTCCCGTAGAAGAGATTGCGCCGGATGCGGTACTCGCTCCCCCGGCGGAAGCACCACCTGAAGAAATACCACCTAATCAAGTTAGTTGAATGCTGTGAAACCCAACGTTAACCTAATATGATGTTGGGTTTCACTCAACTTGTTTTACTGTTCTGCCACAAATCGGCTGAAACAAACCTTGATAAATGACCAACATTAGTTGTTGCGATGCCTACGGCGGCAAGCTACGCAGCATCTGCACCGATAATAGTTACAGCCTGGGCTACTAAAATTATGTCACCGTCAATCGTCTTATCACCAGCTGTTGGTTGTCCTTGTTGACGAGCTTGTGCCCAGAATAATGCAGCTTGACGCATTGCAATTGTTGTGATGGGTAAATATTCTAAAAGTTGACTTAACTCATATAAGCGAGCAATACCTTTAACTTGGTTTGCTCGTAATAATTCTCGCCGCACTTCATAATCAGCGATTTCAGGAATTATAACTCTACTCCCAGAAGAAACGAGTGTTTGCAACTACTGGGTGCAAGCAAGGCTTTCAGCAGACAACTTTGGATTTGTGACTAAACCTAGTCGCCCTGAATCTAACAGAATAACTTGACTCACCAAGTTATACCTTTTAACTCAACAGGGAATAATTTACGATCAGATAAACGATCCTCATCTAAGGCATGAATTAAGTACTCTCCTGTTTCTTGCTGCTCATCAGCGTCACCTTCATCAATCCAAGACTGAAGCGCATTGACTAACTTAGACTGTTTCTCTTTTAGCAGAATATATTCTTGTAAAATCTGCAAAGTATATGTTTCAACAGAAAGCCCTTGCTGTTTAGCTTCTTGTGCAAGATACTGTTCTAATTCTAGTGGCGAGTTCAAGGTTAGGGTCATAAGTCTCTTTTAAGTGACACCATATATTTTAAACCTGCTCCCAGCATTAACCCGATTTCGTAGGGCAATACGTTGACACTAGAACCAGTATCTAGCAAACCTGATACACTTACCGAATGATTTTTATAAGTGAGAATTAGCGGTAGATAAGGCAGCGTACTTAATGCACCGAGTTCTGGATTTACCTCAGTAAATGCAAATCTAACTTTATCAACCATGTGTTGCCGCTTTTTCTTTTGCTAATGCCTTCCCTAAAACAGCAGCAGCTTCAAAAGAATCATATAAGCCAAGACTTGCTACTTTATCCTGAGCATCCAATCAAACTAAACTTGATTCCTTCAACAATTCGGCTGCCAGGAAATGCATTAGTAAGAGTTTATCAGTGTGGGATAATTCTTTAAGCAGCGGGATGAGTTCAGTAAGAAGCATAAGTTAAGGCTTTAATGAATTTAGATAAATTTTAGAGCATAGTTTCGGGAAGGCTCTTAACTAACTAGGGATAAAAATTATGAACATCCAACTTCAAGGGGAATACGAGCAATTTATACAAACCCGAATTGCTACAGGTAGATATGAAAATGCTGAAGATGTGATTGCTAAAGCATTGAAACTGTTGGAGGAATGGGAGATGGGTTATGAGGAATGGGAAGAAGAAACCCAGAAAAAAATAGCTGTTGGGCTTGCTTCTATTGAACGTGGAGACGTAATAGATGGTGAAGTGGTGATGGCGCGACTGTCAGAAAAATTACGCAAAGCGCGTGAGACTCAAGGATAATGGAATATTTTATTGCCAAAGAAGCAAGCCAAGATTTAGATGAAATTTTGGATTATTTTCTAGTTCGCAATATCAACGCAGGGGAAAAATTTATTCAAGGATTTAATAAGAAGTGCCAAAACATAGCTCAATTCCCGAATATAGGACGAAGTTACGCCAAGTTTGATCCAAGCCTTAGAGGAATACCTTTAGATGGCTACATTATTTTTTATCGAGTTTTTGAAGATAGTGTTGTGATTGTGCGGGTAATTAGCGGTTATCGGGATTTAAAATCTATATTTGCAGATGTGGACGATGAATAGATTTTTGAGTTGTCCAATTTAGACTGTTTCTCTTTCGGCAAAATTTATTCTTGCAAAATCTGTAAAGTATATGTTTCCACAGAAAGCCCTTACTGTTTAGCTTATTGTGCAAGATACTGTTCTAATTCTGATGGCAAGTTCAGGGTTAGAGGATGTTTGAAAAGTCCTCCAGCGCGTGTTTCACTACCCTGGCTACTGAGAAACTGCTACGAGAGAATCAGAGTTTTGGGATTTGAGATCGCACCCCTGAGTCGCACTTGAGGCTCAAGCCGACCCTTTTCAAACATGCTTTTAGGGTCACAAGTCTCTTTCTTATACTAAGATTAAAAATTGGAAAATCAGGAGAGATTAGCTAATGAACCATTCTGAATGGAGAGTTAAAGTCTTAGAAGAAGTGCAGCAAATCCCAGATGCTAAGTTAGCACAACTCTATGAGGTGATTCACGGATTTAGACTTAGCTCAGAAACTAACAGCTACAATGCTGCTGCTATCATGCAGTTCGCAGGTTGCTGGAGCGATATGTCAGATGAAGCATACGGCGAATTTTCAGACGAGATTGCTATCCGTCGTCAGCAAGCATTTTATCAAAGACGAAACCGTGAAACCAGCATTGATTGATACAGATATTTTGTCCTTGTTCTTCCGAGGCAATACCAATGTAGTAGCTCAGTTTCAGACTTACTTGATAACCTATCGTCAAATCAACATTAGTATCATCACTTATTACGAAATTCTCAGTGGCTTAAAGCACCGTGATGCCCAAAAGCAACTCACTTCATTTTTGGAGTTTGTCGCTCAAAATACTGTCTTGCCTCTTACTGAACAATCAGTCACCCTATCGGCAGATATCTACGCAAACTTGCGCCTCTAAGGGATTCCCATCGACGATATTGACTTGCTTATTGCTGGGGTTGCCATTGCCAATAATCTAGTTATGATTACTCATAATCAGCGTCATTTCCGTAGAGTTGAAGCAGTAGAGTTACAAGATTGGAGTCAAACTTGACGTGCTTTAGTTACCATATCGATTTTATGCAGCGATCGCAGTAGCATCAGAATGGATAGAAGCACACATCTGAAGTGATTATAATAAGATTCCCGACTTATTTTAAAAGTCGGGAATCTGAGGTTTTGCAACAGGCAAGGCACTACCATTAGGCGTCAGAAACCTTAATTTATAGTCCAGTGAAATAATCTTGAACAGAAAAGTTATTCAATTCTGGCACGGAGTGCAGGAGATCGAAAGAGAGTTGCAAATCCAGCTTGCCGCTCGTTTAAAGGTTCTACAGAATCGTTCCAAAGACTTTCATAATAAAAGAAAGTTACGCCTAGACCGCGTTCTTGAGCAGCCCGCACCTGAGACTTAATTTGCTGCATAGGAACTGGATTATTTCGTAACCCTGTCATAATGCCAATTCCAGTTGGAATTATTTGTTGCGCCTCTTGAATTTCTGGGCGGGAAATATTTGCCACAAAACTTTGCAGATCCGGGCGATAAATTTGTACGATTAACTCATCCACAATATTTTGCCGCATCCAACCCAGCCAATCTTGCAAGTGAAACTTGTAAGCAAAATCATAGTAATTAGGAGAAACAGAGAAAATCGCCTGGGGTTTTCTCTGCTTCACAGCTTGGTTAAGTTGTACCATGAACGCCGTAATTTTATCTGCCCGCCACTTTACCCATGCCGCATCTTGAGGATTATTTGGGGGAGCATTCTTGGTTTCTTTGGTGTACAAAGCAACTGTATATTGATCGTAACCAAATTCGTGAGGCAAACTCATGTGATCGTCAAACTGAATGCCATCGGCATCATATTGGGTGACAGTTTCCAGCACGAGGTTAGTGATGAACTGTTGCACTTGTGGATGGAACGGATTGAGCCACATCACCTCACCAGCGGCACTGTTTGAAGTTTGGCTACCATCCCGCTTTTGTGTGAACCAATCAGGATAATTCAGTGCTAGTTCCGACGTTGGGGGAGCCATAAAACCAAATTCAAACCAGGGAATCACCAGCAATCCTTTGCGATGGGCTTGGGTAATAAGGTCTGCCAGAATATCATGCCCATCTGAACCTTTGTAGACAAAAGGTTGAATACCTGCACGTTGTGCGATCGCACTAGGATACATTACATAGCCAGAATTCCAAACCACAGGATAGATTGTGTTGAAGTTCAGACGTCGTAACTGACTCACCGCATCCTGCACTTTCTCGCGACTCTTGAGGGTGTCAAAATCATTGTTGGTCATCCAAACCCCGCGAATTTCCTGACGGGGCAGCTGTGCGACGGCAGGCGTAAAACTGTCCACCAACAATACAGTAAAAAAAGATATTAAAATGAGAATCGGAAAAAGAGACTTGAGTAATCGCCGCCAAGTTTGAACAATAAAAGATGATTTCATAAATTTGAATGATGCATTAGCTACCCACACACGCCATTGCTCGTTTTTACGATTGAATCTACTAACCATATAGTCTACAAGTATTTATGCTTAGTACATAATTGATGAGTTGGTAGTTGTTCGTTCCCTGCTTATGGAACTTTTGCACCAGAAAAACTAAAGCAGACAAATTAAGATAGTTGACGCAGCAAGTAGGCATTTGTGCCCAATAGATATTGGTATGGGGAATGGGGGAAGAGACAAGGAAGGGGCACAAGGTAAAATTTTCTCCTTTATCTTCCCCTGCTTCCCCCTTCCCCCTTCCCCCTGATCTTCACATTCCCCCACACCCCACCTGTGTCACAATAGAGAACTGTAATAAGAAAAATATTGTTAAGGTAATTTAGTGAGTCCAACTGCTCAATCCACGGCAAGTGCGCGTCGCGTGGTATTTCCTTTTACGGCAATTGTGGGCCAGGAAGAAATGAAACTGGCGCTCCTATTGAACGTGATTGACCCCAAAATTGGTGGTGTAATGATCATGGGGGATCGCGGTACCGGAAAATCCACAACTATCCGGGCGCTGGCGGATCTGCTGCCAGAAATTTCTGTGGTTGCCAATGACCCCTTCAGTAGCGATCCTAGCGACCCCGACTTGATGAGCGATGAAGTCCGCCAACTTTTAGAACAAGGGGCAGAAATTCCTATAGCTCACAAAAAAGTCCAAATGGTAGACCTGCCGCTAGGAGCTACAGAAGACCGAGTTTGTGGCACAATCGACATTGAGAAAGCTTTATCTGAAGGTGTCAAAGCTTTTGAACCGGGACTGTTGGCAAAGGCTAACCGGGGCATTCTTTATGTGGATGAAGTCAACTTACTAGATGACCACCTCGTAGACGTGCTACTCGATTCCGCCGCCAGTGGATGGAACACCGTAGAACGGGAAGGTATTTCTATCCGCCACCCAGCGCGTTTTGTTCTTGTGGGTTCTGGAAACCCGGAAGAAGGCGAACTACGCCCCCAATTGCTCGATCGCTTTGGGATGCACGCAGAAATTCACACAGTAAAAGAACCAGTGTTGCGGGTGCAAATCGTGGAACAACGAGCGGATTTTGACCAAAATCCGCCAGTATTTCTCGAAAAGTACAAACCCCAGCAAGAAGCACTGCAAAAGCAGATTGTCAATGCTCAACAGCTTTTGCCAGAAGTGAAAATTGACTATGAACTACGGGTAAAAATTTCTGAAGTCTGCTCAGAACTGGATGTAGATGGTTTGCGCGGAGACATTGTTAGTAATCGCGCCGCCAAAGCCTTAACAGCATACGAAGGACGTACTGAAGTTACAGTTGATGATATCCATCGCGTAATTACGCTATGCTTGCGTCACAGGCTGCGGAAAGACCCCTTAGAATCGATTGATTCTGGCTACAAAGTCGCCAAAGTTTTTAGCCGCGTCTTTGGCGTCGAACTACCAGAAAGTGATATTGCACAAAAAAACGGCACAGGTCAAAAGTTAGGGGCTAGGAGTTAAAACTTAGGGGTGAGGAGTTAAGAGTTTTGAATGGAAAGCTGCTTCATAACTCACAACTTTAATTCCTCACTCAGCACAGACTACATAACTCACAACTTTAACTCAGCACTGGCTCAACCATAGCTATCCGCTAACAACATTCAACACTGACTATGAGAATTTGGTCTTTTTGGTTAAACAGCTTTATTCTATCTAGCCAATATAACCCGCCCAGGTTTGTAGAATTATTGATGCTCTTATTAGCGATCGCTATGCTGGCAATAGCCAGTATTTTACCCGATAGACCATATTTAATTTTAGGCTTGAGTTTAGTAGTTGGGGCATCTATTTCTATTTTAGTGCGGGAAGCGATCGCCCCCTCGCCCCAGACACGAATTACCCAACTAACAGCATCGCTATTGCTCATCATCAGCCTCTATGGCTTTGCTGACTTAATGTACACTCTATAAAATTACAGATGCGATTAATCGCGTCTAACTCCTATACAGATGCGATTAATCGCGTCTAACTCCTATACAGACGCGATTAATCGCGTCTCTACTTTTTTAATTACCAATTCTGCATTTCCACCAATTCCATACACAACTCATTAATTTGCTCCAAATCAGGTTTGTGAGGTAAAACGGATTTTTCGTAAACAATTTCCATTTCGGTGACCAAATCTTCTGCCATTTTCATCACCTGCTCATAAGAATACTCACCTTTTAAAATAGCTTTTAAATCCTCAACATCACCAGCTATTCTCCTATCTACAATCACTTCACCCTGCCGCAATATTTCTACTCCACTGCGTAACAATCTAATGCAGTGCATTCCATGTTTGAGGTCAAAACCCGATTTTCTTTCCATTTCTGCTCTAGCCGGATTCCTATTTTCCTGCCAAGATAAGTAAGCCTTCCATTCTCTTAAAGCTATTTGATAACTTTGGCTTTTCTGAAGTAGACGGATAAAATCTTTACGGCTATTGGTTAACTTTTGGGTATATTCCAAAGTTTCATTGGGTAAAGTATATTGTTTTAACACTCCTTTAAAATCAATATCTGCCGTCAGCAATTGGTATAATTGTTCCGCTTCTTCCAAAAACTCAATTCTTCCTCTGATTAAGTTATAAAGATACTCCAGAAAAGCATTTAGCTCATCTTTGCTGAGGGGTGCTTCATCTTCTATGGCAAAGTCAGATGGTATTGGTTTTTTTTGCGGTGGCTTTAACAACCATTTACGATGAGTTTCCATCTTTTTGATTTGGGCAAAGGCATAACCAGTATAAGTATGTTTTACTTTTTTGCTCAAAAATAGCTGTTTATGATTAATTAAATGCTGTCCGACTGCACTTAAAAAAGGATAGTTATTTAACCAGAGCAATTCTAAAACATTGGGATTTGCGCCCGTTAATAACTGGAGTATTTTTTTTAATTCATATATAACTGTGTCTTTGTTGTCATCAATGAATGGAAAGATACCTGGTTCATCCCAACCATCATCTTTTTGTTCTATATGATCAAATCCCAAATAGTACCTTTTGGGTGCAATAAATACTCCCCGATAATCAAAGTCTGAATCAGGACGATTTAAACCATAACCGTGGCTACCTGCCAAACCAATTAAAATAGTTCTTTGCTCAACTTCTATTCTTTTCATATCACCTAATTAAAATATAGTCATCCTAACTCATGAGTTAAGCAGGTGAGAAGATAAGAAGTAGAGTTGCGTAGTTTAACAGAAATGCCCCTAATGGAGATGAGGCAACCCTATCTCCTTGAGGAGCAAAACTTGTCAATTCAGTTGTTCCTATACTTTCGGTTTCCTAAAACAGGAATTATCTAGGATTAATGTGCCGTCTAGTCCCCCATCCTGGATTAATAATACCGGCTAAATCTTCTTCAGACAATTTGTTGATTTCACTGTCCAGTTCTTCGACGCTGAAATCATAGCCACGCTCTTGAGCAATCTTGATGAAGGCTTCTGGATCAGCTGTTGCTTTGAGTCTTTGCTGTAATGCTTGATCTTGTTTTACGGCTTGAAAAAGTCGGGTAGCATTTTGCTGTGTCATGATAGTTTATCTCCTGTTTTAAATATCAGGTTTGAATGTAGTAATTTGACTCCTGTGGATTCACTAAATTTTGTGAAGAACCTTTAGATTAAGCGTGTAAGTTTAATTTTAAAACAAAGAATAAAAATGTGTAGATTCTGACAAGAAAATATAAGTTTTAGTCTAAATATTTCTACTATTTTGTAAAAGTCAGCCCTAAGATGGAAGCAGTCTTTAACTAAAAAGTATTGATTCTAAATTGTAAATACACTTTACATTTTTTGCATGAGCGATCCGCCATGACGACTTTTGGCAAGCAAATTAAAGCTTGACTTAGCACCTGTTAATAAAATAATATATTAGATTGTCTGTCTAATTCCTGCTCGGATCAGGTAGACATATTACAAAAGCTGGCTGCATGGTCTCTACACGAGATAAAAACCAGCTACCTGTACGGCAACCTCAAGGACAATTCCATGACCTACGCAATTATTGAAACTGGCGGCAAACAAATACGAGTAGAGCCAGGCCGGTTTTACGATATTGAACTGCTTACGACCGAACCAGATGAAAAAGTTACAATAGACTCTGTATTACTCGTGCAGCACGATGGCGAAGTCACCATTGGACAGCCACTAGTGACAGGTGCGACTGTAGAAGGGACTGTACTACGACATTACAGAGGTCGTAAAGTCTTGGTATACAAGATGAAGCCGAAAAAGAAAACCCGGAAAAAGCGGGGGCATCGTCAGGAAATTACCAGGCTTATGATTGACTCCATCACCCTTAACGGTGCAGTGTTTGCTGCTCAAGGAGAAACGGAGAAGGAAACCCCTGTTGTAGATGAGACTCCTGCCGAAGAAGTTGAAACCGCTGCTGAATAATAAATAATAAGAAGATACACAAGAGGAAATCATGGCTCATAAGAAAGGAACAGGTAGTACACGCAACGGTCGTGATTCTAATGCCCAACGTCTGGGTGTCAAGCGTTATGGCGGTCAAGTTGTGCGTGCAGGAAACATTCTCGTACGTCAGCGTGGTACCAAATTCCACCCTGGTAACAACGTCGGTATTGGTAGCGATGACACTCTGTTTGCCTTAATCGACGGTGTTGTAATGTTTGAGAGAAAGGGCAAAACCCGTAAAAAAGTTAGTGTTTATTTACCCATCACTGCTGTTGAGGCAGCCCCTGCTGAGGCAGTAGCAAGTTAGAGTGTTAGGGTGGGTAACTGTGCCCACCCTAATCGCTAGTTAGCGATCGCATGATGGTCAGATAGTCGCTTTGTTACTCTGTTACCCATAGATTGGTATCAGGAGTATCAAAGCGCAAATCTTTTTCGCTAGTAAAATATTACACAAATAAATTGTATTGCGTAGCTTGCCGCCGTAGGCATCGCATATCAAGTCCTAAGCACCAATTTCTGGATGTTCCAAAGTTCAGATAGCCAGCCAGAGATACGTTTGTTCTGAAAGTCTGTGCATTAGGTGATGTGGGCTTCTGGGTCTAATGACAATAAGATCAGTGCAATGAAGACATTCAGTGGCTTAATTCTACTCCTTTATCAATCTCTGATTTCAAAGGCAGTGTTGTTCTAATACAGTTTTGGACTTTTGCTTGTATTCAACTACCAGCGTACCCTGCCCTGCATTACTATATGGCATCGACAGTATGAGTCGCAGGGACTCAAGGTGATTGGCATCCACACACCAGAATTTGCCTTTGAGCGAGACGCAAACAATATAAAAAGACTTAAAAGCATTGCAAATCAGCCAGAACCCAAAGCGCAAAAACTACGCATGGCATCGGCTAGTTTATACTGCTATTATTCCAGTGCTGCTGGCAATCTTAAGTGGTCTGGCGATGTACAAGCCTGTTCAACTGCATTGGCTTTCCGGGCTGTTTGGTAATTGGCAAACTCTACGCACTGTTCACTTTATTACTGTTCTCACAGTCATACTGTTTACAATTGCTCATTCCTTACTTGCCCTGAAGGTAGGAAGCATCCGTCTAGTTAAGTCTATGTTCCTGTAGAGGTACTTATGAATCTGATTCTTCCCAAACGCACCCTATCCCGTCGTCGGTTACTGCAAGGATCTGGAATTTCAGGGGTAGGCTTTCTTTTAGGTGGCTGTGGGACAAATTTGTTCTCAGATAATCTGCGGCAAATATCTGAGCCACTGGTTGAGTCGATGGGGAGTATTATCTCCCGCACCTCTCAGTTAGATCCGTGCGTGCAGCTTTCACTGCACACGGCTCCCGATGTTCTTAGCTTGCGCTTTTGCTCATGTGTTTGTAATCGTGGCAA
>NZ_JAIVFT010000037.1 GCF_020829665.1 Nostoc sp. CHAB 5824
GAAGCGTTTAGAACAGCCATGTCTTTTCGATTTGTTGATTGGTTGAACTTGAACCGTGACGTGTTTGCTGCTTATAAAGCCAGTTTGGGTTACATTTGGGCTTAATTTTTGTCTAAGTCCCGTTAACTAGATGACATTGGCGGCATATGGGCCCTTATGTACTGAGGTTTATGAAATAACTAAGCCTGTTGATCGAGATTACCCGGATGTTTATTACTACATCAGACATCTTTCGTCAATTGGTGGCAGAATTTTGGAGGCGATGGTTGGAACGGGACGATTACTCATTCCACTGCTAGAAGCTGGTATCAATGTTGAGGGGATTGATACTTCACCAGATATGCTTGCTGCTTGTAGAAAACATTGTAATGATCGGAATTTAAATCCTGTTCTGCATCAAGGTTGTATAGAAAATCTTGACATTCCTGGTAAATATAGTGCAATTGTAGTTTCCTTTGGCTCATTCATGCTGCTAGAAAAGCGAACTGCTGCTGTGGCTGGATTGCAAGCTTTTGCTCGACATTTGGAACCACAAGGGCGAATCTTTATTGATTTAGAGTTGCCTATCGAAGATTTTAAAACAGAAAATATTGTTAAACAGCGATTGCCAATCAACTGCCCAGATGGATCAACAATCCTTTTACAATCGACATCTCGGATAGACTGGCTAAATCAAGTTAACACAACTGTGATTCGCTACGAGAAGTGGAAAGAGGGCAAACTTGTTGCTACAGAGTTACAAAATCTTTCCCTACATTGGTTTGGACGCGACGAATTTATTATGTGTTTACGGGAAAACGGCTACAAAGACATTACCATATCCGCTAACTATACTGATGATCTAGAGCCAAGTTCATATAAAGACACCCTGTGTTTCTCAGCAGTACTGGCATGAACCAAAAATTTTTTGTCAGTAACACATTTCCAAAATTGCGTATTATAATTGAATTATGAAGCGCATGGGTCCGTCACGGTTTCGACAGGTTGGCGAACGCTGCTCTGTGATTCAGGTCGAGAGTGAGTCTCCTCTCGGAAATCAAAGGCTCAAACAAAAAGTAAATGCGAATAACATCGTTAGCTTTGCTCGTAAGCCTGCTTTAGCAGTTGCCTAAAAACCTCTTATAGGTTCGAGCGTCTTTAGTTTGACTCCGTTAAGGACTGAAGACCAAACCCCAACGGATGCTCTAGCAAGCGTTCTCTGGTTGGCTTGTTAGCTAAGATTAAATCAGAGCATCCTACGTTCGGGATAATGAACGATTCCCGCCTTGAGGATTAGAAAGGCTAAACCTGTGAATGAGCGGGGGGTCAATACCCAATTTGGACAGCAGTTCGACTCTGCTCGGATCCACTAAAAATAGTTAATAAGTCCACCTGGTAATTTGATATCAAGGTGGATTTTTTTTTTTGATATGTAAAGACAACTAGAGATAAAAATTTTAAGTCATTTCTAAGCCCATATGCTTGAATTAAAGCTTGATCTTCCCCAACCCTCCTTAAAAAAGAGGGAATTAAAGCAGGCTTTTTAAGAGGAGCCACTGGGGTCTTTTGCCTGTAAGTGCTCTACTGTAATAGTATTCCTATTCCATGTCTACAAAATTTATCCCACACTAACATTCGTATAAGTGGGATAAATTTTAAGATAGATGTGGGCTTTAAGTATTCTGTTCCTGGGGTTGTTTGCGTGGGTTGCCAAACCTCCTTCCCCTCGTTTTAAGTACTCGTCTGAGTCGGTCTGCACTTAAGCTTACTTGACGCTCAGATGCCAGTTTTTTTGCGAGTTGTTTTGAGTTATAAGTCTGCGGCTCTTGGGCTAAACAATTTTCTAGATAAACCAAGTCTGATTCTGAATATCGGGGTTTTCCCCCTCGACCAGGAGCGTCCCACAGACCTGCTAAACCCATTTTTTCCCAACGATGAAGGGTTTGACGTACTGTTGAGATTGCCCAGTTTAAGCCTTTAGCAATATGCTCATTTTTTAAGCCGCGAGCATTCAACAGTAAAACTTGAGCACGATCCTTGGTACGTTGAGGAACATCTTTAGCTTTTCTTAACTCTTCTAAAGTCAGCTTTTCTTCTTCATTCAGAAAGACTTTCAATCGGCATCCCATAAACGATAACCTTTAACATAGTCAATTTTTGGCATTGTTATGTCTATTCACGCCTTTATACTTACTACGGCATATGTTCAACAACACATTTTTAACTGAATAATAAGTATTAAGTATGTTGAAGTTTAGCCTTATAGCTGTTGTGTGCGAAGTATTAGCTTGAAGACATTATTAAAGTTTGTAATCTATCATCAGTAATAATTTGCCGTAAAAAGCTAGGCATATAAAAAACCACACCTTTAACTTGTACGTGCATGTAAATTGAATAGCCATAAGCTAAAGCATCTGGCTATGATGAAAATAATTTGTTGGCGTTGTCTTGATTAATGGCTAAGGTTAATAATAATAAAACTGTATCACTAAAATTATTAGATTATTCGTATTTGTACGGTCATTCATCGAAACTTTAAAAATGATTTTTACTCTAGTTTCTACTTGACCGAGCACAAAAAGATATATACACAGCCCTAGTTCTTTTTATTTAACTATTCTCATAAACTTTACTTTGATTCTCTGTAAAAATACATCTGTTTCCTCGACTTTACATAAAATTTATATTTTACGTAAAAGATTCTTAGTTGAGACAAGAATATATTTAATATCCATTGCAAGAACAATAGTAACAGTTTATTTGATGCATATTTAAAAGGTGCGAAAAGTTCGTCTTATTTTCCCTACTTTTCCTACCTTTCCTACCTTTCCCACTTTTCCTACCTTTCCTACTTAGCTATAAGCGAGTAGCTTAAAAAAAGTTAACTTTCTCTATTTGACATTTAAATCTATTCTCTTAAGACATCGATGTTGCGATCGCCCGAAATTTTGCGCCACAATCACAAGTCTCTCTGGAAATTCTAGTATATCCTTAGCATTCATACGTCATTTTCAAAAAAAGGTTACTTACTATAACAGTTTTATAGCAATCCTAAACTATTTGTGAGAGAGTAAAAGGATGAAAAGCTTATAAATCAATACTTTTAATCTCGGTATTTTCTTGTCATTCAATTCTAATTGCTATAAACGTATGATGTTTTTAGTTTTTAGGTTTTAAAATTTTATTGTTAAATAATATGATGAACATGATATTTTTGAATTAAGATAAAATCAGATAAATAGCCAAAATAAACACTCAGTAAAATTTGATAAATCAATTAATGTTAAGTAGATTTTTCGAGTCATATTTTTTGCTAAAAAACAGCAATAATTGATACAAGTCAAATTTTGCAAAAACTGATATTCATTACAACTAAAAAAAAAAATAATAGGGACAATGGGGGCAGAAGGAAAACCTGTTAATTTGCGCTCGGAGACGAATAATGGTAGCGATCGCAGAGAACGTTCAACATCGGTTAACTATACAAACTGTAGAAATTGCCCCTAACACAACGGCGATTCGCTCTCTTGATTGGGATCGCGATCGCTTCGATATCGAATTCGGACTGCAAAACGGCACAACCTACAATTCATATCTAATTAGGGGTGAACAAACAGTTTTGATTGATACTTCTCACCAGAAGTTTCGCGATCTGTATTTAGAGACTCTAAAAGGTCTTGTTAACCCCAAAACAATTGATTACATAATTGTCAGCCACACAGAGCCAGACCATAGCGGCTTGGTGGAAGATGTTCTTCAGTTAGCTCCAAGAGCTACCGTTTTAGCCTCAAAAGTTGCGCTTCAGTTTTTGGAAGGCTTAGTACACGATCCTTTTTCCAAGCGAATTGTCAAAAGTGGCGATCGCATAGATATCGGCAAAGGACACGAAATGGAATTCGTGAGTGCGCCTAACTTGCACTGGCCGGATACAATCTTTAGCTTTGACCGCAAAACCCAAATTCTCTACACCTGTGATGCTTTTGGGATGCATTTTTGTGACGATCGCACCTTCGACGAAGATTTAGAAGCGATCGAAGCTGACTTTAGATTTTACTACGACTGCTTGATGGGCCCTAACGCTCGTTCGCTGCTGAATGCCATGAAGCGGATGGGTGAACTAGGGAAGATTAATATAATCGCCAACGGTCACGGGCCGTTATTATACCACCATCTAGATGTTCTAACCGGGTGTTACGAAAATTGGAGCCAAAAACAAGCTAAAGCAGAAACAACAGTTGGCTTGTTTTTTGTCTCAGATTACGGATATGGTGAGCGCCTTGGTCATGCAATTGCCGAAGGTATACAGAAAACTGGCGTTGGGGTAGAAGTACTGGATCTAAGTACTGCCCAGAGCCAAGAAATCCAAGAACTAGCCGGCAGAGCAGCTAGCATCATTATCGGTATGCCCCCGACTACTGACGCCGCAGCCCAAGCTAGTATCAGTTCCGTGCTAGCTGTCGCCAAGAACAAGCAAATGGTTGGGCTGTTTGAATGTTACGGTGGGGATGATGAACCCATTGATACACTCCGCAGAAAATTTCTCGATTCTGGCATCAAAGAAGCCTTCCCAGCCATTCGGATTAAAGAGGCTCCCACCGCATCTACATTCCAGTTGTGTGAAGAAGCGGGTAAAGACTTGGGACAATTGCTGGTGCGCGATCGCAACATCAAGCAAATCAAGTCCCTCGACGTCAACATGGAAAAGGCGTTGGGTCGGATTAGTAGTGGACTGTATATAGTCACCACTAAAAAAGATAATGCCTCAAGTGCAATGCTGGCGTCTTGGGTAACGCAAGCGAGTTTGCAACCCTTAGGATTGACAATTGCCGTTGCGAAAGACCGCGCCATCGATTCCTTAATGCAAGTAGGCGATCGCTTCGTCCTCAACGTTTTGGAAGAAGGCAATTATCAAGAACTAAAAAAGCACTTTCTCAAGCGCTTGCATCCGGGTGCTGACCGCTTTGCTGGAGTGAAAACTCAAACCGCGAAAAACGGTTCTCCGATTCTAACTGATGCTTTAGCATACATGGAATGTGAAATACAGAGCAGCATGGAATGCAGCGACCACTGGATTTTATACTGCACCGTCCAAGAGGGTCGTGTCTCCAAAAACGATGGACTGACAGCCGTTCGCCATCGCAAAGTAGGTAATTACTACTAAGACAGAGGTAGCACAAAACAGGGGATAGGGGATAGTTTTCTTTTCTATCCCCTGTCCGTTGTCCGGTTTTTTCAGATATTTCCCCAACTTTACCCAACAGCTATGACCAATTCCAAGCCACGCGACGTACAAGTTCTACCAATTGCTACAAATACTAAAGCTATCAGAGCACGTAGTTGGTCACGTCTGCGGTTTGAAATTGAATACGCACTTGAAAGAGGTACTACCTCCAATTGCTATTTAATTGAAGCTGATAAAACCGCACTTATTGATCCACCGCCAGAAAGCTTTACTGAAATTTATTTAGAGGCATTGCAGCAGACTTTAGATTTACGACGTTTGGATTATATAATCCTGGGTCATTTTAATCCCAACCGAGTTGCAACCCTCAAAGCAATTTTAGAATTGGCACCACAGGTAACCTTTGTCTGTTCTCTTCCCGGTGCGAACAATTTGCGTGCTGCTTTCCTAGACCATGATTTGAAAGTCTTGGTGATGCGGGGGAAAGAAACTCTGGATTTAGGCAAGGGTCATGTTTTAAAATTCTTCCCCACTCCTAGCCCACGTTGGCCGGAAGGACTTTGTACCTACGATCAACAAACCCAAATTCTTTACACAGATAAGTTATTTGCAACTCATCTCTGTGGTGATGAAGTGTTTGATGATAACTGGGAAGCGCTCAAAGAAGACCAGCGTTACTACTTTAACTGCCTGATGGCTCCCCAAACTCCTCATGTGCAAGCAGCTTTGGAGAAAATATCAGATTTGCAGGTAAGAATGTATGCTGTGGGTCATGGGCCCTTGGTACGCACCAGCTTAATTGAACTTACCAAAGCTTATGGAGAGTGGAGCCGTGCTCACAACGATCGCGAGATTTCCGTTGCTCTACTTTACGCTTCAGCTTACGGGAATACGGCGACTTTAGCACAAGCGATCGCTTTGGGACTGACCAAAGGTGGAGTCGCCGTCAAATCAATCAATTGCGAATTTGCCACCCCTGATGAAATTCGCATCAACCTAGCACAGTCAGACGGTTTTATCATCGGTTCTCCTACCATCGGTGGTCATGCGCCAACTCCGATTCATACTGCTTTAGGTATTGTGCTATCGAGCGGTGACAACAGCAAACTAGCTGGGGTCTTTGGTTCTTATGGCTGGAGTGGCGAAGCATTTGACTTAATAGAAGGTAAACTTCGGGATGCTGGGTATCGCTTTGGCTTTGACACCTTGAAAGTAAAGTTTAAACCTGATGATGTCACTCTCAAGTTCTGTGAAGAACTAGGTACAGACTTTGCCCAAGCACTGAAAAAGGCTAAAAAGGTACGCGTACCACAACAAGCCGCTACTCCAGTAGAACAGGCTGTTGGTCGGATCGTTGGTTCTGTCTGCGTGGTGACAGCGAAACTTGGAGAAGTGTCTACCGCAATGTTAGGCGCTTGGGTTTCTCAAGCTACCTTCAATCCACCTGGATTAACTGTTGCGATCGCCAAAGATCGAGCGATCGAATCTTTGATGTATCCAGGCGGTAAGTTTGCCTTAAATATTCTACCTGAAGGCAATCATCAAGATTACATGAAGCATTTCCGTAAATCTTTCGCGCCTGGGGAAGACCGATTTGCCAACTTTAGTACAGCAGTTGCAGATAACGGTTGTACCATCCTCACCGATGCTTTAGCATATTTAGAATGCTCAGTCAGTCAACGTCTGGAATGTGGCGACCATTGGGTTGTGTATGCAACTGTGGATGAAGGTAAATTACTCAAGCCTGATGCTGTAACTGCCATTAACCATCGCAAAACCGGCACTCATTATTAAATAGTGAGAAATTTAACTTAGCAAGAAAGACAGAGGGCAGGAGGCAGAAGGCAGAAGGTAATTCTGATTTCTGTCCTCTGCCCTCTACCTTCTTCACGGGAAGCGCTTTAGCTTAAATATAGGCAAAGCGTTTTATAACAAAAATTCTCTTTTTTATTGTGGGATGGACAAGATGTCTATCTCATTTTTTGTCAAGATGCAGAGTCTGCCCAAAAGAATTTTAGTTACTTACTAAGTACAGCATTTCATTAATTTATAGCGAATTAAATTTAGCAATACCCTGCAATCCGAATGCATCGACTGACAATGCCAATGCATCCCCTTGCATTAAAAACGCTACGTTTTACGCAAAGCTGTACTAAGCTATCTATCTTTAAACAGATATTGGAAGTTTGAGATTACACACGATATACTTTTATATTACAAAACCATCTATTGTTTTAAAAGGACTCCGACAATACTCTGATAGATTTCTGAAATGAGGAATCATTGGCTAGGAAATGTGTTGAGTGCGATCGCAATAAAGCAGATGACGGAAACGCTGTTGCTGGTGTATTGCCTAGCTTATGCCCAAGAGTAGGAGCATCATCATACTCTGCGGCAAAATTATCACTAATCAAACACCAGAGTTATCAAGGAGTCAAAGCCAAGTGAATCCCAGTGACAGCAACATTAACAAACCATCTCTAGAAATCAACGCTTCTCGTCAGTTTACCCCTTGGCTGTATGAGCAAAACCTGAGTTTGTCCTTCACTACCTATCAAGCAGGCAAGTTATTCTTCATCGGGTTACAACCAAACGGCAAATTATCTGTATTTGAACGTAGCTTTGAGCGGTGCATGGGGTTGTATGCCAATGGCAACAGCCTCTACATGAGTTCTCTGTACCAACTGTGGCGATTTGAAAACATCATCCAACCCGGACAAAACCACCAAGGTTACGATGCTCTTTATTTGCCTCAGCTGAGTTATGTGACGGGAGATTTGGATATTCACGACATCGCTTTGAGTAGAGCAGAAGAAAAAGATTTAAGTTCACAAAAATTAGTATTTGTCAATACCTTATTTAGTTGTTTAGCAACAGTCAGCGAAACCCACAGTTTCGTTCCCTTGTGGAAGCCAAACTTTCTCAGCAAGCTAGCGGCGGAAGATCGGTGTCACCTGAATGGGTTGGCAATGCAACAAGGAAAACCTAAATACGTCACCGCCGTCAGCCAGTCAGATGTAGCAGAAGGCTGGCGGGAGCATCGGGCAAATGGCGGCTGTCTCATTGACGTAGAAAGCAATGAAATTGTATTGCGCGGATTATCCATGCCCCACTCCCCGCGCTGGCATCAGGAAAAACTCTGGCTGCTCAACTCAGGCGCGGGAGAGTTTGGCTTTGTCGATTTAAAACGGGGAGTGTTTGAACCAGTCGCCTTCTGTCCAGGATATCTGCGCGGTTGTGCATTTCATGGCAACTTTACAATAGTGGGAATTTCTCAACCCAGGCATAATAAGACCTTTAGCGGCTTGCCCCTAGATGATAAATTGCAACAGAAAAACGTTGAGCCTCGCTGTGGGTTACTAGTGATTGACCTAAGAAGCGGCGATATTGTCCATTCCTTGCGAATGCAGGGGGTAGTACTGGAATTGTACGACGTGGTAGCACTTTTGGGGGTACGTCGTCCAATGGCGATCGGGTTTCGCAGCGACGAAATTCGGCGGGTGGTAACAGTGGGATAAAAACAATTTAAATCCGTAATTTAAAAGAATTAATAACAATGACATCTAATCCAGCAGTTTTCAACCTCTCTGACCTAAACGGGAGCAACGGCTTTGCGAGCAACGGCGGTGTCTCGTCCGTTAGCAGTGCTGGAGACTTCAACGGTGATGGCTTTCACGATCTGATTGTCAGAAGCAGTGCTGGGCAAAGATATGTGGTATTTGGCAGTAGCAGTGGCTTTGGAGCTAGCTTTAACCTCTCATCCTTGGACGGCAGCAATGTGTCAGCGATCGCAATGGCGGCAGCATTACTGGTACTTTTAACTTGAACGTGAATTCTGTGAATAACCCACCAGTTGCCGTAAATGATACTGTTACTGCTGCCAAAAATACTGCTGTGAGCATTCAAGCTAATACCTTGCTGGCTAATGCTACTGACATTTATAGCAGCAACTTCAGTATTACTAGTGTCAGTGGTGCAACCAACGGTACTGCCGTCCTCAAGAATAACGGCACTCCCAGTAACTCGGCAGATTATTTCATCGTGTTTACCCCAACTTGCGGGTTTAGTGGTGCGGCTAGCTTTAACTACACCATTAGCGATCGCCAACTCACCAGCACTGCTCAAGTTACTATCCAAGTGGGTGATCGCCTACTTGGTGACAATGGCAATGATGTACTCCACGGCACTCCTGGTAATGACTATCTCAATGGCGGCAATAGTAACGACCTCTTGTGCGGTGGTTTTGGTAGCGATATCCTTACAGGTGGTCATGGCAAGGATAAATTTGTCTTCGCCGCTGAAGAAGGTACTGATATTATTACCGACTTCTGCAAGGGCAACGATTTGATTGGCTTGTCTGATAGTCTGACCTTCAATCAACTAAGTTTTACTGGTAACAACATCATAGTGACTGCTACTGATGAAATCTTGGCAACGCTGACTGGCATTAGTACTACAATGCTCACTGCCGCTAATTTCACTATTGTTTAATCTTAAAGTCAGGGAGTAAGGCCTTACTCCCCTAAAAAATCAATAATTACTGTAGAACTAGCCTTCTCCTCAAATCGGCTATAAATTCACAGTTAGTAACAGAAATCACAAATCTTTTGTAAGCCATAATTCGATACCTCAACGCCATACTACTCGATTTACTAACAAGCTACCGAGTTAAGATTCTGGATGGCAATGCGATCGCTTCAAAAAATCTTTGCAACAGATAAATTAACTATAGGGGTGTACAAATCTACGTCCCTACCAACGTATTTGTACTAGGAATGTCGTGAAATGGTATGACTTATCACGGGATATAAAATCAGAAAAATGGTGTATGCAATTTCAGTCAGTATTAAAACGGAAATAACATCAATTCACTTACTGAAATTCCGCAATTGCCACCAAGACAATTGCAAAAACGCAGTGTAGCCTTTAACTAGAAAAACAGTATCAGGCAGTTGTTAAACAAAATGCCAACCATTACCACTAGACTTTTATAATATTTGTTGTTCTTATGACTCCAAAACACACCAAAATTCAATTTCCCCTTTGGCAGTATCTGAACCAGCCTTTATTTAGTTGCGATACTAAATTAATATTAAATCCCCAACGCTTTGCATTGATCTGGCGTCTTCGACTTTTAGAACGCTGCTGGACTAAAGAATGTGATGCCAAAGGGCCTCAACAGCATTAGCTACCTGAAAAGCCGTAAAATTAAGCCTCGTCTACAGAACGAGGCTTTTTGCCGTCAAGTAAAGCACTGACAGTCATATCTCCCATAACATTAATCGCAGTGCGGCAGCGATCCAAAAACCAGTCTACAGTAACTAACAAAGCAATATACTGGGTAGGTAAGCCTACAGAAGTAAACACCAGTGTCATCGTTACTAGTCCAGCATTGGGAATATTTGCCGCACCTACGGATGCAAAAATCGAGGTAAGGATGACAATTAACTGTTGCCCTAGACTCAAATGTTGCCCAATTAGTTGGGAAATATATAACGCAGACATTGCTTCATAGAGGGCAGTGCCATCATTATTGAAATTTGCCCCGACTAATGCCCCCAAGGCAGCAGAAGATTCTCTTAAACCGACTTTTGTTTGCAAAACCTCAAAGGTTATAGGCATTGCAGCCGCAGAGGAAGAAGTTGAGAAAGCTGTTAAAAAGGCATCAGAACCGCCAGCTAAGAATTTTAGCGGGTGTACCCAAGAACCAAATTTTACTCTAATTAGGTAGTAGCACGCCTGCAATAATAGTGCTAACAGCACCGCCACGATAAATGCGCCCAAAGATTTAAACGGTGCAAATCCTTGCATAGCAACAGTTTTAGCAACAATTCCAAAGACTGCGAAAGGCACTAAGGCAATTACCCAGTTGAGAACACGGACTACCGCCTCAAACAAAATCCCGATGACATCCTCTATCGTCTGGTATCCTATTTTCCCTTGGACAATTTGTTCAGATTTTAATCCTCGCAGAACGATGCCAAAACTTAGGGCAATCACAATTAGTTGGATGACATTATTATCAACTAATGGCTTCAGGACAGCTTCCGGTACAGCATCTTTGACTATTGCCCAAGGATCAAGACTCTGAGTAGTTATTTCTGTACTTGTTGAGGTAGCTACATTGCCCCAAGTCCCCGGACGCAGCACATTTGCTACGAAAAGCCCCACTAAAATAGCTACGGTAGTGTTAGTTAAAAGTAGCACTGCTAGCCGCCGTCCGGCTCTACCCGGGATATTCGTAGTCATTAAGGTATGCAACACTGCTACCAGAATCAGCGGCGTAGCCAAGGCACGGAGAGCCTTTAGCACCAACTGTGCCGGAATTGCTAAATTGTTGATTAAGGTGGCGTTGCTGGGATTGGGATTTCCCGCACCAAGGGCAATTCCAACGCTGACTGCGGCTACCAGGGCGATCAGAATTTGCAATGTGAGAGGGATACGCTGCCACCAAGGGCTAGCTTTGGTTTTAGGCGAAGTAGTACTCTCTGTTTGACTCATTAGTTAGATGCTGATTAACTGCTGTAACTATTAAAACAACACTGATGACAGTGAAAATTTCGGAAAAAGAACAGCTTAATTTTAGGTAAAAACTGCTAATGTAATATTCCGTTGCTTTGCAAAATCCGGCTTAAAAGGGTATACCACAAGGTAGGCCCCTAGAGATATCTTGGCTTGTGGTTGGAGATGCTTATGTCCTTTGTCCCTTTACATATTCACAGTGACTACAGTCTACTCGATGGGGCAAGTCAGCTACCAGAGTTGGTGAATCAAGCGATCGCACTGGGGATGAAAGCGATCGCCCTTACCGATCATGGTGTCATGTATGGAGCCGTTGAACTGATCAAAATCTGCCGTAGTCAAAATATTAAGCCGATTATCGGCAATGAAATGTATATAATTAACGGCGATATTGAAAAACAAGAACGCCGTCCGAAATATCATCAAGTCGTTTTAGCTAAAAATACCAAAGGTTACAAAAATTTAGTCAAATTAACCACAATTTCTCACCTCAAAGGTGTTCAAGGCAAAGGAATTTTTTCTCGTCCTTGTATTAATAAAGATTTACTCAAACAATATCATGAAGGGTTGATTGTCACCAGTGCTTGCTTGGGTGGAGAAGTTCCTCAAGCTATTCTCAGCGGTAGACCAGATGCAGCCCGAAAAGTTGCTCAGTGGTATAAAGATGTATTTGGTGATGATTATTATTTAGAAATTCAAGATCACGGTTCCCAAGAAGACCGAATTGTAAATGTTGAAATTGTCAAAATTGCGCGGGAACTAGAGATTAAATTTGTTGCTACTAATGATTCACATTTTATTTCTTGTTTTGATGTTGAAGCCCACGACGCTTTGCTATGTATTCAAACTGGCAAGCTAATTATTGAAGACAAACGGATGCGTTATAGCGGCACAGAGTATCTCAAATCTGGTGAGGAGATGCGGCAGCTATTTCGTGACCATTTGCCGGATGATGCGATCGCAGAAGCTGTAGCCACTACTGAAGAAGTCGCCGATAAAGTTGAGCCTTACCATATTATGGGTGAGCCTCAGATTCCTACACCCCCTATTCCCTCCGGTCATACTGCTGACACTTACGCCGAAGATGTTGCATGGAACGGACTTTTAGAACGCTTAAATCGCAAATCTCGTCAGGAAGTCGATTCCGTCTATAAAGAAAGATTGGAATACGAACTGAAAATGATTCAGCAAATGGGTTTTTCCAAATACTTTTTAGTTGTATGGGACTACATCAAATTTGCTAGAGATAATAATATTCCTGTGGGGCCAGGTCGGGGTTCTGCGGCTGGCTCATTAGTTGCCTATGCAATGCGAATTACTAACATTGACCCTGTACATCATGGGTTACTATTTGAACGCTTTTTGAACCCAGAACGGAAATCCATGCCTGATATTGATACGGATTTCTGTATTGAACAACGGGATAAAGTTATTGAGTATGTAACAGAGAAATATGGTGCGGATAGAGTTGCCCAAATTATTACTTTTAACCGTCTAACTTCTAAAGCAGTTTTGAAAGATGTCGCCAGAGTATTAAATATTCCCTATGGGGAAGCTGACAAAATGGCGAAATTAATTCCTGTAGTGCGGGGAAAACCAACGAAACTCAAGGTGATGATTTCTAATGAAACCCCAGAACCAGAGTTTAAAGAGAAATATGATAAAGAACCGCATGTTCGCCATTGGCTTGATATGGCAATGCGAATTGAAGGAACTAACAAAACCTTTGGTGTTCATGCAGCAGGTGTGGTAATTTCTGCCGAGCCACTTGATGAAATTGTGCCGCTACAGAAGAATAATGACGGTTCTGTAATTACCCAGTATTTCATGGAAGACCTGGAATCAATGGGTTTGTTGAAAATGGATTTTCTGGGTTTACGCAACCTGACATTGATTCAGAAAACCCTTGATTTGATTCAAGAAACTAAAGGATATCGTGTTGATCCTGATGAAATTACTCACCAGGAAAGAAAAGCCCAGAAGATATTAGCTAAAGGTGAACATAGCACTCTACCTAAAGATGTACAAAAAACTTATGAGCTATTAGAAGCAGGTGAGTTAGAAGGGATATTTCAATTAGAATCCTCTGGGATGCGTCAGATAGTGCGAGATTTAAAGCCTTCTAATATAGAAGATATTTCTTCTATTTTGGCACTTTATCGACCGGGGCCATTAGACGCGGGACTGATTCCTAAGTTTATTAACCGCAAACATGGTCGAGAAAAGATTGATTATCAACACACAGTTCTGGAACCGATATTAGACGAAACTTATGGAATTATGGTCTATCAAGAGCAAATCATGAAAATTGCTCAAGATATGGCTGGATATTCCTTAGGACAAGCTGACTTGCTGCGCCGTGCAATGGGTAAAAAGAAAGTTTCTGAGATGCAAAAGCAGCGAGAAAAATTCGTGGATGGCGCAGCTAAAAATGGCGTTCAGAAAAAAGTTGCGGATGAATTATTTGAGCAAATGTTAAAGTTTGCTGAATATTGTTTAAGCTATGACACGGAAATATTGACAGTAGAATATGGATTGTTGCCGATTGGAGAGATTGTAGAAAAACGCATTGAATGTACTGTGTACAGCGTTGATAATAATGGAAATATTTACACGCAACCTGTAGCACAGTGGCATGATCGCGGACAACAAGAGGTGTTTGAGTATTGTTTGGAAGATGGTTCATTGATTCGGGCAACAAAAGAGCATAAATTTATGACTGTTGATGGTCAAATGTTGCCAATTGATGAAATATTTGAACGAGAATTGGATTTGATGCGGGTTGAGGATTTGCCGAATTAGCCAGGATAAAATGTTAGTCCGGCGATATGTATATAGCTGAGTGTCCCGAAGTTGGTACGGTTGATCAGGGAGAAACAATCGAACAGTCAATTGCTAGCTTGAGAGAGGCAACGCAGCTTTACTTAGAAGAATTTCCTCTACCTAAAACATCTCTAAGGTATAGATTCAACAAAATTTTAGCGATGGAAGCACACCTTGCCCAAAATGAGCCTGTATATTATGCCCATAGGCTAGAAGCATGAGGCTACACTTAATGACATGATCAAAAAAGGTCATGTTTTTATGTTGTTATATGAAGATATTGGTGCTGAATGCTGGATCGAGCAGCCAAAAGAGTTGTCTGTATGAGATTGCAGATGAGGCTTTCTCCACCCAAGCAGCCCAACCCCTTTGGGAAGGGAAAATCAACTGGACTCAAGATCAGGGTGTGGCAGAAATTGAAGTAAAAACTGCTACGGGTGCAACGCTGCAAGAATCAATCTCTGGTGATTCCCCACAGGCACACCTTACTTATATGCTTCATACACTTAGTGATGGTGCTACCAGGGTAATTGATCAGTTGTCAGAAATCGATGTGGTGGGGCATCGGATAGTACATGGTGGACAGGATTATCGAGATAGTGTGGTAATTACAGAGGATGTTAAAAAGGCGATCGCTCGTCTGTCTAACCTTGCTCCAGCACATAATCCAGCCGCTTTATTAGGCATAGAAGCAATTGAACAAATCTTAAAAGATGTCTCCCAAGTAGCAGTATTTGATACCGGCTTTCATGCCACTCTACCCGATGCAGCAGCAATCTATCCCGGCCCCTATGAGTGGGTAGAACAAGGTATCCGTCGCTATGGGTTTCATGGTATCAGTCACCAATACTGTTCTCAACGTGCTGCCCAAATTCTCGGTCAAGATGTTCCCCCTGAGCGCTTAATTACCTGTCATCTGGGTAATGGCTGCTCTTTGGCGGCGATTAAAAACGGTCGCAGCGTCGATACCACAATGGGATTCACGCCCCTAGAAGGATTGATGATGGGTAGTCGTTCTGGTTCAGTTGATCCAGGGATTTTGATTTATCTGTTGCGTTACTGCAATTACTCTGTTGAAAAGTTGGATCATATATTAAATAAAGCTTCTGGGTTAAAGGGAATTTCGGGTGTATCTAGCGATATGCGTGAGGTGAGAGAAGCGATGTCTACGACGGGCTACGCCTACGCTCAAGGTAATTCCCGCGCTCAACTAGCTTTGGATATCTACGTGCATCGTCTGCGTTCTGGTATCGGTGCAATGCTTACTAGTTTGGGCGGATTAGATACTTTGGTATTCACAGCAGGCGTGGGTGAACACTCTGCGGATATTCGCCAAGCCGCCTGTGAAGCCTTTGGATTTTTGGGATTGAAACTTGACCTTCAGAAAAATCAGCAACAGCCTGTTGATGAAGACATTGCTACACCCGATTCAGCAGTGCGCGTATTAGTTATTCATACTCAAGAAGATTGGGCGATCGCTGGCCAATGTTGGCAGTTATTGAAAAACTCAGAACTTGCACCAGTCCCAACAACCGCCTCAGAATAGACCTCTTGCAAAAGTCTATCCCCTTTTCTACACCCCGTGAAAAGTCAGGTTGAGCGACAGCATTTGCTTGTTGAGCGATCACATTTGCTTGTTGAGCGTACGCATTTGCTTGTTGAGCGTACGCATTTGCTTGTTGAGCGTACGCATTTGCTTGTTGAGCGATCACATTTGCTTGTTGAGCGTACGCATTTGCTTGTTGAGCGTACGCATTTGCTTGTTGAGCGTACGCATTTGCTTGTTGAGCGTACGCATTTGCTTGTTGAGCGTACGCATTTGCTTGTTGAGCGACAGCATTTGCTTGTTTGGAAGTAGGTACGGTACTGTATCTCTTTTTTCCAACGTCATCAACAATTGGTATGACAAGCTTAATTTACCGTAAATTAAAGGGTTTAAGACCCGCAACGTCAACACGTAGTTCAGTTTCAGTCGGGGTTTAAATCCCCGTCTGAAACTCTCTTCAATTTTAAATTTTGAATTTTGAATATTCAATCCAAAATTTAAAATCTAAAATCTAAAATCTAAAATCTGTGAGTATATCTAAACTGGAGTCAAAAAGTTATTAAACACGGAACTGGCAACATTCCTACCTACTTGCACCCCGTCTATAGTGGCCGCTTCAATATGGACGCCACCATAAAGCCGACTATTGGCATCCTCTTGAGCTGCCTGTGAAAAGTTGCCGTAATAGCGAGCAACGCCAGGTAATTCTTGTGAAGGAATATCAAAACTGATGTTATCAGTGCCGTAGAAAAGTTTCAGAATTTCGGCTGATGCACCACCAAATACAGAATGCCCAGATATGTAATCGGGGAATGGTGGGGTATCTAGCAGCGGCTCCCAATTAGGATCGGCAATCGTGTTGGGATTATTATCTTGATCGGCATTACGAATTGCAGTAATCGGGCGCAATTGCTCATAGACATATTTGGCATCCCACCCAACAATACCCGCATCAGCTTGGGCAATGTTCAGCAGCGCAAATAAACGGGCATTCTCCTCCAGAGTATTGCTTTGAGCCAATGCTACTTCTTGCGCGAGTTCGTTCAACTGACCTGGTGGCCTGAAAGTATCGCTGCGATCGTAAGCCCAAAATTGGGCAATTTCCGTCTGATCTGCGGTGCGAACAGTACTGTTTTCAGCGCCAAGCGCCTTAACTTGATTAAAATTTATTGTGTACCGAGGGCTACCATATTCAGGGAAAGTATCCGGACGGAACAGGATAACACTGTCTATAGCAAAGGGAGTTACTAGACCCCACTGAGGCAATAATGCTGGTTTAAAATTGGTAGTATCATTTGTTGTTTCACCATCGGTGAAAGTTGGCTTCCAATCGCCAAAGCCAGTTCCCGGTGTGTATGGTTCTTGTGCGGTACTTGAACCATCATTTTGTCGATTATTCAGTATTTGCCGGGCAACCTTGTTTCCGATCGCAATGCCCTTGTTCTCAGCCGTACCATTCGGGATTGTTGCAAGAGACCTTTGCCGCTGTTCATCGAATGTAGTTTTTTGTTTTGGGAACAAATTGACCAGCGTTCGGTAGGCTGCTTCAACTGCCGCAGCTTCTTTCGATGCCCCGGCAGCTTCCGATGCGCTGATGTTCGCTAAATAAGGCTTGTAACTCCGGTCAATTGCGTTGACGGCATCATAAACTGCCGCCTGAACGATCGCCTGATTGCGTGCCCCCAGTGGAGGTGCTGTTCCCGATGCTTGTATGGCATTTAAGAGAATTGAATTCCATTGAATCACAACGTCACCTCCAGTAATTAACTGGCTAGCTACATTGTTGGCTGTATTACTTTCAGTAACGTTATTACCTGGTATTACCTGTCCAATCAAATAGTAGAGTCCTGGAGAGACAACACTTGCAGTCCGAAACTCAGATCCAGCAAAATCCACAGTAAATGTTTTAGATTGACCAGGCGCCAAATTAACCGTTTGATTATTCAAACCGCCCAAAAGCTCATCTTTGCCCCTGAGTAAATCGCTTGCACCCCTTGATTGTTCGAGTGTGTTTAGAGAATTGATGTCAAGAACTTTATCGGTTGATGCATATAGGTTGAGGTTTACAGGCCCGTTAAACTGTGTATCACCTTGATTCTCAACAACAATTTTCAGTTTTCCCTGTTCATCAGGAAAGATTGTCGGATTTTCAAGAATTTCCGCAAACTGAATAACAATATCTGAAGCCATAAAGCTTTTGTTCCTTTTTTTGCAAGTAGGAATAAGGTAGTTTTCCTGGTTTTTGCTTTTAAAGGACTACTAAAAAATAAATCATCCAATCTTAATTTGTAGGGTGCATTAATCAAGTAATGCACAATTTTGATCTAATCTGTCACAGTGCATTAGCCGGAGATATAACGCACCCTACAAGTTGGATATTTTTTTAATTGAAGTCCTTTAGGCGTGCAGTAACGCTCAGATAAGATTTTGGTTCAATACCCTGAGTCTGAATTTCTAATTAAACAAAAATGAATTGCTGGCTATTGGAAAGACTTAGATTGGAGAGCGAAATTCCTTCAACAATACCAATGAGTTCAGGCACAACTTGACCTGGGGTAAAAAATATTCCTGTACCAGATATCGAGCTAACAGGAGATGCGCCCAGTAGATACTGACTTGCTGAACCTGCTAGCTGGATCTTATCTACGCCACGGGTAACACGGTCGTTAATGAAACCAAAATCTTTAATTAGAGCGTAGTCTTGAGTACCGTTAAGTTTAACATTGCCACCATCGTATAAAACTACACTAAAAATAACAGTATCCTTACCATTTACATCCCTAGCATTTGCTTTTTCAAGTCCCAGGACAAATGTATCGTTATTTTTCCCGCTTTTGAACTATCAAAAGCATTTTTAACTTAATGGACTCCCTAAAAAGGTGTGTAAATCCTGGTTGAACTATATGAAACAACATCAACATAGCTATACTTCTATATCGGGTTCAAACTGTAAGTTTTATGTGAAGCATCAGTTATTGTTACAATTATTTACATAACCCAGAAAATATTATGCTAAAGATAGATTACTTAAATATATTATTAATATACATTTGATACTCAGTAAAATAGACCTTTTAGATTAACACTGTGACCCTGGCAGGGTTTGAGGGAGCAAGTACTCTGATCGCTAAACTTGTTTATTCTTGACAAGCTTGTTTGTGTCCTAACAAAGAATTAGGGCTACCGGATTCAGCAGTGCAGGTATTGGTTATTCATACTCAATAAAATTGAGCGATCGCTCAACAGCGTTAGCAACTTTTGCAAAAATAAAAAAATAGGATTTACCCAAAAATTTTATAAATACTCATAACGAAAGAAACCAACATAAAAATAGTTTTCCAAACTCGCGGCCCTATTAAACTTAAAATATACTCCGCAAGTTTTGGTGCTATCAGTGACGAAAACGGCAATAATAAAGACTTAACGTCACTAAAGCCACTAGTAGCAGCAACAAGAACGCTAGGAATGAGACAAATTAGCGTCCATGCCAACCGATTTATAAATTTAGAGTTAATAGAAGTAAGTCTTTGAAGTTGATTGACAAGTATATAACGGGTAGTAGCAAATAATATAGTGAAGCCTATCCAAGCAAATATCGATAGTATTCCATTTTTTGGATGTAAATTGTAGATTACAAAACCAGCAGGAAACAGCGAAGCTACCTCCCAAACTAGCAGATTTAGCTTAGTCCGAAAGCAATTTAGTATTTGTTCACTCAACCAATAATGGGAAGAGATAATTGTTGAGCAGTTGGAATTTTGCATCAAATCCCACTTAATTTTATGGAATATATCACCGTGCAGAAGGACAGTGCTTTGCAAAATGATGTCTTTATCTTCATAAGCATCTGAAGCTAATTGAGCCTGCTTATAGTAAGAATTCAAGGTAATTCCAGACTGTAAGGCTGTTTGACTCCGTGCGGATTTACTTATAAAAAATTTTAAAATATCGAATATAACAATAATGTAAAAAACTTGATGAAACTTCTTTTGGATAATTTCTTTTTTGTTTTCAAGTACAACATTATGACTTAAAAATGCGTAGTACCAAAGAGTAATTATCAGCTTTGGCGGAATGTACAGAGAAACCCCAGTTTTTTGTGCTTGCTGAATCTGCTCTACAACTGCCTCATTTAAGTAAAAACTACACTGTGATTGTTCAACCTTAAGTTCAAAGCGATCGCCTTGAGGAACTTGTAGAAACAGAGATAATCCAACATCAGCTTGGTTGTCTGTTTTTGCTATATCGGCGTTCATTGTTAAGATAAATTTGCGATACCCTGTACCAAACTAATCAAAAAACTAAATGTTCCACGCCACTGTTTCTCTCCAGAAATCACTCCTTGATTATGTGTAGTAATTATTAAATTTTTAGCTTCTTCAGGTAAGTTAAAAAGGTCTTTATGGTAACGAGTGATAATATCTCCATCTAACTGCATAACAGTTTGAGCATAAATAATATCAATTTTGGTACTTGCCACGTTACTACTATCAAGTGCAGCTTTCAGTTCATACATTTTACGTAAGGTACGAACAAATTTATCATTATCCAAAAGTGTTTGAATTTCTTTAAAGTTTTCAATCCAATCTTCTTGATTATTTCCATCTTTATCATCAAGAACTGGAGTTGGAGCAGGTAGTATTGGTTTAGCTAGCTTCACATTTTCCTGATCGGCTTCAACTAAGTTCGGTTGATGTTTTTTCGCGTATTCTAGCCTTTGCCGATATCGTTTTACTCTTTCATCGTGCGGATTATAAAAACCTGAACCTTCCTCAATAAGAAGGTAAAAATATTCTCTTTCAAGTTGGTTAAATAAACTTTTATAACGCTTACGCAGTTCTTGAGCTTGAGAACCTTCTTCTGGAATGTTTTTTGCCTCAAAGTAGTCTGGATCATGTATAGAATAAATTTCTTGATATGCTTCCCAAGCATTAAACTTTGAAGCATTAATCCTCTCTACAACCATCGTATTAACTTCTAAGGCTGTGATGTCATCAACTAATGTCTGTACAGACGATACTAACCTGTTTAACAAGCCTCTAGCTTGGTTTTGAATATCTTGAGCTTGAGCAGCATTTCGGTTTCGATTCTGAATACCATTTCGGTCTTTAGTTTGAATATCATTAGACATAGTGTCACCCTCTTATCAGTTATGACCAATATTGCTGTAGCCTTGCATTCATGGGTAGAAGCAAATAAACCTAAAAATTAGGCTAAATTGCTGTTGGTGTTTTACTTTAACTATGCAGTTAAAAAATAATTGTTAAAGTTGTGACTTTTTACGAGACTTCACAATTTCCATGAAAAACCTATACAATTTCTCCACGCTTTCTATATTCTTTTGAATGATTTCCCGACTATCTTTAACTTGAGTTAAATGAAATTCGCGGATTTCTTTATAGGGGCCGCTATCAGTAAATTGACTACCAATTTCATTTTGTATATCCCCACTAACAAGATTAATTCGAGTATATATCCGATTGCCTGGTTTGGCAGATTCTATTTCATTTTGTAGCTGATCAGATGACTCTGCCACCCAAGTAGTAATTTTTAAATCAATGGCTTCAACAATTACTGTTTTAATAGCATCAATAATCTCGTCAACATCCAGTCCTTTTTTATCAGTATTAAGATTACTAACTATTGTTTTAAAATCACTGTTTTTTGCCTCAATGGATAAACCATTATTTTCCAAGTTGTTTGTAGCTACAGAATCTAACATAAATAATGAAGGTTAAAAGTCTAATTCCGAACAAAATATTATTTTAGACTATGTAATAAATTTTGCTGCCATTATTTAATAAAACTAAGTAATATCAAAATAAATTAATAATTTAAGAACTTGTTGACTGAGGAAAGTAAAGTTAGATTTATAAGAGCCAATTTCATCTCAAAAAAGAAAATAATTTACTAGATCCTGCAAATAAAGAAGCGTAAATTATATTGTAGTATCTTTACGTAGCAAACGTATAATATAATACTATTTATCGAGTACTGAGTTTGCCGCTCTAGCTGTTTTCGGTTTCTCTTGAGGAAAACTACATCCGTACAAAGTCTTTTGATTCAAGTTTTTTTACTTATTTATAGCTTATGGATACTCTCCTGTGTAAACCCCTATGACTATATAACTGGGTCATTTTACAATAAGCACATTGCATACAAGAATTTAGTCTGCTTGGGAAGATAAGAAAAATATGTTGTTATTGCGTAAAGCTATTGTTACACCTTTTTTAGTTTGTGCGTGTATTTTAGGAGTTGGCTTAATTCAATTTCCCCGATTGCAAGAATTGATAAAAAGCAAACACTCTGCTTCTTTAGAAAGTCTAGAGAAAGAAATAAAATCAGAAAATGCCCGTCTTGATTTTCTCAAAAAAATGCCTAGTTTTGGTTATGATAATTTCATTGCAGATTTGGTATATCTCAGTTTTTTACAATATTTTGGAGATGATGAAGTTCGGAATAAAACAGGTTATAGTTTAAGTCCAGAATATTTTGAAGTCATTCTAGAACATGACCCACGATTCTTAGCAGCGTATCGCGGTCTTTCTATCAGTACTTCATTGTACGCTGCCATGCCAGAACGCGCGATCGCATTGTCAGAAAAAGGCTTAAAATCACTATCTCCCTCAGTTCCCGAAAGGTCTTATTACGTGTGGCGTTATAAAGGAATTGATGAGTTATTATTTTTAGGCAATGCTCAAGCTGCCCAAAAATCTTTTGCAACGGCGGCAAACTGGGCTAGTAACTTTTCAGATCCAGAAAGTCAGCTTATAGCTAATACTTCCCAAAAAACTGCTGAATTTCTGAGTCGCAATCCTAATAGCAAATATGCTCAAATTTCTACCTGGTCAATGGTTTTAAATAATCAAGTTGATGAGAGAACTCGGAAACGAGCAATTCGGCAAATTGAAGCTTTGGGAGGAAAAGTTATTACAACTCCTGAAGGTAATAAAAAAATTGTATTTCCCCCAAAAGATTAAATTATTAGCCATAACGGGTTGCTGCAAGTGTAGTAGCTAATCCTATAGCCCAATTGTTTCCAAATTTATCACGCATGATTGAGTAGGGCAATACTGATGTCAATACAATTGGCAGAATCTGACTTTCAAATATTAGGGTGTTTTCCTGTTATTTACCAGTTGCGCCCTCACCTTGAGCAGGCTAAGTTTTTAGAACAAGTTCGATATCAAATGAAAGAAGGATACCAACTTGCATTCTTGGACGTAGAGAAGCAAGCTGTAGCAGTGGCTGGATTTCGCATTTCGACGTGTTTAGCATTAGGAAAGTTTTTATATATTGATGATTTAGTTGTTGATGAGTTAAAGCGGTCACATAGTTATGGTAAACAGTTATTTCAGTGGCTAATTAAATATGCAAAAAATCATGAGTGTGAACACCTGAGTCTTGATTCTGGTGTTCAACGATTTGCAGCTCACAGATTTTATCTAATGCAGCGCATGAGCATTACAAGTCATCACTTTTCAATAAAGTTGTAACAACAAACAAAATGAGTGTGAAAAATCACATTTTTTGGTACGATGGCAAATTAATTTGCTCTCAAACTTTAGAGTTAGATATTAACGATCCGGGTTTACTTTATGGGGCAACTGTTTTTACAACATTGCGAGTTTATCAGAACTCGCTAGATAGTAATTTAACCAATTGGCAAGCACACTGCGATCGCTTACTTTTCTCAGTACAAACTTTTGGTTGGCAGCAACCAGATTGGAACCGTCTACGTCAAGGCGCTCAAATTCTTCTGGCACACTTTCCCGTTCTCAGAATTACCCTTTTTCCCGATGGACGGGAGTGGATAACTGGCAGATTCTTACCACAGGATTTGACAGAAAAACAAAATAATGGTATTTTGTGCGCCGTTGCAAGTTCAGAATTTTATCGCTCTCTTCCCTCTCATAAAACTGGAAACTATTTGAGTGCTTGGTTAGCAAGAACTAGTTTAGATGCTCAAGAAGTAATATTAATTGATGCTCAAGGAAATTGGCTAGAAACCAGCACAGGCAACCTTTGGGGATGGTGCGATCGCAGTTGGTGGACGCCGCCAAAAAAGGCAGGAATTTTGCCAGGAATTTTGCGATCGCAACTTGTAAACTGGTTGCAAAACCACCAGCAACCAATGCGAGAAGAATCTTGGACGGTAGAGTTAGTCCAGAGATTTGAAGCGATCGCCTACACTAATAGTGTGATAGAAATTATTCCCATTCATACCGTTCATCAGCCCGCAGGATCGCTACAATATGATCCCTACCATCCTAGTTTTCAGCAAATAAGGGAGCTTTTTGTAGCATGAAAGCTACGCCGCTTTGTTACACTTAAGATAAGTTAACATAATTCTTAATAATGACCTCTCCGAACAGAGTACGCTACGCGATTGCGCGAAAAATACAGGAGGATAGACCTTAGTGAATAAAAGATGGAGAAATGCAGGGCTGTACGCGCTGCTGTTTATTGTCGTCATTGCGCTGGGAACAGCATTTTTTGACAAACAACCCCAAAGCAGAGAGACATGGCGATACAGTCGCTTTATTCAAGAAGTTCAACAGGGCAGAGTAGAAAAAGTTAGTTTGAGTGCAGACCGTTCTACAGCACTGGTTACACCCAAATATGACCCGGCTAAACGGATTGTGACTTTAGTCAACGATCCAGACCTGATCAATACTCTGACTTCAAAAGGCGTTGATATTTCTGTTTTGCCCCAAACCGATGAAGGATTTTGGTTTAAGGCACTAAGCAGCTTATTTTTCCCTGTATTGCTTTTAGTTGGCTTATTCTTCTTGCTACGTCGCGCTCAAAGTGGCCCAGGCAGCCAAGCGATGAACTTTGGCAAATCCAAAGCCAGAGTGCAAATGGAACCACAAACTCAGGTAACATTTGGCGATGTTGCTGGTATTGACCAAGCCAAATTGGAATTAAACGAAGTCGTAGACTTTCTGAAAAACGCTGATCGCTTTACCGCCGTTGGTGCAAAAATTCCTAAGGGTGTGCTGTTAGTTGGCCCTCCTGGTACAGGTAAAACCCTCCTAGCTCGTGCTGTAGCGGGTGAAGCAGGCGTACCCTTCTTCTCAATCTCCGGTTCGGAATTTGTGGAAATGTTCGTAGGTGTGGGTGCATCCCGCGTCCGCGATTTATTTGAACAAGCTAAAACCAATGCTCCTTGTATCGTCTTCATCGATGAAATTGACGCTGTAGGTCGTCAACGGGGTGCAGGTTTAGGTGGTGGTAACGATGAGCGGGAACAAACCCTCAACCAGCTGCTCACAGAAATGGACGGCTTTGAAGGCAACACTGGCATCATCATTATTGCCGCTACCAACCGTCCTGATGTCCTAGATGCAGCCCTATTGCGTCCTGGTCGCTTTGACCGTCAAGTTGTGGTAGACCGTCCTGACTATGCCGGACGCAGCGAAATCCTCAAGGTTCACGCCCGTGGCAAAACCTTGGCGAAAGATGTGGACTTAGATAAAATTGCGCGTCGGACTCCTGGATTTACTGGCGCAGATTTATCCAACTTGCTGAATGAAGCCGCAATTTTGGCAGCACGCCGGAATTTGACTGAAATTTCGATGGACGAAATCAACGACGCGATCGACCGCGTATTAGCTGGGCCAGAGAAGAAAGACCGAGTAATGAGCGAAAAGCGCAAAACCTTGGTAGCTTATCACGAAGCTGGTCACGCTTTAGTTGGTGCTTTGATGCCAGATTACGATCCTGTACAGAAAATTAGCATCATTCCTCGCGGTCGTGCAGGTGGTTTAACTTGGTTTACCCCCAGTGAAGACCGGATGGATACTGGTTTATACAGCCGCGCTTATCTGGAAAATCAGATGGCAGTGGCTTTGGGTGGTCGAATTGCTGAAGAATTAATCTTTGGTGAAGAAGAAGTTACCACTGGTGCTTCTAATGACCTCCAACAAGTAGCCCGTGTTGCGCGTCAGATGATTACCAGATTTGGGATGAGCGATCGCTTGGGCCCAGTCGCTCTTGGCCGTCAACAAGGTAACATGTTCCTGGGACGAGATATCATGTCAGAGCGTGATTTCTCTGAAGAAACCGCCGCCGCCATTGATGAAGAAGTCCGTAAACTTGTGGATGTAGCCTATACACGCGCTAAAGATGTGTTACTGGGCAACCGGCACATTTTAGATCAGATAGCACAAATGTTGGTTGATAAAGAAACTGTAGACGCTGAAGAGTTGCAAGAAATTCTATCGAATAACGATGTGACAACCGCTGCGTTTGCCTAATTTAATGAATAGTTAGGAGTTTAGGAGTTAAAAATAATTCCTAACTTCCTAATTGTCAAAAAAGCCCGGTCATAAAGACCGGGCTTTTAATATGGGGTTATATACCCCGAAGGTTTCGTTATAGAGTTTCAGTATAAATCGGTAGTCTGATAGAGACTACCAGTTGAGCATAATCAATTCCGGAAAATTAGAAAAATTTTTCTAGATTCACCTAAATCAAAAAAGCTAGAACTCCGGCTTCAAAAGGAAAAAGATACAATCTAGCTACAATTTAATAAGTCTGGATTGTGAAAAAATCCCCGAACCCATCATGTTAGAGTACAATCCATTAGCTTGCTTGCCCTCCTCTGAGGAACTGCCTGACTCTGACGATACCCCTGTGGATAATGAACTACAAGATTTGATTCCTAGTTTACTTAAAGCCGTACTAGCTATGGCATAGGCAGATCGAATGGACTGGTTTTTCGGGGCTGATATGGCTGTTTACTATGACCCCAATCTACCAGCGCTCGTGCCAGATGGATTTTTAAACCTGGGAGTCGAGCGATTTTTTGATGAAAACCTTTGCCTCAGTTATGCAATTTGGGAAGAAGAAAAAGTCCCCATATTGGTACTGGAAGTCATATCTCAAACTTATCGCGGGGAATATACTACCAAGAAAAACGAGTACGCAAAGCTCAAAGTTTTGTACTATGTCGTTTATAATCCTACTCGCCGCCGCAAACCACACCTTAAAGTCTATAAATTAGTCAATAACGAGTATCACTTGCTGTCAGGAAATCCTGTTTGGTTACCAGAGGTAGGTTTGGGAATTGGCATAGAACGAGGAACATATCAGGGTATCACGCGAGAGTGCCTGTACTGGTATAACGAGCAAGAACGACGTTTACTAACGCCAGAAGAATGTGCCCAAATATTGGCACAAAGGTTGCGCGAAGTCGGTATAGATGCTGATTCTCTCCTGTGAAAACTAGAAATCAGGGTAATTCAGAGATTTTACGAATTACCTTGATTGCGATCAATGCAAAAGAATCTATGCATTCTGTGTAGCACCCCTTATGGCGATCAAAAGTGTTCTTTAGATAACTTTTCAAACCTTGACATGGCTAGCGTCAAGAGTGACTCGATGCTCAACCAGTCGCCTATTTTAAACTCTGGATGTCGGTTTCAAAAATAGCCATGCCACAAAGAACGTAGCCGCTGTGAATAGTTGCGTCAAATCCAAAGCAGATAGATAGCCATCCGCAAATGAAGCAATACTGCGATCGGTAATGCCAAATACCCAGGATGACAATCCAAACAGCCAAATCCCATTCTTGAGATTTCCGACGAATTCCTTAGAGCCTGATGGTTTTTGGTCTTTCATGAGCTCCTGTTTCATTGGTGAGAAATTTGATGATTGATGTGAAATACCTGCCATTAAGAATTTTTTCTGACTCCTGACGCTGAATTTACACTTCCTATTAACAATATTAATAAATATTTCACCTACTTGACTTCATTACTCAAAGGTACATCTCTTAATCTTGACATTCCTCTTTTGGTTTTTTCACTTCCGATAAACGGCAATGCGTTGAGTTCTCAGCTTTACAGAGTCATGCTTGAATGCTGAGATTACATAATCTTTAAATAACTATATAAATATTTATTGATATTTTATTTGAAATCCTTCATAGGATAGATGTCTTACAGATAATCACTCAGATTTCATTGGTGTGAATACGTAGTAGTAACGCACAGATATGCGCTACTGACTACGCTATGAGCTAGATTTCAGGGTCAACCAAGCGGGTAGTGGGACGGCTCTGATACAAATCTTGAACGACTTGAACAGCAGAAACAACAGCTACAAGAGCAATGACTGCAAGGGGTAATAAACCTTTGCCAAAGATGGCGATCGCTAGCAGTACAACTGCACCTGCAAGTCGATACTGGGAACGGATTTTGCAATAACGGATCACCCCAAATTTGTGGAGAATGCTGACAGCTAGAGAGCATAATGCTACTGAACTACATATAAGCCATCGCTGGGAATCGGGTAGTGCTAAAGTTGGCTTACTCAACAAGATTTGTTCTACGCCGACTCCAGCAGCAGTAATCCCAATTACTAGCGGTAAATGGGTGTAGAGCCAGAGATTGACAACACTAACTTTTCCATGTGTCCGCGCTATCTCAATAGGTTTACCACCCAGGTTATCAAAATAGACCCACCACCAGCTAAAAGCGATAATTAGGCCAAAGATGGCGGAAATCACGGTTAAAACATCCCATTTCTGCTCAGAAACACCATTGACCACTGCAATGATTGCTTCGCCCAAGACAATAATGGTAAACAGACCGAAACGTTCCGGTAAGTGGGAGGCGTGGGGAAGTAATCCGACCTGAAACTTACGTCCTGTTAGGGGTGTAGCAAAGTCAATAATAATTCCCAATGCCCAAAATCCGAACCGCCAAGGGATGGGTACAGATGCTGATATTAACCAAAGCAATGCTGCGATCGCAAAACCAATAGCGTAGCGAGTGGTCAAAGGACGTGCGGGGGGGATATGTCTTCCAGCACGGACGTACTCTATTACAAGCACAGCTCGACCGAGAGCATAGGAAATAGCAAAACCAGGGGAACTCTCACCTAAACCGTGGTGGATATTAATAGCCATTGCTGCTGCTGTTAGCATTTGTATACCAATCAGCAGCCGATGTCCCACATCATCGCTGTCAAAGCGGTTGGCATAGAATGTAGTGCCAATCCATGACCACCAAACTGGTATAAATAGAACTACAAACCCAAACAATCCTGATAAAGAGATATCCTCATTGAGATTGTGGGCGAGTTGAGAAACTGCAACTACAAAAACCAAATCATAAAACAGTTCCAGCCAAGTGGCACGTCGTTCTTCTTCAGTGTCTTCACCAATGCGTAACCTTGGTGGTTGGAGAAAATTTGCCATAGTGCTAATTATGAATCGCTAATTGTTTTTTACCATTAGCTGTCATCCATTAGCGAATGCGTAGACGTTTCTGCGTAAATTGTTAAAAACCTGCTGATAATACAATTAAATTACGCACGAATTGTAAAGCACTATTGCAAGATTAAATTTACTAGCCATAAATAAAGGAGAGTAATTATCATGACAGTTAATTTTAAATCTACGTTTGTTTCGCCAGGTAAAGGTTCTACATATTTAGTGCTAGGTGACTTATATACCATTCTAGCTACAGGAAAAGATACAGGCGGAGAATATGGGGTATACGAGGCTGTGATGCAACCGCAAAGTGCTATACCACCCCACTTTCATGACCAAATCGACGAGGCGCACTACATTCTTGAGGGAGAGGTTGAGTACCAAATTGACGATCAGACTATCGTCGCAACTCCCGGAACCTTCCTGAATTTTACTAAGGGTCAATGTCATACTTTTAAGAACATTGGGTCAAAACCGGCCAAAATCCTGACTTGGGTTACACCAGCAGGAGGTGAGCAGTTTTTTGTAGAGGCAGGACAACCTGTAAACTTACCTTTGAATGAGGGAGAACGTTCTCTTTTGGGCATTGTAAATCCTGCCGACTTTGAAAAAGCCGTTGCTATTGCCGCGAAGTATGTTCAACTCGTAACAAGTTAAGCAAAAACAGAATTTGTCAAGAGAAAGCAGGGGAAGTGCTTTATTTCACCCTGAACGAGCGATCGCTATGTACCAGACTTACTCATTCACGATGTTTGAATCCTCATTTGCGATCGCCAACATCCCCAAGAAACATAAGGCATAAAAAACAGCCTCAGCGTTTTGAGTACAAGCTTCGTTGCATTATCCCCAAAGTTGGCAAGACTTTTACTTAAATAATCCCAAATTCAAGAACCTATGAAAGTTTTAAAGCGGGCGATGGGACTCGAACCCACGACGTTCACCATGGGAAGATGACATTCTACCACTGAATTACACCCGCGAATTGCTGTCATAAACTTAGGCATAGAATGAATTATACCACTATTTACAGCTGTTTTCAATTGGCTAGAACATGCACTGTTTTGGCAACGGCAACTGCTGATGTATAAGTTTTGTGGTTCAGATTGGGCAATCTTTTTAGCTAGCTGATGACGGCACTTATTACCATATTTAACTAAAGAACAATGTCTTCACCTTGCTCGGTGAAACGAACCTCTTTAATATTCCATTGAGCATTACTTGTTAGGGTTTTGCGGAGACTACCAAACAGAGCAAACTGTTCACAACTAGAAAGAGAAGCTATTTGTCGCTTTGAATCAGGGGATATTCGCAAATCAACTGTAGCAATACCATTTTTGATGTTGACACGATACCCAGACAAGCTAAAGTCGCTTGTATCTCGTTTTTCTAAAATTTTACTCACTACATTTGTCACTGGTTCCTCGGCTGGTACTGAAACCTTTTCTGGAATGAGTTTTTGACATTGAGTATCACTTGTGTATAGCGTGACGTTGGCGGTTCTGCCAGCAGCAACTTTAGAAGTTGATGAGGAAGGCGTATTTTCCTGAGAAGATTTTTGATTAGGAGATTTTTCTCTCAACTGAGCTACGCTAGGAATTTGGCTGGGAGTCTGATATGGTGTGCTATTCGTCGATGTCGTGGTAGGAAATGGCGTTCCGTTGTCAATATTACGAGCAGTCGGGTTAGAACTACAACTGCTGAGGTTGACAGCGATTGTTACAAAAATAAGGGGTAAAAAATATCTCTTGGTTATATTCATAAATTTTACTTATAAGTGATGTTGCTGCTATCAACTTCAGTGTTCCTGGTATTAATTCCGCATAAATTTGTGAATCTTCAGCCAGTCTATAAAGTGTCAACGCGAAATCATAGATTCTGGCGGTTATACGTTACTTGAATCTAACTCTCAATTGATCCTAAAGCCAGAACTAGAGATTTGCTGGTTTTCTGATAGTAGTGTTTTGAGTTGTTAATGTAAGAACTATCTTCAACTCAACACACATAGTTTTCTTTACAGAACACTCGGCACAGAGTTTGGTTATCATTCCCTGCCACAAAAATCCTAGTAATGGGAAAATGAGATATGAATTGTGATTAAAAATCTTGGTTCGTTAGAAAAGCTTGTAAATTCAGGTGGCTAATGAGAATCAAATTACTAGTTTTCACTACTTTTTTGCTTAGTGAACTCCTGCACTAATAATTGTATTCCCAAAGCCAACAAACCAATCGCTACTATACCAAATATTCCGCTTCCTAAAGCAACTACACCAACAACCAGAGTTCTAACAGCAGAAGAAATCTTCACCACCAATGGATTAATTGAATGGATAGGTTTAGTAGCAAAATTTGTGGCGATCGCAATCATCAGCGAATACAGTGCATATCCCATTCCCCCGGAAATTACCGCCCCAGTTAAACAGCGTAACGGACTTGCTGTTGCCTGTCTTTTTGCATCTGTTTGTGGTGTTAAATTTTGGTCACTCATACCATTTTAAATTTTAGAATTTGGATTGGGCTATTAGGAATAATTCTTGTCTATTCCCTATGCTTCATTAACAAAAAAGAATTCTTTAAACAGACGATGCCACTTTAATACCATGTGTGATTGTCCGAGTTATAAACAATTCTAAGTCTTCATCAATAATTGCTTCTCTCACTTGCAGCTTCATTTGTTCGGCCTGTTGTTGAGACTCAAAAAGAGCAAATACTGTTGGCCCAGAACCAGACATCATTGTTCCTAAAACACCTTCTTGATTTGCAAACACTTCTCGCAGTTGCAAGACTTGGGGATAGGTTGGCAATACTACCCGCTCTAAATCATTGTGCAGCTTTTGGGCAATTTCTCCCGCATCTTTATCTAAGATAGCTTTTACTATTGCTCCTGAATGAACTGCATTAGCACGTGCTGCCAAGTTATCGCTATCTTTAATATAAGAATTACCAAACTGCTGTCTATAAGTTTTGTACGCCCAAGCGGTGGAAACTTTCAGGCTGCGGTATTTTCCCAATACTATATATATATTATCTAAACTCGGTAGAGGAGAAAGTTGCTCACCCCTACCTGTTGCGATCGCAGTCCCACCCCCCACACAAAATGGTACATCTGAACCGAGTGTACCTCCCAACTCTTCTAATTCTGACTGAGTTAATCCTAACTTCCATAGTAAATCTATCCCTACCAACACAGCCGCTGCATTGGTCGAACCGCCAGCCAACCCAGCAGCTACAGGAATCTGCTTGTTGAGGGTAATCTCCACACCCCCATATTTAGCAAAGGCTTCTGGAAATTGCATCACCATTAATTCTGCTGCTCGGTATGCCAGATTACTTGTATCTGTCGGTACTTGTGAGTGGTTGCAGTGAACGCGAATGCTGTCAGTGCTGATAGAACGTACATCAATTTGGTCTGCAAGCCCGATACTTTGAAGTATCATGGCTAGCTCATGATAGCCATCGGGGCGATTACCAATGATTTCCAGATACAAGTTGATTTTGGCAGGGGCAATTAGGCTGTAAGAACGCATTTTAAAAGTTAAAAGTTAGGGTATATGGGTTGGTAGTTGAGAATGGGTGAATTTTGAGTTTTGAATCAAAGCAATTATTATAGATATTCACTCTTAACTCCTCACTCCTCACTTTTAACTCCTAACTCATTCGTTAGGATTACCCATTGCTGAACGCTGAGGTCTTCAGCTCGGGCTTGGGGATTTATTTTTAATTGTTCCAGTAAGTGGGTCAGATGATCGCGTTCTATAACAGATTGCAAATTATTTCGTAACATTTTGCGTTTGGCACCAAACCCCAATTTTAAGAAATTCTCTAACTGTCGGGGATTAAATAATGGTATTTCTATTTTTCGGGGGCGCAACCGCACCACTGCTGAATCAACTTTTGGCGCTGGATGGAATGCGGCCGCTGGAACTGTGCAGATTAATTCACACTCAGCCAAATACTGTACCCGCACGCTCAACGCTCCAAAGGCTTTTGATCCAGGTTTAGCATACAACCTTTCTGCTACTTCTTTTTGTACCAGCAACACTATTGAGTCAAATGGTTCAGGGTTAGGGTTGGCGATCGTACCCAGTAGTTTCTCAATTATTGGCCCTGTAATGTTGTAGGGAATATTGGCTACTACCTTATTTGGCTTTTGGAAATTTGGAAAGGCTGCTAGATAAGATGGTAAATCTAGAGTGAGAAAATCACCTTGCAGCAGTAAAAAATTTTTAGTCTTACCAAGCTGCTTTGACAACAGTTGGCATAAGTCGCGGTCTATTTCAATTGCAACCAGAGATTGCACCAAGGGTAATAAACGACGAGTCAAAATCCCGGTTCCGGGGCCAATTTCCAAGATGCGATCACCTTTGGCGGAGCGATCAGTTTCTGTACACTCTGCTGCTTTAATAATTGCGTCGAGTGCCTTTTCACTTTTGAGCCAATGTTGAGCAAAGACCTTACGCGGTCGGATCATCTGTATTTCTTGCCTAGTCTAGTTTTTAGCTTTTTCTCAAAAATTAATTATAAATTTTTAAGTCCTTCTACAGCCCTAGACTCACTGTAACGCCTATCTTCTCTTCCAAACGCTCCGCGAACGTAGCTGTGGCGATCGGGTAAATATCCATATAAGCCTCACCTGTAGGATGGGAGTCTTAAACCGCAGGCTCCCCAACAACTATGCTCTTATATATATAGTTAGTTCGAGCATTTGGATTCAAGATAAATGCCTCCAGCAAGACTACCTCCTGCCTTTTTCGATAATCACTACTATAGTTACTCAACTTGCATCAGATCCCATTTACAGACAAGCAACGTGCATTATTCACACACTCAGGTTTAGCCACTTTGTTCTCGCCTCCCTCCTGTTGCTTAACCCATTAACTTGAAAGCAAGTCCAGTCAAGCGATTTGCCCTTTTAGAAAAAAAATAAATTTACCCCCTTGACAAACTAGGGGATGACTAGTTACTCTAGTTAAGTGGAAAGGCGAAAGAAGCCAACCACCGCTGAACCTGAAAAACATAATACTTTAAAAGCTTAATAAAAAACCAATCCTCGTCAAAAGATTTTATTTTTGGTAAATCCCAAAAAGATAATCGAAATTATAGATAGGATTCCGAGAAATATTTTTTTCGGAGCCACAAACTCGAAACACAACAAAACGGAGAGTTTGATCCTGGCTCAGGATGAACGCTGGCGGTATGCTTAACACATGCAAGTCGAACGAAATCTTTCGGGATTTAGTGGCGGACGGGTGAGTAACGCGTGAGAATCTGGCTTTAGG
>NZ_JAIVFT010000038.1 GCF_020829665.1 Nostoc sp. CHAB 5824
AGAAGCGTTTAGAACAGCCATGTCTTTTCGATTTGTTGATTGGTTGAACTTGAACCGTGACGTGTTTGCTGCTTATAAAGCCAGTTTGGGTTACATTTGGGCTTAATTTTTGTCTAAGTCCCGTTAAGTCAAATTTATGGTGCTGTACGGAAGGCGGAACTGATTACGTCGTCATTAGCCCCAAGATTATACTCTCAGGACTTACGCTACTGTCACAGCGATCGCGTCAAAAGAGCTAGACCAAAAACATGGGAAGAACGAGACGTTTCAATTGTTGAATGAGATAATTTGAGATTGTAATTCTCGAGTTATTGTTGTGAGAGACAATAACTCTACTACGAAGCGCCCTACCTCTTCATACTCTTTTTTTGGCAAAGGTATTGTTAATCACTTTCAGGGTTGTTTAATTTTGAGACTAGTAAACTCAACGAGGTTGTCACCAACCCCGTTGGTCTTCAAAACCGTGCTTAGTTCATGCTCGAAGGGAACCAGTTTAGGCTACCAGTTTTACCTCCTTTTCATCCCGCTTTACGGATTAATGGCTAGTCGCTACTGTAGGGATGATGCTGTTACCGTTGCACCTACGAAGAGGGACTTTTCCTTAGAATCACTCTCATGGCTATTCAGTTATCATCTGAAAGAGATTAAAGTGCGAACTCCACCCATTAAGGGTTATCTCTCAAATGTCACTCATCCCTGAATATTTCTATTCATTTCGAGTGAACGAGTCGCACCCCCGGCCTAAAAGTGCGGGGAGTGTTAAATCAATTATTAAATGGTGAACATTGAGTTAGTGTCGTTTCGTCATTATTGAATGACGGGTTCTATTGAGGAAATGACATCATTAAAATCTGCCGGAAGAGTTGGGTAGTCACCCGGTACAAGCTCTGTTAGAGCAACACCTGTTTGATTAGCGTCTGACCATACATTCCATTTACCAGAAAGAACTTTAATTGATGATATGCGATCGTTAAACCCAGCGGGGACATTCTCTTTAAAGTTAAATTCCCCGAAAACTCCCTGAAAATTTGCATCCGTAAATAATTGGATTGCAGCACCACCCTGAATGATAGCAGCCTTTTCGCAGCTGAGTTCTTGAAAAAGTACATCGTTGTTCATATCTACTCCGTGGTTGTTGATGTTAGACATTGTTTCTCTCCGAAATTTCAAATTTGAGCTTGAACTGAAGGTAATCGCTGGTTTGGCTTGAGAGGTTGTTTGAAAAGTGTTTCGCTGTGACTTCAGGCACTTTTAGATCCCCCTAAATCCCCCTTAAAAAGGGGGACTTTGACTCCGGTTCCCCCCTTTTTTAAGGGGGTTAGGGGGGATCTAAAACTTTTTGCTACCAACAACAGGACTTTTCAAACATCCTCTGACTCTGATTCTTAATTGGTAGCAGTGACATGATTTTATTCACTGTCGGGAATCAGAGTTGTTTCCAGCTTGCTAACCTTACTGATTCTTAATTGGTAGCAGTGACATGATTTTATTCACTGTTGAAAATCAGAGGTTCTTAGCTTTGCTAACCTGACTAATTCTTATAGTGCAGCGATCTAAGTTTATTCACTTGATTCAGCAGTGCCAATTTGGTAATATCCTCTCTTGTGCATAAGTCGATCGCACTGACACCTATACTTAATTAAGGCTTCCAAGCTAAATTTCCTTTTCTATAGGAGAGTGCAATGTCTTTTAGAACTGCGCGTTTGGACTGGTGGCAAGGTCTAGGAATTGCGATTGTCAATGCGATCGCCTTTTATGCAAATATCTCAGTTGCCCAAATCACCCCAGACGGCACTCTGCCAAATAATTCCAATGTGAAATTAGAGGGCAATACCAGCATTATTGAAGGTGGAACCACAAGAGAGGGTAATCTGTTCCACAGCTTTGAGGAGTTTTCTGTTCCCAATGACAGTACTGCTTTCTTCAATAATGCACTCGATATTCAGAACATCCTGACACGAGTAACAGGTAAGTCAATTTCTAATATTGATGGTTTAATTCGTGCTAACGGTAAAGCAAACTTATTCCTGATCAATCCCAATGGGATTATTTTTGGTAAAGATGCTAGTTTGAACATTGGCGGTTCCTTTGTTGCCACAACAGCCAATGCCATTGGGTTTGGCAATTTTGGATTTTTCAGCGCCTCGAATCCAGAAGCACCTTCACCCTTGTTAACAGTAAATCCAAATGCCTTACTATTCAATCAAATTGCGGCTTCCCCGATTCAAAATAGTTCAACTGCGCCAGCACCAGAAGATCCAGAGGGTTTTAAAGCATCTGGTTTAAGTGTTAAAGAAGGAAAGAGTTTGCTGCTAGTAGGCGGCAATGTCAACATGGATGGTGGTCAATTGAATGCTTATGGTGGTCGAGTCGAGTTGGGAGGATTGACATCAAGCGGAACTGTAGCGCTTCAGATAGATGGTGACAACTTTCGCTTGGGCTTTCCTGTTGAAAGTGTGCGAGCAGATATATCTTTGACTAATGGCGCTGGTGTAGATGTAGAAGCTGCTGGTGGTGGGAGTATTGCAGTTAATGCTCGGAATTTAGAAGTTTCAGACGGAAGCGTAATCAGTGCTGGGATCGGAAGTAATTTGGGGTCAGTTAATTCTGTTGCGGGAGATATTACGCTCGATGCCACAGGGGAAATAAAAGTTGTAGGAGAAGGGAGCTATATCTTCAATAGGGTGCGATCGCAAGCACTGGGCAATGGGGGGAATTTAACTGTTAATACCCGTGAATTACTGGTAAGGGATGGGGCACAGGTTGGTACTAGCACATATGGTAGCGGAAATGCTGGAAATTTGGATGTTTCGGCACAAAATATGCAAATTGGTACATCTGCCAATGGTAAGTTTAGAAGTAGCTTGTATGCTGCCACAAACGCAAACGCAATCGGTAATGGGGGAAACTTGACGATTAAGGTTGGCTCGTTACTGGTAGGGGATGGGGCACAGGTTAGTTCTGACACATTTGGTGCAGGCAAGGGAGGTTCTTTAACTGTAAATGCCGACGCAATTAAAATTATTGGTGCAAGCGGCTTGTTTGCTCAACAAAATACTCAAGGCGCAACAGGAAATGTAGGAGATTTGACGATTAACACTAAAACCTTGCTAGTACAGGATGGAGCACAGGTAAGTACTGGCACATTCGGTGCAAGTGAAGGCGGGAATTTGAAGGTCAATGCTGACAGTGTGGAAGTTATTGGTAGCGATACTGTTGATGGTTCTTCCAGTAAGTTGATTACTGCAAATTACCGAGGCGCAACAGGGAATGCAGGAGATTTAACAATTACTACGAAAACCTTATTAGTGCAGGATGGGGCACAAGTTACCACTGGTGCATTCGGTGCAGGTTCAAGCGGGAATTTGAAGGTAAATGCTGACGCTGTGGAAGTTATTGGTAGCAATACTTTTGATGGTTCTTCCAGTAAGTTGACTACTCAAAACCAAGGCACAACAGGGAATGCAGGAGATTTGACAATTACTACGAAAACCTTGCTAGTACAGGATGGAGCACAAGTTGGCACTGGCACGTTCGGTGCAGGTTCAAGCGGGAATTTGACGGTAAATGCTGACACTGTGGAAGTTATTGGTTCTTTCAGCGGCTTGTTTGCTAATGCTGATATAGGTGCAACTGGAAACGGGGGTAACATAACGATTAACTCCAATGAGTTGCTGGTGCAAGATGGAGCATTGGTCTTTGCTGGTGCAAGGGCTGGTAGAAAAAGTCCAAGTAATGGAGGAGACATAACAATTACTACCCAAAAATTGCTCCTTCAAAAGGGTGGAGTAGGTGCTGCCACTAGAGGTGCTGGTAGGGGAGGAAATGTGAGTGTTAAAGCTGATTCAATAGAACTGAATGGCTTTGCTGCTGCTATCTATAGTGATACAGATTCAACTGGGGATGCAGGAAATTTGACGATTAGCACCAAAATTTTAACAGCACGGGATGGGGGACAAGTGAGTACTAGCACAGCAGGTGCAGGCAAGGGGGGAAATTTGACGGTAAATGCTGACACTGTGCAAGTGATTGGTACTGGTACTTCTGCCGAAGGTGGTCGTTTTCGCAGTGGCTTATTTGCTAGTACTAAACAAAACTCAACTGGGGCGGCGGGAGATTTGACAATTAATGCTCAACAGTTGTTGGTTAGGGATGAAGCGGGAGTATTCGTGAACAGTTTAGGACTCGGAAATGCAGGTAAATTACTCGTGGATGCTCGCTCTATCCGTTTGGACAATGGCACTCTTAGTGCTAACACGCGCAGCATCAACACTGATCCCAATCAACCACAAGCAACTATCACCCTGGAAGTGAAAGATTTATTATTACTAGGTCGTGGCAGTAATATCACGACTGACGCCACAGGAGAAAATGTCATCGGTGGCGATATTAAGATTAATAGCAATATTCTTGCCGCCTTTGAAAACAGCGACATCACAGCCAACTCTGATGACTTTCGTGGCGGTAATGTCAAAATAAATACTAAAGGGATCTTTGGCATTCAGTTTCGGGATATAGCTTCCCCAAACACAAATGACATCACCGCTACCGGAGCAACTCGCGAGTTGAGCGGTAATGTGCAAATCACTACATTTGATATTGACCCCACTCGCGGCTTAGTCGAACTCCCAATTAATTTAGTTGATGCTTCCAGGCAAATTTCCACCGCCTGCACTCCTGGAACTCGGCAATTCCAAAATACATTTGTGGCAACAGGACGCGGCGGACTACCCATGAGTCCCACTGAACCATTACAAGATTCAAATACTGTGTCTGCGTGGGTGAAATTAAGGCCAAAATCAGAAAACTTGGCAAACACAACGACTCAGACACAAGCAACAGCAGTTTCAACTACTCCCATTGCTGCTACAATTCCGATTGTGGAAGCTTCTGGCTGGGTAATTAATGACAATGGAAATATAGAACTAGTAGCACAAGTTCCTCAACTCAACCCTCACAGCCCTTGGCAAACACCTACTTCCTGTCCTGTATCTCAGGGAGGTGTGAAATATGGCAAAACTTCAGCTACCAATGCGAGTCGTTAGATTTGCGTTAACTCCCGTAGTCCTATTTACCCTTGCTGTTTTCCTGACTATTGTTCCTAGCACATTTGCTAAACAAATCCAGACAAATTCACCAAACGGGTTTCATATTCAAACCAATAAACCCCCAGCCACAACACCACAGTCACTTCTTGAGCAAGGAGAAGCACTTTATCAAGCTGGACGCTTTACTGAAGCAGTAAATGTTCTCCAACAAGCTGTGCGTAACTATCAACGAGAACGCAATAACCTCGCACAAGCCGCAGCGTTGACTAACCTCTCTCTTATATACCAGCAACTCGGCTCGTGGAAAGAAGCTTATGCAACTATTGACAATAGCTTAAATTTACTGGGCTGGGATAAGATAAATCAAAAATTAAATGTCAACAATCCAAAATCTGAATTGTTAGAAATTCTTGCACAAACTCTAAATATTCAGGGCGAATTGCAACTAGCACAGGGACAAACTGATGCATCTGTGAAAACATCACAACAAGCAGAGCAAATCTGGAAGAAATTAGGTGACAATGCTGGAGTAACGCGCAGCCGGATTAACCAAGCACAAGCTCTACGAGTTGCTGGTTTTTACCGCCGTAGCTTAGATATATTGAATGAAGTATCCCAACAATTAATTTCCCAACCTGACTCTCTTGTAAAAATAACAGCTTTACGATCGCTTGGTAATGTCCAGCAGCAATTAGGTGAACTTGAGTCATCCCAGAAAATCTTACAACAAAGCTTAGAAATTGCTCAACGTCTGCAACTGCCTCTAGAAATTAGTTTGACGGAATTTAGCCTCGGTAATACTGCTAGGTCGTTAAGTAATATTAAAAGTGCGATCGCTCATTATGAAAATGCTGCCAAAATTGCACCAAATCCTCTGGCTAAAGTTCAAGCCCTGATTAATCAACTGAGTTTGCTTCTCGAAAACGAACGCATCACTGAAGCAAAATCGTTAATACCCACAATCCAATCTCAAGTCCCCAATCTGCCTAGCAATGAAGCTGGTATTTATGCACGGATCAATTTTGCTCAGAATTTGACCACAATTGGTAATAAAAAATACATTGCAGAGATTCTGGCAAGTAGCGTTCAGCAAGCCAAAATAATCGGCGATGAACGCGCCCAATCCTATGCACTAGGGAGCTTGGGAGAAGTTTACGAGCAGAACCAACAATTGCAAGAAGCAAAGGATTTGACGCAGCAAGCGTTGTTTATGGCTCAAAAAATTGATGCCTCAGATATAGCTTATCGCCTTGAGTGGCAGTTAGGACGCTTACTCAAAGCACAGGGAAATATGGAAGCCGCCATATCTGCTTATGATACTGCCGTAACAACTCTTCAGTCTCTTCGCAGCGATTTAGTTGCGGTTAATCAAGACGTGCAGTTTAATTTTCGCGATCGCATAGAACCGATTTATCGACAGTCTGTAGAGTTAATTTTACAAGAGAAAGGACAAGGAAAACCTAATTTAGATAAAGCACGTCAGCGAATGGAAGCCTTGCAAGTTGCAGAACTAGATAATTTTTTCCGAGAAGCTTGCTTAAGCAACCAATTTGTGGTGTTGGATAATGTAGTAGACCACGACAATCCTAATAGTGCTATTTTCTACCCAATTATCCTAGATAACCATTTAGAAATTATTATCAAACTTCCCAATCAACCGTTGATACATAAAACTTCTACAGTCAACCGTCAAGAAGTAGAGCAAGCCATTACAGAAATGCGAGAGACGATAGTCCAACCCGATGCTAATAATAAATTTCAAACAGTTTCTCAAAAACTTTATAACTGGTTAATTAAACCAGTTGAAAAAGACCTCAAAAATAGTAAAGTTAATACTCTAGTTTTTATCCCAGACGGTTTATTGCGAAATATCCCGATGTCTGCATTGTATGATGGCAAAGAGTATTTAGTCCAAAACTATTCTGTAGCCGTTAGTCCTGGGCTGCAACTATTTATTCCTAAACCTCTAGCACAGAAAAAATTAAATGCCCTGGTTGGAGGATTATCGCAACCACCTAAAAACGAAAATTTTGCACCTCTTCCCAACGTTAAAGTCGAACTGCAATTAATTCAGAAATCAGGCGTATCGACAACTACATTATTGGATGAAAATTTTAGAAGTACGACTTTAGGAAAAACCATTAATTCTCAACCTTTTAGAGTTGTTCACTTGGCAACTCACGGGCAATTTAGCTCTAAAGCAAAAGACACTTTTATATTAGCAGCTGATGGACGCATCAATGTGAGTGAATTAAATAGCTTGCTCAAAAGTAGAGAGCAAAAACGCACAGAGCCAGTTGAATTACTTGTTTTGAGTGCTTGCGAAACAGCAGCAGGAGATAACCGAGCTGCCTTGGGATTAGCAGGAGTTGCCCTGCGTGCTGGTGCGCGGAGTACTTTAGCCTCTTTATGGCAAATTGGTGATTACTCTACAGCTTTGTTTGTTGATGAATTTTACCGCCAGTTAATGACTGGTAAAACTACGGCAGAAGCTTTACGCTTTGCTCAATTAAAATTACTTGAAGCTCCCGAATATAAACGTCCGATGTACTGGGCATCCTATGTTTTAGTTGGTAATTGGTTGTAGAGATTTAGGATTATTGACGGTTGGTTGAATTCACTAAAGGAGCTGTAGAAATATTACCCAAATTTACGGATTGCAATAAACTCTGCCAATCTTCTTTAACAGATGCATCATTGTAATTAAAAAGGCGTATTTGTGCCAGCATAGTTAAAGCATCAAACCAAATACCTTCTTTGGCGTAGATTACAATTTTCTGCCGGGGATCAGGTGTTGCTTCTAATTGCTGCATAATATGAGAATCTAAATTGATTCTTTGAATGTCTCCTTCTACGTATACAGGAACACCTGCTGTTTGCTGCTTGCAGCGGACTTTTAAATACCAGCGATATGTTTTACCTACTTCTAATGATGTAACATTCTTAGGAAGAGAAATACCAATGACACTAGGTTTTGGAGGTAGTGCGATCGCATCTTCATAAATATTCGTTCCTGCATTATCCTGTAAGATAAATTCAGCACTTGAGTTAGCCAAATCCTGAGTGTAGGGAACGTAAAACCAAAATGTAGGTCTTTCAGAGGTGGTTAGCCCCCCTACAATCCCGATTACTGATTTGTTTTTCTGTTTCTCAACCTTTTGTTCCTCCTGCAATGGTACTAAAGCAGTAAGTGCAGTTGGAACCGCAGGGCAATTATCTCGACTACCCATTCCTGCTCTACGCCCAGATATAGGACTTAAGCGAGCAGGTGTTTTTGGCAAAACAAAAACTGGTCGAGAGGTACGTTGTTGAGGTGAGGCAGGTGTCCTAACTGGTTGCACAGGCTGCTTAGTAGTTGCTGGCTGTTTAGTTTGGGCTATTACTTGTGTTGAATATTGGGTGGTGCTGCTCAAAATCAGAGCAGTTGTTAAAAGCCATTTCATTAACTTAACAAGGTACGGTTTTTGTTTGTGATTATCGTCATCATAAGTGTCACTGTACCATTTTTGTTTAATGCGTATCGGAGGGGCGGCTCTCAGACACAGGTTTAAGCTATCTTGGTAGTGGTAAATAAGCTGATGCGCGTCTAAAGTATATAAACACTCTCGATGGTAGTTAACTGTTGACTGTTGACGGTTAACGGTTAACAGTCATCAGTCATCAGTCATCAGTCATCAGTCATCAGTCATCAGTCATCAGTCATCAGTCATCAGGTAAATGTACAATATTATTTGCGTAACAGATTATGTAGTGAATCTCAAATTGAAGGAAAGCTTTTCAGAAATTCCCAAAACCTCTCGATTGGGTTGAGTTCTGGTTTTTAAACTATAGATACTCGCTTTGGAAATATTACCTTCAATTATCGGCGCTTGTCATACCTGAAGACGTAGCTTTCTCTTTTGGAATCGAGCTTGTTTTAATGCGATCGCTGACTTCAGTATTATATAATTTGCCATGCACGGTAATACAATCTATACCAAAATGCTTATTTACTCGATTACAAATGTAACTTTAAGCTGATTTATATTTGCAGCTAAAGATTGATGCTAACGCAGTTAGAACTTAATATGCTTTAACTATTACTTGCAGAAATTTAACTGAGGAATGTGATCGTGAAACGCTTTAATGTCTCCAAAATTCTAGGAAGTACTGTTCTAGCTGTAAGTTTGGCTACCTTGCCTACAGTTCTACCTGCTTCTGCTCAGACAACAGGCACTTCTGATGGTACTGTTACAAATACCACCACAGACCGCACTACTACCGATGGCGCCGCTACCGATAGAAATTATCAGGATGGCGATTGGGGTTTGTTGGGCTTGCTCGGTTTATTTGGTTTATTTGGTCGCAAGAGCCGTAAAGCTGATGATACTGTAGGTTATCGTGACCCTAATGCCGTAGGTTCCACTGGCTCCCGTTCTAACTATTAATAATGAGTTGCGGTTTAATTTCGCGTAAGTCCTAAAAATAATTAGGAACAAAGCCTGCCGATGCAGGCTTTGTTCGTGTGTTTACATGACTCTAAATCTTGGGAAGTAAGGGCGTTGGAATTTATCAAAAAATTGGCGAAAATTATGCTAATAATTTAGCTTGCCGGGATTTGCGGGTAGTTATTTTTGGTAAATCTAGGGGCTGGCGATCGTTCTTAAATTTACCTAGAATAGAGATACTTGAAAGGCAGATTATAAGCTGATTTCGGCGGATTGCCTTCCCAAATTAAAATAAAGAAAAGAATTGCTAAGGCTTATGAAAGCTTTTTGACTTACTTATTATTTTGTGCATCTGCTTATATCATACTTCATAACACTTTTCGCGTCGCACTCCAGAATATTTAGCTCGGCTCAAATCTAAAATCACTCATAGCTTCAAGAGCTGATATCGCCGACAACTGTAATATGATAATATTCTTTACATGCTCAGTATTTTAGCTGGAAAAAATATCAAAATCTCTGCTTAAACCTACGAGTAGGGGTTTAATCTAGGTTTTTTGTTGTCAAACAAGTATCCACGGCTACAAAGTATGATTAATATATTTTTCCTGCTCATACTATTTTCTTCGCTTCTAGGGCGGATTAAATTTCCTGGAATAAATATCGGTATTCATTATTTATTACTTTCTGCATTTAGCTTTGGTGTAATTAGTTTCTCTGTAAAATTAATCCCAGAAATTTTAAAAAAGCATAGAATCATTTTGATATCTGTGAGTCTACTGTATTTTTGGATGTGGCTATCGTCATTGACTAGCCCATTCCCAAATACAGCTATTACTTATAGTATTAAATATACTACTTACTTTATAGTATTTTTTGCCTTTTTAGTTTTAACTTTTAGAAATCCCAAAACATCATCTTTAGCATTTTATTATCGGTGCATATTATATTTATTACAAATAATTGCGGTTTTTGGTTTTTTAGAAGCTTTATTTCCCAATCATTGGATTTTTGAATTATTAAAATTTCCAAGTTATTATCCTCAGATTGGTTCAATCATGCAAAATCCTAACCAGTTTGGGGTAATAGTTTCCATTGGATTATGTTTAAGCATAATTTTAGAAGAACAGAAAAGTATATCTAAATTTGAATTATATATAAGCGAATTTGTTTTTCTCATTTCCCTAGCTTTGTCTGCCAGTAGAAATGCTTGGCTAATTTTTATTCTTGGGATGTTTCTTTTATTGATATATAAAATTATTAGTATTAGAAAAATGATTTTTATCATGAGCCTATGGCTTTTATGCATTATATCCATACCAGTATCTACATATAGAATTGGTTTGGGAAATAGTAAAATATTTCCCTTAATTAATTTGTTTTCAACCAATAACAGCGAAATAGTGCTTCCTAGCCCTGTAGGTACAGCTTTGTCAAGGTTTGCGCTTTGGCAGGCAGCTATTATTGAAACTGTTAAAAGACCAATCACAGGTATAGGTGTAGGAGTTTTTGCAGAACATATAGGAGTGAAAGTTTTTGGAGTTAAAGGTTATCACGCACATAATATATTTTTAAATGTGTTAGTAGAACAAGGAGTTGCTGGATTATTACTATTTACGAATTTTTTAGTAAAAATAGCAGCTAAAGTTAAATACGCTAATCCTGTTACTATCATTCCAATTACTATGTTTTTAGCATCTCAATTGCCAGATTTTTTTGCTGAAGACTATACTTTTACAACTATTGAGTTTTATTTTCTGGCAGCAACTATCAATTCTCAAAAATATTTTATCATTGAATCAAAACCTGAAATTATTTACAATGTTTAAAAAATCTGCGATAAATAAACGTCATTTTTACTTAATATTTCCGAATATATTTGGTTTTAAGGGAGGTATTCAAGTTTACTCAACATTTTTGCTCCAAGCTTTACAAGATGTATATCCTGAAGCTCAATATGATGTGTTTCTAAAGTATGACAAGCACGATTTAAGACAGCAGCAAAACTTGCAATTTTTAACTTCAACAAAATTTCATTATTTTGGAGATTCACCACGATTATTACAAACCATTTTATTTGCTACCAAAATCATTATTTGGGCTATTTTCCAACGCCCTACTGTAGTAATATCAACTCATGTTAACTATGCCACTGCTTGTTATGTTCTAAAACTTCTTACTGGGATTCCTTACTGGGTAGTTGCTCATGGCTTAGAAGTTTGGGAGATTGAAAATAAAGCTACAAAATTAGCATTCCAAAAAGCAGATAGAATTGTTAGTGTTAGTAATTATACTCGCCAGCGCTTGCTTGAAGAGAAAAATATTGATTCCGAAAAAATAGTTCTTTTACCTAATACGTTTGATGCCAATCAATTTAAAATAAATCCTAAACCTCCCTACTTGCTAAAACGATATAACTTAACAGATGAACAGCCTGTAATTTTAACAGTGACGCGGATGGGACGCATGGCAAAATACAAGGGTTATGACCAAATCCTTCATGCTTTACTTAAAGTGCGGTTGCATGTCCCTAATGTTCACTTCATTCTTGCAGGGAAAGGGGATGATTTACCTCGAATTAATGCTTTAGTTACCAGCTTAAATCTAGAAGATTGTGTCACTATTGCCGGATTTGTACCAGATGAAGAATTGTGTGCTTATTACAATCTCTGCGATGTTTTTGCTTTGCCTAGTAAAGGAGAAGGATTTGGTATTGTTTATCTAGAAGCTTTAGCTTGTGGTAAACCGGTGCTGGCGGGTAATCAAGATGGTTCTATAGATCCCTTGGCTGAAGGAAAATTGGGATGTTTAGTTGACCCTGATAACGTAGAAGAAATTGCCGATAATCTAATTCAAATCCTGCAAGGCGATTACTCTAACCCAGTAGTTTACCAACCAGAATACTTGCAGCAAAGAACTATTGAAGCTTTTGATTTTAGCCAGTTTCGTGCAAGTTTAGCAAAGTTAGTTGATAGCCATTAGTTACAATTAAAAAAAATGTTTTTTGTATATTAATTTTTGAAAAATGGAAGATTCAGTATTTGTTATATTTCTTGCCTTTGGGTGTATTTGGATTTTGATGGGAGTTGTAGGTTGGATTGCGTTTTTAAAATCTGAAGGTGAGGAAATTAAGTTTGGTAAGTGGGGACTTATAGTTGCTATTCCAATCCTAATACCAATAATTGTTTCTCTGATTATTGGTATATTTTATCGTAAGTAAAATGAATAATTATTTGTTAATTGCACCCCTAACCAAAATCACTGTACTTTCGACACCAGAGGCGATCGCTTCTGGAATATTACCTTGAATCGCTTGCTGTAGCAATCCCTCGCGCGATGCTCCCAAAACTACAACATCGTAACCTTCGGTTTGCACTAGGTTAATCACACCTTCAGCGACTGAATTAGCTTGAACTGGGAAAGCAACTACAGTACTGGACAATTTGCGCCGCCGCATCAAATGGCGGATGGCTTGTTCTAAAACTGACATATCTGGCTTGAGTTCAGATGGTTTAAACACCTGTGTCAGGCGAATTTGCGGATCATTTCCCAATGTAATTAAAGCCGGTAGCAATTTAATCGCCAACGGGGAATTGGGCCCACCAGCCATTGGGACTAGCCAGCGGTTGAAGGAGCGCTGAGGATGAAGTGTTGATTGCTGATTAGTGCCTAATTTTACTAACACTACTTCGCAGGTGGCTTGGCGAATTACGGTGTCTACAACATTGCCAAAAATCCGACCAGGGGTAGATGTGTTACCTTTCCATCCCATCAAAATTAGGTCGATGTGTTGTTCGTTGATTGTTTCCAAAACTGCCTGTGCTACATCGTGGGTAACTCGTATCTGCGTGTGCAAGGGAATTTTCCACTTTTTTGCTAAAACTTCCGCCTGTCGTAGCAAGCGACGACTTTTTGCCGTCCTTACCTGTGTTTCTGATGGGGAACTGTGGCGGGGTATCAACATTACTTGTACGCAATCTATTTCATAATGGCGATCGCGGGCAATAGCTGCTGCCATTTGTAATAAAATGCCCGCTGTTTCGGGATTAGCTACTGGCACTAATAATCTACCGCTGCCAGTGCTGGGCGATCGCGTTTGGTAAACTACATAAGAAGGTTCTGGTCGTAGTTTAAGAGTCCGGTTATCACAATTGAGATGATCTGCTTCCGCCCGAATAATATCTGCACGAGTAATAATTCCGATCAGTTTTCGTCCATCTACCACAGGTAAGCGACTGATTTGATAGCGATCGAGTAAATACAACACATTGCTCAGAGTATGGATTGGTGTGACTGTCATCGGGACAGGTGTCATTATTTCTTTTAAGAAAATATCATTGGCTAAATTACGATCGCGTATTTTCAGTAAATCTGATTGCGTTACAATCCCTACTAACTTGTTATCTTCTACCACAGGGAAACCGCGATGATGGGAACGAGCAAAAGACTGCATTGCTTCTTCCAAGCTCATCTCTGCATCTAGAGTTTCTACCCGTTCTTGCATCACATCTTTTGCAGTTAACTTAGTTAATGCTCCTTCCATAGGAGCTTCTTTGGTGAGAGTGATGCCTTTTAATTCCAAAAGTTTCTCATAAAGCGAACCAGGCACTACTTTATCTGCAACTAAGTAAGCTGCTACAGAAACAATCATTAAAGGTAACACCAGATTGAAATCTGTAGTCATCTCAAACACAATCACAATTGCTGTGATTGGTACTTTAGAAACGGCGCTAAAAAATCCCCCCATACCCGCTAGCGCGTAAGTAGCAGGAGAACCCGCTCCGGTGATGTGTAACTCAAATACACCAATAATATGTCCTAAACAAGAACCTAAAATCAGACTGGGAGCGAATAATCCCCCCGGCGTTCCTGAACCAAATGCTATGAGTGTGAGGATGAACTGTGCCGCAAAGGCGATCGCTGCTACAGTAGGATGGGAACCTCCAGTAATTAAAGACTCGCGTAATCCCGTATTATCACGGAAATGGGCTGGGAGCATTGCCACTACAACACCAGAGATAAATCCAGCCAAAGCTACCCGCAATGGTAAACTTATGTGTAATTTTTGATACAGCTTTATACTAAATATTAAGCCGCTATTAAACAATGCACCCAACAACCCCGCCAAAATACCCAAAAGTATGAAAAAGGGAATTTCTGGAATCGAGAATTGGCTGGAAGATTGTGCCAATTGCAGGTTAAGGTCTAAACTGCCACCGCCTAAAAGTCGGGATATCACCCCTCCAATAAAAGAGGCGATAATCGCAGTTCCCAAAGTCAATCCTGATAAATCCTGGAGTAATTCTTCAACGATAAACAATACACCTGCGATCGGGGCATTGAAAGCAGCTGCCAAACCTGCACCCGCACCAGCTGCAATCATTTGCCGCCGATGATCTGGGGAAGTGGGAACCCAGCGACTCATCCCTGCTGCCAAACCTGCCCCTACGTGAACGGTAGGGCCTTGTCGTCCCAGAGTCATGCCGGAACCGATGGCGATGATGGCGCTGAGTAACTTTATACTTGCCACGCGCCAGGATAATGCCATCGGCACATTGGCAAGAGTTGCTTTGACTTGGGGAATACCGCTACCATAAGCCTCTGGTGCTAACCTATCCACCAACCATCCAGCCACAAACCCCAGAACAAGACCAATTGCCGGTAGTGCTAACCATGCCGGTAACAGATGGGTAGTATGGACTCGCCATGTCCCCAGCCATCCCGATCCTACTTTCAGAAACACCGCAGATAGGGCAGCAACCAGACCGATTACACAAGCTTCGGCGATCGCTAAACCTTTTCTAGGCTGCCACCAGGTGCGAAAGCGCTGATTCATAGCAATTTTGGATTTTAGATTTTGGAATTTGAATTACAAGTCTGTACCAAAAAGCTGTGGAATCTCAGAGAATGTTTTACAAGTCGTTAATAATTATACCCGACTACACAATCACTCTCCCCAATTACGAATTACGTAGCTTGCTTCTCGCCGGAGGCGAGTATTACGAATTACGAATTATTTAATTGCTTCTCCCCGTGGTGGATAGTCCTTCTACTATCAGAGATGGAGTATAACAAGAACCATTCCAATCACCATCATTGCCCAGTGTAACCAATTGCTTGAGGGCTGCGTAAACATTACCTGCAACCATCGTATCCTTAACGCGCCCAATTACGTGGCCATTTTGCACGCGGTAGCCTAAATCAACGTTAATTGAAAAATCTCCAGAAATACTGCCGCCACCACCTAGCATTTGATCCACAATTAAGCCATTATCCAGTTCTTGAATTAAATCTGGTAGTGATGCCGAACCTGGCTGGATCAGAAAATTAAATAAACCAGGGGTGGGATAGCTACCTAAACCAGGGCGAAAACCATTTCCAGTGGTGTTAGTACCGAGTTGGCGTCCGGTGGTGCGATCGCCATAAAAATGCTGTAAAGTCCCGTTTTGGATAAATACTAAAGATTTAGTGGGAGTGCCTTCATCATCAAAAGGACAACTGTAAGGGCCGGCTTCCGGATCTTGGTAGAGAGTGAGACTGGGTGCAACTACTTGGTTACCCAGGCGTTCCCCCCAAGGGGAAGCTACTTCTAAGACTCGCTTGCCATTCAAAGCTTCCTGCACAGTGCCCCAAAGCATATCAGCTGCTTTAGAAGTAAACAAAATCGGGACGCGACCAGTAGGAGGTGAAATATTTTCTTTAGCCCAAATTAACCGTTGTAAAATTTGGTTAGCTAATATTTCAGGGTGGAGTTCGCCCCGCTTGGTTTGACCATCGGAAACACTTAAAAAATCATCACCGCGCACCCATTCTGCTGATACATAGCAGTTGAGGGTAGTATCGGTGTAGTAAGAATCTAAACCTTTAGTGTTGACTATTCTGGTGGTTTCAACATCACATTCCCAATCACCATTGCAAACAACATCGGGATAGGCATCGCGGATGAGTGCGATCGCTTCTTTGCCCCAATTTACCAAAATCTCTATCGGCACACTTTCCCCCAAATCTGGGTAAGAGGGCTGAAAGTTAGAGCCTAATTCTACTGTTTCTGGTTGATTCAGTTGACTTAGTGCTAGAGCTTTTTCCACCATTACTTCGGCTAGGACAGAACCGTAAGCCACCGTGAGTCCCGGACGCCCGTTTCGCCAAAGCCGTAGTGCTGTGCCTTCAGATTGACTGGTTTCTAGCTGTTTGAGTCGGTTTGCCTCAAAAAACACTGGACGAGAAAGCGATCGCGACTGATACACCTCAGCAGCTTCTGCTCCAGATTTGATAGCTAGTTCCAGCAGCTGTTCTGCTAGTGTATCTTGTGACAAATTTTCAGACACCATGACCCTTAGTGATTTGTGGATTTTGAACCGCATATCAACGCTGTCTTTTGAAAGTCTCAACCCTAGCGTTCAGGCTTTCTGCTGATGGACGCAGATAACTATCCAAAAATCATCAGCGTGTTTCGGCAGTTGTGATTTTGAACCGCAGATCAACACTGATGGACGCAGTTAATTATCCCAAATCATTGCCATGTCTCAACGGATCTAGTCATTAGTCATTAGTCATTAGTCATTTGTGAATCCTCCCCAGTCCCCAGTCCCCATTTTCAAAGATTAACCTCTTGCAACAGCCAAAAACCAGCAAAAGATTGTGCTTTAGGATCAGACTGTACACCGATAAAATGCACTCCGTTAGCTTTTTGTTTGGCTTCTTCAAAACCTTTGGCTTCTGCTAGAATTTGAGGTTTTTTGATATTTGCCACAATCCAGCTTTCAGTTACACCAGTTTCTAAAAGCAATCTTGCCTCTTCACTGGTGTCAAATCTTAAGAAAGCCAACTCCAAACCAGACATCCAGCCTGCCAAGGGCAACGCTCTCGGTGAGAAAATCAAAATACCAGGAATACGGGCTTCGGGTGAAACTTTCGCCAACTCTAGGGGGAAAGCCTCACCAAAGCCAATTTCCCACTCTGGCATTTCTGCCAGATCCGCAGCATCTAAAGTAACAAATACCCACTGCTGTCCTTCCAAAGCATCTGGTAAACGTTGCGGCAAAGGTTTCTCCAAGCGGACTGAGGGATTAGTTCCCCCTTGATACCCTGCCTCTTGAGGATACACTTCCTCCATGCGCTGTTCTAACCAATGGTTGAGAACCAAAGTACGGCGGCTAGGCTGGGCGGGAATGCCCAAGTCTTGGCAAGCTTTAGTAATCATGTTGTTCATTTGGCGGCGGAAAAAGCGGATTTTAATTGGTGCTTTTCCAGCTTGGTTAATAGCTTCCTGCAACGCTGTCCGCAACCAGCCCGAATTTACCTGGGTACTGGGACAATATTGAGCATAGCGAAACAAAGAATCTGCTTTCGTATCAATATCCAAGGGACTTTCGCAGACTAAGACTTCCCAAATTTTTTTCTGATTATCGTCCAAAATCGGACGGGAGTAAAAATCGATTTCCCAAATACTGCCCATGTTTTGCGGTAAAAATCTGGCTGTTATGTTTTCCTGATATTTTGATCATACGAGTCTTAGGGCAGCATTAGGCATTGGGCATTAGGAATGGGGATGAATGAGTATCTGAGGTGGATGAATGAGTATCTGAGGTGGATGAATGAGTCTTTGAGGTGGATTAATAAGTATCTGAGGTGGATGAATGAGTCTTTGAATTTAATGTTTCAAGTTCTACCTTTTCCCCATCTCCCTTATCCCTCATGGTTTGAGCAGAACATAGAAAGTTTTTGGAGTAATAGGGTTTGCGATGACTAGGGAATTCATTAGACGATCGCTCTTGGAGTGGTTTATTGTCTCCATAATTATGAAAAATTTTCAACAAGTCGTTAAAGACGAGTTGATTTTGGGATTGCTAGGTATAGTTCTATTCCAAAACCATGACAAATCCCCAAAAGAAACCTTTGCAACCGATTCCACCTAAGCAGACCAACTCAGCCGTTGACGAGCTTGTAGCCTTGCATCAGGAGATGAGTGAGTTCAGAAAGGACTTTGCCAAGTTCAACAAAGAACTGTCCCTAAAGATAGCTTTTGGCGTTATCGGATCAATTATCCTTATGTCTTTTCTTGGTGGGTTTTTGTCTCTCCTTTCTAGAAGGTAGTAGCATGAGAATCAAATTCTTTGAGCAGCGCATCGCCTGGTTTATTGTCGGTTTACCAGTGGTTTTCGGTATTTTACTTTTCATATTTCAGACTGTTATTCAGCCCAAAATAAAGCAAGCTGACACCAAAGCCAAAATTCTTCAGATGGTTGATGACACTAAGGCTGTAGGAGCATTAGCCACCAGAGGTACTGAAAAATTGAAAGAATTTAACAAGCTGAACGCCGATTACAAAGCTTGCGTGCTGAACGTGATGAGCAAGCCTGGAGAGTGCGATGAGCTTGCAACTAAATCAAGGTTGGTCTTCATGGAGGTTCAACAAATCTCTGAAGAAATGAATGGATATGATATCAAGTCCTATCAGTCGCTTTGCGATTTAGATCCTAAACATCCCCAGGATTATTGTGGAAAAGTTGAGGAGCTAAAACGTAAAGCACGAGAGTGATATATTCAATTTCCAAGATTCTGTAACCGAAGGTGAGGCAACAGCGGCCGTTAGCATCCTGTAATATCAGGTTCGGTTAAACACTTATAATATCTGTAGGTTGGCTTGAGGAACGAAACCCAACGTTTGATCCTTGTTCATGTTGGGTTTCACTACATTGATAGATTTTATTACAAATAATTACCCGAACTTGATATCAAACAGTTGTGCCGCAATTGGCTACTAATATCAAAGCAGCAATACGCTGTTGAGATTCCTTTGGCTTAGGTGGGTGAGAATCGCAAATTTCGTTATTAAGTGCTATTTGCGTTTTGGGGCGTAGGCGCAGCCCGCCGCAGTCATCGCTCTTAACAAATCCTGTTAGCCTTATGATTGACGTGGGTTGAAACCATGATTTTTCAGAAGGTTTATGAAAGTTTGTGATCTAGTGACGATTGATCCAAACGCCTCTGAGTCCAGCTGCTTTAGCTGCATGATAGTCTTCGACAATGCTATCGCCAATATGCCATGCTGCCTCTGGGGAACATTTATGTTTGTCTAAAGCAATAGCAAAAATTTGAGGATCGGGTTTAGCTGCACGTACCTGGGTAGAAATGGTGACGGAGGTAAAAAACTCTCTCAATCCCAAACTTTGTAATACAGAGTAAATCCGCGAATCAAAATTGGACAGCACCCCCAAGGTAACCCCCAACCGCCGCCAATTGATTAAAGCTGGTAAGACATCGGGATAGACAAACCACGGTTCGGCAGTGCCAAAGTGGATGTAAAGTTCGCTAAAAAAAGCCGAAAAGTCAGAAAATTCCTTGAGAACACCTGCACTTTCAAAAGTGTTTAGGGCAATTATCCGCCACCAATCAAACTCGCGCTGGGGAATATCTTGCAGTTCTGCATCTGGAAATATCGGCGGCGGCGCTGCTTTAAAACTTTTGATGAAAGCTGTATTCAATGTTTCAGCTGAAACTGTAACGTCAAATTCCTGGGCTATCTGACTATAAACTTTGCCCACACTACCTTTGACATCGAAGAGTGTACCTACAGCATCTAAAAAAATAACTTTCGGTTGTTCCATCAAAGTTTGATTGAATTGGGGATTGGGGAGTGGGGAGTGGGAAGAGTCACTAATGACTAATGACTAACCTTAAGTTACTTAGAAAGTGTTTCTATGATCGGACGGACTAGCCAATTAAAACCAACTTTGAGTTGATGGTCTAAAGTTGGCAACCTATATAAATAGGCAATCCGCCGGGCGACGTATGCCAAGCGCCCATCTAGTTTAATTCCCAAACCAGTGAGAGTGGCGTTATCTATTCCTAATGCCATCATTTCTCCTAACTGTTGGTAGCGGAAGGGAAGCAGGGGGCGATTCGTCAAACTTGCCCAAATATTCCAAGCAGTATAATCAGCTTGTTGAAAAGCCGCTTGTGCGGTGGCGGGGACTTGCTGTCCTTCAATATCATGAGAGTCTGCTAAATCTCCCAAGGCAAAGATTTCTGGATGATCGAGGACTTGCAGATTGGATGTAGTGCTAATTTGACCACGCTGGTTTTGCTTGAGGGGAAGAGATTTCACTACGGGCGCAACCCTAGTTCCTACAGTCCAAATTACCAAATCCACCGGAATCGTGTCTAACTGGTTTTTGTACTCTAGGGAAATGGTATTTTGCTCTATTGATTCGACTTTGGTTTCTAAATCAATGAACACGCCACGGGCTTCTATTGCTTTCTTTGCCGCTTCCCGGTTGAACTCTGGGGAAGTTCGCAAGATTTGGTCAGCAATTTCAACGAGCCGAAAGCGTCCTCTTTCACCTAGTCTGTCGGCTAACTTACAGGCTAACTCTACACCACTGTAGCCAGCCCCAATAATTGCCACCCGAATTTTATCAGCATCCGATTCTTCTAAAAATCGCAGGCGTTCTTCCAAACGATAGACATCAGAGATTGTGCGGAATGGGTAGGCGTAGGATGTTGCACCAGGCACTAAATCTAGCGGTGTCTCACCTCCTAGCGCTAGCACTAAGCGATCGTAAGGGATTTCCGGCCCGTCCTGTACATTTACCCGTTGCTGGTCTATATCAATTCCAGACACAACCCCTTGATAAAAACGCACCCCTGTGCCTTGTAAAAGTTCTTCAAAGGGTGGGGCAATTTCCCAGGTTTGCAGTTCGCCAGTGAGTAATTCGTAAAGTAAAGGAGAGAATAGGAAGCGATCGCTTTGATCTACCAGAACAATTTCGGGCTTTTGCGTAGATTCCCAAGGTAACTGGCTTAGGCGCAAGGCTGTGTAGAGACCACCAAAGCCTCCGCCAAGGATACAAATTCTAGAAGTTTGTTGAGTCATCGATTCTATCTATGGGATGGTCAATGCTAACTGGGCAGCTAACTTCAGTCTAGTAAGTTAAAGCGGACTTTTCAAAATCCCATTAAGTTTTTCATTTGTCATTAGTCATTTGTCATTAGTTACGGTTATATAACTGGAGATTCGCTATAGTTAACGGTTAACAGGCAACGGCTAAAAGGAGTTAAAGAGATGGAAATTAAGCCAACTGACCCATCGCTAGCACTCATGGAAATTCCCCCTGGCTATCTCAACATTATGGGTTATGTTGATCAGTCAGAAGTTAATGGGCCTGGTTGTCGTGCAGTCATCTGGGTACAAGGTTGTCTTCGGGAGTGTCCTGGCTGCTTTAATACTAACTCCTGGTCTTTTGAAGCTAACCAATTGATTGCTGTTGATACCCTTGCCGAGAATATTCTCAGCAATCCCCACAACACGGGTGTAACGTTCTCTGGTGGAGAACCCTTTTGGCAAGCAACTGCACTAGCGTCTTTAGCTCGTAAGGTAAAAGCTGCTGGATTAAATGTAATGTCTTTTACTGGGTTCACTCTCAAGCAACTACACTCTCAATCAGCGCCGCCAGGTTCCCAAGCATTATTAGAACAACTTGATATTTTGATTGACGGGCCTTTTGTACAATCTCTGGCAATTAATTCTCCCAACTCTCCAGTTTCTTCTAGTAATCAACGGGTTCGTGTTTTAAACCCAGCTTTCCAAGACCAGATTACTTGGGCTAGCGATCAGATAGAAATCCACATTCTCAAGGATGGTGGTCGCATTGTTACTGGCTACCAAGGTGGGCTGGAATTGACGTAGTGGAGCATGGGGCATGGAGAGTTAAAACTTGAAAGTTTACCTTCTGAGGCTCAACGTTCACCTTCTGAGGTTCGACGTTGACCTTCTGAGGCTCAACGTTCACCTTTTGAGGTTCGACGTTCACCTTCTGAGGCTCAACTTTGACCTTCTGAGGTTCGACGTTGACCTTCTGAGGCTCAACATTCACCTTCTGAGGCTCAACGTTGACCTTCTGAGGCTCGACTTTGACCTTCTGAAGCTCAACGCCCAAGTTTTAACTCCCTCTTTTTCCCAATACAGTTCGATTAGCTTGTTTACCCTGCGAAGATCCCCCCAACCCCCCTTCAAAAGGGGGGCTAATTTTATTCTTTACCCCCTTTTTAAGGGGGTCGCCACAGGCGGGGGGATCTTATCCGAACCTATTGCCCTCTCTCCTGCCCAATGCCCCATCCCCAATGCATCTGTGTTTGGGACGGATTATATTTAAAAAAAATACATATTCTAAATTTGACTAAACCATTTCAGACAATTTTTAATGAACACCGAGTACTTTGGGCTGTTTTACTCCTTAGTGCAGCACTAGTGGTAACGCTAGTGCTGTCGCTTTCTCAAGGAGCAGTACCTTTAAGTATGTCGGAACTTTGGCAAGCCATTCTCCGCGAAGGCGATCCAGTTAAACAGACCATTCTCTGGGATTTGCGTCTCCCACGCATTGCTGCTGCTCTGATTGTCGGCGCAGCTTTGGGAATGTCAGGAGCGCTGCTGCAAGGGATGTTACGCAATAGTCTTGCTGATCCATTTATTTTGGGGATTTCAGCAGGTGCAGGATTAATTGTAATTCTGATGATTGTGTGGCAAATATTCCCGATCGCAATTCCTTTAGCAGCGTGGATGGGAGCTATTTTAACTTCTGCGATCGTTATTTTGCTCGGTCGTGCGGGGTCAGGAATTTCAGTTGAGCGCTTGATTTTAGGCGGAGTGGCGGTGAGTTCTTTATTAGGTGCTGTACAAAGTACATTGCTGCTTTTAGCTGAAGACGGTCAAATTCAAATTGCGCTCAGTTGGTTGGTTGGTAGCCTTAATGGACGGGGTTGGCAAGAAATTGCGACAGCTGGCCCTTACATTATTGTTGCATTGATCGGGGGATGCTTGCTGGCGCGATCGGTAAATGTGCTGGCTTTGGGAGATGATTTGGCTGTGGGTTTGGGGGTTTCGTTGACGCGATCGCGCCTGTTAATTGGTGGTGTCGCCACTCTATTAGCCGCAGGTGCAGTCAGCATCAGTGGCTTGATTGGATTTGTTGGTCTTGTTGTCCCTCATGGTGTCCGCCTCGTCGTTGGTACAGATCATCGCTTTGTTTTACCACTTTCCGCTCTTGCAGGTGCATGGTTACTGACTTTTGCAGATTTACTCTCTAGACTAGGAGCAGTAGAACTACCAGTAGGTTCCGTCACTGCCTTGCTGGGTTCACCACTATTTATCTGGTTACTTTACCGTCGTTCTGCTGGGTTTAATAAATTTTAAGCTGATAAACTTGGATTAAAGCCAAAATTATTTTCTGGCTGAAGTTGATACTATTAAGGAATGTTCTTTACGCCTCAGTGTATAAAATAGATAGCTGTCAATTTTACTGCATGACTTTGATAGTCTCTGCTAAAGTATTAAAAGTCAATTATTTGTGGGCTATATTTACAGAGGTTTACTATACTTTTAAGAGCATTTAGCTAACTCTGCTCACTTTGCTCTGTTCGCAGAAGAATAAAAATTGCTGGTGTATTCACTACAACAGCAACAAGCAGAATGATCAATTTTAGTTTATTTACCTCATTTATTTTAACATGGACGAGGTATTTTTTATTTGAGGCGATGTCAAATCTCATGTCCGCTTAAAGACTGATTGTCTAGGCTGACCCAAACAGACTTTAATGAGCAGTGAATAGCCAAACATGATATAACAACAAGCCCAGAGAAGACAGGAAACGTCTACGGCTCGGCACTCCCTGTATAGACTTTTATTTGTGAATCCAAAAATACTTTTTTAGACTCATATTTAAGCTGATGCGCGTCTAAAGTATATAAACACTCTCGATGGTCGTTAACTGTTGACTGTTGACGGGTTTTCAGTCATCAGTCATCAGTCATTAGGTAAATGTACAATATTATTTGCGTAACAGCTTATTTCATTTATTGGCTTGCATTTATGCCAATTACTCCCATGATTATTAAAGCGATGGAAATGAGCTTAATAAGTGTGGCAGATTCACGAAACCAGATAATACCAATAATAGCAATTAACACAGTTCCCAATCCAGCCCAGACAGAATAAGCCACACTCACTTCAAGTTTCTTGAGAGCAAGGGTCAAAAAAGTAAAACAAAGTACATAAAAAACAACTATTAATATGGAAGGGCCTATTTTAGTAAATCCTTGCGATAACTTCATGCAAGTTGTGCCTGAAACTTCAAAGAGGATTGCAGCGAGAAGGTAAATCCAACTTGTTGACATATCTGTTATCAGCAGTTTGTGAGTAATCTCTTATTATCTTATCTCTGTGAAATTAAAAAAATACAACAGGCTGAATTATTATTATCATTATTCGCGTGAATCTACTAAATATTTTTAGGATAAGCTACGCATTACAAGCTTTAAGGGCAGGGACGCGGGTAACACTTGCACCACCGTTTTAAATAGAATTGCTATATTTCAAGTCTGCTTTTGGCGAACTTACCGAACCCCAATAGTTTAGTTTACCGTACATTTCTGGTCAAGTGATTTCTGGATCGGTAATCATCATCAATCAGGTGATAAGAACCGAATTTAACCCATTTTTATTTTTAAATATTATGAGAATAACGAAAGAAATCAAATCCTCCAATCCTTGGACAGCAAAGTTAGTGATTATACGAGATAGAGATATGGCATTAGTACGTTTGAACCACTGGCAAGAATTTAACGCAATACAACGTCAAATTAATCGCTTATTTGATGAAGATATGCCAACTACTTTTTTGGATAGAGGTTTATCTAGAGTTCCGGCTGCTGAGTTAAAAGAAACTGAAGATGCAATTTATCTGAAGCTAGAACTTCCGGGAATTGAAGTTAAAGACTTAGATTTGCAAGTTACAGAAAACGCTGTATACCTGAGTGGTGAGCGGAAGTCGGAAGCAAAATCTGAAGATAAAGGTGCGATCAAAAGCGAATTCCATTACGGGAAATTCCAACGTGTAATTCCTTTACCTACTCGGATTCAAAATATCAACGTCACGGCAGATTATAAAGATGGCATCTTGAACTTAACGCTACCCAAAGCTGAAGAAGTAAAGAATAAAGTTGTCAAAGTTAATCTAGCATCATCTGGCTAATTTCAACTTTAGACCTTTTGCAAAAATAGTTTTGCACTCTTGGGGAAAAGGGTAAAGGTTAAGGGGAAAGGTAGTTCTATCGCCGCTTTCCCCTTTACCTCTTATACCAATTCACGAAAAACCTGATACATATAGATTTCTCGTAGGGGCACGGCATTGCCGTGCCCTTACCAACGTATTTGTATCATTATTAAAGTGAAATGGTATTACCCCTTTCTCCACAACTGCTAGAAGTCTTTTATGTCTGCTAGCTATTTATTAAACTAAATAAAAAGCGCTCCCTTTTTAGAGAGCGCTTTTTAGTGTGAATTACTCAGCCTATACAGATTTATTACGAAAGTGCAAAATTTTAAATCTAGTAGAGTGTGTTATCGCCGAAAGTACGACACCACCTCAGATTTTAGATGCGCTAGGATGAATGTTCTAACGCACCCTACAAAACTTGCTCTTGATTAAATCCACATTTCTTAGTTAACCATTAAGCGCTTCTTCTTGGTCGGTTTCGATTACGCAATCAGAAGTAGGTCTGGCAACGCAGGTGAGGACAAATCCTTCGTCCATTTGATCGTTGTCTAAGAAGTTCTGATCCGATTGGTCAACTGTACCTGAAATCAGCTTCCCGGTACATGTCGAGCAAGAACCAGCGTTACAGGAATAGGGCAAGTCTAGCTCATATTCCTCGTTAGCGATCTCTAAAATGTACTCATCATCAGGAACGTCAATTACTTGTTCGCCGTCTGGGGTACGTAATGTGACCTTATAAGTAGTTGCCATGTAAGAATTCCTAACTCATATAAACTCCATATTTGATACTACGGGTTTATGTGCTGCTAGTCTAGAGTTGATTATGGTTGACTGTTTTGGATTCTGAAGCTCTTGTGGGGCTAGTTTACATGTACCAAAAGCTTCAGACCAAAATCATAAAGAAAAAAAGGTTGCGATCGCTTCAGCAAATCCCTCAAATGAACTATAATCTTTAGCCACGATAGAAACATTCACACCCAACTTGCGCGCATTAGCAGTTGTATAAGGGCCAAAACATGCAATTATACAACGTTCATAATCGCTTTGGGAGTTGACCATTGTTAAAAAACTTTCTACTTCCGCCGTGCTACTAAAGGCAATTACATCAATCTTTCCTTGACGAATCAGGTTTAATTCAATACCGTAGATACTTGTATCTAAGCCCTGTGTAATATATACAGGTACGCGAGTTACTTCTATGCCCAATTGCTGCAAATCCGTAATCAAATTAGGTACAATATCAGGCTCAGGCAAACCAACAACTTCTGGAGCAGGTATCAGTACTTTTTTCTTGTGAATTTGCGGAAGTTTCGCTAATTCAGCCACAATTCCGATCGGGCTAGATTCTGTTGGGATTAAATCAACTTTGCCACAAAAAGATAATAAGCTTTCTGCATCTTTTCCTAAAGCACATAATTGACAATTTTGTACCACCGATACAGGAATATCTAAATCATTCATCCGATGAAAAAATGCGGTGATCCCATTCCTACTTGTGAAGATAATCCAATCAAATTCGCCTATGTGGTCTAGAGCAGTATCTAACTTAGTGTAGTTTGATAAATAGCAGGTTTCAATAGTAGGCATGAAAACAGGTAAACCACCTTTTTTGATGATTTGTTCAGATAACCTATAAGCATAATTTCTCGGTGCTGTGACTAAAATTCTCTTGCCATATAAAGGTAATTCTCTAGATGGAGTGAGCAGGTTAATTTCTTTTGATTGGGTGTGCATTTGTTTATTTATCATTTCATTGCTATTCCACCTTAGAATGCAATACGCTTGATGTTCGTGATATTTTGCCCTGGAAGATCCCCCCAACCCCCCTTTTTAAGGGGGGCTAATTTTCCCCTTTACCCTCTTAAAAAGGGGGGCTAATTTTCTCCTTTACCCCTTTTTTAAGGGGGTCGCCACAGGCGGGGGGATCTTATCCGAACCATATTGATATGAATCCTAGCCATTTTTCTAGGATGAATTCTCCCCATTTTTCCGATGCCATCTGTGTTGATAAAACGGGACGATATGAACATCTAAGAAAGTTTGCGGGAAAATCTTATGTCTTCATTACTAGCTTTGTCCAACAGTTTAGCTGATACCGTCGAACAAGCTGGGAGTGCAGTGGTTGCTGTGAATGGGGGTACTCGTGTTTCCCCAAGTGGCATTCACTGGCGTAATGGCATCATTGTTACCTCTGATGAGTCACTCCAGCGCTATGACGACATCACTATTACTCTTTCAAATGGTAGCACTGCACCAGTAACGCTCATCGGTCATGACTCTAGCACCGATATAGCTGTTTTTAAGCTAGAAAATGTAGAAATACCTGTGGCAAAAGTTGGCGATGCCAAAATGCTTAAAGTCGGTAATCTGGTGTTAGGACTGGCAAGAGGTAGCGAAGGTGACTTAAGGGCGGCGATGGGTGCGGTAAGTGTGGTTAGCGGTGCTTGGCGAAGTATGAGTGGCGGGAATATTGACCAATTCATCCGTCCAGACATCACCCTTTACTCTGGCTTTGCAGGTGGGCCGCTCGTAGATGCTGCTGGTTTTGTTGTCGGCATGAATACATCGGGGCGGCGTGGTACTGCTTTAACTATTCCCACTGCTACAGTCGATCGCGTGGTTGACCAATTGGTAGCAAAAGGACGCATTTCAAAAGGCTACTTGGGTGTGGGAATGCAACCTGTACGTTTACCAAATAACCTGAAAACTGCTCTCAATTTAACTTCTGCAACTGGGGTAATTGTTGTCAATGTTGAGGCTTCGGGCCCCGCTGACAATGCAGGTGTGCTGCTTGGCGATGTTTTGGTAACGTTCGATGGGGTAACTGTGAGTGATACAGGTGATGTGCTGGCGCTACTCAATAGTAGCGATCGCATTGGTAAAGCTGTCAAAGTGCAAGTTGTCCGGGGTGGGGTGTTAATTGAGTTAGCGATCGCAGTTGGCGAACGACCTACTAAGGAGGAATAATGCCAATTTGGGATGGATTTAACTAGCTGTGTCAAGATTATCTAGATTTTCTATTCATTCGAGCCTCTGAACTCGGAACTTTGACCTTTTTGCTCGAACATTCAAGCTTTGAACTCGGAACTTCAACCTTTTTACTCGAACGTTGAGCTTCTGAACTCGGAACTTCCACCTTTTTACTCGAACGTTGAGCTTCTGAACTCGGAACTTCCACCTTTTTGCTCGAACGTTGAGCTTCTGAACTCGGAACTTTGACTTTTTTGCTCGAACGTTGAGCTTCTGAACTCGGAACTTCGACCTTTTTACTCGAACGTTCAAACTTTGAACTCAAAACTGCCAGAATTTGCTTTCCAAAGTTGGGTTGACTAATATCTTGCAGCATTCTCAATTATCCCAACCCGACTAAAAACTATTGTCAGCTCACTGATTCTACTTTGACGTGCTCAAAAATTGTATAACATGGCAAACACAACATTAACTAACATTGCTGCTGAATTGACAGAGGTAGCTGCTAGGCTACGCGATCGCACTGTCAAAGTGAAAAGCGGCTCTTTGGGAGTCGGTTCTGGTGTAATTTGGCAACCTGACGGACTAATTATCACTAATGCCCATGTGGCAACTAGCAACCGTGCAACTGTGGAATTGGCAGATGGAAGGGTATTTGATGCGGTGCGTACACAATTTGATCCACAGCAGGATTTAGCCGCCCTGAAAATTGTCGCCACTAATTTAACTGCTGCAACCATTGGCAATTCTGAGGCGCTACGAGTGGGTGAATTAGTTTTAGCGGTGGGTAATCCATTTGCTGAGAGTGGTGCTGTGACAACTGGGATTATTTATGCAAATAATCCACGGGCTGTTATGGCTGATTTGCAGCTATATCCTGGAAATTCTGGGGGGCCGCTTGCCGACTGTCAAGGCCTTGTCGTAGGAATTAACACCATGATTGTTAATGGTTTAGCTGTAGCAGTTCCCAGCAGTACCGTTGAGCGTTTTTTACAGGGAAATAGTCGTCCGCAACTGGGAGTTACACTGCAACCTGTGCTTTTAGGTAGGCGTAGCTTGGGTTTATTAGTGTTGTCAATCCTACCTAACAGTGCGGCAGAAATTGCTGGTGTACAAATCGGCGATGTTTTAATTGGAGTTTCGGGGCGATTATTCACTAACATGAATGATTTAACTAAATATCTCCATGACAGTAAAGAATCTGTGCCGCTACAACTCCTACGCGGTGGGCAGCAATTAGTAATTTATGTTGCCGTGCAGTCTGGGAAAACTGCTGTGGAGGCGACATGATCCGAGTGATGGTAGTTGCCACTTCCCCTGTAGTGCGGGCAGGGTTATCAGCTGTGGTGACTACCAATCCTCGGCTGACGGTTGTGGGGAGTGCATCCGATTTGGATGTATTAGCAAGGGAAGTTGGGCAATTACAACCAGATGTGGTGCTGGTAGATTTGAGCGGCAATCTTCAACAATCGGTGTGGGAAAAATTGCTGCTTATTCAAGAGGAACAATACCCATTGGCAATGATCGTCATTGTTGAGGAACTCGACAGCATTGATTTAGAGACGGGGTTACGTTCTGGTATCCGGGGGATATTGCCCAGTACTAGCACAGAGTCAGAAATTGTTGCTGCTGTAGAGGCGATCGCTTTTGGTTTGGTGGTGCTACACCCGGATGCTATAGAATTACTATCTATCCGCGAAAAAGTGGTAGCAAATCCTGTGCAAACCTTGACACCACGGGAGATAGAGGTTTTAGGTATGCTTGGTTCTGGGTTGGGGAATAAAGCGATCGCTAAAAGCTTGCAAATTTCGGAGCATACCGTCAAATTTCATCTCTCATCCATTTTTCAAAAGCTCAGTGTTTCCAGCCGCACTGAGGCTGTTGCTGTGGGTGTCAGACTGGGTTTGATTATGCTGTGATTTGTAGTCTTTGAAGATCCCCCCAACCCCCCTTAAAAAGCAGGGTGGTTTCATACAAAGAAAGAAAAAACCTTTTGGATTTGATTGGCTAAAGCACGTTGAGCTTGAGGGATAGTACGAAAACCGATAAATCTGGCAAGAGTGATGAAAA
>NZ_JAIVFT010000039.1 GCF_020829665.1 Nostoc sp. CHAB 5824
CCACGATTACAAACACATGAGCAAAAGCGCAAGCTAAGAACATCGGGAGCCGTGTGCAGTGAAAGCTGCACGCACGGATCTAACTGAGAGGTGCGGGAGATAATACTCCCCATCGACTCAACCAATTCGATTATACAATTTAGATTTTTCCAGTTTATCAAGGGGTGCGTTAGCCTTTGGCATAACACACCGTACGAAAACTGAGTCTTTAATAATTATACAAATACGTTAGTAGGGGTACGGCATTGCCGTGTCCCCTACAAAAATTCTATATGTATCAGGGTTTTTGTGAAAAAGCAGTCTAGTCTATTTATGAATAGTATCGCGCTCTTTACTAGCAGGTTCCTTATCTTTGAACAAGTCAGCCGCTGTTAGCAGTAACTCCCTTAGAGTTTGTTTAATTTGTCGCTCTTTTCTTGCTAGAGATGTACCAGCTTCTCCCAGTTTATCTTCTAGCTGCGATCGCTTTTCTTCTACCTGTACAGCCATAGATTCTGCTTGGGGACGAGCTTTATCGTACCAGTGTTTAGCCTCGTCTAAATAATCTTGAACCTCCATATTACGTCCGCCATAGCGTGCAGCTAAGTTAGCTCGGACAATAGCTAGCTGCGCTTGCAGTTGGGCGTAACGTTTTCTTAACAATCCTGCTTCTTCACTATCTTTAAGGGCATTGACAGCAGAATTAATTGCCGTTTTAGTACTAGCAGGTTTTTCCTTACTCGTCTCTTCAATCTCTGCCAAAATTACATCAACCTCTTGTTGAAGTTGTTCTTCTTCACCATCCAGTTGAGCCTGTAACTTCTTTATATCTGTCTGAGTTTGAGCAATGCTTTCGTGCCTTTTGCTATTAATGCCTTCCAACGCTCCTTCAATGGAAGCTGTCACTTCTTCTTTGAGTTCGCCACCTTTTTCTTGGAAGTTTTCAATTACAGCAGAAACAGCATCTTTAACAAGGTTTCGAACTTCGCTTGAACCTTGTTTAAACTCAGAAGCTACTTGAGAAACTGCGGATTTCACAATTTCTCGAATCCGCTCAGTTCTTAATTGTCCGGTTTCTTTAGCTTGTTGTAGGTCTGCTTGGATTTGTTGTTTGATATTGTTAGGCATTTTCAACTCTTGGGATTTAACTAATTTGGATAAAATTTTCTAGACATGTTCTCATACAGATATTATGGCGTAGCCTGATCAGGCTTGGCACTTCCTTTAGATAGAAAACAATAACCCTAAGGAGGTGATGTGTAGCATGTTGCTCATTCGTGAGATGATTAATATTTGTTGGTAGTAATTGAGATGAAAATATGTGGAAAGTAAATATTACTTGTTCAGGTGATGCCTGGAAGCGTTACGGTACTGAATTTAAAGCGATCGCAGAAAAGTATCAAGGTGAATTAATTGGTTCCAAAAAAATGCCAGATGGTACGCGCATCATGTCTTATAAAATTGAGGATGTTAGTGATGCAGAGTCTTTTCAAGAAGATTGTACAAATTTTGCTGGATTTACAACTGACTTTGAATCCCTGTAGTATTGATTCTGACACTTATGCCTGGAATTAGGATGTAAAAATCGGGAGAATTTGAGTGAAAAAACTACTTGTATTAGTATTAGTAACTTTTTTGTTATTGATAAGCACTTTTACTTTACCTGCTCGTGCAGCAGATACAGTTAACGGTGAACAAATATTTAGTGTTCATTGTGCTGGTTGTCATATCAACGGCAGCAACATAATCAGGCGAGGTAAAAATCTCAAAAAGCAAGCACTGAAAAAGTATGGTATGGATTCAATAGAGGCAGTTACATCTATAGTTACCAATGGTAAAAATAATATGTCAGCTTACAAAAAGCGCCTCACTGAACAGCAAATTCAAGACGTTGCTGCTTACGTTCTCGAACAAGCTGAAAAAGGCTGGCGTTAGAAGAGACGCGATTAATCGCGTCTGTACAGGAGCTAGGAATTAATAATGATCGGCTATGATTTATATATCATTAAAATCTTAATTCCTCCCTTTTCAACGCCACTTGCTACAACTCTCTTGAGTAGAACAACGCAGTGATTCTTCCTAACTCCAAACTTGAAAATGAACTTACCCGCAGCTAGCCGTCTTCAATTCACTCCCGATTTAAACATCTGCCGCATATTAAATGGTATGTGGCAAGTCTCCGGCGGACACGGACGGATAAATCCCCAAGCCGCCATTGAGACTATGTTCAAATATGTAGATGCAGGCTTTACCACTTGGGATTTAGCAGATCATTATGGCCCCGCAGAAGACTTTATTGGTGAGTTTCGCTGTCAACTAATTGATACTCGTGGGAAAGATGCTTTATCTAAAGTGCAAGCTTTTACAAAATGGGTACCTCGTCCAGGCAAAATGACGAAGAAACTGGTTGAGGAAAATATTGATATTTCCCTGAGAAGGATGAATGTAGAATCGTTAGATTTGATGCAATTCCACTGGTGGGAATATCAGGATAAAAATTACCTGGATGCGCTCCAATATATGGCAGAACTTCAGACTGAGGGTAAAATTAAACATCTAGGTTTAACTAATTTTGACACGGAAAACTTGAAGATTATTACCGAAGCAGGTATCAAAATTGTTTCTAATCAAGTGCAATTTTCCCTTGTTGACCGCCGCCCTGAAGTCAATATGGTGCAGTTTTGTCAACAGCATGACATAAAGCTTTTTACTTACGGTACACTGTGCGGCGGATTGTTATCAGAAAACTATTTGGGTAAACCGGAACCGCGAGGATTTGATCTGTCTACTGCTAGTTTGAAAAAATATAAAAATATGATCGATGCTTGGGGTGGTTGGCAATTATTTCAAGAGTTGCTGGCTATCTTGAAGGAAATTTCTAATAAGCATGGGGTAAGCATCTCTAACGTAGCAGTGCGTTACATTTTAGATCAGCCAACTGTGGGCGGTGTGATAGTTGGTGCCAGACTTGGTGTATCTGAACATATAGAAGATAACGCCAAAATATTTAGTTTTAGTTTAGATGCCGACGATCGCGATCGCATCAATGCAGTATCTCGCCAATCACGCGATTTGTACCAGCTAATCGGCGATTGCGGCGACGAATATCGGCGATAACCATTAACGCGTTGGCTTTGTTGACGATTGAATTTACTGATAATACGGTGAAGGTTATTGTGCAATCTACCCTTGCAAACCATGCCGCTAAACTTTGCCTTCGCCCTCAGTCAACAGCAAACTTTTGAACTGCGCTGTAACTATGGTTCACGTCCCTTGGATAAAGCAGAGTTGGCAGCGCTGATTGATTCGTGTGAGCAAAATTACTATGCTCAACAAAAAGATCATCTACCTTATCTCACCCAGTTGGGACGGCAACTTTATCAATGGCTGGATGGTAAAGAAGGATGGCTGAGAAAGGCGCTGGATGAGGCGGATGAGCAAACGATTCTTCTAGATTTGATTCAAACCAGCGAAGCGCAGGGGTTGAACCCGGAAACAGAACGGGTAGCGTTGGGATTGGCACATCTGCCTTGGGAATTGCTAGATGATGGTGCAGGGTTTTTAATAGAACGCCAGAATCTTTCCGTTTTACCAGTGCGTTCTGTGCAGCACCGTCAAACCCAAGTGGTTGGCGTGCAAAATCGCCCCTTGCGGTTGCTGTTTATGGCTACTTCTCCTGAAGATCCCAGAGTTCCACCACTAGGGTTTGAGCAGGAAGAAGCGAACATTTTGCAAGCAACTAAGGATCAGCCTTTGGCGTTGCTTGTCGAGGAAAGCGGCTCGGTTGTAGAGTTAGCTAACTTGGTGAAATCCTACCCCGAAGACTATTTTGATGTCTTTCACCTCACGGGACACGGGATAATTTATACCAAAAAAGATTACGGTTCTTTGCTGTCAACAGGTGCAACGCTGGCAGATAATACCCCTTGCTTCATCACTGAAGATGAGGTGGGGAATATGCAACTTACTACCGTCAATGATTTAGCTAAAGCCTTTCGGGGACGCTGGCCGCGCGTAACTTTTCTCTCTGGTTGTCATACGGGACAAGTTGCTAACAAAGGGACAGTACCCTCGATGGCGCAAGCATTGGTGAAGGCGGGGGCAGGTATAGTTTTAGGCTGGGCGCGTCCGGTGTATGACCGCACGGGTATTGTAGCGGCACAGGCACTTTATCAAGCTTTGGCGACGGGGGCAACTGTTGAAGAAGCGGTGAAAGCAGCGCAGCAGGAGATGATTGAGAAAGAATGCACCGACTGGCATCTGTTGCGGATGTATCGGGATACGCGCCCCATTGCAGAACTGGTAACACCTCTGAGAACAAGAAATCGTGAAAAGCTAAAGTTTACACCGTCAGAGCAAGAATTTTTGGATGAGAATAATCAAGTTAAAGTTGCCAGTCGGTTTGAATTTGTCGGACGCAGACGACCTTTGCAACGCTGTCTCAAGGCTTTGCAGGAAACCAGTGACCAAATCGGCGTGTTTATTGCCGGGATGGGGGGACTGGGCAAAAGTACCCTGGCGGCGCGGTTATGTACGCGGGTGCAGATGCAGCGTTCTAACTTTGCGCGAGTCGTGTTGATTGGGCCTTTGGATGAGATAGGTTTGCTGACTAAGCTTTCTAATAAGTTTGAGCGGTTTGCAGATGTGCCCGCACTTTTGAACGAACCAAAGATGTCTCTGAAAGGACGGTTGCAAAACTTTTTTGAAGCAATAGAAAAAGAACACAACCAACCCTTACTGATGGTGCTGGATGACTTTGAGCAAAATATCCCCGTTAAAGATGGCTCACTGCGGATGACGGCAGAGGCTTACGAGATTTTAGGGGCGATTTGTGCAGCATTGGAGGAAAATGGGGCAGAAAGTCGGCTGATTGTCACCTGTCGCTATTTGAAAGAAGACACCTTGCCACCTCATCGCCTGCATTTGGAATCTTTGGCAGCGATGAGCAGTAGTGATATTGATAAAATCTGCTTTCCTTTAGATAAAGAAGTTAGGCAACAGTTAAGAACTCAGAGGATCATCCACATTGCCGATGGTAATCCCCGGTTGTTGAAGTGGCTGTTAGAGGTGATTCAGCAGCCTGGAATAGTGGCGGATGAATTACTGAATCGGCTGGAGGCGACTGAGCAGAAATTCCGCGAAAATATTTTGGCACAAACTCTGCTCGATGCTTTGGAATTGGAAGAACAAAAGTTTCTCGCACGCTTGAGTGTGTTTCACTTACCCGTTACTGTTGAAATCATTAACGCCATTTCCCCCTCTCTTGCTTCTCTGCAAAAGCTTGTCAACCTCAGCTTAGTCGAATCTGCTACCACTCATCCCACCCAGCCAGCTAATTATCGAGTGACGACAATTTTAGAATCGTTGCTAGAAAAAGTGTTGATTCAGGAAGAATGGCAAGCAACCCGACAGCAAGCAGTGAGGGAAATCCATAAAGTTTGGTGGGAAGAGAATGACAACCTCACGGAAGCAGAAGCACTGGAAATTGTGCGGTTGGGATTACTGGCGAAAGAGCAGGAAATCGCTGTCAGCATTGGGGATATGATTGCAAACCGTTGGGTGAACAATTCCCGCTTTGTAGAAGCTTTAGAGCTATGTAAGCAAATCTTGGCAGTTGTTCAAGATTACCGCATCTTGGGAACCGTTGCCCGTGCCGAAGAGGTTTTAGGTTTTGTGCAAGAGGCTGTTGCCCATTATCAGCAAGCTATAGACCTTTGCCCTGAAGAGGAATTGCAAACAAAAGCTGCGACGCTACACAACATGGCCCAGGTAATGGCCCAACAAGGAGACATTTCAAAAGCGATCGCATTCTGGGAGCAATCCTTGGAAATATCTGAGCAGATTGGCGATGTCCAAGGTAAAGCGGCTACCCTCAACAATATGGCAACGGTAATCGCCGACCAAGGGGACATCCCAAAAGCAATCGTATTCTGGGAGCAATCCTTGGAAATATCTCAGCAGATTGGCGATGTCAAAGGCAAAGCTACTGCCCTCAACAACATGGCATTGCGAATCGCCGACCAAGGGGACATCCCCAAAGCAATGGAATTCTGGGAGCAATCCTTGGAAATATCTCGGCAGATTGGTGATGTCCAAGGTAAAGCAGCTATCCTCAACAACATGGCATTGCGAATCGCCAACCAAGGGAATATAGCAAGAGCAATCGCATTTTGGGAGCAAAACTTGGAAATATTTGAGCAGATTGGCGATGTCAAAGGCAAAGCTACTACCCTCAACAACATGGCATTGCGAATCGCCCAACAAGGGAACATCCCAAAAGCAATGGTATTCTGGGAGCAATCCTTGGAAATATCTGAGCAGATTGGCGATATCCAAGGCAAAGTCACTACCCTCAACAACATGGCATTGCGAATCTCCCAACAAGGGGACATACCTGAAGCGATCGCACTCTGGGAGCAAAACTTGGAAATATTTGAGCAGATTGGCGATGTCAAAGGTAAAGCAGCTACCCTCAACAATATGGCAACAGTAATCGCCGACCAAGGGAATATCCCAAAAGCAATCGTATTCTGGGAGCAATCCTTGGAAATATCTCAGCAGATTGGCGATGTCCAAGGCAAAGCCACTACCTTCAATAACATGGCATTGCGAATCATCCAACAAGGGGACATACCTAGAGCGATTGCACTCTGGGAGCAATCCTTGGAAATAAAGGAGCAGATCGGTGATGTCCAAGGTAAAGCCACTATCCTTAACAACATGGCAGGGGTAATCGCCGAACAAGGGGACATCCCAAAAGCAATCGTATTCTGGGAGCAATCCTTGAAAATATTTGAGCAGATTGGCGATGTCAAAGGTAAAGCCACTACCTTCAACAACATGGCAGGGGTAATCGCCCAACAAGGAGACATACCTAGAGCGATTGCACTTTGGAAGCAATCCTTGGAAATAAAGGAGCAGATTGGCGATGTCAAAGGTAAAGCCGCTACCCTCAACAATATGGCTTGTATGGCTGGTGAAACTGGAGATAAAGCTAGGCAATTAGAGCTTAATCTGCAGGCTGTTTCAGCATTTACACAGGTTCGTGCATACAGTGATTTGGTAACCGTTCTGAGTAATTTAGGCTTAACAGATGAAAGTAACGGTTTGGTTTACTTAGCTCAAGCAATCTGGTTGACGCTGAGAATTCAAGCACCTTTAGTAGATACCATTCAGTTAATCCGTGTTTTATGTAATAAAGTGCCTCAAGGAGATGAACTAAAAGCTGTGTTAGGAGCAACGGCAATGTTCTTTTGCAAACTTCGAGGTGAAGGTCATCCCCAGTTAGAGGAACTTCAAGAGCATAGTTTCAAAATTATATTAGATGCGGCAAGTGCCCAAGGAATTGAAATAGAGGAAGCGTTTGGTAATTGGTATGCCCAGCAACAGCTCAATGATCCAGATTATTTCCTCCCCCGACTCAATCAATGTCTAGAAGAGATAGTGGGCGATGGATGGTTGTTTGACCGCAGTCAAGTTTCAATGGGTGAATAAGGGGAAATGCGATCGCGCTAATCTTAAATTAATTGACGACAATATAACCAGCTTATGCAATCCCTAAATATCACACTGCTAGATGCGATCGCTAATGCTCTGAGTGCTTACATCGGCGATCAAGAAGTTTCTTTACCTGCTAACGCTATTGTAGAAAATGCCCTCGAAGAATTCCTCAGCCAACGTGGTTATTTACCTCCACAAAAGCAAGGTTTACGCCTAACTCCTGCATCCAAGGGAAGTGGATTTAAAGAGACGTCAGTAAATCACGATAAAATTCTAGCTGAACAAGCGTTTTCGTAAGCCACAATGTGAGTGACAAAATTCTGCAATTACTCCCCAAGGTTCATTGGCAAAGCTTAAAGGTTCATCAACGAAGCTCAGAGGTTCATCAACGAAGCTCAGAGGTTCATTCACGAAGCTCAGAGGTTCATTCACGAAGCTCAGAGGTTCATTCACGAAGCTCAGAGGTTCATCAACGAAGCTCAGAGGTTCATGCATGAAGCTAAAAGGTTCATCGACGAAGCTCAGAGGTTCATTCACGTAATACACTCTCCGAAAGCCGCTCAATTGAAAATTAATAGTGTTTTACTCTAGCTCATACATCTGCTTATGTTTGGCTAAAAGCTTTTGATATTTCTCATTTGTCTTTGCTTCTACCCACTTGGCTTTAAATATTGCTGCTGATTCCGCTTTAACTGGGTCTACTTCATAAGGAAGAATCTCTTTTTTGGAATCTGAATCTTCCGAACTTTGTTTATACTTTCTGCCGCTTTTATGATTAGCATAACGGCGAGAGCGAGTATAGCCCATTTGGATAAATTTCCGTGCCATATCTGCGCCGACAAAATCATCTTTCTCTAAATAATCAAGAAACATCTCATAGATTTTTTCACTCGACTCTCTAGCAATATTAGGAGTTTTGAACCGCCAGTAAGGAAGGATTTCTGATTTATATGGTTCTACCAAAAGTACACCTTGCTCACCCTTACCAACGCGATAGAGTTCAGGGTGTTGGCGAAAATCGATATTTTTAAAGTCTAAAGAATAATCAAAAGCCATGTTAAGTGTTTATTATGAATAATAAACTTTAGGAAAGAAGGCAAGCTTCTATCTCTGTAAGGAAATTTTGTTTTATTATGCTATCTAGCACCCAATCTGTAAACAGTGTCCTAGCTCCGGGCAATTTGCGTAAAGTGCATCACATTGCCCTCAACGTCCAGGATATGCAAGCTTCCCGCTACTTTTATGGCACAATCCTGGGTTTGCATGAACTCACAGGCGACGAAGTACCTGCAACTCTACTGGAACTTGTCGCATCTGGGAAAGTAGCCAACTTTATCACCCCGGATGGTACAATTCTAGATTTATTTGGGGAACCAGAATTATCACCACCAAATCCAGACCCAGAAAAGACTTTCACCAGAGCGTACCATCTCGCCTTTGACATCGACCCGCAGTTATTCGATCGCGCGGTGACAGTGATCAGAGAAAATAGAATAGCGATCGCACATGGCCCAGTCACCCGTCCTACCGGTAGAGGAGTATATTTTTACGATCCAGATGGCTTTATGATTGAAATTCGTTGCGATCCAGAAGCTAGTTAACTTAGGGGTAATAACAAAAGTATCTACTATGACCGCTAAACTCACGCAAATATTTAAAGTAATTGAAGACACAATCACAAAACCGCCAATCCCACACGAACCATACAAGCAATCATTGAAAGCCTGGGCGATGTATTGTTTGCGAGACAAAGGTTTTATTGTCGTTTATGCTCAAAATGCCGATTTTGCCGTTGAAATAAAAGGCGAAGAAAAGCTATATTTTAAAGTTTCAAATAGCCCCGATGATTTAGATAATTCTATTAGCTGGATTGTTTGGGATAGTGTAACCAAAACCGCCAGTCTCATTCCTAAAAAAATAGACTGATGCCAAAAAATTGCTGTAACCAAATAATACGTAATTACTAAACTCATTGATGGAGATAAAAAAATTATTCCTTTCTTCTATCGGGTAATTATGAATTACGAATTAATTTGTCAGACAGATGCTGCACAAATATTTGATGTTCTGGCGAACTTAATCCTAATTGCAACACAGCCAATACTTGCTGCATATTGCCAGCAAGTAAATCTGACATTGACAACCACAAACCAGGAAATACTTGACTTTTGATAATTCCATCTGTATCCACTTCTAAAGAGACATATTCCCCTTGTTGCAGGCTAAACCAATCTAATTTGTTTTCAAATATTTGCCAAACAATATATTCTTTTACCCCATTACGACCATAAACTTTCTTCTTGTCATGTAAGTCAATAGCCACACTGCTAGCTGCTATCTCTATTACCAGTTCTGGCGCACCTTCGATGTAATCATCACCACTCAAACGAGATTGTCCTTTAGTTGCTGGTGTGATTAATAGCACTCCATCTGGTTGCGGTTCATTGTCTCTATCTAAGCGGACTGTTGGCTCAATTCCCAATCTCACACCAGGGGTTGATGCTTCATAAACTCCCAACCAAGTGATTATATGACCATGTGGTTCAGCATGACTTTCAAAACGTAATGGGGATGCCAAATATACAACTCCTTCAATTAATTCTGCCTTTTGATGACGGGGCATTGCTTGATAGCGTCGCTCAAATTCGTAGCGAGTGAGGCGATCGCCATTCTCTAAATGAGGAATTTGCTGCTTGAGTGATAAGTTGACCATAATTTCTGCTCTGGTAAGGAGTCTTACTTTATTATGGCTTGGTACATATTTTTATTGTGATGTACCGCCCAAGTCTCATCTTGCCAAAACATCATTAGAACCAGATTTCTCAAACACCATTAAATGCTGTTGAGGTAACAAGTTTTTGGTTTCACGCCAAACCAAACCAGCAGCTTGCATTTCTTTACGGGCTTGCTTTTGAGTCATCTTGTGCAGACCTTTAATCATAATAAAGGGATTTTCGCCTCGATACTCAACCAACACCACCTTACCACCTGGTTTAAGTGCTTTCACAATTCCTTGCATCACCTCTTGGGGATACTCAAGTTCATGGTAAGCATCCACCATCAAAGCCAAATCTATACTTTCAGATGGTAAGTTTGGGTTACTAAGAGTTGCCAAAACAGGCTCAACATTGGTGATATTTTTCTCTTTCTTGAACAACTCAATGATTTCCAACATTTCTGGTTGAACATCTACAGCTAACACCTTACCTGCTGTTAATAACGGCGCGATGCGAAAGCTCAAGTAACCTGTACCAGCGCCAATATCCGCCACTACATCATTAGGTTTCAGATTGAGGACGTTAACTACCTTACTTGGCTGTTCCTCTCCCTCTCGGCTGGGACGTTCTAGCCAGCCAGCGCCAGTGTATCCCATAACTTTGGCGATTTCTCGCCCCATGTAGTATTTGCCGATACCATCTGGACTGTGGATTATCCGTTGTTCGTAAACTGTGCTGGATGAAGTCGCGGCTTGTGCTGTCAGGGTTGGGTTCAGCAGTGAGCAACTCAGTATCACAACAATACTTATTATAAAGTGGAGAAAATTTGACATTTAGTTATGACTGATCTTGATAGTTATAAGCAGCAACTAAGAGAATTTTATGGTAGTAGAACAACTTATGACCATGAGGAAGGTACTCGCCATCCTCTAGAAGCCAAGCTTCTACTTGAATTTATTCCGTTACATTCGGGACAGAAAATCCTTGATGTGGCGACTGGAACAGGTTTAGTTGCCATTCCTGCTGCTGAAAAAGTTGGTTCAGAGGGCTACGTAATTGGGATTGACATGACCCCTGAAATGTTGCATCAAGCAAGACTTAAGATTGCAGCAGCAAAATTACAAAATATCGAGTTAATTGAGGCAGATGCAGAATATTTCAACTTTAGTAAGAGTAGTTTTGATGTTGTCTTTTGCTGTGAGGCAATTGTACTTTTTCCTGATATCCTTGCTATTTTGCAAAAGTGGTATCGCATCTTGAAAACAGGAGGGTTTGTGGCATTTACCTGTCCTCCCGAAACTGCTATTATGGCATCTCTTCAGCAGAGAATCTGCGCTAGAGTTTTAGGTGTATCAGTACCACATATTCTTGAACCACTTGGAACTCCAGAAAAATGTCGAAATTTGCTCAATCAGGCAGGTTTTAGAGATATCGAAATTAAGATTGAGCCATCAGGACGTTATCGCCCTCTTAGTGATAACAGATTATCTGGGACAGTAATTAATATAAATTTTAAAGGTAATCCACTGCTGTCAAAATTATCACAAGAACAATTAAATCAATTGCAAGTTGAGTACAAAGCTGAAATTGAGAAACTAGCAACCGATCAAGGTATTTGGATAGACACTACAAAGTTCTTTGTTCGCGCTCGAAAATAAGTTGATGACCTATGTTCCTGAACTGACAGCTTCGGGCGATCGCGCATGATAATCTTGCCGTTAATAATGATAATGACACTTTAAGCTCCTAGACCGATGTGGAAGTAAACATTTTCAAGATTTACTTGAAGCAGCCCCTTTAAAAATTTGTAATCCAATCTTTGGACGTTTATATGCAAAACCTGCCCCTGATGTTAGTGCCTGTACTCGCTGCACAGAAAGTAGCAGGTGACGGTTTAATTAAACCTCTTGGTCATCATGAACTGCTATTGGTGCTGGTACAACTGTCACTATTGCTTCTGGTAGCGCGGGGATTAGGTGAGTTGATGCGCCGGATTAACCTACCGCCTGTTGTTGGAGAATTACTGGCGGGTGTGCTGCTGGGCCCTTCTCTATTTGGTTTGCTCCTTCCAGACTTACAGGCACACATCTTTCCCAAAAGTCAAGAACAATCTAATTTACTTTCGGTGATTTCTTGGTTAGGCGTGTTATTTTTGCTAATTGTGACTGGGTTGGAGACGGATCTAAAGCTGATTCTTCGTAAGGGTAAAACGGCTCTGTTGATTTCACTAGGCGGAATTATTGTCCCGTTTATCACCGGATTTGGACTGGGCTGGCTATTGCCAGATAGTTTTTTAGCCGACCCAGAAAAGCGACTAGTATTCAGTCTGTTCATCGCCACAGCAATGAGTATTTCGGCAGTACCAGTGATTGCTAAAGTGCTGATGGACTTAAACCTGATTCGCCGTGACATTGGTCAAGTTACCTTAGCCGCTGGTATGACTGACGACACCATTGGCTGGATTTTACTTTCTGTGGTTTCAGGTCTAGCTAGTAGCGGCAAATTTGACCTTGGGACAATTTTCCATTCCGTGAGTGCAGCGGTATTGTTTCTAGCGATCGCTTTCACAATTGGGCGTACCATCGTAGACCAGATTTTGCGCTGGGTTGATGACTACGTTGGTGGCATCGCCGCTAGTATGTCAGTTGTGCTGATTCTTTCGCTCTCAGCAGCAGCACTTACCCACGCATTAGGTCTAGAAGCAGCATTAGGTGCTTTCGTGCTGGGGATTCTAGCAGGTCAATCTCGCCGCTTTAGTAATGAAGCTGGACACATGCTAGAAGTATTCACAGCAAGCTTTCTAGCGCCAATTTTTTTTGCTTCAGCTGGCTTGAAAGTTAATTTACTAGCTCTATTAGTCCCTCAAACGTTCATATTTGGCTTGATTGTTCTCGCTGTTGCCTGTGTTGGTAAATTTACAGGTGCTTACCTTGGTTCTCGCGTGGGCGGTTTGAGTCATTGGGAAGGTTTGGCGATGGGTTCCGGGATGAATGCTCGCGGAGCGATGGAAATTGTCGTTGCCACGATTGGTTTATCTTTGGGAGTGCTGAATCCCCAGATGTACTCGATTATTGTCATGGTGGCGATCGTCACTTCTTTAATGGCTCCACCCCTTCTGCGCTGGTGTTTGTCAAAGGTGGTTATGGGTGAAGAGGAAGCACGACGTTTGGAACAAGAAGAACAAGATAGCCGCAGCTTTATCAAGCAAATTCACCGTATCTTAATACCTACTAGCGGTGGCCCCAACATCCAACTCGCGGCGCAACTAGTCGGTTACATGGCTCACCAAAACTCGATAGAAGTCACATCTCTATATGCCCTGAGTGACAAACAGCCCCAAAAAAAAGCACGTCGAACGGCAACCCAGGTAAAAGATACTGCTGCCGAGCAAGCTCTGGCTTCTGTCACTGAGGAAATGCAGTTACCTGCTGATACCACCCTGCAAACAAAAACGGAGTCTGGGCGTAATAAAGCGGAGGTAATTCTGAATGAAGCTAACAAAAACTATGACTTGATTGTACTGGGAGCTTCTGAACAAATACGCCCCCAGAAAGCATTGTTCAATTTGCTTGTAGACCGGGTAGTACAAGAAGCGCCTTGTGCAACGATGGTGGTGAAGTCGCACTTACCCCAACCCAAAGGCGAGATATGTAAAATTGCTCAACAAAAGCTGACAAAGATTTTAGTGCCAACAGTAGGGACAGAATATAGCAAAAATGCTGTAGAGATGGCAAGTACGATCGCTGCTCAAACAGGGGCATTAGTTATGATCGTTAACGTGATTAATTTGCCACAGGTTGAGTATATTCTTTACGAACAGCGATCGCTAGCTCCAGTCAAGGAAATTGCCCACGATCTGCTCGAACAGCAAGCAGATATTGGTCGCAATCTAGGTGCTGATGTCAAAACCTATATTCTTCAAGGAACCAGTCCAGAAAGAGAAATCCTCAAGTTTGCCCAAACCAAGGAAGTTGACCTAATTATTCTAGGGAGTAGTATCCGAATGGTTACGGGTCGTGTTTTCTTCGGTCACAGAGTGGATGCAATTCTGAGTAAAGCCCATTGCCCAGTAGCGGTAATTACTACGCCATAGTCGTTCTCAGCTTTAGCTAGATTACGACTGACATGGGGAGTAAGGAGTGGGGAGTAGTGTAGTTCAATTACTTGAAAAGCGCTGTAATTCGTAGCGAATTCTTTGCGTACCTCTGCGCTTACCTCTGCGCCCCTCTGCGTTTAAATTTCAACTCTCAATTCCCCACGATTTTAGGCAAAGCAGTACTAAGCAAACTTTTCTTTAATGATTTGACCTTAGCGCGAACCTCTGGAAGTGACTGATCTTTGCAAATTAGCTAGAGCGCGATTGTAATCCAAAATAGCTGTGACTCGATTACCTTCTGCTCTTGTCAGGTCATTTTCAGCATCAATCACCTCTGTTTGAGTACCCACACCAGCTTGGAACCTCAGCCTTGCTAAATTCAGAGCTTCCCTGGCTTGATTTAAAGCCACACTAGAAGTCTGTACATTATTTAAATTAGATTGCAATTGAGAATAGTACTGTTCTACATCAAAGCGAATTAGGTCGCGCTGGCTACCAAATTGAGTCTCTGCGATCGCAATATTAGCTCTCGACTGAGCCGCCCTTGCTCTTGCTACTCCCCCATCAAACAAACTTAAATTTCCTTGGAGTCCCACTGAATACCCATCAGTAATACTGACGCCATCATCATAGCGATCTAACAGATTGTAATTGGCTGCCAAACTAATTTGCGGCCCTAGCAGTGAAAGTGCCTGTCGTCGCTGTTGCTCGGAAATATTACGTTGTGCTAATTGCTGTTGCAGTTCTGGACGATTTTGAAACGCCTGGACAATACTTTGTTCTACCGTCTGCGGCCAAAGGCCAGCTATTTGTACAGGATCTGCGGCGCTGATATCAACTGACTGCGACAAACTTAACAACGTGGCAAGCTGACGACGGGCAATTTGCTGCTGTGAGATAGCATTAGTCAGTAGTTGTTGGGCATTTGCTAAATTCACCTGAGCTTGCAGCACATCGAACCGCGTACCCACTCCAGCCTGTTCTCTGGCTTGAGTATCCCGCAAACTAGCCTGGGCATTTGCCACAGCAGACCGATTAATTCTTACTTGTTCATCTGCTTGTTGCAAATTGTAATATTGAGTCGTGGTATTCAACCTAATTGTCAAAGACTGGTTTTCAACATTTAATTCATCCACCCGTAGTTGTTCTTCAGCGGCTTGGATTGTTGCTTGGCGATTACCAGAGGTATAGAGGTCATAATTTAGTTGTACTGAACCATTAAAAGAGGTGCTTCCTTGAGATGAATTGTTAATAAAACCATTACCACTATTAGTTACACTACTGTTAATACCAACACTAGGAAACAAGGCAGCTTGAGACTCGCGCAGTGCCGAGCGACTGCGTTCTAGCTGTAATATGGCTATTTGTAAGTCTCGATTGTTACGTCGTGCTAGTTCCAAAGCTTGTGCCAAACTGATTGGCACAGTTCCTTGAATCTTGACTTCCTGCGGTTTGGTAGGAAATTGGAGAGGATTGGGACTAGGGTTGAGGTAATCAGGAACCTGTACCGAGCTTGAGGTATTCTGCGGTTTTGGGGGAGTTGCTGCACTTGCTATATTTGGAAAAAGAATAGCGAACGCTATGCTAACGCAGGTAGAATGCACGAAGAATAAGCTGAAATTCATAATTATAGATATAGTCATTAATTAGGTTTCTTTGAGGATACAATCAAAAGTTTTCATCCTGATTGACCTACAGAGGTTTAAATTTTAAATACCCCCCCAAAGGGTTTATATTAACAAATTAACCTACAATCAAGCCATCCTGAACTCGAATAATTCTTTTGGTTTGAGCAGCAATATCTGGCTCATGAGTGACAATCACAATCGTGATCCCTTGGTCATTAAGTTCAGTCAGCAAACTCATCACCTCATGGGAAGTTTCAGTATCTAAAGCTCCTGTTGGCTCATCTGCCAAAACTAATGCAGGTCGATTGACCAAAGCGCGAGCGATCGCTACGCGTTGTTGTTGTCCCCCAGATAGTTGACTAGGACGGTTAGATATGCGTCCTTCTAGTCCTACCTTTACCAAGGCTTCTAATGCCCTTTGACGGCGTTTTGGCTTGGGTAAGTTAGCGTAAACCATTGGTAACATAACATTTTCCAGCGCTGTCGCCCGCGCCAATAGGTTAAATTGTTGGAAAACAAAACCTATCCTTTGATTGCGAATATAAGCTAATTCATCATCATCAAAAGTCGTCAGGTTTCTGCCTTCAAAAATATAGTCTCCAGTTGTGGGACGATCTAGGCATCCCAAAATATTCATGAGCGTGGATTTACCTGAACCTGACGCACCCATAATCGAGACATATTCCCCTTCCTCAATGGAGAGTTGAATTCCTTTGAGTATTGGAACACTAACTTCTCCCAAATGGTAGGTCTTAGTAATGGATTCCATCCAAATCATGGTTGGCATATTGATTTTGGATTAATAAATTGTTAGTTGTTGGTTGTGAATTTTCAAAAAACTATATTAACTGTATAACCTGCGAATAATTAAAATTTAGTCACCAGGCTATTTGCAGAGAACCTATAATTTTTAGGATATCAAACTTTCAGGAAATAGAATGTATTTACTGCAATCAAATTCTCTAATCACCATCTAAATAAAATTGGTAGTTGCGAACCAAAATCTTGTGAATTACCTTCCTTGGCGTTATCAAACTCTATTTCTAGTTGGTAAAAATTACCCTGTGAAAATTGCACTAATCCCAGATTGATTAGCGTTCTAACTTCAGCAGAAAAGTTTTCAACACCGGGTAAGGTGACTTGTAATGCTGTAATTTCTTGGAATCCAACTTTATGAACTAAAGGAGGTCGCCGTTCTAACGGGTAATTTCTAGGTTTTTGAGTTGCGGGTGAAATGAAAATCAATGGTTCTGATAAATTGTCACTATTGGTTGCGATCGCAATAGAAGCTCTTGGTGACCGATATGTTGCATGGTAATCCCAAGTAGGAAATGGCATTTCTTGTAAATCTGATGCTGTTCGCCGGAATGAAATGCCGAAAGGGCAAGCTTGTGTTTCTCGCCAACGGCAACGTTCCCACAAACCTGTAGGGCGAACAAGAGGAGACTGGATTTCGTTAGTGTCAAAAAGCCAAAGTAACTCAAGATAAGCATTATCAAAGAAGAAGCAAACGTTTGCAGTCCCTTGACCTCGATGAATTCTACGACTACCTTCTGTGAGTCCAAAAGCAGTTAGCAAATCTGCTAGTGGTGCTTCTGGTTCAACACAGACAAAGATATGGTCTAGTTCAAGTTGCATATATTCACCTGTTTTAAAAGAAGCTTTTAATTTTTAAATTTTCTTTTTTTGAATTATTTAGTCACTACGTAAAGCAGTGATTGGATCTAATTTAGATGCGTTCCGTGCTGGAATTACCCCAGCGAGTAAGCCAACGCTTAACGATAGTCCAAAACCAGCAATAATCGACAATAAAGAAATTACAAAGGGGAATTTGAAAGTGTTTGCAGCTGCAAAAGCTAATAAAACACCAGTGGCCATACCAATACCTCCACCAGCAATGGAAATCACGATCGCTTCGGCTAAAAATTGATTCAGAATTGCAGAATTGGTGGCTCCTACGGCTTTGCGAATCCCGATTTCCCGCGTCCGTTCAACCACGGAAACTAGCATAATGTTGGCAATCCCAATTCCACCAACCACCAGGGAAATTCCAGCGATCGCTACTACCATTACTGTAAATAAACCTACAACATTAGTGAAGGTACTAACAATATCAGCTTGATTGGTCAGCCGAAAATCATCGGCTTGTGGCGGATAAATGTTGTGACGCAGCCGTAAGAGATTGGTGGCTTGAAACTGAGCGGCTTCTAATTGCTCTTGATTAGCGCCTTTGACTAAAATTCCATTTACAGAAACGCCTACCAAGGCATTGTTCCCAACCAGTCTCTTCGACATACTAGTTAGAGGAATGAAAATCTGGTCATCTCGATCCATCGGCCCCTGAGAACCTTTAGGTTCCATCACCCCAATCACTTCGTAAGCCTCTCCCTGAATCCGAATTCTCTCACCGATAGGATTTACACCTCCAAAGAGTGTGCTTTGGACTGTAGGGCCAATAATCGCAAGTTGTGCGGCAGTATCTAGTTCTTCTTGAGTAAAATATCTCCCTTGCTGGGGGTGGGTATTTCTAACTTCCGGGTAGTTCAAATCTGTGCCATAAATTGTTGTTGAGGTGTTCTGTCCTGCATATACAACTTGAGCAGTCCGTTGGAGATAAGCAGAAACCATCTGTGCTGATGGCGCTTGTGTAGCGATCGCCTTAGCATCTTCCCAGGTCAAGGTGCTGCTAGAACCGACTCCTTGACGAACATTCCCGCTTCTTGCTGCACCCGCTAAGATTTGGATAACATCTGTACCCAATGCTTGTATTTGTTGCTCAACTCCCTTTTGTACTCCCTGACCGACAGAAGTAATGGCAATGACTGAGGAAATCCCAATAATCACGCCCAACATAGTTAGACCCGTGCGTAATTTGTTACTCCACAGAGTCTCTGCCGCCATTGTCAAAATTTCCAACAACGGTACTGTGCGGGTATTCTTAACTTTGTAAAAGCCCTTAAATATCTTAAACATAAGGTTTTATTTAGAACTCACTTTAAGGGGAACCACCGCCTGAACGACCACCTGAACGACCGCCACCGCCGGCTCCTCCTCCTAAACCAGGAAAAACTCCTCCTCGTGGTGTTGATTGCGGACGTGACCCTGGTGGGAAACTGAGCAATACCCTTTCGTTTCCTGTCAATCCAGACTTAACTTCGGTAAAGTTATTCACGGTAACGCCAGTCTCGATGCGAGTAAACACAGGTTTGTTATCTGCTCCAGCCACAAACACACCTGTGGCATTTTCTTGGCGCACCACTGAGGCGGTTGGTACTACTAAAACATTTTCAACTTGACCGACTTGAAAATCTACTTCCACATTCATTCCAGACCGCAATAGTCTTTGAGGGTCTGAAAGTGATACTCTCACTTCAAAACTGGTGACGTTTTGCTCTACTATTGCTTGGGCAGCGATTTGGCTGACTTTACCTTCAAAGGTTTTTCCTGGGTAGGCATCTGCTTGAATCGAAACTTTTTGCCCAAGGCGAATTTTGGAAATATTTGTTTCCGCCAAACTTGCAACAACTTCATTTGTTGAAGCTAGAGACAAGATTGAAGAAGAAGAAGAAGAAGCTACTTCACTACTGGCTGTCGTGGGTGTGACGAAAGCGCCGGGATCAGCAAACTTCTTTGTCACCACACCATCAAAAGGTGCGCGAATGATCGTGTCATTGATTTCGGCTTGGATATTTTGCAGCGAGCCGCGAGCAGATGTTACCTGGGCGCGGGCTGCGTCAATATCTTCTTGGCGCGTTCCGGCTTTCACTAGTGCCAAAGCTTGCTGTCTCTGCTTCACCACAGCTCGGGCTTGCTCAATATCTTCTGGACGTGAGCCAGCTTTTTGCAACCCCAGTGCTTGCTGTGCTTCATTTACACTAGCTTGGGCGCTGTCACGAGTGGCACGGTTTTGGTTAAGAGTTTGAAGGGAAATACCGCCTGCATTGTAAAGTTGTTGATTACGAACAAAATCATCTTCTGCTTGGCGAAGGGCGGCTTGAGCGCTTTGCAAACGTGCTTGTGCTTGAGCAATATCTTGAGAGCGATTGCCTGCTTGTACCTTTTGCAGATTCGCCTCGGCTTCGTCTAATACTCCTTGTGCTTGAGCAATATCTTGAGGGCGATTACCTGCGATCGCCTTTTGCAGATTCGCCTCGGCTTGTGCCAATTGTCCTTGAGCAGAGGTGAGTTGCCCCCGAAGGTTGGAATCATCCATGTAAGCTACAATCTGTCCTTGTTTGACGAGATCCCCTTCCTTCGCCAGCAGTGTTTTCAAGATGCCGGAATTTTTAGGGCTGAGGTTGATTGACCGCTCAGGCTTCACCGTTCCGTTCGCTGAAACTGTGATTGTTAAATTCTGCCTTTCTACAGGCTTTGTCAACACCCGGCGTCTGGCTTCTTGACGGGGAGCAACCGTTACTTGGTAATAAACTGCATAGCCAATTCCACCTAAAAGGCAAAGAGCAATTAGCCAAGACAGCCAATTACGTCTGCCCTTCTTTTTCTTTACCTCTGGAACCAAAACTGATGAATCTACGGTATTTGATGTATCAATTTTCATATAACTGCGTTTAAAAAGAACGGCTACCGAGCCAGTTATTCACGGCTAAAACTATAACCTGGTAGCCTTATACTGACAATTATTTTGAGTTTTTAGTGTTTTAAAGGTTTATTTGCAATACCAATCCACTAGGAAGTCTGAAGTAATCATTACGCACTCTAACTAATCTTCCAGCAGGAACAATTTCCTGACTAGGAAGAAGAATATCCCCGTTGGGAAGTCTAAAGTAACCTTGATTACGCAGTCTGACTATGGATCTAGCAGGAATAATTTGCCCATTGGGATATCTGATGTCACCATTACCAAGTCTGACTACTCTGCTATAAGCTTGGTTGTTACGGTTCCAATTATCCTGAACTCTAGGGTTTCTGACTACTCCAGGATAGGGTCTACCGTCGCGGTTCCAATTACCTCTGTTTCTAGGGTTTCTGCCTTCTCTATAGTTGCGTCTGCCGTCGCGATCCCAATCTTGATCCCGGTCACCAACAACGTAGACTTTCGTCTGTGCAATTGCAGGCGCAGTCAAGAGACTGGGAACAACGATCAAGGCAGCAGCAGCTAAAACTATCGATACACGATTTAGTTTCAACATGGAATTGACTCCTTATTTGCATTAAAGTTCTAATCTTTAGACAGGTGTTTAATATTTACCTCGTCGTATAAATTCATACATAATAATTATTGATCAAAAAGTTCCAACCGATGTATGACCAAAGTCACTAGTAATTCCAGGCTGATGTATGACCAAAGTCATCAATTTTTTTTAATGAAAAATGGGAAGCAGAAGAAGTGAGGGAGAATAATTAATGCCCAATATTTAATCCCTTTCATTTAATCCTGGCTTGTTGCAATTCCTTGCCAGACAATATCCACAAAACTCTGGACAAATACTGATACTTTTGTGGCAAGATTTACAGAATTCAATAGTAATTCGGTAGTTGGTATACTGATTTGAGACGACATCTGCTCGCTTCCTGCCCCCTCTTCCCCCTATCCCCAGAGGGGGCCCCGAGTCCCCCTGCCTTTCTTTGTAAGATTTTGCTGCCGTCAACAGCGGAGATCGTTTAAGCTAGCTGAAAGATTCTTTGATTAGTGGCTTAGAGGCGGTAGTGTGCCTAAACATGTTCGTTTGATTTCTTTTCTAATGGTTTGTAGTTTGTGGAGTATGCCAAAAGCCGCTAACGCGCAGGCATTAATACCCCATACATTGCAACTAGATGGGACAAAGTTAGAGAAGCAGGGGTTGAGCTTGGCACAGGAAGCGGCTCAACTGGCTCAGTTTCAACAGGTTGAATTAGCTTTGCCACGAGCGCGGCTGGCTAGCCAACTGGCTCCTAAGAATGATAAAGTGTGGTTGCTCTTAGGTGGATTGCAACTGCAAACTAAAGAGTTTGATGCGGCGATCGCTAGCCTGAAAAAAGCGCAATCTATCAACCCCAAAAATGGAGATATTTTGTTTGCTTTGGGTTCAGCTAATTTTCAGCAGAAAAATTACCAAGCAGCTGTTGTCAATTACCAAGACGGTTTGAAGTTAAAACCCAATGATCCAGAAGGGTTGTTTGATTTGGGTAATGCTTACTATCTGCTCGGTAAATTACCAGATGCGATCGCACAGTACGATAAAGCAGTCTCTGAAGATAAAAAATTCTGGCCGGCGCTCAACAATATTGGCTTAATCAACTACGAACAGGGTAATATCCCCGAAGCGATTAAGCGATGGCAATCTGCTGTAACTCTTGATAAGCAAGCCGCAGAACCTTTATTGGCCTTGGCAGTGGCACTGTATACTAAAGGCGATCAACAACAAGGACTAACCTTAGGAGAAGCCGCACTTCGCATCGATCAGCGCTATGCTAATTTGGATTTTCTCAAAGAAAATCTCTGGGGCGATCGCCTACTGTCTGATACGAAAAAATTCCTAGAATTACCCCGTATTCAAGCAGCCCTACAGCAACGAGAAAACTCATCATCAGCCCCTGAACAACAGCCTACTCAATAATAGAGTTAGGAGTTAAGAGTGAGGAGTTGGGAGCCATAACTCACCACTCATAACTCATAACTTTTCTATTACCACTTGCCTAATAGTACCTTTTCGTAGTACATCTATACTAAATAAATCCAGGAAGTAGTCGCCCAAAAATGTTTGCGGGCGAGTATTCCTGAAATAAGTCGTCAATTCTTAGTGGTCGTCTGTGGGTAGAAGTGCGATGATTTGGTCAACAAACTGTTGATGGTCAACAACTGGCTTAGAAATGTAACCATCAGCGCCGCTTTGCTTGAGAAAGTTCTCGCGATCGCCTTCCATAGCATGTGCCGTCACCAAAATAACAGGTAAGTTTGCTGTTTTGGGATCAGATTTTAACATCTGTGTAATTTTGATTCCATCAACAGATTTACCTTGGTAAACGCTTCTAGACAGAGAAACATCCATCAAAATCAGGTCGGCTTCTCCTGATTGGGCAATTTTTATTACTTCTTCAACATTTTCAGTGTGTTTCACACCCAAGCCGCCACGCTTGGACAAAATTTTGGAAAAAACACGAGCATTAATTAGATCGTCTTCGACAATTAAAACAGTTTTCATGAGAATTTTAGTTATAGACGTAGAGGTAAGGGGATTAGGCGATTCAAAATTCAAAATGAGAAAATGCAGTCATGGCAAGTATCCTGGCTATGGGGTCTATACAAATTAAGTGTGCAGCAGATTATCATTCGATTTAAACAGCTACCTGCTATCTGTTTCCTTTTTAATAGTCAAAGTACATGCTTGTCATCAAGGATGATACTACTGCTTTTTCTTCTATGACTATCAAAATTTTGTTAGGAATCCCATTTCATCCGTTATGCTGTGGTTGCTGCAATATTGAGTTCCGTCGGCTTTTGTGTAGTTAAATTTCAGGGAAAAAACTCATGGCAAAACAGTTAAACCTTCTCTCAACGGGACAGGTAATTCCAACAGCCCTGCACACCGAGATGCAACGGTCTTATCTAGAATATGCCATGAGCGTGATTGTCGGGCGAGCGCTACCAGACGTGCGTGATGGCTTAAAACCAGTGCATCGTCGCATTCTGTATGCAATGCACGAACTCGGTTTAGTACCAGATAGACCCTATCGAAAATGTGCCCGTGTAGTGGGTGATGTGTTGGGTAAATACCATCCCCACGGCGACCAATCAGTTTACGATGCTTTAGTCAGGCTGGTGCAGGATTTTTCTAGCCGCTATCCTTTACTAGCAGGACACGGTAACTTTGGCAGTGTCGATAATGACCCGCCAGCAGCGATGCGTTACACAGAAACGCGCCTCGCACCCATCAGCCATGAGGGAATGCTGACAGAAATTGGCGAAGAAACTGTGGAATTTGTCGGTAACTTTGATAATTCCCAGCAAGAACCAACGGTGTTACCTGCTCAGTTGCCGTTTCTGTTGCTCAATGGCTGTTCTGGTATTGCTGTGGGAATGGCGACAAATGTACCACCGCACAACTTGGGGGAAGTTGTCGATGGGTTAATTGCCTTAATCGACAACCCAGATTTGCCAGATGAAAAATTATTCGAGCTAATTCCAGGGCCAGACTTTCCCACTGGTGGAGAAATAATTGGTGAGGTGGGAATTCGGGAAGCATACACCACAGGTAAAGGTGGAATTCTGCTACGGGGAGTCGCAACTCTAGAGGAAATTCCAGCCACTAGGGGAAGTAAGCGACGGACGGCAATTATCATTACAGAATTGCCTTATCAAGTGAATAAGGCTGCCTGGATTGAGAAGGTAGCGGACTTAGTAAATCAAGGACGCTTGCAAGGAATTTCTGATCTTCGGGATGAAAGCGATCGCGAAGGGATGCGGGTGGTAATTGAACTCAAACGCGATACCAATCCCCAAGAAGTTCTCCAGCATTTGTATCACCAAACTGCTTTGCAAATGACTTTTGGGGCAATTCTCCTAGCAATAGTGAATGGACAACCCCGCCAGTTAAGTTTGCGTCAACTTTTGCAGGAGTTTTTGAGTTTCCGAGAAGAGACGCTGAACCGTCGCTACAATTACGAGTTGGGGAAGGCCCAAAGTCGTGTGCATTTGCTGGAAGGTTTACTCAAAGCACTATCTAATTTGGATCGGGTAATTGAAATTTTGCGGCAAGCTCCCGATGGAAGTACCGCAAAAATAAACCTTTGTAGCCGACTAGATTTGAGTGAGGCACAAGGAGATGCAATTTTGGCTATGCCGTTGCGTCGCCTCACCAGTTTAGAACAGCAAAATTTGCAGCAGGAATTTGAGCAGATAAGTGAACAAATTAGATTGTTGGAGCTATTACTGAGCGATCGCCGAGAATTATTGAAGGCATTGAAAAAAGATTTGCGATCGCTCAAGCGCAAGTACAACGATCCCCGACGGACAAAAATTGGAGAGGAGCAAAAGTCTAGGGCAGAGGAGCAGAAGAACAGAGGATCAGAAGATGATGAAGACAATCCAAAATCCAAAATCCAAAATCCAAAATTAGAACAGCCAGCAGAGGAAGCGGTTTTAGAGTTTACCCAACGGGGTTATGTGCGCCGTACCCAGCCATCTGGAAGAAAGTCAAAAGGTGAAAATGGTCTGCATGATAATGACTTCATTATCCAAACTGTTTTAACTGACACAGAAAAAGACTTGCTAGTACTAACTGGTGGCGGCAAAGTCTATCCTGTGAAGGTGGGAGAAATTCCCCCAACCACTGGACGTTCTCCACGGGGGAAACCTTTGATTACCATGCTCAGTAGTACTGCTCAAGGCGCTCAAGAAGCTGTAGTCAGCCGCTTTTTACTACCGGAAAATCTCGAAACTCAGCAGATGATTCTCTTAACAAAACAGGGACGAATTAAGCGGCTGTCTCTGGGAGAATTCACTAATTTGACGCGGCGCGGAATCACGATTTTGAAGCTCAAAGACGATGATGAATTGTCATTTACCCAATTCACTGCTCCAGGAGCGCATCTGATTTTAGCTAGTTCTGGTGGGCGAGTGTTGCGCTTTGCAGCCAATGATGAACAATTACCGATCATGGGACGCACAGCGATGGGTTTACAAGCATTTCGGTTATTGAAAAATCAGCAAATGGTTGGCTGTGTCACTGTCGGCAAAGATGACCAGTTACTGCTAGTTACTCAAGAAGGATATGCCAAGCGGATGCCTGCGAGTCAGCTAAGAGCAGCTAATCGCGGCGATTTAGGCACGCAAGCGCTGAAATTCGCCAGCAAAACTGACAACTTAGCTGGTATGGTTATAGCGATGCCTTCTCTACGAGACGCTACGCGAACGGCGGGCTACGCCAACGCATCTAGCGAGATAGCTTTAGTAACGAATAAAGAGCGGGTAGTCAGGATACCAGTGGAAACAGTGCCGATCTTAGGTAGAGATGTCAAAGGTGAAAGCATCCTCCAACTCAACCGTGATGAAAAAATCATCACCGTCGCCGAAGTGCGATTGTAAATTAGGGTAATGTTAAACTTGCGACAAGCCAACTTGCAGGATTTAGAGGCGCTGATCCAACTACGTCTCGAACTCCTGCGGGAGGCTGGCGATATACAGCACTTCCGGCTGTTATGAGGTACAGTAGCAGCAATTAGCAAACCAGTTTCTTAAATGTTGAGGATTTATTAAGTCGAGTGCAACTGATATTAGTTTATCAACCATTTCTGTTGTAGTTGGAGCAAAACTGCGTAAGAAAGATTTGAGTTGTGACCACCATAATTCAATTGGATTAAAATCGGGAGAATATGGGGATAAACAAAGAACTGAAGCGCCGACAGCTTCAATCATTGGCACAATTGAATCGAGTTTATGCGCGGATAAATTATCCATCACTACGACTGCTCCTGACCATAACTCTGGCACTAAAAACTTCTCAATAAATACTTCAAAAGCTTTGCCATCCATTGAATTATTCATTGTTATTAATGCGACTACTTTTTTAATACTAATTGCTCCAATTACTGTAACTTTTGATCCCCGATAGAAGGGGTTAAGAGAGTAAGCTCTTGTTCCAATTTGTGAACGGGCATGAGTCCTTGTTAAACCAAGTAGAACTCCAGTTTCGTCCAAAAATACTAAATTTTCTGGCTCTATATGTTTGACCTTTTCCCAAAAATCTCTTCTTTTATTCAGGACTCTCTCCGTGCCTGCTTGGGTACTCCGCTTTGTTTTTTTTTCCGATTTAATCCTAATTTCTGTAACGCACGACACATTGCACTTCGACCTACAAAATTGCCAGTCTTGTCTGCAAATAATTCACACAATTCTATTAATGTTGCATCTGGATGTGATGCAA
>NZ_JAIVFT010000003.1 GCF_020829665.1 Nostoc sp. CHAB 5824
GAAGATATAAAAAATATAGTAGATTCGCAAAGTCAAACTGATCCTAGTTTTAAAAGTCAAAGACTATATAGCAGACTCAGTGCAGCCGAAGTCAGAAAGCAATTAATTGAAAAATATGGTTATCAGGATGAAAATTTACATACATCAGAAACAATTTGAGTCAAATTAAATAATTTAGGTTACAAGCTCAGAAGGGTAAAGAAAGTTCAACCTCAAAAAAAATCCCACAAACTGATGCCATCTTTGAGCAATTAGACTTAGTAAATAAAGATGCAGATGAAGATAAAAGTATTTTACGTCTAAGTATGGACGCAAAAGCTCGCGTTAAGATTGGCTCATTTGATCGCGGGGGTAAAAGCCGGGACGGAGCGAAAGCTGACGACCATGATTATAACCCAAAAACAACTGTAACTCCTTATGGTATATTTCTTCCAGAGCTTGATGAGCTATTTTTGTACTTTACAGAATCGAAAGTTACAAGCGATTTTATTGTTGATATTTTAGAAGATTTTTGGTTAGAACAAAAGCATCGTTTTTCCGATATTCAAACCCTACTTCTCAATCAAGATAATGGGCCACAGAATAGTTCACGACGTACCCAATTTATGAAACGTATAGTAGAGTTTGCCCACAAGCATCAAGTAAATATACGTTTAGCCTACTATCTTCCCTATCATAGTAAGTATAATCCCATAGAAAGAACATGGGCAATACTGGAAAATCATTGGAACGGCAGTATTTTAGATGAACTAGAAACGGCTTTAAATTTCGCTAGTACTATGAAATGGAACGGGAAACATCCAGCAGTTAAACTAGTACACGAAACTTATGAAGATGGGGTAAAGCTTACAAAAAAAGCTATGGCTCAAATTGAAAAACAGATTGAGCGGCTAACCGATTCTACTCATGAAGTTTTCCCAAATTTAGGTAATTGGTTTATTGATATTTGTTGTATTAAAACAAAAGTTATTTGATTTTAATAACAGCATTTATTTAGCTATAAAACATACTAATTTTACACTGTTTAACTTCAAAGCAGACCACAAGTGTATAGATTCTTTATGCATAGATGAAGGGGAGAAAAGGGGTTGCCCTCGGCAACCCCTTTTCTCCCCCTTAAAATGATTATCATTCTTGAGAAATCCTGTCTCTTGTTTTCTTGGAATAATTTATTCTTTGGAAGTCCCTTAGGAGCTTCTTTTGGTTGGTTTCGATTGGCGAAGAATTTTGTATAGTAATCGCTTCTCTTCAGGTGTCCGTGTGCACCGATGATTTTGTTGTAGACCGAAGTAACTCAAACACCTATTTTTTCAACTGATGCTTGGTGTGCTGCGTGTACTGATGGATGAACTCCACAGACAACAAGGCTCATCAAATTAACTACCGTAGAGAATAATAGCTCACGAGTGTACTGGGTTTTGGCACTACGTTCAAATATTTCATCGAGGATTTGGAGACATAATGCTTTCTCTAAAAGCCCACGAACCATCACAGATACTGGACTCTCTTTTACAAAACGCTCGAACACCTGTCCTAGCAACATTTTTTTCTCCACCCAACAGATTTACACCTCTTTTTACGAAACTACAAATCAGCACATCACACAACACCTTGAAAGGGCTAGTACTAGGACTATCCGCTTTCTTTTGCGATCGCGTAACCGTCGGCTCTTAGGGATGTCTGCGGTATTCTCGTTGCCATCGCTCACAGGAGACGAGGCAATGCCGCCGTTGTTAAAGCAGCGTACCTGCCAGTCAAGGAAGGCGGGAGCATCTGCGGAAATTGCCTCAGGTATCTCAAACGCTCAATCCAAAGTTGGAACATAAAAGAAGGTGTGAAAAAGCAATGGTGTAACCGTCCCTGGAAGGGATCGCTGTGTTAAAACTTAATAAAATAAGTATTTGTTGGTAGGGTTTGGGCGGTTCCGGAATTTGTAGACAAATCATTAACATTACCTGTTTTGATAAGAGCAAACTTATTATTAAATAGCAATACTTCACCATTTCCAGGTGTTACCCAAGCTTTGCGAGTCTTGAGATTATTCGGAAAAATTAAAAAACTTGCATCGCTACGGTAAGGTGAAATCGGTTTACCTAAGAATGTTTGGCTATCTCTATTGGGAATTGCGTAAGCAGCATTAGATCCAACAAAAATATCAGTGCCATCTGAGTAAATGGTTTTAGGGAAATTGCTATTGCCGTCGCCCAATCCTCCTGTTGAAGGAAGTCTTGTAAGACTTAGTTGCCCACGTTCAACAGTGAATGACGTTAAATCAACAACTCCTGTGTAAACTTTCGTCTCATCACGAGTTTGGGCAGCATTAGTATATTTATCTGTTGTGATTAAGGTTTGTGTCAATAGGTCTTTACCATTCCACCTATAGATTGAATTACCCCCATAGACCGAACCAAGTACGTAGAGTTTATCCCCAGAAATGTATAATCTGTTTAGTCGAGTATCTGCCATGTTGTCAATAAGAATAGCAGGATTGTAACCCCAAAGCTTACCTTGGTTATTCCCCGGCAAATTTGGCAATTTAAATATGCTTGTGCCATCAAAACCCACTCGGTAAAGAAAAGCAATTTGTACTGGGATACCTGACCGATTTTGTTGCTGAAAACCACTGATATAAAGATAGTTATCTTTGTATTCAAAATCTGTTACTTCAGTTACCTGGTAATCTTTTTTGGCTTTGAGGTTAAGATTTGTATCGTAAATTGATAGGGTGTTTACAGATTGGTGGACAACCCATTTATCCCCTAAAAATTTAACTCTTGTCCTTGATTTAGCAACACTGTTAACTATTTTTTGGGTGGTTCCATCAGTTTTTATTTTTACTAATCCTGTTGGAACAGCTAGCACATAGGTTTTACCATCAATAGCTGCACAGTCACGAGCATCATGGTAAGAATTTGGAATTAGTTTTTTTACACCATTCTCTACTTCCCATACTCCTTCACTATTAAGGACTGCAACTTTGCTGCCGTTGACACAAGCCGCTCTTGGAGAAGCAATATTAAGATATGTGGCAATTGCGGGGCTAGAATAACTAAACATTGTTATCCCTCTGTATTTCTATTGTTTTTTGATTTAACCTCACATCACTATAAGTCACACGATAAAAAGCTACCACAATCTGTACGTGATTACTACAGGTCAACTCAAAACTACTCTGGATTTTCAGCCAGATAGTTTTGATAAGCAATATGCAACGCCTCGTCAGTTAAACTGCCGCAGACATCAAGTTGGCCTTCAGCATTGACAGATGGTTTTTCGCAGTTTGTACTTTTTTCACCGCGCACTTTTGCAAAACCCACAACTACAACTTATTCCTTGGTTGGTTGAGCATCAACACTCTATGGGCTTAGTAAAAGCCGTGCGTCAGCGACACCGACGCACTGCTGCTATGTCACTTGACATTTGGGCATCTGCCTTAACTTGACACCAATGGCAAGATTGACGTGGCTGCTTACTGGCTTGGGTGTTGCCCAGTAAGTTAAAGATAAATTCCGTATTGGTTGTGCCGAATAATCGGTCAACTACTGAGCCAAAACGGGGTTTAGCACCAGGACGAATCTTTTTAATGCAGTGGTAACGTGCTAATAAGGTATCAAAGTAAACGCTATGAAATTCCTTGCCGCCATCTACAACTACGGATTGGGGAAAACGACCAAAACGCTGAACACACAACCTTAGTGCCATCATGCAAGACCTGTAAGAAGGTGGGTCAAAGGTGAGATAAACTGCTAAGATGCGTCGGGAGTAGGCATCAATCAGTAATGTCAGCCAAGGTCGTCCTAAGTTCCGACCAGAAACTTTAGAGCGTAACTCGATGTCGAGTTGGGTGTGGTCAAGATGGCAGCAAGCATTGGGTCTGTCTCCATGCCTGGGTGTAGTTTTAGCTAGTTCTAAAACAATCGGTTCGGTTGCGTATGCGGCTTTTGCTCCCTGACGCTTTAAAGTCTGCTCATGGATGGGACGCTTTTTTAGGCGAGTATAAAATGTGCGTTGACTCAGTGGGGGAATGTTGGCTCTACTGCAAGCTCTTGTATAGGCGCGATAAACGGAAGCTGCGGGAGCTTGTCTTGGTGTCTCGAAATGTTCGGTAATAAATTTATCTAATAAAATGCTTGCATCTGTTGGTGCTTCGGGGGGGCGATTTCCTCTACTAGAAATACGTGGGAGCAAACCAACATAACCGCAACCATAGCTGGTTTCTGCTTCACGGAACTGTTGTACCCAACGACGCAGGGTGCGCGGTTTGATGTTTTTGTAGATATCTGTCTGACCCTGAAAATATGCTTGTACTAGATGAAATCTGTAGTTTGCTTGTTGTAAGTCAGCAGAAGAAGCGGCATCCATTTAATAAGCGTACAGTTTCGTTGGTGCTATTCAGTTTCTCTTTTGACTGGATGCTAATACTACCACTTTCTAGCAATTGGAAAAAAAATGCTGTTGGCAACTGTATTGGTTGCCCTGCACATGGTAATAGCGTGGTTGTAGTTTCACCCAAGTTGACTAAGGGAGCAACGCGATTTTGTGAGGTCAGGTAAAAAAGTGCGATGCCTGCGGTGTTCTCGTTGCCATCGCTAACAACTTTCTTCATTTACTAAAAAATATTCATGACATTAATATACGTATTAATACATAAACCGCGAATAAATTTTAAGTGTGGTAATGTGTGCAAAAATTTATGAGGGTCAAAAACAAGGTAGGATTCCCGTTAAGTAATCTTTCCAGGCTTTTAACGTCTACCTTTTATGGCAAAAAATATAAGTGCAACTCTTGATTTAAGCAAGTCAGTAAAAGTTTTCACTCACAGGTCACAAAACTTTTAGAATTTACAAATATCACAGAGTGGAATGGAAAAAAGCTGAGAGAACAAGAAGAAATTAGAGAACAGGCAATGATTTTAGCAGGTCAATGTATAGCTATTTTATTATATAATCTTTCAAGATCCCCAAAAATCCTGAACCATTCTGTTACTCAAACACAGGGATGGAGAAATTTAAATTGACTTTTGCGTTTGTCTCAAAGATTTGCTTGATGCGATCGCTTGCTCCAATGCCATCAACAGACACCTTAATCAGGCTAATGATTACTACCTTAAATTCAATAGACATAGATCACAATACTTTTCGGATAAATCCAATAATCTCTCTTTTGCTCTGCAGAAAGGTTACTGGGTTTGGGGTAAAGGTAAATATGAAACCCTTTCCCTTTCCCCCAAAACCCGAAAAGTATTGACATAGATCAATTGAATTTATACAGTGATCGCAGCAGTAGAGGAAACTTTCGCAGTAAATACTGTTGCCAAGTCTGATTGATGACCACGACCAAAGAATTGAATCAAGGGAGTAATTTCCTGCATTAGTTCCACAAATTCAACAGGAGTCAGAGACTGAGGCCCATCAGACAATGCTTTTTTGGGGTTGGGGTGAGTCTCAATCATCAAGGAATCTGTGCCGGCTGCTACTGCTGCCTTTACCATTGTTGGTACATATTCTGAGTAGCCAGTGGCATGACTGGGGTCAATCATGATTGGCAAATGCGTTAGCTTACGCAATACAGGTATCACAGATAAATCAAGAGTATTTCTGGTATATTTTTGGTCAAAACTGCGAATGCCACGTTCGCACAAAATCACATTGGGATTACCACTTGCCAGAATATATTCTGCTGCCATTAACCATTCTTCAATCGTTGCGGATAACCCCCGCTTGAGTAAAATTGGTTTACCTGTAGCACCTGCTTTCTTCAATAGCGAGAAATTCTGCATATTGCGGGCACCAATTTGCACTACATCTGCAACTTCTGCTACTTTCTCCAGGTCAGCTGTATCCATAACTTCTGTGATAATTCCTAAACCTGTAACTTCGCGGGCTTTTGCTAACAGGGATAGGGCGCTTTCTCCATGTCCTTGGAAAGCATAAGGAGAGGTACGAGGTTTGTAGGCTCCTCCTCTGAGAAACTGCACACCTGTAGCTTTGACTACCTGTGCTATTTCCACAATCATTTCTTCATTCTCGACTGAACAAGGCCCAGCTACGATTACTAAAGGATGATTTTGACCAAAAGTTACTAGCCCATTGGGAGTTGGTACAACTACTTCACTATATTCTCCATGACGGAATTCTAAACTTGCTCGTTTGAAGGGATGCTTGACTCTTAAAACCTGCTCAACAAAAGGACTTAGTTGTTGAACTTGTTCGATATTCAGACTAGCAGTATCTCCTACCAAACCAATTACCACTTTGTTGTTGCTCTCAATTGTTTCTGGTGTGAGGTTCCAACTGCGGAATTCTTGAACTAGACTTTCAATTTCTGCGGATGGAGTATGGGTTTTCATAACAACTATCATTTTCTTTTTCTCCTGAAATATTTTTGGTTGTGGTTAATGTTTTTGTGCGTTTTGAACTAGCTTCTCGCTTTCTAAATTTCTATAGAGGTAGAAAGCGGTGGTTTATGCAGAGGAGGAAAAAATTCCTACAAATTTAGGCGTTGGAGGGTTTCGAGGTTCTTTTTACCAGGAGCAAACTAAACACTACAACTGTGATTAAAACAAGAACGACATTGGCATAAAAGACTCCTGCTATTCCCCAAGCGGCGAAAGTAATACCCCCAAATAACGGGCCTAATGATCTTCCTAGTGATTGAACTGTAACATTTAGCGCCATAAATCCAGCCCGATAACCTTCTGGAGCGATCGTTGCTAATATTGATTGCAACGGTGGGAAAACTAAAGCTTGGGATGCACCAGATATAATGCAGGGAATCAGCAGCAACCAAACGTTATGAATTACAGGGATCATTAACAGTGACAATCCACAGATCACAAAACCGACTACTATTAAGCTTTTTTCTGAGAACCAACGAACTAGAAGTCCCAGTTGTGAAGCAGCTAACGCAAAAGCAATTGAGTCACTAGAAAGGAGTAATCCAATTTCTGTCCTAGAAGCACCTAAAAATTTATCCGCGTAGATTGGGAGATATATATACCAAGCACCTAACTCAATTATGAACATGGAAAACACTGCAAATAGAAGTCCAATAACTTGCGGATTATTGATGTTTTTCCAAGTATTTTTGAGATAGCTTTTCAGATGCAAATTCTCAGTACTCTTTTGTGGAGTTGGGAGTTTCAGTTTTGTGGCAATCAATAATGCAAGCGCGAGTTAGCCTATGTAGTTCGACCAATTGCTAATTTTTTAACTCAAGAGATTTTGAAATCTTATCCGCAAATTTCCTTACTAGAATTTGTAAGAAAGTTGGCAGCAAAAATCTCTAATAAGCAGAAGGCTTTAGAGTTTGAACAGATGATGCTTGGTAAATTAAAACAAGTTAGTGAACATTTATCGCTAGCAGCTTGCGGCAGAAAAGTATATCTATCTAGTATCGGTATTATTATTTAACATATTCAGAGCAATTTCTAAACTATACTTCATCCGGTTAAAAGCGTCCGCCAACGCTCCTATTTCATCTTTGTCTTGTTTACTAAAATTGGCATTCATATCACCACTACTCACTTTTTCTGCCACATTAACCATTCTTTTAAGACGCTGTAGCACTGTCTTTTGTAATAAGAAATTAATGATGATAACAATGGTTGTAAAAATAATTCCTAAAAGTCCTAAAAGTAGATAAAAAGACCACTGAGCAGTTTTAAAAATTCCCTCAGCCGGAACATAAACAATTTGAGTGGCAACAATTTCATTCAACTTCCACCCAAACCCATGTTCTTTTCCATAGGTTAGTAATTGACTTTTAGGAGCCGCTTCGGGAACGCTATGGCAACGCAGACAACTTTGTTTTTGAACCCTAAAAGGTAGAGCGGTATAAAACAATTTATTTTCAAATATATTTCGGAAGCCGGATAGACTTTTGAAGTCTGGTTGTTGATTAAACTTTTTAATAATATCAGCTTCAAATTTGTCCGCCATATCCCTCATATTTGTTGGGTTTGGCGCAGCATCTTTGTACATAAAATTGCTAAATTTTGGGGTTTTACGTAAAATTTCAAAAGTTTCTCTAACAGAGAATGTTGGGATAACTTCTGGAATAAATTGTTCTTGAGTGTCTACTCTCGGTAACAATAATGGTTGTACGCGGTCATTGGTATATTGTCTAAGTGAATTTGCAATTTGCATGGCAAGTATTGCTTGAGAAGACATCTCTTGTTCTGCCTTTTGTTCAAGAACGCTTGATAAAGCAATACCACTAATTAAAATACCACCGAGAAAAGCTATCATCACAATTAAATTGACTTTCGTTCCAATTTTCATGACTATTTTTAGTATTTAAGGTTCTATAGGACTAATATTTGATTTCTGAAAAAGCTCCGTACATTTGAATAGTGGTAAAATCACTCGTTTGTGTGTAGGATAAACCACTCAAACATCCACTTCAGATGCGAGAACGAAGGAATCAAAGCACAGAAACGCCGCACCCATGTTTTAGCTTGTAACTAAATATCCTCAATTGGATTTTGTGATGGGCAATTAGGAGCAAAACGGAGCCAGGTACCTTATCCATTGTTCTGATGGCAAACCTTCGTTTACCTCACCTAAAAACTTTTGAACAACATGAGAACGATGGTAAGAAGCTCCATCCCAAAAAAAGAAGTAATTGTTGGTTCGGAGACTGGTCTAATAAATAGCGTAGATAATCAATAGTATTGTCAGAATTACCAGCATTATAAGCTTTCAAAAGTAACTTGCCATTGAGATAGTCAACCGCCCCGTAGTATATCTGTTTATCTTGTTCGTTAATAACTTGCACTGCAATTTCTTGATCAGTTTTGCCCCAAACATATCCGGTTAAGTCTCCTCAAAGAAGATGACACTGATCTATTAACAATACTCTTAGTCTTCCTGAGTCTATTTCCTCTCTGTTACTTGCCAACAATGAAACAAGACTGTTTTTTTGCGGTAACAGCCTCAATGTCCGCCTTTGGATTCAAGGCGGTGGTTTTCTTCCAACTAATTCCCGCTGCGTCAAATAAATCGTAATAGCTTCGTTTCGATTCGTAGATTACATCATATTCAAATGCCCTCTTTGTACTCTAGTCACCCAGTTCCCAAATATCTTTAGTTTGCAACCAACTTAATACTTATTCTCGCCGTTCATCGCTCAGGTAACTCTTTATGCCTTGATGATTTAAGCGTAGTCCCGAAATTCCCTATTCCTTATAGGCGTTGTTCCAGCTTGTTATCGAACTAACAGACACACCTAAAATTGTTTGAATTTTCTCATACTTATAGCCTTGATAAACCAGCTTTACTGCCAATGCTTTCCTGATCTCACGCGCATCTGGGCGATTATCTAGAAATTCTTGTAGTTCTGCAATTGCCGCTTCTAGATACTGGTTTATGATTGTTCGCTCTTAGACAAATTTTTCCCTCCGTATTATCTTGCAACCTTTTTCAGAAATCAAATATGATTCCTATAGGTCTATACTATAACTATAGCAATCCTAAACGAGTCATTCATTAAGCTTAGTAAAGACAAATATTTAACAATAGACAGATAATCCAAACAACTCTTTGAAGACAGAGAAAAGACATTTTCAGTAGACCGAAAAGTTTTGCGATACCTTCTCTGCGAGAGGCTTCGCCAACGGCGGGCATAGCCATCGCTAAAAAATAGTAGTGTACGATATTATTTTTAGAGGAATGGAAAAAAGCTGTTCGTCTGAGATAAATGATAAGATTGGCTTATTGATGAACTCCAAAAATCAATCAAAATCAGCCAGATGGTAAGCAAACTTCGCAGGCTACCCCATAGTTGCGGTCTACGGCTTAACGTAAAAGTTCAAGCATCTGTTTAAGGGTAAACAGATGAGGAAAAACTTGTCTAGAACTTCTTTTTAAACGGCTGAGATAATGCCAGACTAGAGAAATCTAGATGTTAATAATTAAAAAGGATAAAGCTATAAATAGAAAGCGAATGGTGGGATTTTTGATAGTAGTTTTAATTCAGCACTGATTTTTCATGCGGTAGCTACTCTCAATTCCAAAACGAAGACGATAGTCATCATGTATCAGGTGTAAAGATAACTGTATTTTATAGACTGCATAAATAAAGAACTTTCGACCATGCGCTCGTCTTTTACCATTTTTATATGTACAAACTATCCAGACTTGAAAATTAGCCGAGCCATATTTATCGCTGTTTAAAGTGTAAGATGTTTTATAACTGCGCCAACCTCTAATTAACTGTCTAGTTCCTCCATGTTTGCCTCGAATAATAACTGGCATCTCAAATGGGATATCCAAAGCTTGCAACCAACGAATTACTGGCACACAAAAGAACTCCCTATCCAAATACAATCGCTCAATTCTCAAGTTTAAACGCTCAATTATTGCCAAAAGATATGTGATAATTGCCACCAAAGTGTTTTGTTGTTGAACAGCTTTGATAGCTAAGGTTACTCGTTTATTCTTCTTAATTACGTAGACAGTAGCGTAAGCGTAAAAAGAGCAAGTACCACTTTTAGCTTTACTTCTATAAATAAAAGGTGCTTCTGCTGGTGATGGTTCATCATAATATGGAATTAGATTAAAATCGATGGCGATTTTCTGTTGTCCCTGCCGTATCCCAGTTGGCAAGCGGCTTTGGAGTGCCTTATTTAAATCCTCTTCCAAAGAAGCGATGTCTGAATATTTTTCTAAATGGTAACGGATATCATTACTGGTCGGAACATTTTTTAAGACTTTAGTACTGTTTTCAATGCTATCTCTCTGAGTGGCTGCCCGAATTAAAATTTAAAAAATATTCTTTTGTTCACACTTACCTTGAGACTTTATTGGAATATTTTCTGTTAAACAGTTAACTACTTCATTCAAGGTTTTACTATCAGTTAGAACTGGGGTCGTTGCAATCATAGCCAAACTAAATAATTCTCTATCTCAATTTTCTCTCAACTCCTTTACAAAATTCTTTAACACAGCACCAGAATTATATTCTGGTGCAAGAGTTGCTCTTACCTTTTTAGCTGATTTATTAGTTTTACTTATGTTGTGAGTCCAAATGAGCTATTCAATACTAGTATTCAAAAGCACGGCTTTTAGACCAAAAGATACTGGCACAGCTATTCATCATAGAGCGATGGCTACGCCCGCCGTTGGCGAAGCCTCTCGCAGAGAAGGCATCGCAAAACTTTTCGGTCTACTGACTATCAGATGGTCCTTAGTCTCTAACACCTGAAAATTTTGTGGAACTTATGCAGGAAATCGGTTCTCTTGCCGAATTCTTCGGGCGTGGGAATAAATCAGCTTTCGCAACTGTAACACCATTAGCTGCCAATATCCCTTTAAGTGTAGGTGTCTAAATAGGTCAATTAGGTATAGTTTATTAAGGGTGAGTGATATCAGGTTTACACCAATGAATAGAGTTTAGAGTAGACCACAGTGACAAAGACGCACATCGTTTCAAAAAAAAATGCGTTTGCTCGCTTGTTAGTGCTGCATAATTATCGTTTTCTGCCGGTATTGAACTAATAGTTAATCGATAACAGATTAATTGAAGGCAGACAAAAAGGAATCAAGATAATTGAAAAAATGCACTTTGATGAATGATGAGTTTTAATTCATTCTCTCTCTTTGAGCACAGTTTTTTGATTTTAGCATTTTTTGTTATCTCATTGAAGCAAATTTATTGCTCACACCTCAAAAACTTATTTTTTCCCATGAGAACATAATAAGTTTCCAAAAACTACATTATTCGGGAGATAAAAGACATGACATTATTACCCAAAAAAATCAACAGCAAAGCTGAAAAAAACATACATGTTGAAGCTAATCTTTTTCTCATCGTTTCTATATCGTTAATAGCAATTAGTGGTGTAGTTGCTATTAATCCTATTCTACCAAACATCGCAACTTCGTTCAATATTGCACCACAACAAATCGGACTGGTAATGACAGCTTTTCTGATGCCAACTACGCTTGGAACTATAATTTTTGGAGCATTAGCTGACCGTATTGGCAGAAAAAAAATCCTCATTCCTTCTCTGCTACTGTTTGGGATTGGCGGAATATTCTGCGCCTTTGCCAATAATTTTCGTAGTTTACTCGAGTGGAGATTTTTGACAGGTGTAGGTGCTGCTAGTTTAGAGTCTTTAGAACTCACTCTTATCAGTGATTTATATGCTGGAAAAATGCTCACCAGGGCAATGGGATTCAACGCTGCAATGATTGGTATTGCTGCTACAATTTATCCTCTGGTTGGTGGAGTATTAGGGGAGTTTAACTGGCGATATCCGTTTTTACTATCGATATTAGCCTTTCCAGTTGCATTGTTGATTTCAAAGAAGCTGAAGTTAGCGAGCAAGCAAAAGAATACTGTGAATTCAAATTTGAGTAGCTATCTCAAAGAGACCTATGACAATATTAAGAATCCCCAAGTGTTTGGATTACTGTTTGCAGTCTTTTCCCTCTTCGTAATTGAATTAGGTACTTTCTACACCTATATCCCGATCTTTGCAGGAAATCATCTTGGTGCATCTGGAGCAGAAATTGGTATTATCATTTGCTGTGAATCGCTAGTTTTTTCCTTTGCTGCTTCCCAGTTAGGCTTTTTGGCAAATCGGCTTTCAGAAAAAAGCTTAATTCTATTGGGCTTTATTCTCTGTACTTTGTCACTACTGATTATGCCTACAATTCATACCATTTGGGGGCTGATAATTCCCTGTACTATATTTGGTGTATCTAAAGCCTTAGCTTTTCCACCTTTGCAAGCAATGTTAGCAGGAATTGCCCCAGAAGGGTTCCGGGCTTCTTTTATGGGGCTAAATGTTACAGTTCAATCACTAGGAAGAGCGCTTGGTCCATTATTGACAGGTATTGCTTACGGTGCTTGGGGAATGCAAGGAGTCTTTTATGCAAGTGCTGCTCTTTCCATCATCACAGCTATAGTATTTGGTTTGCTGTTGACTTCCAAAAAATTGAGAGCCTGAAACAACTAGATTTGTAAAATTAATTTTCAAGATGAAAGGTTTTCATAGTTGTTATGGTCGAGAAAAATGTAACTCCTCGACCCTTTGATATGAAAACAATTTGATAAACTTTTAACTTTTAACTTTTAACGCTACTTAATGAGTTTTCCTATTCTCAACGCAAAGACAGCTTTTGGAATCGTGCTTTTTATGTTCATATCCTAGAATTTTGTTTTGTAATCTCTTAGTGTTGTCGTAAAACAATAATTGACATTTATTTTTAAATCGCATAGGTTAAAATATGTTAAGAACATTTTCACAAAATTTGAAAAGTTTAGGATTAGCTCAAAAGCTAACAATACTATTACTTGTAATATTTTTGGTAGGCATTACCTTTAGTGGTATTGCTTTAGCTAACATCCTGAATTATAAAGCTCAAAATGAAATTACTTCAACTGCTTTATTGCTGTTCAGAACTCTAAACTCTGTTCGTTATTATACAAATAATGAAGTCACTCCACTTTTGGAGAAGAGTATAGAAAATCAGGGGTTTGTATTGCAATCTATCCCTTCTTATTCATCCCGTAAAGTCTTTGAATCCTTACGTAAAGAACATAATTCTTATCAAGACTTTCTTTATAAAGACGCAATGTTCAACCCTAGTAATCTTCAAGACATGGCTGATAGTTTTGAAAATCAGATTCTACAAAATTTTAGTCAGAACAGAAGTATAGAAGAAACATCTGGGATTCGTTCTTTTGACGGACAAAAATACTTTTATATCGCTCGCCCTTTAGTCATAACTAATGCTAGCTGCTTGAGATGTCATAGTACACCTGAGGTAGCACCCAAGGAAATGATTAACATTTATGGAGAAAAAAATGGTATGGGGTGGAAATTGAACGAAGTTTTGGGCGCTCAGATTGTTTCTGTACCAACCAATGAAGTTTTGCAAAAAACTCGTCAATCTTTTATTTTGGTGATGGGTCTTGTCACAATAGTTTTTGCGATCGCTATTTATGTGACTAACTTTTGGCTTAAGCGGTATGTTGTTCGACCGATTAAACGTGTCGCTCGGATTGCAGAAGCTGTAAGCACGGGTGATATGGAGGCTGATTTTGAGAAAGTATCCAACGATGAAGTAGGCAGTTTGGTGGAAGCCTTTACACGCATGAAGTTGAGTTTGGTAATGGCAATTAAAAGGTTGGAGCAGTACCATATAGAGAATCGTGAACCCCGCGATAAGTTATAACGATTTGCAATTGAGTGCAATATCAACTGATATCATGTTCGGGTGAAGACTTATCATTAGGACTGACGCGGGGACGGCGGGACGCGGGGACGCGGAGAAATTTTCATAATAAGTGATTATCCGAACTTGATATGACTTCTCAACGCTAGTCTCTCCAGGTGGGGAAACCCCTTTTTCCTCTACAAGCTAGAAGCTTGAGGCTACACAAACAAAGCCCGTGTCGGCGGGCTAGATAATAAAAAAGGGATTTAACAATCGGATTTGATACAACTGTAGGGTTTTACACTCCTTGTGCATCACATGAGAAATTGAGCTAGTTGTTCCAACTTTTTCCAAGCTTCTCCACTTTGAATAACATCTTTAGCAAGAATCACGGTTTGAGAAAAAGAATTTAAAAAATCACCACTCTCTGTAACAGCTTCACCAACGTACAGTGCTAAAGCAGCATTTAACGCAACTACATCTTGCTGCTCCTTAGTACCTTTACCTTGCAAAACTGCTTTGAGAATATCTGCATTTTCTTGAACATCTCCACCTGCCAGTGTACTAATTGGAGCGGGGTTTAAACCTAAATCTTGTGGATCTATCTCGAGCAAGTGTATTTGTCCGTTTGATAGTACTGCTAAGTCAGTTTTATCCCCTAATCCTGCTTCATCTAATTTTTCTCGTCCGTGAAGGGTAATTGCTCGACGAGTACCCAGTTGATTGAGAACTTGAGCAAAAGTCTCAACCATTGCTGGATTATTAATCCCAATCACTTGTCCTGTAGGTTTTAGTGGGTTGAGCAGTGGACCAAGTAAGTTAAAAACTGTGCGTACTTTAAGCGTTTTTCGCAATGGGGCGATCGCTTTAAGAGCGGGATGCCAATCTGGTGCAAACAAAAAAGTCATGCCAACTGTCTGCAAAGCGGCTTGAGCTTTTTCGGTGTCAGCTTGGAGATTAACGCCCAAAGCTTCCAACACATCAGCCGAACCAGTTTTACCAGAGGCGGAACGATTGCCATGCTTTGCAACTTTTACCCCACAAGCTGCAACCACAAAAGCAACAGCCGTGGAAATGTTGAAAGTTGATGCTCCATCTCCACCAGTCCCACAAGTATCAACTAGTGGTAAATTACCAACAACGCAAGTACGCAAGTTTGGTTTGATTGAATGGGAGTGTAAAACTTCGACCATGCCAAGTAACTCTTGGGCAGATACTCCTTTGGCTTGAATCGCTATTAAAATCGCACCCGACAACACGTTTGGGATAGTTTCTGTAAGCCAACCGTGCATTAAATCGGACGCCTGAGAAACTGAAAGTGATTGACCGTTAAGCAATTGCTGCAATATTGCAGACCAATCCGGTAAATCGTTAGTTAAGGGATGAGGTTCAACAGTAGTTTGTGTCATAATTTTGCAACCTTTACGTTATAAGAACAACGCATGAAGAGTAGCAAGCACGCTATGTGCTTACTACAAACCAAGATTAAGAAAGCGGTTATTTTTTTATGCTTCTAAAAAGAAAACACTGTACGGAGTGTACCTGTCACAATTGTGTCGTTGCTTTCTTCGTTTCCGGCATGGTTAATCACTTGAATTGTTGGTGTGACTTGGATATTTCGACTAAATGGATAGTTATAAAATGCCTCGAAATTGGTTTGAGTTGAATTGCCGATTTGGCTTGCAACAAATGGCTGACCTACGGCAATTCCTGCTAAAGCACCCTGTGTAAACAAGTCTCGCATTGCAACGCCTGCCATCCAGTAATTGGGTTTGATGTCACCAAGGGCGGTGTTATTGTAGTTACCGTAACCGTAGCGACCAAAAATACCAAACTTTTGTGCAAGGGTAAGTTCAGCATTCACGCCAAAGACATCAAAGCGGTTGCTGAATAGTTCACCACCACTGTATTGCAGACGCAAAGCAAAAGCTCTAGAGGGCGCGTATTCTACTTCCACAGTACTTTGATAAGTATCTCCAAATAAACCGCGATCGCCTGTAGCATTGGGATTGGCATTGGGAGCACCACCAGCACTGGCAAAAGCATCGGGATATAAGAGTCTTGTGAATGATGAAACACTCTGAAGCACTCCCGGTCCTTGGTTGCCAGGATTTACTGCGTCTGCTGCGACATACAACGCCCGCACGGAAATGGGTCCCTGACCTGGCTTCCAGTCGATTGCTGCCCCTGCACTTGGACCGTTAACTGGGAAGAGAATAAAGTTATTCACAAAAGCCAGAGTGCTAAAGTCGAGGAAGCTGAGATAAGCGTAACTGTTGAAGTCAACAAAATCGGTTGAGAAAATATTCGGACCAATAGTGACTTTAAAGTCGTTAGCGAGTTGAAAGCTGTAATACAGTCGGCCCAGACCTAGATCATTATCTGTAGGTGGCTTGACTGAATAGTCTACAACACTCCCGAAATTTGGCTCCAGCAAACCTGCGGCATTATCTAACCCACCACTAGGCCGACCATTGCTATCAACAATAGCACTTCCAGCTTCAAGGCGAATTTTTAGCAAGTCAGTTCCGCGGAAGCTGGTGTCTAAATCTATCCCTGCTCGAAACAATATTGTAGGATTGGGTTGGCTGGTAATTAGATTACCGGGGTTATCAGGGATGTTACCGAGGGGGTTATCGGGGGGGACGGGGGCGTTACCGGGGACAATAATGCGATCGCCACTGAACCCACCAGCGTTTACGGAAATAATTGCCTGACCACTGAGCTTGGTAGTTGTAGAAAACTGATTAGCTTCGAGTTCCGCTGTACGTGCTTCTAGCACATCTACCCGACCTCGTAAAGTTGCCAGTTCAGGCGTGAATTCTTGCTGAAGCCTCTGCAAAGTTGCCAAGTCTTCTTTGCTCACCAAATCTGTTGTGGCTTGTGCAATCAATTCATTGATACGGTTTAAGCAAGTATTAAGTCCTGCCGCAAACTCATAACGCGTCATCGCGCGGTTTCCGCGATAGGTACCATTAGGATACCCAGCAATACAACCATAGCGTTCAACCAGTGACTGCAATGCCTGAAATGCCCAATCACTAGGTTGGACATCACTGAGTTGATTGACATTTGTCACCTGACTTATTCCAGGTGTGATTTTTTTAACCTGGTTTTGAGTGACAAAATTTGCTGTACCACCTGACGCGGAAGGTCTTTCTGTAGGTTGGACATCACTGAGTTGATTGACATTTGTCACCTGATTGATTTCAGGTGTGCTTTTTTTTGCCTGGTTTTGAGTGACAAAATCTGCTGCACCACCTGAAGCGGAGGGTATTTGCGCCCGTGTTGAAGATGTCCCTAAAAGTAATAAACTGAGCAGGCTGACTCCAGAAGCAATTGTATTCGTTAGAAATTTTTCGTAACCTTGGGCTTTTACAGTAGAATTTCCAAACATTTTTTTCTTCTGCATCTCGTTATTTTTGATATTACAAATTAAATTTTTGTCTGAGGAGAAATTATAATCTTAGACACTTTGCTTTCAAAGGCGTCTAAAGTTGAAAAAAGTCGTTCAATGACAATATTATTATCCAATAAAAGTAACTGGAAAAAGCATAGAAGGTATTGAAATTACAAATTGAGCATATGCTTGATAATTAAAACCGATGATATTAAGTTTTTTAATAAGCAGATTATGTACTTACTACAAACTCTGTGGCACTCTCTAACAAATCTATACAGTGCCGAAAGTTACACCCTGATTTTTGAGCCACTTACGGTAAATAACGGTGGCGCGATCGCTTGGCAGATGATACTCTGCTTGTAAGTCCAAAGGTAGACGTAGTGGTTTTTGGGATTCTACAGCTTCAACGTCTTGATGAATAATCGTATGTGTGAAATCCTTGAACTCTTTTTCTGGAACCTCATAGTTTAGGAACATCTAACTTTAGGCGAAGCATTCCTCCCCATCGGTAGGGCAGACCGTAAAGAATATTGTTATGCGTTCAGTATCTGTTTCCCTACGCAAGCACACAGTCAAGGGACGCAAAATGTCGAAGTTGGCACGATCTTAGTCGTTATTGAGAACTACGTCGGTTACCATTTTGATTGACTCTTATAAATGATTGATGAACTTGAACAAGTCAGGACTTATGCACATTTATGGAGAATCAAACGTTTTAGACGTCGTGGTTCTCTTCAAGTCTCCTTCAAAAAGGGCGACTAGACATGAACCTATCCCACTAATAATATTTGTGCTAAAAAGCTTAAGCTTGTTGAGAATTGAAAACGAAAAATCAAGGTTTTCAAGCACATTTTACGAAAAAAGTAGGAATTTTTAGAATAGTGGGATAGGTTCATAAGTCCTGGAATTTAAACCCGATTTAGGCGGGGTTTAAAAATTTCGCAACCGTTTGCACATCCTTGTCACCACGTCCAGAACAGTTGATAACAATTCTGGGGCTACCAGTCAGTTGCGGACAAAGAGTTTCTAGGAAAGCAATGGCGTGGGATGTTTCCAGTGCCGGAATAATCCCTTCGAGTTGCGACAGACGCTTAAATGCTTCCAACGCCTGCTGGTCAGTTACGCTGTAATATTCAGCACGTTGAACATCCTTCAAATAACTATGTTCTGGACCCACACCGGGATAATCTAACCCAGCACTGACAGAGTGTGCTTCTAGAATTTGACCATCCTCATCTTGGAGAACATAACTCATTGCCCCGTGCAAAACACCGGGTCTGCCAAGTGTCAAAGTTGCCGCGTGTTTTTCAGTATCAATCCCTTCACCCGCTGCCTCAATTCCGATCAGCCGTACAGATGGTTCGTCTACAAATTCATGGAAAAGCCCAATAGCATTAGAACCTCCGCCAACACAAGCAAGGAGAATATCCGGCAGTCCACCCCATTTTTCCTGGGACTGGGCGCGAGTTTCCTTGCCAATGATCGCTTGAAAGTCTCGCACCATCATTGGGTAGGGATGGGGTCCAGCAACGGAACCTAAAATGTAGTGGGTGGTTTCCACATTCGTCACCCAATCCCGAATTGCCTCACTCGTTGCATCTTTGAGGGTTCCCGTTCCCGCTTCTACAGGACTGATTTCTGCCCCCATCAATCGCATCCGAAACACATTCAGGGCTTGTCGTTCCATGTCATGAATGCCCATGTAAATCAAACACTTTAAGCCAAAACGGGCGCAGACTGTAGCGGTTGCAACACCATGCTGACCTGCTCCGGTTTCCGCAATAATCCGCTGTTTGCCCATACGTTTAGCAAGTAACACCTGAGCTAAGGCGTTATTAATTTTGTGAGCACCTGTATGGTTTAAATCTTCTCGTTTTAAGTAAATTTGCGGTTCCGTGCCATCTGGTTTGGCATAGTGCTTGGTGAGTCGTTCGGCAAAGTAGAGGGGGGTAGCGCGTCCAACGTAATCGCGTAACAGTGCTTGTAGTTCGTTTTGAAAGTCTGGGTCGTTGCGGTATTTCTGATACGCGGCTTCTAATTCACTGAGTGCCGGCATTAATGTTTCAGGGACATACTTGCCCCCAAATTGACCAAACCGACCGAGGATATCTGGTTGTTGATGAGTCTGTGGAGTAGAAAAATTCGTGCTTTCAGTGTTTGCTAACATTGGAATGTCCTAGATTTGTAATATGGTTGAAATTTTCAGGACTTACGGTAATTTATAGCGCTTCTCGTTTGAATGAAGTAATTATTTATCTGTGTTCACACCGAAGTTCAGAGACGCTCGTGACGCTCGATTACTCGCTAACGCTGCGCTATTGCCTTTGGCGTCTCCTCTTCTCTACGAGACGCTACGCGAAGGGAGAAGACTCGCTACCGCTACGCTAACAGCGGAAGCCGCCGCTTCGATTTCTGTGTGTGTCCATCTGTGGTTCTTATTTCTTGATGGATTGCACTCAACGCCCGAACCGCTGTATTCAACAGCACGACGCAAGAAAGAGAAAAAGATGAGAATACGTAAGCCCTAAATGGTTAATTTTTAATTTTTACAGTGGGAGTAATAGATGCCTTCAAATCGTTACAAAAATCTCTAACAGCTCGCAGCCCGCGATATGGTGTCGTTTCTCCCAAGCGTTGCACAAAGGCGCTTCCCACAATCACAGCATCTGCGCCCCACTCCTTAACCTGACGAGCTTGTTCTGGAGTGGAGATGCCAAAACCAACAGCAATTGGTTTGTCGGTCACACTGCGGATTTCAGCGAGGACATCTTTAACTCGCGTTTGTAACTGGGAGCGTACACCTGTCACACCTGTGACACTAACTAGGTAAATAAATCCACGAGATTGACGGGCGATCGCCTCAATCCGTTCTTTTGAACTGTTAGGAGTGACTAACAGTGTGACTTCTATTCCCTCAGCCGAAGCAAGCTGTAACAAATCATCTGCTTCCTCTAAAGGCAAATCGGGTACAACCAACCCCTTGATTCCAGAAGCTGCAACTTGCTTGAGGAACTGCTGCACACCCAGATTTAAAATTGGGTTGTAATAAGTAAACAGGATGATAGGCGATCGCAACTTACGAGTGGCTGAGTGCGCCATCTCTAAAACATGAGTTAAGCGAGTTCCTCCCTTGAGGGCGCGAGTCGCAGCTGCTTGAATGATAGGTCCATCAGCCAACGGGTCAGAATAGGGAACTCCTAATTCAATGAAGTCTGCACCACTAGCATCCAAAATTCCTAAGGCTTCGGCTGTCGTTTCCAAATCAGGGTCGCCAGCTGTAATAAAAGGAATTAAAGCACATTCGTTTTTTGCGCGTAAAGATTTAAAGTGTCCGGAAATAGTAGTCATCTTAATTTTCTACTGAAAGCCAACAATAAGTTAATAGGGGAAAGACAGAATCAAAAATGCACCATTTAGGACTAATCAACAACAAAAAACTTAGAACTCAGAATTCAGATCAAGTTTAAGCGACTAGTGCTAGCGGAGCGTATTCGCAGGATTCACCCGAATGGCTGATGAGGGTTTACTTCCCCACCAAAATCTTCTCTTTCAGAGACGCTGCGCGAACGAGAGGCGTGGTTTTCAATTAGGTGGCACTTTGAAACTCCACCTAATTGGATTCTGAATTCTGGCTTCTGCATTCTGACATCTTATTCAATCCTTAATTCCTTGACAGCTTGCTCTAAATCAGCTTGCTTAACTAAGGATTCTCCAATCAACACAGCTTCAGCTCCCGCTTGGGCGACAAAAGCTAAATCAGAAGATGTGTACAAACCGGACTCACTCACGACCGTAATATCTAAACTACTTAACTTTTTTTTACGTTCTACTAATAAGTGTTTCGTCGTTTCTAAGTCAAGGCTAAAGTTTTCCAAATTACGGTTGTTAATGCCGACAAGTTGCACATTTGATAATGCCAGCACTCGGTCAAGTTCCGTTAAAGTATGCACTTCCACCAATGCAGTCATGCCCAAATGCTGAACAATTTGCAGAAAATCTTCCAGGGTTTCGTCCCTTAAGACGGCAGCAATGAGTAGCACTGCATCTGCACCATTGGCTCGTGCTTTGTAAATTTGGTAAGGATCTATGACAAACTCTTTGCAAAGTAGTGGCAATTCTACACTGTTTCTAATGAGTCGCAAATTCTCAAAACTGCCCTGAAAAAATTTCTCATCAGTTAACACAGAAATACAAGTCGCACCGCCTCGCTCATATGCCAAGGCAATTTTTACAGGTTCAAAATCAGCACGAATGACTCCTTTACTTGGTGAGGCTTTCTTGACCTCTGCAATAATGCTGGGCTTGATGGGATTTTGCCATAAGGCATTTAAGAAATTTCGTACAGGAGGAGCAAAACTGAGCTGAAGTTTTAAATCGGCTATTGGGAGTTGCTCTTTCATGGCGGCAACTTCTTGCTGTTTATGCCAAACAATTTCTTCAAGAATATGACGCGGTTTGGCGGACTGTGCAGTTATTTCTGATTGAGGATGATAATTCAGCATCTTTTTAATAGTGATTAGAGGTGATTCAATTTGATTCCCCTAACGCCCCTTTCTTTTCAAGGAGGGAACTTAGCCCCCCTTGAAAAGGGCTAACCATTACCCACATCTGGTAAAAGCCTTACCATAAATTGATTTCAAACCTTAATTGATATTCTCATTTGTTAAAGTTTGTTGAGACTAGCCACGGCATAATTAGGGTTCTGTAATCCGATTTTTAGGCGATCGCCTCTTTTGAGAAAAATGTGGGTAATGAGAAGTTGAAAAGGGTGGGGGATCTCATGCAGGCGATACATTACTAATCTAAGCGTGTGCAGAGGTGATTATGCAAGGACTGAAGAGGGGCGTATACTAGTGAATTCACGCACTATATTTGTAATAATTCTTAAGCCGACTTCTTCTGCCAAAGTCATAATAGATTCTGGATGGAACTGAACGCCGGCAATTGGTAATGTTTGATGCTCGATACCCATAATCACACCATCCGCAGATATGGCTGTCACTTTGAGTTCTGGAGGTAGGCTTTCTGGTAGTGCATACAACGAGTGGTATCTACCAACTTCAAACGATTGGGGTAAGCCTTTAAAGGCAACAGAATCTGGATCAACAACAGATACCTGAGATACCTTCCCATGCTGGGGATAATCCAGAATTCCCAGCTTTCCTCCGTGTGCCTCGACAATTGACTGTAATCCTAAACACACACCAAATATAGGAATTTCCCGTTTTTTGCAGGCTGCAATTGTATCTGCAACACCGAAGTCACTTGGTTTTCCAGGACCAGGAGATAAAACAACCAAGTCGGGTTTTTCTGCATCAAAAACTGATTCTGCAAAACCATGCCGTAGTGTTGTCACTGTAGCACCGGTTTGACGGATGTAATTTGCTAGGGTATGAACAAATGAGTCTTCATAGTCAACTAGCAAGACACGCTTGAGCGCCCCTGGATTTGCTTCTTGAATGTCAAGATTTGTCAATTTTGTCAAATCTGCACTCTTATAGATCACTGTGCGAAGTGTTTGGAATAAGGCACTAGCTTTAATGATAGTTTCTTGTGCCTCGGCTTCTGGTTCTGAGTCATAAAGAACTGTTGCACCGACTCGCACCTGTGCAACTGAGTCCTTCAGTCGAATAGTTCGTAAAATGAGACCAGTATTCAAGTTACCTTTAAAAGTTAAGTATCCGACCGCTCCACCATACCAACGTCTAGGACTGCGCTCATTTTGTTCGAGAAACTGCATGGCAGAACGTTTTGGTGCCCCTGTCACTGTGACTGCCCACAGATGGGTGAGGAATGCATCCAAAGCATCAGATTCCGGTTGCAGTGTGCCTTCCACATGGTCTACTGTATGGATAAGATGGCTATACATTTCGATTTGACGACGACCAATCACTCGCACAGATCCTGGCTCACAAATCCGCGACTTGTCGTTGCGGTCTACGTCGGTACACATGGTAAGTTCAGATTCATCTTTACGCGAGTTCAGCAGCTTCTGAATTTGCGCCGCATCACCAATTGCATCTAGTCCGCGGCTTATTGTACCACTGATTGGGCAAGTTTCAACACGTCTGCCGTCAACACGCACAAATATTTCTGGAGATGCACCAATCAGATATTCTCCACCTAAATTAAAGATAAATCCATAGGGACTGGGATTTATCTCCTTGAGAGTGCGGAAAAGTTCGGTTGGGGATTTTTCGCAGGCTTGAAAGAAGCTTTGACTAGGAACAACCTCAAATAAATCACCGCGACGGAAGTAATCGAGGGCTTTGGTCACTTGTCCCTCATATTCACCTGGTGCATGGTCAGAGGTTTGAGCGACACTGAGGCGCTGACCTCGGTAATCCATAACTTCACCTGTGCGAGGTAAATCCCTAGTGCTACCAACCTTAGTCACAAAATCATATTGCACACGAAACGCCTGTTGCAGGTGGTAGTCAACAATTAACAATTCATCAGGGAGATATAGTACCAAATCCCTTTGGTCTGCTGCACGTTCCAGAAGCTTTGGCATTTGCTCAAACTGGAAAACCAAGTCATAGCCAAATGCGCCATAAAGTCCCAGATTTTCGTCTTCCGGACTGTAGAAGACAGATAATATCTCGCGAACTACACTGAAAACAGATGGTTGTCTGCTGCGTTCTTCTTCTGAAAATAAACGTTCTGTTGGTTTGACCGAACCGATGATACGGTTGTTCTCTTTATTTACAGCCTGAAGGTATGGCTGGTCTAACAAACACTCTGCGAGATAATCTAGCAGCACTTTGCCTCGCTCGTTATGCGCCGTAATGGTAAAAGTGTTATCGCGGGTAACAAGCTCTAACGGTGGATTGACAAAACCGATCGCCCATCGTTTATACCGTCCTGGATATTCGTAGCTACTTGCCAACAAGCCTCCCCGTTGGGAATCTAGACGTACCAAAACCTCTTCAATTGCTGAATCTATGGAAGTATTAGTTACAGAACGCGATACAAATATTCCACCTTGAGTTGTGTAGGATTGTCTATCAAAATGCATTACTTTTTACCCTCTTAAATCTGAAACATTACTGGGATAGTTTGGTTATTTACTGGCATTGCGTGCAGGACACTGGTTAGAATCTGGTGTTGACCATCATTTATTTAGTGGCTGCGGGGTTAACAACAACTTCCTGATCTTAAATAGGTGCAACTAAATTTGATTTATGCAGTTTTGAGAAATAACTGATTTTGAGCAGCAATTTTCATTATGAGAATGATTATCAATACGTCAAGGGTGAAACTAATTGATGAAACCTGGGAAACGTTGAGAATGCTCCTGAATGATGAATTTAACCTACATTTTGCACTTAAATCAGTAGTATAAATAAATTACATTTAGCAAAAATCTCAAATTATAATTTGGACATCTAAATAAACCTCAAAAAATAAATTATGCTGCATAAATTACCAGCTTTCAAATACCGCTACGAAAGCTAGTTAAATTTACTTTATAAATCAACTCTTAAGTAATATTTAATTTGTGGATGCGTTCTTTAAATTCTTGTGCCCTTTGTTGATTAGGAATTTCTGCCACCAAGTTTTCTATAAGTTGCTTTGGAGTGAGATTTGGCTGTTGATCTAAAGTATGTTCCAAAATTATGCTAGCAACAGGTCCAACAAAACTAGTCAGTTCTCGCCGACATTGTTCTAAAAACTCTGGATTGCTAATCGCAGGATAGTTTCCGAGGGGTTCGTGTAAGTTAGTAAAATTCTGAAGTTTTTGGGAGTGAGGTTCAACAAGAACTTGGATACGACTTTTAAAATTTTGTGCCAGTTGTGCATTAGGTATTGATCCAGCTAGCGTTTCAATGAATTCTTTTTGTGCTATATGTGGATTTTTTTCTAACGTATTCTTCATCAAAACACTGGCGAAAGGACCAACAAAACTAGTCAATTCTTGCCCAACAAATTCTAAAAATTCTGGATTGATTGAGACAGTTGTTTGTGGATATAATTCCGTATTTTTTTCACTTTCTTGAAGCTTTTTTTCTAATTCCTCTAAAATTAGCAAATCTTCTAAATCTTTATTTGTAACTGCTTTTTGTTTTGGCTGTTCGTATGTAATGTTAGAATTAGCTTGTGGTTTTTTCGGGAACAGGCTTGATATTATGCCACCAAATGAAAACGATTTATTATTATTGGTACTATTGTCATTACTACTATTACTAGTAGTAATATTATTACTATTAAGTTCAACGAGAACTTCGTTTGCTGACTGATAGCGCTGTGTTAGTGATTCTGCTAGCATTTTTTCGAGTATGCGAGCTAAAGAGTCACTGATATTGGCATAGGAGCGCCATTGCCACTTTAAAGAACCATCTAATAACATATGTGGCATTTTCGCAGTCAAAAGGACAATTGCAGAAACACCAAGTGCGTAGATATCACTGGAAGGGTAGCACTGTCCTAAACGCAGCTGTTCTGGTGGAGAGTAGCCAATTTTCCCCACTACTGAACCTTGAATTGAGTATTGGTATGGATTTTGGGCTGATAATATCTGAGTGAATTTCTCTTTAACCACCCCAAAATCTATCAGCACTGGTTTAGATTGCTTATGAGCAAGCATGACATTTTCCAGCGAGATATCCCGATGAATGATGTTGCGCTGGTGGATATATTCCAAAACTGGCAACATATCTACTAGCCATGCTCTGATTTCTGTTTCGGAAAATGGCTTACCTTTTGCTGAAAGACGTTCGGATAAAATTTGTGCATAGTTTTTGCCATCAATATATTCTTGGATGATAAACAGCCGTTCGTTCTCTGTCAACCAAGCCAGAAATTTGGGAATTTGAGGATGCTGAATTTGGTATAAAACTTTTGCTTCCCGCTCAAATAGCTCCCTAGATTTACGAATAATATATTCTTTTCTGGTTGCAGGTACAAACTCTTTGAGAACACAAGCTTCATTAAAGCGCTGAGTATCAAATGCTAGGTAAGTTCGTCCGAATCCCCCTTGTCCAAGAATTTTCTCAACCAGATAACGGTTATTGATTAGAGTTCCTGGGTTTATTTCTGCAATCATTTTTCAGTTTTGGTTTAAGTATTAATACAATTTTTAATTTCATCCGGTTAGAGATTCAAAATTACGGATACGGCTAAAGCTGGTAAGCTAAAAAACATCTAATTTGTATAATCGAATTAAACATAAGTCTTGTGGGGTGGGCAACATGAGCGCCCAGCTTATGTAATTTAAATGTGGAACAGCTTATCGCTGTCAGTTATGTAAACTTAAGGCAGGCATTTAGTAATACGCGTGTTTTACTAATTTTGTCGTGCGTCTTAACACCCCCATCGTGGGGTTAAAGAAAGAAAATTATGTAGTTGTTATTTTAGTTGTAATTTAGCAACTCCTTTTTGCTCATCAAAAATACAACACTTCGCATGAATAATCTTCTGGAGTCGGTTCTATTTGCCACACTAACCCTTCTCCAGGTTCGCTCAAAGCGACTTCAATGTAAAGCCTGTTTATAGGAGTTTTGGCTTGCGTTTGATTACCTGCAAATGGCTGTAAATCTTCAGTTAGAAGTCTCAATTTAAATCCACTCTCGATCAAATTGCCTGTTTGACTCCGTAGTTCAAAGCGCCATATGTTGTCTTCAATACTGCCTTTAGGTTGCACCCACAGTTCGTATTGTTGCCCACTAATTGTTAATTTTCGCACTAAAGCTGGTAATGTTGATTCTACCTCCGAACCCCGCGCTCCGGCAAAATTAGACTGTAAATCTACACTTACCCAACCAAATTTTTGTGCAAAATCTGATACACCACTTTGCATCCATTGACGAATTGACCATTGTTGTTGCTGTCCTTGACGTTGTTCGTACAAACGTTGTCTCCAACCTGCATGTTCTAAGAGCGCTCCCCAGATTTGAAAGGGTACTGCTATGCGTGGTAATATAAGTCTAGGATTCCCTAAGCGCTGAAGTAAGCTTTGTGCTTGAGCGGCAGATAAAGCAGGCATTGGGGCAGTTTCAAGGTGAGTCACTTCTTCTGGACATATTTGACGCGCCATCCAGAGGATATTTAAATTAGAAATCAAATTTTCTGCATCTAAACAATAAGCGCGATCGCTTGCATCATACGTTCCCATATTCTTAAGTTGCGCGTGGGTTGTACACCCCCAAACCCGAATGTAGCCCTCTTCTAAATTAACTTGCACTGCTAAATAATAATCAGCACTCCAGCTAGGAATATCTACCCATTCTTGAGGAACGCGCAGTTCGCTTAAATCAACTGCTTCTGTAGGGACTAATACCATTCGTGACGTTCCAAAGGAAATACCAGTACCATTAACAACTTCCCAAATACTCGGATGAGCCTTTAAAGCAGGAAAAGCAGTTGCATGAGGAGCATATTCTTCTTGTAGCCAAGGTAAAAAAGTATTTAAACACAAGCGATTGAGATAAGCAGTCCAACGACGATTGTCTGTGGAAAAAGCTTGGCTTTGCTCCCAAGCTTTTGTTTGCTCAACTTCAGAAATTTCTAACCACAAATGTGTAGGGTTTGTTAATGTCACTGCGCCTGCGTTAAATGTCATAATGATTGCTCCAATTCAAGGAAGGAACGACTATAGTGAGCTTGTAACCATTCCTCTAAAATAGTGTTGATATAATTCAATACCTGTGAATTTAGCGAAGTATGCAGCGATTCTCTAGTCCAGGTAGCTAGTTTAAGCAATAACAAGTCCTTAGACTTAGTGAGCCGACGAGAAACAGTGTACTGCTTGACTCCTAATTGTTTTGCAATCTGTTGTTGAGTTAAACCCTCACTGTAATAAAGTTTTATGATATTTTGCGCTTCAACCTCCAGTTCATCCAAAGCTGTGATTAACACAGCACTAATCTCAGATTGTTTCGATTGTCTCTCAAGCACTTCTTCTTGAGCAATAATGTCTGTTAATAACGATTCCTGCCTAAGTTGCGGTAGAATATCTTGAAACTCCCCAGAACCATCATCTCCTGTTGGCGCATTTAAGGAGGTAATATTAGGGTGCAAATAAGTGCGGAAAGCTTTCGCACAATTTACCAGCCATTTTTCTATTGTTTCTGGATTGCACTCTGCCCCTGGTTGTGACAATTGAGTGTTGCGTTGAAAATTGTAAAGCTGAGCGATCGCGTGCCATACAGTATCATCTGGTCTTGCCAGTTTGCGAGTACCAGTAGGAACCTTAGGAGCATATAGAGACTGGTAGCATTTCCAGGCTAATACATAACGTTCTATTGTGTCCGCACTCAGTCCAACATTTTGTAAAGACTCCACTAACCGCTTTTGAGTCAGCCTCCGCAACAATCGCCAATTGGTGCAAATATCAACTTCGTTCTGCTGGCGCAGCATTTCCTTAATTTCGCTGCTATAAATCACACTGGCGTAATTTTTAAGGTCAAAACCCATCTCGGGTTTAAACTTTTTCAAAACCTTATCTGTGCTAGTTACTACCATTTGAAAGCAGTCAGCTAAAGTGTATTGTTCAGAAGAAAAATTTGCAACTGTTTTGTTAGCCGCCCAATAGCATACTTCTTGTAAATAAGCTGACAAATGCCCTCGTGCCATATTTTCTGCTTGACTTTGCCATAATTTATACCAGTAATAAACCCAGAAATTCTCAGAATTTTCTGGTTCTGATAGACGCGCTTTATGATTGAGTATATTTCTACGCAGTTTAGCATCAGTAGCCCAACCAATTACCCTATCTGCGTCGAATTGTAAGAAAGTCGTAAATAGCTCGGTGATACCTTGGCGGGAACGCATAAATTAAACAATTTGTAAATGGTCCACTAAATAAACGATAATATAAATAGATAGTAGATAGATAGTAGATAGATAGTAGATAGATAGTAGATGGATAGTTAAATTACAAATACACTTATGCAGAAAATGAGGGTGCTATAATACTGGAGCTTTCCTGCCCACTCTAGTTTCGAGGTCTAGTATAAGTATTCATAATAATTTTTATGTTTTAATTTATAATAATTTATACAAGTCATATACTGACCAAATAATTAAAACATGATATCTGACAAGAGATAGACTAGAAGATTACAAATATAAATAAATATTTATAAATGAACTTTTATTTAAGTATTTTAACGCAATAAATTACTGTTTGTAAGTGAAAGCGAAAGCAATTTTTTTGAAGCGACTGATTCAAGCCCTAACAAATTTAGCTAAACAGACTCATATCGAATTATCAAAGTTAATTTTAGGATTAAGTAGTAAATATGTCTCCCATAGGCGTTGATTCTAGTGACTCGACTACTATATTAAAAACAGGAGAAGCCAAGCTTTGGATCTTATTGGTAGGTGTTAACGAATACCAAGATAAAAGCTTGCCTTCTTTGCGCTACTCAGCATTAGATTGTCAAGGGTTAGGAGAAGCACTCAGCAAAGCTACTCAAGGATTTCCTAATAAAGAAGTTATTGTTCATCACGATTTTGCGGCACAACGCCCTACCTTGGAAATAGTTCGTACGAGTCTGCAACAAATTGTTTCACGAAGTAAATCCCACGACTCCATCGTATTATATTTCTCAGGGCATGGAATCTTAGAGCCGAATACTCAGCAAGCTGTTTTGTGTTTAGCAGATACCCGCAAAGAGAACTTGCTGAGTACAGGGTTAGGTATGCAAGAACTGTTACAAATCTTAGGCGCTACTCGTGCCAACCAACAGTTGGTTTGTTTAGACACCTGCCACAGCGGTGACATGAGATTAGTAGAGAACAGTGGGAGAGCTAGAGATACAAATATCCTTGAGACTTTACCCAACCCCACAACACAAATGATGGATGTGCTGAGACAACGTGCTTCTCAAAGTAAGGGATTTTGTGCTTTGCTATCTTGCGATCAAGGACAAAAGTCTTGGGAGTTTCCAGAATTAGGACATGGAGTATTCACCTACTATTTAATGCGGGGACTGTTGGGTGAAGCAGCTGATTCACATGGACTCATTGAAGCAGACGGGCTTTACAAATATGTTTACCGCCAAACTGTGCAATATATTAATAAATTAAATCACCAACTGCGTCTTATTAATCTGCAAAAGCTCAACCGTGGGGATAGTAAATTTCATCCAGAATATCCTTTACAAACACCTAAACGAATTGTAGAAGGAGTAGGAGAATTAATTGTTGGATTCAAGCCAACAACTGCTGAAACTCACAAGCAGCGACGTGCGGTTGTAATTGATGGACTCTCAAACAATAAAACGACTACTGATTTGAGTCGATTGTTTGCTGGTGCTGGCGGTTTTCAGGTAGAATATTTTCCTCAAGAAGGCAAAGCTTGGTCAAAAGTACGGGAAGTAATCCAAGGATTTACTCGTTGGCATGGTGAATCAGAAAGAAAATCTCCTTCACAAATTGGAGCGATAAAAAATACACCAACATCCTTATTGTACTTACGCGGACACGTCGAAGAAATCGAAGATGGAGAAGCCTGGTTAATTTTGGGGGATGGGATGCGTTTGAGTCGTTCTTGGTTAAGACAAGAGTTACGCTGTGCTCAAAAAACTCAACAAATAATTATCTTAGATTTAATTATCTTAAAAGATTCTCAGGGGACTTCTCTGGAGAATTGGATAGAAGATTTGCAAAATAGCGGAGAGCAGGGACAATGTTTAATAGTCGTCGCAACGCCTGCCGAAAAGTCAGAATTATTTTCCCAAACGCTTCTAGAAACTCTTGTAGCAGCAAATCCGCAAGTCGGATTACCAGTTGTTAAATGGATGACTCAATTACAAAAGCTTTTACAAGCCAAAGGTATCAATCTGCATGTCTGGCTGTCAGGCACACAAGCAGTCATTGATATTTTACCTGGTAATATTGGTACGGTTTTCCAAGATTTACAGGGTCTAGAAGTCTCTGAGATTCAAGAAAACAAACATGAAGACAAGGAAAATTTACTGCCCATTGCTGGCGGGCAATTGCCCCAAGTTAGGAAACCCTTTCGCCACGGACACGAGGAAAACCCTGCTGGTGCTTACACTCACCACGGCGCTGTCCCCTCTAATACCCAGAAAGTGGGGGTCTCCAGTTCCTCATCTGTTTCTGCTTCCTTGTCTTGGCACCAGTCACAACAGGCGTCTCCCTCTTCTTCTGCTCCTGGTGTTGGTGAATCTTTAGCAACCAAACAACCCCGACTCAATTTAGTCGTCGGCTCAGAAGAATATACCAAGCTGGAACAGTTGCTAAAGCAATCGGTAGGACCGATCGCGCCTACAATATTACGAAAAGCTGTCATACAGGCAGCAAATTGCCAAGAATTAGTGGAAAGTTTAGCGACTTACATATTGCCAGTGCGACAAGAAGAATTTCAGAAACGGGCGATCGCTATATTAGAAACATTCAACGTTTCGCCTGCACAATCAATTAAATCCTCAATACAGGAAAATCAAATAATCGATGCCAACTTTATCAGTAAATGTGAGCGTGAGTTGGCTTATTCAGTTGGTCCGATCGCTAACTTTATTATTAAACGGGTTTTGCAATCTCACCCACAAATTTCCTCAGCAGAATTTGTCAGGAATTTGGCAAAGGAAATTCCCGAACTAAAACTTGCTATAGAGTTTGAGCGGCGTCTGCTTGGTTAAACAAAACTGGGTATTACAGCACAGCACTTTTTCAAATGATTAGACCAGATAAATAATGAAAGCCGATTTATTCTGCAAAACCGGCTTTCTAAATATAAATATCTAAACGAGCCAAATATTATTTGAATTCATTTACTTCTGATTCTTATTTAACATATTAATAGCAATTTCTAAACTATACTTCATCCGATTGAAAGCTTCTGCTAAATCTCCAATTTCATCTTTAGATTGTTGACCAAAATTGGCATTCATATCGCCAACGCTAACTTGTTCTGCCACAGTTGCGATTTTTTTTATCCGCGATAGTACAGTCTTTTTCAACAACTGATTCATGATAAAAACGATGACTGTAAAAATTATTCCGACAATTCCTATGATCAGAAAAAATGACCGATTAGAATTTTTAAAAATCTCCTCAGCCGGAACATAAATTATTTGGGCTGCAACAATTTGATTAAGCTTCCATCCAAAACCATTGTTTTTTCCGTAGGTCGCTATTTGACTTTTTGGAGCTAATTCGGGAGTGTTATGACAGCGAAGACAACTATTGTCTTTAATGACAAAAGGTCGGGCGTTATAAAACAGTTTTTCTCCTGACATAGTCCGGAAACCAGATACGGTTTTATTACCAGGTTCTTTACGAAATCGTTCAACAATATCAGTTTCAAATTCGTCAGCTTTATCTCGCAAATTTGTTGGATTCAAAGTGGCATCCTTGTAGAGAAAATCCACATATTCTTTGTTTTTACGAAATTTTTCAAACACCATTCTAAGGGTAAATGATGGTATGGATTCTGAGATGAACTGCTCTTGAGTGTCCACTTTTGGTAACAACAAGGGTTGTACACGCTCGTTGGTATAGTCTCTGACCGAATTGACAATTTCCATGAGAATTAAGGCTTTAGAACTTACCTCATTCTCTGATTTTTTTTCAAGTACACTTGATAAAGCGATACCACTAATGAAAATACCGCTAATAAAAACTATTATTAAAATTAGATTAACCTTAGTTCCTATTTTCATTGTTTTTCTTTTTGCTGAATATACACTTGTTATATATAAATAACAGACAATAAATCAAAATCTAAGTTAATACATTATAATATTCTCATAAATTTTTACATAATCGGGATTATATGAAAGATGCTCCTCCTAATTTGGTTCAAGACGTTGGATATCTACCAAACGTAGAGGCGCTTGATTATCAATATATGATTTCTGTGGTCAAGCGGGTAACAGCTATTGCTGCGCGTCTTAATTCTAAACCTGTTCACTTATTTTGATGAATTAACCTCTCCCTTTTAAGGAAAAAACCTACTAATCAAGCTGAAACATGAATGCGATCGCGTCTTGCCGACCAAAACTAATGTGCAGACCTGATTTTAATTTATACCAAACGCCTGGTATAAGTGGATACTTATTAATGAAAGTGCCGTTAGAACTGTTCAGGTCTTGGATATAGTATTCGTTTCCATCGTAACGAATCTGGGCGTGAACCCGTGAGATAACTCTACAATTGGGAAAATCTGAAAGATCCACTTCGGGATTAATGCGACCGCTGGACTTGCCGATATTAATAACCTGAAAATCTTCCGGTAATTCAATCACCCTGTCAGTTTCCAGATGGAGTAGCTGTGCAATGGGCTTTTGCATGATTGCAGGAGACGTAGGGAATGGCAAAGACGAAATTGATTGTTCGTTGTGAACTGGTGGAACCTGTAAGTGTATGGTTTTGGCTGTGAAATCGAATACTTTAGTCGTTAAAAAATAATTGAACACAGCAAATGAAATCAAAGAAAAAACGGTGCTCATATAAAAGACTGATTGTATTCCCCAAAACCTAACAGCAATGCTTCCTAAAAAAGGACCAAGTGTCTGCCCCCACGACATAATTGAGGTATTTACCGCCATAAATCCAGCCCGAGATTCTTGTACAGAAAGCCCTGCTAAGAGTGCTTGGGATGATGGAAGGGCGATACCTTGAGCTGCACCGAGTAACAAAAGCGGGATGAATAGCAACCAAAAGTTAGGAATAATCGGGAGAATTAGCAGGGCAATTGCAAAGAGAATAAAAGAAAGTTTGATGAGTTTGATTTCCGATAAACTCTGAGTCAAACGTCCCAATTGAGCAGCAAAAACCGCTAGCGCAATTGACATACTCGTCAGGAGGATGCCATTTACCGTTTCTGATGTACGGAACTTGTCTACCGCCAAGAAGGGGATAAAGGTTAAACATAAAGTTTGCAGTAAGAACAGAGACATAACCGCGAACAACAGCCCGAGTACGTGACGATTGTTTATGCTGCCCCAGGTACTTTGTAGATAAGATTTGAGTTTAAATTTCTCTGTGTTGGGCGATCGCTTTGGTAATCTTAGTGTCACAAGTACCAAAAACACCAATGGAATGGCAAGCAACCCTGGTAAAAACGTATATCGCCAGTTAAGCCCGCCTAATACCCCACCAATCAGAGGAAAAACTGCCCCACTAATACCAATCAAACCGGCATTAAGTGCCATCGCAGTGCCTAGCGTTCTCCCGCGATAAAGGTCGCCGATAACGGTAAGTTGTAGCGGTTCTAAGCTAGCAGCACCAACACCTTGTAAAAGTCGCCCTCCCAAATGTGCCGTGAAATTAGATGTCAAGCCGCTAACCGCGCTACCAAGCGCAAACACTAGCAGCGAAGGAATCAGGACTTGTTTTCTGCCTAAAATGTCAGCTAAAATTCCAAATATCGGAGTAATAATGGCACCGGGCACCTGGAAAATTATCGCTGTCCATGCAACTTGATCCGCTGTAACTTTGAAAAATTGTTGTATCGTTGGCAGTGCGGGGTTAAAAAGGGTTCCCCCTAAAATTCCCATCAACGTCACAAAATTGATGATGTAAAAATTCTTATCTTTGAAGATACTAGTTTCAACCTTTGCTTGAGTTGGCATTCTTGCGTTACTCATCTGTTCGATTTTTTAATAAACTAATACTTTGCTTTTTTAATTTATAGTAAATGACGAAGAAACTGATAATTGTGGAGATTTGTAATTTATTTTACTGTTGCTATGCACTTAATATGGCTAAAATTTCTTAAAAAAACGCAGGTTGAGGTCATCAACCTGCGTTTTTTCAAAGATTTAGGTTAAGCCAAAGCAGCGCCTAACTGTCTGCCTGTTTGGGGTCCAACTATTCCGTCAACGGTTAAGTTGTTGTCTTGTTGGAATTTTTTGACGGCGTTTTCGGTAGTTTCACCGAATATACCGTCAACTCCAACTTGGTATCCCAGCTGGGATAACTCGCCTTGCAAGTGTTCGACATCTGTACCAGTCGAACCGCGTTGTAGAAGAGAGGGTTGACTCATGAAAGTTTGCTCCAAGTGATTGATATCTATTCATAGCGGTGAAAGTTTGAGAAATATGCAAACAACCGTTTAAACTTGTTGGTAAATTTCCCATTCCACTTCGAGGCGTGTATAACCACGGTTAAGCATTGCAGGGATATGGGTTAGTTGTTGATTGGGGCTAAGTCGTAAATTTGGTAATCGCTGTGATAATATCTCCAAGGCGATTCGTCCTTCCCGACGTGCTAAGCTCGAACCCAAACAGTGGTGCATTCCATGGCTAAATGCTATATGGTTAACAGGTGTATCTTTGAAACGCTCGATGTTAAAGCTGTCACCACCTGGATACCGAGTCTCATCGCGGTTGGCTGAGCCATATAGTATAAGAACTCGAGATCCCTTAGGTATTGTCATTTCTCCCATTGAAACTTCTGTGGTAGTAACGCGAACCATCGATGGCGCAGGAGTATCGTATCTGAGTACTTCTTCTAGCGCAGCAGAAATGAGCGATGGAGTTTGGTGGAGCTTTTGCCAAACTTCAGGGCGCTCAACTAAGAGTTTGATTGCAGTTCCAATGAAATCTGCGCTTGTAGCGTGTCCAGCAACAACCATCTCGCACAAAAGCAACACTAACTCAGGGGTACTCAACCCAGAATCTAGTATGTTAGTTATTAAGTCGTTTTGAGGTGCTTGTCGTTTTTCTTCGATTAAACCAAGCAAGAAGTGCTGTAAAGAGACAAAACTGCGAGCGCATTCGACTTGACGTTCTGGAGGCAAAGGTGAGGAGAATAGTTGCGTCATGTCTTTAGCCCACCGTGTGACTTCTGGCATGATCTTCAGCGGAACGCTGTACATTGTGAGGATGACCTCAAGCGGGAGTGGATGGGCAAATTTTTCGATAATTTCCACATGACCATCATTAATAAAACTATCTAGCAACCGATTGCCAATCTCGCGAATTGAATCCTCTACATAAGTAAGTTGCTCTGGTGCAAACACTTTCATAAAAGGAGCGCGCAAGCGTTTGTGTTGCTCACCATCACTATTAATTAAAGAAACAAAGGGAAAGCCTTGACGCAGTACTTCGATTACGTCTGGTGTAGAGTTGACTATCGACTGGAGGCTATTTACAGAAGAAAATCGTGTTGGGTCTTTGAGTACATTGATGATGTCATCATAACGAGTGAGAACATAAGCGTCGAACAATGAGCTGTAAAATATCGGCTCCTCTTTTCTGGCACGCTTAAAGAAAGTGTAGGGATCATCAAGTTGTGGGTTAACAAAAGGTTGGAACTCCTCCCCAAGATGAGGGCAAGTTTTTTTATCAGACTGAGTTGAATTATGTCCAATCATTGTTTCGATTCTCCTATGTTGTTTCAAACTTTAGTAATGTGTTCCTAGATAGTCCCGAAAGTCACACCTAGCTTTTTTAGCCATTTACGATAGGCAATGGTGGTGCGATCGCTTGGTAGATGAAATTCGGCTTGCAAGTCTAACGGCAGACGTTTTGGTCGTTGGGACTCTACGGCTGTAATATCTTCACTAATAATCGTATTTACAAAGCCACGAAACTCGTTCTCTAGAACTTCCTGGGGTTCATTTAGGAACATCCACCTCCACGCAACGCACTCTTCTTCATCGACAGGGGTGATCAGGAAAAAGATAGTCAGACGGCGTTCGGGCGATCCCCTGCGTAAACATACAGTGAAGGGACGCAAGATGTGTAAGCCTGCACTGTCGGCTTTCCCCTCCTGTCCAGATAAACCAGGATCAACCTGCCAAACATTAACCTCGCTAACTTTGATGCCATCTTCGTTCACCTCCACTTTATATTCACCCATCATTGCCTGTTCAGGTTGACCCAGAGTTCCCCCATGCACGTAGGGTATGTGGTTGACATCGATGAAATTTTCTAGGGCGCGTGGAGCGCTAGATAGATAGCGATCAGGACCGAAGCAAAACTTTTGATAGTTCGACGAGTCTTCCCACTCTGGAAAGAATGGTACGTCTTTTTGTGGTGTTCCCAAACAAACCCATACAAATCCGTAACGCTCTTGAACGTGGAATGTTTGAACACAAGCCCGTGATCGTTTTGGTGGGGGCTGATCTGGGTGAGCCGGAACGTGTACGCAATGCCCTGAGTTGTTAAAAGCAAAACCGTGATAGGGACAGACAACAGTATCTTCCTTGACCCATCCTCTTGCCAGACTGGCTCCCCGGTGCGGACAGCGGTCTTGCCAAGCCAAAGCTTCGTCGCCACTGCGCCACAGTACTAAATCTTCCCCCAACAGGCGAGCCTTAAGGATTTTTCCTTGTTGCAAATCTTTGGATTGTGCAACCACATGCCAGTCGTTTTTAAGAAAATTATCCATCTTGATTTGACTTCTATAAACTGTTTTTGTCTTCTAAATTTTGTAGGGAAAGGGACAATGGTTTATGCATTCTCTGAAAACCAATTTGGATGTAATAATTTTTGATGTAATATCAAGCCCAGTTGATTAGTTACTGTTCGGTGCATCTGTGCAAAAACCTTGAAACCCCTCTTTTGCTCCCCAAACAATGCGGACTCAATATAAGCCTTGTCTACTAAAGGTTGCGGTTGGGCGTGCTAGTTTTACTTCTGAGAATAAATGGAGAATGGGTTGTTTTCTGGGTCAAAACCGTCAGCAACTTTGAGACCAGGCAAGCGAGAACGAATATTGCTGAGTTTTGCGCCGCGCTCAGTTAGCGTTTTGTGAGCAGTTTCCATATCGTTGACGCTAAATACCAGCTTAGGTCTATCCTGACCAAGTCGCTTTTCTGTATCTGCGTGTAGCACCAAGTTGCATCCACCCGTGGCAAACTCCACCCAGATTTCGTTGCTGTAGCTTTCCAAATCGGCTGGTTCTTGGATTTTTAGATCCAGCACGTCGCGATAAAAGCGTACCTGCGCGTTCATATCCTTTACATATACAATTGCTTTTGTCAAGCCCTGGATAACACTCATGTTATTTAATCCTTTTTCCAACCAACATTAGAGTCAATTCAAAATTTTGAATTGATTAAGCTTTGTTTGCACTAGGTGATCTAAACGCAACCCGCAGGTGTTTTGGTCCGTGGAACACGATGTTGTTTGCCCACTCAATATTCTCTTCTGTTAGACGCAGTTCGGGTAAACGGTTGAGTAGTACATTTAAGGCAATAGCCGCTTCTGCACGTGCCAGCGCAGATCCAAGGCAAAAGTGGATACCACTACCGAAGCCGTAGTGCTTGCAGTCTGAGCGTTGTAGATCGAGAACATCGGGATTTTGAAAGCGTGCGGGATCTCGATTAGCAGAACCTAGCATTAACCCAATGCTGTCTCCGCGCCGGATCTGCTTACCGTTAATTTCGATATCTGCATATGCCCAACGAGTGACCATTTGGACTGGATTGTCGTAGCGTATCAGTTCTTCCACCGCCCCTGGTATAAATTCAGGGTGGGAGCGTAACAATTCGAGTGCTTGCGGATGACGCAGTAAAGTTAATACTCCCTTGGTAATCAAGTTAATTGTGGTTTCATGACCAGCTGTCAGCAGGTGGATGCATGTGGCGAGAACTTCTTCGTCGCTCAGTTTGTCGCCCTCTTCTTGTGCTTTGATTAAGGATGTGATCAGATCCTGACGCGGTTCGGCGTGCCGAAGAGCGATCGCTCGTTGAAAGTAATCGATAAAGCCTTGGGTTGCCTGTTCGGCTTGTTCGTAAAGTTCTGGGGATGGTGTTAGACGCGAGGCACTGGCGTGTTGCAATGCCAACGCCCATTGTCGGAACAGCGGGCGGTCTTCTTGATCTACGCCCAGCAGCGCCGCAATGACCATCACCGGCAACGGAAAAGCAAAATCCTCAACCAGATCCATCTCTTTACGGTTTTGAACCCGATCCAGCAGAGTATCGGCAATACTTAAGATAGCTGGACGAACATTTTCAACCATCTTTGCAGAGAAAACTTTGTTGACCAAAGTTCGCAATCGTGTATGGGTAGGTGGATCTCGGAAGACCATCCAATTGCTAACCATCGAACTAAACCCGCGGTAAGCTGCTGGTACTGGTGCGCCTTCGCCGTCATCTCTGACTCGACTAGCCTCACGACCAAATTTAGGACTTTCCAGCACTTGCACTACATCTTTGTAACGGAAGAGATACCAGGCACCAGGTAGCCGGGGGTTGGAGGATATCCCCCAATGGACGGGGTCTTCTTCTCTGTAGTGACGGTAGACAGTGTAGGGGTCTGCAATTACCTCAGGTAAAAATGGGTTTAGTCTTTCAACTTTAGAAATGGTCATTGTTAACTCCAAAGAAATTTATTTTTAGTTTTGTTGAAAACTTACGAATTCATCTAAAGGCACCAGTTGCAGTGGATTGGGCAGTTCAGACAGCATCTTTGTCATCTGATCGCGTCCCAAGTTGAAAACTTGTGCTACGGATGGTCTAGACTCCAAGCGTCTGACGTAATTTGTCAAGTTGGGAAGGTGGTTGTAGTTGTAGACCATACGCAGGTAGGCGAGGGTGGGAGCAGCAGCACAGTCTGCGATCGCCAACTGCTCTCCTCCCAAGTAGGTACGACTTGCCAGTTTTTCATCAAGCATAGCGAGTGCTATTTCTAATAACCGCTTTGCTTTGATAACTTCTTTTTTGCCCCGTTCTTCAACAGGACGCTGGGTATCGGCGAATAGCGCCTCCCGCCCACTGTTGATGTATACATCAATCATCCGTTCCAGCATCCGCACCTCTAGGGCTTGTTCTGGGTCAGCAGGAATGAGACGGGATGTATTTGGAAAATGTTGATCAAGGTATTCAATGATTATATTTGCCTCAAATATTACATTTCCTTTGTCAGTTACTAAGGTGGGTATCTTGGCAAAAAGGTTAATTTGCATGTACTCTTCACGGGCTTTGGAGTCAAAAAGATTTACCTCAATAAGTGTAAAATTAGCTTTTTTTTCGTACAGGGCCATGAGGACTCGTTGGGAATAGGATGATGCAGGAGCGTAATATAGTTTCATAACTCTGTTCTCAGTTATCGGCTGATAGTTATCTATACCGGAGAAAAAATAAATATATGCATCCGGTTGCGTTTTGTACTTGCACGGCGAAAAGCAAAATACATGGGGATTAACTGATAACTGAAGACTGGGGGACGAATTCTAATTAAAAGCTCCTCGAACTCGGTCAATCAACGCCCCTGAATCTTCAGGCAAGGTGTCACCTCTCCAAGCTACGTGTCCATCAGGTCGCACCAAGACATACGCACGCTCGTAAAGCTTGGCGATTTCGGGGTTGTCGATGTGCTGGCTCATCAGAGGCACTCCTTTTTCCTGACAAACCTTTGTTAATGTTTCGACTCCCTCTGTTGAGTCGAAGTACATTAGCATAAAAGAGCGACCGAACAAATCTAAAGTCGATTTACCAGCTTCCAACCAGGCATGAGGCGCTCGCGAACCAGGGTAGCTGTTCTGCGTCCACTCAAAAGGGTCATCGGTGGGAGGTGTACCATCGGGAATGATACCACCGGACTCATAACGGAACCCAAAGTGAACTCCAGGCGCGTCAAACTCGCGCTTCACACCACTGCGTTCCATACCAACAGCCATCTCTTTGCGGATTTGTTCGCCTTCTGGGGTGTCAGTCATAATGACTGGAGGAATGGATCGTTTCTGGGTGCGTTGCAAGTTAGCGTTTGCTTCTTGGAGGTTTCGCACTGCAATAGGACGCCGTTCTATTTCATAAGTGTCGAGCAAGTTGGGACCAGCCCAACCTTTGAGAGTGGCAGCAAGTTTCCAGCCCAAGTCAACTGCATCACCTATGCCGGTGTTCATCCCAAAACCGCCAGAGGGAGAAAGTGTATGGGCACTGTCGCCGACGAAGAAGGTATTTCCCACTCGGAAATTGTCTGCAACTCGGTGGGTTAGACGCCATGGAACGTTGGAAACAATTTCAAAAGGTGTATCAATTGATATGGCGGTGCGGATGGCTTCTTCGGTATCACGCACACTTCCGTCTTCTTTTGGCTTCAAAATCAGACGATAAAGTGAGTCCCCATCTACTGCACGCAGTGGTTCTTGAAGAATTGGGTTGACCAAATAATAAACCATTGCATGGTTTTTACCCATTACAGTCGCCAGTTCAGGTGCCTTGAATACAACACTTTGAAACACCTGCGTCGGGTGGAAGGTAGGTGTTTCAACACCACAAGCCTTACGTACCGTACTGCGGGCACCATCGCAAGCTACCATGTATTGGGCGTGGATGACCTCTGTCTTTTCTTTTTCCAGGTTTGTCACCTGGGCGATGACACCCTCAGCAGTTTGCTCAAAGCTATCCAAGCGAGAGAGAAACCGAATTGCTCCATCTGGATATTCTCCCAAGTTATTTAGGAACACCGGGGCGAACCAGTTTTGTGGGCAGACTTGCTCCGGTTCCGGTGTGTAGTTAGGGAGCGATCGCTCGGCATAAGAGGGAAAGTGAACTCGGTATATTTCGTGACCTCCAACAGATGTCACCCAAGCGATATCTAGGGTGTGGTCGGGGGGCCACCCTGCATTGCGTATCTGCTGGGCAATGCCCCAACGACGGCAAAACTCCATCGAGCGCGGTCCAACTGTACTCACCTTGGGGTCAGTCACCACCCCATCAGTCTGCTCTATGAGGATGCAATCGATACCTTGGTAACGTAGTTCCACCGCCAGTGCTAGACCCACAGGTCCGCCACCGACTATTAGTACATCAGTTTCAATATTATTGTCATTTGTCATTTGTCATTTGTCCTTTGTTGTTTGTTTTTTATGATTTGTTCTTTGACTAATGACTCAATGCAACAACGACTGGGGATGATCAGCCAGGTCTTCAAAGAATCTGGCGTAGAAATCAAACATCTCGTAGACAGTGCTATGGATAACTTGACATTCACGCGCTTGATGTGCGAGTCGCTCAAATCGACGGGCGATCGCTCTCATTCCCACTTCCGGAGTCGCGATATAAATGGGGGTTTCAATCTCAAAAGATGGTCCAGCAGTTTTACCGCTTTTGCCTGAAGGCAGACTCATCAGCAATTCTCCTAGCGGACGCATCATTCCCGTCATCACGTCAATGCCAGCATTCATCAGCTTTGAGCGCCGCAGGCTAGCAGTGGGCATGAAGCCGAAGTGTTGCACCATCAACTGCATCATCAGAAAATAAGCCTCATTAAATATCTCCATCACCGCCCTAGTTTGGGGGACAGTGACAACGTTGGTGTTGTAATCTCGGTGCTGTAAGGAGGGATTACGCAAAGTAGGGTAGGAAGGGTTCCACGGCACTTTGCGTCCAGTCTCGGCATCGGTCATCTGTTCTTTAGAAAGTGCCTCCGTTAGACGACGAAATTGTTGATAGTGAGAACGGTCAAATTTAGGTGATTCAGGATTGCATCCCTCTCCTTGCTCAACAATAAGGTCGATCGCAAAAAGTGCGCTGTTGAGGTCGTCAACCTGAAACTGGTAATCTGGGTGAACTTTATTAAAGTCATCACGCAGGAATAAACGATGCTCGCCACCCACTTGACCCTTTTTAACCATGAATAAATCTGGAATATTCTCTAGCCCTTGGCGAATCTGATGGTACAACTCGCTCAAAGAACCATAACCGTACAAGTTGTCAATTGTGCGATTCCCACTTGCTGATTCATTGCTCAAGTTTTTTTCCAAAAAGTCGGGCATTTCCAAGCGCATAAAACGCTGTAGAGAGGCGGCGTTCAATGGTTCTAGGGCAAAGTCTACATCAATCGGGAAGCGTCCATTAAGTTCCTTAAAGTTAGGAACTGCTGGATAAAAAGGTTCCCCAATCGCCATCAATATATTATTAACCATCAAAAAGTGAATCATTTCTTCGCGGGAAATTTCCAGCACCACACCCCGCATCCCGTAACTTCGGACTTCTTTGCCGTCGCCACAAGCTAAATGCAACTGTTCAGCAGTCCATAAACCCCGACGCACATATTCCTCACCAGTGGCGTAGTTGGGAATAGAGTATCCTGCATAGATGTATTGCAACATCACAGCCACTTCCAACTCTGCCGCTTGTTTCAGGGCGCTTACCAACTCCTCCCGCGTCTGGATCGTGCGTTGCGGGCGTTTTGGTTCTGCGATCGCAGGCGGAACGTAGCCGACTCGCTGCAAATTTTGCAGGAACTTCAGCAAAAGCATCGACTTGGCTTGGGATATATCCCGCGTTGGGGGCATATAGTAAGTCTTATATTTGTTGCGAGGGTCGGACATCTGCCACATCAGGCGTGCATAGGTTTCGACCTTGCATTGATCGGCGAGACTAAACACATCGACTTTCATAAACGAGAAACTTAACTCGTAGAAAGCTAGGATGTGTTCGTAGATTAAGTTAAAATCTACAGCTGCATTGGGAATCTCGTCTAGGTGCCAGTCATCACTCATCACCCGCACAGCAAAGAAGCCAGCACCAGACCAAAAGCCCAATTTGTCATCATTATCGCAAGCAATTTCCGCTTCATCAGGGTGATTAGGGTCACAAGGTAAATCATCCGAGCGAGCAGATAGCAGCACCCGTGTCGTTCCCGCTCTAGCACCGCGCAAAGTCACCCAAGCACGCCCCTTGTCGTCGGTAGAAATTGCACATGTGGGGGCAAACTCTCCTTTGGACTGGCGTTTCCCTGGCTTAAAGTGGACGATTTCCATTTCCGAGCTACGCGGGAAATGGAAAGCCTTATCTGCATTGGCAGGATCACTTTCAAACTCGTAGGGTAGTTGAGGAAAGGCTCTGGGGTTATAGAACTGACGCAGGTAAACCGCCTCAACCGCCGCCGGACGCCCGCGGACGAAAGACCGCACTTCTAACTTGACTGCGTGGTCTTCACCGCTATGCCTATTGGGGTGTTCTATAAACAAACAACCGTCATCTACCTGAAGATTTATTTCTTCCTCTTGCAGGAAAATACGCCGTTTTCCGTCAGATGCCATCCCGATGATGCACAAACCCTGCTGTTCTATTTCCTGAGATAAATTTTCCCACTGTTTGGCTAAAGGTACATCTACAATTCCGCTGTTTTGTTGATGTGCCTCCCTTTGGTATGCTTCCTTGGGTATCCGCGCTATCAACCGTTGGCTATCAACAGTACGCAATTCCAAATCACCCAAGTCCAGCTTAGGACCAATAGCATGAGTTGGTCCAGGTCCTGCTTTAGGGGCGCGTCCTACACAAGGAACTGCGGTAACCATATTTAAACTCACGCCTTGGGGGGTGACTTGCAGGGTGAGGTTAGAAAGGGGTTTAGATTCTGTTTGTAAGGACGTAGCACGTCGGGGAGTGAGCAGCCGACCGTGAGGATAGGTAGAAAGTTCGTCCTTACACCATAATCCGATGGTTCCATGCAGTTCCCAGAAACTAGGCAAATCGGGTTGAACTGGCGCAGACATATTACTAATGCCTAATTGGATCACCAGCCCCAAGACATCGTCACGATTCATTGCTTCGCGTAACAGAGATATCGTTGGTGACTGGGCTGCTTCTTCATCCCATAGGAAATCTTGGGCATCTTTGGGGATAGTAAACTGATAAACGGCCGCTCGTTTAAATTCATCGTTGAGGCAGTGTTGAGGCAATTCGCGGATGTGGTTGAAATCCTGCCAGCGAGCTAATTGCATACCTGTAATCGGGGCAGATAGCATATATGGAACTTCGTGGGAAGCGCCTTGGCGTCCGAAGGCGAGTTGACCCAACATAATTGTGCTAGTCCAGTTAGAGGCTGGATCAGATTCAAAGATTCGGGCGCGATTAAAACTTGTTTTGACGTATTCGTTGTAATGACCCCATAAATCAACAGAACGTCCTACTACTGGGTCATTTTGGTCAACTTGTCCAAACTCCCTTTGCGTACTAACAATTTGTGCTTCGATAGAAAAGTGACCGTTACCGCCAAAATCCCATCCCATAGCCATACTGAACGGACCATTTTCATCCAGTTCCCCTTGGGCGTTAAATTTTGGTCCCAAATTGTAGAGGTATTCGTGGTACTCAGACGCTCCACGGTGGTGGTCGAAGGGCTTGCCGTTCATGTAGACTGTGTTGCTACTGACATCCACCAAACCGTTTTTATGTCCTGTAGGGGCGTGGATGCGGGCGAAACCGAATAAGTGTAGGCGGGGAAAATCTAAGATGCTCATCTTAAAAAACCACTTTTATGACTTTGGACAAAAAAGGAATTTAGGAAAGAAAAAAGGGCTTGGCTGAATCATGGTGTCTATCTGGCAAGTCGCAAAATCGGGGAAATCATGGGAGTTGAACCAGAGAAGGATTTCGTTTTCCCGATCAATGCTGATTCCTATTACAATTAGACAGGGCATGACATTCTGGTGAAATTCCACCCTATCCGGACAGCTTATCCTCCTTACAACGTATCAATTAATACACTTTGTTGACACCCGGCTATTATCTATTATTTATACGTGGAAAAATTTTGTTTAATTTTTTACTTTTTTTTAGCGAACTTACTGTAATATTTGGTTTAAGGCATTATGGATACATCTTTTGTTTTCTCCCAAATAGATTGTGTTTGTCTCAAATGTTATTATCTTGTTTTCTTCGGTTTTTCTTTATATAACGTTCTTTCAATTAGTAGGGGTTGATAGTCATAAGGTCACTAGAAGTATATAGAGTTCAGTGAATCGAACTTATGCAGTCAGAAATATATAGAGTTCAGTGAATCGAACTTATGCAGTCACAGACTTGAGGGGTGGTGCGTAGGTAATGCAGGGGGGCAAAGAGGAGAAGGGATCAGGATTTTCAGCAATTGATTGTGTGATAAGGTTATGGGTTGACTCGTTTAGAACTGAAAAGCTGTAAATTCCACACAAGAAAAACCGCAACTTGTGAAATTTCTCAAATTCTTTTGAAAATCCATAATTCTTTGTTTTTGATAAGATAGTCGAGGTGTCCCCAGCCCTCCAGATGTATTTAGCAGGCGAGTCGAGAAGATTAAGCCGCTTTATAATTCTGTGAATGTTGGTTTGTTCTTTGAGTCTTGCCATTTGTCTTGCTGATAACGGGATAGTTGGTTGTGGTTTTTTTTATTGGTTGTTGAGAAACAATATCGTACACAGCCTCGAGTGCAGACTCAATAGAACCTTGAAGCCAAGCAGGATATTTAGAACAATGTTCACCAGCAAAGAAGAGAGTGTTTTGCGCTCTTGCAGCTTCCAAGTAACTGATAGTATGGTTAGATTCATCAGACATATCATCGCTCCAATGAACAGTGCATCCACCAGCACTCCACTCGTAGTTACCCCAGGCAATACTAGCAACACCTAACACTATACCAGGAGTTTGAATTTCTGGGTGAACTTTGCTGACAACGTTCTTGACGTAATCGTGACGCTGTTGCTCAGACATCATCCCCAGGCGTACAGCATCGTCACCGATGGTATAACTAGCAAGCATCGTACTCCCGTGTTCGGGGTTGAATTTCACGCTTGGGTAGTATGTTTGGCGAACGCCATCACCACTGAAGGATGCACCACCGTTGATACCTTGTTTTTCCCAAAAAGCTTGTTGAGTGTGAAATGCAACCTTGGTTGCTGGACAATATATAGTATTGTGGATAGATTCTAGTTTTCTCTCGTCAAATCCGCTCAACTCCATCTGACGCATTACTGAGAAAGGAATAGTGCATAATACATAGTCACAACGACGCTTCTGCAAATGTCCGTTTTCCAAGTAATCCAATTCTACGTGGTCTGGACGCACGCACATTGCCACTATTTTTTGGTTGCAGCTAATCGGAGCTTTGATTGATGCTACCAGGCGCTGGATGAGTTGGTCCATTCCGCCTTTGAGTTGTAATAAATCGTGACTGGTTTCAACTAAGATGTCACCCAGGAACATATCGAGAGCTTTGCTGCAACGAGCGCGAAAACTTGGGTTAGCTTTAATAAATGCCTGGAGGTCGATGGTTTCGCCGTCTTCGCTAAAATAAGGTTCTAAATCCAGTCTTTCCAATTCATCCATTAAGTGTGATTTGAAGTCAGAATCCAAACTTTCACGCAAATTTCCAGGAGAGATGGTATTAACAATGGTTTTCAGCCATGCTGCAAACAACCGAGTTTTTTCACTGTAACGAGTGTCGGTAAAGATTCCTTGATAACGTTCTTGGAGGAGGCGGGGTGCATCTTTCATGCGGAAGACATTTCCTTCGATGTTCATGAAAGCGTTTTGTTCTTCAAAGACTGTGACAAATTTGCAGAGTTTGTCAGCTAATCCCAGTTCGTTTACGTAGTGGAGTGTATGCTGGTGTTGGCTTGGGATACGCATGGCTCCCAGTTCTGCGTAGGGTGCGTCAGGGGAGTTACCGAAACGGTGTGTCCAAACTCGACCACCGATACGTGGGCTACCTTCCATAATATCTACTTCATGACCCATACGTTCTAACTCGTAAGCTGCAACTAAACCGGCAATTCCCGCGCCTAAGATGGTGATGCGCTTACCTTTTTGGAAGTTAGCCAGTTTGCACATATCGAGCATTGTTGTAGTATCCATTTTCCAATTCCTCTTGCAAATGAGTTTGTTGTTTGTTTTCGGTGTTTCAACCGCTTCATTTATTTGATAGAGGAGAGCAATTTTTTTTATGCACTCTTATCGTTCAACAAACTTATTGACCCATTTCTTTTGTTTAAAATTAAGGCATGGTGAGCAATTTTTTCTATAACCGCAAAGTTTGCTAGACAAGTAGTTTCTCAAGAGTTGTCAAGTAAGCTTGAGGATTGCGACGGAATGGGAGCTGTTCAATCCGAGTAAGTTGATGTTGGCGTAAATCAGAGTGTAATTGTTGCCAAGTCTGGACACAGACCTGAGCCAAATCTTGAGATGTAAAAAAATGAAGTGCTGTCTTCTATGGCTGAAGCTAATTGGACTGTGCCTCGAATTACAAGTGATGAAGGGGCGACTTTACGACCAGTACAACGACGTTGATGATGTCCCAAGACACCAAAAGCTTGTTCAAGGTCACTATTAGTTCGAGATAAATATAAAACTAAAATAGAGTTGGCAAAATTCTACTGGGTTTAATTCGATCTCTTGAAAGTAGAGCGTAGCAGAGTGTTGACTATTTCTAATTGCCTACACCCTACACCCCGCACCCTCACTCTATGCCAAAGCCACTCGATCCCAAGTGTCAGCTATGTTCCAAACTACCAACAACTCAAGCGAAAGTTTTACATGGAACAGCAGGGGATGGGTGTTGGAATCCAAAAGTCTGCCACAATCGTCGCTCATTTTATCGCCACCGTTCCCAGAATAATTCAGCAGAAATTGATTCAGTAACAGTCGAACCACCAACGACATATTTTGCAGTGCTGTATTTGTATAAAGAACCAGGGGATAAACCATTACACGCTATGTCGGCAGAACTCTGGCTGGGGCAAAAGCCTATTTGTCGCCTAGAACCAATTCACTGCTTTGGGCTAACGGCTGGTAAGATACGCGCCTATACAGATCAGGTGTTGCAGGCATTTGCCAGACAATATGGTGTTTCACTATATCAATATAAAGATATGTTTGAGATTACCTCAAGCTAGTGCCCAGTACGACCCTGCCCGTTACATCCAGAATTCTAGAGATGACCACATACCGCCAATTAACAATTTGGGATGTATTAGATGAGTTGTCTGAATCTCCAGCGACGTCTTCACTTGTACCGATGTGGGAATGTTTAGATGCGGAGCTAGAAAATTTACCCTTGGAGGCACAGTTATCAACCGCAGCGCTTGCCTTCAGTCAAATTGCAGATATTCTCAAGTCTCGTGCCGAAGTGCTGTTGCAAGATACGCGCGATCTCAATAGCCCAAAGGGGCCAATTGTCAGGACGGGACATGGCAACAAATCCATGAGCGATTACGCTTGTGGGTGCGTGTAAGCCAAAACCGCGAACCATCTCCATCAGAAGCCATTATGGATAGTCAAACAGTTGAAAGAGGGACTATGGTGTCCAAAGATGTCGGCTTCGACTCAGGTAAAAAAATTTGCATGACGTAAGCGGCATATAATCGTTGATACCTTGGGCTTGCTTATTGTTGTAGTCATCACAGCCGCAGATGTAAGTGAGCAAGCAGGCGCAAAACAAGTTCTATCAAAACTTAATTCTATACGCGATCGCCTGGGTAGATTGATTCAGATTTAGGTTGATGGAGGGTATCGCGGCAAGGATTTTAGCCACTGGGTAATTGTATGTTTATCGCTGGCTTTGGAGTGTTGTGACACGTCATGAAAAACAGAAAGGCTTTGTAGTACTGCCTAAACGTTGGCTTGTCGAGAGAACTTTTGGTTGGTTCAACTGGTGTCGAAGGTTAAGTAAAGATTACGAAATTTTACCTGAAACTACAGAGGCTTTTATTTATGTCGCTATGATTCGTTTAATGCTCAAGCAACTTACGTGACTAAAATCACCTATCAAGAACTTTTCAGACATCCTCTTAGAGACATTTCAGATGATGCCTGAGTCTGATAGAGAAGAAATTGCCGAGAAGGCTGCGAATTCAATACGCACACAAGTTATGTCTCAGATAAATTTTTCCGAAAAACTTTCTGCATAAATAGTAAATATAAAAACAATAATAAAGGTGCGATCGCGGGAGCAGAAATTATTCTACGTCGCTCTTGGTCCTATATTGCAGCAAGCACAGAAAGATTTTTTTAGGCAAACTTGAATGACCGTTGAGTTGAAAATTTAATTACCTCGACTTTTTCAACCATAACCTTGCCGTTGCGGCAAACTCAAAGTTGAAATTATAAAGTATCAATCTTCAATTTCTTAACAATAACATGCACTAACGTGCAAATTCAGTGGATGAATTGAAGTTGTATAAACATGAAAACTGTTTCTAACCTGAAAAACGACCAAAAATCACCAAAGCCCATATTACAAACCCAACAAGTCAGTACCTTCCTAAATGAGGCAGGTTACTACGACTACGAAGCAGAATTGGCGCAAGAAGTAGTTGACCAGCTAAATCTTGACCTTGAAACTTAGGAGGAAAGAAAAGCGCGAGTAGCCGAACTTCACGACCAGGAAATCTCACGTCGTAAAACTCAACTTGAACAAATTAAGCGCACCCTCATCCACTTACACGAGATTGGATTAATCAATGATAAAAACACTGGGAAGGAAAGGGTAATTGAAATCAGGGATAATCCACCCAAAGTGGCTAATTTACTAGTAGAAGTAGATGATGAATTTAGAGTTATTAAGTACCAAGATAATAATAAGACAATTCTTGAAGCCTATAAATATGGTAAAGATATTAGCAATGTTGCTGAGGTAACTATCGGTAAACAGATACGGTTTAAGGTGCAATCAGGTAGTAAGGCACGCAATAAGAAAAACCACAACTAATGGTAATGGCATACGCCTCAACCATCTAAATCAAACATAGGTAAATCCCATCATTTTATAAAAATCTCATCAAATGGTTAAGGGTCAAATCTTAATCATTTTTATTTTTTCTAAAAACTATAGGACTAGTATTTGATTTTTGCGAAGCTAGGCACAACTTCAAGAGGCTTCTTTCCTGTTAAGAGTTCCCTCCCTACACAAATAATTTTAAAAATCAAACCGGATTCCTATATAGCTTAATTTTAAACTTCTTAAAAAAATCATCAAAACTTTGCCTAGATTTAAAATCAGTGAAGATATAATCGGTGAAATAGGAAATATCAATGTTAGCAACAGTAACTATGTCGGATTAGGTATAAACATCGTTACGATAGGTTTGTATATTTAACCTTATTTAGTATGGCTCAATAGGTAATTGCAATTGATTAGGTAGCTTCTAATTTTCAACTAGTAATATGATAATTCAAACTACCCCTATTTTAAGCTTAATTTGAAAGTATGCAACCACCATAAATAAAAATTTAAATATTAGCCATCGGGAGCAACCTTCAAATGTCATATAACAAGAACCGAAGTATAGTTATCCGTAACGCTATTATCGACAGTTTGTTTATCCTCTGGTGTTTAGTCTGGCGCACTGGTTTAGGGCTAACCTTTTTTATCATCTATGCTTCCCTTGGCTACATATATAGCTGGCCATTCTATCTTCCAATTTCGATTATTTTAGGATTTGCCCCTTGGGTCTGGAAGGTACAAGAAGAAAGAAGAGATAGAGAAGAAAAACGAAAAATGAGGAAGTTGAAAAATCAAATAGGGGACGATTTTATCTATGCCAAAGCCGAATCAAATATCGAGATAAATTACAGGGGAGTTATCTTCCTCAAGTCAGTATTTGGTCTATTTGTTAGCGGCTTTTGGGGGATAATACTTGGCTGGAAAGCTATTTGGAGTATGGTAGTACAGTTAGTATATAATATCAAAACAATTGTTAAATATATATAAAATAACATTTTCATCCAACCAAACCAAGCCCAAGAGTTATTTCATCACTGTTTCAGCATCATCTGGAGACAGTAAGTATTAAAATATAACTTTTTTTGAGTATTGAATTAATAGAAAATTTATTAATACTTCCGATAAATAAACACCAATCAAATAATTTTACGTCATTCAATAATATTCAATGTCTCTGGTTTTGGGATAATATCAAAGCTGACAGAGTAATTTTGTAAAAAAGCATTTTTAATATCACACAAGCTCACGCTTAATATAAATAGAAAGCTGGCATATCGCTTCATAAATAGCCAGTTACTAGTTATATCAACAGGAGTTACAACAATGGAATTAGCAGAGTATATGCTAACAGGGCTTCTCTACGTGATTATTTACGGATTTTCTACTTTCTTTATTTTCCAGTTCTTACTAGAGATATCTATCACTTTTGAAAAACACTGTAACCGCACTACATCTATAAAACCTACTGTAATTCAAACCGAAACTTTAACTGAAAAATCCAAAGTTTGGATATCTACCAAAAACAAACATCAAGTATCTACAACCAAACAGATGACTGTTCAACAGTTAAGAAAAAAATGCTCACAAGTTGGAATAAAATGGAGTTACGCTATCCAAGAAACTAAAACAGGCAAGAAACGACATCTCAGTTCAAATATGTATAGTCAAAGAAAACTGATTGATGGTATCCGCAACTTCTCCCCCGCAAAAGAGGCATGGGTGTCCCAGCCAATAGAGAACTTGCCGAATACAGTGACGGTGCAATTCAAGTCTGGGCAATCGGGCTATCTGGATCTGAAGAACCCTCGTGCCGCCAATTGGGCCAGAATCATTGAAGAATTGGAGCGAGCCAACCAGCCTGTTTACGTCGAGATCGATAACGAGACTGGCATCATTACCAACGTTCGGGTTCCGCGAACCTACAGGATCGAACAAATTGATGTAGACGAGTACGGAAATCTGAGAGTCTTGCTACAGCCATCTTCGGCTATTCACCTGCTGCTGCGATCTGACCCGAACTTTGAGGCTATGCGAGCAAGTCTCCAGGCTGCGCTAGATGATGGCTCCGAGCGTCTGATTACCGAAACACGCGACGAGCACGAGATCATCAATGTTACGCTGCCAGAAGCAAGCTCAGGTAATGCCCCCGATCCGCCGCCCAATCCGCCGATCGATCCGCCTGTATCCGAGGCAAGGGCGCTACAAGTGTTCAACAACATGAACAGCGAATCATGCAATCCTTTCGCCCCTTCCTCCGATTGCATTTCATTTCTCTACCCCGACGATGGCTGTTGGATTCGTGCCCACATCATGTGTCACCTGATGCGTGCAGGAGGCCCCGACCCCACAACCAACCCTCCAGAAGACCCTGAGAAGGTCTGGATTCGCGGTTTTCTCAACGTGCCCACTGCAAACCATCCAGACTGCTCCGTTGGTTGGGGATGGCACGTTGCACCAACGTTAATGGTTACGCTGCCCACAGGGAACGATAAGCAGGTTGTTGACCCCTCGTTAAGTCCGGCCCCGGAGTCTAAGGCTGACTGGAAGAATCGGCAGGGAAACCCTAGCGCAACGCTGACTGACACGGCTTGGACATCTTACTTTCAGGGTGACACGCAGTCGGTGAGTCTGTCTCAGGCACGTCAGAACATGCAATACTACCGGGATGAGCTGCAAGATCGGTGCTTGGAATTTGGGCCACCGCCGTATAGCTGCACGCGAGGCTGCTTCTTCATCATTGATCGCAGTACTTTCTCTAATGATGAGATCGAAGCCATGCTGCAAATCTCTGCGCCCGCCGTGATCCGGGATGCCTTCTACATCGTTGTGGATGGATTCAAGCCCCAGGATCTCGGTTTCACAGCCCCAACCATGCAGCACACCCCGACGCTGAACGGATCGCCTCTGATTACAGGAATGACGCTCACCGCGACACGGCTGGTCTTTGAATACCCCTCACACCTAAATCGTCGGCAGCGCCTCACCTGGGTCTACGATGTAAGCTTTGCAAATACCAACGGCTTCACAAGCGAGTTCATTACTGTGACCCTACAGGCATCAATAGCTACAGTATCCAGCACTGGTTATCTGTACCTGATCCAGCAACCCAATCCTTACGAAATCGATGGCGAGATCTCTTGGCTCAGCACTGATCTTCGAGTGTTTCAGATTAAGGCGGGACAAGCAAAGTTTGGTGTTGCTATGGGTTCTGATCCCTCTGCTTTCATTACCCAAGTTATCACCAACCTGAACAACGGCAACACGGGTGGACAAACTTTTGATAACGATATTTCAACCGATCAGCAGACATCCCGCCTAGAGTTGTCAAGTATGGTGGACGGCACACCAGTATATAACTTTGCAGTGGCGAAAGTGCGTTATCGTGCGCTGACCGTCTCGGCAACCAACGTGCGTGTTTTCTTTCGTCTCTTTCCGGTAGCTACCACCTCACTTGAGTACAATCAGTCCAACACCTACCGCCGACACATAACTGGCGAGACGGTAATCCCACTGCTCGGCATCAAGAACAATGAAGTTGCAGCGATACCTTGCTTTGCCTCGCCGCGCATCAACTCTGCTGTAACCAGTATGATTGCACAAACGGATGCCCCGAACGTGCAGACTATTCCACCCAATGCAAGTGGTGCCGAGGTTGTTCGATACTTTGGCTGCTGGCTCGACATCAATCAAACACAGCCTCAATTTCCCATCCAGCCAACGCCGGTAGATGGTCCCTACACATCCGGCAGACAGAGCATTCAGGATCTTATCCGCAACGAACATCAATGCCTGGTATCGGAGATCGCCTTCACACCCGCGCCAGTCCAGAACGGTTTCACACCGTCAGTTTCGGATAAGCTCGCGCAGCGGAACCTAGCTATCGTTGCATCGGCAAATCCAGGGCTTGTGTCTTCGCGTCGCATACCGCAGACGTTCGAGATCCAACCATCGACATTAAAGCAGGAACACGATGAGTTGATGATTGACTGGGGAAACGTTCCGGTCGGAAGTGTCGCAACCTTATATCTACCAGGCATTGCCGCAAGCGATATTCTGCTGCTGGCTGCAAGAAAATACCGCTCTCACCGATTGATTCGCATCGATGAACATACCTTGAGATGCGATACGGGTGGCATCACCTATATCCCAATTCCGTTCACAGATAAGAACCTCCCCGGTTTGCTGACGGTAGATCTTCCTGAGGGAATCGAAAAGGGGCAGGTGTTCAAGGTAGTGGTTCGGCAGGTGACAGGTGAGCCGCAGCGCATTCCCATTGCATTGGTTAAAACGTTTATGCCTAGCATAAGGTATATCGTGGGAGCCTTTCAGCTAACCATTCCCGTGCGAACCAAAGCTGAGATGTTACCTGGTCAACAGCGGTTGCTCTCTAATCTCCGTTGGATCGAGCGGGCAATTCCTCCAGCAAATCGGTGGGCACAAGTTTTTGGCAAATATGTGGCACAAGTTGCGGATCGCGTCGATGCATTGGGTGGCGACTCAACAAAGGTAGCACCTTCCGCCTCGGGTGAGTGGCAAGAAGCATACAGAACCTGTCTCCTGCTTATGCTCATCACTGCCCTGCTGATCACAGTGTTGGTGGTCGGCATCGGCACGCAAACAGGAAACGTCATAGTACTGGGCGGTATTCCAGTTATCGCTCTTCTAGCAGGTATAGTTAACTATTGGAGGCAGAAGTGCCGACCCAAAACCTGTCAATTGCTTCGCGCTTTGTTAATTGGTTCAGCCGTCAGTGTACTGGTTCTCGGCCTTATTGCTTTGTTAGGACAGTTCACGCCACGCATTGTTGCTGCACTTTTGGGAAGTATAGGGCTAACCGCAGCAGCGACCTTTTTAAGTTGGACGAAGGACTGTTTCAAATGATTGGAATGGTTAAGGTGCTGTATTTCCAAGGCTTAGCGTAAATCAAGAAGAACGATTTCAGGATAAATCGGTTATTCTTGGGTCGCACAAAGATATCAGACTAAGTGATGACAAGTTTAGTTCACCACGAGCGGCGCTGGCGGATTGAAGAAGCTTTTCACACTGTAAAACGTTTATTGGGATTGTCTTACAGCACGGGAGCAAGTAAGTGAGGTACACATGCACGACTCACGCATTAGATAGACTTTCTACCTCCTGCCTCCTTCAACCCCCTTGACAAGCGCACAGTTTTCTTAACCTATCACAGATGGTTTCTATCTGGAATTACGTTTGAGCAGCTTTTTTCTCTTCAACGCTAACTGCTGAAGCCGCTCAATTTCAGTTAGCACATCTTCGGGCTTGGTTTCCATTTCTAAGTCGGCAAGTTAGCCCTTTCAGGGTGTGTTATTTTCCTGTTTTTTCTGGTTTAGAATCTTATAAGTTGAGACATGAGGTCGATTCTTGAGGTAAGTCCTCTTTGGCTGAGGTTTTTTTGGGTCTCGCGGATGACGACGAAAAGTTCTCAGCTTGGCAAGACCTGCCAGATGTTTGAGAATTTGCGATAATTCGATGAAGGTCATGTTGTGAAAAACACGCCATTCTTCGGGGGGAATCGCAATCATCATCCCTCTGTAAGTACCCTTGATTTCGTCGGCTAAATAGTAGCTGGAAATTTCCGCTTCTATCTTTTCAGTTCCATGAACACTTGTGAGGGCTGCCTTAACGGTAGACAGCGGTTATTGACCATTAACCTGCAAACTTGGAGACAAATTCTAGTCTTTAGCGTTATCCTATCACTCTGCATCTTTCTTAAGAAATTATTTGTTTGGGAAAAAACGCAAATTTTAACAATTAAATCTCACCTTTAATGAGTAAAACCAGTTTTCACAAATGATTTAAGACTGCCATATCATAAGGTTTTTAAATATAGTTAATATTTGCACAACCAGGTTATCAATATTAAAAATGCTATCTTAAAGGCAAAGGTCATTTGCTCAATTTTTGAGGAAAAAACTATGGCTACAACGCTCATAGAGGCTACTTCTATCGAGTCATTGCTAGGTAAAGAAGCAGAAGACCTGCTTACCTACAAAGCAAAAGTTTCTCAGGATTTACTACATTTGCCAGGGCCAGACTTTGTAGATCGCATCTGGATCAACAGCGATCGCAACCCTCAAGTATTGCGTAATCTCCAGCTACTTTATTCTACTGGCCGTCTTGCATATACTGGGTATCTGTCTATTTTACCGGTAGACCAAGGGATTGAACACTCAGCAGGTGCGTCTTTTGCGCCCAATCCGATTTACTTTGACCCAGAAAATATTGTCAGGCTAGCGATCGCCTCAGGTTGCAATGCGGTTGCTACCACTTTAGGAACATTAGGTATTGTTTCGCGCAAGTATGCCCACAAAATTCCCTTTATTGCCAAAATCAATCACAACGAATTGCTAACTTTCCCCAATCAATTTGACCAAGTATTGTTTGCTGATGTGGAACAAGCTTGGAATTTAGGGGCGGTAGCGGTAGGTGCGACAATTTACTTTGGTTCAGATCACTCTACCAGACAAATTCAAGAAATCAGCAAAGCTTTTAAACGTGCCCATGAACTGGGGATGGTGACAATTCTCTGGTGTTATCTGCGGAACAACGCTTTTAAACAAGATAAAGATTACCACGTTGCGGCTGACCTCACCGGACAGGCGAATCATTTAGGTGTAACCATTGAAGCCGACATTATTAAACAAAAGTTACCCGAAAATAACAATGGTTACGGTGCAATTGCCAAAGCTAGTGGTAAAAGTTACGGTAAAACAGATGAGCGGGTTTACACAGAATTAACATCTGACCACCCAATTGATTTAACTCGTTACCAGGTGCTGAATTGCTACTCTGGACGTGTGGGACTGATTAATTCTGGTGGCGCGACTGGTAAAAATGACTTCGCCGAAGCAGTTCGCACGGCTGTAATTAATAAACGGGCTGGTGGTTCAGGATTAATTTCTGGGCGAAAGACCTTCCAACGCCCCTTTGAGGAAGGTGTAAAACTGTTTCATGCCATTCAGGATGTTTATTTGTCGCCAGATGTGACGATAGCCTAGTGAGTGGGGAAGAAGCAGGGGAGCAGGGTGCAGGGGGAGCAGGGGGAGCAGGGGAAGCAGGGGGAGCAGGGGAAGAAGAACTATTGATTATTGCCCCATTCCCCATTCCTCATTTTCCATTCCCCATCCTTATCTGACGTTTCTCAGTAAAAAATCTGGCTGACCACAACTTTTTTGCGATCGCTTCAAAATCTCGGCGCTACAAGTACCAGGTTCACCGTTTTTGGAATAACAAAAGAAGACTTCTTGCAAAAATCTTCCCGAACCAGAACAAATAGGTGCTACACCATCAGCAGTAATTTTATTATTAGCACTCACAAATGAATTTTTAAAATTTGTAATTGTGGTACGCAAGGGTTTATTAGGGCGATTATAAGCTGCGGGAATAGCGATCGCATCTTTTAACTTTTTGCTCAATGCCAAGTATTCCGCAGGAGTTTTCCCCGAACAAGTGCCATGTTTTTCCCATTCATGATCGTAAAGTTTATTGCTAGGAAACAAATTGGGAAACCGCCGCTTTACTTCCGACGGTAATTTTTGCGTGGAACAATTAGCAGGAAAACCACCTTGGTATTGTGGCCACAAACCATGTAGTACAAAACCAAGTTTCTTTCCAGAACCACACTGCTGCTGGTCACGGTTACCATTTGTCGCACAATAATCTGGCGACCAAGAGAGTGTCAGTACATAAAAATCAAATTTACCCGGAGTACCACGATTTTGAGCAGTGGCGGCATTAGGTATAAAAAGACTAGTAATTAACAGAGAGAATGCAATAAAAAGTTTCTTGCTCTGCATATAAACAGTTAGTTTTCCGTAAAACTAAAGTTATATACAATACATTGTTAACAGTCAAGGATCAAACCTCTTCGCAAAGTCATTAGTCAAGAGTTAAAAATTCTTCCCCTGCTCCCCAGTCCCCAACGAATTCAGAAAAAGCAAATCTTGGTAGGGATTCTGGGATATCCTTAGATAAGTGAAAGATTTGCCAAAAAAAGTAAGAATGAAGCTGGCAGCAAGAGTAAGTCAGGTAACACCTTCATTAACCTTAGCGATCGCAGCCAAGGCTAAGGCACTGAAGGCAGAAGGAATAGATGTTTGTAGTTTTAGCGCTGGAGAACCAGATTTTGATACCCCAGCGCATATTAAAGCCGCAGCAGTAAAAGCTTTGGAAGAAGGCAAAACCAAGTACGGTGCAGCAGCTGGAGAACCAAAGTTAAGGGAAGCGATCGCCCACAAGCTTAAAACTGATAACGGTCTTGATTACAAGTCTGAGAATGTCGTCGTCACCAATGGCGGTAAACATTCTCTCTACAACTTAATAGTGGCCCTGATCGATCCAGGTGATGAGGTAATTATCCCTGCACCCTACTGGCTAAGTTATCCCGAAATGGTGACTTTGGTTGGTGGAGTTTCAGTGATTGTGCCTACACATGCAACGACGGGTTATAAAATTACTCCCGAACAACTCCGTAAAGCAATCACGCCGAAGACAAAGTTATTTATCCTCAACTCTCCATCTAATCCTACAGGGATGGTTTACACGCCAGATGAAATCAAAGCACTGGCGCAGGTAGTAGTTGATGCAGATATCTTTGTCGTCTCTGATGAGATTTACGAAAAGATTCTCTACGACGGTGCAGAACATATCAGCATCGGTTCTCTTGGGAAGGAAATTTTTGACCGCACTTTGATTAGTAATGGGTTTGCGAAAGCTTATTCTATGACTGGGTGGCGTCTCGGCTATTTAGCGGGGCCTGTGGAAATCATTAAAGCAGCGAGTTCCATCCAAGGACATAGTACATCTAACGTGTGTACCTTTGCCCAATATGGTGCGATCGCAGCGCTACAAAGTCCTCAAGATTGTGTCGAAGAAATGCGCCAAGCCTTCGCCAAACGTCGACAGGTGATGCTAGACAGACTTAACGCCATTCCCGGATTGAGTACTGCAAAACCAGATGGCGCTTTTTATCTGTTTCCTGAGATCAGCAAAACCGGTCTAAAATCCCTAGAATTTTGTGACGCCTTGCTGGAAAAACATCAAGTTGCAGTCATTCCCGGAATTGCTTTTGGCGCTGATGACAATATTCGCCTTTCCTACGCCACAGATATGGCGACGATTGAAAAGGGAATGGATAGATTAGAGAAATTTGTCAAGTCGCGTATTTAGTTAGTTGTCATTTGTCATTTGTCATTTGTCATTTGTGAGGAGAATTTATCAACTCTCCAACTTCTTAACTCCACCTTTTCGACTCAGAAGGGGTGGAGTTTATTTTTAAACCTGAAGTTCCGAGTTCTGAAGCTCAAGTTTCGAGTTCTGAAGCTCAAGTTCCGAGTTCTGAAGCTCAAGTTTCGAGTTCTGAAGCTCAAGTTTTGAGTTCCAAGCTTGAAGTTTTATGTTCCGAGCTAGTAGTTCCGAGTTCTAAGCTTGAAGTTTCGAGTTCCAAGCTTGAAGTTCCGAGTTCTGAAGCTCAAGTTTCGAGTTCCAAGCTAGTAGTTCCGAGTTCTAAGCTTGAAGTTTCAGATGAATGGTGGTAGCAAAAACGTCAAAAGGGTTTTGGGCTTAGTTAATCTCAATTAATTCCAGCACCATCAAGCTGAATTTTGCATCAAAGGGTATGGTTGAATCAAAATCTGTACCGGAATGCCTAATTGTTGATGCAAACCCCGAATCATCTCTAACGTTAGTATTGGTATTAAAAATAACACAATTATTAGCAATAATACTTGCATTGCGATAAGTGCTTTTGATATTTGCCGGACTATCCCATTCTGCACGAGATGCTTCATCAAACCAAGCCTTTAATGACTGTTCGGCATCGGAATATGCTTCCCAAAACTTTCGTAACGTGCTGCGGGCAATGATTTGCATAATGAGATAATTACAGCGTTACGATACATAAATATACTTGATCGCCAAGATAGGAAAGTGAGTCAAGATTTAATGTTGTATCGGGTACCAACTGATTTAGAATTCTTGATGCAGATTTTAGTGGGAATTTTGATGCAAGATTAAAAAATAAGTCTATTCCGTTCCCAAAATACTTTTACTTATAACTTATCAAACGCGGAAACGATCTAACTAGTACAATTCCTCCAACCAAGGCAAAAATTGATCCTAAGCTGATAAACATAATAGGTAAAAACCATAAACTTAGCCAGGAATTGATCGTGGCAGAATTTGGCTTTTGAGGACTGTATAATATTTCTACTTGCTGATCTTTAGTAAATTCTGGTGGATTGCTGCCTGTATTTGCTTCAAAAACCGTTGGTTCACCAGAGGAAGCGGTAAATTTCACCACTGGATAGTAAATATAAGAGGAACGCCCTTTACTATCAGTTGATGAACGTTGCACCAAATCGATTATTGTCCCTTGTGCTGGTACTGCCGAGGTTACAAAAGAACGAGTATTCAGTCCAATCATAATGCCCGTTACGGCAATTATGCTGCCAACACCGCCGAATATTGAACCAAATATACGAAAGAACTTTGTATCTTCATTCATAAAATGTTGAAAATTTTGATACTGCCAAAAGTTTTGATTTCAACTTTTAGGTTGATATTTTTAGATTAGGTAATAATCGGGGAGAAGTAGGGGAAACAAGTCTTGAAGCTATTACGCTTTTAAATTACACAGTCACTTCCTAAGTTCGTTGACCGCTAACGGTTAACTGTCAACAGTCAACACGAAAAGATGTGCAAGTTAAATGCGTGACAGCTTATATCCGAACTGAAGTTGCGTGTTCCCAGCTTAAAGTTTTTGAAGTTCAGCGCATTTACACAAACAATCGCGCCACAGTGCAAACAAAATTTGGTAACAGAGGTGAAGAGAGGTCATCTGTTGCGAATAATGTTGCCACTAATTTCAGAACTGCTTTTTCTCGGCGATACACTTCAACTTGTTGTAATTGCCAGTTCAAAATCCAATATTCTTGAACTCCTCTGGAAGCGTATAATTTTAGCTTAACTTAGCGTAGGCGTAGCCCGCCGTAGGCATCGCGCTAAGTCTGCACTTGTCCAGCGTATCCGTTCATCAATAGTTTGACTCATCCGAACCCCTGAAATATTGATACTAATATCCTAATGTCATTTTGCATGGGGCATTAGGCATTGTTATTCTTCCCCTGCCCCCCCTGCTTCCCCTGCTTCCCCTTCTACATCAACTCCATCTCCCGCAACCCCTGGCGTAGTCTTTTCGCTTCTTCGGGATTATACCTTTCATGAAGGGCGATCGCTTTTCTAAAAGCTGTTAAACTATCTTGATGATTGCCAACTTTGAGCAACACTACCCCTAAATTTTGATAGGCTTCGGCATAGTTGGGATTTAACGCGATTGCATTTTGATAATATGCGATCGCATCTGTAAATAAACCTAAGGCTTTAAATATCATCGCCAAATTATAATGTCCAACAACAAAAGTAGGGTCAATTTTCAAAGTTGTGGCGTAAGCAGTTTTCGCACCGTTGAAATCTCCTGCTGCTTTGAGTAAGTTACCCAAGTTGTTGTATGCTCCTAGTTTTAACATGGGATAAATTGGCAATTTGATGGCAGCTTGATAATGAGAAATAGCCTGTGGGGATTTTTGCAACCGACTGTAAGCAATGCCTAAATGGTAGTGGAGTTCATATAAAATATCGTAGTTTTCTTCAGCACCGATGATTCCTCGTCTAAGCAATTCCATACCTTGGGTAATTTTCCCAGTTTCCACATACAATGCCCCTAATTTACTGCAAACATAGGGGTCATTAGGATGAGTAGCGAGAAACCCTTCCATCGCCGTAGCTGCTTTGGCATATTTGTTATTTTGAGCGATCGCACTTTTTTGATATCCTACGTGTAAAAGTGCCACTCCTGGTAGATAACCCACTTGCCAATGGGGTTCTTTGGTTAAAATTGCTGACACGCTATCATCGACTAAGGCATGATAAGGACGGTCAAAGCGAATATCTGGATGATTGCGAAACAGCCTAGAAACCAGAGAATAGGGAGATTGTTCTGCACCAACTTCGTGGCGGACGAGGTTGATGAGCAGGTATTCGTCTCTTGCGATCGCCTCTCGCAACTGCGATCCAATTGCTGGTGTCAGAGTTTCATCAGCATCTAATACCAGAATCCAATCTCCAGTGACATATTTTAGAGCTGCATTGCGGGCAGCACTGAAGTCATTACACCATTTAAAATGATGGACTTTTGCACCGAGTTGTTGGGCAATATTGGGAGTGCGATCAATTGAGCCTGTATCCAAGACTACCATTTCATCCACCACTTTTCTGACACTGCTTAGACATTTAGGCAGTGTTGCTGCTTCATTTTTCACAATCATGCACAGACTGAGTTTCATATTGCCAATAAATTCTGGTTCAAATTTTTTGTCTACTGTAATGACCAACTTTTATTTTGTGCCAATATAGCATCAGATCATCATAAGGCGACTTTTTAACAAAGGACAGGATAAGGGTACTTTATTTGGCATCAAACCGCGTTCGGAGTCATTAGTCCAAGAGAAACAACGCCCACTCTTTAACACGGTTTGAATTAGTCCGATGAAAGACAAAGTTTTTCCAGCCACCCTTCTCTACAAGAGGCTGCGCCAACAATAGGATGAGGGCATCGCAAGGGACGGGGTATGCAACAATGACTAATGACTACTTAATCAAAAATACTCAAGTTCATTTGTTAGACAAGCTGACTGAAACTAAATCAAGATATATCTGTTTTAGTTTTTTGACAATTTTTCTAAATAAGGCTAAAAAATCTTAACAGGCTGAGTCTCTACAAAGCTTGCTATATTAAGCTGTAAAGTGTAATTTTGATTCTTGTCACACTATGGGTACAATCTAATTCGCTCTAAACTGCATAGAAGTAAATTTACCCTTCACGCTTAGATTTATAAAATTGAGACTGAAGAAGTCTTTGCTGACGATGGCGATCCGAGTCGATTTAAAATTCTATAAAATCGTCCCTTCCCTGTATTTAATCCTCTAACACGTGTACACTCTAGATAATAGATTTATATAATGTAGATTGGGTAATGATTAATAATATTTTAAACTAGATATTACTTCTATTGAATGGTTATATAACTATAATACACATTATATAAAGAGTCATATATGATGAAAAATTCATTTGCCAAAACAGTAAATTTACTTCGCCGAAATCTTAAAGAATATTTGCGATCGCTTAAGCATTGGTTTTTAGATACACCAGAAAGGGTACTCTTAGAAGCTCAACAAGCAGCTCAGAGGATTAAAAACATTGAAAGAGAACATTTTGACGGTAAGAAAATATCTTTACAATCAGTAAATTATACTGAAAATGTGATGTCTTATTGGCAAGTATATCTCGATAAAAATTTAAGTATTATCAAAATAAGGCTTGCCGAATTCCAGCTTAGTCGGGGAATTGTCAATATCTCTACTTCTGTCTTATTAGAAAAATTGAAAATTATTGATGAAGTTGTAGAGAAATACGCTATAAAGGATGAACTAATTAGGCACAGCGTGTTAGTCTCAACTTCTCAACCGCTACAAATTAACCAGAACGAAATCAACAAACAACCAGAGTCATCTAATATTAATGATATTCAAGCTACACCTCCATCTCAAAACACTGGAACTTTTCCGAGGTCTATTGGCAAAACAGTTAATAGAATTAAAGCAGATTTTGCCCCGCAGGCAGAAGAAGAATTTATTAGGAATTACCGAATTTCTCGAAATAAGACAAGAACTGCTCTGAGATTTTTAATAGTTCTAATTATTATACCCGTTTTAACTCAGCATTTTTCTAAACAATTCTTAGTAACTCCCATCTTAGAAAAAAATATAGGGCAGAATTCAACTCAAATTTTTATTAATTCTGATATGGAAAAAGAAGCTTTCCATGAATTATATAATTTTCAAGCAGAACTGAGATTTGAATATTTGCTCAATCAAACACCTCCACTTTCTTCAGACGTAATAAAAGAAAAAATTCAACACAAAGCAATTGAAATAGCTGAGAAGGCTCATATTCAAAGTATTAACGATATCAGCAATGTTTTTGCAGATATAATTTCACTAATTTCTTTTAGCATAATCATAGTTATAAGCAGAAAAGAAATTGTGATTTTGAAGTCTTTTATAGATACTATTGTCTATGGTCTCAGCGATAGTGCTAAGGCTTTTTTAATTATTTTATTTACAGACATATTCGTAGGGTTTCACTCACCACATGGGTGGGAGGTTATTTTGGAAGGGTTAGCAGAACATTTAGGTTTGACAGCCAGTAGAAATGCAATATTTTTATTTATTGCAACATTCCCTGTGATTTTAAACACTATCTTTAAATACTGGATATTCCGCTATCTGAGTCGCTTATCTCCATCGGCATTAGCTACATTAAAAGAGATGGATGAGTAATTGATAATTCATAATTTATAATTATTTTGGCGTATTTATATCCTGATTCGCTAGGCTATGTATATCCTGGTTTTTCTGAAGCGTACTATGGATTTTGAAAGTAAAGCCAATGCCCCAACTCCCACAGACAACATAGAGTTTGCTCAACCAACTACTACTCGTAAGCCATTGCAATTGCTGCGATATACTGAGGCTTTGCTACGCCGCCCGACCGTAGCAATACTGCTACCGATTTTGCCACCAAAACTGAGCAATAGATTCCAAGCAACCTCATCTTTGGCAGATGATTCTTTTAAGGAATTAGCAGAAATTGACCTAGACACTATTAATGATTTTGAACTGCAACCTGCACGAATTTGTGTTGGTTTAAGCTTTATTGGTTTTGGAGCGCTGATGATATTAGTGCTACTGCTGTACTTAAACACGTTGCGTCCAGAACTCAGTACGGGTGAGCAAATTCGGCAATACTGGTATCAATATGTTTGGTTTGTCAGTTTGGGTGTTACGGGCATGTTTATGTTAGGTCGTGAAGCGATGCGTCCTATGCCAAAGCGAGGGAAATGAAAATAGCAAGTGCTGATTTAAAGTAATTGGTAATACTTTACGGGTTCGCGTAGCTTCCGTAGGAAAGGCAACTCTCACGTTCGCGTAGCGTGTCGCAGACAGACGCTGCACGTAGCTTGCTTCTCCGTAGGGGTACGCCTACGTAATTAAGTTTTATAATGGGGATTTAGAAAGAGGCATAAAACTTGCCGATGATGAAGAGGGACTTAAACTCTTAGAATTGGTTAAAAGTTATGAATTTTAATTCAAAATTTTTTAATTAATAATCATAAATTTTAGAAATTAATACTTCAAAATATGCTTTGGTAGAAGCAGTCGTTATGAAATTTTATATATGGATTATGATGCTTTCATTGTTCCACCAGGTTCAAAGATTTCTCTGAAAAAAAACTATGACCCAGCCTATAAGACTGAGTTTCATGAAAAAGCTGATGCTGCCATAAAATTACAAGCAGATATTGAACGACTAGCAAATTACCAAAATATTCTCTACGCTCAAAACACCTATTCCTTGTTGATTATTTTTCAAGCAATGGATGCTGCTGGTAAAGATAGCACAATTAAACATGTAACCTCTGGTGTTAACCCGCAAGGATTTCAGGTGTTTAGTTTCAAGGGGCCCAGTGCGGAAGAATTAGACCATGACTACCTGTGGCGAACAACAAAGGCTTTGCCAGAAAGAGGTCGAATTGGAATATTCAACCGTTCATACTATGAAGAAACGCTAGTGGTTCGTGTCCATCCAGAAATGCTGAAAAAGCAACAACTTCCCCACTTTCCTGAAGGGAATAAAATATGGAAGCAGCGTTTTGAAGAAATCAATAATTTTGAAAAATATTTGGTAAATAATGGTGTGATTATTCTGAAGTTTTTTCTGAATGTCTCAAAATCAGAGCAAAAAAAACGTTTTTTACAACGGATTGATTTTCCTGAAAAAAATTGGAAGTTTTCAGATAGCGATGTCCGAGAAAGAGCTTTTTGGGATGATTATATGAATGCTTATGAAGAGGTTTTTAACAACACTAGTACAGAATGGGCCCCTTGGTATATTATTCCTGCTGATCGCAAATGGTTTACACGCCTGACCGTTGCCAATATCATCTGTACAAAATTACAAGAACTCAATCTGCAATACCCGACAGTTAGTGAAGAACATAGGCAGCAACTTTTGCAGGCGAAACGCATTTTAGAGCAAGAAGATTAATCTATATAACTTGATAAGTAAAGGCAAAAGAATGCTTAAGTAGTTCAAACATACTTGTGCATGGTTTAAACTATGGAAAAATCTACAATCTAAAATCCTTGCATTCCTTTCCCAAAGTAACTACCTTTAGGTATCGGGTTAATCTAAAATCCAAAATCCAAAATCCAAAATCCAAAATTCAAAATTCAAAATCCAAAATTGATTGACTCTGTGCTTACTCAGTTACCGACTATCAACGTCCTGAAACAACCTACTAGCTCTGCTTGGGTTGAACAAGCGATCGCTAACTTAGACATCATCTTACTCGACCACTCCCACTGTGAACGCAAAGCAGCAGGCGTAGCCTTGAACATGATGTTTCGCTACCCTTCCAATACTAAAATGGTTCGGGAACTAACTGCGATCGCCCGCGAAGAACTAGAACACTTTGAGCTAGTTAACCAATGGTTAGAACGCCGGAATATTCCCCTGGCTCCGCTACCACCGCCTCCTTATGGCGCGGGTTTAAAAGCTGCTGTCCGCCTCAAAGAACCTGAGCGATTTCTGGATTCCTTACTAGTCACTGGTTTAATTGAAGCTCGCTCTCATGAACGCCTGGGACTATTAGCTGCTCACTGTCCAGAGCCAGAATTAGCAAAATTTTATCGTGGGTTGATGGCATCCGAAGCGCGTCACTACGGTATATACTGGGTATTAGCTGCTACTTACTTCGACAGAGAAATAGTCATGCAACGGCTTGATGAATTGGCAATTGTCGAAAGTGAGTTGCTGGCGACTTTGCACCCAGAACCTAGAATTCACAGTTAGTAGACTAAGGCAACAGATATGAAGCTTCAGCTAACACACCTGAGACTGCTTGTCTCCAATTACAAAGATTCTTTTCTGTTCTACCGGGATCTGCTGAAATTTGATGTCGATTGGGGCGATGAAGATAGTGGATATGCTGAGTTTAATACCGGATATCTCAAGCTCGGTTTGTTCAAAAAAGAATTAATGGCTGAAGTAGTTCCAAGAATCGAACAGCCTTCATATGTTGTCAATCGAGATAAAATTGTCTTGATTTTCGCAGTTGATAACGTGGATGAGGTCTATGAGCAAGTAAAAGTTCAGAATGCGATCGTTGTGACTCAACCACAAGATCGTCCCGACTGGGGAATTCGCACAGCTCATTTTCGCGATCCTGATGGCAATCTCATCGAAATTTACAACAATCTAGGAATTGTCAGTTAAAAGTTCGCTGCCAATAACTATCCAATATCTAAACTACAAACTTGGCTCTAACACCAAGTGTATTGCATTATATATAAATAGGGGACATATAACAAATATGTCTCCTACAAACTTTAGGCATTTTTAGCCTTTCAAATTTCTTAGTCATTAAAGCTAGAATAATGTTTAATTACAGTTCTATTCAGGCTAGCTTCGACTATTCAGGTTCACTGTCTATGTAGATGCTGGCTTTTTCTTGAGAACTCTATTCATCAAACCAACGATCAACAGACCGAAAATTGCGCCAGGTTCAGGAATAGCAGTTGCTGTCAACTTACCCCCAAGATCCAATTTACAGTTTGGGTATGTGTCGCATACTTCTGGTGAAAGGTCATCCTTTAAGAATATCTTAGCCGTTAGCAATCCTTGATCAGGATTCAGGTAAGTATAAAAATCTAACCCTGTCACATCTTTTGCAAAGTCAATTCCTAAATCAAAACCATTCGGTGTGTCAAAGTCACCCGTTTGTAGAACAGTCTTTGCAACTGTATCAAAGTTGAAATTGAAACTACTGTCTGGTTGCGGAAAATCGTAGTTGAAATTTTGCAACAAAGTTCCTTGTGGGTCGAAGAAAGAAATGGCAAAATCAGTCAACTGATCCTTTGTGACAATGCTTCCCAGGAAATTATCGTCATAGCTGAACTGCCCTTTAGCTGAATAACCTTTATCACCAAGCCAATCAAGCTCAAAAGAAGCAGCATCAGCGCTGGAAACGTGAATTAAAGTAGCCATAGAACCCAAAGCCGCAACAGCTACAGTAGCTTTGATTTTGTTACAAATGCTTTTCATTTTCTTAATAACAGCAATAGATTCTAATGTTGTTGTAGTTGTCAATCAAGTTTTTATCAGCATTGTAATACCATTTCTTTGTGATAATGCGCCAAACTCTGCTTTATAAAAAAGCTTACACCATACATAAAATGAGACTTTTGGGTTGGCACATATTCATATTGAATTGGTTGAATAAATACTGATATTGCTTCAAAAGGTGAGAGCTAGAAAATTAATTCATTTGCCTAATTAGGCACAATAAAAGGAAATATAGCCTATATATACTTAGCTCTTCCTTTTGATAGATGCCTTACACTCTAAGCATTATGATAACAATTGCTCTTCTTTGACCTGATTAAGGCCTAAAACATAAAACACCTTGGGGCAGATTGTATCATTATATTTGATCGAATATTTACAGTTTATGGTTATTTTCTTGACAATAAAATAAAAATATTAGATTTTTTTTAAAAAATTTTTTATTAGTTAAAAATTTGTTTAACTTCTCTTAAACATACATTGTTTCACTACCACCACATAATCCTTTTTTTACGTTGAGAAATAGGGAGCGGTAGAACTAATAATCTTAAATTAAATCAAGCATTACCTAAACTTAATCGAAATAGAATATTTTTTCATAAGCATTTGACGTAACCAAACCATCTTCATGACATTTTCAAGACGCAAATTCTTTGCAATAGCAGGCACGACCGCTGCTAGCACCTTGCTAGCATCTCCTTTGGAAGGTCTTCTTGCCAGACAAGCCAATGGTCAACCTGTATTTGGTGGAGGTTACGGGTCGCTTGTACCAGATCCCAATGGCTTGTTAGATTTGCCAGCCGGATTTCAGTATCGAACTTTCTCTCTAACAGGGGAACTCATGAACGATGGCGCTTTAGTGCCTGGTGGTCATGATGGCATGGCAACTTTCCCTGGTCCGAGAAACACAGTAATTTTAGTTCGCAACCACGAACTTAGCCCTGATTCAGATACACAAGTCCAAGGGCCACATCCCTACGATCCATTTTGTAAAGGTGGTACAACAAACTTAGTTGTTGGGCCTAACCGTCAGTTAATCAAACACTTTACTTCCCTAAGTGGAACCTATCGTAACTGTGCAGGTGGACTAACTCCTTGGGGTTCATGGATTACCTGTGAAGAAAACACCTCTACTCCGACTTCGTCTCCGGTAGGCGATTTGGATTATGTCTCGAAGTTCCACGGCTATAACTTTGAAGTTCCAGCTAGCACCACTTCTCCTATACAGCCTGAGCCTCTAATAGCTATGGGACGCTTTAACCATGAAGCTGTTGCCATAGACCCCAAAACTGGAATTGTCTATGAGACAGAAGACCGAGGAGATAGCCTGTTCTACCGTTTTATCCCGAAAGTGCCTGGTAAGTTAAAAGAAGGAGGCACTCTTCAAGCTTTAAAAATCAAAGATATCTATCAAGCACAAACCTTTGCTAATTTCCCCAAGCGCAAGCCCATGAAAGTAGAATGGGTGACGATTACTGATCCCAATCCACCTGAAGATACTGTACGAGAAGAAGGTTTTGCAAAAGGAGCAGCCCAGTTTGCCCGTGGGGAAGGTATCTGGTATAGCAACGGTGAATTTTACTTTTGCTGTACGAGTGGTGGTGCTTTAGAGCTTGGTCAGGTCTGGCGCTACATTCCGGCTCAAGAGACAATTGAACTGTTTGTAGAGTCTACATCTGCTGCCGAACTGGAGAATCCTGATAACATAGTTATCTCACCCTATGGCGATCTCATTCTTTGTGAAGATGGAGATGACCAGCAATTCTTAGTAGGTGTTACTCCCAAAGGTAAACTCTATCAATTCGCGCGTAATGCTATCAATGACAGCGAGTTTGCTGGTGCATGTTTCTCACCTGATGGTAAAACTTTGTTCGTCAACATCCAAACTCCTGGTATTACTTTCGCAATCTGGGGCCCTTGGCGTAGGTCATAGAGACTGAATCAAAAACTTTTATTCTTTTATCCCTGTTGTAATGACTTGGAATACTTTTTAATAATGCTAATCGGCGGTAGGGAGTAAGGCAAGCATCGCTTGCCTTACTCCCTTTTTACTTGTTAGATGATTATTATCTTGATTAAGAGTTAAGCTGTCGCGCATTTAACTTGCACATCTTTTCGTATTGGCTGTTGACTGTTGACAGTTGACAGTTAACCGTCAGCGGTCAACGAACTTAGGAAGTAACTGTGTAATTTCAAAGCGTAATAGCTTATTTAAGTAGATTAACTTATTGACAAAAGTTATATTGTCTTAAACTCTTACGAATGGTGGAGAAGTAGAAGCGCAAGAACTCGATTCCTGACAAGAATACACCAGACTCTGCGTTGATGATGTAGATGTAGAGCCAATTTATTTGTTAAAGATGACTTTTTTCAGCACTGACAGATTTCACGCCTTGAGAGTACCGCCTGAAATCGACTCTGCAAGAATTGCTATTTGCTGGGTAAATTGGGATATAGATGCGGAAAAATTTTCTGTGTAAACTTGACCAGCAAATGGTAATGAAAAGCTATTATCAAGATTTTTTAATTCGTGATTGGGTGCAAAGCGATCGCACAAGAGCCGCCGAAGTCATCAGTTATGTATTATCAGAATACGGTCTCGGTTGGGAACCAAAGGGCGCTGACCAAGATGTACTGCGAGTAGAAGAATATTATTTAGCTACTGGGGGAGAGTTTTGGGTAATTGAACACCAAAGCCAGTTAGTAGGTACTGGAGCATACTACCCCATACACCGTGGCGAAAAAGCTGTAGAAATCCGCAAAATGTATCTTTTACCCAGCATCAGGGGTTTGGGATTAGGGAAATATTTGTTACAACAGCTAGAAGCAGCGATCGCAGAGCGTGGTTTTGGGCAAATTTGGATTGAAACTGCCAGCGTTTTGGTGGAAGCAGTCAAGCTGTATGAAAGTAATGGCTACACTCCAGGAACGGGAGTAGAAACAACAAGATGCGATCGCGTGTATGTTAAGTCATTGGTTAAAGACTAATGACTAATGACTAATGACAAAGGACAATTTTAAATGCACACGTGGATTAAAAATCTTACAGGCTTACTCAATCTTTTTCTCCAATCCCATTGCCCTCTATGCCAACGTGCAACCTCGCAAGAATTCTGTCAGAATTGCATCAGACAACTGCAAAAATGTCAACGTAAAGATTCGCTTTCTCTGTGGCAAGAGCCAATACCAGTATTTGGCTGGGGGGAGTATGGTGGCCCGGTGAAACGAGCGATCGCGGCGATGAAATACGAAAATCAACCCCAAATAGCTCGTCCTCTGGGTCACTGGTTAGGAGAAGCATGGTTATTAAATTCACCGAGGCGAGATAGCCAGCCTGTGGTGGTTCCCATTCCACTCCACCCTAGCAAGCAAAAGCAACGTAAATACAATCAAGCCGCACTGATAGCACAAAGCTTCTGCGAAATAACTGGATTAAAATTGAAACTAAACGGTTTAGCAAGAGTGCGAGAAACTGAAGCGCAATTTGGTTTATCGGTATCTAAACGAGAAAAAAACTTGGCTAAAGCTTTTGCTGTTGGTCAAGAATTTCGCGATCGTCCCCCAAGTGTCCCAGTGCTGTTAGTGGACGATATTTATACTACTGGTGCTACTGCTAGGTCTGCTGTGCAAACACTTCGTCAGTATGGAATTGTGGTTTTAGGATTAGTCGCAGTAGCCACTGCTGTCAAAGACGGATAAATCAAGAATTAATAGGCAATCTTTGACATATAAATGCATAAATTGACCGAATTACACTATTTTTGTGAGAAAAATTGCTTGAAATGTATGAATAAAGTTTTTGCGGCAGGTTTAAAACAACTCATCATCATTCCTGCCACATTGCTGGCAATAGGCATAAGTACAAGTGCAGCTTTTGCTCAAAATAAATTGTATAGTCCAATTCCTTTATCTAACACTAGTGAACTTTCCGATCGCCTCTCAGACAAAGACATTCCCACAGGTCAAGGTGGGTTTGCCCGTGATTACACAGTGAAGTTAGAGAAGGGCGATAATTTAGCAGTTGATCTGTCATCCGAAAACTTTGACAGCATCATCACCCTGCTAGCACCTGATGGATCGACTTTGGCAGAAAATGATGATGGTCCTGATGGTAGTAGCAATTCCCTACTATTTACTCGCATCGTAGAGACAGGGAATTATGTGATTCGTGTCCGGTCTTTTGGGGAAACTGGGGTTGGGGCTTTTAAACTCAAGGTGACAAAGCTTCAACCGATTAAATGAAGTAGTCATTAGTCATTAGTCATTAGTCATTGGTCATTGGTCATTGGTCAGGAGTTAAAAATTCTTTTCCTGTTCCCCTGGCCCTTATCTTCCTCATTTTTTAAAAGGCGGTCAACACACAGAGAAATAAAGCTTCAGTCCACTCTACGACTGCGCCGTAGGTATCTCCTGTATGTCCACCTAATTTATGGTTGAACCACGCACCAGTTAAAGTAGCGATCGCACTTCCAGCAATTATCATTGCCAGTGCGAGAAATAGCTGCTGTTTATCTATCAGCCAAAGTAAACCACTCAAACTAACCAGCAACAACAATCCCGGTAACAAATCTTTGTAAGAACGAATGGCTTGTTTGTGAAAGGCACCTTTGCCAGTTGGTTTCAGGTAAGGATATCGCGCGATTGCTACCTGTTGCCCCCAACGTCCCCAGCCACAAGCAGCCATCAGCAGCAACCAACGGTTTTCTGGCATATCCGTCAAGGCGGTTATTTTCAGTATTACCAAGGCGATCGCTGCCATTGCCCCAAAAGCACCTGTGGCACTATCTGCCATCACCTCCAGTCGCCGATCTGGGTCGTTCACTGCCAAACCATCAGCAGTATCCATTGCCCCATCTAAGTGCAGTCCTCCAGTTATGGCAATCCAAATACTGACTACCAAAGCACTACGAGTTAACACTGGCATCCCAATAAAATCCATCCCCGTATCCAGTAACCCTAAAATCCCCCCAATTATCAACCCTACAAGCGAAGCAAGACCTGCTACTCCCTGAAAGTCTAAGCTGTGCAAATACGGTAGTGGAATACTAGTGTAAAATATAATACTAGCTGCCAGCTTTAACAGCAGCTTTTTCCACCACTGTTGCTGTTTCGTCATCTTAGGTACATTAATATTTGGTTAATTGCTGGATAATAAGCTTAGTTTCGGTACAACCGACATGAGCAGACTTTAAAATTTTAGATAAGATTTACTTCTATTAGAGATTCTCCTTGAAAATTTTGTTATGCTGGTCTAAGTGATAAATAAATAATTGCAGTACTTTTTATACAAAAAACGAATGATTCAGGAAATTAAAATTCCATTAGAGATCAAAATTTGTGTTTTGTATTCGTTAACTAAAAACTTACTCCAAATTATTAGACGATTGCCCCACAAAATTGATATTTTTTTAAATGTAGGAAGTAAACAAGCTATTCAGTTATGACAGTTTAGCTATGTTGTCGCTCTCCTTAGCTCAATCGCTATTTTCCTATGAGTCACCATCTACCCGACACCAGGATACCAGCTCCGTGCATTATTAACACGGGCATCATTGTGAATAAGCTCGACATCCGGCGATTGCTGACAGATTTAGGTCGAGTCCACTACATCTACACCCAAGAAAATAAGGTACTGAGCGAGGGTGAAGGGGATGTGATGGAAGTTTTTGCCAATCCACAAAGGTCTACCTTAGTGGCTAACCACGCGCTATATCTGAATGTTTGTAGTTTTGATTACTTGGAACTAAAACAGTCGTCGCAACAAGAAACATACTTCGATTTGATGCAAGAAGGAGTGTGTCTGCGGTTGATTCCCCGCTCAACCCCCCTACAAGAGCGACGAGAGCGAACCTTCAATGTCAGCGCCATAGAAGCGATGATGGAGCAAGTCCTCTCAGCCAGGTGGGATGCAGAAATCGACGATGACTGTTCTGATTCTTTCTAAAATAGCGACTGTTATACCAAATTTATCTGAGGCTGCGCTTTATTGATGTAGGGGCAATTTATAGATTGCCCCTACATCGTATAGTTTTGCGTAAGTCTTATAGGCGCATCTTCAAAAATATAAAATGGTATGAGTGCGAATTTTTCCTTTGAATGCCTTGCTTGCTGTAGCCAGACAAAAGCTAGAGCAGGAGTCTTTTTTACTCCTCACGGTGTTGTAGAAACTCCTAGATTTATGCCAGTGGGAACGCTGGCAAATGTCAAAACTATCACCCCATCTCAGTTACGAGATACTGGGGCGCAAATGATATTATCCAATACTTATCATCTTCACTTACAACCAGGAGAAGCGATCGTGGCTGGGGGTGGTGGGTTGCATAAATTTATGGGTTGGAACGGCCCAATGCTCACAGATTCAGGTGGGTTTCAAGTATTCAGCTTAAGCGAGATGCGAAAAATTACTGAAGAAGGCGTAACTTTTCGCTCACCCCATGATGGACAAATTATTAACTTGACCCCAGAGCTATCCATTGAGATTCAAAATACTTTGGGGGCGGATGTAATTATGGCCTTTGATGAGTGTCCGCCCTACCCAGCGACTCGCCAAGAGGTAGAAACTGCAACTGAGCGTACTTACCGTTGGTTAGAACGCTGTATAACGGCTCATCAACGCAGTGAGCAGGCTTTGTTTGGGATTGTGCAAGGGGGCGTATATTTGGATTTGCGTTGCCGTGCGGCTGAAGCTTTGGCTAAGTTAAATTTGCCCGGATATGCCATTGGTGGCGTGAGTGTGGGAGAACCGCCAGAATTGATGGCTGAGATTGTAAAAGTGACAGCACCGCTTCTACCGCCTGAAAAGCCGCGTTATTTGATGGGTGTAGGCACTTATCGGGAAATGGCGATTGCGATCGCATCTGGTATAGATTTATTTGATTGCGTAATTCCCACACGTTGGGCGAGACATGGGACGGCAATAGTCCAGGGCGGACGCTGGAATTTAAAAAATGCTAAGTTTCGTGAAGATTTTACGCCATTAGATGAAACTTGTTCTTGCTACACCTGCCAAAATTTCAGCCGTGCTTACATATCTCATTTGGTGCGATCGCAGGAAATTTTAGCTTATACTTTGTTGAGCATTCACAACATTACCGAACTAATTGGCTTTACGCAGCATATTAGAGAAGCAATATTAAGCGATCGCTTCACCACAGAATTTGGTCACTGGCTCAACTTATCTGAATCAGCACCAGATGAGGGAGAAATTACAAATAACTATTGACAAATGATCGAGACCCAAACCATGTTAAGATATTTCTCAATTATGAAAGCTGTGTTGGATAGGTGGATTTAAACAAACATGGAAGCAGCACTTTTATTAGCAAAACTGCCTGAAGCTTACCAAATCTTTGATCCTTTGGTGGACGTTCTCCCAGTTATCCCCGTATTCTTTTTGTTGCTTGCTTTTGTTTGGCAAGCAGCCGTAGGATTTAGGTAAGTTAATCTATTTTTCAATTTATAGGACAGGTATAGACCTGTCCTATTTTTTTTGTGGCACTATGTTTATAAATTTAATATTTATTAGTATTTTGTAATAATTTAATATAATAAATAAGATATGAATCAAGTCATGTCAATATGAAGCCTTGAAAGTCAAGGAGTAATCAGTTATGGGTAATATCAAATTCGTTAAAGAAAATAAAGAAGTAGTGGCAGCAGATGGTGCAAATCTCCGGCTCAAAGCGATGCAAAATGACATTGATATATATAAATTCATTGGCAAGATGACCAATTGTGGTGGTAATGGTCAGTGTGGTACTTGCGTTGTCGAGATAGTAGAAGGACTAGAAAATCTTTCTCCCCGCACAGACGTAGAAAACCGCAAATTCAAAAAAAAGCCAGAAAATTACCGCCTTGCCTGTCAAACTTTAGTGAATGGCTCAGTCAGTGTAGTTACAAAGCCTTAAGTTGTTAAATCTGCCATTGCTTCAATTTGTATCCAGTCAGTAGTCAAAATACTTATACCAATTCTTTGTGAAACTGCACAAAATCCAGCTTGGTGAGACAAGAGGCTTGAGCAACTGGTTTTATGTAACCTCACAGGTAATCGGTATTACCAAAATTGAGTAAACTCATTTTGAATTTTGAATTTTGAATTTTGAATTGGTATAACTCTGTCGTCGATGATGCTATCCTAATGTTGTTGACTGGAAATTTAAGAGAGGCTTTCTTGCCATGCAAGTTAATGACCTGGGGTTCGTAGCGAGCATTTTGTTCGTATTAGTTCCCACTGTGTTTTTACTAATTCTGTACATCCAAACTGCTAGCCGCCAAGGTGGAAAAGATAGTTAAGAGTTTGTGTATCAAATAAATAACCCCTACACTATTCGTGCAGGGGTTTTTATTTCTCAACTGCTAACTGAGTGCTGAGTAGTAAAGAGAAAATTTTGCTTTTTTCCCATTTTATGACAACAATTCTTATACTCAGCACTATTTACTTTAACCAATTGTCCGTGCCAACAGTACCGGACAAGTGGCATTGACTCGAACATAGTCAGATAAGGAAGATCCGATAAGTCGGTCTATATCAACAAAAGTCTTAGCGATGGATGGGCGGCGATCAGGAGAACCGAGCAATAATAAGTCTATATTCAACTCCTCTGCCAACCGACAAATTTCTTCGCCAGGTTTGCCACTACTGATATAAGAACGAGATTGGATGCCCTGTTTTTCAGCTTCTGCAACTGCGGCTGCTAAAACTGGATTTTTGCCTGAATTAACTTCAGTTATTTCTGATTTTTTACCGCCTAAATCTGTAGTAATATTTGCTAAAATTAACTGGCCGCCCTGAATATCTCGCAGTAAAAACAGTGCCAATTTTAAGCAGTTTTTTGCAGAATCAGAGTTGTCTATTGCCACCATAATGCGCTTAATTTTTTTGATATAAATGTCATCTTTTACCAGCAACATCGGGCGAGAAGACAGTTGGAAAACATACTGACTGACTGAGTTCGATAAAATAGATTGCAGCCGCTTAAGTCCGCGTGAACCCATAATAATTAAGTCAGCATCGATTTCATCAGCTACTTGGCAAACCACATCTTTGGGGTCGCCTTCGCGCAAAATTGAAGAAACCTGGCTAGGATCTAAGTTCAAAGTTTGAATGGCATTGGCTAAAATTTTACCGCCATTTTCCCATTTAGCCGTCATGGTAGCAGCAGTACTTTGTGCCTGAACAACATGCAAAATTGTCACTTTTGCAGATTGAATTGAAGGAATTTCTTTCAGGGTTTTGAGCATTTCTTCTGCGTGTCCCAATCCCGATACAGCCAGCAAAATTTTTCTTATCATATTACGTAATTTTTGTTAAGTTTACTTTTGTTTTCGCTGTTAGTACTTGGCTCTGGTAAGATTTTTACCGCCTTGCTCAACAACCTAGTTAGTAAAGTGGCACAAATAAACTTTGTTTTTTAGTATTTAACACTCAAACAAATGACAAATTACAAAAAAGTCAACAAATGTTTAAGTTTATTTGCACGTAGTTACTTAAATTCTTAACTAGACTTCAATTATTAAGCATACCCTCTAACTTAGCTTGAAGAACTTAATAAATTATGATGTTAGTTATCATTTTTAATCTATGTTCATTTTTTTTAATTAGAACTTAGTTAAGTATTGCAAAGAAATGCCAAAATAACTTTTCAGAAAAATTTATTCACTGTAAGCTTTACCAGGCGATCGCTCAGGCTTGAATAGTCTACACTACTTCTAAATTTTACCTATTATCTGCCTTTCTTTAAGTCTCTTGCAGTTTTGGGAACTCAGATAGGATTGCTATATTTGAACACCAGAGAAATGTGGAATAACAGCAACGGAATTCGGATGCAATACAGTTCAGTTAAGCCAGAAAAATAAATTTGCGTAGGTTGGGGAGCCACTGCGCCCTTGCGGTTCCCCGACTTGTTCGCGCAGCGTCTCCCCTTCTCCCAAAGGGAGAGGCTAGCGCCAAGGGAGAAGCAAGTGGCGTTTGAGGAACGTAGACCCAAAGGGGCTTAAGGCAGGGTAACCCAACATTTTTGGGCATTTGTTGGGTTTCACTTCGTACCCCTGTGGGGATCTTGCTACAACCCAACCTACAATTATCCTTAACCCAAGCGTATTGAATTCGGATGTTCTAATAGTCAAATCATCTTTAATATTATTTAAATACTATATTGAAACCCCCCAAATAGAATCTAGGGGGTTTTGATTACTGGTGATTTGCTTAACTTAGATGTGCTCCTGGTTGTCCGTTTTGGACTACAAATGAAGCTAGGGTTTTGACAGAGGCATTCAAGTCAATAATGCTTGATACAACGCGGTAGTCACTTTGCCACAGTTGTGGGGTAATGTTGCACCGGACGTATCCCCGGAAGGCTCCATCAAAAAACTTAGTATGAGGATTGTTGCGTAGGGAAGCTTGAACTGGAGCGATGGATTGGGTGGGAAAGTCAGAGGTAATTGAGGTTCCTACAAACTCAGTGCCTACCGTTGGTGAGTTTGGGTTATTAAAATCAAGCTTCAGATCGTGCACCCAGCTAGAATGGATGTCTCCAGTAATTACCACTGGATTAGAAGGTTGACGCTGGTTTAGAAAACTCAAGAGCCGATTACGTGCAACCACGTAGCCGTCCCACTGATCCAAATTAAAGACACCTACACCTGGACTACTATTAAAATTGTACTCGGCTAGCATAGTCTGTTGAGCAATTATATTCCAACGCGATCGCGACTGGTCTAACCCTTTTCGTAGCCACTGCTCTTGTTCTGAGCCAGTCATGGTAGCATTGGGATCAAAAGCTTGGGGACAGCGAGGTTTAAGCCCATCATCACAAGGTTGGTTAGTGCGATACTGCCTCGTGTCTAGGACATTGAACTCAGCTAAATTACCGAAAGTGAACCGTCGATAAAGTAGCGCGTCTGGGCCGTTGGGGAATGAAAACCGACGCAGAGGCATGTGTTCATAATAAGCCTGATACGCGTTAGCTCGGCGTTTCTTAAAAGCTTCTTGGGTTTGGTTATCTTCGGGGATTAAGTTGGCGTAGTTGTTGTCAACTTCATGATCATCCCAAGTAACAAGCCAGGGAAAAGCAGCATGAGCCGCTTGGAGATTCGGGTCAGTTTTGTACAAGGCGTGGCGATCGCGGTAGTCGGCAAGAGTGATAATTTCTGGACTATTATGCTGACGGGGCCCACCAGATTGTGGCCCGTATTCGTAAATGTAATCACCTAGATGAACTACAAGGTCGAGGTTTTCATCAGCCAAATGCCGATAAGCCGTATAATAGCCATTTTGCCAGTCTTGACAAGAAACAAAAGCAAAATTTAATTGTCCGATAGAGCCATAAAACGCTGGTGCTGTGCGAGTCCGCCCAATGGGGCTAACTTCCCTGCCCACTTGAAATTGATACCAGTACCAACGGTCAGGGTCTAGCCCACGGACATCAACGTGGACTGAGTGTGCTAACTCTGGTGTCGCCAACACTGTTCCTCGTCGCACAACCCGTCTCATATTTTCATCAAGGGCAACTTGCCACCGCACTGGAACATTTACAAGTGGCATTCCACCTCCAGAGAGTGGATTTGGAGCCAGTCGTGTCCAAATAACAACACCATCCGGCAAAGGATCGCCAGAGGCAACACCAAGGCTGAACGGATAGCCAGAAAACCTTGAGTTAGCCAATACCGGATGCCATTGGCTAGCTATTGTTAACCCTGTTATGAATCCTGCACCCAGCAAAAAACTCCGCCGTCTGCACTGATTTGCTAGCAGACGCGTGCCATCCATAAGTTCCATATTCACCCCTACCTAGATGTAAATACAGTTCAGTTGGCATTAAGGAGGGTCTACTTGTGAAAAGCACAAAGCGTGGGTTGATTCGACTTATCTCCTAATTGCTGCTCAACCAAACACAAGGAGCCTAGCAACCCAGGATCAAGCAGAAATTAAGATTTTGTTAAGTTTAAAATTGGATTGGGGCATTGGGTATGGGTCATGAAAAGAGGCAAAGCGGCAGGGGGCAGAGGCGAAAACTCTTCTCCCTTGCTCCTTGCTCCCTGCTCCCCTGCCTCCTGGTTAAAACCTGCCATTTCCCTGAACAATGTGCTTGACAGTGGTCAAGGTTTCTAGACTGATAAATCCCCGACGATGACCTTTTTGGTTAGACATGCCGAGAAACACTGAATCTCCCCGCGAGGGGTTACGGGAAAAACGCGGGGAAGTGTTGATGTAGGTAGAGGCGCTGTTAACTCCTAAGGCAAACTGCCGACTTTCCTGGTAGGATTCAGTAACGATGGAGTCGGCATGACCACTGCTGTGTTCATTAATCCAGGCGATCGCACCCTCTAAACTATCCACCAGTTTAAAAGCTACTGTCCTAGTCAAATAAGGATTTCCCCATTCGGCTTCCTTCACTAGCTGCAACTGGGGAAAGGCTTCTACTAGTTCTGCATCGCCTTTAATTTCAAAGCCTTTTTCGATTAAGCTGTTCCACAGAACGGCTATTGACGATGGCAAGGCTTGCCGATGAATGAGTACCTTTTCAATAGCATTAACTTGGTCTGGTTCGCTTTGATGGCTATCAAGAATCATCCAGCGCACCATTTCTAAGCTGCTATTGAGCGACCAGTAGAGATAACAGTTACCTATTGCTGACTTTAAGACTGGGCAAGTTGAGTGTCGTACTACCTGCTGTACCAAGCTGGAACGTCCGTAGGGAATCACTAGATTCACATACTGGTCTTGGGTGACTAAATCCCGAATCGAAGCGCCATGTTCTGCTGTGATCAGTTCTAGACAGCCTGACGGTAGACCAACTTGTGCGATCGCACTTTGCAGTATCTCAGCAATAGCCGCATTAGAATGGCTAGCTTCAGTACTGCCTTTGAGAATTAAACAATTGCCAGTTTTGATACAAAAACCCGCTGCGATCGCCCCTAAATCCGGGAACGCCTCATAAATAAATCCAATCACTCCCAAGGGCATTAACTGGGTGTAACTTTGGGAATCTTCGAGTTGATAATCAGCAGTTCTGACGCGCCGCAACGGATCTGATAATTCCCCCAACCGTTGTAAAATGTCCACGGTCATCTCTAGCCTTGTGGGAGTCAGCTTTAGCCAGTCCAGTATCAACTCTGGCACTGCCATTTCCCGACTGGTTTCTAAATCCAAGGTGTTGGCTTCTAGAATGTCGTCAAATGAACGCTCAAGGGCTTGTGCCATTGCCAGTACTGCACGACTCCGGTCTGCTCCCTTTGTGATCCCCAACTTTAGGGAAGCTTGATAGGCCCGTTGGGCACTAGTAATCGGTTCGGGGTGGTCATCCAAAACTTCAACAGTCATTGAGTTAACGTCTGTAGGTAAGCCAGACCATTAGTGCTGGCAGAATAGCCAATAGCACCGCCACCATTGCCCAAGCAATAATGCTGGAACCATTTGCTAATCGCAGTGCTAATGGCAGCCATATAATCACTAGCACGAAAATAATGCCAAGTGCTATAGGCAGATAGCTTTCTCCCAAACGCGGATGGACAACATGCCAACTATTTCCCATCCAACGCCAAGCCCGCTTGTAGGGATAGGTGGTAGAAAGCTGTTCTAGGACATGACCATTATCTTCTACTACAAAGATTTGCTGACAGCGATCGCAACCAAATGCTTCTGTCAGCGTAATCGGAATTAACTGACCCCGGCGACGACAGGGACAGGGATATTCGGTATTGAAGTCTATTTTTTCGGGTTTTTGAGATTGCACAAGCGTTCTAATAACTTGAGCGTGTTTTACACGAACTGCGAGAATATGATCCCTTAGTAAATGCCTTAGAGGCTTTTCCTTTTATAAAGATAAACAGGTGATGTTTAAATCGCCATGATTGCAAACAGTAGATGCAGCAGACTCTAAATATCCTAATTGCCATATCAGTACGAGGTTCTTTGTTTGTAGTCTTTCCCCGAAAATGGCAATCTTATTTAAAAATTTCCTTCTCATCATTTGTTGCTTTAAAGCTAATGTGGTTGCGTTTTCGGGCATTTATTGTGCTGACACAACTGGTACAATTTTAAGCCTACGTGGCGACCACTCTTAAAACAAATCATTCAAGAAGGCTACGCTCATAAACAACAGATACTAATAAACCCTAGATTCTCCTTTGGGTCACTATATATTACTATCTAGTTATCAAGGTTAGATCGGGATTACGTCTAACCTCTATTGCTTACAGTTTACAAGCGTTTCAACAGCGGAAATTGCCAAAATATCCAGAGTGTGTGACTTTTTGCCCAAATAAATTGTGGCTAACTTCACTGCTAAAAGACGCTTTGCACCTGACAACACTATTATTTAACTAACTACTTTTATTCCAGTGTAATACACCCTACATAAAACGAATTGATTACACCTATAAAGATTGTAGCCAAGCTAATCTATATCTACACCAGTCTAAAGCTGAGTTTTATATTTCTTAGCAAGTAGGTAGCGCAATTTGAGTAGGTAATATTCAAATTGAACAGTAGACGATTTATCTGCTCAATCTGTCCACATTGGGAGCGATTCACAAGACTGTAATGCGAATCACCAAAGACTTCAACCTACCTTAAAATCCTAAACTCTTAGAATTTTTAAGTTTAAGAAGTTTTTTTAAAGCGGGTAACGCGATTCGAACGCGCGACATTCACCTTGGCAAGGTGACGCTCTACCACTGAGCTATACCCGCAATCAATTGCCATATATCAATATCTCAGATTTATTCCTAATTGTCAACCCCTTAATTTAGTCATTAGTCATTGGTCATAAGTAAATAACAAAGGACAAATGACTAATGACGGTCTAGCCTAGTTCTTCTGACTCCGCAGTTAAATTGCCGATGCTGGCACTTTGAAAAGAGGCTGGCAAAGACTGGCTATTACGAGAATATGGCTCTGCCAGGTTAGAACGCAGTTGCCGCATCAGGCTTGCCATCTCTAGGGCATTCAGAGCATAATCCCAGCCATGATTACCTTTTATGCCTGCCCGTTCTAAGGCTTGCTGCATAGTGTCTACTGTCAAAATGCCAAAAATTACTGGCACTCCAGTTTGAAAGCTAGCGGCGGCAATGCCTTTAGAAACTTCTGAGGATACGTAATCAAAATGAGGTGTTTGCCCTCGAATGACTGCACCTAGACAAATTACTGCATCATAACGATGGGAAAGTGCTAGTTGGCGAGCTACTAAAGGTACCTCAAAACTTCCCGGAACCCAAACATAGTCCACCTGATTACCTTGGGGGTTAGGATCTACACCGTGGCGTTTCAAGCAATCTTGACATCCCTCTAACAGCTTTCCGGTAACCAGGTCATTGAATCGACCAATCACCACTGCAAACCGCAAAGACTCCGTTTGGGTAAAAGTTCCCTCGAAAACTGCCATGACTGCCTCTTAATCAACTATAGTTCTGGCCAATATACATTTCTTATTTAAATGTAGAGGAGCAGGAAAGCACGGTCAGAAAAAAGAAAATCGGAAAAAATTTCTCCTTTTTTGCTTTGGTTTTTGACCTTGGCTCTTCTGCTCCTCTAGTTCTTATATTATGTGTCTGCGCCAGAGTGAAGCCGTCGCCTACACGACAAAAAAGTTTAACAAACCAACTAAAAATACCAAACCAATCCAGACGGCGGAACCAACCCAGAGCAGCTTTTTAGATTCAACCCAATTTTGGGGAGTGGCATAAGCTACGGGGACACCAACAACTAGGACAAAAGACAATAAAACTAGGCTGATCAAAGCGAATTGGAATATTATGGTCATTTTTGCTTCTCCCAATACAGCGAAATAGTGATATGTCCTACACTAACAGTAAGGTGTACAGTGTAGGCAACGAGCGTGACTCCTGCCATTGCATAGGACATTTCCAGAAGCTCTGGTTTTATGTCCTCGTGATCCCCCACGGTCGACAATTTGATTTTTTCTTCCTTTCGTACCCCACAAATTTTACGACACAGGATGAATTGCTTATGACTTTTGCACTGATGTGTCAACCAATGGTAAATTTGTATTCTTTAAAAGGATGCCTACTCGTTTCCCGTTGTCCAACGTTTCACGTAGGTTTCCCAGAGGGCAGTAAGCCAGGTGTATCAACGACCGTGGTGGCGAGTAACCACTTAAATCATACAACGCCCCGATCATCTATTTCAGAATATTTGACAATTAGGATGCTGACTCTAAGGGGTAAAGGGTGAGGCTTCTGCCCATTTTACCTAAAGGGCGACACTAACACTTTTTTCTTGTTTTTAAATTACTAGAAATTAAAACATTTTAGTCATTTGTCCTTTGTCTAAGTACCGATGACTAATGACCAATGACTAATGACTCTTAACTATGGATTTAATTCTTTGCCACACAACAGCAGATTTTGACGCACTAGGAGCAGCGGTAGGGTTAACGCGCCTATTACCGGGAAGTAAGATTGTCCTGAGTGGCGGTTCTCACCCTCCTGTACGGGATTTTTTGGCATTGCATCGGGATGAATATCCACTGATTGAACGCCGTTCGGTGAATCCAGAAAAAATTCGTTCTCTGACTGTGGTGGATACGCAACAGCGCGATCGCTTGGGTAAAGCTGCTGAGTGGTTAGATTTACCCCATGTAGGAGAGATTATAATTTATGACCATCACTTAGGGCAAGAATCTGATATTCCGGCTACGGAATCATATATTTCCTCAGTAGGAGCTACTACAACTTTAATCGTTGAGCAATTGCAACAACAGGAAATTTCCTTGACTCCTGCTGAAGCAACAGTGATGGCTTTGGGTATCCACGTTGACACTGGCTCATTGACTTTTGACCAGTCCACACCACGGGATGCGCTAGCTTTGGCTTGGTTGATGCAACAAGGTGCTAGTTTATCAGTAATTTCTACTTACCGTGACCCTGGATTATCTCCGCAATTGCAGCAGCTATTAACTGAGGCGCTGGAAAATTTAGAATATTTCTGTCTACATGGATATACGGTTGCTTCGGTAACTCTGAAAACAGATGGTTTTGTACCGGGGCTATCGAGTCTGGCTTCGGAACTTGTGGAATTAACCGAAATCGATGCCATACTGTTGGCTAATGAATATCCTTTAGGTGAAGAGGATTCACGCTTAACTGTAATTGGGCGATCGCAAATTCCCAAAACGAATCTTAACCTATTATTCCAATTTCTAGGTGGCGGCGGTCATTCACAAGCCGCATCGCTAAATTTAAGGGGAGTTGATTCACAGGCAATATTAAAACAACTACTTGACGGGGTAAAAGCGCAAATTCCCCATCCCCTCACTGCTAGGGACTTAATGTCCTCTCCTGTCCGCACGATTCTGCCCGAAACCACAATTGCCGAAGCCCAGCGCATTTTATTACGCTATGGACACTCTGGTTTATCTGTAGTCGATGTTCAAGGGCAACTAGTAGGTATTATTTCGCGGCGGGATATTGATATCGCCTTGCACCACGGATTTAGTCATGCGCCAGTCAAGGGCTATATGACTACAAATCTCAAAACGATTACACCAGATACGACACTGCCACAAATTGAGTCGCTGATGGTGACTTATGATATCGGGCGCTTACCAGTATTGGAGAAAGAGCAGTTAGTTGGTCTGGTCACTCGTACTGATGTCTTGCGGGAATTACATCAAGAAAGGGATGAAGACGAAGGGGGACAAAAATTCAAAATTCAAAATTCAAAATTCAAAATTCCTCTCAGCACTGAGTTGGAAAATCGCCTTGCTCCGCAACTGTGGCAATTACTCACTACAGCATCGCAAGAGGCAGAAAAACGGGGTTGGCATCTTTATCTTGTTGGAGGTGCGGTGCGGGATTTGCTATTAGCTGAAGCAGCATCGGGCACTTTGATGATTAAAGATATTGACCTTGTAGTTGATGGCTTTCACAAATCAGCAGATGTTGGTGCTGGTGTGGAATTAGCAAAAGCACTCCAACAACTTTACCCTGCGGCTCGCTTAGAAATCCACGGGGCTTTTCAAACTGCTGCTTTGTTGTGGCATAAAGACCCAGAATTAGATTCTCTATGGGTAGATATTGCCACCGCTAGAACGGAATTTTATCCTTATCCAGCGGCGAATCCAGAAGTTGAGGCGAGTTCTATTCGTCAAGACTTGTATCGTCGAGATTTTACCATCAATGCGATCGCCTTGCGCCTCACTACTCCCCGTGCTGGTGAATTACTCGATTTCTTTGGTGGATTAATCGATTTACAAACTAAACAAATTCGGGTTTTACACCCCAACAGCTTTATCGAAGACCCCACCCGGATTTATCGTGGCGTGCGCTTTGCTGTGCGCTTTGGATTTCAAATTGAACCGCAAACTGAAGAGTTTATCCGCTATGCCATCAACAGTGGCGTTTATGATCGCACTGCTCAAGAGAATAGCAGAACTCCAGCCCTGCAAACTCGACTCAAAACAGAGTTAAAACACATCCTAGAAGCCCCCTACTGGAAATCGGCTTTGCAGTTACTCGATAATTTAGGGGCATTGCAATGTATCCATCCTACCCTCCAGCTAGATGGGTTACTCCTACGGCAATTACGCTTGTTAGAACGCTGTTTGCGGCGATTTGATACTGAACAAACTCTTATTCACTGGCAAATGCGCTTAGAAACGTTAATAGCCCACCTAGCACCACAATATCGGGACAAAGTAGCAAAGAATCTGCAATTGCAAGACGATAGCATTGCTAGGCTGAAGAACTTAGCTCAAGTGCAAACTGAGGTGATGAGATTCTTGCCCACTTTGCAACGGCCCAGTCAGATAGTGCAGTTGTTGCGACAGTACGATTTACCAATGCTGATTTTAATTGCTTTGCAAAGTCCGCGATCGCTTAGACATCAGATTTGGCAATATTTAACTGTTTGGGCGAATGTGCAGCCACTATTGAATGGCAATGATTTAAAGAAACTTGGTTACAAACCAGGGCCCCAGTATCGCCAAATATTAGATGATGTAGTTGCTGCTACCTTGGATGGAGTGATTAAAAATAGGACTGAAGCTGAGGAGTTTTTAGCACAACACTATCCTAAATGAAGTAGCCCTGGTCTAAATTGCATCTGGGTCGATGTTTAACTCACGCAGTTTTGCTGCTAAACGTTCTGCCTTTTGTTCTGCTTGTTCTGCCTTTTGTTCTGCTTGTCCTGCCTTTTGTTCTGCTTGTCCTGCCTTTTGTTCTGCTTGTTCTGCTGTTTCTTCCGGTGTTGGTACTAGTTGCCCATCTCGTGTAAAAAACCGCAATAAACCTTCATAAACTCCCAAATATAACCCTAGTTGCTGACTCCACAAATATCCTTGTTCACTTGCTTGTAGCGATTGATATTCTCCATCTACTAAATGAAATCCCGCAAATTCTTGTGTGTAAGGGTCGAACCAAAAATAATCCAACGTGCGAAAAGTATCTTGATAAATTTCTTTTTTTAAACCTTTATCAGTATTCGCTGTTGAGTCAGACAAAATTTCTAGAATTACATTGGGATATTTGCCATCTTCTTCCCAGACTACCCAACTTTTGCGGGTTTTGCGTTCAGTTCCCAGCACAACAAAAAAGTCTGGCCCTCGGAAGTATTCTGATTTGCGTTGGCGTGGACTGTAGTAGATAGTCAGGTTTCCAGCCGCATAGAAATCATTTCTGCCTCGCCACAGCCATTCCAGACATGTTAAAAGTAAGATTATTTGCCGTAGATGCAATTCAGTTTCCAAAGGAGGTTCATCACTATATAGATCACCAGGGGGAAATATAACATCTTGACAGATGCCTTCTTGAGAATCTAATTCTTGAGCTATGGTCATAGAATGGATGCGGCATCAAGTAGTTATTAATTGATTTTAGCAGTTTTGTACTAAGCGATAAGTCTGACAGCATAGCTATCGCTTACCGCACTACATTCACACTTTGCAAAAACAGGCGATCGCTTAGTTATAGGTGCAGTACATCTATCTTAATATTCCTCCTGAACCTCTACCCTCTGTGTTCTCTGCGCCTCTGCGGTGAAAAATTTTATTAACCCTAGAGGCACAGAGGGTATAAAGAATAAAAAAGCGATCGCTACCTTCCGAAATAGCTTCATGCTACACTGTAGTCAATATCAAACCTCATCACAACTCCAACGAAATAGCACAAATGAAGTAGTACCAAACACCTGTTGTGCCAAAGCAACAAATGTCAACGAAAAATAAACGCAACTAGTTTGACAGAGTTACTTCAGAATAGTCATGCACTAAAAATATTGTGATTACTCGTATCTACTTTGAACCGCTTGGCAAGTGTCTGCGGCTAAGTTTGTTTTGTGTCTAATCTACCCCTAATTGTTGTGAACATGGGGGTAAAAGTTTGCGAATTGAGGTTTGAGAAGAATGCAGAAAAAATCAATATTATTAGCTGAGAATTTAGCCTACGAACTCAGCTTGGACAGAACTTTATTTCAAAAAGTTCAGGTGAGTATCGAAGCAGGCGATGCCTTCGGCAAGACGCATTTGCGTCAACGCATTGCTTTAGTAGGTCGCAATGGTGTAGGAAAATCAACCTTACTCAAGATACTTGCAGGTCAAATTAGCCCCAGTGCTGGTTCTATTTGGCGTAATGGTGTTGTCTATTATTTGCCACAAATCAGCACTATCAGACAAGAAATAACAGGAGGTACAGTACTTAATTTTTTGATTTCCACCTCTGATGAATGGTGGAAAATTGAAGAGATTTTGCAAACACAATTTGATACAAATTTTGATTTGTCTCTACCAATTGCTAATTTGAGTGGTGGAGAACTCACAAAACTATTTCTGGCGATTGGTTTATCTCAACAGCCCAACTTGTTGTTACTGGATGAGCCAACTAACCATATGGATTTGCAAGCTTTAGAAAGCTTAAGACAGTTTCTTTTGGATTTTACTGGTGCGTATGTAATTGTCTCACACAAGCCTTTTTTCTTAGACCAAGTAACAAATGTCACCTGGGAACTTACACCTGTTGGTTTAAAGGTGTATGGAGGTAACTTTTCTCAGTATCGAAAACAGAAAGAAATCGAGTTAGAGGTAGCATTGCAATCGCACGAAGCCGCCAGAAAGGAACTAAAACGTACCCAAGCCACAGCTATGCAAGAACAGCAACGCGCAGCCCAATCTAGTCGCAACGGTCGAGCCAAGTTTCTTAATGGTAGTATCGATAGAACAGCAGCGGGACTGATTAAAACCAAAGCTGAGGTGTCTAGCGGAACTGCGAAAAAGAAACATGAAGCAGCAGTAGCTAAAGCTAATCAAAAGGTTGCAGAGACGAAGGTCAAAACTACGAAAGCAACGAGTATTCAGCTAGAAGAAAAAAATCAAAAGCGCAGAAATCTAATTAATATCCAAGGTGCAAATCTTAGGATATCAGAACGTCTATTGATTCAAAATATTCAACTGCATGTATCATCTGGCGATCGCATAGCCATTATCGGCGCAAATGGTTCTGGTAAATCGAGTCTGGTAAAAGCAATTTTGGGGATGGAAAACCAAACCGCAGTTTTGGACTCAGGTGAGGTTTTGCTTGCACCAGTGATAAAAGCTGTATATCTCGATCAAACCTACGAATTGGTAAATCGCAAATACACACTTTTGGAAAATATGCAAGCTGCCAATCCTCATCTCAACTATCAGCTTTTGCGTCAACAACTAGGACACTTTCTCTTTAAATATGATGACGTTCATAAAAGCGCCTCTGTGCTGAGTGGAGGTGAATTAGCAAGATTAGCGATCGCTATGATCAGTATCTCTCAAATCGATCTGCTGATTCTCGATGAGCCAACTAATAACCTGGATATTGAAACTGTTGAACAAATGGTAGTAGGTATCAATGACTATGAAGGAGCACTTTGGGTAATTTCCCACGATCTAAATTTCCTTAGCCAGATTAATATTACTCAAAGTTTAAAATTGAAAGAGCAAGCCTTGCAAATGACAACCTATTTACCCAGTACATTAGAGCAATATTATCGAGAGTTGCAGGAATGTCACGATAATATCTGTTATCCAAAGTCGGTGTAGCTCTCCTTTGTGTGCCTGTAAACTTTGCGAATTCTATTCACTACGGCTGAAGTCGCACATTGCCTCAGGTAAATCTCTAACTCCCCAGCAGAAGCCGTAAAGCATACAGGCAAGTTATAATTCTCTTGCGGATCAACGTAACAAAAATTTATGAGTAACCCCCTTGTGCAAGCCTTTTTCGTAGGCAGAGCAGTATCTGAAGTAGTTAATGAGCGTTTAGAGGTCGCCTTGACCGATGCTTTGAGCGATCTAGGCAAATTTGATGCAGAAGCTAGAGAGCAGTTGCGCCAGTTTACAGAAGAAGTCCTAGAGCGGGCAAATCGGGCAGCAGATGCAGCCAATGCTGGTCAAGCTACTACAGGTAGTGGGAAAGCTAGTTCTGATTCAGGTGACTTGCAAGCAGATATTGATGAATTACGAGCAGAAATTGCCCTGTTACGAACAGAATTGCAACATTATCGCAGAACTTCTGCATAAATTTAGTCATTAGTCATTGGTCATTAGTCATTAGTCACTTGTACTGAGCTTTGCCGTAAAGCCTGTGGCATAGCTACGCTTAGGGCGCAGCCTCTCGTAGAGAAATATTGGTCAAAAATTATTATGTACAAATGACAAATGACAAATGACAAAGGACACTTAAAAAAAACAGTTTAGGAATCAGAGTGTCTTTTCTTCCAAGTGATTCGGTTGCAAACCAACGGTACACACAGCATATGGAACAAGGTTATTCAGAAAAGGCATACCGTTGGAATCGGGAAAATTACTCTAGCAGACGGCGTTTTGTAGACATTTGGTCTTTTGTCTTGACCTTATTGTTCAAACTTTGGCTATACAACAAATCTTGGAGTTATCCGGGTGGCGTGACTGAGGCAAAGCAAGCTGCAAGACGCAAAACCCAAGCGGTCTGGATTCGCAATACTCTACTGGACTTAGGCCCAACCTTTATCAAAGTTGGGCAACTGTTTTCTACCCGTGCTGATATATTCCCTGTTGAATATGTAGAAGAACTAGCCAAGTTACAAGACAAAGTACCGGCATTTAGCTATGAGCAAGTAGAAGCGACCATTGAGAAAGAACTAGGCAAAAAAATTCCTGAACTATTCCATAATTTTGAACCTATTCCCTTAGCTGCCGCTAGCTTGGGGCAAGTACACAAAGCTGTGCTGCATACTGGGGAATCGGTTGTCGTCAAGGTGCAACGTCCTGGACTAAAGAAGTTATTTGAAATAGATTTACAGATTCTCAAGGGAATTACTCGCTATTTTCAAAACCATCCAAAATGGGGACGGGGGCGAGATTGGTTGGGTATTTACGAAGAGTGTTGTCGCATTCTTTGGGAAGAAATTGATTATCTCAACGAAGGTCGTAATGCTGATACTTTTCGCCGGAACTTTCGCGGCTACGATTGGGTAAACGTCCCAAGAGTATACTGGCGTTATGCCACTTCCAGAGTGTTGACCTTAGAATATCTTCCTGGAATTAAAATTAGCCAATACGAAGCTTTAGAAGCAGCAGGTTTGGATCGAAAGGCGATCGCTCGTCAAGGCGCTCAAGCCTACTTACTACAATTGCTCGATAGTGGCTTTTTCCACGCCGATCCTCACCCAGGTAATATTGCCATTAGTGCAAGTGGTGCTTTGATATTCTACGATTTCGGCATGATGGGGCGGATTAAGTCCAACGTCCGCGAAGGACTGATGCAAACACTGTTCGGTATTGCTCAAAAAGATGGCCCGCGCGTTGTTCAGTCTCTGATCGATTTAGGCGCGATCGCCCCAACCGATGACATGGGCCCAGTCCGGCGTTCCGTCCAGTACATGCTGGATCATTTCATGGATAAGCCTTTTGAAAACCAATCGGTCGCGGCAATCAGTGACGACCTTTACGAAATAGCTTATAATCAGCCATTTAGATTTCCAGCAACCTTCACTTTTGTGATGCGAGCCTTTTCTACTCTAGAAGGGGTAGGCAAAGGTTTAGATCCAGAGTTTAACTTTATGGAAGTTGCCAAACCATATGCAATGCAGCTTATGACCGATATGAATGGTTCTGAAGGGAATAGCTTTATTAACGAATTAAGTCGTCAAGCAGCTCAGGTAAGTAGTACCGCGTTTGGTCTACCACGTAGGTTAGAGGATACCCTAGAGAAGCTAGAACGGGGAGACATGCGCCTGCGCGTTCGGTCTATAGAAACTGAACGGCTATTGCGACGGCAGAGCAGTATTCAGCTCTCAATAAGCTATGCTCTGTTAATCAGTGCTTTCACACTTTCAGCTACGATCTTAGTGGTTACCACCAAATATGTATGGTGGGCACTAGTGCCTGGTTTAATTGCAGCAGGGCTTTTAGTGATCCTGATCCGACTACTTTTACGCCTTGACCGTTACGATCGTATGTATTAATTGTTGCAAAAAAATTTATGAAACTTAATTTCACGGGTTTTAGCGATCCGGGACTTATTCGTTCTAATAATCAGGATGCTTACTATATCGACCCAGAGGGGCGGTTTTTCGTTGTTGCCGATGGTATGGGTGGTCATGCCGGAGGTGAGGAGGCAAGTCGGATTGCCACTAAGGAAATTCAGGCGTATTTGGTAGCAAATTGGCAATCTCCTAAATCTTCTCAAGAATTGCTAGAGCAAGCTTTGTGGGGTGCCAATGAAGCGATTTTGCAGGATCAGCAAAGTCATCCCGAACGCGCCGACATGGGTACAACAGTTGTAGCGGTAATTTTTCGCTCCCCAGAATCGCCTTGGTGCGCTCATGTTGGTGATTCGCGGCTGTATCGCTTCCGAGAGTCGCAATTAGAACAGGTAACGGAAGACCACACTTGGGTAGCACGGGCAATCAAAATCGGTGACATCACCTTAGATGAAGCACGCTTACATCCTTTTCGTCATGTCTTATCGCGCTGTTTAGGACGTGAAGATTTGCATCAGATTGATGTGCAACCACTGGATGTCAAAGTTGGCGATCGCTTGCTGTTATGTAGTGATGGTCTCACAGAAGAACTTGTCTCACAGAAGATTGCTAGCTGCCTCCAAGACACTCCTTGGATTGATAAAGCCGCCATCTCTCTAGTTGAGGCTGCCAAAGAGCAGGGAGGGCACGATAACATTACAGTTGTCATCGTTTCACTCGATTAAATAGTGATTGGTCATTGGTCATTAGTCATTGGTCGATGCTTAGTAACTTTAGACAAATGACATAGATGCGCCAGCGGCTACCCGCAGGGTAGGAGAAATGACAAATCCGGTAGATATACTCAGCAATTTGTTCAGCGTGAGCATTTTTAGTTTTTACAATTTGATACAAATACTTTTAGCCTCAGAAGTGACCTAATGAGGCTAAATTTGCATAAATTGGTAAATTGACATCTTGCACATAATAAGGTAGAGCGATTATAATTCACGCTTATTACCATTTATTTTCCAACATCCTTCAAATCCCTACCCTCCAAAGCTTCCTTCATACTGAGGGAGACAGCATCTTAGTTTTTCCTAAAAAAGAAAAACTATCAAGGGTTAAAGGTCACACCTGAGCTTCTCCTCAAAGGAGAGTTGTGCAAAGCAGCAAGGAGTCAAGGAAATATTTATACCTATCTTAGGCAAAATAGAGCCTATTTTCCGGAATATGGTTCAACTAACTTGGGTGGTATATCAGTAGGATTAGGTGCAAGATATCAGAGTGGAAAAAGTCCACACTTAGGATGTGGGCAATCTGTCAAACAATTGTTATCTTTCGTAATACGGAGGAACAAATGTTGGACAGATGCAAGTCCAATTATTATCCCATTTGGACTTCTGTGAACGATATCACCTTTACGCGTTGTTTTTTTGGAGTTAATTATGAACCAACCAATGAAACTATCCTTGGAACAGCAATTCAGCATCTGCTCATTTGCTACTCAGGTGCAAAACATGAGCCACGATCAAGCTAAAGACTTTTTAGTAAAGCTCTATGAGCAAATGGTAGTGCGTGAGGCAACTTATCAAGAACTTCTTAAGCACCAGTGGGGCTTAGATTCCGGTTCCACTATGGCATAGAGTCGTTCTACTGTCGCAGTGGGCGACCTCCTTCTCTTGCTTGGTTCCAAGGAGGAAAAGAGCTGGGGATGTCGGGGCGTCAACTTCGATAATTAATTTGACAAAGGTTAGACAAAAATTCAATTCAAAAAACTAACAATGACTAAACTTTTCGACGACACATCTGTTAGAGTCTAGACTTACTTGAATTTTATAGAAAAAATCTACTGTTTGCCTTAGCCAGACTTCCTTTTGGTTCGTCTAGTATGCAAATTAACCTGCGTAAATTTATAATCCCCCGGAATATATTATACACAGGAAGATTGAGAGGGAATTTAGATAGCCGTGATTTGGCAGCTAGTTTTTTCACTCTCTATACATATAACTAGAAGTTACATCTTTATATATATTTTGTTTATAAAAGTTTACATACTTTGAGTAAGCACCCTTTAGTTACATATAAAACATGTAACACTAAGAAACTACTAGCTGGAAAGATCGTATGGAGAATCTGTATCAATACTTTCCAGTTTTGCGAGAATTTGAGGCTTAATCTTTTCGTACTCGCTTTTGAGTAAGCTTTTACTAATTTGCGGGTCAGCAGACGACATCAAGGTGTTGTTCATTGCGACCCACTCTTGCAGTCGTTGGCGCTGGGCAGAAGCGACGCTGGAAAGTAAGATATGGGTACAGCGATTTGGTGTTTCTCGTGCAAAGAACAACAGGCGGTAGTAACCTGTGTGCTGTAGTAGCCGGGCAATTTCTTGACCAAGACTGGTTTTGAGATCGAGGTAGTAAGGTAACCATTTAGCGCCATGTTTGCGGTTGTAGATGACAGTAATCCATAGCAGCATGGGATGAGGAATAGAGATAAAAAGAAATTGGTTATAGCGGGTACAGAGTAAGCGCTTTTGAATTTCCTCTTGCGGTAGCATCACCCATAGAGCTGGTAAAACCTCCCCATTGCTATGAATGGGCTGAGGAAACACAATATCGGCAACTGGTTTATTTTGAGGCCAGGAAATGGTACGAGCGATTTCATCGTTTGACCAGGAAACCCGCAAATCGGCTTTTGCCTTTTGTTCAAGCTCATTGCTCACTGTAATAGCAGGAACTAGCGCATGGCTGTCTTGCTTAATTTTGCGTGTATGCTCAGGCTTTTCTAGAGATGCTAAAACTTTTAGGATTTCAGTGATACTTTGGGGGCGATCGCGTGCTACTTTAGCTAGACAACTCATCACCAAATTTTCGATTTCTTTTGGTAGTTCTAATCCGGGCGCAACCTCAGCAAAAGAACGTGGTTTTTGATAATGATGTGTTTTATACCATGCTCCAAAAGAGTGAGTTGGTGCCACCAGTGGCATTTTGCCTGTGAGCATTTCAAACATCATGACGCCCAAACTATAAATATCAGCACGGTTGTCTAATTCTTTACCCTCCATTTGTTCGGGAGAAGAATAAGCCAATGTCCCTAAATAGAATTTTGTATGGTCGCCATCTGACTGTAATAACTTAGCAATACCAAAATCTAGAACCTTAACCAATTCTCCAAAACTGGGATCTTGAATCACCAGCATATTGCTTGGCTTGACATCGCGATGGATAATTGGGCAAATAGTACCCTCAACTGGGATGCCATCATGAGCGCACTGTAATCCTAGGCTGAGTTGACGCGCCATACTCAGGAATCTTGGTAAAGGCAATCGTTGCTTGCGAATAATATTGTTCAGGCTTTGTCCTTGTAGATATTCCATGACGTAGAACGGGGTGTTATTGTCATCTACGCCATAGTCCATAACTCGGACAATATGGATGCTTTTTTGCCCTAGTAAAGCACAGGTTTTTGCTTCTCGCTCAAAGCGATCTTGCAATCGCATCTTTTCATTTTGGATTGATAGCGCCAGAAACTTAACCGCAACAGGTACACCTCCCAACAAAGTATCTTTAGCACGATAAACCCGACCCATTGCTCCAGTACCGATTAACTCCTGGAGTTGGTAGCGTTTGCTTAGTAAGCGACCAATATTGGGGTCTGACATAGAGAATTTGAATCCAAAAGCAGGTTGTAAGTGTTTACGAGGAAAAGCGCATTCAAACTGATATCTGATTATTGCGCCCAGCAATGACTTTTTAGGCTCATACTGCAAAGCAGAAATGGAAGCCAGAAGGTAAAAAGCTTATATACTAGGCTTTTTGGCGATTTACAATCGTTGGTCTATTTACGCGGTGCTGTACTAGCTTTTTTCAGTCCTCTTTTAGAAGATTGAAAGCATGATTTAGCGGTTTGCAACGGAGACGGTTATTACAACTGGTGCAACATGTTAGATCAAACAAGCAGAAAGGGTAGATTTATAATGACGCTTTGTACCATTTTGCACTTTCATTGTGGTGTAATTTTAGTGTGCCCAATTTTGACTAAATAGATAACTCTAGGTTCTGCCAAAAACCTTAATTAGGGAGTACCACACTCAACACAGAGTTCTAAGAACTGAGTAATGAGTGGGGAGTTTTAAATATCAATAAAGCCTGAGGGGACGACATGAAGCCGTGCTGGGCAGGTTTTTTAAGCTCCAAGCCCTTATACTTCGTAAATAATGCTCTATGTTTATTAGGATTTATAACTGTTATTTTAACATGAATTCGACGGTTCATATAGTGTCTGCCTAATCAGGCCAATCAAAAGACCTCTAAGAGATTCTACTACGCAAAACCGTTTCTCTCCAAGTGGGAGAGAAACTTGAACTTTAGTTTAAGGCAGAAAGAGGTTCGTTAAACTCAGGTTATTTTAATGAGCAATGACCCATAACTAAAGTTTTGCTTTATTAGTACTTTCCTCCTATCTCCAGCAAGGCTATCCTCTGCGTTTATTTTGTAAGTAGGGATAATTAAAAATACTTATTATCTAACCATATTTTTAACCTTCAGGCTCATTCTGGCTACATAAAAATGGATTATTTTTCTGAAAAATATGAGAGTACTAATTGGTAGTTTTTCGTTCTCTCTGTATATTATAAGAAATGTCAAAAACTGATTTATTACCCATCACATAGTATTGAATTCGACGGTCGAGAATATTGTTCAATCGGGAAATAAAATCATAAAAGAAGCGCGGATTCTTACCCATTTCTTTCAATGCTGTTAACCATTTTCCTTGCTTTAGAGGTTCTACAACTTGAAAGTAAGCTAGATGTTTTTTATAGACTGCAATATTATAAGATAGAGCACGCATTAAAGCTGGATTTTTTTTTACAACCTCTTGTTGCATGAAAGAATTACTAGCACTCAAGTATTGATTTAGACGTGACAATTGGCTTTTATGTACAAGAGATCCGGGGCGTGAGCGGTAGAAATAATAGGGTTTTGGCTCAAGGAAAAAGCGAGCTCCTTTGATTAAGCATTTCATATCAATCCAAAAATCTTGACCCATCCTGATGGCATCATCGTACTCGATGCCGTGCTTAACTAGAAATTCTCGTTTGAATAGAGGCTTACTTATACCAAGATGCAACCCTGCTTCTCCATAGACATCAGTTTCTACAAAATAAACGATATCAATTTGGAGAATTGTATCTATACGTTCTTCACTTTCTTGAATCAATGTGCTCCAAGGAGATGTTTCGCCATCCTTAATTAAATAGAGATCGTCAGCAATCATGTCTGCATTTCTTTCATTTGCCAGCGACACAAGCTTGGACAATCTTTCAGGGGCATACCAATCATCTGAATCAAGCACAGCAATCCATTCTCCTTGGGCTGCTCTAAGGGCACAATTACGCGCAGCAGCAGCCCCAAGGTTTTGTTGATTAACTATTACTTTGAGACGTGGGTCAGTAAAACTTTTAGCGACTTCTACAGTTTTATCACTTGAAGCATCATCGACTATGATAACTTCAATATCTGTGAGCGTTTGCTTTAAGACAGACTCTATTGCTTTCGCAATATAAGCTTCAGTATTGTAAGCAGGGATAATAACAGAGACTTTAGGATTCATAAAACTGGACTCCAGACTATACGGTTCGCTAAAAATACTAAAAGTCTAACGATAATTTGATAATTTCTTATTTAGTATACAACTCAGTAGGTCAGTGAGAATAAACCATGACTCCTTGAAGTCAGGCATGAGACATTAGGCGTTGAGGAAGCAGTGTATTGCCATTGTTTGAGTGGTAGGCTCCCAGCCTAGACACATACCAGGGAGGCAGCGCTACTCTTAGGTTGACTGACGCTCTAGGCTAGCTTCCATTGTGTTAGTTAAAAAATGGCCAGCCAAGATGCCACTACTGAGGTAGTATGTATCTTCCGAGATTCGGTGCAGGGTTTCAAAGCCACTACGACGCTGACGATCGCCTATTACCCAGTAACGCTGCACAATAGTATCTAAACCAATCCAGCCTTCACCTTCAACCTGCCCCAAAATATTATGCTGGAGTAAAAAAGTATACTGACGCTCTCCCTCATGCAGCCGCCCCTTGTATTGCAGAGAGATTTCTGAGCGATCGCTACCTGGAAATACCAACTTTGTAGCCATCGTGAACCAATTATCTCGATTCCAAGCAACCAAGGTCATACCCTTGACGCTGATTGGCATACCATTACGTTCCAGCCAATTTCCTTGCATTGTCCAGCGTCCTGGTTCCAATAAAAAAGTATGAGCCACCTTCTATATTCCCTGTCTTGATCGAGTGCCGCCAAGACTACAGTTATAGCAGTGCTAAGTTACGTTAGCGATAGCGGGGCGTTGAGCCAGTGCTGAATGAAGAAATTTTTTATCTTGTTTATTGTTCCTGTCTCAGGATTCAAGAGTGACTTTGGTGAATTTCTCCCAAAAGCACTTCAATAGGTGCCCCAGTCGCAGTAGGTAGGTTGCCAGGAATACCCAAAAGTCGCCAGTAGGCTAAAACTGCAAAAGCGATCGCTTCTTTAAAATCTGCACTCAAACCGACTTCATCTGTAGTCAAGACTGGTATTGATGGTAACAATAACTCTAATCTTTGTTTTAAATACAGATTGCGACTACCACCACCACATAATAGTACGCGTTGTGGCATTTCCGGCAAAAAAGTGCGGTAACTATGAACAATTGAAGCAGCTGTAAGTTCCGTGAGAGTTGCCAGTATGTCGGCAGCGTTGAGTTGGTATGCTTGAGCATCTTTTAAACACTGATGCAGGTAAGTCATGCCAAATAACTCTCGACCAGTGGATTTGGGCGGCGGCAGATGAAAATAATCTTGGTTAAGCCATTGTTCTACCAATGGATAGCAAGGAGTACCACTCGCTGCCCAATTGCCATCTTCATCGTAAGTTTTAGCACCAGCGCTTAAATGCTCCACCGCTAGATCCAACAAACTATTTCCTGGGCCAGTATCCCAAGCACGAATTTTTGAGAGCCAGTCGCCATGCCGAGGTGGAATATAAGCAACATTACCAATACCACCAATGTTTTGAATACATCGCCCCTCTTGAGGATGACTGAGTAAATAGGCATCGACTCTGGGCACCAGAGGCGCACCATGACCGCCAATATCGATATCAGCAACGCGGAAGTTGCTCACAGTTGTAATACCCGTAAGATGGGCAATTAATCCACCGCGCCCTATTTGCAGACTATAACCTAGTGGGGAGTGGGCACAGACGCGATTAATCGCGTCTGTACTAGGGAGTGGGGAGTAGGGAGTGGTTTTTTTCCCCATTCCCCTATCCGTAGGTGGTCGATGATAAACTGTCTGACCGTGGGAGCCAATGAGAGTGGCTGGCTGATGACCAATTTGAATATTTTGGGCGGCTTGGGCAAAGATTTGGGCGATCGCATCATCTATTTCTGCCAATTCTGCCATTGAGATGGCAACGCCTGCACCAACTGCCAATATTTTTTCTCTGAGTTCGGCTGGATAAGGATATGTTGCCCCAGCCAGCAACTCAATTTTGAGATCCAATTCTGTACCGGAAATCTCTACCAACGCAGCGTCTATGCCATCTACGGATGTGCCACTAATTAAACCGATAACGCGAGTAGGGACAGCAGCTTCTTCAGTCGGATGCATTGATAAAGATTTTTTTCTTGATTGCAAGGGGTAGTTTAATTCATGTTACTACCTATGTCAAAAAAACTAAGGTGGCATAGTTGGTTGGAGAAAGACGAGTAGGCAGAGCAGGGGAAGAATGTCAAAACCAACAGCAATGACCACGAATTTATTTCTATTTATCAGGATGCAAGACTCTCAAAGACTGTCTGTTATTTTTATTAGCCCTTAATAAAAATAACATCCGAAGATACAAATTCTTAATATGCATGAGTTAACTTTACAACTTCTTTATCATTAGGTAAAGAACACATGCTAGATCAAGTTTTTATTAAAGTAAAACTACTTATTTAACTCTTAATATAGAGCAAATTATATGGGTTTTTGGACAAATGCAAATCCAGTAATTTCATCCTGTTCTTTCTTCTGAAAGACATTACATAATGAATTCAAATTGCATACGAATTTCTCAACAAGGAAAACTATAAGCTTCCAAGATTATGTCTATTAAAAAAATTGCTTGCATCGCTGCTCTATCTTTAACTGCAATCTCTTCATTTATCTATGCAGGTTCTGCTCAGGCTATTTCCTTCAAGGTGACCACAGGCATTGCAGGCCCTAATGGAGAAACTAACCAAGGTGCTTATTCTGAGTTTACTCAGCTTCCGGGTACGACAACTATTAACTTCAATAACGGTCAGGCACCAACCACTGGTTTCGCTAAGTACTCATTTGAAACCGGCCAAAGCAGCAGTGTTAGGTCAGATGTATGGGCACCTGCTGGAGCAAACGGTGAAGTCAATCAGACTAGCTATTTGGCAGTTTTCAACGGTGATAAGGTCACAATCAACCTTAACAATTACCTCAATTATTTTGGTATTGACTGGGGAGCTATCAGTGCCAGTAACATTTTCTCCTTCTATAATGGCGATACTCTGATTAAATCATTTACAACTGAGGACGTTAACCCAGTTGCTCCAATTCGTGCCTCACAGCATGGCGGTGAAGGCAATGGCTACCTTCACTTTTACTCAGATAGTAGCAATGATATTTTTAACAAGATTGTCATCACCCAAGCAGGTGGTGGTGGATTTGAAAGCGATAACCATTCTTTCCATTTAGGAACTGACAAATTTACAGGTTTTGACCCTAAGTCTGTTCCTGAGCCTAGTGTTACTTTAGGTATGCTGGCTGTAGGTGGTATGTTTTTACGCAAGCGCAGGAACGAGAAGTTGCAAAGTGTAAGGCAATCTCATTAAATATACCAATCTTAGCTTAGTAAGATTTTCCTGATTTTCTCTATATCGTAATTTCAGGTCCCACGTTCGCATAGCGTGCTGTAGGCAGGGTTTCCAAACTTCCGACGAAATTTAACATTAAATATAAGTTAGGGCGAGTTTACTTAGGTAACCTCGCCCTAATCCTTTTACCATTTATGATCAGTCCTTTTCCTACGGACAACGCAACGCATAGCAAGCTTTTAGAGTAGGCGTCAGGACATGGCAGCTAGCTATGCTCAGGGCTATCTTGCTGGAGGAAAGAAAAGTTGTTAGAAAAGCCCTAAACAATACTCAAATAAGAAATAAAAGGAAAAAGCTAGAAAGCTCATGTCTTAAGAATCGATATGATAGAAAAGTAGATAAAACTTAAAAAATATTTATCGAATGGTGCTTCAATCATCTGGCTTGTCCAAGGTCAAAGACTCACTAACACAAAAAATCTTCTTAGGTAATGAACCTAATGCTGAGTTAATTGCAATTCTCACCGTTTATTTTGTCCAAGGAATTTTAGGCTTATCGCGTCTAGCCGTTAGCTTTTTCCTCAAAGATGAACTGTTGTTGAGTCCAGTCGAGGTGTCGGCGCTATTGGGAGTTGTCTTCCTACCTTGGATGATCAAGCCGGTGTTTGGTTTTATCTCTGATGGCTTGCCTATATTTGGCTATCGTCGCCGTCCTTACTTGATTTTATCTGGGATATTGGGAACTGCTTCTTGGGTAAGTCTGGCCACAATAGTTCATACTAGCTGGGCAGCTACATTAGCGATCGCTCTTGGTTCTCTCTCTGTCGCTATGAGTGACGTGATAGTTGACTCGCTAGTTGTGGAACGAGCCAGAGGCGAATCCCAAGCAAAAGCCGGTTCACTACAATCTCTGTGCTGGGGTGCTTCTGCGATCGGAGGTTTAATAACAGCATACTTTAGTGGTCTGCTACTCCAATACTTTACTACCCGTACTGTCTTTGGAATTACCGCCTTATTTCCTCTCATCGTCTCAGGGGTAGCTTGGTTAATTGCTGAGTCGCCCGTTAGCAAAGATGCTCAAGATAGTAATCACAGCAACTCTTTACCAATCAAACATCAACTGGGGCAACTACGCCAAGCCATAAGCCAAAAAACAATTTGGCTACCAACGGCATTTATCTTCATCTGGCAAGCTACCCCAAATGCTGACTCAGCCTTTTTCTACTTCTCTACCAACGAACTCCACTTTGAGCCAGAATTTCTGGGGCGGGTACACTTAGTAACAAGTTTCGCTTCTTTAGCAGGTGTTTGGATTTTTCAACGTTTCCTCAAAAGCATCCCTTTCCGCGTCATTTTTGCTTGGAGTACTGTTCTTTCCTCAATTTTGGGGATGACGATGCTGTTGTTAGTGACTCACACAAACAGACTGTTAGGTATAGATGACCACTGGTTTAGTTTGGGTGATAGTCTTATTCTCTCTGTGATGGGGAAAATTGCCTTTATGCAAGTGATGGTTCTAGCAGCAAGGCTTTGCCCCTCTGGTGTGGAAGCGACATTATTTGCTTTGTTAATGTCGGTGTTTAATTCAGCAGGAACAGTTTCCCATGCATTTGGGGCATTAATCACCTATTGGCTGGGGATCACCGCAACAAACTTTGAGTCACTTTGGCTATTGGTGGTAATTACTAACCTCAGCACGCTGTTACCCCTACCATTTATCAACTGGCTACCTGCTGCTGAAGAACAAACTGAGACACCCAAAGATGGGGAACAAGGGTTTTTGCCAGATTTGATGTCTGAGTTAGTACTAAGAGAACCAGAGTCGGAAATAGTGGAATAGTGTAATAAATCTCACGCTAATTCGAGTGAGTGTGCTGCTTTATCGTTGTAGTAAGTAACGTAGTAAAGCTGCAAATAAATTCTTTTTAACGGCTAGATATTTTCCTGCAAAGTAACAAGAAAAAACAAAGTATATGCATTTTAAAATTCAAGAAAGCTTAGTTGCAGAAAAATCCTACACTCGTAGAGACTGGCAAGGAGGATATCAATCTCTGCCCCAAGAGTTTGATTATTGGATTGATGATATAGAAGGAGAAATTCCCAGAGAATTACAAGGTAAGCTGTTTAGAAATGGCCCTGGTTTGCTAGATGTGAATGGGCAACCTCTTCATCACCCGTTTGATGGAGATGGGATGATTAGCAGAATTACCTTTACCAATGGTCGTGCCCATTTTCGCAATCGCTTTGTCCGCACAACTGGCTATTTGGCAGAGCAAAAAGCGGGAAAAATTCTCTATCGCGGTACTTTTGGTACTCAAAAAGCTGGCGGTTGGCTAGCTAATATCTTTGACTTCAAACTCAAAAATATTGCCAATACAAATGTTATCTATTGGGGTGGTAAACTGCTAGCACTTTGGGAAGGGGCTGAAGCACATCGCCTCGATCCTTATACTCTTGAAACGCTGGGAAATGAATATTTTAATGGTGCTTTGTCACCAGGTGAAGCTTTCGCTGCACATCCTCGCGTGGAAAACAATTGTGACCAAGATGGGGGCGCACCTTGCCTGGTAAACTTCTCGATTAAGCCGGGATTATCTACCACAATTACTATTTTTGAGCTAAACCCAGCGGGTGAAATTGTCAGACAGCACGCTCATACTGTTCCAGGTTTTTGTTTCATTCACGATTTTGTCATTACTCCCAATTACTGCATCTTCTTTCAAAATCCTGTCACCTTTAATCCCATACCTTTCGCCTTGGGAATACGTGCGGCGGGAGAATGTATCAAATTTCAACCAAATCAGCCAACTCAAATTATAATTATTCCTCGCTTCCCCAAAGAAGGGCAAGAAAAGATAAAAATTCTGGAAACTCAGTCGGGTTTTGTCTTCCACCACGTCAATGCTTTTGAGGTAGGAAAGAAAATTTTGATTGACTCGATTTGCTACCAAAATTTACCAGAAGTGGAACCCGAAAGCGATTTTCGACAAGTTGATTTTGAGGCAATTTCACCTGGGCAACTCTGGCGATTTTATCTGAATCTAAAGGATGGGACAGTACGGCAGGAATTAATTGATGGCCGTTGTTGTGAATTTCCAAGCATACATCCGGCGAATGTGGGACGCCCTTATCGATATTTCTATATAGGTGCGGCTCATGCAGAGACTGGTAATGCTCCCTTACAAGCATTGCTGAAAATTGATTTAGAGTCTGGAGAAAGACAATTTTGGAGTGCTGCACCCCGTGGTTTTGTCGGTGAACCGATTTTTGTCCCACGCCCAGATTCCGAAAAGGAAGATGATGGTTGGGTATTAGCTTTGGTTTATGATGCTGCCTATCACCGCTCAGATTTGGTAATTTTGGATGCTAATGATTTCTCTAAAGGCGTAATTGCTCGTCTACATCTGAAGCATCATATCCCCTATGGTCTGCATGGAAGCTTTACTTCTGAGGTTTTTGGGGAAATTTGATCCCCTATTTGGGTGAAACCATTTTTTCGCTGGCAATAATATGTAAATCGATGTTTTTGAGCAAGCGCACTAATTTTTGCGTCAAAGATCCTTTGAGGAGCATTTGCCAGCGGGATCGCTGACTCTCTCCGATTACAATTTGAGTGATCCGATATTTCTCAGCAACTTCAGCGATCGCATTAGCTATGTTACTGTTGGTAACACGAATAAAAGTACCTTCAAATTCATTACAGAGTTTCTCACAAGTGTGGATGTGTAAGCTTTCTTCCTTGGTGAGGAAGCGTTCTGGATCGGCGACAAACAAGCTATAAAGCGGTGCGTTCATATAGCTAGCTAACCTTGCACCCCGGCGTAACAGCTGCACTGAGTTGGGATAAGTGGATACACACACCAAAACCCGCTCGTGAATATTACAAAATTGCCCGTTGGGGGAAGTAGCGATCGCATTTCCTTCCACGTTGTCTGCTACTTCGCGCAAAGCCAACTCCCGCAAAGCAATCAGGTTACGGCGTTGGAAAAAATTATTGAGAGATTGTTGGATTTTTTCCGGTGCGTAAATCTTGCCTTCTAATAACCTTTCTTGTAATGTTTCCGGCGTAACATCTATTACCACTATTTCATCTGCTTCATCCAGAATCCTGTCAGGAACACGCTCACGGACGACTACACCTGTAATTCTGGCTACTAAGTCATTGAGACTTTCCAAATGTTGGACATTCATTGTGGAGTAGACATCAATACCTGCTGCCAAAACTACTTCTACATCTTCGTAGCGTTTTTCGCGTGGGGAACCAGGGACATTGGTATGGGCAAGTTCATCGATTAAGACTAATTGGGGCGTAGACGCAAAGCGGCTTGTCGCCAGACATCGCTTTAAAATAGCATCTGTATCCATATCCGTCAGCGTCAACTCACCGCGAGGATATTGCTTACGGGGTACAATCTCTAGTCCCTCTCCCTTCTCAGCTGTCTCCTTGCGTCCGTGAGTTTCCAATAGCCCAACGACGACATCGATTCCTTCGTGTTTAAGTGCGTGTCCCTCTTCCAGCATTCGGTAGGTTTTGCCTACTCCTGGAGCCATGCCAATAAATATTTTATGCTTGCCCCGCCGTCGTCCCGGATAAAGCGAGTAACTTCCAGAATTTAAAGGTGCAGTGCCAGCCGAACCAGTATTACTATTATCTGACATTAGACCTCTTGCATGGATATTTTAAAACAAGAATCTTATGGCTCACGTAGAGGCGTAGAGAGTAACGAAAAAGTTATCTATTTATTCCTAACTCCTAACTCCTAACTTTTAACTCCCCACTCCCCATTTACTGATTTTGCTGACGATTAAAATCTTGCAAGTCAAGAGCATAATTCAATCGGAGAACATTGACTCCTGGTTCGCCAAAAATCCATAAAAATCTGCCATCAGTATACCTATTAATTAAACGTAGGATTTCCTCTTCTTTTACTCCCCGCGCACCAGCAACCCGCGTCAATTGCTGCCGTGCTGCTTTGAAGGAAATATGTGGATCTAAACCAGAAGCAGACGTATAAATTATATCAGCGATCGGTTGAAGATTTTCGTCTCGCAATTGATTTGCCTGTTCTAGAATTCGGTTGAGTAATTCTGGATTGCTAGCAGCGAGATTACTGGCTCCAGATATACCAGTTGGCTTGCCTTTTTTGCCTTGGCTATATCTAACTGTACTGGGACGAGGATGGAAATATCGCTCAGATGTAAACACTTGACCAATCAAAGCCGAACCAATTGGTTCATTATTTAAATTCAGCACAATGCTGCCATTCGCTTGATAGGGCAAAAAAACTTGACCCACTACAAGGATTATTAGAGGATAGATGATTGCAGTCAACAACCAAAGCATTAGAGTTATAAAAATTGCTCTGATAGTTTCTCGAATAATAGCCATAAAAAGTTTTCCAATTACTACTAAGATTTAATTTTTAATTTTTAATTTTAATTCTTTTGCCCAATCAGAACAATATTCAAAGATGCTGTTAGCAACAGCATAAATAATTGGGGCAATTACCACATTCAAGCACAGCAAGATAAAAATAGCGAGTGGGAGGTGATGTTTACGCCATTGCGACCAAACAAAGGATATTGCCTGCATCACATCTATCAACTGAAACTTTTCCCAAGCATTGACCTGTTTATTCATATTCTTCTTTTTCCTTCTCTCAACAGCTAAAAGTAAAATGTTTATTATTTTACTTTGGTCAAGATGCGCTCGCTTCGCAGCGTTTTTACTTATGCTATCCTTAAGCCAAGCCTACAATTGTAATCAGTATATCTATCAACTTAATGGCGATAAACGGCGCAATCACCCCACCTAAGCCATAAATTAAGATATTGCGTTGGAGTAGCTGATTAGCTGTCAGCGGTCTAAACCGCACACCTTTCAATGCCAAAGGAATCAAAGCGGGAATAATCAAAGCATTATAAATCAGTGCTGATAGGACAGCAGAATTAGGGCTAGTCAAATTCATAATATTCAAGCTTTGCAAATTAGCAGCGACAAATATCACTGGGATAATCGCAAAGTATTTAGCAATATCATTAGCGATAGAAAACGTCGTCAATGCTCCGCGAGTAATCAACAATTGTTTGCCAATGCTAACCATATCGATCAGCTTTGTGGGATCGGAGTCCAAATCGACCATGTTGGCGGCTTCTTTTGCAGCTTGCGTCCCTGTATTCATTGCAACGCCGACGTTAGCTTGAGCTAATGCTGGGGCATCGTTAGTTCCATCTCCCGTCATGGCAACTAGTTTGCCTGCTGCTTGTTCCTTTTTAATGACGCTGATTTTGTCTTCTGGTGTGGCTTCGGCGATGAAGTCATCAACCCCGGCTTCTCTGGCAATGACAGAAGCTGTAATGCGGTTGTCTCCAGTTAGCATGATGGTACGTACTCCCATCCGTCGCAGTTGCTCAAAGCGATCGCGGATACCAGGTTTAACTATATCTTTGAGATAAACAACTCCATAGATTTCGTTATCTAGACTGACTGCTAGAGGTGTACCGCCCAGGCGAGAAACTCGTTCGTAGGCAGCATCCAATTCTGGTGTATCGCGTCCGTTGCGGGAACGGACAAATCCTTTAATGGCTTCTACTGCTCCTTTTCTGACCTCATACCCACCAGGCAAGTTAGTGCCACTCATGCGTGTTTTGGCGGAAAAATCAACTCCTTCTGCCTGGTTGGAGTCAAAATCAAACCGTGCTACTAACTTTTCTGCCAATCGCACAATAGATTTACCTTCTGGTGTATTGTCAAAGACACTAGCCGCCCACGCAACATTAGCAATTTCTGACATTGAATGACCGTTGATCGGAATAAACTCTTCCGCCAAACGGTTGCCGAGGGTAATTGTACCTGTCTTGTCGAGAACTAAAGTGTTGACATCACCACAGGCTTCGACTGCTCGTCCTGAGGTGGCAATGACGTTAAATTGGGCAACTCGATCCATACCAGCAATACCGATGGTACTTAGTAAGCCGCCAATGGTCGTAGGAATTAACGCCACTAATAGGGCAATTAAAATTGGCACGCTGACTGGACTGTTGACATAGTAAGCAAGTGCGGGCAAGGTTACCACGACTAATAAAAACACTAAGCTTAGAACTGCCAGCAATACTGTCAGGGCAATTTCATTGGGTGTTTTGCTGCGTTCTGTCCCTTCCAGCAAGGCAATCATCCGGTCAATGAAACCTTTACCTGGGTCAGATGTGATGCGGATAATTAGCTCATCTGAAATAATCCGCGTCCCACCAGTGATGGAACTAGCAACGTCGGAGCCTGATTCTTTTAATACTGGTGCAGATTCCCCAGTAATTGCTGATTCATCCACTGAGGCGACACCCATGATTACTTCGCCATCGGCGGGGATAATATCCCCAGCAATGACGTAGATGGTATCGCCTTGTTTGAGGCTGGTGGATGAAACTTCATTAAGTGTGCCGTCGAGAGCAAGTTTTTTCGCGATCGTCTCTGATTTCCTTAATCGCAAAGCATCGGCTTGGGCTTTACCCCGTCCTTCTGCAACTGCTTCGGCAAAATTAGCAAACCAAACTGTAAAGAATAAAATCCCCGATAAGAAGCCGTTGAAAAGTTGCGGTTTTTTTTGGAGGGCTGGGCCAAATAGGTTGGGATCAATTGTTAACAATAAGGTAATGATTGTCCCCACCCAAACCACAAACATCACTGGATTTTTGATTGCATACTTAGGGTTGAGCTTGACAAAAGCATCTCTCATTGCCCTTAAGTACAGCCACTTATTACTTGTCCTGGCCTTTTTACGTGCTTGGCGGCGATCGCCAGAACGAAAATTTGGGCGTCTAGCTTTGGAGTTAGTTGCCACTTGATTCATAAATAAAGTTAGGAGTTAAAAGTTAGGAGTTATTAGGAGCTTCCAATAAAAAACAGATCCAACCTGTAGGGTGCGTTACTAACGCACCATTTGATGAAGGTGTATTAAGCGATCGCTAACACACCCTACGAAACTACGAAGCCGGATAATTTATTTTTTAGTATTCTCTTATATTCCAAACTTATAACTCATAACTCATAAATTTTCTAACTGCCAGATGCTAGTTTCAAACCCTCAGCGATGGGGCCTAAAGCTAGAACGGGAAAGAAAGTCAACACTCCCAAAACCAATGTCACTCCAGCAGTGATACCAGTAAATACCAGAGAATCAGTTCTTAGGGTAGCAGGGGTTTCAGGGATTGTTTGTTTGCGAGACATGCCGTCAGCTAACAGCAGGATGGCAATTATCGGAATGTAGCGTCCTCCGAGTAAGCTAATTAAAGTACTCAAGTTCCACCACAGGGTGTTATCCCTTAACCCCTCTAAGCCAGAGCCATTATTTGCTGCTGCTGAGGCGTATTCATAAACTACTTGAGAAATACCGTGATAACCGATGTTGCTAATTCCAGATAGGGAGATGGGATAAGCCAAGGCGATCGCACTGGGAATCAAAACTAGAATTGGGTGAATCAACAGTACCACGCTGGCGAGGACGATTTCCCGCTTTTCAATTTTGCGTCCTAAAAACTCTGGAGTGCGTCCTGCCATTAGTCCAGTTAGGAACACTGTGAGAATCAAGTAAATGAATAGGTAAGCTGTTCCAGTTCCCTGTCCACCCCAGATAACCTGAATAAACAGGTTGAAGAGAGTCGAAAATATTCCTTGCGGCATTAAAGAATCGTGCATCCCATTCACAGCACCAGACATAGTAGCGGTAGTCATCACTGCCCAAAATGCCGTTTGTGCCCAGCCAAACCGAACTTCTTTCCCCTCTAAATTAGGTTGTTCTAATCCAAAAGCGTTATTCACCAGGGGATTACCTTGCAGTTCTCCCACAGCTGTTACCCCCACCAGAATTACAAAAATCACAAACACCATCCAGAAAAGTAGCCAAGCTTGTTTAATGTTGTTAGCAAATATACCGTAGGTGTAAATCAAGGCTGCTGGTATAGAAATCATGGCGATCATTTCTATCAAGTTAGAAGCGCCATTGGGATTTTCAAAGGGATGGGCTGAGTTTACGCCAAAAAAGCCACCGCCGTTTTCGCCCAAAAGTTTGATCATTTCAAATGATGCCACTGGGCCTCTGGCAAGATATTGTGTCGCACCTTCTAAGGTTCTCAGATCGAGAGTTTTAGCTAATGTTTGTGGTACACCTGCTACAAGCAAAGCGATCGCTCCAACAACCGAAATTGGCAGCAATATTCGCGTAATTCCACGGACGATATCAACGTAAAAATTACCCAATTTTCTACCCGTCAACCCGCGAATAAAGGCAATTCCCACGGCTAACCCGGTAGCTGCGGAGGTGAACATCAAAAAGCCTAAAGCCGCTACCTGGCTAAAATAACTTAAGGTTGTCTCACCAGCATAGTGTTGCTGATCGGTATTTGTTACAAATGAAATGGTTGTGTGCAGTAATACATCCCATTTGGGCGCACCGAAGCCGTTAGGATTCCAGGGCAAGAGTCTCTGAAAATATATCAGCAAATACACTGAAATAGCCATAAGCAGGTTACTGCAAATTACAGCCTGGATATACTGCCAACCCGTCATATCATCTTTTCTGCGGACACCGGATAGTACGAACATACTTCGTTCTATCGGGTTCATCAAAAAATCAAGCAGTGTTCTTTCCCCCAAGAAGACACGTGCTATGTATTTACCGAGTAGCGGAGTGATTGCTATGACGATACACAGCGTTAAGCCAATTTGTAAAAAACCTTGTCCCATATATTTCGCGTTCAATGAAATTTAAGTGCTAGCAAGCTAATTCTGAGAAATCACAGATTAACTTTTGGTATATATGATTTTGAGTTATTTGGCGATATCTCATATCACCATAATTCTTTAATCTAGATTTACTACTTTTAGTTATTACTTATTTTCCAAATACTTATGAAAGTGTCTGTTAAGAATATTTAATTTTTAATCTTATTCATCTATCTTGCTAGTTAGTATTATCTGTTTATACAATACATTCTCGAAGTTTGCTACTTTCAAAGATATAAATATTCGAGAGGATTTTATTTAACCATATTAAAACAATGGTATAAAATTACACTCTTAAAAAGTACTCCCTTTGACGGGAATTGAGGCGCAGATAATAACTGTATTGCATCTTAAAATTTTTGCTAAAAAAATTAATTTTGCCAGAATAAATAATCAAAAGAAAAAATTATATTGTTTGCATCTTAAAAATTGTAATTTTAGGGTTTATTTGAAAGTTAACATTTGCAGAGATGGATTACAGAGAAATCAAAATTGCTAAATTAAAGAATTATACAGATTGTATTACCAAGATTTTTAGTAAATAAAAGATGACGATATTAAGTCAATTATTGACTATGAAAGAAGCTAGAAATGAACGTGGAAAGACATACGGGCTAATAGCGCTCGCCTTTGCTATTGTGATAGGCTTGGAATATTTGACACCACCTGAGTACGTATTTGGCTACCTTTACACAGGGACGATTTTATTAGCAAATTCACGATTGAATCGGGGTGCTGTATTAGGGATAACTCTTGCAGCTACAGGATTAACATTGTTGAATTTGTTTGTCCCAGGAGGAGAAATAATTGATCCCCCAACGTTGGCAAATAGGTTGATTGCAGTATTGGCACTGGTGGTAACAGGTTGGTTAAGTGACCGCAACCACCGCAATGAAGAAGCGATCGCTTATACGCAAGCACAATTACGCTCCCACGAACAACTAGCTACAATGCGTGAAGATTTTGTTTCTACCCTAACGCATGACTTGAAAACACCCCTATTAGGAGCAATTGAAACGCTGAAATATTTTCAAAATGAGCAATTTGGTGAAATCACACCAATGCAAGCAAAAGTCCTACAAACAATGGCTCGTAGCCATCGGAGTACACTGCAATTAGTCCAAACTCTTTTAGATGTGTACCGTAATGATGCCGAAGGGCTGAAACTACAAATATCACCAGTTAACTTGGTAACTGTGGCAGAGGAGATCATAGCTACCCTGACTGAACTAGCGAGAACACGTCAAGTTTATATTTCTCTGCACTATGGCGAATCAGATTTTCGTAGCTTTCTCTGGGTAAATGGGGATTCTTTGCAACTGGGGCGAGTCTTCACTAATCTCCTAAATAATGGCATAAACCATACCCCTCGTGGCGGTAAAGTGGAAGTAGTACTTGAAGGTTATTCTAACGATCAAGTGGTAAAAATACTCGATACTGGTTCCGGCTTTACCGAAGAAGAGTTACCCCACTTATTTGAAAGGTTTTATCAAGGACATAGCGATCGCCACGTCTCAGGATCTGGACTAGGGCTTTATTTGACTAGGCAAATTATTGCTGCTCATGGGGGTACAATTTGGGCAGAGAATCGCTCACCACGAGGCGCACTGTTTGGTTTCCGACTCCCAGCTTGTCCACCACCGGGGAGATGAGGAGTGGGGGCAGGGGAGCAGGGGAGCAGGGGAGGCACGGGAGAATAATAATTCCTAACTAATGACCAATGACTAATGACTAATGACTAATGACCAATAACAAATGACGAAAATCTTACTTGTTGAAGATGATGAATTGTTTCGGCTTGGTCTGCGGATGCGGTTGCAACAAGAAACCAATTTGGAGATTGTCGCAGAAGCAGAAGATGGGGAACAAGCTGTAGAATTAGCAAATCGCTATCCCCTGGATTTGGTCTTGCTGGATATAGGTTTACCGGGCATTGGCGGGATTGAGGCTTGTCGCCAAATCAAGCAGAAGCACCCAAATTTACCAATTCTCGTTTTAACGTCTCGATCTGAAAAACCCCTGATTTCGCGGTTAATTGCCGCCGGGGCGCAAGGTTACTGCCTCAAAGGGATTCCGGCTGAGTCTCTGATATTAGCAGTGCGATCGGTTGCAGCAGGGGCTTCTTGGTGGGATCAAACGGCAACAACAGAAATTAGAGCCGCTTTTGAGGGCAATTCTATAGCGATGCTGCCTGTAAAAACTGAGGAATCCTTAGAAAATCCCCTAACGAAGCGGGAGCAAGAAATTTTGGCACTCGTAGCAACTGGCAAAAGCAATCAAGAAATTGCTGAGATTCTCTACATCGCCCCTGGTACAGTGCGGGTTCATGTCCATACTATTTTGCAGAAACTAGAAGTGCGCGATCGCACCCAAGCCGCAGTTTTAGCCATCCAAAAAGGACTGGTAGCACCAGAATTGTTGATTAATTAGATTAAATATTCAAACTTTAAAATTCAATATTAAAAAATTAAACTTGTTTCGTTCGATTTTGTAAAGCTGATGACTTTATGTCGAATATAACTATTTAGCAGTTGACTCTCAGAGAGTTTTTTGATAACTGTAATTTTCAGTAAAACTAGCTTTTATATTTATTGCTAAATGTGAATCTTCAACACATCTTAGTTATTACAGTAAAAATACAGTAGCAACTATTATTTTTTTGGCATAATTTTGTACTAAGTTATAATATTAGGCTTTTTTATTTTGCCTCAATAATAAAGAGGTTCTATTTACAGATTAAACTTAGCCACAGAAGCGTATGTCCAAGCATTCGCTTTCTATTTAGTGCTGCGTTCGTAAAGTCATCAGTTTAAAGTTACCAGTTAGTTATGAGTTGCCAAGTTTTATTAATCAATAATAATCATGATGTAACTGCTAGAACAAACTTCTAAATCCCAAATTAATATTGCTGAGGAATTGCAAATGCTAAATCAAAATATTGTTTTTATAGATAAAGCTGTTACAGACTACAAAAGCTTGATTGCTGGGATCAAACCAGGGACTAGTGTAGTAGTCCTTGACTCCACCAGAGACGGGGTAGAACAAATCACTCAAGCTTTGCAGGGTGGCAAATACAAATCAATTCACATCGTCTCCCACGGCAGCGAAGGTAACGTACAACTGGGGGCAACCCAACTGAATATAAACAATTTGAACCAATACACTAATCAGTTACAAAAGTGGAAAAATTATTTAACTGATGATGCCGATATTCTTCTGTACGGTTGCAACCTGGCATCAGGAGATAAAACTTTTATACAACAATTGAGCCAAATTACAGGCGCTGATGTTGCTGCTTCTGATGACATCACGGGTAATGCTCAGTTAGGGGGTGACTGGGATTTAGAGGTGAAGATTGGAGAGATTGAGTCAGACTTAGCCTTGACACCAGAGGTAACGAAGGCTTACCGCTCAATTTTACCAATATCATTCGCGCCTACCACCAACTTTGATGTGGGATTAAGACCTTATTCCATCGTTGTAGGCGACTTTGACAAAGATGGCAATACGGATCTGGTAACAGCAAACAAGTCCTCTCAAAGCGTTTCGGTACTTTTAGGAAAGGGTGATGGCACTTTTAAACCTGCCACTAACTTTAGCGTCGTCGGGTTCAACGGGTTAAGTCCCTATTCCCTTGCTGTAGCCGACTTTGACAAAGACGACAAATTGGATTTGGTAACGGCAAACAATGTCTCCAATAACATTTCGGTGCTGTTTGGAAAGGGTGATGGTAGCTTTCAAGCTGCTGTCAATTTTGATTTACCGTCAGGATCAGCACCCATAGCCGTCGCAGTGGGGGACTTCAACAAAGATGGAAAATCTGACATCGTAACGGTAAACAATGCCTCCCAAAATATTTCAGTGCTTTTGGGAAATGGTACTGGCGGCTTTGGCAGTCCCAAAAGCTTTAAAGTTCCCAGCCGTCCTACTTCTGTTACAGTAAGCGACTTCAACGGGGATGGAAAATCTGACCTAGCGGTGACGAGTTCTTACTTCAACAACGTCTCAATCCTGTTGGGAAATCCTGATGGCACTTTTAACTCAGCTACCCAATTTGATGTGGGAACAAATCCTAATTCTGTCGTCGTAGGCGACTTCAATAAAGACAGCAAATTGGATTTGGCGGTGGCGAATACTGACTCTAACAATGTCTCGGTGCTGTTGGGCAATGGTGATGGCAGCTTTGAAATTGCCACCAACTTTAACGTAGGCTTAAATCCCGTATCCGTCACAGTGATTGACTTTGACAAAGATGGTAAATCTGATTTGGCAGTGGCGAATGCAGGCTCCGACACGGTTTCAGTATTGCTAGGAGATGGCAACGGTAGCTTTGGAAGTGCTACTAACTTTGGTGTGGGAACAAAACCTTATTCTGTCACGGTAGGCGACTTCAACAAAGACGGTAAATCTGATTTGGCCGTGGCAAATAGCGAATCTAAAAACGTTTCGGTACTACTTAATAATAATCCCGGTAATCCCGTCATCCCTGAGCCGACACTCATCAACGAAATTCTCTTTGATCCTCCTAGTACAGATAGCCCCAGAGAATACATCGAACTGCGTGGTAATCCCGGTGCGACTCTAGAAGTTGGAACTTATTTAGTTGGTATTGAGGGTAATTCCAGCACTAATCCTGGTAATGTTCAAGATATTTTTGATTTGTCTGGTAAACAATTTGGTAGCAATGGGTTTCTGGTTCTGTTACAAAAAGGCAATACTTATGCAGTCAACCCTGGTGCAAATGTTGTAACTAATACTGGAAGTGGAGCCGGATGGGGAAGTGGAGCTTCAAGTTCAATCGGTCACATTGGTCAGACAAACGCAACTGACATAGAAAATGGGTCTGTTAGCTTTTTCCTAATTCAAACTGGTACTGCACCTATCCTTAGTAATGATATTGACTCAAATAATGATGGTATTGCTGATGGTGCTGCGTACTCCAGTTGGACTGTGTTAGATTCCGTTTCCGTTTTAGATGGGACATCTACTACAGACAGAGCCTATGGCTCGATTGTTTTTAAAAAAGGTTCTACTAGCGGTTCAGTTCCAACTAATGCCACAGTTGTTAACACCTCATTTATACCTGGATACGTAGGGCGTTCAGGTGACACCACAGGTTCAACAGCCTCGGATTGGGTAACGAGTTTAATCACTGGGACAGCACCGAATTTTACATTAGGTACTGTTGCTAACACATCACCTGGAAACTTTGCTGAACAACCGTTAAATCACATTGGCAATACTAACTTTACTCCTCCTGCTAATCTCAATTACACCATTTCAACTGCTACCCCAACTCTGACTGAAGGTAATATTGGTACGCAAACTGTCACCTTCACCGTTACTCGCAGTGGTAATACTGCCGTTGCCACCACCGTAAATTATGCTCTAGATGGCACGGCAACGTTTAACAATGATTACAACACCATTAAAGTTGCAGGTGTCGCAGGTAGTTCATCTGGTACTTTAAAATTTGCTATTGGAGAAACAACAAAGACCATTTCACTCAATGTTTTGGGTGAGAAGGTGACTGAAGTTGACGAAACCATTAATCTTAACCTGAGTTACCCCAACCAAACGACTGCGATCGCTCCAGCTACAGTTACCATAGTTGATGATGATAACGTACCCAGCATCTCCATCCTAGATAAAAGCGGTACCGAAGCCAGCGGCAATTTTGTTTTTACCGTCAAACTCTCTAACGCCAGCAGCCAAACAATCACAGTTAATTACAATACCAGTAATGATACTGCGATCGCTGGCAGTGATTACACCCCAGTCACAGGTAGCCTCACTTTCAACCCTGGAGTAACCACTCAAACAATCACTGCGCCGATTCTTAACGATTTCGTTGCTGAATCAAGTGAGCGCTTTTTTGTCAATCTCACCAACCCCACCAATGCCACCATCGCTGATAACCAAGCTACTGGTACTATTACTGACAACGATACAGTGGGTTTCACGATCTCTCCCGCTAATGGACTAATAACTACCGAAGCTGGTGGCATGTCTAGTTTTAAAATCCAACTCACTAGCCAACCCACTGCTGATGTTACCTTAAATTTGAATAGTTCTAAGGTGAGTGAAGGTACTATCTCTGTTCCTAGCGTCACCTTTACCGCAGCTAACTGGAATACTCCTCAAACAATCACGGTTACAGGTGTTGATGATGGGATTACAGATGATAATATTGCTTACCAGATCATTACTGGCACAGTAGTTAGTAGTGATTCCAAATATAACAATTTCAACCCTGCCAATATTGCCGATATTGATGTTGTCAATATTAAAAACGGTAACCAAGTTAATAGCATTATTACAGGTACAGCCAAGGCTGATACTTTCTTGCAGGGAACTAGCTCAGACGATCTGATTTTTGGCTTGGCTGCTAATGACATAATTGTTGGCGGGGGAGGAAATGATCAGATTTACGGCGGTTTAGGTGCCGATAATCTGACAGGGAGCACAGGCAATGATATATTTGTGCTTGCCAAAGGTGAAGGTAGAGATACTATCAAAGACTTCAACAGTAATGATGATATTATTGCCTTATCAGTTGGTTTGACGTATTCAGGTTTGTCTATTACTCAGAGCGGCAACGATACTTTAATTAGGGTTACTTCCAATAACGAAAGTCTTGCTCTGTTAACTGGAATTCAGGCATCAACTTTAAACGTTGGTAATTTCATCACTTACTAGTGATCTGTCAATCTGAAATGGAATAATTATAGAAATCCGGTTTATTTAGATAAGCCGGATTTCTCAATTTTTTACCCCAATAAAATCACATAATGATGGGGTCTACTTCAATTTTCAAGCTAACAGACGAAATTAATTGAGTGGACGCAAAAGTGTAATTTTGCCCATGCCAGTCGTTTCACTGAGCTGCGCTACGTAGAGATGTCCATTTGTAGGATTCTCAACCAAATCCAATGGACTTGGGTGAAAACCGGTGAAGCCAGTAATACTCGTTTGGGAATTTACAATATCCAAGTTTGCGCCACCTGGTGTTAGCACAATGATGTCTTTACCAGCACTGTAACGTATCACCAAGAGTTTGCCTTGTAGCTTGCCACCTAAAACATTACTACGGTACTCAATGATACCATTCGGTGAAAAATGCTCTCCGAAATCGAAGGCAATACCCTTCCAATTCCGGTCAGGTAGAGTACCAATGGGATATTCTTTTACCTGACCTGGGTCTGTACCAGCTGTGGGATTTCCTCCACTCAACACCCACTCACAACGCTTAGGATTGGGGTGACCATAATAACCGTTTTTAACAACCCGAAACAGATAATCTCGCTGCGTGCCTATATTGCTAAGACTAGGTACGGATGGACTGGTATAAGCCCCATTAGTAGCTTTATCGATACGGTTTTGGCAGGCAAGAGGTAGCGGGATAGGTGTATTTGGCGTATTACCACCAGCCGCTGAACCATTTGTTGGCACATACAACTGACCATTGGTGTGCCAAACCAGATCGTAGGCGTTGCGTATACCGCTAGCAAAGATAGTTACAGCTGCTCCCGCTTTAAAAGGGTTATAAGTACCTCCATCTTCCGTTTTAACGCTTAAAGGAAGTGAAGTGATTTTGGACAGGTCAACTCGTAATACAGCAGCACTTAACAACCGCTCAGGACGATTACTCCAGGCATTGTTTGGTGCGCCTGTACTACTATTACTACCTTGCAACACATACAGCACTTTTGGCTCATTGGGTTTAAACTCAATGCTGTTGGTTATATGATCCCGGTTTGATCGTGGTAAATCAACCACATAGTCTTTTACTGTCTCTAGGTTGGAACCACTCAACCGAGTAATTTTACCAGTCCACTCCGGCGCATCAACAGTTCCATTCCAGTAGTAGTTGTTTGTTACCCATAGAATTAGGTTGCTAGCATTTGTTGATGAGGGATCAAAGTGCATACCAATGATACTTCGGTGACCATGATTGGCAGTCTGTAATGAGGAAATCGTTTGTGGCGTACCCAGAGTACCATTAGCATTGATCGGGAAACGCAAAATCTCACCTAGTAACGTAGCAGCATAGAGTTTATGGTCAGGCCCAATCAATACTGTGGTGTATGGTTTGGCAGGTACGTTCGGTAGTGAGATTTGCTCAAAAGTAATATGGCTTCCTCCGTTCCCAAGGATACCTGTTGTGAAACTGATGCTATAGGGTAAGAATGCAGCACCATTGCTGTCTTTTACCCCATCAGTGATTGTTAACAAATATTTGGTATTATTTTTGAGATGATTTATCGGGGACACTACAATCACATCTCCGCCACCCGAAGTGTTGTAGCTGGCAGCGACTTGTGTATTAGTGCTGCTATCGATCAGCTTGATGGTTGAGGCTGAAAGGGTATTAAGCGCAATCCCACTGTTGGGGAGATTCACGTCTGCTGTAATCGAGATATCTGGCGAGACATTTGTTTGATTATCAGTAGGATGGCTCGTTCTAACCGAGGGACGATTACCTACTGCGATCGCAATATAGTTGAGCTTGGTATTCTTACCACCTTTAGTATCAATTGTCAGCTTGCCGTCGGTGCTATTTTGGTTGCGATCGCCTGTATTGAGTTGGATATCAAGGGGAGTGAGTGTAGTATTGCCTAAGCTATCTTCACGCACCCAACCAAAGTTTTGAGTATCATTGTAGGCTTGACCAATGTCTTTAATGTACCCAGATGGTAAAGGAGCGTTATTTGGTTGAAAATTAATTGCTTGAACAATTGCTAATACCAGTATTTTGGGTTTGATATTGTAAATCATATATACCTTGCCGTTGTAGTCATAGTTGATACGTGAGTAATCCATTGACATTGGCCAAGTATCTGCAATGATTATTCCTGGCGATCCTTTACTGGCCAGAAACGAACATCATGACCGCAAGGGTCAGGGAAACCTTTATTTTGCTCGGTTGTCCGCTCACTCCACTCACCAACGTTAGAGCGCACAGCATTCTGTTCTTCAAGAAGGCAGTCCCAATAAAAAAACTTCACCACCAAGCATAAATAAGAGACTGGAAACTAATATTTTTACTCAGCACTGGCTCAATGTCCCGCTACCGCCAACAGTACTCAGCACTTTCAAGCCTGAAGGTAGAAGGGATGCAATACTGTGTACAAATTATTTAGCAAATACTTGAAATTAAGTGACCCCTGAACTTCTTTTTTAAGGGAACATTTTAAGTCATCAACTTAGCGCAGTATGATTACGTAAAAAGCAATAAATCTTCAAAATTATCATCGTAACTTTTTAACTGCTGCTGGCAGAGTTCGTTTTTGTCTGTGCTGTCAATATGCAAGTAACTTTGCCAGCAAATTATGAAAAACTTTTTAAATATTTATGCTTTGACTCAATACAGTTCAGTTAAAGCTTGATCCTCCCTAACCCTCCTTAAAAAGCAGGGAACTAGAGCAAGCCAATTTATCGAAGGGTTGGGGGGATCTTTCGAGGTCAAATATCACTAACTGAACTAAAAATATGGAAACTACTGTAAGCGATTCATCCCGCATTTATGCAACGCCAGAAAAAGATTTTATGCGTTGATTGTGTACGCAGTTAATAATCACATAATTCACATAATATTTATGGGGTCTACATCAATTGTCAAACTAACAGAAGGAGGACAGATATCTCGCACTTCTTCCCAATCTGGCAATTGTGGCAATGCATCGGGGGCAAATTTAATCAATATCTGCCAGCGATAACGATTAGCTACCCGTAAAATACTTGCTGGTGCTGGGCCTAATATCTCGAATTCTTCTTCTGTACTCAAGGCTGTGGCGATTATTTGCGCGGTATTTTGCACTTGAATGGGATCGAGACTACTTAAGCGCAACAAAATTAACCGTCCGTATGGGGGATAATTAAGTGCTTGGCGTTGTTCTAATTCAGCTTGAGAGAAAGAGTGATAATCGTGCGATCGCACTGCTGCAATTACCTGATGCTCTGTAGTGTAAGTTTGTACAATCACCCTACCAGGATCATCACCTCTACCAGCACGCCCAGCTACCTGAGTCAAGGTTTGAAATGCCCGTTCACTGGCACGATAATCTGATAAATTTAGCAATCCATCGGCGGCGACAACGCCCACAAGTGTCACCTGCGGTAAATCCAAACCTTTGGTGAGCATTTGCGTACCTACTAATAAATCTGCTTCGCCGTTAGCAAACTGGGTGAGTAGGGTACGGTGTGAGCCTTTGTTGCGAGTGGTATCGCTATCAAAACGAATCAAGCGTAACTCTGGGAATTGTCGCGCTAGTTCCTGGGTTACTCGCTGAGTACCGCTACCGAAAAATTTCAAGTAAGGGGAACTACAATCAGGGCAGAATTTGGGATGCGATCGCGCATAGTTACAATAATGGCAGCGCAATAATTCCGGCGCTTTTTCTTCGGTGTGGTGATACGCTAGCGACACATCACAGTGTGGACATTCCAACACATATCCACAACTGCGGCAAGATACAAAAGTACTGTGTCCCCGACGATGGATAAATAAAATTCCCTGTTGCTTTCTCTCTTGCAACTGTTGCAAAGCTTCTTGCAGCGCTCTACTAAATATAGAACGATTTCCCTGCTGCAACTCTTGCCGCATATCCACTATTTCCACCGGCGGCAGAGGGCGGGAGTTGATGCGTTCAGGCAGTGAGAGGTAAAGAGTAGAGACGCGATTAATCGCGTCTGTACAAGAGTTAGGAGTTAGGAATTCTCCCCCTGCTCCCCCTGCTCCCCTCCTCCCCTGCTCCCTCACGCTTACCCAACTCTCCAACGAAGGGGTAGCAGAACCTAGCACCAACGGGCAAGCTTCTAACTCTGCTCGCCATTGGGCAACGGTACGGGCGTGGTAGGTAGGTATGGGTGAGTCTTGCTTAAAACTGCTGTCGTGTTCTTCATCTAAAATAATTAAACCCAAGTTTGGCAAAGGGGCGAAAACGGCACTGCGCGTACCAATGACAACTTGAGGTTCTCCTGTAAGCATTTGTCGCCAAGTGTCGTAACGTTCACCATCGGAGAGGGCGCTGTGATAGACGCTGACTTTATTACCAAAACGGGCGCGAAAACGATCAGTTAGCTGGGGTGTGAGTCCAATTTCTGGAACTAAAACGAGGGCGGATTTGCCTTGGTTGAGGAGGGGTGCGATCGCTTGCAAATATACTTCTGTTTTTCCTGAACCTGTTACCCCATGCAATAAAACTTCAGCAAATTTATCTAGTGTGTGGATTGTCGCTAAGGCGCTAGCTTGGGCAACAGTTAAGGATTTAGCCCCATCGCCTGTTAATGCTGGCCCATGTTCGGTTCGCAATACTTCCCGTTCTTCGATGACAATGTAACCTTTTTGTGCCAACGTTTTGAGGATAGAAGAACTAGCATTGCAAATTTGCAGTAATTCATTTTGCCACAACTCTCCATTATGTCGCCGCAACACTTCCAAAATCTCTCGTTGGCGAGTAGTTAAGTCGTGGTCGATTGTACCTGTGAGCGTGACTGCTTTTTGCAACTTTGGTCGAGTTAGTCGCGGCGGTTCTAAGTAGCTTTCTACCAAACCAAATCGCAGCAACTCCCGAATTCCCCGATAAGCAGATTTGACTTTTTGTTGGAGGTAAACAAAACTGTAGTTCCCCGCCGGCTGCCCTTGCAAAAGTTCCCAAACTTGCCGCGCAGTTGGAGTCAAAAAAGCTAAAGGATCAGGAGATGCCAGTAAATAACTACTTCCCCCTGCCCCTCTGCCTCCAACCAGGCGGATACGACGCTGCGATCGCCCCAGCAACCCTGGTGGCAGAGCAACCCGGATAACTTGAATTAGGGGCGTATAGTAATATGCAGCGACTCGATTGAGTAATTCCCAATAAGCACTTGGGAAAAATCCAACGCTCACTATATCTTCTACTTCCCGGATTTTTTCTGGTGGTAAATCGACATTTGGTTGTGCCAGTAACCGAATAGCGATCGCTCCTAATTGTTGTGCCCCAAATGGCACGCTCAAAATATCCCCTGGTTTTATTTCTAACTGGGCTGGCAATCGATAAGTAAATAGTCCTGTACTTCCTGGACAGTCTACCAGCACTTCAACCCACCTATTTAGAGTCGCACCTGACTGGTATGATTCACTAGTTTCAGCCACCAATAAAGGAGATAAATTTACGTCATTAATATACATATTTCCTGGCTTTATAGTTAGATATTTACCTCACATAGCTGGTCAAAAATAACCTAGCTAACTAAAGTCTAGTTTTTTATTTTCTTATAATTAAATGGTATTTCTCAATACTGTTATCCTTCATAATACTTGATAAGTTTCCTCTTATGTAATCTACTAGACAAATTCGTATCAACTATACATGCAATAAATATTTGGTACCCACTATACAAATAAGAGCATGTCCGCCCTTTCTCCAACAGTTACTCTATCTACTAAATAAGGAGTAGCCTTTTTCCGCCTATCGATAGATATTCAACCCTTTCTGTATATGAGATGCTTTTATACAAATAAGAACATCTGTAAATTAAGCTGCCATTATTATAATTTGTCTCATCTGGGTAACTTGAAATCGGGATTGCATAACCCCAGCACCAAGTTTTAAATTTATCCAGTGACTTCCGACGTCTAAACATTAAAAATATTTAGAAAAATATATGAAAGTTTAAGAAATTTGGATGGTTAGCTGAGATTTATATGTTTGTTAAGGTTGAGAAAGTTTGAGGGAGATTTGACATATTTGGTAATTAAGAAAAAAATGAAGAATATAATCTGTTGGGAGCCTGAGAATAAAGTTTTGTTGGGTGCGAAGGCCAGTTACGTTATAGGTTGTATCTAACTGTAACTTATAGGTGTTGGGTAGATACCGATTTTTATTCCTGAAAAAAATTAGCATAAGCTATATTTCGCTATATAAACGGGTGCATTCGTCCCTTAGGGAACACTACCAAGCCTCAAACGAGTAGCTGTAACTAGATTATGTACCAAGCAAAGCAACAATCCCTAAAGGAAACTATGAATATTGTTGAATTGGGAAAAATGGAAATACTGGAGAATACTGCTGATATTGAAGAACCATCACTCGATATTTTAGATGCAGTAGCAGATGAAGAGACTCCAATTGTAGTAGAAAATCTGGAATCAGACGAACGCGACGGGGATGATATGGCTGCGGCCCGTCCTTCGGGATACAATAAAACCGAGCATGATGATGCTGTCGGCGCGTTTTTTAAAGAGATGGCGCGTTATCCGCTTCTAAAAGCTGATGAAGAGGTAGAGTTAGCGCGGCGAGTTAGGTTTTTAGAAGAAGTTAGAGAATTACAAGCAGCCTTACAATTGAAACTGGGGCAGGAACCTAGCAAGGTAGAAGTGGCTTCCGAGCTAGAATTGACTGAAAAGCAATTAGAAAATCGCTTGTATCAAGGTAGAGTAGCGAAACGCAAAATGATTCGCTCGAACTTGAGATTGGTAGTTTCTATTGCTAAAAGATACCTGAATCGGGGAGTGCCTTTTTTGGATTTAATCCAAGAAGGAGCGATGGGTTTAAATCGCGCTACAGAAAAGTTTGATCCAGATAAAGGATATAAGTTTTCTACTTACGCCTATTGGTGGATTAGACAAGCGATTACCAGAGCTATAGCTAATGATGCGCGGACAATCCGGCTACCTATTCATATTGTTGAAAAGCTTAACAAGCTGAAAAAAGCACAACGGGAACTCAAACAAAAACTCTGTCGTAATCCTACCGAAGGTGAAATGGCAGAATCTTTGGAAATTAGTGTGCAACAACTACGCCAGCTACAACAACTACGGCGTCAAGCACTTTCTCTCAACCACCGCGTCGGTAAAGAAGAAGACACGGAATTGATGGATTTGCTAGAAGATGAAGATAACCTCTCTCCAGAAGCAAAAATGAATGAAAACATGATGCGTCAGGAGATTTGGGAAGTCTTGGGTGACGTGTTAACTCCACGAGAGAAAGATGTGATTTCTCTGCGCTATGGTTTGACAACCAGCGAACCCTGTACCTTAGAAGAAGTTGGCAACATGTTCAATCTTTCTCGTGAGCGAGTGCGACAAATTCAAAGCAAAGCCATGCGGAAATTGCGCCGTCCCCACATAGCCAAACGTTTAAAAGGTTGGTTGATTTAATTACATTTACGAAGATAGAGATGCAATACCTAATCTAATTAACTCCATTAACGAACATGGATCAAATAAAGTGCAAAACTTTAAATCTCGTAGGAGAGCCAGTGCGTTGCGGAGGTTTCTGACGCTCGTTGGCTCTTAGCGTCTCCCTTTCTCCCTTTGTAAGAAGCTAACGCTGCGCTATCCGGTGTAGTAGCTAACGTTGTGTTATCTCGTAACGTAACCCACCAAATTTTAGGTGCGTTAGGACAAATGCCCATAACACACCCTACAAAACTTGCTGTTTATTAAATCTACATTCTTAACGAATGAAGGCGAGCTTGTATCTGCATATTTCTTGAGCTTCACCTATTGCAAATTACAAAAACAGGCGTTTTGTACTTTTTTCGGCTTTTCTTTAGTCATTAGTCAAAAAAACTTGCACAGTTGCCTATAGACTATAGACTATTGACTATGAACTATAGACTAATGACTTCGCGTAGCAATTTGATTGTACGTTTTGCTGAACCAACTGATTACAGCGTACTGTTTAAATTAATTCAGGGGCTGGCTGAGTATGAAAAATTATCTCACGCTGTCACTGGCAATGCTCTGGAACTTAAAGAGCATTTATTTGGATCGCACAAATATATAGAAGCGATTTTAGCAGAATCTGCGGGTCAAGCTGTTGGTTTTGCCCTATTTTTTCATAATTATTCAACATTTTTGACCAAGCCAGGAATTTATCTGGAAGACTTATTTGTTTTACCAGAATATCGTAGGCAAGGTATTGGTAAGGCTCTCCTAACTAAAGTAGCTCAGATAGCTATAGAACGTGACTGTGGGCGGTTAGAGTGGAGTGTGTTGGATTGGAACGAATCAGCCCAAGAATTCTACCGTAGTATGGGAGCATCTATATTAGATGATTGGCGAATTTGTCGTGTCACAGAAGATGCGCTGATTCAGCTAGGGGCTGTCAAATAAAGAACAAAATATGAAATATAAAGGATGAAGCAGGATAATTTTCATCTGGAATATTTCATTCTTAAACGCCCATTCTTTATTAAATAAAAAATATTAAATTTTGTATAATTTACATTTTTATTATTAGCGTAGATGTAAAGCAGTTTGTCGCTAGACATCGCTCTGTGTTAACAACCCTAAATCTAAAACCCCTTAATATTCAAAATCCAAAAAATTGATAGCAAAGTTTGACAGCTTGTCATTTGACTATAGTAGCTGCTCAACTGACAATTATGGAGGATATTGCAGCGAATAAGCCGTTATTGCAGAGAGAACACGAAATGAAAAAAATTATTACAGTGATGCTGTTAGGCATAGCAATCTTCACATTTGCCTTCAGTAGTCCAGCTTTGGCAGGAGATGCTGTTAGTGGAGCTAAAGTATTTAGTGCTAATTGTGCCTCTTGTCACGCGGGTGGTAAAAATCTGGTTCAAGCTCCGAAGAACCTGAAAAAGGACGCTTTAGAAAAGTATGGTATGTACTCAGAGGAAGCGATTATTGCCCAAGTTACAAAAGGTAAAAATGCCATGCCTGCTTTTGGCAGTCGTTTAAAAGCTAACCAGATTGAAGATGTAACTGCTTATGTGCTTTCACAAGCAGATAAGGACTGGAAGTAGACTAAAATCTAACTTCAATAATTAACAATTAGCGGGACAAAAAGCCCCGCTAATTTTAGGATTGCCGAAATTGTCAAATAGGATGCTGATACCAATTTTGGATTAAGAGTCTTGGCAAAAAGACTGTTCCAAGAACATCAAACAATACTAAGCTGATGCGCGTCTAAAGTATATAAACACTCTATTGGGTCGTTAACTGTTGACTGTTGACTGTTGACGGGTTTTCAGTCATCAGTCATCAGGTAAATGTACAAATTAAATGCGTAACAGCTTACCTATCCTAATTTGGTACTATGAGTAATTTCTGGCGATTATTTCTTAGTCTAGTTATTGCTTTCTCTCTGACTTTTTTAACTCTATCCGCACATTCATCACCCATATCTATCACGCAAATTACAGCGGCTGATTTATTGGAATTAGGTGTAGATAAGATGCAGCAAGGTAATTACCAGAAAGCAATAGAGAATTTCAACCAGGCGATGCATACGGCGGTAAACTACGCACTTGAGAAAGATTTTGCTGTAGCTTATAGCGATCGCTGTCTGGCTTATCTCCAATTACAAGATTACCATCAAGCTGTTACAGATTGTACTCAAGCCATAAATTTTGCACCTGATAATTTTGAGGCTTATCTGAACCGGGGAGTAGCACTCTACAGACAAGGGGATTATCCCGCTGCCATTGTCGATCATAATCGAGCCGTTGCACTTAAACCATCCGATTTTCGAGCTTACTACAACCGAGGGCTAGCCCGTGCTGGGGATGGGAAAGACTCGGAGGCAATTCTTGACTTTAATTTAGCTTTAACTCAAATTCCCCGAATCAGCAACTTACTACTTGCAGATATCTATAATGACCGAGGTTTAGCGCATTTTGCCTTGCAAGATACTCAAGCAGCTATGCTCAACTTTAATCTAGCAATTCGTCTAAATGCTAACGATTATAGAGCATACTTTAACCGGGCTTGTGCTTGCGGAAGAAATGGAGATAACTTTGGTGCAGTGCGTGATTTTTCCCAAGTTATCAGACTTAATCCAAGTAATGCCCAGGCTTACGTTAATCGGGGAGTAGCTCACTATCGTTTAGGATATCATTTAGAAGCGATGTCTGATTTACAAAAAGCATCTGAGTACTATGGACAGCAGGGAAAAAAAGTTGCTTACGAAAAAACTCTAGATTTACTGAAGAATCTGCGACAACAAATTTCGTCTGTAACGGAAATCGCTCTTTTCTAACACTGTCAGGGCTATACAGGGTATCCACCAGCTTGAAAAATTTGTTCGGCGGTTAAATTTAATTCAGGGAAAGTTGGTGAGATAATGCGTTCCCCGGAGGGGTTGCCGCAGGCATCGCTACCTCGAAACTGGCTGACTTGGTACTCTCCCTCAATTAAGGTGTAGAGCGAGACAGTTGGTTGTTTGGGGTTGCCAATAAATCGCCTACCGCCTAAAGCAGCATAGTCTACAATCCAGTATTCTGGGATGCCTACAGCCTCATAGTCAGCAGCTTTTTTTAAATAATCATCACGCCAATTGCTACTCACTACCTCAACTACTAAAGGTATTGATTCTGCTTGGCTTACAGTAGATTCTTTTTTCCACAGAGGTTCATTTACTAAATTAGGGCGATTTAATATCAGCACATCTGGTGAGTAAGCCGATTCACTTTCAAGCGGTTTTACTAGTACTGTTTTGGGTATAAAGTAGGGGAGATTTAAACGAATACACTCTCTAGTAATTTCAAAGGCTAAAAATCCAACTACCTCTTCATGATCGCCTGTGGGTTGTGGCATCTCGACTATTGCTCCATCATGCAATTCATAACGTTTTCCAGTGTTGTCAGGGTATTTAGCAACGAATTCATCGAATGTAACTACTTTGCCTAAGTTTTGAATCATAAATTATTGTCTTCTATTGTGTTTGTGAAGCTTCCAGTTGCCTCAATGCTAACGTAATTCGTAATTGCTATAAGGTAAGAGACTTTAAGGCTTATTCCCCTCCGCCTTTTGGAGCCTAGCTTGCTTATGAAGCCGAATATCACTAGCCCTTGGAGATCGCACGTCTGGGAATTTGAGCGCTTGAGACAGAAGAAAAAATATCTCAAGGCAGATTGAGATCATATTACCAGTAGAACCGAGATCACACTTCAATTAATACATCTCGGCTAAAGTCAATATTTATACTTCAATATAACAAATGTTTATATAGGAATATGACAATGAAAAGAGGAGATCGAAGAGATTCTAATTATGACAACGCTGTTAATAATCCTCGTTCAGGGCAGAAAGAACCAGTTTCTTATCATGAGCTTAAACTTTCATTGATGACTATTCGCGCCAATCTTGAGGAGGCGCGAAAACTTGCGAAAGAAAATGAGGAGGCTGCATCTCAACGCGATGAATGGCAACAACGTGCCAAAGAATATCAAGAAGCTGCATCCCAACTGTTTCATGTTCAGCAAGAAATTCAAACTTATGAAATCGAAGCTAATGAACTAAAAGAGCTTGTTACTCAAAATTATCTCTTCTATCTTGATGAGCAAGAAAATCATCAAAAGACGCTCTACCTTTACAATGAAGAAAAAGCGAAAATATCCCAGCTAGTTCATGTTCACCAGCGAGAGATTCAAACTTGCCAACTCGAAGCTAATGAATTAAAAGAGCGAGTTACTCAAAATTACCAGTTCTATGTTGATGAACAACAAAGTCATCAACAAACCCTCTGCCTCTACAACGAAGAAAAAGCGAGAGCGACTGAATTGCTTACCAAATATGAGTCAGTAAACTCTGAACGAGAAATGTATTTGGGTTTATACAATGAGGCTAAAGCAGAACTCAAGCATGAGCGACGTTCCAAAGCTAGTATTAAGGGATGGGAAACTCGCCGTAAAGCTGAAAATGAACGACTAAAACGGGAAATTGCCCAAATGGTTGTGCTACTGCGTGAATCCTTAGAAAGTAAGGATGAAGCAGTAAACAGTCTTTACGTTGTAGCAGAGCGTATGGATCGGATTCAATCTCTAGTTGATTCGGTAGAAGAAGAAACGACTAACAATCCTATGGGTTTGGTACAAAAGTTTAAACGCATTTGGCTGGCTATTAAAGATATACTTTCTGAATAAATAAGCATACCATGAGTAAAAAATCACTCCCAACGACGCAAAAACAAGGTAAAGCGAGGTTGGGAGATCAAATTCGCAGTATTGCTGATCGCCTTAAACAAGAGACTGATGTACAAATAAAAGCAACTTCTAAGATTTTAGGGGCTGCTGCTCAAATTGCCGAAAATCATGATCGACTTATTAGTGAAGTAGTTGATATGGTTGAGTCAGACCTTAATCTAGAAAACCAGGTATCTCAAAAGCATATTTATACTGTTGATGTTCTTAAACAACAGTTTAAAACATTACGGGATGCAAAGGCTCACTTTAACCTGAAAGTTAGTAGTTGGGAATCACTTGTTAATAAATTAAATGCTGGTTCCCAAACAACTATAAAACAGAATAAACCTCAATCAAATCAGGTTTTGACAGACAATTATAGGAAAAATATTGAAGATAATTTCAATAATATTGAAAAGTTGATAGTTTTTTTAGAACCTGATGTTGCAGAAATGTTTCCCAATTCGGAAGCAGTAAATGAAGCTCTGCGTTTTCTAATGAAAGTTGCGAGTAAAAATTGTTTTTAAAACTGTAAACTTATATCCATAAAAATTATACATACTTCACGCAATTAAAAACTGCTATAGCCCTACTTAATTATTTGTGAACAACAAGATTCCCCGATTTCTCTGAGAGATCGGGGAATCTGAGTCGTGGAAATATGACAGCGTGTCTTTTGACATGATTTTACTATTACAGCAACAATACTCGGTGGTGACTGTTTTTAGTTGGTGTGAAAGAGAACGTGAAAAAGGACTTTTTGTTGCTAACAGTTGCTTTAGCAAGTTTACTGATAGCGTTTCCTGGCTTTGCTGCTGAGAGTGAAATTAAGCAGATAAATACTGATAAATCAACCGAAATCATTTCAGATATTCCGAGTTTGAGTGAAATTGAGTTACCCGCTATTAGTGCTGAATTATTAACTCAACAATCTGCACCGAGTGAAGTTAATCCAGATCAGCCAGAAACAGAGCAAACTCCGAGCGATGATGCAGACATTTCTATAGAAGTCATCGCAGAACCAGACAACTTACCTCAATCTACTCCAACTTACGTAATTGATAAAGAAGAAATTCAAAAGCAGGGCGCTACAAGTTTAGCCGATATTTTGAAAAGAATGCCTGGTTTTGCGATCAATGATGTAGGTCATGGCGCAGATATTCACACAGGTACATACTATCGGGGAGCCTCAATTAATCAATCTGTATTTCTGATTAATGGCAGACCAATTAACAATAATGTTAATACTTATCATGGTGGAACTGACTTAAATAGCATTCCTGTAGAAGCTATTGAACGAGTGGAATTATATAGCGGTACAGCCTCCGCTTTGTATGGTTCCTCAGCCTTTGGGGGTGTTGTGAATATTATCACCAAAGAAGGTTATGGCAAACCTAAATTGAGTGCTAGTGCAGAATTTGGCTCATTGAGTTTAAATAATCAACAAGTAACCTATGGTGGTTCATCTGATAACGTCAAGTACAACTTTAGCTTTGAAAGATTCTTTACAGATAACCGTTACCGCGTTCCTGTAGGTGCAGCAAATCGTGATGAACAGGGATTTTTATCTAATGCAGACACAGCTACTAGTACTTACTTTGGTAGCATTGGAGTAGATTTAGATAAGAAAAATTCTCTGAATTTAGATGTTACTGCACTCAGCAGTCGTCGGGGTTTAATTTATTTTGGATTCCCTCTGCAAAGAGATAGATTAGACCACGATGGTTTAAATGTTGGCTTATCTTGGAAAACCCGGCTAGGTAATGGGGAAAGTTCCAATCTTACCACTTCAATTGGTTATAACCAAGATTATTTTAGCACTTATGGCCCTACAGGAGAATCATTTTATCGTAGAGGGTCTTTAGATACACAACAACTCACAGCTAGAGTCGATCATGAATGGAAAATTACTTCCAATAATAAATTGCGCTGGGGATTAGATTTGAAAAACACCGACTTAACCGGTGATGTTTTGAGTACAAATCCTAATAGTATTGCCGAAAACGGAACTGAAGATAGAAGTTTGTTCAATACGGCTTTATTTGCTGTCAATACTTGGAATATTAGCGATAATTTTTTGATAGATTTAGGACTAAGGCAAACATTTGACAGCCAGTTTGGAAATTACCTCAACCCTAGTGTTGGGTTACGTTATGCTGTCACATCAATAGTAGCAGTGCGTGGAAGTTGGGCAGGGGCACAACGCAATCCTGGGTTAGATCAGTTGTATGTTTATGATACTGTTCATACTTGGAGACCTAATCCTAATTTAAGACCGGAAATCGGCTCTACTTGGAGTGCGGGAGTAGATGTCAATTTTTCGGAAAATTTGATTGGACAGTTTACTTACTTTGGTAGTAGTATAGGCGATCGCTTGGGAGTCATCGCCGGAAAATGGGAAAACATTGGATTAGTAGATACCAATGGTTTAGAGGCTGCATTGCAATTAAGAATTGCCGCTGGCTGGTCAACTTTCCTCAACTATACTTATACAGATGCTCAAATAAAAACAGGTACAGAGAGAGGTTTGCAGTTAGGTTTGATTCCCTACTCTGTACTCCAAACTGGGGTAGGTTATGAAAATGCGGGATGGCAGGCTAACTTGTATGTTACTTACAATAGTGGCGCTCGCAGAGCCATCTTTGCTCCCGATAACAAGAGTACAGATTTTGCACCATCTTTTGTGAATTTAGATTTGAGTGGACGTATACCTTTAACTAGCAATTTAGGACTGACGGTTTACTTAGAAAATTTACTCGGTGAGCAATATGAGCGAGTTAATCGCATCTATAGCCCTGGATTTACTTTTCGTGTGGGTTTAAGCGCCAATTTTTAGGTATTAAATCTAGAGATTTTGTAATGACAAAATCTTTACTAGTACTTATGCATTGACAAGAAATACCAAATATGGAGCAAGGTTAAAAACCATATCTTTCGTAAGGGCACAGCATTGCTGTGCTCCTACAGTGTGGTCTATTTACGATCGCAGGATAATTAAGAAAAGCCTGAAAACTTCCTCAAGATAGGTAACGCACATAACGATGCATTTGTACAGTGCGTAAGTCCTATCTACATTATTGGGATAAGGTGAATGAGTATTCGTGCCAATCGCAAATGGGGCGATACCCAATCGCTTGATAAATATGATTGGCTGTGGGATTGGCTAAATCTGCTATGAGGAAACAATATCGGCATCCCCGGTCTAGCAGTTGTTGGCTTAACGCTGCGACACAGGCAGTGGCATATCCTTTGCGACGATACTCTGGTGGTGTATAAGCTAAATTGATCCGACCAATTGTAGGTAACACTTGTTTACTAGACGCAACTGAAACTGGAGTGCTATCAACCCAAAAATAAGTATTCTGTTGTTTCAAGCGATTATCTACCTGGTGTTCGACATCTTCGCTCACCGCCTCATCTATCTCAGATAAAAATGCAGAAAGCCAGTTGATCAAAAGAGAGCGATCGCCTTCAGTTGCCAGTCTGAGATATCCTCTGGCCGTTGAGACTCTTTGCACTGCCGTTAATTGGTAAATTTTCATTACCACCGACCGTTGATAGAATTGTCCTGTCAGCGCTTGCCAAGTCTGCGAGAATATTTCTGTCTCTCCAGCAAGTCCCATGTTTCCTGGTAGTTGCTCTTGACGCAAATCTTGAGCAATCAACCGCAAGGCATCCATATTCTGGGCTTTGGATAGTATCAATTTTTGAGGTGGGGTGCGGATGGCAACAGCCAGAATCTCACCACTTGTTTGGACAATTGCTAAATAAGGCTTACCCAGATAAAGTTCTGGGTTATGCAGCAAGGTATGCGAAATACTGAGCAAAATATTATTTTCTACCTGATGCTGGAGTAGATAAGCCTGAGTGCAGTGCCAGAACTCCTGAATGTTGTTGAATCGATGTAGTTGCATGATTTGCCTTCCTCACGAACCAAGTGACGAGCTAGAAAAGTTTGTTGGTAAAAAAAACAAAATTTGGTTGTGGACAGCAGTGAATAAGCATATCCCAGTTATTTTTGCTTGGGTTTTAGGGGATAGGAGTTCAGAAACTTTTAAACTTTTATGGCAAATTATAAACTGTTGGCAATCTGATTTTTACGTCACTGCTTAAAAAGGGGGTTAGGAAAGATCAACAAGTGCCTAAAATTATAGCCAACTACTTTTCAAACATCCTCTAAGATTTACTTTTAATCTAAAATCCCAAATTTTTATGAGAGCCAGAATTGAAAATCAAATACTTTTTATCCACCACGAAGATTTGCCAGAGTTTAAGAAGGGTGGTTCGGTGGTAAGAAACTCTTATTTCTGGGCGCTACGTTCAATTGCTGGTAAAGCTACGCGTTATCGTGATTGGGAATACGAACCGGAGGTTTGGCTAGCGCTTTCACGAATGCTTTTATCGTTTGCTGAATCTGGATATTTGGGTCTTAGAGAAACCTTGCTGGAATTTCCTTTATCTCAAGGAGAAATTCCTAGTTTGCTGCGAGATGTGTCCACCTTTGAGTAGGGTTGCTGCTGCGAGTAAGGGACGCGAAGCCTCAAAGTAGGTATTCCTAGTCGGAGGTTGGGAATCAGATAATCTCTCAAAGTTTTCTTGCTTACTAAAAACGTTTAATGGCAAGAGATACTCACCCAACAGTTGCAATCATAGATGGATATTGTGAAAATATGCGCGATGCAAATAAGTTTTCAGATGGGAGCTTGATACTTCATAAATAGTACAAAAGCTTTTAGTAAATTCTTTCGTAATTGAGACAGGCGAAACTTATACTTGAGTGATACTGGTAATTTCTCATAGCTGATAGGGAGAAAGCCTCTTTGAGCGTAAAAAAATTCTAATTGATGTTCTAAACATTTTAAATAAAGTGGTTGAGTAGATTGAGCAATTAAATGCTGTATTATAAAAGTCCCTAATCCCTGATTTCGGTAAGCTGGTAAAACAAATAGACTGCCAAGTTCTTGGGCAAATTCAAAGTTTCGTAACTGTCCGAAAGCTACTAAAGACCCATTATGCTCAACAACCCAAAATTGCTGCCATTTTAGTTGAGAAGGATCAAGTCTTCCTCTAATAATAAATAAACGAATTAACCACATATCAAAAGGTTTCGCTTTGCGAAGAATGTACCCAGGTGGCAATAAACAATTATGTGTATTATCCATATAGGCATGTAATCAGACTTTTAATATACCATTGGATACCGCATTTGCTTGTTAAGAGACAACATTTGCTTGTTCGACGACAGTATTTGCTTGTTAAGAGACAACATTTGCTTGTTAAGAGACAACATTTGCTTGTTGAGCGACAACATTTGCTTGTTCGGCAACAGCATTTGCTTGTTCGGCGACAGCATTTGCTTGTTCGACGACAGTATTTGCTTGTCCGGCGATCGCGTTTCCTGTTGTAACTAATATTACATGAATAAAATAATGCTTGAACTCATCGGGCACTCAAATGAAGTTCAATCCGTCACGACTAGCCAGCATGCCCAAACTTTGGTTGAAGTAAGGGTAGTTGTGAGAAAACAATTAAAATGCAGCAGTTAGTGTAGGAAAACAACGTGAAAATAGCGATTATTGCTAAAACATTAATTACATCCATTGGTTTGTTAGCTTTATTTACCCCAAGTCAAGCATCGGCTCAACTTATACCGCAACCTTGGGTTTCAGTTGGTGGAAAAGATGGTGATGTAACTTATGCTGTAGGAGCTAGGGCTTTAAATTTTGGGGTTGAGCTAGGAACTGGCCCTGATGGTGCTACGGGAGTAGATGTTTTGAAATTTATCAGTTTGCCTGTCATTTCACCTTATGTAGGAGTTGGACTTTATTCAGAGGATAAAGGTGTTGCAGTTTCCGGTGGCGTTCAGGTGGGTGCTACTGATAACGTTTTTGTTGGTGCTGGTTACAATTCTATTCGTGGTTTTAACGGGCAACTGGGAATAAGATTTTAACAAAACAGAATTCAGCAGTCAGAAGCCAGAATTCAGAATTACAGCAGATTTCAAGTTAGTGAAGTACACAAGCTAAGTTTCAAAGCCAGATATAAAGCCTGTTTTACTTCTGAATTCTGCTGTAAATTCTGTGCAACTGGTGGATAGTACAGCGTAAACTCTTTCAGAGATGCTAACGCGCAGCGTCTCGCAGAGAGCGTTTTGATTCTGAATTCTGACTTCTGAATTCTTATTCAATTACGAATTAATTATGCAGGGGGAGTAACTGAAGTTGAAATTAGTTCTCTAACATGCTCTGCGGAATCTTGTTGTAATGCTGATGCCACGATCGCTTCACTTTCAACTATACTGAACCGAGCGATCGCCTGTTTCACTCCAGGTATACTTTGGGGATTCACGCTCAATTCATCCAGCCCTAAACCTAATAAAATTGGTGTTGCTAAAGTATCTGCTGCCAATTCTCCACATAATCCTACCAAAATCCCCGCCGCATGAGCAGCTTGGATAGTTTGCTGTACCATTCGTAACACTGCTGGATGTAGCGCATCAACTAAATTTGCCACGCGCGGATTAGTGCGATCGCTAGCCATGACGTACTGACTCAGATCGTTAGTCCCTATACTAAAGAAGTCTACTTCAGCAGCTAACTGATCTGCGATCGCTACTGCTGACGGAACCTCTACCATAATTCCTACTTTCATCGCTGCATCAAAGGAAATACCAGCTTGATTTAGTTCAGCCTGCACTTCACCTAAAATTACTTTAGCTGCACGTACCTCAGTTACACTAGCAATCATTGGCAACATGATCTTAATTTGGTGTCCGACACTGGCTCTCAAAATTGCCCGCAACTGAGTTTTGAACAAATCCAGATGATCTAAACAGAAACGAATTCCCCGCCAACCTAAGAAAGGGTTAGCTTCTGGAAAACCAACTCTCAGATAAGGAAGTGGCTTATCACCACCGACATCTAAGGTACGAATAATTAGCGGACGATTATCTAAAACTTTTGCGATCGCCTGATACACTTCTAATTGTTCTTCTTCAGTGGGGGCGCTTGTCCTATCTAGATAGAGAAACTCAGTGCGGAGTAATCCCACACCTTCTGCACCGTTAGCCACCGCAACTTGAACATCATTTATACTACCAATGTTGGCAAAGACGCTAACTTGCCGGCCATCACGAGTAATTGCTAACTGGTGTGCTGTAGCTCGTGCTTCCTGTTGGGCAATTTGCCAAGCTGATTGCTTTGCTGCCAGTAAATCTAGGATATGTGATTCTGGTTCTACCCAAGCTTTGCCACTTTCACCATCAAGTGCCATAAGTGTACCATCAGCTAAGTGCAACACTTGGGCATCTACTCCCAAAACTGCGGGAATACCCAATGTTCGAGCGATAATTGCGCTGTGAGAAGTGGCGCTACCAGAAGTTGTACAAATACCCAACACTTTTTTCGGATCTAATCCAGCAGTATCTGAAGGTGTTAAATCAGTTGCCACCAAAATCGCCGGTTCCTCAAGATGCAAGTTAGCAGGGGCATTCCCCGCTAGTAATCGCAGCACTCTTTGCCCGACATCCACAACATCGTCAACTCGCTCTTGCAGGTAAGAATCCTCAAGTGTGCGGTAAGAAGTGGCTACTTGATTAACTACGGCTTGCCAAGCTGCTTCAGCATTTATATGGTGTTCAAAAATGCGCTCTTTAGCTGCTTCCAACAGTACTGGATCTTCTAAAAATAGTAGTTGGGCATCGAAGATAGCGGCTTCAGCGTCACCAATTTGCAGAGATGCTTGTGAAAAAACTGCTTGGATTTCTTGTCGGGCGATGTGAATTGCTGCTTGTACTCGTTGCCACTCTAGCTCTGGATCATCTACGTGATATTCCGTAATCGTAATGTGGGTGGGTTGATAATGAACAACGGGTGCGATCGCTACTCCAGCAGAAGCTGCAATTCCCAAAAGTTCGCCGGGAGTTCCTGAGGTAACTTCATGCTGAAATGCTGGTGGAGAATTCGAGGCAACATTATCTTCACCCTCCGGGTTCGGCAGTCCCTCTTTGTTGGAACAACAAGACCGGGCTGCCTCACCAAAATTATTTGCGAATAATCCTTGTAATGCGGCTAGCGCTTCATCTGCATCAGAACCAGTGGCAGTAATCACCAATTCGTGTCCTTGACGCACCCCTAAAGTTGTAACTTGGTTAATACTGTCACCCCTAACTAGCTCAGTATTTCTCGTTAAATTTTTTACCAAAATTTGCGATTGAAACCGGGCTGCGGTTGCGACAAACTGCGCTGCGGGACGGGCGTGTAATCCTAAGCGATTGCTCACAATCAGCCGGATTTCTCGCGTTGGTGATTCTATATTGGTTATTGGGGTATTGTGACTGACAAGTGATAACGGCCTACTAACTACACCCAATTGAGTTGCTTTTGCTAAGAGTGCGCCGCGTGCTTCCGCCATGACTTGGTGAATATCTCTACCAGCCGCCGCCGCTACCACAGCAGCGATCGCACCTTCTACTAGAGGTGCTTCACACAAATGCACTTTTTGCTGCTGTGCTTCTGGCAGAAACTCGATTGCCATTTCTGCACTCAGCAAAGCACTACCCAAATCCATTAATACCAAGACACCATTATCAGAAAAAACAGAAGCGATCGCTTCATAAACCTGGATGGGATCTGTACCCAATGGGTTGTCCGGATCTTCAATACCTGCTGCAACAGCAATGGGGACTTGGCCTTGAACCATTTGCGCGGCGAGTTCCCGCACACCCAAAGCTAGTTGTTTACTGTGAGAAACGATAACAATTCCGATCACTGCCACACCGCCAAACTTGTTAAGAGGTTTGCGTTTAGCCAGTTATCCCTTTCATTTTCCCATTCCGCACCGCTAAAAATAGCGCTTATCTTTATAGCGCTTCTTAGTTGATTCCAATACAGACCTAACCCCCAGTCCCTTAAGAGCAAGGGAAGGGGAGTAAAATTCAAAGCCTCTTTCCTCTTAGGAGAGAGGTTTGGAGAGAGGTCAGAGTGTATTGCATACAAACGAAAAGCCCTATATTACAATTGCAACTGCCCGAAAATATTCCGGTCTTTCCAGCTAGAAATCTGAATAAAATAACCTTCTTTTACGGAAATACGCGGTGTCCATTCATAAACTCCATCGCTAGCGGTACGGGAAGAAATGTTTTGGATAAGTTTGTTTCCATCGTACAACTTAATCGAGACATCGCCGTTAAGATTATCTTGCCACAATATTAAATAAGGCTGATCCTTTTTTGCAAGTACTTTCTTCACTGGCTGACTGATTAAGATTTTTGGTGCAACCTGACTTTTGGTTTTTTTACGAAATCCCAAATAATGAGGTAGATGTCGGAAAGTAGGATTTTCTTGCAGATTAGACAGTTGTGGAACGATAATATTTCCGCTCTGAGAATTGAATAAATAAGTTGATCTGCCCCCATCAACGGTAATGATATCCCCTTTAACTCCTAATTTCCGTAATAAATCGGCTGCCTCATCCAGAGTTGCTTGGTTCACCGTCATAATCAACAAAAGCTCGTCACCCTTAACACCATCTTTGTTTAGAGTACCGATGACTTGATACTTATTCGCTTGGTTTTGGGCTAATACTTTCGCCGGATGATCGCTGTATCGGTAAGTGACAATGGCATTCTTGACTGCGTTTTGGTTGAGAGGCGTACCGTTAATCTGATTGTAATCGGTAATGTATGCCTGCTTACTGTTCCAGACTAGAGCTTTCAGGTGAATATTACTATAGTATTTATCTTTTGGTTGCTTGATTGGCCCATAAGGGCTAGTGCCACCACTGATAACTACACCATTGAGTTTAATTGGAAAGGATAATTGAGTACTAGATTGATATTGCTCAAAAAAAGAACAATTAATCATCGAAAAAACGTTGTTTGCGTAAAGTTTTTTATATTCGTCTGTTACTTCCGAAAACAACTTATTTTTGAAAAAAGGGCTGTAATGTCCACCTTCCCCTTTATAATATTTACCCTCATTTAGACCCATATTATCTACCTCTCCGGTAATTTGGTCTATCTGCATTTTGCGAAGATCAATAACTTGTAAATATGCTTCGTTACCATTTGTTAATTGTTTTTTATATAAAGCTGCCCCGTCTATAGTTTGGAGAGACTCATAAGAAGATAGAGGGTTGAAACTTTGAGCAATCCAAAAGCTACTCAGAATCGGCAGCAAAAAAAGCAATAAATTGATTACAACATTCATAGTCTCTTGACCACAATTGCACAAAAAGTTTTCGTTACCACTTTAAACCAAGGTTTTACCCCACCCTAACCCTCCCCGATATATTGGGGAGGGAACTAGATTTCCGGTTTCCCCCCAAAATATCGGGGGGATTAAGGGGGGTAATTCGACTTGTGTGTACACCGTAGCCTTTTTGAGGGGGGTTAGGAAGGATCTAAGAGTGCTTAAAGTCACAGCGAAATACTTTTCAAACAACCTATAAGGAAACTTTTTAGTTTGAGCTAGTAAACAGATTTATAAGTTCATTGCAATGATTGCTGCAAATGTTAAAACGTTTCTTATACATCAAGCAACATTAGCTGCAAACGTTAAAGCGTTTGCAGCAACAACTTATAGATTTCTTGCAAATACTTAATTTTTTCTTATACATGAAAGAGCAATTGTTGCAAATGTTTAAGCATTTGCTGCAACTGATTATAGCTGACCTGCAAATACTTAAGCCTTTCTTATATATCAAGCAACATTAGCTGCAAACGTTTAAATTTTGACAACTAGTGTTTAAATAAGAGCGATGTCTACAATGGGGTACGCCTACGCTGTTTGATTAGTAGTTGGTGATGATATCGTGTCAGGCTAATTAGTTACAGTTACCACATCTGTGCAAAAATCGGAAAACCCTCTTTCCCCCAGCAAAAACAGTAAGAACTGCGGTCTTAATGATAAGTCCTTAATACAGATAAGCTATTACGCTTTGAAATTACACAGTCACTTCCTAAGTTCGTTTACCGCTGACGGTTAACTGTCAACAGTCAACACTCAACAGCCAACACGAAAAAATGTGCAAGTTAAATGCGCGACAGCTTACGATATGATGGGTTGAGTCAAAGAAACATAGTTGATGAAGCATAGAGACAACGCTTGCTGTAGCATAATTGTGGTTTTGTACTAGTGGTATAAGAGATGACGGCTCAATTTGAATACAGCACTCTTGCCCATCCCCAGGATATTCAGCAGCTTGGGACTATCTTTGAGCAGTGTTTCATCAGTGGACTTGGTGGCGAGGAAGCTTACATTAATCTGCTTGGCGTAGAAAACTTCCGCATTATTCGTGAGTCAGAACAATTAGTTGGTGGATTGGCAACTCTGGATATGGGCCAGTGGTGGGGTGGTGTGCGTGTACCAATGACAGGAATTGCCGTAGTGGGCATTGCTCCAGAGTACCGCGGTTCGGGAGCTGCGATCGCTCTCATGCAGCACACCCTCAAAGAACTTTATGCTAGAGGTATACCGCTCTCTGCTCTTTATCCAGCAGTTCAAGGCTTGTATCGAAAAGTCGGGTATGAGCAGGGGGGTAGCTGGTGTAATTGGGAAGTTCCTACTAAAAGTATCCAAGTGCGGGAGCAACCCCTACCTTTGCAACCAATATTTCCAATCAATCATCAAGTCTTTCACGAACTATATCAGCAGCAGGCGAGATTAACGCATGGATATTTAGACCGACATCCCGCAATCTGGGAGCGCTTAATCCAGCCAGATGAAAAGGAAACATTTTACGCATATTTTATCGGTACAAAAGAGAAACCCGAAGGCTACATCCTCTTCAGCCAACATTCAAAAGAGGATGGTACAATCCTGCGGATAAAGGATTGGGTAATTCTCACAGTTGCGGCTGCACAAACATTCTGGTCTTTTCTTGCCAGTCATCGCTCCCAAATTGACAAAGTGCGATGGAGGAGTTCTGCAATTGATTCCTTGACATTGCTGCTACCAGAGCAAACTGCCAAGCTCAGACATACAATGCGTTGGATGCTGCGGGTAGTAGATGTAGCCAAGGCGCTGGAGATGCGGGGTTATCCATCGGCAATTGAAACTGAACTGCACTTAGATATTCAAGATAATTTGTTAGATGCAAACAATGGTAAATTCATTCTTTCTGTTGCCAATGGACGCGGTGAAGTTACAAAAGGTGGAAAAGGTGAGTTGCAGCTAGATATTCGAGAACTAGCACCAATATATACAAGTTTGTTCGCTCCCTACCATTTGCAAATAGCCGGAAAACTGCATGGGACAGAAACAGCTATTTCAGCAGCTACGCAAATATTTGCAGGTAGTTCTCCTTGGGTGGCTGATTTTTTTTAACCTGAGCTGTCAACGAACTTAAAGGCGTTATTGGAAATCCCTAACGCTCTTCCATCACTCTCTCTAGAAAAATAGGTCGCTCTGCGTCGCCTAGCTTGCTTCTTGGAGTTGAGTACGCTCCGTTCGTCGTAACTAATACCATTTCACTTTAATAATGATACAAATACGTTGGTAGGGGCACGGCAATGCCGTGCCCCTACGAGAAATCTATATGTATCAGGTTTTTCGTGAATTGGTATAATCACCTGAAATTGCGTTTCTGACTGCCTAATTATCCTGTGACAAAAATGGGATGAATAAAAAGTTTATTCAAAACCAATATATAAAGTATGAACCGTTAAATTAACGGTTCATACTTAGCTCGCAACAAAGATCAACAAAATCAAGGATAAAACAATGAATAAAATACAAAACCTGCAAGCTCCAGCTCCAGTCGTATTGTTTGAGGAACTATCAGACGGAGAAGCATATCTCATCGGGGCGGGCAACGTTAACACTTGTGGCCGTCAGCCGAGTGGCCCTCAGCCGACTGGTGGCAGGGGGTGTGGGCCTACTTTTTGGGGCGTGAAGATTATTCTGTGAAAAGAATAGAAAACATAATACCTCATACCATTTCACTTTAATAATGATACAAATACGTTGGTAGGGGCACGGCATTGCCGTGCCCCTACGAGAAATCTATATGTATCAGGTTTTTCGTGAATTGGTATCACACCCGCACATCAAACCTACAACCTCGATTTGCTTGAACAAATTTCTGTACCACTTGTGCTACTTCGGGGCTTGAATACCTGGCACTGCCCAATCGGCAATGCGGCGTTGACATTCGTGAGCATTTGCGCTTGCCCAATTCAAAAAAAATTGACTCCTGTAAGTATTGTGGGGTGGACATCTTGGCCGCCCTTGTTTATGGGCGGGCGAGACGCCCACCCATAAGTAGTAGTAAATTATTTATTGGTAATCCCTAAGCTGGAAACATAATTAATCTTTCGCTCGTCCTTCCGCTAGATTAACAATTTCTGTTGTTGTCAACTCACACCACAAATAAAACTGTCAGCGATTTACTTTTAATAAGTAATGATGATTTATCGTGCTTATCTAATCCCAAATATCATCTCAAAAAACAACTTAACGGGATTTATGACTTTTTCTTTGGAAGTTCAGCACAATCATCAGAAAAGAATCTAAGTAAAGCTGATTAGTCGCTCCTAACTTGCACACCCACAATCACAACATGAAATCACATCTACTAGCGATTGCTTTAAGCAGTTTAGTTCTAGTTGCAGGACAAGCTAAAGCCTCACAATTACAGTCTTGGTACTATGATTCTAGCCAAAACCAATTAGACTTAACTACCACTTCGGGAATAGAACCAAAAGCCTTTTTATTAGATAATCCTAGCCGATTGGTAATTGACTTACCTGGAACTAATTTTAATTCTGATACTGTCAAACAAAGTTTTGGCAAGGCGGTGAAAGAAATTCGCCTCGGCAAACCAGACTCTCAAACAACTCGTTTTGTCGTAGAATTAGCTCCTGGTTATGATGTTACTTCCCAAAATATATCAATTAAAGGAGATTCTCGTTCTCATTGGATTGTAAAATTCAACTCATTTGACCGCCAAAATAATCCTATTGTTGGGGAAAATCGAGAAGATATCGCCATCAAATCTACAGATGCTTCCACATTTGCTGGAGTTGTCAATCTTGGTCAAGAAATGGTTGGTATCACTTCTCAAATTCGTAGTTTGTTAGCGAATTATAAATCATTAAATCCCGGAATATTTTTCTTGGATTTAGATACAGGAAACTATATAGATATTAATGGTGAAAAAAGATTTGCTGCTGCCAGTACAATCAAATTTCCCTTATTAGTGGCTCTTTTCCAAGAAATAGACGCTGGGAGAATTAAACTCACAGATAAATTAGTGATGCGGCGCGATTTAAAGGTTGGTGAATCTGGAACGATGCAATACAAACCCATCGGAACTAAATTTAGCGTCCTAGAAACTGCTACCTTGATGATGACAATCAGCGATAATACCGCAACAAATATGGTTCTCGATCGCTTGGGCGGTGCAGCAAAAGTTAGCCAACGTTTTCGTAGCTGGGGATTACAAAATACAGCACTTCGGAATCTACTTCCAGACATCGCTGGCAAAAATACAACCAGTTCTAAAGATTTAGTCAGATTGGCGGCGTTAGTTTATAACAATCGTTTGCTATCCCCAAACAGCCGCAATCAAGTTTTAGGCATTATGCGCCGTGTCAAAACCAATAGTTTATTACCATCTGGTATTGGTAAAGGAGCTACGATCGCTCACAAAACTGGTACATTGAGATTTATCATTGGTGATGCGGGTATAATTCAAATGCCCAACGGCAAAAGCTATTTAGCAGGTGTTTTGGTGCAAAGACCAAACTACGATCCCAAAGCTGGAGATTTTGTCCGTGAAGTTTCGAGAAGAGTTTACAATTACCTAGACCATACCAAAGTCAGTAATATAGAACCGATACTTGGCGATGCCTCCGGCGGGCTACGCCTACGTACTCGTTAATAAATGTAGGGGCGTACAGCTAGCTGCACGCCCCTACATATCTATCTGTAAGCTATTACGCTTTGAAATTACACAGTCACTTCCTAAGTTCGTTGACCGCTGACGGTTAACTGTCAACAGTCAACAGTTAACAGTTAACAGTTAACAGTCAACAGTTAACACGAAAAGATGTGCAAGTTAAATGCGTGACAGCTTATCAGGTATTTCGTGAAATGGGATTAACTCAGGAAATTTGGTGTACCTTTACCACCATTCTTACCAACAGCAGGGATTTCCAGTAGGCTATCCGTGGCTTTGCCAGTACCGTCATTGGTAACAGAGGTAGAGTTACCCGGATGTCCATTAGGAACAAACAGTTGCGGATGATCAAAGGGTGCTTTGTCAGAGCGAACTCGCTCATCAGTGAGTCCTTTCAGGAAAGCCACCAAGTCATCTTTTTCAGTTTCGCTTAATCCCAATGGACGGAGAACGCCTTGCTGGCGGAAATCTCCACCACGATTGTAGAAGTCCACCACTTGCGGCAAAGTCAAATAGCCACCGTTGTGGAAGTAAGGAGCGCTGAGTTCTATGTTGCGTAGTCCGGGAACCTTAAAGTTTCCATCTGCAACTACTGTCTCATTGGAGCTAACTGTAATATTGGGGCTTGAACCGAGAAGTAGTGGGAATTTCCCCAAAGCAGCTACCCGCGATTCCGAAAGCGAATTACCAAATGGGTCTTGACCACCAACACCGATGTCTTCTAAGGTCGGTCTAACGCCGATATTGAAGAAACCTCTGTCTGAGACGCTTTTGGGAGTGGAGGTGGTGGCTCTAAGTCTTTGATTCTTGACGTTGCTAACCGAAGCGCTAGTAAGTTCCAACCCACTATGGCAGAAGATGCAGGCAGCTTTGCCCTCGAATAGTTGCTTGCCTCGTTGCTGCTGCACGGTGAGGGCGCTGGTGTTTCCTTCTAAAAAGCGATCGTAGGGCGTATCGTTGGCAATAAGTGTAGATTCGTACAACTGAATTGCAAGCCCAAAGAACAGCGAGAAGTTATACTCCAACAGCGTGTACTCATCGGTTTGGGAAGAGTTATCAGGGCTGTTGACAAAAGTCCGTCTACCTTTAGCATCAACTTGGATCAGTCGATTAGACTGCCACCACTCTGGCTTAAAGGCATCTTTAACTAGCTGCTCGTAGGTTCTATCCTTCAGTCCGGGTTGAGGCGATCTACTGTCTGCACCTAAAACGCTGTCTTGTGGATGCACAACCTGTTTGCCTAGCGGTCTAAGGCGAGATAACTTTTGCGCCAGTACTCGAGGGAGCTTTGTACCGGTAATTGAGAGAACATCTTGCAACAGTCCGCTGATAGATTTTGTGTCGTCAATTTGCTCCAACTGATCGCCAATTTCTTCAACGGAATTAATTAGCTGATCGATCGAAGTACCTTCCAGCAGTCCGCTGGGAGATTTTTTGTTGTCAATTCGCCCAAACTTATCACCAATTTCTTGAAAAGTGCGACCATCAGCGGACGACTCGAAGGAACTGAGTGGCGGGCCGAGCGCCTGAGAAGCCAAAGAGGAATTATTCAGTTTGACTTTGACAAATTTGAGTTGATTTGGCTTTTCTGCTTTCACTACAGAGGCGTTAGGGTCTCTTAAACCGAAGGGATTCACCCCATTAAAGATATCCTGCGCGCTTCCATTCCAGAAGTTGCGAAAGTTGAATGCTGCATTAATTACGGTTGGTGTGTTACGCGGCTGGACACGGCGCACATTTGTACCTCCCACGTTAAACACCGGATCTGACTCAATTTTTACTTGGTCTTCCGCACTACCAGGTTTAACATCAACAAACTTCGCATTCGAGACTCCTTGAGAGGAACTGACATCGTTACGGTCAGACACAACAGTAGTAGAATCACTGGAGAGCTTGTGGAAAGGGAAATCTCCCGGTTGAAGCTGGTAGTTTGGCGCACCACCTACATCAAAAACTTTATCCGGATTCTCTGTACCATTAGCGTTAATCCGCAAAAGCCCAGGAGCAATCTGATTTTTGGATCTATTGTCGGCTCCAGCATGGAAGTGACAACTAGCACAGGAGGTCTGTCCGTCGCTGCCAACCTGTATATCCCAAAAAAGAGTCTTTCCTAACTTGATTGCAGCTACTTTGTCTTTTACGAAGTCTCCAAGATTGTCAGGCTCTGGAACCGATACGCTCTTGAGCGAAGCTGGCGACCCCGTAACTTGGGCTGATACACTATTTCCAGCTATTACTGCTACTAGAATAATGGCAGCAATTGTTATAGTCTTTGAAAATCTTGATCTCAGGTAGTTAAGCTTGTCAGCTCTGAATTTCCACCCTTGGCGCTTTATTTTTGTCACCAAAGATTTGAGCAAAAATCGACCTCTGGAGGTCAGTAGCAAGTAAATTGATAAGCTAGTAATAAAGACTACTAAGCTTATTATGGGTATAATCCCCATAGGTTTTTTTTGGTAAAATAACACCGGAGAAATTATACATCTTCAATCACATTTTAAATTTAATATTCATGTAAAGTAATTTCGCAATTTACGTACTTTATGTGAACAAAAACGCTATAGGACTACAAATAAATTGAGTAGGATAGATAAGCTATTCCATATTTAACTTGCACTAACTAGGCTATTAACATGCTTTATATACAAGAGCTTGAGAAAATTTAGGTATACAAATTAGATATGTTTTAATTATCATCAACCCTACTTTGGGTAAAATATTTGAATGTCACTACATAAAAGTTCTGGTCGCTGGCGCTTAGGGCTAGCGTTATCGCTATTGACGGTTTTATTGTGGGGAATTTTACCTATTGCTTTGGCGGTAACTCTGCAAGTGCTTGATGTATATACCGTCATTTGGTTTCGCTTTTTGGTATCTTTTTTACTGCTTGCTATGTATTTAGGAATACGTGGTAAATTACCAAAGTTAGAACAACTGCGTTCTGCTTCTTGGAAATTATTAGCGATCGCTACACTCTTTTTAGGGATTAATTACTTTCTGTTCATGCAAGGTTTAGCACTAACATCGCCTGCTAACGCTGAAGTTCTCATTCAATTAGCTACCCTTTTATTAGGTTTCGGAGGGTTAGTGATTTTTAAAGAACGTTATCGGCTGTATCAATGGATTGGTGTAAGTGTAATGGCTTGCGGTTATCTTTTATTTTTTCGGGAACAACTAACAAATTTAATTACAGCGCATGGCACATACATACTAGGTAGTGTTTTGATTGTGCTAGGAGCAGCGTCATGGGCTATTTATGCTTTGGCACAAAAGCAGTTATTACAATCTTTATCTTCCCCTACCATCATGCTGATTATTTATGGGGGATGTGCTTTATTATTCACTCCTCTAGCTAGAGTAAAATCACTTTTTATACTTGATAGTTTCCATTTAGCAATGCTGGTTTTTTGTGCTTTGAATACCTTAATCGCTTACGGTGCTTTTGCAGAATCATTAGAACATTGGGAAGCATCACGAGTGAGTGCAGTATTAGCTTTAGCTCCCATTGTGACATTAATATTAGTTGCAGTTGTATCAGTTATTGCACCTAATTGGATACCAGCAGAACATTTCAGTTTCATAGGAATACTAGGAGCAGGTTTAGTAGTTATAGGTTCAGTAGCGATCGCCTTGGGAAAAGCTAATTAATAGGAATAGATTTCAGGAGTTGTACTGGATTTTCTATCTAGTAAATTCGTCCCATATTCAAAGCTACAACATAAATACTGAGGCAGAGGATTTTTTATTTGTTATGATTTACTAGTGAAGGCAAACTACGAGAGTCAGGCTCTTATAAAATGGATACTTTACCCATTTGTGTGACTCTGTAGTATCTGATTTTTGACTTGATAGCCAAGAGAAAATTCTTGAAGAAGAATTCAGAAATCAGAATTCAGGAGTCAGAATTAAGCTGATGCGCGTCTAAAGTATATAAATACTCTCGATGGTCGTTAACTGTTGACTGTTGACTGTTGACGGGTTTTCAGTCATCAGTCATCAGTCATCAGGTAAATGTACAATATTATTTGCGTAACAGCTTAATTACTAGAGGATTCTAATTCCTGACTCCTAAATTCTGTTTTGATAAAATCCAGGCTAATAACTTTAAGTAAACCAAGCAGGGCGCCCGAATAACTACCAAAGCCAACACCTGATAAAACCAGATCACCGAAACAGTTGAGCGATGAATAGTTTGTTTGGTAATTGGGCCAGCACCCTGAGAAAAAATTCCCTATTGCTGGTTCTTTCAATGGTGCTGCCAACATTTGAAATTAGTAATTCTGTCTTGGCAGCAGAGCGGATTTATGCATCTTATTCAGCTTTAGAGCTTTCCATTTCAGTCAGCACTTTAGAAAACTACGCTAAAACAGGTGTAATTAACGAAGACTTGGCAGCGTATCAGCAATATCTGCCTCTACAACAGCTTCAAGAATTGCGGCGGATTTTACTCAATCGTGTGAAAGTTAGTCCGGTAATAGTTTCGCAACTTCTCTACACACCGCAAGGAGAATTGTTGCTGCATCGGTTGGCGCAAGTGATTAAAACCACTCACCCAGAACCAGGATTTGGTACCTTACGTTCGGCGCTAATTTTAGCCTCTGCTGAATCGGGAGGCTTGACACTTTTGAATGTGTTGCGTAAATATCCCACCAGCAGCATTCGCCTTGATGTCGCAGAGACTTTAGAAATAGCTACGGAATTGGAGAAACTTGTTAACCAAACCCAGCGTGCGATCGCAGCAGTTTCGCAAGAGTCTAAAATAGAAGCTGCTACCATCAAACAACCAAATTTATCGCAATTACCTGATTTACAAGTTCCGGGAAAGTTGAAGTCGCAAAAATACACTTTAAAGTTTTCCGACTCAACGCGCAATCGGCTTTTATTAACTGATATTTATATTCCCAATGTCCAGAATAGCGCACCCATAATTGTGATTTCTCACGGGTTGGGTTTAGATAGCAGCAACTTTCAATATTTAGCCACGCACCTAGCTTCCTACGGATTCGCCGTTGTCGTTCCCAATCATCCTGGTAGTGATGCCAAACAATTACATTCTCTATTGAATGGACACGCCAGTGAAGTAGCAGAACCAAGTGAATTTAAAGACCGTCCAATGGACATAACATATATACTGAATCAATTGGAAAAAGGTAATCAATCTGATTCACGATTTAAAGGTCGGTTAAATCTGCAACAAGTTGGAGTATTTGGTCAATCTTTGGGAGGCTACACAGCCTTAGCCCTGGCAGGCGCTAAAATCAACTTTGAGCAGTTAAAACTTGACTGTCAACCAGCAGCACTGCAAAATACCTGGAATATGTCTTTAATGCTCCAGTGTCGTGCTTTAGAATTGAGCATTAGCAAGTCTGCCAAGGATTATAACCTGCGGGATGAGAGAGTGAAAGCTGCGATCGCAGTTAATCCCATTACTAGTTCTATTTTCGGCAAGGCTGGCTTAAGTCAAATTAAAACTCCAGTGATGATTGTCAGCAGTAGTGATGATACAGTTGCACCAGCTTTATCCGAGCAAATTCTACCTTTCTCCTGGTTTACTAATTCACAAAAGTATCTCGTCATGCTTGTAGGTGGCACTCACTTTTCCACCATTGGTAATGGCAATCCTGCAAATCAACAAGTAGCATTACCTGCTGATATGATTGGTGATGCTTCCCAAGCGCGTCGTTACATGAATGTTTTAAGTTTACCTTTCTTCCAAACCTATGTTGCAGGAAGACTGCAATACACGCCCTACCTTAACGCCGCTTACACCCAAAGCATTTCTAGTAAGTCGCTTGGTTTGAGTCTCGTCAAGTCATTGAATACAACCGAATTAGCACAATTGCTGGATATTAAAGGAGCCAAACCCGCAAAAAAAAACTCCCCAACACCATAGTTAGCTTCGGATTTTGGATGTTGGATATTGGTGTTGCATTGCTGCATGTAATGATTTTTATTTGACTTTGTACAGATTCTAAGCAACTCAGCTTAGACAATCGCTAAATTAGTTAAGTCGCCTTTGTAGCCACTAATCTCAATAACAGCATCTGTAAGGGCAGAAAACCCATTAGTACTATCATTGAGTGCCACAAAAGTCCGCTGATGACTGCCTGTAGCTAAGGTAAAAGTTGCCGCACCTTTAGCCACAAAAGCAGTTGCAGTCAATATCTGTTGTATGTCTGACAGATTCAAACTTGCAACAGGGCCAAGTTGAAGCAAATTGGTGGCTGAAACTGCATTTAGACTATCAATTTTATCTTCACCGATTTTCAAGTCAGTAATTTTATCAAAACCAGACAGCAGCGAATCACTTAGGTTATTGATCACAAATTTATCATTCCCACAACCGCCTATGAGGTTATCACTACAACTGCCACCGTTGAGGATATCATTACCGTTACCACCAACTAGTTTGTCATTTCCTGCTAATCCAAATAGTTTATCGTTGCCGTTTTTTCCGAAAATTTGATCATTGCCAGTTCTACCAGTGAGTGTATCTTTACAGTTGCTACCGTATAAGGTTTTGTTTGGTACATTTGCATCGTTGGTAGTTGTACTGAGCAGTTGACCGTTGGCATTATATAAATAACTGGCAACTGCATCAATAATACCATCGCTGTTATTGTCAATATCTGCTGAAGTCAGTTTGCCATTGGCATCGTAGTTGTAACTAGTAATCTCGTCAGCAAGACCATCATTATTTTTGTCAACTACCTGTGCAGTGAGTTTACCGTTAGCATCGTAGCTGTAAGCAGTTACCTCATCAATGATGCCATCACGATTATTATCAATCTTCTGTGTAGTTAGTTTTCCCTTAGCATCGTAGCTATATATACCAACCGCATCGATTACACCATCATTATTGAAGTCATAACTGGCGCTTGTGCGTCCATATGTATAGGTTTTGACATTATCAGTTATGCCGTCGGGCTTGTAGTCATAAATACTATTAATTATGCCGTCGCCTTTGTAGTCTTGGCTAGAGGATATCAGATTACCGTTGGCATCATAAGTATAGGTTGTGACACTCTCAGCTATGCGATCGCCAGTGTAGTCTTCGCTAAAAGATATCCGGTTACCCTTGGCATCATAAGTATAGGTATAGACATAATCAACTGAGGGCCCCTCGGTTTCGCCATTATAGACAGAATCAACTATGCCGTTGCCGTTATAGTCTTTGCTTTCCGATGTCAGGTTGCCGTTGACATCATAAGTATAAGTTTCGGCATAATCAGTAATGCCGTCGCCGTTGTAGTCACGGCTAAAAAATGTCAACTTCCCGTTGACATCATAACTATAAGTATAGGTTGTGACACGATCAGCGATGCCGTCGCCGCCGTAGTCATAGCTTTCGGATATCAGCTTGCCCTTGGCATCATAAGTATAGGTTGTGACACGATAAGAGATGCCATCGTAGTCATAGCTTTCGGATATCAGCTTGCCCTCGGCATCATAAGTATAAGTATAGAAATCATAAAAGATGCCATCGAAGTCATAGCTATAAGATGCCTTGTTGCCCTTGGCATCATAAGTATAGGTTGCGACTGTATCAGCGATGCCGTCGCCGTTGCTGTCATAGCTTTCAGATATCAGCTTGCCCTTGGCATCATAAGTATTAGTATAGACACGATCAGCGATGCCGTCGCCGTTCTCGTCAGCACTAAAGGATGTCAGGTTGCCTTTGGCATCATAAGTCTTAGTATAGAGACGATCAGCGATGCCGTCGCCGTTGTCGTCATAGTTAGAAGATGTCTCGTTGCCCTTGGCATCATAAGTATAGGTTTCGACATAATTAACAATGCCGTCGCCGTTGTCGTCACGACTAAAGGATGTCTTGTTACCGTTGACATCATAAGTAGAAGTTTCGACATAATCAGCGATGCCGTCGCCGTTGCTGTCACGATTAAAGGATGTCTGTTTACCGTTGGCATCATAAGTATAAGTTTCAACATAATCAGCAATGCCGTCGCCGTTTTTGTCTTCGCTTAAGGATGTCACGTTATAGCCGTAGGTAATAACTGAGTCTATTGTCCTATCACTGTTGTTGTCTATGCTTTGGGATATTAGTTTGCCGTCGGCATCGTAAATATAAGTTGTGGTTGAGGTCATAAACTTATGTTCCTAAATAAATATTTGTATAGCTCCAGTTGGGTACCGCTATGGATTTTAATCACATTTATTTTAAGAGCAGTAGGGAAAATACTGATATTAGCATTTTATCAGCATCATAAATGCTTTGCAATCAGTGCTGAATACAGTAATTACTCGGTTGCAGTACATACTCTTGTTATGTAAATAGCACTTACGAAAATTTCCTCGCATTCATACTTATCGGCATATACATTAAAGAAATGTGACATTTAATTGCGCTATTGTAAAAATCAGCTTTACATAAGTTGATTTATGAGCCAGCCTGAAAATACTACTACCCAAGCTACTGCTCTGACTAACCACGATCGCAAACCTATTCACATACCTGGCTCTATTCAACCTCATGGTGTTCTACTGGCACTCAGTACTCAGCTAGAGATACTGCAAGTTAGCAACAATACCCAAGTATATTTAGGCAAAGAGCCAGAAGATTTGCTCGGTAAACCGTTGAGCTATTTGCTAGAAGCTCAACTAGTAGAAGCTGTAAAGCAGTGCTTGGTAAAAAAAATTGGCAGTCCTAATGCTTTCAAAGTATCAATAAATACTTTGCATCGGCAACGAGATTTTGACGCTATTGCTCATCGTACAGAAGAGGCTGTGATTCTGGAGTTAGAACCGACTGACTCAAAATCTGAGGTGAGTTTCTTAGGCTTTCATGCTTTGGCGGGTGAAGCGATCGCTAAAATGCAAAGGACATCCAATCTGGTAGAATTTTTGCATTTAGTAGCTGAAGAAGTCCAAAAAATCACCGATTTTGATCGGGTAATGGTCTATAAATTTGACCAGTCGGGAGCGGGTTCTGTTGTTTCAGAAGTAAAACGAGAAGATTTATCACCTTATTTAGGACTCCACTATCCCGCTACAGATATTCCAGCGCAGGCTAGGGAGTTATACACGCGCTGCTTTCTGCGATTTCTCCCCGATTTGACTGCCGAACCTATCAAACTAGTTCCAACGGAAAATCCCACAACACATCAGCATCTTGACTTAAGTTACTCTGTGCTACGAAGTTTTGATTCGTGTTGTGCTGAATATCATCAAAATATGGGAGTAAAGGCTCTTTTGGTGATTTCACTCATTCAAGAGCAGAAGCTTTGGGGATTAATATCTTGCCATCATTTAACATCAAAGTATGTTTCTTACGAAGTCCGTAAGATGTGCGAATTTTTGGGACAAATTGTGTCTTCGGAGTTAGCGCACAAAATTAGTTATTCGGAATGGGATTATAAAGTAAAGCTCAAATCCCTACAGTCTGATTTCCTAGAGTCCATTTCTCAGGCAGATAATTTTATCGATGCTCTAATTAAACCTGAAATCCGTTTGCTCGATCTTGTCAGTGCCTCTGGAGCGGCGGTTTGTCTGGATAATGAAATTACCCTAGTGGGAGCAACACCGAATATTCGTGAAGTTCGGGCGTTAATTGAATGGGCGGATATTCAAGTTAATGACAACCTGTTTTTCACCGATTCTCTGCCCAAGCTTTACCCAGAGGCGCTCATATTTAAAGATACTGCCAGTGGCTTGCTGCTACTGCGGATTTCTAAAGTCCGGCGTTATTATATTCTTTGGTTTCGCCCCGAAGTTATCCAAACGGTAAACTGGGCAGGTAATCCCAACGAATCCATTCAAACTCAGACAGATGATAGCCTTACCCTGTCTCCACGAAAATCCTTTGAACAATGGCAAGAAACGGTTAGATTAACTTCTCTACCTTGGGAAACCTGTGAACTTGAGAGTGCGATCGCTCTGAGTAATGCGATCGTTGGTATTGTACTATCTAAGGCGGATGAATTAGCTAAAATCAACTTGGAGTTAGAGCGCAGCAACCGGGAATTAGCCTCTTTTGCCTACGCTGCTTCCCATGACCTCAAAGAGCCATTGCGGGGAATTTATAACTTCTCAACAGTCCTGTTAGAAGACTATGCCCAAGTCTTAGATGATGATGGAATTGAGTGCTTGCAAACAGTAGTTTCCTTGTCTGTACGCATGGAAACTCTTATTAATGCTCTACTGCGGTTATCGCAGTTAGGACATGCACAACTGCGAGAGCAAGCAACTGACCTCAACGAATTGGTTACTCAAGTGATTGAAGTCTTTCGTGCTAGCCGCCAAGACTCTGGACTTGTGGATATTCGCATTCCTCGACCTTTACCAACAGTTCAGTGTGACCGAGTTTTGGTTAATGAAGTCTTCAGCAATCTCCTGGGCAATGCCTTCAAATACAACGATAAGCCAGAGCAATGGGTTGAGATTGGCTACCTTTCTCAAGAAGAAGCAGGGGGACAAGGGGACAAGGGGACAAGGGGACAAGGGGACAAGGAGACAGGGGGACAGGAAGAATATAACCCTACCCAATCCCTAATCTTTTATGTCCGAGATAACGGTATTGGAATTCCACAGCATCACCTAGAAACTATCTTTCGACTATTTAAGCGGCTCCACTCCCAGGAAAAATACGGTGGAGGAGCAGGTGCAGGATTAGCTATTGTTAAGAAGATTGTTGAGCTTCATAATGGTCAAATTTGGGTTGAATCTACCGTAGGCGTTGGCTCAATTTTCTATTTCACGCTGGAATAGTTTAATATAATAACCAAATATGTATTTTTGTTAAGCTCTTTTAAGACCACGAATGACAAAAAAACTTCATGAACCGCTGCTCGTTGTTGAGGACAGCAATGAAGATTTTCGGATGCTACAACGTCTGATGCGGCGCATGTCCGTTCAGAACCCCATACATCGTTGTACTAATGGGGATGAGGTTTTAGACTTCCTCTATCAACTAGGAAGCGAAGCCTTACGCAACTCTAAAGTAGCACTACGACCCTCTGTTATCTTGCTCGATCTGAATTTGCCAGGTATTGATGGCCGTGACATTTTAGATCGGCTCAAGCAAGACAAGAGTTTCAAGGAAATCCCCATCGTTGTTTTTACCACATCATCTAACCCCAAGGATATCGAATTGTGCTACCAAAAGGGCGCAAACGGATATCTGGTAAAGCCGATGGATGCTCAGGAACTAAAAAAGACGATTCAGGCATTTGTGGACTATTGGCTTGAAGCCAATATGCCGCCAGTTTTGGATTAATTTGTTTATTCTCTGTTGATGAGGCAGTAGGGAAAAAAGGATAACGAAAGAGACGGCTTAGAGGAGACAGCGACATTTTCCTCTTTGAGTCACTGTGTCTGCTTGTCTCTTTTAGATGCGTTTTCCCCATTTTTTTGTTTGTCTCACTGCTTATCTTGCTTTAGAATTACTAAAGAATTTAGATTTTATTTACACTTATTTTATATTATTTTTAGAATTATGCAATAAAAACGCAATCTGGATAAAAGGGATCTACATGGCTCCCCGATCCTCATACTTAATATGTTGGACACATGGACGCTACTCATCATTGATGATTGTGCAGCAGATCGAAAAATCTATCGTCGATATCTGTTGAAAGATCCGCACCAGTCCTACCAGATTTTGGAGGCAGACTGTGCAGAAGAAGCACTTGCTTTGTGCCAAAAAATCCGCTGCGATGTCATTCTGCTAGATTTTTGCCTACCTGATATGAGTGGGTTAGAACTCTTCGATCAGATGCAGCAGAAGATATTTGAGACTTCTGTCCCTGTGATTATGTTGACAGGGCGTGGCGATGAAGAGATAGCTGTGAAAGCAATGAAACGGGGTGCGTTGGATTATTTGGTCAAGCAAAATCTGACACAGGATGTACTGCAACTAACAGTCCGCAACGCTATTAAGCAATCGTGCTTGCAAGCCCAACTTAGCAAAACTCAAGAGCGACAACGCCTAATTGCCACAACTGCTCTAAGAATTCGCCAGTCTCTTAACCTAGAGCAAATTTTGAATACTGCTGTAGCTGAAGTACAGCAACTTCTGAAGTGCGATCGCGTGATGGTGTATCAGTTCGCCCCAGATGCCGACGGTAAAATTGTTGCCTCCTCAGTTGAGTCATACCGCACTGTAACATTGTGCGATCGCATTGGGGCTGGGGACAGGGGGCTGGGGACTGGGGACTGGAGACAAGGAGACATACTGATAACTAAGGAAGAGTTTTCCCGATCCCCAATCCCCAATCCCCAATCCCCCATCCCTTATATCTATGAGCTTGGCTTATGTAATTGTGTCAGCCTGAAAGAGCAATTTAATACTAAGGCAAATTTGGTAGTTCCTATTAATCTGAGCAACAACGGGAACCCAACCCCCAAGCTTTGGGGTTTGTTGATTGCTCACCAGAATTCCGGGGAACGACAGTGGCAAACTGATGATGCCCAAATGCTCAATGAAGTTTCGGTGCAACTAGCGATCGCCATCCAACAAGCTGAATTGCTAGCCCAAACTCAAGCAGCACTTGCCAAAGAAAAGCAACTCAATGCATTTAAATCTCAAATCATTGCAACGGTTTCCCATGAGTATCGAACGCCGCTAACTTCAATTCTGGCGGCTGCATCAACTTTGGTAAAACATAGCCAGCAACTGGATGAGTCTAAACAACAAAGGTTCTTGGGAATAATTGAACACAAAGCAAGGTATATGTCCAAGCTTGTGAATAACATGCTTCTAGTTAACCAATTTGAACTGGAAAAACCCAAATTTCAGCCAATCCTGCTTGATTTACTGCAATTTTTTTCTGAGTTGATAGAACAAGAGCGAGAGACGACAGGCGATCGCCACGAATTGATTTTTAAAATTACTGGTAATAACCAGGGCTTTTGGGGCGATCGCGGACTTTTGCAGCAAATTTTTACTAACTTAATATCTAATGCAATTAAGTACTCTCCAGATGGAGGTACTGTAGAATTCCACCTCATCGGTAAAGAATCAGAAGTAATCTTTTACATCAAAGATCAGGGAATTGGTATCCCGATGGCTGATCAAGAAAATTTGTTTCAATCGTTCAGTCGTGGAAGTAACGTTGACACAATCCCCGGTACAGGATTAGGGCTAGCGATCGCTAAAGCTTGTGTCGAGTTACATGGTGGTGATATTACCTTGTCTAGTGAAGTGGGACAAGGAACTAAAGTTATAGTCAGCTTACCGAAGATATGCCCAATAGCTAAACTATCTCCATCATCAACTTGACCTAACCTCGAATTTCTAGTTTGGTAATCAGCCATTCTTTGATTGTTTTCCCACAAGGCTCAGAACTTTGGCAATCATTGACGTTTTCTAGCCCATAATACATCTGTACTTTTTTGTTGACGTATTTCTCTGGTTCGCAAATATCAAATGATGCACCGACACTTTCATATAATTTACCCTTTTCATCGACAACAGTAACGTAGCATTTTAAGTCTCCATTTTGCATGTCTTTGATAGTACCCAATCTCGGCTTACCCTTAGGAACTTCATTAACTTTTTTATTTTTAATAGATGTATTTTCATTTGCTATTGAACTACTAGTTTTTTTGCTAACTTCAATATTATCTAACTTTCCTTTATTTGCAGAGATAAATTCAGAATTAACTGGGGTAGTTGTTGCAGTATTTGCTTGATTAACTTTATTCTTTTGAGAAGTACTCTTGTCAGAGTCGCCACAACTCACAATCAATATAGAACAAAGAATTAATGTAGTACTGAAGATTATTTTTTTCATTTGATTTATGTTCATAAAACCCTATCTATGATTGTTTTAGTAAAAATATTAAACCAATAGTCAACCCACTAGTACCGAAAGGCGGAAGTAAAAAGTCAAATAGCTTATAAGACAGGCTTTTGCACTATTTTAAATGGTTGCTTTATTTACGCCGTGATGTACTAGTTATTCCGGTAGTTAAAGTAAAATAGGTCAAACGTTCAGAAAAATCCTCGTTTGCTTGAGTCGTGTATAGAAACACAAAAAAACCAAGGTCAAGCACAATTGCTCAATCTAAAAATATAAGAAAAACTTTTATTAATTTTTCTATAATATTTCTTGATTTATTACAATTTTATGTGTTGTCACTTATAAGTGACAACGTGGTATTTACTGTACATGCTCGGCGTTATCTGCATTTTTTGTGTATCATTCTGTAAACTGCTTACAGAATGTCTTGAATCTGATTAATGTGTATAAATTAATGCTTGATTAAGCTTTAATTACCAAATATTAATGCTTTGAGCATTAAATAAGTATTTAATAGAGTTTAGAAGCTGTAAGTATTGATTTTGTGTTATTTCAAGGTTTTCTCAACTTAAACAAACCATTTGACTGGACTTCCCACGACTGCGTAGCGCGGGTGCGAAAATTGTTGCGCCTCAAACGTGTAGGTCATGCAGGAACCTTAGATCCAGCTGCTACAGGGGTTTTACCAATCGCTCTTGGTAAAGCCACAAGATTATTGCAATATCTGCCAGAAAACAAAGCTTACAAAGCCACTATTCGGCTGGGTGTGCGTACTACAACCGATGATTTGCAAGGTGAAATTATCACTTCTCAACCTTGTGCTGGATTGAGTTTGGCACAGGTGAAAACTGCATTACCACAATTTGAAGGCAAGATTGAGCAAATACCACCTAGTTACAGTGCAATCCAAGTAGATGGTAAACGCCTCTACGACTTAGCACGCCAAGGTAAAACGGTAGAAGTTCCAGTGCGAACAGTGGAAGTTTTTCAGATAGATATTTTGGACTGGAGAGAAGGAGATTTTCCCGAATTGGATGTGGCGATCGCCTGTGGTTCTGGTACATATATTAGAGCGATCGCTCGTGACTTAGGCGCAATTTTAGAAACTGGTGGTACTCTTGCCGCTTTGATTCGCACCCAAAGCAGTGGTTTCGATTTAACAGATAGTCTCACATTGACCGACTTAGAAACTAAACTGCAAGCCGATACATTTCAACCGATTTGTCCAGATGCAGCTTTACAACATTTGTCATCTGTTACTTTACCAGCAACATCTGCTCAAAAATGGTGTCAAGGTCAGCGAATTTCTTTAACTTTCGATGTTTCTCAAATAGTGCGAGTTTATGATGAAGAGACTCGCTTTTTAGGTATTGGGCAATTACAAGAAGAAATGTTGATTCCCCAAATGGTTTATGAACCGATTTCTTAAAACTGTGATAATTTGAAGGTTTTAATTTGAATACAGATTTTGACCACCAACTATGGCGGCAGTCTCCTGGGGGCGCTAGATGAGCGATCGCAATACCACTGCTGCACGTCTTAATGTCTACATCCAAGGTCAAGGATTCCCCATTCTGGGCTTACATGGTCATCCTGGTACTGGTCGTAGTCTTTCTGTCTTTACCAATCATTTATCAAAACGCTATAAAACTTTTGCCCCCGATTTACGTGGATACGGCAAAAGTCGCTGGAATGGCAATTTTGATATGAATGACCACTTGACTGATTTAGAAGCGCTGCTAGACCGCTTTAAGATTGAAAAGTGCCTAGTATTAGGATGGTCGCTTGGAGGTATTCTGGCAATGGAACTGGCATTACGTTTGCCAGAGCGCATTACTGGGCTGATTTTGGTAGCGACAGCCGCAAAACCCCGTGGGAGTCATCCTCCTATCACTTGGCAAGATAATTTATATACTGGGGTTGCAGCCCTAATAAACTATATAAAACCGAGTTGGCAATGGAATATTGAAACTTTTGGTAAGCGATCGCTTTTCCGCTACCTCATCCAACAACATACATTTACCACTTACAACTACATTGCTACCGAAGCAGTACCAGCTTATTTGCAAACCTCTCCTGCTGCTACTCGCGCTCTTTATAGTGCAATTCAATCGGGATACAACCGACTTGTAGATTTGCAACAAATACAATGTCCTAGTTTAGTACTTGCTGGTGACCAAGACCGCCACATCACATCTGATTCCAGCTTACAAACTGCTCAACACCTCAACAATTCTCAGTGGCAATGCTATCCCAACACCGCCCATCTTTTCCCGTGGGAAGTCCCCCAGCAGGTGCTGAATGACATTGACCATTGGCTCGAAGTTCATCCGCAGGTAATTAGTAGTCAATAGTCGAATTATTTAAAAAATTTTGACTATTGACGAAGAGGAAATGGAGAGTAAAGATGTGGTGACGCGATGAGTCAAAAAGACGCAATAATCCGGTATCAGAATTCTCTGTGTCTCCGTGTCTTTGCGTCCCCGCATCAGAGCATCATTTTCATTCTCTGGCCTAACTTAAATTTGACCGCCAAAGGCAGGCTGTACTTTGCGGTCAAATCTTTCCCCCAAGTCTTCAGCGATTGTTAAGTTATTAGGTTTGCAGCGCTTGATATTCACAGAAATTCCCTGCGCTCCCTCGATCTCCAAATCTTCTATATATCCACTGCTTGACAATTTCGCATCAGAAGAACTAAGAAATGGCCCGAAGTAGTACGTGCAACGGGGATTTTGCGTCACAATCTCTACCCACCAAGCCAAGCCGATAGAGTCGAATGTGTTAATTAACACTTCCTTGAGGTTATGCCAAATGGTTTTCATGGTTTTCGCCAGTTTATAAACGTCTACAGGGTGTTAAACGATATGTTGCTTTATTATCTTTTACATTTCTTTATACTCTGTTAGTGTTATTTTTTCAAAGAGATTTTTTGTAATTTATCTAAGTGCAGGGTATTTAGCGATCGCTGGCGATAAATTTCATAAAGTGTCATACCCGCTGCTACAGAAGCATTCAGGCTGGGAGTCTTACCCTGTAGAGGAATCGATACTAAGAAATCACAGGAGCGTTGAGTTAACATACTCAGACCTTCACCTTCTGAGCCAATTACCAAAACGATTGGGCCAGTGAAATTGACTGTATGCACAGGTTCGCTTCCACTTGCAGCAGTGCCGTAAATCCAAAACCCAGCTTCTTTTAATTCTTCTAAAGCGCGGCTAAGGTTGACAACTCTAGCTACTGCAAAATTTTCTAAAGCGCCTGCTGCCACTTTCATAACAGTGGAAGTGATCCCAGATGCCCTTCTTTGAGGAATCACTAACCCTTGAGCGCCTATTGCTTCGGCGGTGCGAATAATTGCTCCCAAGTTGTGGGGATCAGTAATTCCGTCAGCCACGACAATTACGGGATCGGTTACAGCTTTTGTCTGTTCAATTAGCTCCGGCAATTCGATGTAAGCGTAGGGAGCAACTTGTGCCGCCACACCTTGATGATTGGCTCCGTTGGTGAGATAGTCTAAACGCTTGGGTTCAACCTCATCAATAACTGTGCCATTTTCCTTCGCTTGCAGGAGAAAATGGTGAAAGCTGGGGTCGTAGCGCAGACGGGTAGTAATCCAGAGACGATTGAGATTACGCTGATTTTTCAACGCACTCAATACTGGATGACGACCGTAGATGAGATCGCTATCTTCTTCTATAGGTTGTGTAGATACAGACGGCTGGGAGAAGTTGCTATTTTGTTGACGGGAGTTGGCAATGGGGTTGCTATCTATTTTCCTGGGATTGCGAGTAGGATTAGCAACATCTATTTTCTTGGGATTACGAGTGGGATTAGCAACAGAGATGGGGTTGCTATCTATTTTTCTAGGATTGTGAGTGGGATTAGTAATAACACGCTTACCCTGAATTTTTACGGGTTGTCCACGATTGGATTCGTTGGAAGTCTTGACTTTTTTAGGTTTATTCTGCATTTTAGTTATGGATATAGCGTATGGTTGATCATCACAACTACCTCAATTTCTTGAACCTAATCTACTGCTGTAGCTATTGTGAAATTGAGTTATCACTCTTTTTCTACATGAAGCATTTGCAACAGTTCGGTTAGGCGCTGGTAATCGGTGAGATATAAGTAGCCAATTAGGGTTTCTAGACTAGTTGCCTGTTGATAAATTTCGGGATTAAGTCGCTTAGGGCGTCCTGTAGCGGCGTTTCTACCACGTCGGACAATTTCTAATTCAGTGTCCTTTAGATGAGGAATCAGCGATCGCAAATGTAGCGCTTGTGTTTCCGCTCTTACCTGCTCCACTACCAGACGATGGTAAATTCCTGACCGCTGCAATGGCAGCAGATAGAACATTCTAACATACAACTCATAAATCGCATCCCCCAAATATGCTAAAGCAGTAGGAGAAATTTGTTGCACTTGTGAGAAGGAAATCTGTTGGAATGGCGCTGTGGTTGTCAAGAGTGCTTCAGTCCAAGATAAACTCTGTTTGGTAGTTTCATCTTGTCCATCTAATAGCTCTTCCTCCTGTGACTTCACAATAAATCATTCCTTGACGGGCTACATTTGGCAGGCATTCTTTGCAAAGCCTGATTTTTCTGAAGTAAGCCATAATACTATACTTAACATAATCAATACTATCAGAAATACTTAATAATTCTATCTTGTTGATTGAGAGTTGGCATTTTAGATCGCCCTGATGTCAACGCCTATAAACCAAATTTTGCTTACTTGTGGTCTGTGTCTAAGATAGGGTAAAATTATGACATCAAACTCACCCTATTACTAGATCGCATTGCTATGCTTACTTAGTAAGTGACAATTTTTAACTATACAGTATCAAGTCAAGTTTACCCATAAAGAAATCTGCTAGCTTTGTATTTTTTACAAATTTCTCAGACTTGATTATTTATTTGATATTTTAGCCAAGAATTACATACCCAAGAAGTGGGTGTCTATATTTTTGTTATTGCTCAACTTTAAACGTAATAGCTTAACTGGCTTTGTGCCTCTCCCACAAGGAGCTACAGTGTACATACAAGTCTTCTAAAGTTGTGCCATAAGCTTTTGATCCCCCCAACCCCCCGATAAATTGGGGGGCAAATGCCCTTCAAAGTCCCCCAATTTATCGGGGGATTTAGGGGGATCTTCAACGATTTTGGTTTTGTACCAAGATGTGTGTACACTGTAGCCCACAAGGAGAGAGGTTTTTTCCCAGAAGTTTTAAAAATTAAGCTATCCGATGTTGAATCTGGATAGCCGAATTAGTCTCTCGGTTCAAGCAATCAAGACTACTTGACGTTTTCTAGAGCTTCTTCAACTGATTTTTGCAGGGAGAGAAACTTCTCTAAGCGAACAAGCTTGACCGTTTGAGTTACCCGGGCATTTGTGACAATTTGCAAAGTACCTTCAGCAGTTTGAGCCTGCTTGGCTAGCTGCACCAGAGCACCCAAGCCAGAGCTATCTATAAAGTCGATTTGTGAGAGATCCAAAATAATGTGCTTAGGTCCCTCATCAATCTTACTGCCAAGTACCTTGCGAAATGTCGGTTCAGAAAAAGCATCTAACAAACCTGTGAGGCGGAATAGCTGGCAGTTATCCCGGACTTCACGAGTGCCCCTCAGGCTAACGGTTAGATTTAGTGGTTCAGCAATAATTCCCTCCTCATGAGTTTAAAGTGAACGCTCAAGTATAGATGGTTTTTGAGCAAGTTGTCTACAATCTGCTGGAATAGGGTACTGGGGATTGGGGATTGGGGATTGGGGATTGGGGATTGGAAAATAGTATTTATTTTTAATGTTAATTTCCTAGTCCCTAGTTCCTAGTCCCTAGTCCCTATTCTTACCTCACCTCGGCTGCTACGGCTTGACGCGCTGTTCGCATGGCTTGAACAAATTGCTCAAACAAGTAATCAGCATCGTGAGGCCCAGGACTGGCTTCTGGGTGATACTGTACCGAGAAAATAGGTAGAGATTTATGACGTACCCCGGCAACGGTGCGATCGTTTAAGTTTAGGTGGCTGATTTCTACAACTGCTGTAGGCAAGGAATCTGGATCAATAGCAAAACTATGGTTTTGACTGGTAATTTCTACCCGTTGTTGTAAGCCGGCAGGCTGATTTAAACCACGGTGACCAAATTTCAGTTTATAGGTTTCTGCCCCTAGTGCATGACCTAAAATTTGATGCCCCATACAAATACCAAAGATGGGCTTTTCACTTAACAGAAGCGCTTTGGCAGTTGCAATCCCTTCAGTGACAGCAGCAGGATCGCCAGGCCCATTAGAAAAAAACACACCATCTGGATTGTAGTTGAGGATTTCCTCTGGTGGCGTATCAGCAGGCACAACAATCACCCGGCAACCGTAACTTGTTAAGCGACGCAAAATATTACGTTTTACACCAAAGTCAAGGGCAACAACGGTAAAGGGTTCTCCAAGATTTTCCGCAGCTTCAAAGTTGAATTCCCAAGCTGGAATTGTGGGATCTGACCATTCATAAGCCGTTGGGGTGGTGACTTCCCGAACCAGATTCAATCCCGCCATGTTGGGAGCCGCTAGTACCTGCTCTAGCAATTCCGCCTCATTGAGAATGGCTGTGGAAATGCCACCGTTCATGGCTCCAAACATCCGAATTTTGCGGGTGAGAGCGCGGGTATCGATGCCGTAGATCCCTGGTACTTGGTTTTGCTTAAGGTAGTCTGGTAAGGATTGTGTCGATCGCCAGTTACTCGGTCGGTGACAAATATTCCGAGCGATCGCACCCTGCACCTGGGGGCCATCTGATTCCTCATCTTCAAGATTGACACCAGTATTCCCTAATTCAGGATAGGTAAAAATGACAATCTGACCGCAGTAACTTGGGTCAGTCAGGACTTCTTGGTAGCCGGTCATGCCAGTGTTAAACACCACTTCTCCGATCGCGGTTCCTGTAGCACCGAAAGACCAACCGCGATAAGTGGTTCCATCTGCCAGGACAAGTAAAGCTGGTATTGCGTCAGTCAAGGGCATAGTAAATTGGGCATTGGGCATTGGGCATCGGGCATTGGGAAAACTTTTTTCTATTCCCCATTCCTCAATACTGCGATTGTTAATTATCCCATGATTTGAGCAATTGGGAGTTTTTAGGATAGTTAATTAAAATTAAAATTAAAGTAGCGGGAGTGGATTTGGCAAAGCTAGGGCAGTTAAAATTAATTATGCTTCAGTCTTTTTTATCCCGTGCAACCCTAATTTTTGTATCAAGCGCTCTAGCGATTTTGTGTGTTGCCTGTAGTGAAGACAAACGGAACACTGCGACTGGTGGCAATGAGCAACCCTCGCCAATTGGGGATCAGTCCTCAGTACAGCCTGCCGTCGAACCAGCAACACCAGCAGTTACTCCTACCCCAGAAGCACAGCCGCTAGAGCCGTCTGAGAGTGAACCAAGTTTTTTTGAGATGGGGCTAGACAAAGCCGTTGGCGCTTGGAGTATTAGCCAATCTGCTCAATCTCCAGGTGATTGGATTTTGGTGGCGAATCAGTACCAAGATGCGATCGCGCTGATGCAAAAAGTCCGGCGACAAAGCCCAGAATTTGCGATCGCTCAAACCAAAATTACTGAATATCTCCGCCAAATTAAATATGCCCAACAGCAAGCTACTCCTCGCCCTGTGCGCGTTGCCGAACCAAAGAGGATAGTAGTTGTTGTTCCCCAGACAACAACCACACCAAAGTTCACCTTACCTCTATCGCCTCCACAAGAAACAAAACCGTTACCACCAAAACCAGCTTTACCCTCATCAGCAGTGGTAATTCCAGATGAAGCAGTATTTACAGCGCCGATTAAAAGGCGGATTGGTGGAACGCCAATTGTCGAAGTCACTTTTAATGGGCAGCGACAATTTGAGATGATTGTGGATACGGGAGCCAGTGGCACTGTAATCACCCAAGAAATGGCAAATACCTTGGGAATTGTGCCAGTGGGGAAAGCTAAGGCAAACACCGCGAGTTCCAGAGCTGTAGAATTTCCTGTGGGTTATGTTAATTCGATGGCAGTTGGCGGGGTAATAGTGAATAGAGTAGCAGTAGCGATCGCAGGTACGGAACTAGAAACTGGACTTCTAGGACATGACTTTTTTGGTAACTACGATGTCACCATCAAACGTAATGTGGTAGAATTTCGTCCGCAATTGCGATCGCAAATCAACTCCCCAGAAACTCAACCAACTGCTCCAACTTCGTCCAAGCAGCCCCACTTTGTAGGATATCCTTAGCGATTTTAATCCCTTGGGCGTGATCTAGGAGTGCGATCGTACCGGCTACTTGCAGCGCCAACGACGCATTCAACGCTACTGCATCCTGTTGTGCCTGAGTTCCCTTACCTTGGAGTACCGCCTTGAGAATCACCGCATTCTCTTGGACATCTCCACCTCGAAGCATACCTATTGAAGCAGGTGTTAGATCCAAATCTAGGGGATTAATGCTAGTTAACTGCACTTCTTTGTCTGATAACACTGCCAAGTCAGTTAAATCTCCTAACCCAGCCTCATCAAGTTTTTCTCGTCCGTGCAGCACAATCGCTTTTTCCTTGCCCAAATTCTGTAAAGCCTCGGCAACTGTTGCCAAAAGCTTAGGAGTAAATAAGCCCACTACCTGCCCAGTTGGACGCAAGGGATTTACTAACGGCCCGAGCAAATTAAAAATTGTTCGCACTTTCAAAGTCCGCCGTAATGAGGCAACCGCCTTAAGTGCTGGATGCCAACCAGGGGCAAACAAGAAAGTGATCCCGACTTCTTGTAGTGCGGCTTGTACTTTTTCACTAGAGGCACTCAAGTTTACACCCAAGGCTTCCAAGACATCTGCACTTCCCGTCAGACTTGAGGCTGAACGATTGCCGTGTTTGGCGACAGGTATACCAGATGCTGCGGCGACAAATGCAACGGCTGTAGAAATATTAAAGGTTGATGATCCATCTCCACCAGTGCCACAGGTATCTATTACAGTCGTGAAGTCTAAGTGCTGAGTGCTGAGTGGTGAACATTGAGATTGTAATACTTCAGCCATGCCGGTTAACTCATCGGCAGAAATGCCTCTAAAGTTAAGCGCAGTTAAAATAGCCCCTGATAACTCTGGGGGAACCGCTTCACTGAGCCATCCTTGCATCAATTCAGCAGCTTGATTACGGGATAAGGATTGACCATCTATTAATTGTTGCAGCAGGACATACCAGCTAGCAGAGGATTCTTGAGCAGGGATTGGGGGAGTTATCATAGCTAAGGTTTGTATGTTGTAGCTATATTGAAAGCTATGGGGTTATCCTACCGGAAAATTGAAAGCTATCAAAGTAGGTTTAAATCTCAAGGCTTAATTGCAAAGCTGGATTAGCAACATCCTGAACTTGTGATTTTTTATCCAAATCAAGTTTAACTTTGTAGTTTGTAATGAATAACTCTTTTCCTTTAGCCGCACCACTCTGTTTATAATTATTCATCCCATACTGTAATTCCCACTCTGAAATATTAGCCCATTGAAAATTTTCTCGAATGTGCAATGAGTCATCATAGGTAATTAGCCAACGATGATCACATTGTTGCAAAAGGTTAGCAAATCTCTGATGTTCAAAAGAAGTGTGCAAGTCACCATCTTTACCGTAGAGTTTTGATTTTGTAGCGCTAAAATATGGTGGATCTAAAAATAAAAATACATCTTTCCCTTCTGACTTTAATAGATGGCTGTAATCCAAATTAGTAATTTGGACATTTTCTGATAGAATTTTTTCTAACTTTTCTAGCCGTTCTATTGAAGAATCAGTAAATCTTTTATGGAAAGCTTGTTCAGAAAAACCGCCTGATTCTACAGTTCCTGAAAAAGTAATTCTGTTGAGAACGAAAAACCGAACTGCTCTTTCTAAATCAGATAAATTATTGACATTTACACTAGTTAATTCTGTAAAGAGTAATTTACCATCTGTGTATTTGACTTTAATATATCGAATCTCTTGAACTAACTCAGTTATATCAGATTGGGCAAGCTTCCAGAATAAGAAGAGTTCGGGGTTTAAATCGTTAATCCAAATTTTGATATGAGGGAACTTTTGCCTTAAATAAATAAATACAGAACCACCACCCACAAAAGGTTCTCTAAATTCAGAAAAGCTTTCTGGCAAGTATTCAACTATTTGATTTATTGCTTTTGACTTACCGCCAGGATATCGGAGAGGACTTTTGAGCATAAAAGTAATTTTTATAGTTTAAGATATATTTAATTATTCAAATACTTAGGAAAAAAGACGATTTAACTATCTGTAAAATAGTCTAAATCTATCTTTTTAATCTCATAAAGTTACATTTTTAATCCGCACTCACTACATTATTATCAATCATTAATTGTGCTAACTCTTGACTATCTATTAGTACAACCTTTATATCTATATCTGATACATAATTTTTTGCATCTTGGGTAAAATTAGAGATAGTAATAAATACTCCTTTGTTTGCTCTTTGACCATATAATTATAAACTGGCAAAAATCCATAACTATCTTTTTAACCCTTTGACTACCCAAGGTGTTTCGTCCGAATGGATATTGGATTGGGTTTGTTTTATCCACTGTTTTAGGCTATCAATACTTCGAGCCACTGCCCCATCTATTTTTTCATTCGTGGCTACTAATGTTCCCACCCCAATTTCTATTTGACCCAGCTCCCACAACAGTTCAACATACCTCTACACCTGATTACTTGATGCATAATAACCAGTTATGTCAATTGGAAGAAATACGGAATTTTGCAGTTTAATCCACCTAATGGTGGTAGTATTTCCACTAATCACAGCGTAATTGCCTATTTGAGGATGTTAGAGTCGGTTTTTCTGTCTAATCATCCGAATTAGCGGTATTAAACCGATAAAACCAATCTAATAAATAGTTTGGCTGCTACAAAATCTGACTGGTGGGAAATCCTATATTTATCCCAGCCAGAACAACATTTTGTTGCAACTGACATCTGACAGCAGCCAAGAAAGCTAACCGTTTCATGTAGCGGTTGCGCTTGAGCTAGTCTTTAAACTTTTGTGTCATGCCCCAAGTGGGGAATCTCAATTTTTAGTTATTAGAGCGAGGCAAGAAAAATGCAAAATAAATCTGCTCAAATGAAGAATATTTTCAAGGTAATGGCAGTAATTCTGGTCATACTGGGTATCTACACTGCTCAGTCTGCTATGGCCAGCGATCAGACATTCACAAAGGCCAGTCTTCAAGGAAATTATGCCTATGTCAACAACAGTGCTAATGTCGCCAGCTTAGGGCCGATAAGCTTCGATGGAAAAGGTGGACTAACTGTGGATCTCATAGCTAACTTACCGTGTGGCAATCCCATTCCTAATTGTTCTAGAAACATTAACGATCTTCCCCTGGTGGCGAATGGAACTTATACGGTAGCAACAAATGGTACAGGTCTTGCTACGATCCCTTTCTCTACCGGCACGGTTACATATAATTTTATAATCTCCGAGACTGAGAAAAAAGGAAGAATACTCCTAGCAACCCAGGTTTTTGCGATTGGTCAAAAAGGAGGATTGGCCGGGCAGTTAATCGCTCCCACATGGAGTCGAATATCAGACTAAGGATGCAGCAAGCATAGCCGAGTAGAGTGAGCAAGACTAAAGCCTTGTCCACTCTAACGGTTTTTGTGACACTGATATATCCTCTTGTTGCTGTGCTGTTAGCTGTTGATTTTTTCTCTTGCCTTTCCCAGCATTTTCACGTAATTTACGTAATTTATCAGTTTCACTGCTGGCTTTTATTGTTGGCTGAGTTTCAACACGTGTTTCTGATGACGGATTGTTACCGTCCTCAGATGTCTTTTGACCACGACGACTGCTTTCTTTAACTCGGCTATTAAATTGTACAGTGACTTTTTATTTGTCGCTGTACATAGGCGATCGCAAACTATCCAAGATAAAAATTACGTAACCGTAATATTTGCCTGCAAATTTTGTCTTGAGTTTATGTTGCATTTTCGTAAAAACCTGTTACATTACTTTACAGGTAGTAATAACTGTTACAACATAAAAGCTCGGAGTATTATTTATGGCAGACGTTAAGAAGACTACGCCTTCAGTTTCAGAAGATCCTAATGCTTTGCGCTGGGGCTTCACTCCTCAGAGCGAAAATTGGAACGGTCGTTTTGCAATGATTGGTTTTTTATCTGCCGTTGCACTTGAAGTCTTTTCTGGTCAAGGAATTTTACACTTCTGGGGCATTTTATAAATTTAAACGTTTTTACCTTCATTAGATTATGGGGCAAGGCGGGGATTGGCAAAATCTTCTGCCTTTCCTCATAATCTCAAGAATTAGAAAACTCGCCAGCAACTAGCGTGATGAGCGAAATATTACACGACCTGGAGATTCTTCCTGATTAATTCGCGCATATACTCGAAGACAAGTTAAGACTTCGCCAGGAATACCACCACAGTCTAGTTGTAAGTCATCCTTAGATGAAGCACAGATATCTGCATAAAGTCCCGATAATTGGCGAATTCGCACTTCATTACCTGCATTAATAGCTTCATCAGCGACTTTCTTCAGGATACGCCGTGATTCATGTTGTAGCTTTCCCCACCAAGAATAGCGTTCAGCTGGTGGTACAAATACTAGGGAATGTATCGCTTCGTCCATGTCAATCCAAGCACGGAGAATTGACAGGGGATCAGTATTTTTCTCAGCTTTTTGGGTGCGTTGGAAGCGATCGCTTAAAGCATCAATATATTGATCGCGCTGTTCTGCTTTAGAGTGTAAGGAAATGACATCGAAGCTAAAAACGCTCTTTAAAGCATGATGTAAATCTGGCTCTATTTCGATAAAATTCATATATAAAAATAGGAATGCTGCTGGTAAATCGGATACATTAATTTGGGTAATTTTAGAATTTGAAAGTGCCTGTTGATACAAGTTTAATCCCTGAGTTTGAACAGTGCCACTAAGACCGGGGTAGATAATTTCATCACGGATAAAGGGAAGTTGATAGAGGTTAGAATTATCTGCGATCGCACCAACTTCTTGAGCTAAATCCAAAGTGCGCGATCGCCAAGTTGCAGCCAAATCCTCTGGTACTCGCAGCAGTTTGCGTTGAATCTCATTCCATAAATCTGAGTCTGTTGTGCTTTGCAGTTGGGAATTACCCAGATAATAATTAAGTTCTGAGTCAGAATCAAAAACTTCCCGCAGGTGACTTAGTTTTAACTCATCTGGCGCATCTTCCCAACCAGTATTTTGCTGTGGGGGTGCAGGTTCCAACAAGTTATGAAGTTCTTGCAACACCTCATCGCATATTTTAGATCCTGGATCTAGTGGAAATTCTATGCGAGCCTGATTTAAAGTAGCCTCTAGTCCATACAAACTAAACCGCAGTAACTGGGCTAACTCTGAGTTTTCTATCTCTAATAATTGACGCAAGTGCTGCATGAATCTCACCTCCAAATATTACTTGTATGTGATTCGTAGTGAATTAAACTTGCAAACCTCTGCGCCCCTTAGCGTTTACTCCGCGCCCCTTTGCGTTTAAAAATCTTAATTTTTTCAACGCAGAGGAACGCAAAGGTTACCGCAGAGGAACGCAGAGGTTTAATGCAAGAGTTAATGTATACCGCAAAATGGATCGCGTTCTTTATCAACTTCGTTGGGCTGCAATTCTAATTCAGCAAGATAAACGCATCCTTCTTCTTTGAGGCATTCTTGACTGTTTGATGTCCAGTAAGGCACTTCACCGGCGTGCATCCGCAAAATGCCTTGCTCATCGAGAGTTACCCGATATTGGCAAGGGTAATCTGTTGTTACATCTGGTTTGCTGAGTGCGCCAATTCTTATCCATTTTTTGCTGTTAGTTTCGGCATCTGTTTGATAAACATAGAAGGTGTGTTGGCCTGTTTGCGGGAAGGGAGGTAAGGGATTACTAATTAACCCAATTCCTGGTTGTGTCACGCCATCGCGCAGATAATGAAATTTTTGGAACAATTTATTACCATCATTTCCTACTTCAAACACAAGATGATAGGCATCTGGTTGATCAACAGTTGCGGACTCAAGAACATTGACGGCAATATCACCATTATTCAAATCTTTATTGAAGCGTTCCACAGCAATATTCCAGTTCAATTTGCCATCAGCAAATAACGCCGAAGTTTCTGAAACTACCGATTCCAAATCAATGCCAGGAATGTCAATTAAATAATGCGGATTTCCCTGACAAAGCAATATACTAAATTCAAGGGTTTGGTCAATCTCAAACTGGACTTTAATTTTTCTCAAAAACTCTGCTTCTTGCATTCCCAGTTTATTCATGAGGTTTTTGCCGTCGAAGCTACCCCATAATCGTAAATCTCCATCCTCGTAGTCTTGACGGTAAATAATATTAGTTAATTGGATTCCTTGCCATGCAGTACGAACTTTGGCAACAGTTTCCGAAGGTGCTAGTTGATAGAGTTCTTGTCCAGCCTTGAATATAGTGAGCAAATCATTACTTTGAGTTTTGCGTTTGAAGTTGCAGGGTAAATAATAAAATAGATTTTTGACATCAATTTCTAGCTGGTTGGCTCCCTTACGCAGCAAGCTTTTGGACTCTTCTGGATCAAACCTTAATCTTCGCAGCTTCTCGGCATAGCAAGCACCGGCAGAGGTGGCTAATTTGGTAAATTCCAACACAAAGGTAATTCGTTCTGGATTCCAGACAAAATATGGAGATTTACTAAATTCTTGATAGATTTGGCGCTGCACTATGTCTAAATTACAAGTTTTTCCAGACAAAATTAACCAATCAACTTTTTGGGAATTCCAAGAATCTTTGGTGATATCATTGGGATGCAAGCGGCTTTCCATCAAACCTTTAGCAATACCGATCGCTTCTTTAATTCCTGAAACGGCGGCTCGTTCAAATTGCTGGTTATCTAGGGTAATGCAGATGCTATTTGGATCTTGAACTTGCAATTTAACGGCGCTTTGGGTGAGCAGTTCGGAAATTTGCTGTTCAGAAAGTGTGAAGGTTAATAGAGAATTATCTGCTGGTGCTTTTTGCCCAAGTTTAAGTTTAGCTGCTTCCGCATGATCCCAGAGGATATAAAATGATTGCAGGCGTTGGGGTGCTTGTTGCCAACGGGTTGGTAATACTTTTTCGGCGGTATCTAGGGCATCTTTGTAAGCAATATCGCCTTCTGGATTCTCTTTATCTAAACATTTTAAAAGACTGCCACTTTTGAATTTGCCTTGTTCTAAAAAGCGCTCGTTTAACTCTGAGTTAATTAAATCTTCTAGCTTTTCGCTTTCGATATCACCTGTTGTAACTGCTGCCAATAAAAAATCTGCGATCGCAACTTTTAATAATCTAAAAATTCTCAGTGTAATTAACTCACCACCTAACTGTAAATGACCGGATGAACCTAATAGTTTGGGAGTGAGTTTATAGTAACGTCCTCCTAAACCTCGGTCTTCATAATCGGCAAAAGTAGGGGTTTTATCTTCTAAAGTCAGTTCAATTAAAGCTAAGTCTGTGGTTCCGCCGCCGATATCTAAGACGAGAACATTTTGTGACCATTTGTTTCCTGCTTGACGACAACGAGTTTTGAATGATTCGATGCCAATGTTGAGATTACCACCAAATTCTCGCCATAAAAAGAATATCGCCACAGAAACGGCTTCATCATAAGCAGTTTGCACATCATCGATCCCCAACTGCTCAACTAATTCCTTAACTTCCTTGCGAACAACTGGTGGAGCAACAGTGGGGTAGGTGACAACTGCTGTTAAAAAACTCCCTTCTGAAAACCTACGTTGGGCGCGTTGGCGGTAATCTTCAGTTAACTCGATTAAATGCGCCCAAGCAGATTGGATCAGTTGGTTAGCGGTAATTATTTCTTCTTCACCATCCAAAATAACTGGAAACAAACGATCCTGACCAAAATAGCGTTTGGGTGAATGGTGAAATCTGCTGATAATTTCCTTTAAAGAATTGCTGGTACCTTGAGCGATCGCTTTTTTTCGGTTATCTCTAGCTTCCCTTCCCATTCGCAGTTTTAAGTCGCTTAACTGCGAAATTTCTGACTCGCTGGGAATTTCCGTATCGCGGCGATCGATATCCAGGACAACTGGAATCAGATTTTGCGACTCTAGGGTAGGGACGCGAAACACCTCATGATAGATTTGGTAAAGTTTTTTGCTGACAGCACGGCGGAATCTCTCGTTGTTTCCTAAAGAAAGTTCAATTTGGCGAATTGCTTCTAAAAATCGCTCTTTATTATCACTTTCAAAAACTTCACTCAAACTGCTGGGTTCTATCTCCAGATTTCTGCTAATTTCTGCAATAAACTTTTCCCAATCATCAGCACTGACATCTGGTAAAGCCACTGAGGCGGGAGAACTTAGCCATTGTGATAAGCGATCGCGCAACCGCATTTCCTGTTCTTTGGGTAGAATTTCTGCGATCGGTACTTCAATTGGATCGAAGAGTGTAACGGTGGAATTCGATGTACCAAAATCTAAAGCAAACCATCCTGGAAATCTTTTTTGTTGTTTCTCGCTTGGTTCTGGATCGCTATATTTGTTGAGTTGAAAAGGGTTCATTATAGTATCACTTTCTGTTGTTTGTTTTATAACTGGCTAAAAACTGTAATGTTGTATCATCAAATTACAAATTTAGAGAATCTTTGGTCTTGTACCACTGATTCTCTTTAGCACTGGCTTTTTTCTTTGGCGTGATATCTACGTTGGGCTACGCTTTTATATGAAAAGGCGTAGGCGTAGCCCAAACTAGACATCGCTATGAAAATTGCAGCAGTTATTAAGTTGATGTTGAAGATTCTTGCTCAGTTGTAAGTCTTATTTGTTTGACTTGTTCGATAGTTAAATCAAGTAACCGGGCAACCTCTTCTATAGAAATACCATAAGCTAAGAACCGAGGTATAAGTTCAAGTTTTGCTTCTTCTCGTCCTTGTTGAATTCCTTGTTCTCGTCCTTCTTCTAGTGCTTGTTTTAACCCTTCTTGTCGCCCTTCTTCTTTAGCTTCTCGATAAACCCTAGTTTCTTGTAACTTAATTTCAAACATCGCCTCTACCTCTTCACGACTTAAGTTTGCAACTTTATAAACAGCTATCGTTGTGATTACTCAGATGCAAGTCTTACTTGTTCAATGGTTAAATTAAGTAATTGGGCAACCTCTTCTATCGACATACCACGAGCTAAGAACTGAGGTACAAGTTCAAGTCTTGCTTGTTGTAGTCCTAGTTCTAATCCTTGTTCTCGTCCTAGTTCTAATCCTTGTTCTCGTCCTAATTCTAATCCTTGTTCTAGTCCTAGTTCTAATCCTAGTTCTAGTCCCTCTTGTTTCGCTTCTTGATAAACTCTAGTTTCTTCTAACTTAACTCCTAACATTGCCTCTACCTCTTCACGACTTAAGTTGGCAAATTTATAAACAGCGATCGTTGTGATTACATCTATTATCTCCTCCTTCGCTAAAACAGTTATCTGTTCTTGTTGCACCCGCTCAATTAAACGTTTCGCATCTTGCACCATTTGAGTATCTGAGGCAATAGTTAACTGCATCAAGCTGATACCTACTTTTTGCTCATCAGGACTACCTAACTCATCTAAATAAATCCGTTGTACTTGGGAACTGTTCAGTAACGATCTATGAATAGTAGTCTTTTCCGGTTCCAAGCTGCGAGACTGTAAAATAATTACTCCGTACCAGTCATTGTAAAGCGACGGGTTACGATACATATACAGCATGGATTCTGAGAAAAACCGATGGTACAGTAACTCATCTTTTTGGAATTGTACCTCAGCAAAAAAGATCATCTGAGATGTTGCATCAGGTGGAGGTAAAAATACCCCATCAATCCGAAATGTTGGTTCTTTAACTTCAACAGATTCAAAGCGATAGCTACTAGCTTCGGCTGGTGGCTATTCTACTAACTCGAAAAACAATCCTGGGACACGCTTGAAAATCGCATAAAAAATCGCATCACGCCTCACAAATACATCCTCATAACCGTACCCGATCGCAATCAGTCACTTTCTGACTTAACTTATCTCAAATCATCTAAGTAAGAAACAGCAGCAAGTTCTGAAATAATCTGCAACCAAGTCGGAATTGCGATCTCAGATGGCAATTCCCCAGCCGCCAAATATCTCAGCAAAGTTTCCTTTTTTGAAAGGTTTTGCAAACTAGGAATAATTTGATCCAAAATACCTTCTAGTTCGGAATTAATTTGCTGATTAACTTCGCTAACATACTGCACAAGGTGAAGGCTGGCGCTAGCAGTGATTTCATCTCGCAGCCGCAATACTAAAAGTTGGTGGTTACTCGATCTAGGTAAACCTTGGCTTTTTTCTGGTGCCCAGTCAAAGATTTGTCCAACATTGTGTTTCTCGTCTTGACGCGCTAAAGGAAAGATAATGTCGGGTGCAACGGTTTTGTTTTTACTAGTGATTTCGGAGATGATTGCTTCCTTCCATTCGTTAGGATCGCATCCTAGTAATAATTTGTAAAAGAGATCGGCATCTTCAAAACCAAATTTTTCTTCGATTTCTTGTTCCATATCTGGATGGAAAAATGCCTGCAATTGTTCGCGTTCTGGGGCTACATAATTTGACAATTGATTCAACAAATCCACCACTGCTTGATGGATGCGATCGCGGGCAAAATCCTCTACTTCTTTAACGGTTTTCTCAAATACTGGATAAAAATCATCGCTCTTAGTTGGAAGGGAACTATTGACGCGATTTCCCCGATCAAACAATTTCCCGGCTGCACCTTTAGATTCTGCCAGAGCGATCGCTCCATTGTTGGCTTTGTTGAAGAGTAAAGTCCACTGGTTCCAATTCAGTATTCTAAAAGTAAGTTCGTCTTTTACTACATCGCTGACAACAACACCGCGCCGATCTTTGAGTGGTTCTTTCCCTAAATCTTTTTGAAAATTCCTATAGATTTTATCCAAGCTTTCGACCACAAAGCGCAACTCGATAAAGGCGGGACTATCGCCTGTAGGGATACCTTGCTCGTGAATTTCATCTATGATGTCTTTCAAGTGATCTTGTTGCTGACTCACCACATCAGCCGCTCTGCGAGTATCTTCATACAATTGCTTCAGACCATGAGTCGCTACGTGAGTTTGAATCAATTCCCGCAGCTTACTAAGACCCCCATCTTGACTAAAGTAACCTAGCTGTCTACCCAAATAACTGCGAGTGTTAGATTCTAACAGCTGTTCACTTAAGCGTTCCCATTTTTTTTGTAGCCGTTTAGACCGATCTAGATAATCAGGATAGTCTAAGTTAGCCAAAAACTCTGTTGAGCCAGCTTTCACGGTACTAGAACGTTTCGCCAATTCAGCTAGTCCCAACAGTGGCGATAGTAAAACGATGCGGTCTTTTTGAGTTGTAAACGCTTCTGCACCGTCAATGGTAGTTTGCAGAACTTTGAGTTTTTGGAAAACGGTTTCCTCTTGTAAATGGCTATCTTCAATCAGTTGGTCAAGTTCTCTTTCGCCACCTTCGCTGTCTAGGGGTAGTTGATCGAAGCGACCTACACCTACGAGAATTAAATCTTTCAGGTCTTGTCCCGGTCGCTGCTGCTGCATCATCGTAAAGATTTTATTGGCGCGATCGCTCCCAGGAGATTTACCATTTAGCAATACCAAAATTGTTTGTACTTCTGCCAATTCTCGCAGCGACAAAAAGGTATCCCTAGCCCCCGAATTAGCAGCCCCCAATCCCGGAAAGTCGATGAGAATAAATTTGGCTGCGCCTGTAAAATCCCAAATTTCCCGTGATATTTTTACATCGATATCCACGCGGCGGATCAGTGGGAAGCTGTTTTGTAATAACTTTGTTGGTAGCCTCTGGGGTGGACTCGGTAATCGGATATGCGCTGGAGGTAAATCCTCAAATTTCAGAGTTTGGATTGCCATTGGCTGTTCGACTAGCTGTAGCCCTTCGCGGGCGGTGGTAGCATCAATCTGGTAGCGCCCACCACACATAACTTCCCCATAAGCTTGATAAGCCCGCAGGAATAATACCAACTCCCGGAGTAAATAACGTAGCTCTAAATTGTTACTGCTATTCCATGCTTCTTCACACCAGCCAATAATATCTGTGCCAGAGTTGAGTTTCGATACTGGTATAGGAGGAAGCCCTGCTGCTGTTGTCCGTTTATTGGCTTCCCCTAGCATGAAGCGTAGACACTCATGTACCCCTTCATGAGAAAGATAATCTACCGTAAAATTACTTAATTGTGTAGTTGTAAACTCGTCTTGCGGTATGATGTGTATGGCGGTAACATTACCTGTAGTGGGGTTTTCACTGACAGGCAAAGCATCAGCATATCCAATTAGACTGCCTAAAAGTAAAGTTTTCCCACTACTGAATTCTCCCATCACCCCAATTTTGACAGGTGAAGTTGCCAGGTCTACAGTTTTCTGGGCAGCTGACCGCAGACGCAGAAGACAGTCGTCAAGACTAGCTGGAACCCAATCTTCTTGTTTTGAAGGGTGCTGGGGCACAGAATCTATCTTTCGGAGGATGAATTCGCCGTACTCCTTAAAACGGCCCAGTTTATCTGGTTCCATAAAGTAGTTTCCGCCTAACATTAATTTCTGTGAGCTTTATAACATATAAAACGCGATTGCTAGCCATTGTTGCAACGTGTTGATATCACATTTAGCATTTCTCTCATTTAATTTGCGACTTTGGTATGAGGCGTTTTGAACGGTCAAGGCAATTTTGAAAAATCGGGTTTTGCTAGGAAAATTAAAAAAGAATACATTTGTCAAAATCCAAGTTCACGAATGAATAAGTGAGGTTTTATACCATAAAACTATTAAAAAATGCTTAATCATTAAACCTTTTTATACCCATTATTTTAAGCAAGCTACATCGATTAGCCGGACTCTAATTCATGCTGAATTCTTCTTGATAAAAAATCAATATTTATTTGATATGAAATTCTTGATTATTGTGAATTTATGATAAAGACGTAAACACTTCACAGTGAATCATATAGTTTCCGTGAAGCTAAATCAGGTTTTTGAGCAATACGATTACATAGCTAAGATGAATTTATAGGTAATTTTAAGAAGAAACAAAGTAAAACAAGCTCCTTGACAAATGGATAGCTTAAATTTCATCAAAAATGCTGAAGCTAATCTTAATGATAACTTCAGCATTTTTTCAATTTATTTACAGTAAAAGAGGAATTGTTGAATATATAAAAATAAATAAAGTATTAAGATGAATAGCAGGTTGGCATAAAAATTAGATACATCCATTAATAAATCCTATTTTCAGACAATTACCTTAATAATTTAGGCATAGCAGGCAGGCAAAAGTGTTTTCTAAAAAGGTGCAGAGCTACATTAACCAAATCATGGTCGAAGAGGAAGAAATACAACAGGATGAAAAAGTATTTTGCCAGCAGGCGGATACTGCTCCTCTGATGATTTGGATGGCTGGATGCAATGCACTTTACTGTTACTTCAATTCAAATTGGCTGGAATTTACTGGAACATATCTAACAATAGGCACGTCCGTATCTGCGCGAAGAGAGGAGATAAACAATATCTGGACTTGCAGCGTCCATCCAAAAGATAGACAGCCATGTGAAGATATATACTTGAAAGCATTTGCTGTGCATGATTCGTTCCAGAGGCAATATCGTCTGCGTCGGGCTGATGGAAAATATCGCTGGATTTTAGATACAGCCGCGCCAAGATTCTCAGCAGATGGTAGCTTTGTTGGTTACATCGGTTATTGTGTGGATATAACAGAAGTGCGACCTACCCTGAGAGAAAGTTGCTTGACATCTACAAATTGCTCTTGTTGTCTGCATGAAATTACAGAACAAAAACAGGCGACAGAATTAACAAAAGCACTAGAACAACTACAATCTGAAACTGCAAAACGCCAAGCAGTTGAAGCACAGTTATGCCAAAAAACATCAGAATTTGCAGCGGTTTTGCAAGTGCTTCCTGATTTATACTTTCGTATTGATGCTGATGGAAGTATCCTGGATTACAAGCCAGGGAAGATGCACAAACCGTATATCGCAACAGGAGATTGTCATGGCAAGAGTTTGCGAGAATGCCTACCGATTGCTGTAGGCGATCGCTTCCACCAAGCAATAACTCAAGTACTTGAAACTCAATATGAAGTCAGTTTTGAATATACCTTAGCGCTACCATCCGGGAAGAATAATTTTGAAGCTAGGTTATTACCATTACCAGACCAGCAAATCATAGTTCTTGTCCGCGACACTAGCGACATAGTACAAGCAGCATTCATAGAAAGCGATGCTAAGTTTCGCAGCATTGTTGAAAACGCCAATAACATTATTTTTGCGTTGACACTTGAAGGGATATTTTCTTACGTTTCTCCTAACTGGACAGAAATTTTTGGACATGAGATTGCAGAGGTTGAAGGCAAATCCTTTGTTCCCTTTGTACATCCGGACGATGTCCATATCTGTGCCGATTATTTTCAAAGAATTGCGACAACAAGCGAGAAACAAGACGCGATTGAATATCGGGTAAAACATAAAAATGGTAGTTGGCGATGGCATACAAGCAACTCATCTGCTATTAGAGACGCCAATGGTAATGTTTTAAACTTTGTTGGTATTTGCTATGACACCACTGACCGCAAACAAGCAGAGTCAGCTCTAGCAGAGCGGGCGCGTTTAGCAAATTTTCGTGCCGATGTAGATGCGGCCCTTACCCAGAGTGACAGCTTACAGAACATGATGCGCCGTTGCACTGACGCTTTAGTTGAACATCTTGATGCAGCCTTTGCTCGCATCTGGACGCTGAACAAACAAGACAACGTATTGGAGTTGCAAGTCAGTTCTGGGATGTACACCCACATTAATGGGCCCCATAAATGTATGCCAGTCGGTCAATTCAAAATTGGTTTAATTGCCGAAGAGGGCAAACCCTATCTAACTAACTCTGTGCAGACAGATCCCCACGTGGGTAACAAAGAGTGGGCACAGCGACAAGGTATGGTCGCCTTCGCTGGTTATCCCCTAATTGTTGAAGATGAGACTGTAGGCGTGATAGCCATGTTTGCCCGCCAAACGGTCACAGAATCAACTTTCACAGCACTGGAATTTGCCGCCCATGAGATTGCCATTGGCATCAAGCGCAAACAAACAGAAGTTGCACTTAGAGAAAGTGCCCAGCGAGAAGCACTACTCAATCGTCTTTCTAACCAGATTCGAGCTTCCTTGGATCTCAATTACATTGTGGAAACCGCAGTGCAGGAGATTCGTAACTTATTCCAGATCGATCGCTGCGCCTTTTTTTGGTATCGGCAAGACGCTGAGGTTCCCTACTGGGAGAGAGTATATGAAGCGAAAAGTTCCTTTTTACCTTGTCTACTTAACCAGCAAGAAGCAATTAATGGAGAAATCGAACTAATCGCAGCCAAAACCTTAAATAGAGAAATTATCCGCATCCATGATATTAAGACTGTGGGCGATGCCTGCGGCGGGCTACGCCTACGCACTGCACGGCAGTTTTTGCAGGATTTTGGTTTCACTGCGTTTATGTCGCTGCCCGTACACACCCAATCTGGCGAAATTGGTACATTTAGCTGTGGTTATTGTAGTGGCTTCCGCCCTTGGCTAGACAACGAAGTAGAATTACTACAAGCAGTTACAGTTCAACTAGCGATCGCCATTGACCAAGCTAAACTTTACACCCAAAGCCGTATCGCCGCCCAAACTGCCCAAGACAAAGCCGAGCAATTAGAAGCGGCACTCTTAAAACTTCAACAAACCCAAGCACAACTGATTCAAACTGAAAAAATGTCCAGTTTAGGACAATTGGTTGCAGGTATTGCCCACGAAATCAATAATCCTGTCAATTTCATCTACGGCAATATTAGCCACGCCCGTGAATATATCAAAGACTTGCTGCACTTGGTAGAACTTTATCAACAGAACTACTGCCCACCAACCCCAGAAATTCACCAACAAATCTACGCCATTGATTTAGACTTTCTTAAGCAAGATTTGCCCAAAATCCTGGATTCCATGAATATGGGAGCCGAACGCATTCGGCAGATTGTCCTATCTTTACGCAATTTTTCTCGCCTTGATGAAGACGGCAGAAAGCGAGTGGATATTCATGAAGGTATTGATAGCACCTTGCTGCTGTTGCAAAATCGCCTGAAAGCCAAACCAGGACATCCCGAAATCCAAGTAATCCGAGACTACGGCAATCTACTACCGATAGTGTGTCATGCTGGACACATGAATCAGGTGTTTATGAATCTGTTGACAAATGCGATCGATGCAATTGAAGAGTCATTTGCCATTAGTCATACCCTGCAGGAAGGCGTTCGCGTAGCGTCTCGTAGAGAAGCGCCTATGTCATTAGTAAACAACTCTAAACAAATGACTTCTCCCCAGATTCGCATTCGCACCCTCATCCAACAAGACCGTGCAATCATTAGCATTACCGACAATGGCCTAGGCATAACTGAGGAAGTACGCAAACGCGTATTTGACCCCTTCTTTACTACGAAACCCGTCGGTAAAGGCACGGGCATGGGGTTATCAATTAGTTACCAAATTGTTGTAAAAAAACACGGTGGGCAAATCCAGTGTATTTCAGCACCAGGCGAAGGTGCCGAGTTTGTGATCATGATTCCACTCAAGCAGCAACCCGATTCGTAGATATTACTCAACTTTAATCAAAATTTAATCAAAAGTTAACCTATTGATTGTTAACTAAGATTAATTCACTTTTTGCTGCAACATTTGACCCCCCCAACAACCTAAAATTTACAGGAATTGGGGGATTATTTCTTCTAATCCAGGGAAGCAGGAATAGAAATGTGCAGTTGAATCGTTTAAAAACGAATGGTAGTACTATCTTTGCGTAGGCGTAGTTCAATCCAAGTAATGTCTACGATGGGCGTAGCTGCGGTACCGTTGAAAAAAATCCCTGAGTACAAATAAAATAGAAGGCTGGGATGATACAACCCCAAAGTCAAAATAGTATCACCTACACACGCGTTATCCACCTAAGTCATGTAATTGACGTAGATATTCCTCAATGGTCTGGCGACCCTCCAGTAGAATTTGAAACTGTAGCGGAACTGAATAATGATGGCTATTACCTGCGGCGTTTCTCCTTGGGAGAGCATAGTGCTACTCATATCAACGCCCCTAACAGTTTTCATAGTTTTGCTGTGGGAATTGACCAATACCCAGCCCAGTCCCTGGTTGTACCTGCGGTGGTTATAGATATTCGCCAAACCACAGCGGTTAATCCTGATTATGCCCTGACTATTGCTGATGTTCGGGCTTGGGAAGAACAATACGGTGAAATTTCTGATGGCTGCGTAGTTATACTGAATACTGGTTGGCAAAAAAAGTGGTTAGATAAAAGTGCATTCCTAAATCAGGATGCTCAAGGAATTGCCCACTTTCCAGGGTTTGGCAGCGATGCGACTCAATTATTACTGAATGAACGGCAAATCGCTGGCGTAGGAATTGATACTCATGGCGTAGATCCTGGACAGGATAACAGTTTTGCGATTAACCGCTTAGTTTTAGAACAACCGCGCATTGTATTAGAAAATCTCACTAATTTGGATCAACTGCCACCTAAAGGTACTACTCTAGCGATCGCTATTCTCAGATTGCGTGGTGGTTCTGGTTCTCCTGTCGGTGTCTTGGCGTTAGTCCCTTAATTTTTATATCGATATTTCTATCTCACACCAATTTCCTAAACTTGAGGATAACCTAGAAAGCAAGCAAACTTAGTATACAAGTTTCAGTGGATCATCAGCCGGAGATTTTCAAGATGACAACTCCGCTATTTTGCCGCAATTATATAAACGGTCAATGGTTGAGTGCTGTAGGGGAAGGAACTTTAGAAAGTCGCAACCCTGCTGACAAAACCGAAGTAGTTGCCACATTTCCCCGTTCCCAAGTTAAAGATGTAGATACAGCGGTAGCCGCCGCCCGGAAAGCTTACCATAGTTGGCGCAAAGTCCCGGCCCCAGCTAGGGCAGAATACATCTTTCGGGTTGGGGAAATATTACTCTAGCATAAAGAAGAACTTGCCCAGTTAATCAGTCGGGAAATGGGTAAACCTCTGACAGAAGCCAGAGGAGATGTGCAAGAAGGTATTGACTGTGCCTTTTACACTGCTGGCGAAGGACGGCGACTATTTGGGCAAACCACACCAGGCCCTACTATCGGCGCAGAGGTACACTTGCCCTTTGGTGGTGTCAAACAAACTGGTAACGGACACCGCGAAGCTGGAACTACTACAATGGATGTTTTTACAGAATGGAAAAGTGTTTATGTTGACTTCTCTGGAAGTTTGCAACGCGCTCAGATAGATAACCGCAGTTAATTACATGCACTATTAACATCCCGACTGCAAAACTTTCGCAAGTCTTACAACACGCTGCGCGATCGCTCAGTTTCACAAAAAGTCCTGTCACTTTCAGCAAAGAATAATCTCTAATACCAATTCACGAAAACTTTGATACATATAGATTTCTCGTAGGGGCATGGCAATGCCATGCCCCTACCAACGTATTTGTATCATTATTATTACAGCGAAATAGTATAACCCTTATTAATAGGAACTTTCGTAATCAGAAAATCTTAGGACTTACGCAAGAGTTACGGAATAACGAACCACAAAGGCGCAGAGAAGCCAGTGCGCCCTTGCGGTTCCCCGACTTGTTCGCGCAGCGTCTCCGATAGGAGAAGAAACTGGCGCGACACGGAGAAATAAGAGTTTGAGAGATTTTGCGTAACTCCTAAATCTAAATGACACGTATCGAAATGTGAAATTTGTAGTATCCCCTTGACATCATGTAGAACATGTATTACATTTGTAGTATCAAGAAAAAAGCCTCCTCAAAAGGCAAAACTAAAACCTCTCGGAACCTTGATAATTGCATAGATGCTAGTTTTTGGGGAAACGCTATAGCAACTTCCTTCGGCAGTACCCAGTTTTGGGGCCGCGATTGGTGTTCGACTGCTCCGAAGCCAACAAACGGACGGTTGCAGGATTCGGGTACCCTACCCTTTGGGAACGCTGCGCGAACGGGAAGGCAAAGCCTACAATTCCCGACGGCTCCACTAGACTCTACACTCTACTTCGGTTGAAGTTAAGTGAGATTGCCTCAATAAGAGCATGACAATTATTCAAACTTGGGTCTGTAGCTCTAACGGTAGAGTTCCCAGATGTCACTTGTGCCCTGACAGAAAAAGCTTACATACTTACTCAAAGGTAGAGTGATCGTATTTTAAACGATAAGTGCAGGTTCAATTCCTGCGGTGTTACCACAGCTTTTTCAACTTGCACGAGGTGTGAGTGTAACTCTCACAGGGAGGGTATCGGTTCAATCCCGATCAGATCCACTACTACGAATTCGTAATTCATAATTCGTAATTAAAACAAGAGGTGATTGCAATGGTTCATATTCGCTTTGAAGGGCGTTCTGTTGATGTCCCAAAAACGCAATTGGAAATTGCAGCAGACATGAATGATGTGGCAGTGAAGGAGCGCGTTGCTCGGCATTTAGATGTGAATAGCGATCGCCTTTCTAGTTACGTAATTGATCGCCGTCCCAGTGGTGATTTAATCATCCGTCCTGAAGCTGTCTATGGTTAAATTTCAGAGTTATTCGGTGATTTAAGATTTAATTTTGCGCCCTAACTTGTGAAGTCTACATACACTCCGGCAACGGAATGCAGGTATCCTACGGGAACGCTACGCGAACGATTCCTGCCGCTCACTTTGATGGGAGCGTAGCTAAACTGGTATAGGCAACTGTGAAAACTGCTTTGCTAACTTGTGCGGAATTTAAATTATTTAAATCGTATTTATAACCTTCACTCAATACAGAGGTGAGTTCAATGATGTTAGCTAACTCATGTTTAATAACAACTCAATTAGAACAACTGCATTTAAACAACGTGAGATATGAGCGAACATCGTTTGAGCGAGATTGTGATTGAGCGTCCTCGCGGTGGGATGAAAATTAGCCTCAAAAAGGTAACTGGCTTTAAGAAGCAATTACACAAAATCACTGAGGAAGCGAGTCAGGATGGATTGTTGAATCCTTACCTGATTAAACCAATAAATAAATCCAAGTATCTTTCAGACCATCTCGGCCCCCTGCGTCGGTTTTTGCGCTCGCAAGTTGGACAGCCTTGGAATGACGTTTACAGCGAACTGTGTCAACGATTAGATCCCAGCACAATGGCAGGACAGCATGTTATCGATCATGTGTGGGACTACGTTGAACGGTATGTGGAAATAATTGATGGTGGTTTTTACAGCAAGCCTTATCGAGGGTATCGAATTCAGCTAGATGCAAACCATCGCGATCGCTTCTATATCCATCCTGAAACTGGAATTCTTTGTGCAGCCGAGAAAGTGCCTCGAAAGCAGAAGCTAAAGCAGGAACAAACTGATATTGTCATCATTGATAATTATCATCAATACCAGAAGCTAAACGAGATTTGGTATTTAATTACCTTTGAAGATTTTCCACCGCCACCAACTCATTATGTAACGGATGTTGTTAAAGGTATTATTCATCGTTCTGCTGCAATGTATAGAGGTCGAATAATTTACGCGGTCAGGAAACAGCAGTGTAACAAGAAAGAAATTCGATTTATTTTAAATCAGCTTTCTCAAAAATAAAATTTTCACTTCGTGCCCTAACTGAAAAAGCTTACATACTAGCCGAATTGGTAAGGCACTTGACTTGAGATCAAGCAACTACGGGTTCAAATCCCGTGTGTGAATCAACAGCTTTTTCGACTTGCACGAGGTGATCTTATTTCATTTCAATATGGAGGTGAGAACGATGAAGAAGATTAATTCTTTCAACATCGAGCCGGAAGATTTCGACGATTTCTGCTTTTGAAGCATCGAGTAAACGTCGTCGTGGCTACCCATCTGAAAAAGCTGTTAAACGTGGCAATCGCCTTGTTCATGGTGATAAGGAACTACAAGAAAAGCTTGGTAACAATGACCTTTGTCTTTGTGGTTCTGGTCGCTGCTTTCAAAAAGTGCTGTCGCAATAGCGGCAGATATGATGGCAGCTTACGCAGCTACTACTTTTAGGGAATAAGAGCAAATTCGATAATTTCCCGCTCATTACTCAGTCCCCAATCCCTAATTCCCAGTCCCTTTTAGTTGGCAGTTGTTGCCGCGCCCCGATCGCAGAAGCTTACATAACTCTGCACAAGTTATACACAATGCTTCTACAACTTGCGCGGTGATATCACCTCGCGTGCAACATCTGCCTCCTCATCCATCACAACTAGAGGAGGTTCATAATGAATACCGCAGAACGTGACCTGCGTTTGGAAATGCTCAACAGTTTGCTGACAACTCCTCACCGCAAGCTTGAGCAAGTCGCAGAAATTCATCAGTTAATTGTTGAACTCGATCCCATCTTCTACGGACACCTGGCAGTTTGGTATCAGCGTCATGGTGATGTCCGCGACCACAAGGAAGTGTTTCTTGCTTACTTGTTAACTAGCAATTTAACTGAACACCGAGATGCTGGATTTGTAATGCTGCAAGAGTTTCCACCCTATCAGGTGGCTCGTGTGGTGGACTTCATGAAGCAGCAGCAGAATAAGCTGCCTCGTTCGGCTCGGACTGCGGTACGGCTTTATTTGAAGACACGGGAGAGCAATCCGGCTCTGTTTGATCGCGCTGCTCTGCGAGGTCGTAAGGCTATGAAGCACTTATATGCTTCGCTGCACATCAAACCAAATGAGCGGGCAAATGCGATTCTGTTTGGCGATACTCCTCCAGAGGGTTCCTTAGCAAATGTGCTGAAGCAGCTTGCTAAGGCTGAAAATGCAGCAGAACAGGCACGGCTGATTGTGGAGTTCAATATTCCATACACGATCGCAATTGGTGCGATCAAGCAACTCACACCAGTTGTATTGGTGGCGTTAATCAACAGCATGTCTCCACAGGAAGCGATCAACAACCTCAAATCTCTCCAGACTAGAGGTGCAATGGATCACCCAGAAGTCAAGAAGCTGATTGACTCCAAGTTGGAATCAGCGTCTAAGAGTACGCGTGTCTCAGCATTCAAAGCGCAGATTGCAACAGACGCAGCAGATTTTGACGCAGACACCGTTGCTCGCCTGGAAAAGGTGACAAACGAGCAGGTGAAACGGCGCGGTGCGATCGCTCGTCCAACTGCTTTATTGGTGGACAAGTCCGGCTCAATGGAAAATGCGATCGCGACGGGTTTGCAACTGGCTGCCCTAATCTCTGGGATCACTAAGGCAGAACTGTTTGTCTATGCCTTCGACACCATTCCTTACGCTGTTACGGCAAAGGGCAAGGAGTTGACTGACTGGGAGCGTGCTTTCCAGCATATCAATGCAGGCGGTGGTACTAGTATCGGTTGTGCATTGGAAGCAATGCGGAAGAAGAAGCAGGTAGTTGACCAAATTATCCTAGTGACGGATGAGGGCGAAAATGCGGCTCCTTACTTCGGTGAAGTCTACAAGAACTACTGCCGGGAATTGGCGATAATGCCCAATGTGGTGATTGTCCGTGTGGGTACTTATTACAACTGGGTGGAGACTCAACTCAAGCAGCAGCAAGCACCTGTAGATACGTTCACCTTCGAGGGTGACTACTACAGTTTGCCGAACATCGTCCCACTCCTGACACGCCCCTCTCGTCTGGATTTGCTAATGGAGATTCTGGATATGCCGTTGCCTGTGCGATTGGATAAGTAAGTTTTAAAGTATGACAATGCTTACTATTAGATATAGCAAGCATTGCTTACTTTATAGATTCTAATAAGAATGTATATCCATAGTTTTTGCCAAAATATGCTGTCTCTCATCTATACATAATCTTTGTTACGTTTGAGAGTTGAACAAATTGCCTTAGTACTTTTGAGTGCTACAAATCCTCCCCCAACAGCTAGTAAACCTAGAATTGTTGAAGCTTCGGTAACAGCTACTGCTTGAGCCGAAAAAATTTCGCTGGATTTGAATAGCAGATTATTAAAACTAGGATTTAATGACACGTAAACATTTGGTGTCAGTGAATTATCTACAATCGTTTGTCCTTGAGCGATGCTTGGATTTGAAGTTGTATCAACTCTTAGAGGTAGCAGCACTTCATTGGCAAAATTAGGTTCACTTAAGTTGATAGCAGCAACCAAATCCCAAACTTGAGTGGGGTTTTGCTCTCCTCCCGAAATGAATGCAAACGAATAATCCATTAATTGTGCTGCTAGTAAACTTTCAGGTTTTCCTGCATCTCTCCAAGCATCCCGATCGGCTGCGGTAAACAACGTATTGTTCGTTGCATCTAATGGTGTTAAGAAGACTGGCAATCCAGATGAAAAAACTTCTTGAACGGCTACCGGATCAACCCACATATTAAACTCAGAAACGGCATTTTGAGCCAAAATAGGATCGGTATGAAAGTTTAGATTACCCTCTGTAAAAACAGCACCTCCCATAACTTCGAGCGCAGCAACGTTGCTTACAATTGATGGATCGCGCCGCAATGCTTCTGCTATATTTGTCAGCGAACCTGTTGCCAAAATTGCAACTGGATCTGGTGACTGTTTGATGGTGTCAATGATAAGTTGAGCAGCGTCCCGCTGATCGACAGTCTCAAGGGCTATCTCTGTTAGAGGTGGTACAAAGGGTGAGTAAAACCTATCTGAATCTACTCGAAACAATTCTGGATACCTGTTATCTCCTGCCAGTGGATTTTCACTACCAACTCCAACTGGGATTGCTGTGATACCTAATCGAGTCAACGCCCGCATCAAGTTGTTACTGAATAACTGCGGACGAGCAATTCCTTGAGAAATCGTAATCGCTTTGACATCAAATTTAGGGTTTTGCAACATGTATGCCAGTGCAATTAAGCCATCCTGGCTACCGTCATCGTCCAAAATCAAAGGAACAGGTCTGCCAGTATCAAACGTTAGATTTGCACCAAGAGCTGGTTTGCTATAGCTGACACTGATTAAAGTTGCTACACTGAGCGCTACTGCCGTAGCAACTTGGGTCAGAATACTTTTCATCGTAAGTGAGGAGCAGTTGCTATATAAATGGGGACAGTAAAATTCCTAACTGTTTTCCTGCGAGAATCAAAGTGTTTATACTGTAAATTTACTAAATCTTTACTAAATCTTCAAATTCTGTTTTAAAAGTGGCAACTTTTTTTGTAGTATATGTATTGCATTAAAACCCTGCGTGCCCTAACTCGTGGAGCCTACATACTAGTACGAGAGGAAAAGTAACACTGTCAAATACAGTGGGCGTGTGTGAACGGGGAGTACGAAGAACCTGGGAGGTAGGCTTAAAAGTAGCCATCCTTGAAAGAGTGTGTAACAACTCACCAGTGGAGTCCCTCTAGTAACTGAGAACACGCAATGCTCCACCAACTTGCACGCAGGAATTGTAGTACTTCCTAAGTAGGAGACTATCGATTAACAAAATTAAAATTAACTTCAAGTCTTTGACTTTAATATTTCTATAGCTTTAAATCCTTCTATAGTCTGACCTAAAAATATCATGGGAATAGCCAAGCCAAACGGTTTACCTGTTTGAATCAAATTGTAAATAGCAGTTAACACATTTAAAGACATTAATCCTACTGCAATACCTAGTGCAATTTTTGATTTACGTTGTACAAAAAAACCTAGAACTAGATAAAGTAAACCAAAAAATAAAAAACCAATTCCCAATATTAGATAATCAGGCAATCGATTACCAGCAACAAAGAATATTATGCTTAGAAAAATACACAAAACTCCAATTGCGTAAACTGCACGGTAAGCAGATGCTAACTTTTTTCGGGATTCTAATATTTGTTGTATTTGGGTAGTCATGGTCTTTCTAGTTTTTTTGGTTTACTGAGCAGGGATTATGTTTTTATATACTTAAGTTTATAAAAATACTTGTGTAATTATGCTTAAATGATGGATAAGTTATGACTGATATCTATAAGCTAATCAACCAAATTGCGATCGCACAAGCACAATTGTCTACAACCCAATTCCTCGCGCCCTGTGTCAAAGGTGGACGAGTTCGCACACGGGTAGCCGGGATGATCTACACCTTCAGTCCAAAGCCTAGTAAATTTGAAGGTTGGGGCATCTTTCAGCCTGTGGATGAGAAAATAGCAACGGTTGTTGAAGAAGCAGACTTACCTCAGATTGCAGAATACCTGGAACACTTTCCCCAAATACGACTGCGGTTAGCATATCAACTGCAAAAACAAACTTGGTTAGCATACCCTGTGAATGAAGCAGATATGCGTCAACGGTTGAAGGTAGTTAAGCCGATCGCAGTCCACTTAGTTACCGAGGGCGTTACCTTTGAGCAAATTATTGCCCGTTGGAATGGACAGTCTTGCTGGTTTGAGGAAGTCGATCGCCGTACCGATCCGGCAATTTCTGAAACTCTGCAATCTGCTGTTAAGCAACTCATTCCTACTGAAGAATTACAGTTTAAGGGCATTACTCCAGAAATCCGCACAGTGTATGAATTAGCAACTCGGCGCATTGAGGGCTTTACTCAACCCCAACAGGATGAAAAACGACTGAAAAAGGCATTGCGGATGGGCGGTGGTGAATTAAATCAATTCCACGATCGCGGCGATTATTGGACAGTCGATTGGACAACTGCTGATGGTGTTCGCCACACTAGCGCGATCGCTAAAGCTGATTTGACAGTTGTCAGTTCTGGCATTTCTCTGAGTGGACGCGATCGCGATTTTGACTTGCAATCCTTAGTAGGTGTAATGGAACAACAAGAGTGGTGAGGACAATGAACATGTTTTTTCACGAGCAGCTTTACCGCAGCAATGCTGTAATGGCAAAGCTAAAAAATTATCCTGTAACCATTTGTGGCGCTGGAGCATTAGGAGCTAACATTGCGGAAAACTTAGCTCGGTCTGGTTTTGATAAACTTACAGTGATTGATCGCGATCGCATTGAGGAGCGTAATCTTTCGACTCAGCCTTACTACCGTTCCGATGTTGGAGCGTTTAAGGCTAAAATTTTGGCGAACAATTTATATCGAGCAATTGGTACTAAAGTTGATGCTAAAACAAAGGAGTTGATACCAGCAAATACAACTCAACTACTCAAAGACAGCCAGTTAATTGTCGATGTTTTTGACAATAGCGTCGCACGTCAACTAGTGAAAGATTATGCTGAACAATTAAGCATTCCTTGTCTTCACGCTGGACTATCACCTGATTATGCAGAAGTGATTTGGAATCACCTTTATCGCGTTCCTTCCGAGGTGAATGATGATGTCTGCGATTATCCCCTAACACGAAACCTGGTGATGTTAACCGTAGCTGTGGCGTGTGAAGCGATCGTTTCATTCATTGCCACAGCAGAACAGCGTAACTTCACCATCACCCTAAAGGATCTAACTATTCAATCGTTGTTTGAATAGGTTGCGTAAACGCTCTTAGCGGCTTGTCGCAGACATCGTTCATCTAAATTTATAACATTAGCTAGCTAGATAGCTGTGTATCTTATCTTTATGTCTTCGTAGAGTACCCAAAGCTTGTTGCTCTATCTGTCGCACTCGTTCTCTACTAATACCCATACGTTGACCAATTTCCACTAAAGAGAGTTCATTTCCATCTGTTAAACCAAAACGTAAAGTTAATACTTCTCGTTGCTGGGGAGTTAATTTTGACAATAAATTTTGAATATTTTGTTGGAGAAACTTTTGGTCAGCGTATAATTCTGGGGAGAGTCCATCATCCTCCAACATATCTTGTAATTCTGTATCTTTTTCTGAGCTAACTCGCAATTCTAGAGAGACAGGTTGACGTGCTAATAGTAAATAATCTCGAATTTCTTTAGGTTCTAAAGATAGTTCATCGGCGATATCAACTGCGGTAGGAGTACGACCTAATTTTTGAGTTAGTTCACGTTGAATACGCTTAATTTTGTTCAGTTTTTCTGTAACATGAATAGGCAAGCGGATAGTACGTCCTTGTTCAGCGTAGACGCGAAGCGGCTTGTCGTCAGACATCGCTCGTGTAATTGCTTGACGAATCCACCAATAGCCATAAGTTGAAAACTTATACCCTTTAGTAGGGTCAAATTTCTCTACTCCTCGCTCTAAACCTAAACTTCCTTCTTGAATTAAATCGAGAAAATCTAGATTATGTCTTTGATACTTCTTAGCAATAGACACCACAAGTCGCAGGTTAGCCTGAATCATTTTCTGCTTGGCTTCATGCCCCTGATGTAGCTGTTGTAGCAGTGATTTTTCACCGATATTTATATTTTCAACCCATTCTTGCTGTGTCGGTTGACGTTTTAAGTGAATAGCTAACTTTTCTTTCGCAGCAAGTAAAGCCATCATTTGTTGAACTTGCTTGGCAAAATTAATCTCCTGCTCATGAGTTAATAAAGGTATACGTCCAATCTCCCCCAGATAAGTACGCACTGGATCAGCAGGAGATAAAAGTTTTTCATTTTTATTACTTACTTTTAGAGACTGGGAAGATAGATTATTCATAGTTATTTGAACCTTCAGAATTACTTGTTGGTTTAGAGGTTGTTTTAAAAGTGGTTGGCTGTATCTTTGCACTTATTGATCCCCCCTAACCCACGCCAGTCGCTCCACTTGGGGAGACCCCAAGACCGCGCTGGCTCCCCTTAAAAAGGGGGGGGGAACCGGAATCAAAGTCCCCCAATTTATCGGGGGATTTAGGAGGATCTAAAACGTTTTGTTACCGACAAGAGGACTTTTAAAACATCCTCTTATAGGTAAATAACTTTCAATCAAAGAAAATTATTGTGACATTAAAAAATGAGATTAGATTTTGATGATTTAGATACTGACGTTAATTGTGACTAGAATCATTTTGTAGCTTGACTTTAAAAGGTAACAGTCAATAATTTGTCAAGATTTTTCTGGTTTTTGCCATGTATCATTATTTTTTTGCCAAACTAATATTTTTTAAGTTAAGAGCTTGATGTTACAGGAGCTTGTCAAACAATTGAAAAAGTTATGTCTGTCCAAATTCCAGCGGATTTGAATTGGGTGAATACACAACTTAAGTATCAAAATCAGGCATAAAGACTGTTTTACTTGAAAATTCTGCTGTAAGTAGCCAGGCATGATGTATAATATGAGTACTTTTCCTTACTTCTGTCTCTTTACAGTCTTACCCTAAGTCGTAATCATGTCCGCTGAATTGCCCATTATAAAAGAACCTCACCTGACCTAGTAGGGTAGAGGTCACGTAGAAATTAAAAATAATTTACCGGATATGATATAAAGTCGTATTTTGGGAATCTAAGCAAAGAAAATCACTCTCTGCACGTGTTGGGGTGGAGATAGTGATTTTCTCTCTGGGATTCTATTTAAAAGGTCGCCTTCGTTCGGAAGCAGTAGGAATACCTCTGGGAACTTCTTCTGCAATGGGTTTTGCCACACTGGAGACAAGTGGGTTCCCAGTTGTCTTTATATTTTAAAACACTGCGATCGCACGGGAAGTTAAATTATGTCTTTTTTAATCCTTCTCGGATTTTGACCTTTTCCTACCAAACAAACTAGTCATACTTAATCCAGTAACCAACAACCCCAATAGTCCTAGTCCGTTCAAAATCGGGTAGATTCCCTGTAAACCAAAGATTTCACCACGATGAATCGAAAGCAGTAGACTACGCTCAACTCCAATGTTAGCTGACCACTCACCTACCAGCGTAGCTGCAATTCCAGTTAACAATGTTACAGCAAGCGGTAAAGCCAAAATAATCGCCAGAGTCCGGTGGTACTTCCGAAATGAACGCATTATCCAAAATCTCCAGTGGAAACTATAGTAGTTTGCAACTTGATGAGGTAAAGTACTATTTGTTTTAAAGCCAGATATAAAGACTGTTTTCCTACTGTCTCCTGTCTTTTGACTTCTTTTCTATGTTAGTTTTCCCTTACTTTTTAGAAACAGTGGCAATATTTGTGTCAAGTGTTTGTAACCCCTTAAGAGCTTTCGCTTTATCTTTTGCTTTCAGCGCACCCTTCACCTGGGTTGCAGCATCTTCGATTACATTATAGGTTTTTGAAGATTTAGTTTTGACACCATCCTCAACCTTAGACCAAGAGTTTTCAAACTTATTAAATTCCTGTTGAGCCTTGTCAAAGTTTCCGCCTTGCACCGCAGTTTTTGTATTTGAAACTACACTGACCAAAGTATTAAAACCTCCCTGTGTAGCAACAGGTGTTCTGGATACTCCTGTGCCTGCAGTGGTTTCAGTAGTAGCAGGAGTCTGGGTAGCAGATTTTTGATCGCTGTTGCATCCTACCAATGCCAGTAAGCCAATTGCAGTAACGGGGATGATGTAGATTAAGCGTTTCATAAAACCTCTTGAATAATGACAAATCGCTAAATACCGATGGTATCAGCTACTATATCAGCTAAAGTTACTGGAGATGTAGGAAGATTTTATGCAGGTTTTTGTTTGATAATTTTATGTAATATTTTATGAATCCTGGTGTAATAGGCTGCTTTTGCATATTAATTGCGGGTTTATGCGCCATCATTTTTGATTGGTAACAAGGTGCGATTTGTTACCGGGTTTCTGATTAAAAAAATTTGAATGGAGTTAACAAATTCTTTTAACTCTAAAATTAAGTTAGTAGTATCTCTAAGGTCTTGATGGTAAGCCAATCGTTCTAATTTGTCAGCTGCTAGGTACATAGCTGTGGCTCCAATGTTGGCACTAGCGCCTTTGAGGTGATGAGCTTCTCGCACAATTTGCTTAAAGTCATGAGATGCGATCGCTGCTTTAATTATTTCTAAACGGGGTTTTATATCTTCAACGCATACTTGCAATAGACTTAATTCAAATTCTGTGTCATTTCCCGATATCCGATGCAATTGTTCCCAATCTATTGCTAGACCAGTGGTAACTGTCTGCTCATATACAATTGCCTCTTGTTTTGAGAGGATCACACCTGTCCAATGCTCTAGAGTCGCAGCCAATTTTTCTTTAAACACTGGCTTACTCAGATAGTCGTCCATTCCTGCATTGAGACACATTTCTTCGTCTTCTTTCATCGCATTAGCTGTCATCGCAATCACCACAGGACGACGACGCAGAGCAAAAGCACCCTCTTGCCAACGATGAATTTCTTTTGTGGTTTCCAAACCGTCGAGAATTGGCATTTGGCAATCCATTAGAATCAAATCGTAAGGAATTTTTTCTAATAGCTGCAAAACTTCCTTGCCATTAGCAACTACATCGGCTTTGTAGCCTAAACTATCGAGTTGCTTCAAGGCTACTTTCTGATTCACCAAATTATCTTCAGCTAAGAGAATTCTTAACTTGTATTTAGTAGCGGGGTTAAGGCAAGAAGAAGTAAGAATGCCTGAATCTGTACTCTGGATTTCTTCAGTAGCCTCTAGCCAAGAACCTTTAGTTCCTTGTTCTGATTCAGACTGAGTTTGTAAAATAGTCATAATGGCATTGAGGAGTCGTGATGGCTTAATCGGTTTGATCAAATAAGCAGCAAATCCGATTTTGAGCGCCTGCTGCACTTCATCCCGTTGATTAGTAGAGGTGAGCATAATCAAAGGTATCTCAGCAATTGTAGAATTGGCTTTAATTTGTTCTCCTATTGCCATGCCATTTTTTATATCAACTAAGGCGACATCATAGGATTTCCCCTGCTTATAAGCTTTCTGAATAACTTTGAGGGCAGCAGCAATACTGTCAGCTTGATCTACCTGCATTCCCCAATGAGTAGCTTGATGGTAGATAATTTTGTAATTAGTAGCGTTGTTATCCACCATTAACAAGCGGCGATTGTGCAAAAGTCCGCGTTCGCATTTTGGCAAAACAGGCTCAACTTGCTTCATAAAAAGCACCTCAAACCAAAACTTAGCTCCTTTCCCCATCTGACTTTCTACCCCAATTACTCCTCCCATCAAGGTCACCAGTTGTTTACAGATGGCTAATCCCAAACCGGTGCCACCATACTTGCGAGTGGTCGAAGCATCTACTTGGGTAAATGGCATAAAGAGTTTGCGTTGGTCTTCAGGGCTAATGCCAAGACCTGTATCTGTGATGGCAAAATGGATAGTAGCTGTAGTAGAGGAAAGCGAACGTAATTCGGCTTGCACTAATACTTCGCCAGCGCTGGTGAACTTGATAGCGTTGCTAATTAAGTTCATCAGAATTTGCCGCAGCCTACCAGCATCTCCTTTGACCTGGGTGGGAACGTTGTGCTCAATCAGTGTGGCAATTTCTAATCCCTTGTTATGGGCTGAGGGAGCCAATAATTCCACCACTTCTTCCACACAAGTGGATAGGTCAAAATCTAGAGTTTCGAGAGCCATCTCTCCAGCCTCAAGTTTGGAAAGATCCAAAATCTCGTTGATTAAACTTAAAAGTGCGTCTCCACTACTACGAATTATTTCAATAAATTCTCGCTGTTCTGAGTCTAAAGGAGTATCTAACACCAAACTGGTCATCCCCAAAACAGCATTCATCGGAGTCCGAATTTCATGACTTATATTTGCCAAAAAGGCACTTTTAGTTTGAGAAGCTAATTCGGCTTGGCGACGGGCAATTTCAAGTTCTTGTCGCTGACGAGTTTCTGCTGTTAATAGTTGGGCTTGGGCTAAGGCAATACCTACTTGGTCGGCTATTTGCCGCAAAAGATCAGTTTCAAAGCTAGACCAATGGTGGGAATCATCGCATTGATGAACTATGAGCAAACCACGAACTTCTTCTTTGACAAGAATGGGCACAACCAAATTGACTTTGACCCCAAACTGTTGCATTAATTCCAGATGCTTTTGTTCGACTTCCAGCAAATCCAAATTAGCCAGCCCTAAAATCTGTCCTTGACGGTACTGCTGTAAATAGTGTTGTTGTAGATATTCCGCTTGGAAGTAGGGATGAGTAATGCTTTGCTCTTTGATTGCTGGTAAGCCAGAAACTACTGCTTCAATCACGGTGGTTGCAGACTCATCTGGTAAAAGCTGATAGATTAAAACTCGGTCAGTCTTGAGAATCTTTTGTACCTCCTCGACGGTGATTTGGAGAATTTCTTCGATTTGCAAAGACTGGCGAATTTTGAGCGTGATTTCGGTAAATAATTGCGAGCGCAAGTTTTGGCGTTGTATTTCTTCTTCAGCCTGTTTACGCTGGATAAATTGCCCCATTTGCTCACCGATAGAATTCATTGTTTTTATCAAATCTTGGTCAGGCTGTTGAATCTCACGGTTGAAGCAGGTAATCACACCAAGGATTTTGTGACCGCTGCGAATCGGAAAACCAAAAGCTGCGTGTAGTCCTATTTGAGCGTTAATTTTAAAGCGGGAGAAACTGAGTTCTTTAACAACATCAGTGATCCAAACAGGTTCAGAACTAGCCCAAACCCGACCAGGCAGCCCAATTCCTGGTAGAAACGTGGTTTGCCGATTCAGTACTTCAAACTCTTGCAAATCAAGGTATGCCCCATACCACATATCGAGAAAACGCAGCACATTTGCTTGCTCATCCACCATCCAAATTTCACCCAAATCCCATGCCAAACTCTCACAGATTCCTTGCAGGGTTTGGCGAGTAGCTTCGCTGACTGTGGCGGACTCCGCTAAAACGCGGGTTGTAGCATATTGTGCAGTTAGATGCTGTTGCGCTCGTTTACGAGCAGTAATGTCAATGCCAATGCCAACAACGTATTCCACTACTCCTTCATAGTCTTTTAAGAAGGTATTCGACCAGGCAATTAGTCGGCGACTGCCATCCTTCATTACCCAATAGTTTTCGTGCTCTAGGAAGTCTCTACCAGTTAGCAATTGCTCAAAAACTGCTTTGACTGACTCCACCTCTTCAGGAAGTAGGAACAAGTTCCAGAAATACCTACCCCTCACCTCATCGAAAGAGTAACCTGTTATTTGCTCACAAGCTTGATTAAAACGAACAATTTGCCCCTGAGAATCGAGAACTATTACCAACGCGCCAGCTGTATCAAGGACTGCTGAGGTAAAGTTGCGTTCTTGGTTTAAGGTTTCTTCTGTTCTCTTCTGCTTTATGGCTTCGCGATAGATTAAGTAGTAGACTAGGGCAAGAACAATAAAACTTAGGCAGATAGCGATCGCAAGTGTCAGAATTGTGTTGCGAGTCCTGGCTTTTTTTGCTTGTGACTGCTGCTGGAGTCGTTCCTTTTCCTCGTTTTCCATCTCATTGATCACCTTGCGGATATCATCCATGAGATTTTGTTCATTATTTTTCACTAGTACTTGCAATGCCGCCTCTAATCCCTTGTCCTGGCGCAAGCCGATAGTTTGTTTTAGTTCAGTAAGTTTAGCCGTTATCAGAGATTCAAGCGTTGCAATCTGCTGTCGTTGATTCGGTTGATCTGTTGTTAAACTCTTCAGCTTGGCAATTTCTTGATCGACGTTAGCAAGTGCTGCTTGATAAGGTTTGAGATAAATTTTTTTTCCAGTGAGGATGTAACCACTTTGTCTAGTTTCAGCATCGTTGATGTGGGACAGTAGTTTTCCTAGACTGTCGATTTTTTTATAAGTATTTTTTACTATACTGCGATTATTAGTAGTTACTGTTGTATTTTGATAAGAAACCACACCAATCAAAACTAAAATTGCCGACGCTAAACCAAAACCTGCTGCAATTTTTTTAAAAAATTGCTTGTGTATTTTCTGCGCCTGTTTGCTTTTGTTGGTCACAAGTACCAAACTTGCTAAATTTCGGCGCAATTCCAGTTGCTTGATGACTTGACGACCTAAGGTTCGTAATGCCTCTATCTGATCTGGAGTAAGTTCTCGTGGTACGTAGTCAAGCACACATAGAGTTCCTAGCGCATATCCCTCAGGATTAGTTAGAGGTACACCAGCATAAAACCGAATATTTGGGTCAGAAGTCACCAGTGGGTTGGTGGCGAACCGTTCGTCATGTGTTGCATCAGGCACAACCAAAATATCAGGCTGGAGAATAGCATGGGCACAGAATGCGAAATCTCGATGTGTTTCTAGAGCATCCAAACCGACTTTTGATTTGAACCACTGACGGTTTGTATCAATTAAGCTAATTAAGGCAATAGGAGTTTGACAAATATACGAGGCTAAACGCGTGAGGTCGTCAAAAGCGGCTTCAGATGCTGTGTCGAGAATCTTATACTGCAAAAGCGTGTCGATTCTCTGTGCTTCGTTATCAGGTAATGGTGCTTTCATCCTTGAGCCTTATCTACATTCTGGGGGAAGAAGCAGAGGGGCAGGGGAGGCAGGGGAGCAGGGAGCAGGGAGCAAGGGAGAAGAGTTTTCGCCTCTGCCCCCAGCAAGAACTGCCTTTTTGCCTCTTTTCATGACCCATGCCCAATGCCCAATGCCCAGTTCAACAAACTTACTTTAATTAATGACAATATTAGTTAAAAGCGTTAGCGTAATTTCACTGAGTTCGACTTATTAAAAAATTGGTCAAATGATTAAGTCCCTACTGTATTTTTTGTGGGCTGGTTTATTTGAAATCGGGGGCGGCTACCTAGTCTGGTTGTGGTTGCGCGAAGGTAAGCCGTTCTGGTGCGGCATATTGGGAGGAATTGCTCTCTTCTTTCTATAGGATTATTGCAACTCTCCAACCAACAAATTTTGGCAGAGTGTATGCGGCTTACGGCGGCGTGTTTATTGCAATGGCAATGCTTTGGGGTTGGAAGGTAGACGGAGTAACTCCAGACCGCTACGACTTAATCGGAGCATGTTTAGCTTTCGTGAGTGTTTTAATTAGCATGTTTGCACCCAAAAATTAAGTAAAATTTCTATACCATTTTCGACTAATAACTTTTATAATTACCCCTTTTAAAGGGATATAACCTCACCTAACATTGGAAAGGTTTTTTAGCAACTAACCTGTGAAAAGCGGCTATACGGATATCTACGCGTTTATGCGGGAAATATAAAGAAAATTCATTACATATTTGTGCAAATATGTAATGAATTTTCACAGGTATCTTGGTTTGTAACAGTAGGTAACTAAAAAATTGGAATTTTGTAGCGCTTCAATAAAATGCTATTCTTCAAAAACAAAGATGCAATCATTGCATCGGTACACCCTTATTTCAATCTTGGCAACTACAAACAGGATTATATTTTCGTTAACATTTGCAGAAAATTAAGGTTAAGTAACTTTCAACACAAAAATGTCTAACTAAAAGTAATCAAATGTAGTTAAGTATACAAATAATTGGTGCTTAGGAAGAAAAACAAGTGTTAAAAAAAGTTGTAATGATTGGGGCTATGACCCTACTGTTTTTGGGAGTACCACTGATGGGCAATGCTTTTGCCCAAACACCAGGCGCTGCTGTGCCTGCTGCTGATACTGGAGATACAGCATTTATGCTGATTTCAGCAGCACTCGTGCTACTAATGACACCAGGATTGGCGTTCTTCTATGGTGGATTTGTACGATCGCGCAATATCCTAAACACATTGATGATGAGCTTTGTGTTGATGGCGATCGTGGGAGTTAGCTGGATTCTGTGGGGCTATAGTCTTTCCTTTGCGCCAGGTTTATCATTTATCGGTGGATTGCAATGGTTCGGGTTGAATAATGTCGGTTTAGAGACTCAAGGCTACTTGCCGCATCTGCCATACGAAGACGCCCTCAAAGCAGCAGACTCCAAATATGCTGATGTCGTCTCCTATGCCGGAACGATTCCCCACCAGGCATTCACGATTTATCAAGCCATGTTTGCTATTATCACCCCGGCCTTAATTTCTGGGGCGATCGCAGAGCGGATGAGTTTCCGCGCCTATTCGCTGTTTGTGCTATTATGGTCAACGTTTGTTTACGCCCCCTTGGCCCACATGGTATGGGCAAAAGGTGGATTTTTAGGTTTGTATGGTGGTTTGGGTGCCCTCGACTTTGCAGGTGGCACAGTAGTTCACATTAGTTCTGGCGTTTCAGCCCTGGTAGCTGCGATCGTCCTTGGGCCTCGGAAAACCCATCCCGATCGCCTTAGCCCGCCGCACAATGTTCCTTTCATTTTGTTGGGTGCTGGCTTGCTCTGGTTTGGTTGGTTCGGTTTCAACGCTGGGAGTGCCCTATCTGTTGCTAGTGGAACTTCTGGTAATTTAACAACAAATTTAGCAACAACAGCCTTTGTTGCCACCAATACATCTGCGGCAGCGGCGGCTTTAATGTGGCTAATTTTGGAAGGGGTTTTACGGGGGAAACCAACCGCCGTAGGAGCAGCTACAGGAGCCGTTGCTGGTTTAGTAGGCATCACTCCCGCTGCCGGATTTGTCACACCGCTATCAGCGATTTTAATTGGTTTCATCACCGCCTTTGTTTGCTTTTATGCAATCAGTTTCAAGCACAAGCTAGAAATTGACGATGCTTTAGATACCTTTCCCGTGCATGGCGTTGGTGGCACAGTGGGGGCAATTTTAACGGCCATCTTTGCCACTACTCAAGTCAACGGAGCAGGTAAAGAGGGAGTGCTACGTGGTAATTTGGGTGAATTGGGAGTTGAACTAGCAGCAATTGCCATTGCCTATGCGATCGCAGGTGTCGGTACGTGGATTATTCTCAAGATTATCGATGCTACAGTGGGGCTGCGAGTCAAAGAGGAAGCTGAATTGCAAGGTTTGGATATCAACGAACACGGTGAAGAAGGTTACAATTCCGAGTTTGGCGATCGTCCCACTCAGTAAAGAGTGTTGAGTTAGGAGAGACGCGATTAATCGCGTCTGTAGAATAGTTAGGAGTTATAAGGGAAGAACTTTCTGTTTGCTTCCCTTGCTCCCCCTGCTTCCTAGTTTAAAATTGGGTGATTTGCGATCGCTAGCGTTAAAATTTGATTCAAATAATTGGTAAATTTCGCTAGTCGTGTCTACATCCGCAAAAACCTTTCCTATCTGGGCATTTTTCTCGCTGTTAACTAACGGCATCCTAATGTTGGCGGTCATCCTGCTAATTTGGCAACAGCAGAGATTGGCCGCTTTTTTTGGGATAATAACATCCCCAGAGCCAATCAGCCTGAACAACTCACCGCAAATTGCTACCCTTGATTTGGGTCGTCGTCACCAACTCACTTACCAGGAGTGGGTAGACATCCTCATGCAAGAAGCCAAGGTAGCCGCTGACCAACGTCCTTTGCATTTAACTATCCTGGCGGGAGATTCTCTAAGTTTGTGGTTTCCCCCTGAGTTATTACCTGAAGGTAAAAATTGGCTTAATCAAGGAATTTCTGGCGAAACCAGCAATGGACTCTTAAAAAGATTGAAGATATTTGACCGCACCCAGCCAGAGGCGATTTTTGTAATGATTGGCATTAATGACTTAATTCGGGGGATGAGCGACAGGGTAATTTTAGGTAATCAGCGGCAAATTATTAGTTACCTACGAAAGGCGCATCCCACAGCGCAAATTGTTGTCCAATCGATTTTGCCACATGGGGCAGAGGAAGCAACCTGGAAAGGACGAGAGAAACTGTTGGCTGTTGCTAATAGTCGCATTCGTGAGTTGAATCAGCAACTACAAAGTATTTGTATCAAAAAAGGTGTCAAATATCTCGATTTATATCCCTTGTTTACCAACAAACAAGGAAATCTCCGTCGTGAATTTACTACTGATGGCTTACACTTAAGCCCTGAAGGCTATATAGTTTGGCGTTCTGCATTGCAGATTTATAGCGAGATCGAATTAAAACCCCAGCAAGAAAAAGAGGGGAAAAGGTTAAAGGGGAAAGGGTAAAGGCATTAAATCTTTTTACCCCTTATCCTTTACCCTTTCCCCCACTCTGATAATATCTTTGAATACAACTGTGTATAAATCGCGTCTTGGCGCGAGAAAATAAAAAATAGTGGTTTATGTAGACAAATCTAATGGATACAAAAGCTTTTAAGCGCAGCCTACAACATTCAGAAAATTACAATCGTAAGGGGTTTGGTCATCAAGCAGAAGTTGCCACCCAATTGCAATCTGAGTATCAGAGTAACTTGATTCAAGAAATTCGCGATCGCAATTACACTCTGCAACGGGGTGATGTGACAATCCGGCTGGCACAAGCCTTTGGCTTTTGCTGGGGTGTAGAACGAGCTGTAGCCATGGCCTACGAAACCCGTCAGCACTTCCCCACAGAGCACATCTGGATTACTAACGAGATTATCCACAATCCTTCTGTAAATCAGCGGATGCAGGAGATGGAAGTAGAATTCATCCCTATTGAAGGAAAGAATAAAGACTTTTCTGTTGTTGGAACTGGTGATGTAGTGATATTACCCGCTTTTGGGGCAAGCGTTCAAGAAATGCAGATACTTCACGATAAAGGCTGCAAAATTGTTGATACAACTTGTCCTTGGGTATCTAAAGTTTGGAATACAGTAGAAAAACACAAAAAAATCGATTATACATCAATAATTCACGGGAAATATAAGCACGAGGAAACAGTTGCTACTAGTTCTTTTGCTGGCAAGTATTTAATTGTGTTGAATTTGCAAGAAGCAGAATATGTTGCTAACTATATTATCAATGGTGGGAACCGTGAAGAATTTCTGACAAAATTTGCTAAAGCTTGTTCAGCAGGATTTGACCCCGAGCAAGATTTAGAAAGGGTTGGCATTGCCAACCAAACTACGATGCTTAAAGGGGAAACTGAGCAAATTGGCAAGCTTTTTGAGCGGACTATGTTACAGAAGTATGGCCCCACGGAGTTAAATCAGCATTTTCAAAGCTTCAATACTATTTGTGATGCGACTCAAGAACGCCAAGATGCCATGTTGGAGTTAGTGGAACAAAATTTAGATTTGATGGTAGTAATTGGTGGGTTTAATTCATCAAATACTACTCAGTTGCAACAAATTGCTTTTGAGCGGGGAATTCCTTCTTATCATATTGATACTGTTGAACGCCTTAAATCAGGATATTCTATTGAACATCGGCAATTAAATGGTCAGTTAATAACGACAGAAAACTGGTTACCAGATGGAGAAATTGTTGTGGGAATTACTTCTGGTGCTTCCACGCCAGATAAGGTAGTAGAAGATGTGATTGAGAAAATTTTTGCAATGAAAGCAACAGCAACACTGGTTTAAAAAAATTTCACATTCAACCCCTCTTTAGCAACACTGAGGGGTGTTAATTCCTCATCTAAGTTATTGATAATTGTTAGATATGATTATTAATTCAAAGACGATACGCCTTTCTAGCTTGCTCTTTAACTTCAGTTGAAAGTGCAGCATAAGAGCGCCAAAAATCAGGATTTGTTAAGGATTTCATTTAACGGCTTCACCCGATTAGCTTCAATATCTGCTTTTGCACGCTGAATTAACTGATCCAATCGACCTAATTTTACATCTGCTTCAATTTGCTTGTCCCAAGCATCATTAAGATATTCTTGGAGCCAGTTTGATAAATCCCAGATTTCGCCTTCAGACAGTTGCATAATAGCGGCTTCTATTTCTGGGAGTGAGTTCATCCTGTTATCCTCAATCCAGCACTATGAACTATATCCTACCAAAATCGACGGAATAATTCAGAATTAGAATTAGCGTCAAGTCTTAGTTATGAAGTAATAATTATTAATCATGAATTAGCATGACAGAGAAATGGCTTTCTATCGTCGGCATTGGGGAAGATGGGTTACAGGGGTTAAGCGCGATCGCTCGTTCTCTAGTCGATCAAGCTAAAGTAATTGTAGGAGGCGATCGCCATTTAGCAATGCTCCCTACAGATGACCAACGTGAGAAACTAGTCTGGACATCTCCCATTAGCACTTCTGTAGAGGAAATCATCCAGCGTCGGGGCCAGTCAATCTGCGTACTTGCAAGCGGTGATCCTATGTGTTACGGCATTGGTGTCACCTTAACGCGGCGAATTCCCGTCTCTGAAATGACGATTATCCCCGCACCTTCAGCCTTCAGCCTCGCCTGTGCCAGGGTTGGATGGTCTTTAACTGAGGTGGAAACCTTGAGTTTGAATGGTCGTCCATCCTCTTTACTCCAGTCTTACATTTACCCAAAAGCACGGCTCTTGATTTTGAGTGAAGGAAAGGACACACCCGCCATTGTTGCTCAAATTTTGACAAATCGCGGCTATGGTAGCAGTAAAATCACCGTCTTGGAGCGTATGGGCGGCGCTCATGAAAGAATCGTGGAAGGTACGGCTGCATCTTGGAGTGAAACTGAAGTTGCTGCTTTGAATGCGATCGCAGTTGATTGTATTGCTGATGCTGGGGTTATTCCTTTACCAAGATTACCAGGATTACCAGATAACGCCTACCGCCACGATGGACAGTTAACGAAGCGTGAAGTTAGGGCAATCACTTTGGCAGCTTTGGCTCCCACACCGGGAGAATTATTGTGGGATGTTGGCGCGGGTTGCGGCTCAATTTCTATCGAATGGATGCAAAGTAATGCTCGGTGTCGGGCGATCGCGATCGAACAAAATTCTTCTAGACTACTATATATTGCCGATAATGCCGCTACTCTGGGTACTCCAAATCTGCAAATCATTGAAGGTAAAGCGCCCCATGCCCTGAAAGATTTACCTGCACCAGATGCCATTTTTATTGGTGGTGGGGTGACCGCAACGGGACTTTTTGATGTTTGTTGGGAAGCACTGCGTCCAGGTGGGCGTTTGGTCGTAAATGTGGTGACGGTAGAAGGTGAGCAAACTTTATTTCAATGGCATGAACGAGTCGGTGGCGATTTAACTCGTATTGCTATTCAGCGGGCGGAACCTATTGGTAAATTTTTGGGCTGGCGAGCAATGGTACCTGTGACGCAATGGGTAGTTGTGAAATAACGTGAATTCGACGACTTATATCGTGTCCGGTTAAAGACTTATCATTAAGACCGCAGGGAGGCAGGGGTAAAGGGGAAAGCGGCGATAGAATTACCATGCACCCTTTAACCTTTACCCCTTACCCCCTCTTACAAAACTATTTGCAGCGCATTGTTGCAAGTACACAGCAAGCAGACAAGCTTGTTCAAGATTTGCTTGAATACAGTCGCCTCAGCCGTACTGAACTGCCATTACAAGCTATTAACTTATCTTTATTGATGATACAAGTACTGAGACAGCTAGAACTAGAAATAACGCAGCGACAGGCGAGAATGCAAGTTGAAGAGCCTTTAAGTGAAGTTACAGGGAACCCTACTATTTTGATTCAAGTAGTTACCAATTTACTAACCAATGCGATTAAATTTGTTGCACCGGGAGTCCAACCTCAGTTACGAATATGGACTGAGAAACGTAATCAATTGGTTCGCTTATGGGTGCAAGACAACGGCATTGGTATTAAGGAAACACACCAAAAACGCATTTTCAATGTTTTTGAACGCCTACACAGCTATGAAGTTTATCCTGGTAGTGGTATCGGTTTAGCAATTGTCCGCAAAGGAGTCGAACGCATGGGTGGGCAAGTTGGTGTAGAATCTCAACCTGGACAGAGAAGCCGATTTTGGATAGATTTACCTATAGTTATAGATGTAAATCCCTAAAATCTCTCAATCGCCTTGATTACAGGCAAACATAAAGTTCTTTCTACGCTCTTAAATATTTAGTGCAAAACCCTTACCCTATGCCATGCCCTGGGGCGCACAGTAAGGGATGAAAAACTTTCTTTCCCCCTGCCCCCTGCCTTTAAAAACAAAAATTTTATGAGTAAAGAGCAAGATACTATTTTACTTGTAGAGGATAATCACAAAGATGTGCTTCTGCTGCAACGAGCGCTCCGCAAGGCTAATATTGTTAATCCAGTTCAGGTGGTAAATGATGGGGATGCAGCAGTGTTGTATCTGTCTGGGCAGGAACCTTATGGCGATCGCACTCGTTATCCCTTGCCTGTACTAATCTTGCTCGATCTGAAACTACCCCGCAGATCCGGGGCTGAGGTTTTGATATGGTTACGGCAGCAACCAGAACTCAAGCGCTTACCGGTCGTAGTTCTCACCTCATCAAGAGAGTATGCTGACATTAATAACGTTTATGACATTGGTGTAAATTTACATAGTTAAGCCAGTTATTTTTAATGAATTAGTAGAAATTGTTATAACCCTTAATCTCCACTGGATTATTTTTAACGGCGATCCGGGCAATTAAAAATCGTTATCCTGATTGCCCAGTAATAATGTTTACTAGTAGTGGCACCCAGGAAGTCGCCGTTGAGGCAATGAAATTGGGATTGGAAGATTACATCATTAAGTCTCCTAAGCACTATGTTCGGTTACCCGCAGCAGTTCGCCAAGCAATAGAGCGGACTGAAGCTCAACGTAAAGTAGTTAGGCTAGAATCACGCTTTCAAACGTTGCTAAATAATTTAAATCTGGGAATTTATCGCTTAACGGCAGATGGCACTTTACTTGAAGGTAATCGGGCGTTTCTGCAGCTGTTGGGTTTAAATTCTCTAACTGAAATTCCAGCAAGTCAAACCCTTGAGCCTTATTTCCAACCATTGGACTATGCCCAAGTTCTGAACCAATTAAAGCAAAATAGCGAAATCCGCGATCGCGAGATGCAATTGCGACGAGCGAATGGTACTTTAATTTGGGTGCGAATTAGTAAAACTTTTACCCAAGTCGATGGTACAACCGTTATTGACGGCTTAATAGAGGATATTAGCGATGTCTATGACGAGTTTCGCTTACGCAAACAAGCTGAAAAAGCTCTACACCAGAGTGAGGAACGCGCACGGCTTGCCGTTAACATCAGTCGGCTTGGGACTTGGCATTATGACCCCAGTACGAACCTCGTCGAGTTGGACAAGCGGATGTGCGAGATTTGGGGCGAGCCGGATGACACCGCGATCATCCCTGTGTCGATGGTGATAAAGCGCATACACCCAGATGACCAAGAGCGTGTAGCGAACGCCGTTAGCAATGCGCTCGACCCGATGTCGTTGGGTACTTATGAAATTGACTATCGGCTCGTGTGGAACGATGGAACTGAGCGGTGGATATTCGCTAATGGGCAGGTGCAATTTGAGGGAGAGGGGGTGTCCAAGCAAGCAGTTGGGTTCCTCGGAACCGCACTCGACATCACCGAACGCAAACAGACTTGCTAGATGTCTCCCGAATTCTGCAAGGTAAACTTAGCCTGAATGTTTGCCCAGTCGATCTAGTATCGATCATTCAAGCTGCAATGGAAACTGTGCAGCTAGCTGCTGAAAGCAAGTCAATTCAAATTCAGGTGAGGCTTGAACCAAATGTAGGGTAAGTTTTGGGCGATCCCAACCGATTACAGCAAGTGATGTGGAATCTCCTCTCGAACGCGATTAAGTTCACTGACATCAGGGGACGAGTGGATATCCATCTGAAGCAAGTTAGCTCTTTTGCCCAAGTCATTATTATCGATACAGGTCAAGGGATTCACTCCGACTTTCTCCCTTATGTGTTTGAATATTTCCGCCAAGCAGATAGTGCTACAACCAGAAAGTTTGGTGGACTGGGGTTAGGGTTGGCGATCGTCCGTCACTTAGTCGAATTGCATGGCGGAACTGTTCAGGTAGAAAGTCCAGGTGAAGGTCAGGGGGCAACCTTTACTGTGAGACTTCCGCTCATGGCAACTCTACCCCAAACGAACGCGGATAGTAAACCGTCTGAGCCATCCTTAAATTTGCATGACATCAAAGTTTTGGTAGTAGATGATAATGCAGATATACGGGAGTTTATTACTTTCATGCTGAAATGTATGGGGCGAATGTAACAACTGTCACCTCAGCCATCGAAGCCCTCGCCACTTTAACCCAGTACAAAGCAGACGTGCTACTCAGCAATATTGGGATGCCAGAAATGGATGGCTATATGCTGGTACGCCAACTTAGATCCTTGCCGTGCCAACAGGGCGGGAAGATTCCAGCGATCGCTTTAACAGCATATGCTGGAGAAATTAATTATCAGAAGGCTATAGAAGCAGGTTTTCAACGGCATGTTCCGAAGCCAATCGATCCAGCAAACCTGGTTGAGACGATTGCCGACTTGGTTAGACAGAGCCAGTAAGGGAGGCAGGGGGCAGGGAGAAAAAGGGTTTCCCGGTTTTTGCACAGATGTGGGAATTATAACTAATTAGTCAGACATGATATTACAAAGCTTTCAACTGCATGAAAGCACACTCCTGCTTCATAGATAACAAGCAAATCGTACCAGCATTAGAGTACGCGCTGTGGTTAATGCCTAGTAGCGAAGTTAGTAGACCTCTTGCAAAAATAGTTTTGCACTTTTGGGGAAAGGGGTGCATGTTTTAGGGTGCATGGTAATTCTATCGCCGCTTTCCCCTTTACCCCTTACCCCTTACCCCACAACTGCTAGAAGTCTCAACGGCGGCTTTTACCTTTTTCCACTAGTAGTGCAACTTGTCAAATAGCCATGCCAAAGCACCATCAACATCAGTAACCTGCTCCCCTGGCGGTATGGCTGGACGATTTACCATAACAACCTTTACGCCTAGTTCTCGCGCTGCAATAATCTTGGCTTTTGTTGCATCGCCACCGCTATTTTTACTCACAATGGTATCAATCTTGTTATGAATCAGAATTTGCCTTTCATTATTGAAGGTAAAGGGCCCGCGATCGCACAATACCATCCCTGGTGGCACTAAAGCATCGTCGGTAGGAGGGTCAATCATCCGCATCAGAAACCAAATTTTCTCTAGGTGAGCAAAGGCGGCGAGTTCTTGCCTTCCAACTGTCAAAAATACCCGCTGTGCCTGGTTTGCTACAGATGCCGCTGCGGCTTCAACGCTGTCAACTTCAATCCAGCGATCGCTACTTTCTTTTTGCCAAGGCGGACGTATTAACATCAGACGGGGTACTCCGACTTCGCTTGCAGCATCCGCCGCATTGAAAGAAATCTGAGTAGCGAAAGGATGGGTTGCATCAATCAATAAGTCGATTTGCATAACTCGCAAATAGCTAGCCAATCCAGCCACACCACCGAAGCCTCCAACCCGTAAATCGCCTAACGGTACTGATGGTTCACGGGTGCGCCCAGCTAGAGACGTGATTGCTTCTAACCCTTGGATAGTCGCAACTTTTGCAGCTAGTTCTGCGGCATTTCCCGTCCCACCCAGAATCAAAACGCGCATCATTGAGATAAAGGTAAAGGTGGAATCTTTGCCAAAATGCCCTTTTTCAAAGCTTCTGGACGCTCTGCCCAAGGCAGTAAACCATCTGCTTTGACATAGTATTGACTAGCACATTCTAGTACCGCAGATGCACTACCATCAACAGCTAAATCACCAAATAAATATGTTAATTTGCCTTTGGCAGCAAAGGCAACTACACAGGAACGATTACAAGCACTCATGCATTCAACTTCCTGAATTGGGAATTCATCTCGTAAGTCCCAATCTTGTGCAAGCTGCTGAAGTTGCGATAGAAGTTTTTGACCGCCACTTTCACCTAAGCGTTTTCCATCTTGCCAAACGCTAGCACAAGTTTTGCAAACAAATAAAGTATGGTCAGCAACACCTAAGGAACTAGTCGGGGAAATATTTACAGTAGTAGTCATCTGTACCTCGCAGATATGTGGAACTGATAAATCTATTTCGGCGGGCATCCTGACTTACTCTATTTGGGATTTATTACATCTCAAATTGGTTTACAGTTGCTCCCAAGCGCCGGATTTGCACCGAACTTTAAGAGTTACCTTTGGTAGCTGCTCCCCACCAGAACCGAATAACCTTATCGATCATACACCCTAGTCGAATGGGACTTCCCTTATAAGATGGATTTACACCTTTATCTTGCTTTATCAAGAAAGTATGTGTTATTGTTGATAGTCGTGTAGTTAAGGACGTATAGCTCAGTTGGTTAGAGCGCTACGTTGACATCGTAGAGAGTGACTAGCGTCACCTTTGCCCCACCGTACCTTTTTACTTTACTAATCTGCCCAGAACTTGTCTTTACCGTCCCACTTTTGTCCCAAGAATACCCTATGAGACAGGACAAATACGACGGTATTAAATGGTATTTATTAATACGGTGTTACTAGATTTCACTTAATCGAAATATTTCCCAGGATATCGAAACATTTCGATCGAGGGTTAAATCAGGTGGTCTTGGTATCGGTTAACAATGTCTTGGGAGTCATCCTGGGTAACTTTGGCGCGTCTGGTAGCGCTAGAGGGTTTAATCCGCTTACTGGCTGATTTATACTGCCTGAGTTCCAGTACTTGTAATAGTCTGAGTTGTTGAGCGGTGGTCAGTTGGTTAAATATCTCTTTTTGCTTGGCGGTCATTCTGAACTTAGTCGGTTGTCTTCTAAGCATTGTTCTGTTCCTCTGATTGGTATTTGGTATTCTGTTCTGGAAAATGAACCTCTGGTAATCCTAGCTGTGCTTCTAGAGACCCAATGTTGATACTGACACTTACAACAGGGTCAGGGATAGCCTCTCTAGCCATTCGATCCTTAACTAACTGGCTAGCCCATTCCCCCATTTCCTTAAGCATCCTGGCCACCCGCAGGTTGTTATCAGCATTGAACTGGGCAGCTAGGGAGTCAACAGCTTCTAGAGCGATCGCTAGTAACCGTTCTTGTCTGGCATCAGTAGTTAAGCCATCTGCTGAGACATTTGTAATCAGCCTGGGGGCTACCGGGGCATTCTGGTAAGTTGCTTGGGGCTTCTGGGGTTTACTGTGCTTCTTATGGCTGTAAATCTGCTGTGGTGTTACATAAACCCCCAGCGTTATCAGGTAATCGACTAATGCGGTTGCTGGTAGCCCCAGGCTGACCTTAGCCGCAAAACTTTGCCTAGCCTCAACATTCAGCGCACAAATAAGGCAATGGCTCTTTCTACCCATTGGTCTTGACCTCCTTAAGTACTGCTATTAACCCATCAAGACCCTGTAGAAACTCTGTGGATTCCAGGGAGCCTAAGTACTCTAGGCACTTCCCATAGACCGCCCTGGTGTCCTTTGACATCCGGCTGACCATTAATACTTCCCTAGCTACCTCGGCTACCGATAAGGGGGAATCTTTGCCCATTCCCTCTAACCAGTTGTAGGTGTCATCATCAATCCTGAAACTTATCCGGTGTGGTTTTTTCATTGTTTTATCCCTGGCATATATAACTATTCTGTCAACCTGTTCCCTACCGAAGTTGACAAAGTATTAGAAACAGACCAAGGATTAAACAAATGTCAGGTAACTTTCAAAAATATATTGATGAACATTTGGCCCAAGCCAAGTTATTCCAAGACCAACAGGAAGCCGAGCGCAAAAAGAAGGCTGATGAGGCTAGGGTCAAGGCAGAGTCAAGAAAATCTCTGATGCTCTTTTTGGGTCAGTTCATAGACAGCGCTATCAAGTTTGGAACTCTAACCAGCGCACAGAGCGAGCTATACCTGACCAACTACAGAAAGGAATATGGTGATTCTGCGCTTGTAGCTAAGTACCTCGCGCTGGTAGTCCAACTTATTACCCATCCTCAGACCGGAGTAGAAAGTACAACCGCGCGGTTTGGTAATGGCGGTTTGATTTGGCGCGGTCAGACCTACCAGAACAGCCGGGAACTTTGTGAAGCCGTTGTAGCGCTTCTGGCTGACTTCAATCCATTCGACAACAGTATTGTATGGTTTGAGTACCTGTTGCAAGAAGTATTCGCCGAGGAAAGCGCGATCGCCGCCGAACCTTATCTTGACCGATGGAGAACAACCTATGTTCCCATGATTATAAAGTTGGTAGAACAGGAAAAGAACTCGGTGCAAATCCCAGATATTGACAACCTGACAACCGATGATCTATTTATCATCCAGAGTCTAACAGGCGGTTTCTAAAGCGTTCAGTAAGTCATAGTTTAACCCCGATGAGTATTTGTACTTACCGGGGTTTTCTTTACGTTTAGGTTAACTGCAAGATAAGTTACAATAGGGACTCAGTAAGGAGTCCTTTTTCTATGTTTGTAGTTACCTTAGATGGAGTTGAGTACCATACATCCGGGTCAAGACTTACCCAGAGAAGCATCAGAACTGCCAAGGCTGAGGCTGTAGGGTTAGCAGTTCAGAGAAAGCAACAGATTACCAAGGCGACCAAGATAACTGTGGAGTGGGTAAGTCAGAGCTTAGTTACCCCTGATTCCATCTCAACCCCTTAGTCATGGGGTGCAACTTATTATCTGTTGTGGTGTTCTCATCGGCGTGTCTGGTTAGGTTGTACGCAACTTGCGATCGCTTGAGTTCTTTAAGTGCAGTGGTAACTATTTGGTAGTCAGGGTCTAAATCAGAAAGACTAGCCCTGAGTTGAATCAGGTTAGCCTCTAATATCTCATATTGATTTTCAATATCCATACTTGACTGAGGGGGGTTACTTAGTATAGCCATATTAGTTACTAGTTACCTCTGTATGCCATAAGTCAGCATAAAATACCCCAGTGGTTAGCCTGGGGTTACTAGGGTATTTGGTTGTCTGATGCGTGTGGTTAATCTCTAGTGGACTTTGGTTTCTATGGGGGTTAATGTATCTTAGAGAACTGGGTAATCTAAAGGGTATAAAGTTAGTAGGTTAAGCATAAAGTGCTAGTTCTTAATATCTTCCCGCCTTCACATAAGAATGACGCGGTTGAGGTAGTTTATTTAAACGCGCTATCTAAAACCCAACTTCTTGGTTATTGGGAGGATACAGTAAAAAACCCTGATCGCTATAGGGTTTACGATGTAGAGCCTGTAAAAAACCCTGACTGGGACATCCCAGCTAGGGATCTATTAACTCTGGGTCAGTACCTAGATGAAAAAAATATTATAGTTGATGAAGCCGAGTATCATAAGTTAGCCATAAGGGTAGCTGAAAAGTACCGGGAAGTCTACGGGATAAATCCCAGAAAGGTATCCCGAACTAATGATAGCGGGAAATGGAATAATAAATCCTATGCTTATTCCAAAGGCTCATTCAGTATTATTGAGGGGTGCTTACTAACCGTTAGGCATACAAGATTACCTAAATAACTCTTACCTGAGTTGTCACGGCGATCGCTAGATGATTTAGGGGATAACTTAAGCCCCCGGTGGTTATCTAAGGGATACTAGAGGGGGCTAGGGGTTACTGGCTAGCATCAGAATATTCTGTCCCATGTGTCCTATGTCTGTCCTATCAGTTTTATGTCATAGGACAGGCTGAAAAGGTTATCCAGCAAGGGTTATACTCTCTGTCCCATGTGTCCTATCATATTGACCTAACTTTACTCTTATATAAGTACAGATACAGGTATTATACCCTGGTATACTTAGAAGTCATTTACTTTTATATATTTGATAGGACAGATGGGACAGATAGGACAGATAAGCCAGAACGCTAGCCCAGTTTACTTTATGGCTGTCCTATGATATTTGAACTTGATGGGACAGAGATATTCTGATAGGACAGCCAATAGTAAACCCCTGTAACACATAAGGCTACAAGGGTAATCAGGGTAATCAGGGTTATTAGGTTGACCTATCCGGTTAGTTTACTTCTTCCAGCAGTCGGCCATCGGCTCTAACTGGGTAGAGTCAACTATGATGGGATTCTGTACGCCATGTTTTACATAAACCCAAGGGCGACTACCATCGGCTAAGGTAGGTCTTTTTCTGGTGTAACCTAACTCAGTAAGCGCTTGGGCTACTTTCTTGTTACAACTTCTATGGTCTTTAACAGGGATGTTTAACTGAAGCTCCATAAAGCTTGACAGGTTAATCGAGAGTCCATCATAGGCTAGGTAGCCAACTCTTGCTACACTTGATGTGTTCTTACTGTCGATATACGCTTGTAGTTGGGCTAAAGTATGGCTAACCTTCTGAGTCCACTCATTAACCTCTTGATAGTTTTTGTTTCTATCCTCAGACTGTTCAGACATCTTATCATCTGGATACCAAGTAAAGCCCTGTTGCCATTTAAGATATGCTGTAGCCAGTATTGAGTCTCTATTCTCAACTAAATAATCCCTGTTAACCTTGCGATCGCCTAAGTCGATAATCCAAAACCTTCTACTACCAGTAGTGTCTCTCAGAATCTCATCAGAGTTACAAGTACCACCAAAGACTACGTGGCGCGGATGAACGGATGGTTTTCTCTCCCAAAGTCCCCTAAAAGTATCTTTGGTTTTGGTCAGGAATGCTTTAAGTTCCTCTACTTCTTTCTTGCGGGTAATACCTTCCATCTCACCCATCTCTACTATCCAAGACCTATCTAGTTGTCTCTTGACCTCTGTCCCATCAGTAGAGTTATCTAGGTCTAAAAAGTAATCCCCACCTATTAACCGGAAAAAAGTAGATTTACCCGCGCCCTGTTTACCTTTTAAGACTAAACTATAATCCGCTTGGCATCCTGGCTGCATTGCTCTCGCCACCGAGGAAACTAACCATTTTTCTAACATTATTTGGCTCAAAGCATCCTCAGTCCCAAATAGGATGTTAGCTAGATTATTCCAATCTGCCAATGGTTCAAGGTCTTTAACCTGAAATCCCCCCCTTGAACAAAGCTTTTCTATAGTCTCAGCATTATTAAAGATGGGTTCATAGTTCCTATTAGTAAACTGGGCTGATTTGTTCAAGGTTGATGGGTCAGTACCAGGGAATATCCACTTATGCGTTTTATCTTGGAATATGGACTCTAGCTCATTCCTAACTGGGTTAAATGTACACCCTTCTATCCACACTTGGAACTTGCGCTCAAACTGCTCTCTGGTTAGCCTCATAAGCATTTTAAGTGCTGCTTCTAGCTGGTCGATCAAGGTTTCAGGAGTTACTATTTTGTCATCCATAACCAACTCCCCAGTCCAGGCATTAAGTTTTACTCGACCCGCATAAACCGCTTTGAATATTTCAAACCAGACATATCCGGCATTACTACCAGCTTTGTTAATAGCTACCTTTGCCTCATATATTGCCTTAGTCTGATCTTGGTAGTCCTTGTTGTCAAAGTGCGATGATCCTCTGACATTAGCAGCAAAGATATCAACCCTATTAAACATTCTTTTCAAGCTATCCAGATCAAAATCGCTTGACTGAGTATCTGAGAGTGCGCTATCATCTATATAAGACATTTTTAAATCCTTTGGGCATTAGCCCTGTGTTTGTTTGAACTAAATATTGAACTTTAGGGTAACTAGCTGCTAACTGGTTGCCCTATTTGGTGTTTACGGGTTGTACTGGGAATCCTAAAGCAGCTAACCGGATATATTCAGACTGACTGTAACCTGCTGCCTCAGCCAGTTCCTTAATCTTTGCCACTTCCTGTTCTGTAGCCCGGAAGTTAACTTTTGATGTTCTAGTCATTTGAGTAAGCCTTATTGAACTTACTCGTACTTTGTCATGTCCTAAATAGTTACAGTAGAATCAGGGTTTCAGCCTTTGAGGTGGATTTGTAGGCTAAAAGTAACCATTGAACTATCCTATGGTTTCCATAGACCTTTCTCTATGGTTATAGAAGTAGTGATTATGTGGGGGGCAGTATCCCCTGTCTTAGTATCTCTTACTTCTTTTAAGGAAAGTTCACAAGATACTAAGACAGCCTAAGCCCCCGACGTATTAGAAAGTCCCAAAGGGATATCCCGCGTGTTCTGCTAACACCTTTACTTTTTTCTGTAGCTGTTCAATCTGGCTCTGTAAATCCCTTAACGTGTCTTCGGGTAACTCTGAATATCCTAATCCTAATCCTGATCCTATCCCCAGTAAGTCTAGTATCAACTGATGCTTACTGATGCCCTTGTCCTGTGATTGGGCTTTAAGCTGTAGATCCAAGTCGTCAGGTAATCTCAGGGTCATATTTCCCATATTGGTATCTGTCGTATTCCTTAGCTGGTATGTACTAATGATACCACATTTAGCTCCTAACGTCAGCACTTAACTGGCACATTTTAGTAAAAAGTGGCACTAGGGGTTAACCCGTTTATGATTATTCTGGTATTTTAGGTGGGTCTATTTATCACCCATTAAGTCCTAAGCGATCGCCTCAAGGGCTTTCCTATGCTCAGGACTTAAAGCTACTGCGGTCTTAGCTAGTATAGTAAGGGATATAAGATAAACTATCGCGGTTGCGATTAGTAATCTTCTTAGGGGTTAAAGACCACCAAGCTGGGATTAACTCATCAAAAGTACTACTGTATGTGTTGAAGAAAGTATCTAAGCTGTTAACTGTCCCGTCCCATTCTACATTTACTTGCTCCATCACCTTTAGTATCTTAACTACTTGCTTCCAAACTACAGGGATGTAATATGTGTTAGATAAGTTGATTTCCTCAGTTGCAACTGACTCAGACAGGTTGACCAAAGAAGCATCGACTGGAGCTTGTACTGTTAAGTTAGACATGGTAAGATAGTTCCTAAGATTTGAATATTTGTTTGATTGCCAGGGGTAGCCGTTAACTATCTCTGGTATTTGTTTTGGGGAAAAAAGTCTACTGTTCGGATAGGCTAGCAGGGGGAAGGATCTTTGCTTTGATATATGCGTTGAGTGAGATAGTCTGGCCTTGGGCGTTACTGTATGCCAACTGGGCTTCTAGTAACCTTTGGTATTCTTCCTCTGTCAGCCTAACCGTTATGTGCTTCATTTACCCTTTCTGAACTCAATACATTCATAGTAGTCTATTTAGTCTATGACTACAGCAGTATTATAAAAGATTTTTAGGTGTTTTTTATTACCCGTGCTATTTAAGTAACCCTAGATTGACTAACTATATTTATGTCAGACAAATATAAGGTTAATCATGGGTAGACAAAAGTTACCCTCTGGGGAACAGAGGGAGGTTAAGACAACTTTTAGGATGACTGAGGATGAGGCAGAAGCGTTAAGATGGCAAGCTGATCGCTTTGGGTTATCTGTATCGGAGTTTATAAGGACTAAGTTAGCCCCGGTAGCTATGGAAGTAATGGGAGGTCAGACCAATGTCTAGAGATAATCGGGTTGTTGTAACTCTGACAGCAAAGGATCTCCTAAGCCCACAGTTGGCCCAAATCAGAAACAATATAAACTCGGTTGGCGCGTCAGCTAGGGTAAGTTTGACCTCTAGAGACTTGGCTGGACTAAATGCTAGCCAGTTAGCCGCTATCCGGGGAAATATGCAAGATATCGGGAATATCGGGGCAGCCGGGGGTAAAGAAGGCATTCTCAGTAGCAGTCTATTTGGCAACCTGGGGGCAACTGCGCTTTCAGCCGGGTTGGGCTTGGTTGCATCTGGAATACAAAACATCTTCGGATCGATCGGTCAAGCAGCTAAAACTCAGACATTGGGCCTAGCAGAAGCCGGGGACTTGGCAGGTAAACTTGGTGTCAACTTTGGCAAGGCAAAAGACCTTGTGCGTGATACCCGGATGGAGATCGTTAAGATGGCTGCGGCGTTACCTGGGGAGACTGAGGACTTTACTACTATCGGTTCTTCCATATCATCTACGATCGCTGGGATATCAGGTGGTGATATCAAAAAGTATAAGGAACAGTTACTAGGTCTAACTGAGGGTTACGGCGTTCTAGGGTCAATCAGAGGAGCCGATATGACTATGGGTGGTAATGCCCTTAACAAGTTGTTGTCAGGCGGTAGTACTCTTGCTGAGGCTTTTAATGTTGAAATATTCGCTAGGAACCCGGCCCTAAGAGAGGAAATCCTGAAGCAACATAAACTCCTAGCAGGCGGTAAAGAGTTCAAGGAGCTGTCTACTCAAACCCGTTTTGAAATCCTAAATGCTGCCAGGAAAAAAGCTATTACCCAGGAAACCTTAGCCAGCTTTGATGGTACTGTTGACTCCATGATTCAGATTATGAAGACCAATATCTTTAACCAGGATGTGGGTATCTTCGGGTTCCTGAAAAGCATTCCATCTATGGGTAACAGAACCGGGCTTGATGCCGTGCAAGGTCTTATGTTATCCCTATCGAGTCTAGGTCAGGCAGCTTTACCTTTTGCCAACTCATTAGGGTTTAATGCCGATACTTTCATGTCTAAGTTCATCGGTATTACCGATTGGTTTACTGACCTGACCAATACTTTTAATGGCTTAATCCAAGGGGAGAACCTAATCAGTATTGATGGAGTTATTAACAGCTTTGTTAATGGGATAACTGGTATGTTTAATAACAGCTACCAGAACATTGAAAAAATCATAGACAGCGTGGACTGGATGAAAGTTGGTGCGGGTTTATCCAGACTTGGTTTTGCTGTCTGGAAAGGCATATTCCAGTTAGATTGGGGCGCGGTTACTAGGGTATTCTTTAAGACCCTTGTAACAGTTCCTATCAGCATTATCGCCGGGGGAATATCCAATGTTGCCTATGAGGTCGTAGAGAGCGTCAGAGGGGTGTTTAAGTTCATTACTGATAGCATCACGGGTTTTATGGACTCCATTAACCCGGTCAATAAGGTTAAAAGCGCTCTCGGTATTCAATCAGGCAGCCAGGAAAAAGTAGTAAACCGTGTAGCTGACTTCGGTATCAAACAGGCTGTAGGAACCATCCCAGGCATTGGGGGCGCTCTCAAAACAGGTATGGATGTCTATGGAATCCTAAATCCCGGTAAGAAGGAAGAAACCGATAATCAATCCACAGGCGTTACCAATATCTTAGGCGGTAACAGTCAACCCGCAGGCGCTACCAGTCCATTACCGGAAATCAAGGGGAATGCCGGGGCTAAACAAATCTCTTATAATCCATCATTTACCATAGCCCCCCAGGCCGGTACTGATGCCGAGGGGTTGGTTACTCTAATCAGAAATACCATCAACAATGATTGGAATGAGTTTAAAGCTAACGCTCTGGCATAACTGCCATAGATAACCCATTAGCCAATATCCAATGTCGAATGCCCGATATTTGATGATTGTATTTTTAGCTAATAGGTATATCTGGTAGAGTAGGACGGTTAACCATGTGACCATAGGTTTCTATTACCATCCGGCTGTTTTTATGGCCTAAAAGGTACGCTACACCTGTAACAGGTATGCCCTGCTCTATCGCATGACTACCCATTGTATGTCTAGTGGTATACGGTTTCCTATAGGGTATTTGGCAGTGCTTAAGTACTAACGTCCAATACCGTGACCGGAAGTTATCAGCATCAATAATGCAACCTTCAGGTGTTTTAAAAACCAGTCCGTCTGGCTCTACTTTGTGAGGCTTAAGGTACATAAGTAAACATCGAAGATCATCAGGCATTGATAAGTGTCTTATATTCCCTGTCTTAGTTTCTTTCCTGATTCTCGTGTACCCGTTGCCACTAGGGTCTTTAGGTAGGGATTCTTTAATGATTATTTCTCCCTTTGAGAAATCTAAATGACTCCAACGTAGCCCGATTGCTTCCGAAGTCCTGACCCCTGTGGCCAGTAGGAATATTACAAAGTCTGTGTAATATGGAAATAGGTCATTAAATCCTTGGATTATTTGTTTAATCTCTTGGGAGCTAAAGGGCTTAATCTCTTTAGAGTCGGCTTTTCGTAGCTTGATGTTCTCATAGGGGTTAGTTTCTATCAGTCCCTTAGCCAGTCCCCACTTACAACAAGACCTAACAAAGCTCAAACGATCCTTATACGTGCGGGCTGATAACTCAGACTTAGTTAACCAACTAGTATCCGTTAACCCTGGATTAGTCTTGGCAATCATAACCCTAGTCCAACGGTAATGATTAGCTAGGGTGTATTCTGGTAAGTCTAAGGAACCTACCCAGAGATCCCAGAGTTCCAGTAGGGTTTTAGGTTGTGTACTTGGGGTTGATTTAGGAGCTAACCTGTAGCGGTCTAGGGTTGGGTCAAAGTGTCCAGCCAGGATATCATTCTGGATTCTGGTAGCGATCGCTTGGGCTGTAGCCATATCTCTTTTATCGCCATATTGCCCACCGGGTATAGGGTTGAAAGTATGCCTTTTACCCCCAAAGCTAAACTTAAGCTGTATGGAGCCACTATGATTTATTGGTTTTATTTCTCGCATTGTCCCAAATGTGTCTCAGATGGTATACTTGGGACAGGCAAAAAAGGTTAAGGACGTATAGCTCAGTTGGTTAGAGCGCTACGTTGACATCGTAGAGGTCACTGGTTCGAATCCAGTTACGTCCATTTGTGTACATTCACAAATTGAATGTCGCTGTGTGACTTTACCCATAACTTTGCCGCAACGGCAAGCTTATGCTTCCAATAAAGGGCGGCAAGGTTATGCTTCCAATTTTCCAGGTGTAGATAAAGAAGCCAACTTACTCTGCCCTTTTAAGTTTAATAGCTTTACACTCCAATTTCACGTCGTGTTTCATTTAAAGCAGCACGAACCTGTTTGTAACGGAGATATCCAGGATGAGTCATTATTTCAGACACACGAGCTTCTGAGGGGTATTCTCCTTGATTATGCAACTTAAGTACAATCTGCTTAACTTCTCTGCAAGACTGCTGTATCTTTTCTGTATGACATGCTTTACCATAACTACGGTATTTGGCAGAAATAGCACTGCATAAATCTGGAAAGTGGCTGAAAATTGTCCGCCTATTATATCCCAGACGTGTAGCTACTTCTTTCATTGTCAGTGGTGGCTCTTTGTCGCTTCCAAGTATCGCTAGCAAAGCATCTTGTACTTGATTAGAGTCGAAAAGTTTTGGAGATGCTCTTTGCGTGGGCGATCGCCGAATGGTTTTGTGTGAGATTTTCGTAAAAGATTTAGCAGCAAGTTGTTCTGGTTTTAGTAAATCCAGTAGAGATATTTCTAAGCGATAACAAATTTTGAGAAGTATATCAAGCACTGGTAAAGCTTTACCCGTCTGCCACATCCATAAAGTATTCTTCGGTATTCCCATTAAACGGGCAAACTCAGCTATATTGCCATTAGTCACTGCATTTATGACTAGACTCAAAGATTTGGCAATTTCTTCTTTTGCTGGTAGAGAGTTAAAAGATGGGGTGGAAGAAATTAATTCTCCAATAACCTCTACTATCCAAGTTTGCGAATGTAATTCTTCTTTAGATAAAGTTGAGCAATCCATAAATTCTGAGGAGGACTTGACAGGAAGATTCATACCTAGCCAACCACCACACTTGGAACAGTAACCAGGTCGCGATCGCCAACTTAGTAGTGGCAACTCCTGCTGACAGTGAGGACATTGCAAACATAGATATATTTTGTGTAAAGGACATATTTTTACTGAATTTATAGTCCAAAGTAGTGGTTTATAAATTACTTGTTTAGCTAAATGCCATTCTTCGTAACATACAGTACACCAAGCGCTTTGGGTACGAAACAAATTGCGCTTGGGAATAATTTCAGACCAAAATAGCAGGGTCAGCAAGTGCAAATCTTCTATAAGCGTTAGCTTCTGAAGTGCTTGTACTAAATCTATTACTATATTCCCCGTACCATTTATAGCTGTGGCACGGTCGAAAAGAGAACGTAAATCTCTACTAGTTCGAGATTTCAAAAATATTTGTTTTAGTAGTGGTGTGATTGTTCGTGAAATTAATACATCTGGAGGTATACAATGAGCCTCCGCTAATCTTTCTATATATCCTGTAAGGCTTTCCACCATTGGTGTTCTAATGCCAACAGGCTGTAATTGATACAAATGACTGCGAGATGGAATGGAAACCTTTTTTAAATCCCAAGATTCGTATGTTTCTAATACACTAGCTAACATCTTGCTGCACTCCGATGGGATCTCTTTTAGGTTTGCGTTTGCCAACCTTTCCTGGCGGACGAGTAGTTTTAGGGGTTTCTTCTGGTAGCGCGATTGGTTTTGTTCCAAGCCCTAAAAGAGAGCGTAAGTTTTGTACATCTGTTTCTGTTTCAGATAATTGTCGCTCGCCTTCTTGAATTTCTTTGAACATTCTCTGGCATTGAGCAACCGACCAAGCACGTTTTTGTAAGTCTTTGAGTATAACGGTTGCTGCTTCCCTATCCAGAGCATCTTTAAGAGCGCGTGTTAACCAATTTTTTAGTATGCCAACACATCCTAAAGTACGTTCGTAAAAATATTCCCAATGACTAACTAAATCTGGAACTTCTGCAAGTGGCATCTGCTGCTGGAAAGTTAATAATACACTTTTGAAAGCTTGTACATCCTCTGGATTGTCAGCACAATAACGACGGAAATGAATATCGACACTACGACGAGAGAGTTGACCGCTCAAATTACGGAATGTAAGTAGTTCGTATGTTCATAATAGACAATGTAAGATACCTGTCATATTTGCCACAGATTTCAGGCAGTCTAATTGATCTTGTAGCTTGTATCCGCTTGCCATCTTGCCAAAATGTTGTGCTTCATCTACAAAAAATACGTCTGGATGACGATAGATGAGAGCATTTTCTAAAGCTCTGCGTAGAGCAGGTGCAACTACTTTCGACTCAACATTAATTTTTCCAAAATTATCGCGAGAGATACCACGCACACCATAATCAAACTTGTGATCGATTAAGGGTTCCTCTAAGGCGATTAAAGCGCGTGTGTAGTAATCTTTCCAGTTGAAGTTTCTCGATTCTGGAGCTACAGCTTCAACACCAACAACAGGAACACGGCTGCGATCGCTTTCCAGTTTAGGTAATGCTAGTTCTGTTAATTTCTGCTCAACGCGCAGTCGCAAAGTTGTTTTACCAACACCACTGGCACCGTAAACAAAGATAAATGATGCCCCTGCGGGTTCAGCAATTGTTCGCATGAGAATTTCATAGACTTCTTTCTAAACCGACTATCAACGGAATGCGAGAAATGACAGGAAATTTAGTCACTGTCTTAGAAGAGTTAACAATGCGTCAGGATTTACGCTTTTTGACCCTCTTAAGCTGGAAAGGAATGATTTATGACAAGGGGTTATTTCGGAACTATTGCGCTTGGTGTCCTTGTTGTTGGGAAGAGTGGAAGCAGGATAACAAAACTATCTATGAACCATTATCATGGTCATTTAAGGATGTAGAACTTTGTTGGATTCACAAACAGCGATTAATAGAAGAATGTCCTCATTGTGGTTCGCGTTTACCTGTGATGGCTAAGTTTTCGCCTGCGGGATTTTGTTCTCGCTGTTACGGGTGGTTAGGACAGGAAATTAAAGGCGAAGAAGATATAGAGAACTATCGAGTTAATATTCAAGGAATTAGCGAATTAATTGCACTTACTCCCCAATTAGGATATAGTCCCATCCCAATCGAGTTAACCCGAAAATTACAATTGATTTTGTTAGTGTTTGAACAAGCAATTGGAAAGGATGTGAAGTTATTGGGATATTTAGGAGGAATCATGGAATCGTTGAGGATAGCCCCAAGAACGAATCAAAGTCAACCTTATCATTTGGTAAAGTTGATTATTCCTGTGTGCGAGAAGGCGAAGATTAGTGTATTCCAGTTGTTTGGGTCAGATTTTAAGGAATTGGGCAAGATATTGTTCGAGAATTTTAGTCTGGAATTAAAGTTGTAGAAGTTTAGTATAAATAAAGATTGATATCAATTACGGTTACATCGGTATTATTCCCTTTTTCACCTAACGTTTCAGGAGTATTTAGCTGCTAGGGAAATTTCACTAGGGAAATTTCTTTGTGTTTGGCTTCAGGGAGTGCGATCGCTTTCCATTACTGAAAATATGGGATAGAATCATCCGACTGATACTAGAAAAAAGTACGTATCTTAAAAGTGTGCTTTTTATTGTCAGGCGATCGCTGCCAAGATTAACCACGAAAAAGCATTGATTTTAGTAATTTTGAGCAACATGAAACAGCATAACGCGCAACTCAACAGCCATATCATAGAGTATTTAGATTATTACTGTAATTTGCCTGACGCACCTGGATTCGCTGTTTTGCTTAAAGGTAAATGGGGATCTGGTAAAACATGGTTTATCAAAAGGTATTGCGAGAGCTTAAGGGAGAAAAAGCGAAAATGCTTGTATGTCAGCCTTAATGGTGTAACTAGCTTCTCAGAGATAGAGAATGCATTTTTCCAACAACTATTTCCTGCCTTGTCGTCGAAACCAATAGCACTGGCAGGCAATATCCTTGCACAAATTATAAAAGGCACGCTAAAAGTCGATTTTAATCATGATGGTAGAGACGATGGCACAATTAGCGTTGCATCTCCTAACGTCAATCTCACTGAGTATTTTACAAACCTTGAGCAAAGTATTGTGATATTTGATGATTTAGAACGATGCAGTATGAATATCGTCAATATACTGGGGTATATCAACAGTTTTGTTGAACAAAAAGAATTAAAAGTAATTATCGTTACTGATGAAACGAAGCTAGAAAAAAATTCCGAGTACACAACCATCAAAGAAAAGCTAGTTGGTAAAACTTTTGCAATTTACCTAGAATTTGACCAGGCACTCGAAAATTTTCTGAAAGGGGTAAGTAATCGGGATGCGAGTGAGTTCTTGTCTAACAGCACCTCATTAATCCAAGACTTATACAATCAAGCCCAATGCGAGAATTTGAGAATTTTAAAACAGGTTGTTTTGGATTTTGAAAGAATTTTTGACGTTTTGCCAGAAAAAGCAAAGAATAAACCAGAGCTTCTTCAGGAGGTTTTAAAGTTCCTTACACCTTTTTCAATTGAAATTAGGAGAGGGAAAATGTTTCCTACAGATATTGGCAGGTTGCTAGAAGCATCCGCAAACATGAGCTTGAAAAGTATACGGGACAGTAGTAGGGATGAGTTTGCGAATTCAAATGAAGGAAAAAATGGTGACGAAGGGAAAACACTTAAAGAAGTAATTAGTAAGTATCCTTCGTTAAAGTTGTACGATCCATTTCCTAGTGCGGTATGGTGGCAAAATTTTTTTGATAAAGGCAGCTTGGATTTACAAGAACTCGATCAATCACTTGCTAGCAGTATATATTTTCAAGACGAAAATACACCCAAATGGATGAAATTATGGCATTTTCATCATCTTAGTGATGACGAATTTATTATTTTGCTCAATGAAGTTGAAACACAATACTTAAACAGAGACACGGAATTTTCCGATCTCGGAATCCTAAAACATGTAACAGGGCTTCTACTCTATTTTTCTGACATCGGGTTATATTCAAAAACTAAAGAAGAAATTTTGACTAGTTCAAAGCTCTTTATTGATTGGCTGAAAAATAATAATCAATCAAAACTGGTATCTTATTCAGTTTATACGGCTGACAGTATATTTGGGGCATACAAGGGGCTTGCGTTTCAAGGTGCAAAACTTCAAGAATTTCAAGATTTTTGTACATACCTTGAAAAAGCTCAAGAGTTAGCAATGGTTGAGATTTTGCCTAATCTTGAGAGAGAGCTACTTGCTATCATGCAAAGCGATCAATGGAAATTCTACGACATAATTTCCTTAAATAACTCGCATGACTGGGGCGTGCCAGGACTGAGATATGCTGAAATACCTATATTGAAAGACATAAAAACAACTGAATTTGTAGAAGGCTTACTACAACTCAAATTTGAACATCAGATGACTATTGGTTATGCAATAAAAGAACGATATAAGTTCGATGGCAACAATGAAAAATTACTTGAGGAATTGGATTGGCTTAAATCTGTTCGGGATTTATTACTGGATGAGGTTGCTCGGAGAAAGGGCAAGCCGAGTGGACACTCTATACAAGTACTAATCGAGCTTGATCTGAATGAAGCGATTCAAAAGCTTGAAGCAACAACACATCGATTACAGCAATCGCAAAACGACACAGCGATAGACAACTAATTGTCAAAAGCAGGTGGTTTGTGAGGGGCGATTGGCGATCGCTTTACTTAGGATTGAGAACAGGAGGGAGATCGCTTTATTTGTTGCTACGCACTGGGGGGCGATCGCCTGCTTTGAGAACTGTGTTATTCTTCCTCCCCAAGCTCACCAAGAGCGTCATCAAATTTGTTGATGATGTCGAGTAATTTTGATACGACTCGCGCAAAGATTTTTTTACGCTCTAATAATTTCGGTTTTTCGTTGCAAGCACTCAACACAGTTTCCCTTAACGGTTCTTTGCCAGAAAATTTGTAGTCGGAAATCATTTGATTAACGGCTTCGATCTTGAGGTTCTCCTCTATACAGAGTTGCTGAATCGCTTCAACACGTTCTTGAGTCCAGAAGTCTTGAAAGACGGTTTCGACTTTTTCTTCGGGTTCAAGGGTGGGTAGCCGCTCTTCGATAAATTTCTCCAGCAGATCCCGTTTACTTCGTAATTGGGCTTCTTTGCCAATGAGTTTAAGGATAGAGGCTTTTTGGCTCTGGTACTCTTCTGACGTGACATCTGCTTGCGGATCGCGCTGGAGGTTAGCCACCAGCTTGAGAATATAGGAGACGTTAATTTCGTCTCGCTGGATCAGTTCCAGTTCAAAATCGACTTCCTCAACCAAAGATTGTTTCTCGTCATCGGGTTTGGATCGCGTTTTATCATAGATGTCCAGATATTTGCTTTTATAATCTTCAAAAGTTTGTTCATCGAGATTCAAGTCAGAAAAACTAAATTCAGTAAATGATTTACTTACATTCTGTAAACGGATAAGATTACGAAAGGCTTTAACAAACTTAACTTGGTCGTCTTCACTAATAAGCTTATTGACATCGTTAGGGATAGTGGCGATCGCTCTCAGTTTTTGCACACCTTCATTGAATTTTTCAGTGTAGTATTCGTAGGGTTCAATGAAAATTTCTTCGCTTGCGTTGGTGTCGGAAAAGAGGGCAACGGCTTGATCAGTATTCTCTTTGAGGTTACGAAAAGAGACGATATTCCCTTGGGATTTAAGTTCGCCCAAAATGCGATTAGTGCGGGAGTATGCTTGAATTAATCCGTGATACTTGAGATTTTTGTCAACGTAAAGTGTATTAAGCTTTTTGACATCAAACCCCGTGAGAAACATATTGACAACTAACAGAATATCAGCGCGTTCCTGATCCTGAAAGTTTTCTCGATCGCGGTCTTTCATCCGCTTGGCGATATCTTTATAGTAGGCATAGAAAGCCTGACTATCTTTGGCGGAATGTTGGGTTTGGTACATCTGGTTATACTCCGCGATAAATTGATTCAGTTTGTCGCGGCTATGGCTACGGTTGCTTGTATCTGCGCTGATATTAAAATCAGGTTCTCCAATTAAGCCGTTTGCGTCTTGGTCTTCTTCGTTATAGCCAGGGGTAAAAATTGTGATCACTCGTAGGTCATGTAATCCCTGTTTTTGTTTGTTTTTGAACGTGTTGTAATAAGTAATTAGGGTGTCTACGCTGCTGGCGCAGAGCATCGCCGAGAATTTTCTACCGTGAGTTTTACGGTTATGGTTGGCAATAATCCAATCGACAATTAGAGAAATTCGGTCGGGATTTTCAAAGAATTCTCGGTCTAATTTTGGCTCTGTGATCAGCGTGCCGTCTTTGCGTTTGATTTTGCCCCAATACTCGACGGAAAATTTAAGCACATTTTCATCGGCGATCGCATTGGTGATCACATATTTATGCAGACATTCCTCGAATAGGTCTTTGGTAGTGCGTTTACCGTGTTCGTTGCTAGCAGCGTTATCGGCAAAGATGGGAGTCCCGGTAAAGCCAAACATTTGGGCTTGGGTGAAGAATTTGACGATATTTTTGTGGGTTTCGCCAAATTGGGATCTGTGGCATTCATCAAAGATAAACACAATGCGTTTATCTTTCAAGCTCTCCATTGCGGTTTCATGGCGTTGGGATTTGATGGCTCGGTTGAGTTTCTGGATAGTGGTGACAATGAGGGGGTTATCCCCAGCCATTTGTTCTACCAGTTGTCGAGTGTTGTCGGTGGTGTCTACGCAATTAGGACTGAAATAATTAAATTCTCTGCTGGTTTGGTAGTCGAGGTCGGCGCGATCGACGACGAACAGCACTTTCTGCACTTTGGGTAATTGGGTGAGAATTTGGGCAGCTTTGAAGCTAGTGAGGGTTTTGCCTGATCCGGTAGTGTGCCAGATATAGCCGTTTTTATCAGTATCCTTGACTCGCTCAATGATGGCTTCTACGGCGTAATATTGATAGGGGCGCAGCACCATCAGCACTTTGTCGGATTCGTGCAGGACGATGTATTTACAGATCATTTTGGAGATGTGGCATTTCTCCAGAAAGCTGTCGGCGAAGTCTTCCAGTTGGGTTATCAGGTTGTTTTCTTGGTCTGCCCAGTAGAACGTTTGTTTAAATTCTTGTTTGCGGTTGTTGGCGTAGTAGCGGGTATTGACACCGTTGGAGATGACGAAAATTTGGACATATTGAAACAGTCCATTGTCTGCGCCGTAGGAATGGCGTTGGTAGCGGTTGATTTGGTTAAAGGCTTCTTTAAGTTCCAGCCCTCGGCGTTTCAGTTCGATTTGGATGAGGGGTAAGCCGTTAATTAGCAAGCTTACGTCGTAGCGGTTTTTGTAATTGCCTTGCTGGGTAATCTGGTTGGTGACTTGATATTGATTTTGACACCAATGTTCAGTATTGAGGAATTCTAGGTAAAAGGTTGTGCCATCGTCGCGGCTGAGTTCCATTTTGTCGCGGAGGCGTTTGGCGCGATCAAAGACGTTACCTTTGTCGAGGTGGTTGAGAATGCTTTTAAACTCTGTGTCGCTGAGTTTGATGTGGTTATGTTTTTCGAGTTGGGTTTTGAGGTTGGCTTTCAGGTCTTCGGCATTGCGAAGGGTGACGGGTTCATAGCCTAATCCTGTTAGACGTTCAATCAGTTTTTGTTCAAGTTCGGCTTCGCTTTCGGTCATGTTACTCTAGTTGAGAATTTTATTGATGCCATCGAGAAAAACTTGAAAACTACGAGATTTGTTGTCAGTCAAGGATAAATAGGGCGCGATCATCCTAGAATGAGTGCCGGGATAATATTCTGAAACTAACTTTTTGAGTTCTTCTTTAGCAGAGTTGAGTTGATCGGGGTTACGAAACTTGGTTTTATTTTGTTTTTGACTCAAACTTTTGGGTTTTAGTCCATAGGCTTTTTCGACTGCGACTAAATCACCCAAAAACCAAGATTCTAGTTCATGACATATTATTCGGATCAGTATGTTTTTGTTTCCTGCATTTTGACAAATTTCTAAAAGTTCTGATTTGAGTTTTTTACAGTCATGGGAGTCCTGATCGTGAACAATGACAAATTTTGTGGCAGGGTTAGATTTAAAGGCTCTAATTTTCTTTGGTATAGATTTAGCTAAGTCCTGTTTACCTTGGTGAGGAATACAAATAAAAGAAATTTCATCAGGAATTATTTTGGGTAAAATTTCCTTTAAAACATTTTCTAGAGAAGATTCTTCTAATAAAAAGATAACATCGTAACTCATTAGGGAGCGACTCCTTCAAACCAGTTTTGATTCCAAAGATATCCAGGTAAATCTCCCGCTTGAACTAAATTTTTCAGGGTTTCGCTATCGGTAGCTCGGAAAATTTTTGTAGTGCCTTGTTCTTTTGTCAGCCAGAAAATACTGTCTAGGGGAACGGCATTCAGAAAGTCGGGGGAGTGAGTAGAAACAAAGACTTGTCCGCCTCTGTGGGCATAACTGGCAAATTCTTCAGCAAGTTCGTGAAGCAAACTAGGATAAAGTTGGTTTTCGGGTTCTTCGACGCATAGTAAAGGATGGGGTTTAGGATCGAAGAGCAGAATTAAATAGGCAAACATTTTCATTGTGCCATCAGAAACATAGCGATCGATGAAGGGATCTTTAAAAGCTTGGTCTTGAAACTTAAGAATTAATCTGCCGTCTTCTGTTTCTTTTGCTTCTACTTTAGAAATACCGGGGACTCTTTCCTGCATTTTTGTGAGGATGGTTCGGAATATATCGGGATGGTTTTGATAAATATATTGGGCAACGACTGCCATATTATCGCCTGTGGGAGAGAGATGTTCGGCATAGAGTGCGTCTTTGCTACCTCTGGCATCGCTGATATGGAAGTCGGAAACGTGCCAATTTTCAATTAGTGAACGGAAGGCGCTGGCGGCTTTGAAACGTTGAAATTGCCCCAGTCCTTTAATTGCTAAAATATCATTAGATTCGAGTTGTTGTTCTTCACGTTCTAGTTCTTCGTCCGTTTGTTCAAAGTTTTCTTCATTGGTGATGGCATATCCTTTACCGTTCTGGAAGTCGAGAAAGTGATAGGGAGAACCGTATTCGCCGCGTTTGTACCGGAGAATTTCTCTTTTAACTAAGGGTCGTTTTTCTTCTTGTCCAACATTTAAAATATAGGTAACGAGGCGCTCTGTTTCCAGAATATTCATGCGGAATTTTAGTTCTATTTCGATATCTTCTTTTTCTTTGCCTCTAGTGACGACTTCATTAAATCCACCTCGGATCTGAAGGGCTTGACGAATGTTATTTTTTAGGGCATCGCGTAGAAAACCAAAAATATCGAATAGGGTAGATTTACCTGTACCATTGGCTCCGATGATGACGCAAAAGGTTGGAATTTCTTTGATTTCTAGAGATTCAAAGGCTCGATAATTTTTAATTTTTATAGAAACAATTTTCATAACTAAATCTGCCTTAAAAAGAAAGAATACTACTTTTCTTCCTGCTATGCTTCCATGTGTAGGGAATTGGTGTTAATTTCCTTGTTTTTCCACAATCCTGCTAACTCAAAAAAGACTTGCAGTTGTTGAATTTTTGGGATTACGGTTTCGAGGGTTAGCATATTGGGCGTTAGGTAATGGGTAGTAGGTAATGCTTTGATTCTATTCCCCATTCCCTGGTTCAAGGGTTAAACCGCGATAGACTTGTTCAATAGGGAAATTAAGGTTAATGCTTTTGAGTTCGATCGCGTCACCTGCTTTGTAGTTGATAATCAACCAGTCGCCTGCGTCGTTTTTGTGATAAAGGTCGATTTCGATGCTGGTGGAACTGACTAGTAGGTAATCGATTAAGGCTGGGTTTTGGCGGTACATTCGGAATTTACCACCTCTGTCGTAGGCTTCGGTGCTGGCGGAGAGGACTTCGACAATGAGGCAGGGGTAGGTAATATATTGAGTTGTGGTTTTATCGCGATCATCGCAGGTAACGCTGGCATCTGGGTAGGTATAGTTATTACTGCCAAAGATATTGACTTTGACATCAGAATTTACGGTGATGCAACCTGTATTTTCTAAGTGGCTGTCGAACATGGCGGTGAAGCGGATGGCGATACGACCGTGATTGACGCTGCCGCCGCTCATAGCGTAAACTTCGCCGTTGATATACTCGTGCTTTTCCAGTTGGGTTACTTCCCAGGCAAAGTATTCTTCTGGGGTTAAGTTTGTGGGTTTGTCTTTGGTTGCGATCATTGTGGGGAAACTCCTGGATTGGATGACTCGCACACTTTCATATAGAAAAATCTCTGCTGCACTTTATTTTACACAAATAGATTTATCCGTAATGCCCTACTCTTCGTCTAACAATGCTTGTTCATCAAGGAAGGTTTGTAGCCGGATCTGATAATCTTCATAGTACAGTTCATATAATCCTTGGCTGTAAAGTAGTTTGCCATCTAGGGGATACTCTTCGTCTAGCAAATCATTGAATTCTGGATTATCTTCATATCCAATTCTGTTTTCTTTAATTTCAAAATCTTCTTTTGACTTCTTTTCCAATGCAAAACTGAAAAACGAAGAGATGAGATAACGGGATAGGCTTTCTGTTATTTCTCTCAGTAGCCGCGATAAGTCTTGATCGTTAAGCAGTTCTTTAGGTATATATTTTCCGTGAGATAAATCACCTCTTGCATTTCTTAATTCATTAATATGTTTTCCTAACTGTGAGAGTTTACTAATAAAATCCCTCTCGCATACATCATCATTTTTTTGAAGTAACTTGGCTGCCTCAGAGATAAGATTATTAGTTTCGCTTTTCGCTCCTTTATTTAAAGTTTTTCCTTCTACTCGTGGATCAATTTGAGTAATGATTGTCTTACAAATACTTTGTAAAAGTGAATTGCAACAGTCTAGACTTACTCCTGTATGTAAATCTTGGTGATAGCTTTCAATTGCGCTAATAAATTCGGCAAATGCACCATAGTATTGAAATTCGGGAAATTCTTTGAGATGCCTCTTGACTAAAGTTTCTAAACTTTCCATAACACCTCATTACACAAACATCTTTTGAAGTAAGCCTTTTTTAAATTGTTCGGTTTGATCGATTTTGCGGGAGATGGTTTCGATTTTGCGATCGATGGTGGTTAGGAAACCAGTCATTTTTTCTTGTTCTTCTTTAGAAGGAGCAAACAATTTAAAGCGTAATAACTTGTTTACAGAAAGACCAGGCTGGGCTGATGACTCTGACAGTTTATTAAGATTGTAGTAATCAAGTCTCTGAGCAAGCCATTCGGTATTAGCCGTGTCATTTGCTCGACAAGCTATTGCATGTTCTGAAATATAAGCTTTTCCATAGGTGCGATGAATATTTCCACATAATGCGCCTTGTCTACCGATTAAAAAATAAAAGCCGTCATGAGTAAATTTTTCTGTGTATCCTCTTAAGCCATTCCCCCCAAATACTGGATAAGTACCATGTTCAGTTATTTCATCAGAAGTAATCCCGCATCCGCTTTTGAATTCTGAAAATAATTCTTCTAATCTTTTCCTTTCCCAATCAGGGAAGGGGGAGCCGTCGGGTTGTTTGAAGCGGATTTGTTGGGAAAAGAGTTTTTGCATAACGCCGCGTTTGTAGGTTTGTAGCAGTTCCCGTTTGCGGCAGAGTTGGGTTAGACGGCGATCGACAGCCCCCAAAAAACTAGCAATCTTTTCTTGTTCGGCGATCGATGTTGAAAATACTCTATAAGAGGAAATTTGAGGAGCGGTAAGCTGAGGAACTCCTGTACTTTCCACAAAGACATTAATCCTATTAATTTGATATTCAAAAAAATAGATGTTTAATACAACTTTTGGTTTTAGAACTAGCAGCCTGACGATTGGATAAAAATGATGATCTCTAGCATGAGCTATTCCAATATTTACGCCCCGACCTGCGACAGTAATTACATTGGGTTCAATCTTGTATTCATTTGAATATCCATATAAGCCTTTATCTTTTTCTGCGTTTGCATATACAGGATACTTATAAACTTCATTAGGTTCTGCCCTAACTTTATTTGTGTCAATATCCCCTCCCGCAGAAATTGAAAATAATTCAGAGAATTTATATCCTTTCCAATCATCTTGAAATTGAGGAAATCTAAGCTTAGGAATATTTTTCTTTACCTTCTTACTCATAACGGCGCATCAATCCCCAACTCATCACAAAACGCCTTAATCGCCTCATCGATCGCCACCATATCCCGATCGCACTGCCTCAACTTTGCCGCTACAGCCGCCAGATCAATGTCCTCCTCCTCCTCAAACGTATCCACATAACGCGGAATATTTAAATTAAAATCATTCTCGGCAATCTCCGCTAACGGTGCGCGATAGCTATACTTGTCCTCCTCTATCCTTTGGCGATAAGTGGAAATAATTTTTTCAACATCCTCATCCCGTAAATAGTTCTGATTCTTCGCCTTCTCAAAATAGGCACTGGCATCAATAAACAAAACATCTTCAGGAGATTCCCGGCACTTTTTCAACACCAAAATACAAGTCGGGATACTCGTCCCATAAAAAATATTCGCAGGCAACCCAATCACCGCATCCAACCAATTCCGCTCCTTGATTAGATACTGGCGAATATGCCCCTCCGCCCCTCCTCGAAACAAAACCCCGTGGGGCAACACCACCGCCATAATGCCGTTCTCATCTAAGTGATGCAGCATGTGCTGCACAAACGCAAAATCAGCCTTAGAAGCTGGGGCTAACTTCCCATACTGACTAAAGCGATCGTCCGACTCAAACAGCTTATTCGCACTCCACTGCGCCGAAAACGGCGGATTTGCCACCACCGCCTCAAACCGCATACCCTCATGCTGGGGGTTCTCTAGCGTATCCTCTTGGCGCAGATCAAAATTCCGATAATGCACCCCATGCAAAATCATGTTCATCCGCGCCAAGTTGTAAGTCGTGCGGTTCATTTCTTGTCCGTAAAAATCCCCGACTGATTCCACCTCCCGCGCCACCCGCAGCAGCAAAGATCCTGAACCACAAGTTGGGTCATAAACCGACTTCAGCCGCTCCTTCCCCGTCGTCACAATCTTCGCCAATACCTTAGAAACCTGCTGCGGCGTGTAAAACTCCCCCGCCTTTTTCCCCGCACCACTGGCAAACTGCCCAATCAAATACTCATAGGCATCCCCCAGAACATCGCTCTCGGTGTCTCCCAACCGAAAATCAATCTTATCCAGATGCACTAAAATCTTGGCAATTAAAGCATTTTTTGCCTTCGGAGTCCGCCCCAACTTCGTCGAATTCAGATCCAGATCCTCAAACAAATGATCAAAATCTTCCTCACTTTCCTTGCCCATAGTGGAGCGTTCAATGTTGTTTAAAACATCCGTCAAATCCCCCAAAATAAAAATTGAACTCTTTTCTAACTCCTCATCACTAATCTCATCCTTATCCGCCTGATTGCCTAATGCCCGTTTAGCCAGAGAACTAAACAACTCAGATGGCTTCAAAAAATAACCCAACTCGGCAATAGATTCCTCTTTAATTGCGTCTAAATATTCCTGCCCCTCTTCCGACGACTCATCAAGCTTTAGAAAATCAATCTCATCCTCAGCCAAAATCTCATTAGCGTAAAGATGCTGACGCTCGGATAGGTACTTATAGAAAATAAACCCTAAGCAATAATCCCGAAACTCATCAGCGTTCATCTTGCCCCGTAGCGAATCGGCAATATTCCAAAGCTGAGTTTCTAATTTTTTCTTTTGTCCGTTTTGTCCGTTGGTCATTTATCTCTCGTACTGGGCGATCGCTAGCACCGCCAAGAAGTGGTGTCTAAGCAACGTATAGACTAACACACAAGATGATTCGTTTGTACAGTGCGTAAATCCTAGAATGATTAATGCTCTGGAAAAATCCTTCTATGCCACTGGCGGCAAGGCTGGTAAAGATGAAAATGGCTATAGCTATTTCGATCTGATAAGCGATCGCGCCATCAATTTTTGTGAAAGCTGAATTAAAAAATTCTGGGTGCGTTATTGGGTGAGAAATATTGCAGGAGTATACTAGCTAAACTGTTAGCCAGTACTTTCACTTGGAACAAAACTCAGGGCTTGCTCAATTGATTTCAGTGCTGATTGAATATCTGTACTCAGTGCATCTGCTTCAGCTTTAATCACAGTCACACCCTTACCAATTTCCGTCAGGGATTTTTTTATAGTTCTGATTCGTCCCAAAGCTGTGCGGATCTGCTGAATTTGTTGTTCAACAGCAGTCACATCCAATTCTGATTCAAAGGTACGCAATTTATTTAACCTTTGCTGGATCACCAAAAAGCGGATAGCAATAATTAAAAATGGATGGGTTGTGGCGATCCAATAACCCGACTCAGAAACGCCCTCTGCCCAATCACCGATTTCCTGCGCTAATCCCTCACGGGAATAACTTAAAAAAATTGCCGAATTTGCAGAACGCCGCACCATTGCTGACTGTAAATGTTGAGTGATTGCTTGGCGACCAAAAGGTTTTGAGGGCCGTTTTCTAGCTTCAATCACTATTGACAGTTCAATTACAGCTAACGATTTACTGGTGAACTTTACAAGAATATCGCCAGTATCCCCATCACGACCAATATGCTCCACTTCTACTCCACTCAACTTTGCCCAATTTCGTAGTTCGACAACAACTGATTCTTCATAACTAATGCCTTTTGCAGTTGTCTGCTCAAGTACTTGTTGTGTCACCTGTTGATCTCGAATTTCTCTGGTCAGTTTTTCCACTTGTTCGGTTAATGGTTTGACAGACTCAGAAACCACATCTTTAACTGCCGCAGCCAGAGTACCATTTTCCTTAGTGGCATTTATTAATGCTGCTTTAAATGCGCCTTGAATTGAATCAGAGCGTTTGGCATCTAAGAGTTGACGTAATGAATTTAGAAAGCGGCCAACAACAGAAGTTTCTCTGGCGGGATCAATTTCGAGTGTAAGTAAAGTGCTAACGCTATTAAGTTTTTCAGTGAGGATGGCTGAAGTCAGATTAATTTGATTTTGGAGTGGAGCTAATAATTGACCATTTTCTGTCCCTACTTGATTAACTAATTCCTGTTGGAAAGACTCTGCAATTACCTTGACTGCCTGCTGAAACTCCACCAACAACGATTCCATCTGCTGCTTGATTAATTCGTTGCCATGACGAGTTTGAGCAGTTTGCAAGCAAAGAAATCCTAACTCAAAAGCATCCCGGCAAATATCCTCGTATTCTGACTGGGGAAATTGTTGTAAGTAGCTGATTGCATTTTTGAGAGGGATTGCCATGCGATGAATCAGGACATGGCTTTGGGTCAATTCAATACTGGAGGGCAGGTAATAGGAATCATTGGTCGAGCGGTTCATGGAACAGTGGGTAGGCTGGTGACGATAAATTGCACCCTACTACCTATTTTTTATGCCAGTCAAGGTGATGAAGAAAAGTTTTGTCAATTTGCAAAAACTGAGTGATTAATTCGGGTGTTGAGGATTATGCCACTGTTCTAACAGAGGGCTAATTACTTCGGCATTGGCAAAAAGAAAATCAGCCACAGCCATAATTCTCTGGTAAGGTAATCCAGCTTCTCGGCGGCTGGCTTGTCCACCCAACCAGTGATAAGCCGTAGATTTAGAGATGGCACAGATTTTTGCTAATTCTTCGTAACCCAATCCCCAACGATAGCTAAAGTCTTGGGGGGACAGAAACATTTGGTTATGCAGTTCTAGCAACTGCTCAGGTTTTTGAGCTTCAGACATGATTGCCCTGAAGCCTTTCCAAGGATGAGTTATCCAGGGGTTCGATATCTTCCTCGAAAGCGAAGTCGCAGGTGCAAATTTCATGAGATGGACTGCGCTCGTCTAAAAGAACCAAGTAATGTAAGCCAGTGGCAATGCAACTGGCTTGTTGGGCATATATGACTCCAATAACGCGACCATAATCACCGTTGGGTACTTGAAACCAGCGCACCCATTCACCGAGACGAAATCTCTGGTGGGGTAATTCGCTGGGAATTACTTCTGGCATCGCTACTGGCGGAATCTGAGGAAATTTATTCGTCATATTTATTGCGGATAGCGTTGCACCAATATTTTTAAATTAACATATAGTGTGCAAAACTAAATTTATTGTGTATAGATTAATTGTCTACACTCCCTCACGATGGTTCTGTGAGGCAAAAAAACCAAGATCCAGATATTGAATATCGCTTTGGCAAAGCTATTAGACGGCGACGACGAGAATTAGACCTTTCTCAAGAAGAGTTAGCTGAAAGGGCTGGTCTTCATCGCAATTACATTTCCAGTATCGAAACAGGGACTCGTAATCCTTCACTAAAAAATATAGAAAAGCTTGCACAGGCGCTGAACATATCTATTTCTGCTTTTTTTGCAGATTACGGTATTGAAGCAGAGAGTGAGTAATAACTGGAATTTTTTCTCAAAGATGAATATTCTGTCATTAAGCACCAGGAGCAATGTTCTGGTGGTAAAGAAGGTATGTATAAAAATACTGGCTCATCTCTCAGAAGTCGTGCCAGTGAGACTTCTTTGCAGTCCTGTTCGTCTAAATCCCAAATCAGATGCAATAAATAAGGGACTTGCAAAAAATAAATTATCCCAAATTATTTGTAGATTTGTAGGGGCGCAAAGCCTTGCGCCTCTAGATGGAATGTTTTTTTAACTGGAAGTCCCTAACCCAACCTTATCAAGCCACGGATGACTTCTGCGATCGCAGTCAGTAATTTACCCTTGATATTTGAGCAACGCCTAACGGCATAAAGCCACGAATCACAGCAAAGTTGAAAACCCTTAACTGAGGAAGCTTCATTTACAATCTTACAAGTACCTTCCAGATCGAGAAACCAAAAACATACAACTTACCAAAGTTTCCCTTACTTTCAGCCCCTCAAACCCAGTGCCGATAAACTTTCCCAAAAATGGCAAGCACCTTTTTTCTTGTCTCAATTACCATATTCCTTACCGTGTAAACCTTGCCGCCATTCTTTGATCCTAAACTCCCTTTCCCATAAGAGATAGTTGTCAAATTGGAGATTGAATCATCGTCCACGCTAAATCAGGAGGTGGTGAGCTTGGCGTTTCCTCAATCCGATACCTCAAAAATCGGGTATTTCTTGACCCCACATGGTCAACCCAATAGGGTAAGGTTAACCTGCCTCGATTATCTCTAATCACCCACTGTCTCACTCCCTCTAGATAATCTTCCGAGACAAGTTTGATCGTTTTAATCAACTGGTCACTTTCTCCCAAAAATAAACAACCAAACCGTCTTACTAGCTCAGGATGGTCAAACGCTAACTGTATCCTCTCCCTTAAACTTGGTTGTATCTTTTCCTCGTCAGAACGAACCAAAATCAAACACTTCAGATTAGATAAAATTTCTTGATAACAGGGAATAACATTCTCTGGATGGCTAAAATCAGCATTCTTAAACCGTCTCATTTGACGTAAAATTTGCGACTTTTTGGGGCTAGATAACATCGCTATCGCCAATTCTACCCCACAGTGGCGATAGACATTCGTTTCCCCTACCAAAGACAACAACATCCCATACACTGTGGCTGGAGGAGGAACAGGGTAGGTTTTTCCCATTTCCCTTACATGGGACTCCCGAAAAGTCGCAAATGGAACATCCAAATAGAGAATTAATGGTGCAATCATTTTGATTCTTCTAAGCCTAAATCTCTTTTAATGACTGTTTTCAAAGCTGCAATTAGTTCATTTCGATTACGATAAATATGCGCTCTGTTAAAAAGGGAATTATCAAAATTATCTAATTGCTGTAACTCCTTAACAATTGTTCCTCCAATCCACAATTTACTAGGGTCAATCTGTCCGCATTCTACTTCATCTATAAACTCTTGTGTAAATTTTGCTTCCTTACTCTTAGGCTCGCAATATTCAAAGCAATAGGAAATATATGAAGCAAAATGATTTGTCCATTGAAATACCAAACTATCGGGACAGAAAGGATAATTAAAAATATTACTACTCCCTCCTACCTTGGGTAGATTCATAATCCCATCTATCAGAGGTAAAATCCGCGAAAAATCTCTGAGATGAGTGGCATCAATTCCAAAATAATATTGATATCGAGTTGCATGATATTCTGTAAAATGAAGCGATGTGCTATCCTTTTCTCTGCCACTTTTTGCCCCTAACTTGACTGCACCATCATAAGGCGTTAGCGAAACAGCCATATTCATCCCTAAAGCACCCATTCGCTGATTAGGAGTACTGACTTTTGTTTGTTTCTTTTTTCTCTTTGTTGTTGAAGTCTCCTCCTCTGTTTCAGCAGACTCTAGTGAAGCAAACCCAAAAATATCATCATCATAAAATTGTTCTGGATCGAAATCTTCACTTGTTAACCGATTAATATTTTCGTCCTCATCCCAAACTCGATTAACTAAATAGCCTTGCTTTTGAAGATAAAAACGTAAAGCCCAACGAATTGCACTCGAACCTACAAAAGAATAAATTTTACCATTATTCCAATAGCCTTTTTGCAGAATAGTTTTATTCCCTCGTCTAATGTCATGATTTAAGGACGCTAAACCATAACGAGTGAGGACTGTTCCGTAAAGATAATAATTGGGGATATTATTGTCATTCTTCTTCTGACTCATCATTCACTTCTTCTAGGTTTTGATTGTTTGGGAATGAACTATCATCCCTATTGGTGGATTTATCTTTGGGTTTATAACTGGCGATCGCTAACAATGACCAAATTCTTAGTTCTTGCCAAGGTGTTTTTTTAATTAGTAGTGAAATTTCTTCTTGATGCTCATTAAAATACTTATTTAATCCCCCTCTTACTAAAAAGTCGGACAAATATTCCTTAAATGACAAGTCATCATAACAATAGTTTAGCTCTGCCCTTAATCGTTCAATTTTCTTCTTAATTGGAGGATATTTTCCTTCCTCTGCTTTGGCATGCATTTTAGCAAAGTTGCCCTTCATAGCTTGTTGAAATACCTTAATAAAAATAAGATACTGCTTGTCTTCTTCACTATTCTCTGCCATTATCATGAATCCTTCTCGATTGGAAAATAACTGGTTAAATAAATATTCTTTTGAATCCTCCATCACCAATTTTTTCCAAAAATTAGACCACCAGTGGATTCCTTTCACTAAATTATCAGCAATCAGGGAGCGAATCGAATTGACTTTAATAAAAATTTGCTTATATTTAATTATCTGATAATTAGTTTTAAAGTATTTTTGCACCTGTTGATAAGTGATTAAAATATTCTTATCAATTTTAATTTCTTCTATACTCATCAATGTTCGTTGACGAGAAGCTTTATTTATTTTTTCATATAACCAAACTTGACAAGTTTGATAGTAGCCCACTTCAGGCTGAATATCGTCTAAGCTGTAATAAAGTAATCCTGCTTCCCCAAGGCTACTAACATGAAACTGTTTAGTTTCTAATTGCTGTAATCCCCATCTCCTTTGAGAAGCGTCTTCAAAATCCTTTATTTCTGGAATCACCACCAAGTAGCGATGGGGTTTCCTTTCTTTTAAGTCTTCTGATGGTATATGAAGTAAGCAATAATGACAAACTACTGGTACAAATAATAATGCTAAAGCGTATTCAGATTTCTCTTCTAGTTTTGTAGTATTCTGCGTCCGAGCATGGCGAACAATTCCCCCTAAATACAACCAACTGGTTATTTGAATGTAATCATGCCTGAATTTTTGGGTATCTGCCTCGCATAACTTCTCTGCAAAAGTTTGATGTGCATACCAAGTTAGGGATTTGTATTGATACTCGACTTTTTTTTCTTCAACCTCTAGTTCAATGTTAACTAGCTCTCCCGCTTGATAAAACTGATTATGACGTAGAAAAACAGCACACATTCCCTTATGAGTGTGGACTTTCTGACTTAAATCTATTGCATTATTGTCTAATCCTGCTAAATGAATTAAACCTGTATTATCTAGTTGAAAAAACTCCTTAATTAACCAAGATAGGGCGACGAAATCACTCCCTTCCCAGAATAATTCAATAGTATCAGCAGTCAAAAACCATGATATTTTTCCTGCCCGTTGACGAAATGAGGGATATTGCTTTTCCAATCGCTTTAAAGTCATGTAAAGCCCGGTCATTCCGACGCGATGCATTATTGTCGCATCCGTAGCATGGAGAGATAGGGAAATTTTGGGTTGGGTAGAAACTATCATCAGGTTTCCTCTTCTGACTTGCTGCGAGTCACTGGAACAAATATTCCACACATCATCTTTCGTTTCCCGCCAATTCCCTGTTCTTGCAGGATTAAGGAATCTTCTGGGTTGAGTTCGCTGATTTTTATGCCAAATCCTCTAACTTTAAACTGTTTGCCTTCTTTATTGATGGTTAATTGTCTTCGTTGAGGTGTTCCATCTTGTCGGGTAAGAAGTTCAATCTTTCCTTGTATTCCTAAATTATCCAGTTGCCGTTGAACAGCTTCAATAAAGCTAGTAGAGTCTTGAAACCCTTTAATTACCACTAATCTGGAATAGACACTTTCTGAAGAAATTAAAGGTTGGTAGTCGGGAATATCTAGTTGATAAAAATTTTGACCTATATGAAAAGCTTGACCCGCTAAATAAGGATAAATTAAAGGAATTTGTTGATGATAAATCCGAACTTTTAGACGAGATTGAGCAGTGAGTTCAAGCAAATTGTTTCTGGTCGGTATTCCAGCAATCGGATGAATCCCAATATTGTTTAGTTCATGTAGTGGGGGACAAATACGGGATAAGGCAGCGTAGGTAAGATAACCGTTGTCAAGAGGAATCGGTGCGCCTCTCAGCTTAAACGTTAAATCTACATATTCCTCGCTTTGAATTAATATGGCTGCCATATATGGAAATTTTGAGATGTCAGAGTTTGTTTAATACATCAACATCCTCTTGTGCAAAATTGTCCTCATTGTCATCGCCGACTACTTTGGTTGGAGTGGCAATCCAGTTTAGGCTATTGTTCACAATATTCTCACTGGTTAGGAAGATCCTCTAATACTCCAGTAGTTACTCAAAACAGATGGATAGCCAAATGTTCCTATCCCATACCAGCATGAACTGCTTCTGCTCCATTATAAAAAAATTCGGTGCTTTTCTGCTTTCTATGCTTGATTGGACTCACGGCAAGCTTATCCTTCCAATTTGGGCTAGCGGCAAAGTTATGGTTCCAAACTATCAATTTCATCCAAAATTAGCTGACGCAAGAATGAGGGTTATAATCTTGTTGACGGCAAAGTTATGGTTCCAGTAGCGGCAAAGTTATGGGTAAAGTCACAATTTTAGTGGGTAGGTATTGGCGTAGCGTCCCGTAGGGAACGTAGAGAAGGCGGTCGCAGACATCGCTGCTGCAAAAACTCAAGCTAAACTGAACGAAAGCCCTTGTGTTCTGAACGAAAGCCCTCGTGTTCTGAACGAAAGCCCTTGTGTTCTGAACGAAAGCCTTGATAATGTTGGGTTACCCTGCGGGAAGCAAGCTACGTTCCTCAAGCGCCACAGCTACAAGTCGGGAAACCCGCGCAACGCAGTTTAAGGTTTTTGGCGCTAACCCAAGCGTATTGCTACATAAACAACTCAGCATCAACTTGGAAAAATTCACCTAATGCTTTCGCTTGTGCTTTACTAATCTGTTGCTTACCGTTGAAAATTTCAGACACAACACTACTCGAACCGATTACACCGATTAAATCAGTTTGTTTTAAATTTCGAGCTTCGATTAAATGGAGAAGCATTGATAATGGGGTTGTCTCACCCATTGGGTATTTTTCATCTTCATATTTTTCTATTAAAGCAATCAACAAGTCATATAAAGCCGATTCTTCAGATGTTCGGTTTGTTCGGTGTGCGAGTTCTTCGGCTATGATTATTGCTTGTTCGTTTTCTGCGTCATTTGTAATTACTTTTGGTTGATACTTAGCTAGTAAAACTGCGTAAGTTTCTGGATTAAAAGTAAGGGTCATTTTTCCACTTCTCTTTATCGTACTCGGCGTGAGTTAAAATATATTTTACAAAAATTGTCTGGTCAGTATATATGATATCTACTACGAGGCGATATGTATTGCCCTTGATATTAAAAACTGTAAAATTACTTACTGATTCTGCCGTATTATATACTGTTTGAACCTCCATTAAATTAGTCCATTTTGCTTTACTAGCAAATTTATACCAATTATTTAAAGCTTCATAGGAATCAGGGTGTGCTTCCCAAAATTCCCGAAGTTTTTTACGACTAATTATGTGCATCCTGATTCAAATATTATAAAACTATATTTTCAATGTGTGAATATTTTGTCAAGTAGGATGCGATCGCTATTTGTTTTGTACACGGCAATGCTTCCGTTCATCAGGCGAGGAAGAAGTAAATCGCGGGCTTCCTTAAGCCTTTGAGTTTGAAGATAAAGATTTGTAATCTGTTTGTCTATCGATTTAGAAATATTTTCAAATTTATTAACTATTTCTACAGACGGAACCAGCATTAACTGTTCTGAAAGTTGCTTTTTTGTTACGGACGCAAAAATGGCTCCACTTCCGATAATATCTTCTTGGAAAAAGTGAGTTTTCAACTGATAATACTGGAATGATTGATATCCATAACGATTTCGTATAGCAGATAAACCTCGTCCAATGATGATTTTATCAAGAGTAATGTTTAAACGACCAACAGGCGCACGCACACTACAAAGAATATCTTCAGCTTCCGCTATTCTATTTAGTTGAGTGCAATATATTTCATGAGTAACAAAGCGATTACCAAAGTTTGAAACACCTTGATGGAAAGGAAGTCCTTGCTCAGAGGTATTATAAAATTCAGATGGTGGACTTTGCCCCATTATCAGTTCGCAAACTTCTTCAAGAGGTTGATAACTCCACCCCTCTGGAATGCCATCAATTATCTTCACTGACTCGTAGCCAGGGAAGCGCGATCGCACAAACCATTCCTTGTAAAGCTGGTGGATAGACTCTTCCAGCAGTGCTATTCGGCGGTTGTTGTTGTCGATGAGGCGATCGTAGGTTGAGAGGATATCAGCTATGCGTTGTTGGGTTGCAATTGGAGGTAATTCAATAGGAGTGGAAAGCAACAAATGAGTCTGCAACCTTTTTGTACCATGTGCAGCCTCATCACATTTACCCAAAAGTTCATGTGATGAGGCAATAAGCCAATATAGTAGAAAACGACGAGTAATTAATTCTGTACAATGTAATGCTTTCAAATCTTGATTGAAACTTGCTGTACATTGAATTTCCGCAAGTGGTAATTCTTTTGCAAGCCTCATACCACGCACAGCAAGCAAGATAGTACCGGGTGGTACTAATTTAGCTCCACTTTCAACTGCTAAGTCTGTAATATCGTGTCCGGTTAAAGACCTATCATTAAGAGCGCAGGGGGGCAGGGGGCGGGGAGCAAGGGGAAAGAGGGTTTCCCGGTTTTTGCACAGATGCGGGAATTATAACTAATTAGCCGGACATAATATAATATGGTCTTCTGTATCGTAAATTCGTATAGATTTGAAATCTTTGCTAGAAACCCAAGGTATATCTCCTCCCCAATAATCAGGATTATTTTTTGAAGGTGTTCCACCAGATTGGAGCTTTACGCATGAGCTAAGAGTTGTTTTTATCCATTGAGTTTTCATATCAATTCCCCTTCAAAAAGCTCATTGAAATTGGCTTGAATAGTTTCCGCTAACTCCACCGCTTCCTCATTCAAACTCGCCAACTCTAAATGAATTTCCCGCATTCTCTCCTCAAAATCCTCCTCATCTTCTCCATCTAAAGCAGTCACACCCACATAACGCCCAGGTGTTAAACTACTATCCTGCTGAGTTATTTCATCCCGCGTTACCACTTTACACAACCCTGATACATCCACAAACACCGCTTCGGGAAAGCGAGATTGTAACCAGGTAACTTGTGCTTTCACATACAACGTAGACTTAATAGCAAAAATAGCTGTATCTCGCGCTGTATCTAGTGCATCACGTTGTTTTTTAATTTCCTTCGCGTCCCAAGTTTCTTGTTTACGTGCGTCTAACTTTTTCTCCGCCAGTTCTACAGCGCGAGTACCGATTTTATGCACTTCGTTGATGTGCTTTTGCAGAGTTTTCAATTGAGGAATAAAAAGTGCAAACCTTGCTGCACAGTCTTTTTGTGCTTCGTTAGTCGCAGAACCCCACCCCGCCTTAGCTGGCGCTAAGTCTCCCCTCCCCGCAAGCGAGGAGGGGTTGAGGGTGGGGTTATTCTCTGCAAACCATGCAAGATGCACTTGTAATTCACCAATTAAAACATCTCTTGCCGCAGTAAATTCTTGAATTCCCGCTTCCAACTCAGACAAAGTAGCGCGGAAAGTCTCTATATTCTGATTGGCGATATCTTCAGCAACTAATCCCTCAACTTCGGGTAAATCCTTTAACAAAGGAAGCGAAGCCCCAAGACGTTCGCTAAAAGTATGCAACAATTGCGTCAACTTAACTAACGGTGACTCCAACTGTGTCAACGCACCCTCAATAGTCGCCGCTTCTTGATGCGTCTTATTTAAATATTCCCCCACCAACCCTAAATAACGTTCCTGCTGACCGCGATACAACCAAGCGATCGCCGTGATATTCTGGAGTTGTTCTTCACTAAAATCGCGGATTTTGCGCGTCACTACCCGGTAAACATTCCGTGCATCAATCATCAACACTTTGTTTTGGCGTTCTGCTGGTTTTCCCTTGTCGAAAAACCACAATGTACAAGGTAGCGATTTTGTGTAAAAAAAGTTTGTCCCAATAGAGATAATCATATCCACCGCTTGAGTGGCGATTAACTCCTCTCGAATCTCCTTTTCCCCATGTCCCGCATCCGATGCGGAACTCGCCATCACAAACCCGGCTCTACCTCGTTCATTTAAATAACTGTAAAAATACTGTATCCAGAGGTAATTTGCATTGCTAACTGCTTTAGTTTTGGCAGCAATTCCCGGTATCTTTTTTTCAGTAAACAGCCGCGAGTCAGTCTTCACCTTCTCTGGACTCACCCCATCGACGTTAAACGGCGGGTTAGACATGACAAAATCACATTCACCCAGCAACTCTTCCCAGCGATCGTAAAAAGTATTACCCTGGCGAATAATCCCTTCTAACCCGTGAACCGCTAAATTCATTCGCGCCAAACGGGTGTTAGTATCCGATTTTTCCTGTCCGTAAAAAGTAATCTTTGCAGCTGCATCCTCACCGCGATTTTCCACAAAATGTCCCGTCTGCACAAACATACCCGCACTACCGCAAGCAGGGTCTAAAACATTTCCCCGGTCAGGTTCAATCATATTTACAATCGTGCGTACCAAAGAAGGCGGTGTAAAAAATTCTCCTCCTTCCTGTGCGCCACTCATAGCAAACTTATTCAGAAAATACTCATAAATTCGCCCAAACACATCACCTGTGGCTGTACGCAACTCCTCCCGGTCAAAAATTCGCACTAAGTTATACAGCAAATCTTGCTCAAAACTGGTGTACTCCTTCGGTAACACCCCTTGCAACATCTGAGTTTCATCCTCAATCGCTTTCATCGCTGCATTGATTGCCTTGCCAATATCTGCGTTTTCTGCCAAATTCAAAATGCGATCGTACTGAGCCTCAATTGGTAAAAAAATTGCTGACTTTCCTTTAAAGTCATCTATGGTAATCGGGCGTTTTTTTCCACCCCGCGAGGATAAACCTTTTTCAATCTCCACCTTTACAGCATTGAAGCGATTTGTCGCATGGCGAAGAAAGATTAGCCCCAGTACGGGCATACTGTATTCATTAGCATTGAGTTTGGAGTTAGCACGGAGTTGGTCTGCGGCTTCCCACAGGGAAGATTCAAGTTGACTGATATTGAGCATAGTTTGTTAGCGACTTAGGCGATTTGACTGTCTGCCTCGCCTAAAAAATTATGAGTTTACATATTAGCTGTTTTGGTAACCAGGGAATCTGTTATCCTTTCGCCTAGCCCAAACAAAATAAGCAATTTTGTTTGTTTTTATATTAAACACCTAACAACACACTAAAAAATATCAAAGCCCTTTATTTTAGCGTATAATTACTGATAATTCAAATGACATAGACAACCTACTGTGCGTTACCTCTCGTTATAAGGTTCTGCCTTATAATGCTCTTGTGGAGGCTCTGCCTCCTGGTTTGACTGGAGGCAGAGCCTTATTGATCGCATTCCCAGGCTCTGCCTGGGAACGAGGCGGGAGATAAATATTCAAGGCTAATTTATCCTTGAAATATATAACTAAAGTTACAATTTTTACTAAATATCCTTATTCATTTCTATAAAAGAGAATTGAGTCGCTCTAGACGTTGACGCTGTTTCGACCACTGTTGACAAACTTCTGTAGCCAAATGCTTTTCTTCTACTGTTAATAGCTCATCAGGTTTGCCAGAAGCTAATATTTTAGCTGCTTTTGCAGCCAAGTTGTAGTTTACACCGTGTTTGACTAATTGTGTGTGAAAAAATTCTTCCAAGTCTTGGACTGGCATAAAAAACTTTCCTTTAATCAAAGTTGTCATATTCAGTTAGGACATTAAAATTTCATAAATAAAATTATGTAACAGCAATTACTGGGAATTATCACAAATATTTTAGCTGACTGGCTTCCATCGGAAGATGTATGAGTAATTATGCTTATCTATTTTCTCTGACATCCCAGCAGAGGGAAAATCACTCTTCACTGCTCGGGTTTTGGTGCATAGTCATTGAAGATCCCCCTTAGTCCCCCTTAAAAAGGGGGAAAATAAGCCCCCCAATTTATCGGGGGGGTTGGGGGGATCAACTTCTTTTTTTACACGGGTTAGTAGTTCAGTTGTAGATAAGCCCCCCTTTTCTAAGGGGGGTTGGGGGGATCGACTCTTAACCGAGCAGTAGGCGGGCTATGCCTACGCTTGTCTATGGCACTGCAACAATGCATAAATACTTCCTTGCCTTGTCGCTAGTTAACAGTTATGTAAGTCTAAATTAAATTCTTTTTATTGGTTTTCTGTTATGGTAAAAAATTGGTTGTGACAAAATTTAGTTAATCTTAATTAGCTTGACTAAAATTATCCTGTTAGAATCCCAATGCTTTATTATCACCGTTTGCGACTGCCATCAAAATATTTCAATATTCTCATTGCAGTAATAACTTTTATTTTGTTTATCTGGTTAACTCCTGTAGTTGCTCAAGGTTTAACTAAAGCTCCGGTTATTTTGGATGGACAACAGCTTTTTAAGATCAGCGATTCTGGTCAGTATAGCGCTCAAGAACGGACAAATTTAATCAATTTACAACTAAAAAATGCGATTCAAACTTCTGAATCTATTCAAGTTAAAATTGAAAAACGCAACCAGCTACCTACTATCTTGCTAAATGACCGCTATCTGTTAACAGTTACAGAACAAGATACTGTTCCAGGTAGCACAGTTGATGAGCAGGCAAGGATTTGGGTGCAGCAAATTGAAGAAGCGTTACAGCAAGCTCGCTTAGAGCGAACTAGAAACTATCTCCAACAAACAACTTTTGTAGCAGTAGCAATTTTAATCATAACTGTTGCATTTACTTGGCTATTGGGATGGATTAAGCATCACTTTTTCCGAGTAGCTTCACTTCGCCTAACTACTACTAGCAATGCGATACCTAATTCGGAACCACTTAAAGTATTGGAATTATTTTTCAAATTAGTGTTGGCGAGTATGCGGATCGCACTTTGGTTGAGTGCGATTCTTTATATTACTAATCTTTTTCCTTTCACTCGTCAATGGAGCTACCAAATTTCAAATATCCTGATCACTAGTTTTACCTCACCTATTCTGACATTAGGCAAGAATCCTTACTCTCTTACTGAATTAATAATTTTGATTGGTTTGTTGTTCGGCTTAGTTATTTTTGCTGGAACTTTAACCAATTTTTTACGTTCTCGCATTCTACATTTTACTGGAATCAATCGTGGCGCTCAAGAAGCGATTGTAATACTTTTCAAATATGGTCTGATTTTTATTGGCACACTGGTACTGCTACAAATCTGGGGGCTTGACATTAGCTCTTTGACAATCTTAGCAAGTGCTTTAAGCGTTGGAATTGGCTTTGGTTTACAGGATATTGCTAAGAATTTTGGCAGTGGTTTAGTACTAGTATTTGAGCGTCCGATTCAAATTGGAGATTTTGTGGAAGTTGGAGAATATACAGGTACTGTCGAGCGAATAGGTGCCAGAAGTACCGAAATTCGTACTCTTGACCATGTTTCAATCATTGTACCTAACTCTCGCTTCTTGGAAAAAGAAGTAATCAACTGGAGCCACCGCAACCCGATTTCTCGCCTTCATCTCCCCGTTGGCGTTGCTTATAGTTCAGATCCCAAAGTCGTGCAAGCTGCTCTGTTAGATGCAGCCTCTAAGCATCCAAATGTATTGCAGGCTCCTTCTCCTCTAGTACTGTTTAAAGAGTTTGCCAACAACAGTTTAAATTTTGAGTTATTAGTTTGGACTGCGGAACCTAATAAACAATTCTTGCTCAAAAGTGATTTATACTACAATATCTACGAATCATTACAGCAAAGACAAATTGAAATCCCCTTCCCTCAGTTAGATTTACATATGCGTTCTGGCACTTTGGAATTTACGCCAGAAATGCAGTTAGCCTTAATACAAATGTTTGAACGATTGTCAAACAATAAACAACGCATAGATCCAATCAATCCAAGTCAAAATCAAACGTAAATTCGGATGCTTGGCTTGCTATTAGAAAGCTGTTTGTGTCATAATTAAAAATTACTAAATTTCGAGCAAATTTAAGTAGTATTTTTAACAATCACCAGAAGACTGAGTTTGAGGTCAGAAACTGAGGAAAAAAAAGCAGAATTTAGGCTACAAATAGTTGCGATCGCTTAACTCCGATGGAAATCTCAAGTTTGCAGTAATATCAATTTTTCGCAGGATGGAGTCTCGCCTGTCTTTAAAAGATTTGAGTTTACCCTCGACATCGCTGCAAAGTTATGTCCATCAAGGGCGGGAGAAAAATTCAGATGCATTCAAACAGATAAAAAATTAGATATTCAAAGAATTCTTTCGGCATTGCATATTTACGGGATGATTTGGCAACTTCTAAAATTCCCCCCTGCTTCCTCTGCTTGCCCCAATTCATCCCACTGTTGTGCAGCGCCATTCTTTCCCAATCCCTTTTTATTGCAAAATATCTCTGATTCAGTAGTAGTAAAGTGAGTTTTGAAGGAGTATTTATGTCACAGTTGGAGCAAACAGTGTCAGACACCTTTGTAACCAAAGGCTTAAAAACTCTCCCCAATATTTTCGACCGGGTTGAGGCTCTGGCTAAAGATTTTGCCACCCGTGCAGGGGCACACGACAAAGATGCTTCCTTTCCCTTCGAGAATTTTACAGCTTTGCATGAGGCAGGATTACTCAGCCTCACCATTCCATGTGAATTAGGTGGTCAGGGTTTGGGGCTAGCAACTATCTGCCGAGTGATTGAAGGGATAGCGCGTGGCGATGCTTCGACTGCGCTAGTACTGACAATGCACTATCTCCAACATGCCCATGCAGCCCGTAGCCGTCGCTGGCATCCAGAAGTATATAAACGGCTGTGTCGTGAATCGATTGAAGGCATTGCCCTGCTCAATGCTGCCCGTGTTGAACCTGAGTTAGGAACGCCAGCTAGAGGCGGATTACCTGCCACAATTGCCGAGCGGACAACAGAGGGTTGGCGTTTAACAGGCCACAAACAATACACCACGGGCAGTCCCATTCTCAGCTACTTTGTTGTTTGGGCACGGACAACTGAGGATGAACCACAAGTTGGGAATTTTCTAGTTCCGCGCGATCTGCCCGGTTTGCAAATTGTCGAAACTTGGGATCACTTGGGGATGAGAGCTACAGGCAGCCACGATCTCATTTTGGAGAATGTATTAATCCCAAGAGAGTATGCTTTGAATATCAATCCCATATCTGCTGCGCCATCCTTTGATCCTCTGATTTCCACTTGGGGCAGTTTGACAGTAAGTGCTTTATATCTTGGTGTTGCTACTAGTGCGCGAGACTGGCTTGTTAAATATCTTTGGGAGCGATCGCCTTCTAATCTCAAAGAGCCACTGGCAACTTTGCCACGTTTCCAAACTGCTGTGGGTGAGATAGAAGCGCTGCTGTTTGCTAACAATAGATTGATTTATAGCTTGGCTCAAGATATTGACAAGGATGAGTATGAACCTAACGTAGGATTACAGGCACAAGCTGTTAAATACCTCACCACAACTAACTCGATTCGTGCTGTGGAGATTGCTTTAGAACTGACTGGTAATCCTGGTCTATTAAAAAAGAATCCTTTAGAGCGACACTACCGTGACGTTCTATGTAGCCGTATCCATACGCCGCAAAACGATGTTATTTGCCAGTCTCTAGGGAAGTCGGTGCTGAAAGTAAAGTGATCCCAAACCTATCTAAAAATTTGCGGGAGTCAGACTGAGCTTGGCTTCTAATTTCGGTTTTTTGCTCTTAATTTTCGGTTCGCTCATTTTTTAGTTTTCCTAACTATAGAAAAATGGGTGAACTGTAGGGGACTTCCAAATAAATTATGGCATTTTCACAAATTTGTAGCCAGTGGTGCGTAGGCGTAGCCCGTCGTAGACATCGCCAACAACTTTCACTAGTTGCACTTCAGCATCGCGGCGATCGCCTGTAGGCAAAAACCGAATATTATCAAAAGCTCCGGAGGTTGAAAAGTCTCCTGAAGAAAGAGCCTGTTGTACCCCCTTTCGACTTGGTTCGCGGCTAATTGCAACAATCAAAGCTTGTGTTGCATCATATGCAAGGGCAGTTCGCCAGTTCACATTAACCTTACCCCAAAGCTGCTCAGAAATAGAGAGAAAGGATGTGGCAGGATCGTTATCAATATGCCAAGGAACTGCCACAACCATATCAACTGCATCATCTCCCCCGATCTGCAATGTCTTTGGGGCATATACATCATCTCCACCCAAGAGCTTTAAGCGTTTTTTGTTGACGGTAACTACCTGCAAAGCTTGATTTAGAGTATCTGTATTAGCAGCTAACATCAGTACTTTAGCATCCTTACTAATTGCTATTTGCACGCTGTCAGCAGCACTAAAATTCGGATCAGATAAGTCAAACTCATTTACAACCTCTCCTGTCGGTTTAATAGCCTTGATAAATTCAGATTTTAGAGACTTGCTGTAATTACTCTCGGAACTAAAAAAAACTGCTACCTTTTTCTGTTGCATGTCTTTAATCATGTAGTCTGCTAACTTTTTTGCGGCAACTTCATCGCTAGGAACTGTGCGAAAAATGTAAGGCTTAGAGTTGGTGGAAAGTTCAACAGAAGTACTGATGGCACTAATAGCTACAAGCTGTTCTGAATTATAAATTTGTCCTGCTTCTAAGGTAACGTCGCTAGCATAGTGACCAACCACACCCAAAACATCAGGATTTTTGACTAAAGCTCTAGCAATTTGTTTAGCTACTTCTGAATCATCATCGTCTGATGCGATCGCTACCTTCAAAGGCACTCCCTGAATTTTTTTGGAGGAATTAATTTGATTCTGAGCTTGAGCCACCCCACGCAAAATCTCTAAAGAACCATTCGCATTATTTTTTAAGGGTACAGTTACAGCGATCGTGTAGCTTTTTGCATCACGAATTTGAGCATTGTTCAGAAAGATTCGTGCTTCTGGATCATTAGGCTTGTCTCTTAGCGATTCTTGCAACTTGGTAATTGCTTCTGGCCACTTTTTAGCTGCTATGGCATCTATCCCAGCCTGTTTGTTTGGGGAAACTACTTGTGGTATTAAACTTTTCTCGCCAAAACTGATGCGCCCTTGCACATCTTGTGTGTTCAATGGGTTAGATGTTGTTAAAGATTCCCCTGTACTAGATGAGGTAGGTATAGGTACAGGTACAGATTCTCCGGTACTAGATGAGGTAGGTGTAGGTACAGATACTTCGGTACTAGATGAGGTAGGTGTAGATACAGATACATTCGGATTGGATGGGTTAGGCGTTGTTCCGGATACTGGAGTGGTCTTCGGGTATTTAACAGACAACCACGCCAGTAAGAATGCCAATCCTATGAATAATGGAAAAAAAACAAAAAATATAAATAGTATTCTTTTGTTTCTCGGTTCAGACTCAGACATAAGAGCGTTGCATAATTGAAGTACAAATTCGAGCGATCGCTATTTATAACTGATGACAAAATCTAGTATAAGTGCAGGGGTAGCACCTTTGATTCAACTAAATCTCAGCATTAATATTTAACTATTAACAACATAAGTTACTGAAATACTCGCTGCTTTGATTCATATAGAAATACTAGGTCAACTAGGTTGCTTGAGTAAACGACCCCGCCAAGTCCAACCCCAACCAGTCTCTGTCTTAATCACTGAAGCAATAGCCATAATTGCAACTAATAAACCTCCTAAGCAATGTAGCCACCAGTATTTTGGCGACGTATAAAATGCTTGTGCGGCCAAAGTTCGCAAATTGTACTGGAGACAAATAGCAATCAAAGCCAGACCAATCGTGAATAAGTCAATTGCTTGCCAACTAATTAAAAGACTTTTACCAAGCACAATCAATAGCACTAGCCAAGGAATTGAGTAAATACTCAGCATTAACAAAGCTAGGCAAATCATCAACAATACACTTCGTTGTGCACCTGAGTACAAAACTTTAGTCCAGCCTTCCCAAAGTGCTGCCCAAGAGCGATACATCCGTATTTGTGCTAAATTTGAGCCTAGTATATGTTGCAACTTCAAAGACTTATGTTTAATCAGTCGAGCCAAAGCCACATCCTCAGCCACTTTATTAGCAACTGCTCTATGTCCTCCTACTGCTTCATAGGCTGAACGTCGAAATAGTAGAAAAGGGCCTGCTGCAAATGTTGTCTGTGTACTAGGATCTTTTACAACTTTGAAGTTAAGAGAAACAAGTAAATTAATAAATATTAGTGGCTGTACTAACCACTCTGCTAGACACTCACAAATAAGTGCTGGTATACAGTTTAATAAATCTATTTGTTCCAATTCTACTAATTGAATAGCTGTTTCGATTGCTTTGGCCTTTAGTTGGACATCAGCATCAAGAAAGAGTAAAAATTCTCCGTTAGTTTGTTCAGCACCTTGAGTGCAAGCCCAGTTTTTACCCATCCAGACATCTTCAACTGGTCGAGGTAGTCCTGGTAAAATTTTCAGTCTTGAATCATTCAGTTCTTCCTTAAGATTGTTAAGGATATTTAGAGTATCATCAGTAGATTGATCATCTACTACCCAGACTTCAAGTTTATCAGCCGATAAAGTTGTATTCTTTAAAATTGATATTACACAAGAACGGATATTATCTGCTTCATTGTACGCAGGAATAATCACTGAAACTTTGGAAAATATAAAATTAAGAGAATTATTTATTGGATACAAATGCATCTCGACAGTTGCACGTCGAAAATACGTTAAGTAGACAATCAAGTTAATGAGAGAAATGCATAAAATTATTATAAGTATAATCAAGTTTTATTCACTCCATTCGATATATTTTATCAAGGCTTGGTTTGGCGTTACCAATCAATGATATTGAATAATTTTTATTACAATAAAAATTATTCAATATCATTGTTCCAAAGCTTGAATACCCATCTTTAAAACTACCTCATATCACTAATTTCTCCATTCCAAGCTTCTATTCTTTCCTCTCTACTTTTCCTTCAAGAGGATATATCAGACAGATACTTCTGCAATAATGGGTGGATGAAGCGATAGTTACCACCAACTTGTCGTAACAAGCCTCTCTTTGTGGCACAGTTGAGCAAACGAGCTAATTTCCAGGGAATATTTTTATTTTGCCAAAGCATGACGCGTAAAATAAAGTGTTTTATGCAAACTAAACCCGAATTTTCACCGTTAACCATTCCACTTAATAACCCAACCATTAAACCAACAGTTAGCCCAAACCAAACTCCATTATAGATACTTTTACCATAAAAAATCCACCAGATGTAGTCTGAGTTTTTATGGTAAATCCACCAAAATATAAAACTAATTATTCCACTAAACAAAAAACAGAATATTGATAATTTTCCAGCGTTTCTAAATGTTCTAATAATGCCATAATTAGGTTTTGCAAAATTTCCTACATTTGCATCTTTTCCAAAACCTAAAGCTATTCCAACAATTAACCCCACAAACAGCTGTAAAGAGAGTAACCCCCACAATAATTTATTCAATTGTCTAGAAGTATTATAAACCAACAATACATACTCTCGATTTTGAGCAAAAAGTAACATAAATATTAAAGAAATCATACCTCCACAAATTAAGATGCAAATCACTAAATAGTTCCTATTATTTCTAATGAATAATAGATTGGGAGTAATCTTAACAGTTCTTTCAGTCCCTAAAATTAACCAAATATTTATACCAAAAATTATAATTAAAGCTAATATACACCATAATGCAGCATTATCTAAAATTGGTGTCTTGGGAGGTTTAGTTAATGGTATAATAGCAATCTGTAATAAATTATTTATCCAAGGAATTTCTTGGACTAATTGTAAATTAGAAAAAAAGACCCATAATATTCCTACCATCAAAACAGATATTCCGGAAAAAAAAGCCCATAACATCCCCCTCCTAAAACTTTCTTTTGCTTGTAAGGGTGACCATTTTATAGCATCTACAGAATTGATATTTTGATAATTTATTCGATAAAAAATAATTGAAGTAAGTAACCCAAATACGAACGGATCTAATAATTGAATTTTATCTTCTGGCACACAGTAGTTGAGTAGCAAACGTATAACGAAAGATATCACTCCAATTAGTAGATTTATCAGCACATGCACATTGTCATAAATTTGTTCACACAGCAAAAATATTAGCCCTGATACCAGCCCTGATAGCAGTCCGGATATCATTCCAACGCATAGAGAAATAATTGGATTGTGATAAATATGTAGATTCGTTCTGGAATCATAATTGAGTACTCCAGAAAGTAACCCACAAGACAGCCCACATAATAATCCCACAATCAGACTAACTATAAGTACATATGCCGAATGATGAGCTTTTGATGACAATAGCAATTTGGGCTGCATATTTTCAATTGCAAAGATCCCAGACTCTTGTTGCATTTGCTTTGCTAACCAAATTAGCCAGCCTTTGGCTTTATCTTTTGAGTAACAACTACCATTTTTCCAATCGTTAAATATTAAGTCACTGTATGTCTGAAATATCAATTTTTTCTGAAGCTGTGTTGCTGAAAACTTATCTTGATTTTTATAAATGAAAATCATGAGTTGAAGATATAAAGGTGTCGTTGCTAACTCTTGTAAATCCTGATATTTTCCTATCTCATTTTTCAATTTCTGCAAGGAATCACCTATCTTATCTAGCTCTTTATAAACTCTTTTTAGAGTTAGAGGTTCTAAATAAACTGCACTTTGAAAGTTTAATTTTTTAGAAGTCTCGTCATATTCTTTTCCCCGACAAGAAACTACGATTTCTATATTACGATCTTTAATAAATGTGTTTAAAGCATCAATACATAGGTCTTTTTCTTCTACTTCATCTAGACCGTCTAGCAGCAGTAGTATCAGTTCTGGTTTATTAATCAAATAGTTTGCCGATTTCTCAGGAGTTTGATACTGAGTTTTTAGTTCTTTGACTAACCATTTGTCAATCTCCTGCTTTTCCTTCCAAGAAGAAAGATTAAATACTAAAGGAATCCTTTGTGACTTGTCCTCTTCTGCACGTTCTCTTAGCTCACGCGCCAGTTCCAATAAAGTATTGGTTTTACCAGACCCAGGTTCACCTAAAATAAGCAGCGATCGCCCCTCACCAAGCTTGTCAAAGATTCCAATAACTCCTTGATGTGACTGAGGCGCTTGGGACTGGACACGTAATGCTAGCCCACTTCCCGAATTTCTATTCGGAGGATTTACTTTGTCTAGTTGTTCATTTATAGTCAATTCAATAGATTCCAGCCCTCCAATCAAAGATTTCTTTAGAATGCCTTCAATCCAGTTAGTTTTGACTTTTTCCAGTAAAGCTTGACGATTCTTGCCTTGCTCGTCCGTTAGTTTTTGCTTCCCTGTCTCAGTAACGTGTAAATTTCCGATAGTAACAGAACCGCCAAATACAACTATTCCAATTTTGTCTGCAAGTTGTTTAAAATTAAGAAGATTACCAAAAAGGCTACGAAGATTATTCATATTAGATTTTTATGACTTTATAAGACTAATCTCGTTAAGAAATCTTGTAATAAATTACAGTACTTATATTTATTAACTTGAAATCCAGCCTGTAATTTTGTCCGCTAACTTACCAATTCTTGAAGACTGAATACTAAAGGTTAATTCATTGTAAAGTCGGTAATTGAGAGATTAGCATTATCTTGAACTACGATGCCAATTTTGTCCGCTAATTTACTGCTAGGTGATTGAGGCGAAGGTTTGGGTAATAGGGTAAGCCAGACAGTATTGTCTTGATGAAACTGTTGTTGTAGTGCTGACAGGTGCGGAAATACAGATAAGACATCTTTTGTAGATACACCTAAACCTCCCAAGTCAAAATTACGTATAGATATTCTAAATAAATTTAAATTAGAGTTTATTTGTTAATTTATTTATATACTATTAGTTATTTAAACGTGTATTCAATGCATATAAGACCATTAATGGTTACAAAATACACTGAAAGTAATTTTTCTTAAAGTTCGTTGACAAAAATTATCCAAAAATAGAAAGTTTGGGCGGATGTAGGGTATTGATAATATACTTCAATTGGTGTATATGAGGAAATCGACAATCGCAACATTTTTACCTGGGTCAGCGATCGCACAGGGAGCAGCTACAATCATGAAGTTACTCCTGAGGATATCTTTAGCAGACTTCAACTCCCTCGCGATAAAATTTCATCCTTCATCCTTTCTTCAGTATCCTGCCTGCTTGTCTACGACATTCCGCAAAGGCTGACCAGTTTGGTAGCGTTTGAGATTGTCGAGAAATAGTTGTGCTACGCGCTCCCTCAGCGGTGGTGAAACGGCTGAACAATGGGGTGTAATAAAGGCGTTCGGTAATGACCACAAGGGACTTTCTGGTGGCAGAGGTTCTGTAGCCACTGTATCTAATCCAGCACCAGCAATCCATCCCTCACGTAGTGCAGTAAGTAATGCGGTTTCATCTACTATTGCACCACGAGCGATGTTAATTAAGTAAGCAGACTGACGCATAGAGCGCAATGCAGCTTCATCGATCAAGCCTTTAGTTTCAGGGGTTAGCGGTGTAGCAATTACTACATAATCGGCAGCCGGGAGGAGCGATCGCCACTGATTGGCACCCACAACCTTATCAAAATTTGGTAGAGGTTCGGGATGGCGACGGCTACCCCAAACTCGAACTCCAAAGGCTTTAGCACGAGATGCGATCGCCTGACCTATATTCCCTGTGCCGAGAATTAATAAAGTCGCGTCTGCCAACTCTTCGAGCAACACTCCTCTTACCCAAGTGTGTTCATCCTGCAAAGTTTGCAATTTCCGCAGATTCTTGGCGTGATAGAGCATGAATGCCAGTACAAACTCCGAAATTGGAATTGCGTGAACCCCTGCGCCATTAGTGAGGATAATGTCCTTTTGCAAAAAAGTTGGCGTGAGGATGTGATTCACGCCAGCACTTGGTGACTGTTGCCAACGCAGTGCGGGTGCCGCTGTCAGTACTTTCTCAAGAGTAGAGGTTTTCAGGTAAAATCCGTTGACATAAACTTCTGCATCACTGGCATCACCATCGAGATTACCTTCACTATCCACCTCCACAACATCTATATTAGATGGTAGATGTGGCTCAATATCAGCAATGAGATGATCGGGTAAAATTAGTTTCACCATTTGCTACTCCCTAATTCCATTTTAAATTTTGGATTATGCAACCCAATCGGCAGCACCTCTTCATTTTTAATTTTTAATTTTTAATTTTTAATTGTTTAGTATCCTGCTTTTTTGTCTACTATATTTCGTAATGGCTGACCAGCTTGGTAACGCTTCAGATTGTCAATAAATAGCGCTATTGAACGCTGTTTACTTTTTGGTGAATGGCCGGAAGTATGAGGTGTGATAAAGATGTTAGGAAGTGACCACAAAGGACTTTCTGGTGGTAACGGTTCTGAGTTAACTGTGTCTAATGCTGCACCTGCAATCCAACCTTCTGTGAGCGCTTTTATTAATGCCGATTCATCGACTACGCCACCGCGAGCAATATTAATTAGATAGGCATGTTTTGGGAGCGATCGCAATACAGATTCATCAATAAATTCCTTGGTTTCTGGAGTTAGTGGTGTCGCAATAACTACATAATCAACTCCTGGTAGAAGCGATGCCTACGGCGGTAAACTACGCCATTCATCAGCACTCACTACTTTATCAAAATTTGGTAGCTCTTGGGGATGACGACGACTGCCAATAATTCTTAAGCCAAACGGTTTAGCACGGGCGGCAATTTCTTGACCAATACCACCAGCGCCAATAATTAGCAAGGTTGCATCTGTCAACTCTTGGATGGCAAAGCCTCTTTTCCAGTGACGTTCTGCTTGTAAAGCATATAATTCCTGTAGATGCTTGGCATGAGCCAGTATATAAGTGATCACAAATTCTGCGATCGGAATTCCATGCACTCCGGCCCCATTTGTGAGTATAATATCTCTTTCTAAATAAGTTGGTGTCAAGATGTGATTTACACCTGCATTTGGTGCATGATGCCAACGCAGCGCAGGTGCTGCTTCTAGTATTTTATGCAGTGTCGGACTTCTGGATAAAAACCAACTAAAATAAACTTCAGCATCGCTAGCATCCCCGTCTAAATTCCCTTCAACATCTACCCTGACAACCTCTGTCTCAGGCGGTAGATGAGGCTCAATGTCAGCAACGAGGTCGAGCGGTAAGATCAGTTTCATCGTAGATAACCTCTTTCCTGTTTACAAGACTATCTCTAGAAATTGCTTTTGTTTTACTAATAAATCAAGTGCTATTTCCTACTCATACAAATTTTTATAACTATTTTTAATCATAGATAAAATCTATAAGAAGCAAGAATGATACCATTAAATTTAACAGCTTCTTTCAAAAGTATAAATATACTAAGCTAATAATATTGACTCTCGAAGTAGCCTATTTTACCGCAGCTACCTCAAGCATTATATTAATCAATTAACGAAAGCTAAACTTAGCTACTCAACTGCAATAATTGGTTATTTGGCTGACTACTTTCATTACTCATTACTCGCTGAAGAACTGTTTCTCTAATATTGACAAACGCTTCGCTACTTCTATCTCGCGGGCGTGAAAGTCTCACAGGCAAATCCACAGAAATCTGCCCTTGTTCAATCACTATCACTCGGTCTGCCAAAGCCACAGCCTCTTCCACATCGTGAGTAACCAAAAATGCAGTAAATCTCCGCTCTTGCCATAAATTCTCAATTAAATGCTGCATCTCTTGGCGAGTTAGAGCATCTAATGCTCCCAAAGGTTCATCTAACAATAACAAACGGGGCTGACTGACTAATGCTCTTGCCAATGATACCCGTTGCCGTTGTCCACCAGATAAAACATATGGCCACTCATCAGCCCGATCTTTGAGTCCGACTTTATCGAGTGCCCACAAAGCTTTTTCACGCCAATTGCCTTCCAAGCCCAACCCCACATTTTGAACTACGCGCTTCCACGGCAGCAAGCGGGGGTCTTGAAACATCACTGTTACAGAGCGGCTGAGTCTACGCAGTGGTTCTCCATCCAGTAGTATTCCGCCTGAAGTTGCTTTATCTAATCCTGACACAAGACGCAATAAGGTACTCTTACCGCAACCACTACGTCCAACAATAGCAACAAACTCACCAGCTTGAACTTCTAAATTCAGCGAGTTTAAAACAGTTTTATTACCAAAAACTTTCGTCAAATCCAAAATACTTAGTTGTGTACCTTGTACATTAGAAATCACTTGCAAAACCTCTTTTTTAGACAATCGGGATTTAATTATTTGATGAGACGTTGAAGGAAGCAAATCACAGTCAAAATGAATATAAGTCAAAAGTTAAAAATTATTGGTTTTAACTTTTGACTTTAGTCGCTTTGGCATTTATGACTTTTGATAATTTGGGTTCCAAGCCAAGAATTTCGTTTCTAATCCTCTGGCAACAGCATCTGCTAATTTACCCAGCAGTGCATAGATCACAATACTCAAGACCACAACATCGGTTTGCATAAACTCACGGGCATTCATTGCCATATAACCAAGTCCGGAATCTGCCGCGATCGTTTCTGCCACAATTAGTGTCAGCCACATAATCCCCAAGGAAAAACGGACACCAACGAGAATCGAAGACAAAGCTCCTGGAAAAATGATTTGCCACAGAAGTTGTGGTGTTTTCAATCCATAGACTTTTCCCATTTCAATTAGTCCAGGGTCAACACTACGAATTCCATGAAATGTATTGAGATATATTGGGAAAAATACCCCCATAGACACTAGAAATAATCTAGCTTGATCGCCAATACCAAACCAGAGAATTACCAGCGGAATTAATGCCAAATTAGGGATAGTCCGGAGCATTTGCAGGGAACTATCTAATAACTTTTCTGCTACACGGGAAAAGCCATTGAGCAATCCCAAACCAAAACCAATACTCCCACCAACTATAAAACCAGATATTGCACGCCCAGCACTAATTCCTATATGTTGGAACAATTCTCCGGTGGAGGCTAGTTTAATGGCTGTGGCGATTACGCCACTAGGGGCTGGTAAAATTCTGCTTGAGAGTAAACCCGTTCTGGAAGCAACTTCCCAAAGTACTAACACTAAAATAGGCACAATCCAGGGAACTATTTTCTCAATTTGCGGGTTTTCTAACACCTCAATCAGGGATATATTATTGTTGCTTTTGGTGCGTTTAAGGATAATAGTCATGAAATTTTGGATTTTAGATTTCCACAAGGATGAATCTAGAAGCATCGCCAAGATAATTCGTAATTTGCTCTTTAATTACGCATTACGAATTACGAATTATTAGGTCATGAAGCAGTTGTCAGTTGTTTAGCAAATTTTTCATTGGCAACTATTTCGCTAACAGTACTCAAGACTGGTGGCGTTAGCGGTACAGTTTCCCTCTGCAAAGGTAGGCGTGGAAATAATAATTCAGCAGTACGATACGCTTCTTCTAAATGGGGATATCCAGAAAAAACGAAAGTTTCTATGCCCAGTTCTTGATATTCCAGCATCCTAGCGGCAACGGTGTCGGGATCTCCAACTAGGGCTGTACCAGCACCGCCTCGCACCAATCCAATTCCTGTCCACAGGTTGGGGCTAATCTCTAAGGCTTCTCTACTACCACTATGTAGTTGACTCATGCGCCGCTGTCCTTCAGAATCAGAGCTAGCCAAATCTTTCTGCGCTTTTGCGATCGCATCTTCATCTACATACTTAATTAGCTCATTGGCAGCATCCCAAGCCGCAGACTCGGTTTCTCGCACAATTACATGCAAGCGAATCCCGAAACGCACTGTTCTTCCTTGTTCAGCCGCTAATTTTCGGACTTCAGCAATCTTTTGGGCTACTTGCGCTGGAGGTTCGCCCCAAGTCAGGTAAACATCTATATGTTTAGCTGCAACCCGCTTGGCAGCAGCAGATGAACCACCAAACCACAAGGGTGGATAGGGTTTTTGAACTGGTGGGAATAGGAGTTTGCTACCTTTGATATCCAGGTAATTTCCTTTAAAATCTACTGTTTCCCCACTGACAATACCCCGCCAAACTGTGAGAAATTCATCGGTTAAATCATAGCGATCGTCATGACTAAGATGCAAGCCATCGCCAGCCAGTTGCACAGGATCTCCACCTGTTACTACATTAATCAACAATCTTCCCTTAGAAATCCGGTCAAATGTTGCTGCCATCCGTGCAGCAGCACCAGGGGAAATAATTCCTGGACGAATTGCTACAAGAAATTTCATCTGCTTGGTGACAGAGATAAAGGCGGCGGCGGTAATCCAAGCATCTTCACAAGAACTCCCTGTGGGTAACAATGCGCCCGTGTAGCCTAAACTATCCACAGCTTGGGCAATTTGCTGCAAATAATCAGGTGTGGCAACACGAGAACCAATATCTGTGCCTAAATAGCGTCCGTCATGAGATCCAGTAGGAATAAACCAGAGAATTTGCATGTTTGTCATGGTATGAGGGCTTAAAACTACGGAAATTCGACACAATTACCGTAGTTTTTAATCAGCATCTTACAGGAAATTATCTAAAAAACTAGTGTCAATTCACGATTCATAAAAAATAACTGCCCACAAAATTTACTTCCTCACGGATAATACTGGTAATCATTACACTTTTGCCGCAAGAATGGCTGTCGTGAAGAATACAAGTTTTGTGTTAATTACTCTTGTGTTGAATCTTTCTGCAAAAAAAAAGTCTGTGGGCTAGAAAGTAAATGTAGTGCGGAGAGCACCTACCCAAATCGGATCGTTGTTATCGTTATGTTCTGGCTTGGTAATCACATAAAAATCTGGAGTAACAGTAATGTTGTCATTCATCCGGTAGGTGTAGAAAGCCTCAATGTGTAAAGAGGTACTTGGATCTTCTCGAAGAAGCCCAGCATTATTCCTATAATCACTACTCGTGACTTTAGGTGGTATACCAACAATAATCCCACCCACATTGCCTTTCTTAAACAGGTCTGGTAAACCAACTGTGACCGCAGTATTAATAATCGTTGCATCACTATCACCGCCTCTGTTTTGATGGGCGCGTGTATAGCCAAACCAACCACCTAAAATTAAGCTCCGAGTTGTTCTCCAGTTAAATTGAAATCCGAAGTTATCGGTTGTAGTGGAGTTTTGTTCAAAAGGATTTCTGGCGAAAGCGCTACCTGTGCCACCAGTGACGTTGAAATTAGGTTCAGCACCAGTAGTATTATCAATATAGTATTTGCGGGTGTAGGTCAGACCAAAGTCTAGCTGGCGTGTGGGTGATATGGTTAACTGAGCAAGTGCCAAATTAGTACCATTGAAAAGTCCACGCGTAGGGTTAGGAGCCTGATTATTATCTGCTATGTAACCTAAGCTTAATTGCAATTGATCGCTAAACTTATACCCGAAAGCTAAACCAGCACCATCAAAGCCTGGTCGATAAACGGTATGGTTGAATGTTGCAAACCGAGAAACAGCACCGTTTATCCCAGCAATGGCACCATTTAAAGTGGGAGTAAACACAGCTGGTTGAAGTGCTCTAGGGCCTACCCACACAGTAGCTTTTGAGCCTAATGGAAAACGATATGTTAACTGACTCAGATAGGTATCATCTCTCCCGTCACTATCAATGGTAAAACGGGTCATCTGGGTTCCCGTAGTAGCCCCTAAGTTAGGAATTTTATTTCCTGCTGTTAAAAGAGTAGTTAGTTGATCTCTGCCAGTAAAGCTCGTTTGAAAGTTAAGTCTGGCACGGTAAGCAAAAAAGGTTTGAGTAACATCATTTGTATCATTAGTAGCAGTATTATTGGCGCGCTCGCCAAATGTATCTGCTACTAAAAATGTTGCCTCACCAATCAATTTGGTAGTTGTAGAAAACTGATTGCCTTCTATCTTAGCTTGACGTGTTTCTAAAGCATCTATCCGTCCGCGCAGTGTGGCGAGTTCAGATGCAAATTGTTCTTGCAGTTTTTGCACAGTTGCTAAGTCTTCCTTTCGTACTAACTCTCCAGTGCTACTAGCAATCAATTCGTTGAGGCGATCAAGGGCTGCATTCAAGCCGGCAGCAAATTCATAACGAGTCAGCGCTCGGTTACCTTTAAATGTGCCATCTGGATATCCTGCAATCACGCCATAGCGCTCAACTAAAGACTGCAACGCTTGAAAGGCCCAATCTGTAGGTTGAACATCCGACAGCTGTGAAACAGATGTAACTTGCTCTATGCGATCGCTAGGAGTCCCTAAAACTGGCAATTTTACTGTGCTACCCAAGGGTTCTGTATTCACAGGTACTAGAGATGATTCAGGTGAACTCTTTTGAGCAATGGTAGCTGGGGTAATTTTGTTAATTGGTATTACTTGCTGTGTCGGCTGTGCTGTCTTTTCTACTTCAGCTGCACTTGCAGCTGAAGACAGGACTACCAGTCCACTGAACAAAGCTGGAATCACTAGCAAATAATTCCACAAAACTTTAGACATGGGTTGTTTGTTCCTCACACAATATCAACTAAATTCCTCTGCTCAATCTTTTTCGGTAACTACAAGACCTTGTGGAAGAGCGAACATCCGTATATATAATTCTTGGAATTTCTTCAGGGGAGTACAGCTATATACTCCTACAGGCAATTCATCTGTTACAAAGATTTAGCGCTTCACCGCTACACATTTACTTTCAAAAAAGTAATTTTCACAAAAGACTTCTGGCAAAAACTTTTGACATATTATACAATTCAGCTATGGGACTAGTAGCTGAAGTCAGTTAAATACAAGCTCAACAACTGAAAATTCAGTCGGTTATAACCAACTGTAGATGCTAGTTCTGAGGCATTTTCCACTGTCAGTATTGTAAAGATTTTTGCCAAATAGTTATTCCCAGAAACCAAATATTTTCGATTCCCTCTGTGCCAATGCGCTCACCAATTTTTTACCCTCGCCAAGGATGGCTAGGGTTTTGGAATTTATAAACTTTAGACGCTAAACAGCTTATCAGCTATTAGCTACTTTCACTCTTGCTCAAACTCTGAAAAACATTGGTACATGCCTTGAGCCGGAATGGGATTCCTTGCTCTTATTTGGAGAAACTTCTCAAACAACGGTAAGTCTATCGAAATTAAGTTCTTTGTGTACTAACATTGGATATTTGCACAAAATCCTATAAAAGGCAAGTTTCTTTGGAGAGAGAATAAAGTTTTTTTAACATAACTTTACGTTTTAATTTGTTTGCTAAAATGCTTGCTTTTTGCTGAAAACTGTGAAAGACTTTTGTATATCAAAAACTACGGTTTATCGATCAAGTTAAAGTATTTAGTAGATATCAACCTGGTAGCAGCCTATTTTAAGGAGCCACAATTTCAGACTACTAGTAAGCCGTCAAGTAGATAGACAAACAGATTTCTAAATATTTTGCAGCATCGATGGGGTGAAGACTTGATGCTTAAGACTTTATCGATGGGGGGGAAATTGTAAATGCTGAAGACGTTAACAAGGAATTTTGAACTCGACTTAGAAGCAGATGTGCTTGTCATAGGAGGTGGGCCGGCTGGAACTTGGGCGGCATGGAGCGCTGCATCAAGTGGAGCTAGGGTGATCCTCGTAGACAAAGGGTATTGTGGCACAACTGGATGTGCTGCTGCATCAGGTAATGGTGTGTGGTACGTGCCACCCGATCCCGAAGCACGAGAAACAGCAAAGGCAAGTCGGGAATCGTTAGGTGGGTTTTTATCCGATCGCAACTGGATGGATCGGGTATTGAATCAGACTTATGTAAACGTCAATCAGTTAGCAGAGTGGGGTTATCCCTTTCCCACCGACGATGAGGGCAAACCCTATCGGCGATCGCTGCAAGGGCCGGAATATATGCGGCTGATGCGGCGACAAATCCAACGGGCAGGAGTCAAGATTTTAGACAACAGTCCCGCCTTAGAATTACTGGTTGATGAAGATGGTGCTGTTGCTGGTGCGACAGGTGTGAACCGTCAGACTGGTAGTAAATGGATAGTGCGATCGCAGTCCACAATTATCGCAACAGGTGGCTGTGCATTTCTCAGTAAAGCGTTAGGATGCAACGTCCTGACAGGGGATGGTTATTTAATGGCAGCCGAAGCAGGTGCCGAAATGTCAGGTATGGAATTTTCCAATGCCTATGGCATCTCTCCGGCTTTTTCTTCAGTTACCAAAACCCTGTTCTATAATTGGGCAACCTTCACCTACGAAGATGGCACTGTGATTCCGGGGGCGAGTTCTCACAGACGGTCAGTAATTGCCCAGACATTGCTGCAACAGCCAGTTTACGCCATTATAGACAAAGCGGCTGAATCGATGCGGCCATCTATGCGTTTAGCACAGCCCAACTTCTTTTTACCCTTTGACCGTGCAGGTATTGATCCATTTACTCAACGTTTCCCTGTGACTTTGCGCCTAGAGGGAACCGTGCGCGGTACGGGGGGAATTCGGATTGTAGATGAGAGTTGTGCCAGTTCTGTACGGGGACTCTATGCAGCTGGAGATGCTGCCACACGCGAACTGATTTGTGGCGGATTTACTGGTGGTGGTAGCCACAACGCTGCTTGGGCAATATCTTCTGGCTATTGGTCAGGGAAATCGGCTGCTGAATATACTCGCAGTTTGGGAGAACATAAAACTCAACGCCAAGTTAAGAGTGTTGGAGAAGTAATATTACAGAGTGGGAGCGATCGCTCCTTGGCAACTGATGAAGTGATTCAGGCAGTCCAAGCTGAAGTATTCCCTTACGAGAAGAATTACTTCCGTACAGAACAAGGCTTAACCGAGTCTTTGGGTAGGTTAAATCATCTCTGGCAAGAACTCCGCAGTAGCCAGGTAACGTCAGATAAAGAACTAATCCGGGCGCGAGAAGCTGCGGCGATGGTAGCCACAGCACGATGGATGTACAGCAGCGCCATTGAACGTAAAGAAACTCGTGGTATGCACAAACATCTAGATTATCCAGAACTTGATGCTAACCAGCAACATCACCTGATTAGTGGCGGATTAGATCAAGTTTGGGTGAAGAGTCAGTCTTTAGAGAGTACAGAAAAGCCTTTATCTAAAATTGGAGCATTAGTGTGATTGAGTTGGTCAGCGAATCGCGGTGCATAAAATGTAATATCTGCGTGAACATCTGCCCGACCAACGTGTTTGACCGCGTACCCGATGCACCGCCAACCATTGCCCGCCAAAGTGACTGCCAAACCTGTTATATGTGCGAATTGTATTGTCCAGTTGATGCTCTTTATGTAGCACCAGAAAGCGATGTGGCGACTTCAGTCAACGAGGCAGAATTGGCAGAAGTAGGGCTACTGGGTAGTTACCGTGAAAATATCGGTTGGGGACATAAACGTACATCAACAGCAAAAGCCGATCAAACATTCCAAATTCTGAAGCAGATGAAATAGTACAGCGGAGAAAAAAGTCATGCTGGCATTAAAGAAAGCAGGAGGCAAGAAGCAGGAAGCAGAACGTAGTCCTAGAAAAGTTAAGGATTTTGAGTCTAGTGACTGTTTTCAAACTCGAAGATCCCCCCTAACCCACGCCAGTCGCTCCACTTGGGGAGACCCCAAGACCGCGCTGGCTCCCCTTAAAAAGGGGGGAAAAGAAATTCTAAAAGCCCCCCTTTTTAAGGGGGGTTGGGGGGATCTTCAAAAACTAGGTTGGTTAACGAGAGGTTTGAAAATACGCCCTAGATACTTTATGTCTAGTACGAGATTATCAGCTTCAGTGGCTTGTGTCCTACTGCTACTAACGACAGCATGTAGTCAAGGCGAAACTAAATCTGCTCAATCGATTAATGCCAATAGTGCTGTAGCTGCATCTAACAACATTTCTACCCTACGAATAGGTTATGTAGGTAGTTCAGAACCCACAGGATCGCTTGGTTGGGCAAAGAAAAAGGGAATATTAGAGCGTGAGTTGCAAAAACTAGGATTTAAAAACATTACTTTTGCACGATTTCCTAACGGACCGGATCTAAATGAGGCGCTTGTCGCAGGACAATTAGATGTTGGGTCTTTAGGTGATACACCAGCCATAGTTCTGAAAGCTAGGGGTCAGGAAACTCGACTGTTGCGGATTAGCCAATTTAATACAACCGCCTGGTTAGTGGCGAAAAAGAATGGTGCGCGATCGCTCCCTGAACTTAAAGGTCAGAAAATAGCTACTCAAAAAGGTTCTTATATGCATCGATACCTCCTGGGTCTGTTAGCTGAAGCTAAAATTGACAAGGATGTAAAAGTTGTTCACTTGATGACTACTGAGGCAAAAGCGGCTTTAGAACGTGGTGATGTAGCAGCTTATGCAACCTCAAGCGATATGGGGCCTTTTCTGAAATCACAAGGGTTTCCAGTGATTGATTCTTCGGCAAATCATAAAGGTCTGTCAGGGACATCATTAGTTGTAGCAACCGAAAGCTTTCTGGCTAAACAGCCTGATTTTCCCCAAAAATTTAATGCAATTCTCACAGAAGCAGCCAAGGATTTAAAAGCTAATTCTGAAAAATATTATCAGTACCACGCCCAAATTACTAAATATCCCGTCGATATCATCAAAGTATCGTTACCACTTAAACAGATATCAGAAGAACCATTACCAGCCGAGGGTGTGAAACTTTTAGAAGGCACTAAGAATTTTTTAGTCTCGCAGGGTTTAGCAAAGTCGGACTTTAAATTAACAGATTGGGTTGTGAACAAACAACAGCGTTAATTTCTATCAGCCATTCTAAATGCGGGAGTAGAAGAAGCAAAGAGAGCAGGAGAGGTAGGAATCAGTAACTTTTCTGAGCAAGAAAAACAAATTTTTGTAATTAAGTCTTTCAAAGGTGCAATTTCCAGGCTCAAAGGCTCAACTTTCAAGCTCAAAGGTGCAATTTCCAGGCTCAAAGGCTCAACTTCCAAGCTCAAAGGTGCAATTTCCAGGCTCAAAGGCTCAACTTCCAAGCTCAAAGGCTCAACTTCCAAGCTCAAAGGCTCAACTTCCAGGCTCAAAGGCTCAACTTCCAAGCTCAAAGGCTCAACTTCCAAGCTCAAAGGCTCAACTTCCAAGCTCAAAGGCTCAACTTCCAGGTTCAAAGGCTCAACTTCCAAGCTCAAAGGCTCAACTTCCAAGCTCAAAGGCTCAACTTCCAGGTTCAAAGGCTCAACTTCCAGGTTCAAAGGCTCAACTTCCAGGTTCAAAGGCTCAACTTCCAGGTTCAAAGGCTCAACCGTCATATTTCAAAAGCTTCCTGCTTCCCTCCTAACCAATCGATTTAAAAATTCAGGTAAAATGCTATGACTATTGCGTTAGACCGTCCACAAAAAACTAAGTCTGCTCAAATTCGGGAAAAGCTGGGTTATCCGATCATTGACACCGATGTGCATACCCAAGAGTTTCCCCCAGCATTCTTGGACTATTTAGAGCAAGTTGCTGGAACTGCGCTCGCACAACGTTTTCAAGAGCATTTACCCGGTGCATCTCGCTCTAAATGGTTCAAGCAGACTTGGGATGAACGCCGCACTTATCGCACCGCCCGCCCTCCCTTCTGGACTCGTCCCACAAATGATCCCCTAAATTTAGCTACCGTTAGCTTGCCAAAGTTGCTGCACGAACGCTTACAAGAAGCTGGTACAGACTTTGCCGTTGTGTACCCCAACTTGGCAACGATGGCCCCACACATCGGCAATGAAGAGATGCGGCGGGCTGTTTGTCGTGCAGCTAATACTTACCACGCTGATATTTTCCGTCCTTATAGCGATCGCTTAACACCAATTGCCGCTATTCCCATGCATACGCCCGAAGAGGCGATCGCAGAGTTGGAATATGCGGTGAAAGTGCTAGGACTCAAAGCAATTCAAATCCCCGGACATATCCGCCGCCCGATTCCCGCCTTCGAGAAGTATGGCGAAGAAGTAGCCAACGAAGCTATCTGGATTGACACCTTTGGCTTGGATAGTAAATATAATTACGATCCATTCTGGGCAAAGTGCGTAGAACTGAAAGTTGTACCCACCACCCACTCTTCCGGTATGGGCTGGATAAATCGGCGTTCCATTAGCAATTACCAATACAACCATATTGGTCACTTTGCATCGGCTGGGGAAGCACTATGTAAATCTCTGTTCTTTGGTGGTGTAACTCACCGTTTCCCCGCGCTCAAGTTTGCCTTTTTAGAAGGAGGTGCAGCTTGGGGTGCTAGTTTGTACACCGATTTGATTTGGCACTGGGATACTCGCAATAAAGATCATTTGGTGGAAAACAACAATCCCGCCAATGTTAATTATGAAGAACTGCTTGAATACTACACCCGTTACGGTGGTGAACTAGTACATGGTCGTTTGGATCAACTAGGCAGTGGTTTAGGTTTCCACGCTGATTTAGTATCTCCCCTAGAACCAGGTGATTTGGATGAATTCGCCGTTGCAGGAGTTACCAAGCCAGAGGATATCCGCGATCGCTTCTTGAATCACTTTTACTTCGGGACAGAATCAGATGATACCCGTGTAGCCCAAGCTTTTAACCGCAAAGCAAATCCTTATGGCGACCGGGTTAAAGCATTCTTGGGTTCTGATTCTGGTCACTGGGATGTACCTGATATTACTGCGATCGCTGCTAATACATATTCAATGGTAGAACGGAAGATTATCACCGAAGAAGATTTGCAATACTTCCTGTCAATTCATCCCTTGGAGTTGTACACCAGCCTGAATCGTGACTTTTTCAAAGGTACGGCTGTGGAGAAAACAGCAGATGAATTTTTGGCTGGGAAATTAAGTTAAGAGACGCGATAAATCGCCGTCTCTACAAAGGATTGATTCTGCGTCTTTGCCAATCCCTACAAACATTTGAATAATTTAGGGTAAACTATCATGACGATCGCTCTAGACCGCCCACAAAAAACTAGGTCTGCTCAAATTCGGGAAAAACTTGGTTATCCGATCGTTGACACCGATGTACATACCCAAGAATTTGAACCAGCAGTCTTGGATTATTTAGAGCAAGTTGGTGGAACTGCACTTGTCGAGCGTTTCAAAGAAAATTTACCAGGAGCTTCCCGCTTTAAGTGGTACAAACAAAGTTGGGAAGAACGTTTTGCTTATCGCACCAATCGCCCTAACTGGTGGGGTCGTCCCACAAAAAATACTTTGAATTTGGCTACCATTAGTTTGCCCAAGTTGCTGCATGAGCGCTTGGAAGAAGCAGGTACAGACTTTGCCGTTGTGTACCCCAACTTGGCAACAATGGCCCCGAATATCGGCAACGAAGAAATGCGGCGTGCTGTTTGCCGAGCTGTTAACACTTACCATGCTGATATTTTCCGCCCTTATAGCGATCGCCTAACACCCATCGCCGCCATTCCCCTGCACACTCCCGAAGAAGGGATTGAAGAGTTGGAATATGCGGTGAATGTTCTGGGACTCAAAGCAATTCAAATCCCCGGTTACGTTCGTCGTCCAATTCCTGCCTTTGAGAAGTATGGCAAAGAAGTGGCTAACGAAGTGGTTTGGATTGATAACTTTGGCTTAGATAGCCAGTATGATTACGATCCCTTTTGGGCTAAGTGCGTAGAACTCAAAGTTGTACCCACAACTCACGCTTCTAGCCAAGGTTGGACAACTCAGCGTTCTGTCACCAACGCCCAGTATAATCACATTAATCACTTTGCCTTTGCAGCAGAAGCATTATGCAAATCGCTGTTTTTTGGTGGAGTTACCCGCCGCTTCCCGCAATTAAAGTTTGCCTTCTTAGAAGGTGGTTCAGCTTGGGGTGCTAGTCTTTATGCAGATATTATTTGGCATTGGGAAACCCGCAACAAACAACATTTGTTGTCAAATAACAATCCTGCCATTATCGACAAGGAAGCATTAGTAGAGTTATACACCCGCTACGGTGGCGAACTTGTAGATGGACGCTTAGATCAGATTGGTGACGGTTTAGGATTCCACCATCAACTCTTGGCTCCAGAAAATCCAGGCGAACTCGACGAATTTGAACTAGCGGGAATAGAGAAGCCAGAAGATGTGCGCGATCGCTTCTTGAATCATTTCTACTTCGGTACAGAATCAGACGATACCCGTGTATCGCAAGCATTTAATCGTGCAGCTAATCCCTTTGGCGATGCCTACGGCGGGCAAAGCCAACGAGTTAAAGCCTTCTTAGGTTCAGATTCCGGTCACTGGGATGTGCCTGATATCACCGCCGTTACTGCCAACGCCTACTCAATGGCAGAACGCGAAATCATTACCGAAGAAGACCTCCGCTACTTCCTCTCAATCCATCCCTTGGAGTTATACACCAGTCTCAATCAAGACTTCTTCAAGGGTACAGGTGTTGAAAAAGCCGCAAACGAATATCTGGCGGCTAAGAAATAACTGTCATTAGTCATTGGTCATTACCAAAGGACAAATGACTAATGACAAAGGACAATTACAAAGTTCCATGTTCCATTTCCTCTGTTCATTTGTAGCGTGGGCCTTGCCCACTCTACATTTCTCCTAAATTTTGTGTCTGATTGCTGCCTACTGCCGAAACAATACCAAGGATGATTTGATTATGGTGCTAGATATTACAAAACCAAAAGACTACATTGACCTAGCAGCTTCTCTATCCAAGGAACTTGCTCAATCCGCAGTTGAACGGGATGCTAAAGCTGGAGTTCCAGAAGAGGAAATTAATAAACTGCGTGAGAGTGGACTGCTCCCACTGATTGTACCCAAGCAATATGGTGGTATTGGTGCAACTTGGATTGATGCCTTAAAAATTGTCAGAAAGCTATCAAAAGCTGATGGCTCAATTGGTCAGTTGTATGGTAATCATCTCAATTTGACGGCTTTGGGTCACGTTTCCGGCACGCCAGCCCAAAAGGAAAAATATTATAGAGAAACTGCTAAAAATAACTTATTTTGGGCAAACGCTATCAATACGCGGGATACTAGGCTGAAAATTAATCCAGAAGGCGAAAATTTTCGGGTTAATGGTGTTAAAAGCTTTGGTACAGGTATTTCCGTTGCAGATTACCGGGTATTTTCAGCTTTAGAAGATGGTGTAGAATTGCCCTTCATATTCATAATTCCCAAAGACAGGGAAGGGTTAGTTTCTAATCAAGATTGGGACAACATCGGGCAACGTCGCACTGATAGCAGTAGTTATACATTTAATAATGTTTTAGTGGAGAAAGATGAACTTTTAGGGCCATCCAATCCTCCTAATAGTGCCTTCTCAACTTTTCTTGGCATTATTGCCCAACTAACAAAAACCAACGTTTATCTAGGAATTACTAAAGCAGCGTTCGCCGCCGCTCGTGAGTACACAAAAACTACTACTAAAGCGTGGATTACATCAGGGGTAGATAGCGCTACTCAAGACCCATATCTTCTGCACCATTACGGAGACTTTTGGGTGGAAATTCAAGCTGCGATCGCTCTAGCTGACCAAGCAGCCGAGAAGGTGCAAGCAGCATGGGATAAGGATGTAGCGCTGACTCATCAAGAGAGGGGAGAAGTAGCGATCGCAGTTTCCGCGTCCAAGGCATTAGCTAGCCGTATAGGTATAGATATTACTAACCGCATCTTTGAAGTTACAGGAACCCGCGCCACAGGAACTAAATATGGATTTGACCGTTACTGGCGGGATTTACGAACCTTTACCCTGCACGATCCTGTGGACTACAAATTGCGAGCGATCGGCGATTGGGTACTCAACGAGCAACTACCTGTCATCACCCAATATTCTTAGGCACAAGGGGGATGAAGAAGCAGAAAAGCAGGGGGAGAAATAACCAATGCCCCATCCCCAATATTTAAGCTGTCTACTCACTGTCTTGTAGGGTGGGCGTTCTTTAATCTCCACCTTACTTACCTAAATCTAAAATCTAAAATCTAAAATCTAAAATTGATATGACTCAACTAAAAACACTTCCTACCTATGACCCAAGTTTATTTGAGGGAGCCGCAGAGGGCTACGCTCAATATAGAACCAAATACCCACCTGTTGTATTCGACAAACTAGCGGAAATATTTAATCTCAATGGTCAAGGACGACTTCTTGATTTAGGTACTGGGCCAGGACTAATTTCAATTCCTTTGCGAACCAGATTTGAGGAAGTTGTTGCGATCGATCCCGATCCAGAAATGATTGCAGAAGCTAAACGGCAAGCAGCAGCAGTCGGAGCAAATAATATTACTTGGTTAGAACAAGGAGCAGAATTCATCGACTCTAGTTTAGGGACATTTAAGCTAGCCACTATTGGTAGAGCTTTCCACTGGATGGAACGCGAATTAGTACTTGAGAGCCTTTATGGATTGCTTACTAATGATGGTGGATTAGCACTGCTTCAGACTGGCGATAACCCTTGGGAAAGCAATCTACCGTGGAAACAAGCTGCTGTAGGAGTCGTGAAGAAATGGTTAGGTGATAAGCGGCGGACTGGACAACGAGGACAAGGCACTCGTAAGCCAGTCGATCCTCCCCATGAAGTCGTAATTGCCAATTCGGCTTTTGCTCGTCAAGAAACCTATGAAGTGCCATTTGAAAAATCTTGGACTGTCGATAGCTATCTTGGCTACTTATACACTACAGCCTTCTCTCTCAAAATTTTCTATGGTGATAACGCTCCAGCATTTGAAAAGGATCTTAGAGAAGCGCTACTAACAGTTGAGCCGTCTGGACATTTTACAGAAGAACTCAAAGCTACAATCTTAGTCGCTTGGAAGCACTAGCAAAGTTAAATACGAACAAGACAGAGTTTCAATCTTCCAATAGCACATATTGGAGTGGGATCTTCTCACTCCACTTCCTAAATTTTTCTCTCCTAACTATTAAATTTTCAGTTCCTCGAGTCGTTGCAGGGTGGGTAATACCCACTCTCTTCCTTAATCTTATAAATAAAGTTTTTAAATAACTCAATAGACAAGATTTTTTGTTTTTTTACATTGCAATTAATCATCATTGTTCTAACCACCTAGAGGGAAATCAATAAAACAACCCATGCCAGCTTTAAAAGGAAAGTTTGAATTCAGAAAAACCCAGACAATAACACGTCGTTCCTTGTTGTTTGCTCTCGGTTACTGCTTAATGCTATCGACGACCCTATCAAGTTGTAGTGAAGCAAAAAATAACACTCAGCAGTCGGCAGCTTCCCCTGAGTCGGTAGTTTCATCTAGCACTACAGAGAAGTCAACTGAGAAGCAAGTAGTACGGATTGTGCGTTCAAAGCAACTTAACGCTTTAGCAATTTTAGAAAAACAGGGTTCCTTTGAAAAGCGATTAGAGCCTTTGGGTTTTAAAGTACAGTGGACTGAGTTTGCGGCTGGGCCACAACAGCTAGAAGCTCTGAATGCAAATGGACTGGATATCGCATCTACAGCCGAATCGCCTCCTGTATTTTCACAAGCAGCAGGAGCGCCTCTTGTTTATCTAGCTACTACACGCCCTAGTGGTAAAGCTATTTCACTTTTAGTTCCTGTAAACTCTCCGATTAAAAGTGTTACTAATTTGAAGGGTAAAAAAGTGGCTTTTCAGAAAGCTTCTATCGGTCACTACTTATTAGTTAAGGCATTAGAAAATGTAGGACTGAAACTGAGTGATGTCCAATCTGTTTTTTTACCACCCGCAGACGCAAATGCGGCATTCAGTCAGAACAAGGTGGATGCTTGGTATATTTGGGAGCCATTCGCTACCAGAAATGTACAAAATAAAATAGCTCGTGTTTTAGCAGATGGTGGTAAGTTGCGGGATACTGGCAACTTTTACTCAACCTCACGCCAGTTTTATCAGGCTCATCCTGATGTAATTAAAGTGTTTTTAGAGGAGCTAGAAAAGGCAGAAATTTGGACTAAGGATCATCCCAAAGAAGTAGCCCAACTGCTTGCTCCTGTAACTCAGCTAGATCCACCGACTTTAGAAATAATGCATGATAAGTATGACTATGGGCTGCTACCGATTACTGAGAAAACTATTACCAAGCAACAAGAGGTTGCAGATAAGTGGTACAGCTTAGGACTTATCCCCAAAAAAGTGAATGTTAGAGATGGGTTTTTGACGCCTGAAGAGTACGCCAAAATTACTCCCTCAGAGGTGTTAGCGAATAAGTAGTTATCGCCAAGAATAAACTAAAACACAGGAGAATGTGATGCAGTTATACTACCAACATAAATGGTCTATAGGTGATATTGTCTACTGAGATAATCAAGCTACTTTGCACTACGGTCAAGCATCCGAATGAGCGAAGGGTCTTGGAGCGGGTTAGCCTTGCAAGTACTCATCCATTTTAACCTCTATATCTAAAGTAGAGATGCAAGAAATTGCGTCTCTAAAAAGCTAGAATTATAGGCAAAATTTATCTGCCATAATTTCTAAATAAGACAAGACAAAAAGCTTTAATAACTAGGTTGAATTGCAATACGCTTGGGTTAAGCCCTAAATCCAATGCAAGAGACGTTGTAATTGCTAGTCTCTACATAGCTAAAATCAATACCAAAAATCCTTAACCCAAGTGTATTGGGTTGAATTGTTTTAAAGTAATTATGGTAAATAATATATTTATTTTATTAAAAAACTATAAATGTATTTGTTATTGTTTTCCTAAAAAAAACCTATGAAATTTTATATAGTCATTACAGTTTTAGTGAAAATAGTGTTTATAAATACTCTATTTAGATCGAATAACTAGATAATATATAAACGATACGTAATACTTAAAACTATTTGCAAATAGCTTAAAAAGCAGAAATCAAATTTTCAATAATTTGATTAATTTCCTTTTGATCAAAAATTGGTTAAGCCTGGAGTTTAAAAAATGTTTAGCAATGCTGTAAAAAACAAGTCAACACTAATCAGTAAAATTACATTATTTGTAATGCCTGGTTTTTTAGCTTTATCTACCACTTTAATAAGTTGTACTTCACCCAGTAATAATACAAATAATGCAACTGACGCTAAAGCAGAGACAGCAGCAACAAAAACTATTACTTTCAAAACCAAAGTGCTGCGAATGGGTTACCAAAGCTCTGGTGATTTAGTTAGAGTAACAGGAGTTTTAGAAAAACGTTTGGAACCCTTGGGTGTAAAAGTTGAGTGGGCGCAATTTGCCCAAGGGCCGCAACTCATGGAAGCGATGAACGTCGGTAAAATTGATGTTGGTTCAGTTGGAGAAACTCCTCCGATTTTTGCCCAAGCGGCTGGTGCTAGAATCGTCTATCTTGCTGGTAGAAGAATTACTGCTACTTCAGGTAAAGGGAGTGCGATCGCAGTTCCTAAAGGTTCTCCAATTAAAACTTTAGCTGATATTAAAGGGCAAAAAGTAGTCTTTCAAAAAGGTTCTGCTTCTCACTATTTTATCATTAAAGCTTTAGAAGAAGTGGGCTTAAAATATAGTGATATTAAAGTCTTGAGTATGCCCAATGTCGAAGCTCGTGGTGCATTTATTCAGGGCACTATTCCAGTTTGGGTAACTGGTGATCCTCACTTAGCTTTGGTGGAAAAACTCCACGGTGCGCGTGTACTGCGAGATGCCACAAATATTGGAACTCCAGGCGGATACTATGTAGGAACACGCGAGTTTGCTAAGGAAAATCCTGAATTACTCCGGATTATCTTGGAAGAAATTGATAAAAACGGTCAATGGGCAGAAGCAAATCGTAAAGAGGTAGCCAAACTCATAGCACCGATACTTAAAATTGATCTACCCATTCAAGAAATAATTTCTGGACGCGCTACTTATCGAATAAAAGGAATTACTCCAGAGTTGATGAAAGCTCAACAAAGTGTTGCAGATTTATTTTATAACGAAAAAATCTTACCCAAAAAGATTGATGTTCAGGAAGCATTGCTCACGCCTCAAGAATATGCAGCTATTACTCCACCAACACTAGTAAGTGAAAAGTAGAGAATAATCAAATATGAAGTTTGTTTTTTTAAACAAACTAGAATACCAATTTACTAAATGCAAAAGGAGATTTGCTGAATTAACACAATATCAATTTTTAATCATAAATTTGTGTTACAGGAGGTTTAAATAACAACTTCCTATTATCTTACTTGCTGAAAGAAAGTAAGACTTATAACCTAAAAGCTAAAACTTACGAGGAAAATCACAACTGATGAACAAGCTATATCAAGTACAACGCCGTAGAGTTTTAAAGCGTATTGTCCAATATTCAGCACTGGGACTGTTTACTTTATTATCTCCCTTTGCAGGTAGCCTGGTGCAAAGTACCCAAGCGCAGACAAACGCCAAAGTAATTAACTTGGCGTATCAAAGTTCTGGTGATCTTGTCAAGTCCAAAAAAGCTGTTGAGCCACGTTTCCAAGCATTGGGTGTAACTGTGAATTGGGTTGGGCCATTTGCAGCAGGGCCGCAATTGATAGATGCACTGAATGCAGGTAAGGTGGATATCGGTAATGTCGGAGAGACACCTCCAATATTTGACCAAGCCGCACGCCCAGGCCTCACCCCTGAAGTTGTCTATCTTGCTGGACGCACGCCCAGCAATGGTACAAACCAAGGTATTGTGGTGAAAGCTAATTCTTCCATTAAGAAAGTAGCGGATCTTAAAGGCAAGAGAATTGCTTTTCAGGTAGGGTCGAATGCACAGTATTTACTAGCAAAAGCCTTGAAAGAGGTAGGGTTAAAAATTAGCGATATTCAAATCGTTGCTTTGACTCCACCTGAAGCTCGCGATGCCTTTATTCAAGACAAGGCTGACGCCTGGGTGGGTAGCGATCCCCTTTTAGCTGCTGTGGAAAAAACTATCCCAATTCGTAATCTGAGAAATGCAGCAAGAATTAATACTCTCGGCGGATTTTATATTGGCAGGCGTCAATTTGTCACCCAAAATCCGCAATTAGTACGAGTGTTTTTAGAGGAAGCACAGAAGGTAGGAGAACAGGCTGAAAAAAACCCAAGTGATTATGCCAAAATTTTAGTTGATGAACAGAAATTAGATCCATCAGTTGCACAAAAGGTGGCAAGCCGTCGTACTTATAAATTGAGAAGACTGACACCTGCGATCATTGCCGAACAGCAGCGCGTTGCTGATTTCTATTTTGCAGAAAAAATCATCTCGCGTAAGATAGATATCAAACAAGGGATTCTTTCTGATCTATTATATAAAGCTATCATCCCTAATAATATCAAGTAACAGTAAACAGGTAGAGGCAGGTTTATTCAGCTATTAACTCGGCTGGCTCTATTGGTTTGGCAAGATGGTTATGAAATTATCATGAAAGCAGCTAGTACATTGTAGCGAAAGTTTGCCTAACTTTAACAACGGGCTTAATAAGTTGCTCAACGAACTTGTTAAGCCTATTGTCTGGTTAATTGAGATGGACGGTAGGTGGATTAGCAAAAACCGAGGAAGGAACAAGCGATCGCAAACCTCTTTACAGATGTGATTTGGTACTAACAATTAGTTATAACTAAAATATTCCAGTGATGAAAATACCATTTATTCCACAACGCCGCACAATTTTAAAACGCATTGTCCAATTTTCTGTATTGGGATTGTTTATATCAACTCCCTTAATAGGTAGCTTAGTAAATAACGCTCAAGCACAAAAAAAAGCTGGTTTTACTGCTAAAGTGATCAACTTGGCATATCAAACTTCTGGAGATATTGTCAAAGTCAAAAAAGTTGTTGAGCCACGTTTCAAAGCATTGGGTGTGACTGTAAATTGGGTTGGGCCATTCCCCGCCGGGCCGCAACTAATAGAAGCGATGAATGCAGGTAAGGTGGATATCGGCAATGTGGGAGAGACACCGCCAATATTTTCCCAAGCCGCAGGTATCACAGAAGTTATCTATATTGCTGGACGCACACCCAGCAAAGGTGCAAACCAAGGTATTATAGTCAGAGCTAATTCTCGAATTAAGAAGATAGCGGATCTTAAAGGTAAGAAAATTGCTTTTCAGAGGGGATCGAATGCACACTATTTATTAGCAAAAGCCTTGCAAGAGGTGGGGTTAAAAATTAAGGATGTTAAAATTGTTGGTTTGACTCCATCTGAAGCCCGTGACGCTTTTATTCAAGACAAAGTTGAAGTTTGGGTAGGTAGTGACCCTTTTTTGGCTCTTGTGGAAAAAATTATCCCAATTCGTAATCTGAGAAATGCGGCAAAAATTAATACTCTCGGCGGCTTTTATCTTGGTAGGCGTAAATTTGTCACCCAAAATCCCGAATTGGTGCGAGTCTTTTTAGAAGAAGCAGACAAGGTAGGAGAATGGGCTGAAAAAAACCCAACTGAAGTTGCCAAAGCTTTTGCTCCCGAACTGAAATTAGAGGTATCAGTTTTAGAAAAGGTGGCACGCCGACGTACTTTTAGGTTGAGAAAACTAACACCTGCCATTATTGCCGAACAACAGCGCGTTGCTGACTTTTATTTCCAAGAAAAAATCATTCCCCGTAAAATAGATATTAGAGATGCAATCCTTCCAAATCAACTTGATGTAGCTATTACGCCTGTTCGTCTCAAGTAACGTAAACAGCTAGAGACAGGTTTATTCAGCTATTAAGTTGGCGATCGCATCTACTAATTCGGCTGGCTCTACTGGTTTGGCAAGATGCTTGTTAAATCCGGCTGCAAGTACCTGCTTGGCGTTCATTTCTCCAGCATAGGCGGTAAGTGCGATCGCTCGAATTTGTCCTCCTTGCTCTGGTGACAGCGTTCTCAACTGTCGCATAAACATGCATCCATCCACTTCTGGCATTCCAATGTCGCTTAAAAGTATATCTGGCAGGGATTGGGCTAAAGCGGCTAGTGCTTCATTTGCTGATGTTACTGCTGTCACATTTGCCCCATACTGCTCTAATAAGAAGGCAATGAATTCTCGCGTATCTACATCATCATCGACTACTAAAATGTTGACACCATTCAAATTTGAGGATGTCTCTGAGTCGCTACTGTCCTGTTTAATCTCTAATTGATTTTGGATCAGCGGTAGTCTCACGCTAAAAGTTGCCCCCTGATCTTCGCCGCCGCTTTCTACCTGGACTGTCCCGCCATGCAGTTCGACTAAGTGACGGACGATCGCTAACCCTAACCCCAGTCCACCAAACTTTCTGGTGGTGCTGCTGTTCTCTTGGCGAAAATATTCAAACACGTAAGGCAGGAAATTGGGATCGATGCCAATGCCAGTGTCGCTGACTGTGATCTGAACATAAAATACAGGATTTAGCATGGGACTATTTTCTGCTTCCTGTATCCTGTGCCCTATACCCTTTATGCTTTCCAGTCGAATATCAACCCGTCCTCCCGTAGGTGTAAACTTAACTGCGTTTGAGAGCAAGTTCCAGACGACTTGCTGCAATCGGCTGGAGTCACCTAAAACTTGCCCTAAATTGGGTTCTAAGCTGATGTGCATCTCAATTGACTTTGCTTCTGCCGATAACCGCACTGTTTCCATTGCTGCCGAAATCACAGATGTCAGATCAACCGGGTAGATATTCAGGCTAAGTTTACCTTGTAAAATCCGGGAGATATCCAGCAAGTCTTCAATCAGTTGAGCCTGTAACCGAGCATTTCGCTCAATAGTCTTCAGCGCTTGAGGGATTGTTTTTTCATCAAGTTTTTTAGTTTGGAGTAGCTTTGCCCATCCTAAAATTGGGTTAAGTGGCGATCGCAATTCATGAGAAAGGACTGCTAGAAACTCGTCTTTAATCCGGTTGGCGTTTTCTGCTGCTTCCCGTGCCGTTTGCTCTGCCTCGTATAACCGGGCACGTTCCATCGCTTGAGCGCATTGCTGTGTTAGTGCCAGGATCAAGGCTTGGTCATCCTGATTAAACTCTTGAATCTCCGCAAAAGCTAGAGACATTCCACCGATAGCTCGTCCCTCAATAATCAATGGAATCGAAATCCAAGCTACGTAGTTATACTGAGCAGACTCCTGAGAAAGATGTGAGTAAGGATTAACCTTTGTTGTTGTTGGCTCTTGCCAGATAGACTTTTTGGTTCGTACTGCTTCTGCCAGTGGTACGGATGCATGAATAGAAAATCGATGCCATGAATCTACCGCTTCCTGTTGATAACCTACTGCACGGACAATTTCTAGTTCAGTGCCGCTTTTAGTCAGTAGTGCTACTAAAGCAGAACTAGCTCCCAGAGCTGCCATACCTTGCTCTACAATTACTTCCGCAACCTGTGCCGAAGTGAGAGATTCAGAAAGTGCAGCAGTAATGACTTGCAGACGCGCAGTGCGAGATGCTGCCCGTTCAGCCGCTTGTTGAGATTGCTGTGCTTCTGTATAGAGTCGGGCATTATCAACGGCTACGGCAGCACGACAAGCCAACTCTTCAGCTAACATTAGGCTTTTGGTGTCGTAGCGACGACCTGAAGAAGATACCAAAATCATCGCTCCCAGCACTCGGCCTCGAACTATTAGCGGTACACTCATACCAGATGTAGGATTTAGTTCTTGCAAAATTTTTAGATGACTGGTATTGCGGCTTACCGCTTGCATCTGTTCATCAGAAATAAAATGAGTAATTTGTGATTTGCCTGTCCGTATTACCTCAGCAACACCTTCTCTTCGTGTCAAATCAGGCGGATAATTTTGTAACTGTTCTACCAATTCTTGTTTCCCTGGATCGGCATGGGCTGTTGCAAGCCGGCGGACTGATTGATTGTCACAAATAATATCAACTAAGCACCAATCAGCTATTTCAGGCACTGCCAAACGCGCCAAACTGGTTAAGGTTGTCTCGTAGTTTAATGATGCAGCCAAAATCCCACTAGCTTCAGCTAGAAAACGCTGCTCCTCCTCCACCTGTTTGCGCTCAGTAATATCTCGGGAAGACGCTTGCTTCTCTAAAATTTCTTTGGTTTGGCGATCGCGGATCGCTCGAACAGTTGCTTCCAACCAGATATAATGTCCGTCTTTGTGACGAGCGCGGTGAGTAATAGTATAAATATCTGGTAAATCGGCATTGACTGGATAATTCCTGGCAATCTCTGCCAAATCGTCCGGGTGAACTAATTCCTGGCTGGAATGGCCTACTAGTTCCTCTGGTTGATACCCCAGTACTGTGTAGCAAGCTGGTGAAACGTACAGAAGAATTCCATCTACTGTGTGGCGTGAAATAATATCAGTTGAATTCTCAGCCAGCAGTCGAAAACATGCTTCACTCTCGTGCAGTTTTGCCTCTGCCTGTTTGCGTACATTAATATTACGGAAATAAAGCGATAACCCTGTGGCTGAAGGATAAACGCGAACCGCAAACCATGCATCAAAGGGTGAGTAATAATCTTCAAGCTCAAGCGGCATTCCTAAAGCAACTGCCCTTTGATAAAGTTGACCAAAGCTAGTATCAGCCAGTTCTGGGAATTCTGACCACAAATTTTTTCCGAGCAGATCCTCGCAGGAACGCCCCAAAGTTCTGCTTCCTTGATGATTGAGGTAGGTGAAGTTCCATTCACTATCAAAGGCAAGAAAGCCGTCAGTGATACTCTCCAAAATCTTGGTAATTTGCTCTTTGGCAGTTTCAGCCTCAACACGAGCCGCTTGCTCTCGTTCAAATAGTTGTTCACGCTCGGCTTCTGCTTGCTTGCGAGCCGTGATTTCTTGGCAGATTGCACCCACCCAGGTAATATCACCTGGTAGTTTAATCGGATAGTAATTTACCGACCAGTGCCGCTGCTTTCCAGGCGCGGCGGGTGTCTCTCCACTGGTCTCTTGGGCAATAGGTTCTCCAGTCTCGATCGCATGGTGTAAAGCTTCCATCACCGCAGAATCTATCCCTGGTAGCACTTGAGCGACAGTCTTACCGATATGTACCTCTTGGGGAAGACCGTTAATCTCAGCTAAAGCATCATTCAAGCGAACGTATCTCAATTTCTCATCCCATAGACCAATACCTACAGGGGCGTTCTTGAAGAGGGTATCAAGCAAAACGTTAGCCTCAACTAAGCGAGTCTGCTCTGTTTTCAGTAGTGCCAGCAGCTGCTCACGTTCTGCCTCAGCTTGCTTGCGTTCGCTGATATCCACGCACATTCCTACCCATTCCTGGATTTCGCCGATTTCGTCAAGTATAGGCACACCGCGTATAGCCATGTAGCGGTATTCGCCATCATGCCGCAGAACACGATACTCGGCAACTGCAACGCTGCGTCCAAAAAAGGCCTCTCTCCAAATAGCAGCTACAGATGTCCGGTCATCTGGGTGCAGTGCCTCAACCCAACCCCATCCTTTGTATTGTTCAAGACTTTGCCCAGTGAACGCCTCCCAAGTCGGAATCTCGTCAACAACGTTGCCCCAAGGCCCGGCCCTCCAGACGATGGATGCGCTTGCTTCTGCCAGTGAGCGGTAGCGTGCTTCACTATGACGCAGATTTTCTTCTACTTGCTGCTGTTCGCCCAAATATTGCCGCAAATCTGTAACCTCTTGAGCTTTTAGATTATCAATTAAATCTTTAACAAGGGGAAAATTTTCTTCCCCAATGGAGACACCTAAGGTTTCAAAAATCCGGCGATATTTTTCTTCACTTTCTTGCAGTAACGATGAACTTCGCTGCTGCTCGATGAACTGACCAATTTGAGTGGCGATCGCACTCATCGTTTGAAGTAAATTGGTGTCAGGTTCTGAAATTTGGTCGCTGAAAAATTCGATCGCACCTAAGATTTTATTACCCAGCCGAATCGGAAATCCGATGGCGGCTGCAAAAAAATTTTCGTTTTGAGCGGGTTCTGAAATCCAAACAGGTTGACCACTTGCCCAAATCTGACCAGGTAACCCTTCACTCAAAGCAATTGTCTGCTGGTTGAATGGTTCTTTTTCCAAGTCAGATGAATACCAAGTACTCATTCGGTGCAGAACATTAGCTTCATCGTCTACACTCCAGAAAATACCAGCTTGCCATCCTAAAGTTTCGCACAAGGATTGTAGAATAGCTGGAACCGCATTCACAAGCGTACTCGCCTCAGAGAGAACGTGAGCGATCGCATACTGTGCATTTAGAAGCTGTTGGCTGCGTTTGCGCTCAGTAATATCTGTAATTAAGATTGATACGCCAGTTTTTGAGGGATAGACGCGGTTTTCCAACCAACGCTGCCATTCTGGAGCGAAATACTCAAAATTTACTGTAACTTGTTCGGCAACAGCCCGGTGCAGTTCAGTATAGAGTTGGCTATTAACTGTGTCAGGAAACTCCCAAATACTTTTGCCTAAGAAGTCTTCTTTATTCATCCCAGCTAGTTCAGCTAGCTTGTCATTAACGTAGGTGTAGCGCCATTCACGATCCAATATGACAAAAGCATCGCTGATCTTAGCTAAGACCTGTTCAACGTCTTGGGTGATAGTTGCTGGAACTTCCGCAGCCACAGTCTCTGCTCCTCATTTTTGAAAGTATCTGGCTAAAAGCGCCTCACCGGGTTCTCCCATTTGGTATACTAGCTTTTCAATTTGTTTCATAGCCAGTGGCGAAGGTCGTGTCCGTCCGTTTTCCCATCGGTTTATAGTGTGGAACGAAACCCCTAACATCGTTGCCAGTTTAACCTGTGAAAGTTTGAGGCACTACCGAGTCTTACGAACCAACTGTGCAATCCTTGGCTGTTCGATTACAGGCATAAGCTAAATATATTTATATTTTTATACTAGATATTGGAATATAGCAGATGCTATAACTCTCACTACATCTATCTAGGGCTAGAGACATTGTAAGTTGGTGATTATGTACTACATCAACTATTATCCAAACTATTTAAGCTACTAATAGAATTGTTTCAATTGAGGGAATAAAAATATGAGAGTTTGGCTTGCCTGCTTTTTTGTGCTATTTGCCTTGGCAGAATTGTTTGATTGGTTGCAAGGATTTAATCTGCCATTACCTATCTATATTTTGGGTGGTGCTTTTTTAGCCGTTGCTTCTAACTATGATAAAATCTTTGACTCCTATTTTGCTGATTCAACCATCGAAGCATCACTCGAACAACCCCAGTTAGATTCATTAACCCCATCTACTAATCCTATTTCTTTCCCAATTGCCAGTCCTGTTGAAGATGCTCACACATCTCAAACGGATGATTAGCTGCATAGCGCGATTGCTTGTCTGATTCTGTGGTTGACGCTGCGTCAAAGCTTTCTTTAAAAGTAGGAATACCCAAATCTAATCAGCAAGTAAATTGCTACATTAATAAAGAAGCTCAGGTTAATTAGCTTTTAACCTAGAGTCAGAAAATTAACTTCTGCGCCTGCAACATCTACCCAATTCAGGCTACCGCCGCAACGCCGTGATTAGTGGACTATTAGAAAAACTCCGTGTCCCCTTTGTCAAAGTTCAGGATTCCCGTGAAACTTTCAAGAGCAAAAGCTGGTTGCAAATTATTTTAGTTACCAGTGTAGGCGTCACCGCCTTTATCTGGGGAGTTAGAGAACTCAGATGGTTACAGCCTTGGGAGTTAAGAGTTTATGACCAGATGTTGCGATCGCGTCCAGTACAAGCAACCGATCGGCGGATTTTGCTAGTAAAAATCACTGATGAGGATCTCAAAAAAGAGAAATGGACTCTATCAGATCGTACAATAAATCAGCTGTTAAAGAAAATAGAGTATTATCAACCGCGAATTGTTGGTTTATATCTTTTTCAACCAGAACACAACAATTTGGCGGCTAAGAAGCAAAATCAAGATAACATCGTCAGCACCTGCTTGTTCAGCAGCTTGGGTAGAGATGAAATCCCACCGCCGCCTAATGTCCCTATAGATAATGTTGGGTTTAGCGATGTGGTTGCTGACAATGAAAACGACCAAATTATCCGCCGCAGTTTGTTATTTGCTAACTCTACAGATAAAAAATGTACAACATCATTTGCATTTGGGGCGCTAATAGCAATTAATTATCTGGAAAAACAAGGCATTGAATACCAGTTCACTAAGAAAGGAGATTTCCAATTAGGTAAAATCCTCTTCCCGCGTTTACAAGCTAATTCCGGTGGCTACCAACATCTGGATGCAGATGGCTATCAAATACTATTAAATTACCGTCAACCCAATAGCCTCGCCGACGAAGTAACCCTCACACAAGTCCTTAGTGGTCAAGTCAACTCCAATTTAATCAAAGACCGCCTTGTAATTATTGGCACTACTGCGGCTAATCTACCTCCAGGTGGCTTTTATACACCTTACAGCGCTTTGCCAGATCAACCAGCTAGAATGCCTGCTCTGTTTATTCATGCACAGATAGCAAGTCAACTCATCAGTACAGTGTTGGATGGACGACCTCTAATTTGGTATTGGCCCGACTGGGCGGAACTTATTTGGGTGTGGGGCTGGTCGCTTTTAGGTAGTGTTTTAGTATGGCGGTGGCAAAATCCGTTGCTGTTGCTAGTGGTGGGAGGGACAACTCTAGTTGGCTTAGTAGGAATCTGCGTTGCTTTGTTTTGGCAAGCCGGATGGATACCATTAATTCCCTCTGCTCTTGCTTTGGTGATTAGTAGCATATCTATGATTATTTATACTAGTTACCAAAATCAGCGACAAACTCAGGTGATTATTCTGCAAGTTGAAAAACAACAAGAAGCGATCGCCCAATTAAATGTACTCTTAGAAGACAAAACAGCACTTCCTGACTCATGTCTTGATTTTCCTCCCCCAGTTGATTCACCAGAAATAAAATCAGGTGATTTGCTTTTGGGTGGACGCTACAAAATCTCTCAAGTTCTCGGTGCTGGTGGATTTGGTCGCACTTATTTAGCACAGGATACTCAACGCCCAGGTAATCCGATTTGCGTAGTTAAAAAGTTAATGCCAGCTCGTCAAGATATACGATTTTTGCAAGTTGCTCGCAGGTTGTTTAATAGTGAAGCTGAAATTTTACAATCTTTGGGTAAACATCATCAAATTCCTGAACTACTTGCTTATTTTGAAGATGAGCAAGAATTCTATTTAATTCAAGAATATATCGAGGGACACACCCTAAGTGAAGAATTACCACCTGTACAGAATGTGCAGAACGAATTATTTGTGATGGAGATGCTCAAACAAGTTTTAGAAGTTCTAGAATTTGTTCACCAGCATCGAGTGATTCATCGTGATATCAAACCAACTAATATTATTAGATGCGCTCAAGATAATCGGCTGGTGTTGATTGACTTTGGTGCTGTCAAATTGATGCAACCGCCGAGTAGTGAGCAAACAGAATTAGCGACAGTAGCCATCGGGACGCGGGGTTATGCACCTCCAGAACAATTTGCCGGTCATCCCCGTTTGTGCAGTGACATTTACGCTTTAGGAATGATTGGCATTCAAGCCATAACTGGGATACCACCGCAAGAACTTCACCCAGATCCAGAAACGGGTAATGTGAGGTGGCGGCAAACGGTACAAGTGAGTGAAGAATTAGCGGCAATTTTAGATAAAATGGTTTGCTATCATTTTAGCGATCGCTATCAATCAGCCACTGCCGTTTTACAAGATTTGAAACGTATGTGTAGCTCTGACGATTAGAAATCGCGGTTACACATACTTTCGTCCGCCTAACAAAAAATTAATGGTTTATAACCCGCAGAGATAGATTTTGTCTGTAATATCAAGGGTTTATACTTATATTAGTTATTAGTGCTATTCATCTTTAGCCCATATTGACCTTGTTTTTCTATAATCTGAGTCAATATTTTGTGGCAATGACAGTCACTTTCACATTGATTTAATATGTCTTGTGGAGCAATTTTACTAGAACCTAAAGCCAGACATATTTTTCCTGTACAAGTAATTTTGAAATAGTCTCTTAAATTACTTTCAGGAGGCAATTCGTTAATTTGATAGTTTGTTAAAGCTTCAATAAAGCCTAATACTCGTAAATGTCTCAATCTTTGCTCACAAGATTGCTCTTTTTTATACGGAAACTGTCTTTGATCTTTTTCAGCACTAAATAAATTTTCTAGAGTTGTTCGCTCTCCATCATCTAGCAAGTAGTCAAAAAACTTTCTTTGGTTTTCATCATCTTCTATTAAAGTTCCTAGTAAAGCTAAAGCTTTTGACTCCTTTTGATTAGCCTCTATATTAGCTTTAATTTTACTATGGACTAAATTCAATTCTACTCCATTGCTACCAAATTGTAATTTTTCTATCCTTTCAAAAACTGAAGAGTTTAACAATAATATAATTGTTAAAATTCCTACTTCTGTTGTCTCTAATCTCCGGTTTTTATCAAGTCCTTTAGCTGGAATAAAAAGTAAGTAACCTAAAGCCACAATACTAATTATAATCCTGGAGGCAAATGCCCATTTCTTGGCATAATTGCGGAGGTTAGGCTGAAGAAAGTTCTTAAGTGTTTCAACTGTTTTCTGACTCATACTACATTTTTATATCAAGATAATTGACTTTTGTTTGAGATAAACGCTCATAAGTAGCTTTCAAAAATTAAATAGCTAGTTATATCGAAAAATGATACAGCTTATTACCCTGTTATTATCTCTGGAATACTTGGAGATATTTACCTCAACTTATTGCAGAACTGATAACAGTTGAATTTTCACGGTATCTGGAAAACTTCTCTTTAAATCTCTCTTTTTTTAGGAGAGAAACTTTGAATTTTCCCTTTTACCGCGTCGGGAAGGGGATTAGGTTTTTTGTGGGCTTTTCCACATGACATAAACCACAATGAGCAAAAAAACTAACACTTTATGTCTACATCCTGAACCTTTAGTTTTTCGGATATCTTCCCAAATTTCTAACACTTATGACAACAACGGACTATACCTGCAATCGCGCCTTATGCTGCAAAGACAAGCAAGTTTTATCAGCCAACGAAATCATCAGTAGCGATTGCGATTGATAAGTTAGATTTGATGGGTCGCGATCGCAGTAACGCAAGTATCAGGTTAGCAGCCAGCCAAATAACACTTTCAGTGTTGATTGTTCAATATCCACAAATAGCAAAACACCATTTTTCCTCACAACAGCCTTCTTGTAAAGCATCTTTGCTGGAGTGCTAACCAGTATAATAGCCTGGATATTGTTTAAAAAAATTCGCAGCTAATCACTCTTCCCTTAGCGTCCTTAGCGTCCTTTGCGGTTCGATATCCTAAACCATGTCCACCCAACCTACAATCCAAAGCATATATACCGATGGTGCTTGCACCGGGAACCCAGGCCCTGGCGGTTGGGGAGTTGTCGTCTACTTTAGCGATGGCTCAATCCACGAAATGGGCGATGCATCCCCTCATACGACTAATAATAAAATGGAAATGCAAGCTGCGATCGCAGCCCTACAATTCTTGCAAACATCTCAACAAGCCGAACCCATCATCCTTCATACCGATAGCGAATACCTGATTAACTGCGTTACTAAGTGGGTGAAAGGCTGGAAAAAGAAAGGCTGGAAAAAGTCAGATGGTAAACCCGTCCAAAACCAAGAGCTTTTGGAAACTCTTGATGAACTCAATACGCAACAGGTAAAATGGCAACACGTCAGGGGACATTCTGGTAACATAGGTAACGAACGTTGTGATGTGATCGCTCGCACCTATGCTAGTGGCAAAATTCCTTCGCTACAACAATTATCTCCTACGAATTTTTATAAATCTTTACCTTCCACAAGTGAACTAAATGTAGCAAAGGTAGCTGATTCGGAAAAAAACTCTAGAATAATTAACCAAAATACCCAACAAGTCAGTACTTCTGCACCAGAAATAACTGTTATGGAACCATCAACTGGGCCAACTGCGGCCGCAACCGATGAAAAACCGCCAGAAATGAGGGTTTCGCAACTCCGCAACTTGGTCGAAACTCTGCGTATCGCTGACGAAATTGCTGAAAGAGGCTACTTAATTACCAGTTCTGAGTTAGCAGACTTGATGGATGTCCATGCCAGCGCCGTTACCAGTCGGGGAGATCAATGGCGCTGGCGAAACTGGATAGTGTCACGGGTACGCCGTGAAGGAAATCAAATTCTTTGGGAACTGGAACGCGGGGATCAAGTAGGAGGTGAAGAGGAGTAGGGAGCAGGGGGAGCAGGGGGAGCAGGGGAGCAGGGGAAGAAGCAAGGGAGCAGGGAGCAGGGAGCAAGGGAGAAGAGTTTTCCCCTCAGCAAGAGCAGCACCCCGCCCCTGTGCTTCTTTCCCATGCCCAATGCCCCACTATATATATTTGCGTCCTCGCCACTCGCGTGGCTTGCGGAATGCAGATAAGAAGATTCGCAGCACAGCGAAGGGATCAGCTAAAGGGGAAAGCCAGAATAACCAACCGCCTTTAGCACTTTTGCGCTCGTAGGAAGGTGCGATCGCAATTAGCATAGCAAAGCGAATCACCACCAGAAATAAATTCAGTCCCAGTAAAAGCAGTGGGGGAGTAGGTAGAGACGCGATTAATCGCGTCTGTAGCGAGTAAGAGAGTGGGGGAGAAATCAACAAAAAAGTGAGGACAATTAAAAGCGGTAGACCTTGAACAGATGTAAGTAGCCATAAATCTCCCCACAACTGCGAACGAGAAGTTGCATCTTTGAGGTCGAGACTCCGCCCCCATTCTTTCCATGTCTCCATCGCCCCTTCATACATCCGTACCTTCAGCACCTTTGCGCCATCTAAAAAGCCCACCTTATACCCTTGAGCAGCAATATTTCGTGCCAAAGTAACATCATCACAAAAAGAACCACTCGCACTGCTATAGCCACCCACAGCAGCTAAAACGGAGCGGCGACACAAAAAACACTGTCCATTTGCCATCACCCGTTCTGGCTGCTCCGTATTGATCCCAGCGGGGTCAAATCGGTAAAGCAGAGTCATCAATAAAGCCGGTTGTAGCCAGCACTCTCCCGGATATTTGAGAATGAACTGGGGTGAAAGTGAAACGAGGTCATAGCCCTGTGCTTCGGCCGTCTTCACCAAACCAGCAACCAAACCAGGATGTGGTTGGATATCAGCATCCAGCCCCAGAAACCACTGACTAGCCTCAGAGCTATATAGAAAACCGTTATGCAACGCCCAAGGACGCCCCACCCAACCAAAGGGTAAGGGGTCATCTGTCATCACGCGAAAGCGCGGATCTTTCTGCTGTGTCGCTTTTACCAAGTCGGGGGTGCCATCAGCAGACTTGCTGTCTACAACAATTATTTCCCGAACTTCGTAGCTTTGCTGACTTAAACCAGCTAACAGAGGGCTAATGCGAAGCGCCTCGTTCAATGTGGGAACGACTACGCTAACCTTACCCAAAAGCTCTGGTGTCGGTTGTTGCGGTTCTATTGGAGGATGGCGTCTTGGCCCCTTTAGCAGGCGCGAAAACAGAATCGCCGTTGCTGGTAGTTGGATAAGTAGCAATAAAATGGATATGGCGCTTTCTACTATTAAAGCGTTGTCTACTGTTGTCAAAATACTTATCAATTAAAATCGCAGTTATACAAAACAAATGGTCATGGGGTATGGGTTCCCCCACTCCCCACTTCCCAATCTATAAGCTTATTTCAAAGCAACTTTCACGCTTCTTGCCACCGAGACTTCCTTGCTTGCTGGTTCAACAGCAACTGGAGTAGAAGTGCTTGAACTGCTTAACCACAGCGCCACAGCGGGAGCCACACCAAGAAATAAGCCGAGCAACACAGGGATGGAGAACCCAGCGGCCAAGCTTAGTCCGGCGGCGAAGGCAAAGTTAGTTAAATAAACGATTAAGGGTAGATTAAGTTGCGATCGCTCTAATTTAATCGAAGCGTTTCTCCACAACAATCCTGCCACACTCATAAACAGGGCGCTAGTGCCAAACCAACCTGCATAGTTCTGGTAAGGTGTCCCAAAGAATGCTCCTGGGTGTTCCCAATACCAAAAAGGCAGAGAAGTTTGACTCATAGCTGGCTCAAGGGCAAAATCCCAGCAAGTGAAGAGTAAAGCACCAACGGCTATAGCCGCAATATGGCGTCCCCAACTGGGTTTTTGAGCCACTTTCAAACCAGTTCTCGCAATTAAATAAGACGACAGCCCAACATAGAACCAAGATAAAGGAATAGTGAAAGGAACTAGCCCCCCAATCTTATAACCCAAGCCACTCAAGTAGCTATAATCACCAAATGGAAAACCTGTACTGGTTCCCAGTAGTTCACTCCCCAAGGAAATAAACATAGCTGGCAGCATAAATCCTAGCCAAGTTCCCAATCCCAACGTCCGGTAGGCATAAATAGAGACAGCTATTGTCCCCAAGATGATATCAACTACACCGCCACCTGCCATACTTAACTGTACGGCAGTTTCTCCAACCTGCGATAAGTTGAAAAGTATTTCGGCATTAGGTACGACCAGTAGCATCCCTACCAATCCAAAGGCTTTTGACACGATATGACCAATGAGGCATACGCGTTCAGCAATAACAAGTTGTCTCATAATAATTCCTTAACAAGATGTGACACGCGGCTACTCGGCTGCTAACAGTTTACAAATGTTTAACAACATATTTAAATACTTTGTACCGCAATTCTCTACAAACTTGTTTGGCTTTCTTAGGAAGAGCATAACAGCTTACTGATTGAAGCTATAAAAAAATATGATGATAAACTTACTATTCTAAGCTATGTAGTCAAAATCCACATAATTTCACCTGCAAAAACTTCTGGTTTTTTGCCCCACTGATACCCGTATGATGAAAAACTCTTTCCATGCGGGAATCTCATTAAGGTAGGACAACGATTATAGATTAAGCAAGCCCTACAGGAAGTGTTAAGAATGATACATATATCTCAAAAAATCACGCCAGAGGTTAGTAACTGTACCGTAATCTAGAAGTTGTCGATGAACAACTTCTAACTTAATGACTAACAGACGCCAATTTTTAAAAGGGGTGGCAGCGCTTTCTAGCTTATCTTTAGCTGGTTGTGGCTGGAGGCTGGCTGAAGTACGTGCTAATTCTAATACGAATGATCAACGTGACCAACTTTATATCTTTACCTGGACACAATATACTGACAACCAATTATTGAAAACTTTTAGCACCCAAACTGGCATGAAAGTGCTAGCAGATGTGTATGATTCCAATGATGTCATGCTGGCTAAATTGCAAGCTGGAGGCGGTGGCACTTACAGCATCATCTACCCATCCGATTATATGGTGCAAAAGATGGTAGACAAAGGTTTGTTAACAGAAATAAATCACGATCGCTTAATCGGTTTAGAGAATTTATTTCCGCGGTTTCAAAATCCTAGCTATGACCCCAATAACCGATATAGTATCCCTTTTAACTGGGGGACAACAGGTTTACTTTATAATTCCGAAAAACTCAAAGATGCACCACAAGACTGGGATTACCTTTGGCAGAATCAAAGGCAACTTAATCAGCGGATGACCTTGCTCAATGATGTTCGAGAAGTGATGGGTGCAACGTTACGGATGCTAGGTTACTCTTACAACTCAAAAAATGAACAAGAAATCAAACAAGCTTATGAAAAGTTGAAGGTGTTAAAACCTGCGATCGCACGTTTTGATACCGACGCTTGGCAAAATCAAATTCTGGCAGGAGATTTACTATTGGCAATGTGCTATTCAGCAGATGCGGTGAGAATCTCTCAAGAAAACCCTAAACTTAAATATGTAATTCCTCGCAGTGGTTCTTCATTATGGACAGACACTATTGTAATTCCTAAAACAGCCCCCAACCAGGCTGGAGCCTATGCTTGGATTAACATGATTCTGCAACCAGAATTAGCAGCCAAAATCAGTCAACGCCTTAGTGTTTCTACGCCTAATAGTGCTGGATTTGAGCAATTGCCAAAAACAATACAAAATAATACTAATTTATTTCCCTCAGAGTCACTCTTAGCAAATTGTGAACGTGTTACTCCTGTAGGAGAATTTGAAGAGATTTACGAGCGCTATTGGACTCAATTAACTAGCGGCTAAAATAGTTAAGAGAGACGCGATTAATCGCGTCTGTACAAAAGTTAAAAGTAGAGACGCGATTAATCGCGTCTGTTATGATTTAAGAGTTATAAGTGATGAATTTTGAAAAAAGTGAGATTTCCAAAATAGAAGAATTGCATCGCCTGCGAGGAAGCTGGCTGCAACCTTTGGTATTACTTGCACCATCTGGGATTTGGTTATTGCTTTTGTTGGTGCTGCCAAGTTTGATAATTTTCGAGTTAAGTTTAGTTGCAGACATCCGACCAGGAGATTTGGTCAATCCCAACGGATTCAAAAACTACATTAGAATATTTGATCCTCTTTACATGCAAGTAATTGGGCGATCGCTATTTTTTGCGTTTGGCACCACCATCATTTGTTTAATTTTGGGCTTCCCTGTCGCCTATTGGATTGCTCAGATAGCGCCGCAGCGTTGGCGGAATTTGCTGCTATTAGGCTTTATATTACCTTTGTGGACTTCCTCGTTACTTCGCTCTTATGCTTGGATTACAATTCTTCGTCCTACTGGCTTATTGAACAGTTTATTTAGCAATTTAGGCTTGCCTACTTTGGAATTGCTTAACCAGAGTCAAGCTGTATTTATTGGCATGAGTTACAGCTTATTACCTTATATGGTTTTGATTTTATATGCTTCTCTCGAAAAACTAGACAAGCGGTTGTTAGAAGCAGCGGCTGATTTAGGTGCAAATCCGGTGGAAACTTTTTGCCAAGTAACCGTACCGCAAATTTTTCCGGGAATTGCAGCTGCTTCTATGCTTGTATTCATCACAGGCTTGGGGGATTTTGTCGATCCAGAATTACTTGGTGGTGCTTCTAGTATGACGGCGGCACGGTTAGTTTATAACCAGTTTCTGGGAGCAACGCAAAATTGGGGATTTGGTTCAGCTTTAAGTATGACGTTAATTTTGCTTGTTAGTATTGCGATCGCGCTTTTGATTAAGTTTGGTGAAGTTACACCCAAACGCTAAACTTTTGGTCACTCATTTATAATAAGGGCATCGAACGCCAGCGAGACAACGGTTATGCTCTCACCTGATCTCAAAAATGCGTTACCAACTACTGATGAACTTCCCTGTTCAGACGATACACCAGTGGATAACGAAGACCAAAACTTTTTGCCCAATATTTTACTTTTCTTACTCAACTCCATTTGGGCATATCGCATGGATTGGTACTTCGGAGTAGATATGGGTGTATATCACACCACAGGAGTAAATCCCAGAGTACCTGTAGTGCCAGATGCTTTTTTAAGTGTGGGAGTAGAACGGAAAAAGGAAGGGAAATCACGCAAAAGTTACGCAGTTTGGGAAGAAAATGGGATAGTTCCAATATTCACATTAGAAATGGTATCCCACACCCCAGGAGCTGAATATGACGAGAAGCTAGATATATACAAAAAACTGGGTGTATTGTACTACGTAATTTATAACCCTGAGTTTTGGCGACGCGACCTACATCAACCATTTGAAGTGTATAAGTTGATAGATGGAAACTACCAACTACAAATAGGTGAACCCTATTTGATGCCAGAGGTGGGGTTAGGTATTGGGCGACACCAAGCTGTAATTGCCGGGATACAACAAGAGTTTTTATGTTGGTATGATCTGCAAGGAAATCGCTATTTAACAGATGCAGAACAGGCACAGCAGGAGCGATCGCGGGCTGAACAAGAACGACAAAGAGCTGAACAGTTAGCGCAGTATTTACGTTCTCTAGGTGTAGATCCAAATAATTTACCTGGTAATTGAGGCGATGGCATTTCCAAAATCATCAATGATTTGCCGTCATCAGTAAATGATTTAAATCATCTGTATTACTATTAATTAAACTCTTAATTTTAGAAATAAATTCATGCTCTAAATAAGGTTTGGTCAAATAAGCCTTTGCACCCAATTCTTGGGCAAGCTGACGGTGTTTTTCAGCGCTGCGAGAAGTGAGAATCACTACAGGTATTTTTGCTAAATTTGGGTGCTGGCGGAAATTGCTCAACAACTCAAAACCATTCATTCGTGGCATCTCTAAATCTGAGACGACAAGTTGAATTTCTGGATGTAACTGCAACTTTTCTAGAGCTTCTACACCATTTTGAGCTTGTATTACTTGATAGCCAGCTTTTTGCAGAGTAAGAGAGAGAGTTTGTCGAAGACTAATTGCGTCATCTACTACTAAAATAACTTTTGGTGATTTATTATCTAGCTCTTGAGAATAACTGGGTTGGGTTTCTATAGTTGTTGTGGAAGTAGATGCAACAAGTAATGGTGTAGATGAAAAAGTATGTCCTGATATCGGCAAAGCTTTTTGATTTGACGAAGAAGCTACTGGTAGCGCCATAATATCAAGTGTTGTTTGTTGGTCGCTAGACTTTACTAGCAATGAAGCATCAATCACTAAGATGAGATTACCATTGGCTAAACTACTACAACCATAAATGTATTTTGGCGGTGCGATCGCATTTCCTAAAGGTCTGATTACCAGCTCTTGTTCACCAATAATTTGGTCAACTTCTAAAGCAAACGTTCCCTGATTTCGTCGTAGCAAAAGCACCGGATTTTTCGCTATGCTTGGATCGTGAGTATTTGATGTGTTGTATGGAGTAGCACTATTAAAGAATGAACCATTATAATCAATCAACTTTGAAAGTTGACAGAGGCTGACCATAGTCTCATCATTACCTGTGTTGCAATGTAAGACCTTTTTTCCTTCAATTTCTTTAATCTGCTGATCGGAGGGAATCAATATTTTTTCGATACTGTCCAAAAGTAGGGCATAAACAACACCTTTGGCTTGAACTAGCATTAATTTTTCTGTAGTCATAGAAAAAGGAATTTTGAGGATGAATATTGTTCCTTGGTTGGGTAAGGATTGAACTGAAATTGAACCGTTGAGTGCGTGCATTTGAGTACGCACAATATCTAAACCCATACCGCGCCCAGAGATTTCACTCACTTTATTAGCAGTAGAAAATCCAGGCGAAAATATCAAATCTAAAAGTTCGGGTTCAGCCAAATTAGAACCATAGCTCCTAGTTTTCTCTTCAGTTTGTAGGGGATAAAATTCAACAGCTTTTCTGCGAATTCTGTCTAAATTCAATCCCTCACCATCATCCCGAACTTCGATAACAGTTTGGCTACCCTGATGATAAGCGCAGATTTCGATTAAACCTTGTTCTGGTTTACCAAGCTCTCGGCGAACTTGCGGAGATTCAATACCGTGGTCAAAAGCATTACGCACTAAGTGTAACAAAGGATCGTAGAGCTTTTCTGCGATCGCTTTATCTACTAGTACTTCAGTACCAGCAAGTTTCAATTCTACAAGCTTGGCATGAATATTCCCCAACTTATTTACCATGTGGGGGAAACGATTCAGGATATTGCCCAAAGGGGACATTCGTGCTTCGACTAAGCTATCTATAATATTAAGAGTTAAATTCTCTTGTTTGTCACTAATTTGAGCAGCTTGTGTTACGAGCAAGTCAAGAGATTCTGTGGTTTCTTGTAGTTGCAGTGTCTCTTCTATTGCTTCGTGCAATGTCATATGAAATTCTGTATATACATCCATTTCTAGAGAGTCAAACTTCACTGCAAAATTTTGCGTTTGTTGTGAAGCAATATTTTGTATTTGTAATGGTAAATCACGTAATTCATTTAAAGTTCTTTGGTGTCTAGCGAGTTGCTGTATTAATTGCTCAATTATTTCTTTGACTTGTTCATCTTGTAAACTACGCCGTTTTTGGTAAATCAGCAATTCTCCAGCTAGATAATTGAGGTGTTGCAGGCTTTCTGTATCTACTCGTATAAATGAAGGCTGGCGAAAATGTTTAGTTTGAATATACTGTGATTTATCTTCTATTTCTTTATTGATTTGTGTAGCTAAATCAGGCATAACTTCAATAGCTGTTTCAGAAACATCTATAACTACTTGTTCACTGGCAGTTAATGAATCAAGCTTCTCTGAAGAATCATCAGTTTGGATCATCACGACTTCAGCAGTAAGATTTTGGCTAGCTTCTTCTCCCCATATTGCTTCTAATAAGTTATCAGTTGCTTGAGAAGATAGAGATTTAGATATTTCTTTAATAACTAGCAGTGCTTGTAACTTGGGGCTATCAAGCCAATTTTTTTCTTCGCTAGTAACAGGAGGATAATTTTTATATTCTTGTGCTAATGTATGAATTCGGTTTTGTAATATTTTAATTACTGAAAGGTAGCTGTCAGATGGCTTAATAGAATATTGAAATTTGGCGACTGCAAATAGGATGATTAAGATAATACCACGTCGATAAATACAAAGACTTTGGCTATCTTCTTGATCTTGGACAAAATCAAGAAAGCTTTTCAGCCAATTGTCAATATAATTAAGTAGACTTTCTCTTTCTAATGTGGGAACCAGTAAAGTCAAACTGAGTTCTGGCTCTGGTATTTCCCTCTGGTGATTAAACCAACCATAAATGTAGCGAATTACTTTTAAATAAAACTTGGCAGTTTTTGGATTGATCGATTCGTTTTTATTATTATCAGATGTAGTGAGAAACTGATAAAATTGTTCTTCATTGATGATAAATGTGCCAGCAGATGAATGATTTTGCAATTCTCCAGATAACTCATTATTTGCCAGAGTCGTGAGTTGGCGCAAACCTGGAGAAGTTTCTCCACCAGATGTGCGATCGCCTGCTAGTACCAATTTTTGTGCTTGTTGCAAATCTGCAAGGGCAATTTCTGCAATTTGCTGCACCTGAGTGGGGTTTGCTTGCAGCGCTGACAAAATTGTTTGGGAAATTTCTCCCAATCCAGGTAAATTTAAAGATTCTGCTAAACCGATAAACACCTCAGCTTGAGAGTATAATAACTCGATAAAATCGTCATTATTTGGTGGATTGTTAACAGCTTCAGCAATACTGTTTAGACGTTGCTCCACTCCCACTTCAAAAACAGACTGCACAATATCAAATCCCAATTCTTCAGAGGTGGGAATATGAGACTCAGCACCAAATGCATCACCAAGTTTCTCTTGCAACTCCGCAAATACTGAAGTTGCTCGATGTATTAGTTCTTCGTCATTAACAGTACTGCCTATTAATTCGGTGTTTAATGCTATGCTAAGACACTCATAAGCTTGTAATAAAAGTGTTTGTAATCCGGCATCAACTACCAATTTTGGATTATATAAAGCCTTAAATACATCTTCTAAAAAATGGGCGATCATTTTAATTACTTCTAGCCCAACATTAGCCGCACCACCTTTAAGTGTATGAGTAGCCCGCATTAAGTTGTGAACTTTAGCAATACTATAACCTTCTAATAGGCTAAATAATTCTTGCTCAATTATTTGGACTAATTCTGGGGCTTCAGCTAGAAAATAGATATATCCTTGTTCCCGAATTTCGTTATCTGTAATCATATTTTAGATTTTGGATTTTATATTTATTGCGTAAATTTTGATTGATGCAACTGTCATTGCTAGAATTTCGGTGTTTTCTGACATCAAGTTGCTGACTTTTTCCAGTAGTAATAAACCAACCTCAACAATAAGTTCTATCCAATAAAGACTTTCATCTGCTTCTTCCTTTACCAAGCTGAGTTTAGCGATGTCATCGGCGGTTGACTTACCACGGCAAGCTGACTGATAGTTAGCTTCCACAGATGTTGCTGAACGGATTAGCTGCTTGCCAATTACCTCTGCCGTTCAGCTCTGTGGACTGGCTCTCTACTAAACGGATTACTCGCAATGCTAGCTGCTTTGTTCTTTGCTTAAAATCTTCTTCATTGATAATCCAAAATCTAAAATCTAAAATTCATTTGACTTTAAACTTACTAGCAGTTGTTAATAGCTCTTGTGCCATTCCTGATAATTCTTGGAACACAGTAGCGATTTCTTGAGATTCAGCAAAAGTTTTATTGGCAATTTCCGCTACATCTTGCATTGATTTTGTGACTGTTACAGATTGCGTCATTTGTTTTTGAGTTGCTGCGGTAATCCGCTCGATTAACTGACTAATTTCGGCAGTTGCAGAAACGATCGCATTTAAGTTTTGGCGAGTGTCACTAACAAGATTTGTGCCTTCTACTACCTGCTGAATACCAGTTTCCATTGCTACTGCAACTTCCCCCGTTTCTGCTTGAATCTCCTGGACTAATTTTTCTATTTCGATGGTTGCTGCTGCTGACTGGCGAGATAAAGAACGGACTTCATCAGCTACAACTGCAAAGCCTTTGCCATATTCACCGGCACGGGTGGCTTCAATGGCTGCATTCAGAGCTAGTACGTTTGTCTGTGTGGCAAAATTACCAATCAAATTCACCACTTTGGAGATTTTTTGCGAAGATTCACTGAGGCGTTTAATCTTTTTGCTGGTTTGAGCAACGGTTTCACGAATTCCTTGGATTGCTTTTACAGTTAAGTTCATCGCAGTATCGCCAGACTCTACAGTTTGATTGGCTTGTTGCACTGCTAGTTGCACTAACTCAGCATTTGCCACCACAGCTTGAGTAGAATCCACCATCTGTTGAATGTCACCTAAGGCTGCGGTAATTTCCTCAGATTGTTGTTGCGCCAAATTGGTCAGTCCTGCTAGTGAAGCGTCGCTGTTGCTAGAAGTTTGGGCAACTTGTTGAGCAGCGCCCTGTACCTGAATAACGATTTGCCGCAGTGCTTGCAGAGTATTATTGTAAGCATCTGCGATCGTGCCTAGTTCGTCTTCTGTAATCGGTGCGCGTACTGTTAAGTCACCGTTGAGGGCGGGTCTAAGGGCTGTTAGGAGTTGAATAGACCGTTGTTGTAGTAATTCCTTGGCTGCCTTTTCCCGTGCTGCTGCTTCTGCTAATTTTGCTGACTGTGCTTGTACTTGTTGCAAATATTCGGTCTGTTGTAATGCCAATCCTAACTGGCTACCAATGCGTGCTAACAAAGTGACTTCCGATTCTTCCCAATCACGAGTTCCCGAATTTTGATAAGCTGCCAGCAATCCCCACAATTGTTCCCCAGCAAATACAGGAACGATTACATAAGCTTTGACATCAAATTGCTCTAAAATTTCAATGTGGCAAGTAGAATGACCTACCTGATAGATGTCATTTACAACAAAGTTTTCCCCTTGGGCATATCGACCTCCCTGAGTTTCTTGTAAGTGGGTATCTTCCCAAACAGTTTTGATATCAAGGCCTACTAGTCTTACCCAACCATGAGCTACTGACTCAGAGACAAATTCGCCGCTCCAGTCACGGTTAAAATGATAGACGGCGACGCGATCGCATCGCAGTAATTGCCGTACTTCTTGAGTGGTTGTTTTGAAGATTTCTTCTACGTCTAAAGATTGCCGGATACGGTTACTGATCTTGGTGACAGCTTTCTCTTGTTCCGCTATCTGAGCTAGTTTCTCAGATTTCACCCGCACTAATTCCAAATAATCTATCTGTGATTTAGCTAAACTAAATTGCAAGCTAATCTGAACCAAAAAGTTCGCTTCCCAGGTTTGCCATGCACGGGGGCTAGAATTTTGATAAGCTCCTAGCAAACCCCACAATTTTTCCCCGAAGAATATAGGAACAATGATGTAAGCTTTGGCTTCAAACTGTTCTAAAATTTCAATATGGCAGGGAGCAAGTCCTACTTCATAGATGTCATTAACGATAAAGTTTTCACCTCTGGCATACCTACCTCCCTTAGTTTCTTGCAAGTAGGTATCGTCCAAAACGGTTTTAATATTAGGACCTACCAGTTTTGTCCAACCAGTACCCACAGACTCAGCCACAAATTCACCACCCCAGTCAGGGTTAAAGCGATAGACAGCGACGCGATCGCATTGCAGTGATTGACGCACTTCTTGAGTGGTTGTTTTGAAGACGCTTTCTACATCTAAAGATTGTCGGATGCGGTTGACTATCTTAGTTAAAACTTTCTCTTGTTCAACTATTTGAGCTAGTTGGTCAGATTTCGTCTGCACTTGTTCCAGATATTCCCCTTGTGAGATAGCCACACCAAATTGCAGTCCAATTTGCGTCACAAAGCTTTCTTCCCAAGGTTGCCAATTACGAGACCCAGAGTTTTGGTAAGCTGCCAGCAAGCCCCATAATTTTTCTCCAGCAAATATCGGCGCAATGATGTAAGCTTTCATTTCATACTGCTCTAAAATGTCAATGTGACATTGAGCATGGCCCATTTGATAAATGTCATTGACTACAAAGCTTTCACCCTTGGCATAACGTCCTCCTTGAGTGTCTTGTAAGTGGCTATCTTCCCAAACCATGTAAAAATCAGGGCCGACCATTTTTATCCAGCCATTACCCACTGACTCAGCTATAAACTCGCCACTCCAGTCAGGTTTGAAGCGATAGACGCCGACGCGATCGCATTTTAGTAATTGACGTACTTCTTGAGTGGTTGTTTGAAAAAGCTTATCAACATTTGATACCCGCAGAATTTTGTCGATGACTTTAGCTACCGATTTTTTTGCTAATATCCGCTGTTGCTGTTCTTTTTGAAATTCAAAACTCTGTAATTTGTAGGTCAGTTCTGTTGTAATTTGAGATAATAAGCTAATTTCTACCTCTTGCCACTGTCGCGTTGAGTAGCAATTATTTACTGCCAGTAACCCCCATACTTTACCTTCTACTAAAATCGGTAAACTCAAACTAGCTTTAATTTGAAATTTCTCTAACAGTTGCTTTTGATAGGGTGTAAGTTGTATCTGATTGATATCGTCAATAACTACAGGTTCTATATAGTCTTGATTGGTATATAATCCAAAAATAATTCCTGGAATATTTTCCCCTAAAGTCGGTGTCCAACCTAGTGTTCTGGATTCTGCTAAAACATTACCTGACTCTAGGGAAGTAAACTGATAAATTAAGGCGCGATCGCAGCCAATCTTTTCTCTAATCTGCGCTACACTAATTTTTAGTAATGTATCAAGGTCTGGCGCTTGGCGCATATGAGTTGCGATGTCTTGCAACTGTCGTCGCCAAGTTTTAAATTCCTGAGCGATCGCATTTAATAAAGATATTTCATTGTTAGCAATATTTGCTATATGAGCGTTACCATTCTGATTTTCTAATTCAGAGATTAGATGTTGATTCTCATGGCTATTGTTATACAAAAATGTCATTTTATTATCCTCAAAACTTGTAGATTGTAATAGTTTGATATGTGGCAAGTAAGAATGAAATAGTATTTGATTATTAAGGAGCATTAATTGTCAAAATACTATACCCTATGTTCAATTATGAATCCCCCACATGGGAGCTTGAATAATAGTTATGGCATCCAAATTAAAAATCATCTCCTCGGAATCATTAATAAAGTAACCCTGTAAGAAAGGTGATATTTTAGGAAAAAATAATTCGGTAGTTGGGGGTTTCATTTGCTGAGTATCTAGCCATTGAATATCTATAAGCTGTCGCACCAATAGTCCCAAAAATTTACCCTTGTTTTCTAGAACAATCGCCATCATTCTTGAAAGTAAATTTGATCCTTGCGAAATTGGAGGATAACCTAACATTGCTTCTAAATCTACTAACCAAAGCATCTCACCGCGCCAGTTATAAATACCTAAGACGCTACTGGGCATCTGAGGAACGCCACATATTTCAGGTAATGATACTTGCAAAACTTCTGTGATATGTTGTAACGGAATTACGGCTGTATCCCTTACTCCCAAATTAAAACTTAAAAACTTTTCCTTGGTTTCCAAAGTTATTGATCCTTTGTTTTTGATGATTTATCTTTAGCCACTATTTATAGTTATTATTTAATTTAGAAGTAGTGACCTTAATTTACTGTTTTTTTCTGCATTATTACTTACTAATTAAGCGCTTCAAAGTTATCACTAATTCCTCTCGATCAATCGGTTTTGATAAATAACCATCAGCGCCCAGCATATTGCCCCAAATTTTATCTACATCACTATTTTTTGTAGAACAAAAAACGATAGGTATTTTGCTAGTTTTAGGATTATTTTTCAGTTCTCGGCAAATTTCAAAACCACTTTTACCTGGTAAAATTACGTCGAGAAATATTAGGTCTGGCTTATTTTTATCTATTTTGTCTTGAGCCTCTTCACTGCTTGTGGCGCTAATCACAGAATAACCTGCCTGTTGCAAGTAACGGCTGATTATTTCCATATCTGTTAAGCCATCTTCAACAACTAAAACAGTATTCATGGTAATTACCCATTATAAATATTTTCAGAATGTAAACAAATTAGACATACCAACAAATCCTAAATGATTCGTGAACAAAGACATGGAAGGGACTAGAGACTAGCCCCTAACCCCTTTGCCATAACCACTATTTCATAACTCAAATAGGACTGCTATAAATACAAAAATTTGTATTTGTCTAATTTTGATTCAAAGTTTAGTTATTAACCTCAGAAAAAGTACGTAATAAACAAAACTTAATGCATATATTTTTCTAAATTTAAATAGTTTTTTTGGGGAGCTAAAAGTGCCTAAAGTCACAGCGAAACACTTTTAAAACAACCTCTAAAACTGCTATTTAATTATCTTTTATAAATTCTGATTTATTCTTTATCGCCCCAGTAATTTTATGTTTACTGAGATGGGTAACTATATAGTCTATAAATATTTTTATTATGGCTATTCCTGAGCAATAAAATTTTCAGGGTAGTCAAATTAACTGATGATTAATCATTAAGTAAAATTACTAATTTTCCCCTAATTACAAATCTCTAAGTTAGATTGACTTTTATCAATGGATACACTCGCTGTAGGTAAATATTTACGTACTATAGCCATTACTTTATCAGCCACTACAGGTTTAGTGAGAAAATCTGTAGAACCAACTACCTTGGCACGAACTCTATCTAAAAGACCATCACTGCCTGTTAATATAATTATTGGTGTGTTGGCAAAGGTAGATATTCGCCGCAACTGAGTGCAAATTTCGTAACCACTGGCAACTGGCATAATCAAATCCAAGAAAATTAGGTCTGGTTTATCCTGAATGAGCGTTGGTAGAGCTTGCACAGCATCTTGAATCTTGACAAACCTCAATCCATTGGAAGTGATAATATCCTCTAGCATTTTACATACCTGAGGGCTATCATCGACGCAAGCTATTAGTGGAGCAGTCCGCTTCTTTGGTTGTGTGGTCGTAGAGTTATTATTGACTTCAGTAACTACTAAGGGTATGTCAGGTACTTCCACCAATTCGATGATTCCTTTAAGAATATAAGGAAGCAACGAACGCGTGAGTGGCAGTATACTCTGCTTCATTTTCACGGCTAAATCTCGCAGAGTAAATTTGCCGTTGATTAAATTGACAAAGTTTTTGTAGACAGATGGACTCACCATCTGCTGGAGTTGTTCTGGTCGCCGCAGAACTGGTGCCAAGTCAGGAGAAAAATTTGCTAACCCAGCTTCTGACCAAATTTTCCACGAGTCTTGCATATGCTTTACAGACATTTCTGCACTTGTGAAGCTCATTGGTGTTTCTAAGATAACTTCTTGGCTGCGATTGCAACTTATAGAAGCAAAATTTCCTTGCAGAGCTAGGTCAAATAATAATTCTACTATTGTGTTTTCAGCAATAGATTGAATTTGTTCCCGCTGGATTTTCTGTTTTTTATAAAAAATTTCTAGAAGGCGATAATCCCAGTAATCGATTGATATGTCTTGTAAACGCAACTGCAATTTATCAACATCAATCTGAGGACAATTTTGGGCCATATGTCTACGCCAGCGCCGGAAGGGGTGAGTTCCCCCTGTTGCCCAAACTATGCGTCCCAGCCGATAATAAAAAGTCCATTGGCTGCCCTTTGAACTTTTAATATTTAATTTGCCATTGTATTGCAGCTGAGTACAATTTTTAAATTCATTAACTATGTTATTTGAAAAAATAAGTTCTGGGTGGGTCATACTTTGTTCCTTTTATTAAAAACCAGCCGTTGAAAAACCCACACTAGCTATATAATGCTCAAAAGACATGCCAATAAGTGCAAATACATTTGGTATATAGCAGCCTAAATCAAGTTTATTAAAAGCAATGAAGATAGGAAAATAGCAAAAATATTGTTAGTAAATAACTCATTTAGTACAGAGCTTATTGTTGGCAGACTTGAATTTTCTGCTAATATTTCATCACTCAAGTAGGTTGCTATAGTCTACATCATTATTGATATATTATCTTAAGAATTTTTATAGGAAATTATATCCGTATAACTTCTGAATTTTTGTTTAAAAACAATTAGCAATTTTTAGATATTTTTGTTTTAGCTATTGAGACTGGCAATAAATGGTAAAAATATTAATTTAAGTTTACATTTATTCATACATTCCAGTTGTCGTAAGGTTTTCTAAGGAATATTATACTTAAAAAAAGGCGTGCTACTAAGACAAGTAGCAGCCATCTATTAAAGAATTTATTTAGAAAAATTTCTTTAAGGTTTGTTGCGGTTTTGATAACTCATAACAGCTGCTCTAAGATTACTTTGGTGTTCTGAAAGAAGCTGATCACCCTCATCTTTTTCTAAACCAGTCCAGTGCATCAATAACGCTAGTTTGACCCATTTACCACTGCGTTCTAATAAAAAGCCAGCAGCTTCTCGACTTAAACCTGTGAGGTCTTGCAAAATTCGCAAAGCGCGATCGCGTAACTTTTGATTTGTTACCGCCACATCCACCATCCGATTGCCATAAACCTTGCCTAGCTTCACCATCACCCCAGTCGAAAGGATATTTAAAGCTAACTTCGTGACTGTACCAGCTTTCAGACGAGTTGAGCCGGCGATTATTTCTGGGCCTGTCAATAGCCGAATGTCAATATCGGCATCAAAGCCAACTTGTTCCGCTGGAACACAGGCGATAAAAATAGTAGTGGCTCCCCGTTGACGAGCAGCATGAAGCGCACCGTGAACAAATGGCGTTGTACCACCGGCGGTAATGCCAACTACTACATCTAGTTGGGTAATGTGTCGCCCAGCGATCGCAGTCTCGCCATCTTCAATGCTGTCTTCTAAATCTTCGGAACTGCGTACCAGAGCGCCAGCACCACCAGCAATAATTCCCTGTACCAACTCTGGGGGCGTACAAAAAGTAGGTGGACACTCAGCAGCATCTAATACTCCTAACCTGCCACTTGTACCCGCACCGATATAAAATAGGCGTCCTCCGTGGCGCAAACGCTCTGCGGTACGCTCAATTGCTTCAGCCAACTGAACTTTCGCCCCTGCAACCGCCTCGACTGCTTTTTGGTCTTCGCTATTAAATAGCTCCACCAATTCTAGAGAACTGAGCTGGTCTAAGTTCAGACTGTTAGGATTTACCAGCTCGGTTAAAAGATGCCCACGTTCCTGCAAGTTTGTCATTTGTCCTTTGTCCTTTGTCCTACCCTACGGGAAGCCGCCCTTTGTCATTAGTCAGTAGTGACCAATGACCAGTGACCAATGACCAGTGACTAATGACTAATGACCAATTACAACAATCCTTCCAACTTGCGACGCATCTTCTCTAGTTCAGAATCAGACAATTCTGGTTCTTCTAGTGGCTGTTGATTAAGAGGGAAGGTGTCTTCAACAGTATCCTCCTTCTGGGCATCTGCTTGCCAGTCGGTTTCTTCCACGTTCAGTTCTGGGGGAGTTACAACTAAATTGCTGTTTTCTGGGATGATTTCCCATTCATATCCAGCACTTTCGCAGAATTCCTTGATTTCCTCAGCATCGATTGGCTCTGGTGTAGGTGCGGGAAAATCCTGAGCTTCCAGCATCAGAGCAAAGCGCGTGGCGTCGTCTTCTGACTCGAACATCAGAATTTTATTGCGATCGCCTTCCCGAATCGTGTGAATCCCCTCATTTTCCGTTCGAGCATTAAAAATTAACACAAAAACACGCATTGGTGTAATCATCTGTCTTTTTTAAGGTCTATTCATATTAAAGTTCTAGGTTGTGCCTCAGCGAAAGTCACAGGAACAATTTTCACTCTGTTCAGATCAGATTTACCTGAAAACGCCAATATTATGAAGCATAAGTATTGGATCAAGCAAATACCGTAACTTAACCAATGAGGTCTTGGGTTTAGTTGGCGTATCCTGGAAATGGCATACTGAATCAATGTGTCAGTTAATGCTTGTGTGTGCCAGCGACATCCGGCAATTAATACAGTGAAAGCAAGTCACTGACCCTGAACTGAAGGTATGGGGCTTGGAAGAGAAGAACTAACCAATCTTTTAATCCGAGACTAAAACGGTGTCTAGCCTTAGAGCAATAGCTCGAAAAATGCTGAACTATCTGAGCGCGGTAGCTTGCAAGATGTTAAGAATGCCTCACTAGTTTTTAACCTCTCTGAGAGTCAGCGGCGAAGTGAAATTTTACTCGTAAGAGGTTTATCGCAATGTTTGTCCCAGTCGTAGATCAAGATCAAAAGCCATTAATGCCTACGACCTCAGCCCGTGCCCGGAAGTGGATTAAGTCCGGTAAGGCTACAGGGTTTTTCAAGAAAGGAGTATTTTGTATTCGATTAAATCAAGAACCCTCTGACAGAAATACACAACCAATAGCGGTTGGTGTTGACCCTGGTAGCAAGCGTGAAGGTTTCACCATCAAGTCCAAAACACACACTTATCTCAATGTGCAAACTCATCAATTGATTTGATACTGCTAAAAGGTTGACTCAAAATGCAATGCCCAAAGATTGTAAGTTTTGTGCTTACGGTTCTTGGAGAATAACAGCAGTTAAAACTGCCTGAGTCGTGTTTCCTCCCCCATTTAAAAATGGGGGTTTCCACACTTCCCACGAGGTTATATGACTAAATCTCCCAATCAAGATATTCTCTCCCCCTCCCCTATCCGCAAACGTCTATGGTTGCTGGTGTTGAGCCGGGGTAGTATTGCTTTGGGCGGACTTTTACTGTTAGGAGTTATCGTTGGTATTTGGCGGTTGTGGACTTTTGTTCAAACAGAGTTAACACCCTTGGCACAACAAAGTCTCACAACTACACTCAACCGTCCGGTCAAACTGGGAAGGGTCACACAATTTTCGTTGACGGGGGTACAGTTTGGGACTTCAACTATCCCAGCTACACCCACAGATCCAGATCGCGCCGCAGTCGAAGCTGTAGAGGTGGGTTTTGACCTGTTACAACTAATCTTTAACCGCCATCTAAAGTTAGATGTTACCTTAGTCAACCCAGATATTTACATTGATCAGGATGACCAAGGGCGCTGGGTTTCCACTAGCATCGCGCCTTCAGGTGAAGGCGGTGCAATTAAAACCGATTTGGACTACCTGCGGTTTCGCAATGCCAAGCTGGCTTTGATGCCGCAGAAGATAGCAGGGGAAGAAGCAAGGGAGCAGGGAGCAGGGAGCAGAGGAGAAGAGTTTTCCCCTCTGCCCCCCTCACCCCGCCCCTCTGCCTCTTCTCCCTTATCTCCTGTGGAATTTTCTCAACTGAATGGATCTGCCCAACTTTTAGCAAACAACCAGTTGATCCGGTTTGATGTGAGGGGTCAAGCAGATAGTGGTGGCAATATTTCCATTCAGGGAGAGACACGTTCCAGGGTGCTGGCAGGCAACTTTCAGTTGCAAGCACAAGACTTGCTAGCTGCGGATATTACTCGGTTAATTAAGTTACCAGTGAACTTACAGGCGGGTCGAGCCAATGGCGATTTGTTAGTTAGGTTAACACCAGGACAGCAGACTTTATTGTTTGGTAACGCGGTTGTACAAGGGGTAACACTTCAAATACCCAAAGTCCCGCAACTGTTGAGCAATACTCAAGGAAACCTCCGCTTCCAGGGAACGGAGTTGCAGTTAAATAATGTTACTACTAACTACGGCAAAATTCCTGTAGTAGCTACGGGAATCATCGACACTCAAGCAGGCTTGAAGTTGGCAGGGCGTGTAAATGCGGTGAGTTTGGCTAATGCCCAGGAAACTCTCAAGGTAAAACTACCTGTGCCGATCGCTGGACAAGTACAAGCTTCTTTGCAGATTACTGGATCAACTAAAGAGCCAATTCTCTCAGGCTCAGTTGCCACGATCCAAACTGCCCGGATTGATAAAGTTGATTTTAATAGCATTAGTAGTAAGTTTGAGCTTGTTACTAGTTCCTCTTTAATTACCCTAAAAGATATTCAAGGTAAAGCCAAAATTGGTGGTGACATCACGGGCGCTGGTACAATTCAACTCGGTAAAACCCCTCGACTGGATATAAATTTCGCTGCCAAGAATGTTCCAGGGGATGCGATCGCCAAAGTTTATGAAACAACACCAAATTTCCAAATCGGCAATGTCTCAGGTACAGCCCAATTAACTGGCGCTCCTACCAATGTCCAAACTGTGGTAAGATTTCAAGCTCCTAACGGAACTTACCCCGGTACTGGCGAAGTTGCCATCGCTCCAAATCGCAACGTCTCTTTCCGCAATGTGGCTCTTAATGTCAGTGGTGGTACAGTCCGGGCAACTGGTAGTTATGCCAATGAGCGTTGGCAAGCTGTGGCTGTTGCCTCTGGGGTGAAGTTGGAACCCTTTGTAGACAAAAGTCAACTGCAAAATGTCTCTTTGGCTGAGGCACAGTTCAATGGTCGTCTCATCCTTTCAGGAAGCACAGCACCATTTAAAATTGCCAGAATTCGCAGTGATGGTGCAGGAGTTCAAATTGGTGGCGGCACAGTTGCAGTTTCTAATATCCAACTGCAAGACCAAAGCTTTTCTGCTCAACTTGTAGCTAATGGTGTGCGGTTAGGGCAGATATTGAAACAGTCTCCCCCAGCTTTAAATAATCCATTGGCGGGTACGTTCCAAATAGCAGGCAACAGAGATAATTTCAGCCTGAAAACCTTCCGTGGCAGTGGTGAAGGTCGCCTTACTATTGGCGGCGGTGCGGTTACAGCTAAAAATATCCAAGTGGCTAATGGTGTATATCAGGCGCAAGTTCAGGCGAATAATGTACCTGTGCAGCAGTTGGCAACAGTACCAAAGCAGTTTCAAGGGGCGTTAACTGGTCAGTTCAACGTAGCGGGTTCTGTGGATTCTTTTAAACTGCAAACTATTCAAGCCAACGGTCAAGCGCGGGTAAATGTTGCGCGTGGGACTATTACAGCCAATAATATCCAACTTGCTAATGGCGTGTATCAGGCGCAAGTTCAGGCTAAGAATGTGCCTGTGCGACAGTTGGCAGCAGTACCACCACCGTTCCGAGGCACGTTAACTGGTCAAGTGAACGTAGCAGGTTCCGTTGAGTCCTTCCAACCGCAAACTATCCAAGCCAGCGGTCAGGGACAGATAAATATTGCAGGTGGAACTATTACAGCCTCTAATATCCAATTGGCTAATGGTGTATACCAAGCGCAAGTTCAGGCAAATAATGTACCGTTGCAGCAGTTAGCAGCAGTACCACCCCAGTTACGAGGGATGTTAACTGGTCAAGCAAACGTGGCGGGTTCGGTTGAGTCCTTCCAACCGCAAACTATCCAAGCTAGTGGTCAGGGACGGCTGGATGTTGCAGGCGGAACGATCGCAGCATCTAATATCCAATTGGCTAATGGTCGCTATCAAGCTGTAGTTAATGCTGACGGTGTGGAATTAAATCGGTTCAATCAGCAATTGCGGGGTCAGTTTGGCGGTCAGTTGCAGTTAGCTGGCACGCTAGGATCATCCAAATTAGCTGATGTGCGCGCTGCTGGACAGGTGCAATTATCCCAAGGTATCCCTGGTTTGGAGCAACCTCTGAGTGCTGCGATCGCTTGGAGTGGTGAAAGGCTGACCATTGAGCGAGCAACTGCTCCCGGTTTAAGTGTTACTGGTAACATATTAGCCAATGCTAAGGGAGCAGGCATCCCGGAAATTACTGCCCTAAATCTCAACGTCCAGGCGCAGAATTACAACTTAAAACAGTTACCGATCAATTTTCCTAATCAGGTTGCTGTGGCGGGGAGAGTAGATTTTAATGGTCAAATCACTGGTAAACTGCCCTTGCCAAATGTAGTAGGGCAAATTAATTTACGAGACTTAGTTGTTCAAGATATTGCTTTTGAACCGTTGTTAACTGGAAACATCGATTCAGCACAGGGACGCGGGTTAAATTTGAACTTGGCAGGAAATAGTGACCGCCTGGCCTTTAATTTAGATGCCAATAATCGCCCGAAATCTTTCTTAGTCAAATGGCAGCAAGCATCAGCCACAGGTAATGTTCAAGGCAATGATTGGGCACTCAAAGTCGCAAACTTCCCCTTACAAATATTGAATTTGACTCCGCCACCAGTTACTCGACTCGGTGCTGGTAAGATAACTGGGTTATTAACTGGGGATTTGCTATTTAATCAGCAGACATTAGCAGCTACGGGAAATTTAGCGATCGCTAACCCGCAAATTGGCCGGCTTAAAGGCGATCGTCTAGCGGCTCAATTCCGTTATGGCAGTGGTAAAGGCACACTCGCCAGCAGCGAATTTGTCAAAGGCAAAAGTAGCTACGCCCTTGTCGGTACTTTTGCTCAAAGTCCTAAAGGTCCTCAACTACAAGGTAAACTCAACGTCAACCAAGGAGAGATCCAAGACGTTCTAACTGTAGCGCAGATATTTGATTTACAAAATTTGCCAGGTGGTTCAGCAGAAATCTACGGCACAGCAGCGGATCTAAACACCACTCCCCAAGGAGCGCAAAATCAACCCCTATTAACCCAAATCCAACGGTTTTCTGAAATTGAAGCTTTAGTAGCAGAACAGGAAGAACAGCGACTTAATTCCACTCCCATACCAGATTTGGCAGACTTAAAAGGAACTTTCAACGGGGAAGTGGCTGTAAATACAGCTACAGCCAATGGATTATCAGTGGATTTTAATTTGAATGGACAAAACTTTGCCTGGGGTAAAAAAGAAGAACGAAATCGTTTTTATACTGCTGATAAAGTGATTGCCGAAGGCAACTTTGAAAACGGTGTTTTGAGTTTGCGACCTTTACGGCTTGAATCTCAAAACAGGCTGATTGCCTTCACGGGTAACGTTGGCGGTGATGAACAATCTGGTCAGTTACGGGTGAATAATTTTCCCTTACAATTACTGAATAATTTTGTCAAACTGCCACTTGGAATTACAGGTAATCTTAACGGTACAGCAGCTTTAGCAGGCAGCATTGATAATCCCCAAGCTAGAGGGGAATTGCAAATCACAGAAGGAATACTAAATCAGAACAAAATAGAGTCAGCGATCGCAAGTTTCAGCTATGCCAACGGACGCTTAAACTTTGGTAGTACGGTAGCAGTTGCTGGGCCAAAACCTGTTGATATTACTGGTAGCATCCCTTATAAATTGCCTTTTGCTTCCGTCGCACCAGACAGCGATCAAATCAGTTTAGATATGAAGTTAGAAAACGAGGGATTGGCGCTGTTAAACGCATTGACTAATCAAGTAGTATTTGAGAAAGGTGGAGGAGAAGTAGACCTCAAAGTACGCGGAACATTGCAAAAACCCGAAGTAGATGGAATTGCTACTATCAATAATGCTACTTTTTCAGCCCAGGCTCTCCCAGGTAAGCTCAGACGTGTTACAGGTAGAGTGCTGTTTAATTTTGACACCATCTTAGTAGAAAATCTTCAGGGTAGATTTAGCCGTGGGAAGGTAGAAGCTGCTGGAGAAATTCCCATTTTTAACAATGACAATACTATCAACAATCCCCTGACTGTTAATCTCGATCAGCTTGCGTTAAATCTGAAGGGGCTTTACCTGGGAGGTGCTAGTGGTAATTTACAGATTACTGGTTCTGCCCTTAACCCAGTAATTGGCGGTAAAGTAAATTTATTTGATGGTCAGGTATTGCTGGCAGAATCTACCGACGCGACTTCATCTGCAAATAGTGGTCTGGGTGTATCACCCACAAAAGCCAATAAGCAGAGTAAAGCTGAAATCGGAAATGGGACGGGAAATGCGATAGCTAGATTTAATAATCTAGATTTGGAACTAGGTAAAAACGTCCAAATTACCCGTCCACCTATTCTCAGTTTCCGCGCAACTGGTAATCTCATAGTTAACGGCTCAATCAATCAGCCAATACCCGATGGCACTATCCGGTTAGAACAAGGTGGGGTGAATTTATTTACTACCCAATTTAACCTTGCTCGTGGCTATAAACATACTGCAACTTTTAGTCCCTCTCAACCGCGTGACCCCAACTTAGATATTCAGCTATTTGCCAAGGTACTGGATGTAACTCAAAGTAATGACTTTAGCCGGATAAATTCCACAGGTTTATCAGCCTTAGAGAGTGTTCGAGTTGAAGCCAGTATCAACGGTCTCGCCAGCAAACTAAATGAAAATCTAGAACTAACAAGCAGTCCGTCACGTAGTCAAACTGAAATTGTTGCTCTTTTAGGAGGTGGGTTTGTGGACACCCAAGGACGTGGCGACAGTACTTTGGGTTTGATTAACATCGCAGGTTCGGCTGTGTTCAACAATTTTCAGTCAGCTTTTAACCAGATTGGGAGTACCTTTGGCTTAAGTGAACTGCGGATATTTCCTACCGTTATTTCTGAGAATCCCGAAGCGGGAAGGAGCAGTTCAACGTTGGAATTGGCAGCAGAGGCTGGGGTTGATATTTCTTCTAAAATATCGGTTTCCAGTATTAAGATTTTGACAACAAATGACCCCTTCCAGTGGGGTGTTAATTACCGGATAAACGACGAATTCCGTGTGCGTGCTTCCACTAATTTAACCGATGATAGTCGTGCAGTAGTGGAGTATCAAACGCGTTTTTAAATAAATCTCTTCAATTTTAAATTATGAATTACTTCCTGTTCCTTCTTCTCCTTGCTTTTCAATAGCTTGCCGTACCTGTGCAACATTCAATTCTAATGCTTCTGCGATTTGCTTTATACTTAAACCAAACTTAAGCAGACGGGGTATAGTCTCCAATTTTGTTTCTTCCTTTACTTCTTGGTAAAATTTAGTTTGTCTCCAATCGGTTAATCCAAACATCGCTTCTAACTCCTGCTGAGTTTTGTTTACAAATTTATAGATAAGAGGTAGGGGCAATTCATGAATTGCTCCTACGGCGTGTAGTTTTGCGTAAGTCCCATTAAATTAAATCAATATCAGATTGTGATATTATCTCCCCCCTCTTGATTGATAACTAATCGCAAAATTGATAATCCTAGAATTATTAAAAATAGTACTAAACCAATTGTGCAAGCATAGCTGATTTCCAAGTTACTAAAAGCTTGCTCATATAGATAATAAACAATCGTTTTTGAGCTACTGAGTGGGCCGCCTTGGGTCATAATGTATACTTCTTCAAACACTTTGGTGGCAGAAATAGCCGAAATTACCGCCACTAGTGCTAGATACGGCTTCATCAAAGGTATGGTAATATCCCAATGTTTGCTGATACCATCAGAGCCATCGATCGCAGCAGCTTCGTAAACATCAGCAGGAATCGATTGCAACCCCGCTAAATAAATCACCATGTAGTAGCCTAGTCCCTTCCACACGGTGACAGCCATGACGCTGGCAAGAGAAATTGGTACAATGCCAAAAATTTTTGCTGGGCTAGTTAGCCAAGGAATACCTTCTGGAAAAAGACCCAAAGCTTTTAGCAACTGATTCAGTAATCCGTTTTCTGCATACAGCCATTTCCAAGCTATTCCCGCAACCACCATTGAAATTACCACTGGGGTGTAATATGCGGATCTAAACCAATTCATCCCCCGTAGTTTCTGATTTACCAAAATTGCCAGCACTAAGGGAGCAATTACTAAAATTGGTACTACACCCACAAGATATAAAAAAGTATTTTCCAAGGTTTTCCAAAAAACTGCATCCTTCCAAAGCTTGAGGAAGTTGGCGAAACCTATCCATTGTGGCGGCTGGGCAATATCTTCATAGTTAGTAAAGCTGAGATAAAACGCTTGCAGTGCAGGCCAAAAGACTGTTAAGCCTAAAAGAACTAAAGCGGGTAGTAAAAATAAATAAGGGGTCAGTCGCTGTTTGATGAATATCCAATTTTTAGGTGTTAATTGATTCATATAAGGTGTAATAGTTGTTTTTACTTTGTCAGCAAGAATTTGGGGATGTAAGTAGATTTAAGCTTCAATATTCTAAAGGCATATATTTGCGTACCGCTAATTAATAACTCGGAGATAAACTACGATGGAAACTCAGCACAACCCGCCAATTGAACATCAAAATGTCCCGATAAACCACCGTGGACTACATGAATTTTTGTATAGTTCCGACGACGAACACACCGCCGCTGAGGTGAGTATAACCCCTGAACTGGCAAACAATGGTACTGAAATAATTGACCTTGAGGCTTGGAGTGCAGCTGCTCAGAACGCTAAAATTGCGGGTGTTTATGCAGTATTAGACGCAGAACGCTGTACGCAGTACATTGGCTATTCTCGGAATGTGTTGCTTTCCTTAAACGGTCATGTCAGCCAAAATGGTAAGCAAAAGTGTGCTTTTGTACGTGTGCAAGCGTTCAAGTTCCCCAAGCGTCAAGAAATGGAAGATTTGCGAGATGCGTGGATAGCAGAACTCGAAAGCACACCACCTGGTAATGCAATTGATGGCGAAATGTGGGCTAGTACGGTAGGCGAAGCTGCAAAGGCGGTAATGTCAGAGGCAGAACGTCAAGCTTACGAGGAGAAAAAGCTAAAACTGCGGAAAGCAATGGCTGACACAACCCTTTCTAAAGAGTCAGAAACAATAGATGCGACTATAACCGAACGTCAGCGTCAACTTGAAGCTGCTGTGACAAATGATGACTGGAGTGTAATTATCGACGCACAGACGCAAGAAACCAAGTCTTAGGATGAGTGTTCAGTCCTCTTGTTATTTCTCCACTTGGATACCCCATCTTGTCAAAGGATGGGATATCCAAGTGTTTAGATGAATGTTTTTGCTGGCTTGGCATAGACACTATGCAGCTTTAGGGATCTATTCATTACTTTTGTTTATCGTTTTGAAAAACAACAATATTTGCTTCTATCGTTTAACCAGCGTACATTAAAAGTCATCAGGGTAAACACAGAAAGAAATAACGCCAAGAGGTGCAACATGAATCCATTTAAAAAAGTATTGTCCAACAATGTTGATGTAAAAGTAGTTCAAAAACCTCAAATTGTGGAGATACAACCAGCAGCCCAAAACATTTCCACTGAACCACTGACTCGCGGACAACGCATTGCTGATAAATTAGCCATGAAAGTGGGTTCTTGGGGATTTCTCATTGGGCAAAGCGTTGTTTTAGCTGGGTGGGTTGGTATAAACTCAATGCCTGGGGTTCCCCACTGGGATGAATCACCGTTCATGATGCTCAATTTGGTGTTTTCATTTGCCTCAGCCTATACAGCGCCAGTTGTCTTGATGAGCCAAAACCGCCAGTCTGATACTGATCGGAGAAATGCCGAAATAGACCATCAGGTGAATTTGAAAGCTGGACAAAATATTGAACTGCTACATCAAAAATTGGATGACTTACACACTCAAAAACTAAACGAACTGACCCAAATTATCAAAGAACAACAGCAAGTTCTCCATGAGCTTAAAGTAAGTCTAGTGCCGGAAGCTAATGAGAGTAAAGTGAGTGTATTGCCAGGACTGTACGTCCAAAATGGCGCTCAATTACCCAAGCAAATTATTGTTAATAAAGCTTTCAATGTTGACCAACCAGTTATGGACAATAACAAAGTTATTGATAAGTTAGTTCGTCGGTAAATATTCCTAACTAAGGCATTTGTAAGGGTATATTTGGCGGACTTGTACAGAAGTAATAAAAGGGTGTCAAACTCTGGTCAGAAAAGTAATCTAGTTATAATGACACAGCAGAAATAGCACAAACTTGTAAACCAACAGGTGTGTGAATAATTACAGATTCCACACCAAATACTTGGGCGATCGCATTTGGTGTCAGAACTTGTTCAGGTGTACCAACTTCCCAAATATGACCCTGTTTTAATAATGCAATGCGGGAACTATATCGTGCTGCTAAATTTAGTTCGTGTAAAACTGTGATAATAGTTAATCCCTGCTGCTGATTCAGTTCTTTAAGTAGTTCTAATAGTTGCAATTGATAGTTGATATCTAAAAAAGTTGTCGGTTCATCTAATAGTAAAACTTTTGGCTCTTGCGCTAGTGCTAGAGCTAAAAAAGCTCGTTGTCTTTCACCGCCTGAGAGTTGTTCGACTAAGCGATCGCTAAATTTTTCTAATTGCGTCTTTTCAATAGCAGCTTCCACTTTGTCCCAATCTTTGGCGGTTAATTCCCATTGCCACCAAGATTGATGTGGTGTGCGTCCTAAGCTTACTAATTGTCGCACTGTTAAGCCAACGGGAACCGTTTGTTGTTGCGGTAACAATGCCAGTTTCTGTGCAACTAGATTTGGGGGTTGAGAGTGAATTGCTTTGCCATCAAGTAGCACTATTCCCTGCTGTGGAGAGAGAATACGACTCAGCAATTTGAGTAAAGTAGATTTACCTGAGCCATTAGCACCAACTAAACTCAACCATTCTCCTGTTTGCAGAGTGAGGTTAATGTCTTGAACAATTGGTACTAAGGTGTAACCGCCTGTGAGGTTTTGCAGTTCGAGTGGCATTTCAGAAATTCAAAAGCGAGAAACTTAATTTTACAAGATTTGAGTGAATTATTAAGCATCCTTATACCCGCTTCAATTTCAATAGACAAATTGATTTAGCCTAAAGCGTTGTAATTTTAGCGAGTATACCAAACTAATTCTAAGTCTTCAACGCTTAAGGGGATTAAAATATCAGCGATCGCTAGTGCGTAAATTACTCAAATGAGAAAGCAAAGTGCCCTTTGCTTGCCCAAAACACTAAAATGAGTGCGTGATCTACCGAAATGAGAAAGCAAACTGGGGTTTGAGAAAGCAATATGCCTTTTTGCTTGCTGAATCTACTGAAATGAGAAAGCAAACTGGAGTTTGAGAAAGCAATATGCCTTTTTGCTTGCTGAATCTACCGAAATGAGAAAGCAAACTGGGGTTTGAGAAAGCAATATCTCTTTTTGCTTGCTGAATCTACCGAAATGAGAAAGCAAACTGGGGTTTGAGAAAGCAATATGCCTTTTTGCTTGCTGAATCTACTGAAATGAGAAAGCAATATGCCTTTTTACTTGCTCAAATATCACAATGAGAAAGCAAAAATTTAGGACTTATACCAATTCACGAAAACCTTGATACATATAGATTCATTGTAGGGGCATGGCAATGCCATGCCCTTAATAACGTATTTGTATCATTATTAAAGTGAAATGGTATTACGCATTGACAAGAAATGCCAAATATGTATAAGGTTAAAAACCATATCTTTCGTAAGGGCACAGCATTGCTGTGCCCCTACAGCATGGCTCAAAGCCTTTTTCCCCAGCATGAACTGCCTTATCCCAACAATAATTATTTACGCCCACCTACTTATTGCCGCACAATAAGCCAAACCGAATTAACCCACGCTCATAACCGCGACGCATTAATCCCAGTGATAATGCCCCTTGAATAGTAGTCCAACCAGCATTTAGTAAACCCCAAAGCGCTTGGGGAGTGAATGCGGAATCAATCACCACATTCCAAAAGGGGGCGACAGCGGTTGACCAATCAGCAGTGCGGATATTATGTAATGGTAGTTGATGTGCGATCGCTTCGTATTCTGGCAAAGAAATCACATAAGGCAAACAATACACCCGATAAATATCCTGCAAGTGCTTTTCCTCATCCGGCGTTAGTGGGGACTCATCAGTTGGTCGATGACACCAAGTCACCATAATTAACTTGCCACCAGGCTTCAATACTCGGTAGCACTCCTGGAGAAACTTGGTTTTATCTGGCATGTGTTCACCGCTTTCTAGCGACCAAACCAAGTCAAAAGAATTATCAGCAAAGGGCATTGCTTGAGCATTTGCGACTTGGAACTGTGTTCTCAGACTCAAATTAGCATCTATTGCGCGTTCCGTTGCTCTGGCGGCTTGCACAGGACTTAATGTAATCCCTGTAGCCTTAGCATTAAACTTTTGTGCGAGGTATAAAGAACTGCCGCCAATGCCACAACCCACATCTAAGATATTTTCTGCTGCTTGTACCCCTGCCCAATTGAGCAATTCTTCGATTAAATCAATTTGAGCCTGACGGCGGTCTTTTTTCTGGGTACCATCAGCGCCGTAATAGCCGTGGTGCATGTGTTCGCCCCAAATCTGTTCCCACAGCTCAGAGGAAGCATCGTAAAATTGCTGAATTTGCTGGTAAAGTGTTGCACTCATGAAAAAAGCAGTGTTAAGACAAAGCCGAATTAAAAAAAAACATACAGATAGGCTACCATGTGTGTTTTTAATTAAAATAGGCTTTTTTGGTTTCCAGGGATAATAAATTCCGGTTTCTCTTCCCTGGAAAAATTTACTGATTTTACCTTAATAAGCTGCCTTTGCTCTCATTTGCATACTGGATATTTCCGGGATGCCTAGCATGATTGAGTTTTTGAATTTTAAATTTTCAATTAATTATGACTGTTGCTCGCACGATTTGTTTGGGATTTCTAGCTGTCATCGCTGTAGGTACTATTCTGTTGATGATGCCTTTTTCAACTAGCAATGGTATGTGGAATAACCTGATTGTGGCGCTCTTCACCTCGACATCCGCAGTTTGTGTCACAGGTTTATCAGTAGTTGATCCTGGTACTTATTTTTCTTTTTGGGGCCAGTTGTTTATGACGCTATTAGTTCAGATTGGCGGTTTGGGCTATATGACAACTACCACATTTCTGATTTTGCTCATTGGTCGTAGGTTTGATATGCGGCAAAAAATAGCCATTCAACAAGCTTTAGACCGACCGGGGATGAGTGGTAGTGCCCAAGTGATCCGTTCAATTATTGCCACAACTTTAATTTTTGAAATTACAGGTGTATTCTTACTTTTACCAGCTTTCGTTCCTCAATATGGATGGAGTAAAGGACTTTGGTTAGCAATTTTCCATAGTATCAATGCTTGGAATAATGCTGGTTTTAGTTTGTTTCAAGATAACTTAATTGGGTATCAGTCATCTTTCTTAGTGGTCTTCACGATCACAATGTTGATTATCTTTGGGGGAATTGGCTATCAGACAATTTTGGAAATGTACGTTTGGTTGCGCGATCGCATTTTCAAAAAAACTCAAAAGCAAATATTTTCTTTAGACTTTAAAGTTGCAACCAGCACAACTTTGATATTATTATTCATTGGGACAGTTGCCTTTTTCTGTATAGAGATCAGAAACCCAGAAACATTTGGTTCTCTAAGTTTACGCAGCCAGATATTAGTAGCTTGGTTTCAATCAGTTACTCCGAGAACTGCTGGTTTTAATACCATTGATATTGGCAAAATGACCACCGCTGGTCTATTTATTACAATTGCACTAATGTTTCTTGGTGCAAGTCCAGGTGGTACGGGAGGAGGAATGAAAACAACAACTTTGAGAGTTCTCACCAGTTGTACCAAAGCAATTCTCCAGGGTAAAGAAGAAGTTTTATTGTATGATCGCAAAATAGCAATATCTTTAATTTTGAAAGCTGTGGGTGTATTGGTAGGTTCAGTAGCGACCGTGATTCTAGCTACGATTTTAATAAGCCTTACAGATCCAACATTAGATTTTATTAAAATTTTGTTTGAAGTGGTATCAGCCTTTGCCACTGTAGGGCTTTCTACAGGCATTACAGCAAGTATCTCTACAGCAGCAAAGCTCATCTTAATTGTCACGATGTACGTTGGACGAGTAGGTATTTTACTACTGATGTCTGCTGTACTAGGAGACCCACGTCCTACCAGAATTCACTATCCTGAAGAAAATTTACTCGTGGGATAGTTAGGGAAAGGGATTAGGGAGAGACGCGATTAATCGCGTCTGTACTAGGGAGTAGGAATTGAGGGGGAGAATAATTCTTGACAACTGACTAATGACTAATGACTAAACTGATAAAATATACATTGGAAGGCAAAAATAAAATTTTTAATTCAAGCGGTATAACCATTTTTTGCCCTAAATACAGGGAGTCGTAATAAGGATAACAAGGGTGAATCTGTCATCATTAGGTTTTTTTCGCAGTTTACGTAAAGATAACCAGCAATTTGCTGTAATTGGGTTAGGCCGTTTTGGTAGGTCTGTCTGTTCCACACTGCACAATTTTGGTTATGAAGTGCTGGCAACAGATATTGATGAAAAACGAGTTTCAGAAGCTTTGACTGAGGGAATAGTTGGTCATGCTTTGCAACTAGACTCTACAGAACCAGGCGCACTCAAAGAAGCTGGAATTTTTGAATTTGATACTGTAATTGTAGCGATTGGTAACTACGTTCAAGAAAGCATCATAACTACCCTAAATGTGAAAGAGGCTGGTGTACCCCACGTAGTTGCCAAAGCTTCTAGTGAAGTTCACCGTAAACTGTTGCGGCGAGTAGGAGCAGATCATGTTGTTTTTCCTGAGTATGAAGCGGGTTGCGCTCTAGCGCGTACACTTACCAAACCAGCAATCTTAGATCGGTTTGACCTAGACCCAGATAACAGTATTGTAGAGGTAATCGTGCCTGATGAATTTCACGGCAAAACAATCACTGAGCTTCAACTTCGTAATCGCTACGGTTTAAATTTGCTAGCAGTGAGCCAGGATGGTAAATTTCAAATTAATCCTGACTCCACCAAGCGTTTAGAGCGTGGTTCAGCAATGGTAGTTATTGGTTGCAACAAAGATATCAATCGTTTACCAATTTAAAAAAAGTTAGGAGTTATTAACTATCAAGAAAAATAAAAGCGTCAGTCGCCAGAATTTATGCTCAATTCTGACGACTAGGAGATGAATAGAAGATTTAATACCTCTGCCTCTACAGGTGTTCTACATTGAGGTAGTGGTGTTAAAGCCTACTTAAACGATTTTGGCTCTTGAATTCTGACTTCTTCTTTTATTCGTAACTCTAAGTTTTTTATTGTCCAGGATTCGCGGGCGTTTTTGTAGAAGTTTCTGGTTGATTTTGCGTCTGTGGCTCAGGTGTTTGTACTACATTACTTGTGTTGTCTGGAGTCTGAGAGGGAGTGGCTGTTTTACTGGCTTGAGGCTGCTGTTGCCCACTTTTCTGGGCAATTTGCTGCATTAGCTGTTCAATTTTTTCAGCTTGCTCAATGTTCCCTTGCTCACGATATTCGTTATGGGCACGTTTCAATACTCCACTAGCTTTATTAATGTCGCCCTGATTATATAAAGTGACTCCCAAGTTATAGTAAACTGAGGCATTTTTAGGATTTAAGCGAATAGCTTGCCGATAAACAGAAATAGCCTCAGAAGCTTGACCATGAATTGCTAGCAAATTTGCTATATTGTTGTAGGCTGTGGCATTTTTAGGATCTAGCTGCAAGGCTTGCCGATAACTGGCGATCGCAGGTTCTATTTGACCTTGTTGTTGCAAAGCGATCGCTAAGTTAAAATAAGCATTGGCATTACTGCTATCTAGATTAATTGCTTTTTGGTATGCTGCGATCGCTTCTTCAACCTGCCCTTGTTCATACAGTGCCAAACCCAGATTATAGAACGCTGCTACCCTTGTGGAATCTATCACAAGACTCTGGCGATAAGCAGTAATGGCTGCTTCTTTTTCTCCTTGTCGGTGCAATACTAACCCTAAATTGTAATAAGCTTCGCTAAAATTGGGATTAACTTTAATCGCCTCTGCATATTCTTGTAAAGCTACATCCAGGCGATTTTGCTCCATGAATATATTACCCAGATAATTTCGCGCTGCCCCAAGACTAGGATCTCGCTGCAAGGCTTGACGAAAGGCATATTCTGCTCCCTGTAAGTCTTGGCGGTTATAGCGCGTGACTCCTTGCTGGAAAAAGCTCGCCGCTTCAAGATTCTGAGAAATTGCGGTTTCTGCTAGCAACCTGCTCCCTGGAAAATTAGTAATTGTCGCAGCTAAGACTAAAAACGCAGAGGAAGCAAACAGAAGTCTGAGCAAGGATTCTTGCTGAACAGGGCTTCGGTGAAATCTCACCTGAAATAACCAATGTAACCACTGTTCAGGTTGAGATTTTTTAGACATGAGTGCCATACCTATACTTATAGTTGGATCTTTATAAGTCAGAGTACCCACCACAGCATGAAAAATTACAAATCAAAAATTTTTAATTTTTGATTGCATTGGGATACTCCCAATGCAATCAAAAACATCTTTATGAATAAACAAATTCAACTCAACTGCTCTTTTACTTTTACGCCATCTCTCTTGACTATATAAGCTGGAACACCGACAACAACACAATTTTTAGGAACATCTTTGACTACGACTGCATTCGCTCCCACTTTGACATTATCATCTATAGTTACTTTACCAATCACTTTTGCTCCTGCACCGATGCTTACATTGTTACCAATTATGGGAGAACCTTTAGTGTTATAGCCGATTGTGACCTGTTGACTAACCGAGCAATTTTCACCAATACTCTCTGCTGAAATTACCGTACTGAATCCATGTTGAATAAATAAGCCGGGACCAATATTAGTAGAGTAAATAAAAAGGGATGGACATTCTTTATATAAAATTTTGAAAACCTGCGTAAGAACAAAGCCAACCAAGTCACCCTGCTTAATTCTGTGATAGTAAACATTTCTAAATTCTTGATATATAGAAAGCAAATATAGCAAATTAACCCAGTCGGGAGTAGATTTATTTCTATTATCAAGCCTCTTTATCCATTGATTTACATCTAAGATAATCACTTCTTTATTTTTACTTAAGAGAAACAATATGAGCATCGGAGCACTTAGTATCTGTCCGATAGTTTGGGCAAACTTAATTATAAAATCACGCATAACCTTACTCACGCTGAATATTGTAATTATCTGAAACAAATTAAAAGTAGCTGAACAACAGCAACTCTAAACATAATATCCTTGTGCCCACATTTATCACAAGTCCCGCGATGTCTGCAACTGGCTGTGACGCTCGTTCTTGGCGTCTCCCCTTCTCACATTGGGAGAGGCTAACGCTTTTCTACAAGACGCTGCGCGTAGCTCGCTTCCCCGTAGGGGTACACTATCGATCAGGCACTCCTTATAATCATTACCCAGAATATGTTTCGGGCATTTTATTTTTGTCAGGTTATTTTTTGATGCAGTGTGAAAAATCGGAATCTAGATTTTATAAGGTTTTGAGAATTGTGGTGAGAAATCCGGATGTGGAGGTCTATAACACCGATTCAGTATGCAAAATTGTGACGAAAACCCCCAGTTTATTCGATATACTTAAACGAAATTCTGGTCTTCCCCAGAACAAAAACTTAGTTTTGGGGATTAATGAATCGGTGTTCTAGATGGCTGATGGTAAAATTAGCATGGCATCGCCGAATGAATAAAAGCGATACCCTTCAGCGATCGCTTCGTTGTATATATTCAATAACCGTTGTCTGCCAATTAACGCACTTACCAACATCAGCAAACTGGAACGCGGCAGGTGAAAATTAGTAATTAAACCATCTACCACCCGCCATTGGTAGCCGGGATAAATAAACAAGTCTGTTTTTCCGCAAAATGGTTGTAAATTACCAGATTGAGCCGCCCCTTCTAAAGCCCGTACTGCCGTTGTTCCCACAGCGATAATTCGACCGCCAGCTGCTTTAGTGGCGCGGATTTGCTCTACTGTGGCGGCGGGAACTTCAATCCATTCTTCGTGCATCTGGTGGGTAGTTACGTCCTCCACTTCCACAGGGCGAAATGTTCCTACACCAACGTGCAGGGTGACAAAAGCTTGATTGATTTTGCGATCGCGCAACTTTTGTAATAATTGTGGGGTAAAGTGTAATCCTGCCGTAGGAGCTGCGATCGCTCCTGGCTGTTTGGCATAAACCGTCTGATACTGCTCATCAGCAGCTGACGAGGTAGTGATGTACGGTGGTAGCGGGACTTCACCAAATATGTCTAACAGTTGCACCAAAGACTTTCCCTCTGGCACATCAAATTGCAACAAACGCCCCCCAGTTGCTGCGTCTGTTTCTAGAACCGTAGCCGTGAGTTGGGGACTCTTTACTGGGTAGGAATCTTCCGAATCCCCAATCCCTAATTGCCTAACATCAAAAATAATCTTCGCTCCCTGTCTGAAGCTTTTTCCTGGTTTAACTAAAGCTAACCAACAGTTATACTGCTGTTCTTCCAACAGCAACACCTGGATTTTACCACCAGTAGATTTATGACCATAAAGCCGCGCTGGAATGACTCTTGTATTGTTCATAACCAGCAAATCACCAGAGCGCAGCAGTGCAGGTAAATCGTGGAAAATGTGGTGCAAGGGTGCTGTTTCGATGCCTGTAGTCAAAGAATCAACTACGAGTAACCGTGAGCTATCTCTAGGAACTGCTGGGTTTTGGGCAATGAATTCTGGAGGTAGTTCGTAGTCATAGCCAGCTACCGAGCAATCTAATTCAAAATCTTTTTCTTGTGGACGAGAGGTATCTTTCAAATTGGCTTCTACTAGTTTTTGGTTTATTTAGTATTTATACTCTCTTAAAAAAGCTGGTTTGAGCTTTTCCTTCTAAAGGAACTTTAAGGGATCTTCGCTCAGTTTCATCACTAGACTATAAGATTGGTACTATTAGGTAACACGGAAAAATTAACATAAAAATTGGGTAAACCTCCCCATCAAAAAACGGGGGCTTTTACCCTACCGGGAATAGGCACTGATTGACGAATATATATATGTAGGATTGGCTTTGATCCCAAGCACCAACAAACATGGAATACTTGTACTATCTGGCAAATGCCAGTCTAACCCTGAGGGTCGTTCAACACCTGCACGCTAGACCCCAGACACCAGTTTCTTTCGTCACCGTAATTCATCAAATTGATGGCTGGGTGGTTAGGATCAAACTCAAAGGTCAAGTTTCGCCCCAGGAAGATGGCGACTTCCGCGCTTTTCTAAATGAATTAGGAATTAGCTACGAGCCGCCAATGAGGGTGCAAATGGCACTTTGGAGTTTGGAAGCGGGACAGTGCCCTGTGGACGTTATGCGTCGCTATCAGGTAGCGATCGTCTCTCATGGTAGCCCAGAGAGAGACGAAATCGAGGCGTTCCGGCAACAGTTTGTCCGGGGCTTAGGGTATTGTCCAGAAACTTTGGCGTAAGACTATTTGGTTGTAACGCCACTACAAAATTATTGGTCATTGGTAATCAAGATGTTTTATCTATTACCAATTAACCATTATCAATTGAAGAGTCGAAAGCTGCCAGAATGTATTCTTGCAGCTTAAACTTGTATCCGGCTGCTGATGAAGTAGCTAAAGCTTCCTGAGTTGCTGTAACCGCGGTCAGATTTTTTGATATCCTTTGACAGTAGACAATAGCAACATCAAATCGGCAAGAATAATCTGCCTTCTCGGGGCACTGGGCTAAAAACATTCCAGCTGTCCTGCAGATTTTTGCTTGCTTTTGTGGGGTGATTGCACTTCTTCCCCCTGCATCCCAACTACCTGAACTGCGGGTTTTGACTTCCACAAATGCTAGTAATGAGTGCTGAGTGCTGTGAGTAGTAGTGGGGCATTGAGCCAGTGAGAAATTCTCTCCCTGCTCCTGTGCTACCCCAGATTCTCCATCATGTTGGGCGATTATATCGATTTCTCCCCAGCGACTAGAAAAGCGACGATGGAGAATTATCCAACCTGTAGATTGCAACCATTGGGCTACTAGGTCTTCTCCTAATTCACCAATATCTGGATAATGAGATTGAGGAAGGTTAGCCATTGATTAAAAATATTATGAATTTTATGAATTCTAGGTTAAGCGATGCCTGCGACGGGCTACGCCTACGCACAGAGGGTTCTACACTCGACTCATCCCAAACAAAATTGGGGTTGAAACGTAAAATAGACCATCACATTTGGGCAAGCATACTCAGCTTATTCCTTTGGGGAATAGTTGGCATCACGGCAACCGTCGGTTTTGCTCCAACAGCTTTGGCACTCGAATATAATAAAGAAATTTTGGTCGAGGCTGATTTCTCAGGACGTGATTTAACAGACTCGAGCTTTACCAAAGCTAATCTTCGCCAGAGCAACTTTAGCCACGCTAATTTGCACGGTGTCAGTTTCTTTGCAGCAAATTTGGAGTCTGCGAATTTGGAGGGAGCTGACTTGAGAAATTCCACTTTAGACTCAGCTCGTTTAGTCAGAGCAAATTTGACAAATGCACTGTTGGAGGGTGTCTTTGCTGCTAATGCCAGATTTGATGGTGCAATCATTGACGGGGCAGATTTTACCGATGCACTGCTGCGTTCCGATGAGCAAAAAAAATTGTGCAAACTTGCCAAGGGAACTAATCCCATTACAGGACGAGATACGCGTGACACGTTGTTTTGTCCTTAGTATTTTCACCTGTACATTCGCAAGGGAGTGAAGAAGGGGCATAAGGCATTAGGCACTTGTACTGCTCGTTCGCGTAGCGTCTCGTAGAGAAGCCGTTGGCGCAGCCTCTCGTAGAGAAGTATCAGGCATTACTTAGAGTTATTCTCCATCCCCCTCAGCTTCCCCTGCTCCCCCTGCTCCCTTATCTCCCCCTGCTGTCTATTCCCTACTTATAAAATATTGAGCACCTACCAACCACGGGCACCAATCTTTTGACAAACAATTTTCATGCCTTTGCCTGGTGAAGAACTTGCTACAAAAGGGATTTCTCCTTTTTCCTTATCCTCTTCAAGTAGCTGTCCTTCTGGCCCGTAAATTGCAATGCGATTGCGAAAAAGCCGCGATTCTTTACATGAAGCATCGAAGGTAGTCTCGAAGACGCCATCTCCGTAGATCCCGTAAAGTTTGTATGTTGTGCCGTTAATAGCTTCCGTGTCCAGAGCTACACTGTTTCCCAATTTATCATGCCCTACAGTAATATATCTTTCTGCATCTTGGGCGAATACACTAGCATTGCTCAATAAAATAGCGATCGCTCCCACCATGCCGCTTATCTTAAAATACATACGCTTTAAAAATATAAGATTTCATATATTTCTACCCGCAATCAAAACGGTTCTGGCAGGGTAAAAGCACTGAAATCAAGACGGAGCAGGGTGTTATACTACTTCCTAACACCTTATGGGAAGCGTAAAGCACTAAATAAATAGCTGCAATACTTTTCAAAATATGAGTGAAACACTTGCTGATATTGCCATACCGCCTCAGTTTCCCGATCACACTCAACTACCAGAGTCTGATGGTACGTTTGTGAAAAATTTTCAAGAGCATCCCCAAACCATCATTCTCACAGACTCAATTGTTCAGGTTTTGCAACGCGTACATCCAGATGGACAGTATTGCATTGGTCAAGATTGTGGTATTTACTGGCGAGAGACTGAACCACCAGAAAAAGGAGCAGCAGCACCGGACTGGTTTTATGTCCCTGGTGTACCACCAAGGCTAGATGGCAAAAACCGTCGCTCCTATGTTTTGTGGCGGGAATATATACCGCCATTGATTGCCGTAGAACTAGCTAGTGGTAATGGCGATGAAGAACGAGATGTCACTCCTTTACCTCTAGCTGGTAGTCGGGAAGGCGCAAAACCAGGCAAATTCTGGGTATATGAGCGAATAATCCGAATTCCCTACTATGCTATTTATGAAATTAGTAATGACAAATTGGAAGTTTATCACCTGGTAGATTTTTCTTACCACAAAATGCAGCCGAATGAGCGAGATCACTACCCAATTCCTCCTTTAGGAGTAGAACTAGGGTTATGGCAGGGAAGCTACTTGAATAATCCTGAGCAATTTTGGTTACGCTGGTGGGATTTAGAGGGAAATCTGTTACTTATTGGTCAAGAGGAAACCGAGTTGCAAAGGCAAAGAGCCGAGCAAGCAGAACGAAAAGCTGCACAATTAGCAGAACGGCTCAGGGCAATGGGTATCGACCCAGATGTAGAGTAATATTTACCAACCTTATGGCAAGCCGAAAAACTTAGTAATCACAGGCAAAAGCTTACCACAGACTTCAACCAGCTTTTAAGTAGTAGATAAATCAGCGATGTCTACGACGGGCTACGCCAGCGCACCTTTCAAGAACTTGAGGGCTGTTTTTGCTATCTTCTGCATGATTCCATTTTATGGGTTTGGCAGTGGGGCGAGTTTCCTTTACTCCTGAAGTTAAAAAGCTTTTAACAGAAGCCGGATGTTATTTTCAAAGGCAAGGGAAAGGAGATCATGAAATTTGGTATAGCCCAATTACAGATAATAACTTTGTAGTTGATAGTAAAATAAAATCACGTCATACTGCAAATGGAGTATTGAAACAAGCTGGTTTAGATAAGCATTTTCGAGTTTATTAGGAGAGCGATCACAAATATTGCTGCTTCCATCCAAACATAAGCTGTACTATGTTAGTCCCACATGGGTTTAGCATCTGATATCTGACCAAACCAGATACGCGAAGGTGAAACAAAAGCTGGTAGTGCTAGCACTAACGACACTAGGATTCAAAACCTGTATCAATAACACATTCGATTTCTACACCTGAATGTTCTCTTGGAAAATAATCATACTTATTCTTTGCTTGAGTTTAAATAGTATTTTTACGTATTACCACGGTTGTTTTATATGTAAGAATAATATGTCATTAAACTAAACTTATCCGGTTTTAATGATGACAGTATCAAAATTTGAGCAATTAAAAAATTTAGTCAGTGAAGATTATAAAAATACATATTTATATGTTGATGAAAGTTTTAGATTCATTGAAACTATTTTCAAAAAAATAGCTGAGTATTTAGGGTGCAAACTTAATAACATATCTATCCTTACTTCTGAAAACGATTTAATTCCTATTAATTGTCATTTTCGACATGCAATTAGTATAGAAAAAGAAGGTTTTTTCGGATTTCAATTACTAATTAAGTTAGAAGATGGAGGTTTTAATATTAACAACTGTGGGCGAAGCTTTGCTGATAACAATTTACTGCCTCCATCAGGAATAGTTCTTTATATATCCATTAAAAAAATAGATGCTAATGTATATAGTGTAGTTACTCCACACTTAGAAAAAGAAGAAATATCAAGTAAAATATTCACTATAAATACTTGTGAAAATCTTTCATATTCGGAGTTTCTTGAATCATGCTTTAATGTTATGAAAAAAATTCTTGAAGGCGGTTTAAATGAAAGAAGTAGAAGATTGTCACTAGAGTCTGATTCCGTAAATAAAGTAGCATTTGGATTTCAGCTACCCTTAAGCGAGTAATACTGCTGTGCAGTCGCGGTTGCCACAATCTTTAAAAACTTCAAGTTTTTTCTTCGGTCAGTAAGAAACAAAATGTAATAGTCTCCTACTGGCTATTTATATTCTACGAACCACTCACACTGATCGCACCGCCATTTTAGTGCATCTTTTTTAGGCAGATAAGATGAAATTTTAGAGACTTGCAAATATTTACCATCCATTTCGCCATAGGAAGTACGCCGCAAACTAGGAGCAAAACGTACCTGCATTGTCTCCGGGTTAATAGTAATCAGATTAAGGTCAAATAGTGTATGTATATCTGCCCGTAGGAGCAATCCATTTGAGGGGTGATTATTTTCCGTTTCACTGTAAGGAATGATGTGAGCCGCTTCCAAGGCTTCTTGTGCATCACATCCAGTAATGGCACAGCGATAATTGTAGGCTTCAAGCAAACTTTGACGAAACTGAGGTTGTCCTTGCCGTCGAGCAATAGATATAGTAATTCGCTCTCTAGCTTGCTTTATACTTTTTGGATTGAAAAACCCGTCAGCCTCAATAACCGCAGTAAGCTCCTTTATCTCTGCTAATTGATTGTGGTTAATCTTTTCTGAAATCCCTTGACTGTTTTCTTTATTCGTGTCTTCAACACGGTTATTTAAAATCGGTGGGTTAGCAGCAGACTTGTTTGTAGTTTCTACTTCTGTGGGGCTATCATTAACAGTTTCAGGGATTTCCTGAATATCCTCAATAATTGCATCTTTATCAGTAACATTGAAAGACTGAATCAGGTTCAGTGCCTCCTGATAATATTTTACAAATCCTCCGTGCTGATAAAGATCAGCAGCTTTCTCTAAATCCTCAATTGCTCCTAGTTTATCACCTACTTGATAGCGGGCAAGACCGCGATATTCGTATACGTCAGGATATTTATCAGCAATCTTAATCGCATGGTTGTAATCTTCAATAGCTCTTTGATAATTTCCCAATTCATTGTAAGCATTGCCTCGGTTAATGTAGTCAACAGCATTGTTATAACCATGTTTATAAAAAGAAATTTCTTTACTGTAATCCTCAATCGCTCCCTCATAATCTCCCAGATTATAGCGAGCATTTCCGCGATTGTTGTAGGTTGAGCAGTATCTAATCCGACTAGGATCTTTTTGAATTGCTGTGTTGTAATCCTTAATGGCTCCTTGATAATCTCCTAAATTAGCGCGTGCATAGCCAAGATCACTGTATAACTCAGCCCAATTGTAATAACCACAAAAATTACTAGGTGTTAGCTGAATTGCCTGTTCGTAATCCTTAATAGCCCCCTCATAATCTCCCAATTCACTACGGGCTTGACCCCGTTGATAGTAAGCAGAGGGATAGTCAGGGTCAAGCTGAATTGATCTATCAGCATCTTCAAATGCTCCTTGGTAATTGCTCTGCTGGTAGTGCAATTCTGCTCGTAAATAATATGCAGAAGCATAGTTTGGATCTAGTTCAATCGCCTTGTTGTAATCCTCTATTGCTCCTTTGTAATCTCTCAAATTTCTGCGTTCCTGACCTCGCATACAATAAGCACTATCATCATTTGGATTTATGCAAATTGCTTGAGTATAATCCTCTATTGCTCCTTGGTAGTCCGTTAGTAAATTACGAACGCTAGCTCGTTCTTTATAAGCATTAGCATCATTTCTATTTACCCGAATTTCTCTAGTCCAATATGTAAAATCGCATTGTAATCTATTCTCATGACTCAAATCGTTTGGCAAAACTTGATTATAATCTTCCATATTTCTTTAAAAACAAAGTTTTAAGATGTTATTTAAAATGGCTTTTTCAACAAAATGCAAATCTGTTGTTTTAACTTAAAAATTACATCCACATGACTAACTGGCTATGTTGTATGAGACGACCTATCTATAGGATTCCCAAAATCTAAGCAACTCTTAACAATCATGCTATGGTCATAGTCAAAAAGCTTAAACAAAGATTGATCGCAACATTGAGCAGGAACTAGCTAAAAAATAGCGATCGCACTCCACCAAGTACAATTAGGAACTAGTGTTGTACCTCAAAATTTATCTCACACTCCTAAACCACTCAGTAATTCCCTGAGCGATCGCATTTGCCATCTTTTTTTGTTCCTCTGGGTTCACTATCTGCTCAAATTCATCGGGATTACTCATAAAACCCAATTCCAGCAACACTGATGGCGCAGCCGCCGGACGTGTCAGCGCTAGGTTGTTCCAAAACACCCCATAATGAGGTCTGCTGAGTTTTTTGACTACATAGTTCTGTAAAAATATTGCGAGGTTATGGGCTTGGGGTTGATACCAAAAAGTGCCGAATCCCTTAGTTTTTTCGGCATCGCCATCATCAGGTAGGGAGTTGTGGTGTATGGAAAGAGCGATCGCAGGTTCTTCTTGAGTGATAATTGCTTGACGTTCTGCTAACGAAACCTCTTTATCATCTTCCCGCGTCATCACCACCGTTGCTCCTCGCTTCACCAACTCATCCCGCAGCAACTTGGATACCACCAAATTGACATCTTTTTCTAAATATCCAGTTGGGCCACTGGCACCAGATTCTTTACCGCCATGCCCTGGATCAAGTACAATCTTAAAATTAACTAAAGGCTTGCGTCTTGTGTTCCCAATTTTCGGCGGATGACGCAAAGCCAAAACCAGGGTTGTACCGTCGTATCTTAACTTATATCCCCACTGTTGAGCTTTTTTGAGGTTAAAGGTGTATTTTACTTGTTCTGGAGCTTCCTGTTGCCAATCTAGGCGAGAAATTAGGGGGTCATCGTCCAGGCGAATAATGTCCGTTTGGGCAGTGGTATTGTAGAGAGTGAGAGCGAAAGCACCCTCACTTTGTTGCACGCTCACAGGTACGGGAACTTGTAAGGGGAAAACTATCTCTGTCGCACCAGGGAGTTGACGGTATCCGACACTGCGAATTATTGTCTGTGGCGGAACTGCACCAGGTAAAATGCGCGTTTCTTTACTATTAATCCAAGCGCCATAGTCTAGACGCAACCATTCACCTTCCCTACCTGTTACTGTTGCGCGTGTGCCTTTGGGCAGTGGTGTAAGTCGAGAATAATCGGTGCTTGGGCCAGTGCGAGCAACGCCTGACTCTACTGTAACCTCAGAAACTGGCAACTGTGCTCTTGAGAGGATTTGTATTTTACCAGTCCCTGGTTGAGTTATCGTCTTGCCATTGAGCGTCAGTTGAAACTGAGGTTGTCCCAGTTCGGCGGCTGTTGCCACTGTGGTGCAACCTTTATAATTGCCTACGCTAGACTGGGCATAAGGCTGATTTTGCCCTGTCAGAGCTGCCAAATTACTTGGTAGTTGTGCCTGTTGAGGTTGGGGTGGAAGGGCAATAATTTGATTAGCCAACTTGACAGATACGCTAGCGTTAGGGGGTGCGATCGCACTAAAACAAATTAGCTCTCCCGGTAGCCTGGTAATGTCAGCTGCGGGAGTTAGAGAATCTTTAGCAAAGGTTAACCCTTGTGGTAGCTCAGGGCTAGTGGTAAGCCTTGTCACTTTAATCTGGAGTTCTTGATTGTGGTGACGCACTGTAAAAAGATTCTCCCCCAACTGCAAGGGGAAACTAGGAGAAAAATGACCAGCTTTGCTGCGGGTAATTGGCTTACTATTGATCAAAACCTGACCATCTGGTGGTGCAGTCCCCAGAAAAAAGATTTTTTGGGCACTCGTCTGGTAGCTTGTTTGGGGAAAAACGACTATAAGAGATGGCTCTGCCAATGCTACGGAGGAGGTGAGAATACAGCCTAATATTACTAATCCTAAGAAGTTTTTCACAAGCTCAATCACAGAAGATTACACCACAACAACTGTGGCACAATGACGGGATGTATTTTTAGAAGTTGTTAGAAATTCAAACTAGTATGACCAAGTTTATTTTTGTAACTGGGGGCGTAGTTTCCAGTATTGGTAAGGGCATTGTAGCAGCAAGTCTAGGGCGTTTGCTCAAGTCGCGCGAATATTCCGTGTCGATTCTCAAACTCGACCCTTATATCAATATCGATCCTGGCACAATGAGTCCCTTTCAGCATGGGGAAGTATTCGTTACCCAGGATGGTGCGGAGACAGATTTGGACTTGGGACATTACGAACGCTTCACCGATACCTCAATGTCGCGATTGAACTGTGTTACTACTGGCTCGATTTACCAGGCAGTTATCAATAAAGAGCGGCGCGGAGACTACAATGGCGGCACAGTACAGGTCATTCCTCATATTACTAATGAAATAAAAGAGCGAATTTTACGAGTTGCTAAAAGTACAAACCCATCTGTAGTAATTACAGAAATCGGCGGTACGGTGGGAGATATAGAATCACTGCCGTTTTTGGAAGCAATTCGCCAGTTCCGCAAAGAGGTAGGACGGCAGAATGTGCTGTACATGCACGTAACTCTGGTACCGTGGATTGCTTCTGCGGGTGAGATGAAAACTAAGCCAACACAGCATTCAGTTAAGGAACTGAGATCCATTGGTATTCAACCAGATATTTTAGTTTGTCGGAGCGATCGCCCCTTACCCAAGGGATTAAAGCAGAAATTGTCGGGATTTTGCGATGTGCCGGAAGAATGCGTCATCACTTCCCAAGATGCCAAAAGTATCTATGAAGTACCGCTGAATTTGGAACGCGAAGGAATGGCAGAACAAGTGCTGAACTTGCTGCAAATGGAACAACGCAAACCAGATTTGACGCAGTGGCAAACCTTGGTACAACGGTTACATAGTCCCAAGCATGAGCTAGAAATTGCCATTGTCGGTAAATATGTGCAGTTAAGTGATGCCTATCTATCTGTAGTAGAAGCATTAAACCATGCGGCAATTTCCACTTATGGTAAACTGCGCCTGCGTTGGGTGAACTCAGAAGATTTGGAAACTGAACCAGCCGAAATTTATCTTGAAGGTGTTGACGGCGTAGTTGTGCCAGGAGGTTTCGGTGTTCGGGGAGTGGATGGCAAAATTGCCGCCATTAAATACGCCCGCGATCGCCAAATTCCCTTTTTGGGTTTATGCCTGGGAATGCAATGTTCTGTGATTGAATGGGCCAGGCACGTAGGGGGATTAACAGGTGCTAATAGTGCTGAATTTGACGCTCATACATCTGATCCGGTAATTAATTTATTGCCAGGACAGCAGGAAGTAGTCGATTTAGGGGGTACAATGCGCTTAGGGCTATATCCTTGTCGTGTTCTTCCTGATACACTGGCTTTCAAGCTTTATCAAGAAGATGTAATTTATGAACGACATCGACATCGGTATGAGTTCAACAATGCTTACCGCGATCTGTTATTAAAGTCTGGCTATGTGATCAGCGGTACTTCTCCCGATGGACGCTTAGTTGAAATTGTGGAATTACCCAAGCACCCATTCTTTCTTGCTTGCCAATTTCATCCAGAATTTCAATCGCGCCCCAGTAGCCCTCATCCTTTATTTAAAGGGTTTATTCAAGCAGCGATCGCTCTTTCTCTCTCGACTTCAGGTACACCAACACCATTGGAGGTGTCATAACAATTAAAAATTAAAAATTAGAAATTAAAAATTAATTTTTAATTGGTACACAGCAACATTAACTTAAGGCTTCAGTAGATTTGGATATACAGGGTGCATCATTCGTAATTGAGGAGATGTTGTGGCGTACTGGGTGAAAATCCTTTACGAGAGGAAAGAATATGTAGTCAACTTTGAACGTGTCCACGCTTTTTGTTATGAACTGAATGGTAGGGTTACTTTTTGGTTACCCGATAGTGCCATTCCGATAGTGATTAACCCCCAAAGTAACTTGGAAGATTATCAAAAGATTCTCGATTATTTAGAATGTGTGACGGGGTTGGAATTAGATCATGCCTACTGGGTGAAAATCCTGTACGAAAAAAACGAATATGTAATTAATCTCAACTGCATAAGTTCCTTTTGCCATGAACCTAACGGCAGGATAACTTTTTGGTTGCCAGATGGCACTATCCCCATCATCATCAACCCTGTGAGTAATCCTGAATCTTATGAAAAAGTTATGAAATACGTTAAGAAAGCAACAGGATATTCTTTGTCTTAGTATTAGGAATTACAAGTTACAAATAATTCTCCAAGGCGTTTTAATATACTAAGTACTTGGTGTAGTTCTGAATCACGTTCAATTGATAGCGCATAAGATCGTGCATACCAAGGATGTTCTTGTTGAATCAATTTGACAAAAACAAATTCCCTACCGTTGATTAGTAAACCAAAAGTCGGTTGTGCAGGATTTGGACGATCAAGCATATAAGCGAGTGCTTGAGGTAGGGCTGTCATCACATCAAATTTACTGCTTTTAGATTCGATGACAAGTACCCAAAAACGTTTTTGGATGACAAGAACATCAATATTTCCTTTAACGATAAAGCTTTCGTCTTCAGCAGAAATCTCCACAGAAGTCTCGGTTTCAATCTCAAAAGGAAGTTGATAAAACCCAGCTAAATCGAGTAAAGGAGACAGCACTACCATCTTTACCGCCTCTTCTGACATTAGACGGTGTTTATTCAAGTTTAAATAGTTGCTTTTCACTCGCGCGATTGCTTGCTTTTCAGCATCAGTCAGAGTTAGTAAATTTTCTGTCCACTCTGTAAAGAAGTTCGTGTCTGTAGCAAGTTGTAAACCAAGTTTCTCTTCTAATTCGTAAAGACTGATATCTCTAGCTGGGATTGTTTGAACCATAATCTAAAATCCTGAATAGTGTTGCCATGCCAACTTTGCTGCACCCACTATCCCAGCAAAATTCCCTAACTCTGCTGGCAATATTTGTAAACCCGCTCGTGATAAAGGCTGAACTCGCTTCTCAATTTCTGCCTTCACTGCTGGTAAGAAAAACTTAAAGCTGCCACTTATACCGCCACCAATCACGATCGCTTGCGGTGTTAGTACATAAATCAAACTCGTCAATCCAATTCCCAAATTCGTACCATATTCTTCCCAAAAAGTCAATGCTGCGGCATCTCCTTGTTGGGCAAGAACACCCAATTCGATGGGTTCTTTGAGAGTGCGGCGGCGAATGGCGGTAGCAGAGGCATATTGTTCTAAAGAGCCTTGATTGCCACTATTACAAATTGGGCCATCAGGATTTAATGAAATTAAACCCAATTCGCCAGCAGCTCCTTGATGTCCAACAAATAGTTTGCCATCGAGGATAATTGCGCCACCAACACCAGTACCTAAAGTTAGCAGAATCAGATTTTGAAAATGGCGGCCGGCTCCCAACCAAGCTTCTCCCAAAAGAGCGCAATTAGCATCATTAGCGATCGCAGTAGGTTTGCCAGTTTTGGTTTCTAACCAATCTGCTAAAGGCACATCGAGCCATCCAGGCAAGTTAATCGCGATTTTGGCAATGCGTCCTGTTGCATCGGATGGGCCAGGAGTACCAACACCAATAGCAACAGTTTGATTATCTGGATCAATTTGCGCGATCGCATCTACGAGCACTGCCAGCACGGCCTCTGGTGTTGTCGGTTGGGGAGCCGCCACAGTCAAAGATTGCAGACAAGTACCATCGTCTGTAAAACGCCCCAGCTTAATTGCTGTTCCCCCCACATCAATGCCAATTACTTGAGAACTCACCACATTAAAATCCTCAGACCAAGCCGCAAATTTTCGGCTTAAAAAGCATCGTAGTACAGCTTTGCACAAGTTTGTAGCCAATAAAATAGCTACGTACTAAACTTCTGTATCCTAGAGCGTTTCAATTTTAAAGCTCAATTCATCAGAGTTTTAGGCAAATCTGTACTTAGCGTTTTAGCATTTTGGCACGAAAAAATTCTAAATTTTCTGTTTTATTGGGCGCGAGCAGTTTTCATCCCCGATCTGTTAGCGCAGCATCTTTGCTTGGGAGAAAACGCGCGGCTTTCAACTCTGATTTCTGTAAATTAGCAATAGTCGTGGTGCGGAAACTCGATTGCTCCTGCCAACCTGTAACTGGCGCACCTCTTAAGATGCCAGCAAGGGCAACAGAAAGGATAAACCCGCCAGTAGCGGCGGCAATTAACGTCAGGTTATCTTTCACACAAATCTCTCCAGTTATCAATTATCAGTTATCAGTTACTAGTTATCAATGATCAGCCCGTTGACTAATAACTGTCCACTGTTTACTAACTATTTTCGGATTCTATTTTCTCTCCGTAACCGGGGATTGACAAATTCATTTAACCCCTCACCAAGTAGTGATAACCCTACCACCATAAATGTCATCGTTAAACCAGGGAAAAGTGTAGTCCACCAAATGCCAGTAGGTAGAGCTTCTAGGGCTTGTTTTAAATCATGCCCCCATTCTGGCACTTCTTCGGGAAGTCCTAGCCCCAAAAAACCCAAACCGCCCAACACCAAAATCGCATCAGCGGCGTTGAGTGTGAATAGGACGGGTACGCTTTGAATGACGTTGAAAAATAGATAACGAGAAAGCACAACCCAAGTGGAAGCGCCCATTGCTTGAGCAGCTTCGATGAATACTTCAGTTTTCACGCTTACAGTGTGGTTGCGAACAACGCGGTAATATTGGGGGATGTAGGCAATGCTAATAGCGATCGCTGCATTTAATATCCCACGTCCCACCACAAACGCCAGCGTCACAGACAGCAGTAGCCCCGGTAGGGTGTAGATACTATCCATAATAAACAGCAATACTTTATCCAATTTCCCACCGAGATAACCACTCAGCATCCCCAAAGGTACACCGATAATCATACTCAGCGCTGTTGCCAAAATCACCACTTGCAAAGCAGCTTGAGCGCCGAACAATGTCCGGGAGAACACATCATAACCCAGACGACTAGTACCAAACCAATATTTAGCTGAGGGTGGCTCGTGAATTGGATTAGAGAGAAAATCTTTGGGGTTTTGCAGCCATCCCCAAGCCTGGAATACGGGAGCAAAGAATGCCAAGAAGATGAAAAATAGGGTAATGGCTAACCCGATGAGCATGAGTTTTTGCGAAAGATTGAGACTTTTGCCAAACTGTAAAAATGTCGGTAGCCGCCGTTTTGTAATGGCCATAAAGCGATCGCCTGGAGCAAAGCTTGATACGCTGACCATTTTACATATCAGATAGGGGATTGGGTAAACATCCTGAATAAAAGTCCGGCTGTTTCGCGGTGGATACAGAGCTAGACTGAGTTAGAGGTGAGATTATGCCTTATTTTTGGTGGAGATAAATTACCAGCCAACTGTTACCACAAAGGTAAATGATTCCAAGTAAAGAAAGATTTTAATATACTTTGATATGCCTGCAAGAGATATTTATCATGATGCTGTTAAGAATGCTTTAGTTAAAGAAGGGTGGATAATTACAGATGATCCGCTACATTTAAAGTAGGGTCAAAAAGATATGTATATAGATTTAGGAGCCAAACAACTCTTAGCCGCAGAACAAGGAAGTAAAAAAATAGCTGTAGAAATTAAAAGTTTTGTCAGTCCCTCAGAAATGGCAGACCTCAAAGATGCTATTGGGGGATTTATCATGTATCGTGCTGTTATCCATCGCCTCCAACCAGAAAGAACATTATATTTGGCAGTGCGCGACAGCGTATTTACAGCTTTGTTTGAGGAACCGATTGGTACACTTTTAATAGAAACTGAGAATCTCAAGTTACTAGTTTTTAACCCAGAAACTGAGAGGATTATTCAATGGATACCTTAGATAATTATCGACGTATCATCAAAGAGGTATTAGTACCCTACACACAAATTCCCTATTCGCACGCAGCTATTGAATGTAAGGCAGTCTTTGACAACGAAAATGACAGTTATTTGCTGATAACTTTAGGCTGGGATGATGTTAAACGAATTCACGGTTGCTTAGTTCATATTGATATTATTGATAGCAAAATTTGGGTACAACGGGATGACACAGAAGATGGTGTTACCTACGAATTAGTAGCAGCAGGAATTCCCAAAGAGAAAATTGTCTTAGGATTTCACCCGCTAAATGTTAGGCAACACACAGGATATGCTATTGCCTAACTTATTAAAGCTACCGCTTAAGCGAAATATTGCGGGTATTGGGTATTGGCCAGAGTCTTCCTTGTCCCCAATACCCACTATCTCAAAGATTGCTTTCAATCAACTGGCGGTATTCGCTCTTTTGCTTCACACCTTTGACTTCCTTCACCAGTTCCTTATTTTTGAACAATTGAACCGTTGGCGTTCCTGTCACACCAGCATTTTGGGCAATATCTCGGTCTTTGTCGATGTCAATTTCCACAAAGTGAATTTTGCTGTCAAATTCATCCACCACTTTATTTAAAATTGGTTTCAGGGTATGGCAAGGGCCGCAACCAGGAGAGACGTATTTAACAAGGAGTAAGCGATCGCTTTCATGGAACAATTTCCGTAAAGCATAACCTCCCTCATGGCGCGTCGCATTCAAATTAAATCCAGCTTCTTCCTCAGCTTCAGTCTTTTTGGCTGGCTGATGTTCTAATTCATTATCTGCTGTTTCTAGCTGTTGATGGAATTCTTGAATCAAGCCAGTAAATGACAACCAACGTTCTGCTAACATCGCCGCCATACAGCCAGTACCCGCAGCCGTAATTGCTTGCCGAAACTCATGATCTTGCACGTCGCCAGCAGCAAAAACGCCCTCTACACTGGTTTCCACTGAACCGTGCTTAGTGACAACATAACCTATCTCATCCAGTTCTAACTGACCTTTAAATAGAGAGGTATTGGGGCTGTGACCAACGGCGTAGAATAAACCCTTAGCGTGCAGTTTGCTCTCTTCACCAGTTTTGGTATTGCGGACTTTCACCCCTTCCATGTGACCGTTACCGAAGATATCCACGGCTTCTGTGTTCCAATGTACTTGGATTTTTGGGTTACTCAAAACGCGATCTTGCATAGCTTTAGAAGCCCGCATTTTATCGGTGCGTACCAACATATTTACCTTAGAACCATACTTGGTGAGGTAAATTGACTCTTCCGCCGCCGAGTCGCCAGCACCAATTACAGCCAATTCTGCACCGTGAAAAATTGGTGTCGCACCATCGCAAATTGCACAAGCGGAAATACCCCGACTCCAAAATTCATGTTCGTTAGGTAAACCCAAACGCTTTGCTGTTGCACCCGTAGCAACGACAATGCTGTTGGTTTTAATTTCCCTTTCTTGCGATCGCACTGTAAATGGACGCTGACTCAAGTCAACTGATATAACATCTTCAGTATAGAGTTCAGCCCCCCAACGCTCTGCTTGAGCCTTCATCTGATCCATCAGTTCCGGCCCGGTAATGCCTTGGGGAAATCCAGGAAAGTTCTCAACTTCCGTCGTTGTCATTAGTTGCCCACCAGGTAACCCCCCGGCTTGGAAACCTTCAAATACAACGGGTTTCAGGTTAGCGCGTCCGGCATAGATAGCGGCTGTATACCCTGCCGGACCAGAACCGATAATTACTAAGTTTTCTACTGTGGGGTTAGTCATGAAAATATTCTGAACTCATAACGACTACGTTTAATATAGCATAACAAACTGTAGATTGGCTACGCCAGATGGTAAGCGATGTCTGCAACGGGCTACGCCTACGCCAAATGCCTACGGTACTATGCGCTCAATACTTGCTAAACATCCTTTTAACTGCTAGGACTCCTCTTGGAGGTATTTTCTGATAATTTCAGCATCTAGTTCTAGCAATTCTGCTATTTCTTGAATGCTCATACCTTTCTGAGTAAGTTTTGGGGCTAATTTCAATTTTGTTTCTAGTTCAGTTTTCGGCTTAGTCTTTTCCAAGATACTCTCGTACAATCGAGTATTTTTGAATGCATCTAAATCAAGCATGGCTTCAATTTCCTCTAAAGTAAAATTGGGAAACTTATAAAATACAATTGCTTGGATAAATGCTATCACTTTCTTTTGAATATTTTCATCAGGAAAGTCTTCTCGTGCCTGAGTGATTAGCTGTTGAGCTAAAGAAGTAGCTTTTGTAGGTATTTCTACAAATAGTTTGGCAATTCCTATCGCCAAGGAATCTTCAGTACTAGTCGAAAGTTCATTCAGATAAATACAGCGTAGATGTTGTTCTACTAAAACCTGATAGCGGGGGTGAGGTGGGGTTTAATGAATGCGTTTGTCGTAGATAACAATTGCGTACCAGTCTGAGTTTGCGGGTTTATATTGACGGAAGTAAACAAAAATTTCCCCAAAAAGCCGTTCGTAAAATTCTTCATCTTTATAGGTTTGCAATTCTACAAAGTATAAGGGTTCATTTTAAAATCCCTTGATAGTGGCAAATAAGCCGTCTAGACGAAATGATTGTTGTTTGATTTCAGGTGCAATAAATGTATAGATATTGGGATTAGTATCAGGTTTATCAATAAGTTAAAAAAATATCTGTGGTAGTTCCTTGATAAGTTCATAAAAAATTATATCTGTTTTCATTGATGGTACTAATGGCAAACTATACAGTCGTTTTTGTTTAGATGAAATATATTGTAGCTTTCGTAGGTTAGGGTACGTATGATAGATAGAGAAATGTTATTTGGTGTGTTATGTCCCTCACCATTATCGATTTAGAACAGCTACAAACTGAGCATCCAGAATGGCAGATGGAGCTAGTAGAGGGAAAAATCATAGTTTCTCCCTTATTAGATTACGAGTCAGAAGAAATTGGCGCTCGGTTGAGTACCTTTTTAAATATCTGGGTCATGCCGCGCAAACTAGGGCGTGTAACTGGTTCTGGTGCAGGGTTTATCCTACTGAGTATAGAAGAGGACGACTCGGAAAAAAGAAACCTGCGATCGCCTGATGTGTCATTGTTCGGGCTGACCGATTGAAGAAGACCAAGCGCGATTTTGTAGAGTTAGTTCCAGACCTGATGGTTGAGATTAAATCTAAAAGCGATAGAATCAAACCACTTGAAGAGAAGATTCAGCTATTCTTGCAACTTGGGTCTACAGTCGGCATATTAATTGACCCTGATAAATTGACAGTAACGGTTTATCGAATAAACTAAGCTCCAGTGGTATTGCAGAATGGAGACACGCTTACATTACCGGACTTGCTACCAGGTTGGGAACCGGCGCTATCAGAACTGTGGCCACCTGAGTTTGAATAAGGCATTCTCACAAACGAAATTGGGAATCAAGCCCTTGGTCAACACCAGGAGCTTAGTGATATTTGTAGCATTTTGTCTAGATGCAAGAATTATCGGTAGCAGCAAAAATGCTCTCTACACTGCTTTTGCCAGAACTGTGCTTGGTGACCTTTAATCCACCTCATCCAGTTCTAATTGACTCTTAAATATTGTGATAGAAAGCCTCAGAAGTTGGGAATACTCAAGGTTGGGTGTGCCGCGTTGCTTTAGCAGCATGGGAAATATTCGCGTGTGTGTCAAAACTCAGAAATGAGTTTATGTAGCGGTGGATGCACTAGGAAAAAGTTAGTAACAGGAGCAATTTAAATGACTAGTTCAGCATCTGATTTACTAGATAAAATTCGTCAGCAATTTGATGCTTCTCCTTATCCAAGAATTCCTTTTGATAAATCTCCTAAAGATGATAATAGTTTACTCTACATTCATAACTTAGTAACGCCTTACTATTTAAGGAATCAAAAAGTTATCGCTCCTAAAGGCAAAGTTATTTTAGATGCTGGATGCGGTACTGGCTATAAATCACTAGTCTTGGCAGAAGCTAATCCAGGGGCAAAAATTGTTGGAATTGATATATCAGAAGAATCGATTAAATTAGCAGGGCAGCGTTTGGAACATCATGGATTTGACAATGCAGAGTTTCATGTTTTGCCAATTGAGGAGTTACCAAAGCTAGATTACCAATTTGACTATATTAATTGTGATGAGCTTCTGTATCTTTTTCCTGATTTAGCTATTGCCTTACAAGCAATGAAATCAGTTTTAAAGCCTGATGGCATTATTCGTAGCAATCTGCATAGTTCAATCCAGAGATTTAACTTTTTCCGCGCTCAGAAAGTCTTCACAATGATGGGTTTAATGGACAAAAACCCAGAAGACTTAGAAATGGAAATTGTAGTAGAAACAATGAAAGCTTTGAAGGATAATGTTCAACTCAAGGCTACGACGTGGAATTCTAATTATGAGGGAGAAGATGGGAAAGAGCGGATCTTAATGAATTATTTGTTCCACGGTGATAAAGGTTATACCATTTCTGATCTGTTCACAGCTTTAAGAGCAGCTGACCTAGATTTCATCAGCATGGTTAACTGGCGACAGTGGGATTTGATGAAGTTATTTAAAGAACCAGATAATTTACCCGCCTTTCTGGGAATGAGCTTACCAGACATTTCTATAGAACAGCAGCTACAGCTTTTTGAACTTATACATCCTATTCATCGGCTAATTGACTTTTGGTGCGGTCATCCCAATAAAACACATTTCGTACCAGTTTCAGAATGGACTGACTCTGATTGGCGAGTAGCGAAGGTACATCTATATCCTCAGTTAAAAACTCCTAATTTCCGAGAAGACCTCGTAGCCTGTATTACAGAGATTAGAGCATTTCCCATTAGTCAATATTTATCGCCAACTGAGGAATTTGTTGGCATAGATAGCTCAATAGCACTTTGCTTGATACCTTTGTTAGACCAACCCCAGCCGATGACATCTCTGGTGCAGCACTGGAAGCAAGTCAGACCGATAGATCCTGTCACTTTAAAGCCTACAGATGAGAAACAAGCCTTTTATATAGTGCAACAGCTGCTGCTGAGTTTGGAGAGTCTTGGTTATGTAATGCTGGAGCGCCAATCCTATGAGGATGTTACTCGTTAATAAGTAACTAGACGTAAATAAATTAAAGTTTGTAGTAAGGACTTTAGTCCTGATAATCCTGAAGAAGCGATGAATTGCTCACTACGAACTAGGATTTTATTTTACGTCTAATTATGCCTACCTACTTACATCTGTTTTTTTCAATTGTATGAAATATTAGGTTGTTCGTAGGGTAACACAGCTGTGCTAGCAAAGCGCTAATAGCATTCAAACTAAAACCGCTATATTTGATCAAAAATTTTTTTGGTGGGGTGATATGAAACAAAACGGGAGTGGGTAAGTTACATCTAGAACACACAACCACTTCCTACACCGGGAAAACACTTATGAAAACCGAACTAAAAGCCAAATTTCTCCAACACATCCTCAACAAAAAGAAAAACGAAGAAGGTTTCACCTTAATCGAATTGTTGGTTGTTATTATCATCATTGGTATTCTGTCGGCTATCGCACTGCCTTCTTTCTTGAACCAAGCAAACAAAGCCAAGCAGTCGGAAGCTAAAACCTATGTAGGTTCAATGAACCGCGCTCAACAAGCTTATTATGCAGAGAATAACGAATTTGCAGATAATGCTGGCTTTCCTAAGTTAGGACTTGGTGTCAATACACAAACAGCTAATTACAAGTACGCCATTGCTGATGGTGGTGCTAATAGCAGTAAGGTAAGTAACCAAGCACAACCAGTATCTGCTGGTGCCCCTATCAAAGCGTATGTTGGTGGTGTGGGAATAGGGACGTTAGGCACTACAAGTGAAGCAACTACTCTAGCTTTATTGTGTGAAGCTGACCAACCTATTGTTGTTAAGACAACGCTCACTGGTGCTCAAACTCTTACTATTCCAGGAGGCACTACACCTCCTTCATGCCCTACAGATTACAGTCCTGTTAAGTAAGAAAGTAAACTTGTGGGTGAGTTATGAATCGCCCACACTAAATTTCAATTAGGGACTGTAACTAGAAAAGTTTATTTTTTATCTGCCTCAATGTTAAGTAGTTAATAATGGCTACTTAAGATAAAACGATAGTTGTTATTTAGCTAAATTAGGATTCCACAAAAGTGGGTAGAATACTCTACCCACTTTCTTTACTAGATTTATTGAAAATAAATTATGTTCTAAGTTTGTAATTAACGCTGAAGAAGATTTTCTTATGATTATTAATATTACCAATTGGGAGCAGCAAGTCGAACAATACTTGGCTCAGGGGAACTATGTTCAAGCTGCCAGTCTCTACGAACAAGCAATAGCACAAGAACCAGATGTGGCTTCCTACTACTGGCATTTAGGATTGCTGTTGCTCTTGCAAGGGCAAGAAGTAGAAGCTCAAATGACTTGGATGCTGCCTATGACAGAGGTCGAAGAAGAAAAATTGCAAGATCATACAAATGAGTTACTGAAGGTTTTAAGCACAGAAGCAGAAAGACGAGAAGCACTAGCAGAATATTCTCTTGCTTGGACAATTCGCCAACACATGCGTGAAATCAATCCTAGCGATATTCAGAACTTGCTGACGATTATTCAAATTTCACTCAGACTAGAACAATTTGAAGGCACAGAACTAAGTGAATGGGAAGTAATAGAAATTTTCAAATTCACAAATAGCGAAGTATTAAGTACAAGTTTCTTACAAGAGTTATTACAGACAATCATAGAAAAAACGCCCAATTATCCAGTATTACTAGACTTAATAGAAGTATGTTTTTCGTATATTTCTGAACCAGCAGATTATTTTTTTATAGTACTGCCTGCTGTTATGAAAATAGCTCATACATATAAACTACCTGCTCTAGCAGCCCGTATTTTAGAGTTATATTTCCGATTAGATTGTCAAAATATAGAAGTTTTACGACAGCTAGCTATTTTTCATCAAGACTCTGGTAATTATTCTCAAGGAATTGAAACAGCTAAATTATGTTATTCACAGTCTGAGGCATTACCTGATAGATTCTTTGCCGTTCACTTGCTACTACGTGGGTTAATGACTGCGGGTGGATACTGGGAGGAAATATGTTTAACCTGCCAAGAACTAGAAAATATATTAAAAATATTTATTAAATCTCAGCCACTGGAATTAGATGAAATCAGAACTCTTCGTTTACTTACTCCTGCCTTTGCCATACCTCATATCAAAGATAGTCCAGTAGAGTTTAGAGGGATTCACAATCAAATTGCTCAAATTTTCCAGTCTAATATTCAAGCTATTGCCCAAAAGCAAAGTCAGAAATATTCTCAACGCAATATTGCTATAAATAGCGTTTTAATTTCAACACAAAAATTAAAGATTGGATACATATCTTATGCTTTTAGACAGCATTCAGTAGGCTGGCTTGCTCGTTGGTTATTGAAGCATCATAATCAAGATAAGTTTGAAATACATACCTATTTTGTCAACTATAAGCTGGCTGATGATTTTCTCCAGAACTGGTATGTAAATCACTCATTACATCCTCACAAACTAGGAATAAATGGCTTAGAAATTGCTGAGAAAATATATCAAGATGAAATCGATATTTTAGTAGACCTAGATAGTATCACCCTAGATATTAGCAGTGAAGTGATGGCACTCAAGCCAGCACCAATTCAAGTTACTTGGCTCGGTTGGGATGCATCAGGTATACCTGCAATTGATTACTTCATCGCAGACCCTTATGTATTACCAGATTCAGCACAGGATTATTATACAGAGAAAATTTGGCGATTACCTAATACTTATATAGCCGTTGATGGCTTTGAAGTGGGTGTCCCTACCCTGCATCGAAATGAGTTAGATATTCCTAGTGATGCTGTAGTATATCTTAGCGCTCAACGGGGATATAAACGACATCCTGAAACGACAAAATGGCAAATGAAAATAATTAAAGAAGTCCCAAATAGCTACTTCTTAATTAAAGGTGGCGCAGAGGAAGGAGCGATTAAACAGTTTTTCTACAAAATAGCTGAAGAAGAGGGTGTGGAGTGTTCCAGGCTGCGATTTTTACCCCAAGATCCCTCTGAAGCTATCCACAGAGCGAATTTAACAATTGCTGATGTTGTATTAGATACATATCCTTACAACGGAGCTACTACAACCTTAGAAACTCTCTGGATGGGTATCCCCTTAGTAACCAGAGTTGGACAGCAATTTGCGGCTCGTAATAGTTACACCATGATGATGAATGCGGGTATCACAGAAGGTATTGCTTGGACTGATGAAGAATATGTAGAGTGGGGCGTGCGCTTAGGGAAAGATGAAGCTATACGCCAGCAGGTGGTTTTGAAGCTGAAAGCATCTCGACAAACAGCACCGCTGTGGAATGGTAAGCAGTTTACCCGTGATATGGAGAAAGCTTATCAACAGATGTGGCAAAGCTATATTGAGGGAAAATAAGCTCGTTTTGAGCGCTGGAGCCGCTCAAAATAACCTTTTACATCACAATACGGTTCAGTTAAGAATAATTGTAGATTGGGTTGAACGCAGTGAAACCCAACAAAGGCTTGAAAACGTTGGGTTTCGTTCCTCAACCCAACCTACATAATGTAGTTTTTTGGGCTTAATTGAACCGTATTGGGTTAAGAGGTAATATAAAAATAAGAAATACAATTGTAAATAAATATGTCTGCTAAAGATGTCTTTCATGAAGTTGTCAAAAAAGCTTTGCAGAAGGATGGTTGGCAGATTACTCATGACCCCCTCTCAATTAGTATAGGTGGTGTGAATCTATCTATTGATTTAGCTGCGGAAAAACTCATTGCGGTAGAACGGGAAGGAGAAAAAATTGCCGTTGAAGTTAAAAGTTTTTTGGAGAAATCATCTGCAATCTCAGAATTTCATACAGCATTGGGATAGTTTATCAACTATAGAGGTGCATTAAAGCGACGACAGCCAGAGCGTGTTTTGTATTTAGCAGTTCCTTTGACAACTTATAAAACATTTTTTAAACTTGATTTTCTCCAAGCTATGATTGAAGAGAATCAGGTCAAAATGATTATTTATGATGTAGAGCAAGAGGTTATTTTCAAATGGAAAAAATAGCCAAATATCGCCAGATTACACAACAGATATTACAGGAGTATAGTGAGCAAAAACCCGCTGACACTAATATAGACGTTGAGAGTATTTTTGATATAGAACGTGACCATTACCAAGTAGTCTATGTAGGCTGGGAGGGGCAAGATTGGATACATAGTTGCATCATTCATATTGATATTAAGGGTGAAAAAATTTGGCTTCAGTGGAATGGTACAGAAGATGATATAGCAGCAAATTTGGTTACGATGGGAGTTCCGAAAGAAGATATTGTGTTAGGATTTCAGTCTCCTTTCATGAGGAAGTTTACAGAATATGCAGTGGGTTAGGGCATTTATTGAAAAGCACCTTTAAAATTTATTTCTAAAAGTTAGAGCCGCTTACTACTGAAGTGCTTACTACGAACTTATTGTTGGTAGTCAGGGCTTTAGTCCTGTTGCTTTATGGGACGGAAAAGCAATGAAATTTAACTGTTCTTGAAAATCTTTAACTGAATCTACTGATATCAGTTTTTGTGTATAAGGTTGATAGTGAAATAATTCATATCCCTTATTAATTAAATACTGTGCAACCTCATTATTACTGCCTTGGCTACCTGCAATATTTTCATATAGAATGATTGGGGCAAACTGAGTGAGTAACTTCTGACTACCAGCAAGAACTGCCATTTCATGTCCTTCTGCATCTATCTTCAGAAAATCCACGCTTTCGATGTTTTCTTGCTCAATCAGACTATCTAAAGTAAAACAGGTGGCTTCCTCAAAAGACTCTGAAGACATATTTTCTGCTGCATCACTAGAAATCACCTGGTTAAGTTCGTTAGCAGAATGTAGTAGTAACTTTACAGTGCCATTGCGATCGCTGGCTGCCCCTGCACAAACATTTACCCATGATAATTGATTAATTCTACAGGTTTCTTGCAAACAACGTATACAACCTGAGAAAGGCTCAACTGCTAACACTCGGCCCTCAGAGCCAACTTTTAAAGCAGCACTAAAAGTATATACTCCAACGTTAGCACCGACATCAATCACCGTCATACCGGGTTTAATACTATTGCGCCAAAACTCCATCTCTTTCTCAAACCAGTCTTGTTCGGCAATTAACACGCTGGTGGCAATACTACGCAAGCTTGGCTCAACTGCCATTATTAAATCACCTTCAAAAGGCACATAAGTAAATAAACTATCGCCTCCTAATTGCGTCCAGCGCCACTCTGGGCATGGGGAGTTTGGCTGATAAAATTTACGAGACACTTCCTGCCAGTAATCTGAGACTTCTATCTGGTTTAAATCTCGGTAAGCTAAGTGCAGTGCTTGAAGAATAGGCGCGTAATTTGGTGCTAACTTTCTAGCTTGATGTAAATATAAAATTCCTTCTAGTTCTCCAGTCATTAAACTAGATATTCCCAGCTTTAGCCTAACATTAACTGAATTTGGGAAAAGTTGAGAAGCTAGATGTAAGAAACGACGACTTACATCTGTGTAAAAAACTAACTGTGAATGACATATTATTTCAATTAACAAAAGAACTGCTTTCTCGTAGTTATTGTCAGCTAAAAGAATTTGTTCAAAGCATTTGCGATCGTTATCTAAAAAGTTTTTATTGTTGCTATATATATATATTAGACAATGAGAGTAATCTTCGGAATTTGTATAAGCAGGCTGAAGAGTATTAATAAAGGTATTAAGTGCTATTTCTATTGCTTTTTGTTTTTCTCCAACCATGCTGTGAACTAAAGCAAGATGAGCAGCACAAAGTGGATGCCTATCTATGTTTAAACCATTATTCAATGCTTCAAAAGCCATTTCAAGATAGACTGAGCGTAAAACTAAATTATCAATACACTGTTCTGCCTCGCCCAAGGCTACCACTGCTAAGTTATTCCAATCATCTGAAGAATTAGGATTATCCCAAGAAGTCTGTACCAGAATCCCAGCAATCTTTGATAACGTATCAGCGTTAATACCTGGCAGTAATTTTTGAATATATTGTAAATAGATATCATCAGCATGGTCAGAGTTCATATTGAAAATAAGGTAAATGTATCTAAAATCGAGATAAAAGTTTAATTTTTGACTTTAAATTACGTATAGCAATATTTACCACATTCTAGATAGTTTATGTGGCAAATACTTAGGCTTCAGCAGGACTTCCGTTATCAGGATACCCATCTACCCAATAGAAACTAACATTTTGACTGGAAATTTTTTACACAAAATTCAAAAGCGGACTCTGAATATAAGCAAGTTTTATGGTAGTCCCATGCTGCACAGACAATTTTGCCATGCGATCGCCCCTATGCTTCAAAGCAAAACCCTCTTCTGCACGTAGACAGAGCAACCCTCCAGGTCTTAATTTCTGGGCATAAAATTAAAATTATATAAAGATTTGCGATTATTCTGCCTAATGCTAGATGTTTGCGATATTCTAAATAACGTTTGAATATATTCAAATAGTAGACATTTCTACTCAATTGTTAATTTCTCTGTCAATCAAAAACTTTTAAACTAGCCCGTGTTCTATGGGTTCTTCAACAAGCACACATATTTTTTGTGATTAAAACAAATAGAATTTTCCCACTCGTCCTTAGTCAGACTTATTAGTGCAACTTTCCAGACGAATAATTCTTCTGCTCGGCGTCCACAATATATCTCTGACGAAAGGTACTGTTGCACTCTAGTAAAGAAAAGGTAAAAGTTAAGAGGAAAAAGAAAAGGGGAAAAGGTTAAAGGGAAAAGGGGAAACAGAAACATCCCTTACCCCTTCATCCCTTAAACCTTTCCCCTAAACCTTTGACTGAACTTCTGCAAAAAGTTTAACGGCTGCTTGGTGGAATTGGAGTTTTATGGTGGTAATTACCGTACAAAAGCGAATTTACCAGTAATTTAGTAGAGTTTGTTATGGTATAGTTAAAAAGTTAAGACTAGCTTTACCAAATTACACCACTCTACGGGCCGGCAAAAATTGCAGAATGGGAAGCAGTTTTAATTAAGCATTTACCAACAAAATCTGAATTCAATCGAGGTTATGACTCAGCAAGTGATTCACCCAATGGTGAAATTGCAGCGCAACGTGCAATCACTCATAGAATCGAATATTATCAAGCCAAGCGATAGCATCTGGAAAATCGCTTTGCTCTACGGTAATGAATGGCAGCACTGGAAACAGGAACTGCTGGACTTTGGTTTTAGTATGCAAGACCCAGTTAGTGAATTGCTAGCTGTAGAAACTTGGGATGAGGAATAGGGAATAGGGGATAGGCATTTTCAATATTCCCTACTCCCTAGTACAGACGCGATTAATCGCGTCTCTCCTAAACTTTGCAAGCAGCTAAAGCCGCAGCTAACTCTTTTGCAGTTTGATAGCGATCGCGTGGCAATGGTTCTGTAACGCGATCAACCACTTCTCTTAATTGGGAACTAATGGTGGGAACTTTTGCCACATCAAACCTGAAGTTTCGCCCCCGTTGGCGGTAATACTTGAATGGGTTTTCCCCTGTGAGCAGAAAAATCAGCGTTGGTCCAATTGCATACAAATCAGATTGAGTCAAAGGTTGTCCTCGTTCTTGTTCAGGAGCGCAATAACCTTCTGCACCAATGCGAGTACCGGGCGCTGTGCCAATTTCCTTAACTGCGCCAAAATCCAGTACCACTATGCGATTTAGAGAACTTCGCACCATCAGGTTAGCGGGTTTAATATCGCGGTGAATTAGTGGAAGCTCTTGGCTATGAAGATAGTCTAAGATATCGCAGGTTTGGATCATCCAAGCGATCGCTTGATTTGGTGTAACCGGTCCAGTGGTATAGACACGTTTCTCTAAATCTTGTCCGTGGATTAATTCCATTGCCAAGTATTTTTTTCCGCCTTCTACAAAGAAGTCATAATACTTGGGAATTCCAGGATGGTTAAGAGATTTGAGAGTATGTGCCTCACGCTCAAATAATTCTTGAGCTTTGGCAATTCTAACCATATCAGCATTCATTTGCTTCAACACCAGCAGTTGTGGGATACTACCAATCTGACCAGTAGCATCCCAAGCGAGATAAGTAGTACCCATACCTCCTTGTCCAAGAGTTCGCAACACCTGATAATGGCGAATTTTCTGTTGTACTGAAAGAGGTTGACCACAGTGGATGCAAAACAGATTGTTTGGGGAGTTGCCTTCGTGCGTGCAAGTGGAGGATGAAATTGCTCTACCTTGGGCTGAGTAGACTGTTGCAACGGCGTTTTCTTCTACTCCTTGCATTTGTTGCGATCGCACCCCAGTTTCTAGTACTGTTACCTCCTGAATTTGGAATTGCAGTATTGGGCCTCCCTGTGCCAGTTGCAACAAAGAATTATCTGGTAACGGACTCTGAATCACAAGGACACCGTTAAGGAAAGTCCCATTAGTACCCTGACTAATCAGTCGCCAACTACCGCCATTGTCGGCAGAATCGACTTGTCTCAGTTCTAGATGATGCCGCGAAACTAAAGTATCAGTTAAAACAACGTGATTATCTGCGGCTCGACCAATCCGAATTATGGAAGAGTTCTCAAAGCACCACTGCTGGAGGGGCGTTTTCTGTTGCGGTTCTAACAGAGTCAGACTAACCACAATACAACCTATAAGGTAAGGGGACTGGGGACTGGGTATTGGGTACTGGGTATTGGGTATAAAGAATTTTATCCTAGTCCCCAGTCCCTAGTCCCCAATCTCCAGTCCCTTCATATTCAACTTTCAAGATTTGGACGCACTTTTGCCCGAATAAGTATACCAGTAATATTGTCATGACCATTATGTTGGTTTGCTAACTCAATTAAGTCGGTAACGCCCCGTTCTAAGTTAGCGCCAGAACTAAGTAAGGGTTCTAAGTGAGTCTGCCAATGGGTTTCTAGTAAATCATTATCTGATAAACCGTCCGATGCCAACAGCAGAAGAGTATCTTCATTGATTTCAAAAAAGCCTACATCGGGATTAATCGAGTTTTCGTCACGAGGTCCCAAAGCTTGGGTGAGTTGGTAGGCATCTGGGCGGGCGTAAGCTATGCTTGCTTCCACTCCGCGCGTAATTTCCCGTTGTCCAACTTCGTGATCTACTGTGACTTGTTCTAGTCCCCGCTTGCGCGTCAGGCGATAGAGACGGCTATCTCCCACATGAGCAACTGCTGCTTGAGTGTCTTGAATTAAGAGCATTACCAGAGTTGTACCCATGCGCCCCACTCCAGAACGGGCATCTTGTTGGTTGAGTTTGTAAATCGCCTCATTAGCTAAATACACTGCCTCACGAATGCTATCTTCTGTTGGCAGTTGATTGGTAATCCAGTGTTCTTGAAAGTATTGCCGTAGGGTGTTGACTGCTAACTCACTGGCTATCTCGCCGCCAGCATGTCCACCCATACCATCACAGAGAATATACAAACCATGCCCTTGCAGAACTCGACTTTTGGGCAACTCTAGCTTGTGAATTTTGGTTTCAATGCCAAAGTAGTCTTCGTTATGATGACGCTGACGCCCCACATCTGTGCGTCCTGCATCTTCCAAGCTACTTAACTGCATCGCCAGCACAACAGTTGGCATATCATCAGTTTTGCTAATGATATCTTCTGGCTCATCTGATTGCGGGATAGTGAACACAGCAGTATTTTTCTCCTTTATTGGGGGCAAAGTTGCGGTTCCTAGTGCTTCTAGTTCAACAGAGATTTCCTCCAAACGCGATCGCAATTGTGCGATCGTCTGAATCGTACCTACCTCTAAATCCCCCAACATCTGGACTACAGAGCCAAATTGAGTGCGTTGAGACTGCCTAAATAGCGCTTGCCAAACCCGCCCCAAAGCTTGAATGGTTAACGGTTGCTCCGGAATAGCAGATGTTTGGGCTTGGACATCTTCTGGCGGTTCAGTGGCGGACTGAGAATTAGATGATTCCACATACAACCTTTGTAGAGCCAACGTTTGGTCTTCATCCAATCGCAAATTCGACAAATCTAAAAGGCTTTGACGACAACTTACTGGTTCCAATAATGCCCAAAGTTGGGTCATTTGATAACACCAGTGTAAAATTTTTAATGAACTTGTTGTTTCTTCTTGCCACAAATCGAGTAAAGGCTGCCAATGTGAGCGGTCTTCGATTATGACTACCTGCACATCCCCCTGCTGCCATGCATCCTGAATCGGCGGTATCCCGCGCTGACCTTGAGATTGTAAGGCAATATAAAGTTTAGCAAGGTGAGGAATTCTACTTGCTTCCACTGATGGCGTTAGTAAATCTGATTGCTGACTTGCTAGTATTGCTTCAATAGGTGATATTTGATACGGCTGGCAGTCTAGAACTCTTACACCTATATCACTAATGATGGTAGCTTCAGTTTTAGCAGGTAGCGGATCTAACAATTGATAGCGCTCTTGAGAGTCTAAATAGGAGCCTAATGCAATCTGAGAACTAGGGGATAGAGGAGATGAGGAAGATATTGCTCCCTTATCTGCCTCTACTCCCACTTCTTCCCTATATTCTTCATCTTTCTCTACTCCCAAAGTTTCCCCAGTCGTTTCTTTAGCAATAATTGCCCAAAAGACTGTTCCACATTCCGTGCCACAGTTATAACAACGTAGTGCATTCACAGGCACATCATCAGTACTGCATTCAGGACAGACCTTGTGAGTCAGGGACGTGCCACAGCTTTGACAGAATTTATTACTATTGGGGTTTTCAAATTTACACTGAGGGCAAATCAGCATAGTGGAAGTTCCTTTATTCCCGTTCCAAGGTGCTTCTAGCCACTAAGATTCAAGGTGCCACAATTGGCTGTCCCTGACTACAGTAGACCTACAAGAGATTGTAGTTTATCAATAAATTTTGGTGGCAGTATTAATTGTGACGCATATTAGATAAATATTTTATATATTGGCAATCAATTCCTTATAAATGGGGGAGTGGGGAGTAGGGAGTAGGAGAATAAGAACTACTGATTATTGACCAATGCCCAAGAGTCTGGCAATTGCGGTGCGTCAGCGCTAAACCATTTTTGATAAATTTGCTTGTAAGTGCCGTTGGATAACAAAGTCGCTATACCTTTATTAATTGCATCTAGATAGGAGAAGTTTTTAGGTGTAGTAATTCCCTAGTATTCTTCAGTAAGCAGGTCGGCAACAACTCTGATGCCTTTAAGTTTGCCATTTTTCATCGCATACAAAGTAGCGAAAGCATCGCTAACCACTAGTTAATCAATTTTTTTCTTTAGTAACACAGCCACCTATATCATAAAATATACATAGATAGCCAAAGTTGCTAGTTATTAAAGTTTCTGTTTTTATCAAAATTTTACTAAAAAATAAAAACCTAAATCGGCATATTTCGTCTACCAATGGTTCAACACAAATATTGGTGAGTAGGAATGCAATGGACAAAACCAAGATAAAGGGCAAGGGTGAAAGGGATTGACTTCTCCTTTAACCCTTTCACTACAAAAGTGCCTTTTGTACTTTTGCAAGAGGTCTATAGTATTTTTTAAATTTTGAATTTTGAATTTTGAATTGGTTATGACTCCCACTACCCCTGCTTACCGAATTGCTGATTTGTTCGCCGAACGAGCTAGAAACATTGCACCACCAACCTACGGTACAGAGTTAACCAAAATCGCCACTGTCAGCTTTGCCTACGGTCTAGCCGACCCAATTCTCTTTCCTCATGCTGACTTGGCTGCTGCAAGTGCCGTTGTGTTGGCAGAAGAGGCTCCGATCGCCCTCAATTACGGCCCACCTTCAGCTCAACTATACGAGCAAATTATCCTCCGCTTGCAGGCTAAAGGAATCGCTACTGATCGCGATCGCCTGATCATTGGCTACGGTTCTGGTCAGATTTTGGGCTTGCTACCAGATGTGTTTGTCGAACCTGATGATGTGGTAATTGTGGAAGGCCCAACCTTTTTAGGAGTAGTTGTTAGATTTGTCCACGCTGGCGCACGCGTAATTACCATTCCTGTGGATGAGTTAGGGATGGATGTAGATGCCCTAGAAGAAACATTGAGTGACTTGAAAAAACAGGGCATCCGGCCTCGGTTTATTTACACCATCCCTACATTTCACAATCCCACAGGCGCTACTATGCCGTTATTTCGCCGCCAAAAACTGGTAGCATTAGCGGCTGAGTATGGCGTGCTGGTAGTAGAAGACGATGCTTATAGCGATTTGCGCTTCCAAGGAGAAACTGTGCCCCCCTTGGCAACCCTCGACCAAGAGGGGTGGGTATTATATGTAAGTACCTTCTCGAAAATTATTGCGCCTGGTATCCGCCTGGGCTGGGCTTGTGGCGATCCAGCAATTATTGAGCGGCTAGCAATGTTCAAAAGTGAGGGGCCTGTGGGGCCGTTTGTCAGTCATGTGGTCGCCCGCTACTGTGCCACAGGCAAATTAGAGAATCATATTCAAGAGTTAATTGCTTGCTACAAGCATAAGTGTAATTTGTTGTTAGAGGCGATCGCTCACGAGTTTCCCAGTGATGTAGTTGCTTTGCGTCCTGATGGCGGCTTCTTCGTTTGGTGTAAATTGCCACCAGATATCAGCGCCAAAGCACTCTTAATGGCTGCCAGTGAACACGGCGTCACTTTTCTGCCAGGGACTCGCTGCTACGCCAATGAACAGGGAGATGATGCTATCAGGTTAGCTTTTAGCTTTCAGCCAACACAGAAGATTGTTGAGGGAATCGCTACATTAGGAGCAGTATTGCGCGGATGGCGATAATTCGTAATACTCGCCTCCGGCGAGAAGCAAGCTACGTAATTCGTAATTAATTACCTCGTTTACCTCGTTCCCGTCTCAGACTGGGAATGCTCTTTGGGAGGCTCCCGCCTCCCGTCTCAGTCGCAGCAGGCCAATGAAGACCATTTCTTTCTTAGAACCGAGATTTTGATTTTTAAGAAATTTTGTAAATCTTTAAAAAATTTGTTCCAAGCGTTGGAAATCGCGCTGCACTTCGTACCAGAGACTTTTATTATGAGGGTCTGTCTTTAGAGCTTTTTTGAGATAAATTCTGGCTTTGAGCAGCTGGTTTTCGGAAATTAGCGCCCGTCCCCAAATTTGATAAGCGATCGCTAGCCATTGGCGAACTTCTGCATCTGTTGACAAACGATCTGCTAAAGCTTCTGCCAGTGCGATCGCTTGCGGAAATCGTCTTTCTTGCAAAAATCGCTGCAATTGCTCATAAGTCTTCCACTTCAGCCGTTCTTCTATTTCCAACAGATTAGGCGGCTTTGATTTTCCTGGTTGTTGGCTTGTCACCGTTGCTACTGGTGTTTTCTGCCTATGCGTTGCCTTAGCCTCATCACGCCCACCAGATGTTGACGAATGTCCAGCTGTTTCCTCTGGCAGTACTACCGTCAGCAGGAGTTTGTAAGCCTCTGTCAAAGCAATAAACTTATCTTTGGCTTTGTTGTCATCTGGGTTGATATCGGGGTGATATTGCTGCGCCAGTCGTCGGTAAGACGCTTTGATCTCAGCAAAAGAAGCTCCCGACCTTAAACCCAATAAACGGTAGCAATCTCCAAGATCCATCTTGAGCTATGAGCTATCGAATATCCAGCTTAGGGCTATCAGCTATTAGCTTTAAGCCTGAACTATTAATAATAAAGTGTAATTTGCTATTTTAAAGTTCAATTTTGACAGTTTGTTTAGGGAAGAGAGTGGAGAGACGCGATTAATCGCGTCTGTGCTGGGGAGTGGGGACTTAGGAGTTAAGAGTTATTTCTTCCCCTGCTTCCCCTGCTCCTCCTGCTCCCTCATCCCCCTATTCCCTACTCCCCTACTATAGAGGTTCGTTCTTCAATCACACGGTCAATTAAACCGTATTCCTTAGCCTCTTCAGCAGACATGAAAAAGTCACGATCCATATCTTTTTCAATTTTTGCTATGGTCTGACCGGTTTTATCGGCATAAATGCCATTAAGCTGGTGACGAATCCGCAGAATCTCTCTAGCTTCAATTTCGATATCGGTTGCTTGCCCACGGGTGCCACCTGAAGGCTGGTGAATCATAATCCGTGAGTGAGGCAATGCTAGCCGTTTTCCCTTAGTGCCAGCTGCCAGCAGGAAAGACCCCATTGAGGCAGCTAAACCTACACAAATAGTCACGACATCTGATTTAATATGTTGCATGGTGTCAAAAATAGCCATGCCAGAGGTGACCATCCCACCAGGGGAATTGATATATAAATAAATATCTTTACCTGGGTCATCTGAATCCAGATACAGCATCACAGCGATAATTTGATTGGCAATTTCATCATCAATATCTCGCCCCAAGAATATAATCCGTTCCCGGTAAAGGCGATCGTAAATGCTAATCCAATCTGTATATTGTCCACCGGGCATCCGGTAAGGAACTTTGGGAACGCCTATAGGCATAATTTACTCCGTTTGTATTAGTCATTGGTCATTAGTCATTAGTTATTAGTCATTAGTCATTGGTCATTAATAATTTTCAGTTATTAGCAAAGGACAAAGGACGAATGACAAAGGACAAATGACAAATTAAAGTACACTGGCAGGCAGTGGGGGATTTGCGAGTTCTTCTTTCTCAAAAACTCGGTCAATCAGTCCGTATTCCTTCGCTTCATAGGGTGTCATATATAACAGCCGATCCATATCTTTAGTAATTTTTTCTGGAGGCTGTCCAGTAGTGCGATGCAAAATATCAACTAACGCCCCTTTGTTTACCAAAACTTCCCTAGCGCGAATTTGAATATCCGTTGCTTGACCTTGAGCATAGCTCTTAGGCTGATGCAGGATAATTGAGGAGTGAGGCAAACTAGCGCGGCAACCTTTTGTACCAGCACTGAGGAGCATCGCTGCCATACCCATCGCGGAACCGACGCAGATGGTGTGGATAGGAGGCTTGATATATTTCATAGTGTCATAGATGGCGAAGGCTTCGGTTTCAAAGCCTATGGGTTCGCCACTGTAACCGGAAGTGCCGGTGGAGTTGATATATATTTTAATCGGTTTTTCTGGGTCGTCGGACTGCAAAAACAGCAACTCGGCCACGATTAATTCTGTGACAGCAGGCACCAATGGCATCCCAAGATAAACGATTCGCTCCTTCAATAAGAGGGAAGGTAAATCTGGCGGCGGTGTCCGGTAGAAGTTATCGCCGTAATATGGGGCTTGAACAGCCTTAATTGGGGAAATGTCCATAGCAACTGATCGCCTGAAACTATGCCGTTAACTGTAATACATCCTAGCGCGATGATAGCTTTCCTCAAGGTGCGGATTTCTCCCTAATGCTTCAGGCGGCTTCGCATCTGCCAATGTTTGGCTTCTAAGATATTCTGATTATATTAATGTATTTGTGTTAGATAGGTTTTCCGTAGAGCTAAATTAGTGCTTTGAAGTTATTTATTAATGTGTATATCCTGAATAAGGACTTTGAGTTATGAAGGTTAGTTTGCAGCCTGCCTTGAATGATGGTAATTTGGACGCAAATCAACTGAACAGTCAACGTCAGTTGGGAATTTCGATTTCGGCGATCGCAGAGACTCAAGACCGCAATGTGCCACTAAATCTATGCTTAATTCTCGATCATAGTGGTTCGATGAACGGGCGATCGCTAGAAACGGTCAAAAAAGCAGCGAATCGTTTGGTAGATAGACTCAATCCTGGCGATCGCCTCAGTGTTGTAGTTTTTGATCACCGTGCCAAAGTCTTAGTACCCAGTCAAGTGATTGAAGATCCTGAGAAAATCAAACAGCAAATTAATCGCCTAGCCGCCGATGGTGGAACTGCGATTGATGAAGGACTGCGCTTAGGTATTGAGGAGTTGGCAAAAGGAAAAAAAGATACTGTTTCCCAAGCCTTTTTATTAACTGACGGGGAAAATGAACATGGTGATAATAATCGCTGTTTAAAATTTGCCCAATTGGCTGCTAACTATAATTTGACTTTGAACACTTTGGGATTTGGTGACAACTGGAACCAAGATGTTTTAGAAAAAATTGCCGATGCTGGCTTGGGTACTTTATCTTACATTCAAAAACCCGATCAGGCAGTGAATGAGTTTAATCGCCTATTTAGCCGCGTTCAAACGGTGGGATTGACTAATGCTTATCTGTTATTATCCCTAATGCCTAATGTCAGGTTAGCGGAACTTAAACCCATTGCCCAAGTTTCCCCAGACACAATTGAGTTACCACTGCAACAAGAAGCTGATGGACGTTTCGCTGTACGGTTGGGAGATTTAATGAAAGATGCGGAACGAGTGATTTTAGCTAATATTTATTTGGGACAATTGCCAGCAGGTGAACAAGCGATCGCTAATGTGCAAGTCCGCTACGATGACCCAGCTGCCAACAAGGTAGCTTTAGTTACACCAAATGTCCCAGTTTATGCCCATGTAGTGAAAAATTACCAAGCAGACCCGAATCCCCAGGTGCAACAGTCTATTTTAGCATTAGCTAAGTATCGCCAAACCCAGCTAGCCGAGACGAAATTACAGCAGGGCGATCGCTCTGGTGCAGCGACGATGCTACAAACGGCTGCTAAAACTGCCTTGCAAATGGGAGATACTGGTGCAGCGACGGTGTTGCAAACTTCTGCCACCCAGCTACAATCTGGTGGAGATTTATCTGAAAGCGATCGCAAGAAAACCAGAATTGTCTCCAAAACAGTTTTGCAAGATACCCCTCCCCAGTAAACTCAGGTTTAGATGAAAGTTAAATTGCTCTCGGCGTTAAATGACAATAATGTTGATGTAACTCAAACTTGTAGCCAACGTCAACTAGCAATAACGATTTTTGCTATCGCTGATGAGTCTGACCAAAATCTGCCCCTTAATCTCTGCTTGATTTTGGATAGAAGTGGTTCCATGCATGGACAACCAATTAAAACGGTGATCCAGGCAGTGGAAGGATTAATAGATCGGTTAAAAGTAGGCGATCGCATCTCAATTGTGGCTTTTTCCGGTTCTGCGGAAGTCATTATCCCTAACCAAGCGATTGAAGACCCCGAAAGCATCAAATCTCAAATAAAAAGCAAACTCAGCGCTAGCGGCGGCACTGTCATCGCTGAGGGTTTGGAACTGGGAATTACAGAATTGATGAAAGGCACAAGAGGCGCTGTTTCCCAGGCGTTTCTGCTGACAGATGGGCATGGTGAAAGCGGTTTGCGAATTTGGAAATGGGATATTGGAAGAGATGACAACAAGCGCTGTCTTCAACTCGCGCAAAAGGCTGCCAAGCTGAACTTAACTATCAACACTTTCGGATTTGGCAATAGCTGGAATCAGGATTTGCTGGAAAAAATTGCTGATGTTGGTGGTGGGACTTTGGCCCATATTGAACGTCCTGAACAAGCTGTGGATCAATTTAGCCGACTCTTTGGACGGATTCAGTCGATTGGGCTAACTAATGCCTACTTGCTTTTATCTCTAGTGCCTAATGTCCGACTAGCAGAATTGAAACCCATTGCCCAAGTTGCCCCAGATACAATTGAGTTACCAGTGGAACCCGAAGCTGATGGACGTTTCGCTGTACGTTTGGGAGATTTGATGCAGGATGTAGAACGGGTAGTTTTGGCTAATATTTATCTGGGACAATTGCCAGAAGGGAAACAAGCGATCGCACATCTGCAAATCCGTTACGATGACCCGTTGGTTAATGAACAAGGTTTACTTTCGTCCCTCGTGCCAGTGTATGCAGATGTAGTGCGGGCGTATCAACCGGATTCTAATCCCCAAGTGCAGCAGTCTATTTTAGCATTAGCGAAGTATCGCCAAACCCAGTTAGCTGAGGCGAAATTGCAACAAGGCGATCGCACTGGTGCAGCCACGATGCTACAAACAGCAGCTAAAACCGCTTTACAAATTGGAGATAAAGGTGCAGCTACAGTGTTGCAAACTTCGGCTACTCGTCTGCAAGCTGGAGAAGAACTTTCGGATGCAGACCTCAAAAAAACTAGAATTGTATCAAAAACCGTTTTACAGGAATAGTAAAAATTCAACGTTGCCGATTAACAGTATGAAAGTTTCGCGCCAAGGCGCAAAGCGAGAAAAAATATTTTATTCCTCAATTGAGCAACAAAGTAGTCGCATATTCCTAATTTAACGTGAGTTCGATAAACCTCTCCCTGCCTGAACTTTAGTTCAAGGCTGTCCCTCTCCGAGTCGGAAAGGGACGATTTTGCTTAGTAAAATCAGGGAGAGGTCTTTTTGATTGAGCTAATTAAGCGGACACTATATAAGCCGTCGAATTCACGTTAACTTATTGATTTAACCAACGAGCCAGCAGAGTCACCACTCAACCGTTGAAAGATTCTTGTTGAATGAAGCGATCGCAAATTAACGGCTTAACGATATACCAAAATGAATGCGTGAATTACTTAAATAAACAAGCAAACTGGGGTTTGAGAAAGCAATATCTCTTTTTGCTTGCTAAATCTACCGAAATGAGAAAGCAAACTGGGGTTTGAGAAAGCAATATGTCTTTTTGCTTGCTGAATCTACTGAAATGAGAAAGCAAACTGGGGTTTGAGAAAGCAATCAAGCATTTTGAGAAAGCAATATGCCTTTTTGCTTATTGAATATGAAGTTTTGAGAAAGCAACAAGCCTTTTTGCTGATTAAATATGAATTTTAGTTAAATTTGTGTTCATGAGAGACGATTGTACTCCAAGCAAAATTTTCTAGCAGGGAACAGGAAATAAGGCTTCTGCTACTAAAATAGAAAAATCATTCAATAGCGAAGTAATTATGGGTAATGAAGTTGAACTCAAGTAACAGAAATCCAGATTATTTCAATATAAAGCGATCGCTCACAACCAAAAGCTCCGCAGCAAACAAGCCAATTTAGTAAGTCGAATGCCATTTAGCTTGCGGAAAACACTAAAACTTCATGAACTCAGCGAAGTATTGCCAAACCCAGTTAGCTGAGGCGAAATTGCAACAAGGCGATGTCTTACGACAAGCCGCTACGCGTCTACGCACTGGTGCAGCCACAATGCTGCAAAGAGCAGCCAAAACTGCCTATTTAATTAATAAATTACCTTTTATGCTACTAATTCCGTCATTACCAGGCTACTCAAGCTCTTGGCAATCGCCTCTGGATTCAGAACGAAATCTACTTTCCCGGTGTCAATAGCTGCTGAAGGCATATCAAAGTATTCCGAAGTAGTTTCATCTTGAGCAATCGTCATGCCGCCATACTTTTTCATTGCCATCACTCCTAAAGCACCATCTCTGCCAAACCCACTTAGGACAACAGCAATCGCCCGCATTCCGTAATTAAGTCCTATCGACATGAATAGTTTATCCACTGAGGGGCGAACAAAGTTCATCTTTGGCGACTCTAACAGAGACAGCTTACCGTTAGCACCAACTACTACATGCTGATCTGGAACATAAGTATAAACTGTCCCTGGACGCATTATCTCCCCTGATTTTGCCTGCTCTACTCGCAACGCTGTATGGCGGCTGAGGATATGTGCCAGACGACTAGGGTAAAGAGGATTCATGTGCTGAACTACAACAATCGCCGCCGGGAAATCTGCTGGTAAAGCCGACAAAATTTGGATGATTGGCTTTTGCCCGCCCGCAGAAGCTCCGATCGCCACTACGTTATAGGCAATATTGGGGAAGTGTGACAGAATTCGGTGTCGTTGTTGTAACGCCATTTTTTCTTTGCGAATGTTTAGCGCTCAGTAGCTATCGTCTAATTAGTGCTATAGCAGTCTGACAAGTTACTGTGCTATGTTAGCGAACTAACATATAATTATTCTAAACTACTACGCTTTTAAATTACACAGTCACTTCCTAAGTTCGTTGACCGCTGACGGTTAACAGTCAACAGTCAACAGTCAACAGTCAACAGCCAACAGTCAACACGAAAAAATGTGCAAGTTAAATGCGCGACAGCTTATGTTATTTCGATAACAAAAATAAACTATTGACAATAGATAAACCTTTTGCTAGAGGTTCTTGATTGCTGCCAGTTATTTAATAGACATAAGACTGACTTAAACAGCCTCTTGCTATGTCTGTTTCAAAAATCCTGCACTTGTGAAAAACCAACTTTTAGCTGCTCTACCCTCTGAGGAATACTCTCGTCTTGCTCCTTATATGGAGGTTGTCTCTCTAGAGTTCAGGCGAGAACTTTATCTACGTAACCAACCAATTGAGCACGTCTATTTTGTCAACTATGGCGTAGCCTCTATGCTCACAGTGATGACAGACGGTTCGGCAATCGAAGTGGCTACGGTGGGCAATGAAGGAATGGTGGGTCTTCCAGTATTCCTGGGAGCCGATAGGATTCCGGGCGAGTGTTTTATGCAAGTTGCTGGCTCTGGCTTAAGAATGAGAGTAGATGCATTTAAAACTCATGTCACCGCAGATAGTCAGTTGTACAATCTACTACAACGATACACGCAAGCGCTGTTTAATCAAATTGCCCAATCAGCTGCCTGTAACCGCCTGCACTCAATAGAACAGCGAATGTGCCGTTGGCTGCTGATGACTGCTGATCGAGTAGAGACAGACACTTTTTCACTCACTCAAGAATTTCTCAGCGTAATGCTAGGTGTGAATCGCTCCACTGTTAGCCTTAGTGCTTCTATTCTTCAAAAGGCGGGGCTAATCAACTATATTCGCGGGCAAATAACTATCCTTGACCGCTCAGGTCTAGAAAATATCACCTGCGAGTGTTACCAAGTCGTCAATGCGGAGTTTGAGCGTTTGTTTAACGGCAATTAAGGTTATTGGTTTCATCTTTGGATCTCCACACGAAACCCCAAGAGCCAAAACTACGTGCGCGTAAATGCACCGATCGCACTTCCCTTAAAAAGGCTTGCTCTAGTTCCCTCCAATTTATCGGAGGGTTAGGGAGGATCAAGCCTTAACTGAACTGTATTGTTTTATAAACAAATCCCTGATTAACACTATTTAGGCATTAATTCTCATTTATGCCTCGTCAAATCCTTCATAATTCATATCTGAGGATTCAGGCTAAAGTTGTGCATTCAATTGAGTAGTCGTGGTTCGCTCAATGTGTTTAACCTTAGTTTTCAATGTCTGATTCATCACTTCAAACCCTTGTCAATCGCTTATATTTAACCAATAAGCCAGCAGAGTCAGCAGTAAGCTGTTGAAAGATGCTTGCTGAGTGAAGCGATCGCGACGCCGAATAGCCCGTCGTAAACATCGCAAGCTTTTGGCTCAACCGTACACCAAAATAAATACGTAAATTAGTTAAATAAACAAGCAAACTGGGGTTTGAGAAAGCAATATCTCTTTTTGCTTGTTGAATCTACCGAAATGAGAAAGCAAACTGGGGTTTGAGAAAGCAATATCTCTTTTTGCTTGTTGAATCTACCGAAATGAGAAAGCAAACTGGGGTTTGAGAAAGTAATATGTCTTTTTACTTGCTGAATCTACCGAAATAAGAAAGCAATCAGGCATTTTGAGAAAGCAAACAAGCATTTTGAGTAAGCAATCAAGCATTTTGCTGATTGAATATGAAGTTTTGAGAAAGCAATCAAGCTTTTTGCTGATTGAATATGAATTTAAGTTAAATATTACGATGCCTGCGGCGGGCATAGCGATCACAATTGGGGAAAATTAAGCTACGACCTTGTAACACTTTTACCCAGTTTCAGATACTGAGGTGCAAGATGTATAACGGGTTAACTGATTGAACTACGATTGATAATAGACCCATGACTGAAGTCAAAGCGGATTATCTCACCCGATTCAAACCCAAATTCAATGCTCTGGCTGGCAAACCTGTTAGGGGAGACTGCAAAAAAAACATATCAGCCGTGTTTTGAAATTATTCTTTGTGTGTCGTGGATTTGAGCCTTCGGGGTGATATCTTTTTTCAGGGTAAGTATCTTAGCGTGTTTTTGCTCAAGGACTTAGATACAATTGTGTGCTTGCTCCCGAATTGTTCTCAATGGCTATGGCGCATCATTGTTTGTTGAAGCGGCACAATAATTGATGCAGCTCTAACAGTTAGAACAGAAGTGCAAGCAACATCCAAGAGCCGAAAATAAGAACCAATATGCCTGACTTCCTCAGCAACTTCCTTTCAACTTCCTTCATTCCTCACGGGCATTGTTACCTCTGGAAGCCGGGTTTAGTCTGGCTACATTTAACTTCAGATGCATTGACTGCGATCGCTTATTACTCAGTCGCCATAGCAATTGTTTACTTTAGAAATGAGCGCAAAGATTTGCCAGCCAACACTGTAACCCTCCTCACTGGGTACTTTTTTGTCTTTGCCCTGTGTGGCACCACCCATATAATGGGAGTAGTTACGCTCTGGTATCCCATTTATTGGTTTTCAGGGCTGCTGAAAGCCTTCAATGCTCTATGGTCATCCTATGCGTTCACCTTTTTATTGATTCCGTTAATTCCAATTGCTCTAGATGCACCAAGTCCAGCCCAGCTAGCCATCACGAACCAGGAACTGTTAGATAGTCGAAGCCGCATCCAATCGATCAATGTGGAGCTGGAGCAACGGGTGCAAGAACGCACAGCACAACTGGAAGCGTCCAATCGCGCCAAAGATGAATTGTTGATCCGCGAACAAGTCATCCGAGCTGAGGCTGAGGCAGCTAATCGCGCTAAAGACGAGTTTCTCTCAGTTCTCTCTCATGAATTGAGAACACCGCTCAATGCCATCTTGGGGTGGTCGCAGATGTTACGCAAACAACAGGTGAGTGAGGATAGACTAATGCGTGCCTTGGAGACAATCGAGCGGAACGCGAGGTCTCAAACAAAGATCGTTGAAGACATCCTGGATATCTCTGGCATGATCACAGGCAAGCTACGTTTGCAAGTTCATCCAGTCAATCTAGTTAAAGTAATTGAGGCAGCCATTGAGTCTGTGCGGCTGGCGGCTGAGGCAAAGTCAATTCGCATTCAAAGCGTCTTGGATTGTTCAAAAAATCCCATATCTGGTGACGCCGACCGTTTACAGCAAGTCGTTTGGAACCTGCTTTCAAACGCCATCAAATTCACACCCAAAGGAGGGAAATTACAGATCCGCTTGGAACGAATCAATTCTCATATCGAAATTACCGTTAGCGATACAGGAGTTGGCATCAGCCCGGATTTTCTACCCTATGTTTTTGATCGCTTCCGCCAAAACGACAGTACCACCACCCGAAGTTATGGTGGGCTAGGTTTAGGGTTAGCAATAGCTCGTCAACTAATTGAATTACATGGTGGGACAATAACCGTGGCAAGTCCAGGAATCGGACAGGGGACAACCTTTATTGTCAAGCTGCCCGTCATGATTATCCACAAATCATCGAGTGAGCCAGAGGCATTAGACTCGATCGCTGAAGCTGATGGCAAGATTGATACTCTGCTTACGTTGTCAGGCTTACAGATATTGGTTGTGGAGGACGAGGCAGATTCGCTGGAATTGCTGAGTACAATTTTGCAAGAGTATGGTGCTGAAGTCATTTCCGTTGCCTCCGTGAGTGAGGCATTGGAAATCATCGAAAACGCGACAAGTCAGAGCTTAGATGTTTTAGTGAGCGATATTGGGATGCCAAATGAGGATGGTTACTCCCTAATTCGGAAACTGCGGCAACTTGAAGCCCAGCGTGGCGGTCGGATGCCAGCTGTTGCACTAACAGCGTATGCAAGAAGCGACGATCGTAAACAGGCTTTGTTAGCAGGCTTTCAGATGCATCTTCCCAAACCTGTAGAAGCAGCGGAGTTAGCGACGGTGATTGCCAGTCTGACAGGACGAACGGGAAGGTTTTAATTTGTTCTAGGGATACCTTTTAGCCTTGATAAAGCCCTCAGCCAATTGCTTGCGGAAAATCCCAAAATGAGGAAGCAATCGGCATTTTGAGCAAGCTTGCTTACTTCTTAAGCATTGGTCAGATCAATAGGTAATACCAATTCGCAATTCGCAATTCGCAATTCGCAATTAAGAAACTTAGATGCAGCAAGACTTTCCTGATTTACATCTGTTGCCTCATTTTGGAGAATTGGTGTAAATCTTCTTGAAGGCAGCTTTAGAGCCGTCGCCCAACCCTTGCCATTGCGTTTATCTACTAAGAGTTTGCGATCGTTGATAGCCAAAATCTCACTGACGGTGAGATATTTCGGTTTAGCCGACGTACCAATAAAAAGCCTAACCAGTAGCATTCTTAATCTGCTAGCAAGAGACAAACAAAAACCACGTTATATATAAAATACGATAAAGATAAAGCCTAAAATGTAAAAATTAGAGAGTCATAATTCAGAAGCAAAATTAACAATTCAAAATAAAAATATTCACAAGTAATTTCATAAATTTTAAAAATAAAACTGGATTCCTATATTTCCACTAAGCAACGTCGAAAAGGAAATAAGGTGTTTAAAAAACTTAACTAGATAAAATCCGCCAATACCAAAACATAACCAAAAATTACTGATGGCTTAACCATTAACCATAAATATCTGTATTTGAATGGTTATCCTCATTATAGAAAATTAGATTTAAAAGTTGCAGAAAATACTCAAATAGAGCTATTCTCTTTCCCAAATCCTCCAGAACGAACTAGTAAACCAAAGGCTTGTGGTTTAAGACATCTTGCTTTTAAAGTTGATGATATTGAGGAAACTGTTTTTTATTTAAAATCGAAAGGAGTAGAGGTAGAAAATATCAGAGTTAATGAAATTACAAATAAAAAAATTTACTTTCTTTAAAGACCCAGATAATTTGCCATTAGAGATTTCTGAGTATTAAATTTAGTGCTGACGGGCGAACTTGCCATCACTATAGATAATGAAGCGATCGCACCGTCATGAAAGTCAATCTCCTGAAATCAAGTTATTTTGATTCTAAGTCAACTTTACTACATAAAATTTATCTGGTTATTTGGGGGACAGTAAATACTTCTACCAAAAGAATCGCCAGTTTCTGCATCCGTTACTTCCACAAGTTTAGCGTTATCAGTACAGACACTTCTACCCTTAGACATTCTCATCTCACCTTGGACAAAACCAGTCACTATCCACACGATTCGATTGTTAGAAATAGATGATTTGTACTCTCCTGTTTTGGCTGCAAATTCCTCGTATGTTGTAAGTTTTGCTTCTGTTATTTGCATCTTACTAGACTTTTTGAGAACACGTTCAATCGTAATCAAGCGACTTGCTGGTAGGCTATTATTTGCAGGGTATATTCGTACTCTTGAGTTAAATGGTATTGGTTGATTGACTTGCTTTTTTATATGTACTGGTTTAGCTGTGACTGTCTGCACGAGCAATAAAGTAGTAGCACCAGCAAATACAAAAGCAGATAATGAAGTTATTGTAAAAATATTAACCATAGTGCAAATGCGCTTCATAATAGTCAGAATGCTAACAACTAATAACACTAGTTTAATTAATTTATAATTACGTTTACAAATAAAAAATTACTTTCTTTAAAGCTCCAGATAATTTACCATTAAAGATTGATAAAAACTAGAATATTATAGATGTTTGAATTAAAAAATTTCGGATAAATAGCAAATGAGTGAGCTATTTGGTAAAATTCTAAAATGTTTGACAATATCTGTAAATTTTTAGCCGAAAATTTCTCCCGCGATTTTGCCACTTGGTTATTAGGTGAATCTATTACTTTAACCGAACTCAGTCCAAAAGAATTATCTCTCGAACCCATTCGGGCTGATGCCCTAATTCTGCTACAGTCTGAGCAAAACATATTACATTTGGAATTTCAAACCCAACCTGATGCTGAAATTCCTTTTCGGATGATTGACTATCGGTTGCGAGTATATCGCCGCTTTCCACGCAAAGCAATGCATCAAGTTGTAATTTATCTTAAGCAGACAAATTCAGATTTAGTACAACAGAATACATTTACAATTTCTGGGACACGCCATGAATTTTCAGTTATCAGACTTTGGGAACAACCAACTGAAGTATTTCTGAGAACGCCTGGACTTTTACCTTTGGCGGTGTTGAGCAGTACAATTGCTCCAGAAGTTATACTTAACGAAGTGGCACAGGAAATTAACAGTATTACAGAATCAAGAACTCAAAGTAATATTGCTGCTTCCACAGCGATTTTAGCTGGTTTAGTATTAGACAAAGAGGTTATCAGACGAGTTTTGAGGTCAGATATTATGCGCGAGTCAGTGATTTATCAAGATATTTTAGACGAAGGCAAGGCTGAAGGCAAGGCTGAAGGCAAGGCTGAAGGCAAGGCTGAAGGCAAAGCTGAAGCTTTACTTGAAGTGGCAAGAAATCTATTTAATACTGGTATGCCATTAGAACAGATTGGCAGAGTCACAGGGTTATCAATTGAACAGTTACAGTATTTACGGGCAAGTGAGTCTCGTGAGTCCAATCAATAAATAATCGATGCAGCCAACCTGCACCGATTACTAAGTCTCACTTTAATTGAACATCCCATTGTTTCACGCCAATGCTGAAGCTTGGGGTTTGGCAAAAATCATTCTTCCTGCTGTGGTTTGCAAAGCACTGGTGACTACTACTCGCAGTTCACCACCCACATAATTGCTACCTTCTTCAACGACTACCATTGTGCCGTCATCTAAGTAGCCAATGCCTTGACTGGGTTCTTTGCCTTCCTTGAGAATTTTCAAATCTAAGTTATCGCCAGGTAAATAACTGGGACGGACGGCATTTACTAAATCATTCACGTTCAAAACAGGTACTTTCTGAACACTGGCAACTTTAGACAAGTTGTAGTCGTTGGTTAATAGTGTGCCGCTAATTTCTTGGGCGAAGCGTACTAACTTCGCATCTACTGTGGGAATATCTTCGTAGTCAATTGTATTAATTACGATGCGATCGGGGTAATCTTCCTTAATGCGGTTGAGAATTTCTAGTCCTCGCCTTCCCCGCACCCGCTTTTGGTCTTTGCTAGCATCCGCTACTTGCTGGAGTTCTTGCAAGACAAACTGCGGTACAAGAATTTGCCCTTCTAAAAACCCTGTTTCTAGTAAGGCTTCAATACGACCATCAATAATACAGCTAGTGTCTAAAACTTTGGTATTGGCTGGTTTTAGTGTTCCTTCCACTACCATCGATTCGACGGTGTTGGGATTAATGAACCGCAATAAACCTCGCCCGTGGGTATCTGCCAAATTCATGCCAGTGACGGAAAGGATAATACTGCCGACAACTGCCACCAGTGGCTTAATAAATCCAAAGTCCGCCGGGATGGGCAACAAAAATAGTGGGGCTAGCATGAGGTTAGCTAGCAATAGCCCAATCACTAAGCCAATGGCACGAGTTAAGATCACTTCCAAAGGCATTTCTTTAACTTGTGATTCTAGGCGACGATATGTCGTCTGGAAACTCAGCCCGATCGCACCACCAATAATAGCGGCAAAGACGGCAACAACTAAGCGTAAAGCTTCAAGATTTGTTACCTGATCTAGCGTCCCATTGGGTAGTAGTTCAATGCTGTAGAACCCTATTCCCGACGCTGCTAGGATAAATGAGAAAATAATAATGGCGTCAAGCATGGTTGTCTTGTTTTCCTGCAACTGTGTTAACCGATAAAGTTAAGTATTTTTTATTTCATCGGTAAGATAAACTCATCAATATTGACTTACACTAAGGGTTTAGTAGGGCAATATCTGCAATTATTATAACCAAAGGCTTTTATCTTCATATTTTTCATTGTTTCGTTGTAAAACGAGAAAAACTTGTAAACAAACTACTCATTTTCATTGTCTCTAATTCGCAGTTGGCTTAACTTTAAACTTTTCTCAATATGAGTCAAAAATTGAGTATTTCTGGAATTGCGAGTTCTGCTTATGTGCATATTCCCTTTTGCAGACGGCGGTGTTTTTATTGTGATTTCCCAGTATCTGTTGTGGGCGATCGCTTGCGGGGCGAAACATCTGGTACTATCTCCCAATATGTTGAGGTGCTATGTAAAGAAATTGCCATTACACCAGCATTCGGTCAACCCCTGAAGACTATTTTCTTCGGTGGTGGTACTCCTTCGCTGCTATCAATAGAGCAGCTACAACGAATAGTAACAGAGCTAGAGAAGCATTTTGGTATTGCTTCTGGTGCAGAAATTTCTATGGAAATTGACCCAGGCACATTTGATTTAGCTCATATAGCAGGCTATCGCGGTGCAGGCGTGAACCGGGTAAGTTTGGGTGTACAAGCCTTTCAATCAGAATTATTGCAAAAGGCGGGGCGATCGCACTCAGTTGAAGATATTTTTGCAGCGGTGGAACTAATCCACCAAGTCGAGATTCCCGAATTTAGCTTAGACCTAATTTCTGGGTTGCCGCATCAGTCTTTGGATCAATGGCAGGATTCTCTAGAAAAAGCGGTAGGCCTTTTACCTACTCACATTTCCATCTATGATCTTACCATTGAACCAGGTACAGCTTTTGGGCGTTACTACAAACCTGGCGATACTCCAATGCCTACGGATGAAGCCACAGTCAAAATGTACCAGATGGGGCAGCAAGTTTTGACTAGTGCAGGTTATGAGCATTATGAAATTTCCAATTATGCTCAACCTGGTCATCAGTGTCGGCATAATCGGGTTTATTGGGAAAACCGCCCTTATTATGGCTTTGGTATGGGTGCGGCGAGTTATGTTGAGGGGAAACGCTTCACTCGTCCGCGTAAAACTAAGGAGTATTACCAGTGGGTACAAGGTGGCGGTGTAATTGATTGTGATGTGACGCCCCCAAAAGAAGTATTGTTAGAAACGTTAATGTTGGGGTTGCGTTTGGCGGAGGGTGTGAGTTTGGCGGCGTTGGCGGAAGGATTTGGCGAAGAGAAGGTGGAGGAAATTTGCAGATGTTTGCAATTGTATTTTGAGAAAGGTTGGGTAGAAGTTGCAGAGAGAAGGTTACGTTTGATTGATCCCCAAGGGTTTTTGTTTTCTAATGTAGTGTTAGCAGAATTGTTTGAGAAGTTGGGGTGATAAACTGCTTATGCAAAAAAATAAAGTTAGAAAAGCTGTGATTCCGGTAGCTGGTTTCGGTACTCGTTTGTTTCCAGCTACTAAAGTTATAAAAAAAGAACTTTTTCCGATTATTGATCGAGATGGTAGGGCAAAACCTGTCATTCTCGCAATTATTGAAGAGGCAATTAATGCTGGAATTACAGAAGTAGGGATTGTCGTGCAGCCGGATGACCAAGAAATATTTGAAGATTTATTGAAAAATCCACCTAAAAAAGAACTTTTAGATAAACTTTCAGCGCAAAATCAAGAATATAGCCAATATCTCGAAGATTTAGGTAGCAGAGTTACCATTTTATTGCAAGAGGAGCAATTAGGCTATGGTCATGCAGTTTTTTGTGCCAAAGATTGGGTGCAAGATGAGCCGTTTCTGCTAATGTTGGGCGACCACATTTATGCATCTGACATTGAAAAATCTTGTGCTAGTCAAGTTTTAGATGTTTATGAACAAGTTAATCAAAGCGTTGTTAGCTTAACTACAATGCCAGCAGAGATTATTCATAAAGCTGGGTGTGTAACAGGAGTTTGGCAAGAGTTAAACTCGATTTTGAAAGTTACACAACTCTATGAAAAGCCTACCATTGATTATGCACAACAGCATCTATGTGTAGAGGGAATGGCAGAAAATGAGTTTTTATGTATATTTGGCTTATATTTACTAACGCCGAAAATTTTTGACTTTCTAGCAGAACACATCAACCAAAATTTCCGAGAACGAGGCGAATTTCAGTTAACATCTTGTCTTGATGGATTGTGTCAGGAAGAGGGAATGACAGGATATGTTGTTAAAGGCAAGTGTTTTGATACAGGATTGCCAGATGCTTATCGTCAGACAATGATTGATTTTAGAAAATTGTAGATAAATCTTTGTTCAATTCGTTTGTCTAGGGTTTGTTATTTCATTGTACTTATTTGAATCATTTAGAGAGTTAACGTTATATAGCAGTCCTAAATCATTTGTAAAAAACTACAAAGAACTAATGACTAATGACAGCCTTAACGAAAAATTTTACAAATCAAATAGGATTTTTATAGTCGCAGAGCAAGGCAAACGCATCTAAAGTACTCTTGATCACAACCAAGATTAAGAACCAATGAAAAAACCAGTATTTCTCGTTTGATTTACTTCTTTCCATCAAAGCAATCCTAAAATCTTTGTCAATAAGTAGGAGTTAATCAGATTATCCTGGAGTCTATTAATAATATGCTAGTCTTATTGACATGATACTTCCGCCCTGCTGACGGTGGATATCCAAAAAATTTCTGTCTAATAACTAGTTAGGTATCAAAGAAATGAGACAAGCAACTTAAAATGATTTTGATTTCTTTTAATTGCTATGCTTATGCAAACCAATATGACATTTAGCACCATTATTGCATTGTTTAGTGCGATGGTTGTTTTGGCTTCTATTCCTAGTGTTAGTGTATTGGTTGTCTGTACAAGATCAGCTACATCTGGATTTATTCATGGTGTTTTCACAACTATAGGTATAGTGCTTGGTGACATCATTTTCATAATAATAGCCATCTGCGGTTTATCGCTTCTTGCTCTTACGATGGGCAACCTTGGAGTTATAATAAAATACCTTGGCGGTGCTTATCTTATTTTGTTGGGAATAGGGCTATGCAAGTCTAAATCAAAAGATGTGGTAATACAGGAGGTTATAGAAACCTCCTTGCTGTCCAGTTTTCTAACTGGATTGTTTATTACATTGGGTGATCAAAAAGCCACCTTATTTTATCTTGGTTTTTTTCCGGCTTTTGTTGATATTTCTAAAGTATCCTATTTTGACACTAGTATTATTATTGCAATTACTATAGTGGCCGTAGGCGGTGTAAAACTTGGTTATGCATTCATGGCACACAGAGCTAGATTGCTTATTAGTTCTAAAACAAGGAAAGGAATAAACATTGCTGCTGGCTGTGTAATGATTGCTGTTAGAGTATTTTTGGTAACAAAGACTTAACCTCAACTGCTCTGAGTCGCAGACTTAACGAGAGAGAATGTCACAAGATATAAGTTAAGCTAAAGTGCGTCAATGAGTCAGCAGTAAAGACAATGCTTTGGATTAGAGGATGAATCAGTATTTTGCAACGGTTGCTCGTGGATTAGAAACCCTTGCAGCTCAGGAGTTAGAGCAACTGGGTGCCCATTCCGTAGAGCCAGGGTTTTGCGGTGTAGCCTTTGAGGGCGATCGCACCCTACTTTATCGTGTCAACCTCTGGGCTAGGCTGCCGTTCCGAATCTTGGTGAATATCCATGAGTTTCCTTGCCTTGATGCCAAGGATCTCTATCGCGGTATCCAGAGTATCGATTGGCAAAACTATTTAACGCCAGACATGACGCTGGCGGTGAATGTCACGGGCAAAAACGATCGCCTCAACCACAGCCACTTCACATCTCTCCAGGTCAAAAATGCAATCGTTGACCAGCAGAAAGAAAATCTAGGCGAGCGTTCAAATGTAGAGCTTCATGAACCAGATGTGCGGATCAATGTTCATATTGAACGCGATAGTTGTACCGTTAAACTTGACAGTTCTGGAAATAGTCTGCATCGCCGAGGCTACCGTCCTGCGGTTGGAGCAGCCCCCCTAAAGGAATCTCTAGCTGCTGCCCTCATTCAACTTTCGGGTTGGCAGCCAGACCAGATGTTCTACGATCCTCTCTGTGGATCTGGCACTTTACCCTTGGAAGCTAGCTTAAAGGCACTGAATATCGCACCAGGGTTGTTTCGTGAATCCTTTGGATTTGAAAATTGGCTCGATTTTGATTTATCCCTTTTAGAAAAGCTACTGCAAGAAGCTAAGGATAGCCAACTGGATACCCTGCCCGCACCTATTTGGGGAAGCGATCGCGATGAAAATATAATCGAGCAAGCGATTAACAATGCTCAAAACTGCGGCGTTGATAACCATGTATGGTTTTCTCAAATGGAGCTAGCCGATGTTGTCGCCCCCGCAGACAGTGGAGTTTTATTCTGCAATCCACCATACGGCGAACGGCTGGGGCGAGATAGCGATTTAGGGGCGTTCTATAAACTTTTGGGCGATGTGTTGAAACAACGCTTTAAAGGCTGGACTGCATTTGTGCTGAGTGGCAACAAGGAACTATCTCAATCGATTGGACTAAAATCATCCCAGCGAATTGCGGTGTACAACGGAACGTTGCCCTGTCAGTTAATGAAATATGAACTGTACTAAGACAGAATCGAGCAGATTTTGCGATTTATGGTTTCGCAGGATATTAAACTTCTTGCAAAAGTGGGGTAAGGGGGAAAGCGGCGATAGAATTACCATGCACTCTAAAACATGCACCCCTTTCCCCAAGAGTGCAAAACTATTTTTGCAAGAGGTCTATTGAAGGCGATCGCTCTCAACGACTTATACTTTAGTGATCGCATTGACTATTTCAGATTTGACGATCACTCTCAACTTAAAATACTTAAAGCAACTGCCTCCGCCACCTTGATGCCATCGATACCCGCCGAGAGAATTCCACCTGCATATCCTGCACCTTCACCAGCCGGATAAAGACCGACTGTATTTAAACTCTGATAATCCTCTTTGCGTTTAATCCGAATCGGTGATGAAGTGCGGGTTTCTACCCCAGTCAACACGGCATCATCCATTGCAAAACCTTTAATTTGTTTGTCAAAAGCGGGAAGGGCTTCACGGATGGCTGCGATCGCATAATCTGGTAAACTCTGGCTCAAATCACCCAAATGTACCCCAGGTGTATAAGACGGTTTAACTGTGCCAAATGCTGTAGAGGGACGATGGTTGAGAAAGTCTCCCACCAACTGCCCTGGAGCTTCATAAGTTCCACCACCCAATTCAAAAGCTCGTTCTTCCAAGCGCCGTTGGAAGTCAATTCCCGCCAAGGCATTGCCCAGATAATCTTCGGGTGTGATGCCCACAACGATCGCACTATTGGCATTGCGCTCATTACGAGAGTATTGGCTCATCCCATTGGTGACGACTCGCCCCGGTTCTGATGCGGCTGCAACCACCAAACCTCCCGGACACATACAGAAACTATAGACGGAACGACCATTTTGGCAGTGGTGAACCAGTTTGTAATCGGCAGCACCTAAAAGCTTATGACCAGCTTGAGCGCCGAAACGGCATTGGTCGATGAGAGTCTGAGGATGTTCGACCCGAAAGCCGATGGAAAAAGGTTTAGGCTCTATGTAAACTCCCCGATCAAATAGCATTTGGAAGGTATCGCGGGCGCTGTGACCCACCGCCAAAACTACGTGATCGCTGGCGATATATCCCCCACTGGCGAGGGTGACTCCCCGCACCTGTCCATTTTCGATGTTTATATCTTCCACCCGGCTTTGAAAGCGAATTTCACCACCGAGGGATTCGATTTTGGCACGCATACTTTGGACGATTCCCACCAGTTTAAAAGTACCGATATGCGGTTTGTTGATATAAAGAATTTCCGGTGAGGCTCCCGCATTGACTAATTCGGTTAGTACCTTGCGCCCATAATGCTGAGGATCTTTGACTTGACTGTAGAGTTTGCCATCAGAGAATGTACCCGCCCCACCTTCGCCAAACTGGGCATTAGATTCTGGGTTGAAGTCTGATTTTTTCTTCCAAAAGCCAAAAGTATCAGCAGTGCGATCGCGAACTTGTTTGCCACGTTCTAAAATGATTGGACAAAAGCCCATTTGCGCGAGCATCAAACCCGCAAACAAGCCACAAGGCCCTGTACCAATCACAATGGGGCGAATCGTCAAATTCCCAGGTGCTTTTGCCACTGGGCGATAACTCATGTCTGGCGTAGCCATCACATGGGGATCTTTTTTCAGGCGCTTGAGTAGATGAGTTTCTTGAGTCGTTTCTACATCCAGAATATAAACAAGGGTAATCTCTCCTTTCTTACGGGCATCATAGCTACGCTTGAAGATGGAATAGCTGATCAATTCTTCGGCCGTGATTTGCAGCTTTTTGAGGATGGCAGTCTTGATCTCATCTTCAGGATGATCAAGTGGGAGCTTTACTTCTGTTAGTCGTAACATAGCGAGGAGAAATGCATACTGTCTATCAAAATCTTAATCAAAATCACTGTGGCTCGGCTGATTTTCGCGGCTCAAACAAAATTGACAGCCGCCTCTAACATTTGTATTGTCCCAAGTTCAGCATCTATTTCCACTTCTACTCCGATTGGCAAAGTAAATTTATCTTTAATATGACCAATCATTGAACCATACCAAGCAGGAATATTTAAAGGAAGTATGTGTTGTTGCAATACTTGCATTAATGTAAATGAGGGTTCATCCCCAAGACTACAATTAGTGCATTGCCCAAAGATAAAGCCAGCAATTTGATTAAGTATTCCAGCAGTTTTTAACTGTGTCAGCATCCTATCTATACGGTAAACATCCTCGCCAATCTCTTCCATAAACAAGATGCTTTTGTGCCAAGAAGGTAGGTAAGGTGAACCTACCATCGCTGATAGCACTGATAAGTTTCCACCCACAAGTTTACCCTTCGCCTTTCCCGGTGCTATCATCTCCACCCGCACTTCGCTAGGGTTGAGATTTTGCATAGTCACCGCTTCACCATTAAATAGGATGCGCTTGAAGTAATCGACTGTAAATTGATTCCAGGTAGACGTGGCAACTGGCCCATGAAAAGTAATCATTTGACTACGGGCATTAATTGCTAACAATAGCGTTGTAATATCGCTGTAGCCGATGATAATTTTTGGATGGGAGCGGATTAGCGAGTAGTTGAGTAGGGGTAAAATGCGATTACAACCCCAACCACCACGCATAGGAATAATTGCTTTTATGGTGCGATCGCTAAACATCAAGTTTACATCCTGGGCGCGATCGGCATCTTTACCTGCTAAATAGCCGTAACGGTCTAAAATATGCTTCCCCAGCTTGACTTTTAACCCTAACTGTGAAACTGACTTCTGCGCTGCTTCGATGTCTTTGACATCAACGATACCCGCAGGGGCGATGAATCCTACAGTATCGCCCACTTGCAGGCGGGGTGGCTTGCGGATGGTATTTGTGGGTAGTTTACCTTCAACCGTAAGTGCTGGTATCTGGGTGGCTAAGGTAGCTAGTCCACAGGTTGTGAGAAATTGCCGACGTTTGATAGTCATAACCATTCAGTTGGGGATTAGGATTCTAAAAAGTTAGATCCCCGACAACTTTTACGAAGTCGGGGATCTGGATACCGCAAATTTTCACAAATTAAATAGGATTGCGATATATAAAATTAAACCTTTTGTACCACATCTGAAATCACAAATCCATTATTAGCGAACTTACCATCAGTATCAAATGAATCACCAATTACAGGCAAAAGATGCTCATATAATTGCATGGACTGTAAACAACTATTAATACTAGAAACTGCTAAATTATATACTGCAATATTCTCTTCAACAATATTCAACAAACGGCGATTATTCGCAATTTTTTCTTCAGCTTCTTGTTCTAGTGTTTTCTCTAAATAAGCACGTGCCTGTGGGTATTGTTGTAAAATTTCATCTGCTTGCCGCTCTGCCATTGGCAATAACTGAGTTTTGAGGGTTTGGTTGATGGTTTGACGGAAAGATTTACGAATAGTTTGGGAAACTTTTGGTTCAAAATCTAACTTCAATAACTGCCTAATTGCTGGCTCTGCTTCTATGATACTTTCAGCGTCGTAACCTTGAGAAGTTTGTAATAAAGTCTGGCGAAATTGATATATAGAAAAAGTGCCTTCATCATAAAATCTCGGACTTTCTCGCACAAAGCGATCGCACTCTACACTAGCTGCACTCACTAATGCTTGAGTAACTTGTTTTTCTAAATTTCTGATCTCTTGTTCAATGCCACCATCATGATCTAATAAACGATACAACTGGCGATAATATTCTGACTTGCGAATTTTTTCAATCAACCGCTGAAAATAATTTGCAACTACTTGCTGAGAAGATTCAACCAAAATATCTTCTAATTGATTTGCTAAGTAATAAAATGCTTCTACTAAAATAGCAATCAAAGGTGCGGTAGCATTGCGAGGATGGCTAATAGTTGCACGTCGATAAGCATAAGCTACAGAAAAAGTATCTAGCAACTCATCTAAACGGCGAATCATTCGTGATTGCAATTGCTTAAAATCTGCTTCAAAAGCATCACAAGAATTATTAATTATATGGTTAACTTCTTCTGTGATATGCTCACTAAATTCTCTACCAATTTGCTGGAGTTGCTGATTTAGGCGTTGCAATTCTTGCGCCTTCATTGTTTCAATTTCTTGAGGCTGACTATCTAAATTACGTTGGACACTCTGATAATGTTTCTTCAGTTTAATACAAACATCTTCCAAATCATCGGCAAGATTTTTAAATAATTGGGGACGCTTTTCTTCGGTAAGATAGCGAGTAATAGCTGTGCGAAATTCCTCAGTTCCACTATCTTGAATTATTTGTTCTATAAGTTCATTTCCCCAATCTCCCAAAATCCGCACATAATTTTGATTTGGGGTTTCATAGCCGTTAACAGAGACACGGAATTTAGTGGAAGATAGCTTTCCTGAATTTACACAGTAGTTGTTAAACGCATAGACAAATTGTGGTGTTTCTTCTTTACCATCTAAACCTTTAATACTTTCTGCAAAAACAGAATCTAAACCAAATCTATCTCGTTGATTTGTTTGTTTGATCTGACTGCCATAAAATCCTAATAATCCACTTGTTTTATAAACCTTGCTTGAATTGCCAAATTGCCCACTAATTAAATCGTCTAATCGTTGCCGTAGCTGAGTATTGTACCAAGTCTCATCGATCCGGTTGAAGATATAGAAAACGCGATCGCGTACTCCCCCATTTTCCCGCATTAATTCCAAAAGTTCTGTTTCTTCTTTTGTCATGTCACCCGCCGCAGCAGGTTTTAGCACACACACCACCGCCGAGGTATCAGGATGTTGAATTTTGGCATAAGTTAGTTGTGCATCTTTTTCTACTGGTGCATCTATACCCGGCGTGTCAATAATTACATTACCATCTTGTAGCAAAGGATGATTACAGTAATATTCTATTCGCTTCAATACTGCACTATTACTACCACGGCGAGCGTATCCAGCAGCTTCCTTGAGATTGGAAAAGTTAAATTGCTCCATTGAATATGTAGCATTATTAACCGTGTTGATGCGATCGCGGTTTGCTATATATCCCTCTAGCAATAACATTAACGCCTTCGCCTGTTTCGCACGTTCTGATTTACTCTCGCCACCCTCCTGCTGAATAATCGCTTCAGAACCTTGACGTAGCAAGTTAATTACATCAGCTTGGTTAATATTAGGTACTGTCTTAAATCCTAGTTGCTGACACAAGTAAACTGCTTGTTCCCGAATCTCTGCTTCACTTAAAAACGTTAAAACAACACGTTCTTTATCTAGTTCTGCATACTCGATTTTGCATTCTGTACCTGTAGCGTGTCCCTCTGCACTGTAAAGTAGTTCTCTCTCCAATAGTGCATTGATTAACATTGATTTACCAGCACTAAACGCACCCGCAAACACAATCTCAAACTTCGGAGAAATCGCTTTACTTAGGGAAGTTTGTATAGGTGTAATATCTTGGGAACACAGTGTTGGTTCTTGCTGTAAAAGTTGTAATATCAACTCAACCTGCTCTTTCAAATTTTGGCACTGAAGCGGTAAATGTGACATATTCAGCATCCTGACAATATTTATGTATATGTTAGTTACATTTATTGTCTTGATGGTTCAGTAGGATTTCTGAGATATTTGATTCCCAATGATTAGCTTACTGTAAGGGTTTCAGCCCCAATACTTCTCGCTTTGTGCATTTTTAACTCGGAATCGGGTTTGGGGTAAAGGGTACTGGGTTTGGATTAAAAGTTTTTCCTTTCCCCTTTTCCCCTTAACCGAAAAGCATTGGTTTCAGTCTTACTTTTATGCAACTTAAATTGACCCATTTAGCCTGAATTGCAACAAAAGAAAAAAATCTGTATATTTGAATACTTTTTAGAGTTTTTTGCGAAATGTCATGTTATCGTAACTTTAGTAAAGCCTTGCTCAGTCAAGTCAGGGAGTCATGATTATCGAGTGGTTCATTCATGATCGACGGTAAAAAAGTTCGGTTGAAATTGCAAAATTATTGGTTTAAAACCTTTGCCAGATGGCGCTCGTGTCCGTTAACCTGTCCAATAGACAGACCTCATCATCGGCATGTTTTTTGGAGTTGGATCGGTAGTTTCTTAGCCATCACTGCAACGTCTTACCTGGCTGCAAAAACTAATTCTCCTTTGCTGATGGCTCCTTTTGGTGCTACAAGTGTCTTGATCTTTGGTGTCCCTGACAGCCCTTTGGCTCAACCTCGCAATGTGATTGGGGGTAATCTTTTAGCTGCTATCGTGAGTCTGATAATTCTGCATTTTCTCGGTTCTTCTCCCTTGTCAATGGGAATGGCTGTTTCTAGTGCGATCGGAATAATGCAGCTTACCGGAACTCTACACCCACCTTCGGGTGCTGTTGCATTAGTCGTCATGATGACGAAACCGGACTGGCAATTTCTGCTAACACCTGCTTTTGAGGGATCGATGATTCTAGTGCTATGCGCTGTGATTTTTAATAATTTAGCGGAAGAAAGGACGTATCCAAAACACTGGTTATAAGTTGATGCGCGTCTAAAGTATATAAACACTCTCGATGCTCGTTAACTGTTGACTGTTGACTGTTGACGGGTTTTCAGTCATCAGTCATCAGGTAAATGTACAATATTATTTGCGTAGTAGCTTAACCAGCAGAGTGTCCTTAAGCATCGGACAAAGAAGAGTAAGTTGACAGTTGACAGTTGACAGTTAACCGTCAGCGGTCAACGAACTTAGGAAGTGACTGTGTAATTTAAAAGCGTAATAGCTTATCACGTCAAGAAGATTGATGACAATGCCTTTACGATCGCTGGATAGATCAGGTGAGGATGTCAATCAATCTTCAAGTTGAAAGGCAAGCGGGCATAAACTCCCCGTGGATCGTTCATCTTTTGCAAAATCTCTACTTCCTGTTGCAGTTTCTGGAATTCAGCGGTGAGGGGATTAGATTGTTTGAGTTGCGCCGCCTCAATTCCTAAAGCAGTCTGCGCCTCTTCAATTGCACGTCCAAAAAAGCGTTCTCCGAAACTGCTAGTGCGAGGATATTCTTGCACTTCCCAGTCTTCTCCTAGTTTCGCCTGCTTGGCAGCATATGCGATCGCAGTATTTAAACCGCCAATTTCATCCACCAAACCAATTTCTTTCGCCGCTACACCCGACCAAACCCGTCCTTGGGCAATTTCCGCTACTTTTTGTTCTGGGAGTTTGCGACCTTGAGAAACTTTATTCAGAAAGATATTATAAATACGGTTAACACTACGCTGATAAAGTGCTAACTCTTGGGGCGATTTCGGACGCGAAACTGTTTGACTATCAGCATAGGTTCCAGTTTTCACAGAATCCCAGGTAATGCCATTATCATTGGCCAGCTTTGCACCATTAAATAGCACCCCAAACACACCTATTGAACCTGTAATAGTATTTGGTTCGGCAAAAATGCGGTTAGAGTCGCTCGCAATCCAATAACCACCAGAGGCGGCGACATCACCCATTGACACTACAACTGGTTTGGCCTCACGAGTTAATTTCACTTCTCGCTGCATGACTTCGGCTGCGGTAGCGCTACCACCGGGGCTATTAATCCGTAAAACAACAGCCTTCACATCCTTATCTTGTCGAAGTCTGTTGAAGATTTTCGCAAAGCGATCGCCTCCTACTTGCCCATCTTCTCCTTTACCATCAACAATCTCGCCCTCAGCATAAACAACGGCAATTTGATTTTTTGAGTTACGTTCTACACCCAAAGATTTGCCGGAAACTTCTGCATAGCTATTCAGGCTAATTTGTCGAAATGTTTTGTCGTCTTTATCGCTATTTGTCAACTTTTTGAGGTCAGTTACCACTTGATCGGAGTATGCTACTCGATCAACTAAACCGCTGGTTTTGGCTTGTGTGGCTTCCAGTAGTGCCTGATTATCTGCGATCGCTTGCAGCTGGTTAGGTTCAATTTTCCGACTTGCGCCTACAACAGTGCGCCACTCTCCCCAAACATCATTTAACAATTTCTGAGTTTGTTCGCGGTTTTCTGGACTCAACTTTGTCAGGATAAACGGTTCAACAGCTCCCTTAAATTTCCCTACCCGCACGACTTGAACACCAATACCATACTTCTGCAATGCTCCTGCTAAGAACATCGGTTGTGAACTCAAACCGTTGACTTCCATCATTCCCAGAGGATTAAGTACAACGGAATCTGCCACTGAACTAAGGTAATATTCCTTTTCACTCCAATCACTGCCATAAGCCACAATCTTTTTCCCAGCGGCGCGAAACTCCTCCAGCGCTTTCCGAATTTCTTTAAGGGAGGCATAGCCGACGTTACTAGCTTCGCTTGTACGTGTTCCATCTAAGTAGATCCCGACAATTCGCGGATCGCGTCGCGCTTTCTCCAAAGTTTCCACAACTTTGCGGAGTGCCATTCTATCTTCATCTACACCTGATATTGTGTTTTGAAACAGTTCGCCTGAACTAGGTTCGCCATCAGTAATTTTCATCGATAAGTCAAAAACCAACACTGACTTATTTTTCACATTTGGCCCAGTATCTTTAGAGGAAGTAGCAGCCAATATCAGCAAAAATAGTCCAGTGGTTCCCAAACCACCGAAAATAATTAGTCCTAGTAAAGTGCCAACTAAACTAGCAAAAGTTTGTTTGATAAAATTACGCATTAGTTATTAGTTATTGGGAATTGGGCATTTACAAATGACAAAGGACAAATGACCTATTTACCTATTCTATGCGCTGTAAACTATCAGAGTGCTTTAACTCAGATAAGGTGGCGTTGCCAGTGCAGAATAATACCGTGGTGATTTCGGCGATTAATACTTCAGCGAGTTCGGCAACTGCTGTCTCTGATATTGCTGCTGCTTGCAGGAAAGGCATGGCTAAACCAGCTATATCTGCTCCCAAAGCGATCGCAGCTGCAACATCCAATCCATGACGCAAACCTCCCGAAGCAATTAAGGGTACATTTGGAGCGATCGCTCTAATAGTTGTAATGCACTCTGCCGTCGGTAAACCCCAATCTGCAAACGTCCTCCCTAAGCGACGTTGTAAGGGATTTTCTGCCCGTTCACTTTCTACTTTTGCCCAAGAAGTACCCCCCGCACCAGCTACATCAATTGCTGCTACTCCAGCGGCAATAAGCTTGTTGGCGATCGCTGCTGAAATGCCGTTACCAACTTCCTTCGCAATTACTGGCACTGGCATTTTACCGCACAAATCAGATATTTTGTCAAGCAAACCCCGAAAATTAGTATCACCTTTGGGTTGAATGCACTCTTGTAGAGGGTTAATGTGTAAAATCAGGGCATCAGCCTCTAAGATATCAACTACCCGCAAACATTCATCTAAGCCGTACTTATAGTTAAGTTGCACAGCTCCCAAGTTTGCAAATAGCAGAACATCGGGCGCATACTTGCGGACAGCAAAAGTATCAGCTACCTGGGGTTTTTCTACCGCTACTCGCTGGGAACCGACACCCATTGCAATTTTGTAGTGTTGCGCGACTTGGGCCAAACGTTGGTTAATGATTGCGGCTTGTTCTGTTCCGCCAGTCATGGAAGAAATTAACAAGGGTGCGCCAAGGTGTTTCCCCAGGAAAGTTGTACTGATATCAATATCGTCGTGGTTGAGTTCGGGTAAGCAAGAATGGGTGAAGCGATAACGTTCCAGTCCATTAGTGATTTGGTGAGACTGAACATCTTCCTCTAAACAGATCCGAATGTGATCGGCTTTGCGATTCTGAGTTTGTGCAGAGATGTTGGTAGGGGCGTTCACTGATAGGTATGGCTAAAAGTATTGGCTTGCGATCGCTATTGTTACATTGTCTGCAACCGTATTTGTATAACAAAATTATTTATTTTCGCTATGTTTAGGGTACGGTACGCTATTGATAAGATACTCATTCGCCCTTTTTGTGAGTTAATTAATATGGTTTTACAAACAGAAAAGCGCTACTACACCCCAGAAGAATATTTGGAATTAGAAGAAAAAGCTGAATATAAAAATGAATACAGGGACGGAGAAATTATACCTATGACAGGGGGAACAACTAACCACAACAAAATTGCACTTGATTTTTGTCGCAAGTTTCCCCTGACAGTCCAAGGCCAAGCTTATGACATATATATGGCTGATGTTAAAGTATCAATACCTCGTTATCGCCTTTATACTTATCCTGATATTATAGTCATCAAAGGTAAGCCTATTTATGAGGGAACAGGTACAACAACTATTACTAATCCCTTATTAATTGTTGAAGTTTTATCAAATTCAACTAAAAGCTATGATAAAACAGATAAGTTTAAATATTATCGTTCAATTCCTAGTTTTCAAGAATATATTATGATTGACCAGTATAGTTTTGCTGTGGAACAATTTGCAAAGCAAGCAGAAGGTCAATGGATTTTTAAGGAATATGAAGGTAAAGATGCAGTTTTAGTCTTAGATTCTATCGATTTTCAAATTGCCTTGCGTGATATTTACGAACGGGTTAATTTTGAGTTGATTGAAGAATAAAACCCCCGCGGTTGATTTGAACCCTTACCGAGAAGGGTAGTTTCTACTAATGGATGCCTACTTTAAATAGTATTCTCACTAGTGACACTTCAACTTGGGAGTGTTAGGAATCTTGATGTTTTTTGTGGTTTAAAGCTGATTCAACACTGAATCGTCTGCCAAACAATGGGCATCATTCACCGTGAATGATGCCTACTTGTTACTCATTATGCCGTCTGTGTAGAAGCCGCTTTTAACTCTGCGGTGGATTTTATCCGCGTAATGCTGGCTTTACGAATGCGATCGCTCTTGCGTACTCCACCTGTCATCTCGTATTCCCGGCTGTCTTTACCATACTTCAACGCTACACCACTGACTAAGCGCTCTGAGGTTTCCCGAATGGTCTTTTCAAGGGTTTCTATTTTTGCCTTTGCTGAGTCAATGGTAGTTAGCATCATATTATACTCGTCAATCTGGCTGCGGAGTTGCCCGATTAACTCAGTTAAATGGTTTAAACTTATGGAATCACCAAAGTCAAGGTTGGAATTAATCGATTTAAATCCGATTACTCTCTGTTCGGTTTTTTCTAGCACGGGAGAGGTTCTTTTTTGGCGTGGCATCAATGTAGACTTTTTACTAAACTTTATCTTTCTAGAGTGTCTCAATGGAACAGTATAGTGGTTCAGTAAAACTTGCAAAAAAAGGTATTTTTTGTAATAAGATTGGATTGCTAGCTCAGTAATTACACGACAATAAACTTGTGTTCTGAACGAATGAACTTGTGTTCTGAACGAATGAACTTGTGTTCTGAACGAATGAACTTGTGTTCTGAACGAATGAACTTGTGTTCTGAACGAATGAACTTGTGTTCTGAACGAATGAACTTGTGTTCTGGACGAATGGGCTTGTGTTCTAGACGAATGGGCTTGTGTTCTGGACGAATGGGCTTGTGTTCTGGACGAATGGGCTTGTGTTCTGAACTAACAAGAGAGACGCGATAAATCGCCGTCTCTACAAAGCGTTTTTGTCATCTATTATAATTTTTATCAAAAAACCTAATCCGAACCGGATTGCACGCAATCGAGAAACGCCATATTTATACCAATTTGAAAAAAGAACATAACAAATAGACCATTTGTAGAGACGCGATTCATCGCGTCTTAAACCAAGGATGTGTTGCAATCATTAATTGAATTTGAATTGGTATTAGATTTTTTCACGCAATTAAACCGGATTCCTGTATAACAACCAATATAGCCACAGCCCCTCTTTGCTTGCAGAGAGGGGCTTGTGATATTATTCATCCTCAGAACGGCGATGTGTGGGTAACAGGCTTTTTTTTTGTTTTTCTTGCAAATTGCTGGCTTGTTTCAGGACTGGAATACACTGGTTAATTATCCAGATTAAAACCTCGATTGGGGAGTCTCCTTGCTGAAGGCGGTTTTCGGCATTTACGCCAATTAGCATTGTTTGCAGAATTAGTAAAAAAGCGTAGGCGTAGCCCGTCGTAGACATCGCTCTTTGACTTGGATTTTGACGCTTGTTTTTCATTTCGTACCACCTGGATGAGTTGTTGAATACAGCATCTCTTTGGGGTGGTGAACGCAATCAAGGCGGATAAAATCTCGTTAAAATCAGGAATACATGGGTTTGAGGTGGTACATTCAATTAGGGGTAGCCCCAAACTTTTTGGGATTTGTCTTCGACTGTCATGCCGAAAAAGACTTACGGTTCTCAAATAAAAGCACGGGTGAAACGTCTTTTAGAGGCTTTGCTTGATTTCGCCAATTGGGAATTTGAAGACAGTAAGTTTGATATTAAGTTCAAGTGGGAAGCAGAAAACAGTGCCAACCCGAAGCTGATAATCGAGACAACCCTGGTAGCTTTGGAATATCTGACAGAGAAAGATAAATATCCAGGTAAGTTAAGCAAACCGCAAATTCGAGAAGCGCTGAAGCTGCTGAAAGATTTTTTGACGATTCTGGAGGACAACCGCACCCAAATTCAGGGTGTTGATATTTGGCACTTTACGCTGGTACTGTGGTCAAAGGATAAGAAAAAGAACCTAGATCAATTTGAACAGGCATGGGAAGCTAATAGACCAGAAAAATCTAAAGCTTTACAGGCGAATTCCCAGAAATCACACGAGTCTTACTGGCAAGAAATCTGCGGCGCTATGCTGGAAAAGCACAAGCGTCTCACCACAAATGAGTTGCTGTTTGCTGATGAAGAGATGAAATTTGAGCTAGAGGCAATTCATGTCCCTTTAGCATTGGTGGAGCGTAACAAACCGAAGAAGTGCAGCGAGGATATTTCCGCAGAACAAGGTTCGCAACTTTACGAACCGAGTTATGAAGAGAAGCAGCGATTTGAACATGGGGCTTTTTTAGAGCAAATTATCGGTGATGGTGTTGGTAAAACTCAAGGACACCGCATCGCTTTAATTGGGGAACCGGGTGCGGGAAAAACTACTCAGTTGCAAACTATAGCTTTTTGGATATTAGACAATAATCTGGGTTTACCAATTTGGATTTCTTTGGCAGACTTGCAAGGAAAGAGTGTAAAAGATTATCTCCTGAAAGATTGGCTAGACGATGCTTTAGAGCCAGTAGAAGATGTAACAGAAGAAGAGAAAAAGGCTTTAGCTGATTTATTCAAAAATAATCGTGTGTGGTTGTTGTTAGATGCAGCAGATGAAATGTCTTCACTCCAACCATTAACTGAAATTTCCCAGCAGTTGACGGGATGGGTGAAACATGCGCGGGTTGTGCTGACTTGTCGGGTGAATGTTTGGGAAGCAAACGCCAACGCTTTAGAAAATTTTGAGACATATCGGTTACTCAATTTTGAATATCCGCGACAAGTGCAAGAGTTTATTGGGCGTTGGTTTCACAACAAGGATGCAGACAAAGGGGAAAGATTATGGCAGGAATTAGATAAAGCTGAACGTCAGCGCATCCAAGATTTAGTTAAAAATCCTTTGCGGTTGGCGCTGTTGTGTAGCACTTGGCAAGGTTCCGATCAAGGTTTACCGGAAACTAAAGCTGGACTTTATCAGCAGTTTGTGGAAGAGGTTTATAAGTGGAAAGAAAACCGCTTCCCTACCACCGAACAGCAGCAAGATGAATTAAACGCTGCGTTGGGACGTTTGGCAAAACGGGCAATTGATCAAGAAACGTCACGCTTTCGGCTACGACATAAGTTTGTGCGTGAGGTATTAGGTGATGCAAAACAGCAAAATTCTTTATTTTGGTTAGCGTTAAAGTTGGGATGGCTAAATGAAGTTGGAGTGGCTGCGGAATCAGCAACGAAAGAGAAAGTTTACGCTTTCTACCATCCCACATTTGAGGAATATTTTGCAGCGTTAGCGATCAATGATTGGCACGAGTTTCTGAATCATGTTCCCGACAACCCCGCACTAGGCGTTTATCGCATTTTTGCCCCGCAGTGGAAAGAGGTGATTTTGCTGTGGTTGGGACGTGAGGATGTGGGGAGAGAGAAGAAGGAAGAGTTTATTCAGGCGTTAGTAGAATTTGATGATGGGTGCGGAGAATGCAGAGCTATTGATAGAGTCAGAAGGGGATTTTACGAGTTTCGCGCTTATTTTCTCGCTGCTGCGGGGGTTGATGAGTGGAAAAATTCTTGCAACGCAGATGCTATTGTGGCGGAAATAGTTAAATGGGGCTTTGGCGAGTTTAAGGTTGAGCAAAACAAGCGGGTAGAATTTCTCACACCAATCGCAGAGGGAGCAAAGACAGCACTGCCTCAGACAAATCGCATAGAAGCGATCGCTGCCTTGGTGGAGTTAATTGGCAATCCACAACTGGATAATGATACCCGAAAGCAAGCGGCAGAAAGCTTAGGGAAAATTGGCTCTGGCAACCAAAAAGCGATTGATGCTTTAGTGGAGTTAATCGGCAATCCACAACTGGATGATCATACCCGATGGCAAGCGGCAGAAAGCTTAGGGGAAATTGACCTTGGCAACCAAAAAGCGATTGATGCTTTAGTGGAGTTAATCGGCAAACCACAACTGGATGATTATACCCGATGGCTAGCGGCAGAAAGCTTAGAGAAAATTGGCTCTGGCAACCAAAAAGCGATTGATGCTTTGGTGGAGTTAATCGGCAAACCACAACTGGATAATGATACCCGATGGCTAGCGGCATATAGCTTAGGGAAAATTGACCCTGGCAACCAAAAAGCGATTGATGCGTTGGTGGAGTTAATCGGCAAACCACAACTGGATGATTATACCCGAAGCCTAACGGCATCTAGCTTAGGGGAAATTGGCTCTGGCAACCAAAAAGCGATTGATGCTTTGGTGGAGTTAATCGGCAAACCACAACTGGATAATGATACCCGAAGCCTAGTGGCATCTAGCTTAGGGGAAATTGACCCTGGCAACCAAAAAGCGATTGATGCTTTGGTGGAGTTAATCGGCAAACCACAACTGGATGATCAGACCCGAAGGCTAGCGGCACATAGCTTAGGAGAAATTGACCCTAGCAACCAAAAAGCAATTGATGCTTTGGTGGAGTTAATCGGCAAACCACAACTGGATGATCAGACCCGAAGGCTAGCGGCACATAGCTTAGGAGAAATTGACCCTAACAACCAAAAAGCAATTGATGCTTTGGTGGAGTTAATCGGCAAACCACAACTGGATGATTATACCCGATGGCAAGCGGCATTTAGCTTAGAGAAAATTGGCTCTGGCAACCAAAAAGCGATTGATGCTTTGGTGGAGTTAATCGGCAAACCACAACTGGATGATCATACCCGAAGCCTAGCGGCATCTAGCTTAGGGAAAATTGGCTCTGGCAACCAAAAAGCGATTGATGCTTTAGTGGAGTTAATCGGCAAACCACAACTGGATGATCATACCCGAAGGCAAGCGGCATCTAGCTTAGGGAAAATTGGCTCTGGCAACCAAAAAGCGATTGATGCTTTAGTGGAGTTAATCGGCAAACCACAACTGGATGATACTACCCGAAGGCAAGCGGCATCTATCTTAGGGGAAATTGGCTCTGGCAACCAAAAAGCGATTGATGCGTTGGTGGAGTTAATCGGCAAACCACAACTGGATGATACTACCCGAAGCCTAGCGGCACACAGCTTAGGGGAAATTGGCTCTGGCAACCAAAAAGCGATTGATGCGTTGGTGGAGTTAATCGGCAAACCACAACTGGATGATTATATCCGAAGGCTAGCGGCAGAAAGCTTAGAGAAAATTATGTTAGAGGAACAGATGCCGAGTGTTGTCACCATGTTGAAGGATGACTTATCACCTGAAACTTACGAAAAGGACTTTGAGCGATTTGATAATTGCTACAAAGTTATCTGGAAGTGCGCCCAAAGTATGCCTTACCCCGCTTTTTATCAAGCTTGGCATCAACAAGAGAAAGTGAAAGATGGAGAGTAGGAAAGAAAAATACTTCCTCCAACCAAAACATAAGCGAAATGTAGAAGCAGCAATCCCTTGTAAAGACGCGATTCATCCCATCTCGTAAGCGTTTCATAAATCTATCGCGTCCGATATTTCCGCAATCTAGGGAATGCGATCGCCCCTGCTAAAACAGATATTGTACACAGAATAGAAATGCGATCGTTTTTGCGATCGCCCCTTGTAGAGACGCGATTCATCGCGTCTTCCTTTCCGTCATTTACATGGTGAAAATAATTCCGAGTTTTTTGGGTTGGCAATTACATCAATGCAAAGCAATAATTGCATAAATTTTTGTATCAATCAAAGATGTAATCATGAATAATTATGATCCTCAACCAAAAAACAACAAACCTAAATACAAAGGTAAATATCGAATTGATTCAACCCGTTTACCAGCATGGAGTTATGCTAGCAATGCTGGATATTTCATTACTATTTGCACCGACGGTAAAAAATACTTTTTTGGTGAGGTTGTGCAGGGCGAAATGCAGTTATCACCAATTGGAGAAATTGCTCAGAAATTGTGGTATGAGATTCCTAATCATTTTTCTAATTGCCAGATAGATTCGTTTTGCGTCATGCCTAATCATATTCACGGGATTTTGGTTATTAATCAAATACGAGAAGGAGACGCGATGAATCCACGAACACAGGAAGAAGACGCGATTCATCGCGTCTTCTTCCTGATTCATCATCGCATTCCCTATTGACGGGTATAACGATGTTTCACCCCAATGGGAAAATATTCAAAATCACCCATAGGTGCTAATGTAACCTGTGGTATTCGATATTCTGCGGGAACATAATTAGCAAACTCGCTATTTAGACGTAGCAATTGTGAAAGAATAGAAGATGCGATCGCAAGTCTTTTATCTTCACTACCCTCTACCCCTGCTCCTAATTCCACAACCACAGATAAAAATCGATTCTTATCTGCATCTTCCTTCACCTGCAACACAAATTTACCCGTCACCCATTCTTGAATTCCTGGTTGCTCTAATCCCACCGTCACATTTTCGGGATAGATATTTGCGCCAAAGTAAGAAACTGTAAAGTTAGAACGCCCAAAGACATAAACGAAAGGTAGCTGATGAATACCTCTAGGTGATTGTTGAGTATCAGAACGGAGATTTTCAAGCGGATTAAATCCCCATTCAGTTAAAAATTGCAGCATGGCATCATAACTAATTATCCCGCCAGTATCCAAGATGTCATAACGTACTAAGGGAATACCGTTATCTCCCGAAAACAGCAATCCGCCATCTTGAACTTCAAAAAAGCGACTGCAAGGATCGTATTGTACTAGTGTGGGTAAACGTGATTCTCCAAATAAAGCTCTAGCTGCATCGGGATTTTCTGCCAAAAAACGGCGTATGCAGATACTTAACGGAGTTTCATTGCCCAAAACTCCGGCATCCGCAGTACCGTAAAGTGATGCAAAATCATAGCAAGGATTTTGTGAACCAACTCTTTCGCCAACTAAACTCCGCCATTCTTCACTAAATACTTCTCCCGCCATCACTAATTTAATCTGATATTGTTGCCACTCCACACCACGAGCGATACCAGTATCAATCACATCTTTTAAAAATGGCGGATATCCCAATAACACCACTTGCTCAAACGCTGAACCTAATTCCTGAACAACTCGCAAGATTTCTTCTTTGTTGTTACCAGGAGTAATTACAGTGATGGGATAACCTTTGCTAGCAAGATAACGACAGCAATTAGTAGTGAACATTCCACCTACCCAAGTGCCCAAAGTGAAACAAATCACTGCTAGGGTACGTCTGGTATCTGCATAGAAACTATCGTGAAAAATTTGTTCAAAGCGTGTGGCGATTTGGAGTTCATCTGTGAAAAAACGAGGCCAAAATGTGGGTTTACCAGTGGAACCTGAAGAAGCAGCTATCATGTCGCACGCTTGGAGTTGTCCGTTGCGGCACAAATCAGCTAAAGGATAACGCAGTATATAATTTTGTTTAGCGATCGCTGGTAGTTTTTGAAACTCCTCTAAGGTTTGAATAGTCGCGGGATTAATTCCCCTTTCTGCTAAAAAAACCTTATAGGCAGGTACATTAGCTGCCACATCGTGAAATAAACTCAAAGCTGCTGAAGTTTGAGTGTTGAGATGCCGTTGCAGTAACGTTTCTAGGGGGGTAGACAAAAATTCTTCAAATGCTTTAATTACTTGCTGCTGCCGTGGTTTACAGTTCATGACGCTTCTTGTTTATCCTGAAGTAGAACCAACACCGTTAAAATAATTCGTAATTCGTAATTCGTAGGATATCCGAAAATGAGGGTATGCGCGTTGTAGTTATTCAATAAAACCTTAATTTATCCTTGGGCACCATGCAGCTCTATTGCAGTAAACAACACACAAATAATGGTAGTAACCGCTTTTGTACTCATTGTGGTGAGCCATTACCTCTTGCTGTGGGGCAGATTGTGGATAATCGCTATCAAATTATCCGTCATTTAGGGCAGGGCGGCTTTGGACGCACCTATTTGGCGGAGGATATGAATAAATCCCATCAAACATGTGTGCTGAAGGAATTTGCACCCCAAGTACAAGAACAACAAGATTTACAAAAAGCTAAAGAGTTATTTGAACGAGAAGCCAATGTTCTGAAAAAACTTCAGCATTCACAGATTCCGCGTTTTCACGCTTCGCTACAAGTGAAGATAGGCACTAAAGATTTTTTCTTTCTAGTACAAGATTATGTGGATGGTGACAATTACTACCAATTATTAGAACAACGCCAAAGTCAAGGAAATACCTTTAGTGAAGAGGAAGTAATCACCCTACTGCAACAGATTTTACCCGTGTTATCCTACATCCACTCACGAGATGTAGTTCACCGTGATATTTCTCCTGATAATTTGATTTGGCGGCGTTCTGATAATCTGCCAGTGCTGATTGATTTTGGTGGTGTCAAGCAATTGCCGGCTTCTCAAGGTTTTTGGCGGACTAAGCTAGCTGAAAATAACACTTTGCTGGGTAAAAAGGGCTACGCCCCAGAAGAACAGCTACGGCAGGGAAAAGCATTTTTTAGTAGTGATTTATATTCTTTAGCGGTGACATCACTGGTGTTGCTCACAGGTCAAGAACCGCAAAAATTATACGATAGCTATCAGGGAATTTGGGGTTGGGGAAAGGAAATTCGAGTTAGTCCCAAACTGGAAACGGTATTAAAAAAGATGCTGGCTTATAAACCGAGCGATCGCTATCAACGAGCCGAACAAATCCTCAAAGATTTACCATCGCCAACTGCAACTAAATCCACAGGTAATTATATTACTACGAAGATAAAGACGATGGTAGTTGCTCCGGGAAGACAACGCGCTAGTGCTGTTGTGAGTAGATTCCAGAGCAAAACGCAAGCGATTGCTAAACCGATATCTTTGCCTGTTTGGATTCGCCCTTTTGTAATGAGTCTCGGCGGGACGGCTTTAGTTGTCTTAACTGGCGCAGGTGCTTGGGCTGTGGTAAATGCGGTCATTCGGAGCGTAACTTCAATTACTATACCTTCAATTTCATTACCGGAAATCCCACAGTTTCCCAATCCGATCAGTAAACCAGTCAGTGACAAAGGAAAAAATAGCAATCTTCAGGAAATTATCAGTCGTCGCCAACAGCTGGAAATTACTGAAAGATTTTTTATTCGCTCAGTAGATGATTTATTTTATACAAGTAAACCCGAATTAAAGGGACGTAGCCTGACATCTAAACCTGAAGACGCTGGTTTACGAGATGAATGGTCTGATATCGCTGACGATTTATTGGATAAACTAGAACAGGCTAACCTCAGTACAGCAGCTCGTCGCAAATTGGGGAACTATAGTCAAAAAGATTATATAACATGGAGACGACTTGCGCGATCGGGACAGTTTGGGAATTATACAATTGATCAGCTGACCAAAGATGCAAATGAAAAATTTGATCGGTTGTTTCCCGATCAGGAGCGTGGGAAACTGAATCAACAGACTTTTGGTCAAATTTGGTATGCGATCGCAGCTGATCAAGTCAGTAAAGTACAATCTGGAAATTAAAGGGATTGGGGATTGGGGAAGAATAACTAATAACTAATGACTAATAACTAATGACTAAAATATATTGTTCTAAAGGACATGAAAATTCCCCAGGTAGTCGCTTTTGTCTCCAGTGTGGTGAAAAGTTGTTGGATACGCCCATAAGTTATAGTATCCAACTAGGGCTAACTTTAGGCGATCGCTATGTGATTGTACGTCAAATTGGCCAGGGTGGCTTTGGACGCACTTATTTAGCTGAAGATGTCAACCGTTTCCGCGAACTTTGCGTTTTAAAAGAATTTTCCCCCCAAGTTCAAACCGCTTACGTTGTCCAAAAAGCTGAAGAATTGTTTGAGAGAGAAGCGAGTGTTCTTTATAAACTGCAACATCCCCAAATTCCCCGCTTTCGGGAACTGCTTCGCATGAACTTAGGGGGTAAAGAATATCTGTTTTTGGTGCAAGATTATGTAGAAGGGGAAACTTACAATTCTTTGTTAAATGCCCGGATACAACAAGGTTTGCGCTTTACAGAGGCGGAAATACGCCAATTGTTACAACAAATTTTGCCAGTGTTGGAGTATATCCACTCCATAGGCGTTATTCATCGAGATATTTCTCCAGATAACTTAATGCTTCGCACTGTTGACAAACTGCCAGTATTAATTGATTTTGGCGGTGTCAAACAAGTAGTAGCAACCGTTGCTTCCCAATATTATCAACCCGGCGCAGTTGCATCTTCCCCATCACCAACTCTATTGGGTAAAGTCGGATTTGCACCCCCAGAACAGATGCAAACTGGGTTAGTATCTCCCCACAGCGACTTGTATGCAATGGCTGCAACAATGTTGGTTTTACTGACAGGGAAACAACCCCAAGAGTTAATTGATACCTATAATCTTACCTGGCAATGGCGACGGGAAGTAAGCTTGAGTCCGATTTTGGCCCAGGTATTAGATAAAATGTTATCTCCCAGACCAAGCGATCGCTATCAATCAGCCCGTCACGTACTCCAATCCCTCAACCCGCCCCCAGCTAACTTTCCCCCAACTCAATATCCCACAGCACCAGAACCCACATCCGCCACCGTCGCCGTCTCTCCACCTCCCCCATCCCCCACCCTGCGGGAAGCTAAAGCTACATACCCCTTATCTCCCCCATCCCCTCAGCCCACAAGCTGGTGGACACCAACAAAAACCTTCCTTGTGACTGTGGTAGCATTTAGTACAATTGGATTAATTTGGTGGGGAATCAATAGCAGCCGCGATGTGGGGGAAGTCAAACCTGATCCTACAGCCAGTCCAACTCCAACCAGTGACCAGCCAACCGATCCTTTAGCACAATATTCACCCGCAGAACGACAACGCAAAGAAACATTAAGCGATCGCCGTCAACAATTGGGTATTGACTCTAATTTCTACGTTAACTTAGTGAATCAAGTTTTTTGGGACAGAAACCCCAGTTTACGAGGACGCACTCTCAGCAATGGCCCTGAAGATGAAAGCTTACGGGCAGAATGGGATAAAACAGCCTCAGAATTGCTGGAAAAGCTAGCGCTACTGAGTTCAAATACACGCCGACAACTGGGAACTTATACGAGTGCTGAACGCGATCGCTGGAAAGTGGAAGTCAACAAAATCAACGTTGGCAGTCGTTCTTTGTATGATTTGGGAGATGCTGCTTTTTTACGTGTATTTCCTGAGCGACGTGGTAATAATTTCCAAGAGCAGCCTATTGGACAAGTTTGGTACGGATTTATTAGCGATAAACTCAGTGCTATCCTCGCCGGTAGCGCTTTCCAGAAACTTGTCTTTGATGCGGGCGCTACCGGCAAAACAGTTAGCGGTACTCTCCAACCTGGTGGTGGTAAAGTATTCATTGCTGGACTTGCTAAAGACCAATCTCTGGAATTCAAGCTACAAGCAAATTCCCAAGTTTTGTTATCAGTCTATTCACCCTCTGGCAAAATTAGATTTTTAGAAGATTCTACCGAGCGTAGTTTGTCAACTAAATTACCAGAAAACGGGTTTTACGAATTTGTCGTGGTTTCCACAGCATCGAAACCAGTAGATTATCAACTCAGCATTACAGCGGAAAATCCTACCCCACCTCCATTGCCAACACCTACACCCACGGAAACACCAACCCCCACAGAAACACCCACGCCAACCCCCACAGAAACCCCCACGCCAACGCCAACTCCCACAGAAACCCCCACTCCTACGACGACACCAACGCCAGAGACAGCACCTCAGTAAAGGGCATTGCATAGTTGCGGGATGATTTAGCAACTTTCAAAATTCTCCCCCTGCTTCCCCTGCCTTAAATTATCCCTTGTCCACAACCCCTAAACGCAACGCAATTCGTTTGGATTTCGTTGCATCATAGGGTGTACCTCTGTGCATCACTTGGGAGTTGTCCCAAAAAATAATATCTCCTGGCTGCCAAACATGGGAGTAGACACAATTGGATGCACTTTCCTTGGTACATCAGTCTCTACATTGGGACTTTTAGAAAACGTTGGTGGCGAGTGATACATCGACATCTGCTCTAACTGCTGCTGATGTTGAGGATCTAGATTATTGTACGCTTCTACCATATCGAGGAACTCGGTAGTGTGAGGTTGCCCATCTACACCTTCCGGCACTTGTATTCCATAAAGCATGACAACATATAGTGCATTCATATCCAGTCCCTCTATGCGGGGGAGACCATCTTTATCATGATGCCATTGCCAGGCATATTTCTGGGCTGGATCAGGAACCGACCCCTTAGGATTACCAAATATATAGACATATTGGCTTTGTAAGTCTGGACTAATATCAGGATCTAATGTTTTAGGAGGGCCGCCAAACATAAAATCGCCAAAGGTCTGCTTGGCAAATTATTTTAATTGTTGTGCGGTAAGCTGTTGCTGTCTGACTACTACAACGCCGTGTTTCCAAAGTGATTCCTTTAATTCACGCGACTCTAGATTTGTAAGATAGCTAAGATTGCAACCCCGCAGGACTTCAACTCCGAGTCTTGGTTGGTGTTTAGTTATTCGAGTCATTGCTATGCAATTGTTTTGTGAGCAAACTATATCGACAATTAGTGTAGATAGCAAATTTGTATAGTAGTATCTTACTTAAAAAAATTTGCGATTAGAAAAATGTTCTACTAGAGTTTATCTCATCAGTTTAACTTGAGTACAACAGCCAATTTATAACTTCAACCCAAATATTATCCAAGCTTTTCGCTTTTGATAAATATGAGAATCGCAATTGTAGAAGTCTTTACTGGCTGGAAGACCCTTATCAATTAGCGCTTATTTATTACTCTCGCCAGAGAAAAATGTAAAACGTTTGTCTAGATAGACTTTTGCTCATTGAGAATTGTTTCGACGATTTCTGTGGGTATGCGTTGGCGTAGCCCGTCGCAGGCATCGCTAATTTTCCAAGCCCAAATAGCTATATAAAATTTATGTAAAGTTTAAGTGTTGTTAAGCGCAAAAATTTCTTGATTATATAGATCAATGACAGTTATCCATTCCACAATGTATTTCTTAAAATAAGAGATTTTTACCAAAAAATATGATATTGAAACTTAACAACCATAATGCATTCATCTGAAAAATCTCACAATGTTCACCAAAGAAATCAGTTTGTTGAAACAATAATTAATTAAAATTTACACATGCTTTTGAATGCATTATCAATCGCACTTATTGAAAATTTAAATTTTTGATAAAGTAGTTGATGTAACCTTGTACTTCATGATAATTAAATAACTACAGCGTCGGCTCAAAAAATTTGGAAAAAGAACCAAAATATTTGATTTAATTACTTACCATTTTGGGAATCAATTAAGGAGTTTTCAGGAAAGAAATTATCTAATTTTGTAGAGTAAGCGTCTCGCTTGCCGCAAGCAAAGGCGGGCTTTTCGGGTCAGCCCACAATAAATAGTTGGATATTTTTTTCTTTAGAAGTTATTAACCAAATAATTAGTGGTTTCTACCTTAGATTATGCAAATGGCAAGTAATCTACATTGAACTGATGAATAGTTCTTTGACTGAGGCTGAACTTACGTATTAGTGAAAAATTAAGGATAAATAACATGGTATTTATTTTCGGCAGTACAAGTGCTGACAATCTCTTTGGGACTTCGGGAAATGACACTATAGTTGGTTGGGCTGTTGGTGGTAATGCCAATAGTATCTCCAGTAACGACACCTTGAATGGTGCAGGCGGTAACGATTCCCTTGCTGGTGGGACGGCGAACGACAGTCTAATCGGTGGAAATGGCAATGACATACTTGATGGAGGCACAGGAAACGACACTTTAATCGGTAGTGCAGGCAATGACACCTTCAAAGCCAGCCAGGGCAACGACAGCATTAATGGCGGAGATGGCTTTGATACCGCAGACTACAGTCAACTAGGTCAAACCATTACCTTATCAGGTGTCGGAACCATTCAAAAAGCTGGAGGATTGGGGCAAGACCAACTCTTTAGAGTAGAAAAGGTTATTGCTAATGCTAATGTTGCTAACAACACTATAGATACATCCCAATCTTTGCCTGGGGTATTTATCACTGTTAACCTGCAAACCCAAAGTTTGGCTGCCAACAACGTTCCTGGTTTGGGAAGATTGTCATTTACTGCGGTCAACTTTGATAATGTCATCGGCACAAATGCAAATGATAGCATTGTTGGCGATAACCAAAATAACCGATTATCCGGTAACAATGGCAATGACACACTTAATGGCGGCTTGGGTACTGACACTTTAAATGGGGGACTAGGCGACGACACTTACCTCATTGACAGTACTGTTGATACCATTACAGAGGCTGCGAGTTCAGGCACAGATAGCGTTCGGTCTTCTGTCACCTACACACTAGGCGCCAATCTGGAGAACCTGACGCTGAGGGAAGGTAGCGACATCACCGGGACAGGTAATAGTCTTAGCAACTTCCTTTTTGGTAATACTGTTAACAACACTTTGAATGGCGGAGGAGGCAATGATACTTTAGATGGTAGTAATGGCAATGATATTCTCAATGGTGGCGACGGCAATGATAGTCTACAGGGCGGGCCAGGTAATGAGGTACTCAATGGGGGGTCTGGAAACGACATCCTCATCGGTGCTTTCCCTGGTAGTCCGCTTCCACCTGGATTAGGGGAAACTGATAACTTGACTGGCGGGGCTGGGGTAGATAGATTTATCCTGGGAGACGCTGAAAATGTTTTCTACGACGATAACAACACTACGAATCCAGGTTTTGGGGACTTGGCTACTATTACTGACTTCGACTTTAGCCAAGATCGAATTGAACTCAATGGAACTTCACAGGACTACCTCTTGCAAATTATTGGCAGCAACACACGAATATTCTTAGACAAACTGGGAGCAGAGCAAGATGAGATCATAGGTGTTGTGCAGGGAGTAGTAGGTCTTTCACTAGATAGTGAAAACTTCACTTTTCTATAAGCGGGAAAATGCTGGAGAATTTACAAACAATGCACTCGGCAGCGCTGAAGAATTAGGTTCTTGATCGTCAGGCTCAAACGTTAATCTTTCAGCACGGTTAGTAACAGTTCAACCGGGGGATAATCCCGATTTTGACTTTTTTACACTTTCTTTAGCAAATCCAGGAAGTATCACTATCAGGACAGTGATATAGGGAGATACACTTATCGGGCAGATTCAAGGATACTTTTCCTTCTAGCTAGGGGAACACGGCAACGTGTCCCCTTACCCGACAAGAGACTATTTACAAAGCAGGGCTATTTCATGAGCCAGAATTCAGAACTCAGAAGTCAAAATAAAGCTATGAATTCTGTATGCCCATTTTCGTAATGCAGAGGTATTTATATCGGTTCCCACTTAGATGCGGTATAACATTATATCGCAAGGTGTAGGGGCACGGCATGCCGTGCCCCTACGGGTGTACCTCACGTAAACGAGAACCGTTATAATCAAAGTCTGTCGGTAAATCTGGTTGGCGATCATGCTGGAAAAGTCGCATGATTTGCGCTGGTGTCACACGTCCGATGGAAAGTTCTGGTAACGCCTCTTCAGGAAAAAAACCTACTTCTTCGGTTTCAATACTTGATGATGAAGAACCACCAATAAGTTCACACTTAAAAAATAGCTTGTAGACATAAAACGGAAACGGTGGATGTCCCTGTTTGTCTCTGTCATAGACTGCTAGTAGTTTGATAGCGCGTACTTGATATCCAGATTCTTCATATACTTCTTTCAGAGGATGTTTTAAAAGTCCTCTTGTCGGTAACAAAACGTTTTAGATCCTCCTAAATCCCCCGATAAATTGGGGGACTTTGATTCCGGTTCCCCCCTTTTTAAGGGGAGCCAGCGCGGTCTTGGGGTCTCCCCAAGTGGAGCGACTGGCGTGGGTTAGGGGGGATCAATAAGTGCAAAGATACAGCCAACCACTTTTAAAACAACCTCTCACAACTACCTTACTGGGCGACTCGCCGACATCAGCCCATCCACCAGGTAAAGTCCAACAGCCGTCAGCTATTTCCTTGACTAACAATATAGTATCGTCTCAAAAAATTGCTCCTCGCACATCAACTTTGAGAGTTGCATATCCTACTTCACGGCTAAACAAATCGAGGACATAGCTGTGTTCTACATTTGAGTAAGTCGCCATAATTTCTGTGGCGATCGCTCGTAATTGTTTGTAGCGTTCGATATCAAAAGAACCTTCAGAATAGGTTAGACCATTTTGAGCGATAGCAAGGTTAACATTATCAACTTTCTCGATGGTGATGCCAGAGCCTAGCTATGATGACGGTTCAATCATCAATACTGAGGTAATGACTTGAGGAGTCATAGTGCTTTAGCCTAAGTCTGTGGTGCTTATCTAGTCATTGTAGTGTGCCCTGTAGATTGGCTGCCAAAATATTAAAAAACGATCGCCACTTTAATTACTTTACGCGCCTTCATCTCACAAAACACCTGTTCTAAATCCTTTAACGATCGCTGTTTACTAATAAATAACTCAAAAGGAATTTTGTGACTCGCTATCAGTGCAAGCGCCGATCGCAAGTCTTTAAGCGAACATAATGTAAAACCGTGTCCTATTTGGGGCGAATAAGACACGGTTTCACAGAAGTATTTAGTTATAATATTACAAAAATCAAAGTAATATTTTATTTATACCAAAGTAATCCATTTACTGAGTTTTATTTCCTGGTTTATTAACTTTCTCTGTTGTGGGAAACCCTTGGTGATCGTAGCTTGTATTTTCCTGAGTTAGAGCGATCGCACTAAAGAAAATCGCGCTTCCCACAGCTAAAGCTACCATAGGACGTTTGAGCAAGACAAAATCTCTGATAATCCTAGCTAAAGGTCGGCTTTGACGACGTAGCGACGAAGACATCATCAATTGTCTCCAAGTAAACGGATCGCGGACATAATGACCGCTTTGGCAAACTACTAGCCGTTCCTGGCAATAGGGACAGCAAAACAAGCCCATGCGTGTTTTCACTGGTTTTGGCGTAGCATTTCTTTGGCAAATTGGGCAAGTAACATAATGATTATCAAAGGTGTGTATATTCATTTACCTCGTCCGCCTAGTCCATTTACTCGCTCTATAACAATAGCTATACTGAATTCCGATCAATACTTAGCAGACTTCCAAGTATGGTCTGACATCAGCCATAAATCACACATATATTGTATTACTACCAAGGATGGCTCAATGGTCGCAACACGAGTATAACTAGATTTAGGCAAGGATGACTCCAAGTTTTTGTTTGCGGGTGCGTCCACCCAGCCCACAAAAACTTGTTGTCTCTAGAAAGAATAGCGTTGGCGCTCACTCGCACTTCACTAGCCGCAGCTATGTCCAAGCTAGGCATCGCTAACCCTTAAATAATAATTGTCTCCCATTTAACCATTCTCCCCACAAAAATTTTGCACAATGACATTTTTTACTAAATCTTTGTAAATCAAGCCAATAAAGTCTACTTGTCTGGTTGCTAAATAATGGCTCACAATGAGAAGTAACAGATAAAAATTTAAATTTTTTCTTACATTTACCCCGCCTCTCAATGACTCTCTTGCCTCCCACTCAACTGAGGAAGGTAACGGAACAACCTGCCTTTCCTACACCTTCCGCTCGTTTAGCTCACCTAATTAATCGTTTTCAACCATCCCCAGAAACCGTTGTCCTGTTTTTAGCCATGCTCATTGGCGGTGGTACGGGTATGGGTGTAGTCACCTTTCACTATTTAATCCAGTTGATTCACCAGCTGATGCTGGAAAATTTAATGGGTCAAATCGGTGTTTGGGGTGCTTGGACTTTAGCCTGCGTTCCCACCCTTGGCGGATTAATCGTTGGCTTGATGCGCTGGCGCACTCAAGATTTTGGCCCTGGACTTTCATCTCTCATCGCCGCCTCTCAGGGAACAGAGATTAGGCGACCTCTACGACCAGTTACGAAGATGCTGGCCGCATCTGTTTCTTTGGGAAGCGGTGCTTCTTTGGGACCAGAGGGGCCGAGTGTAGAAATTGGCGCAAATTTTGGGATGTTGTTCTCTGTGATCCTGAATGTATCTCAAGAACGACAACGTTTGCTTTTAGGTGCTGGCGCGGCGGCTGGACTTGCTGCTGGATTTAATGCTCCCATCGCTGGAGTATTTTTTGCCTTAGAGGTGGTGATGGGAGCGACATCTTTCGCTACTTCTGCTGTGAGTGTGGTGCTGCTGGCGGCGGTGGTAGCAGCATTAATTGCCCAAATTGGTTTGGGGGCACAACCTGCTTTTGATTTACCTGTCTACCAAGTCCGCAGTCCCTTAGAATTACCTCTTTATCTTGGCTTGGGTTTAGGGGCTAGCCTAGTTTCTGTCACTTATACTCAGTCTATTCGTTTAGCAAAAGCCTGCTTTGCTGGGAAAGTTCCGGGTTTTGCCTTTTTGGGACGAATTCCTCAGCCGATTCATCCAATTATTGGTGGTGTGATGATTGGCGCAGTTGCTTTGCACTTCCCGCAAATTCTGGGTGTCGGTTATGAAACTGTAGAAGCAATGCTTCAGGATGTGGAGTTTCCACTCTACCTGTTGGTGGTGCTGTTGGTGGTGAAGCTACTGATGACTGCAATTAGTACAGGTAGTGGTTTCATCGGCGGTTTGTTTGCACCAGCAATGTTTTTAGGTGCTTCTTTTGGATCGGCTTACGCCAAAATTTTAGCTGTGATATTCCCGGCTCTTTGTGATCAGATGGCGGCTCCCCCAGCTTACGCAATGGTCGGAATGGCAGCAGTGCTGGCTGGTAGTGTCAGAGCGCCATTAACGGCTATTTTAATGCTGTTTGAATTAACCCGCGACTATCGCATTGTTTTACCGTTGATGGCAGCTGTGGGTTTGAGTGTTTGGCTAGTGGAAAGGATTAAACCAACTTTTAACTCTAACTCTAACTTACAACAAATTGGTCTTTCTGAATTGAAAGATGAAAAAGCGGAAATTGTGCAGCAAATTTTGGTAGAAGATGCGATGTATCCCTCCCCAAAAAAGTTACCTGCAACTCTTGGAGTGTTAGATGCAGCTGTAGAAATGATCCGCGATCGCGTCCGCAGTGCTTTAGTAATTGATGAAGCAGAGCAATTAGTTGGTATACTTTCTCTGGAAGATATTAACCGTGCCCTTGCTCTTTGGCAAACTTATCCAAATTCACTAACTGAAATTCCAGATAATTTATCAAGCCAAACCCTCATAGACATTTGTACTACTGAAATCCTCTATGCATGGCAGGATGAACTGTTATCAGAAGCTTTAGACCGCATGAATCTTAGAGGTTTGCATCAATTACCAGTAGTAGCACGAGACAAACCCGATCGCATTTTAGGTTTACTAGAAAGAGAGCAAATTGCATTAACCTGCAATTTAGCAGTTACGCGCAAGGCACTTCGCCACTATTTACCGATCTTACCCACCACAGATATAGTCTATTAGTCATTAGTCATTGGTCATTGGTCATTGGTTTTTACAAAGGACAAATGACGATTGACTAATGACTATTTATAGTCATTGGTTTTCACAAAGGACAAATGACAATTGACTAATGACTATTTATTAAGCCGTAGCTTCTATGGCTTCATCATCTTCCCGATCTTCTGGATCTACCTGTCTCAGACGAATGTGCTTTTTGCCTAAAGTGATCACAAACTCATCTCCTGGTTTAAGATTCATCTGTTTTGTATAAGCTGAACCTATAAGTAAGTTACCATTCGATTGCACACTAATTCTATAGCTAGCACTACGTCCACCACGCCCATTAGCACTGGGTGTACTGTCCAACTGAATGCCTTCGGCATCAATTAGGGCATTTAAGAACTTCATCATATTGACGCGCTCTATACCGTTTTTGGTAACGGTATAGTAGCCGCACTTTTTGGCTTTGTCTTCTTTGCTCTCGTTCTCTAGCTCTTTGACTTTTTTGAGCAGTTCTTCACCGAGTAGGGGTTCAATTTTTTTCTGTTTAGGCATCAACTTAGGTCGAAAATGAATGTTTGAAGTGTTGGAATCGATTTTATCTTAGCTGACGTTGAGCTAATAGGAACATAATCCTTTAGTTTTTATCTCAACCTAGCCAAGTATATTACACTCATAGGCACAATTGTTATGCCTTTATCAATATTGCCAAGACAATCTATTTTAGATAATGCTGGCAATGCTGATAACTATATATATATAGTTAGTGAATCACTGCTAAACTATACAAGTTTTAAGTTTTCTAAACTAACGCTCAAAAGGTTGTTTACTTGCTGAGGATGATAACTGAGTCACAGAATGATAAGTAAAACTGATCCTTAGTCATTGGTCATTGGTCATTAGTCATTGGTTATTTACAAATGACAAAGGACAAAAAATAAACAATAAAGCTTGTCAAAATGAAACTAACTACCAGAGGACACTATAGTGTGAAGGCGTTGTTAGATTTGAGTTTACAGCCAAAATATGGCCCTGTATCTGTGAGAACGATCGCCAAACGCCAAGATATCCCAGCTCCTTACCTTGAAAAACTACTAATAGAAATGCGTCGTGCGTCTTTAGTTAAATCAATTCGTGGTAGCATCGGCGGATACCAATTGGCAAGAGAGCCTGCACAAATATCTATAGGACAAATTTTAGAAGCAGTTGGCGAGACTAGCCATTTACCCCATCACACCCCAGCACCTGCACAAGCTGAAGATTGGGTAACATTTAGTCTTTGGCAGAGACTCAACCAAAAACTCAAAGAAGCTTTGTACAGTATTACTCTGGCAGACCTTTATTACGATGCTCGTAGCTGGCAAGCTTCCCTTGGAGAAGAAGCTAGTTTTGTGGTTTAGTCAAGAGTCAATAGTCTAAATATTGACCCTTGACTCGTGACTTATGACTAATAGCATCTATATCTTAATAATTGCTGCACTTTTAGATTACTTAATTGGCGATCCTTGGAATTGGCCTCATCCAGTGCAAATTATGGGGTGGGTAATTTCTCGCTTAACTAAATTTTTTCTCCAATTGTGTAAGAATTCTCTAACACAACGCCTAGCTGGAATTGTACTAGGCATTATCCTAATAGTTGGTAGCGGTCTTGTTGGCTTTTTGATTATTCAAAGTGCCAAATTGGTTCATCCGTTGTTGGGAATTGCAATAGATAGCATTCTTTTGGCTAGTTGTTTTGCTGGCAGAAGTTTACGAGCCGCAGCGGTAGCTGTTTTAGAACCTTTAACAGCGGGAGATTTGGAGAAGGCTCGTAAGATTTTAAGTAATTATGTTGGTCGAGATACCCAAAACCTTTCACAAGCAGAAATTTTACGAGCCGTTTTAGAAACGGTTGCAGAGAATGCCACTGATGGGGTGATGTCTCCGCTTTTTTATGCAATTGTTGGTGTTTTTGTGCCAATTGTGGGGCCAACTCCCTTGGCTTTAGCATATAAAGCCAGCAGTACCCTTGATTCAATGGTGGGCTATCGAGAAGCACCCTATACTTATTTGGGATGGTTTTGTGCGCGGTTGGAAGATTGTTTGACTTGGCTACCTTGTCGGTTAACAGTTATGACTCTGGCACTGTTATCGGGTAAACCGATGCACGTTTGGCGAATTTGCCGTCGGGATGCAATTAACGATCCTAGTCCCAATTCTGGCTGGAGTGAGTGCGCCTATGCTGCTTTTTTGGGTGTGCAGATGGGGGGTAGAAATTGGTATCGTGGGGTAGCTAAGTACAAACCACTGCTAGGAGATGCTATTTATCCTATTACTGCAACTTCTATTCAGAATGCTTTGCAGCTGACTCGATATTGTTTTTTGCTATGGTTAGGGATAGCGATCGCTATATTCTTAATAGTTCCAAATAGGTAATGATAAATGTAAAGTTAGGAGTTAGAGACGCGATTAATCGCGCCTGTACAGGAGTTAAGAATCAAAACTCCTAACTCTTAACTCATTACTCCTAACTTATCACTCCTATGTCTGCCAAAGTAGTTGAAATTCTCTCATCCGAAGAAATCCGTCGTACCTTGACTCGCCTTGCCTCTCAAATTGTGGAAAGGACGCGTGACTTATCTCAACTGGTGCTTCTTGGCATTTATACCAGAGGTGCGTTATTAGCCGAATTGTTGGCGCGTCAAATTGAGACGCTGGAGGGTGTAGCCGTGTCAGTCGGCGCTTTGGACATTACATTTTATCGAGATGACCTCGACAAAATTGGATTGCGGACTCCAACGAAAAGCGAAATTCCTTTTGACCTTACGGGGAAAACCGTTGTACTGGTGGATGATGTGATTTTCAAAGGACGGACGATTCGCGCTGCTTTGAACGCAGTCAACGACTACGGTAGACCAGAGGTGATTCGTTTAGCTGTGTTAGTAGACAGGGGTCATCGGGAATTACCAATTCACCCAGATTTTATTGGCAAGCAGTTACCTACTGCTAAAGAAGAAGTTGTCAAAGTTTACTTACAAAATTGTGATGGACGAGATGCAGTGGAGTTGATTAGTCATTAGTCATTGGTCATTGGTCATTGGTCATTGGTCATTAGATTCTCCTCCTGCTCCCTCACCGCAAAATTGGGCTACCGTGATGATGTACTAAATACCACTTACCGCTGAGAAATTGAAATACATTTGTAGCTGTTGATTGTGCTTCAAGTCTTCTCCCACTTACTACTTGGAACACATTTTCCCTCAGCACAACATAAGCGATATTATCACTGATTTCTGTAGCAATTATATCTGTGTTGATTTCGATATAAGCGGTATTTTTAAATATCTGCTCCCAAGAGGTGCGAATCTCCTTCCAACCTCGCAGTATATTACTTCCAGGATGAATACAAAAACTACCAGTTCCTTGTGACCATACTGCACTCATTGTCTCAATATCTTTTCTTTCAAAAGCTCGATAAAAAGCTGTATTAGCCGCTAAGACTTCATCCTTCGTCATGGGGAATCTAATATTTAAAACTTAAGAGTTATGAGTTATGAGTTCCTAAATTATAACTCTCAAGTTTGACAAATAAATTAGTAAACTATTACGCTTTTAAATTACACAGTCACTCATGGGGTTCGTTGACGGCTGACGGTTAACTGTCAACTGTCAACAGTCAACACGAAAAGATGTGCAAGTTAAATGCGCGACAGCTTAATTCCCAATGCCCAAGAGTAGAAATCAAGTGCCGAGTGGGGAATCTCACTTCTTTACTCAGAACGGGCTAAACGCCCCGCTACCGCTAATGGAACTCAGAACAGTTTTGCCCAATGCCTAACTCCTAAGCTGATGCGCGTCTAAAGTATATAAACACTCTCGATGGTCGTTAACTGTTGACTGTTGACTGTTGACGGGTTTTCAGTCATCAGTCATCAGTCATTAGGTAAATGTACAAATTAAATGCGTAACAGCTTAACTCTTTTTGACTGTGCTAATAGTTTGTAATAATTGGCTAGCTGTATAAGGCTTGGATAAAAAGGCTTTAATACCCATGTCATAAGCTGTATTAACTTTATCAGGCGAACTTAGCCCACTGACAGCAATAATTTTGACATCTGGGTTAATTTTTCGTAGGGTGCGGATAGTAGTTATCCCATCCATAGACGGCATAACTATATCAGTTAATACAAGAGATATTTCATCTCGGTGTTCTGCATATAAGGCTATTGCTTCAATGCCATCACTAGCTGTGATTGCTTTGTAGTTATGGCTTTCTAAAGATGTTTTTGTCACATCACGAATTGCAGCTTCGTCATCTACAACTAAAATTAATTCTCCTTGTCCTGAAGGTAATTCCTGTTCTTGTTCTTCTATAGTTTCCGTCGCTTCTTGTGCTGGCAAATACACTTTAAATTGGCTGCCTTTTCCCTGAACGCTTACTACGTCGATAAAACCACCGTGACTTTTAATAATGCCAAGTACAGTAGAAAGACCAAGACCAGTACCTTTGCCGAGTTCTTTAGTAGTAAAAAATGGCTCAAATATCCGATCTAATATTTCTGTTTGAATACCAATTCCCGCATCGGTAATAGTAATAACAATGTGGTGACCAACTTTAGCATCAATATGCATCTTGGCGTAATTTTCATCAATTAAGAGATTTTCTGCCAATATTTTTAAAGTTCCACCATTTGGCATAGCGTCACGAGCATTGAGACACAGATTCATCAGTACTTGATGCAATTGGGTAGCATCGCCGTATACAGTCCAAAGATTTTGCGGAATTTGAGTGGAAACTTCAATGGATTTGGGAAAAGTTTCTTTAATAATTTGCTGAATTTCTATTATTAAATGTTTTAATTGCAATATTGTGCGATCGCCCTCAATCCCGCGAGTAAAAGATAATACTTGCTTAACTAAATTAGCCCCACGTTTAGCGTTTGTAATCAATATTTGCAACAGTCGCCGAGAACGCTCATCATACACTTGTGCCTCTAACAGTTGGGCTGTCATCAGAATCGGGGCAAGAACATTATTTAGGTCGTGGGTGATACCACTGGCTAAAGTGCCAATACTTTCCAATCGCTGGGCGCGGAGAAATTGTGCTTCCAGTTGTTTTTTTTGTGTGATGTCAGTGTTAACAATGAGAATAGATTGTGCTTTATTACCGAATTCAGGAACCAATGTCCAACGGCTTTCAACAATAATTTCTTTACCTGATTTTGTTTTTTGATGTAACTCACCTTGCCAAGAGCCATCTTTCATCATAATACTGAGTGCTTTTTCAACTTGAGATACATGTTTTTCATGCAAGAGTTCTCGTGTTTTTTGATTGATAGCTTCTTCTTTTTTCCAACTGTACAGGCTCTCAGCAGCTTTGTTCCAAAATAAAATTTTATCGTCTAAATCACAGACAAAAATTGCATCGGTGGCAACATCTAGTAAAGCGGCTTGTTCGCGGATTTTCTGTTCTGTTTGTTTGCGCTCAATGGCATAACGGATAGAACGCTCTAACAAAGGTGCAGTCAACTGGCTTTTTTCGAGATAATCTGCGGCTCCGGCTTTCATTGCTTCGATATCTATTTCCCAGTCGCCCTGACCAGTCAGTAAGATTATCGGAGAACAACAGCCGTTGGCAATTGCTTCGCGCAAAAGTTCCAGTCCATTATCTGGCCCCAAGCGGTAGTCTACAAGATAAATATCATGTTCGTAGCGAGCGATCGCATTTTTTGCTGCTTCATAATTGTTCACCCATTCCAGTTCGCAGTTTGGTACCTGAAATTCACTCAACCAATAACGAATCAAAATATAGTCGTCTTCGTCATCATCAATGAACAGAACTTTGATAGGGCTGTTGTCCATGTTTATCTCCCACTGCTGAGTGTGGCAGTTTCACAATTTCAAACCAGTATTTGACTAGAGTGTTAATGATCTCAACTAATGAAGCAAAAGTCACTGGCTTAATAATGAAGGAGTTCGCGCCCAAATCGTAAGTATTATATATATCTTCTTCTCTTTGTGATGTTGAAACTATAACAACTGGAATTCGCCGCAGTTGTGGGTCAGTTTTTATCTGTTTTAGCGCTTCAAGACCGTCAATTCTGGGCATATTCAAATCTAATAAAATCAAATCCGGATGCGGTGAACTGCTGTTGTTAGCATATCGACCACGGCGGTACAGATAATCCATCAACTCTTCACCACTACTCACGATGTATAGTTCAATTAGCAATTGACTTTCTGCCAACGCCTCACGAACCAAGATGCCGTCGTCTTCATCATTATCAGCCATTAAAATTTTGACGTTTGTTTCTCGACCCTTCACTATGCATCGTCTCCTTTGTATTAGTATGAATCAAGTTATTAACCTGGCACAGATGGCAACTCTTACATTGACACAAATAATCAAATATGCAATTTACATGTTTAGCTGTGAAAGCTTCATCGTTTTGTTACAAGCAAGCAATATATAACAACAAACTGCATGTTGTAATAGTCGCCAATAGCCTAGAATAATCGAATCTCATTAATACTTAACACGATGGGTAATTTGTACAATGCATCACTTCTACAAATTACAAAGCGCAGTTATACAATTCAGCTAATTTTAGCGTCTAGCATTATCTTTCTCCAGAGATAAAAATCAAGAATGGGAATTAATTAAATCATCCCACGGCTACGAAAACATTGCTTGTCTGACGACGCGCTCTCACGTTCGCTCATTTTCTGGAATTGCTGTGGGGAAATCGAAGTGATTAGTACCAATGACTAATGGCTAAATCGAGGGGTGACTATCCTGGACACCCCTTGAAAAGGTGGGATTACCGCCGATTTTATTTGATAATACGATCATAAATTTTGCTCCTTGCCCAGGTTTGCTTTGGGCTGTGATATTTCCATGATGACGCTCAATAATTTTCCGACAGATCGCTAAACCTATGCCAGTACCTTCGTATTCAATGCTACTATGCAAACGTTGAAAAACATTGAAAATGCGATCAAGATATTTTTCTTCAAAACCAATACCATTATCTTCTACGGTGATTTGACAAAGTTCAGAATTAGCAAAGATGTTATCTGCTTGATTGTTTAAAAATTGACTATAGATTTTGATAACAGGTGGTATCTGTGGACGGTGGAATTTGAGGGCGTTACCGATCAGGTTTTGCAGCAATTGGCGCATTTGTAAAGGATCAGCTTCAATGGTGGGTAACTCTCCTATTTCTACACTTCCTCCAGTTTGCTGTACATAAAGTTCTAAATCAAACAATACCTCTTGGGCAATATTTGTGAGATTTACTGATACAAAAGGTTGCGCTCTGGTAGTAACTCGTGAAAGTGTCAACAAGTCTTCAATTAATGTCTGCATTCTCGATGCAGCATTCTGCATTCGTTCTAGGTGGTCACGTCCCTGGTCGGTTAAGGTGTCGCCACAGGTCGTTTTGAGTCGATCGCCAAAGATTTTAATCTTACGCAGTGGCGCTTGCAAATCGTGGGAGGCGACAAATGCAAATTGTTGCAGTTCTTCATTGGAACGGGTGAGTTCTTGCCTCTGCCGAGTTTCTTGTTCTAAAATTAGGCTCTGAGCTAAGGCAATGCCTATTTGATCTGCCAGCTGTTGCAAAAGTTTAACTTCCCAGTTAGTCCACTGGCGGGGATGGGCGCACTGATGGGCAATTAGTAGCCCCCACAGTTGATTTTTGAGGAAAATTGGGACTACAAGATTGGCTCTAACGGCGAATCGTTGCAGCAATTCGACATGGCAAGGTTGGATATCAGCTTCCTTGATGTCGCTAATGGAACTAATTTGTCCTTGGCGGTACCGCTCGATGTAATCGTCACCAAAACAAGGGTCAATAATTTGCTGCCCGAGAACTACAGGCAAACCGGGAACTACTGCCTCTTGAACGGCGAGGAAAGAGCCAGTTGGCTGTAGGCGCAAGATTAATACACGGTCGGCAAGTAGTAGCTTTTGCACCTCTGTGACGCTGGTTTGAAGAATATCATCGATTTGTAAAGACTGACGAATTTTCAGGGTGATATTAGCGAACAGTTGCGATCGCATATTTTGGCGTTCTAATTCTGCTTGTGCCCGATTGCGCTGGCGTAGCACGGCTTGCTGTTCGGTAATATCCATCATCGCGCCCATCATTCGCACTGGCTTACCTGTCTGGTCATGAACGACATAACCGCGATCCAAGACATAGGCATAAGAACCATCGCTGCGGCGAAAACGGTATTGATTTAACCAGAATTTTTCACCGCTATTTATTAATGCCCACGCTTGGGAGGCGATTCTTTGCCTGTCCTCTGGATGTATCTGTTCACTCCACCAATGAGCGTTGAATGTTATTTGCTCTTGCGAGTGACCAAAGAGGGTTTGTAAAGCTTGATTCCACCACACCTCATTAGTCAGCAAATCCCAGTCCCATAAAAGATCATTGGTAGCATGGGCAACTATTTGGAAACGTTCTTCGCTCTGACGCAGTTGTTCTTCTGCCAGTTTGCGTTCAGTGATATCTGTATAGCTACTTGTCATCCGCATTACATCACCATCTTCATCCCATACTGCCTGACCGCGATCCAAAACCCATTTATAGGTGTTATCCTTACATCGGACTCGATGTTCACTGATAAAAAATGGGGTAATTTTAGCAAAGTGATCGGCGATCGCTTGTCTGACAAATCCAATATCATCTGGATGTACTCGTGTTGCCCATTCGTCTAAATGATTGGAAATCTCATGTTCTTCGTAACCAAACATTTCCTTCCAGCGAGTTGAGAAAAATACTTGATTATTTTTAACGTTCCAGTCCCAAATGCCATCATTGTTGCCTTGCACAGCTAACTGGCAGCGTTCTTCGCTTTCTTTGAGTGCGTCTTCCACCCGTTGGCGTTCAATGGCTGTAGCGAGAACATTGGCAACAGCTTGGAGAAAAGAAATGTCATCTTTGGTAAAGGTGTGGTGTCTGGTTGTGTGTGCCCCGAATACACCAAAAGGACGTTCTTTGCCATGAATTACCACGCTAATGCCGCTCACCACTTGATGCTCATGTAGCAGTGCTGGCCCATTGAATCGTGTTTCGGCGCTCAGATCATTAACAATCACCGGTTCCTTGGAAAGCAGGGTATAGCCAGCTTGAGAATTGATTCCCGCGCTAACAGTCGCCTTTCCCACAAGTCCAGGTTGGCAACCTACTCCGGCGCGTAGCAGCAATCTATGATTATCTGGCAGTAGTTCCAAAATTTTGCAAGACTGAACTTTTAGACATTGGGTAACGATTGTCACGCATGAGTTCATTAGTGTAGTCAAGTCTGTACTAGCTAGGGCCATTTGACTTAGTTCTGCTACCATTGCTTGCTGGTTAGCATGAATTTCTAGCGCTTCCTCCCCTTGCTTGCGCTTGGTGATGTTCATGTATACCCCAGAAATTTGCACAGCCACCCCAGACGCATCCCGAAAGCCAACTCCTTTGCTTGCTAAAAAACGAATTCTCCCATCGGGTAAAACAACTCGAAATTCAATGTCATATTTGGCTCCATCTTGAATAGCTTGCTGATGCGATCGCCTGACAAAATCGCGATCGTGGGGATGGATGCAGCAGATGAAAGCTTCATAGGTGTAGTTGAAAGTGCCTTTTTCTAAGCCAAAAAGTGCTTCCAGATTATCTGACCAAGTAATTTTGTTCGTCAGAAGATCCCAGTTCCAGATGCCCATCCGAGCAGCGTCTAATGCTATCCTGAGTTGTGCTTCCCGCAATTGTGCCTGTGCAGTTTGCTGCTGTAATTCCTGCACAGCCCGACTAGCTCCCAGAATCCGGCGCAATCTTTGACGCAATATTGGCCATTGAATCGGCTTAGTAATAAAATCAGTGGCACCCACAGCAAAAGCTTTCTCTACAGATGCCCGATCGCAAAAATCCGTAATCATTAACACTGGTATGTTCTTGCCATTGGGGAGTGCTTGCAGTTGAGCGCAGCAACTAAACCCATCCATCACTGGCATGATGGCATCCAACAGTACTATATCTGGGTGGAGGCGAGTATAAGTAGCGATCGCCTCTAAACCGTTACTCGCTTCTACCACCTGATACCCTGCTTCTGTCAATTGCTCACACAGATGCGATCGCATTAAATTGTCGTCGTCTACAACTAAAATCAGGTTAGTCATTTGTCCTTTTGATTCCCAACTCGGCTTTTATGTACACCGTAGCCTTTTAAAAGAGAAGCTTTGAATCTTACTTGTTTCTTTGTAGATTGCGGTTTTTGGCTAACCTGCAATTTAATGTCATGAAACTTTGATATTAGTGCCACCTCTGAAGATGGTTTTAGTCGGTATTGTCATAGTTTCATGACAATACGATCCCAGAAGGGCTTGTAAATTCGTAAAACAGGCAAAAAACCAACTTGTTACCCCTTGATCCCTAGATATGCTTAGTGGTTAATATTGACTTAACAAATAGAACTTCTCCGATCCCAAAGAAATGCTGATTTTGGCATAACTAAGGAATTGATTGGGAGTGACCCCAATTTAAAACAGATTAAAAAACTTAAAAACTGGGCAAAACCAGGAGTCAGGATAAGAAATTCATCTGGAGTGGATGACATTTTACATAGCATTCTTTAACCAGGGGAAATCATTTACCGCTTAAACTACTGGAGGCCAAATTAATGGCAAAAGAACGCCCGCCACTAGAGGAGATGACCTTACGCCAACTACGCAAAGTTGCTAGCGAATATAGCATCTCTCGGTATAGCCGAATGCGTAAATCACAATTGCTGGCATCAATTCAAGAAATCCAGCGCAGCAAAACTTTACTTAGTCCATCTCGTTCATTGGAGGCACAGGAAACCGTGGAAGCTGCAAAGTTTGAATTAGGTCAGGAAGATCGGACTGGTGGATCTTTGGCTGATGTTGATGAAGGACTCGCAGATTTGCCCTCTGGCTATGGTGAAAGCCGGATTGTACTCTTACCACGCGATCCTCAGTGGGCTTACACTTACTGGGATATTCCCAATGAACATAAAGAAGAACTGCGTCGGCAAGGGGGACAACAACTGGCACTACGGATTTATGATGTCACCGATATCAATATAGAATTCCAAAGCCCCCACAGCATTCAAGAATATCCTGCTGATGAACTAGCTAGAGAATGGTATCTACCAGTTCCAGTTAGCGATCGCGATTATGTGATCGATATCGGTTATCGTGCTGCTGATGGACGCTGGTTGGTACTTGCTCGTTCTGCTAGAGTACACATTCCTCCCGTTTATCCTTCTGACTGGATAGAAGATGTCTTCATCACTGTAAACTTTGAAGAAGATTTGCGTGGCAAAACTCAGTACGAACTAGTTCCCCCTGCCAAGAAGATTGCAGCTACCGCCAATGGTAATGCTGGTAATGCTGGTAATGCTGTGAATGGCAACCCCATCTACGACCAAATATTTGGTTTAGCCGAATCTACCGAAGCGCTACGAGTTGCTGGTTCTATCTTCGGCTCCCAGCAGCAAGTACCAGCTTCAGCACGTCCTGAACAAGCCATTAGCTCCTACATTTTCCCATCTGGTGTAGGTATGTGGGCAGTTCCCACCGTGTCTGGCTTAACTGCTTCTGGCGCTGGAATGTCAGGTGTTGGCTTCTCGGCTTCCGCCGTACCAATGCGTCCGCGCCAGTTCTGGTTAATTGCCGATGCTGAATTGATAGTTTACGGTGCAACCGAACCCGATGCTACCGTAACCATTGGCGGTCGTCCAATTCAGCTAAATCCAGATGGAACATTCCGCTTCCAGATGTCCTTCCAGGATGGTTTAATTGACTATCCGATTTTGGCTGTAGCTGCTGATGGTGAGCAAACCCGGTCAATTCAGATGAAATTTAATCGTGAGACACCATCCCGAAATACTAACACCAAAGAAGAAGCTGTTTTAGAATGGTTCTCTTAAATTTTGGTTATCAGATTAACTCCAGACTGAAATTTTAAATTATTCCCCGCTATAGTAATTCTGTAGCGGTTTTTTTTGCCTTATTATGTCTACAAAAAAATTATTTTTGCTATTTATCTTGATAATTAGTGCAAACTTATTATCAGGTTGTCAAGAGATTGAAGCAAATTCAGTCCCAAAAGCATCTAAAACTTGCCCTGGCAAAGATGCCAAGTTCAGTATTGATTTTTTTAAAACCAATAATCAAGGTAAAAGAAATCAAAGAGGTATTAACAATGTGATTATTTTTAATCCCAAATCAGCAGACTTAGATTTCAAAGTTAATGTTGGTCTATCTCATAAACTTTATGCTAAAAATGCTAGGGGGAAACTGCGTAAAGAATATGTACCAAAACAGTTTCGTGAACTCATTGGCGATCAGAATGCCAAATTAAACGGACAGCTACCCATTGCTGCAATTAATGCCGACTATATAGGTACTGATGATAAACCACAAGGCTTAAATATTTCTCGTGGCGTCGAGTATTCAGGAGCATTTAAAAATAAACGTTCTTCCTTTGGGATATCAGGAGGAACACCCAACCAGCGACAGGCTACTATCCAAGCTGGCAGAAGAAAAAGTGATATTCTCAATTACAATTTAGTGGGCGGAAATGGCAGATTCTATCGTCAGGGTAAGTTTAAAGATATTTGTCAAGATTTAGGGGAATTTGCCTGTAGAAATGCTACTAATCGTTCTTTGGCAGCTATCACTAATCAAGGCTATGTAATACTATTAGTTAATGACTTGAAAGCTAATTCAGATATTGAATTATCTCAAATTAATCAAGAGTTACTACCAGATATGTTTGATAATGTCCTAGAAGGTATTGCTAGCAATAACTGTTTAGGTAAGATTCAAGAAGGGATTTTATTTGATGGAGGTATGTCTCCAGGATTGTATTATAACCAGAAAACTTATGTAGAAAACCTTGGCCCGATAGGTTCAGTTTTTTTGATTTACAAAAAATCAAGTAGTTAAGGACTAATACACTGTGGCGGAAGTTTGCCTACCTTTAATAAGGGGATTTTGCCTCAAGTATTGTTAATTGAGATGGTAGTTGGATTTACGCAGTGCTGTACTAAATTTAGTTTTATAGTACTGATTCTTTAACTTTTTGTGAATTCTCAAGTTTATTTGGATTCACCCAACGATTGACAAATTCGTGGTTATGTTTGTACACCTTGATTTGCACTTGCTTGGAACTTAACTTGACTACTTCGGCGGGAATTCTTTGGATATCGCTAGAATCCGTGCGAGGCTTGTAAAGCCAAATGACTTTTTGCCCTACTTGAAAGTAGTTAGGATTGCTACTTAAAGAAGGTGCTTTATCTGCCCAAGAGGGCAAAGCTATTGCTAGGTTGATCAAAAGTACTAAGACTACTAGAGTGATTTGGAAAAGTTTCACGATCATTGCACTTGTCTTGGCCCTAGTGGGACAATGAATTTGCTGTTTTAGCATTTAACTATTGTCCTTCTTTGCTTTCTCCAAGTTGAAAGGTTTGTATTTGTTCAAAGTTAAAATCTCTACTGATTTCAGGATAAAGCAACTTGTAGAATAAAATCAAATAGTCTTATTTGTTAAACCGATAAATTGAATTTATTAAAAAACCTGTGATGCTCTGCCTTGAGTTCACAATCTCTATCTCCGGAGTCATAGACGCAAAAGAACGCTCTGTCGTAATAATTGTTAATATATAGTGCCTTATAAACTTTGATTTATATGCTTTACAGTAGAGTCCTACTTGTAGCAAAGCAACCTAATATTGGCAAACTAGTTCGTGCCCTGCGGCAAGAGGTAAATCTGTCTCAAGAAAAATTTGCCGCCGAGTTTGGTGTAACTTTCGCAACAATTAACCGTTGGGAAAATGGACGTGCAACACCTTCTCTTTTAGCAATACAGCGAATTAGTAGTCTACTCAATGAGTTAGGTGAACGTGGTCAAATTCTTAAGGCAACACACTTCCGAGAACAGGAGTAGGCTTTGTGAGTTTTGAATAAGAATCACCCTTGGTAGCTTGGAATATCGATGATATAAAGGTGACAATAGAAAATCGTCAAAACAGCCACTTGCCCCTAAAAGACGATCTTTCTGCTTTGAAAAGTCACGGTAAAGTTGGTATTTCATGGTGTATATGCCCTTAAATCCAAAATGAGTGTCTAGAAGCGTAAGTGTCAGATTTAGAGGGGATTTTGACCAATAGACGACCACAAATGTAGCCTGTAATCGACGCATGACCAATCGAGAGGAATCAATGAAGAACAAGTCAACGTCAGCAAGCAACGCCGACGTAAATTTCCTTCTCGGCGGGGGTGAAATGGGTGCTAGGATGCGAGAACAGGACTGGTCAAAAACGTCTCTTGGCCCAACACAGCAGTGGCCACAGAGTTTGAAGACTGCCGTGCGGATTATGCTGACTTCCCGTCAACCCATGTTTATCTGGTGGGGCGAGGAACTAATTAACCTTTATAATGACGCTTACAAAGCTATTATTGGCGGCAAACATCCGGAAGCATTTGGGCAGCCAGCTTCTTATGTGTGGCGGGAAATATGGGATCAGGTTGGGCCTCGAGCAGAATCAGCGATGCTGAAGAACGAGGGCACTTACGACGAAGCGCTGCTGCTAATTATGGAGCGTAACGGCTACCCGGAGGAAACCTATTACACTTTTTCATATAGCCCGGTTCCTAATGACCAGGGCGACACAGGTGGGATCATCTGCGCCAACACAGAGGACACGCAGCGGATCATCAGTGAGCGCCAGCTGGCACTTTTGCGCGAATTAGCGGCTAGGACGGCAGACGCACGGACATTCCATGAAGCCTGTACACTGAGTGCGAATTGTCTGGAGAGCAACCCTTACGATCTCCCTTTCGCAATGATTTATCTGGTTGATCCAGATCAGCAGCAAGTTTTTTTGGCTGGAACGTGCTGCATCGCGCAAAACCATCTAGCAGTTCCTGAAACAGTGGCTCTCGATTCTGATTGCGTTTGGCCCTTTGCGGAAGTGATCGCAACACATCAGGCAAAACTAATTTCCGATTTGGAAGTGTCTTTTAGCAGCTTACCTTGTGGTGTTTGGCAGCGATCGCCCCATCAAGCGATCGCTGTACCAATTGCACCATCCGGTCAGACAGGAAAAGCTGGTATATTAATTGCTGGTTTGAATCCCTTCAGGCTATTCGACGATAATTATAGAGGATTCATCGATTTAGTTGCGGCTCAAATTGCAGCCAGCATCGCTAACGCCCAAGCTTACGAGGAAGAACGCAAACGTGCTGAAGCCTTGGCAGAAATTGATCGCGCCAAAACTGTCTTCTTCAGCAACGTCAGCCACGAGTTCCGTACCCCACTTACCCTGATGTTGGGGCCACTAGAGGAAACCTTAATCAATTGTGCCACCCTGCTTCCAGCCAAAGAACGAGAGCAGTTAGAAATGGTGCAACGCAATGGACTCCGCTTGCTAAAACTGGTCAACAGCCTGCTAGACTTCTCGCGCATTGAAGCCGGACGGGTTCAAGCCTCATACGAACCCACCAACCTTGCCACCTTCACCGCAGAACTAGCTAGTGTATTTCGTTCAGCAGTAGAACGGGCAGGGATGCAGTTATCAGTTAATTGTCCTTCCCTTCCAGCACTAGTATATGTAGATCGAGAGATGTGGGAAAAGATTGTTCTTAACCTGCTCTCGAATGCATTCAAGTTTACGATGGCTGGAGAAATTACAGTCAGCTTACAGTGGGCAAATGACCATATTAAGTTTGCAGTAAAAGACACAGGAATTGGTATCCCAGCAGAAGAAATCCCCCACCTTTTTAAACGATTCCACCGCGTCAAAGGGGCGCAAGGACGAACTTTTGAAGGGTCAGGAATTGGATTATCACTGGTGCAAGAATTGGTGCAAATGCATGGTGGAACAGTCCATGTCACCAGTGTTTTAGGATCAGGCACTTGCTTTACTGTATCAATTCCAACAGGGTCTACTCATTTGCCTCCAGACCGGATTAGTGCCCCTCGAACCTTAGCTTCAACCGCATTAGGTGCAACACCCTATTTAGAAGAAGCCCTGCGTTGGTTACCGGAGGAAGAGAGCAGGGGGAGAAGAGAAGCAGGGGGAGAAGAAATTGTTCACGAAGACTACATATATATAGATTCCTCCCCTGCCTCCCCTGCTCCCTCTGCCTCCCCTGCTCCCCCTGCCTCCCCTGCCCCCCCTATCCCCCGGATTCTCCTAGCTGATGACAATTCAGACATGCGCGATTACCTCAAGCGGCTATTAAGTCAGCAGTATGAGGTGGAATCAGTGCCGGACGGTTTAGCTGCTTTGGATTCTGCTCGTGCGCGTGTCCCAGACTTGGTACTGACAGATGTGATGATGCCTGGATTAGATGGCTTTGGACTGCTGCAAGAATTACGAGCTGCTCCACAGACGAGCAAAGTTCCAATCATCCTATTGTCGGCACGGGCAGGGGAAGAGGCACGAGTGGAAGGGTTAGAAGCGGGAGCCGATGATTACTTAATTAAACCGTTCTCTGCCCGTGAATTGTTGGCGCGGGTAGAGGCAGCCCTAAAAATGGCTCGTCTCCGCCAAGAGGCAATGGAACGGGAGCAAGGGCTGCGAATTGAAGCGGAGGTGGCAAAAGCACACCTAGAGACTGTTCTAGCTGGCATCCAAGACCAGTTCTTTGTGTTGGATCGAGAGTGGCGTTATACCTTTGTGAATGACCAGGTAGCAGAAGTTGTTGGCTTTTCAAAAGAAGAGTTGTTAGGTAGGAGCATTTGGGAACTTTTTCCAGATATGGTCAAAAGCGAGTTTTATACTCAGGTTCATCGGGCGTTCGCACAACAAACCGTTGTTCAATTTGAATACTTTTATCCGGCTTGGCAACGCTGGTTTGAGAATCGCGTCTACCCGAATGCTCTTGGAGTAAGCATTTTTGTTACAGAGATCAGCGATCGCAAACAGGCAGAGAAAGCACTTCGTGAAAGCGAAGAACAGTTCCGCAACATGGCTGACAATGCCCCCTTCATGGTCTGGGTGACTAACCCCGATAGCTACTGCACCTACCTCAGCAAAAGCTGGTACGACTTTACAGGTCAGAGCGAGGAAACGGGTCTGGGATTTGGCTGGTTGAACGCTGTGCATCCAGAGGACTACAATTACGCCAAGAATGTTTTCCTGACAGCTAACGAGCGCAACGAGGCGTTTCGTCTGGAGTACCGCTTGCGGCGCAAAGATGGCGAGTATCGCTGGACAATCGATGCTGCTAATCCCTGGTTTGGGGTGGACGGTCAATTTAAAGGTTACATTGGCTCAGTGATTGACATTACCGAACGCAAAGTAGCAGAAGCTGAACGCGATCGCCTCTTCCAACTTGAGCAAGCTGCCAGAACTGAAGCCGAAACAGCCAACCGCATTAAGGATGAGTTTCTGGCGGTGCTGTCCCATGAGTTGCGATCGCCTCTCAATCCCATTCTTGGTTGGGCGAGACTCTTGCAAACCCGTGAGTTTGACTCAGCAGCGTTGAAAAAAGCTATTGCAACCATCGAGCGGAATGCTAAATTACAAGCTCAACTAATTGAAGATTTGCTCGATGTCTCTCGCATCTTACAAGGCAAGCTCAACCTCAACATGTTTTCCGTCAACCTAGTGTTTGTGATTGAGGCGGCATTGGAGACAGTGCGTTTGGCAGCAGAGGCTAAAGATATTCAAATTCAGACAATGCTAGATGCTTCTTTAGGGCAAGTTTTGGGCGATTCCGGCCGTTTACAACAAGTGATCTGGAATCTGTTATCGAATGCTGTTAAATTCACTCCTGAAGGAGGAAAAATTAATATTCAACTGGAGTGCATTAATACTCAAGCTCAAATTACCGTCAGCGACACAGGTAAGGGAATCAGCCCGGAATTTCTCCCTCATGTGTTTGAATATTTTCGTCAGGCTGATAGTACGACAACCCGAAAGTTTGGTGGCTTGGGGTTAGGATTAGCAATTGTCCGTCATCTCATAGAATTACATGGTGGCACGATTTGGGTAGAAAGTTTAGGTGAAGGGCAAGGAGCTATTTTCACGGCTAGGCTACCGCTCATCAAAAAAGAGTTAACCCCAAAACAAGAGATAGTTACTGACTTAAATGCTTCTCCTACGACTGAAATACTTGCAGGCATTCAAATCTTAGTTGTAGACGATGACGATGATACCCGTGAGTTCCATACATTTGTGTTAGAGCAGGCTGGAGCAAGGGTGACTGCTGTGGCATCAGCAAAAGAAGCACTGCAAGCATTGGCATCAGAACCAGATATTATGCTCAGTGATATTGGGATGCCAGAAACAGATGGCTATATGCTAATGCGCCAAGTTAAAGCATTGCAGGCATTGCAAGCTAAACAGATTCCGGCGATCGCTTTAACTGCTTATGCCGGAGAAATCAACCAACAACAAGCACTCGAATCAGGGTTTCAAAAGCATATGTCCAAACCCGTCGAACCAGAGGAGTTAGTCAACGCAATTGCAACTCTGATTAACAGAAATGGGAATGGCTGATTGTTCGGCTGCTATGCATAAACCACGTAAATACAGATGTATACAGGAGTAATTTTATGAATTTATTCGTGCAAGAAATACCAGCCTCAGATATCTTTCCAACCATTCGAGAAACACCCTCACCAGGCACAGACCCATTAATTGCCCGCGGTTTACAAAAAGAGCAGTATTTTGGCATTATCGGGCTAGCGATCGCCCTGATTGCAGCCGTGGGATTTTTTAGTCGTAGAGTTGAATACGCAGCTACTTTATCTTTATTGATTTTTTTGAGAGTTTTTATCGTTTATTGAGGCTAGATTTATTCTTAAATAATATACATTTACTCTTAATCAATCCACCTAAAAATTATTAATGCTCTGGTTAATTTTGCTTTACATTTTTAAATTAAATAAAGAATTTAAGTTGTCATTAATTTTTTTATTCCACAAAATACATCGGCAATTAATTGAGCATTTAATATAATTTTGGGGGTGTGTTTGTGAGTTACCTGTTCAGCTAAATTCTTCAATTCACCGAACTCATCAAATCTTCATCTATTTGAAGTGTAGTTTATCTTTTACAGCAAAAATAGTGGGAATAATAAAGTAAATTGGATTGAAAAAGTAGTTAGCTATGAGCCAAATATGTCCTATCTCCAAAACCTGTGCTTGTCGCAATGTTGCACGCTGCCAGACTAAGGAGGCAGGTAGGCTCTTTCTCTGGTTCCCCGTTCTACATACTCTGAAAAAAGCCACCTCCTACCTACAGCAGTTTGCCATTGAATATGAACTGATGCACGAGCGTCCAGGTCTAAGCTTGGACTGTAGACCCGGACAGTCCCAAGAAATTGCCCGTAACCTGGCCCAACTACTTGCACCGAGAGAATTAAAAGAGACACAAGTCCTTTTCATTCGAGGCAGTATTCAACCTCAACTCCACGATTTTAGTGACATAACCTCATTACAACGCTTCATTAAGTTCAACCAATCCGACTGGCTGGTTGAAATGCTAGCAACGAAACGATTCACCAGTTACTTTCAACCAATTGTCTCAATTAAGGATACATCGCAGATTTATGGATATGAATTGCTCTTGCGGGGACTGGATGAAGAAGGAAATTTAGTCCTACCGTCGCCAATTCTGGAGTTAGCAACCGAAGCCGGACTCCTACCACAACTCGACCAAGTTGCCCGCCTTAGCACAATCACTCAAGTCAGCCGCCATCAAGCAAGTGGGCACATCTTCATCAATTTTGCACCAACGTCACTTTATGATCCAGCTTCTTGCCTACGTAGTACTGTAGAGGCAATTGATACTGCTGGTATTTCCCATGAGCGGGTTGTTTTTGAGGTCGTGGAGTCAGACAATCCTCAAGATTTAGCCCACCTGAAAGCTGTCCTCCAATACTACCGGGATGCTGGGTTTTTAGTTGCCCTTGATGACCTTGGTTCTGGCTATTCCAGCCTAAACCTGCTGCATCAGTTACGTCCAGACTTTATCAAGCTGGACATGGAGTTAATTAGAGATGTGCATCAAAACCTGTACAAAGCTTCGATTACCGAGAAGCTTTTAGAAATTACTCAAAAGTTAAATATCCAGACCGTTGCTGAAGGGATTGAATGCATTGAGGAACTGAACTGGCTGCGAGAACGAGGTGCAACTTTTGCCCAAGGCTATTTGATTGCTAAACCCAGTGCAGTGCCCGTTACTACAACCCCTCACTTTGAAACGATCGCGTTAACTGTAGCATCAGCACATGGTAAGCAGATTGAAAGGCATGTTCAACACCAAAGTGAGTCCGAGCGAATTGTCGCGGCTGTGACGCAACGCATTCGACAATCGTTGGAGTTAGACGAGATTTTGCAAACCACAGCAGCCGAAGTGCGACAACTATTTGAAGTAGATAGAGTAGTGATCTACCAGTTTGAGCCAGACTGGAGTGGGTTTGTCGCTGTAGAATCCTTAGCAGAAGAGTGCATGACCATTTTAGGATTTCACGTCTTGGACACCTGCTTTCAATCCACACGTGCAACTTACTATCAACAAGGTAACACCAGAGCCATCGAAGACGTTGAAAATGCGGGGCTATCGCCATGTCATGTTGACCTTTTGCGGAGTTTGCAAATCCGGGCAAACCTTGTTGTGCCCATTTTGCAGCAAGAGCGTTTATGGGGACTATTAATCGCTCACCAATGCCATAACCCTAGACAATGGCAGCAATCGGAGATTAACTTGTTTAACCAGTTAGCGGGACAAGCTGCGATCGCTATTCAGCAATCAGAACTTTACCACCAATTACAACAAGCAAACCATGAATTACAGCGTCTTGCCTCTTCGGATGGTCTAACCCAAGTGGCAAATCGACGTTGCTTTGATGACACGTTAAATACACAGTGGGAAAGGTTGGCACGAGAGCAAGGTTCGCTATCTTTGATTTTGTGTGATGTCGATTACTTTAAACTTTACAACGATACACATGGACATCTGGCAGGAGATGATGCACTCAGACAGGTTGCCAAGGCAATCTCTCAAACAGTTAAACACCCCGCTGATTTAGTCGCTCGTTATGGTGGAGAAGAGTTTGCAGTCATTTTGCCAAATACTGATATTAAAGGGGCCATTGCAGTTGCAAGAGATATTCAGACCAATGTTAATGCATTAAAAATGCCTCATCCACATTCTCATGTCAGTGAATTAATCACCCTAAGTCTTGGTGTGGCAACCATCACTCCTCATAGCCAATTATCTCCCGCAACCTTAATTGCTGCTGCTGACCAAGGACTCTACCAGGCAAAAGCACAAGGAAGAAATTGTGTGGTGCAAAATGGATTGTAAGGATGCTGATGTTAGATATCTCCTTTAGCGCCAGTCTCTATGTTCTCTGCCAATTATCGTGAATATTGTCGATAAAATGATTATTCAATTCTGCTGAGAGAACGCATTGATGAATTAATACAATTTACAGGAAAAGTTAGCGCGTAGCTTGCCGCCGTAGGCATCGCCTCCCAGTTTCACTAGCCCTATACTTTCTAATTTATAAATTCCTCAACTATTAGTTTAAGGTAGCTAGCGTTTCGCCAATAACTTGGAGAAAAACACTACCGATGATGAAAGGATTAATGCTTTCTTTAGCTCCCTTAATCACAAAATCAGCGGTGGAATCTGCCTGTGGGCTGTGATTTTGTGTGTCCAGTTTCTCAAATTGCCAGCAACGGTTTTGGAATATTTGTACATCGCGCTACGGATCTATCCGATCATTGCCGTCGGGTTGCTTATACTCGAAGCAGTCGCTGAGAGCATTAGGCTCTCAGCATCAGATTCTCCAACCCTAATAACCTCTCCTGACTTCTTTAACAACTTATTTGAAATTACAATACTTGAAGTAGATACCAATGAATTATCCTCTCATCGCTTAAGCGGGAAAATCTGCATCAAAAGCTAGCGTAGTACCACCATTTCCAACTTTACCAACAGGCGCACAAATTAGCTCTTTCTTCTATACATTCGGCACATCCATAGTTGTTTTCTTCATAATCTACATATTACTGTTCTATCTACTACGCTCGTTTCTTCGCCGCGCAGAAAAAGATATAGCCTTGTTCATCCTTAGCATTTTACAAATCCCGTTAAAACCCAAAAAAATTGTGTCCACTTATACAACAAAATAGTAATAATTGTTATACGCTTGAAAAGCCCTTTACTTTTATACTTTTGGCGAAACTTCACCGCCAAAAAAGCACCAGAGCGATAGGCAATTATCTGTGACCAAGTTCGATTGATAGTTATCAAACGTGAACCTGGTTAAGTTGAACATATTTCTGTTAGCAGCATAGGTGACTTCCTACGCTCTGGTTATTTATTTAAATTATTTTAGGTCAACGGCTTCAGGCGATGTCTACGACGGGCTACGCCTACGCTTGTGGGTAATACGTTTACAACCTTGACGAGTTAGCCAAGAGTCATAACTTCGTAGTTGGCAAATTAGTGCTAAGCCAACTACAAATAATATCTATCTCTCAATCTAACCAATTAATTTCTGCCAGCTAGCAGGCCCGATAATCCCATCGGCATCTAAACCATTTTGCTTTTGAAAGTTCTTAATTGCAACCTCTGTTTGTGGCCCGTAGACGCCATCATTCTCGACCCCTAAACGGTATTGCAAGTATCTGACAACTGCACCACCAGCATGGTTTGGTCTGATAATTCGTTTTGCCAAAATTAGATTTATGGCATTCCATGTAGCTGAGTCAGCAATTCCAGTCGGCTGAACTTCGACAATAGTCTGAAATTTTTCTACAGCAGATTTTGTATTAGCCCCGGTGAAGCCATCTTCTACTAATGCCTTACCATTTTTATCAGTGATTTTGAGTCTATTTAAGGCTTTTTGAAGTCTAAGAATAGTGGCATCTACATTATCTTCTTCATCTGGTACGGGATTAACAGGAGTACTTGGCACTTTACCAGTTAAGCCTTTGACGATCGCATTGGCCATTGCTTCTGGATTATAAAGATTCATATCTTTTTGCGAATCGATGAAGCAACATTCTACAAGAATCGCAGGCATATCTGTATTTTTCAGAACATACAAATGGGAACCACTTTTGACACCACGATTAAAAAATCCCAACTTGACAATTTCATTTAATACAGGTTTAGCAATTTTCCTCCCATTTTCGCTAGTTGCAAATACTTCTGTGCCATTAGCTTGGTTGTTAAAAGCATTAAAATGAATCGAGACGTAAATATCTACTTTACTCGCATTAGCTGTAGAACATCTTTTTGAGAGTGAGTCACGGACTGTACTAGCACTACTTGGTTTACATACTACAACCTCGTGTCCTAAAGCTCTTAACTTAGCTATAACTCTATTACCTACATCTAGAGTTAAATTATCCTCAACTTTGATTCCTCTAGCTCCTGTATCTGGTGGGCAATTGTGCCCGCTATCAATTCCAAATTTCATGATTTAATCCTCAAGTTACTTATTTCACACTAATTCAAAACTCTTCCAATTATAGAGACAAAGTTTTGTTAAGAAATTTGTTTAAGTACTTATTAGCAATATCCATCTTCTTTTCAGCATTACTACGCTGGTAAATAAAATAAGTTTGTTTGCGAACTTTGTAAGCAGAGTTTATGTGGGAAAACCCGTTTTTGCAAGGTTTTTTGGAATAAAAACACAACCCTCATAATTTATCAAAATCGGGAAGAATGCGGTGATTGTTGCAATAAACCGAAATGCAGCAATTACCCTCATCCTTAAAATAATAACGCTTTGTAAAAGTAGAAAGCTATGACAAATGTACCTAGTTAGATGCCCAAATTCCTAAACCGAACGCACCCCCTGATGTGAACGTGGGGCTATAAGGTCGTAAACCCTTTACAGACTCTACCCTTGACTTCTTGTTAGAGGCTATTTATAAAGTAAATCTAAAGATGGGAAATTAGAAAAGCAAAGAACGCTAGGATACGATTAAAACAGTGTATTTACGTACAAAGAAATGGCTCAAAAGGCTTATTCTACTGACCTGAGTGACTTATAATGGACAATTTTAGCTCCCTTAATCCCACCAGCTAAATCTGGGGGACATCCAAGGACTACTGATATGAGAGAAGTATGCAACGCAATATACTATCACGCCGTTAGCGATGATCTCCCAAAGGAAGACGCCCGCCGTAAGATACCTGTACCCCTACGGGGAAGCAAGCTACGCGTAGCGTCTCCTGTTTTGAGAAGGGCTACTGTAGGGCGAACGAGCGAGAGCTTCACCTATAAGGGTCATCTCCCAAAGGGAGAGGCTAACGCCAAAGGGAGCCAGTTTGTTGCCTTGGCCAAGAAAGTTGTAGGCAGAACGCCTTCCCACAGGGTAGGAGCTGGCGTAGTTTCTCCCATGAGCAGAAAAAACCTGAAGATTTGTACTTGGAAACGAATAATGGTAACGATACATTTGAGGTTTTGGCACTGATTTGGACTTTTGACCTTTATTTTTAAGAATAGTTTTGATGTTTAACTAATAATCTGGCATAACAGCTACTGAAAAACCAAAATAATTTTATTCGATTAACTTACTAATTTCATTTAATTTCTGTTCTAAGATTCCTTGTAAAGATTCCGAATATTTTCCCATCCTAATAGCTTTGCTCTTAACTAACGTAACTGTCCGTCCAAGAGCATATAACGACCGTTATCTTGAGGAAATAAAAATACTGGTGTAATCTGCCTATGTTTTTTTAGTAATCTAGCTTTTGTCTACATTGCAATAGTCGGATTCCCAAGAAAAAACCCAGAGGAGGTAAGTTAACCTCTGAAGATAAAAAGAGTAATCAAGAATTAGCCAGAATTAGAGTTTTAGGTGAGCATGTACATCGGAAACTGAAGATATTTAAAATTTTGTCCCTTACTTATAGAAATCGTCGAAAAAGATTTAGTTTGAGGTTTAATTTTATTGCCGCTCTCTACAATTACGAGCTTCATCTCCCCCAAAGCAAATTTGCCTGACCAACTTTTGCAAGAGGCCTATTGCCTTTCGTTCCCGTTCTTTTTTGACCCCAATTTCAACATTGAAGTCAAACCCATTGAACTGAAGGATGTAGTAGTGAATGATGATAAAAGCGATCGCTGGGATAAAGCCAGTGTTCACAAATTTGACGGAACTTATGGCGAATATCTCTTGAATAAAGTCTCCAAAGTATTTCCAGAACTCCGTCAAAAAGTGCTTGAAAGTGCTGAATAAAAACCTACTCCCCAAACACCCAAATTAACTTTGATAAGGACGTGGCAGTTGGCGCAGTTTATGAGCCGTATCCAATTCACTATTGTTTTTTCTGCCATATCCCCAACCCAAGAGGCTACGATATTCACCCATGATGCCACTTTCAATTAAATCATCCTCATTGACTGCAACATTGGTATGAGATTGGGGCGCAACATAGAGTGCATCCGCAGGGCAATAAGCCTCACACATGAAACAAGTTTGACAGTCTTCCTTGCGGGCGATCGCAGGTGGTTGGTTAGGTACAGAGTCAAAGACATTGGTAGGACACACTTGGACGCACAAATTGCAATTGATACACAGTTTATGGCTGACAAGCTCGATCATGACATGCTCCTGCTACAACTTTGATACAGAGGGTGTGGTTTGAGTGGTTTGTACTGGTGGTGTAGCGATTGCATCCGTAATCCAATCACGCCTCACCCAAAGCTTATCTAAGCCACCTGTTGCTTGGTAATAACGCTGATTTGGATCGGTTTCGGGATAGTCCACACGAATATGTTCGCTGCGCGTTTCCGTGCGATGTAACGCGCTAAAATATGCCCATCGTGCTACAGCTGTCAAAGCAGCCGCTCGACGAGAAAATTCCACATCGCGCACTGTATCTTGTTTTGGGTTTTCTTGTACTTGCTGCCACAGCGTTTCTAATTTAGCGAGAGAATCCAAAAGTCCTTGCTCAGAACGCAAGTAATTCTTCTCCAACGGGAACATCTGGGCTTGTACACCGCGCACGATCGCCTCACTATCGAATGTTTCAGAAGTGGGTAAGGGTGACGATGGGCTACGCCCCGCCAAAGGCGATCGCAGTCCCGCTTTACCAGCAGGACGCGCAACCCGTTCATTTGCATGAGCGCCCAGACTTTTAGCAAAGTCCGCTGCTCCAACTCCAGCCCATTGCCCTGTGGAGATTGCCCAGGCAGCATTGGGGCCACCACCCCCAGAAGCTAAACCGGCTAAAAACTCCCGCGATGCTGCATCACCGGCAGCGTAGAGGCCAGGAACTTTTGTAGCGCAATTATCATTCACAATCCGAATCCCACCTGTACCACGGACTGTACCTTCTAAAACAAGTGTCACAGGTACTCGTTCTGTATAGGGGTCAATACCAGCTTTTGTATAGGGTAGAAAAGCGATGAAATGAGACTTTTCAATCACTGCTTTAACTTCAGGCGTGGCTCGATCTAAACGAGCATAAACGGAGCCTTTCAGTAGGGCATTAGGGAGAAACGATGGATCACGACGACCATTTATATAACCACCCAGATCATTGCCTGCTTCATCGGTATAACTAGCCCAGCCGAAAGGAACACCCCTGGTTACAGTGGCATTGAAGGCCGTCGAAATTGCATAGTGATTAGAAGCTTCCATACTAGAAAGTTCCCCACCAGCTTCGACTGCCATCAGCAGTCCATCACCTGTATTGGTATTGCAACCTAATGCTTTACTCAAGAATGCACAACCGCCATTCGCTAAGACTACTGCACCAGCACGAACGGTATAAGTACGATTATGTTGCCTCTGCACACCTCTTGCTCCAGCTACTGAACCGTCGTCAGCCAATAAAAGCTCTAGAGCCGGACTTTGATCAAGAATCTGCACACCTACACGCAAAAGGTTTTTGCGAAGTACCCGCATATATTCAGGGCCATAATAACTCTGACGCACAGATTCCCCATCTTCTTTAGGGAAACGATAGCCCCAACTTTCCACTAAGGGCAAACTCAGCCAAGTTTTTTCGATAACACGCTCGATCCAACGTGAGTTAGCGAGGTTTTTTCCTACGCGATAACGCTCCGATAAAACTTTCTCCCAATTCTCTGGAGACGGAGCCATGATGCCATTGCCACTAGCCGCCGCCGCACCACTCGTACCCAGAAAACCTTTATCAACAATGATGACTTTGACTCCTTGGGATGCGGCTGCCCAAGCTGCCCAGGCTGCGGCAGGGCCACCACCAATTACCAGTACATCAGCAGTTAACTGTAGTTCATTTTCACTATGGACTGCTAGCAATTCTTTTTCCTCAATAAGTTTCTACAGTACGGCAGAATTCAGGAGTCAGAATTCAGAAGCGCTCCGACTTTTCGCTGCGTCTGTGCATGTTAGCGTTAGCGGGGCGTAGCCCGGCAAATTCATACATTCAATCAGCAACGCCCACAAAATTAATAAACAGATGTCAACAATTTATCTATTGCTGCCCGAAACGCCGTTGCTGCACCAGCACTCATGTCACGGGGGGCGCAAATGCGATTTCTCAAATATGCGAAAGTAATAGCCCCCACAGCAGCGAAAATAGGATCAACACTGCTATTTTTACCACCAGTCCTTCCACCCGGTAAAGTTGCACCATTGCCATGAATGAGATAATCAGCCAGTTGTCGCAGGTGAAAATCAACAGAGTCCTTAACTGTGGTAAAATCACCGTCTGCTGCTAAAGCTTGGACTCCAGAATTTTTGATAATATCTGCGATCGCAACTTCCCGATTATCGCTCAATCTCTCAGCTGCTTCGGCTCGATATTGAATTTTCTCACTATCTGCCACATCCAGAGGTAAAGGATTTCCAATCGGTTCTACACCCCATCTGCGACGCAACAGTAAATTATTGGTGATATTATCCGACTTCACCCTGTGATAAGCAGGACGCTGATTAAGTGCATCAAACCAAGCATTAATTCGAGGAAAGCGAGGATTTCCTTTGAGATGATATCCCCGATACACAGGTAAATTAGCCGCCAATCTATCCAAATGGGGGCTATACAAAATGTCAACTAAGCTAAATGTACTAACAAAGTAGGGGCCAGAATATTTAGCCAAAGCTTGCTCAAGTTCATCTAACTTCGCCTCAAATGCTGCTTGTAAGTTTGCCAACTCATCAGCATCTACAGGTGCTTCTCTCAGGAATTTGTAAGCAATCTCTCTAAAACCGTTAGTCTCAGCCTCTTCAACCAACTGCCTAGCAACAGCGTTTTCCTCTGGATTTTCCGGCAATAATGCTGGATGTGGAAACCTTTCTTCTAAAGCTAAAAGAATATCTTTGGATTCGTATACTAACTTTCCCTCAATTTTTGCTGCCGGGACAAGGGTTGTGGGAACTAGGTCAGTGTACCATTTCGGTTTATTACTTAAATCAATAAACTCCGTTGCAAAGGGAATTTCCTTTTCTTCCAGAGCAAACCAAACTCGTTCGCAGAAAGGACACCAGGAATTAGTATCTCGATAAAGCAAAACTGGCGGTTCTGTATTTGGAGGAAGTTTCTGTAAACTGCTGGGTATTGGTGCAGTAGAAGGAGATTGTCCTGTCCTCTTTACCCTACGCGCAGAGGTATTTTTTCTAGCAGTCTCTAAAACTTCTTCCCAAGCTGACACTGTGTTTTGAATAGACATTTTTTACCTCGCTTTACTAGGAATGCCGGAAAACACAAATAACTGTTGTTCTTTAGGTGCAGCCAAGTTTTCCCCAAGGTATCGATGAAGACCAACACCCATATCTCCTGTAGCTGTAAGCTTGAAGTTTATTTCCTCAAATCCAGATGCACTTAAAATTTTCCGCACATTGTCAGAGTAGCTAATACCGTTGGAGTGTCCACGAGTCCAAATGACAAAAGCACCTGGTTTACTCAGAAAACTCAGGTTATCTAGTAAGCGATTGAGTTCAGCTTCCTGTGCCAGATTGCCAAAGACACCACACACAATCACAATATCTGCTGGTACTGCTCCTACATAGTTAGCAGTAAGAGTTGCATCACCATTGATAAACTCAATTTGCTTGGCTAAACCCAAAGACTCTATAGTTGCTCGTCCACGTTCAACTAAATTTGAATTTATTTCAACCAGTCGTGCAGAAACATCCTTCGCACGGGGGTGGTTTTTTAAAGTTCCTAATAAATCTCGTCCATCACCCGCGCAAACACTCACTATTCGGATAGCGCCATCTGGTGAGGCATTCAAACTGTAAGCAATATATTCCCGCACGATTTCTAGACGCTGCTGCAATTTTGGCTCAGTGTTGTAGAGGTCGTGCCATTCATACCAATCTTTTGGCATAAGGTGTGATTCCCATTTGATGCACACTGTCTGTTTGTAAACTACGGTTAACCTATCGAATAACAGTAGTTTATAGATGAAGGGATAATATCACAAACATTTATATAAAATCAAGCCTTATTGAATAAAAACCAGCCTTAATTGCTTGGTTATAGGGAAAAGTTCTATCTATATATCTTGCCCAGAGGTTAATGTAAGACTTGTGTGTCCTCCTCAAAAAAGATTACACTTAGGTAAACCGTATAAATAATAGTTAGACCACTGATGTTATCTGTGAGGTAGCGCATCTAATTCACATATTAATATTCGAGGCTCAATTACCATAAGGTTGTAGCGGGGCTATGTGTCAACTGTGTATTCTAGAAATGTATAAAAAGGTTAGCCTTTTACCATTTCTTTTTTCTGATCTATGAAAGCTGCTTTTCACTTCAATGCTTTTCACCCAAGTTTAAGTTCAAATTACGGAAATAATGTAGAAAAGCTTTTATTCAATATTCTTCTAAGTTCTCGGAACTTGGATTTATCATCAAAAATACTCACAGGAGATTTGCTATTATCGAACTTAGCTTATGATGTTATAAAAACAAGCGAAAAGACAGAAACACGAAAGTTTAACCAAGATAAGTATTTTAAGAATGTAACTCGCTGGCTTAAACCTGAAAATACCATCTGGTCAAGCATGATTATAGATAGGTTAATGCTTGCATTAAAGGATGAAATTTTTATAATTTGTTTTGAAACAATCGAAATGCAGCTTGCAAATTATTTAGATGGTCAACTTCGAGAAATATCTGAAGCATATTTAGGTGCAATGGAGGTAGATGATGGTTCTCATATCCATTGGAACTTGTACTCAAATTCAATAGGAGTGAGATACAGAATTAACAACAAAACTGCTTCAGTGTTTTGGGATAGTACGTGTGAAGAATCACAAGATGAGTCTACGATTGAACGTCTTAAGCTAATCGGTTTCAAGCAAGTCAGCTTTGAAAATTTGAATGGCAGATATACAATTTTTGACGAGTATCATGATTTTGAACATGCGAGAAGAGTTGCGGAATGGAAGAAGCAATGCGGCAATTTACTGGCTTTTATTGCTGACGGTGTAGCCCATAGAATAGGTGATACTGTCCCTGATTTAGGGGATAAGTTATGGGCTGCTTTAAAAACTTTTACTGAGGCAGAAACTAATGAAGAATTTGCTCAAGTTACTGCCTCTTGTAGACGAATAGTAGAGCATGTTTCAGATGAGTTATTTCCTCCTATAGATGGAGAGATCGAAGGACGTAAACTGGGAACGAAGCAATATCGAAATCGGCTCCTAGCCTTTGTTGATGAAACAAGGAAAAGTGATACTAATATTGATCTTATTTAGGTTAGCACAAAGACTCTTAGTGAGCAGATGGAAAAGTTATCTGAGCTAGCTAATAAAGGAGTTCATTCGGAGGTTTATAGAGTAGAAACCCGCAGATGTTTATTACGAACCATCATGCTATTAGATGACATTATTTCTCTAAAAGTTGGAGCGTTTGAAATTAAAACCAAGCTTAATTTTGATAATTTTTTTGAAAAAGCCTTCGGGTTGTAGTGGCGTGGCAAAGATAAATATAGTGCAAGAGTCGTAGCCACTGTTTTAAAAGTCAAGATATCGTTCTTGTATTTTGGCAACTCTTGTACTGTCAAAATTGAGTAATTCATATGTACCGAACTTGATTTTCCATCTCATCTGCTGTCACTTGATTTAAAATCGCTAGTAATCGTTTTGCTAGTTCTTGAGGTGGACGACGAACAGCATAAATCACTCCATAGTGCATTTGTTCGCTATCAAAATAAGCTTGTATGAGTTCTTCAAAATCGATACGGTTGTGTGTAACTAGTGTTCTTCCTTGGCTGACAGTATATGCCATTTGTTCCTCATCGCTTCTATGAAGTTGTCCTGCATCTCTTACGGTTAAAGCATCAAAGCCTCTAGCTTTTAGCAAATCCGCTACCAAAACGTTGACATCCTCATCTAAGTACAAGCGAATGAACAAGTTACTCATAAATCTCGCACCAAGGGATCAATCAATTCATCAGGGATTCGGTTACGTTCAATATAAGCATTAATTTCATCTTGATGATCGCTGTAATAACTCAACGCATCAAACACTTGTGCCAGGGTTAGATGAGGCAAACCTTGGGGAATTTCTTCAGGAGAGACACCCATACGCCAAGTTTCAACGATCGCCCTAACAGATGTACGAGTTCCCTTGATAATTGGCTCACCACCTAGAATATGCTCGTCTTTGACGATATAAAGATGTTCTGTTGCTTGAACCATAGTTGTAAATATCTTAAGAATTTTCCCAGACATTAATTGTACCGATTCTGTTGATAAGTTGTATCACATCACCAACCTATCATGTAGCTACAACCCTTGTTCTAGCTTGTGAGTGAGATTGAGGTTTGCTTGTCACTACAATCTCTACATCTTGACCCAACGCATTCAAGAACCGAAACAACCGTACAGTTGAAAAGCCTGATAATTTTCCGTTCATCAAAGCAGATACCTTTGGTTGATCAATTCCTAACAGTTCTGCTGCTTCAGCCTGCGTCATTTGTTGCATGGTAATAATGTTGCTAATCTTGCGTACAAGTTCAGCTTTCACAAGCAATTCATCAGAGTTTTCTAAGCCCAAATCGGCAAATATATTACCGTTACTCGCTTGTATTTTAATTTCCTCAGTCATTGTTTCTCCTCGTGCTGCTGGCTGTAGTTTTCTGCATAATGCTCTTTTGCTCGTTTAAGTCTTTTCTCAATCAGATCAACATCTTGCTTTGGTGTAGCGATACCCTGTTTTGATTTCTTTTGAAAAGCGTGCAAAACATAAATTACACCTGCAAGCTTTACAGTATAAACAGTTCGATATGTATCTCCATCAAAGTCTTCTACAACTTCCAATACTCCAGCACCCTTAAAGCCTTTGAGTGGTTTAGCTGAAGGATGTTTCTCACCAGATTGTGCTAAGTACAGAGCGTAACCTACAACTTGCCTTACTTCCTCTGGGAACTCTTTCAAATCCTCAAGCGAACTTCCAACCCACTCAACTGATTTCAACGATGAACTCATATCTTAAGTATGCTAGTTTTGGCATATTATTGTCAATGTATGCCTATTTTCTGAGCAAAACTGATGTAGGCTTTAGGATTGTAAAATTAAGAAGTCAAAACGATCAAGGTAGTAAGGTGCTAATGATATATCCAGAACTGCGCCAAAAAATTGAACAGCAACTAACTCAACTACCACCCAGTCAGCTATCCCTGGTCAGTGACTTTCTAGATTCCCTTCAAAACAGAGAGAGTAGTAGCGATCGCCCACTCCTTCGCTTAACTCCGATTAAACGAGCAAGTAAAGCTGTGGATTTGTTGAAGTTTGCAGAAACATGGCAAGGCGATCATTGAGAAGAGTGCCTTCAATCCTTTCATAACAATCTTTTGGCACAAGAGATGATTACTGTGTCATCCAAAACTACGGTTAATTTATCAATTAAATGTATTTAATGCCTGAAAGCAGGTATTATGAGAATTTATCAGAAATCAAGTCTTAATTCTTTTAGCTGGGTTGGAAATGCGTTTAATCCCGGTAGATAGACTTTATGAAACAGGCGTAACTATCTATTTTAACTAAGATCGTCATGAACCCTAGTTTTTTAACTGCCCATACTCCAACCACGATCGCTATTGTTGGCGGAGGTTTTAGTGGTTCTCTAGTCGCTACCCATCTATTGAAAACTGCCAGTCAACCTCTCACCATTAAGCTGATTGAGCGCAGCGAGCAAATTGGCAAGGGAATTGCCTACAGCACAGATACCAACTGTCATTTGCTGAATGTATCGGCAGGCAACATGAGCGCATTTGCCCATGATCCAGGGCATTTGTTACGTTGGCTTCAGCACAACCGCGATGAGTTAACAGTATTTTTTTTTCAGAAGAAGTCAATGCCAGTACCTTCATACCTCGTAAAGTCTATGGTTTATACATTCAATCGGTTTTAGCAGAAGCAGAAGCCACAGCACCTAGTGACGTGCGACTAGAACGCTTCACCGATGAAGTGGTAGGAGTACAGTCTGAAGAAAAAGGCGCAATGATTTCTCTGCGTAGTGGTCGCTGTTTTGCCGCAGACAGAGTTGTGTTGGCATTAGGGAACTGACCTTCTGCACCTCCCGCCATTCAAAACCCAAACAGTGATGATGAAAGTTATCTGCGAAATGCTTGGTCAGCCGATGCCCTAGCAGACCTTAATGCTGATGCACCTGTGTTGTTAATTGGCACAGGACTGACGATGGTGGATATGGTTTTATCTCTAAGCGATCGCCAACATCGCGGCAAAATTTATGCTGTATCCCGACGGGGATTATTTCCCCTCAAACATCAAGCAGCTCAACCTTATCCCTGCTTCTTAACGCCAGAAAATTCACCAAATTCTGCATTTGTTACCTCATATTTATCAATACAGAAGTTAGTCACCGTTACATCTCCAGGCGATCGCTCTTCCACAAAACTGGAATTATCAGACCCCATTTTGAACGTTCCTCCTGAAATCATCGCCATACCTTGGGGACAGGGATTGACTGTGGCTGCCAATGCGGTTGTATTAATGAATAAGAGTGCGATCGCTATTCCCTGAATGAATATTAGTGTGAGAAAGCAACATTTTTTTTCATCTCTAATATTCTCAATTTTGCTATTTCTAATTGAATGCCTGTAGTTCATCAATAATATTCAACTTTTCTTAAAACTTATATCATTTTGGATTTTAGATGAACAATCCACCTTTTCGTTGTATTTTTCGGTAATCTATTTCTCGCATTACATTATTTGTTGTCGAACAATCTGTATTTTATAACAATAAATTTTAAGAAAGTTTTCAATCTTTGATACTATGCAGAAACTGTTAACTCTAAACTCAGGCTAATTTACAATAAATATCTTTATTTCTGTTAACGGACTTCTAAGAAATAAATTACTCAAATAAACGTAGACGCATACTCCTACGGAGAAGCAAGCTACGCAGAGCGTCTCGTCACAGGCTACCACAGAGGCAAGGCAGCGCGGTCTTGGGGTTTCCCCAAGTGGAGCATCTGGCGCGGTTTCCCCCATGAGCGACTGCCGCACAGAGAAATCAGGAGGAGAGAGTTTTTGAGCTATTTTTTTATTTGGAATTCCCTAAAATACTAAAAATCGATTAATTTACCGATGTTTATCAAACTCAGATAGCAGCTTGCGATCGCCAAATACAGGAGTGCTTGGCTCAATTTAGCGACAAAGTTAATTTGAATGAATCTCCGCCTCCGGAACCAAAGCACCCCCGCCATAAACCCCAAGGCAATGAACCTGCTTTTGATTTACGCACCCATCTTTACCGAATTAGTGGTGTGGACTTCACTGCCCTTGATGGTCTTGGTATCCTGAGAGTGCAAACCATTATTTCTGAGGTCGGTTTAGATCCTAACCGATTCCCAACTGTTAAACATTTTACTTCTTGGCTTGGTCTTTGGCCTTGCAATTGCATCACTGGTGGTAAAATTAAAAGTTCTAAAACTCGCCTTGTTGTCAACCCGGCTACCAATGCTTTCCAAATGGCAGCACAAACAGCAGGCAGGAGCAATTCTGCCTTGGGTGTTTTTTACCGTCGTTTACGTTCTCGCCTGGGTACACCCAAAGCTATCACTGCTACTGCTCATAAGTTAGCACGAATTTTCTACCGACTTTGGACTTCCAGCGGCGACTATCAAGATCCTGGCATGGATTATATGAACAACCTTACCAAGAACGAGTCATCAATAACCTCCACAAAAAGGCTCTAGTTTTAGGTTTTGAGCTTGTTTTGCAGCCCGAAGCAAATACAGTTTCTTAGGAGAGGGTTACCAAGCGTTGGAAGGGCGCATTCGGTCAACAACTAAGCAACTTTTTGCAGGTGTTGCACGCGAGGCATAACTTCTTGGGCAAAACGTGTCATCTCCTGGACAAAGGGATTAAATTGCAGCATGAAAGTGTCGATACCTGCATCAACGAAAGCTGCAACGCGAGTTGCAACTGTATCATAGCTGCCAACCAATCCTGCGGCTGTGCCACCATTGCCGCCAACAGCCGGATTTTTAGCGAAGAGTTGGAACATGGCGGCTTCTGGGTCAACTCCTTTAGCAACACTTAACTTATATTGTTCTTCCAACTTTTGCAGTGCCATAAGTCGTTCTAGTTCTGCTTGCGCTTCTTCGTCTGTGGGACGGGCAATGACAAAGGCTGACAGACCAAAGCGGACTGGTTGGGGTAGGAAACGTGGTCGGCTCAAAACTTGTTTAATTACTTTGCGGGCATCTTCAATCGGCTGACCGTTGATGAAATAAACATCGGCTTGTTGGGCTGCTAAAATCTGTGCTGGGTCTGATGCTCCTCCCAGGTAGATACGAGGATAGGGTTGAGCAACAGAGAAGGGTCGAAGGCTCAAATCTTGGATTTTGAAATATTCACCCTCGAAGTTCACCCTCTCATCACTCCACAGAGCTCTAACAACCTGCAACCATTCACCAGAATAGCGATAACGTTTATCGTGGGGAGGGAAGGGGATATTAATACGCTCCATTTCTGGGCGAAACCAAGCACTAATTAGGTTTATGGCAAAACGTCCACCACTGATAGCATCAATTCCCAGGGCCATCTTGGCTAGAACGGCTGGATGCAATAATAAAGGTTTAATCGCGGCGATAATTTCTATACTTTCTGTAGCTTCAGCCAACGCCGCACAAGCTGTCCAAGTTTCCAACTGTTCTAAATCTAGACTACGGGGATTGGCAAGGTGCTGTGCAACTAAGGTTGTGACATATCCTAAACGTTCTGCTTCTAATACTAGCGATCGCGTGCGTTCATAGCTAGCATCAATCGGTTCATCTGGCGTATTGAGTGGGCCAAAGTTACCTCCAACAGGTGCCCAAATACCGTAGCGTGGTTCTGACATTCTTGCCTCCAAATTAAGTGGGGACTGGGGAGATACACCTTGTTTTTTATCTTCACCTATGCAAATCTCATAGTATACTACTATAAACCTACTGATTTACCGTATATTTTTAGTTGAAAAAATAAAGTTTTAGTCCCAACTACAAAGGTTCTAGAAAGCTATGTCTGAACCACGCTATGGGATTTGGATTCCCGTTTACGGCAACTGCGGCGTGATGAACCATCCTCTTGAACCTCGTGATGCTAGTTACTCACGAGCCAAGAATTTAATCCAGTTGGCCCAAAGGTGCGGATTTACCACAACTTTAATAGCGCAACATATCATCAATCCCAGGAACCAAGAACTTGACCAGCTAGAAACTTGGACAGCAGCAGCAGCTTTAGCACAAGCAACAAACTCTATCGAGATTATTGCAGCTGTTAAGCCATTACTGTTTCATCCCGCCGTCTTAGCAAAGATGGCCTTAGGTATTGATGCAATTAGTGGTGGACGTTTTGCTATTAACTTAGTAAGTGCCTGGTTCAAGCCAGAAATGGAAAAACCCGGGATAAATTTCCTTACCCACGATCAGCGTTATCGTTATTCGGATGAATGGATTAGGGTTGTCAAAGCTTTGTGGAGTGGAGAAAAAGTCAACTTTCACGGTGAATATTTTCAGATTAATGATTTGAAACTTAATCCCCCACCCATAGCTAAACCACATCCGCGTGTATATGTAGGGGGAGAGTCAGAACCAGCCCAAGAACTAGCCGCAAAAGAAGCCCATACATTTTTCCTCAATGGCCGTCCGATTGAAGTCATCCGCGAAACCATTGCGGCTGTTGCTCAAAAAACTAAGTTTCGCTCTCAACCTCTGGGTTTCGCTATGTCAGCTTTTGTGATTGCTCGACCAACAGACGAAGAAGCGGAAGCGGAATATCAAAATCTTAGAGCAATGGTACTAGCACAAGACGATCGCTCAGAATTACTCAAAGGAGTAGATTCTGAAGTAGTTATGTTCAAAAACATGGCTAAGTACCCTGGTGTGGGGAGCAATGGCGGTACAGCAGCAGGATTAGTTGGTAGCTATGAAACTGTAGCCCATCGGATTGCTGAATTTACCAAAGTAGGAATTGATACTTTCATGCTGCAATTCCAGCCTTTTGCCCCAGAAATGGAGCGTTTTGCTGGCGAAATCATACCAAGAGTGCGAGCGTTAACGGTAGATAGTGAAGCGATTACTAACTTGAAAATAGGGGCTAGAGGCTAAGAATTTTAGATTTTGGATTTTGCGTTCGCGTAGCGTGTCGCAGACAAAAGTTGCGTGCAGTGAACCACTTGCGGTGGACGGGTTTCCCGGCATAAGCAAAGTGGTGAACCCGAAGGGGGGTTCTCCCCATTGAGCAAACTATTTTAGACGGATTTTGGATTAAATTGTTCTCCACTACCCAAAGGAAACTTTATGACAGCAATACTTACTCGTCCAGCTTGGACTACTGATTTAGAACTGGAAATTTTTGACAAACTACTTGAGAAACATGCTCCTCATGTACCGAAGAAGCGATTGCAAGAACCTAGACCACCAGAAACTGATGAGGAAAGAGAGAATTTTTACCGCTTCCGTATTGCTGGTGCAGCCCATGACCTGTTTATTGTACAAGTCTGCGCTAAGATAATTGACTCCTTTCCTGACCCAGAATTACAACTATTTTTGAGTAGACAAATCGGTGATGATGGTGCACACGCTCAAAATACTCGTTTAAGAGCGCAGGCTATATCAGGACGTGATCCAATAGAGGATATCCAAAAGCAGGTGCAGAAGCATTGGGATTATATGGGTGATTTACCCATTCGTAATTGGCAAGGCTTTTTAGCATTTGAGTTGCATTACGAACTTCATATTGTGGCTTTGTTATTCATCAATAGCCGTACCAGCAAAATCAACGACCCAGACTCAGCCAAGTTTGCAGCAGAAAGAATCTTGCCAGATGAAGCAGTCCACCGCCTGGGAGTTGTAGACTGGTGGCAACGTAAATTTGATCGAGCTTCACCCGCAGAGAAAGAGGATTTAATCGCACAAGTCATAGAAGCAGATGAAGAAGGCCAACGCCGACGTAATCCTTACCTTCGGGATCATTGGCAGTTGAGCCAAAAAGCTATTGGTATTGAAATTGATGATTTATCAGTACTTTATGATACTTGGCGGCGAGAGGTTCTTTCTTATTTCTTGGATATCCCTATATCTAAACTACCCAAACTTGTGAGTGTGAATGATTGAGGTTGAAGGAGCCAGAAGATAGAAACTCTTTAATATCTAATTCTTAATTCTACATTTTGTAACTCTATTACTTACAAAATGCTAGTTTTATATAGTTTTAAATCTTACTAATTTCTTAAGAAATTAGTAAGATTTATGCTTGTGAAATAAATTTATTAATATTTAATTTAGATTAGCTAGCTATTATAATATTTTTTGATCAATATACAAAAATTTTCAATTTAGTCGTTAAGAACACTACAATTTTAAAATTCAACTTCTATCATATTTTATCTAATAAAACTAATTTTTCAAGACTTACCCCAAATACCTTTCAAACTCTTATTCCTCTGTGGTAGCCTGCGGCAAGCCGCTTCTCTACGTTCCCTGCGGGACGCTGACGCGCAGCTTGCTTCCCCGGAGGGGTACGCGCAGCGTGTCGCAGACAGACGCTTTGCAAATGCGTCTACGATTTTCCTTTATCTGTGTGTAACTCCTGTTTTTGTTAGAAATTCGATATTTAATTTGAGCTATAACTTTGTTTCTTTAGATATAACCTCGATTTTAAATTCGGACAAAAATACTAAGAGGCAAAAGAAAAATATGTTCACTCGATTGATAAATCAGTTTTTAGACGGCATCAAGAAAATAAGCTTATTTCAACATCACGATATTAAAATTTTTATACTCTTCTTTTTTATTGGTATAGGTTCAACTTTAGCGATCGCTTCTTGTACTCCTAGTAATTCAGCTGATGCACCTGCACAACAACCCCAAGCACCCAAACTAACGGTACTGAAAATGGGACATCAAAAAGGAATGGCACTGCTGAATATTGTGAAAGCGCAAGGAAGTTTAGAAAAGCGCTTACAACCCTTGGGTATTTCTGTTACCTGGAATGAATTTTCCTCTACAGCACCTCTATTGGATGGGATGGGTGCAGGTGCGATCGTTTTTGGTGGTGGTGGCGGTACAGGAAGCGTCTTTGCTCAAGCAGGAGATAAATCATTTGTCAGAGTTGCAGCCGGTACAGGTAGCACTAGAGGTTCAGCTATTTTAGTCCAAGAAAATTCACCGATTAAGACTCTTTCTGATTTGAAAGGTAAGAAAGTTGCTTTTGCAAAAGGTTCTGGTCAGCACTACATTATTGTGCGTGCTTTAGAGAAAGTAGGTTTGAAATTTAGTGATATTAAACCTCTCTACCTGACACCAGCTGAAGCTTTACCAGCATTTGAGCGTGGTGATATTGATGCGTGGTTAATTTGGGACCCTTATACTGCTGAAGCTGAACGTAAACTTCGCACTCGTCTATTAGCAGATAATAGCACTGTATTTGGAGACAAAGCTGCACTAGAAAGCCCAAGCTTTTATTATGCTGCTCCAGATTTTGTGCGCGATTATCCAGACATTCTCAAGACAATTTTACAAGAGCTAGAAAAGGCTGGTTCTTGGTCTAGAGACAATTATCGGGATTCCGCCAAACTCCTTTCTAAGCTATACAAAATTGATTTAAAAACAATGGAAACTGTAGAAAAACGTGGTGGTCAACGTCAGGTATTACCTGTAACAGATGAAGTTCTGAGCGGATTGCAACGCATGGCAGATACCTTCTATGAACTCAAAATTATTCCTAAAAAAATTGATGTGAAAGATAAAAATTACAACTGGTTTCCTGAGCATAAGTGGTAAATCAAGATATTTTTTAGTTTGGAACTAAGAAGAAACGAATTTTTCTGAACGCTGTTGTTAATTGAAATAGGCGATCGCATGAAATTTACCATCAATACTAACCGTCGATTCTTTTTAATAGCCTTGACATCATTTGCGGTTTCTACAGTATTTTCTAGCTGTAGTTCACCTCAAAATAATTCTGTTGCTAATACAACTACAAATACATCAGCAGCCTCAGTTACTAATACATCTACAATTGGAGCCAAAGATAAAATTAAAGTTGGTGTAACACCAGTTCCAGCCGGAGAAATTTTAGAGTTTGTTAAAAAGAATTTAGCACCTCAAGCTGGTCTAGATATCGAAATAGTTACTTTTAATGACTTTGTGCAGAATAACACTGCTTTGAAAGATAGGGTAATTGATGCCAATTATTTCCAACATATTCCTTTTATGGAGGACTATGGCAAAAAACATAATTTCGAGATGTATGCCTTTACTCCCCAAATTCATTTGAATCCAGTAGGAATTTTTTCTAAAAAATACAAGTCTCTCAAGGATGTGCCGAATAAAGCCCTCGTCAGGATTCCTGATGATGTTAGCAATGCTCATCGTGCTTTAAAAGTGTTGGAAGAATCAGGCTTAATCAAACTCAAGCCAGATGTCAGTCCTGCAAGTCCTAAAGATATTATTGCAAATCCCAAGAACATCCAAATTAAAGAGATACCAGGAGCGCAAGCAATTCCTAGTCTTCCTGATGTGGACTTAGCAGGAGTTACGGGTAATTGGATTGTACAAGCGGGATTGAAAACCAATAAAGACGCTTTAGCATTGGAATCAGCTAACGACCCAATCTATGCTGTTACTGTCACAACATTAAAAGGCAAAGAAACCGACCCCAAAATTCAAAAACTGTATAAGTTGTTGCGTGACGATAAAGTTAAGCAATTTATTAAAGATAAATATCAAGGGGCAGTACTTCCCATTCCTTAGAGGTTATTGGAAAAGTAGTATGTTGTGATTTGAATCGAATTATTACCCCCCTTAATTCCCCCTTATAAAGGGGGGAAACAAGAAAATACGTTCCCTCCCCTTTATAAGGTTAGGGAGGGGTAAAAAAATATTTGATACATCAATTATGACTTTTCAAACATCCTGTTAGAAAATAATAATGATTTATTGTGGGGCAATTCTAAGATGATTACATTTACCGATGTCTGCAAAGTTTATAACCAAGGCAGCCAGAAAGTTGTAGCTTTAGATGGAGTAAGTCTTTTAATAAAACCAGGAGAAATTTTTGGTGTTTTAGGTCAAAGTGGTGCAGGTAAAAGTACTTTAATTCGTTGTGTTAATCAGTTAGAAAAACCGACATCGGGTTCAGTCATAGTTGACGGACAGGAGATGACAAAACTTTCTAGGGATAAGTTACGTCACGCTCGTCAACACATTGGCATGATTTTTCAACACTTCAATTTACTTAGTTGCAGAACTGTTGTGGAAAACATTGCTTTTCCTCTGGAAGTGATGGGTTACAGTAGGCTGAAACGGCGGGCTAAAGTGGAAGAATTGATTTCACTTGTTGGGTTGACAGGTAAGGCTGATGCTTATCCGGCACAACTTTCTGGTGGTCAAAAGCAACGGGTAGGTATTGCTAGGGCTTTGGCTGGAGAACCAAAAGTTTTACTTTCTGATGAAGCGACATCAGCACTTGATCCGCAAACTACAAGGTCAATTTTAGATTTATTGCACGACTTGAACAAGCGCATGGGTTTGACAATCTTACTGATTACCCATGAAATGGCTGTAGTCAAGCAAATCTGCGATAGTGTCGCTGTACTCAATGCTGGCAAGATTGTGGAAAAGGGATATGTTAGCGATTTAATCGCCAAGCCAGAATCATTTATTGCTCAGGAATTTTTCCCCCATCGCAATGGTTATAAACCAAAGCCTGGTGCAGTTATCGCCACGATCGCCTTTGCCGGAGAACAAGCCAGTCAACCAATTTTCGCCACCTTAGCCCGTAATTTTGATGTCGATGTCAATATCCTCAGTGGGAGTGTGGAAACAGTAGGCGATCGCCGAGTTGGTCAATTTCACGTTGAATTAAAAGGTCAAAAGGTAACTCAAGCTTTGAAATATTTACACGAAGCAGAGTTTGAAGTAGAGGTGCATTAATGGACAAGAATTATGCTTAAAAAACTCAGTCGTCGCTATTTTCTGTTAACAACAGGGTCGGCGGCCGCATCCATTCTTTTTGCTAGTTGTACGCCGACTCAGAATTCATCGACTAGTCAATTAGTCAGCCAATCCACTAAGACCGCACCACTGAAAGTCGGGTCTCGAAATACTACCACCGAAGATATTTTAAAGTTCATTCAAAAAGAAATAGCCCCTAGTCATGGCTTAGATTTTCAAATCGTGACTATCGCTGATTCGGTAAAGATTAACGATGCTCTTAAAAATGGAGAAATTTATGCTAACTTTTTCCAGCATCAACCGTTTATGAAACAGGCTGCTAAAAGACTAAATGCAGATTTTGTGATGTTAAACCGCAACTATACCACTGTAACTGGACTTTATTCAAAACGACTAAAAATAAAATCGGTTAATGAAATTCCTACAGGGGCAACAATCGCTATTTCTAATGATGACAGTAATCAGGATCGTGCTTTAAAATTCCTCAAACACATTAACTTAATCAATTTAAAAGACAAGTCAGGGGAGTATTACAGCGCCAAAGATGTAATTAAGCACTCGAAAAATCTGCAAATTCAAGAACTAGACAATTACGCTATTGTCAGAGCGTTGGACGATGTAGATTTAGCTGTCACATCTGCATCTTTTCTTGTGCAGGCAAAAGTAGCCCTAGACCCCATCGTGTTAAACGAGGTTGGTATGGCTAACAAAAATTATGCGGTGGGTTTAGCAACTGTACAATCAAAAGCAAACGATCCTAACATCCAAAAACTGAATCAATTGGTTATCGATCCCAAGTTGAAAGACTACATTAATAACTATCAGAAGGGGACGGTCGCGCCCGCATTTTAATTACGAATTACGAATTACACATACGGAGGGATAATGAGCGGATCGAAGCAATTAAAACTAGGCGCGTTCATGCGCCCAGTAAGCATACATACAGGCGCTTGGCGCTATCCTGGGGCTTTGCCTGACGCTAATTTCAACTTCCCAGCGCTGAAAAAATTCATCCAAAAACTAGAGCAAGGCAAGTTCGATGCATTCTTCATGGCTGACCATTTAGCGGTGCTGAATATGCCAATCAACGCACTGAAGCGCAGCCATACTGTCACATCCTTTGAACCTTTCACCCTACTTTCTGCCCTCGCTGCCGTCACCGAACACATCGGTCTAGTAGCTACCGCTTCCACAACCTATGACGCGCCTTACCATATCGCTCGCCGCTTCGCGTCTCTCGACCATATTAGTGGCGGTCGCGCTGGCTGGAACATCGTCACCACAGCCAATCCAGACGCAGCGCTCAACTTTGGATTAGAAGAAGAGATAGAGCATGATGAACGCTATCGGCGGGCTAGAGAATTTTATGATGTTGTCACGGGTCTTTGGGATTCCTTTGCTGACGATGCGTTTATTCGGGATGTGGAAGCAGGGATTTATTTCGACCCTGCAAAGCTTCACGTTCTGAATCATAAGGGAAAATATCTCTCGGTGCGAGGGCCATTGAACATCGCCAGACCTGTCCAAGGCTGGCCGGTAATCGTTCAGGCGGGAGCTTCCGAAGCCGGACGGCAATTAGCTGCCGAAACCGCCGAGGCTGTGTTTGCACCTGCTGGTAATCTGGAAGCTGGCAAAGCTTTATTTGCAGACATTAAGGGACGGGCGCGGGCGATCGGACGTGACCCAGATAGCATAAAAATCCTTCCAGGTGCTTTAGTCGTTGTGGGAGAAACTGTCGCCGAGGCACATACCAAGCGTCTTCATTTAGACAGCCTAGTACATTATGACAGTGGGATCGCTAGCCTAAATAGTGCGCTTGGCTACGACGTTTCGGGTTTTGATCCAGATGGCCCCTTGCCAGAAATCCCACTGACTAACGCTGGTCACTCTTCACGAGAAAGAGTAATAGCTTTAGCGCAACGTGAGAACTTGACTATTCGACAACTGGCGCAACGCATTGGCAGTTACGGCGGGCTGGCTTTTGTCGGCACACCCCAAACCATTGCCGATGAGATGGAGCGATGGCTGATTGAGGAAGGCTCTGACGGCTTCAACATCATGTTCCCTTTTCTTCCTGAAGGGTTAAATGATTTTGTTGACAAGGTTGTGCCAGAACTCCAACAGCGTGGGATTTTCCGCCAAGAGTATGAGGGTAAGACGCTGCGCGAAAATCTCGGACTGGCACGCCCTGCCAATCGCTTCTTCCAGACTAGTTTGGTGTAAGCTGCGATTGTTGTTATCAGTTATCAGTAAACAGTAGACATCTCCGAAAATGAAGGAACGGCGAACAACCGTTCGCCCCTACAAAGGGTTTTGGCGAACGCATATTTAATTTCTGGAGATGTCTATCAGGGAATGAAAATTCGCCGTGCACCTTGATAATCCTTGATGTCAATCACGATATCAACCAAGCGATCAACACAACGTTCCCGATAGTCCGGTTCAGTCATCAACCGATCAATATTACCTATTGTGACAATAGGCAATGATGTAGGGGTGTTTTCCTCGCGCATTACTTGCTCCAAGGAGTCCTTCCCCTTCATGCTTCGATTAGCTGTAATTAAAATCACCTGGTTATCCTGAGCATACCGCCAAACAACTCGATCATCGCTTGTGACTGCTAAACCCACTTCTTCAAACAGAACAAAGCGAATTGAGATTAGCTCAAACCAACCACTTGAAGCAAGGCTACCTGCTAAGACAACAGAATGCCCTCGTAAATTATGATCAACCAGAAAATTCATGCTCGTGATTCAAGCTTGGCTCTTCTTGCTTGAAGCTTGGCTCGAATCGCTTCTGTTCCTGGCTTTGGAGGCTTGGCAGCAATGCGAGCAATACGCTCACGATTTTGCTCTTCATAATACTGCCTCAGTTCCTCGGCTTCTTTGAGAACGAGTTGATACTCTGCTTCAACCTCCGTACGGTGTGCCTCAATGTAAGACAGTGCGGAACTCATCTGTTCATCAGTAAGGTCAAGCATGGCACGAATGAACTTTGACGGGTAGTGCTCTGTCACGTAGTCCATTACATCGTAGAGCGTGATACGTGTACCTGCGATCGTCAGTCCTCGCTCTGTACGAACAATGGTTGATTGCTCATTGGATGCTGGAGTCATACCTTTAGCCTGCTGAAATTTGTCTCTATCGTACCTCACTGAAAAAGCAAGATGGGCAACACTCCCACCTTGCTTTCTTGATGTAGCGAGTTCAACATAGTTAGCTAGTTAATTTGAGTATTTGTGAACTGCTCCAATGTATTGTCAATAACATCTCGAAACAATGGTGCGACGTAATCCTTGACAAAGTTTCCTGGAAGGCGGCAACCTAACCATTTTAGAGTAAATAAGAACAAATGTTCTCAGTTAGATTACCACAAAGAACAGGAATGTGCACTCAAATAGAGAATATTCTTTATGAACCGTAACCGAGAACTTAAGATGGCTAATAGTCGTGTTCAGCAGATGAGACTACCTTTGTAGCCCAACTAAAGAAAACTGATCATTCCGCTGCAACACGGTTGTTAGACCCTCTAGTATTTCACGATGTTTAATCACGAACGATTTTTTTGATTACAAGCCTCATGCCGTCTGGCTTATGGTTTAACTGCGCCATACGTGTAACAATCAAATTCCTGAATACTTCATAGCCCGTTGTTACCTTCTCTACATCTACAAATCTCTTAAGAATATCTCTGCCAGGCAGTTTCTTTTTCCACGTGCCATCCGCAAAGCACGTTTCATATTCAGTTCTGAAAAACTGCTCCTGCTCCACCAGTGCAGTTTCCGACAATGTATCGCTAATGAGCGCATTAATTTTCATTGCAGAACGATTAGCTGCAGCATGAAGTTCTCTCCCAATTGTTAGCGTGTCAGGTGAAAATCCTAAAGATATTGCTTCGACGATTTTTGAGTTTGCGTACGCACGCATTTTGTGAATAAGCATGCTTGGCACAACTTGTCTAGCAGCCGCGTTTAGCTTGGACTCAATATCTGCCGCAGTATTTTTGTCCGTTAGCTTCAATGAGTTCAGAACATCCGCAATTATTTGACTGTGAAGAAGGTAATTCTCAATGTGGTACACATCCCACTCAAACCTGTTGAGGACTTTAGTATTGTCTATTCCTCCCTCACTATCACTATCCATGATCGCGTAAAACTTTGTTGGCAAATCGCCGTTTGCGTGTGCACGCTCCAATATTTCATGCAGCACTTTTACTCTCATTTTGTTAGTGCCAGAAAGTAGGTTGATTCCTCGAAGCTCCTCTCTAAACAAGGTGCTTGCAATCGTTTTATCAAAGTCAGAGTCGCCGCCGCCCTCAAAAATTATTGCCTTCCCTCCAGGACGATATGCGGCAAGATCACCAACCAAATCAGTCATCACCATTTCGAGGTCTTGGTTCACAGTCAATGGTCGCAATTGGGATGTTCCAGGGGTTTCCGATCCACACGGAATCATGTGGAACACATTAAATCCCGGCTTGCCTATAGCCTCCCGAATCAATGCATCGGAATGTGTTACCAGCCAAAGTTGATTTTGCAATGCCTCACCCAAGTGCTTCCTATAAAATTCAGGGAGTCCACGAATCAGTCTTGGATTTAAGTGAAGCTCTGGTTCATCAAGCAAAATTATCGAATCTCTTGGAGCGGAGCTTCTGATGCGTAGATATCCATACAAAATCCTTCGGGCGATTAGCCGAAGGTGCGGTTCCAACGAAGTGTTGTTGTGACGACGCTTCGCAGATTTTAGCATATAATGTCAAGTTTTATACTGCGTCGGCAGAACAACATCCCTATTTAGGATATTACACGGAATTTTCTGCACAACTTTCAATGGAACAACGTCCAAACAAACTCCTCGAACAGGTGCAAGATGTTATCAGGCTTAAGCACTATTCTTATTAAACAGAGAAAACTTATATTTACTGGATTAGACGCTATATCCTTTTTCATAATAAGCGCCATCCTAAAGATATGGGGAGTAAGGAAATTGAAGAATTTTTAACACATCTTGCTGTAAATGAAAATGTGGCTGCATCAACGCAGAACCAAGCACTTCATGCTGTTCTTTTTCTCTACAAAGAGGTATTAAAACAACATTTAGATTTGAAAGTCGATGCGGTTCGTGCAAAGAAATCTAAATATTTACCAACCGTTTTGACAAAAGATGAAGTTTTAGCAATTATTCAAAAATTCTCCGGCGTACATCAACTTTTAATTAAGTTACTTTATGGCACAGGATTACGCTTAACTGAAGGACTGAGTTTAAGAGTTAAAGATGTTGATTTTGCCCAAAATCAAATTATTGTGCGCGACACAAAGGGAAATGAAAGTCGGGTGACTATGTTACCTGAAAGTATTGCTGAAGAATTAAAAATTCATTTACAAAGTGTAAAAATTATACATCAACAAGATTTACAAAAAGGTTATGGTTCTGTTTATTTACCTTTTGCATTAGAAAGAAAATATCCCAGAGCCAAGTATGATTGGATTTGGCAGTTTGTTTTTCCTTCTGGAAGCATTTCTAAAGACCCCCGTAGTGGTGAAGTTCGTCTCATCACCTTCACGAAACTAGTTTACAAAAAGCGTTAAAACAAGGGGTTCGCCAAGCTGGTATTCAAAAAAAGGTGGGTTGTCATACGTTTCGCCACAGTTTTGCTACCCATTTATTACAAAACGGCTACGACATCCGCACAGTGCAGGAATTACTCGGACACAAGGATGTAAAAACCACGATGATTTACACCCATGTACTTAATAGGGGTGGTAAAGCTGTTCGTAGTCCGCTTGATTAGAACTACTGGCATATATTTTGCATGAATTTTGAACACCTAAAATGGTACAAAGTTAACACCCTACTTTAAAAACCCCTAAGTGAAGAAGTTTTATCAGGACAGTAGAAGATTGCGGACTTGTTTTATGAACAAAAGTTCATTACAAAGAAAATCAACGTTAAGGATACAACTCTCTCTTCTGAACAGTATGCTGCTTTGGCTCCAACAGATGTTAAGCCTTAAGCATTTGTCAAATTATGGTATGACCACAAACACATTACAGATGAAAGAAGTCAGTTAAGAACTACTTTTGATCAAGTAGCACTGTTGTATGACCAAGTTCGACCAGGATATCCAAAAGCGCTTTTTGACGATGTAGTGTCTCTCTCAGAAATCACTCCAGACGGAAGGATATTAGAGATTGGTTGTGGTACTGGTCAGGCAACTGTGCCCTTTGCCCGCCGGGGTTATCGTATACTCTGCATTGAGTTGGGTGAGAATCTTGCTACAGTTGCCCAAAAAAATCTGGCTGCTTATCCGCAAGTAGAAGTGCGTAACATCGCTTTTGAGGATTGGGTGACCCAAGAAAATGCTTTTGATTTAGTGATTTTCGCGACTGCTTTCCATTGGCTTGACCCAAGTATTGCTTACAAAAAAACGGCTCTTGCCCTCACATCTAAAGGAGCGATCGCTGAATTAATTAATACCAAGTTCAATGGCCAAATTACTAAAGGTTACTTAACTACTTTATACGTAGCCCACCTATTGTAATCTTATCTAAATCTTTTTGCAGATATGATTAAACAGTTACCTTTTGTAAGGGGGACTCTTCGCCCAACACAAACACCCGTTGTGTATGGGATTTTAAACCCCTTTGAGTAGGATAAAAATTGTCCTTGAAGAAGTTCACAAATTAGGCAGGCGTAAGCGACTGGCGTTTTCCTTGGACTTACTCCGTAGACGCTTTTTTGCTTTCAACTTCGAGTCTTTCCTGCAAAAAGACGTTAAAACAGATTGACAACTTGGGGAAAATTTGGGAGTATCAAACTACGGTAATTCGGTAAATTTTTAGTATTTTATAAAACTTAAATACATCTAAAACCCTTACAGAGCAATGGTTTTTGTCGAGTGCAGTCGGTGGCTTGAATATGTTACCAGATGTAATCGCCTCAAGGCTGGAAACATTCTTCAACTTTGTAGTGCCATCGCGTCACCCAGAACTAGCAATTGCCTCACCACTCACCAACATAGATTTTCCACAGGATATTCGGAGATAGAAACTAATGATTAAGAGTCCAGAGAAACTTGTAGATACGACAATTCAGTTTTCGGCTCCTGTAAGAGCAAACTCGCCGGAACTCCAGCAGCTTTTTGATTTTATTGCTCTGGGGGCAAGTGAGCGCGATCGCGATCGCATCCTTCCTTATAATGTGGTTGAATTGATCCGGCGTTCCAGGTTGGGTGCATTGCGAATTCCCGTTGCCGAAGGTGGCGGTGGTAGCACCGCCCGCGAACTATTCGAGGTCGTGATTCGGCTGGGGGATGCTGATCCAAATGTGGCTCACATTGTGCGGAATCATTTTTCTGTAACAGAGCGGATTTTGCGTTCAGAACGCACCCAAAGGAATCAGCGATGGCTCAAAGCCGTCGTCGATGGTGCGATTATTGGACTCGCTTCAACTGAACTGGAAGTCAAGCGATCTGGTGGCGGCCAAGTCGTGAATACAAAATTAACACCCGATGGCGATGGCTATCGTTTGAATGGGACGAAGTATTACAGCACTGGCAGCCTTTATGCAGACTTGATTTTCGTGCGTGTGTTAGTACCTGATGACACGAAAGCATTTGTACTCATTCCTACCAACCGCGAGGGAATAGACCTTGTAGATGACTGGGACGGTTTCGGTCAAAGGCTTACAGGCACTGGAACGACAACATTTAAAAATGTCCGCGTAGAAGCGGATGAAGTAATTTTTGAGACAGACACAGACAAAGACAACCTGCCATATAACATCGTCCCGCAATTATTTCTTACAGCAATCAATGCTGGCATTATCCGCAGCGTTCTGCGCGACGCAACAACCCTCGTTCGTACCCGACCCCGGACTTTCTACCATGCTGTATCCGAGCAAGCAGCAGATGACCCAATCTTGCAGCAGACCGTCGGGCAGATTGCCGCCAATGCCTTTGCGGCTGAAGCGATCGTCTTGGCAGCAGCTGATGGTCTTGATCGCCTCCCTGCTGCCCAAGCTCAGGGTGAAGAGGCAGAGACGGCTGCGGCACTAGCAACTTCTCTGAGTGCATCCAAAGCCAAATTGATTGTTGATGATTTGGCTCTACGTTCAGCTACCTTATTGTTTGAAGTTGGTGGGGCTTCCACAACAAAGAAAAGCTCCAACTTTGATCGTCATTGGCGCAATGCCCGTACCTTATCCTCACACAACCCAAATCACTTTAAGGCTCGTGCGATCGGCAACTACGAGATCAACGGTACACCATTGCCGCAACGAGGATTCTTCTAATTTTGTTCAGATCCCTGACTTCTAACCTACGGGAAACCACTTTATAGACATCTTGCAAAAGTTACTTTTGCAAGATGTTGGGGAAAGGTTAAAGGTAAAGGGGAAATTCCATCCCTTTTCCCTTTAACCCTTCCCCTTTCCCCCACTTCTGCAAGAAGTCTTATGAGTATTTATTATCAGTCGGGGATCTCGCAGCCAACCGAAACCGTTGAGAGGAACTATGAGTGCAACTGACACTACTTTTTTGAGAGCAAGTAAAGAGGCGATCGCTTCTCCAACAGACTATCCCCAAAGCCCATTATCCCAAGCTCTCCAGCAGCCAGTACTACTAGGATTGTTCTTACCGATTCATCACGGTGGTTGGAGTTCTTCTAACCTACCGCGCACTACAGACTGGTCGTTTGATTACAATGCCAAACTTACCCAAAAGGCTGAGGAGTTAGGTTTTGACCTTGTTTTCGGCTATTCTACATGGCAGCCGAAGGGCGGACAAGGGCCAACTCGCACAGAAGCAGGTTTAGATGCCTTCATCGCTACTGCTTCCCTTGCTGCCATTACCTCACGCATTCTATTAATCTCAACAATTCACGTCCTCTACGGGCCTTGGCATCCCATCCATCTGGCTAAATTTGGTGCGACACTTGACCACATTTCTAAAGGTCGCTGGGGAATTAACGTTGTCACCGGACACCGGGCTTATGAGCATGAACTGTTCGGCTGGAGCCAAATCGAACACGATCGCCGCTATGAACTCGCTGATGAATTTGTCACCGTCCTCAAACGACTCTGGTCGGAAACAGAGAATTTTTCTTACAAAAGTCAGAGTTCTTGGCAGTTTCAGGATGCCTACATCAGTCCCCGACCGCTTTATGGTCGCCCCATCCTAGTTAACGCCACCGGTTCGGATGCTGGTATCGAGTTTGCAGGTCGCCATTCTGATATCGTATTTATCACCAGTCCGGCTGGCGGTGACATAGAAAGCGCCTTGTCGTCGTTACCCGCCCATACTGCCCGTGTCAAACAATCAGCGATCGCTAATGGTAGACAAATCCGCACTCTCCTAAATCCGCTTATTGTCGTGCGTGAAACTGAAAAAGAGGCAGAAGAATATGCTCAGGCGATAATCGACCATGCTGATTATCAGTCAATTGCTGGCCGTTCTGGCGTTAGCAGCGATGCACACGCCTGGAAGGGGCATCAAAAGGGAAATCTGCGTCATGGCGTTGGCAGTGCGATCGGCGGTAATGTGCAGTTAATCGGTTCACCCGAACAAATCACCGAACAACTTTTGCAACTAAATAAAGCTGGTGTCGATGGTTTTCAGCTTGCCTTTTATGATTTTGAGCCTGATCTAAATTTCTTCGGTAAGCGCGTTCTACCACTACTGAAACAGGCTGGACTGAGACTTTAACAGTTATCAGTAGAAAACCTTGATAACTGATAACTGATTTGAGAGGTGCATCAATGCAAGGACAAGAATTACTACAAAGCTTGTTGCAAGCCACTAGTGAAACTTTTTACATGGTAAGTATATCTACCCTGGTTGCAATAGTATTAGGCTTACCTTTGGGCTTGTTGTTAGTGATGACAGGCCCCGGAAACTTGCTAGATTTTCCCCAAGTGCATAAAGTGCTGGGTGCGATCGTCAATACTGGACGCTCATTTCCTTTTATTATTTTGCTTGTCGTTTTAACACCACTAACACGCCTAATTGTTGGCACTTCTATCGGTAGCACAGCCGCTTTAGTTCCCCTAACTCTCGCCGCCATTCCATTTTTTGGTCGCATCGCTGAAACTAGCATTTTAGAAGTTGATAAAGGACTAATAGAGGCTGCCCAAGCAATGGGGTGCAATTATTGGCAAATTGTTCTCAAAGTATTGATTCCCGAAGCTTTGCCTTCACTGATATTAGGTATGACGATTCTAATTGTGAGTTTACTTAACTCTTCCGCAATGGCTGGGGCTGTGGGTGGAGGTGGATTAGGTAATTTGGCAATTCAATACGGCTACCAACGTTTCGATGTAGGGGTGATGTTTTCTACCATTGTGGTTTTGATTGCATTAGTACAAATTATTCAATTTTTAGGTGATTTAATTGCACAGCGTATGAGAAAACGCTGAACGAAAGCAAGTAGGCAGAGGAGCAATATCTTACTCAGTATTCATCATTTACAATTTACACTAATTAAAAATGTTATGAATAGACGCAGATTTTTCTTAACAGCTTTAGGTTCCCTGACTGTCTCTTCAATCTTTGCTAGTTGTAACCAAAAATCTACTCAAAACTCTACTAATACGCAAACAATTAGCCAAAAAGAGCAAAAAGAAGTAATCAAAGTTGGGGTAACTGGTATACTCTCTCAGGATATTTTAAAATTTGTGAATAACAATATAGCAGCAAAAGAAGGCTTAGAGATTCAAGTTGTTACCTTTAATGACTGGATACAACCCAACACAGCCTTGAGAGATAAGGTCATTGATGCTAATTTCTTTCAGCACAGACCTTTCATGAATAATGCTAGGAAAGAACTCAACCTAAATTTAGTAGCATTGAATACAGTTTATTTAAACACACTTGGTCTTTTTTCTAAAAAGTTCAAATCAGTAAACGAAATTCCCCAAAATGCCACTGTGACAATTGCTAATGATGTTATCAATAACGACCGAGGATTACGGCTGTTAGCAACTAATAATCTCATTAAATTAAAAGAAAATGCTAAACAATTTGTAACCCAAAAAGATATTTCTGCTAACCCGAAAAACTTGCAAATCAAGGAAGTAGAAGGTGTACAAGTTGTTCGAGCTATTAATGATGTAGATTTCATTGTATCTTCTGCTCAAACTGTTGCACTTGCAGGGATAGAACCTAATTCTATGGGTGAAGAAACAGCTAAGGACAAGAAATACGCTCTTGCATTAGTTACATTACAAGGCCGAGAAAACGAATCAAAGATTCAAAAGTTAAACCAGTTACTCGTTCATCCAAACGTCAAGGATTTTATTAACAAAGAATACAAAGGAAGGATCATACCTGTTTTTTAGAGATTGTCGTTCAAATCGAGGATTTTTTTGATATTTGTGTCTATGATTCTTTTACAGTTTATTTTCTCACTACTTGTGTGTAGGTTCACATAGAAATACCTACGCTAGATTCTCATAGTCAAAGATAAAGAAATATTGATTAGATTTGAACAACCCATCAAAAGGTGGTATCTTTTTTCTATTACTACGGTAAATCGATCAAGATACTGTAATTTGCTTATATCATCATAGATATGGCTGCTTAAACTCCTAAAAATTGATATTAAGGATTCAATTGTGGTGAATTATTTAAAAGAACACCGCTTTCAATATAAACAAAAATGTGCTGCCAGTAAGAACATTGCGATCGCAGCGTCTTTTCTTGGTTTGATAGCTTCTGGTTGCAGTCAACAAACAGCTATCAATGCCACAGCTAACTCAGATTCCTCCTCAAACACTGTCACTACCAAAACTACAGAGAAAAACAATGTGATTCGCTTGGGCTATCAAAAAGGTGGGATTATTCCCATTGCGCGTCAACGAGGTGAGTTAGAGCGTCAGTTAGCCACGCAAAATATTAAAGTTGAATGGAGTGGGCCATTTGACCGTTGCGCTACGCTTTTAAGTTCTCTCAATGGTAATCGAGCGGATATTGGCGGCTGTGGTGATATTCCTTCTATCTCTGGAATTGCTGCTGGACAACCTCTTTGCATTGGTTCTGTACAGCGTCCTAGCCCAGATTCTTTAAGTAGTGCCATCTTAGTTCGTGGTGATTCTCCGATTCGTAAACCTGCTGATTTAATAGGTAAAAAGGTTGCAGTCAATCAAGGTGGTGCGGGCGAATATCTGTTATTAAAAGTTTTAGAAAAAGAAAATATTCCTAAAGAAAAAATCCAGCGAGTTTACTTATCACCGAATGATGCTGCACCTGCTCTATATCAAGGTTCAGTTGATGCGTGGGCAGTTTGGGAACCTTATATTTCCATTGCGGAATTAGAGCATAAGGCGCGAAGAATCACCACTACACACCCTGCTCCTACCTACAGCATTATGGTTGTTCGTAGTGATGCAGCTAAAGAAAATCCTGTAGCCGTGAAAGCTGCTCTTACTGCTTTGAGTGAGGATGGTGAATGGTTAAATCAACATACTAATGCTGCATCAGATTTTTTAGTTAAAGAGTTAAAAGTTTCTGATACTGTAGCCAAGCAAGTGACTAAAAATCGAGGCCCAGAGTCTTACGTATTTGCTAATACTGAAGATATCGCCAAGCTTCAGAAAACAGCTGACTGGTTACTAGAGCAAAAAATTATTCCGCAACGAGTAGATATTGCAACGGCAGTGTGTCCGTTAGAAACTACCACCGCTAGGTAGGAAAGATGAAAAGAGGCAAAGAATAACTGCCACTAAAAACTTAAATAACAAAAATTTGGAGCAAAATTATATGCCTGTGGAATTTATTGGCATGATTGGTACGCGAGAAGCGTCTGAATTACATGGCCCTACTGTATCTCTCACGGGGGGAAGTATAGACTTAGCTTATGTCCGTAAGTTTGCAAAAGTTCATGAAGATGGTGGCTTTGATCGAGTGCTAGTTGGTTATAGTTCTACAGGGCCGGATGGCTTTAATGTAGTCAGTTATGTGGCTGCTGCAACCGAACGACTCAAATTTTTACTTGCACATAGACCGGGTTTTGTGGCTCCCACTTTAGCCGCCCGCAAATTAGCAACATTAGATCACTTTTCTAATGGTCGTGTTGCAGTGCATATCATTACTGGTGGGAGCGATGCCGAACAACAGCGCGATGGTGATTGGCTCGATCATGATACTCGCTATCGCCGTACCGATGAATATCTTGATATTGTGCGGCGAGTTTGGACGAGTGAAGAACCCTTCGATTATGAAGGTGAGTTTTACCAACTCAAACAAGCATTTTCGGAAGTTAAACCTTTACAGCAACCACATATTCCAATATATTTCGGTGGTGCTTCTGATGCTGCTGTGGGTGTAGGTGCAAAGCACAGTAATGTATATGCGTTTTGGGGAGAACCCATAGCTGCTATTAAAGAACGGATCGCAGAGGTGAAAGCCGCAGCACCGCCTGGAAAAGATTTGCGGTTTAGTGTTTCCTTGCGTCCGATTTTGGGCGAAACAGAAGCAAAAGCATGGGAAAAGGCGCGTTATATTCTCTCACGGATTAATGAAACCCGTGCTAAAGCAGGAATTCAATTAACTGCTGGTGCTTCTTTCCGACCTCAAGCTGTTGGTTCATCGCGGTTGCTGGATTTTGCTAAGGAAAGCGAAATTCATGATAAGCGTTTATGGACACCGATCGCAGCTGCTACTGGCGCTCGTGGTAATACTACTGCTTTGGTGGGGACTCCAGAACAGGTTGCAGAGTCATTATTTGATTACTACAAAGCTGGAGTGACAACACTATTAATTCGCGGTTTTGACCCAGTGGAAGATGCGATAGCCTACGGTCGAGATGTGATTCCTTTGGTACGTCAACAAGTGCAACAACAAGAACGACAAACAGTAACCGTAGCTTGAAGAAGCCAAATTTATGCCTTATACAACTGTTCTTGAACCTCTAAAAGCAGACCAATGGTTTGTTGATAATCCTGATTTGCGTGAGTTTGTAGCGATCGCTAAAGAAATTATCTCTAGCACAGTTCATAATCGAGCAGAAACCCTAAGTACTCTAGAACCTCACTTTGCAGCACTGCTAAAAAAAGAGAATTGGCTACCAAAACCTTTTACTCAACCAAATACTGACAGTGGTTTAGGTGGAGGAATTGGACAATGGTTGCTGTATCGTTCCCAGGAGCGAGCACTAACTATTTTTAGTTTGGTAATTCCTCCTGATGCGATCACGCCTGTCCACGATCATTTATCTTGGGGACTAGTAGGTCTGTATCAAGGCAAACAAGAAGAAACAGTATATCGTCGCGTGGATAGCGGCGAATTAGAAGGACGCGCCCAGTTAGAAATAGTAGGAACCTATCAAGTGAAAACTGGTGATATTTACCATCTACTACCTCCAGACAATGATATTCACTCTGTCAAAGCTATTACACTCTTCGCTCCATCTATCTCAATTCATGTCATGGGTAATGATACTGGTAGCATTTGGCGACATCATTATCATCCCGAACAAAAGAGTGTGCAGTCTTTTCGCTCTGGATACTCCAATGTACCTGTGAAACAAGGAAGAGAAAATCATGGCAAATTTCACTAGACCACAACCGCCAGTCTTTGAACGAGTTGAAGAAGAACGACTCTACCGCAAACAACGCCTTGCTGCTGCATTTCGGCTGTTTGCTCGTTTTGGCTTTAGTGAAGGAACAGCAGGCCACATCACCGCTCGCGATCCTGAGTTTACCGACCATTTTTGGGTAAATCCCTTGGGTAAGTACTTTGGTCACATCCGGGTTTCTGACTTGATTTTGGTCGATAGAGAAGGCGAAGTTGTCAAAGGTAATGCTCCTGTCAATCGCGCCGCTTTTGCCAGGTGGTTATTTTACTTCCTTGTTTTTTTACCCAAAAATTAACGTGTCTACCAATTGGCTGTGGCAGAATTTTTTCTTTCCTCTGGGTTGCTTGTTAACTCTAACAACAACAGCTTGCTCAGAGGTTAAGTCTACGAGTCCGGCAACGATCGCTGCTAATCCTAGTCCATCTAAAATTGCAGTGTCAAATACAACTCAATTGCGTGTTGCTAAGTATAAAGGTGGCTGGGACTTAAATTTAAAGTTAGCTGAACTAGATAATTTCCCTTACAAAACTCAATTTACTGAGTTTACCGGCGGTAATTTGATGGTACAGTCAATCAATGCTGGTGCAATTGACTTAGCCTCTGCTAGTGAAATTCCACCGATTTTTGCAATTGAATCGAAAGCATCTGTAAAAATTATTGCCACTCTCAAAGGGCCTACGGTTGGTCAAGTTGTACTCATACCCAAGAACTCGACCGCCAAAACGATCGCTGACCTCAAAGGTAAGAGATTGGGTTACGTTAAAGCTACAACTGCCCACTACTTCCTGATTAAGATGTTGGAAAAAGTCGGGCTGACGATGAAGGATATCAATGCAATTCCTTTATCAATACCCGATGGACTTTCGGCTTTTCGTAAAGGTGAGCTTGATGCTTGGGCTACCTACGGTTACTCCATTCCCCAAGCCCAAAAAGAAGGAGCGCGGGTACTGGAATCTGCAAAAGATATTTTGAGCGGTAACTTCGTGATTATTGCTTCACCCAATGCGATTGCCGATCCCCAAAAGAAAGTTGTAATTGCTGATTTTCTCTGTCGTTTGCAGAAATCCCAAACTTGGCGAGAATCTAATCTCAAGCAATGGTCGAAGAATTATGCAACTACCATTGATGTTGATGAAGGCATCGTTTATCAGGATGCCAAACAAGGACAACAACAGCGTCGTCAAGAATTACTTCCTGTTTCTGACGCAGCTATTGCTTCTGAGCAGAAGGTTGCTGATACCTTTTTTCAAGCGGGTGTAATTTCCACAAAAGTTGATGTCAAACAACTTTGGGACAGCAGTTTTAACGAAGATATCGCCAAATGCCAATAATTGCAACAAGAAGTAAAAAGCTAAATGTCAAAATCACCTTATTTTTTAATAAGGGTAAAAATATGTTTCATGCAACAGAAAGAGAATTATTAAATGGAGTACCTTGGTTATTTGGACAACAGTCTCAATTACCACATCATCTCCAATTAACAGATCACGAAGAACATGAGATACGTGATATTTGGGAATTCCCACCACAAGAATCTCCTCATCGTGAGCGTGTTCTTAAGCAGGAGATAAAACGGTTTGGGATTTTCAACAAACTAAAAAGTTTTTCTTTAAAGGCATAAGCGTAGCCCACACTTCTCTACCAGACGCTGCGCGTAGCTTGCTTCCACGGAGTGGTACGACAAAGTTCAGTGACCACCGCAGGCATCGCCAATAAATAAAGATAAGCGTTATCAGCTACTCAAATTAATAGAAAATTTCAACTAATTTGCAATGTGCAGTACAGCTTACCGGGGTAGCTTCTTTCAAGTATTTGGGTGACATCAGCATCGCTTCGCTAACAGTCAGTAATTATTTTATTCGTCAACCTTAATATTAGATAAACTAAATATTAGCTACTCATGATATTATGCTTTTCAGTATCACTATCTCATTTCATCTTCAAATACCGATATGACAACAACGACTGACCTCGATTTTGCTGCACGTGAGGCGTTGCGCTTACTTGGCCCCGATCCCGAAAACTGGGTGAGCGATCGCTCAGGCGTTGACCACAATGTGACGATAGTAGGCGGTAGTGGCAGTGGTAGCACCTTCGCATTTGCCCTGCGGCGTGCCGGCATTGGCCGCGTGACAGTCATCGATGAGGCTCTTGACGAAGCCCATGCAGGCGTGTGGCTGACGCGGGCGCGGATGAAAAAGCTACGCACACCGAAAAACCTGCCAGGGCCAGAACTGGGTATTCCGGCGCTATCATTTCAAGCTTGGTACGAGGCGCGGCACGGTGTTGAGGCATACGCAGCGCTTGACCGCATTCCACGAGTGGCGTGGGCTGAGTACCTCAGTTGGTATCGGTATTTTCTGGGCATTCCAGTTCGGTATCAAACGAAGTTGGTGCGGATTGAGCCGGACGCAGATTTCTTTCGTCTACACCTAGAAGTGAACGGTGTCGCGCAGGTGGAAACCACACGTAAAATTATCTTCGCCAACGGTGTAGCTGGCACTGGTGGCCCAAACATACCACCTGTATTAGCATCTCTGCCACGCACTTTATCTGCACATACCGCCGATGAAATCGACTTCAACAATCTGCGTGGCAAAACAGTAGCAGTGCTTGGTGCTGCGGCCTCGGCCTTTGATGCGGCAGGAGTGGCATTGGAATCAGGCGCTAAGGCAGTACATTTGTTCGCGCGGCGGGCAGCGGTCGCATCTCTGCCAGTGAATCGCGTGCGAGGTTATCCTGGCGCTTACTATAACTATCCGCAACTACCTGATGCAGCTCGCTGGTTCCAAGCCTGGCGCTTTCATCAAGTTGGCTCTACGCCACCACCAGACGCAATCGAGCGGGTAGTTGCGTTCTCTAACTTCCACCTGCATCTATCTGCACCTTGGAAAGCAGCGCACGTCAAGGGCGATCGCATCGTGGCTCAAGTAAATGATAATGTTTTCGAGTTCGATTTTGCGATCGCTGGTACTGGCTACTTTGTTGACCCGACAAAGCGGCCGGAACTCGCCGAATTTGCACATCACATCGCACTCTGGCGCGATCGCTATGAAGCCCCAGCCGACCAGCGTGACGATCAACTCAGCACCCACCCTTACCTTGGCAGCGCCCATGAATACCAAGAGAAAGTACCTGGCAATGCCCACTACCTGAAAGACATCCATGTGTTCAATCCTGCTGGCTTCATCAGCTTCGGTCTGCCCATCGGCGATGTACCTAGTATCCGACGCGATGTGCCAGCAGTAGTAGCACGCATCAGCCATGACTTGTTCTTTGCTGACTGGTCATTACACGAAGCCCGTATCACTAGCGGCAACACTTCGCCGGACTTCGACACATTATTGTATGCAGACGCGGTATGGAAACAGCAAGCCAAGGTGGCAGTCAGAAACCATTTATAAAGTAATAGGACTTACGCATTGACCGTCTACAACCGTAAAAAACTTGATGGACTCGTTGACTTTCTGATCGCACAACAAGTAACTTCTGCTCAAGTTTCCTACAACGCATCAAACCCAACGCCTCTTAAAAATCCTCCGCGTACCTCTGCGCTTCCCTTGGCAGACCTTTGCATTTAAAAAAACCGTTAAAATTTTATGCGCTAATTCGTAATAACCATAATAGTTTTCCTTATAGGCATACTTTTTCGGATCTTGCATTTGCGGCTTATCTATGTGAATATTCTATCAGCAAAATACGGTAAATTGCCCTATTTATCGTAGTATTGATATTGCTTGTAGTTTAATGTACGTATGTTCAGTAAATATTTACCACATCGACTGATGAAGATTGTCAGCAGCTTTCTTCAGAATTATGAAATATCCAGAATTGGCACATTTGCCTTATTCTTTGCTATCGGATTAAGTTTAACTCTTGTGATCTCGGCTTGTTCTCCCAACAACACAAGTAACTCCGCCGCAACGCAGACAGCAACTCAAGGTGTTGTAGTTCGTATTGGCTATCAAAAAGCGGCTACTATTCTCAACGCTCTCAAAAACCGAGGCAGTTTAGCGCAAACTTTAACTGCTGCTGGTGCTTCAGTGACATGGGCAGAATTTCCCGCAGGTCCACCTATGCTAGAAGCAATGAACGCAGGTAGTATTGACCTTGGCTACACAGGTGAATCACCACCAATATTTGCCCAAGTTGCCGGTACTCCCTTGCTTTATGTTGCTTATGATCCTTGGAGTCCCAAAGCCGAAGCAATTATTGTACCGAAAGATTCACCAATTAAAACGGTTGCTGAACTTAAAGGTAAAAAAGTAGCCTTTGCTAAAGGCTCAAACACTAACTATCTTGTTGTCAAAGCTATAGAAGCTGCCGGATTAAACTATAGTGACATTCAACCAGCACATCTAACACCAGCTGATGCCCGTGCAGCATTTACTGGTGGTAACGTTGATGCTTGGGCAATTTGGGACCCTTACCTAGCAGCAGTTGAACACGATCTAGATGTCAGGGTATTAACAGATGCGACAAATTTAGCACCAAATCGGGGTTACTATCTTGCTCGTCAAGAGTTTGTCAATTCTCACCCAGATTTGTTGAAAACCCTTTTAGATGAAATCAGCAAAATAGATAAATGGGCAGCAAATAAGCCAGAGGAAGTTGCCAAGTTTCTAGAACCAGAATTAGGTATTAAAGCAGCAGCATTGGAAATTGCTGAAAAACGTCGCCAGTATGGCGTTTTACCGCTAACAGATGAAGTAATCACTCAGCAACAAAACATTGCCGATACTTTTTATAAAATCAAGCTAGTTCCCAAGCAAATCCAAGTCAAAGATACCGTTTGGAACGGTAATTCGTAATTCGTGGATACAGAGAACAGTATAAAAGAAGGAAAACTTAGGTTAGTACTAAAATCTTTCTCCGTCATCCCCCTCTTTTTCCCCACTCCTCACTTCTAAAAGCTTATGGACATCAACACCCAACAAATAAAAACTGATGTACTTGTCATCGGTGGTGGTACGGCCGGGACAATGGCTGGAATTAAAGCCAAACAAGCAAATCCTAATGCAGAAGTGCTGATTTTAGAAAAGGCTAACATCCGACGGAGTGGTGCGATCGCAATGGGTATGGATGGCGTGAATACCGCAGTCATTCCCGGTCATTCTACACCAGAACAATACGTGCGCGAAATCACCCTTGCTAACGATGGGATTGTCAACCAAAAAGCCGTATATCAAACAGGCAAATTAGGTTACGAAGTCATCCAAGAATTAGAAAGTTGGGGTGTGAAATTTCAAAAAGATGCCCAAGGCAACTATGACTTAAAACAAGTGCATCGTGTGGGTAAATATGTCTTACCCATGCCAGAAGGTAAAGACCTCAAAACCATTCTTACCCGCCAAGTTAAACGCCACAAAGTCAAAGTCACAAATCGCGTCATGGCAACCCGTGTGTTAGTCAAAGCCGGACGCGCTATTGGTGCAGTAGGATTTGATGTCAGAAACGGTGATTATATTATCATTCAAGCCAAAGCCGTTATCTTATGTACAGGTGCTTGTGGCAGATTAGGATTACCTGCTTCTGGCTATCTCTACGGCACTTATGAAAATCCTACCAATGCTGGAGATGGCTATTCAATGGCTTATCATGCAGGTGCAGAACTTAGTAATATTGAATGCTTTCAAGTTAATCCTTTAATCAAAGATTACAACGGCCCCGCCTGTGCTTATGTCGCCGGGCCTTTTGGCGCTCATACTGCTAACGCCGAAGGAAATCGCTTCATTAGCTGTGACTATTGGAGTGGTCAAATGATGTTGGAAATCTGGAAAGAATTAAATTCTGGTAAGGGGCCAGTCCAATTGAAAATGACCCATCTTGATGAAGATACAATCGCAGAAATTGAATCCATACTTTGGGCGAATGAACGACCGAGTAGAGAACGTTTTCATCAAGGTAGAAATGAAGATTACCGCACCCACGGCGTAGAGATGCACATTTCTGAAATAGGCTTATGTAGCGGTCATAGTGCCTCTGGTGTGTGGGTAAATGAAAATGCTCAAACAACCATTCCAGGTTTATATGCAGCTGGAGATATGGCCAGCGTTCCCCATAATTACATGATTGGGGCATTTGTTTTTGGTCGCATAGCCGGAACTCATGCCATTGAATATATCCAAAATCTAGATTTTCTTGAACCAGATACAGATTTTTTAAAAACAGAAAAAGCCAGAATTTATGCACCTCTAACTCGTCCTAATGGTGTACCTCATACCCAAGTCGAATATAAATTAAGACGCTTAGTGAATGATTATCTGCAACCACCAAAAACAGGTAACAAAATTAATATTGGCTTGAAACATTTTGTGCAATATCAAGAAACATTAGATTTAATGGGCGCTCGTGACCCTCATGAATTGATGCGTAGTCTAGAAGTTCACTTTATTCGCGACTGTGCAGAAATGGCAGCCAGAGCATCATTATATCGTCAAGAGACTCGTTGGGGACTTTATCATTACCGTTTAGATTATCCAGAAAAAAATGATGATGAATGGTTTTGTCATGTCAATTTAAAAAAAGATGAATTAGGGGAAATGGTATTGTTTAAACGTCCTATAGATCCTTACATTGTGGATGTAAATTTACATCATGAAATTTATGATATAGCAGTGAAATAAACATGAAATATTTATTTTGGGATTTTGATCATACACTAGGTTATCGTGATGGAATGTGGAGTGAAACTTTACATTCAATATTGAAACGTCATGAAATCCACAATATAGACTTAGAAGATATTCGACCATTTGTAAATATTGGCTTTACTTGGCACTCTCCAGAAACTCCCCATAATTTATTGTTTAATGGGAAAACATGGTGGGAGTATATGAATGAATATTTTGCAAAAATATATGAAAAACTAGGAATAAATAAAACTCAGGCGATAAAATATGCTTCCCAAGTCCAGAATGAATATAAAGATTTGGAAAAATGGCATTTATATGATGATGTAATTCCTACTTTGCAAGATGCAATTAAAAATAATTATAAAAATATAATTTTATCAAATCATATACCTGAATTACACGAAATAATTGACGAATTAAATATTACAGAATACTTTGAAGAAATATATACGTCTGGAAAAATTGGACATGAAAAACCCAGCCTCAAATTTTATACTCATGTCATCAATGATTTAAAGATTGAAAAAACAGAATGTATAATGATAGGTGATAGCTACAATGCTGATATCACTGGAGCATTACGGGCGGGTATACAAGCAATTTTAGTCAGGAAGCCTAATGATAAAAATTATAAACTTTATAGTCCAGATTTCAGAGAAATACTAAAAATAATTAGAAAACTTTCAACTATGGAAGAAAGCGTTTTCGTGAATTAAAGGATTGAATGAGTTATAAAGCCATAATTTTTGATCTCGATAATACACTGTTGAATTTTGAGCTATGTGAACGCCAAGCTATTCTTGGCGCATTGGAAGATTGTGCAGTATCTTTAGATTTAAATAGAGTCAGTGAGACTATTTTTCTTCAAGTCTTTGAAACTTATAATTCCAAGTATTGGACACAGCGAGATATCTTTTCTCCTAGTGAGTTAATCGAGATGTCTTATCGAAGTACACTTGCTCAATTAGATATACAAACAGATCAAATCAGCAATCTTAGTCAAAGTTTTTGGCATATTTTTAATCATTTTGCTGTAATGGAACCTGATGTAAATGAAGTGCTAACTGTTCTTGCACGCAATTATCGTTTGGCTGTCATTACGAACGGTTTTGTATCAGCACAACTACCGAGAATGCAAGCTGCTGGAATTGAGCATTTTTTTGAAGCAGTTGTAGTTTCTGAAGCAATTGGTTTTGCTAAACCATCTCCTGAGATATTCCATCATGCTTTATCTAGGTTAAATTTAACATCAGCAGAAGTTCTTTACGTTGGAGATTCTCTAAAGCACGACTATGCGGGAGCAACACAAGTCAAAATGGATTTTTGCTATTACAACAGAAAAAATCAAAATTTGCCACAAGAAGCAAAACCAAAGTTTATGATAAGTGAACTCTTAAATTTGCTGGAATTTTTTAACTAACAAATTTTTTCTTTATTAATCTAAAGTTAAATTTTCAAGAGTTTATTTTAAATTATTTTTAGGAATTTTCTAATATGTCTATATATAATTCAATTGGTCAACAATATTCAAAAACTCGCGTTCCTGATATCCGTATTGTCAATAAATTAATTGATTTACTCAATTTACCCAAAGGTAGCATTATTGCTGATATCGGCGCTGGGACTGGTGGTTACAGTCTAGCGCTAGTTAATAAAGGATTTCTTATTAATGCTGTTGAACCTTCTGTAGTTATGCAAAAACAAGCAGTAGAACATCAGCAAATTAAGTGGTTTACTGGCTATGCAGAAAATTTACCTCTACTAGATAACTCTGTTGATGCTGTTGTAAGTGTCCTGGCAATTCATCACTTTTCTCATCTCGAAAAAGCTTTTCAGGAAATGCATAGAATAATTAGAGATGGGGCAATAATTTTGTTAACTTTTGATATTAGATTAGCTCAGAAAATATGGCTTTATGATTATTTTCCGTTTTTGTGGGAAGATGCGTTACGATTTTTCCCACTTAACGAACAAGTTAATTTAATTCAGAGTAATACTAAAAGGCGTGTTGAAGCCATACCTCTTTTGTTACCATACGATTTATCTGATTTATTCGCAGCAGCAGGCTGGAGACGACCAGAGTTATATCTTCAACCAGAAGTACGTGCAGGAATATCATCTTTTGCTTTAGCTAATCAAGATTTAGCAGAGCAAGGAGTAAAGTTACTTGCAGCAGATTTAAGTAGTGGAGAATGGAGGAAAAAATATGGTGATATTCACAATTTGACAGAGATTGATATAGGCTATCGTTTTATCCGTGCAACGCTGGATAACTAAATAATTGTAATTTAAAATTAAATTATGATAAACAAAGTTAGTGTAGGTGAGAAAATTAAAATTAGACAAGCTGAGATTAAAGATGTAGAGAGAATTGCTAGTCTTTGCGAACAACTTGAATATTCTGTGACAAATCAACAAATAGAGCAGCGCCTTACTAAAATTAAAAATAACGATGCTCATATTGTGTATGCTGCCACTTTAGAAGATGAATATGTAATAGCTTGGGCGCACGCTCATATTTGTGACTCAATAGTTATTCCAACTCCAGCGATTATTTTGGGATTAGTTGTAGATAAAGATTATCGACATAGTGGAATTGGACGTTTTTTGATGCAGCAAATTGAACAGTGGGCTTCTCTAGCTGGATGTGATAGTGTTCTGTTACGTTCTAATATTAAACGCAAAGAAGCTCACTTGTTTTATGAGAAAATTGGCTATACCAATATCAAGCAATCATTAACTTTTAATAAAAAATTGTTTTAGTGCGATCGCTATCTCCCGTAGGTTGGGTGGAACGTAGTGGAACCCAACAAATGATATCGGTAAAAAAGAAAATATTCACATTAGAAGAATCTCTCAATTTTTTGGATAAAATCAATGCTAAACCTATTTTATATATTTAATTATTCGCTAAGATTAATATCGCTTGATGTTGGGTTACGGCGCAATATAAATAGTTCATTGTGTTGCCAAGATACTAACTTGCGCCTGCACCCAACCTACAATAACTACGAATAGATTATTCATTTCCTACATTTTCGGGAAATTCTATCTCTATCCTTGAACCCCAATCTATATCGTAAATTCCTTTGTTTATATACAAAATGAAACTTGAATAATTCCAATCTTTAGGTGCTTTAACATATCCATGCTTGACAGGATTATAATGAATATAATCAACATGATGGATGAAATCAATTTCATCTTGAATTTGATGTTCCCAAAATCTGCGTTGCCAAACAGCTTTTTCACCTTTATTCCGACGTGATACAGAGATTTTACCTTGATATTGAATATCGCAATGATGGGTAAAATAATTTTTTATTAATCGCCAACGATCCGAAAAATTATTGTCCCCTGGTGGTAACGTCCAAATACAGTGTATGTGGTTTGGTAATATGACAATGGCATCTACAATAAATGAAGATTTATTCATTACTTCTCTGAATGCTTGTCTTAACAGCAGAATATTCTCTGTATTACAAAGAAATTCCCGGCGGTTATGAGTAACAACGGTAAAGAAAAATGTACCTCCTTCTATCTTGGCTCTGCGATATTCCATAATGAATCTAAACAACCTACAATCGTGAGATAATTCATGCAAGCTTACACCATTTATTTTACCGTTTAGCAGTTTTAGTACAAAATCATGGAGTTATTTTATGACTTTAATCAATCAAAGAATAGATGTTCCTGTGATCGTTGATGAATCAAAATGTTTAGAAAAATGCACAGCATGTATTGAAGTTTGTCCTTTGGATGTGTTGGCGAAAAATCCAGAAACAGGCAAAGCTTACATGAAATATGATGAGTGTTGGTTTTGTCTACCTTGTGAAAAAGAATGTCCAACCAATGCAATTACAGTACAAATCCCCTTTTTGTTACGTTAATTATCTGTGGTAAAAATTAATGAATGATGACCTCAAGCATTGGCTAGAAATGTTGCGATCGCCTGACGTAAATGATCGTATAGTAGCTGTCAAAACCTTGCAACATCTAGGCGATGACGAAACAATTGATGCTTTAATTATAGCTTTGAAAGACGAACATATTACTGTTCAGAAGATAGCAATATCTGCCCTTTGGGAAATTGCCAACCCTCTAGCAATACCTGCTTTAATTGAATGCCTTAGTTCAGCAAATACAGATATTCGTACTGAAGCTGCATCAGCATTAAGCGAGTTAATTACACAAGATGACTTGTTACTTTTACTAGACAAGCTCCAAAATAATGATGTAAATCTTCAATTAAATATTATGGTGCTTTTGCGGAAGATACATGATATTCAATCTTTACCCGAAATTTTACCATTTCTAGAATCAAAAAATCCTGACTTAAGAGAAGCAGGCATTACGACACTGCGATATATAAATCAATTAGAAAAATGTCCACAAGCTTTAAATTTAATCTTTGATGAGGAAGCAAGTGTACGTCGAGCTGCTGCTTTAACTTTAGAACATTTACAAGATGCAGAAGTGATTACAATACTTTGTCAAGCACTTACAAATGATAGTGACTGGCAAGTTCGCCGGAATGCAGCTAAATCTCTGGCTATTCATGCAAATAATCAAGCAATTTCAGCATTAGAAATAGCTTTAAACGATGAACATTGGCAAGTGAGGAAATCAGCAGCGCAAGCTTTGCAAAAAATTCCAGATATTCAAGTTATGCCGAGATTAATTCAAGCATTAACAGATGAATATGCAGATGTCCGTAAAGAAGCTGCGATCGCTCTTGGTAATTTAGTTCATCCTGATGTTATTAACCCCCTGCAACAAGCCTTAGATGATCCTGACAAAGAAGTATCCATTCAAGCACAACGGGCAATTCAGAAGATTCAAGCAGATAAAAAAGTCGTATTGGGTTAAGTGAATTGACAATAATGATGCAATCAAAGGCTAATTTCTATCAGCAAGAAGTAGTCCAACTCCTCAAACAGGTTATCGAACCTACGTTAAACAATGATATTGTTAGTTTGGGAATGGTACGAAACTTACGCATAGTTGATGACTATATTTACTTACGTTTATATATTGGTTCTCATCAGCACCACTTACAGCCAGAAATTCAATCTAAATTATCATCTCTATCTTGGTGTAAAAAAACTTATATTCAAATTTGTACAATTCCCGGTGTTAAAACAACTCTTGCAGTTTCTAGTGGTAAAGGTGGTGTGGGCAAATCCACAACAGCCGTTAATCTAGCCGCAGCTTTAAAATTACAAGGTGCAAAAGTAGGACTATTAGATGCTGATGTTTATGGCCCCAATCTTCCGCAGATGTTGGGTTTAGGACAAGCTGATATTCAAGTGATTAATACTCCTACAGGTGATAAGTTTTTACCTCTAGAAGCTCAAGGAATAAAACTAATGTCAGTGGGTTTACTTGCAGAAGCAAATCGTCCTTTGGCATGGCGGGGGCCTGTATTGCATAAAATTATCACACAATTTTTGCAAGATGTAGAATGGGGTGAATTAGATTATTTATTGATAGATTTACCTCCGGGTACAGGTGATGCTCAAATCACTATTATCCAAGAAAGCCCAATTTGCGGAGTTATTCTGGTGACAACTCCTCAACAAGTAGCGCTCGCAGATGTCAGACGTAATATATATATGTTTCGCCAAGTGGGTGTTCCTGTCCTTGGTATCGTTGAAAATATGAGCTATTTAATCTGCGGTGATTGTGGTTCACGCACCTATATTTTTGGTAGTGGTGGCGGCGAACAACTGGCCGCAGAATTACAAGCGCCTCTGTTGGGACAAATCCCTATTGATAAGCGCATTTGTAGTGGTGGAGATACTGGAAACCTTATTGCTGTTAGTGAACACACGTCACTAGCCAGGGAGGTTTTTATAGAAATTGCGATCGCATTAAACACAACTTTCAGCACAGCCAACAAGCTGAATCAATCTGTATAAACTTTACGACCATTGAGGAACTAAAAATCAAAATTATAATTTTTGAGTTCCCCACCAAGTAATTATACCAACTTCGGATAAATATTCTTGTTTTAAACTTCTGGAAGAGTTGATGAATCACCAGATTTTTAATCCAAGGCATCGTAAACATCAGATACACGATCAAATGAAATTGTTGCAGTCATTTTTTTTCCTTTATGGATAGATAAGACTTCTTGCAGAAGTGGGGGAAAGGGGAAGGTGGGGCCCCCTCTGGGGATAAGAGGCGGCAGGGTGGTTTCATACGAAAAAATAAAAATACATAAGTCTTGATTTCTCGTGAAAGTAGCATGGCTTTTTCCCTCTCTCCCACGGGGGGAGAGGCTTTGAAACTCAGTTTTAGTTTTTCTCTGCTTGTATGAAACCACCCTGCTCTGGGGATAAGAGGCGGGGGTAAAAGGGAAAAGGAAAATTCCATCCCTTTCCCTTTTACCTTTACCCCTTCCCCAACTTCTTGCAAAAGTAACTTTTGCAAGAAGTCTATAGTGCATTTACCTGACGAAAATATCTGGATCAGAGAAATTTTGGAGAGGATTTAGAAGATAGCGATCGCACTGACAACTTTTACTTCTTTAGGTATATAAATTTATAAAAATTCATTCATTTGAAAGAATAGAAATAACTTCCTCAAGAAAGAAGTTTTTTTGTCGTTGACAATACAAAATTAACTTAAGTGTAACAAAGCTTGTCTATACGTATAGATAGGCTAAATTATGTTGACTTGATTGGTTATCCTTGTCTTTTTCAAGCATAGACGAAATTAAGTTAGTTTACTCCATCAAACACACAATGAAAAGTCTAATTTTTGGTAGCTTATCTTTATTGCTCATATCTACTGCTATTGCTCCTGCTTATGGAAAGCAACAAGCAGCAGTCAATTCCCCAGTATTAGATAGCACTTCATCTTTTGCTGTTTCAATAAAACCTTTTGATTTAGTAGGTTTAGCTTATCAAGGTCAGTTAAAAAACCAAGGTATTCCCGGTTATAGTGGTCTTATTCAGAATTACAAAACTAGACAACTTACTGCTAAAGATATTGTTCGTAGTGCAGTGCTAGCTAAAAAGTTACCATCAGAGGTTTTAAATGACCAGGGATATATTAATGCAGTTAAGAATATTCTAGATGGATTTGCCAGAGACAATATGGTAAATTAACGCTTATAAATACGGTAAATTAGCCGATTTATCGTATTTTATTATAATGTTGTGCAATGGGCTTTGTCCGTCATCACCTAAAAACAGGTCGAGATATTGAAACTACGCAGCCTGAACATCTTTGCAACGATTTAGCAAAGTTATTTTAGAAGATGGTTGAAGCGATCGCTATTAATTACAGATGTAATTTTGTCCTTCAACTGGTAAGCTGAGAGGCTTATGAACTCAATATTATGGTCTAGATAAGATAAGAGCAAATATTCTTGTTTTTTAAAACGATCAAATAAAATTATTGAATAAAATATTAAAAGCACCAGGTGTGAGAATAGCCTGGTGCTAGATATGAATATTTACAAAATTCAAATACCCGACTTTTTCAAGAAATCGAATACTTTGTTGTCACGAAAGATTTAGAACTGTTATTTAAACACCAGGAGTATTGCCACCATCAACCAGAATTTCTGCACCAGTGATGGAAGATGCCAAGTCAGAAACCAAAAATAAAGCTAGTGCAGCAATCTCTTCTGGTTTAACGATTTTTCCTAATGGAATGGCTTTGAGGGATTCCGCTTTGATCTCTTCTACACTTACACCACGAATTTGAGCATTTTGCTCTGCCAAACGTTCGGCACGCTCTGTCCCAGTTAGACCAGGTGAAATAGCGTTAATGCGAATATTATGCTGGGCTAACTCTTTAGAAATTCCTCGCGTGAAGTTCAATAAAGCAGCATTGGTTGTACCACCTGGGAGGAAGGATGGACGAGGTGTGCGTCCTGCACCACCAATAATATTGACAATTCGCCCATCGCGCCGATTTTTTTGATGTGGTACAACGGCTCTAACTAATCGGATGTAGCCCAACAATTTCAGATTCCAAGCATCTAAAAAAGCATCATCACTCAATTCTAAAAAAGATCCTGCACGAGCCGAACCAGCATTGTTAATTAGGATATCAATCTGACCAAATTGTGCCAGCGTTGTAGAGACAACCCGATCAATACTTTCTGCTTGAGTCAAGTCGGCACTGATAGAAATCACTTTAGCGCCTGGAGTCGTTAAGGATTGGATATCGGCTACTGCTTTCTCTAGCTTTTCTTGATTACGAGCAGCAATCACTACATTCACACCTTCAGTGTAGAAAGCTCTGGCAGTAGCTAATCCAATGCCTGCACTTCCACCTGTAACAATTGCTGTTTTACCTGATAATTGTAGGTCTAAGCTCATAATAATTTACCTGTGTTAAAAATATTAATTGTTTAAATCTCATACTCAAATCAAATTGCAATAGACTCAGCGCGAATTAATAATATTGCTGACTGAGAACCTGTATTGTGGATATTCAAGATTTATTGACTCTCATCAGATGTGCAATCTAAAAGTATCTTGATTTCTGTATCACGCTTTTCTAAGTCCACACTACAGATAATGGCGGTTAATTTTTTAGCAGATAAACTTCCAATCCAAACATCAATATTAGCCCTATCTCCAGCTTGAGTATCTTGTAAATATCCATAGTCAAAAGGGTAAATAAAGGATGGATATCTGGGGTGTGAGGTTCCTCTTGGACGCTCAATTTTGAGATTGCTAGTGGCTACTAGCCGATGTAGTTTGTGCCAGAATTCATTGCTGTCCGTCATTACAGTGCTGATGAAACATCAATAGCGATCGCTACATAGCTAAACTAAAATCAGCCATTTTTGTCTAATACACTCGATGCTGCTTCGTCGGAAAGAGTAGTAACGATGTCTCTCAGGGAGCGTTCGCCTTCGCACTCTTCTGGTGTTTCCTTACCCAAAGAGGTATCTTTCACCAAGCGGTAAACGTCGGCGGCTCCGTAAAAAATCCGCTCAGTCAGACCTAACTCTTGAAAGGTTTCAGCAATCTCTTCCATTTCTCCTATCCAACGATGTGCTTTTGGTGTCATGGATGGAATGGAACGGGTGAGAATAGCAGCAAGTTCTGGTTGGCTACTAGATACTTCGTTCCATAGTTGCTCATCCAAACCTAAACGATGGGCAGCAATGAGTAATTCTGTACCAATCGCTGTTAGTCCTTTTGTTAGGGCGGCGTAAGACATTTTCAATCCAGAAGCCTGACCAATTTCATCGCCAATTACTCGTATATCTAACCCATAATTCCGCAATTGTTGAAATTCATCGGCCTGTTTTCCTGACGCATAAATGCGAGTGCGACCGGGAACTCTAGGAGGGGGACCAATGATGGAAGCATCTACAAAAGTTGCTCCAGATGATTCAATTAGTTGGGCAATACGTTTTACTTTTTGAGGTGCGATGTCTTCGACAACCCCTTCGGGGAACGCATTACCATCAACATAAAGAATCTGTTTCCCCACATTACTTATCACCTCAGCTACTTGTTTTGCTACCTCTGCGGCGGCGGCGGGGACTAAAACTGATAACACCACATCAGATTCAATTACTAGTTGTGTGAGGGAACCCACATCTTGGATATTAGCTGCGGCAGCTAATTGCCGAGTTCGTTGACTGCGATCGTCTAGGGCGGCAATAGTTCTTAATCCATTTTGATTGAGAACCGCTGCTATAGCCTGCCCCATGTCACCTGGACTTAAAATACCAACTGTTTGGATTTGCATGGAAAGCTTGATTGTTACCTGTATTCAGCTTTTGACTAATACGCTGATTTTGGTGATTGAGTTAGAAGCTAAACTACGGTAAACTGATAGGATCGCCGTAATTAATCTAAGTAAGAATTTAACATACATCATTCCTTAGAAGCAAGCTATTTAATGACTCCAAAAGCAGAATTATCTTGATTTGTCCTTACTTTCGTGGCTGGCTTTATTGCAGTGCTGGTGTTCCACTAAGGCTCGCTGGCGCTGCTTCATGCAATAAAAAAGCAAGGGAGCAGGGAGCAGGGGAGAAAAACCATGCCACTTGCGGGTGGGGTTTCAACCAAAGGAGAAAAGGAGCAGGGTGCTTTCGTCCACAAGGAACGAGGTTTGTACCTCCACAGCAAAGGGGGAAACTTTATCTTCCCCTCTGCCCCCTGCCTTTTATAAACTTTGCACCCCGTACGCCTTATCAAACCACACCCACATCGCCCTTTGGTATACCGCAATTTCTATCAGTCTCGCTTAGATAGTAGATAAAATCTAAAATTATGTCAGAAATTACTAATTTATCAGCTTCTCAACTGTTATCGCTATATCGCGATCGCCAGTTGTCACCAGTTGCAGTTACCAAAGCTGCCCTAGAACGAATCAATACTTACAATAGCTCAGTTAACGCCTTTGCGATCGTAGATGAACAGACTGCTCTGGCTGAAGCCCAAGCCTCAGAAGTGCGTTGGCTCAATGGAAATCCCCGTGGCTTAGTGGATGGTATACCTTTCACCGTCAAGGATTTACTATTAACCAAGGGTTTACCAACGCGCCGAGGGAGTAAAGCGATTATCGTGAATCAACCTTGGGAAGAAGATGCACCTGCGGTAGCCTGTTTACGCGAACAGGGAGCAGTTTTACTAGGAAAAACCACAACTTCTGAATTTGGTTGGAAGGGTGTCACCGATAGTCCGCTTACTGGTATCACCCGCAATCCTTGGAATACAGATTTGACTCCCGGAGGAAGTAGCGGTGGGGCTGCTGTCGCTGCTGCATTGGGAATGGGAATACTGCATCTCGGTACAGATGGCGGCGGATCTTCAAGAACACCGGCGGCGCTAACAGGTGTATTTGGTTTCAAACCAACTTTTGGGCGTGTCGCAGGTTATCCATCAGCCCATACTGGATCATTGTTTCATGTTGGCGTTCTGGTTCGCACCGTCACTGATGCAGCAGTTACCTTAAATGCGATCGCTCATCCTGATGTGCGTGATTGGTATGCTTTACCAGATGATAAACAAGACTATACTTCTGATTTAGACAAGGGTGTAGCCGGATTGAGAATTGCTTACAGTCCCAACTTTGGCTACGCTGAGGTTGATTCAGAAGTAGCTGCTTTAGTTAAAGCCGCAGTTGATGTTTTTGCTAATCTCGGTGCAATTGTTGAAGAAGTCGATCCAGGTTTTGCGAATCCTCGTCCCATTTTTCAAACCTTGTGGCAAGCTGGTGCAGCTAAGTTATTGCGTGGCTTTAGTCCAGAACAACAAGCTGTAATTGAAGAAGGTTTGCAAGCTATAGCCAAAGAAGGCGATCGCCTCACCTTAACAGAATATTTTAATGCTCAAGATGCCCGTGAAGCATTGGGATGGCAAATGCAAAGATTTCATCAAAACTATGATTTATTACTTACTCCCACCTTACCGATAGCTGCTTTTCCCGTTGGACAAAATCGGCCTCAATCATCTATTGAGCATCAGCATCGAGATTGGACACCTTTTACATATCCTTTCAACCTTACACAACAACCTGCTGCATCTTTACCTTGTGGCTTCACCAAAAACGGTTTGCCTGTTGGTATACAAATTGCCGCTGCAAAATATAAAGATTTACTGGTCTTGCAAGCAGCTAAAGCTTATGAAAGTGTTTCTCCTTTCATCATGCCGTTAACACCAATAAATTGAGGCGAACATGAGGAAAAATCTATAAAATTTTGCAGTCTTCCAACTACTTTTGACTACTTCTGGTGTAAATTACCAACCATACTCGCTATAAAAGATTCCTTTTTTTATATTTTCAATTGCTTGCTTTACGTATTGAACTATGTTCTTGGGAAGAGCTTCAACTTCAAACCAACCCAAGTCGTCACATTTTTGAGGCTCCATATTTTCAGGTTCATATTTCCATTTATTTGCCAAAATAAAAGCATCAATCCATTCCTCCCCAGAATCTTTGCGATGAATAATATGAACTACTTCCAAATCTTGTATATTTAAATCTATTCCCACTTCTTCTTTTGCTTCTCTGACTACAGCCTGGATAAAAGTTTCATTTCCATCTACTAAACCGGCAACAACACTATAGTTTCCATCTTCATATCCTGTGTTAAAACGTCTAATAAGTAATATTTTATGATCCTTATACAAAATTAAGTGAGAGGCCGGTATCAGCTTAAATGGATTAGTTTTCATCAGATTCATTATGAATTTAAAATTGATAGCCGAGCGCGAGTTGAATAATGAGGAAGAGTGTGAAAGCTTGTCGAAAGTTAATTAATAGCTTATTAAGGGCTTCTGTATCAATTAAAAAAGCATCGTGACCGTAAATTGATTTCAGCTAACCTAGTTGAGCATTAGGAATTAAATCCGCTAATTCTTGTTGTTCTATAGCGGATAAAGAATGTCAGAATCAATAGCAACAACTAAAGCGGGTTGTTTAATGCTTTGCAGAACAGATTTATAGTCTTGACCTTGAGCAATATCATGACTATCCATCGCTTGGGTGAGAGTGATGTAAGTATTGGCATCAAATCTCTGTACTAGCTTTCGACCATGATGTTGTAAGTAGCTAGCGATCGCAAATTGGTCAGCAGAAGCATCATAGTGTCGTCCAAAACGTTCTGTAAAGAAAGGTCTGCCAAGAACGGTAAGCACTCATCGCCATCATCCGCGCTACAGCTACTTCATATTGACGTGCCTTTTGCAGCATATTTTCAGAAGCATCTATTCCCAGAGTTTCTTGTGCTGCTAGTGTATCGTACAGATATTTAGTTAACTTTTCCGTTCCAGATCCTAAATCCAGAACTCGTAAGTTTTCTTGCCGATGCACCATGTCTACCAAATCGTAAAATGGGCGACTTCTTTGGGATTAAAACCCTTTATATAATTCTGGATTCCATTTATCTGGCATTTTGTAACTCTACCTCCTCAATACACAACTTACTAAAGCTGCCACAGTTATATTTATTTCTTTTTTGGATAGTTAGATTAGTAAATATAATTAACAGCTATTAATTAAACTGTAATTTGCCAAGCTTTTTTAAAGCGAAAAATAATGAGCTAATATGTAATGTTTGCAATAAAGTACCGCTTTCAATTAATTCTATAACTTTTTGTAAAGGCAACAGCAACACATCAATTTGTTCTGTATCGTCCAAATTTAAATCAGCTATCTTTTCTACATCTGTTGCTAAAAAACAATGAGTAAGATTATTATGGGTTGCTGGATTTGGTGATAATATGGTAGTTTCAATAAAATTATCGCTAGTGTAACCTGTTTCTTCTAATAGCTCACGTTTCGCTGCTGCGACTGGTGATAAATCTTCTGCTTCTACAGCACCGCTAGGTAATTCTAAAACTATTTTTTGTAGACCGTGGCGATATTGTTTGACTAAGACAACTTCCTGATTTTTTGTGAAAGCTACAACATTTACCCATGTAGGATATTCTAGAACATAATAAGGCTCGACTATTTTGCCATCAGGCATTTGACAAGTATCGGCTCTTACTGAAATCCATCTATCTTTGACAACATATTTAGAGTTTAATAAATTCCAATTAAATGAATCCACTTTCCTGAATCCTATTTTTGTTAGTGAGAATGCGATCGCACATTTAATGGATAGATAAAGTTAGCAAGCAATTTTGGAATCTCATCTGGAGTATGGGCAATCAAATCAGCACCGTGAGTCTTTAACTCTTCTTCTGTTCCGTAGCCGTAGGTGACACCAATTGCAGTCACATAATTGTGCTTGGCTCCGATCATATCGTGAGAGCGATCGCCTACCATCACCAGATGAGAAGGTGAAAGCTGTTCTGTGACTAAGATGTGATAAATCAAGTCAGCTTTTACACTCCGCGTGCCGTCAAGTTCACTCCCATAAACCCCATTGAAAAGCGACGACAAGCCAAAATGTTCAATGATCTGTGTAGCATAAATATATGGTTTAGAAGTGGCAACAAAAGTTTTATAACCAGCAAAACGAATAGCGTCTAAGGTTTCTGAAATCTTGGGATAAAGGGAGTTTTCAAATAATCCTATCGTAGCAAAGCGACTCCTATAAAGTGAAATGGCTTGTTCTAAAACTGTGTCATCTGAAGTCTTCAGTAGCAGCGAAAAACTGTCTTGGATTGGAGGGCCAATACACCAATACAATTCATCAGCATCGGGTGGTCTATAACCGAGTTCAGATAAAGCAAACTGAATGCAGCGAGTAATACCAAGCTTGGGATCTGTCAAAGTCCCATCTAAATCAAACAGAATAGCGTAAGTAGACATATTTAATAATTCGTAATTCGTAATTAATAACACTTTTAATTACTCTCTATGCCTCTGCGCGGCGGACACTTTCCTCTCCTGACGGAGACGCTGCGCGTAGCTTGCTTCCCCGTAGGGGTACAAATTGGGAAACCCGCCTACGGAAGTGTCCTCCTCTGCATGAAACCAAAAATTAAATACTTTACAAATTAATCACTCATTAACTCCTATTTTTGAGCAATTTTATGGGCTACGTCTACGTACAAAGCTTTCTCCACTCAACAGTGCAATTCCTAATGTGACAATACCAATCCCCAAGCTTTGAATTAGGTTTAAAGTTTCGCTAATTGTTGCCCATGCGACTAATGCTGTTAATGCTGGACTGCTTGCGCCGATGATAGAAGCCTTAGTTGCGCCAATCATGCGAATTCCCACATTATTGAAAGTGTGTCCCATGAAACTAACTAAACCAGAAAAAATACTGCCAATCCACAGGGGTGTCCAATCAAGTTGGGTGCTGGGAAGTGGCCAGAACAGTAAGCTTACACCAGAGAGCAGTAAAGTGCAGGTAAAACTAATCCAGGTGAAGGGAACTGGATGGAATTTTTCTAAACATTTTTGGGCTAGGACTTTATAAAAGGCATAAACAACTCCAGAACCAACGCTGGCGAAAATGCCAGTAGTAATCGTGTCACTGCTGTAAGCAGCAGAAGATTGAGGAATTGTGAATACGCCGCCTCCTAGAATAATCACCATTACTAGCCAACGGAAGATTGTAGGACGTTCGCCAAAAAACCTCCAAGCAAGCAGCGCCGTAAACACGGGATAAGTAAAAAATAGGGTCATGGCAATTCCAGTAGGAATTAACCCAATAGCAACGTAGAGTAACGCAATATACAGAAACATCAATACTCCACAGCCCAATGCTTGGAGCAAAACATCAGTGCGTTCGCGCCTGAACAAGTCTCGAAATTCTTTTCCAGCAGATGGATACAACTTGAATGCTAGAGATCCCATAAGTGGAACCACCAGTAACATTCGCATGAACATCAGCAATAATGAGTTCTGCAAATCCGGTTTAACGTATCCACCGAGTACAAATAAACCCAGTACGAGATGTTCTGAAAACAAAACTCGCACAGTAACATTGTGAAACGATAAAACAAAAGCGGATAGAAGAACCGTGAACATAATTGTTAATTCGTAATTATTATCCCAAGAGTAAACAACTCGTAATTGGAATGTTAACTACAATTACTAATTATCTTTAGGAGTCTGGTTTCGTCGCTTGCAGGGAAGGTTGCCCAGAAAATTCATCATACCATTGTACAAGTTTGGGGTAGCTTAGTCGCCATTGCAGTTCAGGTAGACGGCTCTCTAGCCCCAGTCCTGATGCGAGAGTGATATGAGCAAGCTTAGGAGTTTGGTCGAATTTATCAGAAATCTTCTCAAAGTAGTCCAAGATTCTTAAAGCACGCAATCGCTCTAACTCGATTATTCCTGATGATTGCTCACTTGAAGAACGCCGTAACTCCCGTACCCAGACAGCAATACCATCTATGAACCCACTAGCTATACCTTCAAGTTGCTGTAAAAAGCCATCAGAAATATCAGCAACTAATTTGATTTCAGGATTTAATTGATTTAAATAAACGCATATTATGCGTGTTTCACTCAAGATAAATCCGTCATCAATTGCTAGAGTTGGGACTTTACCTGTGGGGTTGTAATTCAGTAGCTCGCTGTTTGGATCTCGTACAGTGACTTTTTGCATTTCGATCTGCTCACTGAGATTCAGTTCTAGTGAAGCTATTCTTGCTATGCGTGCATAGGGAGAGTTAGGTGTGTAGAAGAGTTTCATGAAATGCGATGTATCTCCTGGGAAGTTTGTACTTATAGTTTTTGCAGACTTAACTCACAAACAATGCCATTGCTAGGTCATCTATGTAAAAACTGTCTGGCAGTTTTAATCGTTTCTTGAATCTACCTTCTTCAAAGAATCCGATTTTTTTATACAGGGCAATTGCAGGTTTATTAGTAGCTCGCACTAGTAGTTCGACTTTTTCTACACCAGGAGTCTCTTTAGCCCAAGTTAGTAGATGATTCATAATCGTTTGTCCGATTCCCTGCCGTTGGAATCCTGGATAGACGAAGATATTCAGCCGTACTATATGGGCTAGCGCAGACAAACTCATGGGATCGAGCATTGCATGACCAACTATTTTGTCGTCTAATAAGGCAATGATGTAAAGTCCACGAGGATGATGGCTAAGTTCAGCAATTTTGACTGCGAAGGCATCTGATGTGATTTCATTTGGACGGGAAACCATATAGCCTGGTGTCTCGGCTATCTTAGCTTCAGCTGCCGCTAAAACTGGTGCATCTGCTACTTCTGCCCTTCTGATTTTCACCTTTGACATTGATAAAAATTGCTTTTTAAACACCAGGGGTAGATGCGTAGGTTGGGTTGTAGCAAGATCCCCGTAGGGGTACGCAGTGAAACCCAACATTTACAAGACTTTGAGGTGTTGGGTTTCGTCCCTCAAACGCCAGGCGCTTCTCCCTTGGCGCTAGCCTCTCCCTTGGGGAGAAGGGGAGACGCTGCGCGAACAAGTCGGCAGAGCCGCCCAACGCACTGGCTCCTCAACCTACATCTGCATCACATTTTTAGTGAAATGGTATAACTCAGGAGATACAACTTGGGTAAATTGGCTAACTGGACGGGGTGAACCAAGGTTTTCTTATAAAACCCGTCCTTCATATTGCTTTGCAGCCCCCAATCCCTTTTAAACTAAAGCGGGTTCACGTCGGTTATATGCAGAAGAATCTCCCTTAATAGCCTCACTCTGTTTACCATCAATACCAACAGGAATGTCACCTACAAGTGTGACTCGTTGAACATGGCGAGGTTGATTACCGTAGTCTGCGATCGCATAATGTTGAGTAGCGCGATTATCCCAGAAAGCCACATCGCCTACTTTCCAGCGCCACCGGACTGTGTTCTCAGGACGTGTGATGTAAGCTTGCAACAATTTCAAGATTTCATCGGATTCATTCTGTGATAAACCGCGCAGGCGACGCACAAACCCACCAATGAACAACCCACGTTCACCGGATTCAGGATGGACGCGGACAACTGGATGTAGAGTTTCGTATAAAGTCGAGGTGAAAACAGCCCGATACTTTAAGACTTCTTCTGGTAAGTCAATTGTAGCTGCTGCATAATCGTAGGCGTTGCTGTGTACTGCCCAGAGTTGGTCAGCAAGATTACGTAAGTGAGTTGGTAAATCTTCATAAGCAGTCACGGAGTTTGCCCAAATCGTATCACCTCCTGATGGTGGGATGACAAGCGCCCGTAAAATAGAACCAAGAGGGGGACGATCTACAAATGTGACATCGGTGTGCCAAGTGTTGGCGCGGCTCACAGTCTTACCGTAATTGAGATCAAGAACTTCTGGGTTTTCTGGCAATGAGGGAACGGTGGGATGGGCTGTGGTGACTTCCCCAAAGCGTCGGGCGAAGGCTATTTGTCCTTGAGCGTCAAGATTCTGATCTCGGAAGAAGATGACTTTGTATTTAACTAAAGCTTTACGGATATCGCTGATGATTTCATTGCTGAGGTTACTGCTCAAGTCAACACCAATGATTTTTGCACCGATACGTCCGGCGATTGGTTTGATGTCAAAGTGTTGGGAAGTCATAATATTTGTGTCTCCAAGGGTTAATTAATTTGTTTTACGTAGAGGGTAGGAGTTTGAGAGAAGTTTTTGCGATTTATGCGGGGTAAAAGACGAATGTTCGTAGTTCGATGCTTTCTCGTGGGGGAGCATTGGCTGGGCTGGTGGGGTCTTCAAAGGCTGTATGGCCGGCAAAACGGGCGCGTCCGTCTTCTGCGGAGTCGAAGCATTTGATAAATAGTGCTTCATCTCTGTGCATTTGCGGAAAGTAGAACCATTTATGTTTGGAGTTATACGTAATTCCGTGTGTTTCACCGACGCGATCGCGATACACTAAATCACCAGCTACAATGTCTGTGGGTGCGATACTTTGCGCGTCACACAGTGCTAATGGTGACTCTTGGATTGGTTGTGCGATCGCTCGCCAAACATTGATGATGGCAAATCGTTGTTTTAGTAGCGTATCAATGTCATCTATGCCTTGCGCTGCTAATTCCAAACGGGCGCGAGTATAGCCTGATTTAGCGGTGAAGTCGTTGTGTACGCGCTTGGCAGGTTCTTTAATGTTATTCTCGCTTGGCCTGGACTTACCAGCGTTACGCAAGGTGTGATCGAATATCACTACCTTAGTTCCGCCTGTCACCTCTTTTAACAATTGCTCGGCTTCTGGATAGTAGACGCGGCGTACTTCGTCTTCATCGTAAAAGTTGCGGACATTAGTATTATGTCCAGTAAACGCAAAACCTTCTCGATCTAACGAGATGTTCTCTGAGATAGAACGAGCATTGTAAATTGGCAGTTTGTGCGTCTGATAAGTTGCATTCGTGCGGGGAATCCCTGGTGGTGGTTCGTAAGTATAGTTAACAGGTTTTTCTGCCATTGGAACCAGGTAACTGAGGTTAGCCTCTACGTATGGCAGTTCTACGGAAATTGGTTTGTCTAGAACTTGGTTATTTAAGCTCATAGGTTATCCCATTTTGGATTTTAGTTAATTTCTGTCAATCCCTATGCCCTATTTTTGAACTGCACCAACGGGAACAGGTTCACCGAGAACTTTGGCGAATCTTTCCAAATAGAAGTCCACAGGGTTTGCTACTGCTTGAATTGAGGAGCGATCGCTTAAGCTGTTCCACCATGTCTGCAACCGAGGTGTTTCTGCTGGTAGTGTGAATTTGCGGAAGTTTTCTAAGAGTGGTAAACGCTCAAACCACGGATAGAAGCTGATATCAACTAGGCTAAACTGATCTCCTAACAAGTAATCACCTTTGCCTAACCCTTCTTGTTCAATATATAGAAGTGCTTCTGTGAACTCTCTTCGTCCTTGTTCCTGTTCTTGGCTATCTTTACCGCGCAGAAATTTGTTAAAAGCTGGGACAAGGCGAGTATTGGCGTAGTCTATCCAGATGCGAGCGATCGCTTTAGCTGCGGCATCGCGGGGCAACAAAGGTGGTTCCGGGAAGACTTCATCTAGATATTCATTGATAATAGTGGACTCGTAAATTACAACATCCCCATGTTTGATAGCTGGGACTTTGCCATAGTGGGAAATCTGTGTGTACCCATCTGGTTTGTTCTGTAAGTCAATTTCTATCGGGGTGAAGTCAATACCTTTTTCCAGTAAGACTACACGAGTCCGTTGAGAGAAAGTAGAGGCTTTGGCGAAGTACAGTTGTATGTTGCTCATGAAATCTTTTCCTTGTAATCATCGTGGATGCAGACTATTTGAGATTGCACAACTCCAACTAAAGCAATAAGACAAAAGCAAGATGTGTTGATTAGTGCAGTTAAATAATTGACTAGTAGGTATCTATGTCAGTTAGATGATATATTACAGTTTGTCGGTCGGTTTAACGTAGTTTCTATATTATACAGTCTTCCTGAAAATATGTATACCTAATTATTAGTGTAACTAAATAAATATTTAGACATAATCAGGCTTGTCAAAAAGAGGTATTATATGTACTCGAAAGCTGACTCTAATAGGCAGATCCGTCTTGGCTTGCTAGTACCCGCAGGTAACACGACGTTTGAGCCTGACTTTCACTCTGCTTTTTCCAGTCAAGTCAGTATTCATAGCCATCGTGTGATTGCTCAACGCTCACACGCATTTGAGAGCTATGAATCAATGGATGACATCAATGAAGAAGCTGTTAAGGAAGTAGAAAAATTAGCCAGAGCCGGGGTACATTTTGGAGCATACGGTTTCACAACAGCAACATTTTACCGAGGGCGGGTTTTTGCCGAACAATTAGAGCAACGTTTGACGCAGGTGCTAGGAGTACCTGTTGTTGTGCCTGCTCTGGCTCTATTAGAAGCCTTGGCATATCTAAAGATTAAGAAAATTTCTGTAGTCACTCCTTATCCAGAATGGAACAATCAAACGCTAAAAACGTTTTTGAGTGAAGCGCCTTTTGAAATAGTTGGGTTTAAAGGTGATGAACGCCAAAAAGAAGTAGCAAAACAGAATTACCTTTGGCATCAGTCACCCAATGAAGCCGCAACTTTTATCAAAGAGGTATCTCACAAAGGTGCAGATGCTATTGTGTTGCCCTGTACGGCATGGAGAACATTTGAGGTGATTGAGGAATTAGAAGCAGATTTAAAGATTCCTGTAGTTACAGCAAATCAAGCCACAATATGGAGTTTAGCAAGGCGTACTTCTATTGAATATGCACTTCGTCCGAGAGGAAAACTGTTTGCTATTTAGTCACAAAGGTTTTCATAGATTAAATCTTAGAAAAAGGAAATTTCATGTCAGACAAGTCTAATTTCCAAAACCCGCTTTTAGATGAGGTACTAGCTCATTATGAGCGTGGTTTGGAAGCTGAACGCTTATCAAAGCGTACAAATCCGATTGAACTAGTTCGCACCCAAGAGCTTCTTAGCCGCTACTTGCCTCCTCCTCCCGCAGTGATTTTCGATGTTGGTGGCGGCTCAGGCATCTATGCTTGTTGGCTGGCCCAGCTAGGGTATAAAGTTCATCTTATTGATCCAGTTCCCTTGCACGTAGAACAAGCTCGTTCTACTTCTCAGCTTCAACCAGATTATCCACTTGCAAGTGCAGAGGTTGGAGATGCCCGCCAATTAAATCAAGCAAACAACAGCGTCGATGCTGTTCTGTTATTTGGGCCACTGTATCACTTGATCGAACGTAGCGATCGCCTCGCAGCATTACACAAGGCTAATCGTGTTTTAAAGAACGGAGGTCTTGTCTTTGCCGTTGCTTGTTCTCGCTTTGCTTCGCTCTTAGACGGTTTATTTCGGGGATGGCTAGACGATCCGGAGTTTGTGGAAATTGTTCATCGGGACTTGCTTGAAGGGCAGCATCGTAATCCGAGTAACCATCCTGCTTACTTTACAACAGCCTTCTTTCATCATCCTGATGAACTAAAAGCAGAGGTGGAAGAAGTAGGGTTATCTTGTGAAAAGCTGTTAGCCATAGAAGGCCCAGGCAAATTGCTACAAAATTTTGAGGAACATTGGAGTGAACCAAGTCGCCGTGAAAGACTCCTACAAGCTATTCGCTGGTTAGAGACTGAACCTTCTACATTAGGTGTTAGCGCTCACATTATGGCTATTGGTAAAAAGGTGGCAGTCTGACGACAAGATGCACACTACCTTATAAATCCTCAGTTGATTCCAATAGCTTGGCCAAAATAAGAGCCTACAAAAATTTTGGCAAAACTAGCAAAATGACCCATACATGAGCTGAGAATGCACACTAATTACATTTCAAATTAAATCTGTGTCTACAACTTAGTTCCAAATGCTGAGAGTCTTACCTAGCAAGAGAAGGAATCAATAACAATGGCACACCTGTTTGAACCATTCAAAATTCGTGATGTTACCTTTCGCAACCGCATCGCCGTTTCCCCAATGTGTCAATATTCCAGTACAAATGGATATGCTAATGATTGGCACGTTATTCATTTAGCTTCTCGCGCAGTTGGCGGTGCAGGTATAGTGCTAACAGAAGCAGCCGCAGTAGAAGCGCGTGGGCGCATTAGCCCGCAAGATTTGGGAATCTGGTCAGATGCACACATAGAAACTTTGGCAAAAACTGTGGCATTGATCCATAACTTTGGCGCTGTTGCAGGTATTCAACTTGCTCATGCGGGTAGAAAGGCCAGTACTGCCAAACCGAGTAAAGGAGGGAAAGTGCTGGATGAATCTCAGGAAGGTTGGCGTCCCTTAGTTTCAAGTAGTGCGATCGCTTTTGGAAAAGATAGCCCAATTCCAGAAGCCCTCACTTTTGAGGGAATTCAAGCAGTTATTGATGCCTTTGCCCAAGCTGCCAAACGTTCTCTGCAAGCTGGTTTCAAGGTAGTGGAAATCCATGCTGCCCACGGTTATCTACTGCACCAGTTTCTCTCACCCCTTTCTAACCACCGTCAAGATGATTATGGCGGCAGTTTTGAAAATCGGACTCGTCTGCTTAGAGAAGTTGTTCAAGCAGTCCGAGAGGTTTGGCCCCAGACACATCCACTTTGGGTACGCATTTCCGCCACCGATTGGGTAGATAATGGCTGGGATATTGAACAAAGTATCGCCTTAAGCGACAAACTCAAGTCTCTAGGAGTTGATCTCATTGACAGTTCATCAGGTGGTATTGTACCTGGCGTTAATATACCAATTAAACCTAGTTATCAGACTCAGTTTGCCGAACGCATCCGCCGTGAGGCTAATATTCATACAGGAGCCGTGGGTTTAATTACATCCCCTGAACAAGCTGACGAGATTATCCGCACAGAAGTAGCTGATATAGTCCTGTTGGGACGTGAACTACTCCGCAATCCTTACTGGCCGCATCTGGCAGCCAAACAGTTGGGACACGATAAACTCTGGCCTGTTCAATATGACCGAGCTTGGTTATGATGTCACCTGTGTTTAATTGAGCATCAACCACCTCAAACCCCTACCGCCAAGCAGCAAGGGTTTGAGGTTGATTTGCAAGAATTGTGGGTATTTGACCAAACATGGTATGATACATAGTCTAGCCATAATGGCTGTATTTTTTTGTGTTAATACTAAGCATACAAACTTTCTGGGTTGCGAACATTAAGCTTTACTAATACTCTTTCCGGGCTGGTGATATACAAGTCTGCTAAAACTTCATCAAAAAATTAGTAGAGATGTTGAAATGCAATGTCTCTACTAACGCCCTCGTCCATGCAAACTATCTTATCTAAGCGTAATTGGTTAAAGGAAGAAGCACTATGAACAGAATGAAGGCAAAGCGCACCCAACGCAAACACAACCAGGACTTACGCACTAACAACTTGAAACATCTATCCCCCCTAAAAAAAAGGGAAACTCAAAAGCCCTTTTTTAGAGGTTGGGGGATCTCTTGTGCGTAAGTCCTAACAACTAACGAAGGATGAAAACTTTAAATAAAGAAAAACTCATGATACCAATTAATAGAGAAAAGTTCCAAAATCACAAACCAAAGTTTGTTTATTTTGAACTTCCTGCTGCGCTTAAATCTGTAAACTTTTCCTGTTTTGTTATCGGGCAAAGTTTATCTTTTTTTGGATCTTGGATGACTCAAATTGCTTTGGTCTGGCTTGTTTATCAACTAACTAATTCGGCTGTATTAGTGGGCGTAGCCGGATTTACAAATCAAGCTACAGGCTTAATTATTACACCATTGGTAGGAGTATTGCTAGATCGCTGGAACTTACGATATGTTTTATTAACTACTCAGCTAGTATCCATTTTGCTATCTTCTACCCTAACCTTTCTAACTCTTAGTGATAATATTAATGTTGCATGGATTATTGCCATTGGCACGCTTCAGGGAACGGTAAAAGCTTTTGATTTACCAGCACGCCAGGTAATTATTCCCAGACTGCTGGAAAAGAAATCAGATACTTATAGTGCGATGGCTTGCCATTCATTCTTGATTAATACAGCGAAGTTTGTTAGCCCGATGATTGGGGGTTTAATGATTGCTAAGTCTGGTGCAGCTTCCTGCTTTTTAGTAGATAGTATCAGCTATTTACCGTTTGTATCTGCAATTTTAACTATCAAAGTCAACCCAGTTGTCCATAATTCCTTGAATCAAAAGCCGCAAATTTGGAAAAATCTTAAAGAAGGTTTTATCTATGCATACAAATTTCTGCCGATTAAATATTTATTGATATTACAAATTGTTATTTGTTTTATGGGAATGACTCATGTAAACTTAATACCTATTTTTTCTCAAGAAGTACTAAAGGGTAACGCTGAAACTATGGGCTTTTTGATGACAGCTTCGGCTCTTGGTTCAATAGTTTCAGGTATTTATCTCATCTCAAGAAAAAATGTGATAGGACTGGGAAAGATTATAGCAATCTCTGCCGCAGTTTTAGGTTTAGGTTTAATAGTTTTTTCTCGCTCGAACAATTTACATATTTGCTTAGTATTCATGTTTATTATCGGCATGAATAATAGTCTAACTTTGGCATCAATTAATAATTTTATGCAATCAATTATTCTTGATGAAGATAAAAGAGGTAGAGTAACTAGTATATTTACAACTGGTTTCTTAGGAATACTGCCTTTTGGTAATTTATTTTTTGGAGCATTGGCAGGTTACTTTGGTGTTACCAATGCTTTGTTATTTGGCGGTGCTTGTTGCATTTTAGGAGCATATTTTTTTAGTAGACAACTGCCTCAAATAAGAAAAATAGTGCATCCAATTTACGCAGAGTTGGGCTTAATTACACAGTTAAATAAAGGCTAAATCCGCTTTTATAGGATGTTATTTGGAAGCGATGTCTACGATGGTGACTGGACTTCTCGTACCACTTGCCTACGGCACGCTCCGCGAACGTGGAAGCAAGCTACGCGCAGCGTTTCCTAGAGAAGTGCGGGCTATTCGGCGTCGCCTAATTCTCTCAACTCAACCTTTCAACCACAACCGCCTTTGATATTTCACCAAAACCCACAGTGTTATGTTCGTTGCTTGAACCACAGTTTTAAGCAACGAACACAATACTGTGCGCCTTTTTCTTTAAGGCTTTGACAGTCTTGCTAAGTTTATTGTAAAAACCTCTTGATTTTTATCACTGATTGTGAGAAAGTCTGATTTAATATGCATAAAATACGGTAAATCGATAAATTTACAGTATTTTGTGGGTTGACTAGAATTAAGCGGTAGTTTTAGCTGTGCTTTAACTCCAGCAATATCCTATTAGATTGATTACAACCACAAAGTTATAACCCACAAAGTTATAACCCACAAAGTTATAACAGCCGTGTGATCAAAGCATCATACCAGCACTGAATACCTACATGACTTTCAGGAGAATCACCTTCTATGCAAGTTATCTTCCAGTAGAGTAACCTCAGATTTCATCCTAAATCCGGCGATATTAACTTATTTTTCTAAAGGTGCGTATTTTGTGTGTGGCTAGTTGTTCTAGCTTTGCAATGCTCATGTATTCACTCATGACTAAATTTTTGCATTATTTTTTACCAGTGGAGAACATCTCATGCAAGTAGATCCTAATTCTTATGAAGGTTCCGAGCAAGATACTCAGGCTAATAGCAAAATAGATAAACTGGAACAACCCCGTGTAACTAGTAAACGTTTTTTTGGTAGTCACACTAGCAGACGCTCATTTCTCGGTCGTGCTGGTTTGTTTAGTGCCGCTAGCGTTGTTGCAGGAGTTTTAGGTTCACCTTTCTCCTCAAAGAAGGGAGGAGATGTTGTACAAGCCCAAGATATCAACAGACGGTATAATCGAGCGTTTGACTATAACAGGTTTGTTGATAAAGCCTATCGAGTACGTGTTGAAGCAGCCAGAGTTGAACGGAGTATTCCCATTCCGCCGCATCCGACCAATGGCGATGAGGAGCGTTATCCCAACAAAATTGGCTCTGACAGTAGAGGACTCCCACATAACAAGCTAGGCGAAGTCAAGCTAGAAGCTTACGACTCTTTGACCAGAGCACTGACAACACAAAACCCGAATGATTATGAAAATATCATCTTGGGTGGCACCAGAAAGCTGGTTAATCCTCAAGGGCCTCTGGCAATCAGCCTAGAAGGAATCAATGCAGCGCAGATAGCTGTGCCCCCACCACCAGCTCTAGCTAGCGCAGAACGCGCTGCTGAAGCAGTTGAACTTTACTGGCAAGCTTTACTCCGAGATGTATCTCTTTCCAAGCTCCAAAACAATACTGACAACCCAAAAGTCTTGGCAGCCGTCGAAGACCTCAACAAGCTTTCGGCGTTTCGAGGGCCAAAACAAAATGGCCGTGTCACTCCTCAAACTTTATTTCGTGGTAGTGTCAACTACGTTAGTTCAGGTTCAAGTACAAGATATGTTATTCCACCAGGGGTACTAGATGGTCCCTATCTCTCACAATTTTTGTTGCTAACTATTCCTTGGGGAACTCAGTCTGTTTCGCCATTAATTCGTACTGCTCTTCCTGGTAATGATTTTCTACTCAATTTCCAAGAATGGTTGGTTATTCAGAATGGAGGTAGTTCAGGGAAATCCATTAAATACGACCCTAAAAACCGTTACATAACCACAGTTCGGGATTTAGGTGAGTATGCTCATATTGGCGGTCCTACATACCTGGGAGCCTCCTTAATTCTTGGTAGCATCGGTACACCTTTGAATCCAGGCAATCCCTACGTCAGATCGAAGACTCAAAGTGGTTCTAATGCAACCTTTGCAGTGGGACATTTACAAGCCTTGCTTAATTTGGGTAGCTCGCGTGTAATCAGAGCATCATACTGGCAGAAGTATTATGTACACCGCACTTTACGCCCAGAAGCCTATGGCGGGCTAGTCTACAACAACATTGCTAATAAAACTCAGTATCCGATTAATTCGGAGGTTTTTAATTCCCAAGCTTTAGCACAGACCTTTAGCACCTTCAACACCTATCTATTGCCCCAAGCATATCCAGAAGGAGCGCCAATCCATTCGTCTTATACCGGAGGTGCGGCTGCCACTGCTGGTGTCAATGTCACACTATTGAAAGCGTTTTTTGATGAAAACTTTGTTATCCCCTCACCAGTAGTGCCTGATCCCAATGACCCCACAAAAGTAATTTCTTACAGTGGACCACCATTAACTGTGGGTGGAGAGTTGAATAAACTAGCAACCAACTATGCTATTGGTCGCGGTCACGGCGGTATCCATTGGCGTTCCGATGGTTCAGCTGCTTTGGCTTTGGGAGAAGAGGTTGCTATTAGCCTACTTAGGGATGAAAGACTGGGTTATAACGAAATATTCAATGGCTTCACCTTCACCAAATTTGACGGTACAAGAGTCACAGTTTAAACAGATTTCCGGTGTTATGGGAGTGCTGAGTAAAATACCTTTACTCAGCAATACCTTATACCTTCATCAAAAAAAGAGGATGAAGAGATAGGTCAATTAAAAAAGTTAATTTGAAAAGTAATTTAATTGATATAAATTGCTTACACTTCTGTCACAATACAAGGACAAGAAACTAAATGCAAAGGTATAGACCGACTGAACCGTATAAATATGAAAAAATCTAACTACTATGACTATATTGCACAAATCTATGATCAAACACGCTGGCTAACAGAATCAGTTGCAGAAGAAGTTGCCGATTTTATCCTTAAGCTTACTTGTGCCACGCCTGAAACCTCTTTTTTAGAACCAGGTGTTGGCACAGGTTTAAATATTATTCCTCTTGTCAAACGGGGTTATTCTGTGACAGGAATTGATATCTCTCAAGAAATGCTTAATCAGTTTCGGCAAAAATTAAATGTCATTCCTTCTAATCTGAAACTGATTCACGGTGATGCTTCAGAATTACCTTTTACAAACAATAGTTTTGATGTCGTATTGACTGTCCACATGATCCATACTGTATCTGATTGGAGAGTATTTTTAGACAATATTGACCGAGTACTAAAGCCTGGAGGATTTTATCTCAATTGTCAGTGGATTACCCCACCAGCCAGACAAGAATTTGAAGGATATTTTCGAGATATACTATTTAAATATGAAAGAGCAAAGCAAAAATCGCCAAGTATTAATATAGCAATAGAAAAGATAGATGTAGAAGGATACTTACAGCGAAAAGGTTACGTATCAAATTACTTCGTAGCTAAGGAATGGAGAGTTAGCAATACGATTGAAGAGCTACTAAGTTTTTTCAAAGCACGAGCATACGGTTTATGTTGGCGAGTATCAGATGATATATTTCATCAAGTAATAAATGAATTTAAAGAATTTTGTATCAATCATTATGGTTCTTTAAAAACTAATCTCTCCTCTGAAGCTAAATTTGAAATATGGGTTTACAAAGTAATTTAAAACCTCACATAAATTATGGATATTTCAATAAGCAGCGTTAAGCAAGATGAATTATCAGCACTGCTAAACCTGTACAAACATCTGAACCCAACGGATACTCCCTTACCTGGGTAATATGTTTGCATCTACATTCATGATTTTGATGCTTGATTTCAAATTTTGACTGCTGCTTTTCGAGCATGAAGAGATGTTTCTAGCAAGTGGTTGAGCTTATTTGATTTTTCCATCATCGAGACGGCTTCTTTCCACTATAAGGGGAAATTTCCTCAATCTCTGATCTAGGCTCAGATAAATTTGGCATTTCAGCTGCACTTGCTGCTGAGGACAGAATAAAAAATCCATTAACAAGGGCTAGGATAATTAGCCCGTAATCTCACACAACTTTAAACATTGGCTATTGACTTATGCACAGAAAATCAACAAATCTTTGATTGCTATCACCCCACAGGATTTTTACATCCAGATTACATACCCTTTTGCAGACAAACATTTCTCAGATAAATTGCTTTACAGAGGTTTCTTTATGAACACCCTTTGGCAAAGACTAAATGGTGTTATAGAGATTACACACGAGGCAAAAGAAGAGAAGCGAAAAGTGGGATGCTCTCTTGAGAAGAAAGAATTTGAATTAGCCTAATTTGTGGCTATTAGTAAACTACTAAAAACTTACTGAGATTTAGTAGTTTGCTATTAACTTTGGATATGTGCATAAAACAATAAAAAAACAAGCTCCTTAAGATGTAATTTTTAAAGGAGAATTAGCAAACTTGTGTTAAGCAATACTTGCATTTTTCTGGTAAGTGTGAAATAATTTCTTACATAAATAAAATACGGTAAATCAATCGAGTTATAGTATTTTAAAAGGAATAAACTACGGTACTTCATTTACCGGCTGACTACTTAGCCAGATAGGACTTACGCAAAATATTTCTCAAACTCTCATTTCACCGTGCTCTCTGCGCCCATCGTTCGGCTTTAGCGTCTCCCCCTCTCCCTTTGGGAGAGGCTAGCGCCAAGGGAGAAGTTTTGATGCCTGCGGCGGGCTACGCCAACGGCGGCTTCCACCGATCAAACTTCTCTCTGCGGTTCGTTATTGCGTAACTCGTGCGTAAGTCCTATCAGAGCTACAAAAAAATATTGATACAGCAAAAATTAATCGTGTACCTGATGCAAGTAGTAGTGAAACGCCCTATCAATGTTCTAAGTGATTTGAACAAACTTGCTAAGAACCTCGGCATTCTCATACTACAAGTCCTCCTTTATAGATTGTTCTAGCAACAGAGACTAGGAAAATATTCAGAATAATTTTCCCAATGCCTAATCCCCAGTATCCAAATAGAGAGTGATTCACCAAAAAACCAACTTATGACCCAACTGAAAACACTTTCCACTTAGTTCTTCGCTAACGCCGCGACCAGTTTGAATGCTATTTAATTACATACAAACAAGAGAAAAGCAGATGAGCAAAACACGTAAGTTTCGTTTAGGAGCATTTATTCAAGCCACTGGACATCATGTTTCTGCTTGGCGACATCCAGATGCACAAATAGATGCGGGTTTTAATTTTGAACATTACAAGGAAATTACCCAAACTGCCGAACGTGGTTTATTCGATGCAGTTTTTCTGGCAGACAGCCCAGGAGTTTGGGGTGGCGAGCCGGAGACGCAGAGACGCAATGGTAAACTTGTCCATTTCGAGCCGGTCACACTCTTTTCGGCTTTGTCCTCTGTAACTCAAAACATTGGGTTCATTTCCACCGCTTCGACTACTTATGAAGAGCCTTACACCCTGGCACGTAAGTTTGCCTCGCTGGATCACTTAAGTAAAGGTCGGGCGGGGTGGAATGTAGTCACCACGGGTAACGAGAATGCCGCACGTAATTTCGGTCTTGAGCATCATCCGGAACATAGCCAACGTTATGAACGTGCTCAAGAGTTTGTGGAAGTGGTCAAAGGACTGTGGGATAGCTGGGAAGACGATGCTTTCATTCGTGACAGAGAATCTGGTATCTATTTCGACCCGAATAAACTACATATACTCAACCACAAGGGTAAATATTTTTCTGTCAAAGGCCCCTTGAATGTTGGTCGTCCACCTCAAGGTTATCCGGTGATTGTGCAGGCTGGAGCATCGGAAACTGGACGGGATTTAGCTGCGCGTACTGCTGAGGTGATTTTCACTGCCAATCAAACTCTAGCCGATGCCCAGGAATTTTACGCTGATGTCAAAGGTAGGTTGGCAAAATATGGACGCTCTCCAGACGATCTGAAAATCATGCCTGGGGCTTTCCCCATTATTGGCCGGACTGAAGAAGAAGCCCAAGAGAAATACGAATTTTTGCAATCGTTGATTCATCCTGATGTAGCTTGGGGTATTTTAAAGAACTATTACAAGGGCGTGGATCTGTCGAAATATTCTTTAGATGATCTAGCTCCCGAACTACCCAGTGATACCAATACTAATAAGAGTCGTCTGAAATTAGTCAAGGATTTAGCTACTCGTGGCACTCTGACGTTGCGCCAGTTATATCTCGCTCTTGCTACCGCTAGAGGTCATCGTACTATCCTTGGTACTCCCGAAAGTATTGCTGACCAGTTAGAGGAATGGTTCAACAATGGTGCAGCAGATGGTTTTAATATCATGCCACCAATCCTGCCCACAGGATTAGATGACTTCGTTAATCTAGTCGTTCCCATCCTCCAGAAACGCGGATTGTTCCGTAGTGAATATGAAGGTAATACCTTGCGGGAAAACCTGGGGCTGCGTCGTCCGGGTAATCAATTTGCCGCTAAACAAGTGGATGAGAGATTGGTGTTGGCGTAAATGGAGACTAGGGATTGGGGATTAGGAACTAGGGATTTGGAATTATAAGAATTCTTTCCCAGTCCCCAGTACCCTGTCCCCAGTTCCTAGTCCTTACTTCTGTAATTTATTTAAGGAAAAAAACATGACTGAATATAGCAGATTGAAAACTTCCCGTTCCGCCGCAATCAAAGCAAACCTCAATTATCCGATAATTGACACTGATGTTCATACCAATGATTTCACTCCGGCGCTTGAAGATTACATTGCTAAATACGGCGGCTCGAAACTCGTAGATGAGCTACGTAAGGCAGAAGCTTCTCGTCTCAATTCCAAGAGCAATGGTAAAGACTGGTATCAACAAACTCCAGAAGAACGCCAGTACAACCGCACAATTCGATCGCCTTGGTGGGCTAGAGTCACCCGCAATACTTTGGATCTCGCTACTTACACTCTTCCCGAACTATTCTATGAGCGTCAAGCGGAGCAGGGGTCAGATTATTCGGTACTGTTTCCGAATAATGTTTTGGCACCGGCTGGAGCTAGCATTGAGAACCGTCAAGTACTGCAACGGGCAGTCAATCACTATCATGCTGACTTGTACCGAAAATATAGCGATCGCCTGACACCTGTAGCTGGTATCCCGATGGGTAATCCTCAAGAAGCCATTGAGGAGTTAGAGTTTGCAGTGAAAACACTGGGTCTGAAAGTAGCTAATATTCCTGGTGGTGTGAAACGACCAATTAAGGCGATCGCTGAGAAATATCCAGCAGAGCAATACCCTGAAATCGCCAAGTATGCCTCTTATATTGACTTTTACGGATTGGATAGTGAATACGACTACGATCCATTCTGGGCGAAGGCTGTTGAATTAGGTGTACCTGTTACTACCCATTACGGCAGTCAAGGTTGGACTGGACGCTCCTCCATCAGTAACTACATGAACAACCATATCGGTCACTTTGCTGATGGCTCACAAGCATTTGCCAAAGCACTGTTCTTTGGTGGTGTTACCAAACGTTTCCCACAGTTGCGCGTAGCTATGCTTGAAGGTGGTGCAGATTGGGGCGCACACGTCTACATTCATTTAGTGGATCGTTTTTCCAAGCGCAATCTCAAGGGACTGCAAAACTACAACCCAGAACTCACCAATGCTGATGAGTTGTTTGAGTTGTTTGAGCGATTTGGTGGCGAAATTACTCAAGGGTATTCCCTCACCAAAGAGGAATTGACTAAGAGTGTACTGGGTTCTTCATTTAGTCGTCATAGCCGTGCGCCAATTGGTAGCGAATTAGAAGATTTTGCCGCCGCCGGAATTGAAACAATCGAAGACATCCGCGATCGCTGGGTGAACAGTTTCTTCTTCGGTTCTGAGTCCGACGATCGCACCATAGCAGCAGCATTCAACGACAAAGCCAATCCCTTGGGTGTGAAAATCAACGCCATTTATTCCTCAGATGTTGGTCACTGGGATGTGCCAGATTTGACTGACCCATTAGCGGAAAGCTGGGATTTGGTACAAGAAGGTGTGATTTCTGAAGCGGACTTTAAGGCTTATGTATTTCATAATCCTTACAAGTTTTATACTCAAGCCAATTCCGACTTCTTCAAGGGTACGGCGGTTGAATCTAAGGTAGCTAACATTGAATCTCCACAAGCAGATAAGAGTTTGGTAACGGCGTAAGAGATTAGGAGGAGATCAGGAAATAACTTTCTTGCTCCTCTACATCCCCTTCTTCAGTAACTAAGGATACACCCATAGCGTTTTACCCTAGAAGATTAGACTTCTTGCAGAAGTGGGGAAAGGGGTAAAGGGAAAAGCGGCGATAGAATTACCCTTTCCCCTTAACCTTTAACCCTTTCCCCAAGAGTGCAAAACTATTTTTGCAAGAGGTCTATTGACATGACAACAACAACTGACCTTCGTTTTTTATCAAACTGGTTTCACTGAACTTTCTTAACATTTTTATACTACGATAAAACTATCGATTTAAAGTATAATAATAGAATACGGATGCTTCTTTGGTATATTGCTGGGACTAAATAAAAATCTTCCAAAGGAAGCTGACGAGTACAAACATTCACCCATAGATCAAGCTTTGGAGAATAAACATGAGCTATAAGCACATTGAAGTTAAACCGACTTCTGGTTTTACTGGTGCCCAAATCGGCGGCGTGGATCTTTCGCGTCCTCTGCACGATGAAGCAGTTGCCGAAATTCGTCAAGCATTATTGAAGTGGAAGGTCATTTTTTTTCGCAATCAGAACATCAATCATGCTGCACAGATTGCCTTCACGGCTCGTTTTGGTGAAGTGACCTACGCGCATCCCCACGAAGACGAGCCGATAGAAGGCTTTTCCCAAATCTTACCAATTGATCGCAGCCGCTTCGAGCGCCGCAACGGTCTACGACGTTCTAGCTATGAAAGTCGTTGGCATACTGATGTAACTGCCGTTGTTAACCCACCTGCGGGTTCAATTCTGCGAGCAGTTAACGTCCCTAGCTTTGGTGGTGACACACAATGGACTAATCTAGTTGCAGCTTATGAAGGTCTATCTGCACCCCTACGTGCCCTAGCAGATGGATTGAAAGCCGAGCATCGGTTCAATGCACGTTTACGGATACCTAGCAATAGCAAATATGCCCAGCGCATTGCCGCCAATCCGCAGGTTTCGATTCACTCAGTGGTACGCGTTCATCCTGAGACAGGTGAACGTGCATTGTTCGTGAACCCTGGCTTCACCTCGCACATTCTTGATGTGTCACCACAAGAGAGCGAACTGCTGCTTGAGTTGTTTTTCAACCAAATCACTAAACCCGCTTATACTACTCGCTTCCGTTGGAACAATGGTGATATTGCATTTTGGGATAACCGCGCCACCTCGCATTTAGCCCCACAAGATTTGGATCATATAGAAGTTGAGCGTGTACTCTATCGCACCACCATTACAGGTGATATTCCAGTCGGGCCTGATGGTTTCCGTTCGCAAATAGTTGAAGGCGAGCCATTAACGGGTGAATTACCAACTGTCCTCAAGCAAAAAGCCGAGAAGGTGTTAGCAGAACCAGCGCTCAATTAAGTTATGAAGTGCTAGTTGGGCCAAAAGCTAACAATATATATGAGACAAATTAAGGCGATCGCACAAAGCAATCACGTTTAATAATACGGTAATTTTACGGTTTTACCGTATTATAATTACCATATGGAGACACCAGAAAATCATAAGTCATGCTCCATGCTTTTAGTTCTGGAAATTTTAGCTTGTTCTACACAGGTCAGGCCATTTCTCTAATTGGTACTTCAATGACCCAGGTAGCTACTAGCTGGCTGGTATATCGCCTTACTGATTCCGCTTTGTCACTGGCTGTAGTGGGTTTTACCAGCCAAATTCCCACATTGCTTTTGATTCCTCTGGGTGGAATTATTGCCGATCGCACTAATTGCCTAGTATCAGGCGCAATGTGTCGGCAGTAGTAACACGCATCAGCCACAATTTATTCTTCACTGACTGGTCAATACACGAAGCTCGTATCACTGGCGACAACATTGCGCCAGACTTTGATGCCTCAGTATATGCAGCCGCCGTATGGAAACAGCCGACCAAGGTGGCAGTCACTTGATCTGCCCCAGTCCCCATACCCCTAATCCCCACTTCCCAAACTTTAGGAGTCAAGAGTATGACCGTCGAACACCGTCTGAACACCAGCACTTTGCCTTATCTATTTTCGCCTGTTTCTGCCGATGCCAACCAACCTGCGCCCCTGGTGTTATTTTTGCATGGGGCACGCGATCGCGGCAATGATTTAAATGTGCTGTTGAAATGGGGTTTACCTCGTTTTGTGAATGAATCAAGTCCCTTACCTTATTTCTTTGCAGCCCCCCAACTTCCTGAAGGACAAACTTGGTTAGATCGAGAATCAGATGTGATTGCTTTGTTGGATAATCTTATCGTTTCTCAATCAATTGATCCTTCCCGTGTGATCATATCTGGGTTCAGTTTAGGTACTGCTGGAGCTTGGCATATTGCCGCTTCCAATCCTGGTCGCTTCGCTGGTTTAGTAGCAGTATCAGGGCGTGTACCCAAGACATTAGAAGAAACCCAACTAGCTGGACTCAAAGAAATTCCTATCCAGATATTCCAAGGCGCAAAGGACGAAAAACTACCGATTGAAGATACAGAGTATATTGTCGCTACCTTGCGCGGACTGGGGGGAACAGTAGATTTTACTGTACTACCTGAAGGCGATCATTTTATTGCTGATGAAGTGTATAGTGACTCAAAACTCCAACAATGGCTGATTTCACAGAACCGTCGTAACGTCCCTCTAGTTGTCTGATGCCTGATGTCTTACGCACCATCTGATCACTGGAACCAATTTTTCTCTAAATGTAGAGATGCTAGCACAGATTTAGATTGGGGAACTCAATGGACGAAGCTTCACCTTCCGTTTCTCAAGTCCGCCAACATTAAAACTGTGCTTGACCTTGGTTGTGGGACAGGAAACGACGTGTTACGTCTTGTACAACAAGGTTTTACAGTAATTGGTATGGATTTCTCAGATGAAGCAGTGCGGCAAGGACGCGAGAAATCAGAAAAGTTAGGACTAAATGCACAGTTTGTAGTTGCCGACATGGCAAAACGTTTGCCTTTTGATAGTGCAACCTTTGATGCTGTCATGTCCAATGTTGCTATCCACATGTTTTCAGATCGGATTACACGCGAGTTGTTTAAAGAAATTCGTCGAATAGTACGCCCCAACGGATTATTTGTTTTCCATGTCAATTCTACAGAAGACGCTTTAGTTCGAGCAGAACGTCACCCACCTATGCGCGAAATAGAGCCAAATTACTTTCTAGAACTTCATGGACAAACTATGCATTTTTTCTCTCAAGAATATTTGCTAGACCTGTTATCTGACTGGAAAGATGTAGAACTAAAACATTACGAAATATTACACGAGCAAACGGGCAAGCCGTTTAAACGAGTTTGGTGGGGTAAGGCAATACAGCCTGACTAAGGAGCGTTAGCGTACAGCCCTTCATGAAAACGGCGTAGCCTCTCGTAGAGAAGCGGGGCGGAATACACGGCACAATCTATGTTTCTAAATTCTGCTTTTTCAATCAACAACAACAAATACTTCCATGACGCTACCAACAACTAAGCTCGGTAAAACTGGATTGAGCGTTTCCCGTCTCTCTCTCGGCACAATGACCTTCGGATTGCAGACAGATGAAGAAACTTCTAGGCAGATTCTTGACACTGCTGCTGATGCGGGAATTAACTTTCTAGATACAGCCGACGTTTATCCTCTGGGTGGTGGGCTAGCTACGGCTGGACACACCGAAGAAATCGTGGGACGTTGGCTCAAAGGCAAACGCGAACATTTTATTTTAGCTACCAAAGCTGTCGGCAGGGTTGGCTCTGCACCTTGGGATCAGGGTGCTTCTCGCAAACATATTCTCGATGCGATCGATGCTTCTCTAAGACGACTGGGAACTGATTATGTTGATCTGTACCAATTGCACTCTGACGATGCTTCAACTCCTCTCGATGAAACCTTAGAAGCATTAGATACAGTAGTGCGTGCAGGTAAAGTCAGATATATCGGTGTTTCCAACTTCTTAGCTTACCGACTCGCCCGCGCTTTGGGTCGTGCTGATGTGCGAAATTTGACTCGCTTTGTTTCGATTCAACCCCGCTACAATCTCTTGTTCCGCGAAATTGAGCGAGAACTTTTGCCGTTGGCTAAAGAAGAAGGATTAGGCGTAATTTCTTACAATCCTTTGGCAGGTGGTCTACTTACTGGCAAACACAATCTGACTCAAGGCCCCACCGCAGGAACTCGTTTTACCTTGGGTGCGGCCGCAGAACGCTATCAAGAACGATACTGGCGCGATCGCGAGTTCAATACTGTGGAGGAATTACGCACAGTGGCCGATCTAGCCGGATTATCCCTCACTACCCTGGCGGTGGCTTGGGTGCTGGCTAATCCAATTATTACTGCTCCCATTATTGGCGCTAGCCGTCCAGAACAATTGACTGACACCCTCAAGGCTGTAGAACTAAAACTCGATGACAGTTTGAAACAAAAGCTAGACGACCTCACTGCCGAATATCGCAGGGGAGATTCTCTGCGTTAGGGACTGGGGATTAGAAATTTATTTCCCTTCTGCCTGCTGCCTTCTGATAACTGACAACTAGAATTCATTCAAAGCAGAAATATCTCATGGATAAAACAGCTATGATTAAACGCCGTCGTTTTCTCAATATTGCTACATCAGGTCTATGTGGTTTTTCTATGGCATATCTGTTAGGAAGTTGTAATCAACAAAATCAACAGAATGTTTCAAACAGTACTACTAGTTCAAGTTCCCTTAGTATCAAAACTAAAGTTCTACGCATGGGGTATCAGAGTGCGGGGGATCTTGTGCGAAATCGGAAAGTTTTAGAGAAACGCTTGGAGCCGTTAGGGATTAAGGTGGAATGGGCGCAATTTGTCCAAGGCCCCCAACTCATGGAAGGAATGGCTGCGGGAAGAGTTGACGTAGGATCTGTGGGGGAAACGCCACCAATTTTTGCCCAAGTAGCTGGGTCAAAACTTGTTTATGTCGTCGGTACGCAAAGAACCCAAACAACAGGGACAAGTAGTGTAATTGCCGTACCTCCAGAATCTTCACTGAAGAAGTTTGAGGATATTAAGGGACAAGAAGTTTATTTTCAAAAAGGCTCGGCATCGCACTATTTTATTCTTAGAGCCTTGCAGTCCATCGGCTTGACTATCAAAGATATCAAAATCAAGAGTATACCGACTATCGAGGCGCGGGCTGCTTTTCTTGAAGGTAGAATTCCAGTTTGGATGACAGGAGATCCCCACTATGCGATCGCCGAAAAGATGGGTCGTATTCGCGTCCTCAGAGATTCGGTTGGATTAGATTCTCCAGGTGGTTACTATATTGCTGACAGAAAGTTTGCCGAAGAAAATCCTGGTTTGCTAAAAATTGTTATTGAGGAACTTCATGCTCTCGATAAATGGGCAAATACAAATCGAGATGAAGTGAAAAAATTGATGATTACTGAACAAAAGCTTGATGAAGACGTAGCCACAAGGATGATGTCTCGTCGTACATTTGCAGGACGCAGAGGACTCAGCCCAGCACTAATCGCAGAACAACAACGTGTGGCAGATTTGTTCTTTGAAGTGGGTGTCATACCGACGAAAATCAACATTCAGGAGGCGTTACTTCCGGCTGATCTTTATGCTGCGATCACACCACTAGAAATTATGGTCTAGTGACTTTGTAATTCTTTAAAGGGTGTGGGATTGAAACAAAGTGTTACTACGACGACTTTCATGACGAAAAAGTCCAGACAATCGAAATCCTTTCAACGTGCTGCCGATGCACCAGCCTTGCCAGCGACTCCATTCAGCTTTATTTGCTATTTCGTTAACCAGTTTTGCTGGTGGTATATAGCAATAGTAATTCTAGAGGTGATACACGCGACTTGCGGCATTATGTTGCCTTATGCCATTGGCGAGATCATCCGCAACGTGACAAAATCAACGGTTGATAGCAAACACATTTTTGATGTTGTGAGACAACCCCTGATGTTGTTTACCGCCTTGAGTGTGGGTGAAGTGGTATTCGGGCGATCGGCTGGACTGTTGTTGACTATTCTCCATCCCATTCACCGACAGCAAATCACTCGCTCTCTATATGCTTACTTGCAGCAACATTCTCATCGTTACTTGAGTAGTAGTTTTGCTGGGGCTTTGGCGCAGCGCATAAGCGAAACTGCTTTTGGTGTCACGCAGACAATGCAAATGCTGATTTCTGAATTTATGTCAGTCATCATCGTATATATAGTCGCTACGATTTTACTGTATCGCACCTATCCTCCTCTGGCTGCATTGGTGGGGGTGTGGGCAGTTCTTTTTATCAGTATTTCCTTCTGGCTGGCAACTCGCTGCCGAATATACTCCCGGAAAGCCGCAGCCGCTAGAAGTCAGACAGCTGGAATCATTGTAGATGCAGTCACAAATCTTACTAGTAGCCGACTGTTTGCGCGTCTGGGTTTTGAACGACGCTATTTGAATGAGCAATTCAGGCGCGAACTCAAAGAGGTGAAAAAGTCCAACTGGTATTCGGAGCGAATTCGCTGGTTTCAGTTTATCTCGGCAGCGATTTTGAAAATTAGTACTCTTTATTACTCCCTTTCTCTGTGGAGTCAAGGAAAGATAGCATCTGCTGATTTTGTGGTAGCAACTAGCTTATCGTTGTTAATCATCAGTGAAGCCCGCAATTTAAGTAGACGGTTTTTGGATTTATTTGAACATATTGGTAATATTGCCAATGGAGTCTACACCATTGTTCAACCTCACGAGATCATTGATCAAGATAGTGCGATCGCCTATTCAATCACTCAGGGACAGATTGAGTTTCGCCAAGTGAATTTTAGCTACTCCCTTGAGAGAAAAGTATTCGACAACCTTTCTATCACCATCCAACCAGGCCAGCGTGTCGGACTAGTTGGCTTCTCTGGTTCTGGAAAATCCACCTTCGTCAATCTGATTTTGCGTCAATTCGACCCCCAATCGGGAGAGATTTTTATTGATGGGGTGAATATTCAAGATATGACTCAAGATGCCCTACATTCCCAAATCAGCTTGATTCCGCAAGATCCGTCTCTATTCCATCGGACATTGATAGAAAATATTCGTTATGGACGACTGGATGCCACCAACGAGGAAGTAATGGAGGCGGCACGCCAAGCCTATGCTCACGATTTTATCGCTCAGATCAAAGACGGTTATGATTCTCTGGTGGGTGAACGTGGTGTCAAACTTTCTGGAGGGCAGAGACAACGGATTGCGATCGCGCGAGTAATCCTCAAAAATGCACCAATCCTGATTCTAGATGAAGCCACCTCTAGCCTCGATTCAATCACCGAAAAAGCCATCCAAGACACCCTAGATTTAGCGATGAATGGAAAAACGGTCATTGTGGTAGCTCATCGACTATCTACTATCGCCCATTTAGACCGCATTTTGGTATTCGACCAAGGCCACATCGTCGAAGATGGTACCCACGCTAAACTACTAGCACGCCGCGGTGCTTACTACAGGTTATGGAAAATGCAGGCAGGTGGATTCTTACCAGTAGAAGCCAATAATCAGAATATGTCCGAATTGCAAACAAAATAGTTTTGAGCATCGAATTGTGGCGATTTTAAAACATCCTATTTCACATTTCACGTATGACTAGAATATTCAACACTCCTGGTCGTAAAGAGGTGAAACTATTCCGGGCTGCTGTCTCTACCGACAGAACGGATTATATCGTTATTACTAACGATTTATCTCAGGATTCCACAGATGTTGTACAACAGGTGTGCAAAGTTCGTTGGAAAATTGAGTCCTGGTCATCGAGAACTCAAACAATTAACTGGTCTTGAATCTTGCCAATGCCGCAAAGCTCGTATTCAAAGAAATCATATTGCTTCAAAACAGTAGTCTTCTATGGTTCTTACAGCAGCGAGATCGCCAGGGCATCAAAGCTGCCAGATTCATGATTCGGGAATAAACAGCCATTTCTACAGCAGACTGTTGCTGTGGTGAGAGTTGAATTTTATAACTAGCAGTAAAGCGTTCAATCCAGGCACGGACAATTGTTTTTTCGCGCTTATCAACAAACAAAGCGTAGGCGTAGCCCGCCGCAGGCATCGTTGCATCTACCTCACCAATCCAGAGTCAGTTTTCTGCAATGTTCTCCCCATACTACACTCATGAATCAGTATTTCTGCAAAAATGGGATGCTCCCTCTATTTCTCGGATAATTCGGTAAGCTCTAGACTCATTTACTCCCCAAGACTAACCTATATGGAAGTAGGTACGGTACTCTCTCTCTTTTTTCTAATGTCATCAACAATTGGTCTTCTAAGCTTAATTTACCCGGTCGTCCTGTTTTCTGTTTTGTTCGCTCTTGCGTAGGCGCAGCCCGTCGTCATTGCACTACCTCTACCATCTCGCTAAAAGTATCTGGACGTACACCACACAAGCGCTTCAAGTCTTACAACTACAGTATTTTATTTATTTTTAAGTCATATATGCTACCCAAGCTCAACCTACTTGTCCCACGTATCTGGGACTTTTACGAGAGGTCTATGCTTTCGGGTTTTGATACCAATCAGTAAGCTTACCCTCTCAAATAGAAAAAAGTTTGTAGTATGCACTTGACACTCTTGTATTACTCATGTAGTCTAATACTACAGCTTCTCTAAAAGCCATATTAGCTAGAAGTAAGAAAGATAACACCAATGAGACGAATTGCTATTGCCTTGGGCATGTGGGGTATTTAAAAATGACCCAGCTATAGTTGCCCAAATCTTTGCAGATTTATTATTACCAGGTGGTCAATTTTGGTTGTTAAGTGAACATCAGCATTACAACAACTGATTCAAGCTGTAGTTATTTTTCCACAATCAATCAATAAATATTAGGAGAACTATGAAATTTTCTATATCACTCACATCTACACATATTATTACTCATATTACTCTGTTATTTGGAGTAGGTAATAAAGTACATATAAACATTAGTAACGATAAAAAATTAATCAGCACAGCAGTAAATAATTCCCATACTTTATCTAACCGCTCACAAGACACAGGTGCGCTGAAATCATTCGATACTGCTTTTGTGGCTTATCACATGATGGGACTTAGCTAATGATTAAAAATTAAAACCTCTATAAGCAGGCTGTCTCTTCCTGCTACTAAACTAACTTCTAGACCATCTATTAAGCATTGCCTAGAAGCTAGTTTAAAACTTGCCCTTGACTCTGACTTTCACATAATTTGTCATCCGTCTTGAGAAACACGGTGTAATGTTCTCTCTCCCATTATTGCGTGCCTTGGATTATCAACCAATCCTGTATCCAGTAACATTACACCAAAAAGTATCGCCCATCCCAGAGCGCGTTGTATTGTTGCCTCAGAAACATTTGAGTATTCTGCCAGTACTTGGGAGCGTGCTTTTGGATCGCTAAACAGCATCCATATAGAAGCAAGGTCTGTTGCAATGTCACCTGATGTAATGTCGCCCCAATCAATGATGCCTGCGATCGCACCGTTCTCGACAAGGATATTGCGTGGGTGAAGGTCTCCATGTAACCATTTTGCTTCAACGTCAATAGGCGTGTTTAAAGCTCTATTCCAAATTTCTCTGAGCTTTTGAGTAATCAGATTAGTTTTTGTTTGGAGTCGTTGCATTCGTTCTTCCACAGAAGCTGCACGCTGTGTCAGTGGTACACCGCGTACTGGATTTTGTGGCGCATTCAATGGCGCAGGGGTATGCAACGAACGTAGGAATGAAGCAAAAAATTTGGACTGATTTGCATGGGGTTCCTCTTGATCGGCAGCTATACCAGCTAGCCACGGTAACACGCTCCATCGCCAAGGGTAGCTTTGTCCTGGCTTGCCTATTCTGTAAGGAATTGGAACAGGTATAGTCAGTTGCTCTGCCAGTACTGGAAGCCAGGTTTGCTCATTTTCGATCAATGTCGCTGCTGCTTTTCGACGTGGAAGCCTTACAGATAATTGATCCCCCAGCCGAAATATTACATTGTCCCAACCAGCATCAACAAGATGAATCGGCAGATGCATCAAATCTGGATGCTGATCTGATAACAGACTATAAACAAGAGTTATATCTATTTCGACATCTGATACTGGTGTTCCTATTGAACTCGATTTTTCTTCTGACACCTTGCCTCCTTTACTTAGATTCACAAATGGAGAGATTATATTTCATACAGAGAAACTGTATTTTCAGAAATGAGCAAGGTAGCCACCATCAACTGCTAAAACTTGACCCGTAATGTAAGATGCGGCTGGAGAAGCAAAGAACACAACTGCACCTGCAACTTCTTCTGGAGATCCCCAACGACCGAGAGAAGTTCGCTTTTTCAACCATTGGGCGACTTCTAGATCAGCAACCACATCTGCATTGCTCTGTGTTGCGAAAAAGCCGGGAGCAACTGCATTGACGGTAATTCCAAAAGCGCCAAGTTCAGCAGCAAGGGTGCGAGTTAGGGCTTCGAGTCCTCCTTTAGCTGTTGTATAAACTGCATCGCCTGCATCGGCAAGTTGTCCCGCGATCGACGTGATATTGATGATTCGACCATTACCCTTGTGTATCATCAGTTTTGCCGCTTCTCGTGACAAATTGAATGGTGCAATCAAATCAGCATTAATTAATCGGCGCACTGCATCCATTTCAAACTCGAACAATCCACGACGATCGCGCATTCCAACATTATTGACGAGAATATCTAAACAGCCGTGCTTTTCTTGGATCTCTATAAATGCGTTTTGAACCGCAACTTCGTCTGTCACATCAAACGGTAATGGAAAAACAAAACCGCCGTTTGCCTCAATAACTGCAACTGCTTGATTAAGACGTTCAAGGTTTCGCCCATTGACGATAACACGCGCACCAGCTTTAGCAAGTGATTGGGCAATTTCTAGCCCTAGTCCCCCTCCGGCTCCAGTTACTAAAGCAATTTTTCCAGTTAATGAGAACTCTGATAACGTCACAACATTTACTTTCCACAATTATATTGAGCCGAGATGCCAATAGCTTGACAACATTTTAATAATAGAAATGCCCTCACCAGAGGGCAAGGGGCTATGCTACGCGCTTAGGAAAAAAGAACGCTCACGATAAAATTGAAATTTTGGATTTATAACGGCTTTTATACTACATATAGTGTATCGGAATACCAAAGTTTACAATCCGGATAAATAACAAAACCTTGCTATTGGATGAGGTTTCGGTTTCTTTTAAAGCGTCAGCGTGACGAAAGGATCATTGCGCCTCATTGAGATTGAACCGGATAGTTACCAAATATGAGACACTAAGCATGAATACAATTTCATATGAACGCTTATTTGTGAAAAAAGTGCTAATAAATTTTAATTGTCAACTGTCTAATTGTTGCTATTTATGCTGAAAATAAGGAAAACTTATCGTTTTCAGGGCAATGCAAAATAGTACAAATTTAAGCATCGATTGTGTAGACAAGCTTAAGGTACTGGGAGATGAAACCCGTTTGGCAGTTTTACAACTTTTGATTGACAGTCCTAAGCGAGTGGGAGAGATGAATGCGATTTTGCATTTGGAGCAAAGTCTGCTCTCTCATCATTTACAGGTTTTGCGTCGAGCCAAATTGGTTGTGCGGGAGCGAGATGGCAAAGCATTTCTCTATCGTCTTGCCCCTCAAGTCGAAGTAGCTACAGGCAAGGCTTTAAACCTCGGCTGTTGTGTTCTCTCATTCAACTAAAACCTGGAATATCTATAGAAATAAAGGGAGAAGATGAAACATTCACAAATTTCAGCGATCGCAATAGGATTAGTGACAAGCATTTGGTTGCAAGGTTGTTCTCAACCTCCGCAAGCAGTTACAAATGATGCAAATAGGCTACAAGGAAAATTGGTACTTACTGGTTCAAGTACAGTTGCACCATTAGCAGCAGAAATTGGCAAAAAGTTTGAATCGCAACATTCCGGTGTGCGAGTTGATGTGCAATCAGGGGGTTCTTCTCGTGGTATTGCAGATGCTCGTCAAGGTGTAGCCAATATTGGCATGGTTTCCCGTGCCTTAAAGCCCGAAGAAAAAGATTTAAAAGCGTTTTCCATCGCTCGTGATGGAGTAACAATAATTCTCCATCAGGAAAATTCCGTGCAATCCCTAACTGACAAGCAAATTGTAGATATTTACACAGGCAAGGTGAATAACTGGAAACAGGTAGGGGGTAAGGATGGGGCAATTACAGTTGTTAATAAAGCCGAAGGACGTTCTACCCTAGAATTGTTTACCCACTACTTCAAGCTAAAAAATACTGACATCAAAGCACAAGTAGTAATTGGTGATAATGAGCAAGGAATTAAGACTGTAGCCGGAAACCCAAATGCTATTGGCTATGTTTCCATTGGTTCGGCAGAAAATAGCGCCGCTAATAAAGTACCAATCAAATTGTTAGCTGTAAACGGTGTAGCAGCAACAACAGCTAATGTACAAAACGGGAGCTTTCCTATTTCTCGACCGCTTAACTTGGTCACAAAAACCGAACCCCAAGGACTGGTGAAAGAATTTATTAACTTTGCACAATCGCAGCAGGTAAGTGACATTGTTAAAAAGCAGAACTTTGTCTCCATCGCTCAATGATGTTTGGTTAATTTGGATACTACGAGGTTTGGCAACAATTGCAGGAGCGATCGCACTTTTAATTGTTGTTTTTCTACTTTGGGAATCCTTACCAATCTTCAGTCGTATAGCACTATCCCGCTTCTTTACCGACTCCTCTTGGAACCCCACAGCAGGTTTATATAATCTCTCACCCATGTTACTGGGTACTTTCTTGGCAATGGCTGGTGCGGTGCTAATTGCTACCCCTATAGGCATTTTATCTGCTGTCTTTTGCCAATTCTATGCCCCGCCAATGGTAGCTCAACTCTATCGCCGCCTCATTGAATTATTAGCGGGGATTCCTTCTGTAGTGTATGGCTTTTGGGGATTAGTTGTGCTGGTTCCTCTGATTGGAAAAATTCATCCACCAGGGCCAAGCTTATTAGCAGGAATAGCAATTCTAGGGGTGATGATTCTGCCAACAGTCGCCCTTGTAGCCGATGCTAGCCTAGAGAAAGTTCCCACCTCTTACATTCAAGGTGCTGCTGCACTAGGGTTATCACGTTGGACAACAATCTGCACAGTAGTTTTTTCATCAGCCAAATCAGGATTATTTACAGGCTTAATTTTAGGGACAGGTCGTGCCATTGGTGAAACAATGGCAATTTTGATGGTATGCGGCAATGTGGTACAGACCCCAAAAAGCTTATTTGACCCCATCCGCACACTCACAGCCAATATTGCTTTAGAAATGGCGTATGCCACAGGAGATCACCGTAGTGCGCTCTTTGTCAGTGGTTTGATATTGATGGGAATGATTGTGGTCTTAGTGGCGATCGCTGAAGTTATCAGTCAAGGCAAATGGCACAGATAAAACAAAGCAAAGACAATCGTATCACTCTTAGAGAGTGGCTAGCAACAAGCTTAGTTTGGGCAACAGCCGCCTTCGTTACCGCCATCTTTTTATGGATAGTCAGCGATATCCTCTGGCACGGTATGGGAAATTTATCTTGGGAATTTCTGATTAGTGAACCAGAGAATGCGGGTAGAGAAGGTGGAATTGCCAGTATTCTCGTTTCCACCGTTTTAATTATTGGTGTATGTATGACGGTTTGCCTACCCGTTGGTGTTGGTACAGCAGTTTTACTAGCAGAATTTACTCCTAGTGATAGTTGGTTCGCTAGATTAGTACGCCGCAGTCTAGATGTACTTGCTGGTGTACCTTCGATTGTCTTTGGGTTGTTTGGTAACGTCTTGTTTTGCAAAGTTTTAGGACTGGGGTTTTCCATTCTTTCAGGTGGACTCACACTGGCGTGTATGGTGCTACCAATCTTGATTCGCTCTACAGAGGAAGGATTTTTAGCGGTTCCTAATGAGTACAGATTAGGAGCCGCCGCTCTTGGCTTTTCGCGCACAACCACAATATTTCAGATACTATTACCTGCTGCTGTTCCTGGTTTAGTTGTGGGATTTGTGCTTGGTGTTGGTCGGGCTATTGCGGAAACTGCGGCTTTAATTTTTACTAGCGGTTACGTAGACCGAATGCCACAATCACTCCTCGATTCTGGGCGTACCCTTTCGGTTCATATTTTTGATTTATCAATGAACATTTCAGGAGGAGATAAGAGTGCTTATGCTAGTGCATCGGTTTTGCTATTACTACTGCTGTTGATTAATGGCACAGCAGCGTGGATTGCAAAACGTTGGTTACACAGCAGAGTTATTTCTGGATGAGGACTGGTGGATATAGAGGAGGACATTTTGGCAGTTGCTGAACCGTTGATTCAAATTGAAAACTTAACTCTGCAATACGCACAAAAAACTGCCCTTGTTAATGTCAACTTAGCTATCAATGCCGGAGAAATTTTGGCTTTAGTTGGGCCTTCTGGTTGTGGAAAAACTAGCTTGCTCAGTTGTCTCAACCGCCTCAGCGATATGATTCCCAAGTGTCGAGTTCAGGGAAGAATCCGCATTGGTAGTCTAGAAGTGGTAAATTCCAAAATCAATGTTATCGCCTTGCGGCGTCAAGTCGGCATGATTTTTCAAAAACCGAATCCCTTTCCTTTCTCAATATGGCAGAATTTGGAATTACCTTTGCGAGAGCATGGCATCCGCGATCGCCACCAAATTGATACAATTATCGAAACCAGCCTCCAAGATGTAGGGCTATGGGACGAAGTAAAAGACCGGCTGCAATCTTCAGCTTTAGCTCTTTCTGGTGGGCAGCAGCAACGTTTGTGCATAGCTAGAGCCTTGGCTTTGCAGCCAGAAGTTTTACTACTGGATGAACCTTGTAGCGCCCTCGACCCTATTTCCAGCAACGTTGTTGAAGATTTAATTATCAGTTTGCGCCAGCGCTATACTCTGTTAATTGTTACTCACAATCTGGCTCAAGCCAAGAGAATTGCAGATCGAGTCGCTTTATTTTGGGTACAAGACGGCATTGGACAACTGATTGAATCAGGTACTGTAGAGCAGGTTTTTAATCATCCTCAACATCCTTTAACAGTTGCTTATGTAACTGGTGCCAGGGGTTAAATCCACAAGCTAATTTTTTCGTCCCAAGGGGCAGGTTTGCTAATTTGCTTCTATAATTTTTTTTGCTAATTTTAGCTTGTCTAAATATTAGCATAACTAATATTTAGATAGACAATATTTTTAAACCAAATATTATTAGATAATTAAACAGAATAATTAGGCACATTGTCTCTCCGTACCTTGTTTTCTGTTTGATGATTTAACTAAGGAATTTAATTTTTTACTAATACTTCTATAGGTATCTTATTTAACGCTTATAGCACGTTAAATTTAGGCCATCATAGCCTTATTAATTTAATTATACACTAAGTTTATCGATGAACCGGATTAAAGCATGGAATTTCTTTTGAAATTTGAATTCTGGGAGCAGAGTTTTGCTCGCCTAGATAAGTATCTACAACAATTGCAAGCAGAGGAAAAGAAACGCGATCGCTCATAGGTTGCGATTGACATTGCGATCGGTTAAGGAAAGCGTCGTAACTCGCGTCTTGAATGCCCCACGCAAACTCGTCTTCGGAACAAGACGGAAAAACGACGCTGCACATCGCAATGCAAGGGTTGATCAAGTACTTAGTTGTTTATGGGCGATTTCCAGAAGGGTACTCATGCCCTAAAATGGGATGGGGTGTGTAAGGTTCTTCTAGGAATTTGCGCTCTTGATCAGACAGTTCTAAATCCACCGCCTCGACAGCCTCTTTGAGATGTTCGATCTTGCTAGCGCCTATTATGGGAGATGTTACACCTGGTTGATGCAATAGCCAAGCTAGGGCAATTTGTGTAGGTTTAACCCCTCGTTTTGTAGCTAATTCAACTACGCGCTCAACTATTTGAAAATCTGAATCTTGATAGTAGAGCTTGTGAGCGAATTCGTCAGTTTTTGCACGTAGTGTTTGCCCATAGTCTGACTTACTGCGATTCCCTGACAAAAAGCCCCGCGCTAGTGGACTCCAAGGAATAATACCAATCCCTTGATCTCGGGCTAGAGGTATGACTTCTCGTTCTTCTTCTCGATAGACTAGGTTATAGTGATTTTGAATTGATACAAAGCGAGTCCAGCCGTGAATGTCTGCTGTATAAAGGGCTTTGGCAAACTGCCATGCGTAAACACTAGAAATCCCCAGGTAACGGACTTTACCCGCTTTTACAAGATCATGAAGTGCTTCTAGGGTTTCTTCGATTGGTGTCTCATAGTCCCAACGGTGAATTTGGTATAAGTCTACATAATCGGTCTGTAGTCGCCGCAAAGAAGCATCAATGCTATCAAAAATATGTTTGCGAGATAGTCCTCGATCATTTGGGCCATCGCCGACTTTACCATGTACTTTGGTAGCAATAACAACCTGATCTCTGTTTGCAAAGTCTTTGAGCGCTCGCCCGACAATTTCTTCACTAGCGCCCAAGGAATAGACATCGGCGGTATCAAAGAAGTTAATCCCCAATTCCAAAGCCAGTTTTATAAATGGGCGACTTTCTTCTTCTTCTAATACCCATTGGCGCAATTTACGGGAGCCATAAGTCATCGTGCCGAGGGTGACACGCGATACTTTGAGTCCAGTTTTGCCAAGATTTACATATTTGATCATACTGTCTGCTCTACTTTTGTTGGGATACTTAATAACGTTGTGACATTTCTACAGGCAGTTGAGAGGTGCAATTGGCTTCATAGGTGCGTCCTCAAGCTAATTTTTAATGAATCAGTAGAATGTTGTTACCAGAGGCTTTGCACTTTTCTCGTACACTTGATCTGCCTAAAGTATTGCAAGAGCTATGAGCATTACTTTGCAACAGCTAGGATTGAAATACTATATACCAATCGGGTTACCGGAGTTAATGACTATAAGATTAAGAATCAATCCAACGGCTCACTGCTGGCAATTGTGCAGAGAACCATAGCGCACCTAAGATATTTAGACTGCCACAGACAATCAAGGCATTAGTCGCACCAAATTCTGTGCCAAAGTTCCAGCTAACAGATTCCCAAAGGGTATCATACCCACCATTGCTAGGGCATAAAAACTCATCACCCGTCCGCGCTTATCCTCGGCAACTAGGGTTTGGATAATCATATTACTACTGGTAATCAGAAGGATAGAAAAGCAGCCTGTAAACACCAGTATGATTATGGATAATCCAACTTGACGCGATAGTGAGAAGGAAATCACACTTATCCCAATCAAGACTTGAGCGACTACAATCAAACGTTCTAAGCCCGCAATCCCTCGCCTAACACTTAGATACAAACAAGCAAATAACGAGCCAATGGGCGCTGAGGTGCTGAGGTGAGCCATCGTAGTTGCATCCCCATTTAAAATCTTAGCCGCGAAGACAGGCATGAGGCATGAGCGCGACATGAGACATCCCGACTAAACCTTGTAATGCCAGTATTAATAAAATTGCTCTAATCGCTGGAATTTGGAGACATATTCAAAGCCCTCCCGCAATTTCTGCAAAGTATCGCTAAAGCTCGTCAGGATCTGTGTGGATCTGACTTTCAGCCGCATCGCTAGCAGGGTAAAGATGGCAGGGATATAGCTGAGGGTATCGTAGAGAAAACAATATTTCACCCCTAGCGTCGCAATCAAAATCCCGCCCATAGCCGGCCCCAATACCAGCGAGGAACTTAACATCACTGAATTCAAAGCGATGCCTTCGGCGGGCTACGCCAACGCATTACTCCAATGGGCGCGATCGCCTACGGTTTCGGTGACGATTGTATGACGCACGGGCATATCTAATCCCTTGAGCAAACCATTGAGAACACTCAGTACCAATAGAATGGGAAATGTAATCGAATTCGTAAAGGTAAGAATTGTCAAAGCCAGGGAAACGCTAATTCCCAATATCTGCACTAGGATTAACAAGTCACGACGACTCCAGCGATCAGACAATACGCCGGAAAAGGGAATCACTAATAACGTCGGTAAAAATTGCACAAAGCCCGCAACTCCCAACAACCAAGCCGATTTAGTCAAATCGTATACAGCCAAGGAATAGTTAACTGCTGGGTCATAAATGTCCCAGACATTGATAGTAACTGTCCTCCAAAAAACAGGCGAAAATTACGCCAGCGAAAGGCGGGTAAATATTGGTAAATGATATTACTTACGCGATCGCCTAGTTGTCTATTCCAAATTTTCATTAGCGGAATTATACTATGTCATCCTAAATCTTAGATTAACTAATATTTAGTTTCACTAATAATTATAGGATAATTGCGTAGTTTACTACCGCAGGCATCGCCTCTGGTTTTGTTGAGAAATGCTGCACGCCCATCCGCAATAGTTAAGTTTACTGATTGAATATCACTAATTGTCAGCCCGGCCTGTTCCAAAGCTTTCACTACAAAAAAGGTTTGGGCCGTACCTCTAGAATAAGCAACTTTTTTACCTTTAATATCTGCTAATGTTTTGATAGGAGAATCCTTTAACACGATAATCGCAGAACCTTCTCCAGTACCTGGTGGAGTGTTAACTACATAGATCAAATTAGTATCAGCAGCCTGGGCAAAAATTTTGAAATCAAAATATCCGCAAGACAGTGGTGATAGTGAAGTTCTAACTCTTTCAAGGAACTAGTGACCGGAATCTGTGGGTAGATATTTAACAATCAGCCTGAAAGCACGTTTAAAATTTAAGTAAAGAAATATTTCGTAGCTTACAGGCATGAAACGCATCGTCTTGGTTGCTGGGTTTGAATCGTTCAACGCTGACTTATATAGAAAAGCAGCTTTTTTGGCTAACTCTCGCTGTCCTGAGTTGGATATTCGGGTATTTAGCGATCGCGATCTTACCAACAAACGCACTGAGGTAGAAACAGCACTTGATGGCGCTGATGTGTTTTTCGGTAGTCTACTATTTGATTATGACCAGGTTGTGTGGTTGCGCGATCGCATTGCCCAAATTCCTATTCGTCTGGTGTTTGAGTCAGCCTTGGAATTGATGAGTTTAACCAAGCTGGGTGACTTTGCCATTGGCGACAAACCCAAAGGAATGCCCAAACCAGTTAAATTCATTCTTGACAAATTTAGTAACGGACGAGAAGAAGACAAACTCGCTGGTTATATCAGCTTCTTAAAGATTGGCCCCAAACTACTGAAATATGTCCCAGTGCAAAAAGTCCAAGACTTACGCAACTGGTTAATTATCTATGGTTACTGGAATGCTGGCGGCCCAGAAAACGTCGCATCATTATTCTGGACACTGGCAGAAAAATATTTAAATTTAAAAGTTGGCGACATTCCCCCGCTAATCGAAACGCCCAACATCGGATTACTCCATCCTGATTATCAAGGGTTTTTTGAATCGCCCCGCGAATATTTGGAATGGTATAAAACCAATTGTAGAGACGCGATTCATCGCGTCTCCCCTGATCGCGTCTCCCCTGATCGCGTCTCCCCTGATCGCGTCTCCCCTGATCGCGTCTCCCCTGATCGCGTCTCCCCTAATCGCGTCTCCCCAGTTGTTGGAATTCTCCTCTACCGTAAACACGTCATCACCAAACAACCCTATATTCCCCAACTGATTCGCAGTTTTGAAAAAGCTGGGTTAACTCCTTTACCTATTTTCATCAATGGCGTAGAAGGACATGTAGCGGTACGAGATTTGATGACAACCGACTATGAAATTCAGCAACGGCAACTAGGTAATATAGAGACTCCCTCACTATCAAGTGAAGCAGTAAAAGTAGATGCGATCGTCTCTACAATTGGCTTTCCTCTGGTGGGTGGCCCGGCTGGTTCAATGGAAGCTGGCCGTCAGGTGGAAGTAGCAAAGCGTATCCTCACTGCCAAGAATGTACCTTATATTGTTGCTGCACCACTATTAATTCAAGATATTTCCTCGTGGACGCGCCAAGGTGTCGGCGGATTACAAAGTGTGGTGTTGTACGCATTACCAGAACTGGATGGGGCTATTGATACCGTTCCCCTTGGTGGTTTGGTGGGCGAAAATATTTATCTGGTTCCCGAACGAGTAGAGCGATTAATTGGTAGGGTAAAAACTTGGGTAGCTTTGCGGCAAAAACCTGCATCGGAACGCAAGATTGCCATTATTTTATATGGGTTTCCTCCTGGTTATGGTGCTGTAGGCACAGCTGCATTATTAAATGTACCGCGTAGTTTGCTGAAATTCCTCCATGCACTCAAAGAACAAGGTTACACCGTCGGGGATTTACCGGAAGATGGGGAAGAATTGATTCGCTGGGTGAAAGAAGCGGATGAAATTGATGATACAAAAAATATCCCCGCGTCTGTCAATGTTCGCACTCTAGAAAAATGGCTGGGATATCTGCAAACATCTCGCATCGAAAAACAATGGAAATCTCTGACGGGAACTGGTATTAAAACTTATGGCGATGAATTCCAGATTGGCGGTGTGCAATTAGGGAATGTATGGATAGGTGTACAACCACCTTTGGGGATACAAGGCGACCCGATGCGCTTAATGTTTGAACGGGATTTAACGCCACATCCCCAATATGCTGCTTATTATAAATGGCTGCAAAATGAGTTTCAAGCTGATGCTATAGTTCACTTTGGGATGCATGGGACGGTGGAATGGTTGCCTGGTTCTCCGTTGGGTAATACGGGTTATTCTTGGTCAGATATTTTGTTAGGAAATTTGCCTAATCTATATATATATGCAGCGAATAATCCGTCTGAATCGATGTTGGCGAAACGTCGTGGTTATGGTGTGTTGATTTCTCATAATGTACCGCCTTATGGTCGCGCAGGTTTGTATAAGGAATTGGTGGCATTGCGAGATTTGATTTCGGAGTATCGTGAAGATCCACAGAAGAATTATGTTTTGAAGGAAGGGATTTGTAAAAAAATTGTGGACTCTGGGTTAGATGCAGATTGTCCATTTGAGGATGCAAAGAAGCTGGGTATTGCGTTTACTCCAGAAAATATTCGGATGTTTAGCAGCCATGCTTTTGATGATTATTTGGTGGAGTTGTACGAATATTTGCAAGTTTTAGAAAATCGGTTGTTTTCTTCTGGGTTGCATACGTTGGGGGAAGCACCGAATGAAGAGGAATTAGGATCGTATTTGGAGGCTTATTTTGGCGAGGATGAAGAAGAAAGAGAAGAAGAAAAACTAATCAAAGATTTGTTGATGCAATCTACGGATGAGTTAACGAATTTGTTAAGGGGATTGAATGGGGAGTATATTCCGCCTGCGCCTGGTGGAGATTTGTTGCGAGATGGCGCTGGTGTGTTACCGACTGGGAGAAATATTCATGCTTTAGATCCTTATCGGATGCCTTCACCTGCTGCTTATGAACGGGGACGACAAATTGCTCAAAAAATTATCGCCCAGCATTTGGATGAATATGGGAAATATCCTGAAACGGTGGCGGTGATGTTGTGGGGATTGGATGCGATTAAAACTAAGGGTGAATCTTTGGGGATTCTGTTGGAATTGGTGGGGGCTGAACCTATTAAGGAAGGAACTGGTAGAATTGTTCGTTATGAATTAAAGCATTTAGCAGAAGTTGGACATCCCCGCATTGATGTGTTGGGTAATTTGTCTGGGATTTTCCGAGATAGTTTTGTAAATATTATCGAATTGTTAGATGATTTATTTCAACGGGCGGCTGATGCTGATGAACCCGAAGATCAGAATTTTATTAAAAGACACGCTTTAGCTTTGAAAGCCCAAGGTGTGGAAAATGCATCAGCGAGATTGTTTTCTAATCCGGCGGGTGATTTTGGTTCTTTGGTAAACGATCGCGTGGTTGATGGTAACTGGGAATCTGGTGAGGAGTTAGGCAATACTTGGCAAAGTCGCAATGTGTTTAGCTACGGGAGAGAAGATAAAGGTCAAGCTAGACCGGAAATTTTGAATACATTGTTAAAAACTAGCGATCGCATTGTTCAAGAAATCGATTCGGTAGAATATGGTTTAACCGATATTCAAGAATATTACGCCAATACGGGTGGTTTGAAAAAGGCAGCAGAAAAACAAAGCGGTAAGAAGGTTACAACCAGCTTTGTGGAAAGTTTCTCGAAGGATACTACACCCCGCAATTTAGATGATTTGCTGCGAATGGAGTATCGCACCAAGTTGGTAAATCCCAAATGGGCGCAAGCGATGGCGAATCAAGGTTCTGGTGGTGCGTTTGAAATTTCCCAACGCATGACGGCGTTGATTGGTTGGGGTGGTACTGCCGATTTTACCGATGATTGGGTTTATGACCAAGCGGCTGATACTTATGCTCTAGATGCAGAGATGGCGGATAAATTACGTAAGGCAAATCCTGAAGCTTTCCGCAATATTTTAGGGAGAATGTTGGAGGCGCATGGGCGGGGTTTCTGGGAAGCTGATGCTGATAAGTTAGATAAGTTGCGTCAGTTGTATGAGTTGACAGATGAAGAGTTGGAGGGTGTGACGGTTTAGAAAGTAGGCGCGTTAAAAGTTCAAATAAAGACACTAAGGATTAATAAAAATTATGGAAAATTCTTTTACTGCTGTATATGAAAAGATAGATGATTGGTATATCGGCTACGTTCAAGAGTTACCCGGTGCAAATATCCAAGAGAGAACTCTGGAAGAAGCTAGAGAAAGTCTACGGGAAGCTATAGAGTTAATTCTAATATCAAATCGGGAACTCGCAGAGCAACAACTCTCCGGTAAAGATGTCGTCCGTGAACAGATTACTATCAAATTATAGTGAAAAGACGTGAATTGATTCGCCATTTGGAAAAGAACGGCTGTTTGTTTCTTCGAGAGGGTGGAAGGCATACGATTTATTACAATCCATCAAACAATAGAACCTCGGCAGTTCCAAGACATACTGAGATTGTTGAGATTCTAGCTATCAAGATTTGCAAAGATTTGGAGATTTCCCCACCCTAGTACAGCACGGCGTAAATGAAGCTACCATTTTAAACAAGCAAAAGCGATGTCTACGACGGGCTACGCCTACGCTCTTAGGCTTGAGGCTGTGAAAATTTAAACCTTTGCAGCTAAGATTACTTCATGTATAAGAAAGGCTTAAGTTTTTCTTGCAAATGTATAAGCCGTTGCTGCAAACGCTTAATACTTTGCAACAAATGCTTTTCCATGTATAAGAAAGGCTTAAGTTTTTCTTACAAATGTATAAGCCGTTGCTGCAAATGTTTAATGCTTTGCAACTAATGTTCTTCCATGTATAAGAAAGGCTTAAATCATTGCAGCAATTGTTGTAACAAACTTATGAATCTATTTAATACCTGGAATAAAATATAATCTACGTGAAATTAACTAAATTTTTTGAGATGTAATCGCAACTGATTTGCTATATTTTCCCATGACAATCAGAAATATTTTGGTATAAAACAGTACTAATAACTTAGTAGCAGAGATGCATTATGGCACGTCGTAAAAGAAATTCCAGCATTTTAGAACGAGCCGATCGCCGGATTGAAAGTTTACAATCTATCAGTGTAGAACTTGACTTTGGCCAAGGATTGACTATACAAGCTTACACCGTGACAATTAACGATCTCCGGTCTAAGCTTGCTGCCTACAACACTGCATTATCTACCATTGACAAACTCACAGATGACGTGAATAACGCAGAAAAGGCTGTAATAGCAATGTCAGAAAAAATGTTACTAGGAGTTGGCAGCCGTTACGGTAAAACCAGCCCAGAATACGAGATGGCGGGTGGTGCTAGACGAGGTAATACCAAGAAGAAGCAAAGCGTACTAGGCAATTCCAAACCCACCAATTCTCTAGCAGCTGATTCTGTTAAGCTTTCTTCTACAAATGGATCTATGAATGGGGTGTCGGGTGCGATCGTCAGTTGAGTAAAATCCAATAGGGTTTAATGTCAACTTAAGCTCAAACACTCAATTTACCGTGGTTTGAGATCCCCCAACCCCCTTAAAAAGGGGGCACTAGTTCCCCCCTTTTTAAGGCTAGGGTGTGTACACAAGTCGAATTACCCCCCTTAATCCCCCCTTGCAAAGGCTACGGTGTATACACAAAATCAAAATCGTTGAAGATCCCCCTAAATCCCCCGATAAATTGAGGAACTTTGAAGGGCTTTTGCCCCCCTTTTTAAGGGGGGTTGGGCAGGGTGGTTTCATACAACGAGAGAAAAATAATAATGATTTGTAGAGGGTGGAGAAAAATGGATAACTAACAAGTATGAACCTCGTCGAACAATTGCAGCAAGTCCCAGACTATAGGCATATCCG
>NZ_JAIVFT010000040.1 GCF_020829665.1 Nostoc sp. CHAB 5824
ATCTCGTCGATTTGCGGAACATCTATCGACCTACAGAAGCCGAAGCCGCTGGATTCACCTATATAAGTATTGGCCGATGATAGGATAAAATTCGGCATGATCGAGCGACCGGCGGCATAAAATCATTCCACTTGAGGCGCATCAACAGGTTCAGCCTCCTTCACCCCAAAATCAAAATGTATCCGTACCCAAACGCCCAACTGTGGCTTGTTGTCGATGCGTGGCGGCTTCACCAGGAATTGCCACGCTGCTTTGCGTAGTGCCTGTGCCAACCCCGTTCCACGCGGGTTTTCACCGATGATCTGGCAGTTTTCTACGCGGTTGTGCTCGGCCATCCGGCAGGCGATGTCGGCGGATGCTCCCGGTGGGATACGTTTGACGGCGGCGAGATAGGGGCGGAGTTCGGCGTCATATGGTTCGCGTAGCCACGCCACCGGATAAAGCTGCGCGCCGCCGGGGCCAAGGCCGGGGCCCATCTGCCCTTTATTACCCTGTCCGCTGCCTTTGGCTTCGCCCCCACCTGCGCTTCCGCTGGAGGAAATTTTCGACAGGTCCATTGCGTCGAACTCGGATTTGCTGACCTTGATGTAATCGGGGCTGGGCGCTGGGGCCTGAACCGGGTTGACCGGCGGCAAAAGCGGTTTGGGGATCGGCGGATTGAATTCGCGTCGAGCCTGCTTCGTCACTGGGGTTTCGGTTTCAGTTTTGTCTGCGGATGCTGACTCGGATTCGGCCTCGAGAGAGAAAGTGCTGAGGCCCCGCTTACCGGCCTCTGGGCCGCCCGAGCGCATAGTTAGGCTCAAGATTGCGATAATGAACAACGCTTCGAGCAGCAGGGCGATACCAAGGCCGATCCCCCGCCGCCGAAGCCCGCTGGCTTCCCAATCAGATTGTTCTGCGTAAGCCATGCGACGACTGCGACCTTTAGAGTGTCGCGCCGCGCTTGCAAGACGGCTTGTCGCGGTCCGCTAAAGCGGACTGAACCGCACCTTTAACCCGTCCTTTGGCTTTGGAATCGGCCAAGCCTGCCATTCTGGCGCATAGCCATCGGCAATCTCGACCCGAACGCTGGTCAGCAAATGGTGCATGAACAGCTTCATCTGCATATACGCAAAATGCAGGCCAAGGCACATATGCGCGCCGCCGCCAAAGGGGACCCAGGCATATTTGTGTCGTTCCTTTACCTTGTCGGGCGTGAAGCGCATCGGGTCGAAGACCTCGGGATTTTCCCAATATTCGGGCATCATATGGACATAGGCAGGGCTGATACTAACAGCTGTACCTTTCGGAATGCGATAGCCCATGAACTCGAAATCCCTGAGTGCCCGGCGCGGGATCGAAGGAACCGGCGAAATCATTCGCAGCGCTTCCTTGAACGCATATTCGGTCAGTTCGAACTTGTCCAAATCGCCAAAGGCGATGTCACTGGCCGCAGGCGCGATGGAGAGGCATTCCTCGCGCAGCTTTTCCTGCCATTCGGGATGTTTTGCCAGATACCAGATCATCGAGGTCACCGACGAGGTAATTGTGTCGTGCGCCGCCATCATCAGGAAGTTCATATGGTCGATAAGTTCGCCATCGGACATATATTCGCCGTCCTCGCGCTTCGAGCGGCAGAACTGGCTGAACATATCCTGCCGGTTTTCGTTGCGGCGACGCTCTGCGATTTGCGGGCCGAAATAGTCGATCAGATATTTGCGCCCGGCAACGCCTTTGCCCATCGCGGTGAACGGAATGGGCGCACGGATCGGCGCAACTGACGCCTGCACCATGTCGACAAAGGCCTTGTTGATCTTGTCTGCCTCAGGCCCAAGCGGGATGCCAAGGAAACTGCTCGCGGCAACGTCGAGGGTCAGTTGCTTGATCGCCGGATAGAATAGCATGTCGCCGCGCCAGTTTTTCAGCTGCTGGGCAAAGATCCGGTTCATGTCCTGCGTATAGGCGCGCATCGGTTCCGGCTTGAACGCGATACCCAGCGCGCGGCGGTCCATGCGGTGATGGTCGAAATCAAGCAGCATCAGTCCGCGCGGGAACAGCAGATTGAGCACCGGGCCCCAGCCTTGTTCGGACGAGAACAATTTTTCGCGGTCGAACAGCATCAGCTCATTGGCTTCGGCGCCCACCAGCGAAATGGTAGGGTTGCCGAAGGCATTGGTGCGAAACACCTTGCCATAGGTTTTGACCATATGCGCGCCATATGCGGGCGGGTCGCGCAGTACCCGAAATGTGGTGCCAATGATGGGCGGACCATTCTCTCCGGGAATGTGCGACAGGTCGCCGATCTTCTTACGCGGAACCCAATGCGGGTTGGCAGCTTCGCTATGGGCAAGGGCCATTTCAGTGTCCTTTTAATCGTCCGGTTAAACGTTATTGCCATGGATGTCAGTAGCGCGCAAGCTGTCCTGATTCTGAACAGCAGCAAACAAATACATTCACTTACAATTCAACTGCTGCACGATAACCCCGAACCCACGTTAAATCAGCCTGTTGATTCGACTGCGCGAATTAAATTCTGGGTTTCGCAAAAAGGGGGTGCAGGGCATGAACAAGATATTTCTTAAAATTGTGGCATTGGCGACGGCGGGCATTGCCGTTTCTGGCTGCACATATGACATGGGCCTCGGCTATGCCAGTGACGGCTATTATGGTGATGGCTATTATGGTGATGGCTATTATAATGACGATTATAACTGCGATCCTTATGGCGGATATGACAGTTATTATCAGTGTGATTATGGCCAGGGCTTTTACAATATAGGCTTTGGTGGTGGCTGGTATGACAATTACTGGTACCCAGGCTATGGCTTTTATTTGTTCGACAATGTCGGACGGCGTTACACGATGCGCGATAACCACCGCCGTTATTGGGGTGAAAAACGGCATCGCTGGTACCGCGAAAATCGTGGGCGCAATCGTGACGGTGACGGCTATCGCGGTCGCGGTTATAGTGACAGTTCTACCCCAGGCACCATAGGCTGGCCCGAACGTAATGGCGGAAGGGTGCGCGAAGATGATAGCAGGCGCGTTCGCGGCGAAGGCCGGCGTGGCCGCAACGACCAGTGGCGCGGTGGTGACGGCAATGGTGCTGCTGCAGTGCCAGTCCCCAACCCGGACATTGTACAGCGCCCGGGGCGAGGGGACGGCTATGGCCGCGCTAAACGGCGCAACAATGACGGCGCTGGCGCGGCTCGCGTTCAGCGGCAGGGCCAGCCCGGTATGCGTCAGGACGGCAGGGGCGAACGAGTGCGCGGCAACGACGAGGGGCGCAGCTACCGCCAACCACAAGCCGCACCTTCCGGCGGCCAAAACGCGCCACCCGTTGTCCGGCCGGTAGAGCAACCCCGTCCTGAGATGGTACGCCAATCGGCACCTCGCCAACGGACGATTGAGGGCGCGATTGAACAACCCCAATGATGAAAGAAAAGCGGCCGTGCCCGGGGGCATGGCACGGCCGCTAAACGCGCGGGACCAGAGAGTGTCGACGCGAATTCGAAGTTCTAATCGTGACCTTGCGGAAATGCAGTGCGCTTGCCGATACGCCGGGCTTCGATTGCCTCGTCGGCGACACGCGTCATACATTCGAGTTGTTCGAACTGCGCTTTACGCCGCGCCGCCGGCGTCATGTTGGTTATGCCTGTGACAAGGTCGGCGGGCTCACGCCCGGTAATGCCGATTACTAACGCCAGAAAGATCGACGCGAAACCAAGCGACGTAAACACGACGAGCGCGGCATCGGGTGACATATATCCTCCTTTTAAAAACTATCAAATGCATAATAACTGCATTGCAGGGCGAGTTAACATCAAATAACTCGTTAGAATTAATCACGGGTTGGCCGTTTCGATGAACGCCGACTTTACCATGTGAGGTGCACGCTTGCTCGCTGATCAGCGATGCGTTCAAATTTCAGGATATTCATTGGGGTAAAAGGCGACAACTGGTTGCAATCGCGAAGCCTTTGAATTAGCGGGCGGAACAAGCATTTCCCCCATAACGATTCGGGACATTAATGACAGCGAGGCTTATAACTCCCCGCAGATTTGCGGACGCGCGGGGATGGTTTGCAGAAACTTGGCATACCGAACGATACCAAGAGTCGGGTATCAAGGCAAATTTTTGTCAAGATAATCAGTCGTTTTCCCGATTATGCTTTACGCTGCGGGGATTGCATTTTCAGCGCGCTCCATACGCACAAGCGAAATTGGTCCGGTGTCTGCGGGGGCGTATATTTGACGTTGCAGTCGATCTGCGCAGAGCCTCGCCAACGTTCATGGGATGGGTCGGTGTTGAACTAACCGCAGAAATTGGCAATCAACTTTTTATCCCAGCCGGCTTTGCTCATGGTTTTCTTACGCTCGAGCCAGATTGCGAAATCGCATATAAGGTTGATTCCTATTACGCACCTCAAGCAGACGGCGGAATTGCTTGGAACGATCCACAACTGGCTATCAAATGGCCATTGGCAGACAGTGCCGGGCCACTGTTGTCAGACAAGGACGCGGGATTGCCCGAACTGAACAAAGCAGATTTCGATTTCCCATACGATGGAAATCCACTTCTGCCGCTGGAAGGATAAAATGCCGTGCGACCATTAGATCTGAAAATTTTGGTTACCGGGGGCGCAGGTTTCATTGGGTCTGCACTTGTTCGCAATCTTATCAATGCATCTGGCCACCAGATTCTGAATATTGATGCACTAACCTATGCAGGCAATCTGTCATCGCTGCGACCGGTTGCTGACTCGAACCGCTACCGTTTCGTTGAAGCAAATGTCTGCGATACGGACCGCGTACTCGCATTGATGCATGAATTCCGTCCCAATGTGATCACTCACTTGGCGGCAGAATCGCACGTAGACCGTTCCATCGACAGTCCTTCGGATTTCATTCAAACTAATGTCGTGGGGACGTTTTCAATGTTGAGGGCAAGCTTGGAATACTGGCGTGGTCTCGACACTTCAGAACAAGAAAACTTCCGCTTCCACCATATTTCGACGGACGAGGTTTTCGGTGCGTTGGGTGAAGAAGGCTTTTTCACAGAAGAAACAGCTTATGATCCCCGGTCTCCTTACTCTGCATCCAAAGCGGGTTCAGATCACCTCGTTAGCGCATGGCATCACACATATGGGTTACCGACCGTAATCACCAATTGTTCAAACAATTACGGCCCTTATCATTTTCCTGAAAAGCTGATCCCGCTGATCATTATCAAATGCATTTCAGGACAACCGCTTCCGGTTTATGGCAACGGAGAAAACGTTCGTGACTGGTTATATGTCGACGATCATGTCCGTGCGCTTCGCGCAGTGTTTGAGCGTGGGACTATTGGTGAATGCTACATGGTGGGTGGTCGATCAGAGCGAAACAATTTAACTGTCGTCCACACGATTTGCGATATTCTTGATAGTCTCGAACCACGATCGGATGGCGTTAGCTATCGGGAACAGATAGCATTTGTTGCCGACCGACCTGGCCATGATTTTCGTTACGCGATTGACGCTTCGAAGCTTGAACAGGAACTGGGCTGGCGGCCGTTAGAAAGCTTTGAAAGCGGGATCGAAAAAACAGTCCGTTGGTATCTCGACAACCGAGACTGGTGGACGTCGATTCAAAATGGAACCTATCGTGGTGAGCGGCTGGGGATAGCGAACGCACAATGACAATCGTCGCGCCAATATTGGTGACTGGGGGCAGCGGGCAAGTAGGCGGCGCACTGGTGCGCATCGCCAGAGAGCGCGGCATCGAAGTGGAGGCACCGGGGCGTGATAAGCTCGATATGACCGATTCCCGTTCAATCGTGTCTGCCTTTGAAAATGCCCGTTGGAGTGCGGTTATTAATTGCGCAGCTTACACGGCCGTGGATCGCGCTGAATCAGAAGCCGAGCTAGCACACATGATTAATGCAGTTGCTCCCGGCATCCTGGCGCGGTCTGCTCAGCGTCATGGCATCCCGATAGTACAGGTTTCGACTGATTACGTATTCGACGGTTCCAAGTCGGTGCCTTATACCGAAACGGACCCTGTGAATCCCTTGGGCATTTACGGACGAACTAAAGAGGCTGGCGAGGCGGCCGTTCGCTCTTCCAATACAAAACATGCGATTATAAGGACAGCTTGGGTATTGAGCGCCGACGGTCAAAACTTTATGAATACCATGATACGTCTTGGAGCTGCCAAAAGCGAACTTAGTGTGGTCAATGACCAGATTGGCTGCCCATCAAGCGCCATCGATATTGCCGAGGCACTTCTTCAAGTGACAGCCAATTTTCCGGATGTTGGAGGAACTTGGCACTTTACCAACTCCGGGCAGGCGACGTGGTTCGATTTGGCTGCACATATTTTTGAGGCCATGGCGCGCCGTGGGATGTCCACGCCCGTGCTTCAGCCAATATCAACGGCGCAATATCCTACACCGGCCAAACGCCCGGAAAATTCGAGGCTTTCCACAAAAGCCATCCAAACGGATTTCAACATTAGACCCCGAGCTTGGCGCGAAGCAATCGATGAAATTCTCGTGCAGCGACTTGGCGAAAAAGGATAATCACTCATGCGCGGAATAATATTGGCCGGCGGTACCGGAACTCGGCTACACCCGGCTACGCTTGCTATCAACAAGCAATTATTGCCGATCTACGACAAGCCGATGATTTATTATCCGCTTTCCGCTTTGATGCTGGCAGGTATCAAAGATATCCTCATAATTTCCTCGCCCGAATATTTGGACAATTACCGGAGATTGTTTGGCGACGGCAGCGAACTCGGTCTGAATATAGATTATGCCGTCCAACCTGAACCTAAAGGATTGGCTCAGGCATTTCTAATAGGCGCTGACTTCATTGGCTACGAACGAGTCGCGCTGGTGCTGGGTGACAATATCTTCTACGGCTCGGGGTTTGGTAGGCTTTTGAATAATGCCAAATCCAGGACCAACGGTGCTAGTATCTTCGCCTACCACGTTGATGACGCAAGTGCCTATGGCGTGGTAGAACTCGATGCAGCCGGACGAGCCATAAGCATCGAAGAGAAACCGAAATCTCCCAAGTCCGATCTCGCTGTTACCGGATTGTATTTTTATGACAATCGAGTGGTCGAATTTGCGAAGAAAGTGCAGCCGTCTGCCAGAGGCGAACTTGAGATCACCGATATCAACCGAATGTACATGGAAATAGGTGACCTTTACGTTGAAAGGATGGGCCGGGGGTATGCTTGGCTGGATACCGGCACGCATGACAGCTTGGTCGAGGCGGGGGAATTTGTCCGGGTCATACAGAAACGGACCGGATCATTCATCGCCTGTCTGGAAGAAATTGCTTTTAATCAGGGCTTCATCGGTCTTGAACAGCTACAAGCACGTGGAAAATTCTTCGAAAAAACTGCATATGGTCAAAGCATCCTAGCCTTGGTTGCAGGCCAGCAAGAAACGTAAAATTCAAGTCGTGAAGACCAATGTCGCAACGCTACACATTCTGCTGTTTTTTGCCTAGATAGGCTTAACCGATTGAGTCTTCGGCTTTTTACCTGATTGTGGCATTGAGAACATCTGGTTGGCATGGGATACGCCACGCAATCGGCAAAATTGACGAAAAAGCGGTGGATGTTCCTCGCGCTCTCGGCTAGCGGGAGCTGTCGTCTGAAGGGTAAATAATGGTGGTGTCTTACTTCAATGAAACGACATTCGGTCTTTGCGCGCCAAGCAGACCTACATGTAATTTTGCATAGGCCTATGTCTACTAGGGCTAACCCGCATGCCAGTGTCAACCGGATGATCGTCGATGGTTTCTGGTCTGCTCTGATGCTTAAGCCTATGTCGGCGTTGATCGGAATCATTTACTTAGTGGTTCTGGTTCGTGCCGCGAGCACAGAATCCTACGCCGTTTACGTGGCCGCCTGGGCCATTATCGAAATAGCCACTCTGGTTTCGAATGCCGGATCGTTACCGGCAGCATATCGCTACGTGAACCGTACATCTGGATCGGCGTATTCCCCAGCAGGGCCCGTGTTCCCAATCCTCGCTCTAAGGGCTATCACGCTAATTTGCACTGTTCCGATCATATTTGTCATTTTGCAATTTCAGGACGGGAGTCCTTCGTTAGCCGCGCTTCTCGCTGTGTTCCCAATTTTCGCAGCAATTATTTTCGCCGAAGGCATGGCGCGAATGACAGACGTTATGTTGGAATCTTGCTTGGCACAAAGGCGCGTTCAGTTCAGTCAGATGCTTCGGATATCGTTCAAGCTCATTCCCTTGCTTTATTTTTCATCCAAGTCAGAAATTACGGTTCAGCAAATATTTATTGCAGAGGCAATCGGTGTGGGAATTGGCCTTTTGACTTCAGCGGGCTCGTTGGGCTCACTTTATTGGAAAAAAGAACGACCAAATGGTAAGAAAGAAGAATTTCAAGCAATTATGCGATACGCACTACCGGCCTATCTTACACAATTTGCGAATGTTTTTTATAGCATAGATGCCTTTAAAATTGTTTTGAGTAAATTATCTGATCCATTTGTTCTTGCAACTTTCGGATTCGCTCACTCGATATCTGGCATTGTGCAGCGATATATGCCAGTTAACATGCTCAGTGGATTTATGCGTCCATTGTTTATTCATTCTGTACACGCCAATGATGACTTAGCTTCTTTAAATACCTGTAACAATCTTTGGACTAAACTCAACATGGTTACGGTATGCATCGCGTTAACTGTGTTCTGTTACAATGGGAATTGGATTATTAGTATTATCGAAGAAAATTATGTTGACTCCGTTGTTGTTATACTTGTTTTTCTTGTATCATTCCTCGTTTCATCATTGCGTCTGTGCCTCGCAAACTTTTGTCTAAGTATCGAATATCCGCGCCCGCCGCTCTTCGCAGAAATCGCCTGTATTCCCTCGCTGTTATTTATTGTACCCATTAGCATGGCTTTTGGGGCATTAGGGGCTGCTTTCGTCGTGCTACTAAACGAATTTATCTGGCTATCGGTGTGTTTGTTGAGCCTGAAAAAGGCAGTTGGCGTCCGGCTTGCTATTGATTGGTTGGGGCTTTTAAAAATTGGTGCAATTGTGTTTTGCGTTTGTTCGTCTGCGTTTATTTTGGTTTTTGGCAACTTTGCCTCAATCGTCGCCTCGATAATTGCCCTGATTGCGTTTGCAGGTGGAATTTGGTTAACATCGGCATTTCGAGAGGATGAGAGAGTGGCGATGTTGGCTCTCGTGTCTCGCCGCGGATCTTCACAAGCATGACCGGCGGCAACACCAGATCGATCGATAAGGGTAAGGTGGCTGTCGTTTGCTTCACCGGCCGCTCCGGTTTGACAGACTATTCCGTGTGTATGAGCCGTGCCTTGTCAAAATACACAAAGGTGACGCTTTATACCGCGAAAGATTGTCCAGAAGATTACGACTGTTTCGATTTTTCCATTGAACGGGTGTTTCGCCGCACCAGGCACCTGCTTGCTGACCTGTTCCGGTTTGCCGCCCGGATTCGTGCGACCCGCCCCGACACACTTTATTTTCAAGGACCGATTCGCTTTCCGTTGCTCGACATGCTATTTGTATTGTGGTTTCGTAAGCTGAGGGTTGAATGTGTCGCGATCGTGCATGACGTCCTCCCGCACTATCCGCGGCCTTGGAGCAAAACGCTGTTCCGGCTTTATTATAGCATATTTGATAAACTTGTCCTCCACTCGGCAAGCGCAAATCTTGCCATGGACAATTTGAATCGAAGTGTCACAAGGCTGACCGTACCCCACGGGCCATATGACATTTTCAAAATTGGTAAGTTTGACCGAGATACTGCACGAAAATCTTTCGGCCTCGACAGGCACAACCCAACGACGGTCCTATTTTTTGGCCACTTGGAATCCCGCAAGGGCTTGGCTGAGCTCGTGGAGTTTATTGCATCTAACGCGAAAGCAGGAAATCCGGGAAATTTTCATTTCCTGATTGCCGGCCCGAAGTCTCACAATGCTAATGACAAATTTCTTCACCGGCGACTTGAGCAGATACGGCAGGAACCAAGTTTGACGATCACTGATTGTAGGGTGGATTTTAGGGAGGTGGAGCGATATTTTTTCGCCGCAGACGTTGCCGTCCTCCCCTATTTGGAGGGAACGACAAGTGGAATTTTGAAACTCGCGCTGGCCTTTAAGCTGCCAATAATTGTTTCAAATGTCGGCGATCTCGCGGAGGAGATGCCCATAGGCGCTGGAATTGTGTTGCCTGCCGTTGTAAACCCAAGTGCAATTGGCCATGCTTGTGAAGCTTTCCAGAAAAATAAAAGTGCTTTCGTTAAAGCAATGGAACTCAGTCAGTCACCCATGAGCTGGGATCTAATTGCACTACGTATACTCGACCAAAACTCTAGGGAAATGCCAACTCCCTGCTCCGAATCTTAATAAGGGCTTCGGTTGATGTTATCTCTTCGAATAATTGTTTCAATACTGGTATTGATGACGTTTGATGAAATTTTAATAAAGATTTTGGATTTTAGTCCAGATAGATTTAATACTGCCCGATATGCTCTGGATTTTGGCTATGTTATAATTTCGTCTTTAATCCTATTATCGCGATGGCCATCACCGATGCTAAATTCAGGGCTTATATTTTCGATAATGTCTCTTATTATAGCCGTTACCGCAACATCTATAGTAAGAGATGATTTCAGGTCTAACACAGATTTTCTGTTTGCTACCTTGCGCTATGTACCGATTGGCGCTGCATTGGCAACTTTCAATCGTAGTGACGTACATGATGCTTTGCGGAAGGCATTTAGCTGTATCTTCATCATACAAGTTATTGCCTGCATACCACAAATTCTTCAGATCGAAGCTTTTGTACAATTTCTTTTGCCTCAACAAATTGAGGGGCTGGATACACGAATAGCAACAAATCTTGATAAATGGGACGGTGCGATATTCGGTACGTTTTCGGAAAACATATCGCTGGCGTTCTTTTTGGTTTTTTATATCGTATTTAGGAAGTTGGAGTGTAAGTCTAGCTGGCTAAGTTTAGACATTATTTTATCGTGCGTGCTAATTTATTTCACTCAATCTTTTGCTGCTCTTTTTGCGGTCGCAGGCTTGGCTCTTTACTGGCGGTCCGGTTGGTTGGGGCTGTTAATCGCGGCAGTCGGGGGCGCGCTGGGCTCGACTGCGTTGGTGACATTTGTATATATCAACGGATTCAGTTTGGAGGAGTATATAAGAATATCAGAGACAAGCAGAGTTGGGATTTTGTTATATACCTTTCCGTACTATATAAGTGACGCTTCGTTTTCTGAAATATTAGTTGGTATCGGCCGTAATGTTGATATGGTGCGTTCGGTAGTTTTTTCTGCTCGATATGTTCCCGAGATATTTATATTATCTAAGAATATGGCGCCACTCGAGGATGTATATTATATTGCTTTATTCATGTACTTTGGAATATTTGGTTTTATGTCATATGTTTCTATCTATTTATCCTGTTTTATGCATATTTTTCGAAAGGATAAAGAGGCGGGAGGCGCGGCTTTGGCTATGACTTTTGTCCTCGCCATCGCGACTTTTGTGAATCAGATTTTGTCGGTTCAGATTGTTTCGGCCTCTTATTGGGCATTGGTCGGCTTGGCTCTGGCGCGCCCCGCTTTCATGCACGAAAAACAGCATGGATAATCATGACGGTATCTTTGCGGGCACCATGTTGCGCGTGGCATTTGTGGCTCATGAATTAAGCCCTTACCAAGGATCAGAATGTGCCGGCGGATGGAAGCTGCTGTTGCAGCTAGTCGAGCGGCACTCGGATTTAGAGATTGATGTATTTTGCGCTGATGGACCCCAGCAGGCGGCTGGCAAGTATGCCGATGACATCAAGCAATGGGAGCAACTGAATCCAAAGCTCACCCGCGTAAGATTTATGCATGTGCACTATGGACCATTGACGCATAAACTTATATCGGCAAATTTCTCCCGGCGTAAATTTAAGGCAGGGGTCGGAAACCCTCTTTTGTATTTTCTGGCATATCGAACCTGGCAGCGTCGAGCGATGATGGCGGTTCACAAAAGAAATCAAGACCACCCCTATGACCTTCTGCACATTGTCAATCTCATCACCCTCCGCGAACCGGGCCTCTGGCGGAATTCTGAAATTCCGTTAATCTGGGGACCAACGGGGGGTGTTTCTTCGGCTCCCTGGAGCTTTTTGAGGTCATTACCGATCGCAGTTCAAGCTCAAGAGCTCGTTCGGCAGCTAAGCTGGGCGCTTCCCACCTTCAGAAAATGGAAAGTTCTGCGTACCATCCGCCGAGCTAAGCATGTATTTTTCTTCGACAGACGAGAGGCTCAATTGTTGGGGGTTGCCGGAAAGGCTTCCATTTTGGCGGATTCCGCTTGCGGTCCTGTTTCAGTCATTCCGAAGCCGGAGACGGCTGTACTGCATGTGGTTGTCGTTGGTCAACTGGTGGAACGAAAAATGCCTCGTCTCGTGCTGCGGGCACTTGCCGAGTTGTCAGCTGATCAAAGGAGGATACAAGTCTCTTATGTCGGCAATGGTCCGCTGGAGGATGAGTTGAAAGCCATGACGACCCAAATGGGATTGAACATGGTCCGGTTCAAAGGCAGTCTCGCGCATGATGCAATGAAAGATTTATATCTTTCCGCTGATATTCTCGTTCATCCAAGCTTTAGAGAGGCTGGCTCTCACGTCGTTCCAGAAGCCCTATCGGCGGGACTTCCTGTAATATGTCACGCCGTTGGCGGGCTTGATTATTTTGTTGATGAGAGCTGCGGAATCTTAATTCCGCTGGTAGACGAAGAGACTTCGATTAGTGCGATCGCTAATGCTTTAGAAAGCCTTTCCAACGACCGAGACGAACTTGCCAGATTGTCTCAAGGTGCTATTGCGCGCGCCAGCAAGCTGGGTTGGGCAACTATGGCCGATCATGTTGCTTCGATTTACAAGAAAGTTGCTTCTGAGGAATCGCGATGACTAATCAGCGGCCTATCAAAGTTTTGATGATAAGTAACCAAGCGCATGCGCTCGGCGGGGCACATGCCGCGTTTCGGAGGACAGCGGATCTCTTGCGCAGGAACGGCGTCGACGTTCGCCAGTTCAGTTTGGACGACGTAGTTTCACAGAATGAAATTTCGAAACGTCCGGGCATTGGCGACATCGGCTCTTATCTTTTCAATCGGTCGGCGGCTGCCAGAATCCGATCGCAGTTAACCGAGTTTGCGCCTGATATAGCCCACATCCATCTGTTTGTTGGGGGATTATCCTCGTCGATCCTGCTGGAGTTGGCTCGGGCTGGCATACCTATTTTGCATACTGCTCACGATTACCGATTGATCTGTCCGGCCAATGCCATGCTTGATACAAAAGGGCGGCTATGTGAGCGATGTAAATCTGGGGTATGGAATTGTGTCGTGCATAAGTGCGCCTACGGCGAGCTTGGCAAAAGTCTAGTGGTTACAGGCGAGGCGCTTGTCCGTCGAGCCCTTCGGGTTAACAATCTCATCGACCGCTACATTTTTGTCAGCAAATTTTCTCGAGACAAATATGCAGAGTTTGATGCCCAGTTTGCGCAAAAAGGTATTATTGTCCCAAATTTTCTGGCCGCGCCTTCTGGCGCCATTCGGACTGCCCCTGATCGATCTGGTTTCCTCTATTTTGGCCGATTATCGCACGAAAAGGGTCTTAAAAATTTGTTGGAAACTTTCGCCCAAACGGAACTGCCTCTAACTATCGTCGGTGATGGACCGTTGGCCGATTATGTGGTCGATTTTTCACGGCGTTCAAGCAACATTAAATCCCTTGGTCCCAAAAGTTATCCCGAGCTAGGTGAGCTTATTTCAAGCTCCCGTTTCTGCATTGTTCCTTCGGTGTGGTATGAAAATAATCCCTTAGCGGTAATTGAAGCATTCGCCCTCGGCACTCCGGTTCTTGCCAGCGACATTGGGGGATTGTCTGAAATGGTCCGCCCGCAAAAAAATGGTGATCTGTTTGAATTTAACTCGCCCGAAGACATGCTGAAGTCGATAACAAAGGCGGCATCGTTGTCGGATGGAGAATGGGAAATTCTGTCGGATGGTGCCATTGACTCCTTCAACAGTCATTATAGCGAGCAAGCATTTCTGGATAAAATTTTGTCCGAGTATCGCTCTGTGCTCGGCCAAGTTCCAGAGCGTTGCAGTTAACGAGATGGGGAGCATCGTTGGAAATCTAGTCGCTCGCTTCGTGCGCCGAAGTGGGAGGCATACGTTCCAGATTGATCTGCATGCATCGACTTACGATATTGCGAATGTGATTTTTGTTCGTTTGCTATCGCTTGCTCGTTTCCAGATTAAACGCCCGTGGCTAAAGAGTAGCGGGTTTTTCAACTTTGCCGAGCCAGCCGTGTCAATCCGAGCGGGAAAACACGTTAGCATTGGGTCAGGGTGCTTTTTCGGACGGGGGCTTGAAATTGATGCTTTGTCGCTGGACGGTGTGATCATCGGCAATAATGTTACTATCAAATCAGGTGGTATAATAAATTGCACCGGCATTCTTGCCGAGTTCGGTCAAGGCCTGATAATTGAAGATAATGTCGGCATTTCCGAGCGGTGCTACATTCAAGTGCGAGGCCCGGTTCGAATAGGTAAAGGGGCTATTTTGGGTCCTAATGTATCAATCTTTTCAGAAAACCATAATTTTGATGATGAGAATATTGATATTAGGCTCCAAGGGGTTACACGCAAGGGCGTAATCCTTGGCAGCGGCTGCTGGATAGGTGGGGGAGCAACTATTACGGATGGAGTGTGTATTGGCAAAAATAGCGTCGTTGCAGCAGGTGCCGTTGTAACCGCCGATGTTCCTGATGGAGCCGTTGTTGGCGGCATTCCTGCCCGAAGACTTGATAGAAACAAGGATTTAAAATGAAAAAACTCTACATTGCTGGAGCCGGCGGTATGCTCGGTGAGGCTTTCTATAAAGCAACATCAGCTGAATTTGATGTGAAGTTTACCGATAAAGATTTAAATACGGATTGGTTGTCTTTTTTGGACTTCCGCGACCATGAATCCTATGTCGCCGATGTCAAAGCATTTCAACCTGACTATCTATTTCATATCGGTGCCTATACCGATTTAGAATTTTGTGAATTGAACAAGGATGATACTTACAGAACGAATACTTTAGCTGTCGAAAGTGCTGTTCAGATCGCAAATTCCTTAGATATTCCTTTGCTATATATTAGTACTGCGGGCATTTTTGATGGTGGACAGAACCAATATGATGATTGGGATACGCCAAACCCGCTGGGTGTTTACGCAAGAACGAAGTATCTTGGTGAACGCTATGTTGTTGAAAACTGCCTGCGATATCTGGTTTGTCGGGCCGGTTGGATGATGGGTGGCGGTCCTTCGAAAGACAAAAAATTTGTCCAGAAGATAATGGCCCAAATCAAGGCAGGAAAGACCGTTCTCCATATTGTAGATGATAAAGACGGTACCCCAACCTACACGCATGATTTTGCGCGAAACTGCCTTGATCTTTTGCAAGCAGAGCGGTGGGGGCTGTATAACATGGTCTGTGGAGGTGTTACGAGCCGCATTGAAGTGGCAACGGAATTGGTGGACGTTATCGGCTTGAAGGACAAGGTTGAAATTGTCCCTGTAGACTCCAGCTTTTTCAAAGAACAATATTTTGCAGAGCGTCCGCCGAGCGAGAGACTCGTCAATGCTCGCCTAGATCTTATGGACCTCAATCATATGCGCGATTGGCGGATCGCGTTGCGAGATTATGTCGAGAATTACTATTCGGACTATCTTGAATGAGAAAATTTTCGATTGTTGGTTCCCATGGCTACCGCGCGTCATATGGTGGCTGGGATGCGTTAGTAAATAACCTGGTAGATCTTAGATCTGAAGGTGGGGAGACCCTTGTATTTAACCCCCGAGAAACACCGGTTACACTGCCTGGCAATCAGTCGGACGCAACAGTTATACAACTGCCCCTTAGTGCCAGTGGTATTCAAGGGTTGGTATATGACTCTGTCTCGATAATATTGTCCGCTTTCAAAGGTTTTAACATATTGATGCTTGGCATGGGGGCTATGCCTGTCATGACGGCCGTCAAAATCATGTTCTTGGGGAAGCCCTATGTGGTAGTGAATGTTGGCGGTATCGAATGGGAGCGGCCACAATTTGGTCGCTTGGCTCGCGCCTACCTAAAGCTTTGTTTCTGGCTCGCCCGCAAAACAGCCGACGTGATCATCTTGGATAACGACCATTATCTAAAGTTCATCGAAAATCATGAACGCGATCGTGCCAAGGTTGCGGTGATACCGTATGGCGGTGACATCGATTATTCGATAGACAAGCCAACTAATGCAATGATTGAGCGGTTTCCGTTTCTGGGAAAAAATTATTTCCTCTCTATCAGTAGGTCAATTGAGGACAACAAGATTAGAGAGCTGTGCCGAGAATTTGTCGGTGTCGACGATTCTGATCTGGTCGTGTGTTCGAACTTCTCGGCGAGTGAGTATGGCCGATCCATCCTGCATGAATATTCAGGACATCAGAATATATATTTAGTCGATGGGCTGTACGAAAAGCCTGTGATAGATTACTTACGCCGCAACTGCACGGCCTATATCCACACACATACCCTGTGCGGTAGTGCTCCCTCCCTGATCGAAATCATCGTGGCTGCAAGACCTGTCATTGCGATTGACGTTCCTCAGAACCGTTTTACTCTTGCGAATTCAGGTGGCTATTTTTCCGACTTTTCACAATTGCTCCCACTCCTTCGCAGCGGACCGATAGACCGGTTTTTACCGAAACCAGGCCTCGCAGCATCTTATGCATGGACAGACATTGTTCGCCGATATGAGGATTGTTTCTTAAAATGACCGGACCTGTCAATTCGATCAAGCGCCTGTTGGGCAGCACAGCACGGACGATGCTACGACCTTTTCAAACGGCATTGTCCAGATACCCTCACGTTCGCGCATATTTTTTCGACACGATGTATGGCCCGTTTGCCATTTCCGCCGGACCAGAATCCTTTGTCGTTTCAACCAGTGACGGAGTGATCGGTAGAGAACTTTATGCACGTTACGAATTCGACCTTGATAAATTTGGCGTTGCTCAAAAACTTTTGGGTCGAAATTTGTCGGACTGTGTGTTCGTCGACGTCGGTGCAAATGTCGGTTCAATCTGTTTGCCACTGGTCAAACGACATTATGTCGGGAGCGCAATTGCAATTGAACCAGAGCCGTTAAATTTCAGGCTGTTGTCCGCCAATCTTTGGATCAATGACGTCGCAGACAAAGTTAAATGTCATAATGTCGCCGTTGGCGCGGAATCAGGCTCAATTCAGTTCGAACTAAGCAATTCGAATTTCGGCGACCATCGGGTTTCGATTTCCACGGAGGCAGGAGCTTTCGATGAGCAAAGCAGGAACAAGATATCGGTCCGTATGGAAACGCTTGATAGTCTCTTGCCTGAAGAATTGGACCACGAATTGTTTCTTTGGGTCGATACTCAGGGATATGAAGGGTTTGTGCTACAAGGTGCCGTGCGGTTGATGTCGAAAAAAGTTCCATTGGTTGTCGAATTCTGGCCTTATGGAATGGAGCGCGCTAAGTCTTTCGAGCCGTTTTTGACCGCTGTTTCAAGCGCTGGTTACACGCTATTCTATGATCTTGAGGCTCCTAGTAAAGCAGGGAAGAACGCTGACCGGGAATCGCTCGTGCAGTTTTATGAGGAATTAAAGAAGCAGGATCGCTGGACTGACCTTCTCTTTACTTAAAATAACGTCTTTATCTGTTACATCGTATATTTTGAAAGGTTTATAAATGGCTAGAGTCTACGACTCTCAGAAGCGTGTTCTTGTCACCGGAGGCGCTGGATTTCTTGGCTCTCATCTTATCGATCGGCTTTTGGAACGCGGTCATGACGTATTGTGCGTCGACAATCTATTCACCGGTACGAAACGTAATGTAGATCACTTGAAAGATAACCCCAGATTTGAGTTTATAAGACATGACGTGACTTTTCCCTTATTTGTGGAAGTCGACGAAATATACAATTTGGCCTGCCCAGCTTCGCCCGTTCACTATCAACATGACCCGGTTCAGACGATCAAAACATCTGTCCTTGGTGCCATCAATATGCTGGGATTGGCAAAGCGGCTGTCCTGTAAGATTTTGCAAGCATCAACAAGCGAAGTCTACGGTGATCCAACGGTTCACCCTCAAGTCGAAACCTATTGGGGTAATGTAAACCCGATCGGGATAAGATCGTGCTATGATGAAGGAAAGCGGTGTGGCGAAACACTATTTTTTGATTATCATCGTGAACATGGAGTCGAAATCAAAGTAGCAAGGATTTTCAACACATATGGACCGCGAATGCACCCTTCAGATGGACGGGTTGTATCCAACTTCATTGTTCAGGCACTTCGCGGAGAGCCTATAACTATTTATGGAGATGGTTCGCAGTCTCGGGCATTTTGTTATGTGGACGATCTGGTTGATGGGTTGATCCGGCTGATGGATTCAGGACCCGACGTAACTGGTCCGATAAACATCGGAAATCCGGGAGAATTCACCATCATGGAGCTTGCCGAGAAGGTGATAAAAATGACAGGATCAAAATCAGAAATTGTCAGGCAGCCACTTCCCGGTGACGACCCGAAACAGAGAAAACCAGATATATCATTAGCTCGTGACTTGCTGGGCTGGGGACCAAAGATCGATTTGGATGCCGGTCTTCACCAGACCATTGAATATTTTTCAGGCCAAATTCGTTTACGTTGAGCAAAGTTGATTGTGTCTCTGCCCAGCGATAGGCTTGCCTAGCATTCAATCTGAGACTTCTGGGCGCCGCGGCTACAGTTCGGAAGTGGTAATAAAATTCGGCTCTATGAATTCGATTCTAACATAATCGCAAGAATTTCAGTGCATCTGTATTGAACCACAAAGGCCCGATGCAAATGACCATTTATTGGCGTCAGCGTCGCTTTGTCTGGTTCGCGCAAGCAATAAGGTGGTTTACGGTTCTTCCCTGCCGGGGTAGGTACACACCTAATGTTTAATATGCTGGCCTCATAAACTAACGTCCCTGCTATTTAACTCGGGAGTGACTCGGGCATCTGCTCCGAAGGCACCCACCCGAAAGCCTTGAAGAGTGCAGCATTGTCATTGTGCGGCAACGGGTTGATTGCACCGGCAAGCATTTCTGAGGAGCCCGTAACTCTCCCGGCGAACCTCAAAAAAGATAAAGGAACTGGTATCAATCGAGCAGTTTTGCCATTTGCCTGAGCGATCATTCTGACAAGTTCAGCGGTTGAAAGTGCAAGTCCATCAGTGGGAGTGTAATATCGTCCACTCGCCTCTCGCCAAGTTGAATCTGGCGCACGAGCGATAGTGGCAATGAGATTGGCGACGTTTTCTCTTGAAATATAGTGCCGTTGGTTCTTGGCCAAGCCAAAGGGAAGAGGTGAGCCCGCGCGAATCAGCTTCACAAGTTTCGATAAAGCTCCCGACATGCCAGAACCGTAAATCACGGGGGGCCGAAGGGTCACGATCTGGGTCACATCTGACATGGCCTGAACAAGTATACGATCCGCTGCGAGCTTCTCATGACCATAGACCCGCGCATCTGGATCACGTTGCTCTGCTAAAGTAGCATAGACAGAGCTCAAGACGATTATCCTTGGGATCCCGGCAGCGGTTGCCGCTTTGCATATTACATCTGCAATTTTCGCTGTTCCGCTTTGCGGAGAGGCAATTTTGCCAGGAACCACGGCTGCAAGATGAATGAGGCAATCGGCGCTGCTCATTGCAATTGCAAGTTCATTTGGGTCTGCACTACCCAAGTCACCAAAGCAAATCTGCTGAATATCCGACGCGAGCCCGTCATGTGGATTGCGCACGAAAGCCACGACGGTCCATCCCTCTAATAGCAACTTGGGAATTACAGCCTGCCCCAAAAAACCGGTAGCACCAGTGATGACAACGGTCTTGCCATGGTGGGGATGAACAGCAGTCTTTGTCGCTGATCCTTCGACTGGGACTTGCTCTGATTCCGCCGGGATCCCCTGATACCTAAGGGCGGCATCTCCACGGCCACCGCCGGTCGCTGTTTGAAACAATATTGCCAAGTCTCGCTTCAATGACCAGGAGCCGACGTAATACGCATCAGCAATAGCCAATTTCCGCGGGGTTGACATATCCAAGCCAGCCAGTTGGCCAAAGCCAGTTATGCCAGGCAATAGCGACGTCACGCCTCGCGACATTCGTTCTGCAATTAATTCGTGCTGAGAAGGCAGGCATGGCCGGGGCCCGACAAAACTCATCGTTCCGTTAAGAACATTATATAGCTGCGGCAATTCATCAAACTTCAAACGTCGAAGCCATGCTCCGACGCGCGTGATCTGTGACTGAGTTACCTCATGGGATGCTACGTTAACCGTGTCAGGCTTCATAGTCCGGAGTTTGAATATCTCGAATGGTATGTTGTTGCGTCCGACACGCGTCTGCCGAAATAT
>NZ_JAIVFT010000041.1 GCF_020829665.1 Nostoc sp. CHAB 5824
CCCTGAACCGTTTTCCAAAATCCCACCCTTAATAATTGAACTCTTTCAGTCTCTTTCTCAGTGGGGTACAGTGTTTTTTTTTAGTTTTAAGTCTAGAAGACGCAACATTCTATCTAGGGTTGAGCGAACCAGTTTATTGTGTTGCCAAATGGAGAAGATATTGTTGATGTTCATATTGGACAATTAGGAAAAACAAGTGATATTAACTTATTCCGAGAAACACGAGTTAAATTTGATTCCAAACAAAAATTTATTGGGGATAAAGCTTATATAGGAGAGTCAACAATCATCACACCTTACAAAAAACCGAGAAAGAAAGAGATTTCGGAATTACAAAAACAAGAAAACCAGCAGTTATCTTATAGAAGAATAGGTGTTGAGCATTTAATAGGTAAAGTAAAAATATTTCGAGTTGCCCGTGAAAAATTTCGTTTAGCTCGTCACAAGTATAGCCAAGTTTTAAAGGCAGTTTGTGGGTTAGTAAGACTACGACTTAATTGTTTGGTTTTACTAACCATTAGTACTTAATATATTTGGTAAAAAATAAAATTTCTTTCTCCCGATATTTTTAGCTCTAAAGTAATAATTTAGCCAAAAATTATGTTCAAAGTCCTATTCTTGCGTATACTTAGTCTAGCGATCGCACCTGACCATATAATCGCTGAAATCCTTTTACCATCAACGTTTATCATTTACGGATAAGTCTACTATGTAAAAACTGTACCGGGTCGCAAAACGGATGTCTTGGATTGCCAGTGGTTGCAAAAGTCACATAGCTATGGTTTATTGTCCGGTTCATTCCGGCCAGATGACCAAATCTGTGTTCTGCGTAGTTACATTCGACAACGAGATAACTTAATCAAAAGTGCTGGTGTTCACGTACAACGAATGCAGAAAGCCTTAACCGAGATGAATTTGCAACTGCATAGAGTGATTAGTGATATTACAGGTACTACTGGGTTGAGCATTATCAAAGCCATTGTCAGGGGTGAACGTAATCCACTCACACTAGCAGCACTCAAGGATGGGCGTATCAAAGCCTCTACCGAAGAGATTGCTGCCGCTTTAACTGGTGACTATCGTTGTGAACTGATTTTCATCCTGCAACAAGAGTTACAACTTTACGAGTTTTACCAGACACAGATTCTTGCCATAGATGCTCAAATTGAGCAATGCTTGGCAGCGTTTGCTAATAAAGTTGATGTCACAAAAAAGCCATTAACCAAACCAAAACGCCGAGGTAAAAAGCAGCCCGGCAATGCACCTCAATTTGACCTGCGTACTCATCTGTCTGTATCGTATTAGTGGCGTTGATTTTACTCAAATACAGGGCTTTGGTGCTTTGACTGTATTGATATTGTTGTCCGAGTTAGGATTAGATCCGACTCGTTTCCCAACTATCAAGCATTTTACCTCATGGTTAGGTTTATGCCCTGGTAGTCGGGTGACTGGTGGTAAAGTCAAAAGCTCTCAAACTCGCTCAGTTGTTAGTCGTGCTGCCAACGCTTTCCGCATGGCTGCTCAGACTCTGTGCCGCAGTAACTCTGCTTTAGGCGCTTATTATCGTCGTATGCAAGCCAAAATGGGCGCTCCCAAAGCGATTACTGCCGCTGCTCATAAGCTGGCACGTATTTTTTATCGCCTTTGAACTTCTGGTGATCAATTTATTGACCCTGGTGTTGATACTTATGAGCAACGGTATCGAGAGCGTGTAGTTAATAACCTCAGGAAAAAAGCTTTGGCTTTTAGTTTGGAACTTACCCCCATTTCTGACTCAACGCAATGTGTTTCTTGAGAGTTACCCTGGTACTTTATATCTAACAAGCTTTTCGGCTTTTTTTAACCGTAGAACTTACCTTAACTAAAATCCCAATCGCAAATCTGCAAGGTTTTATATCATACCACAAAAAACTTTTGCAAGAGGTTTATTTTACAGTTAAACTGCACAGCAGTTTAAGATGATCAATTATTGAATTTATATCGACTAAGGGATGAAGTAGTATACATTTCCAACCACTTATAGATATACCTGATTTACCTACATGAACTTGATTAGAATATCCTAAAACAGGTACTTTATTGCTTCTTAACGATTTTCCTTTTAAAAAGAGATTATAATTGTATTCATTAATTTGTTGAATAAATAAATGATCTTCTTGAGTTGTACCAAGCAACTCTCTTTGATATCCTTCTTCCGGCTCAATTTCATTTGGGTAAAACCGCCAGATTGTACTTGTGCCAGGAACATTTCTATTCAAAATTTTTATTGATTTAGTAAAATTAAATTCCAGTTGTGATTTAAAAATATTAGTTTGTTGAATAGCATAACCGATAATAGTTTGGTAGCCTTCATATCCCAAAGCATATAAATTAGATAAAAGCATTAATGGTCCATCTCCCGGGCGAGATGTTTCAGGTGTATAAGCACCTGGAAAAGAACAAAAACTATCCTCTGTAAAATATGGTGTTTCTTCTACATCTTTTTGAAGAAGTAGTAAATCATTTTTATTTTTAAAAATCAAGGCACTAGAAGTATATGAAGTAAAACCATGCTTATGTGGATCAACAATTATAGAATCTGCATAACACAAATTAGCATATAGACTATTCATTTTTTTAATAATGGAAATAGTCTCTAAATTAAATCCTAAAGGATTATCGTCAACTTTGTAATTTTTAAATATGCCATAAATCCAACCGACAGCCGCATCTACATGAATGTGAGGTCTAGGAAGGTTATGTTTTTGATAAATTTCTTCACAAATATCGAAAGCACCTTTTATATCATCTATCCCAAAAGAATCTGTACATCCAGCAATTAAATATATATATATAATTTGCTTTTCGTCTTCAATTGCTTTTTCCATTTGTAATTTGAAAGTATCTAAACATATACCAAAATTTTGTGTAACTGGAATTGTTATAACATTCTCCGTACCAATACCAAGTAGTCTAGCAGCATTAATATTAGTATAGTGTCCAAGAACTGATTGTATAATGACAGGTTTTTTATGAGTAAAGGCTTTAAAACCTTTTTTCCCCCAACCGCAAAAGGCTTTTTCTAACGCACACCTTAATGCCCAGTAATTACCGGAAGAACCTCCAGAAGTGAAGTAACCTACTACTGTCTCTGGCTCAAAACCTATAATTTCAGCGATATATGATATTGCTAACTTTTCTGCTTCAATAGTTTTACCTGCATAACTTTCATAGGCTAAATTTGGATTAATAACAGTACAAGCAAATTTAGCAAGAATTGCAGGTATTAAAGATGGCGGTATGACGTTTAAAGGGACATAACTTGATGAGTAATTGGGTACATTACCTAAAAACTTAATAATATTCTGAATTACTGTTTCAATAGGAATTCCTTGTTGAGGAATCTTATTTAAGTTTAATTCAGGCTCTATTTCTGGATCTATACAAGTTGTCAAATTTGCATCTATTCTTAATAAGTTTAAACTATTAATTAATTGCTCAAGTAACTTTGAAAAAGTATCCCCTAAGCCAGAATTTGGTAGTATGTATTTAATATATTTAGAAAGTGAGTCCTCTAAAATCTCGGATTCTATCTTACTACTATCATTATTTAGTAATATTTTTTTTATCATTTTAAACTCCAAAAAATATATAAATTTATCTAGCTAAAGAAAAGGTAGATCTTTGTATTAATAATCTTCTTTACAAACAAATATGGTCTTGATGTAGTGATCCTTGACAAGTTTAACTTTAAAACCACGACTTTCTAATATATTAAGGCTGAAGGTACCATAGAGCATATGTACTACACAGGTATCAAGGCTTTACGACGCAATTAGTCCAAATTCTAATGCAAATATATGTATACTCATATAAAACCAATCTTTGGAGGCATATCTGTGGTATACAAATAAGGGGTTAACGCTTCAAAATGGCTTTACAAGACCTTTGACAAATTGTACTCAGCAACCTATTAAAAATTTTGAAAGCTGCTGTGTGTAAGTAGAATGCGCTTTCTCTTCAAGGGAACTTCAGAGGTTGTCTAAAAAGTCCAAGCAGGTAAAAAATCATGCAAGCCGTCTAACCATATGCCGAATCATAGCAAGGTAAATGAAAATTTCCGTTGTTTCGGGTAATTGCTCATATTCTTTACTAAGTCGGTGACACCAATTGAGCCAACAGAAAGTTCGCTCAAGCACCCGAAGCTTGGTGAGTAGAAAAATCCCTTGCGCTCTTGAGGCCGCAAGAGCGTTGATACTCCACTATCGTTGTACAACAAGTGTCTAAGGAACGATTGTAAGTTGAGGAGTTTCATAGAGAATTAAAGCAATTAGCTGGTATTGAATCATGTCAATGCCGTAAGGGTCGTATTCAAAGAAATCATATTGCTTGCGCTATTTTAGTCTGGCTTAGGCTTAAAGATTTAGCTTATCAAACTCATCAAATAATCTATCAAATAAAGCATGGATTGTTATCAAATTATTTAGTTCAGCAACTAAAACGTCGGGCTGTTTCCATATTTATTGCCTACTTGTTTGGCGCGCGGTGTAGCCACGCCGCGCCATTGCTTGTGACAGTTGCGTAAGTTCTGAACCTCTCAGATTAGGCGTCTAATATAAATTTTCAATCTCTTCCTTATATCTTTTCTCAATTATAAATCTTCGGGGTTTTTCAGAAACTGTTAGTAATCCATTTTCTATTGAAAATGATTCTTTAATAAGGAGAAAATTTATAATTTTTTCATGATTTGCTAGTTTAGAGTTTATGTTTTCGATAGCTAATTTTATATCATTTTCCGATGGTAGTGCTTGATTTGAAAAAGGGCTAAGTATAGCTACAATATATGGTTTTTCATTACCAAACAATATAGCATATTGTATGCCTGGAATTTTTTGCAATTGAGCTTCTATCGGCGTTGGATTTATATTTTTACCCCTATCCGTTATGATGAGGTTCTTTTCTCTTCCTGTTATATATAAATATCCATCTGAATCCAATTTACCCAAATCACCTGTGTTAATCCATCCATCAGGTTTAAATGTAAGACTATTGTCAGATACGGACATATTTTCATAACGTGCAGTTCGCTCAAATGAAGTACGAATATATATTAGCCCGTCGTCATTTATTGCTAGTTCAACACCTGGTAAAACCTGACCAACACTATCAAGATGCCATGCTTGTGGGGTACTTAAAGCTATCATGCCAGTTTCTGACATTCCATATACTTCATACAAAGGAAGGCCTGCAAGGATAAGAATCCGCTTAATTTCTTGTTTCGTTGGAGCAGAACCAAAAAGTGCAAGTTTAAGATTGTCTCCAGTAATTTCTTTAACTTCTGGCATTATGTAAGGAGATATTAGCTTTGTTAAACTCCGAGTGGATTTGTTAATAGGCAATTTAAATATTTTTTGAATTAGCCATCCACGAATTCCTGTTGTGGGTAACTTTTTCAAAATTCTATTTGCAATTTGCTCTAGTACACCGGGTACACAAGAAATGATAGAAGGCGACAAATCTTTTCCTCCCATCACTAAATCAATCGGATTTACTAAAGCAATATTGTAGCCCCAAGTCAAACCACTAAGAGTACATTCTAAGTTAAAGAAATGAGAAAATGGATGACATAAAACCCAAGTATCATTTGGTTGAATGTTAAATTCTGATATAAGTTTTTGAAAAAAAACTTCTGTTGCTTCAGGTTTAACTAGAAATGATTTCAACTTTGCCTTTGAAGTCGATCCAGATGTAAATGCAATAAGATTAAGACCTGGAGCCAAATCCAACGAAGTTGAAGAAGATGCCTGAGAAACAATTGAAGATATTTTATCAATAACAATTTTGGGGACTGATTTGAATATTTTATAGTCAAAAAAACTTTCTGCAATGATTGCTAAATCAGGATTATGAAACAAGAGTGCTTGTGTAGCTTCATCTTCACTCACAGTCTCAGGTAATGCTATTATTGTGGCTCCAGTAAAAATACATACTAATGCGGCAAGTAGCCAATCATATCCTTTTTCACCAATGATTACGCACTTGACCCCAACTTTCAAATCGTAGCCAGACTCAGTAAATGATTTAATAATAGATGTAACATCTTTGTATATCTCGCAATATTTTTTTTGCTGCTTTACTCCCAATTTATTATAAAATGTGAGATGGTTGATTGTATTTTCAGATATTTTTTCAGGTAACTGTGATATTTTGAAACTAGAAGGGTTATGTTTTTTAAAAGGCGAATAATGTTGAAAGTTGTTCATATTTCAAATAATTATTTGTTAAAATTATACATTAAAAGTGTCAAAAATATAATCTTTTTTTTCGAAAGTATTTACTGGTGGGTCATTTGGCATGGTCATAAGCTAATCAGTATTTAATTTTTGTTTTGTTCGCTTTTGCGATTGTCTACGGTACTTCGCGGAAGCGCAATAGCACTACTTCTAGCATCTGCTTAAAAGTCTTCTGGCTTTAATCCCTCTCTGAAGAAACACTGTGCGTAAAGCTTACAGCACTTGCGTCTATTATGAGGTACACTAGGTTAAAATATAAATAATTTTAAATGAAGTCCTACTCTGTCGATCTTCGAGAAAAAATAGTTGCAGCACATCTTGAGAAAAACATCTCAATCAGGAAAGTGGCTAACATTTTTTCCGTCTCAAAGAGTTTAGTACAAAAGCTTGTAAAACAACAAAAAGTTGAAGGAAATTTACAATCCAAGCCGCGAGGAAAGCCACAATTTAGTCATTTAACAAATGCTGACACAGAGTTAAGGGAATTAGTTGAAGCACATCCAGATGCAACATTGATAGAGTTGTGTGAATTATTTGCAGACAAGACTGGCAATTGGGTGGGTCAAAGTGCAATGTGTCGTGCCTTACAGAAATTAGGATTAAATCGGAAAAAAAAACAAAGCGGAGTACCCAAGCAGGGACTCTTAGAGTTTTAAATTTAAGATTAGATTATTGGGAAAAGGTCAAACATATAGAGCCAGAAAACTTAGTATTTTTGGATGAAACTGGGGTTCTACTTGGGTTAATGAGGACTCATGCGCGTTCACAAATGGGAACAAGAGCTTACTCTCTCAACCCCTTCTATAGAGGCTCACTCATTTACAGTAATTGGAGCAATTAGTATTAACAAAGTAGTTGCATTAATGACAATGAATGGTTCAATGGACGGCATTGCATTTGAATTATTTGTTGAGAAGTTTTTAGTACCACATTTATGGTCAGGAGCAGTGGTAGTAATGGATAATTTATCTGCACATAAACTAGATTCAATTGTGCCAATGATTGAAGCTGTAGGTGCGAAAGTTATTTGTTTATCCTCATACTCCCCCGATTTTAATCCAATTGAGTTATGGTGGTCACAACTTAAATCTTTTCTACGCAGTTTTGCTCCAACTACAACAGAAATGGTTGATAAGCTAATCTCAGTTGCACTCGAGTTAATAAATCCTCAACATTTAAGAAACTGGTTTGCTAGTTGCTGCTGCTGTACCTCATAACAGCCGTAAATGCTGTATGTAGAAAGGGTTTGATAAAATGAAGCTTCTTCCTTATCTTGAGATTTGGGCACAAGTTGAAGACCAAAAGCTTGGGCTTTCTTCTGGAGATTTTTGAGGATCAAATCCTGGTATTTTTGCTCATAGTAGTCCATACCAGGATCAGAATATCGTCCAGCAGTTGTCCAAATTTGGTAGAATAAACGAGCTAGCTTGTGTGCAGTAGCAGTGATGGCTTTGGGCGCACCCAAGCGAGAACGTAAGCGGCGATAAAATGCACCTAGAGCAGAACGACTGGGGGTCAGAGAAAAAGCCGCCATACGAAAAGCATTTGCAGCACGATTGACAACAGTACGAGTTTGAGAACTTTTGACCTTACCGTCGGTTACTTTTTGACCAGGACATAAACCCAACCAAGAGGTGAAGTGTTTAACGCTGAGAAAACGTTTTGGGTTCAATCCCACCTCAGATAAACGTGAGTTCGATGGATAGAAAAGCCCAAAAAGGTTACTAGATATGAATTTGTTCAACTGGGCAGGTCATAAGGCGATGCCTGCGGCGGGCTACGCCTACGCTAAGATTGATTGAGAATGGGGAAAAAAGTCACAAAAAAAACGCCGAGACTAAAAATATCTAAGAAAAACCAGGTCTCGGCTATGTCTACCATTGTATCTCGCCTCGACCAGAGCGCAAATTTTCTGCGACGTAGATGATTTCTGTAACCAATGGGAAAATCTATGGCAGCAAGTACCACAGCTACCATCCACAAAAGGAGAGCGCCGCAGCACTTCCCGAATGCATTTATCAGAGGTAATGACAATTGCAATCGCGTTTCATGGTAGTGGTTATAAGACTTTCAAGGAGTTCTACACGTTGCACGTACTACAAAGTTGGCGTGGAGCGTTTCCCAACTTGGTGAGCTACACCAGATTTGTGGAACTGATGCCTTCTCTTCGAGACGCTACGCGAAGGTGTTTGATGTTGTTGTGTTGTTTTTTGCATACAAGAACGGGAGAAATTACTGGAATCAGTTTTATTGATTCGACTCCAATCAATGTTTGCCATAATTGCCGCGCTCATGCACATAAAGTCTTTAAAGGGTTGGTAAAATGGGGCAAAAATTCCGTGGGCTGGCATTTCGGATTTAAACTTCATTTGATAATTAATGACCGAGGGGAATTGCTGGCATTTAAATTAACTCCTGCAAATGTAGATGACCGAAAGCCAGTACCTGAGATGACTCAAGATTTGATTGGTAAACTGTTTGGTGACAGAGGATATGTTTCACAAAAATTGTTTGAAGAGTTATACGAGCGAGGCTTAGAGTTAATTACAAAATCCAAGAAGAACATGAAAAACCGCTTGGTAAAATTGATTGATAAAATTCTTTTACGCAAACGGGCGGTAATTGAGTCGGTCAATGATCATCTCAAAAATATATGTCAAGTAGAACACTCTCGGCATCGTAGTGTATTTAACTTTTTAGTCAACTTGATGGCTGGTTTGGCTGCTTACACCTATCTGCCCAAAAAACTTTCGATTGATATTTACCCAAAAGATTTACCTGCACTACCTCCTGCCGTTTTCTAACCGTCGAACTCACGTTTATTTACCATCCGGCTAATGTTGGTTGGTTTTGGGAGCATTTTTATAAGCTAAACTTATCATTTATCAAAGTCTTTCAGCTTTTGCACTTTTCTCCAAAAAAGGTATTACAGACTACTATTTTTTAGCGAGCGCAAAAGTTTTCGGTCTACTGAATGTGTTTCTTGAGAGTTTACCAGCAGAAAAAGTAGGCACTTTTGTAGCTGGAATAGTCATTGGCTCATTGGTTTTGGGATTACGCCCTGCATTTATGACCAGCTACCATTTGGATTGGATCGGTTGCTATTGACACCCCTGCTTATGTAGCTAAATCTAAAAGTTTCTTCAAAATAGAACCTATAAATACAATTCGTCACAAATTTTACTTAGCAAAAGTAAACGAGCTGTGTGCAGGAAAAAGTGATCACCGGGAAGCATATAAAGCGAGAAAGAAGCACTCGTCTGATCTCGCCAGGCCTCAAGGTGCTCACGGCTCACCTGGTAATCCTTCAAACCACCGAAGACAGAAATGGGGCAATCAAGAGGAGGTTCATCCATATAGGTATAGGTTTCATAGACTGCAAAATCTGACCGTAGGGTGGGTAGAATCATTCGCATTAATTCAGCCTCTTTTAGTACCTCTTCTAAAGTACCGTTTAAGTTGCGCAATTCCTCTATAAATTTTGGTTCTGGCAAATTATGGATAGGAGGTGCAGGATCGGGGATATGAGGAGATCCAGCACCAGAAACAAACAGGTGAAGTGGTGTTAAATCTTTTTGCCGACGAAGCCAACGGACAAGCTCAAAGCCCACCAGCCCACCCATACTATGACCAAATAAAGCAAAGGGTTTATCAAGAAGTGGAAATAGAACTGAACCAATTTCTTCAACAAGAGGCAGAAGTTGTGTTATTGGAGATTCCCTAATGCGATTTTCCCTTCCAGGAAACTGAAGGGAGCAGACTTCTATAGTTGTTGGAAGGTCGCTGGGCCACATACGAAAGATCGAGGCTCCAGCGCCAGCATAGGGAAGGCAGAACAGACGGAGGCTTGCCTGAGGGTTGGGTTCAGGATAGATAACCCAGGTGTCAGAGGTTGGTATAATTGTCATTATCTTTTTCTAGATAAAAATTCAAGTAATAGAATTGTAGTCCCAAGCGTGCCTCATCCCACTGTGATAATGAGCGCTCCATCATATCGGGTCGGTCACAAGCGATTTTAACCAGACACAATCCCTAGCTGTCTAATTGGTATGTAAAGCAGAGAACTCTTGCATAAATGTTTTGTGGTATGATTAAATATTATTTTAATTTCAGTTATTGGCAATTAAAATAGTAAAAATTTATGGCTCTCCCAGACTAGTTATAAAAAATTAATACTTGATATCGGGTTAAATGCTTATATAGTAAAGGATTCAAGAAGAACAAAGCATATTTTTATTAAATCTTCGATTTATTTTAGACAAACCTTGTTATATCAATTGTTTTAGCCTTTTTTGCTGTTCATTTCAGTAGACCGAAAACTTTTGCGCTCGCTAAAAAATAGTAGTCTGTGATACCGTTTATTCAGGAATGTACAACAGCCGATTTCAAGAGAGCAACTATAAGTTGAACTTATAAAAATAGTGGCGAAACGACCAAAATCAGCCGGACGGTAAATAAATTTCGCAGGCTACTCCATAGTTACGGTTTATGTAAGGATTCAGGTCTAATATTTAGGAAGCAGAGACGGACGAGACTGATAATCAAGAGAACCAGCCAGTAGAGCTTGTGCAAAAAAATCAATTACAGACCTACCTTGACGGCGGCAGGTTTGCACCACAGTCAACAAATTGGCAGTATGTTGAAACCGCTCCATTGAACGGGAACCACCGCTAACCTTACGTTTGGTCACAGCCAAACGAAGCGATCGTTCAGCAAGATTGTTATCAGGAGGGACTTCAGGGTAGTCAAGAAAATACCACCATTGATTTGCTTTATCGCGCAAAGAACGTAAAAGCTGGCCTGCCGTTGCTCCTGCCTTGTCAATCCACTGATTGAGTGAGGAGTGCAACTTAGCTTCATCATTGATTGACCCAATCGTTATAACTACTTGAATCAAGAGTCTTAAACCATTGAGCATAGCTCTTAAAGGCTTCATCAATTAAATCAACAAACGCTTCACCAATAGCTTGGTTGTGAAGGCCTGGAAGTATAATTAGTTTTTTGAAGTGGCGGCGTAGATGAGCTAAACATTTTTGCTGGGCAACAGCTTGATAGCCATTGTAAACACTAAAATCATCGCTGCTGAGTACCCCTGTATACTCAGTCCCTAAAATGGCTGATAATTCGGATCGTGAACGAGTGTCAGCAGCAGTAAACAGACAGAAATCAGAATTGGCAACTACCCAGAGCCATTCTTTGATTCCTTTGACAGGCCAAGGTGTTTCATCTACATGAATGTTAGGTTGTGTCTGTTTTACCCAACTACTTAACTCATTAATGCTCGGTTCAATTGCTTGTTGAATTCGTTCATTGGTTGCTACTAAAGTTCCTAGCCCAATTTCAACTTGTCCTAATTCCCATAACATTTCTTGCTGTTTTTCATAGGGCATATGTGCATAATTATTTACCCATCCTAAAAGTGCCTGTAAAGAGATTCCTAAATCTTGTCCTGGAATAATGTTTTCCGGCCAGTGTGCTACTTGTAAATTGCCACAACACTCACACACGCAGGTTTGGCGTTGATACTCCACTATTTCTATGGGACGTTCTACTAGTTGCGCTACCGCGTGTTTTTCTACTTTTACTGCCTCATGAGTAAATGCTTTTTGACCACAGTAAACACAATCCGTTGGACGTAAAATTTCATAGCGATCTACTCTCCCAAAGCCCTTATGGGTTTTGCCTTGATGCCCTGGTTGTCCACCTGGTTTCTTTTTTGGCTGATTTGATTCCTCTTGTGGGGGAGCTTTTTTGTTTTCACTCTTTTTGTGAATATCTCCAGACGGAGGTTTCGACGAATTAGAACTATCCAAATCTCTGCTAACTTTTAAACGCTCTATTTCTTGCTGTAGTTCTAAAATGATTTTCTGTAACTCACCTATTATCTTGCTCTGCTCAATAATTATCTTTACCAGTTCTTCTTTCGATAACTGGTTCAAGCTTTCTCTGTCTAAATTTTGAGGCAGGTTTTGGTTCATATTTGCGATATTCTCCCTCAAGTGTCCCCTTTGTCAATACCCTGCCACCTGAATCCTTACAAAATAGTTATCTATCTTAATGTTCCAAGTCTTGGGCATAGTTTATTTGAGTTAAATTCGTCTTAGGCTTATGGAGTCAGGGATAGGGAAATTGGGCGATGCTCAATTTCATTGCTGGGTATCGGTTGTGGGCGACTGGTAAATTTGACGCAATTGTGAGACAGTACTCGCTGCATCTATGCCCTCCAAAATGGCTTCTAGCACACTTACATCTTGGATAGATTCGATTTCGGGTAATAAATTTTGACCTGATTCACTAAATTTGAGCTTTAATCCCAAGGCTATACCTTTTAACAAAGCTTCAAGCTTACCTTTTTCAATACCACTGCGTTCAAAAGAAGTAACATACTGCATACGTTGCTCTGCCTCCAATTGTTCTACTTCAAAAAGAAACTCTCGCTCTAAATCTTGGGGGAGTGTTAACACCCAGTCTACAAAAGCCAACAAGTTTAGAACATCCTCACGTTCAAATCCCTGCTGGTACAGTCTCCGCACTAAACTTAGTTTTTGCTGCTTACGTTCTAACCTGTCGCTCTTGGTTTGTAATGCTGCTAAATGTGCCATCACTACAGTCGCCAAAGGGTTACGGCTGGCTTCTAGTTCCGACTGACGTTGTTGATAGTCTAGCAATTTGACAATTGGAAACTGAAACTCAACTTTAGTGCCAAACAACTCGTAACCAAACTGATTTGGTCGCCAGTTTACCTGCTCATCACCTAGAACCGCCAAGGATGCTACTGACCGCTTATATCTATCGTAGATGCGGTAGTTGTAGATAAACATCCTTTCGCTAAAATCAGATTCCGACTGGGATTGGATTTCTAAGTGTATCAGTATCCAAGTTTCTTCACCACCAATGCGGTATATTTTTACCAGCTTATCCGCCAGTCTTTTCCCTAGTTCGGCATCACGCACTACCTGCTCTAATTCTTTGTCCAAAAACTCAGGCTGTCGTGTCCAATCTATTTCCCCATGTGCTTGCGGGAAGAAAAACAGCATGAACTCTTCAAAATACAGTTGTAGTATCTGTTTCCACGGCGAATCATATTCGGTTTGAGGGTTGGTATTGATCATACTCGTTCCAGGGCGAACTCACGCCCCTGATTGTATTACTACTTGTGAGCCAGTGTATGATTTGAGAATTGTGTTGAAGTTGCTTACCAATTAATCTTAATCTGGGAAGTTTTCTTAATCCCACAGATAAATCGAAGAAGAAAATATGTTTAATATGAATTCATTAGAGTTACCTTTTACCAGTTTGAATTAGGTTGGGCGAATGAGCGCACTGCTTCACTCACCCTTGAGACAACAAATCATCCAGCTATATCCTTCCCACTCTTGTAGTTCATAGCTCTGGGTTTCCTCTTGCCTATAGGGACTAATTTCGATTGCTTAGGTGCTTGTGGCGGACGGCATTGCTCACAGTAGAGTGGTCGGACACCAAAGGTTTCTCGTTGTGTGGGTTGCTCACACTGCTTACATACAAAGTTAAAAACGCGAGTATGAATTTCCCGCTTGTGCGCTCTGACGGTGTACTCTCGGACATCAATTGTTTTGCTGGACATTGGTTCTTTCTTTGGTGTTCTATTTATAAGGATAGTTTCTAGATAGCAATATATTTATACACCATTTGATTGAAACAGGGGCAATCTGATGGTTTTTGGCCGGGGATTAAGCAGAGGCGATGCCGCCGGAAAGTGCGAATATGCGCCGCAATTGGAGGCATCTTTAACAGCAGTGGCGACTGCTTTTAGTCTTTGAAGTAGCGAGTTCGATTTATACAAATGAAACTAGAGTTCAATAACCCTTAGTTAGTTCTAATTAAGAAGATAGTCTTTAATCTTGTTTTGATGAGAGCGCAAAATTTTTAAAGCAAGATGTTCAGTTTTACGAATTGTCTCTCGACAAAGATTCAGGCGTTCTGCAACTTGACTTAAGGTCAGTTCCTGATTATCTTCCAATCCAAAACGTAGAGTCAATACTTCTCGTTGCCTTGGATTAAGCAACATCAGCAAATTGCTCAAGTCTTGATGTAAAAGCTCAAGAGTTATTTGCTCATCTAGGGAAATACCATCCATCGGTAAAATATCAGCTAATTCAGTTTCGCGCTCATTCCCAACTCGCATTTCTAGCGAGACTGGAGTGCGGGAAACGTGAAGATATTCCCGTATTTGATTAGGCAATAGATTTAAGGATTCGGCTATTTCTGCTACAACCGGAGGACGACCCAAAGATTGAGACAGTTGCTGCTGTATTTTCCTAATTTTATTTAATTTCTCGTTGATATGGATTGGCAGACGGATAGTGCGAGACTTTTCTCCAATCGCGCGTGTAATTGACTGCTTAATCCACCAGTAAACGTAGGTTGATAGTTTATAGCCTCGGTTGGGATCAAACTTTTCGATTCCCTTTTGTAAACCTAGTGCCCCTTCCTGGATCAAATCTAAGAATTCCAAATTGTGATTCTGGTATTTTTTCGCAACAGAAACCACCAGACGTAGGTTAGCTGTCACCATTTTATGTTTAGCTTTTTGACCTTGTTGAATGATTGACTGTACTTCAGCTTCGCTTTGCCCAAGCGAGGCGGCTAATTCTCTTGCAGTTGGTTGTCTATTTAGTTGAAGTGCGAGATTTGAGCGTTGTTCTTCATAGCCATCATCTGCTGCACAAGCCTAGCATTTGTAATCTCTTGCTCAGGAGTTAGCAGAGGGTAGCGTCCGATTTCTTTGAGGTAGGAGTGAACTAAGTCGGTAGTTGGATTGGGCATACTTTCAAATAATTGTAAGGAATACTTTTCTTTTTCGCTTGATTCAAATGTTTTATTTCCAGAATTAGCTAATAAATCAAATCTTAATCATAGACTTAAAGCAATATTCATATTTGTCAAATATATTTATAGATATAACACTTTAAATTTTCAAATAGGTAAATACTAAAACTTCTCTTATTTTGTAACTAAGTTTTAAAGTAATGAAGAAATTTAGTTAGATTAAATCAAAGATACGCTACGCTAAAATTAGAGTGAAGTCCCCTCTTTAAGAGAGGATATGTTCAAATTCGCTTCACATTTGGACAAGGCTCAAAGACGCTTTGCGTAAATCAATTGAAAATTACAAATACTTAGTTGAAGAATAATCATGGATATGCAATCTCTACTTACCCTGGCAATAGTAGCCATCTTTTGGGCATTTGTTACTCTCGTTACATTCCAGTTCATTAATGGACTATTTGTATCGGCTGCTTATGCTAGTAATGTGGTTTCGGTTAGCAATGGAAATATAGCCGCTTCTACAATTCCATCAGTATCAGAAATAATCACACCACAACAAGTTCAGACTTTTGAAAAATTACCAGATCCTTGGACGTTAGAGGATGAAGTTGTTCACCGTACAAGCAATGAAGCAGTTGTTCTTTCATTCCCTACATTGAGATTGCTGCCTCCAGTTAAAGAAATTCCACTACAACCAAAACGTACTACTCGTTCAAACAAAGCTAACAATGCTGCCAACAAGTCACCGAAAACTAAAAAGGCTGATGTAAATTCTTCAGGTAAGCGCAAGCCAGGCAGACCGCGTAAAGCTGCATAAAACTAAGAATGTAAAAGGTGAGAGGGATAAAAATTTCTTTCCTCTCTTCCTAATACTTTATTCTTAGCCTCCGACTGACAACGGAGGCTAACTTATTTCCTGAAAAATAGTGAACGTTATGTGCCTGTTTGATAGCTAACAAAGCCCATATATTAGCTTCGCTTTTTCAAGAGTGAAAAAATAATATTGTGAGTGATGCAATGGTACAGCAACTTTTCACTCAAGGTTCTTTATTCGATTTGCAAACAGTAATCGATTATGGGCAGTCAGTTATTAATGTTGCCCAAGAGCTTGCAAAAGTTTTAACAGATAATCGCCCTCTCTCTACAAAAACTGTTTCTTCCCAGATGAATCGCTACTTTCTAGGCACTGCTGCGTCTGGTGCATGGCAATGGAAAGATGCTTACGAAGCAGTGGAAGTGGCGCAAATATTATATCTGCGTCAAAAAGGTTACAAGCTTTTATTAGAGTCGCCACAAACAGTATTATTAGAATTGGAGAAGTTAGTAGCCCTCTGCCCAACGCATACTCGCCGTAGTGAAGAATCAGTACAGCTTCAGCAATTCTCGACACCGTTACCATTGGCTTATCTGGTAGCCAAAGCAGCATTTATAAAGGCTGATGATTTGATTTTGGAGCCAAGTGCCGGAACTGGCCTATTGGCACAAATGGCTAAACTGCACAGTGCAAGTCTGATGCTCAACGAGCTTGCACCCGATAGAACGAAGATTCTGCGTCGGTTGTTTCCTGGCACACCATTATTCTCAGTAAACACGGAACAGATTAACGACTATCTGGTTGGCAAGACTCAGCCCTCAGTTGTGCTGATGAATCCACCTTTTTCGTCGTCGCCCAAAGTAAGCGATCGCTCACCCGACGCTACAAAGAGGCATATCAACTCGGCATTGCAAAGACTGGCTGACGGTGGACGGCTGGTAACAATCACAGCCAATTGGTTTTCTCCCAATAATCCTACTTGGCGAGAGACTTTCGTTAGGTGGCAGGATTTTGCGCGAGTTCTACTGTCTGTTGGGGTCAACGGCAAAGTGTACTCGAAACATGGTACACAAATCGACACCAGAATTACGGTAATTGATAAAGTTCCGGCTGATAATCCCGACGACATCCCCTGTATTCCCGAAACCTTGGACTTGCCCGAACTGCTGGCGTTGATTGAGCAATTACCTGAGCGATCTCCGTGGGAACGCTCAGAAAAAATCAAAGCTGCTGCGAAGGCAATTGTTGTTCAATTGCCAAAACGCTCTGTGGTAGCTCAAGCAGAAACACTTTCTTCAATTCTAGATGTGGTTATTCTGGAATACGAAGTCGTCGAATGGTCTGCTACAGAAGGACTCAAAGATACTTTATATGAAACTTATCGCCCACAAAGAATCCGGATCAAGGACGCTTTCCCTCATCCCTCGCTACTCTGTGAGAGTGCAGCCCTAGCACTTGTTTCGCCACCAGCACCAACTTACAAACCGCATCTTCCTAGCAACATTATTACACAAGGTTTGTTGTCAGAGGCACAACTTGAAAGCGTGATTTACGCAGGTCAAACGCACTCAGAATTTTTGTCTGGGTTTTATATTGTCGATGATTCATGGGATAATGTGACTGTAGCAGCACAAAGCGAAGAAAATGCCGTAAAATTTCGGCGTGGCTGGTTTCTTGGCGATGGGACGGGTGCGGGGAAAGGAAGACAATGTGCAGGAATCATCCTCGACAACTGGTGTCAGGAACGAAGAAAAGCAATCTGGGTATCAAAAAGTGCTGCTCTTATTGAGGATGCACGTAGAGATTGGTGTGCGCTCGGAGGTAGCGAAAAGGACATTATTGATCTGGGCAATATCAAGCTAGGCGACCCAATCCCGTTCACTCAAGGCATCCTATTCTGCACCTACTCAACTCTACGTTCTCAAAAGAACGGTAAAAGTCGGCTCAAGCAAATTGTTAAATGGGCAGGCAAGGACTTTGAGGGAGCGATCGTTTATGACGAGTGCCACAGCATGGGTAACGCAATGGCTCAAGAGGGCAAACTCGGTATGGTTGCAGCATCCCAGCAAGGCATTGTTGGGCTGAGGTTGCAAAACGCATTACCGCAGGCACGGGTTGTATACGTATCGGCGACTGGAGCGACGAAGGTTTCTAACCTATCTTATGCAAATCGTCTGGGGCTTTGGCAGACTGGAGATTTCCCGTTTACCTCCCGTGAGGATTTTGTGGAATCCATTGAGGGCGGTGGTATCGCCGCGATGGAGGTTGTGGCTAGAGATTTGAAAGCACTCGGTCTGTATTTGGCGCGGAGTCTTTCATTCGAGGGAGTTGAGTATCAGACTCTAGAAATTGAGTTAACCCCCACGCAAGAACGGATTTATAATAGCTACTCCGACGCTTTTCAAGTTATTCACCATAATTTAGACAAAGCCCTGGAAGCTTGTAACATCTCTGGTGACAAGACTTACAACCGTGCTGCAAAGATGAGTGCGGTGTCTCAGTTCGAGTCGCACAAGCAAAGATTCTTCAACCATCTGTTGACCGGGATGAAATGCCCCATCCTGATCAAAGCGATTGAGCAGGATCTAGCCCAAGGTCTTGCAATTGTCATTCAAATAGTTTCGACTAATGAAGAACTTTTGAAACGACGACTTGATGAAGTTCCTGCTTCCGAATGGAAGGATCTTAATCTTGACCTGACTCCACGGGAATATGTTATGGATTACCTGATGAGTGCTTTCCCTGTTCATCTTCATTCCATTCAGGTGTTGATGGAGAAGAAAGATCCGAGCCAGTCTTTGACGCTGATGGCTCTCCGGTTATTTCTATTGAAGCTGTAGCCTTGAGAGATGCCTTAGTCGATAAGTTAGCATGTCTTGATCCAATCCCTGGTGCATTAGAACAATTGCTGTGGCGCTTTGGTAATAAGCAAGTGGCTGAAGTAACTGGTCGTAGCAAGCGAGTTTTGAAAGATGATTCAGGGCGTTTGTTCGTTGATTCACGCGGTGCTGGGGCGAATATTGCTGAGACTAACGCATTTATGACGGGTGAGAAACAAGTTCTCATCTTCTCTGATGCAGGCGGCACAGGCAGAAGTTATCATGCTGACCTCAACGCTGTTAATCGGCGGCGGCGATCGCACTATCTTTTAGAAGCCGGCTGGAGAGCAGACAACGCAATTCAAGGGCTTGGGCGCTCACACAGAACCAACCAAGCATCAGCACCTATTTTCCGACCTGTTACCACTAACGTCATCGGTGAACGCCGCTTTATCTCAACCATTGCCCGAAGGCTGGATAGCTTGGGCGCTCTTACTCGTGGTCAACGGCAGACGGGTGGCAATGGGATATTTGATACAAAGGATAACCTAGAATCTCAGTATGCAGAGTATGCCTTGTACGAACTGTTCAAGCAAATATTTCAAGGTCGATTTTACGAAGTGTCTTTGGGGAAATTCGAGCAAATGACGGGTTTATCGCTGACTTCCCACGAAGGCGGGATGAAGATCGACTTGCCCCCATTGCGGCAATTCCTTAATCGGCTGCTGGCTTTACGCATCGATATGCAAAACATCATTTTCGAGCGTTTTGAGTTGTTGCTAAGTCAACAGATTGAAGCAGCGGGCTGGTGTCTATGAGATGGGTGTAGAGACTTTACGGGCTGAACGGTTTACTGTTGAGAGCCAGGAAGCTGTATATACTCATCCTGTTACTGGTAGCGTCACCAATTACTTGAAAGTGGAACGCACCCAAAGAAACAACATCAGAACTGCTGACGAGATGTTAGAGTTCGCCACTCAATATCTTGGAAGGCTAATGATCAACTCCAAGTCTGGTAATGCTGCTGTGTCAATTCCGACGCATAGTATCTACGACGCTGATGGTGGAGTTGTACCAAGAGTTTTGCTGATTCGTCCACAGAAGGAAACTCGCGTACCAGTCCAAGACTTGGAATCTTCCACTTGGCAGCAAGTTTCTATTGATGCGTTTACTGCTGCTTGGTCTACTGAAGTAAACGAATTACCCAAGTTCACAACCGATTACCTGCATTTGGTAGCTGGTATTCTATTGCCTATCTGGAAAATCCTGCCACAGCAGAATAGTCGAGTATTCCGACTACAAACCAGCGATGGGCAAAAGATTCTCGGTCGAGTGGTGAATTCTCACGACATTCAAACCGTGCGCGAACAACTCGGACTAAGAAATCAAGTCCTTTCTCCAATACCTCTGCCAATTTACGAGGGTTCAACGCCTGTAGAAACGTTATGAATGCGTCCTAAAGCAGTAAGCTTGGCAAAAATCTGGGTTAATAAAATAGGCTCAGGGATTTCTGGAAGCATTTTTAA
>NZ_JAIVFT010000042.1 GCF_020829665.1 Nostoc sp. CHAB 5824
GGATATGCCTATAGTCTGGGACTTGCTGCAATTGTTCGACGAGGTTCATACTTGTTAGTTATCCATTTTTCTCCACCCTCTACAAATCATTATTATTTTTCTCTCGTTGTATGAAACCACCCTGCCCCAACCCCCCTTAAAAAGGGGGGCTTTTGGAGTTTCTTTTCCCCCCCTTAAAAAGGGGGGCTAGGGGGGATCTAAGTTTCAGGCTTCAGTGCGTAAGTCCTAAAAAATTGCTAAATCTGCATATTTAATGGGGGTCTTAAACCCATTGAGTCAGACGCGACGCTCGAATACTCGCTAACGCTGCGCTACCCGCTTTTTCGGTCAAAATTCATTCTGAATTCTGACTCCTGACTCCTGTTTAATAAATCAAATGATGACATACAGCCTCCAATGAGGCGATGGTGTATGTATCACATTTGATTCATCACTTATATGAACATCTTAATGCTCTCTTCCACCTTTCCCTACCCACCAACGCGCGGGGGAACCCAAGTTAGGACATTTAATTTACTTAAATATCTCACTCAACGCCATAATGTTACCCTGGTGACTCAACGCGAGGGCGATGTGACAGACGCAGAAGTAGCAGGATTACGCGATTGTGTCGAGCATCTAGCCATTTTTGAACGCCCGCCAGATTCTGGAACCACCGGAATATTAAAGAAAATACAGCGATTTGGTAGATTTTTGCAACAGGGAACACCGCCAAGTGTACTCAACCGTTACTCAATTGAGATGCAAACATGGGTTGATAACTGGGTGGAGGCGGGGAAATGTGATGTGATTACCTGCGAACATAGCGTCAATGAAATTTATGTGCAATCGCATTTTCAGAAACAGCTAAAAACTATAGTTAATGTTCATAGTTCTGTTTACGCTACTTGTCGAAACCAACTCTCAACGGGCATTTCGGAAAATTCACTCAGAGACAAAATTAATCTGCCACTTTTGCGGCGTTATGAGCAAAGCTACTGTGCTAAATTTTCGGCAATTGTCGCAACAACAGAAGAAGATAAAATTCAACTACAAGAGTTTAACCCCAATAGTCAAATTACAGTTATTCCCAATGGCGTAGATTTAGTTTCTTTCCCCAACCGTAGCACCGATCCAGGTGGACACCGTTTAATTTTCATCGGTGCAATGGATAATTTGGCAAACATTGATGCTGTCTGCTTTTTCAGCAACGAAGTTTTGCCAGAAATCCAAAAATTGTATCCTAATACAACTTTCGATATTGTCGGTTCTCATCCAGTGCCAGAAGTTTTAGCACTTGATAAAAAACCAGGAATTAATGTGATTGGGCGTGTGCCTTCGATGGTAGAATATTTACACCAAGCAACAATCTGCGTTGTACCGATGCGGACTGGATTTGGCATTAAAAATAAAACTTTAGAGGCAATGGCAGCTGGTGTACCTGTAGTAGCTAGCGATCGCGGTTTAGAAGGATTAGCCGTAGATGGAGCTAGTCATACATTACGGGCATTACGAGCAAATAAACCGGCAGAGTACGTCACCGCTATTAGTCAACTATTTGAGCATCCACATCTGCGTTCAGAATTGTCTCACAACGGCAGACAACTGGTAGAAGCAGAATTCACTTGGGATATTGCTGGTAAAAGCTATGAACAAGTTTGTCTTAGGAAAGAGTAATACTAATGCGTAATGGCCTACGCCCTGCTACGCTAATGTAATTAGCATACACATAAAAATGCTTGATTTAATAGAGATCCCACCACTAGCTTCTAGATAAATTCTAATTGTTCTTTCTTATCGATGTGGGACAGATGGGTATAGAGACATTGCAATGCAATGTCTCTACATCGGTCATACAAATTATCTTATCTAAATCGTATTGGTTCAAGGTTAGCTTGTAAAAAAAACACATCAATTATTCTCAAACCTAGTCGAAGCACCTAACACAAGTAATTTCTTCTGCTTACGTTTATTCTTATTTTTGACAGTAGTCAAATAATTATCAACGTAGCGGAAAGCAGCTGCACCATCGTAATCGGCAATAGCTATAGCTTGTAAGAAGACCTTTGAAGGAATTTCAAACCCTAGAAATTTTTCTGTTAAAATTAACAAATCTTTATCTGTGGCAGGAGAAGTAGTTTCTTCTGCCTCTTCTGGATCAGAAAATATATCTTCAATTAATGCTTTGTACATTTTGTACCTCCCCAAAAGCATAAGACGCAAAGCCTGTGATAAAGTTTAGCTGCTGATCGCGAGTTTGTAAGCTAACTGGGAGTTCAGTACCAGGACATCCGATCTCCCGCAAAATCTCCAAACAATAAGTACCGAGTTGAGTGTATGGAGCTTGCTCCAATTCTTGAGCTACTTCTAGAGCCATCTCCAGATTGACTTGGATAACCGTTTTTACAGGGTTGGTCATAAACACGCCCTAATAAACTGGATGCTCTAAGTTTTGATCACAAGTACAAATAGCGTAACGGTGTTTTTGCGGAATTTATGAAGAGGGGAAAATAAAATATCAGCGCATTTGCGGTAATGTATCCGAAATTATGCAAACAAATCTCAGAGCTAGGCAATTTCGATCTAGGTGCGATCGCTGTTCGCGTAGCAGACACACCAGAAGACGTTGGCGTACCCCTTTGGGAATCTTGCGTTGAGACAGCCTCTCTTAAAAGAAGATAAGCGATCGCTCACCAAAATCAAGTATGATACCTCAAAAATAACAAGCCGTACAAAATAAATGCCAATACATTTCCTATTTTGTCCCCTCACAGCTTGCTTCTTTCTATTAAGTATAATATCAAATCTGTTTAGTAAATTTCCTACGATATTTTTCTTTATACTCTTCCCAGTCATCGATTAAAAGCAAACTATTCGTTTTTGCCTTCAGATTAAATATGATTTTTTTTACTCAATCATATCACCTGTAATGTGCAATATATCTTAATTTTTCAAAATATATATTTTTAAGAATTATCTATTGACATAAAAGCCAAAATAGCAGATATGCTTTTCAAAGCTTCTAGCTAAATTTTTCAATTACCTTTTGGCGATTTCTGCGGCGGACTACGCCTACGTAATCAATAAAGGGTGATTAGCAAAAGGCTGAAACGACCTATTTGCCTTCATACACAAGATAATTATTTTGTAAAGTGTGTCAGTTCTAATATTATTACTTCTCAATATTTCCGACACAAGAACGCATTTTCGAGAAACCTGAATTTTTATGCATCTTTCGTTGATCAGATATATAAAACAACATTAATTATGTTTAAGGTGATTTCATCAGAAATTTATAATTCAAGGCTTTTTACTATGCAAGTATTACAACGATCAAATGTATTTGCTTTGTAAAACTATAAAGGTATATATTATGCCCACTGTTGTTGTAACTCCTAGCAATGATTTTTTGTCCATCGATGATATTTTTGGTGGAGATGATGGCAATATCTTCCTTAATCTGGAAAACGACATAATCGATAGTGGAGATGGCAATGACAACTTAGTTGTGAATCAGGTAGATATTACGTCCATTGTTGCTGGAACTTCTAACAATGATTTTTTGTCGGGTACTGATGGTGACGATCAAATTTTTGGTCGTGGACGCAATGACAATATCTCTGCTGGTCTGGGAAATGATGTAATCGATGGAAGAGGTGGCAACGACCTGATTGACGGTGGTGCAGGCAATGACACATTGCTAGGTGGTGCAGGCAATGATACATTGCTAGGTGGTGCAGGCAATGACACCTTCAGGGGCAGTCGGGGTAACGACAGTATCGATGGTGGAGATGGCATTGATACCGCAGACTACAGCCAATTAAATAAAAGCATTACCCTGTCAGGTGTAGGGACAGTTGAAAAAGGTGGCAGATTCGGAACAGACCAGTTATTTAAAGTAGAAACCGTTATTGCTGATGCTAGTGTTGCTAACAACACCATAGATGCGTCTCAATCTTTGTCTGGAGTATCTGCCACCGCTGACCTAGAAGCCCAAACTATCTCTGCCAATAACGTTCCTGGTTTGGGGACATTGAAATTTAATGTAGTCAACTTTGACAATGTTATCGGTACAAATGAGGCTGACAGTATTAAGGGCGATAGCCAAAATAATCAATTATCTGGTCTGGCCGGGGATGACTTAATTGATGGTAGAGGTGGCAATGACCTGATTGACGGTGGACTGGGCAATGACACGTTAATAGGTGGTGTAGGCGATGATACATTCAACGGCAGTCGCGGTAACGACAGCATTGATGGCGGAGATGGTTTAGATAAAGCAGACTACAGCAAAATAGGTACAGCTGTCACCCTCTCAGGTGTAGGGACAATTACCAAAGCTGGTGAATTTGGCACAGACCAAGTTTTTAAAGTAGAAACAGTTATTGCTGATGCTAGTGTTGCCGACAATACCATAGATGCGTCCCAATCTGTTCCTGGCGTATCTATCACCGCTGACTTACAAGCCCAAAGTATCTCTGCCAATAACGTTCCCATTCTGGAGAAATTGACATTTAATGTAGTCAACTTTGACAATATCATCGGTACAAATGAAAGTGATAGCATCACTGGGGATAGGCAAAATAACCAATTAGTCGGTAATGCTGGCAATGACACTATCTCCGGTGGCTTCGGTAATGACACCATCATTGGTGGAGAAGGTAACGATGTTCTCACAGGTGGCTTTGGTGCAGATAAGTTTATCTTCAACAGTTTCAAGGACGGTATTGACACCATTAAAGATTACAGGTTTGGTCAGGGCGACGTAATTCAAGTTTCTAAAGTAGGGTTTGGTACTACTAAGAGTAGCGACTTTTTCTACGACACCTCTAGCGGTAACTTGTCTTTCTTAGGAAATCAATTCGCCTCCCTTGAAAATCCCTCATCCAATGTGAGTATTGAGTTGGTATAAAATTATTACGAGTCACAATTCCAACAAAAGTTAAAGCTTTTTGTAGTTTGTTACCAGGATAAAAGTTTTGTTGCCAAAAAAAGAGGTTGGACTGATAAAAGTAGTATAAATTGTATTAGCTTTCACCAGCTAGCCCTCAAAAAGTTTTTGCAACATAACTATTGAACACAGCAGCAAACAACTCTCTCGACCAGAGCAACGCAGTGCTTATTAGGGTTCTCGTGTACGTGAGGTACACCCGTAGGGGCACGGCATGCCGTGCCCCTACACCTTGCGATAAATGTTGTACCGCATCTGAATGGCAACTGCTATATCCTGGGTGTTGAATTCTTCCATTGTGATGATATATCTACAAAATTAAGGAGTAAGCCTTGTGGTATTTACGATAAATCAATTATTCAACAAGTTATCTGTTAAATATTTACCACTAATTACAGCAATAATAACGGTTATTCCATTACCAGTTAAAGCAGCTACATTTTTAGTAACTGAACGTGCTGTTTTAGGAGGCAATGATGAAGTTGATTGGGGAAGTTTAGGTAAAGTATTCAATCCTTCCGCGCCTGACTTTTCTGTTTTTTTGCCTAACTCTTTTTTAGCAACATCTCAAGGCGGTTTAGGGTTGGATATAAATATAGCCCCGACTAATAAGCCTCAGATTACTCCACCGTTTATATTTCAAACTTTACCCCCACCTGGGATTCGGACTAATTTTGCCCAAGGAGATTTTATTCTCTTTGGAGGTATAGACCCAACAGGTTTTCAACCTCTTCCTCCTGGTGCTCCTGATCCTCGGACTCAGGGGAACGGAGGGCCTTTTAGCATTAGTTTTGCCCAGCCTGTTTTTGGCGCTGGTACTCAGATAGCTGTAGATATTAGTAATTTGGAAGTTGAAACTTTTATCACCGCTTTTGATAATGCCAATAACCTGTTGGGTAGTTTCTCCGTTCTCAGTACTTCATCGTTAGCATTAGATAACTCGGCAGTATTTTTGGGGGTTCGTAGTGACACTGCCAACATCTCGCGACTCGTTTTTAGCAGTTCTGCTCCACAATATGGCTTGGCTATTAATCAGGTAAGTATTATTGCAGCTCCTGAACCAAGTTTTGCCTTGGCAATATTAGTTTTTGGTGTTTCAGGTGCTGTTTTAAAACTACGGCAACGTACTTGACCCAATAATTACTAATTCGTAATACTTGCCTCCGGTAAGAAGCAAACTAGGAAATTTGTAATTGAAGAGAGTACAGTAGTCCATAGCAAAATCTCTGATTGGGTGGTCTGGAAAACGCTATCTACAAGACACTCTTGCTAGCAATATATCCGTAGGGGTACGCGGACTCGCTTTCTCATGTCGCTATCAATGATGAGTCCAAAGCTTTGGAGATTTCTGAATAAGAAATTACTAGATCAATTAAAACAGCCCTTTTCCCAGTAGGGAATCACAACTGGCTCAATCGGCCTATTAGGTAATTTATTTTCCGGAAATCGCCTAACAGCGATTGTAATTACGAATTGCGTAGGTTGCTTATCGAAGGGGGCAAGTATTACGAATTATAAATTACGAATTATTTTGACACTTTGATAGCGTCAAAATAGCTTTTATTGAATAAGTTCGAGGTTTCGGACATACTCAAATTTCTGTCAGACGTAAGTTCCACATAATTCTTATCTTTAGCCAAATGCAACTCAATGTCATACAAAGAATTAGAACACATCATAGACGCTAAGATCAATAAAGCTATACGGAAGCACGAGGTTATAGTTGCTTTTATTAGTAGCTTTATTGGATTGATTTTTATAATGGGTTTGTTCCATGCTATTATGCTCAACCACACTCAAATTCAATCATTTTGCTTGAACTAATGACTGATTACATTCAATAGCTTTTTATTATCAAGTGTTCCCTAATTTCTATAAAACTAATTCAAATTACACATATTTTTTATACAAGTGAGTTGCACTATGGAGAGGAAACATAATGGCAGGGCTATATTCGTCTTATTTTTGACTGTATTTATAGACTTGCTCGGCTTCGGAATTATTCTGCCGATACTGCCTTTGTATGCTGAACAATTCGGCGCAAAAGCTAATGAAGCGACTCTACTTATAGCTATATATTCTTTAATGCAGTTCTTATTTGCACCATTATGGGGCAAGTTTAGCGATCGCTACGGTCGCCGTCCAATTTTATTACTTACTTTATTAGGTTCTGTAATTGCATACACTGGGTTAGGCTTTGCCAACTCATTATGGATCTTGTTTATTGCTCGTAGTCTTGCCGGGATTATGGCAGGGAATATTGCTACTGCTCAGGCATACATAGCAGATATTACCACGCCAGGTAATCGAGCTCGTGGCATGGGCATAATCGGAGCGGCTTTTGGTCTTGGTTTCATTCTCGGCCCAGCTATTGGAGGTCTTCTGATCGGTTCTGATCCGAACAATGCTAACTTTCATCTACCGTCGTTGTTCGCCGCTGGATTATCTTTATTAGCATTGCTTTGTGCTTTAATGTTACTTCCAGAATCCCTAAATTCTGAGACTAAAGCCAAAATTAAAGCTCATCGCCACCGTCAGCGACGGCTGAACTTGCTACAGCTGTCACAGCGTCCACAGTTCTGTATGCTTGCTGGCATCTACTTTTTGGTGACCTTTGCTGTTGCGGCTATGGATTCTACATTAGCTTTATGGTCTAAGCAGCAATTAAATTGGGGCCCTCAACAAACAAGTTATCTTTTTGCCTTCATGGGAATTGTCAGCACAATCATTCAAGGAGGACTCATCGGATTCCTTAAGAAACAATTGGGTGAAATCAAGTTACTTACCTTGGGGATATTAGGGTTAGGTTTAGGATTACTGCTAATTGGATTCTCACAAAGCTTAATTTTATTGTTGGTCGCCACCACGCTTGTGGCATGGGGAATTAGTGTCAGCCAACCAATATTAAACAGTCTGATTTCACAGATGACAGTCCCAGAAGAACAAGGACAAATATTAGGAATTGCCAGTTCTTGCTCTGCTTTGGCACGCATCGGTGGCCCAACGTGGGCAGGGGTTAGTTTTATGAAATTTGGCAGTTCTGCTCCTTTTTTGAGTGGATTTTTAGTAATGCTGGTAGCTTTGACTCTTAGTTGGCGAGTGACTAAAAATGCATCTAAACCAAACACAGAACTTGTCGCCTGAAAATACTATTTTAGTAGTTAATCTCTCTTCTGATTATGTGATCGTAAACCCCTTGTACCAATCTTTTTTTCTTTACGTCTAATTACGAATTATGTTAACGACGCAGGAGCGTCATTAAGAATTACGAATTAATATGACAGGTCGCCGAGTATTATTTTTAGGCATCCTTGTAAGCATCCTTCTTACCTACGCAATTTGGGTAGGTGGGAGCATTCCTGCAAGCATCACCAAACTTCCTGACCAAGGATTAAACTGGTACTACTGGAAGCTTCCCCAACCAACCTTTTGGAGTCGAACGACGGCTTGGGGTATGTACCTTGGGCATCAGTTTAGCATCTGGGGGTGTATCTGGTGGGCGCAGCGATCGCAGTTGAAATACAAATCAGCGTTGCACCCGATTAACTACCTCATGCTTGCTATTAATGGTGTATTCATCGCTTTACACTTTCTCCAGACCTATATTTGGTACGATGCTCTAGCTCAAGATACCTCAATTTGGGCGTCTCAGGGTGCGGTTGTCCTGCTACTAGTCTTCGTACTGATTTTGGAAACACCTCGACGCGGTTTGTTTTTTGGCAATTCTGTTCCCTTTCATCAACAGTTTTTGCAAATTATCAAGCTGTACCACGGCTACTTTTTCTCCTTTGCCGCTATCTATACCTTTTGGTATCATCCAATGGAAGCGACTTTGGGGCACTTGATTGGTTTTCTCTATATGTTCTTGCTTTTGCTCCAATCCTCGTTGATATTCAACCGCACCCATGTAAACCGTTGGTGGACATTCACTTTAGAAATTACGGTGCTTTTACATAGTGTAGTTGTATCTTTGATGTTAGGACAAAGCAAGTGGCCAACATTTCTCTTTGGTTTTCTTGGTATTTTAGTACTTACTCAACTCCACGGTCTACCTGTGAGTATCTTGACTAAACGTACTATCTACGGAGCCTTTTTGATGAGTGTAATGGCCGTTTATGGGCTGACCGAACGCGGCTTGGGCAGAATTTACGAAGTAACCTATATTCCTTTGATTGAGTTTGGGCTAGTTGGCGTAATTTACTTAATCTTCCTGCTCATCTTATGGACAATTTCTCGTTTACCTATCAAGGCGTAAGTAATATGATTAGAACTCACGCACACTCTACGATTCTTGGCTTCTTGGCGTCTTCTCTACGAGACGCTACACATTCGCGTAGCGTTCCGTTCGCGCAGCGTCCCGTAGGGAAGGAAAGGCGATTCGATAAATTAAGCTTTTTGGCAATTTTTGTGTAAGTCCTAATGATGTCCGGGCAATTAAGCATAATACCGCCAAGCCCACCCCGCCAAAGCTGCGCTTTAGCTCATAATTCCTCTTTTCTCTGTGTTCTCTGCGCCTAATAAGGTTCATTGAAGGAGGCAGAAGGCAGGGAGCTTTCTAGCAAGGGGGATAATAAATTCAAATTTGGACAAAAGGTACGAACCGGCGCTCTAGTTTTGGTCAGCAGCATCAAGTTAGACAACTGCTAAATTATTCAAGCTGCCTTTGTAGCCACTAATCTCAATCACAGCATCCGTAAGGGCAGAGAATCCATTAATGTTATCGTTGAGTGCCAGAAAAGTCTGCCCCTTATTGCCTGTACCAAGGGTAAAAGTTGCCGCACCTTTAGCCACAAAAGCAGTTGCAGTCAATATCTGTTGTATATCTGAGAGATTTAGACTCGCAACAGTGCCAAGTTGAACTAAATTAGCAGCGGTAACTGCATACAGCCCATCAATTTTATCTTGAGAAATGTTCAAGTCAGTTATTTTATCAAAGCTAGACAGCAGCGAATCACTCAGACTACTGAATACAAATTTATCAGCGCTACAACCGCCTGTGAGGGTATCACGCCCAGCGCCACCATTGAGGATGTCATTACCACTACCATCAACTAGTTTGTCATTTCCGGCTAATCCAAAGAGTTTATCGTTGCCATTTTTGCCGGAAATTTGATCGTTACCAGCCCCACCACTGAGTTCATCTGCACCGTTACCACCTTTTAAAGTAATCTTTGGCACATTTCCGTCTGTAGTGGTTTTGCTGATTAATTGACCATTGGTATCATACAGATAAGTGGCAACTGCATCAGTAATGCCATCACTGTTGTTGTCAATATCTGCGGAAATTAGTTTGCCATTGCGATCGTAGTTGAAAGTGGTAATCTCATCAGGGATGCCATCATTATTTTTGTCAGCTAGCTGTGCAGTCTGTTTGCCGTTAGCGTCGTAACTGTAAGCGGTGACTTCATCAAAGATGCCATCATCATTATTGTCAATTTTTTGTGATTTCAGGTTGCCGTTAAAATCGTAGCTGTAGATGCCAACTGCATCAATTACACCATCATTGTTGAAGTCATAGCTAGCGGATGCGCGTCCATAAGTATAGGAAGTATAGGTTTGGACAGGATCAAATCTGCCGTCGCCGTTGTTTTCAACTCTAAAGGATGTCAGGTTGCCCTTGGCATCATAAGTAGAGGTTTCGACATAATCAACTTTACCGTCACCGTTGAAGTCACGGCTAAAGGATGTCCGGTTGCCCTTGGCATCATAAGTAGAGGTTTCGACAAAATCAACTTTGCCGTCGCCGTTGTCGTCACGGCTATTGGATGTCAGGTTGCCCTTGGCATCATAAATAAAAGTGTCGACAGAATCAACTTTGCCGTCGCCGTTGTTGTCATAGCTGGTGGATGTCCGGTTGCCCTTGGCATCATAAATAAAAGTGTCGACAGAATCAACTTTGCCGTCGCCGTTGTTGTCATAGCTGGTGGATGTCCGGTTGCCCTTGGCATCATAAGTATAGGTTTGGACAGAATCAACTTTGCCGTCGCCGTTGTTGTCAAAGCTATTGGATGTCAGGTTGCCCTTGGCATCATAAATAGAGGTTGCGACATTAAGTATGCCGTCGCCGTCGGCAAAGCTACTAAATGTCACCTTGCCCTTGGCATCATAAGTATAGGTTTGGACATAATCAACGCCGTCGCCCTTCAAGTCAACACTATCAGATGTCAGGTTGCCCTTGGCATCATAAGTATAGGTTTGGACATAATCAACTTTGCCGTCGCCGTTGCTATCAGAAGTAAAGGATGTCCGATTGCCCTTGGCATCATAAATAAAAGTTTCGACAGAATCAACTTTGCCGTCGCCGTTGTCGTCACGGCTATTGGATGTCTGGTTGCCCTTGGCATCATAAGTAGAGGTTTCGACAGAATCAACTTTGCCGTCGTCGTTGTTGTCACTGCTGGTGGATGTCTGGTTGCCCTTGGCATCATAAGTAGAGGTTTCGACAAAATCAACTTTGCCGTCGCCGTTGAAGTCACGGCTGGTGGATGTCTGGTTGCCCTTGGCATCATAAGTAGAGGTTTCGACAAAATCAACTTTGCCGTCGCCGGTGAAGTCTTGGCTAAAGGATGTCAGGTCATAGCGGTAGGTAATAACTGAGTCTATTATCCCATCACCGTTGTTGTCTGTCCTCTCAGATATCACTTTGCCATCGACATCGTAAGTGTAAGTTGTGGTTGAGGTCATAAGTTGGTGTTCCTTATCTGTTTGATTCCAGTTGTTTTACTACCGCATTTATTATTTCATTTGTCAATGCGTTAGAGAGACGTAGCAGTGCTACGTCTCTCGTCAATAAGTAGTCCGACAAAAATATTTACAGTCATTGCGATCGCTCGCAATGATATTGTGTAATTAATTCTGTCTGACTACTTATTTAGATGCGATCGCCCTATAGCAACACAGGGCTATTTCGTTCTAGACATAAATCGCCCAGAACTAAAGTTCACAGGCTTTTAGCTAAAGTCCGTTTTAACGGACTATAACCTTTTATCAGTCGTCTTTAGACGACTTTCGCTATTAGACTGGTGAATTCATTTTGAGGCGGGCTAGATGAGAATGAAATAGCCCTATAGCAAGATTCTTATTATGATACAGTATCAACCTAAATAAACATTAAAAAACTCACAATTTTACTCACCACTACTAACAGTTTTTTGCTGTTGATAACGCAGTTTAAATTGCTGTTGTTGTATTTTATGATCTACAATAGGTTCAGGATAGCCAACAGCATGACGTTCCAAAGATGGAATTTTACCAGTAACTAAATATTCTGTATCTACAGACCGTAATTCTGATACCCATTGCCGAATATATTCCCCCTCTGGATCAAATTTTTGTGTTTGACTGGCTGGGTTGAAAATTCGCACAGGTTTAGGGTCCATGCCGCTAGAAGCACTCCATTGCCAACCGCCATTATTGGCAGATAAATCACCGTCAATCAGGTGCTGCATAAAGTATTTTTCTCCCAATTGGGGATTAATTAGCAAGTCTTTGGTAAGGAAACTAGCGACAATCATTCGACAACGGTTATGCATCCAGCCACTTTCATTCATCTGGCGCATTGCTGCATCTACAATAGGATAGCCAGTTCTTCCCTCACACCAAGCTTGGAAATGTTCTTCGTTAGTTTGCCAAGGGAAGTTTTTGAAAGTGTCACGGAAGGCACCATCAGCTAATTCGGGGAAGTTATACATTGCATGTTGATAAAACTCCCGCCAAGCTAATTCTTGTTGCCATGTGCGAATATTAACTGCTGTTTCTTCACTACGGCTGTTTTCTAGTGCTTCTATGGTGGCTTGCCAAACGGTGCGAATGCCAATTACACCAAATTTTAAAGCTGCACTCAGTTGTGATGTTCCATCTACTGCGGGGAAATTTCGCTGTTCTTGGTATTCAGTAATCGCAATAGCCGTAAATTCTTCTAGCCGTTCTTGCGCCGCCACCTCTCCCGGTGAAATAATCAATTCTCCATCCCAAATAAATCCTAAATCTTTGGCTGAAGGTAGGGTTAAGGCTCCTGCAAGTTTAGCAATTTCCTGTTCAGCTTCTGTTAAACCCTCAACATTTTGCAGAGTTTCTACTGGGTTCGCTTTCGGTTTGGCAATCCAATTTTTCCAGAAGGGGGTGTAAACCGTGTAAGGTTGATTGCTACCGGTGCGTAGTTGCTCTGGGGAATTGAGGATTTGATCCCAGTTTTGGTTAAGAAATTGAATACCTTTTTCTTTGAGAGCATTTATAATGGTGCGATCGCGTTCTTGGGAATAAGGTTCTACATCCCAATTCCAAAAAACAGCTTTGGCATTCATTGCTTCTGCTAAAGCTGGTATCGCTTGTACAGGATTGGCGTGGAGTATTAACAACTGGCTACCAACTTGAGCATATCGCTCTTGGAGTTTCTGCAAACAGCCAATCATATAAGTTACTTTCACAGGAGCAACATCATCCCGTTCCAGAATATTCGGATCAAGGCAAAACACGCCCACGACTTTTGAACTCTGTTGTTTTGCCGCAGCCAGTCCCGTATTGTCAGAAATGCGTAAATCACGCCGATGCCAAAACAGAATTAAGTCAGACATTCCATGCTGGATATAGTTCACCCGTACTAGCTTAAATGCTAGTGGTACCAATGATCATCATTCTGGCGATAAATTTTTTCTGTCAGTGGGTATTGGGGAAGATGTAACTAGGAAATTAAACCCCGGTTTATCAGTCGGGAATAGTGGCTTTTTGGCTTAAAGTTGAGTATACTCTTCTTAACAGTTAATTAGTCTTTTTGTCATGGCTAACCTACTACTTGACGACGGTACGATTGAGAGCGATTTAGGCGAAATAACTCGTGAACTTGCGCCTCTTGGCATTCAACTCAGACACTACGACCCAGGAACATCGTTTCTCTTCCCCAATCTGCTAGACCAAGACGTTTTAACTGAGTCTGAAAAACGTTATTCTGTAGAACTCCATAACAGCGTCTTTGAATTTATTCAGCAAGAAAATGGCGCTCTCTGGTGTGACCTGCTAAATATACATCCAGGTTCCTTCAATCTTCACCACCTGATAACAACCTACGGTCGTTACCATACTCATCCTGCCGCTGAACCCCTCTACGTGTTGGCAGGAGAAATGATTTATGGCTTCGTGCGACCTGATGGCAGCCAAGTACAGCTTTTAGTCCAGGCACAAGACTATCTTTATATTCCCGCCGGCGTTGAGCATTGGTGTAGCCCAACTGCATCGTTGAATTTCAAAGGGATACGCTATTTTGCGATTGCAGAAGGTTGGGTTCCAAATTATACAGGTACTCAAGTGAGTGATTCACTCAACAAGCCGGGTTAAGGCTCAATTTTATGTTGGCGCAGCCCGCACTTTGGCATGGATCGACTCCGCTCATCAGCCGCTCAGTGACCGCCGTAGGCATCGCAAACTGTGATATTTATTACTAATGCTTTAGCTCTAAACTCAATGTCCATTGATAACGTTTGCCGCTATCTTTCAGAACAGTATCCCGAAAGCTTTGCCACCTGGTTGTTAGGCAAAACCCCAGCAGACGTTAAAGACCTCAAAACTGAGTTGAGTGTTGAGCCAGTGAGAGCAGACTGCATTATTCTGCTAAATCCCCAAGAGGAGATTCTCCATCTAGAGTTCCAAGTTGCACCTGTCTCAGTCCCGCCAATGCCGATTCGGATGCTAGATTACTACGCGAGGCTGCGTCGACAATACAATTTTTATCCGATTGAACAGGTTGTCATCTACCTCAAAGAAACGACTTCAAACGCAGTTTTTATCGAACAATTTACCGACACTAATACAGTTCATCGCTTCCGTTCGATCCGGATTTGGGAGCAAGACCCCGCTCCTTTGTTAGCATCTGTTGGTCTTCTACCCTTGGCAGTTCTGGCGCGAACAGATTCCCCTGAATCCTTACTCTCTCAAATTGCTGCTCAGGTAGATATGATTGAGGAACCCAGCCAGCAGCGAAATATCTCAGCCTGTACTCAGTTGCTTGCAGGGTTAAAATATGACAGCAATTTAATCAGCAGCTTATTGCGAGAGGAGCTTATGCAGGAATCTGTGGTCTATCAAAGAATTATTAGACAAGGAATTGAGCAGGGGAGACGAGAAGAGGCGTTGTCAGTGGTCATGCGCCTACTTCCTCGGCGAATTGGTATAGTTACTAGAATTGCGTAGGCAAAGCCCGTCGTAGACATCGCAGATTGAAGTATTGTCTCTTACTCAATTAGAAGATTTAAGCGAGGCGCTATTAGATTTCTCCACAGCAGCAGACTTGACAAAATGGTTAAATAATGTTAAACAAGGCTGAACAATTCACTCAACTTCCTCACAGAGAATTAACAGCGTTTCCATCGCCTCTGCTAGAGAAATCAACTCTGTCCAAGAGGAGCCACTAACTAAATTTTGGGCGTGAGCTAATCGGTTTCGCAACTGTTCAGCAGACTTGAGGAAGCGTTCGCCAAACCGTTTGGACTTTAGTCCTAGTTGCTGGAGAAGTTCTGGTTGATTTAAAATCAACTCTCGCTTATCACAGAATTGCAGATAATCTAACAAATCGGTAGCTTCGTTTCTTTCTTGGCTTTCTCGCCATAACCGTTGAGCAACTTCTAAGCGTTCTGGCTTGAGGACTTTTTGCCAAGAATCTTGGGGATAATAAATCCGCACCAGCCGCAGCAAATTCATTTCTAGTAGTGTTACCAAGCCAAAGAATAGCATTCGCGCGGGTGCTTTCTGCAAGTCTCCACAGGTAACAATACCACTCACTTGATTGCAGTCCAAGACAAACAATCGCGGAGTTTGTTGCAAAATGGGTAGCAACTTTATCAGTGGGGTGGAAATGGCAATTAGTTCTTTTGGATGAAACACGCGTTGATAGTCGCCACACTTGCCATTACCTTGAATTAAACTAGAGCGTTCTACGTAACCGCTAATAATATCTCCCGTCTCAACGCCGATAACATCAAAATTTTGCGCCTGCATCCAATGCAGCACCTCTGTAACTTCCGCATCAGCTGGCATAGCTTTGAGGGGTTCTGCTACATATTCAATGGTGATATTGTTCTCAAATAAACTCCGCAAGTCTTGAGAGCGCGATTTTAGCTGTTTCATCCCCCTTCTTTAAAGAATTTTATGGTACTTGGGCGATGGGCTACGGCGGGGCGTAGCCCATCGCTCGCCGAATTTTGTGCCAGATTAGCCCTGCGACAATCAACCCTAAACCCACTTGCCAAATTGAAGATTCTACCCAGAAAGCCAGGAAAAGGCAACTTACAAGACCTAACCAACCTACCCATACAGGATAGAGTCGCTCCGATGGGCCCAGACGCAAGGCGGCGAAACTGGTAATTGCGTAATAAATCAAAACACTAAAGGCACTAAACGACCAGGTAGTTTTGACATTACCCAACAGTACCAGCAGAGCGATCGCTATTCCTACAAATATCACAGCCCAGTAGGGGGTTGTCTGCTGTTGGTTAAGTCGTGCTAAGAATTTTGGAGCATCTGAACGGCGTCCCATTGCCAGTAACACACGGGATAAGCCCAAAATCAGGTTCAATAGCACGCCTAGCATGGCTGTCACCGCACCAATCCCTAAAACCAAAGCACCACCAGAACCGGCAACGCTGCGGACTGCCACTTCTAGGGGCGCTGCCGTCTGCCCTGTGCTACTATCCAATACATCTGCTCCCACAGCCCCAATACCAACTATCGCCACTGCCATGTAAAGCAACATTGTCAACAGCAGACAGACAATCATGGCTTTAGGAATCGTTTCCCTTGGGGAGTGTGCTTCCTCTCCCATTGTGGCAATGCGCCCATAACCTGTGTAAGCGACAAACATCAAGGCGCTAGCATGGAGTACTGCTCCTGGGGAGGTTGTAAAAAAAGGTGTCAAATTCTCAATTCCCACCTCGGCGGTACGGGGTAGACAAGCAAGGATAAAGAAGCCTAAAGATAGCAGCGTTATCGACACAATCACTGTATTGGTAACATTAGAGCGGCGGATACCACTTAAAACAACCAACGTCATCATCACTACAGCTAAGAGGGCTGTAGGAACTACCCAACTAGAACTCAAACCCCCAATGTTCAGCAAGTAACCAGCAAAACCTAAAGCGGCGGTTGCGGCTGAGGCAGTCTTTGCTACCAAAAACATCCACCCAGCGGTAAAGCCCAATGCGGGGGTAAGATATTTATAACCATATTCATAAGTGCCACCACTGACAGGATGATTAGCTGCTAACTGGGCACTGTTGAGTCCATTACAGGTGGCAACAATTGCCCCAATTGCTACCGCCAAAATTACCGCCGAACCAGCAATTCCTGCTGCAATCCCGATAGTGACAAATACACCCGTCCCGACAATCGAACCCAGTCCCATCAAGGTTGCACCAACAACCCCTAACTCTCGTTTGAGTTGGGGTGGAGAATTTGTGGCGGACATCTTTGATCTCCCTGTTTAGATTGCAAGATGTAGCGTTCATCAGTGAGGATATCACGACAGAAAGGCTCGCAGATAATCATAACTTGGATGACAATTCGTTTGTTACCCTTTTGATACCAAATTTATGCTGGTCTAATATTAAGTAACAAATTGTTTTCTACCTACAACAAATAAATATTTATGTAGTTAAATGTATAGGATTACTTGATGAATTCTCTAGAAAAATGTAGAAAATCCTTCAAGAAAAAATATTTTGATTCAAACAACATATCGAATTGATACTTGGTAGAATCATACCAAGAATAACTAAAATTGATAATATTATGCCAAGAAAAGAACAAGGATGGGTCACATTTCAAACCTCAGAGGACGAGCGGAAGATTCTAGAGGAGTTCTGCGAACAGTCTCAACGCACCAAGACTGAGATTCTGCGAGAACTCGTGCGTAGCCTTAATCAGCACTCATCAACACCAATATTACCACCAATTCAGCAGGAAAAACAGGAAGATATTTACACTCAAAAACCTGATCCAGAAAGTAGTATTCAAAAGAAATCACTAAAAGTTAGCTCTCGTAATATTCTTAAAGGTGTAGTTAAACGAGTTGTTTATGGAGCAGTTAATAGTGAGGTGACTCTGGAGATTATTCATAAAGTAGAGTTAACCTCGATTATTACTAGAGCTTCCGCAGAAGAGTTGGAACTATCTGAGGGGAAAGAAGCTTATGCAGTCATTAAGTCTAACGATATTGTCATTGCTAGAGAATAGAAATACGGTGATTTTAGGCGTTAGATATTAAAAAGATGAATTATCACCACTAACATTTTTGAGCTTGGAAAGCTGCAAGATAAATTGAGTATATATAGACGAGCTACGCTTACGCAGATCGAATTGCTTAGGGATTAACTGGGATCATTTTTGTTTAGCTTGCTGCTATACAAAATTTTACAAAAAGATTTGCGATTGATTGATGTTGACACAGATAACATCTGTATGATCCTACGCTTGGACGACAAAATCTGATGCACTCAAAGTTGGCGCACCCGTGAGAGTTGTAAATAGACTAACGCTACCAAAACCAGCTGCACTGCCATTTTGATTGTAGAACAACTGTCCACTCACAGCGTCGTAGATAATTTTCGCCGTGCTAGTCGCCCCGGAACTGGTGATTTTAAAATCACTTTTCTTGCTAAAACCTGTTCCTGGAGTTGAAGCGATGCCTACGGCAACCCGAAGCGGGAACGCACTAAAAGTAGTTTTATCTAGGATAATCTTATCACCTTCGGAACTGTTGAAGTCACTAATGGCATCTACACCAACAGCACTCAGGGCAAAAGCTGCATCGGTGTTGTAAAGGAATCTGTCAGAATCTACACCACCAATGAGAATATCATTGCCGACACCACCCACAAAAGTATCATTGCCCTCTCCACCGATGAGAATATCATCGCCTGACCCGCCCCGCAACAGGTCATTGCTACTCAAGCCATTGATAATATCATTACCCCCTTGACCATTAATCACATCATTGGAATTATCAAAACCTGCGATGTTATTGTTTAAGTCATTCAGGAAGGTGACAGTGTTTTCGTTGAAAATGCTAGCTTGAGTAGAGTTGGCATTCAAGACATCAAAGCTGTCAGCGATGTTGCTTTGCCCATCAAACAGAATATTGCCAATCGCAGGGCTTGCTTCAGAAGCAAACAGATTATCGAGGTTTTCTAATTTGAAGTTTTGCAGAATGACTTTGGTAGAACCTACATTTTCAAAGGTAACTTCTAAGTTATTACCATTTTGAGTTAATTGCAGGTTTTGGGCAGTTAAACCACTACCTGTAAATTGCAAAGTGTCAAAATTTGCAATGACTTTTGCTGAAGGATTTGTACCTTTACCAACGCCACCAAAATCGGTGATAATGTCATTGCGATCGCCAAGGCGAATAAAAAAAGTGTCAATAGGCTAAATGTAATTCTGGTAAAGTTATAGTTAACTTTATAACGTGCAAAGTAAAGTTTTTGTGTAAGCGTAGCCCGTCGTAGATATTGCTCCCTCCAGATTGTGTACGTATCTATCTAAAGATATAAATCATTAGTGGAAAATGAACATAACACGGAGATATGGAAACGAACACGGAGATTTATCTTTGCCTCTCAGAATCTCTGCGTCTTCTTTGACAGCATTCTCTTCACTAAGGAATATGAATTAAATAACATCCAAATATGGTTTTTAACCTCACCCCGCCTTTGACTTTCGTCAAACTCTCCCCTCTCCTTACTAAGGAGAGCAGGGTGGTTTCATACAAAGAAAGAAAAAACCTTTTGGATTTGATTGGCTAAAGCACGTTGAGCTTGAGGGATAGTACGAAAACCGATAAATCTGGCAAGAGTGATGAAAAAATTATGTAAGATT
>NZ_JAIVFT010000043.1:0-11846 GCF_020829665.1 Nostoc sp. CHAB 5824
CTTAAATGTTCAGGTGGCTGGAAAGGCGCGCCGCTGCTTGTTTTGCGCCAAGCCCAGATCGCGGTGACGCCAAGCACGATGCCCAGTCCAACCTCGCTCGCTCCGATGCCCCAATATGGAATAAACGGAACGATATACTGAAAAATTGCCGCCCATCCCTCAATGAGCAGAACGCCGCCAAAAAAATATGCAATGAAGGTCGTCGCAAGAAAAGCAAGCGACCGCGCCATCGGCTTCGGTGTACCAAGCAAATAGACCTGTGCAGCAACCGTGAACGGGTTTAGACTGTCTACAAGCGCGAGACCGGCAAACGCAGCAAACAAAGCCCAGGTCAATCATTCTCTCCTTTACGAGGATCAGGCAGCCCGTCTTTCGAGAGAATAACTGCGAGCCACCTGGCCGAAGGCTGCTCGGTTGCAATCGCCATTACCAGTGCCGTTAGCGGTACAGCCAGAAATGCACCGGGCAGCCCCCATAACCAAGTCCAGAATCCCAACGATAACAGAATGACAATCGGATCGAGGTTGAGCCGATCAGCCTGCATCCGGGGTACAATAAGGTTGTTTATAACGAAATTGATCGCTTGTAGACTGAAGAGCAAAATCAGGGGACGTGTCCAGCCATCGAACTCGGCGAGCCCCACCACCGGAGGGACGATCACGCCAATGAATGGGCCAATCACAGGTATGTAGCTTGTCAAGAAGATAACGAAAGCCAGAAGCGGAGCGGTCGATTGACCAACCGCCGTCATAACGAACCATGAGCCAAGGGCAATCACGATGCCCGTTACGGTCTGAACCCAGATATACTGGGCGGTGCTCGATTCGACTCGCCGCATGACACGCAGCGCCCTTGGCCGGGAGCCATCCGAGTTAAACAGCCGGACAAACTTGCGTAAGATGCTGCGGCGCGAAGCAAGCAGGAAACCTAGATAGATCGCAACTAGCAGGGCACCACTTGCGAAGCCCTGCAGTCCATCGAATCCGGCGCGACCGAGCGCTGCAAGCTCAGTGTCGCCTACAAGCCGCTCTAGCGTTAGCGGTTGACTACCAAAACTGCTGGCGAGTTGGGCCAGTATCTCGTTAATCTGGACCGGAACGGTCGAAGCCGTCGCGGAAAGCGACGCCGCATAGGTGCCTACCACCCAAACCGAGCCAAGCAGCGAAAACGCAAGCAGCGCAGCGGCGATAAAGGTCGCCGAGCCGCGCGTAACCCAGGGACATGCCGCGCGCAGAGTCCGGACAATCGTTTCGACCATCATCATCAGGAAAATCGCGATGACAAATGGCACCAGGATCGCGGCGATCTCGCGTGCAGCGAGCGCCGCCGCGACAGTGGCCAACAGTCCCAGCGCTATGCGCTCGAAGCCGCCCCAAGGCGATGGCGCAAGCATCAGGGTTGCACTTTGCTGCCGAAATCTTCCTGAACGATACTCCCATGACGGCGCTGCCCAGCGACTTCATGTTGTTGCACCGGAACTTCATCAGGAACAGTAACGAGTTTGCGCAGACGAGGAGCAAGCCAGATTTCGAAATTATCGACAAATTCATAGACCACGGGAACAAGTACCAGCGACAGCAACGTCGAACTGATCAAGCCGCCGATCACCGCGACCGCCATTGGCTGGCGGAACTCAGACCCTTCGCCAAGTCCAAGCGCGGTCGGGACCATGCCGGCCGCCATTGCCACCGTCGTCATGATGATCGGACGGGCGCGCTCTCTGCAGGCCTCGATCAGCGCATCATGCTGGCTCATGCCCTCCCGCTCGCGTTCGATGGCAAATTCGACGAGGAGGATCGAGTTTTTCGCAGCAAGCCCGAGCAGCATCAGCAGGCCGATCAGCGCCGGGAGCGTCAGCCCGAGGTCGAGAAGCAGCAGCGCAGCAAACGCACCGCCCACTGACAGCGGCAGCGCGGTCAATATGGTCACTGGCTTGAAAAAGCTGCGGAACAGAAGCACAAGCACGGCGTAGATCATCCCAACGCCTGCAAGCATCGCCGCAATGAAACCGCCAAACAGACTGCTGAACGCTTCCGCATCGCCATATTGCTCTTGCCGCACGCTCGGTGGCAGTTGCTTCATTGCAGGCAGCGCCGCAACTGCATCCAGTGCTTCGCCCAGCGCGGCATCGTTAAGATCTGCCTGAATCGTGATCCGGCGGTCGCGGTCGAAACGATCAATGCGGCCCGGCCCCGCTTCGAAACTTAGATCGGCGACGTTCGACAAAGGCGTCGTGCCGCCGCTCGCGGTAGGCACCTGAAGCGCGGCCAGTGTCGACAGGTCCTGTCGCGCCGATTGAGGAAGTTGAACCCGGATCGGGATTCGCCGATCGCCATCGGAGAATTTCGCGACATTGGCGTCGATATCGCCGATTGTGGCAATCGCGGCAATGTTGGCAATGCTTTCGGCCGTTACACCCAGCCGCGACGCTTCATCGGCGCGCGGCCGAATGATAAGCTCAGGGCCCGCAGGCGGTGATGCAGGTCGAATGTTAGAAAGCTGTTTCAGCTGGCGCATCTCGCGTTCGAGCCGTTCTGCAGCGCGCGCAAGCTCTACACCGTCGTCGCTGGCCAATATGATCTCGACATCGGCTGGCGCGCCGGTATCGCCACGGGTTACGACACGTAAATCGGCGATGTCGCGAAGAGCAGGCCTGATCCGTGCCTTGAAATCGCCGGTCGAAATGTCGCGTTCCTCATCCAGCACAACCGAGACGGTGCCGCGCGCTAGTTCCTCGCCGCCGATCTCGGCAAAGACATGGCGGACTTCAGCGTTAGTGCGAAGCGACCGGGTCAGCTCTCGGACTGAATCCTCCATTTCTGCCTGCGTCGCGCCGGGTGCTGCCTGCACATCGAGCGTGAATGCGCTCGGGTTTGCGGGCGGCAAAAAGCCCGATGGTAGCAGCGATGCGAGGCCGATTGAGCCTGCAAAGAACAAAAGCCCGAACAATAAGGACGACTTCGGGTTCAATAGTGCCTTTTCAAGCATGTTACGGTAAAAGCCCTTGAACGGCTTGCGCGCGTGCACAGCTTTGGCAGGCTTCAGGAAATATGCAGCGAGCAACGGCGTTAGCATCCGAGCAACGAGCAGAGAAAACAGCACCGAAATCGCGACGGTCAGCCCGAACTCGCGGAAATACTGACCTGCAATTCCTCCCATAAGCGATACGGGAATGAAGACGACAACAATTGCCATGGTCGTTGCAACAACCGCAAGTCCGATTGCGTCGGCACCGATCAAGGAAGCCTGATACGGGCTTTCGCCGCGTTCAATCCGCTTCTCGATATTCTCGATCTCGACAATCGCGTCGTCGACAAGGATACCGATAACAAGCGTCAACCCGAGCAATGTCACGATGTTCAGCGTAAACCCAAGTGCAAACATCGCTGCAAAGGTTGGAATAAGCGAAATCGGCATGGCAAGCGCTGCGATCAATGTCGAGCGCCAATCGCGCAGGAAAAGGAAAACGACGATTGCCGCGAGCGCCATGCCTTCAAGCAGAACAGCAAGAGTGGCGGAGAAGCTTGCCCGCGTGTCTTCGACGGTCGAAACAATCTTCACGACTGTCACGCCCCGATGCTTTGCGGTTAGTTTTGCCAGAGCCTCGGCAACTCCGTCTTCGACGGTAATGTCGCTTGATGGTTTGGTTTTCGAAATTGCAAAGCCGACGACCGGGCGGCCATCCAAACGTGCAAAACTGCGCACTTCACCTGCGCCATCTCCGACATCGGCGACGTCCGATAGCGTCACGAAACGGCCCGAACCGGTAGGAATTGCGAGCGATCGCAACTCTTCGACGGTCGCAGCAGAACCGAGCACGCGTACGGTTTGCTCGGTACCCCCAATTTCAGCGCGCCCGCCAGGATTATCTGATGCAAAGCCGCGAAGCGCCTCGCTCACCGCAGGTGCGGTCAGGCCAAGCGCGGCAATCCGCGCTGGATCCAGCGTAACATTTATTGTCCGCGTTACGCCGCCAACGCGGTGGACACGCGCCACACCCGCCACACCTTGCAGCGACCGCGCGAGCGTGTCGTCGATGAACCAGGACAACTCCGCATCGCTCATATTCGGGGCAGCAACGGCGTAGGTCAGGATCGGTAAGCCGTCGATGTCGACGCGCTCGACTATCGGCTCGTCAATTCCGCGCGGCAGTGTTGCGCGGATACGGTCGACCGAAGTCCGCACTTCCTCGGTTGCCTTCTGCTCGTCTTGCCCGATTTCGAATTCGACCAGCGTTACCGAGGCGCCCGCAGTGATCGTAGAGGTGACATGCTTTACGCCCGGAATGCTTGCGACCCCATTCTCGACCAGCTGGGTGACCTGTGTTTCAAGCTCGGACGGCGCTGCCGCATTCTGCGTGATCGTCACCTGAACCGTAGGAAACGATGTGTCGGGAAACTGCTTGATCGGAAGGTTTAGATAGGCGGCAACGCCGGCAATCGTCAGCGCGATAAACAGCAGAGCGACAGGGATAGGATTGCGAATGGACCAGGCTGAAATGCCCATCTCAACGCGCCTTTGCCGAAAGCGGCCGGACAAGGTCGCCAGGCAGGACCAGAGCGCCCCCGCCAAGCAACACGCGCGTGCCTGCTGCAGGACCGGATCTAAGCTCGACCCTGCCGCTTGCCCGGGCGCCGGTACGGATAGCAATTCGGCGAACGCGGTTTGTCCTATCAACAATCGACACGAAAGGTCCATCGGCACTGTACTGGATCGCCCGCTCGGGGACCGTTGCAACGGATTTGCCGCCGCCGCTCAATTCGGCACGCGCGAAACCGCCAGCCTTGAGTGACGGATCAACCGGCAACGCCACCCGGACCCGAACGAGCTTCGTTTGCGGATCCACGCGCGCGCCAACCAGCCTCACCGTGCCTGCAATCTTTTGCCCGGTTGCAAGCAGGACGGTGGCCGGTTGACCTTCTGTAACGCGCCCCAGTTCGGCCTCGGGTACTTCTGCCTCAAGCTCGATAAGCGAACCGCGCGCGATCCGGAAATAGGGTTCCACCGACCCGCCAGCCACATCTCCGGGGCGGATGACCCGTTGCAGGACGATACCCGATGTCGGCGCCCTCAAGGTAAGTCGCCCCTCACGCTGGCGAAGGTCGGCAAGCTGAGCGCTGGCTGCAGCAAGCTGGGCTTGGGCAGCGCGCGCCTCGAAGCGGCGCTGCGCTATTGTCTCCTCGGCAATGACACCTGTTCCGTCGAGCCCCGCAACGCGCCGCGCCTCGCTTTGTGCGCGCTCAGCGGTTATCGACGCCCGCAGCCGTTCGGCTTGTGCCTGTGCGACTTGACCGCGAAGCAGCGCCCCATCGAGGATCGCAAGCGGTTGTCCAGCGCGAACAAAATCGCCTTCATCGACAAGTACGCGAAGAACGCGGTAGCCCGCGAGTTCCGAACCAACCGCCGCTTCTTCGCGCGGGACGAGCAGGCCCGAGGCTGTCACAGCCGCCTGCAGCGGAGTCATCTCGACCTCTGCAACACGCACGGCAGGAGGCGGAGCGTCCTTTGATCGCTTTTCAGGCGATGAGTCAGAGCATCCCGCCAAGCTCAACAGCGCGGTCATTATCAGTATGCGTTTCATTGAAAGGCAGCTTTCGTTTGAAGAGAGGCTATGTCTGGTTCCCAACCGCCGCCTAGAGCGCGGAATGCCTGCACAGATCGGCGCAGGGCATCAACGCGTGCGCCACTCAAGGCCTGGCGGGCGTTGCGCCAAGTGCGCTCGGCATCGAGCAGCGTCTGGAGGTCGGTCAGGCCGCGGCCAAATAAAGTAGTCGAAGCGTCAAATGACACCCGGGCGCGTCGTTCGCCGGCCTCAAGCAACGCGACACGGCGGCGGTCGGCGTCGAGCCGGACAAGTGCACGTTCCGCTTCGGCAAAGCCCCGCTGAACGCTGGCTTCGTAATCGAGGACTGCTGCTTCGGCGCGCGCGCCCTGCGCCTTCAACTCGGCCAACAAGCGGGGGCGATCAAGGACTGGCAGTGCCAGCCCGGCAGCCAATGTCCAAACGACGCTGGTTACCGAAATATCGCCGCCCTGCGCGCTAAGGCCAACGCCGGGGTTCAGCGTCAGCCGCGGAAACAATTCAAGCCGTTGCACTTCGGTACGCGCAGATGCCGCAAGCAGTCTCGCCTCGGCCTCGCGTATATCGGGGCGTCGGGCAAGTAGACGGCCTGGCAGCAAATCGGGCGTTTCAGGTGGAGCAACGAGCGGATCTGTCAGGACAAGCGAAACGGTCGGCTCGACCCCCCGGCCAGTAAGCACAAGCAGCGCGCGTGCTGCTGCCTGAAGTTCAGCATCCAGCTGCGCGACGACCGCGTCGGCCTGCGCGACATCGGCTTCAACCCGTGCAGTATCTGCGTCAGAACCAAGACCGCGTTCTGCACGCTGTCGCAATATAGAGGCCAGTTTTCTCTGCAAACGTGCTGCTTCGCGTGCGTCGTCGCGCTGCACAGTGAGTCCGCGCGCCGTAAACAAGGCGTCGGCCACTTCGGCTGCGATTGCCGCGCGTGTGCCTTCATAGGCAAAGCGCACGCTGGCAAGATCGGCATCGGCCGCTCGAGCGCTCGCCGTTCGCCGCCCGAACAAATCAAGCTCCCAGCTGACGTTGAAATTTGCGGTCGCGCTTTGGGTATCCCCCGCGCCTACGCCTGGAGGTGGCTCCGTGCCACTGATCGTATCGATGCGCTGCGCCTGCAATCCGGCTTGCAGGTCACCCTGAACTCTAAATCGGGATAGTGCAGCGGCACGGACAGATCGCGCCTCGTCGAGCCGGGCGGCGGCAATTCTGACCTCAAAGCCGCCTTCAAGCGCGCCACTTACGAGCTGCGTTAGTTGAGCATCGTCAAACAATAGCCACCACTGGTCAAGTGCCTGTTCAGGCAACGCGGCCGGAGTTGCCGTTCGCTCAAAGGCTGCCGGAAGCGAGGTCACGGGACGCCTGACATCCTGCTGCGCGGCGCAACCGGCAAGTCCAAACGCGCTTACCAAAATGGCAGAGCGCAACATTGCCGGAATTCGGTCAGGAATATCGCTTGGGCGCACGCAACTTGTCCTTTGTTGTTTTTGCAGCGGCCGTTTAGAAACGCAGTGTGGACAGGGTTTATCCAAGCGATGGAGGATTGATGGAGACGTATCTCCATGAATTCTCCATTATGGTCATGCATGACGCAGCAAATTATTAGGGCGACGGACATGGCAGAACGCATCTTGATTGTTGAAGACGAACGTGAAATTGCCGAGCTGTTGAGCTTGTATGTGACGCGTGCTGGATTCGAAGTCGATCGGGCAACTTCAATCACTGAGGCAATACGCATTCACGCGCAAACACGCCCCGACCTCGTACTGCTGGATATCGGATTACCCGGTGGCGGCGACGGGCTTGAAGTGCTGACCCAGATACGGCGGCGCATGGACACGCCCGTGATCATGGTCACTGCCCTTGATGATGAAGTGACAAAGCTTTCCTCGCTTCGGATCGGAGCAGATGATTATGTCGTTAAGCCGTTCAACCCTTCTGAGGTTGTTGAACGAATTCGCGCAGTGCTTCGCCGTACGCAGGGGGCAACGGGCCGCCGCTTCCTGAAGGTCGGTTCGCTTGATATCGATCTGGATGCACGTACCGTATCATGCCAGCCGGATGATTTGCGTCTGCCCCTCACCCCGACCGAGTTCGAGATCCTTGCGCATATGGCGCGCCAGCCACGGCGCGCATTTACCCGAAGCGAGCTGCTTGACGCGGCAGCACCCGAAAGCGAAGCCTATGACCGTGTTGTCGATTCGCATCTTTCCAAACTCCGGGCGAAGCTTGTCGCTGCAGGTTGCGCTGACATGATCGAGCCAGTTCGCGGGATAGGGTACCGGCTATGGCCCGAAGCCTGAAGCCGCGTATCTTCAACCGACTTTGGACGCGGCTTTGGCTACTTGCCGCAATGGCGACAGTGATCACGCTTATCGTCGGGATTGCAGGCTATTTTGCGGCCATGGCAATCCAGGACGATCGCATAAAGGCGCGGATGCCCGCCAATGTCCGCGCAGAAGTCGATTTTCTGGTCGCGTCCGGGCAAGGCGACTCAGTGCGCTTCTACGAGCTTTACGACCGTTACTGGACCGACCGCGCCTATCCTGGGGACTATCTGCTCATAGCCCTTATCTCGTTTGTTTCCATCCTTGCCAGCGGCGCTGTTGCAGCAGTAGCAGCACGCGTCATCAGCAAGCCGATTAGCGAAGTTGGCGCAGCGGCGGCCGAGGTTGCAGCAGGAAATCTTTCTATCCGCGTGTCGCCGGATCATGCCACAGGCGAAGTCGCCGATCTGATTGCGCGATTTAACGAAATGGCCGACGATATCGAAATCTACGAGCGTGAACGGCGTGTATTAACCGCTGGCATTGCGCATGAACTGCGCACGCCGCTTACGATATTAAAAGGCCGGCTGCATGGACAAATTGACGGAGTAATTGCAACAGACATAAAGGAATCCGAACGTCTTCTGCGTCAGATTGAGCAACTTTCCCGTATTGTTGAAGATCTGCGAACTCTTGCCCATGCGGATGCCGGTGAATTGCCGCTCGACGTTCGGACAATCGATGCCGCCGATCTGCTGACGACGATCCAAGCCGACTATGCACGCGAAGCTCACAATGCCGGGGTAGCATTAAGGCCTGAACTTGAGCCGACCGCTGTACGAGCAGACCCGGTTCGTCTGACCCAGATCGTCACCAATCTGGTGAGCAATGCGATAAAGCACAGCGCGGACGGCGACGTGATAACCATTTCGCTAAAGCGCCAGGGCGAGATGGCTGTGATCGAGGTTATGGACGAAGGGCCGGGCTTTGATTGCGCCGATGGCCCCCGGCTTTTCATTCCGTTCTGGCGTGCCGACGCCAACAAGGCGGCTGGACGTCCGGGAAGCGGAATGGGGCTTGCCCTTGCCGACCAGCTCACGCGCCTGCAAGGCGGTACTCTGACGGCACATAACCGCACCGACCGCTCAGGCGCTCGTTTCGTGCTTAAATTGCCCGCCGCTGCAGACGCGGCGGCGGGCAAAGGTTGAATTTGCTAAAATACCTGCCTGATACCCGCCATGGCCGATACGCTCGACAAGCGTGGCTTGAAATCTTGAGCAGAAGGGCCGATGCCGCCATCATATTCAAGCTTGGTTGTTCGCATATATCTCGCTCCAATTTCAAGCGTAGTGCGAGGCGCCAGGCGTATTCCAAGACCTGCGTCGACATGAAAATGCAAACCCCAGTCGCGGCCGGCGAAACGTGTGTCCTGCGCTACCGTCGGTCCCGGACGCAAAAGCGAAGTGCGCACGCGCGAAGCGCCAATGCCGGCACCTACATACGGTACAACCGAGTCGCTCACCGGAATATCGACATAACCTGCTATCCCAAGCTTCACTGACCGAATGCGACCGTCTGCACCGACATTCCCCTGCCGTTCACGGTCTAGCTTGGCATTTGTATAACCAACGGTCCCTTCGAGCCGGAAACCGCCGAAGTCATATCCGCCGCCGATCTCGCCGGTGAAACCGGGCTTGAAGTCGCTTTCGCGGCTAAGTGAACCAAGTGCTGCGCCGTTTTCGCGAAGCTTCGCATCGGTATCGGCTGCAACGCCAGCGCGGGCAACAACATAAGGCCCGGTAACTTTTTCGCTCGATTGAGCAGCGGCGGGTGCAGCTGTCAACATGATCGCCCCCATGAAGGCTGCGGCAATTGAAAATCGTGTCATGATTGTCTCCTGATGAAATGCGCCCTGATGACGCATCTCGAAGCCACGATCTGCAGCCACCAAGTGGATAAATGTTGTGCAATATATTGAGATGCGAAGGAGATGGAAAAAATGTCTTTTGCGGCTCCATCGTTCGTTCATCGCATCGCCATCGCGCCTCAATCTAGGGGCTTCAAGCTAAGCGTATAGAAGGAGGCGGCCATGCGGCGATTTACGGTTTTGTTTATAAGTGTGCTGTTCATTGCGGGTTGCGCATCCGGCCCGGCTACGCAATCCGGATTTCTGACCGACTATAGCGAATTGAAGCCTGAGGAAGGCAAAGACAGCATTCTCACTCAGCGCCCGCCTCCCAGCTTCCGCCCTGGCGACTATTCATCGGTTTTCATCGAAAAACCCTCCGTCCAGGTTCCAGATATCACCGCCACCGAAGCCGATCAGTTGCAGCTGGTCTTTGCCACAGCACTTGCCGAACGCTTTGCTGTAGGTCGCAAGATCGTCGAACAGCCTGGCGACGGCGTCCTTCATGTCAGATCGGCCATTACCGAAGCCCGCAAAGCCAATGTTGCGCTTAATATCGCAACTTCGCTTTTGGGCGCGCCGATCAGCGCCGGTAGCGTTTCGGGAGAGGCCGAGATACTCGACGGCAGGACTGGCAAGCGGGTCGCCGCGCTTTCATGGACGCGCCGCGGACAGGCGCTCACCGACTTGCCTGCATCTTATGCAAGCCTGGGTCAGGTGAGGAGTGGCCTGAGGGCTTTTGCTAAAAGACTGGCTCTTCTTGTCGGGTAAGAGCGAGTACCTGTCGTCGAATTCGGCCATAAAGCACAAGGGCTCGTGAGTTGCGCGTTGGCTTATACTTGCTAAATATCGCAAGCGTCCTCGCTAGACCATGATTTGGACAAGCATGCTAATCAGACCAGCCGAGCCGAGAGATTCTGCAGCCATCGCAGGAATCATCATGCCTGTTATCAGAGAAGGGGCGACATATGCGCTCGACTCTGGAATGAGCGATGCGGACGCTTTGCATTACTGGCTCGCAGCAGATCGTGAAACATTTGTGGCCGAAGATGATGGTGTTGTTCTGGGCACTTATTATCTGCGTGCCAACCAAGCCGGTGGGGGAAAACATGTTTGCAATTGCGGTTACATGACCGCTGCTGCTGCCAGTGGTCGGGGCATAGCGCGCGCCATGTGTGAGCACTCTTTGAAACACGCGCGCGCGTGGCTACCGAGCGATGCAGTTTAACTTTGTGATAAGTACGAACGAGCGTGCAATCCGCCTTTGGCAGTTATGTGGATTCCAAATCGTCGGACGACTCCCTGAAGCCTTCCAGGATCCCGGTGGCAAATATACCGATGCATTGGTGATGTATCAGTCGCTGAAGATGATGCCCTGATGACGACCATATACTCGGATTAGCCAGAGACTAAAAAGTTAGACTATCCGCTGCCAATTGCCCATTTTCACGCGCAATTCCCGGGCACTTTTCAAAATGTGCTCAGGCAGGAATCATCATGGTTGAGGTACCGGCGGCTGGCGTCAATCTACACGCTTATGGCGGACAATGGGTTTCAAGCCTGGCGCGTGCGCGCACGGCAGCGATGCGCGGCATCTCTGTACCGCCGTAAAAAAAAGGAGATTGTTTCTTCGCAGGGGCGGCAATTTTATATCATGTCTGATCTTGCAACCAAACAAGCTGACTTCAATCGCAGCGGCCCTGTAAAACGCAGCAACCCCGAAGCACCCAAGCCTTCACCCGCCGGCGACCGCGTCGTATGGAGCCGAGAACTGGACATTTTGCATACCGGCCTTGTCGGCGTATTCCAAAGCACCGGCAAACTTTCCAAAAAAGATCGAGCTCAGGGTCGGGCTCTCATAAAAGGGCTAACCGCGCATGGACCTGATGTTCCGGCACCGGGTCAATGGGCGGCATCAGCATCGCGTGTGCCGCATATCGCTTATTTGTCGGGCGGTGGTTCAATTGACCGCAATCAGGTACTGGTGTTGAGCGGGCGCCTTCCGCGCTATCCGCGTACAATAGAAGGTGCGCCACGAATGACCGGCGGGCAAATCCGCTATATGTCCATTACCAGCTATGCCGTGGCCGACTTTTTA
>NZ_JAIVFT010000043.1:11943-19425 GCF_020829665.1 Nostoc sp. CHAB 5824
ATATCGTCCGCGCAATGCCACTGCAGCGGCGGGAGTGACCTGGATCGATTGGGGGCCCGTTGGCACCGCCAATTTCAACATGCGCTGGATGACCGTTGATGGCGAGTGGAAGGACCGGCGCATCACGCCAGATGATGCCAGCGTGCCTTATGAAAAAGCATCCTGGTTTGACGAAAGATTTGATCCAACGCTCGTGGGCTTGAATGGAGCCAGCCGGATCATGGGCAACTATCTGCCGACATTCCATTATCTCAGCCGGGACGAATTTGAGGCGCTCGGCGATAGGCCCAAGCGTAACAACTTGCCGGTGTGGAACGGGTAAGCAAACTTAACATCGAAACACGCACGCGCGCGTGGCTACCGAGCGATGCAGTTTAATTTTGTTGTAAGTACGAACGAGCGGCAATCTGCCTTTGGCAGTTATGCGGATCCGAAATCGTCGGACGGGCCCCAGAAGGCCTTCCAGGATCCCGATGGCAAATATGCTGACGCTATGGTGACTTACGGGTCGCTGAAGATGATACCGTAAATGCGATCGTGAATTTCGTCACGATAATCGCATTCGATTGGGCCTCATTAGAAGCGCATCGAAATGCAATCCTCCTGTTTTCAGATCAAACAATATTGATTTTCAACGCCCAGCTTGATTAGCGCAGCAGGGATCGAGGTTAGATAAGGATGGAGCCAGCCTACACTTATTTTATGCAGATCGCCGGAGCGGCCGCATAAAATGGGCGCTGGCAGTAGTGCCGAATTCTTAGCCTGCAAAAATGGTACATTTCTAGGGCGGACAGTTGGTCTTAACTAGGGGGGCTGGCGAATAAAGGAGAACGGCTTCACCAATAAAAGCATTAATTTCTGCCCTGCAAGCTCGGGCACAGGGGCAACATGCTGCACCTGCTATTGTGTGCTCGGTCGAATATCATCAGCGTCTCAAAACATGTGCTACTCAGCAAGAACACTTTTTTGAGTAGAAAATCTGGTCTACGGGCCATGCATGAAACTGCGCTCTCTCCTTTTCGTCCCCGGTGACCGACCTGACCGTTTCGACAAAGCATCTGCCAGCGGAGCCGATGCTATCATTATAGATTTGGAAGACTCTGTCGCACTTGACCGAAAGGTTGTGGCGCGCGAGGCGGCGGCAGAGTATCTGTCGGGTGACCGGCCGGTGCCAGTGTTTGTTCGTGTGAACTCAGAAGGCACCCATTTGACTCACGGCGACCTCGCGTCGGTTTTGCCTTACATGCCCGACGGCATAATGCTGCCCAAAGCGGAGGGTGCACGGTCAGTCAATTGGCTTCGCGCCGAGGCCGCCGCAGTTGCAGACAGCCAAGACGGTGAAGCGCCGCCGATACTGCCGATCGCGACAGAAACGCCCGGTGCGCTATTCGATCTCGGTACCTTGCGAGACGTTGCAAATTTTCTTGTAGGTGTGACTTGGGGCGCTGAAGATTTGCCTGCTTCGCTCGGAGCTGTGACGTCGCGTGAACCTGACGGGAATTACACAGCACCTTATGAACTCGCCCGGAGTTTGACTCTGTTTGCGGCTCATGCTGCCGGAGTAGCGGCGATTGACACGGTTTTCCCAAATTTCGGAAATAAAGTTGGTTTCGATGCTTTTGTCACCCGTTCAGCAAGGGACGGCTTTACCGGAATGCTCGCTATACATCCTTCGCAGGTTGCGGCCATAAATGCCGGGTTCACACCGTTACCCGAGCAAGTTGCCGCAGCCAACGCGGTAGTCGACGCTTTCGCGGCCAATCCCGGCGCAGGGGTGCTAAAACTTGACGGTAAGATGATAGACGCACCCCATCTGAAAGCAGCGCTGTCGATCCTTTCGCGGATTTAGGATCGTCAGTTTCCCCAAGATATCACAACGATCTGCCATTAAAGAAATATTCGATTTCATTTGCAGAGTAGATACGGCAGAGCGTGTCGAAGTTGACGGTCGCTGCAAAGTTCTTTTGGCCATAACCGTCCTTGCCTGGATTGGACGCGGCGATGGTAAAGCCATCCTCCGGTCATACTAATTGATCCGCGCATTTCCGCGTCGAGAATCTGCTAAGGTCAGACATCCGCACCCGGCGACGCAAAAGTGCCGACGAATTCTGCATTCAGGCAAATTGACCGTTTTGTCTCAATCGTATCTCCATGATCGGTAGGTATCAATTGGCTTCATCGACGGAATTTTCCGAGAAAGGGTGTGACATGAATTCAATCTGCGATCGAAGCGGCTGGCGTCACGCCAGAAGCCGGATCAAGGTACCATTCGTCATATTACGCGTGACGAACTGAAAAATCTTCTCGGAAAATTCGATCAACTGGCTCGCTGCAACCACGAAAAAAAGGGCGCAAATTGGTATAAGTCGAGAATGAGGTCAAGGAGTGGCATAGGCGTTATATTCGAGGACGCTGAAACACACCTGGACGAGCGGCGCGCACCCTTACTTCCTCTCTCCCCCCTGAGGGAGCGCGCCGCTCATTTATCTGCGTCACCGATTAAGCGCCGGCAGGCGCCGCGCTTTAGGATGTAATCTGCCTGATCAATTCCGCCGTGTACATTGAAAACAAAGCGATTGCCGCTTGCTGGCGGTGGCTGCATTTACGCAAAAGCAATCAAGAAGATCAAAATATTTAAGCCTGACATTATCGGGACGAACACTCGCGGAATGCTTGACCGCCAATGTATCGATGACACATCGCACAGGTACGCTGTGCAATTCACCTAGAACAATGGCGCCTTAAAGCGGACAAATCACTACAGCGAGAAGGCCTGACATCCGAAATATTCGCCATTTCTATATAGTTGTAATAATGGCATAAATCATTGCAGCCATGGCAATGAATAACCAAATCAGGGAGAAAATAGGAGACCTTTGTTCACGCATTGGTCCTTCTTGCATGCGAAAAAGGAGTTTCAATGGACATATTATGGAGGCCTCAATGATCGGGCAATTCCAATCCGAGATGTCTGGCATTTTAACGATCACGGGCTTCGCGACGCGCCCATGGACGACCTTGTCCGATCAAACATGATTGAGGTATTGCCTCACTCTACGCAAGACTTGATGCCGAACCAACTGCCATGGCCGTCGATCCGACTCAATCTTCGTTTCTGGGCGTCGCGACGGAAAGCTTCTCCACATTTGTGGCGCGCCACGATTGGTTCTCACCGAGCGACTAAGGCGAGTAATCCGGCATTGAAGCGCCTCGCCTTTGTTAAGGCGAAGTGTCAGTCGGCCCAACAATGTTTGAAGTTAAGCCAACCGGTCTAGAAGGGCCAAATATCGGCGTCATATTGAAAGAGGTTTCCCGGTAATGACCGGCAATCTCGTCCCAAACATTCGTGAGGACCGCCTTGATGTTCGCTCGGCCATTCTGACGCTTCAGGTAAATTGATGCAAGGGCGACAGAGCCAGACTGGCCGGCAGCATCATGTCTTGGTGACTTTTCCTATCTTCCCGACGGGATTGCGGATTTGCGCTGCCAGAAATTCGGTAAAAGGGTCAATATCCTGTCTGGTACTGGCCGCCTCCAAGGCTTCCATATAGACGCGGCGGCGGTCGACAGGAATGACGGTCCAGTCATATCCACCTGCCGCCATCATCACGTTCATGAGGAACCGGGCCATGCGGCCATTCCCGTCCATATAAGGATGGATGTAAACGAAGATGAAATGCCCGAGCCCGATCCAGCGCCCGTCGTCCGCTTCTTCAATCCGATTGGGGCGGCCACCTGGCTTGCGACCGAGATCGACGAGGACGATATCCTGTTCGGGCTTGCCGATCTGGGCTTCGGCTGCCCCGAATTGGGCAGCTTCAGCCTTGCCGAACTCGAAAGCATCCAACTGCCACTGGATCTCGGCATCGAGCGCGATATCAGTTTTGAAGGTCGCCACCCGCTCTCGGTCTATGCCGAAGCCGCGCGACAGGCCGGGTCCCTGCTCACCGCCGAGTGCATCCTGCAGACGCTGCGTTTGGCCGCAAATCGCGCATTTGTGAAGAGTGAGAGGGGCCTTGCAGGATTCATGACAGGCTCAGGAGCCGGGAGTTCGCTAACCAGTGATGACTGCATGACCCACTATTCGATTGTGAGGGCGATCCCAACTCGGTCCCTCACAATCGCCTATGTGTCGCCGGAAGCAGTTCCCTTCTGCGCAGTGACATTTGAACTAATGTTGTAAATCAATGTTATCGGCCCATTGAAGCGCTTGCAATTCAAAAAATTGTTTTTGGAATCGGCCAGCCCTCCGCTGGCTCAATCATAATGGTGGCTTTTGCTCGGCCACCATCAGCTGGTTTGCCTCAATTGACCTTCGCTATGGCGCGCTAGAGCACTCGAAAGGCATATTACGTCCTTATTACTTTTGCGGTTTTGGCTGTTCTCGAGGCAAAAGTAATATAACTGGGCTTTCGTTAAAGCCTTAATTTTTATGGGAAAAACTGGAGCGGGCGAAGGGATTCGAACCCTCGACCCCAACCTTGGCAAGGTTGTGCTCTACCCCTGAGCTACGCCCGCTCTGGCGGCTGAAACATGAATGGTTCCAGCGGGTGAGGCGCGCCGTTAGCATGGGGCATACAGGCTCGCAAGCCCCAATTATCTGGTTTTTGTGCTGGCAGGTGATTGCCTGTCTTGTGATATGAACCGTTTTGCCCACATAGGGGGTCAAACGAATCTACCGGAGAATGAACTTGGCGACGATGGGCCTGACCACCGACGAACAGAAAGCTGTCGAGCAATTCCGCAACGATGTTGTGACGCCTTCGATGGACAAGCTCGTTATCCTTGATTTTTGGGCCGAATGGTGCGGGCCTTGCAAGCAGTTGACCCCTGTTCTGGAAAAGGTTGCCGCTGATTATGCCGACCGCGGCGTTGTGCTGGCGAAAATCAACGTCGATGAAAACAAGTTCATAGCATCGCAGTTTCAGGTGCGTTCGATTCCAACCGTCTATGCGATTTTTCAGGGGCAGCCGGTCGCTGACCTGACCCCTGCACGAACCGAGCCACAGATTGCAGCGATGCTCGACCAATTGCTTGAGAAGCTGCCGATCCAGACCGGCGCGCCCGATCCTGTTGCCGATGTCGAACCATTATTGTCAGCAGCCGAAGATTTGCTGGCCCATGACGGCGCGGAGCAGGCCTATGGCCTGTTTGCCGAGGCATTGACGGTGTTGCCCGACCATCCACCGGCGCTATCGGGCATGATCCGTGCGCTGGCCGCCATAGGGCGTACCGGTGAAGCGCAGGCAATTTTTGACAGCCTTGGTGACGAGATCCGCGCGAATCCGGCAATGGAGAAAGCAGGATCAGTATTGAGCATTGCCGCCGCCGCCGTCGCGCCTGACGAACTCGACGCGCTTAAAGCCGATGTGAATGCCAATCCCGAAGACCATGAAAAACGGATCGCGCTTGCCAATGCGTTGATGGCCGCCGGCGAGCGCGATGCCGCCGCCGAGGCATTGCTGCACAGCATCGCTGCTGATCGTGACTGGAACGAGGGCGCGGCCAAGGCCCGGTTGCTTGAAATATTCGCGATGATCGGGCTCGAAGATCCATGGGTGGCGGCGACAAGACGCAAATTGTCGGCTATCCTGTTCGGATGACCATTCGCCGTATCTCTGTTTTCCCGCTTTCCGGCGCGATCCTTTTTCCCGGAATGCAATTGCCGCTGCATATTTTCGAGCCGCGTTATCGCGATCTGATCGGCGATAGCCTGGCCCGCGACCGAATGGTTGGCATGATCCAGCCAAAAGGACAGGGCAACAATCCGCCATTGTTCGAGGTTGGGTGCCTGGGCCGGATCGGCGATGTCGAGGCGATGGAGGATGGCCGCTACAATATCATCCTCGAAGGGCTCCAGCGGTTCAGCGTTGTCAAGGAATTGGACGCGACAACGTCATTCCGGCAAGTCGAGGCCGAGCTTTGGGAAGAGGACGAAGCGGGCGACGCACTGTCGATTGCCGAGCGCGCCAGCATTGAAATCGAAGCGCGCCGATTCGCCGATTCGCAGGGCTATGCCGTTGACTGGACCGCCGTTGGCCAGCTCGACGATTACTCGCTGGTCAATGCCATCGCGCAGATCGCGCCGTTCGATTATGCGGCAAAGCAGGCGTTGCTGGAGGCACGGGGGCTGTCGATGCGGGCTGACCTGATCGTTCAGCTGATGCAGTTTTTCGGGCGGCATGACGGGTCCGAAGACCGCGTGACTTTGCAATAATTTCCAACGGGCGTATTTAAATTTCCTACAGCATCTGCGTGCGCTGGTCTGTTGCGAAAAGAAAGACGGTCGGCGCTGGGTAGCGCAGGCGGCGTCGCCACTGATGGCGTCCGGCTGATGGCGTGTTGTGGATTAAGGCCCGGGCGTTCCATCAGGCTGGACTGCGGGCCGCCTTGGTCGTCCTGGATTACCGATAAGGGGCAAGGTTCCCAATCCCCATAAAGGTCGCCATTGCTGGCGGGACTACGCTCAACAGGTTTGCATATCCTTTCGGACCTGTGCACCCATAGCGCCAACCGTTTGCTAATGGACGGCTCTCCACCGCCCCGTCGCGCTCTCACCAGCCACCGCACGTTCATGACCGCACGTCACTGGATGCGAATCAACTAACCTATATGGTTGTTTGTAGGAAAGCGGAAAATAAACCATTCGATCAAACTACTGTTATTTATATATAATGCTTACCGCTTCGCGCCGATAGTAGCGGAAAAATGTTTCTCGCAGAGGCGCAGAGACTCCGCAGAGACCGCAGAGGGGCCAGCGCAGGCCGGACGGACCATGGTTACCACTAATGTGTTGGCAATTTCTGGCGCTGATTAACAGGCGCTACGCGCAAGGCAGGCGGAACTTCTCTGCGCCTCTGCGGAGTCTCTGCGCCTCTGCGCGAAACCAAAAAATGGTGCCGCCCTGCGGCTATCCTTACTTTCTTAGGGCCTTAGCGTCCTTAGCGCCCTTAGCGTGAGATTACCCTCTCACCCGATCAATCCGCAACGTCGCGACTTTTCCAACCCTCGCGCCGGGCCGAGAGGCAGTCAGAAATTGTCTCACGCTAAGGGCGCTAAGGCGCTAAGATTTGGTGTCGGCCCGAAGGGCCGCTCAATGGCTGACCGGTGAATTGTCCCAACAGGGTTCTGCAAGGCGCTGCGCGCAAGGCACACGGAACTTCTCTGCGCCTCTGCGGAGTCTCTGCGCCTCTGCGCGAAACCAAAAGCGCTGTGCTTACTTTCTTAGCGCCTTAGCGCCCTTAGCGTGAGCCAACCCCTTCCTCGCTCAGCGAAAAACAAAATCGGCCCGAACCATTTCTGGTCCGGGCCGTAAGGTGGATGTTCGCGGGAGGAACATCGGGAGGGGGCGGGGCGTATAAGGAGAGGAGAGAGAACGCCCCGCCGCCAAACTAGATTCTTTGTGGGTCGTGCGGGCGATGTGAAAAACCGGTTCCCACTTTTTCTGCCGCACTCCCAAACTTAATAATTATAAGCGCGTTC
>NZ_JAIVFT010000044.1 GCF_020829665.1 Nostoc sp. CHAB 5824
ATCACGGCCGCGACAACCGCCTGGCCCTTTGCCGCTTCGCCGCCGAGAACCTGATTGCCGAGACCGCAGCCTTGAAGGACCGCGTCATCAACGGCGAGGCTAGCCTCAACGCAGCCAGGGCATTGTTCGCGTAATCATCACCTCCCCCTTGAGGGGGAGGTCGCCGCAAAGCGGCGGGTGGGGGTGACTACCCCTCAGCGGGCCCCGATCGCCCCTCATCCGCCTGCCGGCACCTTCTCCCCGCAAGCGGGGAGAAGAGCGAACGCCGCAGCGTTTAGGCCAAGCACCTTCGGCGCTTGGGGCACGTCCCCTCTCCCCGCTTGCGGGGAGAGGGCTAGGGTGAGGGGCAAACCCACCTGCTCAGATATCGGCATCGTCATACGGCTGCTGCTTGGGATCATACTGCGTGACCTTCGCCCGACGACGATCTTCTGCCTGATGCTGAAGGATCTCCTTGACCTTGGCGACCAAATCCGCCTCGGCCACGACTTCCTGCGCGACGCGGGCTTCGCGCCATTCGGCATTGTCGGTGATCTCGCCGGAGAGGCGCTTGCCCTCGATCAGGTCCTTGATCTGGACGACGCCTTCAGCGCGCTCGTCGCCGCCCTGAATGATGGCGATCGGGGCGCCGCGGCGGTCGGCATATTTCAGCTGGTTGCCGAACTTCTTCCAGTTGCCCTGGTACATTTCGGCCCGGATGCCTTCGGCCCGCAGCTGCTGCGTGAAGCGCTGGTAGCGGCCCATGCTCTCGACATCGCCATCCATGACGGTGACCAGGACCGGGCCGAGCACGTCGTCCTGGCCAAGCTTGCCAAGGTTCTTGAGCGCCGTCATCAGGCGCGAGACGCCGATGGAGAAACCCGTGGCCGGGACCGGCTGGCCCATGAAGCGCGAGACGAGGCCGTCATAACGACCACCGCCGCCGACAGAGCCGAAGACGACCTTTTCGCCCTTCTCGTTGGTGACGTCGAAGGTGAGTTCGGCTTCGTAGACGGGGCCAGTGTAGTATTCGAGGCCACGGACGACCGAAGGGTCGATCTTGATGCGCGTGGCATCGTAACCGGCGCCGGCGACGAGCGCGCCGATCATGTTCAGCTCCTCGACGCCCTCTTCGCCCTTGGATGTTCCGGCGACGAGAGCGGCCAGTTCGGCTGCGCTTTCGGCATAGGACTTAATGCCGACGAAGAAGAGGACTTTGGCGATCTGATCTTCGTTCAGCCCCGCGCCCTTGGTAAAGTCGCCGCTCTCATCCTTTCGACCTGCGCCCAGCAGCAGCCTAACGCCCTCAGGTCCAAACTTGTCGAGCTTGTCGATGGCGCGCAGGACGCCGAGGCGCCGTCCGGCATTCTCCTCGCCGCCGACGCCGATCGCCTCCATCACGCCGTCCAAAACCTTGCGGTTGTTGACGCGGATCACATAGTCGCCGCGCTTGATGCCGAGGGCTTCCAGCGTGTCAGCCATCATCATGCACATTTCGGCGTCGGACTGGACGCCGGGTGCGCCGACGGTGTCGGCATCGAACTGCATGAACTGGCGGAAGCGGCCAGGACCCGGCTTCTCGTTGCGGAAGACGTAGCCGGCGCGATAGGTGCGGAAGGGCAGCTGGATTTCCTGGAAATTCTCCGCAACATGACGCGCCATCGGAGCGGTCAGGTCATAGCGCAACGACATCCACTGTTCGTCATCGTCCTGCAGCGAGAAGACGCCCTCGTTCGGGCGGTCGCTGTCGGGCAGGAACTTGCCCAGCGCATCGGTGTATTCGAAAAGCGGCGTTTCGATCGGGTCGAAGCCGTAGCGCTCATAGACCTCGCGGATGGTCTCCATCATCTGGTTGGCGGCGCGAATGTCGGCGGCCTCGCGATCGACGAAGCCGCGCGGCAGGCGGGCCTTCAGCTTCTGGGGCTTCTTGTTCTTATCGCTCATGATGACAACCGGAATTTTCGTTTCAAAAAGGTGCCGGTGTCTTAGAGGATCAAGGATTTGGCGGCAAGGGCGAAGGCGGGCGGGGACGAGGCCCGATGCTGGAAAATGGGCGGTGGCGGTGGTATATTCCGGCGCGAAACCAGAGGTTGGACCAATGAACAAGCGCGTCACGCTCGAGATGCCGGAAGAAATGCACCAGTTGATCGTTGAATACGCCTCGGAAGCCGGCGCGGAGCCGGATGATTATCTGCGTCAGATGATCCAGCGCGAGCTTCAAAACCTGCAAGATTTGGCTGCCGCCGATGAGGCCATGAAGCGTATTCAGAGCGGCGAGGACAAAGTTGTCAGCTCCGAGGAGTTCTGGTGTGGCCTGGACGATTGAGTATCGTCAGCCCGTTCAGAAAACGATCAAGAAACTCGACCCCGTCATCCAGCGCCGCATCAAGCAGTTTCTTGAAGAACGCCTTGCTACCCACGACAACCCCCGAAGCCTCGGCGATCCGCTTCACGGCAGCAAGCTTGGTGCCTATTGGCGCTACACAGTTGGCGATTACCGCATCATCTGCGATATCCAGGACCAAAAGCTCGTCGTCCTCGTGGTCGAGATCGGCCATCGCAGCTCCGTCTATCGGTAAGACATGATCCTTGAAGCCCTCAATTATGCCGCGACATGGCCGCTGACCTCGGCTGCGCATCGCCCGTTCATCCGCTCCTCCGTCAATCTCTGGGCGCGGGCCAATCGCTGTTCAGCCGACTGGGCGGACCATGAGCGACGGACCAAGGCCGCAATTCTCGGGGCGGCCGAAGCCTGCCGACAGCGGCGGACGGTGGTGGTGCTGGGATCGGGGCTCTTGCGCGACGTGCCGATCTTCGAGCTTTCGCGGCTCTTCGATACGGTGGTGCTGGTCGATCTCGTGCATCTGGCCAGCGTGCGGGGCTGGCTGAAGCTCAAGGGCCTGAAGAATGTGCGCCTGATCGAGCGGGACCTTTCGGGAATAGATGCTCTGCTTGCCGGCGAGGTTTTGGAGCCGCTCGCGTTTCTCCGGCAGGTGCCCTATCTCGATTTCGTGGCCTCGGCCAATCTGCTCTCGCAGATCGGCATCGGGGTCGCGTGGCGCCTCGGTGGGCAGCCAGCGGAGGACGACAGGATGCGCCAGGTGATCGCAGCGCATATTGAAGGACTGGCGCAGCTGCCGGCGAAGACCTGCCTTGTCACCGATGTCAGCTATGCGGTCATAGACCGTAACGGCCTCAAGCAAGGGACCCAGGACCTGATGCACGGCGTCGATCTCGGGCGATCTTTCGCTCATTGGGACTGGCCGGTGATCCCCTTCGGTGAAGAGAGCCGGGACTATCGCATCGTGCATCACGTCATTGCCCGCTGAGACATCACTCTCGCTTCGGATGCCTTGCTTTCGTCTGAATGACGGCCCATTTTCAGGGCATGAGATCGATCGCCCGCCTCTTGCTGCTTGTCGCAGCGCTTGCCTACGGCGCCATGCCCATGACCGGCATGTCGGCCATGGCGATGCCTGTGGCGCATGCGATGGAGGTGAGCGGCGATGCGGAGATGCCCGTCTCGGCCAGCGAGGTGGCGGTCGACAGCGACTGTCCGCATTCGGTACCGTCAGCGATCGCCGCCGACGCTAGTGGCAGCACCGATCAACCTGCCACACCCTTGAAGTCGGCCTGGCATTGTGCGGCCTGTCTTACCCTGCCTGCAGATCCGGTTCTTGCCGAGAGTGGCAAACCGGCACGCGCCGCTGAGGCTCCTGCGCGTCTCCCAAGGCTTGTCTCGCAGATGACGGCGCCGCTGACGCCCCCTCCCCGCGCCTGATCGGATGAAACGCGCACAGCCCGTTAGCTGCGCAATTCCATCTTCAGATCAGCACAGGAGACTTCAATGCTGAAGACCCTATTCGTTGCGGCGTCGCTTGCGACCGCGCTTTTCACGTCGGTTGTCCTTGCGCAGGACAACACCATGCATCAGGGGCATGATATGTCCACGATGGACCACGGCATGATGCATGACAGCCCGTCGTCCAAGGCCTTTCAGGAGGCCAATGCCAAGATGCACAAGGACATGGCCGTGCCGCTCACCGGCAATGCGGATGCCGACTTCGTCCGCGGCATGATCCCGCACCATCAGGGCGCCATCGACATGGCGAAGATCGTGCTCGAACACGGCAAGGATCCCGAGATCCGCAAGCTCGCGGAAGAGGTGATCAAGGCCCAGGAGGGCGAGATCGCCATGATGAAGGCGTGGCTGGCCAAGAACGGCCAGTAAGCTCGGTCGAAACCCGAAACTGCAATGGCGCTCACGGGCGCCATTGCTTTGCCCGAGAGAGGGATTAGTCTCACGCTCCCTGATCGATAAGGAGGCGTCATGTCCAACCGCCCTGTCTCCGTCATCGGCTTCGATGCCGACGACACGCTCTGGCAGAACGAGCAGTATTACAAACTGACGGAAGGCCATTTCCGCAGCCTGCTCACCGACTATGCCGAGGGCGATCATGTCTCCGAGCGCCTCTTAAAAGCGGAGAAGCGCAACCTTGCCCATTATGGCTTCGGCATCAAAGGTTTTACCCTCTCGATGATCGAGACGGCGCTGGAGATCACCGAGGGTCGGGCGCCCTCCTCCGTGATCAGTGAAATCCTGGCCATCGGACGCGATCTCCTGAGCCACCCGGTCGAATGCCTGCCGCATGCCCGCGAGGCACTGGACTCACTGGCCGGCAAATATTTCCTCGTGCTGATTACCAAGGGAGATCTCTTCGACCAGGAGCGTAAGCTGGCGCAATCCGGGCTTGGCGACTATTTCGACGCGGTCGAGATCGTCTCCGACAAGACAGCCACCACCTATCGGCGCATCTTCGGCAAGCATGGCGAGGGACCGGAGCGATCGATGATGATCGGCAATTCGCTGAAATCCGATGTCGTGCCGGCAATCGCGGCTGGCGCCTGGGGCGTGTTCGTGCCGCATGAACTGACCTGGGTGCTGGAGCATGTCGAAAAACCCGAGGAGGCGCCCCGCTTCCGCGAGATCCCGGATCTCGGGCATGTGCCTGACCTCGTCGCCAACCTGCAGCCCTGAGGCCCTCATGCGATCCTTCGACCAGATCTATGCACTCGCCGTCGCTCGAAAGGGCGAAGACGGTGTTCTGGAGAGCCTGCGGCATCCAAAATCGCGGGTTGAGATCGCGGCCATGCCGGATGACCGTTTCCTCGCGCTGATGACGAAATGCATCTTCCAGTCCGGCTTCAACTGGAAGGTCGTCGAGGCCATGTGGCCGGGGTTCGAGGCCGCATTTCACGGCTTCGACATCGCACGCTGCGCGATGCTGCATGACGAGGATTTCGGCCGTCTCGTTTCTGATACGCGGATCGTGCGGCATGGGCCAAAAATCCGAGCGGTGCAGGAGAATGCCGTCTTTCTATCCGGTCTGGCACGCGACCATGGAACAGCAGCCGCTTTCTTCGCCAGCTGGCCGACGGAGAATTATGTCGGGCTGCTCGATCTTCTGCAGAAGAAGGGTTCGCGGCTTGGCGGCAATACGGGGCAGTATTTCCTGCGCTTTGCCGGTATCGACAGCTTCATCCTCTCGCAAAGCGTGGTGAACCGTCTGATCGCCGAGGGCGTGGTCGGAAAAGTACCGACATCGGCGAAAGACAAAACAGCCGTGCAGGCGGCGTTCAACAAGTGGCGCGGACAGTCCGGCCGTTCCCTGACCGAGATCAGCCGGATCCTTGCCATCAGCATCGACTGAGGCTCACGGGCGCACGAGCCTGGCCCTCAACTCTTCCGTGGTCCCCCGGCAACAGCAACCCTCGATGTGGTCGTTGACCAGGCCCATGGCCTGCATGAAGGCATAGACGGTGGTCGGACCGACAAAGGTCCAGCCGCGCTTCTTCAGGTCCTTCGACAGGCGGATCGAGGTCGGCGAGGTTGGATTGGCCTTGAGGGTGGCATAATCCATGCGCGGCGGGCGCTCGACGGCGTCGGGTTCGTAACTCCAGAAGTAACGAGACAGCGAGCCGAATTCCGTTTTCAGATCCACCGCGCGGCGGGCGTTGTTGACGGTCGAGACGATCTTGCCGCGATGGCGGATGATGCCGGCGTCCGCCAGGCAGCGGGCGATATCCTCGTCACCGAAACGTGCGACTTGATGAAAATCGAAGCCGGCAAAGGCGGCGCGGAAGTTTTCACGCTTCCTGAGGATCGTCAGCCAGGACAGGCCCGATTGAAACCCTTCGAGGCAGATCTTCTCGAAGAGCCTGACATCGTCAGTCACAGGCCGGCCCCATTCCTCGTCATGGTAGCGACGATAGTCTTCAAGGCCGCCATGCCAGAAGCAACGGTCGAGACCGTCGTCTCCCCGGATCAGGCCCTCTGCGATCGTCTCCATGCGATTCCCTCCCGCCATTGAGGGCGTTTACCATTTGTTCACGATTTTTCCAAACCGGGCGCTAACCCTTCCGAAAGGTTTACGGACCGGATCGCATTTTCATGAATGCGTCTTTACCAAATGGCGGGCTCCGCTCTGGCACCTTCAGGGGGAATTGGTGGCATGTCGTGCCGCCGCATCCGGTCCTTAAGTTCATGAGTTGTCCGATGTCCAAGCGTTCCCTGTTTCTGGCCTTGCTGACCAGCCTCTCGATTGCCCTGCCCGTTCACGCCAACGACCGCTATCGCAGCCGCCCGCCCGTCATGGTAAGCCCAGACCTGCAGGCGTCGTGGGTGATGCAGCTCGGCGGCGTTCCCGCACAGACGCGCGGCTATACAACGCCGCAGCGGATGCGACAGGCCATCCCGGCGGGCCGGCAGCGCGTGGTGCAGCCGCAGCAGGTGCTTCGCGAGCAACCCTTACTCCGCCAGCAGCCGGTGCAGCAGCGCCGCGTTGTGCAGCAGCGGCGCGTGCTCTTCCCGCAACAGCCAGCGGCCCAGCCGGTGGCGATGCGGCCTGAAAAACCCGTTCGCACGCAGATCGAACCGAAATTCCTGCCACAGATGGTCGAGTACCAGACAAAGCAGAAGCCCGGCACGATCGTTATCGATACCCGCGAGCGCTTCCTCTATCTGGTCATGGCAGACGGCATGGCGAAACGTTATGGTGTCGGGGTCGGCAAACCGGGCTTCGAATGGGCCGGCACTCACAAGGTGACGGACAAGCGCGAATGGCCGGATTGGCGCCCGCCGCAGGAGATGATCGCGCGCGAGGCGGCCAAGGGGCATTTCCTGCCTGCCCATATGCCGGGCGGCCCGGAAAATCCGCTGGGTGCCCGCGCCCTCTATCTCGGCTCGACGCTTTACCGCATCCACGGAACGAACGCGCCGTGGTCGATCGGCAACGGCGTATCCTCGGGCTGCATCCGCATGCGTAATGAAGATGTCATCGACCTCTATGAGCGGGTGAAGGTCGGAACGAAGGTGATTGTGATCTGAGGCGCTTCTCAGATCACACAGACTCGATTAGCTCTTGCTTTGAAGGGCGAAGCAGTTAGGCTTGAAGCCCTGCAAATCAGGGGGATTGCTAATGCTCAACACGACTTTCCGCAAGGCGGCGGTGGCGGTGATCGCGCTCACGCTCGCCTTGCCGGCGCCCGCCAGCGCCATCAGCCTCAACCGCATCCAGACGACCAGCGACGTGACGCTCGTTGCGCAGCAGCGCAAGGAAGTGCCTGAGAAGTTCAAGCGCAAGGTCGTGCGGCTGACCACCGATGAAAAGCCGGGCACGATCATCATCGATACCAACAACAAGTTCCTTTACTATGTCGAAGGCAACAACCGCGCGACCCGCTACGGGGTGGGCGTCGGTCGTGAAGGCTTCGGCTGGTCGGGCGTGGTGAAGATCGGCCGCAAGGCGGAATGGCCGGAATGGCGTCCGCCGGCAGAGATGCGCCGCCGCGAAGCCGCCAAGGGCCATATCCTGCCGGTCGTGCAGGAAGGCGGTCCGGACAATCCGCTTGGTGCGCGCGCCATGTATCTCTACAAGGGCGGTCGTGACACCATCTTCCGCATCCACGGCACCAACCAGCCCTGGACGATCGGCCTCAACATGTCCTCGGGCTGCATCCGCATGATGAACAAGGATGTCGAGCACCTCTACGAGCGCGCCGATATCGGCACCAAGGTGATCGTCATCGGTCCGGGCAACCGCCAGGGCGACGTCTCCTTCGACGACAAGGGTGTTGACATCCTGCGCACGATTTTCGGCGGATGAAGCAAAAGATCCGTTTTTAGAGGCAGACGGTCGCATCCGAATGGGGCGGCCGTCTTTCATTTCAGAGTTCAGCTCGTTCAGCGCTTAACGTCGCAAAAGATGTCCCCCTGGTGCGTGAGGATCGGCTCGCCACCAACGGCGCTGCCCATCTTCAGCTTGACGACCTTCAGGTCGTAGCGCCCGCTGAAGCGCTTTGCGGTACTCGAACTGCGATCGGTGATCATCGCCATGGACACGCGATAGAGGGGTTCCCTCTCCGGCGCAAAGGCATGGATGCTGAAGCGCAGATCGCGCTCATCGATCCAGTATTGCTTCAGCATTTTCGAGGTGATCTGAAACCGCTGGAAGCTTGACGGGACAGCCTTGTCCTTCACGCCAGCCATGCCGCGGAAATGGACGATCCTCTCCTGATCCTTGTTGCTGAAGCCGCTTTCCAGGGACATGTCGATCACAGCGTCGGATGTGGCGCAGTAGATGCGCTCGATCGCTGCCGCCGATGTCACCGACGAACACATGAACATGCAGGCGACTGCCAAAATCTTCTTTGCCATGATGGCCTCCCGGGATGCCCCATCCCGGGACAATTATTACAGCAATCGCTTAACAATTCGCTCAGGCTGACGCGCGGCGATCGAGCGCCCTGGGTCGCGGACCACCATAAGCCCAGTTCAGAAGCTCGACCGTATGGACCACCGGAATGCCGGTGGCGGAGCCGATCTGGGTCATGCAGCCGATATTGCCGGCGGCGATGACATCGGGCTTCGTGGCCTCGATGTTCCTGACCTTGCGGGCCTTAAGCCGCGCGGAGATTTCCGGCTGCATGATGTTGTAGGTGCCGGCGGAGCCGCAGCAGAGATGGCCTTCCGGCGGGTCCTTGACCGTGAAACCGGCCGACTTCAAGAGCAGTTTCGGCGCCATCGTCACCTTCTGGCCGTGCTGCAGGGAGCAGGCGGAATGATAGGCGACGGTCAGACCCTTGGTCTCCGAGATCGGCAGGTCGAGGGTGGAGAGATATTCGGTGACGTCCTTCGCCAGCGCCGAAACGCGCGCCGCCTTTTCGGCATAGGCGGGGTCGAGGCGCAGCATGTGGCCGTAATCCTTGATCGTGGTGCCGCAGCCCGAAGTCGTGACGATGATTGCGTCGAGGCCGCCCTCTTCGATGGCACGGGTCCAGACATCGACATTGCGGCGGGCGCTGTCGAGCGCCTGTTCCTCACGCCCCATGTGGTGGACGAGCGCGCCGCAGCAGCCTTCGCCCTGCGGTACGACAACCTCGACGCCCAAGCGGGTCAGAAGCGAGATCGCCGCTTCGTTGATACCGGGATCGAGGACGGGCTGAGCGCAGCCGGTCAGGATCGCGACACGGCCACGACGCGCAGCGGTCGCCGCATGAGTGGCGGGTTTGGCGTAGTCCGAGGGTGGCGCGACGTTGGAAGGTGCGAGCCGCAGCATGGCGGCCATGGGCTTGAGCGATTTCACCTGATCGAGGAGACCGGCGAAGGGGCGTCCGAGGGTCGCGAGTTTGAGCGCCAGCCGGAAACGGCCGGGATAGGGCAGGACCATGGCCAGCATGTTGCGCGTCAGCCGGTTCATCAGCGGGCGGCGGTAGGTCTTTTCGATATGGATGCGGGCGTGATCGACGAGATGCATGTAGTCGACGCCGGAGGGGCAGGTCGTCGTGCAGGCCAGACAGGAGAGACAGCGGTCTATGTGGGTGACGATCTGGTCATCGGCGGGGCGGCCGTTTTCCAGCATGTCCTTGATCAGGTAGATCCGCCCGCGCGGGCTGTCGAGCTCGTTGCCGAGCGTCACATAGGTGGGACAGGTGGCGGTGCAGAAGCCGCAATGCACGCATTTTCGCAGGATGCTCTCGGCTTCCGCGACATGGGGATCGGCGAGCTGTTCGGCGGTGAAATTGGTCTGCACGCATTTCCTCCCCTGGAGCGGCCGACCTGGCCGCTCCTGTGACTTCAATTCAGATCCACCAGCTGGTGGGGCGGGCGATCGGTTCGCCGGCCGAGGCCTTCTGCAGACCGATGACGCAGCGGACGACGATCCAGATGGCGACGCCGAAGATCAGTACGACGCCGATGGCCACAAGCATCAGGATAGAGGCGATCAGCGCGTAGAGCAGACCGATCCAGAAAGTGCGGATGGCGTAGGTGTAATGCGTATCGACCCAGGCCGCGCTCTTGCCGCGGTTCACATAGGCCATGATCAGCCCGACGATGCCGGTGAGGCCGACAACGAAGCTCACGAGATAAAGGACGTAGACCACCTGGACATTCATACGCCCAGGCGAGAACCAGCCCTCGCCTCCCGAGGTCGCGGGCGGCTGGTATTGTGGATCAGTCATGGCAAAGCTCCTTGCATCATCAGACCGGGATTGAAGATCCGGTGTGGATCGAGTTTTGCCCTGACTCGGTCTGAAAGCAAAGCGACGGGCGGCGATTGCGGTTCAAAGGCAGAGAGTTCGGCGCGCACCAGCGGTGCGGCCCTGACAAGCGTCGCGTGGCCGCCGCCAAGGGTGCGGATGCCGTGGCGCAAGACCTCGGCCTCCGGATCGGCCTCCATGCGCATCCAGACGAGACCGCCCTGCCAGTCGTAATAGGCATCGATGCCGGCACGCAGCCGCAAACCGGCGACGAGCTTCCAGGCTTCCGATGGCGCCATGGACACACGCCAGAGCGGGCGCGCCGTGCCATCGGCATAGGGCAGGACATCACGGATTTCACGCCAGAGGGTTTTCGAATCCGCATCATCGAGGCGGCTGACCGGGCCAAAGCCTGCCATGGCCGCCGTCAGCTTTTCGGCACGCACGGCAACGGAGGCCTCCAGGCCTTCGAGGCGCATGACGGTGGCTGCCCCATCTGCAAGCTTTCCGGAGATGAAGCGGCCGCGCACGCTTTCCGGCAGGTGGGCGGCACCGGAGACTTCGACGGAGAGCGACATGGCGGCGGCGAGCGCCTTCATTGCCTGCTCGTCCTCAAGGCCGGAGAGAACAAGGGTGGTGGAGGTCTTCGGAACCGGCAGGACCTTGAAGGTGACTTCGGTGAGGAAGCCCAGCGTGCCGTGGGAACCGGCGAGCAGCTTGACGAGATCGAGGCCAGTGACATTCTTCATCACCTTGCCACCGGCCTTCACGACATCGCCTGCGCCATTGACGAAGCGGACACCGAGCAGATGGTCACGGGCAGCGCCGGCCGTGAAGCGGCGCGGACCGGAGCTGTTGACGGCAAAGAGGCCGCCGATCGTGGGCGCGCCTGAAGTGCCCATGGCGCCGCGATGGTCGACAGGTTCGAAGGCCATGCCTTGGCCGTTTGCGGCAAGCGCTGCCTCGATCTCGGCAACGGGCGTTCCGGCACGTGCGGTGATGACCATTTCGGCGGGGTTGTATTCGACAATCCCGGTGAGGCCTGCAGAGGAGAGTATGGCCTCAGCTGCAACCGAATTGCCGAAGCCCGCCCGGGTGCCACCGCCACGGATCTTGAGCGGAGTTTTGCTGGCAGCGTGCTCGCGGATGATTTCGGCGGCTTCGATTTCGGTCGACGGGGTCAGCATGGGGTGGCCCCTTCATGTCTCGGCGAAAGCCCACCCCCCTCTGCCCTGCCGGGCATCTCCCCCTCAAGGGGGGAGATCGGAAAGCAGCAGGTGCCGCGCCCTTCAGTCAACGTCGAAAGCGGTCGACCGTGGTTGATGGATGTTCGTACCACGGCGACTGTCGCTTTAGTCACGGATGCGGAGGATTGAGCGGCAGCCACAGCCAATCTCCCCCCTTGAGGGGGAGATGTCCGGCAGGACAGAGGGGGGTAAACAAGGGACACGAAAGACATGAGCATCATCCCCTCCCCTCCAGCGGAAAGACCTTCGACGGATTGAGGATCCAGTCGGCATCAAAGGCGGAGCGTACGGCCATCTGTTGATCTAGGTCGATCTGGGTGAACTGGTGCAGCATCAAGTCGCGCTTTTCGATGCCGACGCCATGCTCGCCGGTGAGGCAACCGCCGGCATCGACGCAGAGCTTGAGGATTTCCATGCCGGCGGCTTCGGCCTTGGCCGCATCTTCCGGGTCGTTGATGTTGTAGAGGATCAGCGGATGCATGTTGCCGTCGCCGGCGTGGAAGACATTGGCGACGCGCAACCCGTAACGGTCGATGATCTCGGAGGTCTTGCGCAGGACGTACGCCAACTGGCTGAGCGGCACGGTGCCATCCATGCAAATGTAATCGGCGATGCGACCGGTGGCGCCGAAAGCGGATTTGCGGCCTTTCCAGATGAGGGCGGCCTCAGTTGCCGACTGGCTTTCGCGCACGGTCTTTACGCCATGGCGTTTGGCAATCTCGACGATCGAGGCCAGCATGGCGTCCATCTCGGCCTCCGAGCCCTCGACTTCGACGATCAGCAGCGCCTCGACATCGAGCGGATAGCCGGCCTTGGCGAAGGCCTCGCAGATCTCGATGGCCGGCTTGTCCATGAATTCGATGGCAACCGGAATGATGCCGGCGCCGATGACATCGGCCACGCAGGAGCCGGCAGCCTCGGCGCTGTCGAAGCCGAAGAGCACGGGGCGCGCGCCCTCGGGCTTGGCGAGCAGGCGCACCGTGGCTTCGGTGACCACGCCGAGCTGCCCCTCCGAGCCGCAGACGAGGCCGAGCAGATCGTAGCCCTCGGCATCGAGATGCTTGCCGCCGAGATCGACCACCGTGCCATCGACGAGGACCATTTTCACGCCGAGCAGGTTGTTGGTGGTGACACCGTATTTCAGACAGTGAGCGCCGCCGGAATTCATCGCGATGTTGCCGCCGATGGTGCAGGCGAGCTGGGAGCTCGGATCAGGGGCGTAGAAATAGCCATCGGCGCCGACGGCATCGGAGATGGCAAGGTTGGTGACACCAGCTTGAACGGTGGCGGTACGGTTCTGATAGTCGATGTCGAGGATGCGGGTCATGGCGGAGAGGCCGAGAACGACGGCGTCCTCCTGCGGGATCGCGCCGCCCGACAGCGACGTGCCGGCGCCACGCGGGACGACGGGGATGCCATAGCGATGGCAGTATTTCATCACGGCAGCGACCTGGGCTGTGGTCTCGGGCAGGACGACGGCGAGCGGGCGGCGGCGATAGGCGATGAAGCCATCGGTTTCGAAGGGCACCAGCGCCGTCTCCTCGGCGACGAGGCGACCAGCGGGCACCAGCTCCTTCAGGTCGGCCAGGATCTCGGCGCGGCGCGACAGGACTTGTGCTCTCGGCGGCAGAAAGGCGATTGCCTCGCTCATGATGGTATCCTCCCCATGTGCCGCGATCCTAGAGCATTTTCAGCGAATACGGAATCGCCTACAATGCTCTATCTCTTTGTTTTCACGCAATTCCGAACGCAAAACCGCTTCGCACTTTTGCTGGAATTGCTCAAGCGGCAGGACGCCCGCCACTCAACTGGTCTAGTTTTCTTACCACTAGGACTTTCGCAGGGCAAATGTTATGCACTTATGACCAAATCGGAAAAAGTAGCAGCCACTCATGACCAATCTCGGTGATCTCGAAGTCTTCGTCCGCGTCATCGCTGCCGGCAGCATGTCGACGGCGGCGCGCGACCTGGGGCTTTCGCCGGCCGTCGTCTCCAAGCGCATCAAGCGGCTCGAGGACAAGCTCGGCACACGGCTTCTGCAGCGCACGACGAGGCAGATCTCGCTGACGGAGGCCGGCCAGGGGTTTCACGAGCGGGTGCTGACGGTGCTCGGCGGCCTGGAAGAAGCGGAAGCCTTTGCCTCGGGCCGCTCGTCGGAGGTCAACGGCACGCTGAAGATCTCGGCATCGACCTCGTTCGGCCGCATGCATGTCGCGCCGCACCTGAAGCCCTTCATGGAGGCGCATCCAGATCTCGCGATCCATCTGGTGCTGTCGGACGAGTTCACCGACATCGTCGGTGGCGGCTTCGATCTCGCCATTCGTATTGCCGAACTCAACGATTCCTCGCTGGTCGCACGCCGGCTTGCCCCGGTGCGCCGCGTGCTCTGTGCATCGCCTGACTATCTCGCCGAACACGGGACTCCCGCAACACTGGATGACCTGAAGAAGCATCGCTGCCTGCCGGCCCATAACCACGAATCCTGGCGGCTGGAGGGTCCGGGCGGTCCGGTCACGCTCCGACCGGAGGGTATGCTGATCACAAATTCCAGCGAGGTGATCCGCGAGGCCGTGATCGCCGGCCTCGGCATTGCGCTTCGCTCCACCTGGGATGTCGGAACGGAGCTGAAGAGCGGCAAACTCGTGCAGGTGCTGCCGCAGTATGAAAGCTCGCGCAATGTGGCGCTGTCGGCCGTCTATCCGAGCCGCCAGTTCCTGCCAGCCAAGGTGCGGCTTTTCATCGATTATCTTGCAGAGCTTTACGGGCCGGTGCCATATTGGGAGCGTTAAGACAGATGGCATAGCCCGCATACTTGCGGCACGGACTTACCTTCTCTGCAGCAAGATGATTGCCGGTTGATACGCGCTGGGTTTGCAGTCGCAAGCCCAGCAAGACGGCTCCGGCTGCCGCAATCGAATCTTAAGATTTCTCAACCAAGGATTGCTGTAGTATAACTGGCGGACTTTGGAATGTGGCGGAATCTTATTGGCTTGAGTGTTGGTCCAATCGCATTGACTGCTCTGGGCTTTTTTTCTCTTCCAGGGGATTGGGGAGTCGGAGTTGCGGCCATACTTCTGATCGCATCCGTCATTTACATACCTCTGTTTGCTCTTGGTACTAGCATATTTGGATCATCCTTCGTGGTGATCCTGCTTGTGGCAAATGGAATCCCGCTCGGCTATCAGCTGTGGATATGTCTGGGCAATTCATGCAGACATATGATCCACATTGCGTACGGATCAATGTATCTTGCGGCAACATTTTGCGCCTTGCTCTATTGGGCGATTGCTGCTCGAAAACGGTAACGCGTTAAGACAACCCGCCCGGCACCGAGCTCCAAAAACCGTATTTCTTCGAATGATTGCGCCTTAGCTCCGCGAGGAAGGCGCCATGGGTCGAAAGGCCGTGGCCTTCGGGCAGGTTTGCCATCAGGCGGGCGAGTTCGCCGACGTATCGGCCGGCATGCGGATAGGCCATACCGATGCCGCGTCTCAGGATATCTTCGACCAGCACACGGTAGAGCACGACGGCGGCCAATGGCTGTTTCGCGGAAAGCGCTTCGGCGGCGGGGGCGAGATCGTCGTAGTGGCGGCCTTCCCAGTCATGGCTGTGGCGTAGCACATGGGCGGCGGCGAGATCGAGGCGTGGCCAGGCGAGGTAGAAATCGAGGGCGAGGTAGATGTCCTCGTGCTCCTTCGCCAGCGCCAGAGCACGGTCGAGTTCATCGAACTCGGCGAAGTCGTCGAGCTTAGACAGATAGAGCTTCAGCACGGATGGATCGAGGGTCTCGGTAAACTCGCGCCAGCGCAGTTCCTGGGCGTCCTCGCGGCGCTTCAGCCTTTCGAGGATTTCGGCCTCCAGCAGGCGGCGTTCATGGGCGCCGTAGTCCGGGCCGACGGAGGCGAGCACGCCGTTGACCGGAATGAGGCGCACGCCGCGCGGGCGCTCACGCACCCATTCCAGCGCATCCTCATGGCGGCCGGCCTGATGCAGCATGCTGGCCACGGCCAGCGTGTCGCGACGATTGTCGGGCTTCTGGCGCTCGAGCGCGAGAAAGTCGTCGATATCGCCCTGATGCAAAGCAAGCGATTGCAGGAGATCCAGCGCGCCGAGCTTCAAGGGTTCTGACGGGACGACCTCCGCCAGCACCTTGCGCCATGCCGTCGCAGCCGGGCTTGAGACAACGCCGGTGAGGGCTCGCAGCAAACCGGTGTGCTCGCCGTAGCGGTCGCGCAGACGGAGACGCTCGAGATGCGGCACGAGCAGCGGCTGTTCCTCGGCGCCGACGATCCTGATGAGCTCGATTGCGGCAAGCTCCGTGTCCTCGAAGACCTTCCAGAGGCGGGCATTGTCGGTTGCCATGCGGGCCGAAACGGGGAAGCGCAGGCCCAGGAAACGCAGGATTCGCTCAGCCGCAGCCTGGGGATCGGCAGCGCCGAGTTCGGAGAGGATATTGCGGGCAAGCGCTGCGAATTCACCGGCAAGATCACGGGCGCGGGCCCGGTTGATGCGCGTCGTGGCCTGATCGATCGCGTCGAGGCGCTTGTCGATCAGGCGGGCCATCTCATCCGGGCCGGTTTCGCCGGCCAGCGCCGTTTGCAGTCTGGCCTTCAACGCCTTGTTGGCGGCAGCCTCCTCAAGAAGGATATCGACCAGTTTCTCGAGCCCGAGGCCTGACAGCCCCTTCTTGTCGAGTTTAGCCTTGGTCTGCTTCGCCATTCTGCCCGTTACCCATTTCCGCGTGCTCTATATCGAACGGAGATGCATGCTCGGCAAGGACAAAAGCATATCGACGGATCACCGCTCCCGAGCCTGACTTGATGCAGTACTGTTTTCTGGTATCATTTTACGATGAAGAAGAAACATCGGGCCACGCTGGAGCAGATCTTCGCCCGACCGGTCATGCGCACGATCCGCTGGTCGGACATTGAGGCGCTGTTCGTCGCGCTCGGGGCCGAGGTCAGTGAGCGCGAGGGGTCACGCGTCGGGGTCTTCCTGTTCGGGCAGGTCAGGGTGTTTCACAGGCCGCACCCGACACCGGAGACGGACAAAGGCGCGGTCGCCAGCATCCGCAAATGGCTGGAAGAAAACGGAGTGATGCCATGAACAATGTGATCGAAATCGATGGCCACAAGGCCGTGGTCTCGCTCGATCCAGATCTCGGTCTCTTGCGCGGGGAGTTTCTAGGGCTGAACGGCGGAGCGGACTTCTACGGCGAAAGCATCGAGGCCCTGCGCCGGGAAGGCGCCATATCGCTCGCCGTATTTCTGGAGATGTGCGCGGAGAAGGGCGTCGAGCCCCATCGACAGTTTTCCGGCAAGTTCAATCTACGACTCGATCCGAAGCTGCACGAGGCAGCCGTGATCGCAGCGCGTGCCAAAGACAAGAGCCTGAACGAATGGATCGCCGACGTCATTGCCCAGGCGGCTGAGCACTGATCATCCGTCCTGTTCGTGACTTCTGCGGATCCGGCGCACGACCCACCACACGCCTAACACGGCGAGTGGAACCGAGAGGCCTGTTATGATGGCCGAGTCGAAAGGCAACGCGTCATGCGGAATGGCCTTCACAGCATAACCGACCAGACCGACGACATAATAGGAAATAGCGGCGACCGAGAGGCCTTCCACCGTCTGCTGCAGGCGCAGCTGCATTTCGGCACGGCTGTTCATGGCGGTCAAAAGGTCGGAGTTCTGCCGCTCCAGCTCGACATCGATCCAGGAGCGGACAAGCGCGGTCGCACGCGACAGCTTGCGCGAGAGGTTGGCCTGGCGTTCCTCGACGGACTGGCAGGTGCGCATGGCAGGCGCGAGGCGGCGTTCGAGAAATGCCCCGAGCGTTTCGTGGCCGGGTACCGGTGTTTCATCCAGCGTCTTGATGCGTTCGCGTACGATGCCGTCATAGGCACGGCTTGCGCCGAAACGGTAAAGGCTCAAGGCCGCATTGGCTTCGAGCTCGGCGGCGAGACGCGTGAGTTCGGAGAGCATCTCGTCGGACTCGTCGCGGGCATGGGCCTTCATCCGCTGGGTGACGGCAGTCAGGCCGTCCTCGATGCGGCGGATCTCCGGCGACAGCGTCTGGGCGAGCGGCAGGCCGAGCATGGCCATGGTGCGGTAGGTCTCGATGTCGAGCAGGCGCTGGACGACGGCGCCGCGACCGGCTTCGGTCATGCCTCTGTCGATGACCAGGATCTGGGTGAGGCCGTGACCGTCCTGACGGAAGTCGGTGAGGACGGCGGCCTGGCCGTTCTTCAACTCGCTGTAGCAGAGGCTTGCGGGATCGAAGACGCCGCGCGCCTCGACCGTCTCCGGGCTCTCGGGTCTCAATTCAAGCCGAATGCCGGAGATCAGCGGCCCCGGCGCGGTGAAACCATCCCCGAAGGGATGGACGGGCACTTCTCCGCCGAACTTGTCCGGCAGAGGCCCGTCCCAAAACCAGGTCGAGAACTCCGTGTGCCGTTCCCAGCGCAACGTCCCCTGGCCCCAGGCGAGCGAATGATAACGGCCATTCTTCTCTGGCGGGGCGACGCCGCGAGCGCGCGACAGTTCCGAGATCGCAGCGTGATGGACCGCTGAGCCGCCATCCATCATGAAGGCAAGCTGAAAGATCACGCGGCCGGATTTGACCAGCGCATAAGGCCGCGCATGGATCTCCCCAAGCGCCAGCGCGCGCTCCGGCGCCATTGGAAATGCAAAATCACCCTTCGCCACGCCGATCGTCTCCCTTGCCCAGGCTGCAAGCTAGCAGCGCGTCGACTTCTGCGCAAAGGTGCAAACGTCACAGCTCGACCTTCCAGGACTGGAGCATTCCTAACTGGACAAGAAAGTTGACCAGTTGACATTTCACTTGCTATGAAACGGTATGGAGAGAGGCTGATGAACGAAAGCGAAGAGACGCTGTTTTCCGGCGTAAGCCACAGCCGCACGGCAGACGAAGTGGTGCAGCAGATCGAGCTTCTGATCCTCGATGGCGTGCTGCGCGACGGAGATCGCCTGCCTGGCGAGCGGGAGCTTTCGCAATCGCTGGAGGTCTCCCGGCCAATCCTGCGTGATGCGCTGAAGGAGCTCGAAAGCCGCGGACTTCTGGTCAGCCATCATGGCGGCGGAACCTTCGTGGCCGACATCATCGGCCAGGTGTTTTCCAAGCCGGTCACCGATCTCATTTCGCGGCATGCCCGAGCCCTTCGCGAC
>NZ_JAIVFT010000045.1 GCF_020829665.1 Nostoc sp. CHAB 5824
TTATTTGAGTATGCTTAATATTTCTTAAATGCTTACACTACCTCTATTTTAAGTAGAGATAACAATAAATTACAATCGTTAAAATTTAGCAATTTTTAATTATCACCATAAAACTTCCGGAAGAACCCTAAATCAATACCTTTTTGCCATACTCTTAAATCTTCAAAAGTTTCAATTTTTTTCCTTTCCATTCCTTTCCCCTTTCCCCTTTACCCTTATCCTAATGACATTTTCCCATTCCCAAATTAATAAATCCCCGTCCAAGAGCGCAGCATAGGAATAATATAAGAAATCGGTGCTTTTTCTCCAACTTTTACTTGAACAGAGGTAGTTGTGCCAGAGGATATTTTTAAGGCTGGGCCATCAGAGGATGACCATTTGTAGCCACTTACTGATGTAGGGTTTTCTTGGAGTTGGACAAAAGCTTGCACCTGATTTTCACCTTTAGCGGCAAGGCTGGCGGCCATTTCTTTGTTACCAACGATCGCTGTAATATCTTGTGTACTTACTGGAAATGAAGAAATATCTGCGATCGTTCCGACAATGCCACCTTCGCGCTCACGTTTGGCAAAACTGGGAGTCACCTGTACAGTCATCCCAGGCTTGATTTGCTTACCATCTTTATTAGCAAAGTAAACAAGACTCACAAGTTTTGAGTTTGCCTCTTCAGCTTCGATTGACCCTAAGCGAGTACCAGGATTCATCATTTGACCAGGAACAACGCTTACTTCCAGAATATGACCATTGTATTTGCTAATGATTCTACTTTCTTGAGATAGTTGCAGTTCTAATTGGGCAATGCGGCGCTTTACTTCTCGAATTTGATTTGTTTTATCAATTGATTGCTTTAAATCTTGTTCGCGTAATTTAGTATTTTGAGTATTAATATCTTTAATTTTGGTTTTAATTTCGTCAATTCTGTTGAGATTTTCTAGATATTCTCGTTGCGTGGTGGTTTCTTGGATTTCCAGATCCTTGAGTTGCACATCAATATCTGACAATTCGCTTTGAGTATTAAAATATTCCTGTTCAGCTTGCACCAGCATATCTTGGCTGATGACATGCTGCTCAAAAAGGTGACGACGGTTATCAACCCGTCCTTTAAGGATTTTGAGTAAGTAATTAATTTGTTGTTTACGGGAATTAATGCTTTGACGTTTTTGAGCGATCGCTCTTTGTGTTTGATCGCGTAACTTTGGCGCATCTTGCTCTCGGCGCAGATTATTTTCTAAATCCAGTTTTTGCTGCCCAAGAGTAATGATTTGTTGCTCGATCAGCAGCTTTTGTAACCTGTCAGTTTCTTGATTCTGTGTTTGCAGTTGTTGTAGCTTTACTTGCTCTTGCTGTAGTTGCTGTTTTAGCGCTGATTGGTCGATAATACCCAACACATCACCTTGTTTAATAATATCTCCCGGCTTCACCTTGAGAGCTAGTAACGGGCCAGAACTTGGTGCTTGAAATTCCACAACATGGTGCGGTTTAATCAAAATACCTTGACCTGTTACTGTAAGTGGAATTCTGCCGAACACACTCCAAACGCCAGCCACAGCAACTACAAAACTCATAGCAGATAAACTCAACCAAGCTTGAGGCTTGACCACATTTATCGCTTGATCGAGTTGTTCTGGTGAAGATAGGCGCTCTAGGGCTTCTTGACGGAAAATATGGCTGTGTTTTAGTTGCATTGTTCTCCTTCTTGCTGACAGCACCTAGAACCTTAAGACTTCTAGACTTTTAAGATTAAAGTGCGATCGGGGAGAACTAGGGGAGAATTAAGGGAAGCGATCGCATCTACCACCAAGATTGCAATTAACCAAAATCCTATTAGGGATTGAAACTTGTAGGCTCACAGTTCTTCTGGCATAATCACAGAAATTAATTGATTCCGATTTTTCCGATAAATCCTAAAATCACTATCAAATGTGAGCAATTCACGAGTAGGATACAGTTCTGCCATCCTCACCAAACAGGCATCTGCTAACGACATCGGTACAGACTGATAACGCAGCATCAACTCATAAACCGCCCCCGCTTCTTCACTCAAGCTCAACGGGAGATGGATAATTCCCTTTTGTACAAAAGAAATTACTGCTGCTTCTCCTCCGTAAACATTCTGTAAGAGAAAACAAGCCTCTGTAACTACCGCTTCACAAGTTAACAAAGGTGGTTCAATCTGTCCAAACTGATTTTTCACCCATTTATGAAACTGCTCTCGACTATTGACTAAAGCTACTAATGGGCCTGTATCCAGCAGTACCGCTTGCTTCATTCTGTTAATGGTCTTTTAAGGTACTCCTTGTTTGTCGAGAGATCCCCAGGCCCAGAATCCACGCAGCCAACTAAGTCTCCTGCTGCTTCTAAAGCAGACATTGGCGTGCCATCATGGTGCTTAAACTCCACTGTTGGTGATTTCAATTGCAGAAATTCTACAAAGTCAAGTACTTGCTGCTGTTGTTCCTTTGATAAGGTAAGAACCTTTTGGGCAATAATTTGCTCTAGACCAATTGCTCTCGTCACCAGTCTTTCCTCCAGTCCCATCACCTCAAGTCTAAATCCAACTGCCTCAGTCACACAGAAACCAGCAGAACGTTAAAATTTTGAGATGATTAGCTTTTGGGCTTTTATCAGCAGCCAACATCTTGAGAGGGCTAGTTCTGACCCTATTAGCGTAAACTAATAGGGTGTGGTCAAAAGCTGTTTTTAGGTACGAACAACAAACTCAATCCCACAACAATATTGAAGGCAAATCATTGTTAGCCAGACGCAGTAATTGATAACCAATTCCAGATATACCGGGTAAAAAGCCAGGATTAAATACAGAATTGGGTAAGTTGGGGAACAGTTGATAAGCTCCAGTTCGCTTGGCTCTAGCCACAACATTTGTTGCATTCTGGTGAGCAATTTGATGCCAATCAGGACGGGAACAGATTTTTGCACCGACTAACAGCACTTCCGCCCGACCGAAGTTACCACAGCACAAGTGATCGATCGCTTGTAAGCCAAAATTCTGAGTAGTTTGGAGAGCAATTTCAATTTCTTGTTGAATTTCTGGTGTTTCCACGATTCTCAAACTGCCTAAGCGTCCCAAACCAATGCCGGCTGCACCATGACACCACTTATTTGCAAAGTCAGGTTGCCCTGGTTGTCCCATTCTGCGGAAGTCGGGCCAGTTGGCAGTGGATTGGCAAAAGACGCTACGCTCATACTCGATTCCTGCTAAACCTGCTTCTAAGTACTTGCCCTCCAAGGTGGCGGCATAAAGTCTTAGTAAGGCATAGGAGATGCCTGCGGCTCCATGAGAGAAGCCAGTTAAGGGCTTGTCCCAAAAAGTATGCCAAGCTTTGGGCGCACCGTTGTGGCTAACTTGACGGTTGATTAAATGTTGTCCACAGACGATCGCTTTTTCTAAAATGGTTGCTTCTCTTGTAGCTTGATGCAGGGACAATAGCCCTAACATTGCCCCAGCTGCTCCGCTCATAATATCCAAGTGTTCGTCGGCAGCAATTAGTTCTGGTGTCATCAAATCGGACAATACTTGAGCCTCTTGCAACAGCATTGCATCATTGAGGAATTGACTAATTTTCACCAGGCTATAGATCATTGACCCTAAACCTGTTGCACCGCCAAGTCCCATGAAACGAGCCATGCGTTGCCAAGTTTCGGGTTCAACAGTGTGGATTTGGCGACGCAGAGATTGCAATGTCCTAAATGCTAAATCACGGTAACGGGAATCACCAGTTACTTGACTCAGTGCGGCTAAAAACAAGGCAACTCCAGAGCGTCCGTCACAAAGAGAATTGTTCAATACTTGCAGTTGATATCGTTCGGCGCGAGGCACAAAGTCTAAGCCAATCCAGTTAACACTTCCATCAGGGTCAGAAATGGCTCTAGTTTCAAGTTGAGTAGCAATTTCCTTGGCTTCGGCAATCAATTGTTCTGAACTCAGCAACGGTAACGATTCGCCTTGCCATTGCCCACCTTGGCGGCTGGAAGTGGTTGCAATCTTGGCATCGAAGGAGCCTTGAATAATCGCTACTTGTCGAGCGAGGTCGGTTTCATCCAGAGATTGTAACTGGTTGAGCAGGTCTTGGTAACTGGATTGCTTGAAGTAGTTGGGAATGGAAGAAGAACCGTTTAAACTCAGTTCATCAACCACAGCGCTAGCCGTGAAGAAGGGAATATCCAATTGTTCCATCGCTCGGAGTTCTGCGCTCAAAACAGGAAAGGCGTTCGGTCTATTTTGAGCAACTAGAAAGGCACGACTGAGAACATCGAGTTGAATACTGTAGTCTACCCCATGTTTGAGATGATCGGGTGCCCAAGCTTTTTGGAGGATGATGCCATAGATGCGGGTGTTGCGGAAGATAAAGCGCACCTGCTGATTTTGCATAGCAGATAGCAAACTTTGGCGTGAAATTAAGAAATCTTTGTGCGCCATCAAAAAGCGATACATCTGCTCAAACCCAGTGGTGATTTCTAATTGATAATCGTTTGGAGACAGAGGAACTTCGCCCAAGAACGGCACATTTTTACCAATCGGCAAGGTTACAGGCTCAGACAACAGATGCATATTATCTGTATTAATGTTCTGCCAACGTGGCACTTTACGGGGAGATAGTCGGGGATCTGTGCTGCCTAGTCCGCTAATATCATAAGCGACACTGCGATCGCCACTAAAGTCCCAACGCGGTAAAAGTCCGGTGCGGAGTACGGAATCCCAAAATTGTTGTGTGGCGGTTGTTTCTAAATCTTGGGTAAGCGGTGAGTCTTCAATGAGATTCGGTTCATGGTGCAGCAGCGTTTCCATGTCAATCAACACCAGATGTTCGCCATTGGCAATTAAGTTTTCGTAATGGCAATCTGTTCCCCGCAAAGCATAAAGCACACACAACAACATCCCAGAACGCTGATAGAATCGTTTCGCAGCTGCTTCATCAACACAAGACAACTGTTCAACATGTTCCACCCAACCATAACCGTTGCGTTCAAGTACTTGAATGACTTTAAAATCTAAAAGATTGCTGTGTTGGTTGCACCAATCCAAAAATTGGTTAAAGACAACTTCTAGTCCTAAATCTTTGGGTTTATAAACAAGTTTAAGTCCAGACTCAAAGGTGAGCAAAATCACCGTTCGTCCGCGCTTATGCGGGTCGGAAAGAGAGGCTTGAATTTCGACAACTTTATTTTGAGAAAATGGGGCGATCGCTTCATCAAAAGTCCGTTGAATATCTGTCCTATCTGCAACTAAACGTTCTAGAAATTCAGCAGTGAACTCAACCCAAAAATTGACTGCTGTTGCCACTAACCGACCGAGAACTGGATACTTCTGGAAGAACGTCAGCATTCCATCTTCTAGGAGTTGATTGACGAACTTGGTGTAGTGAGTGTTATTGCTTTCTGTCTCTAGTCCTAGTAAGCCGAGCAAGCTTTGACCAAAGGGACGCACTTGAGAAAATTCAAAATCTAATGTCTTAGTGCAAAGTCCTGCTAATCGTTGCAGTAGACCACGTTCCAAAGAGGTGTAAGCAGCTTGAGAAAGAATCGATAAGGGAAGAGACTCTTGGGTGAATTGACTGCCGCAGCGAGTCAGTAGCTGCTGTCTGGCTACCAAAATAGCAGGAAAAAGGATATCTTCAAAAGCGATCGGATTTTGTGAATCGATTGGTAGAAAAACTTCGGTTGCAGAATTGAATCCTGTAGCGGTTTGGATGATTTCCTGCAAGGTTTCTGCCCACTCAGGCAAAGGTCGATCGGCAAGCAACTCGATGGTTCCCAATTTGGAACTAACAGTATCGAGGTCTAGCCCTTCCCACTGTAAGCGTTTGTGCAACGTATCCCATTTACCTTCTGCTGCAACTTCGCACCAGCGATCGCGCCGACGGTTAATTTCTTGTTCATTGACTCGATCGCCATCAATTGCAAATCTGCTTTCATCAAGGCGTTCCCAGAGAAAGCTAGCATTGGCAGCGATCGCCCTTAAATCGTCTGATGTTTTCTGTTGGGATAAGCGAACAACTTGTTGAACCATAGCTGGATTTCTCATAGTGGGAGTTAAAACAGAGGTATCAATGGAATAAGGCAGAAAATAGGAGTCAGAATTATATTTTCTTAAAGTTGGTGAGAATTATGAATGAAATTCCCTCTTTACCTTCATAAAAAAGCAAAGAAGGAATTCAATAGTTGTCGGTTAAGGGGAAAAGGAAAAGAAAAAACCTTTAACCAAAACCTTTTCCCCCCTCTTGCAAAAAGCACTTTTGCAGGAGGTCTATACTTTTTTTAGCAGCAACCAGCGTGTCCACCACCGCAGGAATCTGTATGACATAGTTTGGGCGCACTATCAGCCATCATCCCGCCGCTAACACTGAGTAATTCCTCTTCACTCAATTCGTTGGAGTCCACAAAGGTCAACTCTGCCAGGATTTGAGCTACGCTTTCAACCGTGAAGTTATAACCTTTTTCTGTACTGGCAATTAACAACAGTTTGATGGCTTCTGTTTGGGTAACTGCTGCTTGCATGTTCTCACGTAACTGGGTATTTTGGAGTAGGTTTTTAATTTGTGACAACATAATTAGATTCTCCTATTGGTGGTAATAATTATTTATGAGATTTTCTCTCCCCCTTGCTCAAACGAGCAAAGCAGGGTGGTTTCATACGAAAAAATAAAAATACATAAGTCTTGATTTCTCGTGAAAGTAGCATGGCTTTTTCCCTCTCTCCAAACCTCTCCCCCACGGGGGGAGAGGCTTTGAAACTCAGTTTTAGTTTTTCTCTGCTTGTATGAAACCACCCTGCTTGCTCAAACGAGCAAAGAGGGAATTTGTTATGCAGCATCTCTTTCTGAGTTGAACCTCAATACCAAGTATGGAAATTATCCAAATTAAAATATTGGAAAAGTTGGATCTAAAAAGCTCTTTTAGAAAAACAACCTGACCTTGGAGGCTACAATGCCAAAGAGAAAGAGAAGCTACATACCTTTTTTAGCAGTGTCCGCCACCACAGCCTTCTCGTGTGACGCGCACTGTCAGCCATCATTGCACCGGGCAGTGTCCGCCACCACAGCCCGCTGTATGACATAGCTTAGGCGCACTATCAGCCATCATTCCACCACTAACACTAAGTAATTCTTCTTCACTCAGTTCGTTGGAGTCCACAAAGGTTAGTTCTGCGAGCATTTGAGAGATGGCTTCAACTGTGAAGTTATAACCTTTCTCTGCACTAGCGATCGCTAACACTTTAATAGCTTCAGCTTGGTTAGCTGCTGTTTTTACTTGCTGTTGTAGTTGTGCGTTTTGAAGCAATTCTTTGATTTGGTGTAACATATCTATATCCTCCGTTTTTGTTGACTTAATTAAACCGCAGAGATTCTATGCTTGTTTTGGGCGGTCTTCTCTGCTCTTCTGATTTGAATTTAGAGATTAATAGGGGAGAACTAGGGGAGATACAGTTGCTTCACTAAATTACTAAAGATATCCCAATACTTTTTGGTTAAGAGGATGTTTTAAAAGTCCTCTTGTCGGTAACAAAACGTTTTAGATCCTTCTAAATCCCCCGATAAATTGGGGGACTTTGATTCCGGTTCCCCCCTTTTTAAGGGGAGCCAGCGCGGTCTTCTCCCAAGGGGAGACGCCAAGGGCGATGGGGTCTCCCCAAGTGGAGCGACTGGCGTGGGTTAGGGGGGATCAATAAGTGCAAAGATACAGCCAACCACTTTTAAAACAACCTCTAAGGGGTAAAGGGAAAGGGGAAAGAAAAAACCTTTAACCTTTACCCTTTACCCTTTTCCCCAAACCCGATTCCGAGTTGTGGCAATGGCAGTTAGGTTTTAAGTTAGCGCTTGAGCAAAGTTTTTGCCTGAATAGCCCTGATCTACCCAAACAACTTCCAATTTAGACAATTCTTCAACAGCCTCATCCAGTACAACCACAGCCCCCAAACGCTCTGAGGCATTGGCAACGGTCGCCTAAAACACCAATCAACAATCCTTGTGAATAGACTTCTAGCAGAAGTAGGGAAAGGGGTAAGGGGTAAAGAGGAAAGCGGCGATAGAATTACCATGCACCCCTTAACATGCAGCCCTTTCCTCAAGAGTGCAAAACTATTTTTGCAAGAGGTCTAATCTACAACGATATGGCGCTTACGCCCTTTAACTTTTTTACCACCATCAAAGCCGTAAACCTCCCCTTTTTTTCCGTGGTCTTTACTGACTGAGAATCAGCGATGGCTACGACGGGCTACGCCTACGCCACCGTAGACTGTTCATCTCGTCCTAAATCTTGTCGCAGTTGATGCCGTACTTGATCGTGACAGGAAATTAGCGATCGCCAAAAAGCAGAATCAGCACTGCGGTTAAGCCAATTTTATTTAGATAGGTTTAAAAATTCAATTTTTTTTGTTAATTCAAATGCCCAGTTGGTTTATGTAAATGAAGCAGCTTGCCGGATATTAGGCTATTCTCGTGAACAATTGCTGACCATGACTGTTCACGATATTGATCCAAATTTTCCAGCAGAAACTTGGCATTCACAATGGCAGGAACTTAGACAAAAAGACTCTTCCAGTTTTGCATCTATTCATCTAACTCAAGATGGTCGAAATCTACATGTGAAAATAACCTTTAGTCATCTAGAGTTAAAAGATCAGCAATATTTATGTACTAGTGCTTACTATAGCAATTCTATCTGAGTTGTAATCTAGAGCAGTTGTGAACGGCTGGTGTCGGTCAACCCCTAAATTAAAGGCAATAAGGCCCACCCCACATTGGATAATTTATTTGTTGGAAGTTCCCAAGAAGAAGGAATTTACCATCCATTCGGATGGTAAATTCGTATACATACTGACGCTACTCCAATATCAGTGTAGACTCAGCAGTACGCCCAAATTCGTCTGGTGCATATTGCAGATGAACTTCTGCACCAGGCCAAGAAAATGTACCAGGTGTCACAGAACGGACTAAGTAATGCAGACTATAAACTCCTGGTTCCAGGTGGTCGGCGTAGGCGATAATGCGATCGCGGTACACATCCCTAAACCCAAGTTCCCAGCTATCGGCTTTTGCTTGTAATGCAGCCGTAGCAGTTTGAAAACTCGCATCCACCGCCTCAAAACCTGCTGGTAGTGGATCTTTAATTACTATATGATCCACGGGGCGATCGGCGATAATTTCTAAACCAATATCAAACACCTGTCCAGAGACTAAAGTCAAGGGTTTATCGAACGCGTAAAGACCTGTTTTTTGCAGAACTTTCTCTTTATTTACTTGACTAATTTCCCGTGTTACCCGTAAACCGTTAAATCTACCTGGTTGATTTCCTTGCAAGCGATAATTATAAGCAACCAGATAGTGTAAAGTGCCATTACCGGCTTTTTGTAACGTTAAATCTTGACGCCCACGAGGTAATAGATTCATCGGCACAATTAGTTGTAAGCTAGGATTTTTGTAACCTTCAAACCGATTTTCTCCTAACTTATTACCAGCCAATTGTACTGTGGCAACAAAATTAGGTGGTGTAGGTTGCAGTTGGCTATATTCTACCAAAGCTGTTAAGGCTTGAGCATTATCATAGTTAGTTTGCCATGTGCCATTACGTCGCAATACAAGAAGACTTTGGAATAACTTATCTATAACTTCGGGTTTACTCTGCTTGGCAATAAATAAGCGTAAAGCTTGCGCTTGTGTCGTGGTAGATGAACTCATCCATCCCCAACTACGTGGTAAACTCACAACTGCTGTGCGACCAGTTTCATAGATATTCTGTTGTAGTTTGTTCACCAGTTGTTGAGATTCATCTTGCCATTCTGGGAATTGAGATAAGTATCGCGCCAGTTTAATTTGAGTTACTACATCAAAATTATTACGTTGTTCATAAATATCTGCGAGGAAAGTATTGCGTTTGTCTCCCAATTCTGCTATAGCGATTAAAGCATGAAGTTGTAGTTGTCTTTTACACAGTAGTTGTTTACAAAACTCGTATTCTCCAGGATTCGCTAAAACTTTTTGCAGATAAGCTTTGAGGCGAGACACCATTGCAGAATCGACTAAATTCGGGAACGCCTGACTGGCTTTATTCAAAGATTCACCCGCATAAGAAGAAATCCAAGGGTCAGATTTTTCTTGTCCGGGGAAAGCGGCGAAACCACCATCAGCTATTTGTAGTTTTTGCAATTGTTCAATTGCTTCTTTTGCCTGTTGGGTGGGATTAAATTCTGCAAAAGTCTGACCATATTTTTGTGCAATAGTTTGCAGATTGGCAGCAATTATTAACTGACTTGCAGCAGGTTCTGTAAATGGCAAATCATTATCTTCTAAAACCTGCTTTGCTGGTGCTTGAATCTCCGGTATCAAAGTACTCGCCAACTGAATATCTAAACCTCCCGCATCAGGGAAAGTATTTTTATCGACATTCAAGGGAATTTTTACCTGTTTTTCAGTAATACCAGATTCAACGACTTGTTCTGTAATTTCAATTGGCTTAATTTCCAAAGGTACTTCAAAAGCATCTGCGGCTGTACCATTTAGCTGAGTCGTAAAGCGAACTTTACCAACTCCCACACTATCCGCCAGCATCGGAAAGCGATAAGCCTGAGTTGCGGATTCAGCTTTAGTTTGCAAAGCAGTAGCTGTGGGGTTTTTCTGGGCAAACTTCACGTTACCGCTAAGTTCGCCATTAATTGAGAGATTTCCTGTATTCCCAGTGTTGTTAGTTACAGATAAACCAGCGAGGATGCGATCGCCTGGACGGGCAAATTGTGGCAAGATGGCATTAGTTAGCAGTGGCTTGCTGCTGATAAACGTCGCGTCCCCATTCCCGAAACGCAGATTTCCATCAGTGGCTACAGCCATCACCCGCCATGTAGTTAAGTCATCTGGCAATTTAAAGGTTATCTGTGCATTACCATTTGCATCGGTGAGGACAGAACCATTGTAGTAAGCTAAAGCTTGAAAATCGGTGCGGGTGCGAGTATTGGCTGCACCAGTTGAGAAACCACCGCCATAACCCCAACCTTTGGGTTTAGCTACATCTTGTGGTTGTAAAATTACATCTGGTCGATTATCGCTAAAGCGGGTAGATATTGGCTGTTCTGCATAAACTGTATCTACTAAATCTGGCGGACGATAACCAGAAAGTTGTAACACTGCCTCGTTCACCACCATGACTGTAAACTGTCCTTTGGTGGGGTTTCCTTGATTGTCCCTCAGTTCTAGCTGTACTGTTTCCTCTGCACCAGGTTCTAATGATGCTTGCACTGGCTTAACTTGCAGTTTTAAATACTTATCTTCTAAACTAACTTTAAAAGGTGTAAAACCAATCTTCACCAAGTTATCTAAACTTCCCGCTTCCACTTGGTTTATGGGTTTACCTTGTCTTACTAACACAGCTTCAATGGCTGCATTGGGTAACATTTCTGGCGTGACTTGAAACTGAATTTGTGGTGCGCCTCCTTGAACTTTGGTAATCTGCTGATAAAGGGGTTTATCTTTAATTACAGCAAAATACAATTCTGCATCTGGATAGGGAGATTGAATTAGTACAGTAGCAGTTTCACCTGGTTTTAACTCTTTTTTATCTAATTTAAGTTCTAAGACATCTTCTTCTCTAGAACCCCAAAATACTGGATTTCCTCCAGTTGCCCAAATTTGTAAATCTGTGGCAGTTAATTCGCTTTTGGCATCGCTAAAATTAACTCTAATCCGGTATGAAGCAGATTCCGGTGCTGTCAAACTTACCGATTGCGGATTGCTAGCAGATGTAATTTCTGCTTGTCCCACTGTTTTATATTCAACTTGATTTTTTGGTGTTCGGCTACCTTCCACCAACTGCGTGACGCTGCTGTATTTAATCTGTTGTAATTCCAGCCGCACCCGTTGACCTATGATTGGTTTTCCTGTAGGGTCAGTAACAATCACTTCAATGGGAAAAGGCTTACCAGCATCAGCGATGAAATTACTTTTTAACCCGATGAGGCGATTACTCGGTAAAGCTGTAAAAGTTTTAGAATTCGCTACAGACAGATTAGAAACATCAGCAACTTGCACATCAACCCGATAAGTCATTGGATATGGTAAATCATTAGCCACATTTACAGTTTGACTACTTTTACCATTAGCATCTAGCTGAGCATTAGTTTGCAATACGTCACTAGATATAGTTGGAGTTTCTTCTGGCCACAACCATTGCCTACCAAAAGTAAATTCTTCCCAACCTTTAGGAACAAAATCAGCCTGCTGGCGAGTGATAAAATATTTTGCTTCTCCACCTTCTACAGGCGCACCAAACAAATAATTGCTTGTAGCATTAATATCAATTTTATCGTCAATATATGCAAATTCTTTATCTAAGTTAAGTTCGACTTTAAAATTGGGTGGTTTAAACTCAGCTACCCGAAATTCTCCAGAAATTTCTTGCCCGTTCTTCCCTTTAGCCTGGATTGTATAATAGCCTAAGCGCTGAGTAGTTTTAATTGGCAATTCCAGAGAAAATGTGCCAAATTCATTTGTAGTTTGCGTACCTAAGCTGGTTTTTTGCCCATCAGGATTTACCAAAGTTAATTGGTAAGCAGCATTTTTATCTTGCTGGATTGCACCATTTTGTAAATAGTCTGCAAAACCAGTCAACCAAGCTTTTTCACCTGGTTGATATAACTGTCTATCCGAGAAAATTACTCCGCGTGATTCTGGCTTACTATTTTGCCAACCCGCATCAATACCATATCCGTAAACACCGCTATATTCCTCCACTCTGGCAAATGCCCAATCTTGATTTTCACGGGCAATTACTAATAATTGTGGTGATTGACTAGAACTTTCATTTCCAGAATAGCATTGTTGTAATCCTTCACGAACAATTCTAAAAGTTCCATTTTCATCAGTTTTACCTGTTGCACAAGGTACCGGTTCTGGACGAGATTTTGCTTGTAATTTTGATTGATAAATTTCTATAGCACTATTTTTAACTGGTGAACCATCTGTAAGATGATTGACGCGAATTAACCCGGACTCAGGAAACCACTGAGTAAATACGCCCAAATTTGTCAATTCAACAAAGCCATAAGTAGTAGGTTCACGCCACAATTCCTTACCATTTTCCTGATATTTATTAGTCCGGGCTTGCACTCCATAAGCTAACATTCCCGTAGCAGCACTGATTTTTTCCCGCAAAGGAACAGCAACGTCAACTGATTGATTTTTCTTACCCGATACCTTAAAGCTTTGCCATTCAGAAGGTTGTGGTAATAAATCATTACTATAATTGAAATAAACTAAATCTGTTGGTTTAACTACTTGATAAGCTGCTTTGTACTTAGATTCTGGTAGATTTCCTGTACTAATATTTAGCTGTAAATCTTTACCTGTAGGAAAAATATTCAAATCAGATGGTACCCAGATATCCCCAGCTAAATCTCCAGTATCATATTTAAGTGTGACGGGTTTACCCAAAGTCTGCCCAAACTTATCTTTGAGATTAGCACCAATAGTAATTGTATATGTCTTAGCGGGTTCTAGGGCATAAGGATTTATGCCGACAATTTTATCTTCATCATTTACTTGTAGAATTCTCGAAATTTCTTTCGGTGCTGGATTAATTTTAATATTTTCTTTAGCTGAATCTGCAATTAAGACATTATTAAATTCTAGCTGTGGACTACCTTTAATAAATCTTCCAAAAGTTCCACCTGCATCTGGCTGTCCATAAAAGTTAATTTTCTGAAATGCCAAAGGCGAATAAGTTGCTAACTTACTGGCAAATTCTTTTTCTGTAGGGAGATTCCCATAAGCAGGACGTATTCCTGGAGAAAATACTAGGCGATAATCGGTTGCTTTTTCCAGATTTTGCTGTGGGATGAGGTTATAAATCCAATTGCGTGCTGAAGGATCAAATTTTTCTAAAGGATCTTCTTCATTTTTTAATGGTTTTTCTTCTTTGTTTAATTCAACTTTAAAACCTGTAGCTTTATTCTTACCTTCGGGAATTAACTGTAAATGTTCTTGTACTGAAGCTAAATCCAATTCTACATTTGAAATAAACTGTAACTTTTCTTTTAAACCAATTGGCTCAATATCAGCCTTTTCAATGGGATTTACACCGGGTAAACTAGTTAGGTTGATAGATTCAGTATTGAAAGTCCAAGGTAAATCTTTGTCTAATCGATGATTTTTTAAATCGGCTAAACCTGCTTTGAGAGTGACTTGAAATCTTGTTGCGATTGGCAAAGCTTTATCAGCTTGAAAACCCACCATACGCGGTGTTAAAAAGCGAAATTGACCGGGTAAAGGCGGCCAAAGAGCAAATTTTTGTAATAATTTTTGCTGTTCTGGACTGTCTAGACTTTCAACTGGTATTAAAGCCTCTTTAAAACGGATGCGAATTTGGTTAAGAGATTTTGCATCTCCAATGGGACTAATTTGTTCAATCCAGTCTGGTAATTTTGGTGGCGTGAGTGGGGAAACTGTTGGTAGTTGTTCTTTACTTGAATTGATACCAAAAAAATTACACCCTGCCATCCCTAATACAAATGTAAAGATAAGAACAAACTGTATTGTTCTCTTCCGGCTTGAAAAACGTCCAATTTTTTTTAACGAACCGCGAAAAAGGCGATAGGTTATTTTATGCTGTAAACGCAGTAAAACTTTGATAATCATCTTTCTAGTAATTGAAAATAAAAAATTTACAAATTATAGCAAATAAAAATTTGTATTCTCTCATAGAGTGGGCAATCCCAAGACTAATAAAGGACGCAATACGACTAGTTATTTATACCCAAATAGTGGATGTAACGTATGTTTATTTACATAGATAACTAATCCAGTGCTATTGTTCCAAAAATGACTACAATTCTTAACTATAAAGAAGTATTTAAATTTCGCAACCATTAATTTACATCTGCTAAGTTATAACAAATGAATTATTAAGGATTTGAAATTTTGACTGATGTAGATGTAATCGCTGCGTCAAGATTAAGGTAGATTTTCTTGTACAGGGGATTCCCTGATGAAATGGATTTTACGATCGCTACTCAAAATTAAGCACAGTAAAATTATCCTGGCTGTGCTGCTAATCTGCTTGGTTATACGCCTAATACCATATTTTGCGCCCATTCGTGCCGCAGACATTGCCCAAAATAAGTTGGCAATGCAATTTAGCGATCGCAATGGTTTACCATTAGGAACATTGCTCACCCGTGACCAAGAGCATACATCAGTAGTACTACTAAATCAGGTTTCGCCCCAGTTTATCCACGCTATTTTAGCCGCCGAAGATGGCAGCTTTTACCATCACGGGGCCTTGGATATGAAAGCTGTTATCCGCGCCAGCAAAGAAGCCATCCACGCCAAAAGAATTGTTTCCGGTGCTTCCACTATTACTATGCAGTTGGCGCGGATGTTACAACCAGTCCCGCGCACTCTGTCAGGTAAAATGCAAGAGATTTGGCTATCTTGGCGGTTAGTAGCAGGGATGAATAAAGATGAAATTCTCTCTGCATATATCAATCGGTTGCCAATGGGAGGAAACATATATGGTGTGGAAGCAGCCGCGCAGACTTATTTTTCCATCCCAGCTAGTGAGTTGAATCTTGCTCAAGCTACTTTGTTGGCTGCTATTCCTAATAATCCCACATACTTTAACCCTTACGAGCATTGGGAACGGCTGAAGCAGCGGCAAAAATACGTCCTCAATCGGATGGTACAGGAAAAGTATGTTAGTGGTGCGATCGCAGCCCGAACATCCACCGAAAAGGTTGTGTTTCAGTCTAGCCAACGAGGAATTATCGCCGCACCACACTTTTTATTTTGGTTAGCTAATCAAATCCCCCCCTTAAAAAGGGGGGTTAGGGGGGATCAATCGGTTATTCGCACAACAATAAATCGCCCTTTACAGCAGTTTGTCGAAGCACAGGTGCAACAGGTAATTTCTTCTCTCGCCACTAACAACGTTCATGATGCAGCTGCGTTGGTGATTGACAACCACACTGGTGAAGTTTTGGCTTATGTCGGTTCACCTGATTACTTTAATGAAACCAAACTCGGACGCAATGATGGAGTGCAAGCCTTACGTCAACCAGGTTCTACCCTCAAACCTTTTGTCTATGAATTAGCTTTAGAAAAAGGTTTAATTCGTCCAAATACCATTTTGGCAGATGTACCCGCCCATTATGCAATTCCCGGCGCGAAACTTTACAGTCCCACAGATTACACCGAAAGCTTCCTTGGCCCTGTGCGGGTGCGAATCGCTTTAGCAAATTCTCTAAATGTACCCGCAGTGCGGGTGTTAGAAAAAGTAGGTGTGCAGACTTTCCTAGAACGTCTGCATCAATTGGGATTTGAACACCTCAATCAAACCTCAGAACATTATGGTTTAGGGTTAACTCTCGGTAGTGGCGAAGTCAGTTTATGGGAATTAGCCCGTGCCTACCTGACCATAGCACGACAAGGAGATGCTACCTCTTTAGTAAGCACATTTTCTAATTCCCCACTCCCTAGTACAAACGCGATTAATCGCGTCTCTCCCCATTCCCAACTCTCCAACGACACAATATGGCAATTAATAACTAATATGCTCAGTGACAGCCATGCTCGTGCAACAGCATTTGGTATAGACTCTGTATTAAATTTACCTTTTCCTGCTGCTGTTAAAACTGGTACTTCTTCCAATTTTCGAGATACTTGGACAGTTGGCTTCACCACAGATTACACCGTCGCTACCTGGGTAGGCAATTTCAACGGGGAACCGATGCGACAAGTTTCAGGTGTGACAGGGGCTGCACCCTTATGGAATAGAATTATGTTACATCTGCACGAAAATCAAGAACCAGCAGCTTTTTCGCCTCCCGAAGGTTTAGTGCAATTACCTGTGTGTGCAACTTCAGGATTACGGCCAACACCAGATTGTACCTCAGTGGTGCAGGAATATTTTTATCCAGAAGATAAGATTGCCTACGAACGTCAAAATCAATTTAATTTGCCACCAGAATATGATGAGTGGTTGGCAAAACAACAGCAATCGAGTCTTGTTTCTACCAATTTGAGAATTTTATCTCCGCATCATGGCGATTTATTCTTACTTTATCCAGGTGAAGAAGCGAGGCAAAAACTCGAATTTAAGCTAGCGGGAAATCAATCTGCGCCTGTAGAGTGGTGGCTAAATGGTGAAAAACTAGATACAAACTCAGCTAATTCTTTATTTTGGAATTTGCGTCCTGGTAAATGGACTTTGGAAGCGAGAAGTGGAGAAATGAGTGACAAGGTAAGTTTTCAGGTGGAGTTAGCCAGTATTAAACCCACGCGTCGAGGATTTTCTATTAGTAATTCTTAAAAAGATATTTGTAATAATCATCAAATTTTTACTGTAACTAATTGGCTGTTGACAGTTGACAGTTAACCATCAGCAGTCAACGAACCTCATGAGTAATATGATGTCCGGCAAATTGCCCATAATTAAGCCGCTAGTTCAGACCACCAGTGAAAATTGGTTAAGCCATTTACAAAATCAGGCTGGTCAATAATTTGACGACAACGTTGAATTAAAATCTCCT
>NZ_JAIVFT010000046.1 GCF_020829665.1 Nostoc sp. CHAB 5824
ACAAGCGTCATTATTTAAATTACTACAAAAGGGGAATGAAGGGGCTGCCGTCGGCAGCCCCTTCATTCCCCTCTAAAATGATTATCATTATTGGTGATGGAATAGTTTATTTTCTGGAAGTCCCTTATAAGTTGTTCTGGCCTCACACACTCCAAATCCATGCGCCCATTCGATTTCAAAATCATTAATGACGGCAATACTGATACCTGGTGTATGGTAATGCGCTAATTGCTCATCTAATGTTTTCGGTGAACCGAATTTTCCTTCTAGCGGTGTCGCTGGCAGAAGATTATTGATGACACGCTCAATGCGTTGCTCAATGGATTGCAGCATTGGTATACGCCACTTTTCCGTTCTGGATTTGTCAGTGCTATCCAATTCTACTCAAACTTTGCGATCACACTTTTTGTTTCTCTACCAGATTGACTTACAGCAATAATTAGCGAGAATTAATGCTGTCTGCGCCAACCTATTCTCCTGGGGACGTTTTGCGATCGCACTACAAAGTTAAGTTAATGCGTCGGCTTGCATTGTTAATACGTTGGTTTGCATCGTTAATGCGTTGGTTTGCATTGTTAATGCGTTGGTTTGCATTGTTAATGCGTTGGTTTGCATAAACTAACCTACTCTTTCTCTAACTTTGCTTTAAGCTGTTGCAGTTGCCAGTTAATCAACTTAAATTATGTCAAGCAGACCAATAAAAAAGATTATCCTGGCAGATTTTCACCAGTTTTCAGATTCTGTTTCATAGCAGCACCTATGGCATGAACAGTTGACTCAGTACTTTGTAACAACGCATGTGCAACATTATTCTGGTCAGAATGACTGCGATTTTGGCTAAGTTTGTATTTGCCTTCCAACCGCGTCACGGTCATCTCAAAACCAATAATGCCGTTCATCATTCCCTCACGAAAGTTATCGGATAAACTATGCCATTGAGATTTATATTCAGAGCCATAGGTGTCAATCATTTCCTCAATCATCTTATCCATCAATTCTGGCGAATCACCAAGGGTAATAACTTTAGGCACACCATAGGCGTGTACAGCAATGTAGTTCCACGTCGGTACACTCTCTTGCTTCTCATACAAAGATGGCGAAATATAAGCATGGGGGCCAGTGAAGACAGCAAGCGTCTCGCCTACCCCGAAGACCTGCCATTGAGGATTTGGTTTAGCAAGATGACCCGATAGCTTAACTACATTATTTTGCACTGTGACAACCAACGGAATATGTGAGGCAACAGGGACATCATTTACGATAGACACCAATGTAGCAAAACTATTGGCACTCATAAAAGCGACAAGTTTCTTAATGTCATCTTCTCGAAAAGCACTTGGAATGTACATGATGCTTTAACCTCACTCTCATTTCTTTGGACATAATAGCGAGAGATATCGTAGCTTTTTGAGGTATAGGTATAACTTTTATCGCTCAAACAGGCTTAGAGGTTGTTTTAAAAGTGGTTGGCTGTATCTTTGCACTTATTGATCCCCCCTAACCCACGCCAGTCGCTCCACTTGGGGAGACCCCATCGCCCTTGGCGTCTCCCCTTGGGAGAAGACCGCGCTGGCTCCCCTTAAAAAGGGGGGAACCGGAATCAAAGTCCCCCAATTTATCGGGGGATTTAGGAGGATCTAAAACGTTTTGTTACCGACAAGAGGACTTTTAAAACATCCTCTTAGAGACAATCATCGTCTCCTGGTGCGATCGCATTCCTTGATAAGATACAATTTTAGGCAAAAAAGAAGCATACAATGTCAACAGAACAAAATCAAGCTATTGTTCTTCAGTTTTATAAAGCTTTTGACAATCGTAATATTGAGCAAGCATTAGCACTTCTTGCTCGCAATTTTGTTGCTCATTTGGCTGGCGTATCTGAACCCGTCAATAGCGATGGGTTCAAGCAGTTTGGCATGGCATTCTATTTAGCTTTTACCAATGGTCAACATACATTTGACGAAGTAATTGTTCAAGGCGATAAAGTCGTCACCTATGGAACATTCACAGCTACACATCTTGGTGACTTTCAAGGTCTTCCTCCAACGGGTAAGCAAATCAAGTTATCAATCATGCACATTGATCGTCTTGACGACGGCAAAATTATCGAACATTGGGGTCAAGGCGACGCGCTAGGGTTAATGCAACAGTTGGGTATTATCTTTCTACCAGGCCCCGCACTTTTGCCGCATATTTTTAAAAGCTTTTTATCTAAGCCGTTTAAGAAGCCTGCTATAAAGCTACAAAAGCTAACATAACTATTGCCAATACTCTAATTATAAAACTAAAGCTCAGATTATTTGGAATGTCGTAGTTTTCACTAATATAGCAGCCGCCAAGGCGGTTAGTACGTAAAAAGCAAGACATCCTCAATAGCATCTTGTAAACACTCAAACTGACCTTTTGACGAAGGTCGTACCTGTAGGTTTAAGCATATATAGATAGCGATCGCTCCACAGCAAAAGGGACTACTTACAGTTTATGGTCAAACTGCTTTGGCGGTGCAAACTAGATTTTACCAAGAAGTTTTTGCAGAGGGTAAAGAAAAAGGCAAGTTAGAAACAAGACCTCAGTTATGGGCGTTAGGATTGAGTATTAAACAGATAGCCCAAGCGTTAGGTTTGGGCGAACAAGTTGTTAGGCAATCTGTACAACCGAAATCATAAAATGATAGAGAGTAGCCAAAATGGTTTACTGGTTTTGGCAATTTCACTATAGGAGATTGCATAGAAGGATGTACTGTGGGACGGGCGAGACGTCCATCCCACAAGAGTCATTATTTTAATTAATTCCCAGCAATACCTTCTTGACGCGCTGCTTGTTGTACAGCAGCAGCAACAGCAGTGACGACGCGCTCATCAAAGACGGAAGGAATAATATGTTCCCGATCCAAGTCTGAAGGCTTAACTAAAGAAGCGATCGCACTTGCAGCTTCTAAGTACATTGTGGTAGTAATTGTCTTTGCCCGGCAATCTAAAGCACCACGGAATACCCCAGGAAAAGCTAGGACGTTATTGATTTGATTCGGATAATCACTGCGACCGGTAGCGATTACAGCAACATCTTTACTGATTAATTCTGGCTGAATCTCTGGAATCGGATTTGCCATTGCAAACACAATTGCGTCTTTCGCCATTGAATGCACCATTTCTAGTGTCAAAACTCCCGGTGCGCTGACTCCAATAAAGACATCTGCCCCTTGCATTGCACCCGCTAATGTACCCTGAGCTTTCACGGCAAATTCGAGTTTTTCTTCTGTCAAATCAGTGCGACTGTTAGAGATAATCCCTTTAGAGTCGCACATCCAGATTTTTTCTGCCCCAGCTTTCCGGAGTAATCGAGCGATCGCCACTCCCGCCGCCCCAGCACCATTAATCACGATGCGGATTTCCGCCATTGACTTATGTACCAGTTTTAGGGAATTAAACAATGCTGCCAAGGTGACAATTGCTGTACCATGCTGGTCATCGTGAAAAACGGGGATATCTAACTCTTGGCGTAATCTTTTTTCAATCTCAAAGCAGCGAGGTGCAGCGATATCCTCTAAATTCACGCCCCCAAAAACTGGGGCGATATTCTTGACTGTCTGGATAATCTCATCTGTATCTTGAGTGGCAAGGCAGATGGGAAAAGCATCTAGCCCTGCAAATTCCTTGAATAGCATCGCTTTGCCTTCCATGACTGGGAGAGCAGCAGCTGGGCCGAGATTTCCCAAACCCAAAACGGCACTACCATCGGTAACAATGGCAACAGTGTTTTGTTTAATGGTTAACTTGTAAACTTCCTCTGGCTCTTGAGCGATCGCAGTACAAATTCGACCAACTCCGGGCGTGTAAGCCATTGCTAAATCAGACACACTCTTCAAGGGAATTCTGCTGGTAATGCTGATTTTGCCACCGCGATGCAAATTAAAGGTGCGATCGTAGACACTAAGTAACTTAATGTCTGGCAATGCTTTTACTGCTTGCACAATAGTTTCTGCGTGCTCAGTACTAGCAGCATCCACAGTCAAATCGCGGGTGGATTCTTTGCGCGTTTGCTCGATTAAATCAATTTGACCAAGATTACCACCACAAGTTGCGATCGCCTGGGTTACCGATGCCAACATCCCTACACGATTGGGAATCTGCAAGCGCAGCGTCAAACTAAAACTAGAATTAGGAGTTAGGTCTGTCATGTTGATTTTGGATTTTAAGTTTTAGATTTTATATTGAATTGAGACGAAAACTAAATCTGAGATTTGTAGTCAGTGGAAATAGCAATGAATGTAAACATCACTAGTTAGTTTACTCATTAGTCACAGTTTTGATAATTATTTTTATTTATACCAATGCATTTACTAATATAAATGAGTAACAATTTAGTAATTGTACCCAAATACACCAGATATTTTTTTTAAAATTTTATCTGTGTAAATATTTGTACAAGTATAGCCTCATAAAAAAAGCGCCCTCTAGACAGAGAGCGCAGGGAATTTTAACTTACAATTAACCATGAATTACAGGTGCGTAGGCGTAGCCCGTCGTAGACATCGTTGCCACAGGTACTGCCTCACCAGCCGCCAAATCCAGGGGGAAGTTGTGAGCATTGCGCTCGTGCATCACTTCTATACCTAAATTGGCCCGGTTCAGCACATCTGCCCATGTATTAATTACATGACCCTTGGAGTCCAGAATTGATTGGTTAAAGTTAAACCCATTGAGGTTGAACGCCATCGTACTGATGCCCAATGCTGTCAACCAGATACCAACTACAGGCCAAGCTGCCAAGAAAAAGTGCAAAGAACGCGAGTTGTTAAAGCTAGCATATTGCCAGATTAACCGCCCAAAGTAACCGTGAGCCGCTACGATGCTATAGGTTTCTTGTTCTTGACCAAACTTATAACCATAGTTTATGGATTCAGCTTCTGTTGTCTCTCTGACTAGAGAAGAAGACACCAAAGAACCGTGCATTGCTGCGAAAAAAGCACCACCGAACACCGCAGCTACACCTAATTCATGGAATGGATGCATGAGGATGTTATGCTCGGCTTGGAATACCAACATGAAGTTAAACGTGCCGCTAATGCCCAATGGCATCCCGTCAGAAAAGCTACCTTGACCAATTGGGTAAATTAGAAAAACCGAAGTTGCAGCAGCTACGGGAGCAGAGTAAGCAAGGCAAATCCAAGGACGCATCCCCAGACGATAGCTTAACTCCCATTGCCGACCGAGCCAGCAGAAAATACCAATCAGAAAGTGCAAAACAATAAGCTGATAAGGGCCGCCGTTGTAGAGCCATTCATCCATTGAAGCAGCTTCCCAAATGGGGTAGAAGTGCAAACCAATGGCATTAGATGTGGGTACAACAGCACCAGTGATGATGTTATTGCCGTATAATAGAGAACCAGAAACTGGCTCCCGGATGCCGTCAATATCAACGGGTGGTGCAGCAATAAAGGCAATAATGAAACAGATGGTAGCGGTTAATAGGGTAGGAATCATTAAAACGCCGAACCAGCCGATATAAAGCCGATTGTCGGTGCTAGTAATCCATTGACAGAAACGATCCCACAGGTTGCCGCTTTCGCTTCTTCCTAGAATTGTGGTCATAACTGTGTTGTTTATAAGTTGACAACAAACTTTCCCAATTCTCAAGAATTGAGACTTATAGTGTTTTCAAAGACTTTCGTCAAATACTTTCTCCCTAATAGCCGGGCCTCTCTAGAATTACCTCACACCAAAAATGCTCTTAACTAACTTCCTCAGGGAGATTGTGTGAAAAAGGGGGAACTTTCCCGGCTCTTAATTTCACGTTTTACATTAATAATTTGTATTTTTCAAGACATTATTTTTAAGTTTTGCTAAGTTAAACGCTCAACAAACTCAGCGTGTTCTTTTGAATTTAACCCTTGTTGCAGTACTGCTAAAACTTTCGTCATATCTCCTGTAATTAGTGAGGTAACAGGTAACCACAAACCCGGAAATACCCTACTTTTAATCACCCCGTCTGCATCCGCCACGAGTGGCAAATATTCACCATTTTGTAAACAGAACCAGTCGAGTTTATTCTCTAAAGTCTGCCAGACGATATATTCCTGCACTCCGTTGCGACGGTAGGCACGTTTTTTGTCGTACAAATCAATCGATGCACTACTGGCTGCAACTTCTGCTACTAATTCCGGTGCGCCTTCTACGTAATCATCTTCACTGATTTGTGCTTGTCCTCTGTTTGGTTTATCTATCAACAGCAAAACATCAGGCTGTGGTTCATTGTCTAAATCCAAGCGGACGGTAGCATTGTCACCTAGTGCTAAACCTGGAGTGCAAACTTGATAAACTCCCAACCAGGTAATTAACTGTCCATGAGGTAAACCATGACTTCTAAAACGCAGTGGTGATGCCACGTAAACGACTCCTTCGATTAATTCTGCTTTTTTATTGGGCATTGCTGTATAACGACGCTCGAATTCATGGCGGGTTAAGTGATCGCCACTTTCTAAGGGAGGAATAAAAGCGCTATTATTTAAGCCATGTTCCACAGAAGTCGTCATTACCTGATTCCTCATCCGCAGGAGTTGTAGCTTGAATCTAACATAGTGAAGTGCCATGTTTTCTTGTGTGGTCGCTGCTGCATATAGCTTGCTTCCCACATAGAAGTATGACAAACCTCATAAATCTTTCTTATTTAAAGATAATTACAACTAAAAAGCGCCCCCCATTTCTGGAAGGCGCTTTTTATTTAGCTAATACTGAAGTATTAACCGTTGATAGCAGGAGCAGTCATTGCTACAGGAGAAACTTCACCAGCAGCTAAGTCTAAGGGGAAGTTATGAGCGTTACGCTCGTGCATTACTTCCATACCCAAGTTAGCGCGGTTGATTACGTCTGCCCAGGTGCTGATGACGCGACCTTGGGAGTCAATTACTGATTGGTTGAAGTTGAAACCGTTCAGGTTGAATGCCATCGTGCTGATACCCAAAGCGGTGAACCAGATACCGACGACAGGCCAAGCTGCTAAGAAGAAGTGCAGTGAACGGCTGTTGTTGAAAGAAGCGTATTGGAAAATTAGACGACCGAAGTAGCCGTGGGCTGCAACAATATTGTAGGTTTCTTCTTCTTGACCGAATTTGTAACCGTAGTTTTGTGATTCGGTTTCGGTGGTTTCACGCACCAAAGAAGAGGTAACCAAAGAACCATGCATTGCAGAGAACAATGAACCGCCGAATACACCAGCCACACCTAACATGTGGAAGGGGTGCATCAAGATGTTATGTTCTGCTTGGAACACGATCATGAAGTTGAAGGTTCCAGAGATACCCAAAGGCATACCATCAGAGAAAGAACCTTGACCGATTGGGTAGATCAAGAACACTGCGGTAGCGGAAGCCAAAGGTGCGCTGTAAGCTACACAGATCCAAGGACGCATACCTAAGCGGTAAGAAAGTTCCCACTGACGACCCAGGTAGCAAGCGCAACCGATCAAGAAGTGGAAAACTACCAACTGGTAAGGGCCACCGTTGTACAACCACTCATCTAAGGAAGCTGCTTCCCAAATGGGGTAGAAGTGCAAGCCGATAGCGTTGGAGGAAGGAACAACTGCACCAGAGATGATGTTGTTTCCGTAGATCAAGGAACCTGCAACAGGTTCACGGATGCCGTCGATGTCTACTGGAGGTGCTGCGATGAAGGCGATTACGAAGCAAACAGTAGCAGCTAGCAAGGTTGGGATCATCAGTACACCAAACCAACCGATATATATACGGTTGTCAGTGCTAGTAATCCACTCGCAAAAGCGATCCCATACGTTAGCGTCAGAGCGCCGTTGTAAGGTTGTGGTCATTGTTTTATAAGTGCTATGGGTTGTTAAATATGGAACAAGCAGATTTTGTTTTTGCCTGTTGAAATACAGTCTACTATGAATTTACTTTGACACGATCTTTGACTTAATATTCTGTAACATAATTCTTTAAAAAGCTCATCGAACTGTAAAGTTTTCCTACTATAGACAATAGTAATAAAAGTCATAGATTGAGGCTTTGTAAGCCGTTTCAAGACTAAACCACCTATAATTTTTAATGGCGCGATCGCCTAGTTAATTTTCTTTACATTCCTTTACAAATAGCTGGTTGCAAAAATTTTAATTTTTGTTGATTTGTAGCGAAATAATAAGTTGTCTGATATTTCTGTTGATTGTTTGTAGAAACTTAAAAATCAAAGTATATATAGGGCAAACTGCCTTCAGGAGCTAATAACCAAACAGCGTAGAAACATAGGGGGACGAAGACAAGCTTAAGGGGCCAGTTAAACTCTAATTTCAGCATTCGGTTGAAGGCATAGACTACAGCCATAAGGGCAGCTAAAGCTAGAAGTATCCAAGTAAGTTGGTATTGGCTCATATTTAAGGCATCTACATAGACTTTTTCAGCAAACTGGGCGTCAGCAGGGTAACCCCAAAGATGCCGAATTACCAGAGAAGAGTCTTGGAGATTAGGTAAGCGGAACCAAATCCAAGAGGTAAAAACCATCAGTTGGGTCAATAACCAAGCGACAAAGATACCTAAAGGATTTTGCCAGAATTGTTCTAGATTTTCAAAGCGATCGCTCATAGTATCTGTAAGTCGATGAACCACTAAGGCTAACCCGTGGAATATGCCCCAAACGACATAACCCAAGGCAGCACCGTGCCAGATACCAGCGATTAGCATCACAATAAATAAATTCCAGCAAGTACGGACTAAACCCCGACGGGAACCACCTAAAGGAAAGTAGACATAGTTACGTAGCCAATCTCCTAGAGTCATGTGCCAGCGCCGCCAAAATTCTGCAATATTGGTGCTGAAGTAGGGAAAATCAAAATTCTCAGGTAGAACCAAGCCGAAAAGCAAAGCACTACCACGGGCAATGTCCACGTAACCGTTGAAATCTAGATATAACTGCAAACCGTAGGCGAATGTAGCTAACCACAAATCAGTACTACCCGCCCGTTGTAGGTTACCAAAACATAAATCGACGAAAATCCCCAGATGGTCTGCAAAAATACCTTTTTTGACTGCGCCTCTAGCAATTAACCACAGCGCCTCAGCTACTCTATCGCTACTGGGGAAGTCTAGTGTATTGAATTGATTTGCTAAGTTGTGGTAGCGCGTAATCGGGCCTGAAATCAGTTTGACGAAGAGTAATTTGTAGGTGGCAAATTTGAGAAACTGCTCAGTAGCAGGGGCACCACGATAGACATCTATTAAATAGGCAATGCATTCAAAGGTAAAAAATGAAATTCCCAAGGGTGCAATCAATTTAAAAGAGTTATCTGGTGAGTTTGTTTGCACATGATAAACAAACTTGAATAAAGGGATAAAATACTTAAAACCTAATAACAGTAAAACATTTAAAATTATTCCTAGCCACAAAAGCTTGAGACGACGACGATTCCAGTCACCTTGGGCAAATTGCCACTCTTCATTAGAAATTTGCCAGTCAAGAGAATGTTTTCCCGGTGATGTATTTTTACCAATCTCTAGCCCCACACGAAAATTAATAAACGTCAATGCTAATAGTAATGGTATGTACTGGATGTGCAAAGATGCGTAAAAAATCAAGCTGGCAATTAGCAACGTCCACAATCGCAATTTCTTTTGTGCTAAAGACCAGTAAATTCCTAACACACTCAATAAGAACAACCCATAGAAAATTGATATAAAGTTCATTTTTTAGTCATTAGTCATTAGTGATGGGGAATGGGAGATGTTTATTCTCCTTGTCCCCTTGTCCCCTTGTCTCCTTGTCCCCTTGTCTCCTTGTCCCCTTGTCTCCTTGTCCCCTTGTCTCCCTTTATCCTCCCCTGCTCCCTCATCTCCCTACTTCACTGGCCAAGGAATCATCGGGTCATTAGCTAGCTTTTTCGAGACTTCGTATGCCCCAAAGCGGTTGAGGTGGCTGGGGTCAGAAAAGTAGTCATTTGCTTTTGGCCACTGTTGGCTCAAATCTCGATAAATAAAGTTGGGACTAGTAGCTAGACGCAACATATATTCCTGAAATTCTTGCTCATATTGTCTACGCACTGGATCTAAATAATCTCCTGTCAGAGGCATGTTGACAAACACTAAAGAAATTTTTTGAGACTGGGCAAACTGAAGCACTTCTTGAAAGGCAGCATCTTGCTGTCCTTCTATTTGGAAAGATTTATAGTCGTTGTCGTAATTTCCGGGAACTCGAGAATGTTTTTGATAGTATCTAGCAGGATTGAAGCGAATAGATAAAGGTAGAAAGCCATCAAAATCAACTGCTTGCTGGGAAGTACTCTCATCTGAAGTACCATTTGTTAGCTGTCTTTTTGATGCAACTGTCTGATTACGACCAAGTACGAGCAGTTGTTTTTGCAGTAAACTTTTAATTTGGTCGCGGTTTGGATAGCTAGCAGAAAGAGATGCTAAAGCCTGATTTAATGACTGATTGACTGCTTCATAGGTGCTTATCTCCTGTTTCTCTTCCTTCGTCTTTTGTTCTCCCGAATTTACCGTATTTTCGGGCAAATCACTACTATTGGCAGTTGTTAATGTTTTTTGGAATGCTTGTTTATAACCAGCTGATGCAGCTATGGATTTAAAGGTAATATCCTCACGTCCACCGTTGAAAGCACGGGCCCCATCTGCCCAGAGAATTATTTTAGGCAGTTCTGATGGTTCCAATACGTGGCGAATCACAAAGTCTACAACTTGTGCGGTAGCACCGTTGATCCCAAAGTTAAAGACGTCAATATTTGGATATCCCTGAGTCGCTAAAGCTTTAGAAAGTGCTGCTGGATCTACTCCTCTGAGGGCACGAGAGGAGCCAATAATCAACACATCCGGCGGAGTACCAGTTCTAGCCAAACGCTGTTTATACAGTGCTAGTTGCTCGTCTAACTGCCTGACATTGAAACTTGGCATCTGCGATCGCGCTGCTAAAAGAATAGCGGTAGCGGTTGCTTTTTCCTTCAGTGGTGCGGCAGCCAAATTCTTTATCGGAGTCTCATCACTTTGGGTGAACTCAGAAGCATTAAATACAGAACTCTGATTTGGAGGAGATTTTGTTTTGGAAGTGCTAGTAAAGAATGTCGTTTTCTCACTCTGAGTTTTTCCAGATGTCAAAGATACCTTTTGTTTAGAAGATGATGGAACCGAGACACTGGCCACTTTTGGCGTCGTCGTAGTCTGTGTAATAATTCGACCCAACACCCAATCAGTTTGGAGCGTAAGTAATAATCCCAGTGTTCCCCAAACTAAAGCAATTTTAAATCCTTGAATATCAGGGTTTTGTTCTGCTGACTGGTGGCTTTCGGTAAATAGCTGGCTTTTCAACAGGAATTTTTTCGCTGTTGCACTTGCCGTTGCCATCCAATCTCGTGCTACTTCTGTCACAAAACTTTGAACTTCTTCTGTCGTTAAGTCGGGGCGCAAAATCGGTTCACTAGTCTCAGAGGTTACCAGATCATTAACGTATTTAGAAGTAGCAGCAAATTCTGGGGTTGCTTCTGGCACTAAACGTTGGCGATGCTCAATATCAACGCCATAGTGCCAAAAAGGTTCTTTATTCCCAGCACGGCGACCGTAGACACGTACCCCCATAATACCGGGAATTTTTAATTGGCGGATAAACTGCGTAATTTTACTTGCTACTTGTTGACGCCCTGGACAAACAGGTGCATCACACATGATGTGCAATAAACCATTTTTGTTTAGTAAAAGTACCCGAATTCCACCTGTCAATAAACGCCAATCCAGATCGGGATTGAGTAGACGCTCCAGTAAAAATATCATGGCTGGTTCATCGCCAGTATTCGCCAAATCTAAAGGTGATGTGGCAAAGGCGGAATACTTTGTAGCGGGTAAAGCTAGCCAATCAATCCAAGTGGGTTGCTTGTCGCCTGCTTTTTGCCCGTATATGGTGGCAGCGAGAATACCTTGAGGAGCGATCGCTTCTAGCTGGGGTAAAATCGCCTCTAAGCACACTTCCTTATCTGGGATTGGGGCAGTTCCTAAAGGGTCAAAAGCTGGGATACAAAAGATATGTAGTGTTGATTCTTTCAGAGAAACTTGAACACCAACTTTTAACCCTGATAATACCTCAGTTAATAATCGAGCGATCGCTTGTACATCCCCCCAACGTGCCCATTCTTTCAGCATTACCTCTGGTGGCGTCAAATCCACCCGCAGTAACCAATCAGGGGCAGTTTCGCCGCTCACCTGAGAAACAATTATTGCATCTTGGTAACCGGAAAGCTTGAGATAACGCAACTTCTGTGCTATTGGTTCAGCAAGCAACGATGCATCAGGGCTATAGCTCGACTGGCAAAATATCCACAGGCGATTTTCTTCCGGCTGAGAGTTCTTTGGCTGATATGGCTTAATCTTTGCCTGTACCGATACACCTAACGTACTCAGAGTTTCGCTGAGATACCGAGCGATCGCCTCTGGATTCCCTTGGCGGGCCAAACTTTCGTTAGAGACAATCAGCGCCCCACCCGACTGTTTTGATTTTTCCGAGTCTGCTAGCAAGGCTTGCTCCACCTGCTCCAGATGTTTATCTATTTGATTCAAGTAAACCCGATGGCACCATTTGGGGCGCTGTTCCCCTTTTCTTCGGCCATAGACAAATACTTGATATATTGAGGGTTGTTCGTTGCTTGTAAGAATATCTAAGTTTGTTTGCTGTAGCGCTTGTAGTAAGTCAGACAAAGTATGCCAACGCTGCGGACATTCTGTACCTTCACAAAGAATATGAAGGTCATTTCCCCGTAACCGGACTTTCACTCCGAAAGTGTTGATCCCTGTTGCTTGGCTTACCCACTGCACTAAGGATTGCTGGCGATCTGGTAATACTGTTTTCATGGGAAGTTAACTTTACAGTCAGCGATTGTTGGGGGATAGTGCCTGCACTTGTAAACTAGAACCATAGGTCTATCACACTCTGACGTTTTTTTTTAACAATTTTGTTACCTTCGTAGCTCACAAAATCGGCCAAGATAGTCTTGTATAGGTTGCAAGTCTGACTAATGTTGAGTTTTGCGTTTATTTTACTAATAGGGAGTCAAAATTCAGAAGTTAGGAGCCAGGAGTCAGAATAATTCTATATGACTGGCTGATGACTTGTCGTTTAAAGCCGGACTCGCGTCCCACTAAGTTAACGTCCCTGATGGACAAAACAAACAACAAGCTTATCTCATCTAAACCCCATCCCTTAATTGTTGGAGTCATCTTAACTCCTGTACAGATGCGATTAATCGCGTCTCTACTCTTAACTCCTGTACAGACGCGATTAATCGCGTCTCTACTCATATTCCCATAACCAAGAATTAGCAATGCCTCCTGCCAACGAACAACCCTCAACTAACCCCGCATCCAATCTGGATTTGTTTAGCATTCCCCAATCTTTCCTTTTACAAATAGGTACAGCGTCTATATTACTGCTGCTCATTACCGGAAAAACCACAGTAAGAGCACTAGAAGCCATAGGGGAAGCCAGTGAAGAATTATTTCGAGGCGATCGTTTACCCATTCTTGACTTCCCAGATGAACACGAAATCAATCAAGATGAGAAGATATACAACAAATAATTATTTGCTCAGGAACAACCCGGTGAGCATTAGGTGCAAAACCTAGAACCGTAAACAGTAATTAGCTTTACAACATAGAGAATATGGGTTCCCTTTTATACTCTTCGTCTCAAACTGCGGATATATACCCGGTGTCGGAATTATTTTTGCGTCATCGTCTCCAGGTAGTGGAAGAATTGTGGGAGTCAGTTCTCCGGCAAGAATGTGGTCAAAATATGGTAGACCTGTTGCGGCAATTGCGCGATTTGTGTTCACCAGAAGGACAAGCAACAAATGACCAAGCATCCTCAGCCGTAAAATTGATTGAACAACTAAATATCAACGAAGCAATTCGCGCGGCTCGTGCTTTCGCTCTGTATTTTCAGCTGATTAACATCATAGAGCAGGAATACGAACAACGGCAGCAATTAAGTCGCTATGAGGCAGAAACAGAGGCTACAGACGCAGAAACAGTATTCAATGTCAACTATTCGTCCAATCAAAGAGAAGATGATGCGCCTGTTAGCAGGGGAATAGCAGCAGACTTGCTAACAAAGAGTTATCTAGAAAAAGCGCAAGTCAAACCAAAAGGTACTTTCGCTGCCTTGTTTCCCTATTTATTCAAACTGAATGTACCACCCCAGCAAATTCAACGTCTAATTGCACATCTGGATGTGCGCTTAGTTTTCACAGCCCACCCGACAGAAATTGTTCGTCATACCATCCGAGATAAGCAGCGCCAGGTGGTACAACTCTTGCAAAAACTGGATACCTTGGAAAACCATTTTGGTACTACAGCCGGGGGATATGCTTGGGAAGCAGCAGATGTCCGCGAACAATTGCTCGAAGAAATTCGCCTGTGGTGGCGCACAGATGAACTTCACCAGTTCAAACCCACTGTGCTAGATGAAGTAGATTATGCCCTACACTACTTCCAAGAAGTTTTATTTGATGGTATTCCTCAACTTTATAAACGTTTCAAACACACGCTATCCAATACCTTTCCTTGGCTAGAACCACCTAGTAAAAACTTTTGCTCTTTCGGCTCCTGGGTAGGCTCAGACAGGGATGGGAACCCATCAGTCACACCCGAAATCACCTGGAAAACAGCTTGCTATCAGCGCAAAATGGTTTTAGGGAGATATATTCAGTCAGTGAAAAATCTGATTGAATTGTTGAGTGTGTCGATGCACTGGAGTGATGTCTTACCAGATTTGCTGGAATCTCTAGAGTTGGAGCAGTCCCAGTTGAGCGAGGTATACGACGCATTGGCACTGCGTTATCGACAAGAACCATATCGGCTCAAACTGGCTTATGTGCTCAAACGCCTAGAAAATACTCGCGATCGCAATCTAGCTTTGTACAATCGGGAAACGCCAAAAAATCAAGATAACCCCCTGTATCTTTCAGGAGCCGATTTTTTAGCAGAACTGCGGATGATTCAGCGCAACTTGACAGAAACAGGTTTAAGTTGCCGAGAATTAGAAAATCTCATCTGTCAGGTAGAAATTTTTGGTTTTAACTTGACACAGCTAGATATCCGCCAAGAATCATCCCGTCATGCCGATGCGCTCAATGAGATACTAGAATACCTGCAAATATTACCTCAACCTTACAACGAACTATCTGAGGAACAAAGAGTTGCTTGGCTAACAGGAGAACTGCAAACCCGGAGGCCATTAATTCCGGCAGAATTGCCATTTTCTGAAAAAACCAACGATGTAATTGAAACCTTTCGCGTTGTGCGATCGCTGCAACAAGAATTTGGTCTAAATATCTGCCAAACTTACATTATCAGCATGTGCCGCGACGTGAGCGACGTGCTAGAAGTACTACTGTTAGCCAAAGAAGCCAGACTTTTTGACCCCGCCATTGCTGTCGGAACTATTCAAGTTGTCCCCCTATTTGAGACAGTAGAAGACTTACAACGCTCCAGAAGCGTCATGCGGAAACTGTTTGAACTCCCGTTATATCGAGCTTTGTTAGCCGGCGGCTACAAACAGACAAAAACAAAGAGTATTGTTGTGGATGAAAATTCATCCTCCCCTGCCTCCCCTGCTTCCTCCTCCCCCTCCCCCCCCACTCCTAACTTGCAAGAAGTGATGCTGGGGTATTCTGACAGCAACAAAGACTCTGGTTTTTTAAGCAGCAACTGGGAAATTCATAAAGCTCAAAAATCACTGCAACACATAGCAGAAGGCTATGATCTAAATTTGCGGATTTTCCACGGACGCGGCGGTTCTGTGGGACGGGGTGGGGGTCCTGCTTACGAGGCGATTTTGGCTCAACCTGGTCATAGCATCAATGGGCGAATCAAGATTACCGAACAAGGAGAAGTTTTGGCTTCTAAATACTCCTTGTTGGACTTGGCATTATACCACATGGAAACCATCACCACTGCTGTGATTCAAGCTAGCCTGTTGCGGACAGGGTTTGATGATATTGAACCCTGGAATGAAATTATGGAAGAATTAGCAGTGCGATCGCGTCAACATTATCGTGCTTTAATCTACGAACAACCTGATTTTGTTGACTTCTTCCATCAAGTAACCCCCATTGAAGAAATTAGCCAACTGCAAATTAGTTCCCGTCCAGCACGCCGTCCATCTGGTAAGAAAGATTTAAGCAGTCTGCGAGCTATTCCTTGGGTATTTAGCTGGACGCAAACCCGCTTTTTACTTCCTTCCTGGTATGGCGTTGGCACAGCTGTACAAGAATTCTTGAACGAAGAACCAGAAGAACACTTGAAATTGCTGCGCTACTTTTACGTTAAGTGGCCGTTCTTCAAAATGGTGATTTCTAAAGCCGAGATGACCTTGGCAAAAGTAGACATGCAAATGGCACATCACTATGTCCAAGAATTGTCAAACCCAGAAGATCAACTTCGTTTTGCCAAGGTTTTTGACCAAATTGCTAGCGAGTTCTATCTCACAAGGGATTTGGTTTTAAAAATCACCGATCACAATCGACTGTTAGATGGTGATCCTGTATTACAACGATCTGTGCAGTTACGCAATGGCACAATTGTACCCTTGGGTTTTATCCAAGTTTCACTACTCAAGCGCCTACGGCAGTCTCAAAGTACTACTGCTACTTCTGGAGTGATCCACTCTCGTTACAGCAAAGGCGAGTTACTGCGAGGGGCATTGTTAACTATTAATGGTATTGCAGCCGGGATGAGAAATACAGGTTAATAAAGGATGGGGGAGCAGGGAGCAGAGGGCAAGTTGCAGTAAGCATTTCTTCTTTGCCCCTCCGTCTTTTCCCAATGCCCAATGCCCGAATGTTTATTAACGGGACTTAGACAAAAATTAAGCCCAAATGTAACCCAAACTGGCTTTATAAGCAGCAAACACGTCACGGTTCAAGTTCAACCAATCAACAAATCGAAAAGACATGGCTGTTCTAAACGCTT
>NZ_JAIVFT010000047.1 GCF_020829665.1 Nostoc sp. CHAB 5824
TAGCTTGACGGTAAAGGTGTTCTAATTCAGAAATATTTGAATGCTCCGCTATACTTATCCGCCTTGGCATAAATCATATTTTTGCTCTCTGCTTTTATCATAAGTGATTAGACGGACATGATATTACGCAAGAATTACGGAATAAGGAACCACAGAGGCGCAGAGAAGCCAGTGCGCCCTTGCGGTTCCCCGATTTGTACCCCTACGGGGAAGCAAGCTACGCTCTTAGGGTTCCCGCTCTTTAGCAATTGGCGCGACACGGAGAAATAAGAGTTTGAGAGATATTTTGCGTAAGTCCTAATTAAGATACGCAGAAAAAAGCTTGATACAACCTGTTTTCAACCCTTTACTTTCGTCCATTCCCCATTTTCAAATCGGAGGTTTGGCAAAAATCGTTAGTAAGACAGGCCCTAGTAAATAATGGTGACTCAAACACAATAACCCAGCAGAGGAGCCAAGAAGTTGACGTTGATTAGGACTGTAAAGTCTAATTCCACGGGGGGAGATTGGCAATAATTCAGGTTCTGTCTCTTTTTTGGAAGTAATGTCAACCAAGTAGAAGCGTCCACCGGGAGAAAGTACCCGCGCTATCTCACTAACTACCTGTTTAGGTTCTAAATAGTGTAAGAAGCTGATAGTGCTGAAAACAGCATCAAATTGACCATCAGCAAAAGGAAGAGACTCAGCTTTGCCTTCGACATAAATTAAACGTGGACGGTGACGGTTGCTCTGTCTTGCTACCCGCAACATATTAGCAGATAAATCCAATCCAGTGCCTTGCAGGTCGTGAAACTGAGTAGCAAAGCGCTCAAGTAAGCGTCCAGTACCACAGCCGATATCAAGTATATTTGCTGGCTCTGGTAAATCGACGTACTCCAGCAACCGTTTGTGAACGGCTCGATAAAACACTGAAGGAAAGAGCCAGTCGTAACTTGGTGCCCATTGGTCAAAAAGGAACTTTTTGTTACTAAAAAAGTCATAAGTCATTAGTTTTCCCAGCTTCCCTGAAGCTTGTTACTTTTTTGAGTAAGTTTAACTGCGCCTCCAAGAGGTTGGCTATAACTTTGCAGTCTGGCAATATCTAGCCTAGCGTTTGGCACAATACCATTTCACCGAAGAGGCAGGGGAGCAGGGGGCAGTTCTTGCTGGGGGAAAGAGTTTATAAACTCCCCTGCCACATGGGTTGAAGCCCCTGTCTTTAGACATGGAAAAGAAAGAAAAAATTGTTTCTGAATGGTATAAATCATCTGGAATTTTGGCAATTGAATGTGTAGTTAACAGTGTGCATAAATACTCATTCTATCTTTGTAGAGAACCAAAAAACGACTAATCACTGCATAAAACTATAAAACCGAACTGTATGTATTTATAGAGGTTCAAATACAACAAACTCAATCTAGTTTGAAATTATCAAGATGAAAAATTATGACAAACTTTATTCAAATCCGGTTACACAATGATCTACTGCACCCAGTCCGTGAGTGGTTAGAAACTATAGAAATTCATAACTCAAAATTGGCTCATTTGCTGTGCAAAGCTATTCCTGCTCAGTGTCCCTTTGAGCGAGACATCACGCTGTTTGGCCGGAAGCTATTTCACATACCTCCGATGTGTAAATTAAATCCCCTATACGAGGAAGTGGTTGGTTTGCGTTTTAAAGCGCTCTGTTATCTTGCCGATAAATGCGGTGAAGATGTCACAGTCTATTGCTAATAACCAGTTGGATCGTTCTTTGCTCAAGCAGCCATCGGTAATTGCAGATTTACAGTTGTTACTTACTCAGGTTTATACTAAGCTAACGTACACCTAATTAGATGTTTGGCTATTTAAGTAGCTGGCACCTCGAAGACAGTGTTTCCAGACCGTATTTTTGCTTACCGTACCCTGCTGAAATTATTAACATCATCATGACGCACATCTTACTGGTTGAAGATGAAGTCAAACTGGCACGATTTGTCGAATTGGAATTGAATTATGAAGGCTATCAAGTCAGTATTGCCTACGATGGATTAACTGCACTCACCGCAGCGCGTGAGTTACATCTAGATTTAGTAATTTTAGACTGGATGTTGCCTGGTTTATCGGGGTTAGAAATTTGCCGCCGCCTGCGAAGTATTGGTGATAAAGTGCCGATAATCTTACTAACCGTCAAAGATGAAGTGAGCGATCGCATTGTCGGCTTAGACGCTGGTGCTGATGATTACCTCGTTAAACCCTTCAGCGTCGATGAATTATTAGCCAGAGTTGGCGCTCACCTGCGAAGAAACCAGCAAGTAGGCAAAGCAGATGTTTTAGAATTTAAAGACTTAACTTTAAATCGTCGCACGCGCCAAGTGTACCGAGATCAACGGTTAATTGAGTTAACTGCCAAGGAATTTGATTTACTAGAATATTTGCTAGCCCATCCGCGACAGGTAATTACCTGCGATCGCATTTTAGAGCAAGTCTGGAGTTACGACTTCATGGGCGATGTGAATACCATTGAACTCCAGATGCGCTACCTATGCCTTAAACTTGAAGCCAATAACGAAAAATGCCTCATTCAAACTGTGAGTGGTGTGGGCTACACACTATATGATTAGACTTTTTGCAAAAGGAACTTTTGCACTCTTATAGGGAAAGGGGATGCATGGCAAAGGGAAAAGGAAAATTTTCTTGTTCCCAGTCTCTGACTGGGAATACATAATGGAGGCTCCGCCTCCCTGACTCGCGGCAGAACCGCAATAAGGTGCATTTCCAGCCTCTGGCTGGAAACGAGATTTCAAAAGGGTTTTCTCTTAAGTTGACACCAATGGGCATAGTTATTCCCTGTGTCCCCTTCATCTCCCCCTGCCTCCCCTGCTCCTTTACCTTTTGTTAAATTTAGACTAATGCAGATGCTCCAAACTCTATGAAGATTTGGGGTTTTTGGCAATCTGAGTAAAAACTCATCCAACTCAAGGTTAATTATATTAGGATGCACAAAGCTGTGCTCATCTAAAATCTAAAACTGCATGACTTATCTAGAAACAGCAGCGCAATTCTACCGCGAAGTTGCCGAAACCCCGCAAGTTGGACTTTGTTGTGTGCAAAGTACACCCCTGCAACTACCAGGGTTGAAAATTCCTTTGCCAATGCAGGAAATGAACTATGGTTGTGGCACTACCGTTCACCCCACTGAACTAGGAAACCAACCTACCGTGCTGTATGTCGGTGTTGGCGGCGGCTTAGAAGCGTTGCAATTCGCTTACTTTTCCCGCCATGCAGGTGCTGTAATTGCCGTTGAACCGGTTGGGGCCATGCGGGAAGCAGCTGCACGCAATCTGGAAATTGCTGCTCAAGAAAACCCGTGGTTTGACACCAGTTTTGTAGAAATCCGCGAAGGCGATGCTTTTAACTTACCCGTTGCTGATCTTCGCGTCGATATCGTGGCGCAAAATTGCCTTTTCAACATCTTTGAACCAGAAGATTTAACCCGTGCTTTAAAAGAAGCTTATCGAGTATTAAAACCAGGCGGACGTTTGCAGATGAGCGATCCAATTGCCACTAGTCAAATTCCACCACATCTTCAACAAGATGAACGGCTAAGAGCCATGTGTTTATCAGGCGCACTCACATATGAAGAGTATACTGAACGGATTACAAATGCTGGTTTTGGTCAAGTTGAAATTCGCGCCCGTCGTCCTTACCGTCTACTAGATTTCCAGACTTATAATTTAGAAGAACACCTACTTTTGGAAAGTCTGGATTCTGTCTCCTTTAAAGTTGCTATTCCAGAAGATGGTGCTTGTATTTTTACAGGAAAAACAGCAGTTTATGCTGGCTTGGAAGCCTTCTTCGACGACTCAGCAGGTCATCTACTCCAGCGGGGAATTCCCGCAGCAGTGTGTGATAAAACTGCTGCTAAACTTGCGGCTATTAAGCCAGCAGAAATAATTGTGACCAATTCAACCTGGCACTATAGCGGTGGTGGTTGCTGTTAATTTATAAACCCCAAAATGTTGTTAATTAGTCTATTTATCGCCACGCTTTTTTTAGCATATTCTAATGGTGCAAATGACAACTTTAAAGGGGTAGCAACGTTGTTTGGTAGCCGAACCGCTAGCTATCAAACAGCAATTCTGTGGGCAACTTTTACAACTTTAACTGGTGCGGTTGCTGCGACTTTTTTGGCAAGTACACTAATTAAAAACTTTTCTGGGAAAGGACTAGTGCCTGATGCGATCGCTAATTCCCCAGAGTTCCATATGGCAGTTGCGATCGCTGCTGGTTTAACTGTGCTCGTAGCCACCTTCATGGGGTTTCCCATTTCCACAACTCACAGTTTAACAGGTGCGCTGGTTGGGGCTGGATTAGTTGCGATCGGACTCAAAGTTAATTTTGCAGCTTTGGGAACTTCTTTTATTTTGCCTTTATTACTCAGTCCAATTATTGCTATTCCTTTGGGAGCAGGAATTTACAGCTTATCAAGCTATATCAATTCCAAATGGAACCTACCAGTAAATCAGAAAATGATTGATACTCTCCATTTTCTCAGCGCTGGAATTGTCAGTTTTGCTAGAGGCTTAAATGATACTCCCAAGATTTTCTCACTCATTTTAATTATTGAGTATTTTTCGATTCAGGGAGGAATGATTACGATTGCGATCGCAATGGCACTTGGCGGTTTACTCAACTCCCAAAAAGTTGCAGTAACCATGAGTGAAAAGATTACCTCGTTAAATCATCCTCAAGGCTTATCAGCAAATATAGTAACTGGAGTTTTAGTCATTGCAGCTAGTCGCTTTGGGCTTCCAGTTTCTACAACTCACGTTTCAGTTAGTTCTATTTTTGGAGTAGGGTTGACTGGTAAAAAAGCCAATATGCGAGTTTTTTATCAGATACTATTATCGTGGATTTTGACTTTACCAACTGCTGCAATTATTAGTGCAATAACTTACAGGTTATTCCAAGGTTAGAAAAATTGATTGAATATATTTCTGCCATGTTTAAGGATTAGTAACTAATGCAAACTCAATCAAAAGTTACACCATTTAAAAAAAAACTCAATTGCCCTTTGACAAAAAAGGAAATCGCTGTTTTACAAATTAATTTAGGTAAGCGTTGTAACCTTGCCTGTACACACTGTCATGTCGAAGCTGGACCAAAACGTACAGAAGAACTTTCTCCTGAAGTTTGCGAACAATTGATTTCGCTAATCCATAAATTTCCTGAAATTAAAATTGTGGATTTGACTGGTGGTGCACCAGAAATGAATTATGGATTTAAGCCATTGGTAGAAGCGGCAAGAGCAACTGGTAAACAAGTGATTGTCCGGTCTAATTTGACCATTTATTTTGAAGATGGATTTGCTGATTTACCAGAATATTTTGCTAAACACCAAATAAGAGTTGTGGCTTCTCTACCCTGTTATCTAGCAGATAACGTTGATAAAATGCGCGGTGCTGGTGTTTTTGATAGTTCAGTCAAAGCTTTGCAGTGGCTTAACCAACTCGGTTATGGTAAAGAGCCAAATTTAATTTTAGATTTGGTATTTAATCCCCAGTTGCCCACAGGTGAAAATTTTTCCTTAGCTCCCGAACAGACTAACCTAGAACGAGATTACAAAATGTTCTTACAAGAACATTTTAATATTGTGTTTAGCAACCTCTTCACCATTACCAACCTACCTGTTGGTAGAACAAAAATGCATTTAGAACGAAGAAAACTGTATACCAGCTATTTACAGTTTTTAGAGTCGCGTTTTAATCCCAGTACAGTTGAACATTTGATGTGCCGCGATGAACTTTCAATTGACTATTTAGGCAATGTATATGATTGCGACTTTAACCAAATGATGGATTTACCTGCGAAAAATCGCAATGGTGAAACCTTGACAGTTAGTAAACTTTTAGAAGCTGGCAGTTTAGACCTAATTAGTGAGATACAAACTGCTGCTTATTGCTATGGTTGTACTGCTGGATGTGGTTCTAGTTGTGGTGGTGCTTTGCTCTAAGGTGAACTAAAGGATAAAATTGGAAGGAATCAATATCGTTTGAGTTAGCAGCCTGTAATCTCATCAGATCTTACACTTAAGAGTGTCATCGCCATAAAAGTCCGTTACCAAAATTGTTACGAGTGCGTTATTGTTGGGCAGTTACTTTATCATGATATTTAGTTAAGCTCCTTACACCACACAGAAAACCGGGAAATATAATGTTTCCCGGTTTTTCTCTTTGTTGGTGACCACAAATCAATAGACTTCTAGCAGTTGTGGGGATGCATGGTAAGGAGTAAAGGGCAAAGCGGCGATAGAATTACCATGCACCCCTTCCCCAAGAGTGCAAAACTATTTTTACAAGAGGTCTAATAACGCGCTCTAGAATTACTTCACTACTTTACCCAGAGACTGTGCCTAAATTCAGTCTCCATTCCTGTTTGAGCAATTCCTGGAAAGTCTTTTCCCGAATCATCATCTGCTCATACAGCACAAGTAAAAGTTCTTGAGCTTGTTCATGGGACATATGTTGCACTTTGTCGGCAAAGCAACGGATATTAAATTCTTGCTCTAATGATAATTTCATGGGCTGATTCATTCTTGGATTGTGTATTAATTGAGGGCGAAAACTAGGAGCTAAATCCTAGCTAGATGTCTTGGAGTAACATAGACTCCTTGAAAAAAAATGAAATTAAGTTAGGTTGATCAGGATTCCAGGGGTGTACTATCAGTTCTTTTAGACGCCGACTTAAAAAATTAGGTATTTTCGAGCTTGCTTGCGATCGGTTAAAACTTGATTGGCATCCATATTGGCTGCCTCGCAACGAGTAGCGTTGTCGCTGTATATCTTTTATTATAGCTATGTTTCGGAATATTTAGTTTTATTTCAGATTATAGATGAATAGTTGACTTTTTCCATATCTATCCTTACAAGCGTATGCGCCTCGCGCCTTGTTGCCAGACATCGCAGTTTTCCCTCAGACATAACTTTGTGTCCACCCTCTTGCGCTAAAGTTGCAAATGAACGTGCATCTAAAGCCAGGAGGAAAGAGTTGTGAAAGCAGTCTTGATGACAGCAGCTGGCAGTCCAGAAGTTCTGCAAGTACAGGAAGTGCCTAACCCTGCTGTTTCTGTAGGAAATACTGAACTTTTAGTGCGTTTGGTGGCAGCTGGCATTAACCCCATTGACAGTAAACTTCGTAGCCGAGGCACTTTCTACCCTGATCGCACGCCGACAATTTTAGGATGTGATGGTGCAGGTATAGTCGAAGCGGTAGGTGCTGGTGTTCAGCGTTTTCGCTCAGGCGATGAGGTATACTTTTGCTACGGCGGATTGGGCGCACACCAAGGTAATTATGCTGAATATACTGTTGTGGATGAGCAGTTTGTGGCTCGTAAACCCGCGTCTATCTCCTTTGCCGAAGCAGCAGCAGCGCCTTTAGTCTTAATCACTGCCTGGGAAGCTTTATACGAACGGGGACGATTGGAACCTGGGGAACGGGTTTTGATTCATGCGGGTGCTGGTGGTGTCGGGCATGTAGCAATTCAATTAGCGAAACTCAAAGGTGCTACTGTTTCCACCACAGTCGGTTCTGAAGAAAAGGCTAATTTTGTCAAACAACTAGGTGCTGATCATGTAATTTTTTACAAACAAACAGACTTTGTACAAGCAGCATTAGATTGGACTGACGGCGAAGGCGTAGACTTGGCTTTTGATACCGTAGGCGGCGAAACCTTTCACAAAACCTTTCCCGCTGTGCGAGTGTATGGGGATATTGTGACGATTCTCGAACCAGATGCCAATACTGTTTGGAAAACTGCTAGAACTCGTAATCTCCGCATTGGTTTAGAATTAATGCTCACACCAGCGTTGCTAGGATTAGAAGAAAGCCTCCACCACCATGCAGAAATTCTCGAACAATCTGCCACCTGGATCGATGAAAGCAAATTAAAAATCCATGTTAGCCACAAATTCCCTTTAAAAGAAGCGGCTAAGGCGCATCAACTAATAGAAAGCGGTTCTGTGACAGGTAAAATTGTTCTACTGATTAGCGACGATTGATCGAACAATTTGCATAAATTATTTTTTAAACGCATAGGCGCTTCTCTACGAGACGCTACGCATAGCTTGCTTCCCCGTAGGGGTACGCCTTCCCGCAGGGTAGGAACGCAGAGGTTAAACACAAAGGTACGCAAAGGGGTTTCTCTGTTTTCCTGTGCGCTTTCCTTCTTTGCGAGACGCTTTGCGATTGCGTTCCTTTGCGTTTTTTTAACTCTTCTCTTCTTCGCCCTACCTACTTCAGCAGCACAAACACAACCAGAACGCACACCCTTAACTCTAGAATTATTACAAGAACGTCTACGCACACCAACACTCCGCGAAGGCAATTTGACGGTGGATTTGCAGAAGATGGTGATTGATTTGCGCCCAGAAAACGCTAGCTTTCGTGATGCTTTTTACCAGATGCTGCGAAAAGAACTAGGTGCAAAACCTTTGGGTTTAGACCTTAGCTATACTCTGATTTTAGGGGATTTTGTGGGCAGCGATTTAGGTTTAAGAATACCCTTGTATGCCCAAGCCATTCCTCCAATCTTTACCGCTATCGAACAAAAAGAACTAGAGCGTTTGCGCTTCGTTTGTCTGGAGTCACTCACGAACTCCAAAGATTGCCGATCGCTTTTAGGAACAAAGTCAACTCCATCGAGTGAAATCGCCGTCTTTCGTGGTGTCTTGACACTGGTGCAAACTCGTTTCAATGGCGAAATGAAGTTCTCTAATACATCCTTTCTTCAGTCTGTAGATGCCCAAGGTGCAACTTTTCTCCAATCCACTAATTGGGCTGAAACCCGATTTGGTCGTCCCGTCAGCTTTAGTAGTGCTAAATTCCAGCAACCAAGCAATTTTCAGGGCAGTATTTTTTTTGAAAAAGCTAATTTTAAACAAACTCAATTTCAAGAACTTGCTGATTTTCAAAGCAGTATTTTTGAAAAGACTGCCAATTTCAACCAAGCAACTTTTAAACAGTTGGCTAAATTCAATACTGTGCAGTGGCAAGAGAATGCTGATTTTTCTGATGTCCGCTTTGCGAATCAAGCCCAGTTTACTAAAGCGAATTTTAATCAGTTCCTCCTTTTAACAGAAGCGACTTTTGAGCAAGCTGTCACATTTCGAGAAGTGGAGTTTAATCAATCTGTAAATTTGCAAGGTGCAAGCATTCTCAATCAAGCAGATTTTAGTGATGCGAGGTTTTCTACAGAAGCTTGTTTAAGCGTACCTGGTTTAACTTTTAACTCTAACCAAGCAAAAATTTTAGGTAATCCCGGCCAGATTGGTAAGATGTTCTGCATCCCCACATTGCAAAGTAATGAGAACATCTTGCGGAATTTGGGACAAAATTTTCGTCAGCAACAACAAGTTGCCGATGCTAACGAACTGGAATACACAAAACAACAACTGCGATTAGTAGAAATGAGTCGCCGTTTGACGGCTACAAATATTAATAGCGCCTCCGTTGCAAGTTTGATTAAACTGGGTTTTTCTCCAACTCAAGCCGAAGCGATCGCCCAGCGTCGTCTGATAAAATTGTTTCGTAACAGCAGTGAGTTACTCACCTTAGCAGACATCGATTTAGAAAAATACACACAACTGAGCGTAGACGTGCAACGGCTTGTCGTTAGACATCGCTTAATTGTTGGTGAACCCCTTTCTATCGTTGGGTGGTTACTACAAGCTTGGAGTTGCTTAGGGTTGAGTGTACTGCTGTTGTTGAGTGGCTATGGTACGAATTTTTGGTTAGTTTTTGGTGTGGGAGGAGTTGCGATCGCTTATTTCGGCTTACTGTTTTGGCTAGTGGATCGCTATCGTCGGCTGCATCCTGTACCAATTATTCCCACATCCTACGAAACCATTTCGATATTAGTGAGCTTTAGCGTTTTAGAATTCTTCAGCTTACTAGCCATCTTTCGCAATGCTCAACAACCTTGGCTGACATTGGGGTGTCTTTTAATTATTATTGTCCCCGTGCCAATGGCTTTATTAATCCGACTTTACCAACAAGGTCGTTATCACAATTTAATGGACGTTTCTTACTTCACAGAAGACGGCACATTCCGCCAGTTACGGTTGCTGATTGGACGTTTGCCAGTGATACCAAGGAATCAGACATTTCGGGAACGATATATGCCTCTGTTGTGCGATCGCCGTTGGAACTGGCTCAACTACTATGATTTTAGTCTTAACAATTTAGTTAAATTAGGATTTAACGACATTCGCCTGCGAGACGAACACCTACCTGGCATCATATCCGCACTTGCTTGGTATCAATGGAGTTTAGGTTTAATTTACATCACTCTCGTTTTGTGGACACTTTCCCGCACAATTCCGGGATTGAATTTGCTGATTTATCTGAAGTAATCCTTGCACCTGAAACTTTTTTCTCTGCACTTCGTAGTGGTGCTAATATGATGCAACCTATTACAGGATACCAGTAACGGTGTTATTTATTATCAGTCTCGCGGTATAAGTAAGTGGCGTAAATAATTAAAGGTTTGTAGTGAGGGCTGAAGCCTTTACTACGAACTAATTACAATAGGTTTTACATTAGTTAATATAGTTTAAGTTATTCTCACCGACTTACTTAATGTCAGATAAAAGTGATAGAATTTCGGATAAATGCAGATTAATTAAATATCTAAAAAATTGGCAAATTTATCAAAAGATTATTCATTGCAATATAGCATTTAAACCAAATTGAATTTGATTATACAAACATCTCAGTTAACTTTTTCAACTTATTGTCTAGAAATATCTACAAGTTTGATAAATATATCAAAATATTTTTCATTGTCCTTCAAAATTAAATCATATACATTGTAAGTGTGAAGTAGCATGGATTAAAAATTGATTATCTACGCCCTAATAAAGATAACCAAATAATCTAATAGCTACCAACTAGTTTTGCTAACAAAAAGACAGCAAATAAGTCATGAACTAAACTTAATTTCTGTCTATTTTATGTTGCGATACTAGCAAGATTTTTATCCAAACAATAGCGAGGATTAATCCTAATGGCAGAAAATTCAAATAATAGTGGTAGCGATAACTCCTCTACTAGTGGGAACGATGCGATTGAAAAATTTGGACAATCACCCTTCGGTCGCTTGAAAGAAGTTGTTCCTGAGAAAGACCTCCCCAAGATATTCAGTGGTGTTGGCAATCAAGAAGGTGGCGGTAGCCCATTTGGTGCCCCTGGTGGTGCTGGTGGCGGTGCCGGCGGCGGTGGCAGTCAGCCTGATTTAGCCTATGGTGGTAATCCTTTCGCTGGTGACAACTTCTGGAATATCTTTGCAGGCGGTGTAAACCCATCAAACCCATCCGCAGGCGGTGGTGGTAACTCATCCGCAGGCGGCAACCCATTTGCAGGTGGTGGCGGTAGCCCATTTGGTGGTGCTGGTGGTGGTGGTAGCTCACCCACAGGCGGCAACCCATCCGCAGGCAGCGGTAACCAAAGTAGTGGCAGAGACCCTTTGACTGGTGCTAATAGCCAGACCTATGGTATTAGCACAACTGAAATACCGGACGGGTTGACTTTGAGGGCTACTATTGACAAAATAGTTGACCCAAGGCTTGACAAGGAACTGGGTGGCGGTGGCGGTGGCGGTAACCCATTTGCTGGCGGTGGCGGTGGCGGTAACCCATTTGCTGGCGGTGGCGGTGGCGGTAACCCATTTGCTGGCGGTGGCGGTGGCGGTAACCCATTTGCTAGCGGTGGCGGTGGCGGTAACCCATTTGCTAGCGGTGGCGGTGGCGGTAACCCATTTGCTAGCGGTGGCGGTGGCGGTAACCCATTTGGTGCCGATGGCAGTGGCGGTGGCGGTAACCCATTTGGTGCCGATGGCAGTGGCGGTGGCGGTAACCCATTTGGTGCCGGTGCCGGTGGCAGATAAGTATTTAGCGGTCGATAAATTCCGTTCGCTTAATAGAATTCTTGCGAAAATCAGCAGATAAGAGGAGAACAATAATGAGTTCTTCAGTACATAGTATGCTAGTACAGCTTGGCGTAAATAAACATACTATCCGATAAAGCTGAAAAAAGTGTATTATTCGGTGATGTGCCTTCTGCGTTATTGTACTAGTTTGCTATTTTACGCCCTGAAACTCCTATCAGTTAAAGGTTTAGGCAATATTTTCTGTTACTTTGACGGTAAAATTATTAAAGCCTTTATTTTAGAGATATTTTGGGTTTAGCAAATTCATAATTGGTATAACAGGTGCTGAATAACCCATAATTTTTTAACTAAAAATAGGAGAATTACTACCAATGGAAGAGTCTGCTGTCAATCCCCTTAATGGTGGAGTTAATCCCTTAAGTGTAGGTGGCGCTAGCAACCTATATAACGGTAATTCCTTTGCTGCCAATGGCAGTTTGTCTGCTGAAGGCAGCCTGTTGACGGGTGGTAGCAATCTGTTATTAGGTAACGGTAACAATCCTATTCCAGGTGGCGGTATTAACCCGTTTGCAGGTGATGGTGGCAGTGGGCTTCAGAAATTAATCTTTGATCGATTAAAGTTAGTTTTGGGTGATAACTTTTTCAAGGATATTGACAACACATTGGCGGGAGGGAGTAACCCGTTTGCAGCCAGTGGTTATCCCATTCCAGGCGGGGCTACTAACCCATTTGCAGGCGGTGGTAATCCGATCGCAGGTGGGGCTACTAACCCATTTGCAGGTGGTGGTAATCCGATCGCAGGTGGGGCTACTAACCCATTTGCAGGTGGTGGTAATCCGATCGCAGGTGGGGCTACTAACCCATTTGCAGGTGGTGGTAATCCGATCGCAGGTGGGGCTACTAATCCATTTGCTGGCGGTGGTAATCCAATCGCAGGTGCTGGAAGTCTGCTTCAACAATCGCCTTTCGATCCGTTAAAAGAGGTCCTTGGTAATAATTTACCCTTTAGTAACGCTGGGAATACATCTAATCCTGATAGCCAACGCTTTAATGAGGGCAACGCACCAGTTGGTAAAGGTAACAATAACCTTGGTGATAATAACGCAACTATTGGTAATTTTAACTCGGATTATGGCAGTGACAGCGCAACCATTGGGAATGGTAACTGGAACTTTAATAATGACAACACAACCATCGGTAATGGCAACTGGCTATTTGGAAAGGGTAACACAACCCTCGGTAATGGCAACTGGTATTGGGACGACGGAAGTAATAATTCAACATTAGGTAATGGTAATTGGCACTTCGGCAGTGACAACGCAACCATTGGAAACGGCAATTGGGACTTTGGTACTGATAACACAATTATTGGTAATGGTAACTGGGTTTTTACCAGTGGAAATGAAATTATTGGTAATGGCAATTGGTTAGCAAATACTGATAACACAAAAATTGGAAACGCCAATAATATTAGCAGTTTAAAGTTATCCCCACTAGGGATCAAAACTGATGTTAACAATCTGATTGACTCTCTTATAGGCAAAATAGGTCAAAATTTTCTTGGGTTCACAGGAGATTTTGATGAATCGAGTAGCCAAACTTTTAACCGCCTCATCTCTTCTAAAAGTGTTGGTAATGACACTAATATATCTAGCGATATTGAGCAACTTTTGGCATCACTCAGCCCAATTCAAGAAAATTTCATCAATTATCAGCCTCTGCAAAACCCTCAGCCTGTCACAGAATCTGCTTCTTCAGTGTCATTGGTAGTAATGGGACTCGTGTGTTTGCTGTTGTCACTGTTCAAAAAACAACAACACTGTTAACGTAAATTCAATCTTTCTAAGCTTATTGCGATCGCAACCCAATGTAATATAGCGGTTCTCTTTTACGTGAGGTACACCCGTAGGGGCACGGCAGTGCCGTGCCCTACACCTCGTGATGTAATGTTGTACATTCGCGCATGATTTCTGGAAAAGGTTGCTTGAGCAAATCAACCAATACCTGTTGGGCAACTGTTATGCCGCCACCGGAATAGCGGTAATGCAAACCAGGGATGATATTGACCTCCAGTTTATCGGTATTGGCTAGAAGTTCGCCATTGAGAACTTGAACTGTGGTTGGCAATGGATCTGAGTTGGGATAACCAGGAAAGCCATGCACAGTCAAGCCAGCAGTATGGCTCAACAACTGGCGCAGCGTTATTCGGGGTTGCCAAGGAGCGATCGCAGGTACACGCCATGAGGCGAGATAGGTATTGATATCATGTCCGGCTAATTAGTTATAATTCCCACATCTGTGCAAAAATCGGGAAACCCTCTTTCCCCCTGCTCCCCGCCCCCTGCCCCCAAGAGTCTTAATGATAAGTCTTTAACCGGATACGATATGATATCCTCATCCAGATTGAGACGACCTTGCTGTGCAAGATGCATGACTGCCAAAGCGAAAACAGGTTTGCTGATTGAGGCTGGTTGAAACAATGTGTTTGGTGTGACTTTAGGGACTTCCAAAGAATAAATTATTCCAAGAAAACAAGAGACAGGATTTCTCAAGAATGATAATCATTTTAAGGGGAGAAAAGGGGTTGCCGAGGGCAACCCCTTTTCTCCCCTTCATCTATGCATAAAGAATCTATACACTTGTGGTCTGCTTTGAAGTTAAACAGTGTAAAATTAGTATGTTTTATAGCTAAATAAA
>NZ_JAIVFT010000048.1 GCF_020829665.1 Nostoc sp. CHAB 5824
CGACCTCATGAATGACCGCAGTAGCCTGCTTACGATCATTGCCTTCATCGGCCTCGTCGGTTCGCTCTTGCTGCCGCTGGTGTCGCAGAACTGGGTGCTGATGGCCGTGGTGCTGCTGGTGTGGGGCGGTTGCGTCGCCGGCCTCTATACGGTCGGCCTCAGCCATCTCGGCTCGCGCCTCGTCGGCGCGGACCTCGCGGCCGCCAATGCCGCCTTCATCTTCTGCTATGCAGTTGGGACGGTCGCCGGCCCACAGGCGATCGGTGCTGCGATCGATCTCACCGGTAATGACGGTTTTGCCTGGGCAATTGCGGGCTTCTTCGCCCTCTATGTCGTGCTTTCCTTGGGGCGCCTGCTTTTTAACCCGAAACGCACTTGACTTTTCAGGCGCGATTTGTAGTTTCGCGCCAGATTTGCCGTGGGCCTCGTTCGGTCGTCCACGGCTTCGTTTATTAGAGGCAGGACGACCATGGCCAAGGCTACAACCATCAAGATCAAGCTTCTGTCGACGGCTGACACGGGTTTCTTCTACGTGACCACGAAGAACAGCCGCACGATGACGGAAAAGATGACGAAGACCAAGTATGACCCGGTTGCTAAGAAGCACGTCGAGTTCAAGGAAACCAAGATCAAGTAAGACTCGATCGAGGGCTTCTCAAAAAGGCGTGCCGCTTCCTGCGGCGCGCCTTTTTCTTTTGGCATTCTTCGTTCACGGCAACGGCCCTCGCCCTGCCCCGGCTTCATCTCGCGCAGAACGCAAAACACCGGCTCCCTCGCGGAAACCGGTGTCTTTACAATAGGGGGTCGGTCGGCATGCAACACGGCACGAGGAACCGTTTTTGACGTTGCATACCAACCGACCGACCCCACGACCCAGGAGATGCGGCGGACCTGAGCATCATGGGGTATCTTCGATCTCCACTTGAGATCTTGTCTGGTGGCTGCAAGTTCTCTCATGTAGAGACAAAAATCAACAGATTATTAACGCCGTGCCCGATCATCGTCACAATATGGTTAAATCAGGCACCGAAGAACTTGCGATACAGTCGGAATAGTCAGTTCTACACACATTGAAACTTGAACAGACTGGCAATGCATTCGAGTTCATCTCAAGTTTAGCCGCGCCTGCGGACGAGGAGTGCCTCGGCGGAGTCAGATGAACCGCCAAAAGCGGAACCGAATATTCATTTAACGACAAACCTCGTTAAGCACATTCGTTCCGAATGCAGTTGCTACAGAGACAATCTATTCCGAGGATGAAAGATAAGCCGTTTTGTAACTGCTCAAAAAGTTAGCAAGAACTCAAATGCCGCGCTTAAGAAGAGCGCATTAGAAAGCTGTGAAAATCTTTCCGGACGTCGGTCGATCACCAAGCTTGCCGAAGTGCCCATCGGCGCGAGCGCGGTCAGGCAGCGGCAGCGACCACACGATTGCGGCCGGAATTCTTAGCCTCATAGAGCGCTCGGTCGGCCTGTTTGAGGAGTTGTTCCGGCGTCTCTATGCCCGGCCCGAGCGTCGCAATTCCCATGGATGCCGTCAGCATCAGAGGCGTCTCTCCAGACCGTAGCTGGAAAGGTCGCGCCTCGATCATGCCGCGCAGCCGCTCGGCAACCGTCGCGGCCACGTCTGCGGCCGTGTCGGGCATGACGACCACGAATTCCTCGCCGCCAAACCGGCAGGCGAGATCAGCGCCACGGACGGTCGAGCGGATCCGTCCGGCAAATTCCTTCAGCACTTCGTCGCCGGCGTCATGACCGTAGACATCGTTGACCTGCTTGAAACGGTCGATATCGGTAATGCAGATCGTCAGCGGTCGGCCCCGAACCTTGGCGCGGGCAAACAGCGTGCGCAGATGCGTGTCCAGGTAACGGCGATTGTGCAGCCCGGTGAGGCCATCTGTGACGGCCAATTCGATTGTCTGGCGGACGCTGTTGCGCAGGCGGTCATTGTAGCGCTTGCGACGGACCTGGGTGAGCGTGCGGGCAATCAGTTCATTCGGATCCAGCGGACGCACGATATAATCGTTTACCCCGAGATCGAGCGCTCGGATGATCATCTGCTCGTCGCCCTGCTCCGTGATCAGGAGGATCGGAATAAAGCGGGTGCGCTCCAGTGAGCGGATCTGCGAGCAGAGGCGCAACGGGTCGTAGTCTTCGAGATTGCTGTTGACGATAACGAGGTCGAGCGGGTTCTCCGCAGCCTCAAAAACCGCTGCCTGCGGATCGGACATCGCAAAGACTTCAGCGATCGGCTTCAGCGACTTGATGATGCGCTCCTGGGAGGCGCCACGGCTGTCAACCAGAAGAACCTGAGCCTGGTCCTCAAGACGCCCGTCCTGAAGCCGCAACATGTCGTCGAGACCGGCCTTTCGCGTCGTGTCATGGCGGATGCGCAATTCGTCCGTGAGCGTCTTCAGACGCACCAGACTTTTGACGCGGGAGATCAGCTGGAGGTCATTGACCGGCTTGGTCAGGAAATCATCGGCACCGGCCTGCAGACCTCGCACACGGTCGGACGGCTGGTCGAGCGCAGTGACCATGACGACGGGGATATGCGCCGTGCGCGGATTGGACTTCAGCCGTTCGCAGACTTCGAAACCGTCCATCTCAGGCATCATGATGTCGAGAAGGATGACATCGACCTGGGTGCGATCGCAGATGTCGAGGGCGTCACGGCCATTGCTCGCCGTCAGGACGTCGAAATACTCCGCCATGAGCCGCGCTTCGAGCAGCTTCACATTGGCGGGTATATCATCAACGACCAGGATACGCGCAGTCATAACCGTTTATCCTCACGCATCTCCGAGATAGGTCTTGATCGTCTCGATGAATTTCGGAACCGAAATCGGCTTGGAGACATAGGCTTCACAACCACCCTGGCGTATGCGCTCCTCATCTCCCTTCATGGCGAAGGCTGTCACGGCGATCACCGGAATGACATGCAGCTCCGGGTCGTCCTTCAGCCACTTGGTGACCTCAAGGCCCGAAACTTCCGGAAGCTGGATGTCCATCAGAATCAGATCGGGATGGTGGCGGCGCGCGAGATCCATGGCTTCCATGCCGTTGCGAGTCTGCACCGTCTCATAGCCGGATGCCTCGATCAGATCGCGGAAGAGCTTCATATTCAGCTCGTTGTCTTCGACAATCATCACCTTTTTTGGCATTCACCCGGTCCCTTGTCCCGCGCCTGAGGGCTTCCGGGGCATGGAATCCCGGCACGAGTTGCTTCTTCCGTCATGGAGCATGCTAGTGCTATTTGGTTTCGAAATCGGTAATTTGCCAGAGCAACAGGAAAAGACTTTATGAAAAACAGAGATATACCGGCCGATGCCGAGGCGACGGCCGTCGCCGTGCTCGGTTGGCTGGCCAATGAACCGGAGATGCTGTCGCGGTTTCTGGCGCTCTCCGGTGTTCAGCCACAGCAATTGCGCCAGGCGGTGAACGACCCGGCCTTCCTCGCGGGCATGCTGGAGTTTCTGATGCAACACGAACCGACGCTGATGGCTTTCTGCAGCGCCACCGATACCAAGCCGGAAACCGTGGTGGAGGCCTATCACCGTTATGCCGGGCCCAGCTTCGATTCGGCAGACGTCTGATGCTGACTGACGTCGACCATATCCAGCTTGCCGACCGCCCCCTGATCGTCTGCGACGTCGATGATGTTGTGCTGCAGTTTGCGACACCGTTCGAAGCCTTTCTCCAGACCCGCGGCCATCGGCTCCTCTCACGGTCCTTCAAGCTCACCGGAAACATTGTCAACGGGACCGACGAAAGCGTGCTGGAGGCACCGGTCGTCAAGGCACTCATCCACGATTTCTTCGACGAGCAGGAGCGCTGGCAGACACCCTTCGCCGACGCCGTCGACAGCCTGCATGCTCTGGGCAAGACTGCGGATCTGGTTTTCCTGACCGCGATGCCGCCGCAGCATGCAGAGGTAAGGCGCCGGCTGCTCGACCAGCTGACGCTCAGCTACCCGATGATCGCAACGGAAGAGGCGAAGGGACCCATGGTGGCAGCGTTGCACGACAGGAGGCCCCTGCCCGTCGCCTTCGTCGATGACATGGTGCACAATCTCCACTCGGTCGGCGACCACGTCCCGGACTGCCTCCTCGTCTATCTGCCGCCAGCGCATGAGATCTTCCGCTTCGCGCCCGATCCGCATGAGACGGTGCGGAAAGCCGAGGATTGGCCACGGGCGTCGGCGCTCATCCAGGCGCATTTCCACCGCTGACATGGCGGCGTCGGCGAGCCTGCGGCGATGGCCCTTGCCTCGCCATGCGATGCGGCCTATGGTGCAGATGTTCAACCTTTGTTCCGGACATGACGCGCACTGCCCCTGTTCATCCCGGCTTCTGTCGAGACTGCCTGACCGGGCAGATCGAGGGTGCACGCCGCTGCCGTGCCTGTGGCAGCCCGCGGCTCGTCTATCATCAGGAACTCTACGATCTGCCCATCGCACATATCGATTGCGACGCCTTCTATGCCTCCGTCGAGAAGCGAGACAATCCGGAGCTGATCGACAAACCCGTGATCATCGGTGGTGGCAAACGTGGTGTGGTCTCGACCGCCTGCTATGTGGCCCGCATTCATGGCGTTCGCTCGGCCATGCCCATGTTCAAGGCGCTGGAGGCCTGCCCGCAGGCCGTGGTGATCAGGCCGGACATGGAGAAGTATGCGCGCGTTGGTCGTGAGGTCCGGGCGATGATGGAGGAGCTGACGCCGCTCGTTCAACCGATCTCCATCGACGAGGCCTTTCTCGACCTCAGAGGCACGGAACGCCTGCATCACGATCCGCCGGCCCGGGTGCTGGCCCGCCTTGCTCGACGCATCGAGCAGGAGATCGGAATCACCGTTTCGGTCGGGCTTTCCTATTGCAAGTTCCTCGCCAAGGTCGCGTCAGACCTGCAGAAGCCGCGGGGCTTTTCGGTCATCGGCGAGGCCGAAGCGCTCGCCTTTCTCGCCGACAAGCCGGTGACGATGATCTGGGGTGTCGGCAAGGCCTTTGCGGCGACGCTGCAGGCAGACGGGATCCGCACCATCGGCCAGCTGCAGATCATGGACGAGACCGAGCTGATGCGTCGCTATGGCTCAATGGGACAGCGGCTGTCACGGCTCGCACGGGGCATCGACGATCGGACCGTGCATCCGAATGATCCCGCCAAAAGCGTCTCAGCCGAGACGACCTTCTTCGACGACATCCACAAGCTTGACGAGCTCGTGGTCCATCTGAGGGCGCTATCGGAAAAGGTGGCGTGGCGGTTGAAGCGGCACCAGATTGCCGGTCAGACCGTGGTGCTGAAGCTGAAGACGGCAGACTTCAAGCTCCGGACACGCAACCGGCGGCTCGACGACCCGACACAGCTCGCCGACCGGATCTTCCGCACGGGCATGTCGCTGCTCGAAAAGGAGACTGATGGCACGAAGTTTCGCCTGATCGGCATCGGTGTCAGCGACCTTCAGGATCCTGCACTTGCCGATCCGCCCGATCTCGTCGATGCCCAGGCATCGCGCCGGGCGGCTGCCGAAGCGGCGATGGACAAGTTGCGAGACAAATTCGGCAAGGGGACCGTCCAGACAGGTTATACATTTCCCGCGAAGAGATAACGCGGCGAAGCGGATGTCCACGAACGCAGCATCAGCTTCCTTCATCGCTGTGCCGCCCCTCCCCGCGACTGGCCTGGAGATTATGGCCGCCGCCCACGTTGTTGTTCCCCAGTCTCATGATTCTGAAACCCTTAATGCTTTCCGGGGACAGGCAATCACGAACCCGTGAAAAGCCAAGCATCGATTTTTCCGCGAAACTTTTCTTAAACTTCGCAGAATAGAGTGCGAGCGTGTTTTGTTTCGCGTTCCAAGTGGTCGACCATGTTCCAGCGTATCGCGCTTGCCTTCAGCCTCTCCCTCTTGGCCAGTACCGCGCTAGGCGCTGATGGGCCGCTTCAGATCTATGTTTCGAAAGCGGAGCAGTCGCTGACCGTCTATGACGGCGACCAGGTGATCGCGACCTCCAAGGTATCAACCGGGAAACCCGGCCACACGACACCTTCTGGCATCTTCTCCATCCTCGAAAAGCGGAAATACCACGAGTCGAACCTCTACTCGAACGCGCCGATGCCCTTCATGCAACGGCTGACCTGGTCCGGGATCGCCCTGCATGAAGGCAAGGTTCCAAACCATCCGGCCTCGCATGGCTGCGTCCGATTGCCGAACGGATTTGCCAAAACGCTGTTTTCGATGACCGAGCGCGGCGCGCATGTGATCATCACCGATGCCCCCGTCGCCCCGAGACCGGTCAGTCACGCCAATCTCTTTACGCCGCGCCTGCCGGTCGACGACGGCGGTCTCTTGTCCGATGTCGAGCTGCGGCCGGGGCGTCTGGAAACGGGGTTGAAACCGGTGGAGGTGGCGATGAACGCGGTAACACCACGCACCGGTGCCGAAACGAAACTGACGATCGAGGAACCGCCGCCGCTGCGTATCCTGATCACGCGGCGCACGCAGCGGGACATGGCCTTCGACGTGCAACGGCTGCTGAACCAACTGGGCTTCGACGCCGGCATTCCCGATGGCCTGCTCGGTAGCCGGACGATATCGGCGATCCGGGAATTCAAGGAAAAGAACACCATCGAAAAGGACGGCGAGATCCTGTCCAAACCCTTCCTTGCGGCACTCTATGCGCAAGCCGGCGAAGATCACCCGCCGATGGGGCAGTTGATGATCCGCCAGAAATTCGCGCCGCTCTTCTCCGCTCCCATCGACATCGAAGAGCCGGAAAAGGCACTCGGCACGCATTTCATCGAGGCATCCGACGTCGACCGCTTCAAACGCACGGCAGACTGGCATGGCGTGACGCTGGAGGATCACCTGACGTCCTCGACGCAAACACGTCTCGGGATCACCATCCCGGCAGACGATCCGGCACTTTTCACGGCCGAGGCCGCCCTCTCCCGCATCGTCATCCCCGATGACCTCAGGGCGCGGATCGAGACGATGCTGAGCGAAGGATCCTCGATCACGATTTCCGATACAGGCATCGGCCCCGAAACCGGCGACGGAACCGATTTCATCACCGTGACGCGGGCGAAGCCGCGGGCGTGAGGGTCAAACCAGCTCGACGTCGAGCACGCCAGGCGTCGATCGCATGGCGGCGGCGATTTCCGGTGAGATGCGGAAACGCTCGGTCAGTTCCACCTCGATCTCGCGCTGGCCCTCATCCTTGATCACGATAAAGGACACGAGGCCGTCGCCCCTTGCGTTCAGATGGGCGGCGACGGCGCGCAGCGGTCCTGAATCGCGGACGAAGACGCGCATTGCCTTCTGCATGCGGATCGACTGCTCCTCCAGCGACTGAGCCGTCTGGATGCGCAGGCCGATGCCTTCCGGGCGTTCTTCGGCCTGGACAGTCAGGACCAGGGATTTGCCGGCCTCAAGCAGGTCGCGATACTGGTTCAGCCCTTCCGAAAAGAGGACGGCTTCGTATTGGCCCGAGGCGTCCGAGAAGGTGACGATGCCCATTTTGTTGCCGGTGCGGGTCTTGCGTTCCTGACGCGAGATGACGGTGCCCGCAAGACGGCCGACGGTGGCGCCCTGTTTCACGGCAACGGAGAAGTCAGCGAAGTTCTGCACACGCAGCTTGTCTAGGAGCTGGCGATAGGCATCGAGCGGGTGGGCCGAGAGATAGAAGCCGAGCACCTGGAACTCGCGCATCAGCTTTTCCGAGGAAAGCCAGGGCGTATAGGGCGCAAAGGCGATGCGCTCGGGGCCGCTTGCGCCACCGGAACCGAACATGTCGGACTGGCCGCTGACGGCGTTTTCCTGGGCGCGCTGGGCGTAACCCATGATGCGATCGATGCTGCCGACGAGTTCGGCGCGGTCGCGGCCGAAGCAGTCGAAGGCGCCTGCGGCGATCAAGCTTTCGAAGACGCGGCGGTTGATCTGCTTGGGATCAATCCTGAGGCAGAAATCCTCGATGCTGTCGAAAGGCTTGTCGCCTCTGACATCGACGATGTGATCAACCGCGCCTTCTCCGACGCCCTTGATGGCGGCGAGCGCGTAATAGATGCGGTTCGGGCCGGTCTGGAAATGGCGATAGGAGGTCTGGACCGAAGGGGGCACGACCTCGATGCCGAGGCGGCCGGCATCCTGGCGGAAGTCGACCAGTTTTTCGGTGTTCGACATATCGAGCGTCATCGACGCGGCGAGGAACTCGACCGGGTAATGCGCCTTCATATAGGCCGTCTGGTAGGAGACGATGGCGTAGGCCGCCGCGTGGCTCTTGTTGAAGCCGTAATTGGCGAACTTGGCGAGCAGTTCGAAGATGTTTTCGGCCTGGGGCTTCGACACGCCATTCTTCATCGCGCCGTCGACGAAACGGGCGGACTGCTTGTCCATTTCCTCCTTGATCTTCTTACCCATGGCGCGACGCAGAAGGTCGGCTTCACCGAGCGAATAACCCGAGAGCACCTGAGCGATCTGCATGACCTGCTCCTGGTAGACGATAACGCCCTGGGTTTCCTTCAAAAGGTAGTCGATCTTCGGATGGATCGAGGCGACTTCCTCTTCGCCGTGCTTGCGAGCGTTGTAGACCGGGATGTTTTCCATCGGGCCCGGTCGATAAAGTGCGACCAGGGCAATGATGTCCTCGATGCAGTCTGGCCGCATGCCGATGAGGGCCTTGCGCATGCCGGCACTTTCCACCTGGAAGACACCGACGGTCTCGCCGCGCGACAGCATTTCATAGGTCCTGGCGTCATCGAGCGGGATCGCTGCGAGGTCGACCTTGATGCCGCGCTGTTCCTCGACGAAATCGACCGCCGTCTTCAGCACGGTCAGCGTCTTCAGGCCGAGAAAGTCGAACTTCACCAGACCGGCCTGCTCGACCCATTTCATGTTGAACTGGGTGACCGGCATGTCGGAGCGCGGATCGCGATACATCGGCACCAGCTTCGACAGCGGGCGGTCACCGATGACGATACCGGCGGCGTGGGTCGAGGCGTGGCGGTAGAGGCCTTCGATCTTCTGGGCGATTTCGAGAAGCCGCGCGACGACGGGCTCCTCCTCGGCCGCCTCGCGCAGCTTCGGCTCCTCCTCGATCGCCTTGTAGAGCGGTGTCGGATTGGCCGGGTTGTTGGGCACGAGCTTGCAGATCTTGTCGACCTGGCCATAGGGCATTTCGAGCACACGGCCGACGTCGCGAAGGGCGGCGCGCGCCTGCAGCGATCCGAAGGTGATGATCTGGCCCACCTGCTCGCGACCATATTTGCGCTGCACGTAGCGGATGACCTCTTCGCGGCGCTCCTGGCAGAAGTCGATGTCGAAGTCGGGCATCGAGACGCGTTCCGGATTGAGGAAGCGCTCGAACAGCAGCGAGAAGCGGAGCGGGTCGACATCGGTAATGGTCAGCGCATAGGCGACGAGCGAACCCGCACCGGAACCACGACCAGGGCCGACGGGGATGTCATGCTGCTTGGCCCATTTGATGAAGTCCGAAACGATCAGGAAGTAGCCGGGGAACTTCATGCGCTCGATGACCGAGAGCTCGAATTCCAGCCGTTCGCGATAGTCCTTTTCTTCGTAACCCGGCGCCATGCCCAGCGCTGCAAGGCGCTGGTCGAGTCCCTCCACCGCCTGGCGACGCAGTTCAAGGGCCTCTTCGCGCTCGGCCTCTTCCGGATCGTCGCTGCCGCCGGTGAAACGCGGCAGAATGGGCTTGCGGGTGTCGAGGATGAAGGAGCAGCGACGAGCGATCTCGACGGAGTTTTCGAGTGCCTCGGGCAGATCCGCAAACAGCTTCATCATGTCCGCCCGGCTCTTCAGATAATGATCCGGAGTCAGGCGGAAGCGGTCGTCATTGGAAACGATGGCGTTATGGGCAACGGCCATGAGGGCGTCATGGGCGTCGTAATCGTCCTTGGCCGGGAAGAAGGCCTCGTTGGTCGCGACCAAAGGGATGTCATGCTCATAGGCGAGCTGCACCATGCGCCGCTCATGGGTGCGATCATAGTCACCATGACGCTGCAATTCGACATAAAGCCTGTCGCCGAACAGGTCCTTGAGGGCCAGCAGACGGCTTTCGGCCTGGGCGCGATGGCCATCCTTCAGCAGCCTGTCGACCGGGCCACCCGAGGCACCCGTCATGAGGATCATGCCTTCCGCGCCGCTTTCCCGGAACCAGGACAGCTTCACATGCACGGGCTGGCCGCCATCGCCGCCGAGATAGGCGCGACTGACGAGATCGACCAGTCGCTCATAACCATCGGCATCCGAGGCCAGGACGACGACCGACGGCAGGTCCGGCATATGGCCATTGCCGCCGCGCTTTTCGCCGGCGCCATCCTCCATGTCGATCGACAGCTGGCAGCCGATGATCGGCTGAATGCCGTCGCCCAGCGCCTTCTGGGAGAATTCGAGCGCGACGAAGAGATTGTTGGTGTCGGTAATTGCGATCGCCGGCTGGTTGTCGGCGACCGCCTTGCCAAGGATCTTCTTCAGCGGCAGCGCACCTTCGAGAAGCGAATAGGCGGAATGCACCCGAAGGTGCACGAAACCCGGACCATCCCCCGGTCCACCGGACGCCTGCCCACCGACGCTGTCCTCGCCCATACCGCTTCATTCCTCATTGTCTGAATCGGTCGGGATTTTCGGTCTTTGCGCTTGCGAAGTCCAGAAGGAAGTCGGGCGGCAAAGCCTTCCTCACCAGCTTTGCCGCCCGCAATTTTCAGAGAGCCATCATCAAAAGGGCCATGCTGGATACGAACACGGCCATCGAGGCAAATGCAGCAACGTCACGAAGTATTTCAGTCATGCGCGTCTCCCGTCTCTTTATGTTTTTATTTTGTTCTCTTCCTGTTCTATTGTCAACCCAAAAAAACCTGTGATCTCGGTGGAACAAATTTGACCGAGGCTCAACAGGTTCGATGATGAGAGAGAGGGATCAGGAGAACAGGAGATCAGACCTCGAGTTCGACGACCTTGCCGTCCACCAGGGTCACGCAGCGGTCCATGCGCCGGGCGATCTCGTGGTTGTGGGTGGCGATCATCGCCGAGAGGCCGGACTGACGGACCAGGGCTTCGAGCGCGGAGAAGACGTAACTTGCCGTCTCGGGGTCGAGATTGCCGGTGGGCTCGTCGGCCAAAAGCACCAGGGGCGCATTGGCGACCGCACGGGCGATCGCCACGCGCTGCTGCTCGCCGCCGGAAAGTTCGGCCGGACGGTGGTCAGCACGATGGCCGACGCGCATGTAATCGAGGAGCTGCTTGGCACGCTCGGCCGCCTCGGTCTTGGAAAGCCCGGCGATCAGCTGCGGCATCATCACGTTTTCCAGCGCAGAGAATTCCGGCAGGAGGTGATGGAACTGATAGACGAAGCCGATCGACTTGCGACGGATTGCGGTGCGCTGCTCGTCGCCGAGTTCCTGGCAGGCAATGCCGCCCACTGTCACTTCGCCGCCGTCGGGGTGCTCGAGCAGACCCGCGACATGCAGAAGCGTTGACTTGCCAGTTCCAGACGGCGCGACCAGCGCGACCGTTTCGCCGCTGCGGAGGGTGAAGTCGGCGCCCTTCAGGATGGAGAGCACGGTCTCGCCCTGGCCGTAGTGGCGATCGATGCCGGTAAGCGAGAGAACCACGTCTTTTGCCATTATCTCGGCATCCTCATTCGTAACGCAGGGCCTGGACAGGATCCAGGCGCGAGGCCCGCCAGGCCGGGAAGATGGTGGCCATGAAGGACAGGCTGAGTGCCATGATGACCACGGAGACGGTCTCGCTGGCGTTCATGTCCGCCGGCAGCTGGCTCAGGAAATAGAGTTCCGGGTCGAAGAGCACTGTGCCCGAGACCCAGGAGAAAAACTGGCGAATGCTTTCGATGTTGAGACAGACGATCACGCCGAGGAAGACGCCCGCGAGCGTGCCCGCCGTGCCGATCGCAGCGCCCGTCATGAAGAAGATGCGCATGATGGCGCCCGAGGTCGCCCCCATCGTGCGCAGGATGGCAATGTCGCTTGCCTTGTCCTTCACCAGCATGATGAGGCCCGAGATGATGTTGAGCGCCGCGACGAGCACGATGAGCGTCAGGATCATGAACATCACGTTGCGCTCGACCTGGAGCGCCGAGAAGAAGGTCTGGTTGCGCTGGCGCCAGTCGGTGAGGAAGATCTGACGGCCGGCGGCCTCCTCGATCTTCGGGCGAAGCTCGTCGACGGCGTCGGGATCGGAGATAAACAGCTCGATCGACTGAACGATGCCCTCGACGTTGAAATAAAGCTGCGCCTCTTCGAGGGGCATATAGATGATCGAGGCGTCATATTCCGACATGCCGATCTCGAAAATGCCCGAGACGGGATAGGATTTTACGCGCGGATTGACCCCGAGCGGCGTGATGTCGCCCTCCGGGGAGACGAGCGTGATGGTGTCACCGGCTGACAGCCCAAGCTGAGCCGCCATGCGCGAGCCAATCAGCACCCCCTGTCCGGCGGCGAAGCCGACCATATCGCCCGAGCGGATGTTGGACGACACGACCGACAGCTTGCTCAGATCGTCCGGCCGAATGCCGCGGACGAGTGCGCCGGATCCGGCACCTT
>NZ_JAIVFT010000049.1 GCF_020829665.1 Nostoc sp. CHAB 5824
CGAGGGAGGCGAGGCGCAGGTGCTCGCTTCGTCGGGTTTCGTGGATGCCGGCAGCGCGGACGGCGCGCTGCGCGAGTTCGCGCAGTTCAGCGGGGTGCGTGCCTTGTCCGATGCCGCGCGCGCGCGTCTGGATCGCGTGGTGCCCGCGCTGCTCGACGCCTGCGCGCGATCGTCGCAACCGGATGCGGCGCTGCGTCGCGTGCTGTCGTTGCTGCAGGCCGTCCTGCGCCGTGCGAGCTATCTGGCCCTGCTCGATGAGCAGCCCAGCGCATTGGGGCGGCTCGTCGATGTGCTGGCGCGCAGTGCGCTGCTGTCCGAACGGCTGGCGCAGTACCCGTTGCTGCTGGACGAACTGTTGGATACGCGTGTCTCCGGGCCGATGCCCGACCGCGACGAACTGCGCGCGGAGTGCGAGGCGGCGCTGCTCGAGGACGATCCGGAAACGTGCCTGCGGGTATTGAACGAACGCCGCCTGGCCCTGAGCTTCCGCGTCGCGCTGGCCGCCCTGGATGGCCGCCAGTCGGCGCGCGACAGCGTGCGCCAGCTGGCGTGGCTGGCGGACGAAGTGGTCCGCGTCGTGGTGCAGGTGGCCACGCGCGACGTCGCCGCCTCGCACGGTGTTGTGGCGTCGGGCCGGTTCGCCGTGGTGGGTTATGGCAGTCTGGGCGGCGAAGAGCTCGGCTTCGGTTCGGACCTCGACCTCGTGTTCCTGTTCGATGCACCGCCAGAGGCGGAGTCCGACGGCGCGCGGCCGATGGAAGCGGGCCGCTGGTATGCGCGCTTGGCGCAAAAGATCGTGGCGTTGCTTGGCGCGGTCACGGCGGCTGGCCGGCTCTACGACGTGGATGTACGCCTTCGCCCGGACGGCGCCAAAGGCCTGCTGGTGTCCTCGCTGGCCAGCTTCACGGAGTACCAGCGCGAGCGTGCGTGGACCTGGGAACACCAGGCGCTGGTCCGCGCGCGCGCCGTGGCCGGTGATGCCACGCTGCGGCACGCATTCGAAGACGTACGTACAGCCACGCTGGCACGCGTGCGCGACGCCGACGCGCTGCGCGATGAAGTGATCAGGATGCGTGCGCGCATGCGCAGCGAACTCGACCGCAGCGACGCTGCACGCTTCGACCTGAAGCAGGGAGCGGGAGGACTGGTCGATCTCGAGTTCCTGCTGCAGTACCTGGTGTTGCGCGACGCAGTGGCGCGACCGGCCCTGCTGTCGCCACGCGATACCCCCGGCCTTGTCGCGACGCTGGCGGCACAGGGAGCACTGTCGACGGAAGAGGCCGACGCGCTGGATGCCGTGCATGCGACTTTCGTCGCGGAGGGGCTGGGTTGCACGCTCGACCGGCGTCCGCGGCTGGTGGTCGAGAATGCGGCACTGGCGACGGCGCGCACCGTGGTGCGGCGGACCACGGCGGCGCACGGACTGGCCTTCGATCCACCGTAGCCCTTCGTTCTTTCTTTGTAGGAGCGGGCCATGCCCGCGATGCGCCTGCTTCATCGATCGACAAGCATCGCGCCCATGGGGCGCTCCTACAAAAGGCGGGCTTTCGCCACGATCACCCCATTCGCATCGGCATAGACCCAATCGCCCGGCGCGATCGACAGGCCGGCGAACACCACCGGCACGTCCACGTCGCCCAGGCCACGCTTCTCGGTCTTCATCGGATGCGAAGCCAGCGCCTGTACGCCGAGCGGCAACGCCGCCAGCGCATCGACATCGCGCACGCAACCGAAGATCAGGAAACCGGACCAGCCGTGCTGCACCGCGTTCGCCGCGATCTGGTCGCCCAACAGCGCGCGGCGCAGCGATCCGCCACCATCCACCACGATGACCCTACCTTCGCCCGTCGTGGCCGCCAGTTCGCGCACGCGCGAATTGTCCTCGAAGCACTTCACCGTCACCGCCGGTCCCGCGAAGGCGACGCGTCCGCCATAGCCGCGGAATACCGGCTCGGCGACCTGCACGTCGGGGAACTGGTCGCAGAGGTCGGGCGTGGTCCAGGACATGCGGCATCTCCGAGGGCGCGGGTTGACCGCATGGTAACGCGGGCACGACGCACACCGGGCTATGCTTCGCGCATGAACGACCTCTTCGCTTCCCCGCCCCCTGTCTCCACCGACGGCATCCGTGTCGGCATCGGCGGCTGGACCTACGCGCCCTGGCGGAAGAACTTCTATCCCGATGGCCTGGTGCAACGGCGCGAGCTGGAATACGCCAGCCGCCAGCTGACCGCCATCGAGATCAACGGCACCTACTACAGCGCACAGAAGCCCGCGACCTACGCCAGCTGGCGCGACCAGACGCCGGACGGCTTCGTGTTCTCGGCCAAGGCGCCCAAGCGGATCATGCAGTCGCGTTCGCTGGCCTCGACGCGTGCGCAGGTCGAGGATTTCGTCGGCGGCATCGCCGAACTCGGCGCGAAGCTGGGGCCGCTGGTGTGGCAGTTCGAAGCGGGCCGCCGCGTCGACCGCGAGGAACTGGACGCCTTCCTGGCACTGCTCCCGCGGGAGATCGACGGGCGACCGCTGCGGCATGCACTCGAAATCCGCGATCCGGCAGTCGTCGACGCCGACCTGATCGACCTCGCGCGTCGCCACCAGGTCGCCACCGTCTTCACCGATTCCACCGACCATCCGTCCTTCGCCGACCTCACTGCCGATTTCGTCTACGCACGCCTGATGCGTTCGCAGCCGATCGATACCGGGTACCCCCCGAAGGAACTGGCGCAGTGGGCGGAGCGCGCACGCGCATGGTCGCGTGGCGAGGACATTGCCGAGCTGCCGCACGTGGGCGAGCCCGCGCCCGCGCTGCCCAGGCGCGACGTGTTCGTGTACTTCATCAGCAGTGCAAAGGAGCGAAACCCGGCCGCGGCGATGGAACTGATCCGTCGCCTGGCAACGTAAGGCTCAGTAGCGCAACGGTCGCTTCGCGATGATCCAGGCGGCGACACCCGCACCGACCAGGCAGGTGAATGCCACATAGTGCGCCGGCGCCACCGGCCCCCAGTCGGTGGACAGCCATGCGATGAGCGGCGGCGTCAGTCCACCGAACACCGCATACGCCACGTTGTACGAGAACGACAGGCCAGAGAAGCGCACCTCCGGCGGGAACGCCGCGACCATCAGCGCCGGCGTCACCCCGACCACGCCGCAGCAGAAGCCGGCCAGCGTGTACCAGCCGACGAACTGCGTGGCGTGGCCGGCCACCAGTGCGCCGTAGAGCGCATACGCGGCGATACCCAGCCCCAGCGAGCCCGACAGCAGCGCACGCCCCACGCCGATCCTGTCGACCGCCCAGCCCGCCGCCAGGCAGCCGAACACCAGCGCCAGCGTCGCCAGGCTATTGCCACGGAAGGCCACTGCCGGTGCGATGCCGAAGCTGGTCTGCACCAGGGTCGGCGTCAGCAGCACGATGACGACGATGGCGGCCGTCAGCTGCCAGGACGCAAGGAACGACAGCAGCACCGCGGGCCGATGGGCCGCCAGCACCTGCTTCACCGGTACCTGCCGCGCCAGCTCGCGACGTTCACGCATCTCGACGAAGACCGGCGTCTCCTCCAGCCAGCGCCGAAGCCACACGGCGACGAACCCGAACACGCCGCCGAGCAGGAACGGCACACGCCACACCCACGCCTGCACTTCGGCGGCGCTGTAGCGCGCATTGATCCACGCCGCCAGCAGCGAGCCGATCAAGATGCCGGCGGTCAGGCCCGCCGTCAGCGTGGCGCAGGCAATGCCCACGCGGTTGCGCGGCACGTGCTCGGCGACGAAGACCCACGCACCCGGCACTTCGCCGCCAACGGCGATGCCCTGCACGATCCGCATCGCCAGCAGCAGCATCGGGGCCAGCACGCCGACCTGCGCGTATGTGGGCAGCAGGCCGATCAGCAGTGTGGGCACCGACATCATGAAGACACTGAGCGTGAACATCCGCTTGCGTCCCAGCCGGTCGCCGAAGTGCGCCATCACGATGCCACCCAGCGGGCGCGCCACGTAACCGGCCGCGAAGATGCCGTAGACCTGCAACTGCGCCAGCCACGGCGCCGTGCCGGGCGGGAAAAACAACGCGCCCAGCACCTTGGCAAAGAAGACGAACACCACGAAGTCGTAGAACTCCAGCGCACCGCCCAGCGCCGACAGACCGAGCGTCTTCGCGTCGCGCCGGTCGAAGGGGCGCGGTATCGGAGGCGATGCGGTGGTGGCGGTCATGCGGAGCTCCTGGATGTCAGTACGGGCGTGGCGCGCGAACATTGCATGCCAACCGACATGCGTCCATCGCCCTCGCCCCTTGTAGGAGCGACGTCCGTCGCGACCGTACCCCCACCGCGTCCGTAGACACCGGCAGACCGACGGACCGCGGACGATGCAGCTTCAGCTGATCGGACAACCTGCGGTCGCGACTGACGTCGCTCCTACAAGGAACGCCGACGGCGGCCGAGCACGCGATCCACAGCCACGATGAGCGACCCCAGCACCACGAACACCGCCATCACGCCTACCGCATTGATCGCCACCTTCCTCCACCCCAGCTGGCCGACATCGATGAAGGGATACGGGTATTCGCCCAGCCACGCGCCGCGCACGAATACCCAGACCACATAGGCCAGGGGGAACAGCAACCAGCCGGCGACGTCGCGCCAGCGCAGGCTGCCGTGCGGCGTGAAGGCCAGCCACCAGCCCCAATACGCCAGCGGCACCGCGTAATGCAGCCCCGTATCGGCCCACCACTGCGCGCCCTGCGGCTGCCACAGGTGGCGCAGGATGAAGAAGTAGATGCTCCCGGTGACGCCGATGTACAGCGCCACCGCCGCCCGCACGCGCGGACGCGCGAAGAAGCCCGTCCCGCCTGCAGCGGCCGTCCAGGCCACCGCCACCACCGCGAGGTTGCTGAGGATGGTGAAATAGCTGAAGAAACGCAGCGTGCCGAAGGCCACGCCGACGGTGTCGCGGGTCAGTTGCACCAGCAGCACGTACTGCAGGATCAACGCGGCCAACGACAGCGCCCCGACAATGCCGGCGGAAACACGGGACGCGGCGGACAGGCGTGTGGGCGACATCGGTCATCCTCGATCCACGGTTCCGCCAGCTTGCCATGCCGGGCGACCGGTCGGGAGTGGTCTGATCGCCAGCCACGCGGCGCTTCGGCGACAATGCGCCCATGCCGATGACACCGACCGCCAAGGCCCAGCTGCAGATCCACCTGTGCGTGCTGCTGTGGGGTTTCACCCCGATCCTGGGCAAGCTGATCAGCCTGTCCGCCCTGCCGCTGGTGTGGTGGCGCATGCTGATCGTGGTGGTCGCCCTCGCCTTCCTGCCCCGGGTGTGGCGCGGGCTGCGCGCCATGTCGCCGAAACTGGTGCTGGCCTATTGCGGCATCGGCGTGATCGTGGCGCTGCACTGGCTGACCTTCTACGGCGCCATCAAACTGTCGAACGCGTCGGTCGCAGTGACCTGCATCGCCCTTGCGCCCGCGTTTACGTCGGTGATCGAACCCTGGCTGACGCGCCGACCGTTCTCGTGGCGAGAATTGATGTTCGGTATCGCGGTGCTGCCCGGCGTGGCCCTGGTGGTCGGCGGTATTCCCGACGGCATGCGCCTGGGCGTGCTGGTGGGCGCGCTGTCGGCCCTGCTGGTGGCGGTGTTCGGCCCGCTCAACAAGCGGCTGATCGACCACGGCGACCCATTGACGATCACCGGGCTGGAACTCGGCGCAGGCACGCTGCTGCTCACGGCGCTCGCGCCGCTGATGCCGGTCCTGTTCCCCGCTTTCGCCGGCGATCTGTTCGTGCTGCCCGGCTGGCAGGACGGTGCGCTGCTGGTGATCCTGTCGCTGGCCTGCACGCTGCTGCCGTTCGCGCTGTCGCTGGTCGCGCTGAAGCACCTGAGCGCGTATGGCGTGCAGCTGGTCACCAACCTGGAGCCGGTCTACGCCATCGTGCTGGCGATCGTGCTGCTCGGCGAACAGCGCGAACTGACGCCGCTGTTCTACCTCGGCGTGGGCATCATCCTGGCGGCGGTGTTCCTGCACCCGCTGGTGCAGCGCCCGAAGCGCATCGAGCACCCGGAAGTGCTGGGCACTTCCGAGGCCAAGAACATCGTCGACTGACGGTCGTCAGCGCGCGACCAAGACCGGGACCTGACTGGTCGCGATGACTTTCAGCGCAACGGAGCCCACGAACAGCTGCTTCAGTGCACCGCGCCCATGCGTGCCGACCACGATCAGGTCGGCCTTGGATGCCTTGGCCTGCTTGACGATGCTCTCTGCGGGCTCGCCCACCACGATCTTCTCGACGAACGGCAGCTGCGCGCGCTTGAGCGCCGTGCGCGCCTTCTTCAAGGCATAGGCGCCATTCTCGGCGTGGTAGCGCTCCACGCCGTCGTTGCCGAGTTCGAGCGCGACCGATCGCAGCAGCGGCGGGTCGACGTACAGCAGGGTCACGGTCGGGGTCTCCGCCAGCGACTTGCTCAATTCCACCAGATGACGGACGGCCCCCAGGCCGATCTCGCTACCGTCCACGGCCAACAGGATCTTCATCGTCGTGCTCCGTTGGAGGCGGCCGCCCGATGCGCCGCCGACGTGAACAGCATGCGTCAGCCCGCCGCAGCCCGCATTGATCCCGATCAACTCAGGCGGCGGCCACCACCACCCGGTCGCGGCCGCCGCGCTTGGCCTCGTACAGCGCCTGGTCGGCGCGGCGGAACATCGCCTCCGCCGACTCCCCGCGCAGATGTGCGGCCACGCCGATGCTGACCGACACCGGCAAACCGATCGGCAGCAGGGTCACGCTCTGGCGCATGAATTCGCACTGCAGGCGGGCCTCTTCCCCCGTGGCGCCCGGCATGAGGATGACGAATTCCTCGCCCCCATGGCGCGCCGCCAGACCGCGGCCAGCGGCCTGCGCCTTCAGCATGTCGGCCAGCGCAACCAGCACGCGATCGCCTTCGTCGTGGCCATGCAGGTCGTTGACGGTCTTGAAGTGGTCCACGTCCAGCACCGCGACGGCGAGCGGCTCGCCACTCTGCGACGCCTTCTGCAGGGCGGCATCGAGGGCGGCGGTGAAGGCGCGGCGGTTCGGCAGGCCGGTCAATGGATCGGTCTTCGTCTGCTCGGACAGGTCGGCGTTCTGCTGCTCCAGCTGGTCCTGGTACAGCTGCATCTGCTGCTCGTACCACGCCCGCTCGTGCAGCTGGTGGCGCAGCTGCTTGCTCACGCGGCGCAGTTCGAGCAACTGCACGATCTGCCGCGACAGCGCATCCAGGGCCTGAAGCTGGAACGGCGCGAGCTCGTGCGGCTGGTCGTCGACCACGCACAACGCACCCAGTGCGAAGCCGTCCTGCGTCACCAGCGGCGCCCCGGCATAGAACCTGATGCCGTTGGCGGTGGCCACCAGCGGGTTGTCGGCGAATCGGTGATCGCGGGTCGCGTCGGGGACGACCGTCGCGGCGGCCGGATCCAGCACCGTGTGCGCGCAGAACGAGGTGTCGAGCGAGGGATCCGGGCTTTCCATGCCGACCTGCGCCTTGAACCACTGGCGGTCGCGGTCGATCAGGGTGACCGCCGCCATCGGCACGCCGCAGATGCCGGCGGCGATGCGCACCAGGTCGTCGAACGCACGTTCGGGCTCGCTGTCGAGAATGTCGAAACTGCGCAGCGCGGCCAGGCGCGCTTCCTCGTTGTCGGGCTTCGGCGGTGGGCTCATGCCGTCAATGCGCGGGGAACACCCGCGCAGTATGCCGCGATGGCCGCGGCGGGACAGCGCCCACGCCGCGACCGCGGTCACGCTATCGCGTCACCAACTCTCCTGCTGCGGCAGCAGCCCGCGCAGCTCCTGGTCGGTGAGGTTGCGCCAGCGTCCCGGCTTCAGGTCGCCGAGCTTGACGTTGTCGATGCGCACGCGCCGCAGCTGGGTGACACGGTAGTCGAAGGCCGCGGCCATCAGGCGGATCTGGCGGTTCAGGCCCTGGGTCAGGGTGATGCGGAAACCGAACTTGGCGATCCGGCCTGTCTTGCACGGCAGCGTCATCTGCCCGTGCACGCGCACGCCCCGCGCCATACCGCGCAGGAACTCGTCGGTGACCGGCTTGTTCACCGCCACCAGGTATTCCTTCTCGTGGCGATTCTCCGCGCGCAGTATCTGGTTGACGATGTCGCCGTTGCTGGTCAGCAGGATCAGTCCTTCCGAATCCTTGTCGAGCCGGCCGATCGGGAAGATGCGCTGTTCGTGTCCGATGAAGTCGACGATGTTGTCCTTCACCGACGACTCGGTGGTGCAGGTTACGCCGACCGGCTTGTTCAGCACGATGTACACATGCTTGCGCTTGCCGGCCTTCACCGCGCGCGCCTTGATCGCCTGGCCGTCGACGCGCACCTCGTCGCCCTCGCCCACCACCGCGCCCACCCCGGCCGCAATCCCGTTGACGGTGACGCGGCGCTCGGCGATCAGGCGATCGGCCTCGCGGCGGGAACAGAAGCCGGTCTCGGCGATGTGCTTGTTGAGGCGGGTGGTCATGCGGCCATTATCCGGGATCGGCCGGCCGGCGTGCGCATCAGGCGGTTTCGGCCTGCGCCACGGCAGTCGCCTCCGCATTCCCGGCCATCAGTTCTTCCAGCGGACACGGGACGTGGACGGCGTAACCCTGCACATGGCCGATGCCGACCTCGCGCAGTTGCGCCAGCACGGCCTCGCTTTCCACCCACTCCGCCACCGTGGCCTTGCCCAGCGCCCTGCCCATCTGGCTCATCGAGCGCACCAGCGCCAGGTCGGCTTCGCCCCGTGCGAGATCGCGGATGAACGCACCGTCGATCTTCAGGATGTCCACCGGCAGGCGCCTGAGATAGGCGAAGGACGACAGCCCGCTGCCGAAATCGTCCAGGGCGATCCGGCAACCGCGTTCGCGCATGGCATCGATGAACCGGCAGGCGTCGTCCAGGTTGGCGATCACCGCGGTCTCGGTGATCTCGAAGCACAAGCGCGCCGACACACCCGGCTGCTGGTCCAGCCGTTGGCCGACGTGCTCGAGGAAGGCAGAATCGGCGATGGACTGCGCGGATACGTTGACATGGCACAGGTCGACGCGGGCGAGGTCCGCCGGATGCCGTGCGAAGAAGCGGCACACCGCATCGATCACGTACCGATCAACCGCCATGCCCTGGCCGTAGCGTTCCATCGCCGGCAGGAACACGCCCGGCGCATGCACCGTCCCGTCGCGATCGCGCAGGCGCACCAGCACTTCGTACTGCAGTCCACTGTCGCCCTCCAGCGCGACGATCCGCTGTGCGTACAGCAACAGCCGGTCTTCGGCGATCGCCAGCTGCGTATGGGCCACCCATTCCAGTTCGCGGCGACGGCGCGACAGGCTGGGATCGGCATCGCGGTAGCAGCGTATGCGGTTGCGGCCTTCTTCCTTCGCCACATAGCAGGCGGCATCGGCGGCGCGCAGCAGCCAGTCCACGTCGACGGCATCGTCGTTGATCTCCGCCACGCCAATGCTGCAGTTCAGCGCGAACATGCGGCCGTTCCAGCGGAAGGCGCTCTCGCCGAGCGAAGCCTGGATCCGCGCCATCGCCGCTTCCGCTTCTTCCAGTCCGGTGTCGTGCAGCAGCACGGCGAACTCGTCGCCGCCCAGGCGCCCCACCCAGTCGTCGCGACGCAGCTGCGCGGCCACGCGATGGGCGAACTGGCAGAGGAAGCGATCCCCCGCCTCGTGGCCGCATGTGTCGTTGACCAGCTTGAACTGGTCCAGGTCGATGAAGCACAGCGTATGCCGCTGTCCGCCCGGCACGCCGCCCAGGGCCTGGCCCAGCCGCCGGGCGATCTCGCGGCGATTGATGAGGCCGGTCAGCTCGTCGTGGCTGGCCTGGTGCGCGATCTCGCATGCCAGTTCGTGCGCCTCGGACACATCTTCGGCCAGCACGAACACGCGTTCGCTGCGCCCCGTGCGGGCAGCGACCACCGACGCCGTCCAGCGCACCCAGCGCACTTCGCCATCGGGCCGCACGAAACGGCGCTCGCCCGCGTCCCGCAACCGCACCCAGTCGATGGCACCGGCGGCATCCACGGCCAGGTCATCCGGGTGCAGCACGTCCGCGAGACGCAACCCGCGCAATGCCGGCAGCGGCCGCGCCAGGATCTTCGCCAGCGCTTCGTTCGCCTGGGTGAACCGCCCTTCGCGGTCGAGCTTGACCATGCCGACCACCGACTGATGGAACGCGATGCGGAACTCGCTTTCGGTCTCGCGCACGCGACGCAGGGTGGTGCGCATCACATGCAATGCATAGGCGCACAGCACGATGAAGACCAGCGCGCTGAGCGCCAGCAGCGCACGCCGCATGAAATGCGCGCCTTGCGCCAGCGAACGCGAGAACGCCAGTTCCTTGGGTCGCAGGCGGGCATCGATCTCCAGTAGGGTGCGCTGGTAGGCGGCCACGGTGGCCGCATCCAGTGGACCCGCCGCCACCCGCGCCTCCAGCACGTCGGCCAGGGCAACGAGCTGGTCGATCTCGACTTCGGCTTCGCGCCACAGCCTGACCGAATCGCGGAAGTACGGCGCATGCGCCAGCGCGCGGTACATCCAGATCAGGCGGTCGATGTCGGCGGGCGCGTTCTGGCCCTGCAGGAAGCCCGCACGGGCGGCGGCGATGTCGATCGGTTCGCGTTCCAGCGCCCGTCGGCCCGCCCGATCGCCCAAGGGCACGCGCAAGGCCTCGCGCGCGGCGTGCAGGTCGGCGTGGCGACCATGACCGGCATACCGATACAGGCCCAGCACTGCACGCTGGTGCGCCTTCGACCAATGGCTCTCGCCGATGATGTACGCCGTGGCGCCCGCCTGGGTTTCCAGGACGGCGGCGGTCAGCAGCGCGCCCAGTGCGAACAGGACGATGAGCGTCGCCACCCGCGCCGGCAGCCGTTTCAAGCCACGGTCGTCATGCCGGCCGTCGGGTGTGCCCGACGCGGTGGCCTCCCAGTTGTCCACGCTTGCTCCTGTGGGTGTACGCGACGGAGGGCATCCACGCTCGCCTCCGCGCCGGTTCATCGGCCCGGGCGCGGTGCGCTTGAGGGGGAGCGTCGGAAAGGAAGCTGCCTTGCCGACCAGTGGTCGTCGTCAGGCGCGGATGTCCGGCGCCACATCGGGTTCGGCATCGACCACGCGATCGCGCCCGGCGCGCTTGGCGCGGTACATGGCCTCATCGGCCCGGCGCAGCAGCGACGCCGCGTCCGTATCCTCGGCGAGCAGCGTCGCCAGGCCGATGCTGGCGGTCACCACCAGTCCCTCGATGCCGAGCCCCGCACCGGCCGCGCTCACCTCGCTGCGCATCCCCTCCAGGCGCGCACGCGCGGTCGCACCGCCGATACCCGGCAGCAGCACCAGGAATTCTTCGCCGCCCATGCGGATCACGTCCGCAGGATCGCGCACCGCCGAGGTGAGCGTTGCGGCCACCGCCACCAGCACGCGGTCGCCCGCCTCGTGCCCGTGCACGTCGTTGATCCGCTTGAACAGGTCGATGTCCAGAAAGCCGACGGCCAGCGTCCCGTCGCCGGCGCGCGCATCGCGCATATGCTGTTCAAGCCGCTTCAGCCCGGCGCGACGGTTCGGCAGGCCGGTCAGTCCGTCGGTATCCGCCAGCGCGCGCATCTCGTCGCGCTGGCGGCGCAGCTGCCCCAGGCGCAGGTTCAGCACGTAGGCGCTCACCGTCGTTTTTGCGCTTTTGATGGGCCCTTCGATAAGTTTATTTATTTAGATGCAGACACCTTGGTGATGAACTCTCTCGCGGTGGTGTTTGAAAAGTTAGATAATTATGATTTTGTTG
>NZ_JAIVFT010000004.1:0-130889 GCF_020829665.1 Nostoc sp. CHAB 5824
CACCATCTTTCAAAGCATGGAGGCATTGCTGCGGGGGTGGTCTCTTTCATGAGCTTTTTTTCAACGTGAAAGCTATGCTAGTTAAGCATTATACTCTTTTTTAACTTTAAGTTTTGTTTAAGTCCCGTTAACAGTCCCAAATACTAAAAATAGCCAATTGCTAATTTTAAAATAATTAGCAATTGACTATATATGACAACGCACTACAAATAAATAATTAACTATACCCTAAGTTAGTGCTTCAGCACCACCAACAACTTCTAGGAGTTCTTGGGTAATTGCAGCTTGTCGGGCTTTGTTGTAAGACAGCGTGAGGGTGTTAATCAATTCACCAGCATTTTCACTAGCATTACTCATGGCTGTCATCCGCGCAGCTAGTTCACTAGCTGCCGATTCTTGCAGCGCCCGCAATAGCTGGTTACTCAGATACAGGGGCAACAAAGAATCGAGAATCTGCACTGGATCTTGCTCGAAAATCATGTCAGGAGCCAACGGGCGGACTTGCTTTGTCACTTTCTCCCGTTCGACTTCAAATTTACCGCCACGGGTAGTCAAGCGGAAGATTTCATCGTCGGCTGCTTCTAGACCTTGCGGATCGAGGGGTAGTAACGTTTGCACCACAGGACGGGAGCTAACCAAGGAAAGGAATCTAGTGTAGATTAATTCGATGCGGTCTACTTCTTCCGAAAGGAACAAGGAAAGTAGTTGGTCGGCAATCTGATTGGCTTCTGCTGCGGTAGGAATTTGCTCTAAGCCGCTGTAAGTAGCATCAATTGGCTGATCGCGGCGTTGAAAGTACTGTGTAGATTTGCGTCCGACTAACACAAATTGATAGTTTAAACCTTCTGCCTTGATTTCCTTGGCGCGATTTTCTGCACGACGGATAACGTTATTATTGTAGCCGCCGCATAAACCGCGATCGCCTGAAATTACCAATAACCCGACTGACTTAACTTCCCGTTTTCTCAGCAGTGGTAGGTTTGCTTCTTCAAACCGCAGACGGCTTTGCAAACCATACAATACTTGTGCCAAGCGATCGGCAAAGGGGCGAGTCGCTAGCACTTGTTCTTGCGCCCGACGTACTCTAGCTGCCGCAACTAGGCGCATGGCTTCTGTGATTTTTTTGGTATTTTTGACCGACTGAATGCGATCGCGTATTGCTTTTAGATTGGCCATATTCTTGTCCTTAGTCCTTAGTCATTTGTCATTTGTCCTCTCTTACAAAGTTAAGCCACTGCGTTGGACGGGTCTCCCGGCTTGAAGCAAGTGGCGTCTGATGCCTGCGGCAACCCCTTCGGGGAACGGAGGAAACCTCCGCTCAGACTTTGCGCTTTGTCACTAGTCATTAGTTATTTACCAATGACTAATGACTAATGACTGATGACTAATTACGCTGCTGCTTTGAAGGTCTTCTTGAATTCGGTAAGTGCTTCCTTCAAGGCAGATTCTTCTGCATCACCTAGTGCTTTGGAGGCTCTTACTCCTTCGGCATACTGGGTTTTACCAGTCTTTAAGTACTCCCGTAGACCTTGGGTAAAGGTTGTGACTTTATCTACAGCAACGTCATCCAAATAACCGTTAATACCAGCGTAAAGAATTGCTACTTGCTCGTATACTGAGAGTGGCGAATTTTGTGGCTGCTTGAGAAGTTCACGTAACCGTTGACCCCGTGCCAACTGGTCTTGAGTGGCTTTATCTAAGTCAGAAGCAAATTGAGCAAAGGCTTGCAGGTCGTCAAATTGGGCTAGTTCCAATTTAATCTTACCGGCAACTTTTTTCATTGCCTTGGTTTGAGCCGCAGAACCCACGCGGGATACAGAAATACCTGGGTTCACAGCCGGACGGATACCAGCGTTGAACAAGTCAGAAGATAGGAATATCTGACCATCGGTAATGGAAATTACGTTGGTGGGGATGTATGCTGAAACGTCACCAGCTTGGGTTTCGATAATTGGTAAAGCGGTCATACTGCCTTTACCTAATTCATCACTCAGCTTGGCGGCTCTTTCTAGCAAGCGGGAGTGAATGTAGAATACATCTCCAGGGTAAGCTTCGCGTCCGGGTGGACGACGTAGCAACAGGGACATTTGGCGATAAGCTTGGGCTTGCTTGGAAAGATCATCATAAATTACCAGGGTAGCTTTGCCTTTGTACATAAAGTACTCAGCAATAGTTGCGCCTGTGTAAGGAGCTAGGTATTGTAGTGTTGCTGGTTCACTGGCACTAGCTGCGACGACGATAGTGTAATCCATCGCGCCTTTTTCTTGCAATGTCTGCACCACGTTAGCTACGGTGGAAGCCTTTTGACCGATCGCAACGTAGACACAAATTACATCTTCTTCTTTTTGGTTGATGATGGTGTCGATCGCGATCGCAGTTTTCCCGGTTTGGCGATCGCCAATAATCAATTCGCGTTGACCACGACCGATGGGAATCATTGAGTCAATAGCTGTGATACCCGTTTGCATGGGTTCGTGTACTGACCGACGAGCAATGATACCGGGTGCTGGAGATTCAATCAAACGGCTGTCTGAAGTCTTGATGTCTCCCTTACCATCAATGGGACGACCCAAAGCGTCTACAACTCGTCCAATTAAGGCTTCTCCTACGGGTACTTGGGCAATTCTACCGGTAGCGGTTACAGAGCTACCTTCTTGAATTTCCAGCCCTTCACCCATGAGCACCGCGCCCACGTTGTCTTCTTCCAAGTTCTGGGCGATGCCAATTGTGCCATCTTCAAATTCCAAAAGTTCCCCAGACATAGCCTTTTCCAGACCATAAATCCGGGCAATACCGTCGCCTACTTGTAGGACAGTACCAACGTTAGCAACTTTGACCTCTTGATCGTATTGCTCGATTTGTTGTTGGATAATGCTGCTAATTTCGTCAGGTCTAATTGATATGCTCATGTGTCTATCTTGTTTGCTTTCGAGACGGAAAAATTAATTCAGTTAGGAGTTAAGAGTTAGGAGTGATAAGTTAAAAATGCAAAAATTACAAGTTAAAAGTCAAAATAAATTACTATTTACTTAACTTCTAACAGACGCGATTAATCGCGTCTCTTCACGTCCTGTACAGACGCGATTAATCGCGTCTCTCTAACTCCTAACTTTCTAGGTATTAGTTAAGCGCAATGAAAGGCGACGCAGCTGACCCCGGATACTGGCATCAATTACCTGCGAACCTACTTTAATGATCACACCACCAATTAACTCGCTGTCTACTCTGGTTTCTAGTTCTACCTGGCGAGCATTACTGATGGCAATGACCTTTTGGATGATTGCCTGCTGTTGAGCTTCTGTGAGGGGAACGGCTGAAATTACTTCCGCTAATACGGTTTGATTCAGCTGCCGCAACAGCGCCAGATACTGTTGAAAAATCGATTCCAAGAATGCAATACGGCGTTTGTCTACTAGCACCAACAAAAAGTTGCGTAAGTAAGGGTTAGCGCCTTCACCGAGTATTTGTTTGATGAGAGCTTTTTTGTTCTCAGACTGAATAAACGGGTTGCTGAAGAAGTTGTGTAGCTGTTTGTCTGCCCTAAGCAGTCCCAGAAAAGTCCGTGCATCTTCCCCGAACTCTTCTGTCAAATTTTTCGATTGCGCTATTGACAAAAGTGCCTGTGCATAAGGCTGGGCTACTTCGGCTGCTGCTACCTGACTTGTCATACATTGCCTCCCAGTTGTGCGATGCTGCGGTCAATTAAACTTTGTTGAGCATCGTCGGCAATCCCGTCTTTGAGTTGCGATTCGACTTTTTGCAATGCTAGTGCAGCAACTCGTTGCCGCAGTTGAGCGATCGCTCGCTCTGTTTCGGTGTTTAAATCTGCTGCTGCTGTTTGTTTCAAGCGTTCTACGTCTTGCACTGCCTTTGCTAACAAGGCTTCTTTCGCCTTTTGGGCGTTTTCTTGGGCAGATTGGCGGATGCGTTCTGCCTCTGCCTGAGATTGCTTCAACTGCTCTTGCGCTTGAGAAAGGGCAATCTTTGCCTCTTGCAAGCGCCCTTCTGCTTCCTGAATTGCGGTGGCAATATTGGATTGTCGCTCGTTCAGGATATTGCTTAAAACTTTACGTCCGAAGTAGAATAATATGCCAACCAGAATCGCTAGATTGATCAGATTGGTTTCAAAAATGTCTAGGTTTAGACCGAAACCACCTTCTGCTGCGCCTTCTGCCAATTCAGAGTGAACAGCGTTCGCTTCTGCGGCAAGTAATAAGAATGTCCCCATGATACCCATTTACAAGTGCGCTGCTCGCTTGCTAATACATTGTATTTTCCCGCGGGGGAATTAAGTATCTTTTCCCCAAAGGGAAATTAAGTATTTTTCCCCTGAAGGAGAAAAAGTGCCTTTTTTGACACTTAAATTTTGCGCTCTGGACTAGGGCCCAGTTGCGCGTATGCTTTCACAGAACCAGTCTAGTTAGCTTATCTAACTGGAGTTGGCCCCAATAGTTTTTCTAGAATCTGCCTGCTTAGAGCATCAACTTGTTGTTCTAAGGTGCGAAAAGCTTCCTGCTTTTGTTGTTCTATTTCAACAGAAGCTTGTTCTCGTTGAGACTGAGCTTCCTTTTGGGCCTCGGCGATTTTCTCGGCAGTAATTTTCTTAGCTTCAAGTTGAGCCGCTTCTACGGTAGCTTGCGATTGTCTGCGAGCTTCTGCGAGTTGCTGCTCATATTCGGTAGCCAAGCGCTCGGCTTTAGCCAAGCTCTCCCGCGCCTCAAGGGTATTCGTTCGGATGTAACCATCGCGCTCGTCTAGTACCTTGGTCAGTGGCTTATAGAAAATTGCATTCAACAAAGCTGCCAATAGCAGGAATTGCAATGCCATGAAGGGCAAGGTAGCATCGAAATCAAACATTTGTCTCCTCTTTGGCTGGAGTAGCAGTTTTCATGGCTAGCAACATCATCCAACCTTTCATATTTTAGAGACCCATAGCCAACAAGGGTCAACTGAACATTAAAACTATTAAGATACCCAAAAATTTTCGATTGTAGAGGCGTGATGGTTCACGTCTCCACACTCACAAAAACTTTAAGGTATTAGCCGAAAGGATTAGCAAACAGCAATACCAGGGCAATTACTAGACCATAGATAGTCAAGGATTCCATGAATGCCAAGGTTAATAGCAGAGTACCGCGAATTTTACCTTCTGCTTCAGGTTGACGAGCAATACCTTCTACTGCTTGTCCAGCAGCATTTCCTTGACCAATACCAGGGCCAATTGCAGCTAAACCAATCGCTAAAGCAGCAGCGAGAACTGAAGCAGCCTGAACTAATGGATCCATGTTGATTTTCCTTGCTTTGATTACAAAACTAACAGACATTACGTTAACAATTAGAAACGTGTTTTTCACGCTGCACCGGGTTCTTTAGATCGCGCTTTGCGATATTTTGAGCGAACATGCTCTTGGAACTGTGCTATCAACTGAGAAGTTTAATGCTCCTCATGTTCATCTCCGCCATGCCCCTCCATTGCCTCATGAATGTATGCTCCGGCTAGGGTGGCAAAAACCAGGGCTTGAATGGCGCTGGTAAATAAACCCAAAGCCATTACAGGCAGAGGTACAAATAGAGGAACTAGCAGAACCAGCACCGCTACTACCAGTTCATCCGCCAAAATATTACCAAATAGACGGAAGCTTAGGGAGAGTGGCTTGGTGAAATCTTCTAGAATTGCGATCGGCAACAAAACAGGTGTTGGCTCTATATATTTCTTAAAGTAGCCTAAACCCCGTTTGCTAAAACCTGCGTAAAAGTACGCTAAGGAGGTCAGCAATGCCAATGCAACAGTCGTATTGATGTCATTGGTGGGAGCTGCCAATTCGCCCGAAGGTAGCCTGATGAGCTTCCAGGGAATTAGCGCACCTGACCAGTTCGATACAAAAATAAACAAGAATAATGTGCCAATAAATGGCACCCAAGGGCGGTACTCTTTCTCACCAAGTTGGTTTTTTGCCAAATCACGAATAAATTCTAGGGCATATTCCATCAAATTCTGGATGCCTTTGGGAATTCTTTGTGCGTTGCGAGTAGCAGCTATTGAAGCCACTACTAGAATGCTAATCACAAACCATGAGGTGAGAAAAACTTGCCCATGAATTTTAAGATTGCCCAACTGCCAGTAGAAATGATGACCTACTTCTAATGCGGCGAGGGGAAAAGAATTAAAGGCGTTTAAGACACTAAGCATTTGCATTCTTCAAGCATTTTCCCCAACGAGCGAGGATGGGATTACTATCTTTGTGAGCCTGACTTTTTAAGAATCAGGAATGAACGCAATTTGCACCATATAGACGAGAAGCGTGGCTTTGTAAGTTAGAAATCCCAAAAAAATGGGCAGAATCTGTAGCTCACGCCATCGACTTGCCACGATCATCACTCCAATAAACAGAGCAAAACGAGTTTTGCTCAGACTGGTTTTCTCACTACCGAGCTGCTCAACGTCTCTAGCCAACATTTTTAAGTAAACCACACCTGTACACGCCCCAATTAAATAATTTAGGGCAATGTTTAAGGAATAAAAAATCCACACAGAGATAAAAATAACCCCCGTCAAGACAAGCGTGATTACCAATAATCGCTGGAAGAGTTGATGGAACTCTTGCATGGAGTTACCCGATTCTGTGTCTTCAGAACCAGTTTTAGCATCTTGTTGCGTTGTCGGAGTGGGCGCAATTGATTCGTCTGACAAGCTCACGGGACTTGAAACCAGTACAGTTAAATATGATGACTGCACATTCAGTCAGCTGAATCATATCACGATCCGGTAACAATACTTTAGGAAAAAACAATTAACTTCTTAGCAACGTTACACAGTCAGTAAATCCGCGCTTACAGAAGCGAGAGAGCGGCTGATGAGGTAAGGGACTGTGGGGGTGAATAATCAATAATTGTTGCCTGAAAATTCAAAATTTCTTCCAATTCCAGTTTTTTTGAGTGAATAATTCTCCTCCAAAGTCGTTACCTAACATCTTGGTTTTGAATTAAGTCGGTGTCAATAAAATCAACTGGTGCTTGAGGAGCGTATGAACGTACCGCAAATCAGAAATCGTAGAGTAGCGGTTTGTCATTAAACATCGCACCACTGCTGAATTTCAGAAAACTCCAACTTTTGGGATGTACAATATCCCGTTTCTTGGGCACTTTCTTAATTTACATTAAGTTGCCAAAAATGGTGATGGGCGATCGCTCCTCACCATGAGTATAAATTGCCTTTATTAACTCCGTATTAGAGTGCAGTGTAATTAAACAGGTGTTAATAAAATCAGCTGCTGCTGAAGAAGCGTTCTTACACCATCTAATCCCAGTTGCACACCTGCCAAAATCTCTGCAACTGTTGAATTCTTATCACACTTTTGCATAAACTCAAACTCTGCTACAGATAAATTAACAATCTGATAATCGTAATTAAAGAAACATTGACTGGGAAATCCTTCAATACAAGGATTAAGTTCGGGAATCGCTGCCAATAGGGCGTTATCGTAAGACCAGTTGGACTTGATTAAGGGAGGACGACCGAGGAAAAACTCGTAATGAGTTACTTCTGGATCTAATAATTCTATCAGGCGGTAAAGCTGGCGATCGCTCAAATCTTTTGCCCGTTCTACTAACTCTGGTGCTTTGCCCAAAAGTCTCTCTAAATCCCAAAAACTCGGATTCGAGAAACCAATAAACTCCAATCCCGAAGCATCTATTAATTCAAACAGCGTCTCAATGTTGTAGTCAATTTCTTGGGGATGAACGTACATATCAGCAAAGTTTTCATCTTTGTGATTTTCTAATGACCAACGCTGCTTATCATATTTGACAATTCGGTTATTTTCTGGTAGAGAAGCAAATATTTGTCGTCCGACATGGACACCATCGCGGTAGTCGCCTTTTTTGTCACCTTGAAGAAGTGCGATCGCTTTTTGCATGAGTTGAATTTCCCAACGTCCCAACTCCCCATACACAAAAATGTGCATCAAGCCACCTGGGGCTAACTTTTTCGCCAAAGCTTGAATACCAGCGATCGGATCGGGGGTATGATGCAAAACACCAACACAGTTAATTAAATCAAAGTCACCCGGCAACTGTTCCACATCAAACAAGCTGAGGTGATGAAATTCAACGCGGGTAGCCCCTGAACGCTGACAACGTTCTTTTGCTACAGCTAAAGCGCCAGTACTGAGGTCAATTCCCACAACAGAAGCCTGGGGATTGAGGTGAACCAAGTACTCTGTACCCACACCAGTACCGCAACCTGCATCTAAAATCCGAATATCTTGCCTTTGGGGTTTTTGACCTGTGCAGAAGTTATGAGCAGCTAACCAATTCCAGCGCCAGTTGTAACCTGGAGGTGGTTCATCCAACAAGGCTTCTGGCGGAAAGGGGTAGGTATTGTAGAGTTTGGCAACAGCAGCACTAACAGTTTGGGAATCGGACATGATGAGGAATAACGCAGCATTTCTGAGTTTAGCGAATACTGGACACTTCAGATAGACAAATAATTGCGATCGCCATCAGCCCATATATTTTAAGCAGGGAAGTTGTTTCAGTAAAAACACTACTTTTTAAGTATCTCTTAGCTAATAACATTAATTGTAATTTTGTATAATAATTTACTTACTTGGGAGTATTAAATGGCTGTAGGAATGCCGGAATTCGTTGAAAATCCAGAAAATCGTTGCCCTGTAATTCTGCTACTCGATACTTCTGGCTCGATGTCAGGTCAGCCTATCCAAGAGTTAAATCGAGGACTTGCTGCTTTCAAAGCAGATGTACTAAAAGATTCCCAAGCATCGCTGAGTGTGGAAGTGGCTATGATTACATTTGGCCCTATAGTTAAACTCACGCAAGACTTCGTAACGATTGACCAATTTACACCGCCTACATTGGAAGTAGGTGGTTTAACCCCAATGGGTGCGGCGATTGAGTATGCTTTGGATTTTTTAGAAACCCGCAAACAGACTTATAAAGACAACGGTATTCTCTATTATCGCCCTTGGGTGTTTTTGATTACCGATGGAGAGCCAAATGACTCCTGGCAGCCAGCCGCGCAAAAGATGAGAGAAGCAGAAGCACAACGCCGACTGTCATTTTTTGCGGTTGGTGTACAGGGTGCTGATATGAATATTCTCAAACAAATTTCTGTTCCTGAACGTCTACCAATTATGCTCAATGGCTTAGATTTTCGTGAGATGTTTGTCTGGCTTTCTGCTTCGATGAAACGGGTTTCTAGTGGCAAAGTAGGACAAGCTGTAGCTTTACCGGCTATGGGATGGGGTCAAATTATCAGTTAGAGGAAATTTTGTGAAGTGGAAAGCTGTTGCACGTTCTGCGATTGGAACGAGTCATCAAAACCAGGGGATAGGCTGTCAAGATTATGGGGATTCTCGCATCTTTAAGGATGTGATTGTAGGTGCTGTTGCTGATGGTGCTGGTAGTGCTAAACATTCTGATACTGGTTCTCAGTTGGCGGTAGAAACGGTACTCAAATGCTTTGCTGATATTAATGAATCTCCTCAGACACAAGCTTTTTCTCAACCACTTTCTGAAGAAGAAGCTCAGAAAGTGTTTGCTAAGATTGTGACCCAAGTTATTGCAGAATTACAGAAGCAAGCAGATGAAGAAGATTATTCTATCAATGATTTAGCTTGTACGTTATTGGTTTTTCTGGCAACTCCTGACTACGTTGCAGCTATGCAAATCGGAGATGGATTTATTGTAATTCGTTCCCAAGAGTCAGAATATCAACTGTTGTTTCAGCCAGATAAAGGTGAGTTTGCTAATGAAACAACTTTTATTACCTCAACAAATGCATTAAAAGAAATGCAGGTAAAGGTCATTTCCGAAAAACAAGAGTTTATTTGTGCTTCCACTGATGGGCTAGAAAAAGTAGCAATTCGCTTGAGTGACTGGCAACCATTCTCGCCTTTCTTTAAACCTTTGGAGGAATACTTACATGAACCTGTTAATCCAGAGGATGAAGATAAATATCTGATGGAATTCCTCAACTCTGAACGGCTAAATTCTCGCACTGACGATGATAAAACCTTACTTTTGTGCTTGTTTGATAGAGAGTAAAATTCAATGACAGTTCTCACCTGTGCCAGTACGGGAAAATCAATTACTCTGCTGGGTGAACCTAAAATTAGTGGTGAAGCGAAGGTTTGGCAAACAAATCGCAATGGGTATTTAGCAAAAATTTACCACTCGCCAACTCCTGATCATGTGCAAAAGTTGGCGGTGATGATAGCGCACCAACCCAAAGAGCCAAACTCTCATCTTAATCATATTTCTTTTGCTTGGCCTAAGTCGATACTGAAAGATGCTCAGGCTAATTGTGTGGGCTTTTTAATGCCGGAAATTAAGGAGGGAAAAGAACTTATTGATGTTTACAACCTCACGCGCCGTAAGACTTTAAAACTTGATGTTGATTGGCGTTTTCTCCACACAACGGCGCTAAATATCGCCTCAATTATTGAAGCAATTCACATTTCTGGCTATGTTGTGGGTGACATCAAGCCGCAAAATATTCTTGTTAACGATCGCGCCTTACCTTCAATTATTGATACTGACTCCTTTCAAGTTCGGAATCCGAAAAATAATAAGGTTTATCGTTGTCTAGTTGGTTCAGAGGGCTTTACACCACCGGAACTGATTGATAAAGATTTTTCTAGCATTGATCAAACGGAAGTACACGATCGCTTCCGGTTAGCAGTCATTATCTATCAGTTGTTGTTTGGTGGTCAAACTCCTTTTGCAGGAAAGTGGATAGGTGCGGGGGAAACTCCAGAAACTAATGAACTTATCCGTCAGGGTTTATGGCTGTATGCACCAAACCGTTTGATTCAACCTGTAGAAAGGACAATTTCTCTTGAGATTATTCACCCAGAGGTTCAGCGATGTTTTCTCAAATGCTTTAACGATGGTTATAAAAATTCTAACTTGCGCCCAACTGCTGGGGATTGGGTAAAGGCGCTCAGACTTGCTGTTAATGAGTTAACTATCTGTGGAAAGGTAGACAGCCACTACTACAGCCAAACTTATGGTAAGTGTTATTGGTGCGATCGTTCTACAAAACTTGGTATTGATATATTTCCTGGCTTTGCTAGACCAAAACAACAATCTGCTTTTGCTGTATCAACATCACAACCTAAAGCTTTTGCCGCAGATAAAATTATAGAAAATATTTCAATAGGAGGGAAAATACATACTCTCCAAGGGCATTGTGACTCGATTCGTTCCGTAGCTTTTAGCCCAGATGGTAAAATTATTGCCAGTGGAAGTTATGACAGGACTATCAAATTGTGGAATGTAGGCACGGTAAGAGAAATCTACACCCTTCAGGGGCATTCCGACTATATTCATTCCGTAGCTTTCAGTCCAGATGGCAAAATCCTTGTCAGTGGGAGTGATGACAAGACTATCAAATTGTGGAATGTAGGCACAGGAAGAGAAATTTCCACCCTTCACGGGCATTCCAACTGGGTTTGTTCTGTAGCTTTCAGTCCAGATGGCAAAATCCTTGCCAGTGGGAGTGCTGATACGACTATCAATACTTGGCAGCTTCTATCATCAAGCAGCAATACACCTACTTTATCACCAATTAAGCCAGCTCAATCTAACGTTTCGCAAACTAATCAGTCTGCAAATTTGCCATCACCTAATAACTATAGTAAACAAAGTATTTTTCAAAACGCTATTTCCCAAAATACTTCTTCATCAGTAAATCCTATTTCTGCAAAAAATCAGATAAGTAATAAAGCAGTAAACAATACATCTCAAAATCCATCCACCACAAGTACTATTTTTTCAATGATTTTTTCAATGTTAGGTTCAGCAGTATTACCTTCTCTTATTCGTTCTGGTTTAATTTGGTGGGTATTAGGAGTATTTTTTATTATATTTATAATAGGAATATTTATCACATCTATAAAGAAATAAGCACTGTTAAGAAAGTAGTAAGGCTAAAAAATGAATGTATCATTGATTTAATATGGTATCTGGCTGAGATAGATATACGTCATATCGTATGACGATGCTAATATCTTCGATCAAGCTGAATCGACACAGTACCAAATAGCATTCATTGGATATTTTAAATTCAGCCAAAGAATACTGGGAAGCTAATAATATTAGTCTGAACTTTTTAACTATAAACAATTAGGTTAAATTAACCTTGAGAAAAATTAAGATATAGTCCAATCTTCTAAACGCAAATTAGGAACTTTCTCGAAATCCTTATGGTTGCGGGTTACTAAAATTCCATTCACTGACAGAGTAATTGCCGCAATGCGTAAATCTTGAGTGCCAACGCGAATTTTTTGCTTAACTAATTCAGCATAAATATTGCCAGCATCTTCGCTAAATTCCAGGACATTAATACTATTTAAATCATCTAAGGTATCTTGTAATCTAGCATAAGCTAAGACTAATTCACCTGATGAATCAGCCCTATTAATATTATTCATTCTTCCCCGTATTTGTTCAGTAGCCGTCACAATAGTTATTGCAATATCTTGAGGATTAAATATATTTAATCGCTTTCTAATAGATGGATTACCCCTTTGGAGCAAAGATAGGTGATCCGTATCTAATATTCTTAAATTATTCACATCTAAATTTACCTTAACTCCCTTTCTTCATCTAATTCGCGCCGATATTCTTCTATATATTCCAGCATCTCATCAAATTGCGAATCATCTTTATATTTACCAGCTATTTTCAACCAAGGGTTTTCTACTACTTGGGATACTTGAATTGCTAAAGTGACTATCTTGGCAGATTCTAAACGATGTTGCAAACTTTGACTAAGTTTTTCTATCGCTTCCGTTTCTGTATTTCCTAAACCTTGACAGTCTGGTAAACCTAGCAATGTTGCTTTAACTTTACCATCTGGTTGATTTTCAATCAGCACATCATAATTTAACTTTGGTGCAGTTGTCTGAGAGGTAGTTTTTACAGATAAATTCATAATATTTTTATATTCCAAGTTTTATATTGATTATAACATTTAGCTCAATTTAGCCTTGAAAACAATTAACAATAGCGAATCTGGAGTAAAACATTATTAATAATCAACGTCAACTTATTCCCAGAGAGGGCAATATAGGTACTTATGGAGACTTACTCAAACTAGGACGTAGAGGCGATAACCTTACACCTCATCATATACCTGCGGATGCTTTTATGAAAGCTAAAGTTCCTGGTTATACTACAAATAAAGGAATTGCCATTATGATGGAACATTTATCACCAGGAAAAGGAGGTCGTCATCGGCAAACAATTTCTTACGGTAAATCTCCTAATTTAAGTTTCTCAGCAAGAGAAACATTGGCCCAAGAAGTTTGGGATGTGCATTCTATTTATCTTCGTCAAGGTTTGTACAATAGAGAAATCAGGAAAAGTTTGCAAGGTTTAATTAACCTGAATAGACTAACTTGGCAAGGTATTTTTGATAAAGTAGGTTGAAACCCATGAATCAAAACAATCTATTGGCAATTTTAAGAAAAAATCGCTTGATGCAAACTCAACAGCAAGTTACCAACTTTGAAAATGCTTTAGCTGAAATAGCTGATAATCCTGATGAGGAAAATTTATCTGTATATCATCTTGTTTTAGATGATCAATGTCAACAGCCAGAAGCGATGTTCAGCTTAATTCATTTTCTCGAATCTTTTGGTATAGAAGAACAAATTACGGCTTTTATTAAAGTTGTACCCCAATTAATGATCAATGCACCTGAATGGACAAGAATCATTCATGACAGGATTTTAAATGATGGTTCAGCTTGCCAACTTTATCAAAAACTTTTACACTCAGCTAATTTAAACACACCTCATTTTCTATATCATCTTTTGGAAGAAAGTATTGTAAATAAACTAAAAATTAAAGAAAGTTTGTCCAGAATAACTCAATAAATATTAAACTACTTTGGCGTTCAAACTCAGATTCAATTGTGACGAGTAGTAAATTACGCAGTTTTTTAGTTTATAGATTTTAAGATATAGTCCAATCTTCTAAACGCAAATTAGGAACTTTCTCAAAATCCTTGCGGTTGCAGGTTACTAAAATCCCATTCATCGACAACTTAATTACAGCAATGCGTAAATCTTGAGTACCAACGCGAATTTTCTGCTTAACTAACTCAGCATAAACATTACAGGCTTTAGTGTCAAATTCAAGTAATTTTATATTTTTGAAATATTCTATTTCATCCCATAATCCCTTGTACCTCCATATTAATTTGTCATACTTAGCCGATTAATTACTATATTTGTTGATAACATTCAGCCATCCTTTAACTTTCTCCTCAAATGTAATCACTGTTATAGCTAAATTTTTAGGATTCTGCTGTCTTATGCATTGTGTGACTAGTGGATGACTATTTTGAAATAACGACAGATGATCTGTATCTAATATCCACATAATACTTACTTTGTCTCATTCTCCAAGTCAATTTGACTTCGGTCAGCTTCTATGTATACCAGAACTTCAGGAAAAAGAGGATTATCTTTGTGCATTCCCGCAAATTTCATCCAAGGATGTTCGGTTTGGGGAGGTTCAATTTCCAAAATTACTATTTCTGGTTTTCGCTCTTGTAAAAGTTGAATTAGTTTTTCTAGTGCTTCTTCTTTAGTTACATCAGAGCCTTTAAAATCTGGCAAGCCTAGCACTGTCGCACTAACTCCACCATCTGGTTGATTTTCAATCAGCACATCATAATTTAACTTGGGTACAGTATTGTTAGGATGAGTTGTTACAGTTAAATTCATAATATTTTTAACCTTGAAGTTTTATATTGATTATAACTGCTGACCTACTTACTGCTAAGTTGAGAGTTTGTACGTGTTAGCGTAGCGTTTCGTAGAGAGGCTCAAACTCTCAAATTAGCACGTTTTGTGCTGACTACAAACTTTTAGGAATTTACACTGCCGTGCTTAATATATGCTTTGATTTTTATCATATTGTCTTTTGCGATCGCTCCAATGATTTACAACCAATCAGAGTTTAATTTACGCTGTGAATGGGGGGCACAAGGAGTTGCTCAACTCGCTCCCATCAGTGATGTAATTGTAATAGTTGACGTTCTCTCTTTCTCTACCTGCGTGGAAATTGCTACAAACAACGGCGCGATAATTTTTCCCTACGCATATAGAGATGAATCAGCCATAGATTATGCTAAGTCAGTGCAAGCAGAGTTAGCAAGTCATAGACAACGTTGGACTACAACTGGATATTCTCTCTCGCCAAAATCGGTCACTCAGATTACTGCTGGAACTAGACTAGTTTTACCATCACCTAATGGTTCTTTTTTGACTTTACATACAGGGAATACACCAACTTTGGCTGGTTGCTTGCGAAATTGCCAAGCTGTAGCGCAGTTTGCTCAAAAGTATGGCGATAAAATTGCTGTGATTCCTGCCGGTGAAAGGTGGAAAGAAGATGGTAGCCTCCGCCCTGCATTTGAAGATTTAATTGGTGCTGGGGCAATTCTCAGTTATTTACATGGCAGTTTATCACCAGAAGCCGAAGTTGCTGTGGCAACATTTCAAGCTTTCCGGCAGGATTTACTGGGGTACTTGAAAAAATGCAGTTCTGGTAAAGAATTGATTGCAAAAGGTTTTGAGCCAGATGTTGAATTATCAGCCGCCTTTAACATCAGTGATTGTGTACCTTTATTTGGTGATAATGCCTATGTGAATTCCAGAGTACAAGGTTAATTATGAAGATGCCATGCTTAGATATCTTTGCTTTGCAAAGTTACTCTTCTGTTTTTCCCAAGTAATAGTTGTGTTGATAATTTCGTCTAAATCATTGTGCTTTGGTTGCCAACCCAAAACCCTACGGATTTTATCAGCACAAGCTGCAACACAGGCAGGATCGCCCGGACGACGTGGTGCGGCAATAACAGGAAAATCTACACTAGAAATAGCCTTGACTCTTTCAATAACTTGTCGCACGCTGTATCCTTGCCCATAACCGCAGTTAAAAATTTGGCTTTCCCCTCTTTTTTCTAAGTAATCCAAAGCATCTAAGTGAGCAGTCGCCAAATCCTCCACGTGGATATAGTCTCGGATTGCGGTTCCATCGGGGGTAGGAAAATCAGTACCAAAAATTCGTACTTCTGGCTTGCGCTTGAGTGCTGCATCACAAGCAGCCCGAATTAAATGAGTGGCATTCGGTGACATTTGCCCCAATAGTCCACTTGGCTCAGAACCTGCTACATTAAAGTAACGTAGAATTACATACCGCAGTGAAGATGCTGCTGCATAGTCCTGGATTAGCCATTCACTCATCAATTTGGAACGTCCGTAAGGATTAATGGGTTGTGTGGGATTCGACTCAGTAACAGGATTTTTTTGTACATCTCCATACACTGCGGCTGTGCTAGAAAAGATGAACTTGTTAACACCCATAACGCTACAGCAACGCAGCAAATTTAAGGTATTGCGGGTGTTGTTTGCGTAGTATTCGAGGGGATGAGCTACTGATTCTGGAACAATCAAACTAGCAGCAAAATGTAAGACTGCGCTGAATTGATGCTGGGCAAAAACTTGATAAAGATGCCCGGTATCTACTAAATCGCCAATAATTAGTTTTCCGTGTAGTACGGATGCTGGTGAACCTGTACTGCAGTTGTCGTAGACCACAACATCATAACCAGCTTCTCCTAGTTGACGAACTACATGAGAGCCAATGTAACCAGCACCGCCAGTTACCAATATTTTCTTTTTCATTTCTTTTTCCTTATCTACCTTTACCTAACAAAACAACTCGAATGGTTTTGAAGGCGATCGCTAAATCCAACCAAATGGAATAATTTTTGATGTAATACAGATCGTAAGAAAGCTTTTCGTAAGCATCTTCAATAGATGCTCCATAGGGATACATAACCTGTGCCCAGCCTGTAATTCCCGGTTTTACCAAATACCGTACTTCATAGTAGGGAATCGCTTCTTTGAGTTTGATATCAAATTCTGGTCGTTCTGGACGAGGCCCAATCAGACTCATTTCACCCTGTAAAACGTTCCATATTTGAGGTAGTTCGTCAATACGTAACAACCGTAGCCAGTATCCAAGTCTAGTGATCCGTGGATCGCATTGGCTAGCCCACTGCGCCCCCAACTTCTCCGCATCCTGATACATGGAGCGAAATTTATAAACTCTAAATGGTTTACCGTATAACCCACTTCGCTGCTGACTGTACAATACTGGACCAGGACTATCTAATCTAATTAGTAATGCAACCAATACGAGAAGTGGTGCAACTAATACTAGTAAAAAGAGGATCAAGATGAGATCGACAACTCGCTTCAGTTTCATACTGAAGTAACCAGGCATTAGGTTAAAACCATTGCTAAAAGCCAACCATTTATCTTGTAGCAGCGATGAAGGTAGTTTATACCAAAATGTTTGGTATACATCAGGCAATGTGTAAATCGGAATACCTCGCAACCGCATCTGCATTAACTGTTGCGCTTGAGATTTGGAAAAATTTATTTGGGCTGTAACTATGACACCAGACCAGGATTCTTGACTCCATTGCAATAATTCGCCTAGATTTCCCTGATAACTCAGATTGTTTTTTGGTAAGTCTATAGTTTCTTGGTTTTCTTCTGCTAGAACAGTCAACTTCCCTAAGGGATTAAGCCCCAGCAATTTTTGGGCAAATTTAATCGCATTATCCCCTGCACCTAGTATTAACCAACGGCTTTTCAGAGCGTGCGATCGCACCCATTTCACTGCTACTACACGCAACATTACTGCCCAAATAGTAAAGATTCCCACGCTAGGTAAAAAGATACTCCGCCACAATACCGGATTATGTTGGGCAATACCTGACAAGTAAATTAGCGCAGAAATGAAGAATGCGATCGCAATGTTACAAATAATAATTCGAGCAGGCGCTCTTAAACCTGCAATTTGCCGATCTGGATGGTACGCATCTGCTAAATAAAACGCTGCAAGTATCATGCAAACAAATGCATAAGGTAACGGATTTAGCCAATGTAAGGGCTGATCTAAACGCAACCATTGTGTGATTGCTAAACAAATGAGTAAACCAAAAACATCCCCTAACAATAGCAATATCGGTAGGCTACGGACTACGTTTGGCAACCTAGTATTGGCTGGGGAACCCACATAACTTGTAAGAGTCATCGATTTTTATTATTCTTTGATGTCCTGGTATTGGTTTGTTGGCTAAAAGCAGCAAGAGATTTAAAGATGGTAATACTAAATATTGGCCTTGTGGTGTAAAAAAAAACACACATTTAATAAAGTCTTGTAATACTCTAACTTTCAAATTAATTGACTATTAGCTATTACAAACCGGGAGGGAATTGTCAGTGCCTTTTTGTATACTTTCGTAATATACGCATTTTACTTGCGTTGGCTCTCTGACCCACACTATAGGTTCACACTTGTAGCTTTTATATTTCCATAATGTCATGAATATAGTCAATATAAACTTTAAATTTAAATTGTTACCGTCGATATGCTTTAAAAATCCATAATGACAAAGTAGCAATCAACAGAAAAATTATTCAACAAGTCGCGCCCAGGATGACTATACTTCAGATACAGAAAAGTTGGTAATAAATCCATGATCCGATGTATATCTATTAACCATACAGCAACTAACCCTATTAAAAAATAAGTAGAACGGCGTAAAAAAGCTAAGGTATGTAACAGAAAGCAAAGGTGTCCAAAAAGCTCTTTTATTATGCCTTTTGCCCTCTGCCTCCTGTCTTGTTATAACGACAATTTTCAACACAGACCTACTTATTTCAAATACTAAAATATTGGGCTTTCGACAAATATGTAGTCAGATTGTTGACTTAAAAATAAAAAGGTGATATTTGTAAATACAGATAAAATGAAAGATTTAATTATTTAGTTAATCTAAAATAGCCAAGTAAAAAGAGAGTTCTAAAGTTTACGTACTTAAAAAAAATTAGTAACATTTAATTAAGAGTAGTTAGTAAATGAGAATAAATACTCAACTGATAATTAAGTTTAATAGTTAACTTATTTTTTTATGATATATATATATTGATGCTACTCAAACAAGAAGAACAAGACTCATTTGATTTCCAAGAGTACTTGCCGAGCTTAAAAAGAGGTTGGCTGGTGATAGCAGTTGTAACTACCTCTATTTTGGGCATCACAACCTTAGTTTCCTTCAAACAAAAACCAGTTTGTGAAGCAGAAAGGAAACTGATTTTCAATAAGACTAATCGCGTTTCTTGCTTAACAAGTATTTCTGAACCAACTCGGGAACTCAGTGAAGTAACTCAACAAAGTAAACCATTAGATACAGAAGCATAAGTTATCTATTCAAACACAATTGCCAAAATAAATATAGTTAAATGCTGTTATGCACTTAATATTAAATATTAATTATCCAAATCACTATTTAAACTTCCAGAACTATGAAGCAAAATTAATAAGTATTTAAAGTATTCACAACATATTCCATGCCCTCTAACCAAGAAGACCAAAACTTCCTATATTTGTTGCAACAATACTCGCTGATTCTGAAAAGGCGTTGGCTAGTCATAGCTGCCGTGACTGCCTCTATTTTTGGATTGTCAGTTTTAATTGCCATCAGACAAAAACCAATTTATAAAGCAGAAGGCAAGTTGCTTTTCAGGAAAACTGACCGTGTTTCTTCGCTGACAATTCCCTCGGCACAAGCTGGAGAGTTGAGCGGTGTAAGTCAACTAAGTAGCCCATTAGATACAGAAGCAGAGATAATCCGCTCCAATCCAATAGTTAAAAAAACCATTAGTAGCCTAAGCCTGACAGATAAGAAAGGAAGACCTCTAAAAATAGATGAGTTTCTCAGAATACTCAAGGTTAAAAGTATTCGAGGTACAGATATTTTGGCGATTTCTTATAGCAGTAGCGATCCAAAAGAAGCCGCATCTGTTGTGAATTCAGTAATGAAATATTACCTGGCAAACAATATTAACGTTAATCAAGCCCAGGCAAGGCTTGCAAAGAAATTTTTGAGTAACCAATTGCCTGGCTTAGAGGCAAGGGTAGTTAGAGCAGAGGCAGCTTTGCGTCAGTTTAAAGAAGAAAACAAGGTAGTTGCTTTAGAACAAGAAGCTACCACAGGTGTGGAAAGGCTCAATGAGTTATCTGACCAGATAACTCAAGCTCAGTCAAACTTGGTAGATGCCAAGACTCGCTCACAACTTCTGCAACGTCAATTGAAATTAAATTCGCTACAAGCTTTGGATATGGGCAATTTAAGTCAATCAAAAGGTGTGCAGGAGGTGTTAACAGAATATCAAAAAGTGGAAAGCGAGTTAGCGGTGGCACAGACTCGCTATACAAATCAACATCCAGCGATCATTAATTTGACGGCAAAAGCAGCAGTTCTCAAAAAACAGTTAGCAATGCAAGTTTCGGAAAATGTAAGCAGCAAAAAATCTGTACCAACTCAAAATTTACAGATGGGGGAACTCAAGCAGACTCTAACTGCCCAGTTGGTACAGTCAGATGTGGAACGTTCAGCATTAGCTAATCGAATTAAGGTTTTGCAAGATGCATACACAATGTCCCAAAAACGGTTGGGTGCCTTACCCCAATTGCAACAAAAACAGCAACAGCTAGACCGACAGTTGCAAGTAGCACGAGGAACTTATGAAGAACTACTAAAGCAATCGCAACAAGTGGATGTTGTTGTCAATCAAAATGCCGGTAATGCACAGGTGGTATCTATGGCTTTAGTTCCTGATAAAGCAGCTGACAAAATTACACTCTACCTGACCTTGGGTGGATTTTTGGGAATTTCACTAGGTGTGGGGATAGCTTTAACGTTGGAAGCTATGGATCGATCCATAAAAACTATTGAGCAAGCTCAACAGCTATTTGATTATCCCTTACTCGGTACAATTCCTCACTTGGGTCAAATATATAAAGGTAGTGACGCAGAGTCTTTATTAGAACTGCTAGTGAGAGACAATCCTTCCTCGGAAGCAAATTCAGCATTTGAGATGCTTCAGACAAAGTTGGATTTTACCGTTTTTGATAAACCGCTAAAAGTAATTGCTGTGGTTAGTTCAACTCCAGGTGAAGGCAGGTCATTTGTGGCATCTAACCTGGCAATAGCTAAAGCACACATGGGACGTAAAGTGCTGTTGGTAGATGCAGATATGCGTCACTCTTGTCAACAAAAAATGTGGAAATTATCCAACTTAGTAGGACTAAGTAATATTTTAGTCGGTGAAGCAGAGTTTCCCCGAACTACCCAAGAAGTAATGGTTAACTTGGATGTGCTAACCGTTGGGACAATTCCATCTAATCCGGCAGCATTACTAGACTCGCAGCAGATGTCTTTATTGATCCAAGAAGCAGTACAAAGCTATGACTGTGTAATTATTGATACTCCAGCACTAAATTTATTTGGTGATGCCTTGATATTAAGCAAGATGGTAGATGGAATATTGCTAGTTGTACGTCCCGGAGTGCTTGAGTCGGCTGTTGCTAAAACTGCGAAGACGATGCTAGAGCAATCGCGATCGCGCGTTTTAGGAATGGTGGTGAATGGGGTTACTAATGAAAGCGGGCCTAGTTACTATCACTCTAGAGGGTCTGATGGTAAAAAAAAGGTCTGCTTTAAGTCAGATAAGTTTGCCTGAGATTCGAGGTTCGTGATTTGTGAGCTTTTTTTGAGGCTATATCCCCAGTAGCTTTAGTGCGATCGCTATCGCCAACACTAAAAAAAGTTGCTGGCAGAATCCAAGTTTGATGATTTAACCTGAGATGAACACAAAAAGCAGGTGAAATTTATGATTTTATTTTATCCCGTGCGTATATAATCAAAAATTAATAGTAATGAAGATTTTTCAAATACAAAGACCTGGCAAGCTTTGGAAGCAATTCACTAGCAATTCTATCAATCATCAGATTTTAGGTGCTGCAATTGTCGTTGCTATATGCACAATATTAGTCAAAGTAGTTGCTTTCTCTAAAGAATCGATTGTCGCTTGGAAGTTTGGCACGAGTGATTTTGTAGATGCATTTTTAATTGCTGTTATTGTTCCTGACTTTATCGTTAACGTCGTTGCAGGCTCTTTGAATGCTGCACTCATCCCAACCTATATTAAAGTTCGAGAACAGGAAGGAAACAAAGCAGCAGAAAAACTCCTGTCTGGTGCAACCCTCTGTGTTCTAACGCTTCTCGCAAGCATAATTCTATTCATCATCATAATGGCTCCCCTGTATTTACCTTGGATGACGGTAGGATTTAGTGCTGCAAAATTAGCTTTGACGTTTAAACTGCTTTACGTCACCACGCCGCTTGTTGTATTAAGCGGTATCATCGTGCTGTTGAGTGCCGTATTGAATGCAGGGGAACGGTTTGCATTAGCTGCTCTATCTCCGATTTTGACACCCACAGTAACGATTATATTGTTGCTTTTATTTGGGCAGTCGCTCGGTATTTTTGCTTTAGCCATCGGACTAGTGGTTGGAGCAATTTTAGAGATGACACTTTTGGGGGTTGTCCTCATTCGGCGTGGTATTGTGCTACGACCCAAGTGGTTTGGATGGACTCCAGCCTTACGGCAAGTTATTAAACTATACTTACCTGCAATAACGGGGTCACTTTTAATGTGCAGTACTGTATTAGTAGACCAATCAATGGCTGCTATGTTAGCACCTGGAAGTGTCGCCGCTCTCAATTATGCGAGTCGGGTGAGTTCATTTCCCCTAATATTAGGTGCCACTGCCATCAGTACTGCGGCTATTCCTTATCTTTCAAAAATGGTTGCATCGAGTGATTGGAAAGGAGTCAATCATACCTTGCGATCCTTTATAACATGGATCTTCGTGATTACAGTTCCTTTTACAGGGCTTTTGGTGTTTCTGTCTGAGCCAATAGTCCAGTTACTTTTCCAACGAGGGGCGTTTACCGCCAAAGAGACTCATTTGGTTGCACAAATTCTATCTGCTTATGCACTACAAATTCCTTTTTACATTGCGGGTATTTTTGTTGTCAAACTGTTGACCTCTCTGTGCCTTAATCAAGTTTTGATGGGGGTGTCGGCATTTAATGTGTTGATCAATATTGGCTTAAACTATCTATTCATGCAATGGTTGGGAATTCAAGGAATTGCATTATCAACAAGTTGTGTCTATCTGTTTTCATTCTTCTATGTGCTGTTCTTTGCACTCAAGAACTTAAGAAAGCTTTCAACGGTGTGATGTGATGCAAATAACCCTAATTATTTCGGGACTGGCAAGCGGTGGGGCAGAGCGAGTTCTGCTTTTGCTAGCAAAAGGATTTTTACAGCGAGGACATACTGTTACAGTAATTACGCTATCTAATAAGGATACTGACTTTTACTCATTACCACCAGGGATTGAGCACGTCGCTCTCAACCTACGTAAAAAATCGGCAACTTTACTGCATGGAGTTTGGAACACCCTTTCCCGATTTATTCGACTAAGGCAAGCCGTTAGAGAAACTCAGCCAGATGTTGTAATTTCTTTTATGGCTCCCATGAATATTTTAACCTCGTTCGCACTATTTCAAACAAAATACCCCAAAATTGGAACCGAGCATTGTAGCCCTAAAATAATTCCTTGTGAACAGCCTTGGGAAATGTTGCGGTATTTTGCATATCTAAATCTCAACAAAATAGTGAGTGTTAGTCAACATGTGAATAAAGATCTTAATTGGTTGCCAGAAGAGAAAAGAACAGTCATTTACAACCCTTTTATTCCTATTCCCAAGATGACAAGCCAATCCAGTCTGCCGTCAGATGTTGACCCAAATAAAAAATGGATTACATCGATGGGACGACTCACTTATGTGAAACGGTTTGACTTTTTGTTGACTGCTTTTCAAGCAGTAGCGAACCAGTATCCAGATTGGCAATTGCTGATCTTAGGAGAGGGTGAACTCAAACATGATCTAGAAAACCTACGGGATCAGTTGGGATTATCGGAACAGGTAGTGTTTACAGGGGCAATCAATCCTCCTTTTCCAATCTTACAAAAGTCCGATTTATTTGTGATGTCATCACGTTCTGAAGGCTTTCCGATGGCTCTTGGAGAAGCACTTGCTTGTGGTTTACCTGTGATTGCAACAGATTGTTCTGGTGTTGGAGAACTGATTCGGGACGGCATTGATGGTATTATCGTGCCTAATGAAGATGTAACAGCATTAGCGGCAGCAATGAGTCGTTTAATGTCAAGTGAAGTAGAGCGGAATTGCCTTGCATCTCGTGCGACAGAAGTGGTTGAGCGATTCAGTTTAAACCAGGTGCTAGATGAATGGGAAATACTAATGGATGAAGTCTTAAAGGAGCAACACTTATGGTCAAGAACAAAATAAGGGATGACCACCTCGTGTTCAACCTTACAAACTTAGATTTGCCCTATTTTCAATAAAATTGATGAAAAAGATTGTTTTCCTGATTCGATCCCTCGTTCGCTCTGGTGGTGGCGGTGCTGAAAAACAATTATCCACGCTAGCAAAAGCCTTAAGTTTAAAAGGTTATGAGGTCAGTATTTTATGCTTTTATCCAGATGCTGATTCAGGGGCGGAGTTCAGTGATACATCGATCAAACTTCTATCTTTAGGGAAGCAAGACCGTTGGGATATGGTCGGTTTTTTTTGGAGGTTGTTTCAACAACTCAAGTCTATTCAAGCTGATGTATTACATAGCTATTTACCGGATTCTAATATATTAACGATTTTCTTAAAACCTCTTTTTCCTACTACTAAGATGATTTGGGGAATCCGGCATTCTAATTGGGGAGATTTTCAATTAAATATAGAAAAAGGCAATAAACTGTCTAAATGGGTAGGTTCAACTATTTATGTAGAACAGAAGTTGGCTCGGTTTGCTGATCTAATTATTGCTAATTCTTACGCAGGTCAAAAGTACCATTTGTCTAAAGGTTTCCCAAAAGAAACCTTGATTGTGATTCCTAATGGAATTGATGTCGATCACTTTCAACCTGACCCAGAAGCAGGCGCAATCACTCGTCAAGAATGGGGGATTTCAGGCGATAGGATTTTAATTGGTCTGGTTGGACGACTTCACCCCATGAAAGATCATCCAACTTTCCTGAAAGCTGCGGCCCTAATTTTACAAGAGCGGCAAGACGTGCATTTTGTTTGTGTTGGCGGAGAACAGCAGCAGGACTACGCAATACAACTCTACGAATTGGCAAATCAACTTGGCATTGCTGACCAAGTAATCTGGGCAGGAGCACGGGTAGACATGCTTGAGGTCTATAATGCATTAGATATTCTTGTTTCTGCGTCTGCCTTTGGGGAAGGATTTTCCAATGCTATCAGTGAAGCAATGGCTTGTGGAAAACCCTGTGTAGTCACAGATGTGGGCGATTCTGCATCGATTGTGGGTAACGAGGGGATCTTCGTCCCACCTGGCGATCCTCAAGCCTTGAAAACTGCTGTGATGCAATTAATCGCGGAGTTAAATACTGGGAATTACGGTCAGGCTAAAATCCGACAGCGAATTGTTGAAAATTTTTCCGTGTCGCAACTCCAGTTACAGACAGAGCATGCAATATTGAGTTTGTTCTATGAGCGTTGAATTTCAAACTAGAAGTAAGTGCCTGCTCTATTATCAAAGCTTCCTAGTTATTGGTGCCATATTTTTCTTTTACACACGTTTAGATGGATATCTAGTTGTACGGGGATTGGCTTCTAGCTCTGTAGGATGGATGCTACCTTATTTTGCTTTTTGCATTCCCTTATTTTTTTTGCAAAAGCTGAATCACTTTCCTAGTTCTGTTCTCTATTGGTGCTTAGGCTACTTCATTGCTACAGCCGCCTCATACTTATTCTTTCCTTCATCTGAGGCTTCATTGAGAGCATTGATTGATCGATCTTTTTCGTCAACTTTTTTATTGGTAATGACTTTTCTGTTTATGCACCAGCAAGTTTTACGCTGGGCGAGACGTGCGATCGGGATTGCCACGTTGGTAGGAATTATTAATAATTTTTACCAGTTCTTTATTGATCAATCTGCTTTTGGTGGTCTGATTGAAGGTCGCGCTACGGGTTTCTACCTCGATCCCAATGACTGCTCCAGCACATTAATAATGGGTATGATTTTTACTGTAGGAATGTTCCCACCTAAATTGCGTATTTTTTGGATACTACTAGTTGGATTTGGTATTATGCTAACTCTTTCAAGAGGAGGCATGTTGTGTTGGATTATTACAGTAATCACTCTGAGCCTGACTCGAGCCATTCATTTAAAACACTTTATATTATGGATTTTAGGAATAGGGCTACTTCTGTTCCTTGCGTCTGGAGATAGCTGGAACCAGCTGCTTGATTTCAATGGATTTGGAAGGATACAAGGTATGATAGATGGGTCAACGCTTGAAGACGCTTCGGCTCTAGAACGTGAGGGAGTCGCCCAAAAAGGTTGGGAAATGTTTTTAGAGCGTCCGATTTTTGGCTATGGAGTTGGCTCAACATTTGACTATAGCATAACTCGGTTTACGGTCTCCACACACAACATGTATTTACTACATTTGGCTGAGTATGGTGCTTTGGGAATTCTCATTTTGCCTTTAGGAATATATTCCGTCATTCATCGTGCTTACGGGGATACACGAAAGGTTGGGATCAGTTTTGCCGTGTTTATTTTGTTTTCCAGTCTTTTTTGTCATACGGTTTTAAGTTTGAATTCCTTTCTGATTTCATTTGCGTTGATGGCTGTGATGAGTGAGATTAGTCAAACTTGTTCTAACCAAGTCAGTAGCTTGAAAAAATGTAGAAGTGTAGCATTGTCTGACAGTGCAATGCGTAAATAAATGCTTTAGATTGTTAGATTTTCTAGATTGATCCATAACTTATATCATATTTGGTAAATCGCTTATGATATAAAACCCTCCTAACCTTTATGTTAAAAAATCTCAGCGCTTATTTTATCGAAAGTATTTAAGCGAACCGAATATCATTATTCAGAAAAGTAATTTCTTGGTTCAACAAATGTGTGGAATTACTGGATTTCTAGACCCAACAGCACAAATTAATTCTGACTCCTTGCAAGCGATCACCAAGAGGATGACACGCACCCTCCGGCATCGAGGACCAGACGACTCCGGTTGTTGGGTTGACGCAACCTCAGGGATAGCTCTAGGACACCAACGTTTAGCAATTTTAGACCTCTCACCGGAGGGGCATCAGCCAATGATCTCTGCTAATGGTCGCTATATCATTATTTTTAATGGGGAAATCTACGACTTCTTAGCGCTCAGGCAGAAGTTACAGCAATTAGGGCATTCGTTTCGAGGACATTCTGATACCGAAGTCATGTTGGCAAGCTTTTGTCAATGGGGACTACAATCCGCGATTCAACAGTTTAACGGTATGTTTACCTTTGCCCTTTGGGATCGGCAAGAGAGGATATTGCATTTAGGGCGCGATCGCTTGGGGGAAAAACCATTGTACTATGGCTGGGTGGGGCAAACCCTGGTCTTCGGTTCGGAATTAAAAGCCCTAGCTGCCCATCCCAAATTTCAACCAGAAATTGATCGTGATGCTTTAACTTCGTTTCTGCGATTGAAATATATCCCCGCCCCCTGTTCCATCTACAAAGGGATTTATAAGCTGCCCCCCGGAACAACACTCAGTTGGCAGGGGGAAGCGTATCATCCTTTACCCCAATCTTACTGGTCTATTAAAGCAGTGGCAGAATCTGGCATCGCCGATCCGTTTATCGGCTCAGAACAAGATGCCATAATCCATCTCGACTCATTGTTGCGGGATGCAGTTGGACTACGCATGGTTGCGGATGTTCCTCTAGGTGCATTTCTATCCGGTGGCATTGACTCCTCTACTGTGGTGGCGCTGATGCAGGCTCAGAGTAGTCAACCGATTAAAACGTTCACCATTGGATTCCAGGAAGATATCTACAATGAGGCAGAATACGCAAAAGCAGTCGCCCAGCACCTTGGTACAGACCATACTGAATTGTATGTCACGCCAGAAGAAGCACTGGCAACGATTCCTAAGCTCCCAATCCTTTACGATGAACCCTTTGCAGATGTCTCCCAAATTCCTACCTTTTTGATTTCACAACTTGCCAAGCAATACGTGACGGTAAGTTTGTCAGGCGATGGTGGTGATGAGTTGTTTGGCGGATACGAACGTTACTTGCGGGGACAAAGCCTCTGGCAAACAGTGAGTTGGATACCCACAACAATTCGTCAAACTGTTGCCCAAACTTTAACCAGTTTAGAGTCACAAACTTGGGGACGAAGTTCTAATGATGGGCAGTTAGCATCACTTACCAGACCCAAATTAATCAACTTGGGCTACAAACTCAACCGGGCTTGTGAGGTTTTGAGGGCTGAAACTCCAGAAATTTTATATATGGAGTTAGATTCCGACTGGCAAGAACCGTCAGCAATTGTAATTGGTGGGAAAGAACCTCAAACAATCTTCAATACTCAGCAAAATTGGGCAGCCTTATCAGACTTTACCCAATGGATGATGTACCTCGACACAGAAACCTATTTACCCGACGATATTTTGGTAAAACTTGATCGAGCCAGTATGGGAGTTGCTTTAGAGGGGCGAATTCCCTTATTAGATCACCGTGTTGTGGAGTTTGCTTGGCAACTTCCCCATTCAATGAAAATTAGAGAAAGCCAGACTAAGTGGGTGTTGCGCCAAGTTTTGTACCGCTATATTCCACCACGTTTGATAGATCGTCCCAAAATGGGGTTTGGTGTGCCAATCGGTGACTGGTTGCGCGGTCCATTGCGCGATTGGGCAGAAGCGCTTTTGGATAAGCGACGTTTGCAACAAGAAGGATTCTTTAACCCACAGCCCATTCACCAAAGATGGACTGAGCATCTGTCAGGTGTTCGGAACTGGCAACATAGTTTATGGAACATTTTGATGTTTCAAGCATGGCTTGAACATCATTTTTAATGTTCAGAATTTAAATTTTACAACCTGTCTATTTCAACCTTGTGTCATTAATGTAGTTTTTCTACAGTAGTAACCTTTTAGATATTGAACCATGCAATCTCTTGCAATGAAAATCTGGATAATCACCATGGCATTTCCATTTCCGTCGGAAACCTTTGCTTGTAATGATGTTATAGCTCTACAAAAATCTGGTGTAGAAGTCGCACTACATGGTCTTCGCCCCAAACATAACCTATTTTCACAGCTAGTAGTAGAGCGAGGTTTAACAAATATATGGATTACCCATAACTCCATGATAAATACTCTGTATGGAGTGTGGGTTGGTTTCACAAAACCCCTACTTTTAATTGATTTTATTTTATGGATATTAAAACATTCTTGGAGAAGACCTGTTAATCTCTTTAAGAGTTTAATCCTTGTTCCTCGAAGTTTACAGATATATGATTTCGCCCGACGACACAATCCAGATGTTGTTCATTTATACTGGTCTCATTTTCCTTCTCTGGTGGGATATCTGATACAAAGCAAGCTACCGCAAATCGTTGTATCAATATCATTTGTTGCCCATGATGTTTATTATTCAGAGTTTAATGTTAAGGATTCTTATACTGGTTCAGTTGCTCGTAATGCCGATATAATTCAAACAATTACAGCAGCCAATATTCCAGAAATTGCAAAATATGGCATATCTGAAAAGAATATTCTATTATCTTACCATGGAGTTGATTTCAATAAGATCCCAGTCAAAAGAGAGAAAGTTAAGCGACGTCTTGTGACTGCGGGAAGATTAATTGCGGATAAAGGATTTGATCATGTATTAATAGCTTTTAGCCAAGTTTTAAGCGATTGGCCTGATGCATCTCTTGTAATTTTAGGAGATGGATCAGAACGAAAAAAGTTAGAAGTTTTAGCTCACTCTCTTAATATTCGTCATGCTGTTGACTTTCGAGGTTTCGTTACTCACGAAGAAATTTTTGAACAAATGACAGAATCGGAAGTTTTTATATTTATGTCATTGGCAGAACGACTTCCAAATGTAGTGAAGGAAGCAATGGCTTGTCACTGTTTATGTGTTGTAAGTCACACACCTGGTATTGAAGAACTTGTTACTGATAAAGTACATGGTTATATTGTTCAACAAGGTGATGTGGACAGTGCGGTTAAGCAAGTTCTACATACGTTCTCAAATCCAGAAGAGATGAGTCATATGACTGAAATCGCCTATCAACATCTTAAGACTAACTTTGATATTGATTGCATTATAAATAATCTTCAGTGGAGATGGCAGCAGCAAATCCTTATGAAACAGGCAGCACATTAATAAGTTCTCAGTGTCAACCAAACGCAAAATAATCATATTTTAAAGTTGACCAAATCATTCATCTCAAAAGTACTATAGCAATCTTACATAGTTCATGAATTTATTATTTGTTACTCCAAGATTACCTTATCCACCACTTAAAGGGGATCAAGTTGTCTCCTATCATCGTCTACGGACTCTTAGTCAGCGACACAAAATTACATTATTGACCTTCTATGAAACTGCATCAGAATTGGAAAATATTACACAACTAGATTGCTATTGTGATGCAATATATCCCATTCAACTTTCTAAATTACAATCATTGATCAATGTAGCAAAGGGAATATTTCGTTCTAAGTTACCTTTGCAAGTGAATTATTATTATTCTAAAAAGTTAAAAAAATATTTTGATACAATATTTAAATCATCTGATTTTGATTTAATTCATATCTTTTTGATGAGAATGGCTCCATATTTTCATCAAATATCAACACCTAAAATAATCGAATTAATTGATTCAATGGAACTGAATATAGATCGTCGTTTAACTCTTGAACCTTTACCCCAGCGTTGGTTATTTCAAGAAGAACTTCGGCGGGTAATTGATTATGAACAAATTTTGTGCGATTTGTTTGACTGTGTTGTTGTTGTATCTAAAAAGGATAAAGATATTATTTCCAATCAAAAAGTACAAGTTATTCCCAATGGGATAGATACTCAATTATTTACTGGCCAAGAGAATGCACCTCCTTATTCGACCATTATTTTTTCTGGGAATATGAGCTACGCTCCCAACATTCATGCTGTTAAATGGTTTGTTAAAAAATGTTTACCTATTATTCAGCAAAGTATTTCTGAGGTTTCTTTTATAATTGCTGGGGTAAACCCTACGCAGGAGGTTTGCAGCTTAGGAAAAGTTCCGGGAGTTAAAGTAATAGGTTACGTGGCATCTATGTCCGAAACTTTGAAGCAGGCAAACGTGGCTATTGCTCCGATGCAATCGGGATCGGGTATCCAGAATAAAATTTTAGAAGCAATGGCATCTGAACTTCCAGTAATTACGACAACATTGGGGTTAGGAAGCTTGAAAGCAAAACCCGGTCAAGAAATTTTAGTAGCAGATAGCCCCGAAAGTTTTGCAGAAACCACAATTACCCTACTTCAAAATCGTAAGTTAGCAAAAGAAATAGGACATCAAGCCAGGAAATTTGTTATAGATTACCATAGTTGGGAGACTGCGGCGAACCAGATTGAAAAACTATACACTCAGATTGTAGGTAAAAATTTTTCAGCCTAATCTCACCTGAAAAATGGATATTTAATTTCACAGAATTCTATAAATATTTTCTCATGTTATTACTTAATAATATGCAAGAAAATCGAATAGTAGAATACTTTCATAAAGAGTTGTAATTCGCGTCGTCTAGTACTATCCGAAAGAAACCTGGAAATCTCTGCGGATTCAATACTTTAAATACTGAAGAGGATACTATCTAACAAGTACAATACACTCAAATCGATTGCATCTGAAGGGTAAACTACCATTTTTAATATTATCTATTACAATCGTCATGGCATTCATCGATTTCTTTTTCCCCTATTTAGGGCTACCCATCATAGAACTCATTAGTTTCCAGATTGGCAGAAATCACTGAACAAATCTATGCCCAGTATCCTCAACCACTGAAATTGAACATAACTTTACATGCAAATATATTGAAATCGTAGATTAGAAATATGTTTAGGAAGCTATGTTTAGCAGGAATCATAAGTTGATTGAAATAATTAAGGGAGTCTCATGCTTTTTAGTAACTATATGTCTTATGTTAGCGTGCTCAAGCGTAAAATCATTCACCAGTAGTTCATCCTTCTTACCTCTTAGCGTGTGGTCTGCTTCAGCTATGGAGCGAATTGGAGTCACAGAAAGAGTGGGAGGTTCAACTAATATTACACTGTACGCTGCTCGTGGAGAATATGAACCATTTCAAATTGGTATTCAGGCACATGGCACCAGGCTTACTAATGTCAATGTCTTTATTTCCGATTTGAGCAGTCCAAATGATTATATTATTCCAAATAGTAACATCACGCTTTATAGAGAACATTATGTCTATGTCAACAATCCCAGCCCACACGGTGGAGGAACTAATAAACCTTTAGATAAAGGCTGGTATGCTGATGGATTGATTCCCTTTGTAGATCCTTTAAAAAAACGAGATATAATTGGTGCCAACTTGGATGCTGTTCCGTTTAATCTAGATGCTGGCAAGAATCAGCCTATTTGGGTTGATATATTTGTGCCTCGTGATTCGCTTGCAGGTCAATATAGGGGCACATTTACCGTTACCAGCGATCAAGGGAAAAGTACTGGTCAGATCAATTTGAGAGTATGGGACTTTGAATTACCTCTACAGCCGTCACTCAGTTCCGCTTTTTTGTTTTACGGAGATCAAACTAAACAAGCATCAGAGGAAATTCTCAGGCATAAGCTTAATCCCCAATTCAATTCTAATCCCAAGCCAAAGTTGGAACGGGAACTTATTGATCGATGGGGTTTCAAGTCAGTTAATTTAGGTTTTTGGAGTGGAGCCGAGCTTGGCAATTGTCGAATGTTTCAAGCCCCATCGGTAGCGGATATTCGATCTGAGGCTGCACTTCATCAACCAGATTTATTTAAGTATGTTTATTCCGCAGACGAAATTGGCAATTGTACAAATCTCTATGAGCCGATGAAGAAGTGGGGGCACGCTATTCATAAAGCTGGATTTGCAAACTTGGCTGTGATTCCTCCTATCCCTGAACTCTATGATGATGCCTCAGGAACAGGTCGTTCAGCCGTTGATATTTGGGTTGTCTTGCCAAGTGATTATGAAAAGTCTGCTAATCGCATCTCGCAAGTTTTGCAAAAGGGAGATCAAGTTTGGTCTTATAACTCCCTGGTACAAGATAGTTATTCACCTAAATGGCAGATTGATTTTGCACCCCTTAATTTCAGAATTCAGCCCGGTTTTCTTAGTCAGAGTTTGGGACTGACAGGATTGTTATACTGGCGAGTTGATCTGTGGACTAGCAATCCCTGGAACGATATTCATACCTTTTTTGTTAAAAATGATAATAATCGTTTTTACCCAGGTGATGGGATGTTGGTCTACCCGGGAGAGCAAGTTGGGGTTAAAGGTGTGGTTCCGTCTATAAGGCTGAAATGGTTGAGAGAGGGCGTTGAGGACTATGAATATGTAGAGATACTGAAAAATCTAGGTCAAACTGACCTAGCATTAAAGGTTAGTAAATTAGTTGGGCATGATTGGCACAATTGGACACAAGACCCCCAAGTCCTTGAATCAGCACGGCGTCAATTGGGTGAACAAATAGAGAGAATAAATATGCTGTAACTTCTGCCTAACAAAATCTTCTGCCAAAGTCAGAAAATTAGTCACAATGTCCGTTGCTCTAGTATCCAAGTGCAACCACTGCAACTATTTGATGCTTACTTAATGGTGCAACAAATCAAAACAATCTATAATCACGTACTAGCAGGAATTTATCCTAATATTTTAAAAATCCCTACTTCTTTTCGTAGAATGTGCTTGAAAACCTTGATTTTTCGTTTTCAGTTCTCAATAAGCTTAAGCTTTGTAGCACAGATATTATTAGTGGGATAGGTTCAAACAAAGTTAAGAGAAAAAGATAAGACTATGAGTTCTATTTTAATTACAGGCGTAGCAGGTTTCATTGGTTTTTCCTTGTGTGAAAAACTTCTATCTAAAGGTGATACAGTTGTAGGCTTAGATAATTTAAATGACTATTACGATGTTAAACTCAAATGCGATCGGCTTCAGCAACTACGGGAAAATGAGAACTTTAGCTTTTATAAATTAAATTTAGCAGATCGAGAAGGCATAGCTAAATTATTTAGAGATCATCAGTTTCATATTGTAGTCAACTTAGCTGCTCAAGCGGGTGTGCGCTACTCTATCAAAAATCCCCATGCTTACACAGACAGCAATCTAAGCGGCTTCATTAATATTCTGGAAGGTTGCCGTCATTCCCAAGTCAAACATCTAGTATTTGCTTCTTCAAGTTCTGTATACGGAGCCAATACCAAGATTCCCTTTTCTGTAAACGACAATGTTGATCGCCCCATCAGCCTCTATGCCGCCACAAAAAAAGCTAATGAACTGATGGCATACACCTATAGTCATCTGTATTGCCTTCCAGCTACAGGACTACGTTTTTTTACGGTATATGGACCTTGGGGTCGTCCTGATATGGCTTACTATTGTTTTACAAAATCTATCTTGGCAGGTGAACCAATTAACGTATTCAATTATGGCAAGATGCAACGAGACTTTACTTACATCGAGGATATTATTGAAGGTGTGGTGAGAGTTATTAATAAAATCCCTACACCAGATTTAGATGCGGGCATTCCTCCTTACAAAATCTATAACATCGGCAACAATCAACCCGTAGAACTACTACATTTTATTGAAGTGCTAGAAAGTCATTTGGGTAAAAAAGTACAGAAAAACTTTTTGCCAATGCAGCCGGGTGACGTTCCAATCACATATGCTGATGTTGATGATCTCGTTCGAGATGTCGGGTTCAGACCGAGTACACCAATTGAAGTAGGATTAGAAAAATTTACATCCTGGTTCAAATCTTACTATGGCATTTAGTGCTTGGTTGTTAAATTTACAACTTTTGCTCATAGTATTTTCCCTATATACAATATTGATAGCTAAAGCTTAATTCAACGGGATTTAAGAATTATTTCCCGTTGGTGTTATTTATGAATATTTAGCTGCTAGTAGCAAAAACAACTTGACATCGACTAATGACTACTGTCCACTGACATTGCCATGGGCAATTTGATTTAAACTAAAATTTTGTATAAGTTGTAATAATCGTAAGGTGGACACTGCCACAAACATCAAAATAGAGGTTTTCGGCATCAGTAGACCATGCCTACCTTATTTTACCTAGTTACAAAACTTAGATTTTGTCTCAGCCAAAGAAGAGTATGTACTCTTAAGACTGGATGTATCTAAGCTACAGGTTCTACACAGTTCTTAATAAACCAGCTTTGAGAACGCAAAACGTTCTAATCTAAAAGCTAACCGGGTTAATTTACTGGCAGTTTTGCAGGCAATACTCTCAAGCTTATAAAGCACAGACGCACCGATGTGTCAAGCCTCAAAGCGACCCAGACTTAACACATAAATGATTATGATGGGAGTTTTACAAATCCGATGAGTGTTAAGGCAAGTGGTGGAAGCTCAGTTGCGCGTCCGCAACTATATCAAACCCTAGCTGTAGCGACAATTACCCAAGCCGAGCAGCAAGACCGCTTTTTGGGAAGTGGTGAACTAAATGAACTGGCAAGCTATTTTGCATCTGGTGCAAAGCGTCTAGAAATTTCTCAGACGCTGACGGATAATGCCGAGATTATTGTATCTCGCGCTGCCAACCGGATTTTTGTCGGTGGTTCGCCAATGGCTTTTTTAGAAAAGCCCAGAGAAATAGAAATAGTACCTGTTAGTGCTGGTGCTAATGTTCAGCAAGGGATGCAACTAGGAACTGTAACCTACGTTGAAAGTCGTGGTGGGTTCCTAGAAAATTTACGATCAATATTTAACTCATCCCCCAGTGGCCCGACACCTCCGGGTTTCAGACCAATTAACATTGCTCGATATGGCCCAAGCAACATGGCCAAGAGCTTGCGGGATTTATCCTGGTTCTTGCGCTACGCTACTTATGCGATCATTGCTGGCGACCCCAACATCATAGCGGTGAATACACGGGGTTTGCGGGAAATAATTGAAAATGCCTGCTCTGGTGAAGCAACGCTGGTAGCTTTGCAGGAAATTAAAGCCGGGTCACTTTCCTTTTTCCGCAAAGATGCTGAGGCTACAGAAATTGTGTCTCAGTACATGGATGTTTTGCTATCAGAATTCAAAGCAGCCACACCTTCAAGTAAAGTCCGCCAACGCCCCTCTAGCGATCAGCAAGGGTTGGAACTGCCACAAATTTATTTTAATGCGGCAGAACGGCGTCCCAAGTTTGTGATGAAAACTGGGTTGTCCAGTAGCGAAAAAAATGAGGTAATCAAGGCTGCATATCGGCAAGTTTTTGAGCGCGATATTACCCGTGCTTATAGCTTGTCCATATCTGACCTAGAATCCAAGGTAAAAAATGGCGACATCTCCATGAAGGAGTTTGTTCGTCGTCTAGCTAAATCTCCCCTTTACCAAAAACAGTTTTACCAGCCTTTTATTAACAGCCGAGTCATTGAACTAGCTTTCCGTCACATTTTGGGACGGGGCCCAAGTAGCCGTGAAGAAGTACAAAAATACTTCTCGATTATTTCTAACGGTGGTCTGCCAGCCTTAGTAGATGCCTTAGTAGATTCTGCTGAATACGGCGATTATTTTGGCGAAGAGACAGTACCTTACCTCCGGGGTCTTGGTCAAGAGGCACAAGAATGTCGCAACTGGGGGCCGCAGCAAGACCTGTTTAACTACAGTGCGCCTTTCCGCAAGATACCTCAGTTTATCACCACATTTGCTGCTTACGAACAACCACTACCAGACCAACATCCTTATGGTTCTGGGAATGACCCCTTGGAAATTCAGTTTGGGGCGATTTTCCCGAAAGAAACTCGCAACCCCAGCACCAGTCCGGCTCCTTTTGGCAAGGATACCAAGCGCATCCTGATTCACCAAGGGGCAGGGATTAATAACCAAAATAGCAATCCCAACGCGCGGGGTGAAGCTCCTGGTACTCTTGGCCCCAAGGTGTTCAAGTTAGACCAACTGCCTGGTACTATTGGTAGAAAAGCTGCCAAAGGTTCTAGCGTCAGATTCTCTGAAAGCTCCACGCAAGCAGTGATTAAAGCTGCTTACCTGCAAGTTTTCGGTCGCGATCTTTACGAAGGTCAGCGCCCAAAGGTATTGGAAATCAAGCTGGAAAACGGCGACATCTCTGTACGGGAGTTTATCCGTGCTTTGGCTAAGTCTGATGTATTCCGCAATCTGTACTGGTCATCGCTTTATGTTTGTAAAGCGATCGAGTATATTCACCGCCGCTTGTTGGGTCGTCCAACTTATGGTCGTCAAGAAATCAACAAGTACTTTGACATCGCTTCTAAACAGGGCTTTTACGCCGTCGTTGATGCCATTATTAACAGCGTAGAATACAGTGAAGCATTTGGTGAAGATACAATTCCTTACGAACGGTATCTGACTCCTGGTGGTGTATCAGGGCGACAATTGCGCGTTGGTAGTATTCGTGAAGATGTTGCGGCGAAAGTTCAAAAGGAAGTAACGCCGAGCTTTGTGACATTGGGTACAGTCACAGAAAAACGGTCAGAGCCAGATATTCAGTTCCGCATTAACCAAGGCGTCAGCAAGCAACGCGAACAAACCAAAATCTTTAAATTGGTGGCGAATACAACTGACAAAGTTGCTGTAAAAACTTTGATCAGTGCTGCGTATCGTCAGATTTTTGAGCGGGATATTGCACCCTACATCGCCAAAAACGAATTTACGGCGTGGGAAAGCAAGCTGGGTAACGGCGAAATTAGTGTGAAGGAATTTGTTGAAGGTTTGGGTTACTCGAACCTCTACCTGAAAGAGTTCTACACACCTTACCCCAACACCAAAGTGATTGAGTTGGGAACCAAACACTTCTTGGGACGTGCGCCACTAGACCAAGCAGAAATCCGTAAGTATAACCAGATTTTGGCTACTCAAGGTATTCGTGCCTTTATTGCTGCTTTAGTAAATAGTGTGGAATATAACGAGGTGTTTGGTGAGGATACGGTGCCTTACCGTCGCTTCCCGACCCTACCTGCGGCAAACTTCCCGAATACGGAGAAGCTGTACAACCAGCTTACCAAGCAAAACGATGACGTAGTTGTACCGAGCTTTAAGCCAGTACAAGCCCGCGTCGGGGCTAGCGATACCCCGCTTTTGACACAGGCGATCGCAGATATAGCAGGACAAACAAATGGTATAAACCAGAACAATCCCTCCTATGCTGAACTGGGTCGTTCCTACAACAATGGTAGCGGACAACCCGTGGAAGTTGCTGTACGTAAACATGCACGCATTTACCGTCTAACAGAAAGCACAAACCAAGCTGAAAGACAACAGGCAATCAACGCCATTTACTGTCAGGTATTGGATGTATTTAGCGGTGAAGTGCCTGATAATTTCCGCCGTACTGACTTAGATAGCAAACTCCATAATGGTGAAATTTCCGTGCGGGAGTTTGTGCGTGAACTAGCCAGTTCCCAAATCTATCGCCAGCGCTTCTTATCACCTTATCCTCATGCCAAGGTGATTGAGTTCCTCTTCCGTCACCTGTTGGGGCGTACACCCGCAGATCAGGAAGAAATTCGCCAGTATATCAATCTGCTAGCTAATAGTGGTTTGTCGGCTGCTGTAGAAGCAATAGTCGAAAGTCCAGAATATAGCCGCTACTTCGGTGAAGATGTTGTGCCTTATAACCGTTTCCCATCTCTGTAAGCAGGTAACTACCTCGGCAGTGTACAAGCGGCTGAATAGGCATTAGGGAATAGGGAACAGAGAATAAAGTACAGATTATTTCCTGTCCCTGTCCCCTTCGTAACCTTTCGTAATATTGCTCTCAGATTACAGCTAAAACCGTGAATTCTGAAAAGCAATATTACAAAGTATTAAGAGCAGTCATAAATGCTCAACAGAATGCCGGAAAATGTTTTGCGGAAGGTAACTGAGTTTCAAAGCTTGTGTACTTATGTTGACTCAAGAAAACTCGTAATTCATTAGCCGTAGCAGTTATTAAACTGTTGTATCTAAAGTAACGAGAAAACAAACTCAGTGAACCGAATTAAAGTCACACCAGTTTAATCAAATCCTGGTTTCATTCGTATTGGAGGAATCCATTAATGAGTATCGTCACGAAAGCTATCGTGAATGCTGACGCAGAAGCTCGCTACCTCAGCCCTGGTGAATTGGATCGGATCAAATCCTTTGTTGCCAGTGGTGAGCGCCGTGTGCGGATTGCTCAAGTTTTGACAGAAAATCGCGAACGGCTGGTTAAGCAAGCTGGCGATCAACTGTTCCAAAAGCGTCCTGATGTTGTGTCTCCTGGTGGTAACGCTTACGGTCAAGAATTGACTGCTACTTGTCTGCGTGACCTAGATTATTACCTGCGCCTCGTTACCTACGGTATCGTTGCCGGTGATGTTACCCCCATCGAAGAAATTGGTGTTATCGGTGCCCGTGAACTGTACAAGTCCTTGGGAACTCCTATCGATGGTGTTGCTGAAGGTATCCGTGGGCTGAAGAATGTAGCTAGTACATTGCTGTCTGGTGATGACGCTGCTGAAGCTGGTAATTACTTCGACTACTTAGTTGGTGCCCTACTATAGGGTGATGCTGTTTCTCTGCCGAAACAGAAGTATTGCAATACGGTTGGAAATAAGGAATTAACAACATGGCTCAAGACGCAATTACCGCTGTCATTAACTCCGCAGACGTTCAAGGTAAATACTTAGACGCTGCTGCTTTACAGAAGCTAAAAGGCTACTTCTCTACTGGCGAACTGCGAGTACGTGCTGCTAGCACCATCAGCGCTAACGCTGCTGCGATCGTTAAAGAAGCTGTAGCAAAATCTTTACTATACTCTGACATCACCCGTCCCGGCGGCAACATGTACACCACCCGCCGCTATGCTGCTTGCATCCGTGATTTGGACTATTACCTCCGCTATGCCACCTACGCTATGTTAGCTGGCGATCCTTCCATTTTGGATGAGCGTGTATTAAATGGCTTGAAGGAAACCTACAACTCTTTAGGAGTTCCCGTTGGTGCTACCGTGCAAGCTATCCAAGCAATCAAGGAAGTAACCGCTAGCTTGGTTGGTTCTGATGCTGGTAAGGAAATGGGTGTTTACTTAGACTATATCTCTTCTGGCTTAAGCTAAGAACTGGTTTGCGCTTAAGAATTTAGGTGCGACTTTATTAAGGTCTGGAAATCAGCCGTGAGTGCTAGAACGTTATATTGCTTATCTTGGTAAATTATCACTGATGAGTGTTGGTGGTCTAGTATTGATGTTTGATTTCCAGCCTTTGAATAATTAAAAGATTTGCACTCAAGATTTTGAGATAAAAAAGTTTTCACAAAGTTTACAGGAGATTTTCAAAACATGGCCCGTTTGTTTAAAATTACCGCTCTAGTTCCGAGTCAAACCAGAATTCGTACCCAACGCGAACTCCAAAATACTTACTTCACTAAGCTAGTTCCCTACGAGAATTGGTTCCGCGAACAGCAACGCATTCAAAAAGCAGGCGGCACAATCATCAAGGTAGAACTGGCAACTGGTAAGCAAGGTGCTAATACTGGGTTGTCGTAATTGCTGTAGATAAAACATTATTTTAGAGAATTGGTAAGAGGTCAGCAAAGACCTCTTTTTTGTGCCTAGGATTTTTGCAAATCAAAAATTAAACATATTTAAAAGGCGATACCCACGAGTATATAGCGGAACTGGAGCGCCAGAATTCTGTTTTTTCCTTGCCTGCTCAATAGTTTCATCAAATAGAATTAGCGTTTCTTTTCCAATCTTCAGCCAGTCTTCATAAGGCACACTCATATCTTCTTCAACACCACCAATATTAGGTGCTACCATTGCCCGGTAAGCTTCATTGAATTTTCTACGAAACCGGAAATCTACTGAAATTCTCAGACCTTCAGTTTTCCTTCTTACTGTTTGATGCAATCCACGGGCATCATTAAAGTACATCGTGCCGTGTTGTAGTTGTGCTTCCGTGTAGGAGACAACCATTGGAATATCCCGACCTTCATCAAAATCTGACATCACCTGCATAGACTGTAGTTCCATTTCGCGGGGCATTTCACCCGCTTCGATAGTTATATTATCGATGTCGCCAAATAGTGGCAGAACCACTACAGTCGCATCAGCAGCAACACCTGCCCAGACATCACTATGGCACTTTGAGCTAGCGAAGGGTAAACCCAACTTCTTGGCGTCAGTTTTACCGTAGACCATGCGGAGATTTACTGGTAAATCCACTGCATCAATTAGGTCATTTGCTCCTAGTTGGTAGAAAGCCTCTGCGACGCTCTTTTGAAAAAGGTTAAATGCTAGAGTGTGTTCTCGCTTGGGCATCAAAAGACCAGTACCAGTGTAGTTCGGCAAAGTATTTCTTGCTTCTAGTAGTCGTTCAAGCATTTCAGCTTCCGAAAGAATCATGGGACTATTCAGACATGCTGAAATATAACCCGCAGCAGCAATTCGGATCTGCTGGAATAACTCAGGCTTTAATGTGTGTTCAAACAGTAGTCGGTACTGTCGCTTTGTAGCAATTTTATTCGCAAGCTCATCAAAGAGTTGATCGCCAAGCTGAGAAAATGCGATCGCACGCTCATATTGTAAGCGATCGCATACTGGTGATTCTGTTAATAGTTCTTCTAACATCATTTTTTCCAACGTTATTCTAAATTGGCTAAATAACTCATGTATCGAAAGCCATTTTGCTTTTAAAATGAATCTGGCTATTACAAATTAACAATATTCCTCTATTAACACTTCGTAAAATCTACTGTTTTATTTCTCTTACTTATATTTATTAAATAGCTTAAAATTAAGTTGTTTAATAAAGGATAGATGAAGTTGAAGGTTATAAACAAAATTAGCTAGTTATACGTGAATTAGCTATTAACTAAGTAACATTTAAAATTTATGAAGCTAAATATAATTTATCTGCATCTATTTGAAGAAACCAACAAGATAATGATTTTTGGTTGGTTACATTTTTGAAAAAGATAGGTTTTAAATACAAAATAGACAAGCAAAGGAAAATCGGTAAAATCAACATTAACAGTAAAATATATTAATTGTTAAAACATATATATCCAGTATTTCAGTTTTATCTGACTTAAATTGAGCAAGACAAACATAACTCAAATATAAATAAATACTTAAAAATGTCAAATGTGAATCACAAAAACTCAACTCAAAACTTATATAATCACACAGCATCAAAGTGGATTAGAGGAGAACCTACTTCCCTATCAGACTTTACAGCACGCCCTTTTGTACTAAAGCTTTGTGAGCCTATTGCTGGGGTACGAGTACTCGATATAGGTTGTGGTGAAGGTTATTGCAGTCGAGAATTACGTCGGCGTGGCGCTGCACAAGTGCATGGAATAGACCTTTCCGAAGGAATGATTGCAGCAGCAAACTTGCAAGAAGTAGAAAATGCGTTGGGTATTAGCTATGAAGTAGGATGTGCTACCAATCTCAAGCAGTTTGATGCTGGCGAAATTGACTTAGTTGTTGCAGTGTTTCTATTTAACTATTTGACAATTGCTCAGACCCAGGAATGCATGGCAGAAGTTGCACGCATTCTTCGTCCGGGCGGCCGATTTGTATTCAGCGTCCCCCATCCATCTTTCCCATATATGCGGGAGGCAGCATATCCATTTTATTTTCAAGTTGAGGGTGCAGGCTACTTTAGCAAGCGAGATCAGCAATTTCCTGGTCGTATTTGGAAACGAGACGGCTCTTGGCTAAATGTGCAATTGATTCACAAAACTCTTGAAGATTACTTTAATGCTCTTAAAATTGCTGGCTTCAATACGATGCCAATTTTACAGGAATTGCGTGTGACTCCAGAACATATCGCAATAGATGAATCATTTTTTAGTCCCTTACTTGACCAACCCCTCCATCTAGCCCTACAAATATCACGATGACACAGACATCTTCTTTAGTGAGAAATTCCTTCCGTGAAATAACGGTTAATCATCCTCTATGGAATCATGAGTTTCTAATCCGCTGTCGGACTGGAAATTTATTTTTACCAGATGTACAGGTACTAGCTGTCCAGATGTACAAATTCTCCAAAGAATTTAATCGTATTTTGGCTAGTATTTTGTCTTGCTGCCAAGATGAAAGTAGCCAGTTAGTCATCTTGGAAAACCTATTTGACGAGATGGGGCAGGGAGATATAACTCAGTCCCACCCAGAATTGTTTCGTCAATTTACCCGCGCACTTGGTATCGATGATGAAACTCTGACAGCACTACCCACTGCACCTGAAACTCGTGTCCTTATTGAAACCTACTTGCAAATGCCACATAAGTACGGCTATTTAGCTGCACTGGGTGCCGTCTGTTATGCTTCCGAAGGGATTGTTAGTTCACTGTACACGCAACTATACAAAGGAATTGTCGGTGCTGCTCCTTTACCCAAAGAATCGCTGATCTTTTTTGAAATCCATATTGATGTGGATGATAGTCATGCAGCCAAGCTAGCAGCAGTGATTGAACCTCGAATCAGCATGAATGAAGACGATATCAAGATCAAGCTGGCTATTGCAGAAGCTATGGATGCCCGTGTCCAATTTTTTAACGGAATTCAGCGTCAAATCTCTAAATATAGCTTGTATCCTGAATCATGGCTGATTTTTGATACATCGCTGTAGTAGTCTGTTAAGTTTAAATTGATGGGTAAGCAAGTTTGTTTGTAGTGAAGACTTTAGTTATTTTTTTTAAGCAATAAAGTGCTTACTACAAATCCTCAAAACTAGCTGGGTAAAAGGAATAAGTGAAAATACGGTTGTAATAATGAGGATTTGTAGCATTAAAATGCAAATAGTTTTCCCTATTTTTTTGGTTTTTAAAGCCGTCATAAAACATTTCAGGGTTTGATTATAGAAAATTTTGTTATTTAAATAACCCTTTTAAGAAATTAGTTGTCGAGTCTTGGGCAAATTCACAAAGCAAAATTAGGTGCAACAAGAGGAGGCTTCCATGTACGGATTAGTGAACAAGGCGATTCAAGACATGGTGTGCAGTCGCTTTGGCGAACATATTTGGAAAGAAATTAAGCATACAGCAGACGTGGATGTAGATGTTTTCCTCAGTATGGAAGGCTATCCCGATGACATGACCCACAAGCTAGTAAAAGCTGCTAGTGTCGTTCTAAGTTTATCCCCCAAACAGATTATGCAGGCCTTTGGAGAATTCTGGGTTCAGTACACAGCTCAAGAAGGCTATGGCGAAATGATGGATATGAGTGGAGATACACTACCTGAGTTTTTAGAAAACCTCGACAATCTTCATGCTCGTGTGGGAGTTAGTTTTCCCCAACTCCAGCCCCCATCATTTGAATGTACTGATATGGAGGTTAATTCTCTGAGCTTACATTATCGCTCTGATAGAGAAGGACTAACGCCAATGATTCTTGGACTAGTCAAGGGATTGGGAACCAGGTTTGATACAGAAGTTCATATTACCCAAACCCAAAATCGAAATGATGGTGCTGAACATGATGAATTTTTAGTGATTTATAAACCAAATTGAGCGCAGTAGCATGGCTCCTCCTCACCTTACGCTTTCGCCAGAGTTGCTGGCGAAGGCTTTTCCCTTCCATTTTGCCTTTAGCCGTAATCGAGAAATTGTCCAAGCTGGTGATGTTTTAGGGCGCATTAGTCCTGAACCACTAGTTGGTAAATTGATTGAGCAGCATTTCCAGATTAATCGTCCAAAAATTTTGGTCGATTTTGATGCTATTAGCAAACAGTCTCGTGCCTTGTTCATATTAGAGTTTCTCCACAATGGAATGCAGCTCAAGGGTCAGATGATGTATCAACCAGAACAGGAGGTGATATTTTTTTTAGGTTCTCCTTGGATTACAGATACAACTAGCTTGGCTCCTCTGGGTATCAAACTCAAAGACTTTGCGATTCACGACCCAATTGTCGATTTCCTGTTTCTATTGCAAGCTCAGAATACTGCCTTGGCTGATGCGAAAAAGTTAACAAGTGAACTGAAACAGCAAAGGGCTCAACTACGGAGTGCACTACAAATAAAGGAGAATTTAGCGGAAATTGCTGAGGCTCAGGCTAAAAAACTGGAAAAATCCCTCCGGGAACTACAGCAAACTCAAGCCCAATTAGTTCAGGCTGAGAAAATGTCCAGTTTGGGACAGTTAGTTGCGGGAGTTGCTCACGAAATTAATAACCCTGTTAACTTTATTTACGGAAATTTGAAATATGCAAAAGATTATATGCAGTGTTTGCTAAAGCTTGTGCATCTTTACCAGCAATTTTATGCCAGCCCTGTATCAAAAATTCAAGAATACACTAAGGAAATTGAGTTAGATTTTTTACTAGATGATTTTCCCAAAATTCTAACTTCGATGGAAGTAGGAGCTGAACGAATTTCGGAAATTGTGTTGTCCCTGCGGAACTTCTCTCGTCTTGATGAAGCTGAGATGAAAAAGGTTGATATTCATCAAGGACTGGATAGTACTTTGCTGATTTTACAGAATCGGTTAAAAAATAGCGTTGATAATCCCGGTATCAAAGTCGTTAAAAATTATGGAAATTTGCCTTTAGTAGATTGTTATGCTGGTCAACTAAATCAAGTGTTCATGAATATTATCAGTAATGCAATCGATGCGCTCGAAAACTATAACAGTAAACGCGCGATCGCAGAAATTCACGCTAATCCTAATAAAATTACAATTACTACGCAAGCCATCGAAACGAAGTGTGTTATCCGAATTGCTGATAATGGTTCAGGAATGACAGAAGCAGTTAAGGAACGACTGTTTGATCCATTTTTCACAACTAAGCCTATAGGTAAGGGTACAGGATTAGGTTTATCAATTAGCTATCAAATTGTAGTTGAAAAACATGGGGGAATACTAAGATGTCTATCAGAACCTGGGCAAGGAACTGAGTTCTGGATTGAAATTCCCCTATCTATAGACAGACAAGTAGTTGATTGCGTTAAATCCTTGAGTTTTATAAATTGTCAAAATTCAGCAATGCTTGCAGTAGGCGAGCGGGACTAACAACTTTCTTATTTTGACTCTCCGAACTTCTAATCTAAAGAAGCCTTAGATTTAGGAGAAGTCTGAATTCTAAATTATTCATTAAATTACTGCATTTGATGTATAAAATAATGCTCTTTAATTTTAGATGCAGCGATCGCAAATATTGAACTAGCGGTGTATTAAAGTTGACAACTCTAAGATTTATGGTTGTAAAGCCTACTTATGAGTTATAAGTTATGATTTATGAGTTTTATTTCTAACTCCTAATTCCTAACTTTTTACCTGTACTGCTCGTGAATCTACGCCGCCTGATTCCAATTTTTGATAGTTCAGTCTCCAACTGGGCATTAGAAGCGCGGCTGTTGCGCTGGTTAACGTTGATTTGGCTGTTCGTCGGCTTGATCATGCTATTTTCAGCATCCTATCCTGTCGCTGATGCCCGTCATGATGATGGGCTGTACTACTTTAAGCGTCAACTGCTTTGGGTTTTAGTTTCCTTAATCGGATTCAATATTATTGTTAATTTGCCGTTGCAGAAAATTTTGGGACTATCCCATTGGTTTTTATTACTGTTTTTGACGTTAATTTTTATTACACTGATCCCAGGATTGGGAAAGAAGGCTTTTGACGCAGCGCGTTGGATAGCCATCGGGCCAATTCCGATTCAACCCTCAGAATTAATTAAACCCTTTTTAGTGCTGCAAAGTGCGCGGCTTTTTGGTCAGTGGGAACGAATCAGTTGGCGGGTTCGCTTGGCTTGGTTGGGTATTTTCGGTTTGGTACTTTTAGGAATTATTGCCCAGCCTAACTTGAGTACAACAGCACTTTGCGGTATGACTATTTGGCTAATTGCTCTAGCAGCTGGCTTACCTTATAAGTACTTAGGAGGGACAGCAATTGGTGGAGTGATGTTGGCACTACTTAGTATTAGTATTAAAGAGTATCAGCGTAAGCGGGTGATGTCATTCCTTAATCCGTGGGCGGATGCTACAGGAGATGGCTATCAGTTGGTGCAAAGTCTACTAGCCGTAGGTTCTGGTAGAACTTGGGGTTCTGGATTTGGGCTTTCTCAACAAAAGCTATTTTATTTGCCAATTCAGGATACCGATTTTATTTTTGCGGTATTCGCCGAAGAGTTTGGATTTGTCGGCAGTATGGTATTGTTGGCACTTTTAGCTACATTCGCCACTCTTGGATTAATCGTGGCGTTGAAGGCTAAAAACACAGTACATCGATTGGTAGCGATCGGCGTGACAACTTTGATGGTAGGACAATCATTGCTCCATATTGGTGTTGCTACAGGTTCTTTACCGACTACGGGCTTACCTTTGCCTATGTTTAGTTATGGTGGTAATTCCATGATTGCTAGCTTAATAGCTGCTGGGTTGCTAATTCGGGTAGCACGCGAGAGTAGTGAAGCTGAGGTAGTACCATTGCGAAAACCCGTGTTTGAAAATGGGCGCAGACGTCGAGCTTTTCAAAAAAATAGGAATTGAGCTAGCAAAAGCTCTTTGCAGGAATTGAATAGATTATGAAAGACCTAAAACAAACAATAATCAGCTACTCCAGCACAGAACTCGAACAGCGCAAGAGTTGGTATTCTCCAGCAGCACAAGCTTATAATAAGGCGAGACCTCGCTATCCTGAGGATTTGATTGAGCAAGTTGTGGAAGTTGCTCAACTCTCCACTGACTCAAAAATTCTGGAAGTGGGATGTGGCCCTGGAACTGCAACTGTAGCGATTGCTCAATTAGGTTGCTCAATGATCTGCTTAGAACCGAATCCAGATTTTTTCCAGTTAGCTCAACAGAATTGTCAACCGTATTCCAATGTAGAAATTCAGAACACATCTTTTGAAGAGTGGGAACTAAAAGCACTTGAATTTGATGCCGTTTTAGCAGCGACTTCTTTTCATTGGATTTCACCAGAAGTAGGCTATCCAAAAGCAGCAAATGCGCTACAAGAGAATGGCTACCTGATTTTATTGTGGAATAAGGAACTTCAACCCAGCTACGACGTGTATCAAAGTTTATCGCAAGTTTATCAACTACATACTCCATCTCTTGACCGATATGAAGACCAAGAAACACAAGAATATATCTTGAGACAATTAGGAAATATGGTCACTGATTCGGGGAAATTCAAAGACTTGATATCCGGACAAGTTATATCAAAAGTAACTTATACTGCCGATGAATACTTAACACTTTTGAATACTTACTCGCCATACATAAAACTAGATCCACATAACAAAGAGTCTTTATTTTCAGCATTGAGGCATCGCATAGAAGATGATTTTGGAGGCAGTCTGCAACTTTCATATATCTCTGCTTTTCACATCGCCCAAAAAGTTATCTCAGAGGGAAGGGAGTTTTAAATGGGCTACTGTTGGATGGGAGATTAGGTGCAAGTGGGTTAATGGTGGGTATAGGAGTAGGCTGTACTTTTTTGATGACTGTAATTGCAAATCCTCTTTGCTGAGGTTGCTGCTTACCTGATATATCATTTACTAACAGTCCGATTTGAGGCGGGAAAGCTTGATTTACTGGAAGCTTGATTGCGCCAATTGGTGGAATATCATTGCCGTATGGCAGAAGTTTGATCTGAATATTTTCTCCCTCTACTCTCCAACTTAGAATAGCAGATTCCCCTTCGTTGAGAACCAGATTTGGTTGCTCACTACCGTTGATTCTAAAAGAGACAATCTTAAATGGTTTCGGTAATATTTCAATTTTTGAATCAGTCTTTTTAAAACTATTTTTTTTACTTCCATTGTTAGGAAAAGCTTTGATTTCAAAGGCATATTTTCCAGCTTTATATGCTGGTATAGGAATATTTGTACATTGTAGTTGTTGATTTTGTTGTGTACATAATTTTTGAGATTTAGGGTCGGCAATATTACCTTGATTAAATTTATAAGTAATTGCTTTACCATAAGATGTACCATCATCTGCACTGCCAGTAATTTGAACTTGTGCCAGCAATAAAGGACGTACAATTGTCCAGCTTAAAAGAATATTTTGACCTTTGGTGTATAGTGATTTATCTGTTTTAAAATCAAGAACTTCGGCAATTTGTTTCTCAGCTATTTCTACTTGAGTTGTTTGGCTTGCTACTTGGGTTTTTGGAGAAAATAATTGTATCCCATTACGATAAAAGGCTTGTAACTCAAAAGTGTAATTGCCTTTTGTTTTTACTCCAGTTTTAACGTTGCTACAAATTAGCTCCTGTTTTTCTTGCACCTGACAAGGAGGTATTTCATTAGCGCTTCCTTTGCCTAGTGTTTCAGGAATGCCATTGCTAAAGTCATAGGTAATAGGCTGAATGGGTTGCGAACCTTTGCTTGTCAAAACCAACTTTTGTAACTGTTGATAATTGTGAATGTCCCACTTCAAAGCTACCTCATCCTCTTCTTCAGTAATCCGAGGGTTATTGGCACTAAAATTTTCTAATCTCAAAGGATCGGGGTTTAAAATTCGCCAAATGATGAACCCTATCCCTCCTAGTAACCCCAAAACTGCCAAAATTAACAAAAGAAATTGCCACCAAGGACGGGGTTTCCATACTAAAGTCCCCTGAGGCAATGTGTTAGGTAAGGGTAAATTTTGTTGGTCTTTGATGTCGAATTGAAAGTTGACCACTAAACCTGCACCAAACCACGGTCGTCGCCACCAAGGTCTGGGTTTTATCATCAAATTGGCTACAGCGCTTCTATTAGGTAATAATCTTACTTCAGTAGGCTCAAATTTGTAAGTATATAGTTCTTCTTCGTCTCGACTTTTTAAGCTTAATATCAATTCGCGGACAATATTGCCCTGGTTAGCCAGTGATAATTCGTACTTGCCAAGACTACGGCTAACTTGTCCTAAGATGGTATTGAGTTCTATATCTAGGTGATAATTTGTCGGAATTTGGATATATACCAAATCCAGCAACACTAAGTCTGGAGAGTTTTCTGAATACAAGCGGATTGTCGGAGAATAACTTCCCGCGAGGGTATCTCCTGGTGGGTGGAATTTCAACAATATTTGACCTTGAGTACCAGGGTTGAGTTCTAATGCAGTCACGTCAGAGACTAACCCTGTCCCCTCGTATCCAGTTGCGGGATAATTGATTGTGAACCAGTCATTGTCTAAATCTGGGCAACTCAAGCGGAACCTATCTACAAGATAAGAGCGATTGTCTACTATTACCTCCACTTGCAGAGGCTCACTAGGATTAAAAATTAGTGGTTTGTTGGGGTTGGTGTTCGGTCTAATGGAAAATGTCGGGTCATTCAACCGAATTGAAGTCTGTTCTTGTAGCAGAACCTTAATTTGGTTTGGGAAAGTTATGGGAGTATCTTGTGGATAATGTAGAGGGGAATCTACTACTAATGTATAGTCATAGGTTCCTGGAAGAGCATTGGCGGCGATTTGAAACTCAAATGTTACTTCGTCGCTATTCTGTTGGGGAGCTAATGCTAAACTTTCTCTAGGAGAACTAGACCAGCCAGTTAAATTTTGAAATACTTCGTCAAAAACAAAATATAAGTCAATAACGGCGCTCTGATCTCCTTGATTGATCACAACAACGTAGAGTTCAATAGTATCTCCTGGCATTCCAGATTGAATTCCAGGTGGGTTGATAATAACTTGCAGTGGATTGAATTTAGCTTGCATCTCATTGATTCCCTTATTTGATGCGGTGTAATTTGACTTGAAAATCTTCACCACCACTCACAATCATGGTTCCTTGATTAGTTTTCAAGTCGATACTATTGATTTTTTTAGAGCTTTGATAAATTGTTTTACCTTCTGCTGCCTTTGTTTTGTCAAGCTTATGTTCGGGGGTTAAGTACCAAACCACGACTCGTCCATCATCGCCACCACTTACTAAGAGACTACCATCATCACTAAATGCCAGACTACGCACAGATGTTTTTGATGCTGGCCAACGGTCTAGTGGCGAACAATTGAGTTCATTGACTTTTTCCTGCGGATTCGGATTTTTGATAGTTTGACACTGATTTAAATTCCAAATCGTAATGAAGCCCGCAGAATCAGAGGTTGCAAGGATTTTTGCTGCTGAGTTAGGAACAAAAGCCAATCCCCAAATATAGTCTTCACGCCCAACTAATGGGTCTAGTTTTTCTAGATTTTGCACTGATAAACCTGGGAATTGTTTATCAGATTGAGTTGGATTCCACTGCCACAACATGAAACGCTTAAAGTTTCCTGCGATCGCTAAAGTTTTTGCATCTGGGCTGAGATTTAATGCCCGGACTTGGAAACCTGATAGTTTCAATGTACTTTGTACGTCGATAACTTGCGGTTCTGGCAGAAAATTGCTGTTAGGCGCTGGTCTAGACCATACTCTAACTTTACCACTGCCATAACCACTGAATAAGTTAAGTGAGTTTGGGGTGAAAGTTAGGTCAAAGATGCGATCGCCTTTTGCTTTAGGGTCTTTAAGGTCTTGAAGTTCGCTAATCTTTACACCTGATGGTACATCTCTGAGTTCAATTACACCATTATCTAGACCAACAGCAGCACGATTATTTTGTAAGGGCATGAAGCGTAATACTTGTACTGCGTCATCGGTAATCGCCATCAAACCCTTGGGCTGTTGTGCTTGATCGCAAGCAACGGGCTGCCCAGCGTATGTTACTGTGTCATCGGGGTTTAAACTATCAGCACCAATTCTCCAAAGTCTTAAGGTGCAATCATCTGAGCCACTAACCACAGATAAACCAATACCACTAAAACGTACTGAGTTGACAGAACGTGTATGCATTACATTTCTTGGTTGCAGTATCCATGCTAGGAGTGCAGCTAAAAGTGCGATCGCAGCTAACTGTAGCCATAAAGGTATGATTGGCAGAGTCTGCACTTCTAATGTCTGCGTGGCGGGGTCTGTACTCCCTAAACGTTGGTCAGATAATTCAGATTTGGCCTCCAGCAACAAAGTTTTGCCGATTCCTACCCAAGGACGTTTTGTTTTAACATCAAGGATAACTTTACTTGTCTCTCCTAGATGGAGATTGGCAATTTCGGGAAGCTTTTTGAAACTACATTTTCGCCAGTCTCTACCCTGCACCTGCACGTTAATTTGTTGGTTGAGGTTGCTAGCATTTTTAAATAGTAATTCAAAGGAAGCTGTATCAGACTTCCAGTCAGGTAACCACGCTGATTTACTAGGAATTTTGAGGTGTTTTTGTGTGGTGGTAAAGTCTATAAAACCCACAGGCAAAACTTCAACGTTACCCTCAGCATTCGTTGGATAACCATTATTGCTAACAGCTTCAATAGTAAAAGGATAATTTTGACTGGGCGCTTGTACTACAGAAGGAGGTTGGCATTGAAATGCGGCTTCTGCTAAACCACCTGGATCTAAAGATAATCGTCGTTCCGCACTGCCAGCTAGCCAAGACGGATCAACGCCTGTAAAACGTAATACCACATCAGTCGGTTGTTGCCCCAAGTTTCGCACCCGTACTGGTATATCCACAGAATTGCGGGGATAAACTTGGAACTCTCGTACAGGCAATTCCACACTTAAATGTGTTGGTCTATTGTCTCGCTCAATTTTTAGGCGCAGCACAAGTCTGCACTGTTGTGCTAATTGCGGTGAAAAAATCTTCACCATCAGGTTGACAGTACCGACAAATCCCGGAATGGGTGTATTGAATATAAAGACTTGAAATATAGTGCTACTGCCTGGTGGCTTCGCTGCTGCCACCTCTGGTTCAAGCCGATACCAGCGATATCCTGTGTTCCGGGTTTCTCCTGCTGCGGTAATTTCTATTTGAAAATTGACAAAGCGATCGCTGTCATTATTGACAGTTACCTCGAAGGAGACAGGAGTATTACCTGGACGAAAGGTTAGGTTTTGAGTAGAAAGACTGGCATTAATAACACTTTTTTCCATACTATTACTTGTAATATTTTTTTATATTTTGCATGATTAGCACTATTAAAAATTAATGTCTGTGACAACGTAGTAATAGTTCTTTTTATTTGATTATTGAAATATATATAAGTAGTTAGACATGATTAAATATAAAACGCTCAACGGAGTAATTACTTTTGTCAGCCCTATTTTGAATAGCATGAATCAGAGTCAACCGAATTCTTAATAACGAAGGCATTTTTTAGCATCTATTACTGTCCGCTTTTATTTTATAATTTTTTATCTCTCACTACTTATTATTAAATATTGTGTAATATTTTTGTCAATTTATAATAGTCATTTTCAGAGAAGCTATATATTCAAATTCCTCAATTTCATATCTGGTACAATTCCTAACAAGCTTGAGCAACCAAGTTTCTGGGTGAAAAATTGAGCTTTTCAGGTTGAACAAGCATAAAACCTGATTTTTGATCGTCATGTTATATGTGAGTTACAAAACCTGTAAAATTACATACTTTTATTGCTTTACAAAAGCCTCAACTTGCTAGATGATAGCAACGAAAGGGAAAATAATTAGTAAATATATAGTATTTTTAACTATCGGTAGTTGTGTGAAAATCCTGTAATTACGCAGCTGGAGTCGGTTTGAGTTTCCCTCATTACCTTAGCTCGAAGTAAAGAAATGGCAACACTACATACCTCGCACTCCCAAGTAAATCCCGTAACCTATGTTGATAATTTAGTCTTCATTGACATGGCGGTTGAAGACTATAGCGATTTAGTCAATGGCGTGCTTGATAATGCCCAAGTGTTTGTGCTTGACTCGACACAGAACGGTGTTGAACAAATTACAGAAATTCTGGACAGTTGCGTTCGCACAAATTTGACTAATATTCATATTGTGTGCCACGGTGCCCCAGCTTACTTGCAATTGGGCAACACCCATTTAGGACTCGATAGCCTCGACGAATACAGCCAGCAACTGCAAAAATGGCAGAAGATATTTTCAGCCTCTGCCAAAAGCGATAACCCCTGGAACTTACTCATCTATGGTTGCAATGTGGCTTTGGGTGATGCGGGGGCAGAATTTATAGACAAACTGCACCAACTCATTGGGGCAAATATTGCCGCTTCCCGTCAGCGGATTGGTAATGCTGCATTAGGCGGCAACTGGGAGTTAGAAGTCCGCACCACTGATATAGAAGTGAGTTTAGTATTTGCAGAAACAACGCGCCAGACTTATGCAGGGGTGCTGGCGACGTTCACGGTGAATGATACTGGGGACGCAGATGATGGCGATCCGAACAACGGCATCACGACACTCCGGGAGGCAATTAACTTAGCTAATGCTACTGCTGGGGATGATGCGATCGCCTTTGGGGAAATATTCACAGATGCCACCCCAGATGCTATCACCCTCACTTCTGGGCAAGTGACGATAACCGATGATCTAAGCATCTTGGGGACTGGGGCATCTAATCTTACTGTGAGTGGGAATAATGCCTCTACAGTATTTGATATATCGGGACTAGCGACAGGTGTCACCATTGATGGCTTGGCGATCGCTAACGGCAATATTAAGGTTAATAGAAATTCCATCCTCGGCCTAGCTAACATCAGTGTATCTGGTAATACAGCAGGAAGTGGCATCTCTAACAGCGGTATCCTCAGTCTTGCTAACACCAGTGTCTTTGGCAATATGAAAGGCGGTATCTATAATGGTGGTACTCTCAGCCTAACTAACAGCAGTGTTTATGGCAATACCGGGGGAAGCAGCAATAATAGCACTTACGGGGCAAGCATCGGTGTTGGTGGCAATACTTCCGGAAGCGGCATTTTTAATGACGGTTCTCCTGGGAACATTGGTACTCTCAGACTAACGAATAGCAGTGTTTCCGGCAATACGGCAAACTTCGGTGGTGGAATCTATAATCAAGGCGGTACTCTCAGCCTAACCAATAGCAGTGTCTCTGGCAATACGGCAAACTTCGGCGGTGGCATTTTTAACGCAGGTGATACTGGTTATTCCAACGGAGCAGCTACTCTAACTAACAGCACTATCTCTGGCAATACAGCGTTAGAGGATGGCGGTGGCATATACAATGACAGAGCCTACGGGAATGACAACAGGCTCACCCTAATCAGCACTACAATTAATAACAATACAGCTGACTCAGATGGTGATGGTACTGGCAATGGCGGGGGTGTTCTTAGTTACTTTGATTCCTCTGTTAACGTCAATGTTAGCAATACCATCATTGCAGGCAATTTCGACAACTCCACCTCCGGTGATATATACCCCGACGTAAGCGGTGGACTGATTGACTCCGGTAATAACCTGATTGGCAATAATACTGGTAGCACTGCCTTTACCACCAGCACCCTCGTCGGCATAAGTGCTAGCCCCATTGACCCCAAACTAGGACTGCTGCAAAATAACGGTGGTACAACCTTTACCCATGCGTTACTTGCGGATAGCCCCGCTATTGATGCTGGCAATAATTCTCTACTTCCTACTGGTATCACCACTGACCAACGTAACGCTGGATTTGACCGGATATTCAACGGTGTTGTTGATATTGGTGCTTACGAAGTCCAGCCCCTTATCACCCCGACACCTGTTAATACTGATACAGTGGTGACTAATACCAACGATTCTGGCTCAGGGTCGTTGCGGCAGGCTATCCTCAATGCCAATACTACTCTTGGGGCAGATACGATTATCTTTGCGGGTGTGTTCACTGATGCCACCCCGGATATCATCACCCTCACCTCTGGGAAATTGATGATTACCGATGATATTACCATTTTGGCCACTGGGGCATCAAACCTTACTATCAGCGGTAATAATGTATCAAGCGTTTTTGAGATATCGGGTTCTGGGACAGGTGCTAGCATTGATGGCTTGAAGATTGCTAATGCTAATGACCTATTAAGCAGTATTTTGCTTAATAGTAATGCCAGTCTGAGCCTGACTAATAGCACTGTCTCTGACAATACCGGCGCGGTAGGCGGCATCTTTAACAAAGGCACCCTCAGCCTAACTAATACCACTGTTTCTGGTAATCGTGGGTCATCATTAGGCGGAGGCATCTTTAACAAAGGCAACCTTAGCCTAATTGACAGCACTATCTCTAATAATGGTGCAGATGTCCGCTACGACTCTGCCTATGGCGGCGGCATATTCAACACAGGCAAGCTCAGTATAACTAACACCACTGTCTCTAATAATAGGGCGTTCGGCAACGGTCTTGGTCGGGGAGCTCCAGATCCCTTGCCGTCCTACGGCGGTGGCATTTATAACTCAGGCACTGTCGATATAACTAACAGTACTATCTCTGGTAATGGGGCAGCAGACGGTGGTGGCATCTCTAACTTAGGTACTTTTAGCCTGATTAACAGCACTGTCTCTGAGAATAGTGGATATTATACCGGCGGCGGCATCTTTAACAAAGGTACTCTCACCCTCACCAACGACACTATTACCAATAATCGCGCAACAGGTAGCTTCAATGGTCTTCCTGATAATGGGGGCGTTTTCAATGACCCTAATGGCACTATTAGCATTGGAAACACCATCATTGCACGCAACTTTCCCGAAACCGAAGTAGGCAGCCCTTATATCGTAAACCCCGATGTTGAGGGTAATTTCACCGACCTCGGCAATAACCTGATTGGCATTACCACTGGTAGCACTGGCTTTACTAGCAGCACCCTCCTTGGTACCAGCGATAACCCTATTGACCCCAAACTCAGCGCCCTGCAAAATAACGGTGGTACAACGTTGTCTAATGCCTTAATTGGGAATAGTTCTGCCATTAACGCAGGCAATAATGCCCTAATTCCACCAGGTATCACCACCGACCAACGCGGCGCTGGATTTGACAGAATATCTGAGGGTACGGTTGATATTGGTGCATTAGAGTTTAACGGGGTGAATGGAACCAATGGCACTGATAATTTAGTGGGCAACAACTACAGTGACGTAATTAACGCTCAAGCCGAGAACGATACCATCACAGGTAGTCAAGGCAATGACATCTTAACTGGTGGCGGTGGCAAGGATAAATTTGTTTACAACTTAGGTGATGGTGTTGATACCATTACCGATTTTGGTGGGCTAGGTAAAGGCTCAAATCCCTCGGCAGCAATCGTTGGCGAATTGGATACCCTGAAATTCCAAGGTGTTGGATTGACAGCCCGAAATCTGCTACTCACCCAGAATGCTAGCAATCTGGAAATCACCTTTGAAGGAGTGGCTGATGACAAAGTTATCCTGCAAAACTTTCCCCTGGAAAACCTAGACAACATATCGGCGGTGGGCAATATGTTGTTTGATGGGCAAAGCAGCATTCGTGGCAGCTTTGATGTCTTCAATGCCAACTCTATTCAAAACACTATCTTCAAGAAAAACACAGTCACCTTTCTCAATGACCTAAACAATAATGTTAATGGTTTTGACAACTCAGATGATGTCATTAATGGTCAGGAGGGTGATGACCGCATCAATGGCAAGAGTGGCAACGACCTCATACGCGGTGGTGTAGGTAACGATACCTTGCTTGGTGGTGCAGATAGAAATACCTTGACTGGCGGTGCTGGCAATGACATTCTTGTTGGTGATACAGGAAACGATACCTTGACTGGCGGTGCTGGCAATGACATTCTTGTTGGTGGTACAGGTGATAATACCTTGACTGGTGGTAGCGGTCATGACCAGTTTATCTATCAAACCTTGAGTTATGTTAGTGATACCATCACTGACTTTTATCAGAACGAGGATAAGTTAGTCCTCACTGACCTGTTTAAGAGTCTGGGCTACAGTGGCAGGAATCCCATCGGTGATGGCTACCTACAGTTTGTGCAATTAGGTACTTCTACACAAGTTAACTACCGTGACGGTTATTACCCTCGCACCTTGGTGACTTTGGATAATTTCATTACTACAAATCTGGTAGTCGGTACTAACATCATCGTCTAGCGCTCAATTCTAGTTTGTAACGGCTGTCTTAAAAGTCAAGCGGTCATTTAATAAATATTAGACATCTGGTGCAAAAGAACGTGGAGACATAGCGCTGCTTCGTATCTACAAGGGTTCTGGATAACGGATAATTCACTTGTGGAGATGTCATTGCTTAATTTTGGATTTTAGATGTCTGTGAAATCTAAAATCCAAAATCTATAACTCTTACAGTTGCCGCACTAATGGCTGATCATCTTTGACTTCACCAATCAAAACTAAATCGACACAGTTAACGAAAATACCATTTTCCAGAACGCCAGGAATATTATTCAATGTCTTTTCTAGGCTGACTGGATCTTCAATAGAGTCAAATCTGACATCTAAAACAAAATTGCCTTGATCGGTAATCACTGGCCCAGCTTTTTTTACACCCATGCGGAGTTCTGGTTTGCCACCAAGTTTTTTGATGGCATTAGTCACAGGAGTAATTGCCATTGGAATCACTTCCACAGGTACAGCAAAAGTAGAACCCAAGCGGTCTACTAACTTACCACTATCTACAACGACGATGAACTGTTCTGCTAAGTAGTCTACGACTTTTTCGCGGGTATGTGCTGCACCACCGCCTTTAATCAAATTCTTCTGCGGATCAACTTCATCTGCGCCATCAATGGCAATATCAATATGGTCGATAGCATCCAAGGTGGCTAGAGGTACACCATATTGCTTTGCCAGTACTTCTGACTGAAACGAGGTAGGTATACCGATGATATCTTGAAGTTCACCAGACTTGAGGCGATCGCCTAAATACTGAATTGTATATGCTGTAGTTGACCCCGTACCCAACCCCACAATAGAACCCGACTTTACCAGGGCCGCGGCGGCTTTGCCAACTTCTTGCTTCATCAACTTTACGGGATCTGTTGCTGTCATTCCCAAAACTCCTCAAAAACTGACTATAGTCCATAGTAGTGGGCAGATAACCTCAAAAGATGAAAGGTAAAAAACAAGTTTTTGCTAATTTTTACTTCCTTGATTATGAAAACAACGTAACACCCTACGTAGCTACGCAACATTGCCCAACCTAAATTCGTCATTAGCTGAGTTACAGGTTATTAAGAATACTAAATTTTGCGTTAACCTCAGTAACGTAGTTTTATAAATTCACGTTAGCAGCTAAAAGTGATTATGGTGATGCGTCAGCTTTCAATTACTCTATCTTTAGTGGCACTACTACAAAACTTGCCAGCAATTGCTCAGACTCAAGCGCCAGAAACTACTTCTGGAGTCTCATCCGATTTCATTCAACAGGTAACTGCTGTCAAATGGATGACAAACTTTTCTGATGGCAAGTTTTATCCAGAAAGGTTACTGAGTAGGGCCGAATTAGCGTCAATTATGGTAAAAGCATTTGGGTTAAATAAAAGACAAGCTGTTAGCAAAGAAAATTTAGTTATTCCAGATGTTCCTCGTTCTCATTGGGCATTTAATGATATACAGACAGTCTTAAAAACTGAGATTATGAAAGGCTATCGTGGTAATGAATTCTTCCCTAACCAAAAGGTGACAAGGGCAGAAGCTCTTGCTATTTTCGCTCAGGCTTATGGTGTATTTCAGTTTCCCGATGAGGCTGTTAATGAAATTTTGGCTTCGTATCCAGATGAAAAGTCTATCCCAACTTGGGCTAGAAAAGCGATCGCTACAGTAGCTACTGAAGGATTTCTCAACACAGATGCTCAAGGTAATATTTCCCCATTACAACCCGTTACCCGTGGAGATATGGCTTATGTATTGAGTAAATATTTACAACGACAACAGCAACAACCCGAAACACCAGAAGTTCCGATTATTCCAAATAGCCCACAATCACCTTAGCTAGATTTTATCCACCCAAGATGCTTAAAATCACCTTTGATCCGGTCTGTACTTATCTCGAATCTGGCGAAGATATAAGGAATTAGACTGTGTTGGTTGCTGCAACACATAATTAGATTGTGGTGGTTGCGTCGGTTGTTGCAAGCCATAATTTCCATAATTAGATTGTGGTGGTTGCGTCGGTTGCTGGAACCCATAATTTCCGTAATTAGATTGTGGTGGTTGCGTCGGCTGTTGCAACCCATAATTACCATATCCCACAGGGTTTGTAGGGGTGACAACACTTTGACTCGGAATCTGGCTAGAGTAAGGTGCAATATTACTCGGTGCGACAGAGGTGACTGGGGGCGCTACTGGTGCTACATTAGGCACTACCTGACCACTATTTAAATTATTGTAGGGATTTTGCGGTAAGTTCGTACCTGTTGATGTATACCCTGTACTAGTATTTAACCCATTACTAGGCAATACCTGACCGTTATTTAAATTATTGTAGGGATTTTGCTGCAAGTTCGTACCCGTTGACGTGTAGCCTGTCCCAGTAGTTAACCCAGCACTTGGTAGAGAATTCTGACTGGGTAAGTTGTTAATGGGTGGCATTAACGTGGTTCCTGAGTCAGAGACTCTATCCAAGGCATTTGTTTGAGTTGCAGTCCCATTGAAGCTAGAAAATTTCTGGTTTGTCGATTGGTTAAGTGCTGCTTGCAGAGGGCTGATGGAGACAGAATTTTGATTCTTGTTGGTTTGATTACTGAATCCAATACCCAGGCTAGAAGATGTTTGCCCCTGTGTTGGTTCAGATGCCGTAGTTAAAGTCTTGACACCTAGAAACTGGTTATTAGTATCAACCGTCCCAGTCCGCAATAAATTTTCTGTTTGTACAACAAAGGGATTTTTCACGGCTGGGGAGGCGCCGCCATTAACGCCTAAACCAGGATTTAATTTGGTATCAGTAGCAGACTTTTGTTTGTTAATTACATCCTCTAATAAGTTTTTGCTCTTTTCTGCTTCAGTATTTTCCTTAGGTGTATTTGGCGTTAATGAGAGAGTTGCTTGCTCAAAGTCATTAAATAAAACTGGCAGGTTATCAATATCTGCTGCAATGGCTCTGTTTTCTTCTGACAGCGAGGAATCAGCAGGCTTTTGTGAAGCGACTTGGCTTTTTTGCTTATAAACAAAAATATTTGGGTTTGACCAGTATTCCCAAGTTACTAGCCCTACTACAGATAAAAAAATTGCAGTGCCCCAAAAACCAGGTCGCCCTAGATTCCATAACCTGGCTCTGAGGTAGCGTAAGTAGGCGGGAGGATAATGACGATTTGGCATGGGATTGATAATTGAAATTTACTCGAAATCGGTAAAACTTGACGGAAGCTGAAGGCGTTGCTGTTTAATGTTTTTGCTTTCCTTAACAGGAAATATCTCAACTTAAGTTGGATGGTAATTTTATCCTAACTTCTACATCAGTTATTAGTCATTACCAATAGACGTGTAGTTGTCAAAAATTTACTTTTTAGCGGCTGGAGTCCTTTGACGAGATTTATGGCAATTTATGGTTATTTTTTGGGTATCGGTCACATTGGATAACATCAGGAGTTGACAACTGGTCTAATTTATTGTTGTAGCTGGACAAAAGTTCAATTTTTTTCTTTCTAGTTAGCAAACTAAACTGTGTGCTGCAATGCTGCGATACGCCTCTAAGGGCACTATGCTGCACCGTACTATTAACCAGGAGACTACAGCAATGATGAAAGCTGAAGATATCATGACCAAAGATGTAGTTACCATTCGCGGTTCGGCGACTGTTGCTGAAGCAGTGGGGCTGATGAAGGAAAAAAAATTGCGGGCGCTGGTTGTGGATCATCGCCATGAGAATGATGCTTATGGCATTGTTACAGAAACGGATATTGTTTATAAGGTAACAGCCTACGGTAAAGACCCAAAGCAAGTGCGGGTTTACGAAATTATGAGCAAGCCCTGCATTGTGGTAAATCCTGATTTGGGTGTGGAATATGTAGCGCGGTTATTTGCTAATACTGGTATTCATCGAGCGCCTGTAATTCAAGGCAAGCTGTTGGGCATTATCTCAATTACCGACATTTTGACCAAAAGCGACTTTGTAGAAGCGCCAAAAGCCCTACTGCTGGAGGAGAGAATTCAAAAAGCCATTGAGCAGTCTCGGGCTATTTGTACCGAACAAGGTGCTTATTCCAAAGCCTGTGCAAGCGCCTGGGATGAGGTAGAAGAACTTCAAGCAGAAGCTGCTCATCAGAAAGCTGAGGGTATGGTATCAGCCAAAGTCTCTTTTGAAGAATACTGTAAAGAAAACCCAGATGCACCGGAATGCCGAAATTATCATCCGTAATTGAAGTGTGAGGATGAAGAGGACGCAAAGAGCGGGAGATGTGGTGATGCAGGGAAATTATTAAATATGCTCTCCATGTCCCTGCGTTCCCGTGTCTTCTTCTCTAGCTTCCTCAATTTACCGTTTGGCAACTCGTATCAATAAGAATAGACCTATTCCCAAAAAAAGAAAATTAGGCAACCAAGCGCCCATAAAGGGAGAGAGGACACCTGCTTGCGCGATCGCACCACTAATAAAGAAAATTAAGTAGTATGAAAAAATTACTACGACACTAATCCCAAAGCTGGTACCTCTCCCAGTCCGCTGGGGTATGCTTCCCATTGCTGCACCTACTAAGCCAAAAACGACACATACAAAGGGTAGGGAGATTTTTTGTTGAATCCGCACTTCAAGTTTACGAATTTTTTGGCGATCGCCACCGAGAAGTTCTACTTGTAGTTGATCTAGTGCTTCAGAAATATTCATCTCACCATAGTCCCGGCTTTTTTCTGCCAGACTTAATGGCGTGCGGGGTAGTTGCAGTTGTTGGTGTTCAAATCTGACGATGTTGCGATAGGAGCGATCGGCAGCGACAAAATAGATGGTACCGTTATAAAAATCCCAGATATTTTGAGAAGGATTCCACTGGGCAGATTCTGATACCACAATTTGATTCAGGCCTTTTGTTGAGCCGTCTATAATTGTCAAACCTTTCATCCGCTTACCATCAAATTGGTCTGCGTAAAATAAGCGTGTCAATTTCCTATTCTTAGAGCCATCCGGCTGTGTCACATCCTGGTATTCAGGATAGAAAATATTTTGCTGTTTAAAAGTTGGTTTATCTGATTTGAGGGCTTTATCCAGAGTCATCCCCGCTTGGTAATTTGCTGCTGGTGCAATTTGTTCGTTAAATACAAATGTCATTCCTGTGACCACAAGACTCAACATCACAGCAGTTAGCACTATGCGATAGACACTCACCCCACAACCACGCAGGGCAATTAGTTCGCTCTCGCTAGAAAGACGACTGTAAGTCATCAAAGTAGCCAGCAGCGTAGACATGGGGAAGGCTAAAACGATAAAGTTGGGAAACTTTAACAAAAAAACCTGAATGGCAATATCTATGGGTAGCCCAGATTCTACAATTTTTCTGACTAAATCAAATACAGCATCAATGGTGACGCCAATTGATGAAAAAGCTCCGACACCAAAGAAAAACGGCGCTAACAATTCGCTGGCAAGATAACGATCCATGATCGTAAAAGGCAGCAGCGAATGCAGGTTGTAGAAAGACGTAAGCTTCTTTGATATCATAAGCAACTTGAAAAGTTAAATATTGGCAACCCTGGCAAAACAAAGCATATTTACTGTATTTAGTATCAAAAATTAAGTTTAAATACCTGAAAATTAATTGATAAATTCATGTTTAAAAATTAAAAATAGCCTTTGAAATTATTAACTAAATAATTATTAATTTAAGCTTGAAAATTATCCCCTAAATAATATTGCCGCACGAGGGGGTTGCTGTAGAGTTCGTCAGCAGCGCCAAAAGCGAGAATTTGTCCCTCGCGCATGATATAGGCGCGATCGGTGATGGCTAGGGTTTCGCGAACATTATGATCTGTAATTAAGATTCCCATACCGCGATCGCGCAGTTGTGCGACAATTTGCTGAATTTCTGAGACTGCGATCGGATCAACTCCCGCAAATGGTTCATCCAAAAGTAAAAATTTTGGCCCTTCTTGTCCAGCAGCTAAAGACCTTGCTAATTCCGTCCGCCGTCGCTCACCACCAGAAAGTTGAATTCCTTTGCTATTGGCTAATTTTTCCAATCGAAACTCCCGCAGTAAAGTTGTGAGTCGCCTTGCCCATTCCCATCGTGGCACATTAGTTTGCTCAAGCACCAACAGAATATTATCCTGTACCGAGAGTTGGCGAAAAATACTTGGTTCTTGTGCGAGATAGCCAATACCCAGTCGCGCCCTTTTGTGCATTGGCATTCCCGTAACGTCCAGATTACCTAGCCAAACTTTTCCTTGATTGGGCTTTTCTAAACCTGTGGCAATGTAAAATGTCGTTGTTTTACCAGCCCCATTGGGGCCTAGTAAACCAACGATTTCGCCCTGAGCAACAGAAAGATTGACACGATTAACAATTACTCGTTTACCGTAAGATTTGTGAATATTCTCTAAAACAATTTTCACGCTGGAGCCGCCCTTTCTTGGTGGTAAATGCTAATTAGAAGGCTTCAAAAGTGGTGTCCGTGGAGCAGGTGTTGCAGTTTGTCCATCATTATTTGATTCCTCGATCATGTAGATAGACTCTACCTGACGGTTGGATTGGGGTAAGGCGACAAATCGCCCTTCATCAATTAAATAAGTTACCTTCTCTGCCCGGATACTGTTACCGCCCTGTTGCAAAATATAGACGTTACCACTGAAATCAATTCGGCGTTCCTTACTAAAGTACTGTGCTTGGGCAGATGTTGCCTGAAGCTGGCGAGCAGGATACAACATTTGCACATTACCGCGAGCGGTGATTACTTGATTTTTCGCGTCATATTCTTGCACATCAGCGCGGATAGTGAGGGGGCGATTGTCTCTAGATGTTTGTGCAGTAGCGGTTTGCACTTGGGTAGGGAAGGCAAAAGCGCCCAAGAGTGCAACTGGCAGCATTAAAGCTAATCCAAAACGACGGATCTGGGATATAGGCAATTGATAGCAGGGCATCATAGCAATTGGGGATTCAGGATTTCAGCTTGCATTCTAATTATCTCAAGTACTTTATCCAGATATGAAATATACAATCTGGAGTGATTTCCGATAACTACTGGCTGAAATAGTGACGCTACCCCCAACCTCAAGGTTTCAGGTAATTGGCATGAAATGCACTACAGCTTAATAGACCTCTTGCAAAACTATTTTTGCACTCTTGGGGAAAAGGATGCATGTTTTAGGATGCATGGTAATTCTATTGCCGCTTTACCCCTTACTCTTTTTCCCACTTCTGCAAGAAGTCCAATATATTAGAACTCGGAACTTCAAGCTAAGAACTCCAAACTCCCCTCTGTCTTTCAAAGAGGGGTTGGGGGAAGAGGTTCTTCCAGGATTACTGAATTAGTGTTCTAAACAAGGTGTAAGGAAATACGGTTGGGTTAAGACAATTAACCTAGCATCAACCTACGTAGAGACAGGAAATTTCGCGTTTCTACACACTAATCAGTCGTTAGCACAATTCTAGGCAAAGATAAGACTTGATTTTCACCCAGTTCGCTAGATGTAATCTTGTCTGGCCCCATTTGTTGTAATGTCGTCAACAATACTGCACTCTGACTCAATAGCTCATCTACGTCAACGCCACCGAAACTAGATGGGTAACGGCGTAGGCGATTGCTGCCTTCTCCCAGTAGAATTACTGCACCTCGCCAGTTCCGGTTCTCCAAATGATACAGCGCCACAGAAATTTGGAGAATACCTTGATAAAAAGTTTTTTCCGGTTCGCCAGCTTCAATCCACAAAGCCTCTAAAGTGTCATGACAGGCGTAAAACTGACCAGAATTGAACTGTTCTACGCCTTGCCAAAACTCTTGGGGGATGGTTTCGCTCATCCCATGCTGTCTCGTACTTCTTTAATTGTTTCAAGGGAGATTTCTTGTTTTTCTCCAGCAAACTCGTTGTCAGGGGTGAGAAACAACATGCAATGGCACTCTTTGCGTTCTCTCATTGGCACACAGGGACAGTTCCAATATGTGGCGTGAACTTCAGCTTCTTTATCTTCGTAATGGCGACAGGGACATAAAGGCGCACCTAGTTCGTCTTTATGTTTGGCTAGTCCTTCAATCACAACTGCGGTAACAGAAGGTTCAGAACAGAAGTATGTTCCAGTACGCTTGGCGTATTGTTCGGAAAAATGCCGCATTGCCTCTAGGCTTTTATCGCTGGATTTTGTGTTATGTTCTGATGTGATCATGTCGCTCATAATTTAAATATTTCTTTGCATTGTACCTCAGCCTCACTAGAGGATTACTGGGTGTATTTCCCCAACCTCACCTGCTAAAATTGTTTTACCTTTGCTCAAAGGCTGATATGTCCGGTGTGCTGGGATCAGAGAAAATCTCAGAAATTGCAGAAGCTTAACTTGTCAGCAGTCTTTTAGAATTATAAAATTTGAATTGATTTATGAATGTAATGTTTTTTGCAGTTGGGATTGCAGTGGGCGATTGCTTTGCAAAATTATACCAGGGCGTTCCCAATTAATTACCTCTTGTTCTGCTGGTGAGGAAATATTTGGCCATAAAACCCAGCGGCTGCCTTGAGGAAGAGTGGCAAGGCTCATGGGGTTTTGAGTCAGCCAAATCAAAGGGTAGCTTTTAGGAACTACTGAAGTGGTATCTTCTAATGCTCTGGTTGCTGCTAAGGTTTCTAAAACAAAGCGTAGACCTTCGGGCTTGCCGTAGGCATCGCCTTTAATTAAACTTGTTGATGCTGTCCATAGTTGCACCTGTAATTGCTGTTGCTGTGCGTAAAAATACAGCGATGCTGCGGCAATTACTGCTTGTTCAAAGTTTTCTTCTTCCCAATTGCTAGCACTATCAAGGGCAATAACTATTTCTTGTCCACCTGTCACCATTTCCAACTCCCGCACCCTTAATTCCCCATAACGAGCGCTAGTCCGCCAGTGAATTAGACGCGTGGGATCTCCAATGCGGTAGGGACGGAGCGATCGCACCAGCCCCGTTGTCGCTGTCTGCAAGGGTTTACCACGAGGATCGCCCCTTTTGCTCTCTTCTTGTCCCATTTCGTCTACTAAGGGGCAGGTAGCCAAGGGTAACACTGTGGGATAGACGATCGCTGTGGCAGCACAATCACGCTGACGGCGACACCAAAATAATCCTAAAGGCGCACCAGAACCCAGTTCGACTGTGTGCCAGCGATAAACGCCCCGGTGCTGGGTAGGGTGGTAATATACCCAACGGTAACTACCTTGGCTAGGAATTGTCTCGATTGCCTTTTGTACTGGTTTTCCTAAGACGAAGGGTAGTATATCCTCAATTTGCAATAAGCTTACAGGCTGCTGTGTCTGATTGCAGATTTCTAATTCCACTGTTAGATCATGACCTGCGGACACAGGCTGAATGGGATGGCGTGTGATAGATAGACCTGTGAGCGATCGCGGCGGTAAGATGGCTGCTACACCCAAAAGGGCAAAACTAATGCCGCTAATAGCGTATAGCCAACCAGCCATCGTATTGATACCTGCGCCAAAAAAACAAATAGCCGTTGCTGCTAGTACCCAACCGCCGTATGCAGGGGCACTGGCGCGGGTTTCTAACCAATTAGTGATGGGTTTGATGATTTTCATGTTTCTTTTTTAACCCAATACCACCCGAAATTCACAGTGTCTCAGGGGTTGCGCCTGATGTCCTTATCGAAACCGCTCTATAATTTGATTTACGAATGTCTCCCCATCTATAGGTGGCGTTTGGTCTGAAGCTAAAATCGCGGCATTAATTTTTTCTCGCACAGCCTCCATCGATTCAGCATCGGCGTGATCGTATTCATCAAGCAACCGTAAGACGATTTCAAGGGCTTCTTCTGCGGAGCTATATTTCCCAGCCTGGAGGTTGGTTTGAATAAAGCGTTCGCGATCGGGTGTGAGACTGATGCTCATAGAAAACCTCTATTCAGATTTTTTGATTATTGCGAGTTGCTGTCAAACTTTACGCTGTAACCAAGCAAAGACTTCATTAACAGAAAGCATCAAATTCAAATCTTCTAACACTGGTAATATATCTTGTCCTGCTAACAAATCTGGTAAAGAATTAGGCTGATAAACTAAAATACAGCGTTCACTTGGATCAATCAACCATCCTAGCTGACTGCCATTTCTCAAGCAGTGTAAAATATTGCCAGTTACTTTCGTTTGACTTTGAGCAGGAGAAAGAATTTCGATGACCCAAGCCGGTGCAAAATCAATACCGCTGCTAATAATTTCACCGCTCTCATCCAATGGTATTTGATTGCTAGAGATAATAACCACATCAGGAACTACTGAACGATTACCGCAGGTACAGCGCAATTCAGGAAAGGCTTCGTAGTTACTGCCCAACGTATCAATGACTGCAACTAAACGTTTTTGCAATAAACTGTGTTTAGCCCCTCCCATAGGTTTCTGAATTACTTCTTTGTTAATATATTCCCAAGCTGGTGACTCTTCAATGTATGGAAGTTTTAAGAACTCTTCTAGAGTCGTGCTTTCTGGAACTGTAATTTTTCCTTGCGTCAACCCAATGTTTTTCATAATGTGGAGTCACTTAAGAATTGTATCCACAACTTAACAATTTATCTGTATTTCGGTGACTTGCATCTATAAATTTATAATTGTATATGATTAAATTATGCAATGTAGGTAGAAGGTAAAAATATGACAATTACTACCAATTTAAAAAACTCTATGAAACCGATGAGAATTTATGGTTATAAGAAACTATTGAATTATTAAAACAAAATTTCATCTGTCAAAACCAACGTTGCATCTGCTAAATCCATTGGGCGATCGCGGTATTGTTCCATCAGCGCCAACAAACGGCTGTAATCACTCTCCTAAATTTCGTAAACGGTACAGGATCATAGTAGCCCTTGTTGCCGATACTTGTTAACTAAGAGCTACTGATAGTTGCTAACTGCTTCAGGTGGAGATACGTCTAGGGAATCCACAGCCTCAAACCATTGTGGCCATTTTCCCACAAGCGTTTCATCAGGCTGAGTGTCAGCAATTTTAACTTGATGTTTGTGGATAACAAAATCAATGAAATCGGTCATTTCTTGCAGGAGTGATTCGGAAAGTTGCTGCAATTTTGCGATGGTAATTTCACGAATAGTCATGAGAATTGCCTTTTTCAGTCCTCTTCATTTTTACTCAGAAATTTGACTCAATGCATGGCAAGGGTGACGCCGATAGCGTAGCGTTAGCGACGCAGGAGCGTCATAGCCTGTCGTAGACATCGCTTTCTGTAAGAATCCCTGCTGACTAGCGATGTCTACAAAAAGCTCGCCTACGCGTTAAATCTCTCGATGAAATGCTCTAATAGCTTCTCCAGCATCAGTCTTAGCCATCAAAATGTAGCGTCTCAGTAAATCCAAATTGAGGTTATTGAGTCCGGGCAGTTGGATGAGATCGCAGATCGGTCAAGCAAGCATCCTTGTCTGGTTCCATCTATAACTTTGTAAGAGCCAAGATAAGTGTATATTATTACAGCAATTTTCAGGTAAATAGACCACAGTGGTTGAACCAACCTGGCGGTTGCTATATTTAGTGATTCGGATGCTCATTCCGACGCTCGATTACTCGCTACTGCAACGCTAGCGCCACCCACCTTATATCCCGCCACTGACCTGAGTACAGGTCAATGGAGGATTATATAGCAAATCATTTAAATACCGATTAACTTACAGTTTAGTCTCTTTGGTGAGAATCTGAATCTGAGTACCAGGATAGTAGAATTGGAGAATTTTTGGACTTGACCAACCTAATTTAGCTAAATTTTGAGCGCCAGTTTGACTTAAGCCGACTCCATGTCCTAATCCACCACCAATAAAGGCGTATCCCCACAGTTCGGGTTTTCCTTTATTCAGGGGTTCTATATAAAATAGCGTACTTCTAGGAGCTGCAAAGGCACTACGAACTTCGTCTTTGTGAAGAACAAAGGTGCTGTTATCAGTTTTAACCGCGAGTTCAAGGATACGCCCACTCTGGCTTCGCTTCACTACTGCCATAGCCTGAATTGTCTTAAATTTGGCGTATGGACTGTTTTTCACATGCAAAAATTTCTGCAAGTCCTTGGTAATATCCTTTAAAGGGGTTTCCTTATGCCAACGAAACATATCCCACTTGCTTTCATTAAATCCTTGTTGCGTATTAATAAATTTTTGGAAGTTCTTTTCATCTGCTAAACTCTGCTTAGACAAGTTCCAAAAATTAGTTGCAGCATCCAGTACAGGCCGCAGATAGGGACGATCATCGCCATTCCAGACATCGCTGAAGGAGGCAGTGACGCCACCAGTGGTAGAAGAATAAAGGGCATCTACTAGTTCATTTTTATAGGTTACTACCTTACCCCTGGTTGAGGCGATCGCTTGGTCTGTTTTGGCAGCCGCTCCATTCAGCCCATAATAAACTTGGCAGTGAGTATCAGCACACAACTGATAGTTATCTGCGGCGAACCTGCGTAAATTTCTTAAAGCATAAGTCCGAGCGAGAATTGCCTGGGCTTCCAGCGCTGCTGTTGGTGCATCCGTGCCTATTTCGTAAGGCACAACCCCACGCAAATAAGTTTCTAAAGGTACTTGATTAACTAAAGTGTATGTACCGTATGCATTTGGCTGCAAATTCAGTCGCCCAGCATAAAGACGAGCAAACTCTTGTTTTTCGCTTTTATTCACCCGAATCAAGTTTTTATCAGTACTGATTTCCAAATCATTTGGGCTATAGCGGTTACCATCCACCACCCAACTAATTCGCGGCACTTGTTTTAAAACTTTAGTATCAAGATATACTTTTTCTTTGGTAGAAGCTTGGATGTTTTGCAATAGCAAGCGCCGCAATAAAGGAGTGCTATAAACATCTCGTTTTGCCCAAACCTGCCAGCGTTCTGGCTGGGCTATTTCCACTTCCATTCCCTGAGAACGCCATTTATTAGCACTGTCTTCCGCAGTTTCAAAAGTGCGGTATGTGCCTAAAACTACTACTTCTTCAACTGTTGGCTGGGGTAAAGCCTGCATGACTGTTTCCAGCTTTACAGGGTTCTTGGTAACCAGGGTTTGCTGCTTGTTACCCCCAATAAATTTTAGCTTTAAGTGATCGCCTTTTGTGGGTTCTAGTTGCAGCTTGGCTGTAGGTTGTGAGCCAAATCGCTGCACAATCCCAATTTTCAGTTCCATATCCTGGATGTTGCTCTCAGGCCCTGATGCAGCAGTTAGTCCCAATAGACAAAATGTGGCCAGCACAGTGTGAGAAAAACGCCAAAGCGAAAATTTCATAGCTACTTGATAGCGTACCCCTACGGGGAAGCAAGCTACGCGCAGCGTCTCGTAGAGAAGCGTTAGCGAGTACTTGAGTGTCTTCTGCCCCTTAATGCAGTGTTGGAGCTGATTTTCCAATTGCTTTATAGCGCGGTTTTTTTGTCGCATGAGTGCTCCAATGATACCATTACCAATTTTGCCCCAAATAGTAGTTGCAAAATGAAGTCATAATGACTATGATTTATTTAGAGGCACAAAACAGAACTAGTTGGATAAACTCCTTATGGTTAGAGTCCAAGAAATTCCATTAAATCAGATAAAACGGCCATTGCCCCGTGCAAACGATCCAAATAAAGTACAAGCCTTAATGGAATCAATTGCGGAGATTGGGCAGCAAGAACCTATTGATGTCCTAGAAGTAGATGGACAATATTATGGCTTTTCTGGTTGCCATCGGTATGAGGCTTGCCAGCGTTTAGGCAAAGAAACCGTTTTAGCCAGAGTCCGTAAAGCACCCCGCAGCGTTTTAAAGATGCACTTGGCATAGAGAATGGGAATGGGGAGTAAGGAGCAGGGGAGCAGGGAGCAAGGGGAAGAATTTTCTCTTTGCCCCCTGCCCCCCGCCCCTCTGCCTCTTTTCAATTCCCAACCCCCAATTACATATAACCTAATTAGGAGAAAATTATGTCATCGAAAGTAACAGTCAAAAATGTAAATATCGGCATTGACGACGCGAGTAGGGCTAAAATTGCCGAGGGTTTATCTCGTCTGTTGGCTGACACTTATACACTTTATCTGAAAACTCATAATTTCCATTGGAATGTAACGGGGCCGATGTTCCAAACATTGCATTTGATGTTTGAGACCCAGTATACAGAATTAGCTTTAGCAGTTGATTTAATTGCCGAGAGAATTAGAGCGCTTGGCTATCCCGCACCGGGAACCTACAGCGAATATGCCAAACTGAGTTCGATTCCAGAAACTTCTGGAGTTCCTAAAGCTGTGGAAATGATCGGTTTACTAGTGGAAGGACAAGAAGCCGTAGTCCGAACTGCACGGTCTATTTTCCCTGTGCTAGAGGAAGTTAACGACGAACCTACCGCCGATTTATTGACTCAGCGGATGCAAGTACACGAAAAGACAGCTTGGATGCTGAGAAGTTTACTGGAAGAATAGGGAATAGAGAATAGGGCATAGCGGATAGAGAAAAAACTTAATCGCCAATGCCCCATTCCCAATGACTAATGACTAATGACTAATAACTAATGACCAATATTGATTTCACCCAAAAGTTGCAAGATTTAATGCAACAGGCGGGTATTTCTAGTTTTAAAGCGCTGAGTCGCGCTGCTGGTATCTCAGAGCGTCAAGTTTTGCGGTTACGCCAAGGCAAGCTAGAGCAGATGCGTGTAGATGTACTGATCAAACTGTCGCCAGTGCTACAGATTTCATTGAATGAATTAATCGCAAATTTTTCAACTCTAGAGTTGTTACAAGAGAAGGCAGCACCGACTCAAAAATTATTAGAAGAAATTGCAGATTTAAGAAAAGAGTATCAGCGATCGCAGCAACAAATAGAACAGCAGCGAGAGATATTACTACAAGAACTCCAGCAGTCGAGTTTGCAACTGCTGGAGTCTTTATTATTGCAATGGCCAACAGCAGCACAGAAAGCGCAAGAGAATCCACAGCTAGCAGCAGTCAAAATAGTACCGTTGGTGCAGAAACCCCTAGAAAAGCTTTTACAGGCGTGGGGAGTTGAAGCGATCGCACCTGTGGGAGCAGAATTACCTTATGACCCTCAACTCCACCAATTGATGGAGGGAACCGCACAATCTGGAGAAACAGTCAAGGTGCGCTACACTGGCTACCTTCAAGGTGAGAAGCTGCTTTACAGAGCTAAAGTGAGTTCTGTTTGAGGGAGTTAGGAGCGGCGCAACTGGCGGCACATCACACGTTACGAATGAAATAAACAAGTCAAATCCTCTTCCCTCCTGCCTTATTTGTTGAAAGTGAAGAGTTATGAATTTATAACTCCTCATTTTTGGCATTCTCTGTTGAGAAGTTACAAACATTGGGAATACTAAAATAGCAGAGACAATAACCTCAGAGAACCTCAGAAAGTGGTGGTTTATGTAACCCTTCAGCTATCGGAGGTAAAACCATTACCAACAGGACTTCGGGTATGCAAAAGGACAATATCCTCCATCCAGCAGAGGAACTTATTAGCAATTGTCCACTTAGACATCAACAGGAAAATTTTTCTGTTGCTTTTCTACTTCAGATTATTAACGGTACAGAAGACCCGATTTTTGTCAAAGATCGCCAACACCGCTGGGTGCTACTCAACGATGCCTTCTGTAATTTCTTAAAACATAGTCGAGAAGAATTAATTGGTAAGTCAGATTATGACTTCTTATCAAAAGTAGAAGCTGATGTATTGTGGGAAAAAGATGAACTTGTTTTCATGAGCGGTATCGCCAATGAAAATGAAGAATCTTTCACTGATATTCAAGGACAGACGCGCTTTATATCTACTCAAAAATGTTTGTTTGAGGATGGTGCAGGTAATAAGTTTTTAGTTGGTAGTATTCGAGACGTAACACAATATAAGCGGCTGGAGGCAAAATTTCAGAAGCTATCGGCAAATGTGCCAGGAATGCTCTACCAGTTTATGCTGCATCCTAATAACTCGTTCTCCTTTCCCTATGTGAATTCCGGTTGTTATGAGATTTACGGATTAACACCAGAAGAGATTCAAGCCGATGCTAACTTGATAACTTTAATGGTTCATCCAGATGAAAGTGAGGATTTTGCACAATCTATCGCTCTTTCTGCTCAAACCTTGCAACCCTGGCAGTGGGAAGGGCAAATTGTTTTGCCTAGCGGACAAGTTAAATGGATACAGGGTGCATCCCGCCCAGAACTGCAAGCAGATGGGTCGATTATTTGGGATGGCTTAATAATAGATGTAACCTCCCGTAAACAGGTAGAAGAAGCACTCCACGAAGCTTATGCAGAACTAGAAAAACGAGTCCTAGAGCGAACTAAAGAACTAGCAACAAGTAACGAAGCGTTACAGGCTGAGATTACAGAACGGGAACAGGCAGAGGCGCAATTGCTAGAGAAAGAGCAATTTTTACGCAGTGTCTATGATGGGTCTGAACATGCCATATTTGTGTTGGATTTTCTCGTAAATGGTGATTTTTGCTATACAGGTTGGAATCCTGCCACAGAGCGTGCTACTGGTATAAGCAGTTCAGAAGTCATCGGTACAACTCCAGAAGATGTGCATGGTGCAGTTGAAGGGGCAGCAGTACGCCAGAGATATATAAAATGCTTAGAAACAGGTGTGCCCGTTAGCTACGAAGAATGCTTGACTTTTCAAAGTCAAGAAACTTGGTGGATAACTACAATTAATCCTCTCAAAGACAATGAGGGTAAAATCTATCGATTGGTGGGAACAACATTTAATATTACTGAGCGCATACGGGCAGAAACTCAAATCAAGCAGCAGGCAGAAGATTTAGAAACAGCCCTCCAAAAACTCCAGCGAACTCAAATGCAGCTTGTTCAAAGCGAGAAGATGTCCGCTTTGGGACAACTGGTGGCAGGTATTGCTCATGAGATCAACAACCCTGTCAGCTTTATTTATGGCAACCTCACCCATGCCAACGAATACATTCAAGACCTAGTAAGACTTCTACAACTCTATCAACAACAATATCCCCAACCTCTAACTCCAATTCAGGAATTAGAAACAGAGATAGACCTAGAATTCCTGATTAAGGACTTGTTCAAACTCCTTGATTCAATGAAAATTGGAACGCAGCGGATTCGGGAGATTGTTTTATCCTTACGGAACTTCTCCCGCATGGATGAGGCCGAGATGAAAGAGGTAAATATCCATGAGGGAATTGATAGTACTCTGATGATTCTGGAACATCGCATCAAGGCCACACCTGACCGCCCTGCCATTCAGGTTATCAAAGAATACAGTAACTTGCCCTTGGTGGAATGTTACGCTGGGCAACTTAACCAGGTATTTATGAATATTTTGGCAAATGCGATCGATGCTTTAGAGGAGTCATTCGTCGTTTGTCATACCTTGCGAGAAGCCGAAGCTGCGTCTACATCATTAGCTTTCAGTAGCACAGGACAAATGATTTCCCCGCAGATTCACATTCGTACTCAACTACTAGAGCCAAATAAAGTAATAATTCTCATTGCTGACAACGGGCCGGGAATGTCAAAGGAAGTGAAACAGCGATTATTTGACCCTTTCTTTAGTACCAAACCCATTGGCAAAGGCACTGGCATGGGGTTATCTATTTGTTACCAAATTATCTCGAAAAAGCACGGTGGTACTTTGGAATGTCTTTCGCAGTTAGGAAATGGGGCTGAGTTTGTGATTACTATTCCCCGTAGCCAAGGATAAATTACTACCTTCATGTTTCAAAACATTTGATCTATAAATTTGAGCTTGGCGCTGCTGAAACCAAATTTTTTTTGGTAGGGTTTCTTAATCTTGACAAGAATTATTGCAATTATGTAAGTAATCGGATATAAATAAATGTAAATGCTAATTAACATCATAAGAAGTTGCACATAAATGCCCTCAGGCTGGAAGTTTGGGGTTGTAGAAACAAAGCCTGCCTTTGTAGGCTAATTATTATGCATCTTGATATGAAAGCGGTATTAGTAGCTAATAAATAATTGCATTCGTTACTGATTATCATGGAAGACCCTCTGATAGTTGAGGAATTTTTATAGTATTGTTGCCTATAAAGTGAATGAGCGATCGCCTTAACCCTCCGGGAAAGCAAACTACGTGTAGCGTTTTGCAGAGAAGGTGCTGGCATAGCTTTTTGAAACTACTTGATATTAAAAGTTCTCACTCTGCAATAACAATTGTTTTGCTCATGTTGATTGGACACATTTCAGTTTTGCAAAAATATTTGGCAAATAATCAAAAACGCTGCAACTTTTGCTTGTAGTTCAATTTTTTACTTTAAATATTAAGATACCTTTTGGCTATTTGCACTTGGTCATTTGCTAGTGACCAGATAATTTTTAGTTAAAAAAAGTTAGTTTTTGAGCAACAATTAAGATAAAAAATTCATAATTTATCTTTCCTTATTCTAATATTAATTGTCAATAATTATTCAATAGTAAATTGGGATTTTATTCTATAAGCATTTTTAAATTTTCTATGATGGGTATATAATAGCAAAATCAGAGCATCATTTACACAAATCAGTGTGACATAATTATGAAAGAACAAGTAAAAGTTATTAAGCTTAACGGTAATTTAAATGCTACAACTTCACAAGAATTTCGGCAAAATATTACTGAAACTTTAGAAGGTGGTACTAAAATTGTGTTAGTTGATTTTCAAGATGTAACATTTATGGATAGTTCAGGTTTGGGAGCTTTAGTATTAGCTTTCAAAACTTTGCGGGCAGCTGATAGTAAGCTTGTTCTATGCTCAATTAATGAGCAAGTCAGGATATTATTTGAACTGACTAATATGGATAAAGTATTTGAGATATTTCCTAGTGAAGACGCATTTAATCAGGTGTTAGTCTCAAATACATAATTAATCAAAGTTAATTTCCAACATAGATAAATCATCATCAAAAGCATCTTTGGAGTTCAGAGCGATTAAATAACTCAGTACGCGATCGAGTTGGCAATCAACAGGATGTTGCAAGCTAACCAGTAGCTGAATAAAAGCATCCAAACTCCAAAGTGTGCCATCTGATTTAGTGATTTCATAAGCACCATCACTAAAAATGTAAAGGGTACTGAATTTTTCAATATTGCAAAATCCATCAACATATTTTGCTTCTGGAAACATCCCAACTGGCATACCGGAAGTTTTCAAGAGTTGAACTTCAGACTTCCTTGGAGATGTGCCAGTTACTAAAACTGCTGGTGGATGACCTGCACTAGCATAAATTAACTGGCGGTTGGTTCGGTTGTAAACCCCGTACCAAATCGTAAAGTATTTATCATTTTGATGATTCATCTGAAAGGTATCATTTAAAGCCGTCAATACATCGCTAGGTTGATAATAATTTAAGCTTTTGAGCGCACGGGAACGCAGCAGATTTAGCACTGAAACAGAGGGAAGAGTAGCTTTGAGTCCATGTCCGGCAGTATCAAGTAAGTAAATTGCCAGATAATCAGCATCAAGCCAATAGTAATCGAAACAGTCACCGCCAAGTTGTCGTGAGGGAATGAATCGAAAATTTATATTGAAGGGTTCAGTCATAGGAAGCGGCAGTAGCGATCGCACATATTCTGCGGCTTCTGACATTTCTGATTCTAAAAGCAACTTTTGAGCCTGCAAATCTCTACTCAACTGATGCAGACGTAATCCAGCCCTTACTCGTGCTTGTAATTCATTATGCTCGATAGGTTTAGAAATAAAATCATCAGCACCAGCATCTAGACCTTTGACGCAATCGGCAACGGAATCTAAGGATGTTAATAAAATAAAGAATGTAGTGGAAAATTTGGGATCTGTCTTAATGTGGTGACAGACTTCCAGACCAGTTAATCCCGGCATTATCCAATCACAAATAATTAGTGCTGGACGGTAAGCTAGTGCTTTTTTTATCCCTTCCTCACCGCTACTGGCAGTAACTACCTCATAACCCTGTTTTTCCAACATCCTTTTCAAAAGTATTTTTATTGAATAATCATCATCAATTATTAATATTTGAAACATAAAAAATTGCAGTAAACACTAGTTAATAAATTACTGTAAAAATAGAGGATAATACTAATTTGTAATACGTAATTCGTAATTAATAAAATTAGATTAAATCTGGGTTTGGAGGTTTTAATTTGGTGACGGATTTTAGAGAATTGGTATAAAATATGGTCTGAACTAATAAGTTAGTAGTATTCATAAAGAGATACTACTAACTCACTTCTATTTTGCCGTCGAATTGATGACTTTTTAATAGTCATACAACATTATGGTGGTGCAAGAGGGTTCACCCACAAGAGGATAGTATTTTTTAGCTGGTTCAAGTCGCGGTATGCTTCTTGTTTGAACCATTGCCCTAAGGCATCAAAGGGGGTGAAAGATGTTCCAGTTTGCCATTTAATGTCTTGACCTAGAGGTGTTGTGTGAGTTCCTGGTAACGTTTGTGTTGTTACCATCTGATCAAAGCGTTTTTGTAAGATTTTGGTTAAAGCTGCGGATTGGTCAATGGTGTCATTGCTAAATTTTATTAATAAATTACGCCTGATGTCGTAACGCTCTTGGACAAGCTGGTTGGTTTCCAATGGTGAGGGGGTAAACTCGATTGCAAAAGTAGAATTGAACTGTTCTACTAAAGGGATAGCTTCTTTAGCAGCGTAGTTATTGAAGGATATTAAAATATTGCCTGCGCGTTCTACTTTAAAGAGGCTACCAATCAGCAAGTGAAGTTTACAGCCCATGCTGTGTCCAATGCCGTAAATGGGGTAATAAAGCTTGCGTAATTCCCCAGAATCATGTATACGTTCGAGGGTGCGGTCAAAGTTTAACAGCACAGATTTTGCGATCGCAGTATGATCCAGTGTATTGACGAAAGGCGTAGCAATTACAACATAACCTTTACTTGCCAGTTGTTCGAGTAACCAACGATAAGTGATGTGCGGTGCAGTGGCGACAAATGCACCTCCTAAAAAATGGATGATACCTATGGGATTTCGGGGAATGATTACCCAGTTACCTCTGATTTCTTTCCAGTCCATGCCGATGAGCGATCGTTTTACGAATATTCTTTATGTTAGACCGGGGATCGCAACCGTGGGAAGGATTATAGAAAAAGCCATTGAGGATGTCTGGCGAGTAAATTGAAAGCCAATCCACCTAGCAGCGTCTATAAACTGATAGGGAGCATCTAGGCGTTCTTCAACTCACTTCTTTTATGCACGTTCGCCTTAAGTATTGGCTTTAACGCTGAGTCTGTAATCTTTTCATTTCGTGTTGCACATCTAATGCAATCTGTAATGCTTCATTGAGTAATCTTCCATGCTCAGTAGCCTGTTCATTTACTTGCATGGCTGTTAAAGTTGCTAAATTGTTGACGAATAGCTCTGTATTACTAAGAATAAAGCTTTTATTTTCTCTCAAGATTCTTTCTGTCTTCAAAGCGCGAACTAAATCAGATTTTGTGAGTTTAAGGGCTTCGATAACACTCTCTCTTTCCTTTATAAGCACTTCTGGATTACCAGCTTCTTCTATTTGGTCATTGATATCTATTGCTTTAATAACAGTATTATATCTTTCAACATCATTTAACAGTATTTGCAGAGAATTGGTCATGTTAAATTTGACAACCTTGCTTCTACTTTTCCATATTAAATATAATATAGTTTGTGTAAAAACGCCAAACCATAGAACTAAAATTATTAACAATATCCATGATGGAATTGTTATCCATACTAAAAATATTTTTATAAATATATCAAACAAAAGATAGCCAAAAACAAATGTAGCAAAACCAATAAAAATTACAGTTGCGCCTTCCGAGCTTTTAAGCTTTTGGATATATAATTTTGTTAACTTTTTTAAAGGATTTATAATGATTAAAAGTTGCTCATTGACAGGTAAATTAGTCAGCTTTTGCAGTTCATCCTGACTAATTTCCAAGCCCTGTAAATCATCCCGCACAGCTTTTCAATCCTTGCCAGAATAGTTATTTAATCTAATATAGCAATCAAATTTCTGGAATGCAGGCATTTTGTCCAAACTTTTTCAGGCAAGTTAATACTTCTAGGCAATGTTAATGATTTTGTACAATATAATAATCTTTTTTGCAAGATAAGTATTTTTACTATAACAATCCTGTTTGAGTTATAAAAATTATCGTAGACACGTAGCGGCTTGCCGCAAGCTACTGCCTTCTGTGCGAGGGGCTTTCGGCTTCGCACAGCGTCTCGTTAGAGAAAAGCGCCAAAAGGATAAAGAGAAAAGTTCATAAATCATTCAGGGCTGCTAGATAAGAGTAACAAGAACGAAAATAAAAAATTGCCTGTAAATGCAATAAAAATGTAACAGATTCTTGTCTTGCTAAACAGTCATTTGTAACTACAATAAAGGATAATAAAAAAGTCCGCAAAAACTGATATTTTGCAGCTTTCTCAATTAGCATCATCGTCTGCCCAAAAATAAATTTCAACGGCTTATAGTTGCTGTCCACTCATGTGAACTAAAACCCTTGTTCAGTCTTCTTTACTGTCCGTCCGCTCATTTTGAGATGAGAAGAGGAATTAATGTCTTCAGGGAAAAGAATAGGGCAATGGTATTAACCCTCAAATATGAATAGTACCTGTCTCAAGGTAGCCCAAAGGATATCTTCTTGAGAGGATGAACAGTGAATAGTTGACGTACTCCTCGGCATGAACGCAGGAAACTTCTAATCATCACTGATTAAAGACCCTATTTTTCGGTAAAAACTAGTTCGGAGTACATTGAGGACATTCCTGTGATTGTAGAGTAGCTTCAACAAATGAGTGTGTTGGCACGATCGCTATCTGATAGTCTACTCCCATGGCCTTGCATTAGCTGCCACCTGTGGTCAACACAATCAGGCTCAAACTGCACTCTTCAAACTGAGTGATAAACCTGAAGATGACCTTGAGTAACTCGATCCTTTCACTTATGAGAATGCCAGAGTCTCTCTATCAGCCACAGTCCAAGCAGTGAAAGACATAATTTCCCGACACCTCTCAAAAATAAGCGAACCTACAGTAACACCACGCGTATTGGTTATAAATTTCTGCCCTCTGCCTTTGATGTTAATCTTAGACCCAAAAACAAGATCCCCCTAGTCGTGTTTTTCATCGAGCTAGGGGGATCACATATGTGGTAGTCTATAAGAGATTCGGTATAGTTCCTTACGACTCGATTCTATAGCCTATATTTCAGTTTGGGTAGTCCTACCATTAGAATTTATAGTATTTTTACAGCTTCTTAATCAATGCTTCATCCCTGTTGTTCCTTAGGGAGGCGGTATATGTAAGTATGACAGTACGCAATATGCGTAACTTGTCATTTTTGTGGATATCTGTAAAAAATATGAAACTCAAGATTGTCGCTACCGTCGCACTGTTAGCTTGTTTCGGGTTTGCAGAGCAAGCCCTTGCATTAAATCAGCTAGATTTGGATCAGTTGAAGGCAACAAGTGCCTGTCCCCGGTGTAATTTGAGTGGTGCTGACCTAACTCAACTAAATCTAACTGGAGCAAATTTGCGAGGGGCTGACTTGAGTGGTGCTACATTATCTCAAGCTAATCTCACGAATGCCGATCTTACTGGTGCAAATTTAGAAGGTGCGGTTTTGAATTCGATCAATCTCAGCGGTGCTTCCTTAACAGGTGCAAATTTGAAATCAGCATCTTTGGAAAATGCCGATCTGTCTTATGCAGGTTTCATCAGCGCCAATCTAGAAGCAGCAAACTTAAAAGATGCCAAATTGCAGTTTACCAATTTTCGGGGGGCTAACTTCCGACTAACAACTATGGCTAATGGTGTCGTTACTTCCGACAAGCCTTATAGCTGGTCGTTAGAGCGTCAAAATCCCAGAGAATGTAATGAGTTCAAACCCGAAAATACCTTAGGCACAACCTGCTATTCAAAATAACCAGTTTTGAATTGGGGAATTAGGCATTAAAAAAAGGCAGAGGGGAAAATTCTTCTCCCTTCCTCCCTGCCTCTTCTTTGAACTATCCTTATATGGCAAAGAACATTTTGTTTGTTAACAGTTCTTTATCATGGGAAAAAAGCCTATAGATTAATTGAATCGATGCTTACCCGTATTAAAGACTTAGCAGCAAAACTAGCACCCCGCTTAATTGAAATTCGCCGCCACATCCACTCTCACCCAGAACTCAGCGGTCAGGAGTACCAAACAGCAGCTTTCGTGGCTGGTGTTTTGTCTTCCAGTGGTCTGCACGTACAAGAGGGAGTTGGCAAAACAGGCGTCATTGGAGAACTGCAAGGCACTAGCCAAAATGACCGTTTATTGGCAATTCGCACTGATATGGATGCGTTGCCAATTCAAGAGGGTACTAATTTGGAATATGCCTCTCGTACAGAGGGTATTATGCACGCTTGTGGTCACGATGTCCATACCACCGTGGGTTTAGGAACAGCGATGGTGCTGTCCCAAGTGGCAGAGGAATTGGGTGGGAAAGTGCGATTTTTATTTCAACCAGCCGAGGAAATTGCCCAAGGGGCAAGCTGGATGGTGAAAGATGGAGCGATGGAAAACGTCTCAGCTTTATTAGGGGTTCATGTTTTTCCTTCTATACCCGCAGGATCTATTGGTGTACGTTACGGGGCATTGACAGCCGCTGCTGATGATTTAGAAATTCTGATTATGGGAGAATCTGGGCATGGGGCGCGTCCTCATGAGGCGATTGATGCGATTTGGATTGCTTGCCAAGTGATTACTGCAATGCAACAAGCAATCAGCCGGACGCAGAATCCCTTGCGTCCTGTAGTATTGAGCATAGGGAAAATTAATGGCGGCAGAGCGCCAAATGTGATTGCTGATAAAGTGCAATTATTGGGAACCGTGCGATCGCTCCATCCCGAAACCCGTGCCCATCTCCCGAACTGGATTGAAAACATTGTAGCTAGTGTCTGCCATACTTACGGGGCAAAGTATCAAGTTAATTATCGCCAGGGCGTACCCAGCGTTCAAAATGATTACGCCTTGACGCAATTGTTGCAATCAGCCGCAGAAGAAGCTTGGAGTAGCGATCGCGTTCAAGTCTTACCCGAACCCTCTCTTGGTGCTGAAGATTTTTCTATGTATTTGGAACACGTCCCTGGCTCCATGTTTCGCTTAGGTGTAGGCTACAAAGAAAGAATCATTAACCACCCATTACACCATCCCCAATTTGAAGTCGATGAATCTGCCATTATCACCGGTGTTGTAACTATGGCCTATGCCGCTTATAAATACTGCCAGCAAAATTTTTAAACAAAAACTCCCAGCGCTGATGTGCTGGGAGTTTTTGTTTAACTAACTTTTTTTAGCGGATATAGAAAGTCTGAAAGCATACTAGGCATTCGATTCGCTAACAACGCCCAATTTCTCTTGAATTTTGGTCTTAGCGGCTTTGAATTCAGTAGCCAGTTGCTCGCTTTGCTCAGTGCTTAAGTTGTTGCGAATGGCAGCAAACATTGTGCTTTCTTCTTGACGAATGTGGTCGCCAACAGCATCCATCAGCTGTTTGATTTGATCTTTGAATTCAGATGAAGAAGGGCTGATAGCCTTAATTTGCTCTAACACCCGCTTCATCTCAGCTTGCTCGTCAAACAGTTCTTGGGTGTCATTTTCACCGTAAAAAGGACGTACTCTGGGATAAACTACTTCCTCTTCAGCTTCAGCGTGAGCAGTTAGATCCTTGTAAATTTGACCGAAGTACTCTTGGATCTTCTGTGGATTATCACTTTGCAGAAGTTCGGTAAATAGGGTATTTACCTTGTTGTGATCGAGGCGGATGACATCCTGAATATTCAGATCCTTTTTATCACTGTTTTGGGTAACAGCACTTCCTACCACACCACTGACTGCGGCCATAGCGTCTTGAACACGTGCCCAAATTCCTTGATCTGCGTCTTGTCCAGTGAGTTCACGGACACCCAGAATTTCCAGAACACCTTTTAGTTGTTCTTGGTGAGCGCGGTTCTCAAAGTTAATGGTATTCAAAGGCCCAATCGCTAACAAAACATCAGCACCAACTTTTTGAGCAGCCTTGTGAACTATCAAGCCACTCATTACTACTTGATGTTTCAGCAATTCATGCTGAGATACTTTTTCATACAGGCTTAGTTCAGAACCTTTAAACAATTCACGAGCTTTTTCAATGAATTCTGTAACATTTTTTTTGGGTTCAGCCTGAATGCCATACTGACCAATTACAGTTTCCAGAACGCCAAGATTTTTTTCGTCATCCTTTATAAAATTCCGAATGCGATCAGCAATCTCAGCATCGAGTCCTTCTTTCAAAAGCAATTGCTCATTTTCGATGAGCAACTCTTGAAGTGCTTTGATACTTGCCAATTTCACAGCAATAGCATTGCGCTTTGTATCATCTAAAGTAGTTACCATCTGTAGTTCTCCTCGTCGGCAATGTGTTTGAAATTATTACTTAATAATAAGATTGACATAGAGGTTAGGGATGTTTCATCTTTCTTTTGAGTGATCGCTTTCACTACTCTGGGTAGAAAAACTAAACTTTTGCGTGTTGCAGAATCATAAATAAATTAGAGCGATCGCTCTAATTTATTTATGATTGCAATCATGGTTAACTTTTCAGTATTACATTCAAATTAAACAGATTACCTGTTCTGGAGTAATCTATATCTTTGGAATGAAAATTAACGTCAAAAAATTACTTCTTATTCAAGAGGGCAAAATCGTAACTAGTTCCAGTAGAGCAAGACTCACAACGCTCAATTTTGACAAGCATCGCTTCTCCTTGACGCTCACCGGAGGGCGAAAACTGAATCATTCCCGTTGCTCCAGATGTTGAAAAATTGGGATTAGACAGTACCTTTTGCAACCCTTCACGACTGTTGTCTTGCTTCAATCCAGCAATAATTGCTTGGAGTGCATCATAAGCTCCCGCTGTTCTCTGATTTACCCGTGCATTCCAAAGCTGAAAGGCATTTTTCGCAAAGGGATTATCTTTATTAGCATCACGATGCCAATACACAGGTAGTACCATTCCTTCGAGATCCTTGCCATTTTGTAAAGTTGTTGCACTGTACATAATTTCAGAAGCAAAGAGCGGTTTTCTGCCTTTAACCTCTTGTGCCACTTTGCTAGCAAAATATATATTTCTGATTGAGGGCATTAGTAAAAATCCGCTTGCGTTGTCTGTTTCTATGGCTTTATCCACAAAAGCTCTAGGGTCAAAATTTTTATCTGCCAAATTGCAAGGCGTACTAATAATGTTGCTGCCATATTTTTTGAGAGCTTGAGTATACTGTTCTATAAGTATCGGATTTGATGAAGGGATTGAATTACTTGTTGAACTACGAGAATCTCCGCAAATAGCAACATTTCTTGCTTGTCGAGCAATGTAGCGAGAATGAGTATCTACTAAATTTTCATATAACGGATTTATGTGAAATAAATAGTTATTTTTGGAATTATTATCTAACTTATATTGATTTCCTGCTTGATTTGGTAGCTGGACGGGCAAGACTAACACCAAACGTTTCTCGTTATAAATTTCTGCGTTACGTCTAACACCCACCGCAGCTACAAGGCTTTTATCTTGAACTAATTCATTATCTAGTCGTGCGGAATCTTCCCTATTATCAACACTTGCAATTAAAATTTGCAATTTTTTACCATTAATTCCTCCTTGGTTATTAACTTCATTTTGAGCTTGAGCTATACCACGCAAAATCTCTTCTGCTAAACTAGGTTCAAAGTTAATTGGTGCTACGATCGCAACTTTTATAGCTGACGAATTATCTCGTGCAATTCTGGCATTGTTTAAATAAATTAAAGTTTCTGGGTCATTTGGATTATTTTTCAGAGAATCGGTAAATTTGTTAACAGCAGTACTAAAATCTTTTTCAGCAAAAGCTTTAACTCCATCTATTTTTTCAGGATATGTTTGCACTTTAACCAAAATCCTTGTACCCAAATTCATTAATGACGGCTTATTTGTCAATGAAGATGAAGTTGATATGGGGTTTAATGGTGCTATAATAGTAGAAGAGAGTTTGCTAATTAACCATAAAATAGCTGCTACCATTACTCCAGCCAGTCCCAAAGAGATAAACAGCCTAAAAGTTTCTTTTTTAGGTGTCATAAATAGTTCTCCAAATTCTACAAAGTTTATCTGAAACAAAGAGATTTATGAAAATTTAGCAACAGCAAAAAATCAAAAATATTTATAAATAAGTTTGTTTATTATTTCAGACACACCCGCAATAATAACTGTCAATAAACCTGCAAGAATAACTAGCAATCCTACAAGCAATAGCCCATTTGCACCAGATTGAAGAAGATTATTGGTTAAGAGAGTTCTGAAAATAAAGACAACCAGTAGATTTACTATTATAGCAATAACGATTAAATAGGTTTTTTCCAGAAGCGAGCGAGATTGAATAAAGACTAACCCGCCTAAAATTAGCAACCACAACCCAGAGCTAATCCAAGTAGTTCCTAGAAAACTTATAAGTGCAATTGCTAAGAACGAACTCCCTGAACTAGCAATTATTGAGCCAGACAATAATTTAGTATTAAAGAACTGCGGTAGATATTGAGTTGATTTATGTTGAATTTGTGGTTGCAACCCTGATGACTGAGTAGCTGGAATGGCTGTAGGAGGTAATATATACTTTATTGGTGGTAGATTATTCAAGTCTTGTAAGACAGCCTGTGCAGATTGATAACGCTTTTCATGATTTTCTTGCAATAACTTATCAAGAATCATCTCTAATTCTTGATTTATGGTTTGCGTTAAATGCTGTCGCCAAATAGAAGTCCAGCCATAGCCTTGTTTCATCCACAAGCTAGAAGGAGAAATATCAGTTAGCAAATGAAAGCAAGTTATTCCTAAACTGTACATATCACTGGAAGGAAAAACTTTACCCAGTTGCATTTGCTCAATTGGTGCATAACCTAATGAACCAATAATTGTCCCAGCAAGTGTAGTGTTGATACTTTCCGTCTTTTGCTTTGCTACTCCAAAATCAATCAGTACTAACCTACCGTCACTGTGACGACGAATAATATTTTCTGGCTTAATATCTCGATGAATTACCTGCTGTTGATGTATAGCTATTAGCACAGATAATAAATCATTTAAAAAATCTCGAATCTTAGCTTCATCAAAAATTCCCTGTTGTTTTAACTCCTGCAATAGATTTTGCCCTTCGATAAACTGCTGCACTAAATACAGATATTCACCTTCCTTAAAATATGCATACAAATTGGGAATTTGGATGTGTTCTGCTAACTCTTTTAGACGTTGTGCTTCTCGTTCAAATAACTCAGTCGCTTTTTTATGTGCTTGACTACCGTGATTACCATAAAATTGGTTTAGAAACAACTGCTTGACAACACATCGTTCATTGAGTTTGTCTATATCTTCTGCGATATATGTGCGTGCAAACCCTCCTCTCCCTAATGGTGCTATTATGCGGTAACGACTTCTCAGTAGCGATACTAACTCTGTGCCGCAACTGAGGCATAAATCTGTCCCCTCAGGATTTTGGGGATTCTCGCAATTGGGATTTAGGCAGCAAACCATATAATTATCGCTGTCATTTTATGAGTTTTGAAAATATAGCTTAAATGCCAGTATAGGCGTTGTCCTGTAAGGTCTCTAGATGAACAATAAAGTAAGTTGCGATCGCATTATTTTACCCGACATTTGGTTAACCCTAGAGCTTTTTTCTCAAACTTAACACAAGTAAAGGAGATTATTATAACCCATCCATTCTTTTGCTTAGGAAAAGCTATAAATAGAAACGACTTAACTCTAGTAGCATGAGCAAGGTTAATAGTAATTAGCCGAGAAATAAAAGTAGGGTTTACGAACTTTTAAGGAAAAACAAGGCATTGCGATCGCAGGGGCAAAATCAGGTTACTTTTATATGTTACTTTTATATCAGGTAAGGAAGGGTGCGATCGCCTTTAGCACCAAAGTAAAGCATCTCAACTAATCAAGCGCAAATCTCAAAAACGATACCGCCATTCACGCCACATCTGTTTGTAAGAAAACTTTTTTTATCCCACCAACGCCGTAATTACCACACATCTCCATTGTGGAGTTTATAAAACTTCCCGAAATTGTGACGATTACGCTAGAATTGTTAAAGGTTCTTTACAGAATTTGCCGATCATCCCCAATTCTGTTAAAACAGCCTAGCATTCAAATGTAAATCTTATAAACCCCCTCTAGAGTTCACCAAAACTTTCTATGACGCTCCCAATTCGCAACGTCGCCATTATCGCCCACGTTGACCACGGCAAAACCACCCTGGTTGACGCACTCCTCAAACAATCCGGCATTTTCCGCGAAGGCGAAGACGTTCCGGATTGCGTTATGGACTCCAACGCCCTAGAACGGGAACGGGGTATTACTATCCTGTCTAAAAATACAGCGGTTCGCTACAAAGAAACACTAATTAATATTGTTGATACTCCTGGACACGCCGACTTTGGTGGCGAAGTTGAACGCGTACTCGGCATGGTTGACGGATGTCTTCTGATTGTCGATGCCAACGAAGGCCCCATGCCCCAAACGCGCTTTGTTCTGAAAAAAGCTTTGGAAAAAGGGCTGCGCCCCATTGTTGTAATCAACAAAATTGATCGTGGACAAGCTGACCCCCACGTTGCTGTTGATAAAGTATTGGATCTGTTCTTGGAATTAGGGGCAGATGAAGACCAGTGTGATTTTCCTTATCTGTTTGCCTCCGGGATGGGAGGTTTTGCTAAGGAAACCTTGGAAGCAGAATCGGTAGATATGCAACCGTTGTTTAACGCGATTCTGAAACACGTTCCATCACCAGTGGGCGATCGCAATAAGCCTCTGCAATTACAAGTCACAACTTTAGATTATTCTGAATATCTGGGACGGATTATCATTGGCAGAATTCACAACGGTACTATCCGCTCAGGACAACAAGCCGCTTTGGTTACAGAAAATGGCACCATTGTCAAAGGTAAAATTACCAAGTTGATGGGCTTTGAAGGACTCAAGCGCGTAGACCTGGAAGAAGCAACCGCAGGTTATATTGTCGCGGTGGCTGGTTTCGCTGATGCTTATATTGGGGAAACAATTACTGACCCCAATGAACCGCAAGCTTTACCACTAATTAAAGTGGATGAACCAACTTTGCAAATGACCTTCTGGGTGAATGATTCGCCCTTTGCTGGTCAAGAAGGCAAGTTGGTGACATCAAGACAAGTGCGCGATCGCTTATTCCGCGAACTTGAAACCAACGTTGCTTTGCGTGTCGAAGAAACCGATTCTCCCGATAAATTCCTCGTTTCCGGTCGTGGAGAACTCCACCTGGGTATTTTAATTGAAACCATGCGCCGGGAAGGGTTTGAGTTTCAGGTATCTCAGCCACAGGTAATTTACCGCGAAGTCAACGGTCAACCTTGCGAACCTTACGAACTTTTGGTGTTAGACATTCCTGTTGATGCTGTGGGTAGCTGTATCGAACGCCTGGGACAACGCAAAGGCGAAATGCAAGATATGCAACCAGGTAGTGGCGATCGCACCCAGTTAGAGTTTGTCATTCCCGCCCGTGGTTTGATTGGTTTCCGGGGTGAATTCATGCGGATGACTCGTGGCGAAGGCATCATGAACCACAGCTTTTTAGATTACCGTCCACTCAGTGGCGACATTGAAGCGCGTAACAAAGGCGTTTTAATCTCCTTTGAAGAAGGCGTTTCTACCTTCTACGCCATGAGAAACGCTGAAGATAGAGGAGCATTTTTTATTGTTCCCGGTACAAAGGTTTACAGAGGTATGATTGTAGGCGAACACAATCGTCCGCAAGATTTGGAACTGAATATCTGTAAGACCAAGCAGTTAACCAACCACCGCGCGGCTGGTGGCGATGAATTGGTGCAACTACAAGCACCGATAGACATGAGCCTAGAGCGTGCTTTGGAATACATTGGCCCCGATGAATTGGTGGAAGTTACACCCCAATCGATTCGTTTGCGGAAGATGTCGAAGAAGTTGGCGAAACGGTAATTCATAGCGGTGGCTTTTCTTGCTCACCCACTCATTTAATAACATCACAAAAAAAAGCCTGCGTCAGCAGGCTTTTTTGTTTAGTAATCTTCTAGTAGTTAAATGTAGTACTATACGCTACTATAAATTAATCAATCTATTTAGAGCGAGTTAATCAATTCGATTCGCAAACATATTAGCTAAAGGTTTCTTATATGAGCAATGGAAATCATAATAATACTTACAATATATATTTAGGGGATGGTGGGAACTTTAACAAGTCTATTGAAGGGAATTATTTACAAGTACACGGTAATTACATAAATAATGGTAATTACATAAATATCAGTCAGGATTTATCCGAAGCTGTTACACAGATTCAAGAGTTATTACGCCAACTAGAAAATCAGGGCTATAATCGCCAAGATGCTCAACAGAAGGTAGCTAAAGACTGGGCGAATGAAGTTCAAAAGAACCCTAGAGCTAAAGGTAAACTTGTTAAATTAGGGCAATCTATACGTGATGCTGCTGCAAGTGCTGTCATAGGAGAAGCTACGCTAAATGTGATTAAATTAGTTTTTGCTTCGTTAAGCATTCCTCTGCCATTTTAAAGAGTCAATTACTCCTATGCCATAAAGCACTGAGCAGAATTTGAAATATGAAAATCCCAATAAAGCAAATATTCAGAGAGTTCTATCTTCTGAGCAATCGGCTTTCGTTGGTAGAGAAGGTAATATACGGTTTGTTTAGCATAGCTTTAGTTAGGGCTGTATACCTAACGATTCTTAATTTATCAAAAAAAATCATTGATTATGTTTTAGCAAACTATCAGATGATTTTTGGTATTTTTTTCGGCGGACTAGCTATACCCATATTTGGATTAGGTTTTTATTTATATATTTTAAGAGTTAGGCATAAGCAAAACAGTTTAGATGAAAGCTCAGTAGATGATGAGACAAATGAACCTCGCAATATCTATACAGAAGGAGGTAATTATAACGCAAATATTAATGGCGATCAAATTGAGATATATGGAGATTTTATTAACATAAATCAGGATTTTTCAGAAATTGCTCAAGAAATTCGTGAGTTAATAACTGAACTAAAAAATCAGGGTTATAGTGAAGAAGACGCTAAAACAGAAATTGCAACTGAATTAGCAGAAGAAGCCCGTAAAAAGCCCAAGGTTAGAAAAAAGCTTTTTATGTGGAAAAAATCTTTTAGTACTAACGCTAAGAATACTAATGATGAAACTGAAGTAGCAAGAGAAGTTGTTACTAGTGCTACAGCTTATAGTCATACTTCTTCTAAAGATTTTACTGAAGTAGTATCGGGGCATTATCAGAAACTAGACGAATTACTTCAAGCTAGGAAGTGGGAAGAAGCTGATTTAGAAACGGCCAAGATAATCTATATAATCTATCATAAAAAGTTCCCAGAAATTTCACCATACAGAACTTATCTTACAAATTATTCTGACTCAGAATATATAAAAAATCTTCCTAGAAAAGACTTAAATAATATAAATAAACTTTGGTTAAAGTATAGCAACGGGCGGTTTGGATTTAGCGTTCAAAAACGCATTTGGAAACGTCTTGGAGGCGGTTCTGATACAACTTATAATAGTGAGGAAATACAAGAAAAATTTGGTGATGAAGTTGGCTGGCGGAAAGAAGGAGATTGGGTATATTACTCTGATATTCACTACTCGCGGACAGCACCATCTGGGCATCTTCCAATATGTTTAATGCTAAACTCCAAGAAATCTGAGCGATGTGATATTGATTTTGAAATACTAGAAGTCATTGTTGGGCGTATATGATGATCATTTGTGAAACTACATCGCAAGATTGCAGCAACTTTCCGAACCGCTCCTGCAAAAAGTGACCGATTTCATTGATTTTGTTATCCACAAACATCAAGTTAAATTTGCTGACAGCCAGCCTGATGAAACGCTTGTGGGAAAATGGTCACAATGGTTTGAGGCTGTGGATTGCCTAGACGTATCTCCACCTGAACCAGTCAGCAACTCCTACTCAACAAGTATCGGCAACAAGCGCTAGAGCTATGATCCTGTGCGATGCAGTTAAAAGTTAGCAGGTTACAAATTTTCAATATATTTTCTCAGAAACACTAATTGATTTGCCATATTCTCGGCTTCCATACTTTCTACCAACTTTAACAATCCTCGCAACTGTTCTCCAATTGAATAGCTCTGCTTGGCAGCAAGTACAATACCTGAATGCTTTTGTTGCTGTTCGAGATAAGCTTTATGCAATCGACAAAAATCACCAACATTAAAACTATAAATAACGCGTCTCTGTTCCGTTGCCCAGATTAATTGGCTATCATCAGATGATGCTAATCTATCTGCCTCAGCTGTTGTCATTACATCAATCCCAGCATTGCGTAAGCTATTAGCTAGAGATTTCTTGCCAGCATCTTCATCTAAATAGAAGCAAATTTGACTCACGCACAATTACCTGATATCCACTTCGTTTCCAGAGCGTTACATTCTGCTTGATATAAAGCAATTTCTCTATCCATTGCCTCCTGATTGGCATAGTAATAGGCAAGCGCTGCATAAACTTGTGCTAGGGATAAGTGTGGATATTCTGTCACAATATCTTGAGGAGATAAGCCTGCTTGAGAATCCATTACAATGTTTTGAACCGTTATGCGCGTACCAGCAATGCGAGGGCGACCTCCAATAATTTGAGGTGTCCTCACAATTAAGGTTCCAATATCAACTATTGCCACCATGTTTTTTCCACTCTAACTGAATCAATGAATCTTCTACATTTATTCCATAGTTCAATAATACATTAGCAGTTCTGGCTCTAACAAAGTTACAGATGCAACCAGATCAACCTACTTAAGCGGCCTGCCTGAACCCTGCCACCAGGCATTCTTACAAAAAGCGATCGCCAAACCATAGCATAGATTTACAGTGCGTAGGCGTAGCCCGTCGTAGACATCGCCTCTTGGTACTACTTTCATTTCACACAAACTCGACACGTCCCACCATCTCTTCAGGTGTCATTACCTCATACATCAAAACTAAAGTTTCAATGATTTCACCAATTGAACGAGTTCCTTTCTTGCAGTAGGTAATACCAGGATGATCAAGCCTAGAACTTGCAATAATCAAAAAATCTGTATCTTGGGTGAACAGTACTCGCTGTGTTTCCTGAATAAACGCTAACTGGACTTCATCGCTTTGAGTACGTAATTCCACAGCATTGGTTGTTGTGACATCAATTCCATAACGGCACAAGCCAAGGGCAATTACAGGATCGACATTTTCATCCAGATGAAAGCGAATTCGCTTACTCATTCCTCAACTGTCTGAATTTCTCTTGAAGACGCGACGGATGATTTTGCTTCAGTACCTCAACTAACTGATCCTCTTCTGCTGTGCGGCGATCAATCTCGTCTCGGTGATCAAAGTAATAAGCCATTGCTGCATAAACAGATGCCAGTGAGAGGTCATACTTACCAGCAATCTCTACCAAGGAATATCCTAGCTTTAAATGCATCACTGCCACATCTTCTACAGCAATGCGAGTACCGACAATGCAGGGCTTGCCACTCCGCATATCAGAAGCGATCGTGATATGCTCCCGACTGACTAATTGCATTGATGAATCTTCCAGGTCTGTTCCATTATTTAATAATATACACTTATCCTGGCTCTTACAAAGTTATAGATGGAACCAGACAAGAATGCTTGCTTGACCGATCTGCGCGTAGGAGTAGCCCGTCGTAGACAAAGCGATCGCCCTTGCCGTGCATTTAGTCAAATCCTTGAGTAAAAATGAAGAGGACTGAAAAAGGATTATCCCATAACTATTCGTGAAACTGCGATCGCAAAATTGCAGCAACTTTCTGAACCGCTCCTGGAATAAGTGACCGACTTCATTGATTTTGTTATCCACAAACATCAAGTTAAAATTGCTGAGAGTCAGCCTGATGAAACAATACCGCGATCGCCCAATGGATTTAGCAGATGCTACATTGGTTTTGACGGCTGAAAAGACAGGGTATCGTCAAATTCTCACCCTCGATTCTGATTTCTTGTTTTATCGAATTGGTCATCAAGACACCTTTGAAATCATTTCAGTCTGATAGAGAAAGTAGCTACGTTATTATTGGCTTATCTTGGTTTGAACAACTCTTAATTGTTGCACATACTGATAGAGGGGAAAAAATACGAATTATCAGCGCCCGAAATGCTACTCGCCAAGAGAAGAGGTTTTATGAACAAGGAAGTTGAAAAGGAAATGGAAGATGAATTACGTCCTGAGTACGACTTCGCTCAAATGGCAAGCGGGGTTAGAGGTAAATATGTTGAGCGATATCATCGTACAAAAACGAACCTAGTACTTTTAGATCCCGATATTGCCCAAGCTTTTCCCAACGATGAAGCAGTGAATGAGGCATTAAGGTTGTTAATCCAGGTCGCCCAGCGCCAGCAGTCCAACACAACGCTATGAACAATTCCCCTTTTTTTATACATGACACTAAGATATGAACAGTGATTACTCAAATTTCTAAGTGCAACTGTTGAGCATCACAAGGTGTAGTCTTAAGACTTGGTATCATTAGCAAAATGTTACCTGAATAAACAAGTGCCTCGCAGTGATATTGACCGCATAAGAGAAAAGATTAGACTCTGCCAATACGATATGTCAGCCCATGCAATGGAAGAAATGGCTGAGGATATGCTGACGATTTTAGATGTGGAAGAGGCGGTTCTGAAAGGTCAAGTCATTTGAGTTGAAAAAGATGACCCAAGAGAAACAAAATATGTAGTAGGAACTGCATTAGATCAAGAAACGCCTGTTGGGATTGTTGGGCGTTTTGCAAGCAACGGACGTTATTTGATTATCACTGTTTATAAAGTAACTGAAGCTCAAGGGTAGCTGTATGTATAGATATAAATGCGAGTATTCCCAAGGAACTGTTCAACCTCGAATTGTCAAGCGCGAGGCATTTAAACATAGAGATGGATTTGTCATCCTCGAAGATGTGACGATTGGTGTTTGTGATACCTGTGGCAATCGGTACTATTGTGCCGATATTCTTCATGCGGTTCATGCTGTTGCAACTGGAACGAAACCCCCTGAAAGAACCGAGCAAATTCCGGTCACTCATCTAGAATCAGCATAATCAACGCCGCGTAACGTTAGATCCTCAAGTTATTGGTAAAGACAGATCCCTAGCCAGTAGGTATTCTTATAGAAAGCGATCGCCATACTAGCATAAAACGTCCAGCCATCAACTGACATACCCAACTCAAATCAAAAATAGATAACCACAATTTTATATTAGTGGGATAGGTTCTTAAAAAATTAAGCAGGAACACAGTAAATTTTGTGTTCCTGCTCAAAACGAAATTAGGCTTTTTGTCAAAGTCGCTTTATAAACACAGCATTGAGAGGGCGTTGACACTAGATGCGGTGCTTCTATTTTTTCAACATTATTTACTCTTGCAAGAGGTTTATTGTTGAGGGGCCTAACTCTTAGTAGAGTTCTTCCTCTTTGTGAGTTTCGATTGTCACGTCAGAGGTTGGGTAAGCGACACAGGTCAGTACATATCCAGCTTCTATTTGATCGTCATCTAAGAATGACTGGTCACCCTGATCAACAGTACCCTTTACGAGTTTACCTGCACAGGTCGAGCAAGCACCAGCGCGGCAAGAGTAGGGCAGGTCAAGACCAGCTTCTTCGGCAGCGTCTAGAATATAGGTATCGTCATCAACATCAAGGGTTGTGTTCAGCCCTTCGGCCTCGTTGATTAGTGTCACTTTATAACTTGGCATTGACTAATCCTCTCTTTTGCAAACGGTAGTATAAGTTATCTTTAGGCAAAGCTCACGGCTGTTCTGTGGGATTAGCCGCTGGTTCAAATTTGCTTCAATTCTGATACTACGAGAAAAATTAAACGATGTAACTGGAAATTGAACCCGATTAGTAATGAAATTTAGTTACTTAATCCTGATAAGTTTTGTTTATATTATTTCCTACCATAGTCAGGCTGTAATTAGAAAAAATTATCTTATGGAGAAAAAAGATGAATAGTATTAATACCACCTATATTTTGTAGGACTTACGCAGAAAAGATCCTCAACTTTCCTTCAAAGGCAGGGGGGTTTCATTTGATCGGGTAGAGATTTTCTTAATATCATGAGCGAGAAATAAGCATTGAGTTAGTAATCAAAAAAATACCGTAGCAATACCGTAAATTTAAGTGCATTGCTATTGGCGTAGCCTCTCTTAGAAAAGCCTTGCCGTACCCCTACTCTTAAAGCTTGCTATGCGTAGCGTCTGTCTGCGACACGCTGCGCGAACGCAAAGAAGGCATCGCCATCTACCCAATCTGAAAAACTTGCTTGCCAATTCATACAGCCATAATTGCGTTCGCCTCTATTCTTTTGTGGTTATAGTTTTGAAAACACGTCCTGCTACGAATGTTGTAGAGTCTAGACTGGTGAAGTGATTCGATTCCCCATGAAGAGAGAATCTCACCACTAGAAGCATGAAAGAATCTAAAACAGAACTAGTAAGGATCATGTATAATTCAGAAGCAGCTTTGGAAAAAGCAAGAGTGCGTGTAGGTTTAGTCGGTACTGGATATGCGGCAAAGCTTCGAGCTGAAGCATTGCTCCATAATGAGGGAATGCGATCGCAGTTAATAGCAGCTGTTGGTCATACCGCAGAAAAAAGAGAAACCTTTGCCAAAGAGTACGAAATTGAAGCGTTGAGTTCTTGGCAAGAGCTAGTAGAGCGCCAAGATATAGACCTAGTGGTGATTTCTACTATCAATCGAGATCATGGTGCGATCGCTCGTGCAGCACTTACCAACGGCAAACATGTAATTGTAGAATATCCTCTTTCGTTAGATGTAGTCGAAGCTGAGGAACTAATTGCCTTAGCCAAAGCACAACAAAAACTTCTGCACGTTGAACATTTGGAACTTTTGGGTGGTTTGCATCAAGCCTTAAAGAAAAACTTAGCTAAAATTGGTGAGGTGTTTTATGTTCGCTACAGCACCATCAATCCCCAGAATCCTGCACCCCGCAAATGGACTTATAACCACGAGTTATTCGGCTTTCCCTTAAAAGGTGCGCTGTCTCGCTTACATCGTCTCACAGATTTATTTGGTAAAGTATTTACTGTCAACTGTCACCAGAGATATTGGGAAATAGAACCGGAATACTACCAAAGCTGTTTCTGCACTAGTGAATTATCCTTTAACAGTGGACTTTTAGCCCAAATAGTTTATGGCAAAGGCGAAAGTATTTGGCAATCAGAACGCAAGTTTGAAGTTCACGGTGAAAAAGGTGGTTTAATTTTTGATGGTGACACAGGAATTTTCATCCAGCCAGGGGAAACAACACCTATAGAGGTTGGTCCTCGCCGGGGTTTGTTCGCCAAAGACACGAGTATGGTGTTAGACCATCTTTTTGATGGCACTCCTTTGTATGTTACCCCAGAGGAAAGCTTGTATACCCTAAAGGTTGCTGATGCTGCACAAAGGGCTGCACAGACAGGGTTAACTATGTTTATGAAAGATATCTAGATAAAAGTTAATGAAAACCGAACTAATTGTTATTTTATCCCAACGAGAATTAGACAAAATGCGTCAAGCTGGGCGTTTAGCAGCTAAACTTCTCCAGCATCTCGAACCGTTCGTGAAGCCAGGGGTTAGCACTCTTGAACTAAATGATGAAGCCGAACGTTGGACGCAAGCGCATGGAGCAAAAAGCGCACCTCTTGGTTATAAGGGCTATCCTAAATCAATTTGCACCAGTGTAAATGAGGTAATCTGTCACGGCATTCCCAATGCCAAGCAAATTCTCAAGGATGGTGACATTATTAATATTGATGTGACGCCGATTGTTGAGGGTTACCACGGCGATACATCTAAGACATTCTTTGTCGGCACTCCTTCCCCAAAAACGAGGAAATTGGTAGAGGTGACAGAGGAGTGTTTGCGCTTGGGTATTGCTGAAGTTAAACCTGGGGCACGCATTGGAGACATTGGTGCAGCTATTCAAGAGTATGCTGAAGGACAAGGCTTTTCTGTAGTGCGAGATTTCGTTGGACACGGTATCAGTAACGTTTTCCACACTGCGCCGGATGTTCCCCACTATGGCATACGCGGTAAGGGCAAGCGCCTCAGACCAGGGATGGTTTTTACTATTGAGCCAATGATTAACGAAGGTACTTACGAAGTCGAGGTTCTGGGCGATAAATGGACTGCTGTAACGCGCGATCGCAAGCTTTCTGCTCAATGTGAGCATACCCTAGCTGTAACTGAAGATGGCGTTGAAATCCTCACCCTACCTGAAGGCAAGAATTATTGGGCTGTATGACAACAGACTATGAAAAAACTCCTTTCGTTTGGGAGGAACCAAAGCCAGTAATCCCAGTTCCTCAAAGACTTATATTTCGTTCGCTCAACGATGTTAGTATAGAAGATTTTACTGCTGCCGTCAGCTCTGCTATGAGTTCATCATTAGACAGAAGCGATCAAAAAACAGTTAGAGAATTGGGAGCAGATGAGGCGGCAGCAAAGTTAATGGCACAAGTCAGCAATGACTTTGATTATGAACCACAATGGTGGCAACTTGGCTATAACAATATAGGTGAACTAGTCGGGTTTATCCAACCAGTAATATATCGCGGATGTCGCAAAGAGAATTTGGAAGAAGGCACAATCTACTATATTGGTGTTGTCCCCAAGCAGCGAGGGAAGCGTTACATTTACGACCTTCTGTGCCAAGCCACCCATCTTCTGCAAAAAATTGGTGTTTGGCAGATATTTTGTGATACAGATGTCCTCAATGCACCAATGATTAGAGCCTTCCAAGATGTCGGTTATCACCAGTTTAGTTCACCCTGGCAATAGCATATATGCTGGCTGCTCCCCAATCACAAGATGTAGGATTTGGCATGATTACTTCTAGTGGCAGTTTTATGTTCATTAAGCTGCTCTCAACTTGCCTTGGTTTATTCCTATGAAATGCCTGATTAATTAGGTCAAAATTCAGTCTTTAGACCTGATGTTGTGATTCTTGATCAGACGGCTTTGGCGAATGAACCATTATGGAAAACTGAGTCAGTGATTACACTAGGTAATTCTGTTAAATTTGTAGCAGGGTTTGTCAGCACCAATTTGCAGAATGACTATGCCCGGAAAGTAGAAGACTACGAAGCTTTAGGCATTGGGGAGTATTGGATCGCAGATTATCTAGGGATAGGAGGCAAACGCTACATCGGCTTATCCAAACAACCTGCGATCGCGATTTATCAGTTAGTCGATGGAACTTATCAAGGACAACAGTTTAGGGGAACAGAACGCCTCATATCCCAAACATTTCCAGACCTGAATTTGACCGCAGAACAGGTATTTATCGCGGGTCGCTATAGCTAGAGATTGGGGAACAAGTGGCGCTGTGTGGGGTTAAGTATTTAAACTGCTTAAAGGTATCCAAAATTAATCTAACTATCTTCCCAACTTATTGGGAATACCTTCACAACCGCCGGGAATAGTGGCTCTAGTTTTTTCACCACCCCAAGCACAACAGTAGTTACGTGCAGACTCAGACATACGCTGTACATTCGTAAAATCGGCATTTTCCACCACAGCACCAGTGTGTTCGCCCGTTTGATAATCTGGTCGTTCAGTGCGACTACGGGGTGATGCTTTATCCACTACACCGTAGAATAGGCGAATCCCGTTGATGTCAGCATCACTGAGATTAGCATTATATAAAATTGTGCGGCAGAGGTTAGCTTTTACTAAATCACAACCGCTCAGATTAGCACGGACAAGATTAGCTTCACTTAGGTCAGTCCAACGTAAATCAGTACCAGAAAGGTCGGCTGCGGCTAGTGTTACGCCTAAATCGATGACACGCACACCTTCCAGACGGTCTTCTGCATATCCACCAGTCCCATCGAGGATGGCTCGACCTAATAGCCGATCGCGTTTTAGGGGCGAGAGCAACTTGGAACGTGAGAGAAAGCGGAGAATTTTCGCTTTACCACTGCCATCGACACTACTCAAAATGGCCGCAGTGCGTCCTTCAGCGATCGCTCTTTCTTGGGGCCAATCTTCTAATAACCCTTCTTCATCTAATACCAAGTCTGAAACACCTTGGAAATAGGAATCAATTGTCTGCTGCTGGGTGATAATGTTTTGCTGAACTGTGAGTAGGTTTTGCTGAATTGTCAAGTCTTTGGAAATGACATATTGTCGCCACGCCACGTAAACGGCGATGATGGCGATGAGAATTTGTCCCAAAGCGCCAAACCATTCTGCCAAGGTTCCAGCAATGTCCCAATTAATCTGGCGTCCCCAAAGCAGTAAGCGATCGCCTACACCTGTAAACCTGATCAAGCCGATGATGGCTACTATAAGTCCCAAAAAAGCAACAAACAGCGTGCGTTCTTGGGGTGAAAACCAATCGTCTAAGGCTTTTTGCAACCAAGGCAATAGTATCGCTAGGGATAACAGCAAAGTCATCAGCGTTCCAATAATACCGATGATCCAGTTATTGAGGATAACTCCAATGAAGGTGATAGCGATCGCTATTAAAGTAATTAACAATGCCCTCGGCTTAACTATGAATTGTTTAGTAGTGGGTTGCTGAAAGTCAGAACGGGCTTGTTTGAGAGCAGTTGTATGTTGCGGAGATTGCAAAGACCCAATCGCCGCTAGGGCTTGTTGTGTCGCTAGTGTTTCTGGGGTTAGGTTATCCTCGCTTGCACTATCGTCAAAGTCATCCGGTTGCAAATCGTTTTCGGGGATTGGTTCTGGGGTTGGTAGATTAGAGGAATTGGATTCAATCGTCATGTTTTCTATTTTGCCCCAGCAGATTCAGTTCAACATCTGTTTTATCAGAAATTGCACTAAACCAAAAACGAAATAACTGTATTCGATGCAGCTGAGAAAGACTAAATTTAACAGTTTTCAATTGCGTGAAGTATACACAATTTGTAGAAGCATCGATTTCCAAATAGAAAAAGCTCTAATATACAGCAGTTTGCAAGTAACTAAGGTACAAAATGCAGAACTCACGCATCAGAGATAAAGAGTTTCTACCTCCTACCTCCAGCAAGAACTGCCTCAAAACCCCTAGTTTTGTACTTCATACGAAATAAAACTGCTCTATATGTTGTGGGGTGGGCGTCTTGCCCGCTCTAATTGATGAGCGTGCAGGATGTCCACCCCACAAAATTGGGTAATTTATTTGTTGGAATTTCCAGTCCTTTGCACTCACCTAAGGTGCAAGGGCATTACCCCGAATTAGGCTACCAATGGTTTTGGCAGTAATTTTTAGTTGGGTGATAGGATTAGCTGGGACAACCGTTTTATACAGATAGCTATCGAATGTTAGCCGCTGTACATCGAGGTCATCGCACATCTCCACAAACGCCTCACGGGTGGCGTTGGAACGATAGAACACACTTTGCAGAATGTCCAACACCTTATAAGTGAGTCCGTATCTTTTATCCCAACGCTTCAGATAAACCTTGAGGTCATCTTCTGTAGGAATACGGCTACCACTGTTAGATGTTTCTACAATGGTTTCGGCACACATCCGCCCAGATTTAGCGGCAAAATAAATACCTTCACCAGAGGACTTGGTAACGTAACCAGCAGCATCTCCCACCAAAGCTATGCGACCAACAACACGACGAGGACGGGGATGTTCAGGAATCGGGTGTGCTTCTACTTTGATGATTTTACCGCCTGCCAGTTTCTCGGAAGCACGAGCGCGGATACCCGCTTGTAACTGTTTGATGCTGGCTTTATTGACATGCATCGTACCTGTACCGACAGCTACGTGGTCATATTTGGGGAAAACCCAAGCGTAGAAGTCAGTAGAAACGTCATCACCGACATACATTTCGGCAAGATCGTTATAGTAGGCCATTTTGTCTTCGGGTAAGCGAATTCGCTCTTGGAAAGCGATCGCATAATTGTAATCCCCAGCGTCCATTTCTTTAGCAACGCGGGAATTAGCCCCATCTGCCCCAATGATTAGATCCACCTTCAGGGTTTTGGCAATACCCTGTGCGCCACCTTCTGTATGGTCAACGTAATGGATGGTATAGGGATCAGTATTGTTTCCTGGTATATCAAGTTTATGAACAGTTGCATTAATTAAATTTGCGCCGACTTTTGCCGCCCGATCCCGCAAAAAGCCATCTAGCACTTCCCGGCGGCACATTCCTATATATTCTTCTTCATTTACCAGATTGATATCAACCTCACGATTGGAAGGCGAAATCATTTTCATCTTCCGTACCCGGCGATCAATAATCTCTGGTGGTAAGTCAAACTCGCCCACCATACACAGGGGAATTGCACCCCCACAAGGCTTCGCATTGTCTAACTTCCGCTCAAACAGATAGGTTTCAATCCCAGAGGCTGCCAGTGTTTCAGCGGCAGATGAACCAGCAGGGCCTGACCCAATAACAGCAACCCGTAGTGTCAAAGGTCTTTCTCCCAATCTTCACATTTACCGAGAGCATACTACCACGGTCTTTCTGGTGATTTGGCGCTTTACCTTCAGGTTTCTACTGAAATGCAATATTCCTTAATGTTTCGATACAAAAAGCGAGATTGGGAATGGAGAATTTGGTTAATGAAAAATTTACAGGATAATTTTTGTAAACCAACCCAATTACCACCTGTAATATTAATCGTTGTAAGGTTGTGGATCGAGAATCTCTATATCACCTGGTGATATTTCCCTCAGTCCACCAGTTGGATATAAGTCTTCTGGATTGAGAATTTCAACGATTATTTTAGAACCATGACTACCCAATTGATATCCACCAAAAACTGCATATTCACCTGTACTCTTGATTCTTAAAATTAACTTGTAAACTTGCCCTGAAGTCTTAACAGCTTTGTACTCTCCACCTAACATCTGTTTCTCCTTATTCAAAAGCTCTTTTAGCAATTTTGCAGCCTGATCATTACCTTTTGGTAAAAATTTGGGCAACCAGTATGAAGCTTTACGTACTTCCTGAGGATATTCTGATAACTTGTCAGATAGGATGGCCATAACACGTCGGAAGCCAAGACGCGGGAGTAAATACTTTACCCAAAGTTCTATTTCACTAGCATTTGCTTCTGCTACTCCTCGCTCAAACAGAATCTCAAAGTATTTTTTATTCTTCAGTATGGCATTAGCTAACTTTAGACCGATGACAGAATCTCGATCTAAGATAGCGTTAATCTCATCGAACTGAGCTTCCTCTGGCAAACTCATCGCCTCTTTTGTAAAGCTTTATGGTCTTCAAAATCTTTATCAATAATAAATCGGCTAATCATATTCTTTATACCTATTAATATCTAATAATATTTATGATCCGATTTAATTACACCCCAATGTTACCAAATGCCATCTTCTATCTATCATTGGAGAAGGCTCTACGAATAAACACTATCCCTTCTAGAGTGACAATAAAATTATAGACTCCTGATGCGGTGCGTTCTTCGCGTTTGTATCTAACCTCTCGCTATTTTCCTTGCTTAAGAACAAGCCGCGATCTTTGGATGATTTTTGGCGAGTCTTTGGGAAACAGGTTAGGGAATATCTTCAACCCCAAGGTTCCTCACACTTTGCTCCTCATTGTAGCTTCCTCGACTGCGGCAACTGTCGTAATTAAATATTGTTCATCTATTAAATAATTATGTATGGTATATGTAAGACACGGTAATCCTAGCAGGGAACTGTAGATTTAGTTGCAGAGGTATAGCGGCAGTGGGTATAGTAGTTGAAAATGTCTCTAAACAATTCGGGAGTTTCAAGGCAGTTGATCAGGTCAGCCTGGAAATTAAGAGTGGTTCACTAGTTGCGTTGCTCGGGCCATCGGGATCAGGTAAATCTACGCTACTACGGTTAATTTCAGGTTTAGAAATGCCAGATAGCGGCAAAATCCTGCTTACCGGTAAAGACGCTACATACCAAAGCGTGCAACAGCGCAATATTGGGTTTGTGTTTCAGCACTATGCCCTATTTAAGCATCTGACTGTCAGGCAAAATATTGCCTTTGGCTTAGAAATTCGTAAGGCACAGCCAAAGAAAATTAAGGGACGGGTAGAACAGTTACTGGAATTGGTGCAATTGAGTGGACTAGGCGATCGCTATCCATCACAACTTTCTGGTGGTCAAAGACAACGGGTAGCATTAGCAAGGGCACTGGCAGTAGAACCCGAAGTATTACTACTAGATGAACCCTTTGGCGCACTCGATGCTAAAGTCCGTAAAGACTTACGGGCGTGGTTACGCAACCTCCATGATGAGGTTCATGTTACCACGGTTTTCGTCACCCACGACCAAGAGGAAGCAATGGAAGTCTCCGATGAAGTTGTGGTTATGAATAAAGGACGTGTGGAACAGGTGGGGACACCAGCAGAAATTTACGATAATCCTGCCACCGCATTTGTAATGAGCTTCATTGGTCCGGTGAATGTGTTACCTAGCAGCTCGAAGATTTTTCAAAGTAGCGGATTTGATGCGCCACACCCACAAGTATTTTTGCGGCCGCAAGATGTGATTTTGGAAAAGGTTGCCAACGGTGCCACTACGGCTGCTACAGTGAGCCGTTTGATACATTTGGGTTGGGAAATTCAGGTGGAATTAACTTTCGATGACGGACAAGTGGTGATGGCGCATTTAACACGCGATCGCTTTAACCAATTAGAATTAGAACCGAAACAGCGGGTGTATGTGAAGCCAAAGGATGCAAAGTCCTTCCCACTATCTTATTCAATTTAGTTGGCAGTATGTAAGTATTTATGCTTGCTGCTTTAGATCGCACCATAAAAGCGTTGCCAGAATATTTGCCAAATCCACCAGTAACCTGTGTAATCAGAGATGCTGATCAGATAGTTGCACAAAGGATATACGGAAGCACCAGCACAGTATTCATACTGAGGCTGGTGCGCTGGCTTTTCACTCATTTCTTGTGAGGATTAATTTAATCCTCTAACATTCGACTTTCTACATCGCACCGCTTATATCTGCCTTTACTAACAACGAGTAAAAGTAAACCTAATTCTATAAATCCCATTAAATCCAATTTGGGTTCGCTGCCCCACAGCTACATTTGTGGCACGCGCTATCAAAGTTGTGTTGATACCGAAAACCGAATTCACTGGGTTAGCACACGCGTCTATTGTATCTCCTGTAATAGCTACATCTTTTACCCATCCACCTGAAGAGCCAGACGGGAAGTTTGCGTTTAGATCATTCCTAGATGGAATTACTTTCCCTTGAAACACTGGTCTAACCCTTAGGGCAGCACTGCCTCCCTGAGGCACATTTGTAGAACCAGAATACCTGAGGTTAATGGGCTGAACTTTGTAGCCCTTAGGTACATTAAGCCCAATTCTGAGATTACAAGATTGTGATACAACCTTAGGAGATAAAGCTGTAGCCTGAAATCGAGGGAAAGTTACAGACAGAGTATTTCCTACCAAACTTATTTGGGCATTTCCCGATGGACAGCCATTTCCGAAAACAGTTACTGGAACACTTTCAAACTGAAATCCTTGTGTTTGGGCCTGTGCCTGAGATAAACTGACAAAATTTAAACTCAGCAACGTCAAACTGGAAATAAGAGCACTTAAAACTTTCATTTCTTTCATCTCAATTAAGGAGAGCCTATCAGGTTTGTTATCAATACTATGTCTCAAGACACAGAGTCAAAAATTTCTTCAGAGCGATTAGAAGAAATATTTCGATAAGTTGGTAAAGCAGCTTTAGAGGGATTAGCTTTTGGGAAAAATAAAATGCAAAACTGACTATGCATTTAAAAAACCTAACAAAGATTAAAAGCAAACTTTATTTGGAACAATACAGAACTAATTGCTGTGTCTATTTTATCAATTCGGATTTTGGTTTCTTAATTTGCAGGTATACCTCTAGCTTTTGTCGTCAGATTTGTATTGATACCAAAAATCGAACTTACTGCATTTTTTCATGCATTTATTGTACCTAATATAATACCTACATCTTTGTTCTAATTACCTGAGAAGCCAGGTAAAAACGTTGCGTTTGGATTATCAATAGTTTGAAATTCTTGACCTTCAAAAAGTATTTTCACGTTCAGCCTGCGTGAGGCACATTTGCAAAGTCAACATACATGGCCTTAATCGGCTGAACGTTCACTCCAGAAGTTACATTAAGGCCGATCCGCAGATTGTAGGATTTTGATACAACTTTAGGAGGTGAAACTTTAACTTCAAACTCAGAAAATGTTATTGAAGGAGTATTTCCATTCAAAATTCCCTTTGCTGTTCCGTTTGGGCAACCATTTCCGAAAAAAGTTACTAGACTTTTTGAAGCTCAAATCTTTGTGTTTGAGCCTGTACCTGAGATAAACCCACAAGATTTGAACTCAGTAGCGTCAAACTGGAAATTAGACCAGTTAAAACTTTCATCTAATAACTCCGCGAAAATGTGTAATCTCCCATGAATATTACATGCAATGTCAAACTCCTAAGATACTTCTAGACAAAAAAATTTTATCTGGCAGCCTCTTTGGGGTTTGGGGATTTCTAGCAGTCTTTAAATGTGTGCAATACCCTCTGTTTAAAGAAGACAGAAATAGTATAAAACAATCAATTTCTGACTCAGAAATTATTTATCAGCATATTTCACTTCTCAGAAAATAATTCAGGAGTCAGGACTTAGAATTCAGAATTGAATTCTGTACGACTGGTGGATAGGGTAGCGGTAGTAAGTCTACTAGCGGATGAATAAATGGGTTTAAAACCTCCACTAAATCTTCTCCTTTGAAGACACTACGCAAACGATTTAGTGTTCAACAATAAAAGGGCGGGATAAATCCCCCACTAATTGATTCTGACTCCTGAATTCTTACTTCTGAATTCTTCTTTAATTAAGAATTGTCCTCACAAGAAGTTTTGAAAAAATTATACACCACAGGGAAATATATTTTGCCTATCCAAAGACAGATGTTTTGCAAATTGTGATTTCGTTAGATTTATCTGCTACTTTGGCTTGACCTAACTATTTATCAAGACAGAGAGTCAAAGATTTCTTCAGAACGATTGGAAGAAATCTTTCGGTGAGCTGGTAAAGCAGCTTTACAAGGAGCAGCTTTTATGAAAAATTAAATGCAAAACTGACTATGGATTTAAAAAACCTAACAAGGATTAAACTCAAACTTAATTTGGAACAATACATCCTTGATTGTTGTATCGATTGTATCAATCCGAATTTGGCTTTCTTGGTCTTTAGAGACATCTGTAGCTCTTGCTGTCAGAGTTGAATTGATACCAAAAATCGAACTCACTGGGTTTTTACATGCATTTATTGTGCCTAATGTAATACCTACATTTTTGCTCCAAGTATCTGAGAAGCCAACTCCAAACTTTGCGTTTGGATTATCGTTAGGTGGAATTTCTTTACCTTGAAAGAATATTTTAACGCTCAAGTCAGCGCTGCCTCCTTTAGGCACATCTGCAAAACCACTATACATGACCTCAATCGGCTGAACGTTCACTCCAGAAGGTACATTCAGACCGATCCGCAGATTGCAGGATTTTGATAGAGTCTTAGGAGATGGAGCTATAACTTCAAAAGCAGAAAATGTTACTGAAAGAGTATCTCCATTCAAAATTCCCTGCGCTTTCCCTGGTGGGCAACCATTTCCTAAAAGAGTTACTGGAACTTTTTGAAACTCAAATCCTTCTTGTGATTGAGCCTGTACCTGAGATAAACCTACTACATTTAAACTCAGTAGCGTTAAGCTGGAAATAATACCAGTTAAAATTTTCATATTCTGGACTCCGCGAAAACGTCTAATTTCCTGTGCAAATTCGCTGCAAATTAAAATTCCTAAGATACTTATACACAAAGAAATTTTACCTAGCAGCCTCTTTGGGGTTTGGGGACTTATAGCAGTTCTTAATTGTGTGCAATACGCTCTGGTTAAGGCAAACAGAAATAGGCTAAAACAATGAATTTCTGGCTCGGAAATTATTTATCAGCGTATTTCATTTACTTGATAATTGCCATTTTTCTGCCAATACTATTTCTCAAAGTAAAAATTCAAAGATTTCTTCAGAGCGATTGGAAGAAATCTTTGGATAAGTTTGGTAAAGCAGCTTTAGAGGATGTTTTAAAAGGCTATTTTGCTCTTATGATAAAGTCCGGCGAAGCATCTCGGTACATGGCTGAAACCTTATTTTCTTCGTCGCAGTTGACCTGAGCCACAACGGCAAAATTATACTATACTTTCAGGGACTTTAAAACACCTCTTAGAGGGAGCAGCTTTTGGGAAAAATTAAATGCAAAACTGACTATGTATTCAAAAAACCTAACAAGGAGTAAAAGCAAACTTCAATTGGAACAATACAGGGCCAATTGTTGCGTCGATTGTATCAATTCGGATTTGGGTTTCTTGATCTTTAGCTATATCTCTAGCTCTTACCGTCAGATTTGTATTGATACCAAAAATCGAACTCACTGGTTTTTTACATGCATTTATTGTGCCTAATGCAATATCTACATCTTTGCTCCAAGTATCTGAGAAGCCAGCGCCAAACTTTCTGTTTGGATTATTAAGAGTTGGAACTTCTTTACCTTGGAAGAATATTTTAACGTTTAGGTCAGCACTGCCTCCTTTAGGCACATCTGCAAAGCCATTATACAGGGCTTTAATTATTTGAACGTTCACTCCAGAAGGTACATTAAGACCGATTCGCAGATTGCAGGATTTTGATACAACCTTAGGAGGTGAAGCTAAAGCTGCAAAATCTGAAAATGTTATTGAAAGAGTATCTCCATTCAAAATTCCCTCTGCTGTTCCCGCTGGGCAACCATTTCCTAAAAGAGTTACAGGAACTTTTTGAAACTCAAATCCTGTTTCTGGTGTTTGAGCCTGTACCTGAGATAAAGCGACAACATTTAAACTCAGCAGCGTCAAACTGGAAATCAGACCAGTTAAAATTTTCATATTTTGGACTCCGCAAAAACGTGTAATTTTTTTGTGTACATTAGCTGCAACTTAAAATTCCTAAGATAGTTGTACACAAAGGAATTTTACCCAGCAGCCTTTTGTGGTTTGGGGACTTATGGCAGTTCTTAAATGTGTAAAATACGCTCTGTTACGGCAGACAGAAATAGGATAAAACAATCAATTTCTGGCCGTGAAATTATTTTTCAGCGTATTTCACTTATTCAAACAAGAATTCAGGAGTTAAAATTTAGAATTTAGAGTTTAATTCTGTACAACTGGCGGATAGCGCAGGAATAGCAAGTCTACGAGCGGATGATAAATTGCTTTCAGACCGAGACTAAGCCGTTCGCGTAGCATCTCCAAATGAGAAGATTTAGCAGTCAATAACAAACAGGCGGGTCTCAATCCCCCACTAATTGGTTTTGACTCCTGAATTCTGACTTCTGAATTTTTTAATTGAGAATTGCACTCAGAACAAGTCTCGAATAAATAGTAAGTCATCTAAGAAATATATAATATCTATCTAAAGATATAAATTATGTAAAATTTGACAAACTTTTGCGGGAAAGTACGTAGATACGTAGCGGTGAGATAGCGCTCTTGCTAGGGCTTTTCTCCAGAGCTACTTGCTCCACTTGGGGACACCACAAGTAGAGGAGGCAGTGGGTTACAGGGGTTACCCCCGTTGTAGCAACTGCTGTCAAGTGGCGTCAGGCAACTGCGAATCCAGTAGCGAGTCAGATGCTCCTACGTTGTTAAAGCAACGCTTACAAGTATCAGTACTTGTTGTCAAACATCGCTTTTACCTAAGATCCTCTTAACAGCTATTTGGCATCGCTAAAGGTAATATTAATCTTCTAAAATCTGAATTTCATCAAGTTGATTAATCACCTTAACAGCTATTTGGCATCGCTAAAGGTAATATTAATCTTCTAAAATCTGAATTTCATCAAGTTGATTAATCACCACATCTGCACCTCGGACGTTATCCGATTTACCCACCCAAGTAATACCAATACAACCTGCGGCTTTAGCATCACGCGCCATTTGCATATCACCAACGGAATCACCCACCATCAATGTAGCGCCTGGTTCGACTCCCAAAGCTTGGCAAGCTTGCAAAAATAGCACCGGATCTGGTTTACTCGGCCCCTCATCTACTCCCATTTCCAACTGGATATAATCACTTAATTGGTGATTCTCTACAAAGTTATGTACTTCATCGCTTGTTGCAGCTGAGAGGATACCGAGTTTCAAACCCCCTTTCCCTAAGTATTTCAACAAGTCTAAGCTACCTACAAACAGCGGTGAAGGGGTTTTTTCAATGTATTTGTCCGCTTCATCCAAAGCTTGACGGGCTATTTTTAAGGACTCAAACCATCCTCTTCCTGTTTCGGCAATATATGCCGCAGCGGCAACTTCTGTTTCACGGCGACTCGCTACCGATATCAAACCCGCCGGATCTAAAAGATTGCCATTGACGCCAAATGCCATTAATAGCGGTTCCCCAATACCGGGAACTTGAGCGTCTATCAACCTTGCTGCTCTTTGTGCGAGCGATCGCAAATACGTTTCTGAATCTTCAAGAGTACCGTTTTTGTCAAACAAAATTGCCTGGATATTATCAAAAGTAATGTTTCTACATTTAATAGTTGCCACAATATTTCGTTCCATTTATTTAGTTATAAGTGAAGAGTTATGAGTTTTTATTTTTAACTGTTATCAATTCTCCACATAAAAAAAGAGGGGAAAACCCTCTTCTATACAATGATTTAATACTCTTACTTAAAAACAAGTAAAACTATAAATGTATTATTCTTCAATAGCTGCTGGAATTTCTTCTTCAGTTTCCGTGGCTGCTGGAATCTCTTCTTCAATTTCCGCAACTACTGGAATTACTTCCTCAATTTCTGCTGCTGGTGGAATATCTTCTTCAAGTTCCGCTGCTGGTGGAATATCTTCTTCTGCTAGAACTTCCGCAGGTGCAGCAGCCGCAGCAGTAGCACCTTGTTGCTTGGCTAACAGCTGTTCACGATACTTAGCAGCCATTTCTTCTGCTTTATCGTAGACCAAATCTCGGTTTTTAATCATGTCGCCGGGTTCGGGTTCTAGCTGCTTGGTAGATAGGGAAATCCGACCCCTTTCTGCATCCAAGTCAATGATCATAACTTTTACTTCATCATTGACATTGAACACGCTATGAGGCGTATCAATATGTTCGTGAGAAATTTCAGAAATGTGCAATAGACCACTGACACCACCAATGTCGATGAAAGCACCGTAGGGCTTGATGCCACGAACTGTACCAATTACTACTTCGCCGACTTCTAGGCGGTTCATCTTGCGTTCAACCAGCGCCCGACGGTGAGATAGAACTAGGCGGTTACGTTCTTCGTCCACCTCTAGGAATTTCAATGGCAAATCTTCGCCTACCAATTCTTCCTTAGGTTTGCGGGTACTGATATGGGAACCGGGGATAAAGCCACGTAATCCCTCAATCCGTACCAATGCTCCACCGCGATTGGTTGCAAACACGCCAGAACGGACAGTAGCATCTTCTGCTTGCAGTTGTCGCACGCGCTCCCAAGCCCGCATATATTCAATACGGCGAATGGAAAGGGTTAATTGACCATCTTCGTTTTCATCGGTAAGGATGAAAAATTCCCGCGTTTCGTTTGACTGTAAGACTTCTTCCGGGCTATCTACCCGGTTAATAGACATTTCTTGTATAGGAATATATGCTGCGGTTTTAGCACCAATGTCAATCAGAGCGCCGCGCGGCTCTATACTGAAAACTGTTCCTGGGACAACATCACCAGGGCTAAAATGGTAGTCGTATTTGTCAAGTAGAGCAGCGAAATCTTCGTGAGTGAATCCAATTTCTGTAGCGGTTAAATTCTGATTGACCATGCTGATTTGTTCCTGGTTCTAGTCTCCGTAAAGGTTGTGCGACAAGCGCGATGTGTTGTGCAAACAATTTTATGGCATTACACAAAACATCCATTTTCATCCTAGCGCAGAAAAGCTAGTATTAACACATATTTACTCCCAAGATTGGAAATTATATCACAATATTAAAATGATTAGTCATTAGTCATTAGTCATTAGTCATTGGTCATTGGTCATTGGTCAATAGTGAGAAACAACATAAAGGACAAATGACAAATAACAAAGGACAAACATAATAATATCCGTTGCTACTAATAATCGTAACAACGGATACTAAGATTCAATCCGCTTAAAGGTCTGGTATATAGGATCTACTTATCTTTTGGTTTCTCAAAGCGAGGTGGTTCGCGAAATGCGATCGCAAAAAAGAGAGTACCTATACACAGAGTAAAAATCAAGATGTACGCAACGCTTTCCATATTATGATTTCCTGCCTATCGAGCCAGTAATTAAAGTTCTTAATGCTGAGTCATCTGAGTGCTGAGTCAGAGCCTTAACTCACAACTCAGCACTCATAACTCTGCACTGAAATTAGAGGGCTTCCTTCCGGCGGGTTGACTTGTCACCCACTTTCTGGAACAGACCCCACTCAACTTGCTCTTCTAGATCGGCATCAACACCAGCAAATACGTCTCGGTAAATTGTCCGAGAGCCATGCCAGAGGTGACCAAAGAAGAACAAGAGAGCAAATACTGCATGTCCAAAGGTAAACCAACCTCTAGGACTAGTGCGGAATACACCATCAGAATTCAAGGTTTCCCGGTCAAATTCAAAGATTTCACCGCCTTGAGCTTTCCGGGCATACTTCTTCACATCAGCTGGTTCTGTAAAGGTCTTACCATTCAGATCGCCACCATAAAAGCTGACGGTGACACCAGATTGCTCGAAGCTATACTTAGATTCTGCCCGACGGAAGGGAATGTCAGCGCGGATAATTCCATCTGCATCGGTCAAGATCACTGGGAAGGTTTCAAAGAAGTTGGGGAGACGACGCACGGTCAATTCCCGTCCTTCAGAATCTTTGAATACAGCGTGACCTTGCCAAGATTGAGCAATGCCATCACCTTTGACCATAGGCCCTGTACGGAATAGACCACCTTTAGCGGGGCTATTACCGACGTAATCATAGAAAGCCAGTTTTTCGGGAATCTGCGACCAAGCTTGGTCAAGGCTTGCACCTTGGGCAACGCTACTTTGGACGCGCTGCTGAATTTCTTGACGGAAGTAGCCCTGATCCCATTGATAGCGGGTTGGGCCAAACAATTCGATGGGAGTGGCGGCGTTACCATACCACATAGTACCAGCAACAACAAAAGCAGCAAAGAAGACCGCTGCAATACTGCTAGAAAGTACTGTTTCAATGTTCCCCATCCGTAGGGCTTTGTAAAGCCGTTCGGGGGGTCTGACTGTGAGGTGGAATAAGCCTGCAATAATACCAACAACGCCAGCGGCAATGTGGTGAGCCACAATCCCACCAGGGTTGTATGGGTTAAAACCATCTGGACCCCATTCTGGTGCGACTGCCTGCACGGCACCAGTTATACCGTAGGGGTCAGAAACCCACATCCCTGGGCCAAATAGTCCGGTGAGGTGAAAAGCACCAAATCCAAAACAAAGTAGACCAGATAAGAACAGGTGAATGCCAAACATCTTTGGCAAGTCTAGGGCAGGTTCACCAGTGCGGGGATCTCTAAAGAGTTCCAAATCCCAGTAAACCCAATGCCAAACGGCAGCTAGGAACAAAAGACCGGAAAGAACAATGTGAGCCGCTGCAACGCCTTCAAATGACCAGAAGCCAGGATCGGTTGCTGGGCCACCAGTAACGTTCCAACCACCCCAAGATTGGGTAACGCCCAAACGTGACATGAAGGGCAGGACGAACATCCCTTGACGCCACATCGGATTAAGAACCGGATCGCTAGGGTCAAAAACAGCCAGTTCGTAGAGTGCCATCGAACCAGCCCAGCCTGCTACTAAGGCTGTGTGCATCAGGTGTACAGAAATCAGCCGCCCTGGATCATTCAGAACGACTGTATGTACTCGGTACCAGGGTAGTCCCATCGACTACGCTCCTCCTCGATGAGTTAGTTTACAAAGCAATTTTCTTACTGAGATTCTAAGAAACGAAACTCGCCACTCAGAAAACTCTCTCTTGTTTTTTGTTATTGCCAGAGCCAGAGCCTTACCACAGCTTAGTCTTATAAGTTAGACAGTGTGGAAGATGAGGCAATGCTTACTCGCTTCGGGAGGTTTACCTTGTAGGGTAGCCACCGCCAAGCAAAAATGAGAATGTTTTAAAAAGTGTAACTATTGATGGAATTGTTTGCAAGCGTGTAAATTGATGCGATCGCGTAGCATCTCCAAGTTTTTTCGCTACCAATCCCTGTCGGAGATTAAATTTGCTTATCTTTTCTTGATGAGGGGAGTGGGGGGCAGGGGAGACAAGGGGAGCAGGGGAGACAATTGAAACAAGTCTTTCCCCTTGTCCCCAATTCTCCTTGTCCCCTTGTCCTCTTGCCCAATGCCCAATGCCCAATGCCCAATGCCCCACTATCTACTGAACCACCAATTGGATGTTTTGCAGTTGACACTTCGCCTCAGCTGTACCCAGGCGTTCGATTACCTGTTCGGCGCTCATCAGACGCTTAAGTACTACTTGACCTATGGTTTCACTGGCAATTGCTGGTGTTGTTGGCTTCACTTCCACAGTTAAAATAGCTTCTTCAACTCGATAAAGCCATAGCAATTCGTTTTGTTCCACTAAACAAATATTCATTCGCTGAATATCTGGTTGGCGTCGCCATGCATTTATTTGCCACAGTCCATCAGATGCCCAGACTCTGGCAACTGTCCATCCCTCAGATAGAAAGAAATACTTCACGCTCTTAGTCTCACTATTAAACTTTCAATCTGCTGTTTACAATAAAGCGATCGCTTTCTTCGCTGATGTATAAACACTAGATTTGTAAGTATAACCATGTAGCTATTCTCTACGAAAAATAACTCCACGGCTGTCTGTACCCAAATAGCAACAGGCAAAACTTTAATGTACACTACTTGGGCTACCGTCAAAGCTTAACAAATCTATTGACTAGCAACTCTAAAATTTACGACAAATTTAGTCAATGTTTAAAATCTTAATTAAATAAAAGCTTTTCATTACTTAACGAATGCCAAAGTTTATCTTTTCACTAATGATTTTTTTGTAACAGATACTGCGATGCCGATAGCGTACCCCTACGGGGATCTTGCTACGCGTAGCGTCTCGTAGAGAAGCGTTAGCGAGTATTCGTTCGCGCAGCGTCTCGTAGAGAGCGTCATAGCTCATCGTAGACATCGCATAGTAACAATCAACTTAACTATTAACTTGAGTAGCTGCCACAAATTTTAGAGTTAGTTGCCAACTCAGTCATAATATCTAGCAAGTTTGTTATATCTGGTTGCAAGTTATGTTTATCTATATACGTATACTTAGCCACAGGCATTGCTGTAATTAATTGTAAAAATCAAGCACAATATTTACAAATGTAGTAAAATTACTGACCGCTGAGATCAAATATTTTATTGCTATGACCTGGTTTTCCTTGTCCGTGAAACGGTTGGGTCGGATTACACAATTCCTATCTTTGTTCTGTCTATGTTTATTTTTAGTTGTTAGTTGCGCTTCTCGTCCTAAGCCTTCTACACCACCATCGGGTTCTGTGAATAGCCCTACAGGTGATGGTCGTATTACTATAGGTACAACAGCAAAGCCGAGAACCCTTGATCCGGCTGATACTTATGAGTTAGCAGCCTTGGGTTTGGTGTTTAATATGAGCGATCGCCTCTACACCTACGAACCAGGAAGCACGGAAATTAAGCCCCAACTAGCGACAGCATTACCTAAAGTCAGTCAAGATGGCTTAACTTATACCATCCCATTACGTCAGGGAGTGATTTTTCACGATGGGACTCCCTTTAATGCCCAAGCAATGGCGTTTACTATCAACCGTTTTATTCAAAATAAAGGAAAACCGTCTTTCTTACTAGGTGATATAGTCGATTCGGTCAAAACTCCAAGTGAGTATGAGTTAAGCATTAAGCTGAAAAAGCCTTTTGCCGCGTTTCCTTCATTGCTGGCGTTTCCTGGGGTGTGTGCAGTTTCGCCAAAAGCTTACGAACTCGGTGCAGGTAAATTCAAGCCGAATATTTTTGTAGGAACTGGGCCTTACAAGTTAGCGCAGTATGGTACTGATTCAATACGATTTGATGCATTTGATAAGTATTGGGGAGAAAAACCAGTAAATAAGGGTGTTAACCTTCAAATTCAAACTAGTCCGGTTAATTTGTTTAATGCTTTTCGTACAGGCGCAGTCGATGTTGCTTATCTGTCGCTACAGCCAGATCAAAATCGTAGCTTGGAAGAAGGTGGTAAAAAAGGGGATTGGCAAGCGATCGCAGCTCAAGGTAGCGTAGTAAGTTATCTGGTATTAAACCGGAATCAGCAGCCTTTAGATAAATTAGAGGTAAGACAAGCGATCGCGTCAATAATTGACCGCCCACTTTTAAATCAGCGGGCATTACTTGGTCAAGCAGATCCGCTTTATAGCATGATTCCTACGACATTCAATGTTTCCCAGCCATTATTTAAAGATAAATATGGTGATGCTAACTTTGATCAAGCTAAAAAATTGTTAACTACTGCTGGTTTTTCCAAAGAAAATCCGGCAAAAATACAAGTTTGGTATCCTTCTAGTTCGCCTACTCGTAGTTTGGCAGCACAGACACTCAAATCCCTTGTTGATGCCAAGATGGATGGAATACTGCAATTTGAAGTCAGTCAAGCAGAAGGGCCTGCCTTTTTTAAAGACATTTCCAAGGGATTATATCCAGCAGCTTTACTTGATTGGTATCCAGATTTTTTAGACCCAGATAATTACGTCCAGCCGTTTTTATCTTGTGATAAAGGTTCAGTTGCGAAAGGATGCGAAGATGGAGGCAGTCAAACTCAGGGTTCGTTTTACTATAGCGAAGCTATTAATAAACTGATTGATCAGCAACGTAAAGAACTAAATCCTGAAGCGCGTCAGAAAATTTTTACAGAAATTCAAACGCAAGTAGCTACTGATGTACCTTATGTTCCTTTATGGCAAAGTAAAGACTATGTATTTGCCCAAAAAGGTGTTAACAGCGTACAACTTAACCCTACCCAAATTCTGGTTTACCAAAGAATTAAAAAGTAGTTATTAGTCATTAGTCATTAGTCATTAGTAATAAATGTTGACCATTGACTTTTGACTTTTAAATAAAATGTTTGATGTTTAATATATATCTAGTTAATAGCTAAAATAGTTCCAAAAAGTGCATTTTTAATTTTGAATTAGTTATGTCTCGTTCTAAAGCTTTACAGTATTACATTGTTTCTCGATTGCTTCTCGCGCCACTTCAGCTATTAACTATCATTACCATTGTATTTCTCTTACTAAGAGCAACACCAGGAGATCCAGCAGATGCAATTCTTGGCGGACGTGCGCCAGAAGCTGCTAAAGAAGAATTGCGAAAACAACTAGGTTTAAACCTTCCTCTGTGGCTACAGTACCTCAACTATTTGGGAAGCATACTACGTTTTGATTTGGGAACATCTTTAATGAGTCGAGGACAGAATGTTTGGGACATCATTGGGCAATATTTCCCGGCGACGGTGGAGTTAGCAGTATGTAGTATGGCGGTTGCACTCATCGTTGGAATTGCGGTTGGGACACTTTCAGCTTCTCGTCCTGGGACATATTTCGATGTCAGTGGGCGCTTGTTTGGGATCATCACCTACGCACTCCCCATGTTTTGGGCGGGAATGCTTTTGCAGTTGATTTTCTCAGTCCAACTGGGTTGGTTTCCTAATTCCAACCGCTTTCCACCTAATCTTCCGGCTCCCACTCCTGTGACTGGATTGTATACAATTGATAGTCTACTCGGTGGAAATTTTACTCAGTTTTTCACATCTTTGCACCATCTTGCTCTACCAAGTCTCACACTAGGAATTTTGCTCAGTGGGATTTTTGAGCGAATTGTACGAGTAAATTTAAAGCAAACCTTGCAAGCAGATTATGTAGAAGCCGCTAGAGCTAGAGGTATTGGTGAAAATAAGATTTTAGCTTCTCACGCTTTAAAAAATGCTCTAATCCCAGTGATTACAGTCTTGGGATTAACTTTTGCTTCTCTATTGGGTGGGGCGATTTTGACAGAGGTAACATTTTCTTGGCCTGGGTTAGCGAATAGACTGTATCAAGCCATTGCCGATCGCGATTATCCCACAGTCCAGGGAGTGCTGGTATTTTTTGGTGCGATCGTTGTCAGCGCCAGTATTTTGATAGATATTTTAAATGCTTATGTAGATCCCCGAATTCGATATTAAGTAAAGAATTCTGACTCCTTCTCTAATTTTGTTAATTTTCTTGAGAAATACCACTGGCTAAAATACCAAGAATTTTATTCACATCTTTGAGATAATATTCGCTTAAATCAATGGTCAATGTTTGTTCTTCTAGTTTGAGAAATTGCCAAATACTGCCCGTCGTGACTGCTCCGTAAACTCTTTTAATCTCAGTTGCAGCTTGCCGATTAAAAATTTGGGCTGCTACCATTTCTGCTGCACACTGACCCAAACCTGCATTAATATTTTCTTTTTTAGCTTCTACAACTGTAATTACTGGTGCTGTCAGAATTAGAATTTCTGGTGATTTAGTAATAATAAAATCGCAAGTACCGTTTAATCCTTTGCTATTATCGACAGTAAAATCTACTCCAGAGAACAAACCAATTTGTTCTCGTAATTGTCGGCGTAAATCAACTAAAATTGGAGCAATAATTAACTCAGAACGAGCTTTTTCACTATTACTCCCTAAAGCAATATCCAGGTTATAATTGAGTGTTTCTACAAGTAAACTGCTCGCTGCTAATTCAGGAGCTTCGGCGAAAATATCACGTTTTTCTAATGTAGTTAAACTAAACTCTTGTTTTGCTTTAGCTAAACTAAACTCACTGTAAGCCATAAAACTATTACTCTTTTTCGTTTTTAAATAGAAGACTTAAATTACCTTCCAACATCTAAGTTAAAGTAGAAACTACTGTCAACAATTCTGTTGATGCCAACATATTTGATAATGGGTATGCTAACTCTGTGCTGTCCTGGTTCAAGCTTGCAAGTTTGTTGAAAATTACCAATATTATGACAAGCAGCATTAATCGGGAAGTTACTAGGAGTGAAAAGACCATTTTTATAATTCTCAACTCCATTTGGAAATAGATAAACTTTTACTTCTACTTGATTGACCGGAGCTTTAGATGGTATGCAATAGGTTAGATTTGATAATTTTAGAATATCTCCAGCTTTTAAAGGTATGCGATCGCGATTTTTTACTTGCTGAGGTTCGTTGCTATTAAACTGCACTGTAAGATTATCAACGCATACTTTAGCCACAGTAACTTTATCACACGTTGTAGAAGTGGCGGTGATAGAGGCTGACTCTAGAGAAGATTTGTTCCCAAGCCCCATTATGGCAGGCACTCCGGCAGCTACTATGGTGGCGGTGGCAGCGATAAGAGCAAGTGCAAGCTGTTGTCTAAAAGTTGTTGTCATTTCCAAAATCCTCCTTCTTTAAGACTTTAATGTGTAATTTACCTTAAGCGATTACTGTATCTATCTTCTGAACACAATTAAAAATGTTTGACTGACTGTCTTTTGACAGCTTTTGAATTTTGACTATGGTCAAAATTCAAAAGTGTTGGTATGGTAGAGTCCGTCCGCTCATTAGATTAGTTTTTATTAGTAAATAAGATGGGTTTACCCTGAGGTGTAGGTGAGGTGCTGATAGCAATTTGTGATGAAATTTCTGAAGCTGTGAAACTTTCACCACCAGCTGACGCTGATTTACTAAATCTCCCTTACCGGACTTTTGAATATTATTTAAACCCACATTCCGCACTTCAAGTTGAATTACAAAGAAGTTACAGTTAATCAAAACGCAAAAAATTAGGATAATTAAGAAAATAATACTCAACGAATTTAATTTTGAAGTGAAATAATCGAATCTAAAATATTTTCCTCATCAATCCGGTTTATTTCCGCCTCTGAAGAACCACTTTTGATTACTATAATCATCTGAAACTTCCTGATTAATTGAGTAAAATTTTCTGTAAATAGGCTAACTTTATTGTTGCCTATTGGCCTAATTACAAAAAGTTAAAAATAAAATTTGTTTACAAAATAAATAGACAAAATGTAGTGCCTGGACAGTATTTTTACTGCTAAACAACTAGATATGAAGTATAAAAAAGATTATATAATTTTAATTAGCAATGTTGAAGTTTAAAAAAAGTGGAAGCAAAGCTAGATGGTGTGTTAATCATCGCCTTAGACGAGTTCGAGAAAATTGAAGATTTGATTGAAGCGAAAAAAATCCCTATCGACTTTATGGGTTTTCTGCGGGGGTTAGTGCAAATGAGTTCTAAAGTTGGCTTTGCCTTTGCTGGTTTGCACACCTGACCATGATTTACAGGAAGCGCTGAATACTCTGAAGCGTCATCATGTCGTTGAAGAAACTCAGGGAAGCTGGCGGATTATGGTAGAACTTTTTCGCCGTTGGGTTTTGCAGCAGTAGATTTTTGCAGTACCGGGCGAATAGAAGGCGAATAGAATTCGCGGCTACACAGGCAAAGTCCGCCTTCGCGGACTAATTTCGGCGATCGCATTTGTTATTTCGGCGATCGCATTTGTTATTTCGGGGTTCGCATTTGTTATTTCGGCGATCGCATTTGCTATTTCGGCGTTCGCATTTGTTACTTTGGCGTTCGCATTTGTTACTTCGGCGATCGCATTTGTTATTTCGGCGATCGCATTTGCTATTTCGGCGTTCGCATTTGTTATTTCAGCGTTTGCATTTATTACTTCGGCGACACCATTTACTATTTATTGAAGGCTTATCTTCTTAAACTGCGCGGGTCAAGTGCATCTCTCAGCCCATCACCGAGTAAGTTGAATACCAGCACTGTGAGAATAATCAGCACAGCCGGCGGCCAAATTAGCCAAGGTTGCAACACCAAAATTGAAGCATTACTAGCCAGAGAAAGCATATTTCCCCAAGAAGGGTCTGGTTGTTGAATACCCAAGCCGATAAGACTCAATATCGCCTCTGCGCCAATAAAGCTCGGAATTGCAAGGGTAGCAGAGATAACTACATAACTAGCCGTTTGCGGTAAAACGTGACGGATAATTATATAAATTGGGTTCCCGCCCATCGCACGCGCTGCTTGGACAAATTCTCGCTCTTTAATTGATAGTACCTGTCCCCGAATCACCCGTGCTAAACCAGCCCAGCTAATCACCGAAGTAATCACCACAATCAGCAAAAAGCGCTGAGTACTGCTTAAACCAGCTGGTAAGACTGCGCCCAAAGTCACCAAAAGATAAATGCTAGGGAAAGTCATTAGCACTTCTGCCAAGCGCATAATGAGGCTATCAGTCACACCGCCGAAATAGCCGGAAATTCCCCCGATGAGCAAACCGAGGGGATAGGTAATGATAATGCCAAAAATCCCGATAAACATACTGATGCGACCACCATGCAGCAGGCGGCTAAATTGGTCGCGGCCTTGGTCATCAGTGCCCAATATGTTGACTTTTGCACCATTTGTTGTACCAAATAAATGCCAATTTAAGGGAATACCAGGAAAGATTGTGACTTCATCCCAATTCGGGGGTAATGGCAAACTCATCTGCAACAATCGGTATTCTGGCCCGGAGACAAATAGACGCAGGGGTGAAGGCTTTTTGAAGTCTACAATGAGTTTGCGATCGCCTGTTTCTAAATTCGTGTCTCCCTGAGTCGTAGGATAAACATGGGGGCCGATAAACTGCCCTGACTGAGAAACCCAGTGTACCTGAGTTGGTGGCAGCAGTGAACCATTAGGCTGTGAGGCGTAGGGGTCATAAGGAGCAACGAAATCAGCTGCAATTACTGCTATGTAGAAAACTAACAACAAAATTGCCCCAAATCGTGCCAAAGGATTTTTCTTAAGTCGTCGCCACCAATCCATAATAGTTAGGAGTTATAAATTATGACTTATGAGTTATTAAACTTTTATCTTAATTCATAACTCATGATTAATAATCCTTAACTCCAAACTCCCGTACAGACGCGATTAATCAATCGTGTCTCTCCTAATTCCCAACTCCTCTACAGACGCGGTTAATCGCGTCTCTGCTAACTCCCAACTCCTAACTTCTCTAAATACCGCTGCTGTTCTTGCTGTTGTTTCTCGTGTTCTATAACAAACACATTTGAGTAGAGATTAGCGAGAATTTGTTTTCCCTGCTGTGTCAGTGATAGATAATGCAGCCCCTCTTGGATATAAGGATAGACACCATTCCAGTAAAACTTAGCGTAGTTATTACGTAAATCAGCAGGGGTTTTATAGCCCAAAACTTTATTTACACCAGTTTCTTCAAACTCGTAAAATAAAGAAGTAATTTTCTTCAGGTAACGCGGGTCACTTAGTTGACCAATCAAATCAGCAGCACGTACTAATCCTGCAAAGCACTGTGTATCTTGATGATCTTCTGCCGCAGGCACGGGAAATCGAGTCAATTCAATATTGCTCTTAATTGCCTCAGCATCTATTAACTTGTGACCTCCAAAACGCTCATCAATAAAAAGCTTGGCTCTATCAACATGATACGGAGTGAGACTGGCATCAGAAGCGCCAGGAGCTACAGAAATCATTTTGCCATTTTTACCTGTGGCATATAAGCCTGCTGCTTCTCGGTCTTGTCGGCAAACTCCCTTAACGTAGCCAATATCATGACACACTAAGGAAATGATACAATGCAACCAGTCTTCACTGGAAACACCGCCTTCTCTGATATGTTTGCCACGTAAGATTTCTTGCCCTACTAAGGCGACGAGGACAGTGTGTTCAACATTGTGATAGAGGGCATCGCTATTGGCAATGTTTTCCAAAGCCATGTTACCAGCCCAAGCAATAATGTCTTGATAATCATTTTTGAAGCAGCCATAGGTGCGACGGTAGCCTTCTCTAATTTCATTTACAAAGGCATCAATTAAAATTTCAGTGGCATTGAACATATCTGGTTACTCTGGTAAATACCAATTATTTATTGGACTTCTTGCAGAAGTGGGGATGCATGGTAAGGGGTAAAGAGGAAAAACGGCTCAAAAAAAACCTTTCCCTTTAACCTTTTCCCTTTCCCCCCTCTTGCAAAAATAGTTTTGCAAGAGGTCTATTGATTTGATTGACTGATTTCAAAATTCCAAAATCAGGGCTACCCTTGCTGGAATTTAAGGCAATGGAATTTGCTCCTTTGTAACTCACGTGTAGCTGTGGACGCTAGCTTGACCTATACTTAAATTGCATAGTAGAGAATGGTTTATTGATAATACAAAGGCTTCAGAGGAATTATCGATGCCGTACATAACATCTTATTTAGCATAATTTTATACATAAAAATTGGAACTTGAAATTAGATAAATCTAGATTAGCTTCACTAGTTTTTCATATCTAACCATTAGTTGACGGTGATCTAAATACATATGGTGTGTGACCTTGAGTTGCTAGATGAGAGCAAATAATTATTTGTATTATAATTTACATCAATTTTTTAAGCATTTTAGCTTAGTAATTACTCTTATGATGATGTTGCATTATATACATTTGTATATAAAAGACATTTACTATGAAATGCGTCATAGTTGATAGGAAGTAAATAAATTTCAAGTTTTCTTAAGAAAATACCAAAATTGGTATGCATAGACAGAAAGTGGAGGTCGGGCTGTGAGCGATGAAAGTTTTTCAGAAATCGAGGTGGAAGAAGCTATAACCTCTGAAGATAGGAGCTTTTTGAGCAAATCAGATCAAAAACTAACCAAGGCATGGTTGAAGCCGTTATTCTTGGGTACTGGTTTAGGAATTGCGATCGCCTTTGGTGGGATGGGTGTACTAAATCGTTTTCCAGCTCGTCAACAAAGCGCGGTAGCGGATAAAAAAGTTAACCCAGCGATGACAGTTACTATCGCCACAGTAGAAACCGCCCGTGTTTTTCGTACCCTTAAAACTACTGGGACTGTAGCAGCGCGCGATTTAATTCCGGTGTTACCACAGACAAACGGCTTACAAATCAAAAGCATCCCTGAAGATGTAAAAGAAGGGGCTTTTGTCAAAAAAGGTCAAGTGTTGGCGGTGTTGGATGGTTCCATACTGCAAAGCCAAATTAGCCAAGCAAAGGCAGATGTGGAGTCAAAACAAGCAGATGTGGAATCAAAACAAGCAGATTTAGCAGCCAAGAGGGCAGATTTGGCATCAAATAAAGCCATAGTTCAACAAAAACGAGCAGATTTAGCTCAAGCTAAGGCGAAGTTAGAAGAAGCAGCCAAGAATTATCAGCGCTATCAACAACTTGCTGACTCTGGGACAATTAGTAAGCAAGAACTTGATACTCGTTCCTACGCTGTAAAAACTGCTATAGAAGTTGTGAATCTGTCCCAAGAAAATGTGCGTAGTGCCCAGGCTAATATTGGCAACGCCCAAGCCAATATTGGTAATGCCCAAGCTATCATCAACAAAGCCAAAGCTGATGTCAAGAGCAGTGCTGCTAAGGTGCAACAACTACAAACTCAGTTAGGACAAACTGTGGTGCGATCGCCGGTTGCTGGAGTAATCGCCGAGAAACTGGCCAGAGTAGGTGATGTGACTGGTGTACCGCCACAAACTCAGGTGGGAACTGTGATTGGTGGCACACAAAAGCTATTTTCTATTATTCAAGATGAAAAGTTAGAACTTCAAGCTAAGGTGCCCGAAATTCAACTAAATCAGGTGAAAATTGGTGCATCTGTGCAAATAACTTCAGATGTCGATCAGCGCGTGCGATCGCAGGGACGAGTCAGAGAGATACAGCCACAGGTGAACGATCAAAGGCGAGAGGCTACAGTCAAAATTGACTTACCGCCAACAACTTTACTTAAACCAGGGATGTTTGCTAATGCTGCAATTACTACTAACTCAGGGATAAAGATGGTAGTACCACAAAAAGCAGTCCAATCTCAAGCAGATGGAAGTGTAATTGTGTTCACCTTGTCGAGTGGAGATATAGTTCGCACCCAGAAAGTAGACTTAGGAGATCCTGCCAGTGGCGACAAAGTAGAAATCCAGAGTGGGTTGCAATTAGGCGATCGCATTGTAGTTGATGGTGCAGGCTATCTCAAAGATGGCGACAAGGTTCGAGTTGCAAATTGAAGGGAATGGGAATGAGGGGAAATAAACAATAGACCTCTTGCAAAAATAGTTTTGCACTCTTGGGGGGAAAGGGTAAAGGTTAAAGGGAAAGGGTTTCTTATAGCCGCTTTCCCCTTTACCCCTTACCCTACTTCTGCAAGAAGTCTAATGACAAATGACAAATGACCAATGACAAATATAAAATCCAAAATCTAAAATTTTCTGATGTCCTTTAATATCTCAGCTTGGTCGATTAAAAAACCTGTTCCGACAATAGTTTTATTTTTAATTTTGACAGTAGTAGGTTGGTTTTCCTTTATCTCCTTGGGGATTGATACTAACCCAAATATTGATGTGCCAACAGTTTCAATAAAAGTGACCCAACCGGGTGCAGGCCCAACGGAACTAGAATCCCAAGTGACGAAAAAAATTGAAGATGCCGTCGCGGGGTTGGGCAATATCGATTTTATGATTTCTACCGTCACCGATGGGAATTCTAACACCACAATCAATTTTGTTTTGGGTACAGATAGCGATCGCGCCACCAATGATGTTCGGAATGCGATCGCTCAAATTCGCCAAGACTTACCCCAAGATATCAACGATCCAATTGTGGAACGCCTGGAATTTTCTGGCGGACCAGTGATTACCTATGCAGTTCAATCAGATCAGCGTTCTGTAGAAGAATTAAGCAACCTTGTAGATCAAACCATTAGCCGCGCCTTATTGGGAGTCCGTGGTGTGGCACAAATTCAACGTGTGGGTGGAGTTGATCGAGAAATTCGGATTAACCTGAATCCAAACCGCTTACAATCTCTGGGTATCACCGCCACCCAGGTAAACGAACAAATCCGCGCTTTGAACATTAACTTACCTGGCGGACGTGCCGAAGTCGGTGGTAGCGAACAAAGTATCCGCACACTTGGAAGTGCCGCCAGTGTGGATATGTTAAAAACCTACGAAATCCTCTTACCACAAGGTGGTTCCGTACCCTTATCCAGTTTGGGAACCGTAGAAGATAAATTTGGCGATGTGCGTCAAGCCGCCCGCTTGAATAATCAACCCGTGGTAGCTTTTCAGGTGTTGCGTAGTACTGGCAGCGTTCTGGTGACTGTGGAAGAAGGAGTGAAAGCAGCAGTTAAAGAACTGGAAAAAACCCTTCCCGCAGATGTCAAGCTAGATTTAATTTTTACTAGAGCTGATATTGTTCGCCAATCCTACCAAAGCACCATTGATGAACTGATTCAAGCTTCGGTGCTGGCAGTGATCGTTATTTTAGTATTTTTGCGGGACTGGCGAGCAACATTAATTACGGCTGTTGCCTTGCCCTTGTCAATAATTCCCACCTTTGCAGTGCAGCAAGCCCTTGGTTACACCCTCAACAACATGACTTTGTTGGCATTAGCGCTGGCGGTAGGCAACTTAGTAGATGATGCCGTTGTGGAAATTGAAAACATGGAACGGCACATGGCTATGGGCAAGTCAGCTTGGGAAGCTGCTTTTGACTCTTCTGATGAAGTAGGATTAGCGGTAATAGCAAGTTCAGCGACGATTATTGCTGTGTTTCTGCCCGTTGCCTTTATGGGTGGGATTCCGGGGCAGTTTTTCCAACCATTTGGTGTTACCGTTGCCGTTTCCACAATTTTCTCCACTCTGGTAGCGCGGATGGTTACGCCGATGATGGGGGCGTATCTTTTACAGGAGAAGGAAGGGAGTGGGGGAGCCGGGAGAACAATAAAATTCTTGAATTTCAAATTTACACTTCCAGGTAGCAATAACGGAAGTAGAAAACTCATCACTGAAAAGCGTCAAGGCTTTCAACCTTATAGATCGCTCCTCCAGTGGGCGTTACGCCATAGATTGACAACAATGGCGATCGCATTAGCTTTCTTTATTGCCAGCCTGATGCTGGTTCCCTTAATTCCCAAGGGTTTTGTTGATGATGGCGACTTCGGAATTTCTAACGTATCTATCGAACTACCTCCTGGTTCCACTTTGTTAGACGTTAACAAGGTAGTCACACAAGCGACTGACATCATCCGACAAAACCCAGTAGTTGAACGTGTACTAGCAACAGAAGAGATCAATTCTGCAACTCTTACAATTAACCTCAAACCCAGAGAAAAACGGAATATTTCCCAAAAACAGTTTGAGGAACAAGTACGCCCTGACTTTGAGGAAATACCGGGAGCTAGAATTAGTTTTCAAAGTCAGTCACCTGGTGACAGCCGTAAAGGTTTATCAATTGTTTTGAGAAGTGAAAATCCCCAAGCATTGAATCAAGCTGCTGATGCCCTAGAAAAGCAGATGCGATCCATGCCCGGATTGGTAGAAGTGTCTTCGACTGCAAGTTTAGTTAAACCAGAGATTTTGGTAATTCCCAACCCGCAACGGGCAGCAGATTTGGGCGTGACAGTGCAAGCGATCGCTCGGACTGCTTCCCTTGCCACCATCGGCGACAATGAGGCCAACTTGGCAAAATTTAATTTGAGCGATCGCCAAATCCCCATTCGTGTGCAAATCGATCCGAAAGCGCGGGCTGACATTAACACAATCACAAATCTGCAAGTCCCCAGTCAAAATGGTAGATTGATTCCCCTCGTCGCAGTTGCAGACATCCGTTTTGGTAGCGGCCCTGCTACTATTAACCGCTACGATCGCGCCCGTCAAGTTGCCGTAGAAGCCAATTTGCAAGGGATTTCTTTGGGAGAGGCAGTAGAAACAATCAACAAATTACCTGTGATGCAAAACTTACCGCCAGGGGTAGTACAGCAACCATCAGGAAGTGCCAAAATTATGCAAGACATTTTTGGTCGCTTTGGTGCTGCATTAGGACTGGCATTGATGTGTATCTATGCAATTCTGGTGCTGCTGTATAACAATTTCCTCCATCCATTGTCGATTATGGCGGCGTTGCCCTTTTGTTTAGGCGGCGCACTGGTAGCGTTGATGGTTGCTCAAAAACCTTTGGGAATATATGCCTTGATTGGTATCATCCTGCTGTTGGGAATTGTCACCAAAAACTCGATTCTGTTAGTGGACTATACAATCATCAACATGCAGGAAGGTAAAACCCAGCGTCAGGCACTCGTTGAATCGGGCGTGTCACGTCTGCGTCCGATTTTAATGACTTCTCTGGCAACGATCGCAGGTACTCTACCTTTAGCATTAGGAATTGGCGCAGGTTCTGAAGTTCGCCAACCAATGGGAATTGCGATTATGGGTGGTTTCACAACTTCCACCCTGCTGACACTGCTGGTAGTGCCAGTGATATTTAGCTACATTGACAACTTCCAAACTGGGATTATGCATACATTGCGCTATGGCTTTGGTAAGAAACCATCGCGTTCATAAGTAGTGCTGAGTCAATACAGTTCGGTTAACGTGTTTATTCCTCGAAGATCCCCCCAACCCACGCCACTTGCTCCACTTGGGGAGACCCCAAGACCGCAGTGGCTCCCCTTAAAAAGGGGGGCTTTTTTATAATTACCCCCTTTTTAAGGGGGTCGCCACAGGCGGGGGGATCTTATCCTGACCGTATTGAGTGCTGAGTTAGGAGTTCTACCCCCATTCTCTACTGGTTAAGACTGTGCGATCGCATTTACCAGTGGGAATCATAACAAACAGATTCACCACAGTAAATAACCAATGGCATACCAAAACATTACCGCCTCCCTTTCCCCAGCAGATATCCAAGAAATTAAAGCTGCCTTTGCGACTATCCAAGCAAAAATGCCTTTTCTTGTTACCCTCAGTGCAGAAGAACGACGCAACTTATTTAAGATGGGCGATAAAAGACTATCTTTTGTCAACAATAGCCTGATTGCTGCCCAATCTAACCGAGACATTTTACCAGCCAGTTTTGATTTAGATGAATTTATGCGGGATTATCAACTAGCCGCTAACCTTACCGAAGTTTTGATTGGACTGCGACAACTGACAGAACAGGTAGATGATACCCTGATGGCAGTCGGTAGCGAAGCAATGGGTAGCAGTTTGACCGTTTACGATTACGTCAAGACAGCTGCAAAGAAAACTCCAGGGTTAAAAACTATTGCCGAACAATTAGGTGAACGGTTTAAAGCTATTAAGACTAAACCTGCTAAAGCTGCTGTCGATTCTTAAAGGCTTGTAAAAAGCCTTTAGTGATGTAGCCAATACTTTGAGATCCCCCTAAATCCCCCTTAAAAAGGGGGACTTTGACTCCGGTTCCCCCCTTTTTTAAGGGGGGTTAGGGGGGATCTCGAATGGCTATGCACCAAAACCTACGCAGTATTGGGTAGGGGGTATAAAGACTAGAAAATATGACAAACAAACTCAATAGCAGCAATCACCATTTACCTTACAATCCAAAGCTTGTACAAAGAGCGAAAGAACTTCGTAAAAGTATGACCCCAGCAGAAAAAAAGCTGTGGTATGAATATTTGAAAAATTTTCAATTTCGGGTTTTAAGACAACGACCGATTAATCATTTCATAGTTGATTTCTACTGTCCTACTTTAAAAACAGTTATTGAAATTGATGGGGATAGCCATTTTACAGATGAAGGTCCAAATTATGATCTGGAGAGAACAAACGTTTTGGAAGGCTATGGTTTAAAGATTATTAGGTTTACAAATAGTCAAGTTTTAAATCACTTTGATAGTGTGTGTGAGCAGATACAGCGTCTGATTTCCCTTAGCCTCCCTTAAAAAGCGACGGTGTCTTCTAGAGTTGCGCCACAGGCTTTTGATCCCCCCAACCCCCCTTAAAAAGGGGGGCAAAAAGCTCTTAAAGTCTCCCTTCTTAAGGGGGATTTAGGGGGATCTAAAAAGCTCTTAAAGTCCCCCTTCTTAAGGGGGATTTAGGGGGATCTAAAAAGCTCTTAAAGTCCCCCTTCTTAAGGGGGATTTAGGGGGATCTAAAAAGCTCTTAAAGTCCCCCTTCTTAAGGGGGATTTAGGGGGATATAAAACGTTTTGTTACCGACAAGAGGACTTTTAAAACATCCTCTAATTTGCAAAACGAAATGTATCTTTTGGTCAATGAACCTCAAAGCTTCGGCGATAAACCTCAAAGCTTCGTTGATGAACCTCAAAGCTTCGTTGATGAACCTCAAAGCTTCGTCGATGAACCTCAGAGCTTCGTTAATGAACCTCAAAGCATCGTCGATAAACCTCAAAGCTTCGTCGATGAACCTCAAAGCTTCGTCGATGAACCTCAGAGCATTGCCGATGAACCTCAGAGCTTTGTTAATGAGCCTTTAATACTCGTCCACAAGTATTAAAGACTCTCAATCAGGAATTAGGAATTGCAAGGTTGTTATTATACCGATAGCCGCGTGTAATCCGCCGCCTAGCCCTGATTTATGCTCATAACTCCCCACCACACTAACAAGCTCTCCCTCTTTTTCCTTTTCTGTTTCACCTTACTCCTAACTCTCTTCCTCTCTCTACCTTGGGTAAACGCCAAAGAAACCCCCAAACCCAAACCCCAAGATTGGCAAATTGAAGGCATAGTAGCAGCCCTTGACGACAGTTACCCCAAAGTAAAGCAATATGTGCTGAATAAGTTAGTTGAATATGAGCTAAAAGACTTGAAAATCGTGGTTAAGAAACCGGAGGATATAGCACAGAAAGTTGCCAACATCCTCAAGGATGAAAAGGTTGACTCATATATTCGTCGCAGTGCAGCAGTGGCATTGAGCAACTTCGGGCAGGCGGCGGCTCAATACATCCCTGACATCGCCAAC
>NZ_JAIVFT010000004.1:130986-131516 GCF_020829665.1 Nostoc sp. CHAB 5824
AACATCCTCAAGGATGAAAAGGTTGACTCAGATATTCGTCGCAGTGCAGCAGTGGCATTGAGCAACTTCGGGCAGGCGGCGGCTCAATACATCCCTGACATCGCCAACATCCTCAAGGATGAAAAGGTTGACTCAGATATTCGTGGCAGTGCAGCAGTGGCATTGAGCAACTTCGGGCAGGCGGCGGCTCAATACATCCCTGACATCGCCAACATCCTCAAGGATGAAAAGGTTGACTCAGATATTCGTCGCAGTGCAGCAGTGGCATTGAGCAACTTCGGGCAGGCGGCGGCTCAATACATCCCTGACATCGCCAACATCCTCAAGGATGAAAAGGTTGCCTCAGATATTCGTGGCAGTGCAGCAGAGGCATTGAGCAACTTCGGGCAGGCAGCGGCTCAATACATCCCTGACATCGCCAATATCCTCAAGGATGAAAAGGTTGACTCAGATATTCGTGGCAGTGCAGCAGTGGCATTGAGCAACTTCGGGCAGGCGGCGGCTCAATACATCCCTGACATCCTCAGATA
>NZ_JAIVFT010000004.1:131612-452664 GCF_020829665.1 Nostoc sp. CHAB 5824
GATTCCTCAAGGATGAAAAGGTTGCCTCAGATATTCGTGGCAGTGCAGCAGTGGCATTGAGCAACTTCGGGCAGGCGGCGGCTCAATACATCCCTGACATCCTCAGATTCCTCAAGGATGAAAAGGTTGCCTCAGATATTCGTCGCAGTGCAGCAGAGGCATTGAGCAACTTCGGGCAGGCGGCGGCTCAATACATCCCTGACATCCTCAGATTCCTCAAGGATGAAAAGGTTGACTCATATATTCGTGGCAGTGCAGCAGAGGCATTGGGCAAGATCAGAAAACTGGAGTTAAAGGAAGTTATTGTAATTCTGAATAATTTTTATGAACCTGGTTATTCAGAATATCTAAATTTGCGTTTTCTAACTTATTTTCTGGGTGGTGGCACTGAGAAAGTAAAAACTCTACTCAAATGGCTTGGCTCTCCTCAAGTCGTTCCTGACAAACTCACACACGATGAAGGTGTCAAAACCCTCAACGTATTTCTGGAAGCTTGGAATAGTAGTCAGGGGCTTGAACGTTTACGCAACGACTTAGCCAAGCAAATTTCGGAAGTAGCCGCCAACAAAAATGTTTCTTGGAAATTACAGGATATTGGTTTACTGCAAACTCACCACAGCAACCTCAAAAAAGTCAACTCCACCCATGCTAATGCGGTGCAGTCAGCAATAGATAAACTGGAGGTGTGGCAATGGTTTGTCCGTAGCAGAAACACTATCCTCATTCACATTGCCTTTTGGCTTGCCCTAATCTTTGCCTACCCCAAATTTCCCCAAGTCCAAGCCATCTTCTTCTGGAACCCTTGGGTACGCCGTATTCTCGGCGTGGGCTATGTCGGCTTTCTCCTCACCTGGTTTCCACCCTTCCGCCGCAAATTATTTGAACCATTCAAACCTTCCCTATTAGCCGATGCCGGGTTAGATAATTTTCATGAGCAATCATACTTCCCAGAGTCGAAAGTCAAAGTTCCCACTTCAGGAGACATCCAGCCAATTACCGCAGCCTTACCCAGTATTCAAGGACAAATTATCTTAGAAGGAGATTCCGGCTTAGGCAAGTCGATGTTTCTCCGTCATCTGTTGAAAAACTCCCAGCGCATAGTCGTTTATCTCCCCGCCCAAAAGTGTCATAAAGGCGTAATTGAGGCAATTCAAGACAAGCTACACGGCCAAGCCCAAGATGCCGGCTTCCTGAAAAACCTGATTTACAGTGGCGCGATAGATATCTGCATCGACGGACTCAACGAAGTCACCGCCGACACACGGGCGAAAATCTGCCAGTTTGTCGAAAGCTATTTCCGGGGCAACATTATAATGACTACCCAGCCCCTAGAGTGGACACCCCCCTCAACAGCCAAAACATACTACTTGCAGCCCCTTGAACAACAACAAATTCAAGAATTTTTGATCTCCCGTCAGTCGCGACTCCCCAAAGATGCCAAAATTCAAGGTGCTGATTACGAAAAAGCCTGCACCAATTATTTAACAGAAGTCCTCAATAACCAGCAAGTGAAAGAAGAGTTAGATGCTGTCCGCCGAACTCTTTCTAATCCAATGGATTTAACAGTGGTAGCGCTGATGCTATCACAAGATAAACAGCCAAACTTGTTTCGCCTGCAAGAACAGCAATACAACCTGATGGCGGCAGAATACCAGCAAGAATGGAAACAAGAATTTCCGCTCAAAAGATTTTCCGCCGCCATCTACCAAATGCGACTCGAAGACAAACAAGCCTTACCCGCAGATGAATTTCACCAAGTTGCCATGTCTTTGGAAGATGAGAAATACAAGATGGTAGTCAGCCGTCAGTGGCAAGATGAAAAAGGCGAAGCTAAGAAAGAATGGTACTTCCGCCACGATAAAATCATGGATTTCTTCTTGGTGCAAAACTTTCTCGGCGAAACTGATGCCGCCGAAGGACTATTAGTTGATAGAATGGGCGACCCCCGTTTTCGTGGTGTTTATTTCTTGCTAGCAACGTTGCTGCCTTTAGATGCAGCCAAAGAACTGCGGGAAGATTTGATTCAATACGCGGCGGATACAAAAGACAATACGGTGAGTAATACTTTTGTGCAGTTGTTGCGAACTAGGTAATTTGTAATTCGTAATTCAAGGCGGTTAGAAACAGCGTCTCTTATCGATCCCCCCTAACCCCCCTTAAAAAGGGGGGAACCGGAATTAAAGCCCCCCTTAAAAAGGGGGGTTGGGGGGATCAATAACGTTTTGCTACCTACGAAATAACTTTTAAAAAATCCTCTTAGCCCACGGAAAAATAATCGCGTTTCACTGGTTGTATTAACTTCGCTTTGAAGAAGATTGTTTCTGTTTTGAAACGCCACGCTGAGGGTTTAAAAATGGGGGAATGGGACAGTCTAGCGTCATTGCGATCGCTCTGAGTAAATCTGCTTCTGACTGTGTAACTTTGTTATCCAAAAGTACCGTGTGGGCGCAGGCATCAACAATAGCTTGCTTGAGTTTGGGACTGGCAAGACGGAGGCGATCAATACTCTTCTTAAGCTCAGTGAAATTACAAGTAAGTGGCGTATCTGGTTTTTCTTGCTCTCCAGCTTTGGGAAGCCGAAAAACTCCAGAACGAAAAGCATAGGCGATGTCTTCATTGGACGCATCAGGTTGGGAGTGTCCGACGCGGGCAATTACAGACAATACTAATAGGCTATCTGGCCAAATCTGTTCGATGGAGGTGAATTCTATCGTTGTCGCAGATGTGGGATTTATACTAGGTTGGAGGCGATGCCAAAGTATTAACTGCAACACAAAATGCCACAATGATAAACTTCCGGTGGCTACAACTAAACCGTGGATGCATTTGCACAATCTTTGGCATTCTTTTGCAGAATTTTGGCGCAATACGGGTACTGCCAAATCCACAAGTGGTAAGCGAATGCTGGGATCTAACTGGCTAATTTCACTACTCAATTCCAGGGTTTTGTCTACCAACTCAGCAGGCTGCACCTCGCGTAACCAAGCAATTTGACGTTCTTGGATCTGGAGATTTTCTGTATCTAACGCTAGCGCAAAAGCGATCGCCATTGCACTTTGCTGCTCCCGCACGCCCAAACGCAGAGATTCTGGTAACTGCGATAACAGCGCTTGAGCATAGGCAAAATGCTCTGGTGTGACGCTTCCAACTTGGTTTACAACCTGTTTTGGCATGGCATTGTCACCACCAGCAAAGCCCATTGTTAGAGATTCCTGGGAGGGGGAACGCATCTGATTGCGAGATGGCATTGCTGGTAAATTGCTGACGTTTAAACCCCCAACACGGCGGATACGTTCTGCTAAGGGTGGGTGGGTAGAAAACATATTTTCCCAAAAAGAGGGGTTGAGGGCGTTGCCAAAAAACATGTGGCTAGCGGCTTCTGCACCCGGCGCAATCAAACGTGAATCCATCTGTTGGAGCTTTTGGAAGACTCCGGTAAGTCCATTGGGGTTGCGAGTGAACTGTACAGCCGAAGCATCGGCGAGAAATTCCCGTTGGCGAGAGACTGCGGCTTTAATCAAGCGTCCACAGAGTAATCCGATACCGCCAATTGCCATCAGTGCCAAACCAAAAGCCCAGATAGGTAAACCCTTATCTTCTTTTCCTAGACGGAAGCTACCGCGAATTTGCCAGAGCAATTCCCCAGTTAAATAAATGAACAAAATCCCGTGCAGTAGTCCCACTAAACGCAAATTTAGCCGCATATCTCCATTGAGAATATGGCTGAATTCGTGGCCGATGACTCCTTGTAACTCATCCCGGCTCAGGTGTTGCAGAGTTCCACGGGTAACTCCAATTACAGCATCATTGGGCGTAAATCCGGCAGCAAAGGCATTAATGCCGGTTTCTCTCTCAAGCAGATAAACTTCTGGGACGGAAATACCAGAAGCGATCGCCATTTCCTCGACAATATTTAATAGTTGTCGCCCTTGTTCATCCGCCATTTCTGGTAGCAGGAGTCTTCCCCCCAACTCCTCGGCAATTACGCTTCCGCCCTCACGGAGAGAAGCAATTTTATAGAGACTTCCCACTGCGATCGCAACTATTGTAATCCCAGCCACGTAAAGAAATATCCCTGGATGCCACCAAATACGGGGAGCCATGCGGAACAGAAATAAAGTGGCAATATAAATTGCCATAATCATAACTGCGATCGACAGGGAAAATAACCCGATTAATTGTTGCGTATTTTGGCGTGCCCGATCCTGATGTTCAAAGAAATTCATAGACACCTAAAAAGACACGCGTGGAGCATTTCTCATTTCTGGGGTAGCTTCGGCAAGCAATTCTGCAACAGTAAAGTTAAAAGTATTTGCTACAAGATTGCTGGGGAAAGATTCGCTTTTGGTGTTGTAAAGTGTCACTGCGTCATTAAAAGCTTGACGTGCAAAAGCAATCCGGTTTTCAGTGGAAGATAATTCTTCCATTACCTGAGTCATGGCGCGATCGGCTTTTAATTCAGGATAAGATTCTGAAAGTACCATCAACCGACTTAACGCACCCGTTAGCGCCCCTTCAGCATTGCCCAATTGTTGCATCGCTTGTGGATCGCCGGGATTTTGTGCCGCACGACTGCTAGCATTAATTGCAGAATTCCGGGCGGCAATAACTGCTTCTAAGGTTTCTCGCTCATGTTTCATGTACCCTTTAGCAGTTTCCACTAAGTTGGGAATTAAATCATAGCGGCGCTGTAATTGAACGTCGATTTGAGAGTAAGCATTTTTGTAACGATTGCGATACTTAACTAAATCGTTGTAACCATTAATGATAATTACAGCAACAATAGCAACTAAAGCAACAGAAAATATTAAAAGCCCCATATTTTTAGATGATTTACATCAGGTAATTACTTTTTTGCAGATTTACCAATGACGGTAATCCTTATATCCAGCAAAATTTATGTGGATATAAAGATGAGTCTACTTGTAGCAAGTTGGCTTCGTCGTCTGTAAAATTAATTACGCAAATGTACTGATAATGCACGAGATCCCCGACTTCTTAAAGAAGTCGGGGATCTAAGCCTTGCGATTTTCACCAATCAGATAGAATTGCTATATATCATCAGATAAGTCACCTATGAATCTGAATAAATAGGGAATAACCACTTACAGCAAAAATAAAAAGGATAGCGGCAGGAAAAATTACTACATCTCTGACAATAAATAAAATCCAATCTTTTCTTAGTTCTTGTTTAAACTTGAGTTCTCGCAATTTTCGCTCAAGTTCTACGTCTTCTTGTGACTGCAAATTTTCAGGTGACAGAATTAATGGATTGTCGCCTTTGTTAGCAATTATTTTTGATAAATCTGTTATTTCTGTCATGCTCTTTAGATACCAATAATTTCAGTTTCAATATTTTGGTTATCATCTGTAATCCACATTAAAGATGATCTTTATGAATTAGTAGCAGGAGAACAACATTATCGGGCTGTAAAAGAAGCAGGTCTGACAAGTTACACGCCTGAGTAGGGTGCTAGGGCTAAAGTTCTTGTCAGATCACCAAGGAGAACGCGATCGCAGAGGTTTAACAGTTCTACCTCGGTCTGCGTCTGTCGCATTAGCCGCAGGAAATGACCTTCAGCGTCAACACTCAGGGCAATGTAGTTGAGGAACATTTTGAGGTAGCCTACACGCGATCGCACTGGCATAGTTGCTGCTGCGGGGGTTTGCCATAAGCGATCAATATAGTTGCGTACCTCTACTAAAGGAACGGGCGCGATCGCCTCTCCTCGCAAAGCCTGCCGAATTTGATTAAAAAGCCAAGGGTTCCCAATCGCCCAGCGTCCCACCATCACACCCGCCGCGCCCGTTTGAGAAAGCACTTTAAGGGCAGTTGTCGCAGAATGGATATTGCCATTGGCAAGCACTGGACAATCAACCCGTTTCACCGCTTCAGCGATCAAATCATATTTCACTGCCCCGTGGTACATATCTTTCACCGTGCGACCATGCAAACTCAGCAAATCAATGCTGTGGCGATTGATCATATCTAAAATTTCGTAAAAGTTATCTGTATTTTCAAAGCCTACGCGCATCTTCACGGTCAAAGGGCGATCGTTCACAGCAGAACGCAGTTCTCCCAAAATCCGATCCACTTTTTCTGGTGAGAGCAGCAATCCACCCCCAACGTTTTTGCGATAAATTCTAGGTGCTGGACAGCCCATGTTCAAGTCAACTCCAGCGATATTATAGTTGCAGAGTTCCTTTGCTGTTCTTACTAAGTCTGGAATGCTTTCGCCAATCATTTGAGCAAAAACGGGGCGACCCGTGTCGTTTTCGGTGATTGCTGTCAGAATGCTACGATTGAGCCTTGAGGTATCGTTCACGCGGAAATACTCGGTAAAGAAGTAGTCAGGGCTGCCGTAGTAGGCAATGACCTTCATAAACCAGAGGTTTGTCACATCCTGCATGGGTGCAAGAGCCATGAGGGGTATGTCTTTCTGGAGCGATTGGGGGAGCGATACCTGGGACATAGAGATTTCAGCGATCGACAAAGTATTACTCTATCAAAAAAAGCCATATTTAATGCTTCTTTGCGATCACGTTAAGCGTTGTTAGAGATTTGTAAAAAATAAATTATCCCTATAGTTATTTTTATTTTACATAATATTTTTCAAGGTGAAATCCAGTTTTCCAACTGTAAATTAGAAATGCGGCTATAGTGACGAGTATTGTTTGTTAATAAAGTGTAATTTTCTGCAACTGCAAGACTAGCAATTAATAAATAAAATTCAGCAATAGTTTGTCCTATTCTACGGAGTTCTGCCTTGAATTCACCATACTTTCTGAGAGCAGGATCAGTTAAAGGTACAACGGGTAAGTTTTGCTCTTTCGCGGTAAGTATCTTTTTTATTAATAAGAGCTAACCAAAATCCTGTATCAACGATGATCATATTTAGGATTTAATGTATTAAATAAAGCTTCCTTATATGTGGTTGATAAATTTTCTTTCAAAGAACAAGAACCAATTAATCCAATTTCATCAAACTTTTCATAGAGACTTTTTTTCTGGCTATGATTTTCTGATTCTGCTTGTGGATAACGCTTTTTGAGTAACTGAATAAAATCAAGTAGTAAAATTTGAGCTTCTTCTGGTAAAGTATCAATATCTCTAGATATTTCTTCAAATTTTATAAGCATAATTAACTTCTAAGATTGAGAAAAATTTTAGCATGACCTTATTATAGACTACTTTTAAACCGATCTCATCTGATAAATTTCTAATTTCTAAAGGCATACAGTCAAATAATATTTTAAATTTTAAACTAAATTCGTTGATACCAGAGGCTAGAGAATCTTGTTATTGGTTTGAAGCAGCGAAGATATAGAATTAGATTGTAGCCATACAAATAGTTTTATACTTCCCCTATTAGAGTCAGTTAGTTTATACTCACCCCTTAAAATTTGTTCTAGAGCTTGACTATTAAACCTTGACTTGTCTTTCATGAGGTCTTCAAACATAGCTAGTGGAAATAGTATACTCTCAACTTCTACATCATCTTCACTAAACCTAATCATCTCAAATCTAAATTTATAACCAGACCATCTGATAGTAGGTAGTCTATCAACTGAATTTTTGGCATTTTCTATTATGTTGTTATACTCAAGACTAGGATTTTTCTGATTGTGCATTATCCACCAGTAAACATTGTGTCTAACAAAATTCTTTCCATTGTCGTTAGTACATACTTCTATTTCTATATCATCCACATAAACAAACTGACGAGTCATTACTCTAACTTCACCTTCAGCCATTGGTTCTAATTCCTCCCAAGGTTTAACTTCAACTTTATTTTTATAATTACTATTTAAAGATTGATTCTTATAAATATTTTCTACTGGAATAGGATCATCTTCTAATGCTTCTAAACCTGATGTATTATCCTCATTTTCTTCTTTTTTATCTAAAATTAATTCTAGCTGTTCCCTACTAAATGCCCTAAGTTCTATTCCAGCTAGAGTCCGACGGTTTGAATGTTCCATGAAGTAAACTAAACCATCAAATGGAGATAAATCTATTCTTAACCCGTTGTATTCAGTCTCCCATAAACCAAATTTACCTGAAGATTTAGGATAAGTTTTGTATTCTTTCCACTTTAGTGAGCTAGCCTTTTTATTAATGTTCTTTAATGCAGTTCTAATACTTCCAGAGAATCCTTTCATCCCATAAACAGGATATACTAAATATATTGTTGGTAGTTCTTCATCTGATATTGGATCAAAGCCAACTATCATAACATTGAGCTTGGCTAGCTGCTGTAGACTTTGCTGTAAAGCAGTTTCGACTGGAGTTATTTTTCTAATGGGTACTACTACTTTAGACCAATTAAGGGGTGGTTTGTATAACTTGATAAACTCATTTTCGAGATTTGATAGATTTTCTATATCACTACTACAAGTCAACCAACTAATACTAAGAGTATTTTTTCGATTAAATCTTTTTAGCTGATTAAATCTATGATGTGCTTTCCATCTTTCAACTAAATTAATAGTTCTACCTATATAAATAATCTGACCTTTACTGTCAAATACAAAGTAGATAGCTGCACAATTAGGAAGACGGTCTTTGTCAACTAAATAAACTGATGGTAATTCAAATATTTTGATGTTTTCTAGCAAAATTAGACACCCATAAATAAAAGATATATATTTTGAATTATGCTTTATAGAAACATCAAAAGCTATATGATAAAAACCGCAAATATACGCAAACATACGCAAACTTATCCGCGTTTAACTGCGTACATCTGCGGTTTGAAAATCCTTAATGCACTAACCCGATCGCACTTTTCTTGAAGTCTCCACAGTCACGCTGTAATTTCCCCACGTTTCCAGATAAAAGTATCCCGCTTCTAGCTCAAAAATAAAGTTTTGCGACTCGTAAACTAAGTTTCTGACTTGTAAACTAGCTTTTGCGACTCATAAACTAAGTTTCTGACTTGTAAACCAGCTTTTGTGACTCGTAAACCAGCTTTTGCGACTTGTAAACTAACTTTTGTGACTCGTAAACTAACTTTTGCGACTCGTAAACTAGCTTTTGCGACTCGTAAACTAGCTTTTGCGACTCGTAAACCAACTTTTGTCAACGGATTTCAGCAAATTTACCCCCATTTTTCTGTCTACTAAAAAAAACGCAAATATACGCATTCCAACGCCACTTTCAGCGTTTCTATACGTATAAATGCGATAAAAGGAGAAACTATTCCAGCCTTAATGCACTAACGCGATCGCTCTTTTTGTCAAAGCCTCCGCAGTCAATCCATTAAACGCCATCAACTCGCCAGGGCTGGCTATAGTTGCAATAAATTGTAGGTTGGGTTGAGGAACGAAACCCAACATTGATCTAAACTTCTCCTTTCAAATTTATGAAATAATCGAATTTTTCCATTGCACTTTGTTCCCTGCCATCTTCCACAGCCTTTGAACTTCTTTTTCTAAGCCTTGTGAACCATAATTTTCCCATCCATCTGTAAATCTAGCTATTCCTGGTGAATGTCCAGGTGCGCCATCAAAAGTAATTTTCTTGTATTTATCAAGAGTAAAGACAACTTCAAACCAATTCTTGTAAACTGGCCAAACTAGATCAGAGCATTCCAAGAAAAACGCCTCTTCATAGTCTACGACTCTCTTCCAACCAATCTGAACTCCATAAGATGAGCTATTTTTAGGTGAATCCAGAGTCATTCCAACAATTAGACAATTTTCTGTACAACCTGAATTTTCTATTTCATCAGCAATATCTTGTGGAAAATTATAAACGGGCTTAACTTCAACAAAAATAGGAGAATCAAATTTCAGTAAAAAGTCGGGAATCCATCCATCAAAGTCACAAGGCTCAGACTCCCACCCCCATTCTAGAAGATCAAAGAAAGCAGCCCATCTTGCCTCTAATCTAGAACGAAACTGAACATCATTATATTTGGTTGGTATAGGTTTAATCATAGCTTTTTAGATCAAATTACATAGGTTTTAATTTATAGAACATAAAATTTTGCTTTATCAAATAATCCCCACCCAAGTAAAAACCTAGATGGGGTATTACATTATCTTAATGAACTAACGCGATCGCACGTTTTGTTAACGCTTCAGCAGTCAATCCATTAAACGCCATCAACTCGCCAGCACTGGCTGTAGTTTCGCCACGTTTCCACGCGAAAGTATCGCGCTTCGCGTTACTCCTTAACAGAATCGGTTCTAGCATCGACGCAGCACCACCAGTAACAGCAATTAGCGCATCGCCATCAAATAATTCGGCAAATTTGGCATCATCCAAGAAACCGCCTTCGGGTTCAGAACAGGTATCCCACGCGGTATCGTGGCTACGGTACAATTGCCGAGGATTAATTACAGAAACTATCTTCGCGCCAATACCTTCAGTTTCTAAGAAAGCAGCAGCTTCAAATACTGGCATTAATGTCATATCGCCAATTACAGCAAATACAACCTGTTTATCGCCAGCAACTTCATGCAATAGCACTGCACCATCGCGCAACCCTTGACGACTTTGTTCTAAAGTTATGCGAATTGGCAATGGCGATTTACTTGCTGTAATCACAATTCCCTTATTCTTAGTTTTCAACGCCCAGTCATAACAAGCTTGAATACTATTAGCATCAGGCGGAAATAATGGGAAAACATTTCCATTTCGCATCAACGAAGCAAAGTAAGCTTCAATTTCTGGACGTTGGTGAGTCCAACCGTTGCGCCCTTGCTCTAATGCGCCAGCTGTGAATAAAGTAATAGTCGAGGGAGTTTGACGGCGCAATTCTGCCATTGACTGGGTTACAGTTTGCCAAATTGGTAATCCGTTGATGGCAAAAGATTCGTAAGAACACCACAAAGTTCTCGCACCCATTAACGCCAAACCGGCAGCTAAACCGGCACAAGCATCTTCACTCAATGGTTCATAAACTTGTCCGTTTGGTGCTTGGTTATATAAGTCGTCGGTTGTGGGATGAATAATCTTTAATGCTTGGTTGATATTGGCAATTCCTGATGCTTCGTTACCATCGGCGTTGGTGACAACGAAATTATGATCTTTATTTCCAACTATTCCTACCAATCGTCCCATTGCAGTTGTGGAAACTTTTGGTTCGCCACCAACTGCATATTCTTCTAAAGGTAATTTGCCTAATTCTGGTAATGGTAATTCAAATTCTGTCACTACAGTTTTCGCCGCCGGGCCACCACCAGCGCGTTCTGCATTTGTTCTGACTATTTGCCAAGCTTCCGCAGACAAAGCACGGGTTTGCAATGCACTGACAATATGTGGCGCATCCAGCGTATCTTTAGGATAAAGGTTGTGAGATTTTGCACCCCGCGCGTGGACTCCTGCACCTTTGAGTTGTTTAATAATGAAGACGGTAAGCTTACCACCCAGTGCCGATCGCGCTGCTTGATCTACACCCGAAAGTACTGCTTGAGTGAATGCTAGGCGTTTCTCAAAAGAAAAGGCGGTACTATCAACGTAATCCCCTGGTTGGTTTTGATCGTCAAAGTCTTTGGCATCCACTAACACCACTTCATCAAAACCGTTACCTTGCCAATATGCTTGCATCTGTTCATTGGTTTTGAGGGAAACCATGCTGTGATGTTCTTGGCTGTAACCGTTCCACACCAACACTGGCAAGAAGTTGGTGGCAGCAGGATAAGCAGTATGGAAATGTGCGATCGCACTTACAATATAAGGCTCACCCAATCCACCATCACCAACTGTAAAGGGGAACAACTTATCTTTGTGCAACAGTGCAGCTGCCATTGCAAAGTGTTGCCCTTGTCCCAAAGGCCCAGCAGGCGCGAGAATACCGGGAATGTAACCGGAAAGGTGTCCTAAAAGTCCGTGCTTTTCTCGGAAGCGATCGCGCAATTGTTGGACTGTAAAAATTCCCATGTCCTCTAGCGAACGATCCAAGAACATGGCACTATAAAATCCAGGGGCATGGTGTCCCACTTCGGTAATAATGTTCTTGTATCCCAGCATGACAAGAGATGCGTAAGCTTCTGCTTGGCTGGCAAATCCGCCGGGATGCCCAGAAGCTTTACTAGCAGTGACTTGCAAAGTCAGGTAGCGCAGAGCATCGGCAGTGAGTAAAGTCTGATATACAGCTGCTTTGTCTGTAGGAGATGCGATCGCGATTTTTCCCGACTCTATAGCAGGTGTTGCACCATAAGTTTCAAAATCTGGTAATGCTTCACCAAAATATTGAATCCCTTCCGAAAAATTGGGAAGCGCTGAAGATGCCTTTGGGGAGATTGCAGTCATGCTGAGTACCTTTTGACGATTAGGTGAAACTGTAGATGCTCGTTGAATTTAACAAAAATTTTACATCTTCGAGGTTGTAACAGTTTATTGCTTTTTCGCACCCTCAGTATAAGTAACTTCAATCAACAAAAATTTAGGAGTTTCAGTTAGTTAAAGTAGGAACAAGATATAAAGTAACAAAAGAATTTTATGAAATTACCAAATGGCCCGCAAAGCCCAGCAATTTTACAAATGCTACGCTGGGTTACCAGCCCTATGTCATTTATGGAAACTTGTGCCGAAAGATATGGGGACATGTTCACCCTCAGGTTAGAAAGCAAATCTCCACCACTGATATTTGTTAGTAACCCCGAAGTGCTACAGCAGATTTTGACAAACGATACCAAGGGGTTAGAAGCACCTGGTGATACAAATTTGGTGTTTGAATCTTTGCTTGGTAAGCGTTCTGTGATTACCATCAGTGGTGCGGAACACCAGCGCCAACGGCAGTTGTTATTGCCACCCTTTCACGGTGAAAGAATGCGAAGCTATAGTCAAATAATTGGTGATATTACCGAGAAAGTTATTAGCCAATACCAGATAGGACAACCCTTCAATATCCGATCTGCTGCCCAAGCTATTACCCTGCGGGTGATTATGCAAGCTGTGTTTGGGCTAGATGAAGGCCCACGCGCCGAAAAATTACAGCATTTTTTGGGTGAAATGTTGGAAAAGGGAAGTTCTGTCTTGAGTGTCGCTTTGCTTTATTTTCCAGCTTTGCAAAGGGATTTTGGCCCGATTAATTTCTGGGGAAAGCAGATGCGCCGACAGCAGGATGCTGACAAACTCCTCTACGAAGAAATTCGGGAACGTCGAGAACAACCAGACCCATCACGCACAGATATCCTCAGCTTACTCATGGCAGCTAGGGATGAAGCAGGTCAACCGATGACCGATGAAGAGTTACGCGATGAATTAATGACTTTATTGGTCGCAGGCCACGAAACCACAGCAACAGCGATCGCATGGGCATTTTACTGGATTCACAAAATACCAACAGTACGCCAAAAGTTACTGCAAGAACTAGATAGCCTGGGCGATAACCCTGACCCCAACGCCATTTTTAAATTACCCTACCTCAACGCTGTTTGTTCCGAAACCTTACGAATTTACCCAGTAGCGATGCTGACCTTTCCCAGAGTAGTCAGAACACCTCTATCTCTGGGTAGTTACGAACTTGAACCAAATACATCCGTTATTGGTTCAATTTACTTGACCCACCGACGAGAAGATTTATACCCAGAACCTAAGCAGTTTAAACCAGAACGCTTTTTAGAACGGCAGTTTTCTCCTTATGAATATTTACCTTTTGGGGGTGGTGCAAGGCGTTGTATTGGTCTGGCATTTGCCCAGTTAGAAATGAAGCTAGCACTTGCTAAAATCCTTTCCAGCCGGGAATTAGAACTAGTTAACAATGGTGAAGTGCGGCCTAAACGCCGTGGTTTAGTGACAGGGCCAGATCATCCCATCAAGATGGTTGTCACGAGTCAACGTCGGGTAAAGTCTCCTATTCTACAGACAACCACTGTTTGATGCTGAGGAGTTTGATGGTTGCGTTCAGCAAATTTTCAACTTTCATCTATACATTCAGATAGATTTTTAATACTTTTACATAATTCTCTATAGACCTCCTTCAAAAAAGGCTATGGGGAATTTTAATATATTGCAATTGTAAAAAGAATATATTCTAACGCTGAAAATATACACTAATCTAGGAAATTTGTACATCACCAAAAGACATAATTTTCACGATTGTCTACCAAAATAATTGAGTAAGTTTTTTCTGTAATTTCTTCTAAAAATTGAACAAAAATATTATTATTGTCATTGTAAAAATTAATGGTAATGATTTGCCAATACGGTTCCTTTAGCGGTAATTAACCCCCAAACAGCCCCCCAACTCTTAGAGGATATTTTAAAAGTGATGGCTGATGTATCAAAAACTTTAGATCCTCCTAAATCCTCCGATAAATTGGAGGACTTTGATTCCGGTTCCCCCCTTAAAAAGGGGGGTTAGGGGGTATCAATAAGTAGCTAAAATCACAGCCTAAGACTTTTCAAATAACCTCTTAAAAAGGCTTGCTCTAATTCCCTCCTAAAAAACGAGGGTTAGGGAGAATCAAGCCTCACTGCAAGCGTATTACAGCAGATTGCAGCTTACTAAATACTCAAAGTATCGAATAAACAATGAAATTACTCAACAATCTACGCACACCAGAGTTGCTACAAACTCTACAATTAATTGCTCAACCAACGAAATTTTTAGAGAATAATGCTGCAAAGTACGGTGATACTTTCACAGTAAAGGTAATGGGTTTAAAGTCGCCACCGATAGTATTTTTTAGCCATCCCCAAGCAATTAGTGATTGTTTTGCCATACCTGCACACAAGTTAGATTTTAAGAAAGCAACCCATGTATTTAAACCCTTGTTTGGAGAGAATTCTCTTGTATTTCAAGAAGCGCGATCGCACCAACAACAGCGGCAGTTATTACTACCAGCATTTCATGGAGATAATTTAAAATCTTATGGACAAGCAATTTGTCAAATAACAAAAGAACTTACACAAAATTGGACATCAGGTACAGATATTTGTATACACAACTTAATGTCAGATATCACCTTAGAAATTATCTTAAAAGTGGTATTTGGTATTAATCATGGTGCGCGTTACCAAGAATTAAAAGAAAAATTGAGTTCTTTGTTAGAAGACGTAACTAAACCTTGGTATTCCAGCTTGTTTTTCTTTCCTTTGCTGCAAAAAGATTTAGGTGCATGGAGTCCTTGGGGAATTTTCTTAAAAAGACGAGAGCAAATTGACAAGCTTATTTATGCAGAAATTTCTGAAAGGCGTTCGCAAAATAATGCTGCGCGTACAGATATTCTGAATCTGCTGATGTCAGCGCGTGACATAAATGGACAACAGATGACAGATGAGGAATTACGCGATCAACTAGTTTCATTATTGCTTTTGGGTTACGAAACTACATCTGGCGTATTAGCTTGGATATTTTATTTAATTCACTCTCACCCAGAGGTTCAACATCGGCTAATGCGAGAACTAGAAACTTTGGATGATCTTACAAATCCTGAAGCAATTACACAGTTACCTTATCTGACCGCCGTCTGTCAAGAAACACTGCGAATTCATCCTATTGCTTTAATTTGCACACCGCGAATGGTAAAAGATAGCGTGGAAATTATGGGGCATAAATTTACATCAGAAACAGTTTTAGTTCCCTGTATTTATTTAGCACATCGTCGAACCGAGACTTACTCAGAGCCAGAACAGTTTCGTCCAGAAAGATTTATCAACCAAAAATTTTCACCTTATGAATATTTACCCTTTGGTGGGGGTTATCGTGGTTGCATTGGCGGAGCATTTTCTATGTATGAATTAAAATTAGTAACAGCCATAATATTATCGCATTTTCAACTAACTCTTACTGATAAACGTCCAGTGCATCCAGTACGTCGTGGCATTACCATTGTCCCTAGCGGCGGTGTAAAAATGGTTGTTACTAAAAAGGCAAAAGTTAAAAGACAAACAATATCTTTTACTTGATTACTCAATCCTCTGATTATATACCGCAATGTAGATTCGCTCGTTACTATCTAGCCTTTACAGTAAGTAGTAAGAGAATATTTAGGAGATACTAACTCATGCAAGACGAACATAACTTAGAAGAAAAAATTCTATCTCAGGGCGCTGAAATCATGGTATCCCAAGGGTTAGATAAAGTAGAAAAAATAGACATCAATGTACAAAGTGATTTATTTAAAATAGTTCAGGGACAAGCGGATGGAGTTTCGTTTGCAGGTGAAGGATTAGTTATACAAGAAGACATCCGCGTGCAGGAAATCAAACTACAAACAGATAGCATTGATATCAATCCGTTAACTGCTCTTTTTGGTCAGATAGAACTAAACCAGCCAGTAAATGCTACTGTTCGGGTTGTACTCACAGAGTCAGATATTAACCGTGCTTTAGCCTCAGATTTTGTTCGCAGCAAGCTGCAAAAGTTTGAGTTGAAAGTAGATGACGAGGTAGTGAGTTTTGAGGCGAAACAAATCCAAGTATTTTTACCTGGTGAAGGTAAGATAGCATTTCAAGGAATGGTACTGCTACATGAGGTTGATAAGACTCGTCAATTGAGTTTTACTGCAATGGTTCGCCCACGTACTCATTCGCAACCTATAATGCTAGAGAGTTTTAACTATAACGAGGGTGAAGGCATTTCATTAGAAATAGTTGTCGCATTAATGCAGAAAGTTAAAGAACTAGTAAACTCACCCTATTTGGAATTTGAGGATACAGTATTTAGCGTCAAAAATTTAGAGGTAGAAAAGGACAGAGTGATACTTTTGATAGAAACTAAGTTGAGCCAAATACCTTCTTTATAAACTGTAATTTGTGGTTATTAATCTGTAAAATAAGCACTAAATTAGATAAATATGAGTGCTAGCCATAAAAATAGATAATTTTTTCCTAATTACTTAATTTTAGGTGCTGGAACATACTTAAATACAGGTATTAAACGGTTACTTTTTATAACTGCCGATAGGTGTAAATTTTTAGAATACTTTCTAAAATTTAACAAGCTATTTAATTTAGAAATTTCGACTATGCAAGAGTATGATGTTGTGATTATCGGTGCTGGACACAATGGATTAGTTTGTGCAGCTTATTTGCTGAAAGCAGGTTATAGTGTTCTGTTACTAGAAAAGCGTTCTGTTCCAGGTGGTGCAGCAACAACTGAAGAATGTCTACCCCAAGAAGCTCCAGGATTTAAATTTAACTTGTGTGCTATTGACCATGAATTTATTCACTTGGGGCCAGTTGTTGAAGAATTAGAACTAGAAAAATACGGCTTGCATTATTTGGAGTGCGATCCAGTTGTTTTCTGTCCTCATCCTGATGGCAAGTATTTCTTAGGACATAAGTCGCTAGAGAAGACTTGTGCAGAAATCGCTCGTTATAGCGAACGTGATGCCAAAAAATACGCAGAATTTGTAGACTATTGGCAACGAGCGATCGGTGCAATGATTCCTATGTTTAATGCACCACCTAAATCAATTATAGATATCGTTGGCAACTACGATATCAAAAAATTAAAAGATTTATTTTCGATGATTGGTTCTCCAAACAAAACGCTGGACTTTATTCGCACCATGTTAACCAGCGCTGAGGATTTACTTAACGAGTGGTTTGATGAGGAATTTCTAAAAGCGCCATTAGCCAGACTAGCAGCAGAACTTGGGGCGCCGCCATCACAAAAAACCCTTGCCATTGGTGCAATTATGATGGCGATGCGTCACAATCCGGGGATGGCCAGACCTCGCGGCGGAACTGGCGCACTTGTGCAAGCTTTGGTGAATTTAGTCACTAGTAAAGGTGGCGTTATTCTCACAGATCAGCATGTTGAAAAAGTTTTAATTGATGATGGAAAAGCTGTGGGTGTGCGGGTTGGTGGTGGGAAAGAATATCGCGCTAAATACGGGGTTATTTCTAATATCGATGCCAAGCGGTTATTTTTGCAAATGACTGATAAAAGTGATATCGATGGAGCTGATCCTGACTTATGGGAAAGATTAGAACGCCGCATCGTTAATAACAACGAAACTATCCTCAAAATAGACTTAGCTTTAGACGAACCACTCCGCTTTCCCCATCACGCCCACAAAGATGAATATCTCGTCGGATCTATCTTAATTGCAGATTCCGTGGCTCATGTAGAACAGGCTCATAGTAAATGTACCTTGGGAGAAATTCCTGATGCTGACCCATCAATGTATGTGGTGATGCCTAGCTACTTAGACCCCACATTAGCACCACCAGGTAAGCACACTGTATGGATTGAGTATTTTGCCCCTTATCAAATTGCCGGTGCAGAAGGGACTGGTTTAAGAGGTACTGGTTGGACAGATGAATTGAAAAACAAAGTTGCAGATAGGGTGATTGATAAATTGGCAGACTATGCACCAAATGTCAAGAATGCAACTATCGCCCGTCGTGTAGAAAGTCCAGCAGAACTAGGAGAAAGATTAGGTGCGTACAAAGGGAATTATTACCATGTTGACATGACCTTAGATCAGATGATATTTTTCCGTCCCTTGCCAGAAATAGCTAACTACAAAACGCCAATTGATAATCTATTTTTGACTGGTGCAGGGACTCATCCAGGTGGTTCGATTTCAGGAATGCCGGGACGCAATTGTGCCCGTGCATTTTTGCAAGCAAAACATCCTATTAGCCAAACTTTGAAGGATGCAAGAGATTCGATTAAGTCAACTGTCGAGTCAGTCTTTGGGATTAGTTAAGCGTTGCACAGTACAGAGTATATTATCACCAAGGCATACATTTAATAGACTTTTTACAAAAGTCAAAAACAGATGTATGCCTAATTCAAAGCGCAAACATCACTAATTCTTCCAGGCATAAATACAAACTCAACCGGAACACCACTTTTAGTAGACATGATATTATTGTTTGGAAATATAGGTAATTAGCGCTTGGCATCCTCCTACTGAGTGAAAGTGGATTACGCCTATGGTGAGATTAACATCGAATTCATCTTTAATCTTAAGGTTTATTTTTGATTACATGGTATGTATTAAAACATAAACAGGTTATTAATAACATCCTAAAAACCTGTTAATTACTCAAAGGTTTTTTTTATGAAGTTTAATCAATTACTGACAGCAATTTTCTCTTTTACGGCTTTCTCAGTGATGATGCAACCTCCTGCCCCCGTCTTTGCTCAAAGTACTTGTGCCTGCGTAACAAGTGAATCCCGACCTCAAAGTGGTCAAAGAAATCGGTCAAGCGGAAATTTTAGTACCCAAGGTTGTGCAGCTTCCTTAAAATGGACTGCTCCAATTCCTATTGTTTTTGATGTAAAGCAAGACGTATCTGGAGGAAGCGATCCAACACCGTTCTCAGGTTTGACTAACGATGTAGTAACCGTAAACCCTAACCAAAGGAGTTTGTATATTGCAAATCCAAAAAATGCAAACGCTAGCTTTACAGTTTGCGCTCTAAACCAATAACTTGTTCTAATACCTTCACTTTTGATGGTCTTTGCAGGTGTTGTAGTGCTCACTTATCCACATTCTAAATTTATTGTCCAATTTAAAGAATTAGCGGCATTGACTCAAATCTTTTTTCAAATAAGGTTTTAGAGGTGGCATTAATTATTTAAATTGGACATTAATTATTTAATCCACATGTGTAGAGGAGAGGTTTGGAGAGGGGTTTCAAGAATAAGTTGCAGATCGCGTTAAACAATAAATTTTTAAGCGGACATGATATCATTGTTACTTGAAAACACTGGGTAATTAGCGGTTGCCATCCACCTACTCTCCTACTGAGTGAAGGTGGACAAAAGCTAAATCCAAGAAAGTCCTAATTCTATAGCCGACTAAAGATTTTATTGGGAACAACTGTGCGAGTGTTGCGTGTGTTTTTGCATATAGTGAAAAACTAGTGCGATCGCACCTTTGTTTATTAAAAGGTAAATTACCAATTCGGCGTCGCAACGTATATATAGCAATCCTATTTGATTCGCTCTCTACCGAGAGGCTCAGATCCCCGACTTTTTCAATAAGTCGGGGATCTTTTTGTTCATAACTCCTGCACGGATTGCTATACCAACACAAATAAATTTTTTTGAGTGAAATAGGCTTTAAACAATTGCTTTATGTGTATTTAATATGATAATGTAACATACGCTTGGTTTGAAGAAGCTTCTATGCATCATAAACAAAGTTATTTCTCAAAATATAAGGGAATTAATGGGTAAAAAGTAGTGTATTTTGATAATGTTCAAAAAATGAACAACTTTTAACATCATTTTATAGGTTTTGTAGGTACAGCATGGTTTTTCGGCGCTGCTTTGTTGCATCTGGCTTGATAGCTTTCTTTGCATTCGGCTGTAGTGGTGGGGCAAACTCATCAATAGAAAAAACTACACAAGTTGTGCAAGAAAATAATGTAACCCAGCTTTTCATAGAAGCAAAGGCTACCCAGAAAGCAGAAGATTTCTTTCATCAAGGTAATAATTTATTAGATGGACAACGTTACGAAGATGCGATAAAAGCATACAACAAAGCGATCGCCATCAAAGTTGAGAGTCCTGAAGCTTGGATTAACCGTGGCATAGGCTTAACATCGTTGCAACGCTACAAAGATGCTCTGGCATCCTACAATACTGCGATCGCTATCCAACCCGATAAGTATGAAGCCTGGTATAATCGTGGCATAGCTTTAACATCGTTGCAACGCTACAAAGACGCTATTGCATCTTACGACAAAGCGATCGCCATCAAACCCGACAAATATGAAGCCTTAATTAACCGAGGCATTGCTCTGACAAAGCTGCACCGCTATAAAGATGCGATCGCATCTTATGATAGAGCGATCGCTATCAAGCAAGATTTGCACCAAGCATATTACAACAAAGCTTGCTCTTATGCTTTACAAAGCAATCTAGAATTAGCAATTGAGAACTTAGATAAAGCAATCAAGCAGGTTCCTGATAAATACAAGAAATTAGCAAAAACTGACCCAGATTTTAGTAAAGTGCGTAGTGAAAAGCAGTTTCAAGAATTACTGCAATAGTGAAAAGGGCGGTTATAAACTGCGTCTACACGAGGCTTTACCCACCTCCGTGGGTTTTAAACCTTCAATTTTTTCTTAGTCCGCGGAGGCGGACTTTGTTTGTATAGCCGCGAATTCCATTCGCCCTGGCTTTGTACTTTTTTTGTATAGCTGCGATTCTAATCGTCCGGTGCAAAATGTAAGATCAATTACTTTAAAATAAAAGACAAGTCAAAATGAGTTAAACCATTAAATTATACAGGTACGGTATGATACCTTGGCACTGGTATGCTGCCTTTGGTTTTGTCGCTTTATCTCTCATCAGCTGTAATAGCCGCAAAACAACTGGAGACATTGGCAAAGAAGCTGGGGAAAGCGTGGTTTTAATCAACTACGCAGATAAACAAGGACAAGGTACAGGATTTCTTGTGCCGGGAAAAAACAAAGAAGTCTGTACCGTACTTACGGCGCGTCACGTAGTCCCACCTAGCGCCAAATTACAACTACAAACCAACGACCAAAAAATCTGGAAAGTAGTAGATATCAAACGCTTCGCCCAGCAAGATTTAGCTGTGGTGATATTTAAACCTGATGGTGGAACTTGCGTTTATAAAGCCCTTCCCTTGGGTAATTCTGACAAAGTGAGTCTCGGAGACAATATCTACATCACTGGTTTTCCTGGTAATAGTTTGGCAAAGCAGTTTACTGTCGGTACAGTATCATCAATTGACAGCCAAACCGATGGCTATGGAATTTCCTACAGTGCAACAACCGCAGGAGGGATGAGTGGGGGGCCAGTGATGAATGCAGTGGGAGAAGTGATTGCAGTACATGGGCGTACCGAATTAGAACTTACTAGACAAGCTGAACTTAAAGGTGAATTACCACCACCACAACAGCAGTCTACAACAATTACTAATTCACAACCTGGCGATGCAGTTGGCACTTTCAAATGGGGTATCCCGATTAATACATATTTGACCCAAGTTCTGAAGGAAGCGGAGATTACCCAAAAGTCTCAAGATTTTTTGAATGAAGGCAATGATTACTTTGTCAAGCAAAAGTATGAACAAGCGATCGCATCTTATGATAAAGCGATCGACATCAAACCTGACTACCATGAAGCTTGGCATGATCGAGGTAGGGCTTTAATTGAGTTACAACGGTATTCCGAAGCGATCGCATCTTATGATAAAGCGATCGACATCAAACCTAACTACCATGAAGCTTGGCATAATCGAGGTGTTTCCTTAGAGAGATTGCAACGCTATTCTAAGGCTCTGGCATCTTATGATAAAGCGATCATCATTAAACCTGACTACTTTTACGCTTGGTATGGTCGGGGTTTTTCTCTAAATAACTTGCAACGCGATTCTGAGGCTCTGGCATCTTATGATAAAGCGATCGCCATCAAACCTGATAAGCATGAAGCTTGGTATGGTCGGGGTTTTTCTCTAGAGAAGTTGCAACGTTATTCCGAGGCGATCGCATCTTATGATAAAGTAATCGCCATTAAACCTGACTACCATGAAGCTTGGGCTGCACGTGGGGTGTCACTATGGTATTTAAAACAGTACGATGAAGCGCTCAAATCATACGATAAAGCGATTAATATCAAACCTGATTATCAAATAGCGCTCGATAATCGCAAGAGTTTGCTGAAGCAGCTTGGGCGGTCAAATTAGGCGTAAATTTAAGCCTAAAAATAAATTAATGTTATTTAATAGCAGTTGATCCAGCTTTGATATCCTCAGCCGCCAGATAGTTTTCAAAATTAACCTCAGATGAGTTAGCAGTAGCATTAGAGGCATTTGCAGAACCAGAACCTTGTTCAACGGTAGTACCATTCTTCAAAGCTTCTGTCATGCGTCGCAGCGAGTCGTAGCCATCAGCACTAACTTTGAGAGTCACCAACAGATTACAATTATTGCGGTCTAGCTTGGTATTAACGCAGATTACAGACTGGCTGGGTGTTTTTGGGTCAGAACGATGACTCAAACCAATTAAACCTTCTTGACGAAAGCCTTCTAATCGTTGAGCAATTACATCGCAGCGTTTTTGTGTATCCCAATCATCACCAAAGCTGTTGACCATCCTCAACCAAGGCTTTTTCCCCTGATCATTACGATACATCACTGTCCACACCTCACCGCCGTTTTGTGTATCAGGTTGTAAAGCACAAGAAAAGCGGTCTTTTGAACCGAAGCCTGGTGTTTCTGGAGTCCAGCCAGTCGCAACAAGGTATGCCAAAGCCAAACCAGCAACACCTGTCACTGCACCAATAATGCCAATAGTCAAATTAAATCTGTCAAATATATTTTTAGACATAGGATCTGCCCTCAAATCCGCTTAAATTGCTGGCATTATTAAGATACATCAGTTACACAATAAATTACGGAAAGAATTTTGAAGAAACTGCGATCGCTATAAAACCATAGATTAATACATCTGCAAACTAATGGATTCTTAAATATAAAATTGATTATATTAACATAAAATCTAGCTTTAAATAAAACATGAAAAAATTATTAATCACTGGAGCCAGTGGTTTTTTGGGATGGCATCTTTGCCAGCTTGCAAAACAAGAATGGGAAATTTATGGTACTTATTTTTCCCATTCTCTAGATATTCCTGGCATCAAAATGCTAAAAGTGAACTTAACAAATTTTCAGGAATTGCAGCGTATATTTAGTGATATAAAGCCAACAGCAGTGATTCATACTGCCGCACAATCACAACCAAATTTTTGTCAAATCCACCCTGAAAAATCCCACGTAATTAATGTCATAGAATCCTGCAATCTTGCCGGACTTTGCGCGGATAATTCTATTCCTTGTGCTTTTACCTCAACCGATTTGGTTTTTGATGGTTTAAATGCTCCCTATCGAGAAACAGATTCCGTGTGTCCTGTGAATCTTTACGGTGAACAAAAAGTCATGGCGGAAGTAGGTATGCTAGAAAGATATCCCATGACAGCAGTGTGTCGAATGCCGTTGATGTTTGGCGCAGCAACACCCACAGCAAAAAGCTTTATTCAGCCATTTATTGAAACTTTAAAAGCAGAAAAAGAACTAAGTTTATTTATAGATGAATTTCGCACCCCAGTAAGTGGAACAACTGCCGCCAAAGGAATTTTATTAGCATTGGAAAAAGTTAACGGCATCATTCATTTAGGTGGCAAAGAACGGATTTCCCGTTATAATTTTGGACAGCTATTAGTGGAAATATTTCAACTTCCTGCCACCAAGCTCAAATCCTGCCGACAACAAGATGTGAAAATGGCAGCACCTAGACCAGCAGATGTTTCTTTGGATAGTTCTAAAGCTTTTGCCTTCGGGTATCAGCCTTTATCTTTACGAAAAGAATTGGAATTAGGAGTTTTAATTTCTAACTCCTAACTCTTTATTTCGTACTTAATAAGCATCCATTGGCAGACAAGAACAAACAAAATTCCTGTCACCAAATGCTGCATCAATACGACCGACAGCCGGCCAGAATTTATGTTCACGAGTCCAAGGTGCAGGGTAGGCGGCTTGTTCACGAGAATAAGGATGATGCCATTCTCCGGTAATGAGACTTTCGGCAGTGTGGGGTGCGTTCTTCAAAATATTATCTTGGGTATCCACCTTACCAACCTCTATTTCGGCAATTTCTTGGCGAATAGAAATCAACGCATCGCAGAAACGATCTAACTCCTGTTTAGATTCACTTTCTGTAGGTTCCACCATGATTGTACCCCCTACAGGCCAAGAGACAGTGGGCGCATGGAAACCATAATCTATAAGACGCTTGGCAACATCATCGATTTCGATCGCAGCTGATTTTTTGAGCGATCGCAAATCTAAAATACACTCATGGGCAACTAGACCATTTTTCCCCTGATACAAAACCGGATAGTACGATTCCAGTTTCTTGGCAATGTAGTTAGCGTTGAGAATTGCCACTTTAGTAGCTTGGGTTAAACCTGCTGCACCCATCATCGCAATGTACATCCAAGAAATCACCAAAATACTAGCACTACCCCAAGGCGCAGCCGCCACAGCACCAATACGTTGGGAATTAGAAATTTCTTCCCCATTCCCCACAACAGGGTGTCCGGGGAGAAAAGGTACGAGATGAGAGGCTACCCCAATAGGCCCCATACCAGGGCCACCGCCACCATGAGGAATACAAAAGGTTTTATGCAAGTTTAAATGACAGACATCCGCGCCAATATCTCCAGGACGGCAAATCCCTACTTGAGCGTTCATATTTGCCCCATCCATGTAAACTTGTCCACCATGACTATGGACAACAGCGCAGATTTCCTGAATTGGCTCCTCAAAAACACCATGAGTTGAGGGATATGTCACCATTAAGGCGGCTAGTTCATTGCTGTGTTTTTCTGCCTTAGCCTTTAGGTCATCAACGTCAATATTACCTTGTGAGTCACAAGCAACTGCTACTACCTTCATCCCGCACATCACCGCACTAGCTGGGTTTGTTCCATGTGCCGAAGTGGGAATCAAACAAACATTACGGTGTGCTTCACCCCGGCTTTCGTGATATTGACGAATTACTAAAAGTCCGGCGTATTCACCCTGAGAACCAGCATTTGGTTGTAGAGAAATACCAGCAAACCCGGTAATTTCAGCTAACCATGCCTCAAGTTGCTCAAACAAGATTTGATAACCCTGAGTTTGCGACGCAGGTGCAAACGGGTGAATCTTGCCAAATTCTTCCCAACTTACCGGAATCATCTCAGCAGTCGCATTCAACTTCATTGTGCAAGAACCCAAAGGAATCATCGATGTCGTTAGCGACAAGTCCTTGCTTTCAAGCTTGTGCAGATAGCGCAACAACTCAGTTTCTGAGTGATAGCGATTAAATACAGGATGGGTGAGATAAGTGCTTTGACGACTAAATGGTTCACCGCTTAAACCTGATTGCTGAGTTATCCATTCCATCTCTTGGATATTCAAAACAAACCGTAGCTCATCTGTCCCTGCAAAAATCTGGCATATATCTCGCACATCATCCAATGTGGTAGTCTCGTCCAACGAGATACCAACAGTAGATGTATCAAAAATACGCAGATTAATTTGACGGGCTTGGGCAGCTTGTAAAATTTCTTGCAGAGGTTTAGTTCCTAACTCCACCTGTAGCGTATCAAAGAAAGGTTTAGAACTAATGCTGTAACCTAGTCGCTGCAACCACTCTGCCAAAATCAGAGTTAGGGAATGTATCTTCTGAGCTATTGTCTTAAGTCCATCTGGTCCATGATAGACGGCGTACATACTCGCCATTACCGCCAGTAGCACCTGTGCAGTACAAATATTACTAGTAGCTTTTTCACGGCGGATGTGCTGTTCGCGGGTTTGCAAGGCAAGACGCAATGCAGGCTTACCTTGAGCATCTTTTGAGACTCCCACAATTCGTCCTGGAACCAGCCGCTTATACTCTTCCTTCGTAGCAAAGTATGCCGCGTGAGGCCCCCCAAACCCCAACGGAATACCGAACCTCTGAGTGCTACCGACAGCAATATCAGCACCAAATTCCCCAGGAGGGGTCAGCAAAGTTAAACTTAAAGGATCTGCTGCTACCGTCACCAATGCACCCTTAGCATGGGCTTTTTCTATAAAAGCGCGGTAGTCGTAAATGGTGCCATCACTTGCAGGGTATTGCAGAACAGCCCCAAAAATTGCTTGATCAAAATCAAATGTTTGATGATCGCCAACAATGATCTTAATCCCTAATGGTTGAGCGCGTGTTTGCAACACGTCGATAGTTTGGGGATGGCAGTCACAAGAGACAAAATAGGCATTTGCCTGATTTTTGGAGACACCATAGCTTAGGCTCATCGCTTCAGCTGCTGCTGTGGCTTCATCAAGTAATGAAGCATTGGCAATTTCTAAACCTGTGAGGTCGATAATCAGGGTTTGGAAATTTAGCAGCGCTTCTAGTCGCCCTTGGGCAATTTCTGGCTGATAAGGAGTGTAGGCAGTATACCAACCGGGGTTTTCTAAGATATTGCGCCCAATCACAGGTGGGGTAATACTGTCGTAATATCCCATACCGATGTATGAACGGAAAACCTGATTTTTGGCAGCAACTTTTTTTAAGGATGTCAGTGCTGCATACTCACTTTCTGCTTCTGGTAACTTTAGCGGTTGCTTCAGCCGAATTGCCTGTGGAACTGTTTGGTCAATTAGGGCATCCAGGCTGGGAAACCCCAAAATCTTAAGTATTTGCTGGATATCGTCGGAGTTAGACCCAATATGCCTTGGCGCAAAACTACTTAACTTCTGACTTTTTTCGTCCAGCACTTGCTGCTCATTAGATTTAAGAATAGGGGCGTTCAATACCACAAATTACTCTCCAGATGGTACTATTTTATATTTTGCAACAAATACTCATGAGAAGTAGGTATAACTTTTCAGTTCATCTAAATTTCATGACTTATTTTCGGGTGGAGTGGGAAATGGCAAAGACAAGGGAGATGGAGGAGAAAATTTTACCTTGTCCTCCTTGTCCCAATACGGTTCGCATAAGCAGGGGGGCAGAGGAGGAAAAAGAGTTATTAAACAATAATTCTTTCTCCCCCTGCTCCTCTTCTCCCCCCGCCTCCCTTGCTCACCTCAACAGATAACTTTCTTAACCGAACCGTATTGCCCCTTGTCCCCCTCATTCCCCACTCTCTACTCGCCTTCCACCTGGGCGCGATACTCATCTGCTGTCAAGGCATCTTCAACTTCGCCAGGGTCATTGACGCGCACTTTCAAAAACCATCCTTCCCCGTAGGGGTCTTCTGAAACTTCTTCGGGAGAATTAATTAAGGCTTCATTGCGTTCTATAACTGTTCCTGTTACTGGTGAATTCAATTCTTCAACGGCTTTCACTGATTCAATTGTGCCAAAGTTTTCTCCTCTAGTAAGAGCGTCGCCAATTTCTGGCAGTTCCAAAAAGACGATATCGCCCAATTCATGTACAGCAAATTCAGTAATACCAATGGTGGCAATTTCACCATCTATTCGCACATATTCATGAGAATCCAGGTATCTGAAATCTTGAGGATATTCAAAAGACATATCACTTCCTCTCCCTTATCAAAAAAATTATTGTCCCAACAGTCATCCAAGCCATATCTGGTAATGAACCTTACTGTAGATTGACTAACTCACAACACATTATTCCTCAAAAACCTCGACGCTTATCAGTTGGCGACACGATTTTTTGACCGATAAAAGGGACGTTTAACTACAACTACTGGATAAGCTTTGCCGCGAATTTCGACTTCTAGCTGCTGACCGACAGTTGCTAGTTGGGTAGGAACGTAGGCTAAGGCAATGGGATAACCAAGTGTAGGCGACAGAGTGCCACTGGAAACTTCTCCCACAACTTTACCTGCGGATAACACTTGATAGCCGTGACGGGCAATGTTGCGTCCTTGGGTTTGCAAACCTACCAATCGACGCTGTACTCCAGCGGCTTTTTGCTGTGCTAAAATTTCCCGACCAATAAATTCGCCTTTGGTATCTAAGTGGACTAGCCACCCCAAACCTGCTTCTAAGGGTGTGGTGGTGTCATCAATATCTTGTCCGTAAAGTGCCATTGCCGCTTCTAGTCGCAGAGTGTCTCTCGCACCGAGTCCACAGGGGATAACACCAGCATTATGGAGACTTCGCCACAATTCTACCCCCACATCCGCATCTACCATCACCTCAAAGCCATCTTCTCCGGTGTAACCTGTGCGGGCCAAAAAGGCGGGTTTACCTAGTAGGGTTGCTTCTAGATGTCCGAAGGCTTTGATTGGTTGTAAGTCTTCTTGCACTAAAGGCTGGAGGTATTTAATTGCTTTTGGCCCTTGCACGGCGATTAAAGCTTTTTCTGGTGAAAGGTCTTGGAATTGCACTTTATCCAGGTCAAGGTGTTGCAATAGCCATGCTTTATCTTTACTGGAGGTTGCCGCATTGACGATGATGAATGCCCTCTGTGTCCCAGTGGCGTCTTCACCTTGATAATAAACAATGATGTCGTCAATAATTCCCGCTTGGAAATTTAACAATACGGTGTATTGTGCTTGACCGGGTTGCAAACGACTCAAGTCGGAAGGCACTAGAGGCTGGAGTTGAGAAATGAGGTTTTTACCTTGGAGGGTAAATTTTCCCATGTGGGAAATATCGAACATTCCGGCTGTATTTCTTACAGCCTCGTGTTCGCGGCTAATGCCACTAAATTGCACAGGCATTTCCCAGCCGCCAAAGCTGGTAAGCCGTGCTTTGAGTTCTACACCCATTTGATATAAAGGGGTTCGCGCCAGAGATTGGGCGTTGTCTTCTTGATTAGCCACAGGTAATTTTGCGATCGCACCTCAACATCTATAATCCTACGAGATGCTTTCTGGTTTGACAGTCTTGTGCATTGAACTGGCGCATTAGGCATGGTTATTTTCCTTGTCCTCTTCTGTAAGGTTTAATAGTTAATGGTGGAAGTGTTGAGATTTATTAAGAAGACATTATGAAATATTGGCGATTGTTAGCTAGCTTTGTCTTAGCTATGGTTCTTTTTTTGTTTCCCTTATCGGCACAAGCTGCAAGTTCTTCCAGTATTACCCGTTCTGTAGGTAATGATGAACTTAAGGGCAAGGATTACTCTGGTCAAAGTTTAATTGGCACTGAGTTTACCAATCTCAAATTAGAGAATGCTAATTTTAGCAATGCTGATTTACGTGGTGGCGTGTTTAACGGTAGCGTATTGGAGGGAGTAAATCTGCATGGTGCTGATTTTAGTGAAGGCATAGCCTATCTAACAAGGTTTAAGGATGCTGATTTAAGTGATGCTGTGTTGACCGATGCGATGATGCTGCGTTCTACTTTTGATGATGTAAATGTCACAGGTGCTGATTTTACCAATGCAATTTTAGATGGCACGCAAGTGAAAAAACTTTGTGTTAAAGCAAGTGGTGTGAATTCTAAAACTGCTGTGGATACTCGCAAATCTTTAGGATGTAAGTAGACTCTCACCCCTCTTCATCAGCGAAGAAGAGGGGGATATTATTTTAACTAATTACGAATTACGAATTACGCGCAGCGTTCGCGTAGCGTGCTGGAGGCAATCGCTAATGATATGCTTCTCTTAAAAAGCTTGCATAATTTGCCCGAATTGTCATAGTAGTCGGATGACTTACACCTAAAGTCCGTTCACAAATTTTCAAAGCTTGTTCAAACAAGGGTTTGGCTTTCTTGTAGCGTCCTCTATAACGGTAGAGTGCTGCTAAATTGTTCAGGCTAATGGCAACATCAGGATGATTATCTCCCAGCAGGCGTTTACTCAGTTCTAGAGCTTGCTGATACAAAGGTTCGGCTTTGCTGTGGCGTCCTGTAGATTCATAAAGTTGTGCTAAATTATTCAGGCTAGTGGCGACATCTTGATGGTTGTCTCCCAGCAGACGTTTTCTCAGTTTTAAAGCTTGCTCAAGCAAGGGTTCGGCTTCCTTGTAACGTCCTGTATAACAGTACAATGCTGCTAAATTGTTCAGGGTAGTGGCGACATGGGGATGTTCTTCTCCCACTAGGCGTTTCCACAGTTCTAAAGCTTGCTGATACAAAGGTTCGGCTTCGCTATAGCGTCCTGTAGATTCGTAGAGTAATGCTAAATAGCTTAAGCTAGTAGCGACATCAGTATGTTCTTCTCCCAGCAAGCGTTTTCTCAATTCTAAAGCTTGCTCAAGCAGGGGTTCGGCTTTCTTGTAATGTCCTATCGATTCGTAGAGTAATGCCAAATTGTTTAGGCTAGTGGCGACATCAAGATGGTTATCTCCCAGCAGGCGTTTACTCAGTTTTAAAGCTTGTTTATACAAGGGTTCAGCTTCACTGTAACGTCCTGTAGATTTGTAGAGTTCTGCTAAATTGTTCAAACTAGCAACGACATCGGTATGTTCTAAACCAAGACGATTTTGAGTCAGTTCTACACACTGTTGCAACCAAGATTCTGCTTGCTGATAAAGTCCTTGACCTTGATAAAACCAAGCCAATTTGGTAAACAGAGTAATTAGATTTTCATCGCCTAGATACTGGGATAGGTGGGTTGCAACTTCTGTAATGTGCGGGATATGTGGAGTGAGGTTAAGAATATCTTCAGGGTTAGGCTGTTGCGGAATTAGCTTTGCTACTTCTAACATCATTGCTGCAAAATTAGTTTTTGCTTCATCCGCCTCATTTGACTTATCCAACTTCATTTGGAAAAGTTGCCGAATTAGGGGATTTAGACGATAAATTCCTTTACTTTTATGTTGTAGCAAATGCAATTCTAGTAAATCGCCTATAGCTTTCTCCCAAAGTTCTTGTTTTTTGTAATCTTTTATCGTCTCAACAGATAAAGGAATGTCAGCTAAGGCACACAAACTTAGCAAACAGCCAAAGTTTTGTGCATTTTCATCCAACTGTTCCCAACTTAATTCAAAAGCTTCAGCTACACCGTATTCATAAGCCATCAATGAGTTAACATTGACTACGGCTTCGTGTTCCAATCGCTTTTTCTCTAGCCGCTTCAGTAGTGTTTCCAAAGATAAATCTGGCATTTTATCCAGATATCCTCCCACTAACTCTAAGGCTAAAGGCAAATAACCTAAAAATTTACAAATTCTTCTCGCAACCAAAGCTTCTTGTTGCAGTCGTTTCCGAACCACCAGCGATTTTAATAATTTCATCGCCGCCAATGGTTTGAGGACATCCAATTCGCTATTATATTTCGCTCTCAAGTAAGCTTTTAACTTTTCTACTTTGTCCCGACTGTTGGAAATAGCTAACTCAGGATAATTCTGGGCGAACTTGTCATATACTTCACCCATCCACTTTTTAAAAGCAGCGATATCAACGTTTAACTCGCTGGCAAATTGAGCTTCACTTTTACCTAAATTTTCATTATTAAAATACTTTATAAAAGCTGCCGTTTGCTTTAGAGATAAGCTATGAGTAGCAGCTTCTTTGGCTAGAAAATTAGCCCATTGCATAAACAGTTTATGAGGTTTATTTTAAATTCTACTTTGTCTGCATTTAGAAATCTCCTCTCTTTGGGGTAGAAATACCATTTGCATACAAAAATTTAAAAGCAGTGGCTTGCCGTTAGATATTGCCACTTGAGCCTTTGAACCTCAAATTTCGAGTTTTGTACTACAAAATGGCTATGCGATGTCTACGATGGGCTATTCTGCGTTGCAGGTTGTTAATTAGCATGAGAATCGAACCGCAGAGGCGCAGAGGACACGGAGGAAGAAATTAAGAGGAAGCGATCGCGCAGCGTTCACTAGGAAAGCTTACCGGAGGTATTGCTGTTTTAAGTTACAGCTGTTTGAGATTACAATTGAAGGGCGATCGCTATTCCCCTGCTTGAAGTTTTGAGTAAATTGACCAAAGTATCGGATAACCACAAACCAGCGTCACGCAAAGTTTGAATTCCAGGAGATATGCTTGGGATTATTCCACGTCTTTTTGCTAATATCAGCAAACCTCCGGTTCCGATGGTAATAATACCTAAAGCTTGACCACAACGCCGTGCTGCTCTATCGTCAACAATAGCGAGCACAGTCGGAATTTTTTAATGCCAAACTTAATACTTGTGATTCTCCCTTTCCCAAATCCCAAGCTGCTACAACAGGAGCAATAGTATTAACTTCTACTGTTTGTATCCAAGAAATACTCGGTAACTGTGTTGATGCGACATCATCTTTTGTTGTGACTTCTTCAAAAACACCTAATGGAACTAAAACTTCTGTGAATAATTGTGGAAGTAATTATGCTTGCTAACTTTTTAAAAGAACAATCAAAAGTGAAGAGTTAATAATTACACGATTAATCGGCATTTGCCAGTTCCTGGGCTAACTCTTGGGCAGTATATTGCATAAAATCCACTTGGTAGCGTGATAAAGCATTAATAAATTCAGCACGAGTTAGTCCAGCAATCTCTGCTGCTTTGGCTTGTGAAATGTCACCTAATTCATACCATTTAACTGCTGCGGCAATTCGCATTTCTTGGATAAATTCTTCAGGATTTTTACGAAGTGCTGAGAATACTGTTTCTGGTAATTGGATTGGTACTGTTCGCATAAATTTTTCCTCAGTTTATTAGAGAGTATTCCTCTGCTTAGAGTCAAGAGCGCTAATATTGACCATTTGAACCTCGAAACAGCTAGCGGTTGCTCTATTCTTTACTGTACTTTGGATATGTGGGGGCATGAGAATCGAACCGCGTTCGCGTAGCGTCTCGCAGAGAAGGGCGCAAAGGGCGCGAAGAAATAAGTAAGAGAGAGCGATCGCCATTTGAAGTTAGAATTGATGGGCTATCGCTGCTAAAATTTAAACTACAACTGTTGTGTAGCATCAATTTGGTGTGATTTTGTGAGAAAGGGTGCGATCGTTAGCGATATGCTTCTCTTAAAAAGATTGCATAATTTTCCTGAACCCTTATTGTATCGGGATGACTTACACCTAAAGTCTGCTTACAAATTGCCAAAGCTTCCTGAAACAGCAATTCGGCTTCGTTATAGCGTCCTGTAGAATAATAGAGTGCTGCGAGATTGTTCAGGCTAGTGGCGATATCTGGATGGTTGTCTCCCAGTAAGCGTTTGCTCAGTTCCAAAGCTTGCTGATACAGGGGTTCGGCTTCGCTGTAACGTCCTGTAGAACCGTAGAGTTCTGCGAGATTATTCATGCTATTAGCGACATGAGGATGGTTGTCTCCCAGTAAGCGTTTGCTCAGTTCTAAAGCTTGCTGAAACAGGGGTTCAGCTTTACTGTAGCGTCCTGTAGAACGGTAGAGTAATGCGAGATTGTTCAGGCTAGTTGCGACATCGGGATGGTTGTCTCCCAGTAAACGTTTTCTCAGTTCTAAAGCTTGCTCAAGAAAGGGTTCGGCTTCGCTGTAGCGTCCTGTAGAACGGTAGAGTTCTGCGAGATTGTTCAAGCTATTAGCAACATTTGGATGGTTGTCTCCCAGTAAACGTTTGCTTAATTCCAAAGCTTGCTGAAACAGGGGTTCAGCTTTGCTGTAGCGTCCTGTAGAACGGTAGAGTTCTGCGAGATTGTTCAAGCTATTAGCAACATTTGGATGTTTGTCTCCCAGTAAACGTTTTCTCAGTTCCAAAGCTTGTTGAAATAGGGATTCAGCTTCGTTGTAGCGCCCTGTAGAAACGTAAAGTACTGCGAGATTGTTCAGGCTATTGGCCACATTGGGATGGTTGTCTCCCAGTAAACGTTTGCTCAGTTCTAAAGCTTGCTGAAGCAGGGGTTTGGCTTCGCTGTAGCGCCCTGTATATTCGTAGAGTCCTGCGAGATTGTTCAGGCTAGTAGCAACGTCGAGATGGTTGTCTCCCAGTAAGCGTTTGCTCAGTTCCAAAGCTCGCTGATACAAGGATTCAGCTTTGCTGTAGTGTCCTGTAGAAACGTAAAGTACTGCGAGATTGTTCAGGCTAGTAACGACATCAGGATGTTCTAAACCAAGACGATTTTCAGTGACCTCTACACATAGTTTGTACCAAGGTTCTGCTTGCTGATAAAGTCCTTGACCGTTATAAAACCGACTTAAGCTTGTTAAAGGCCAAGTTAAATCCTCATCGCTGAGATATTGGGATAGGTGGGTTGCAACTTCTGCAAGGTGGGGGATATGTGGAGTGAGGTTGAAAATATCTTCACGGTTAGGCTGTTGAGGAATTCGCTTTGCCACCTCTACCATCTGCGCTACAAAAGCAGTTTTCACCTTATCTACATTACTTGACTTATCCAACTTCATTTGGAAAAATTGCCGAATCAGTGGATGTAGACGATAAATTTTTTTGCTTTGCCATTGTATTAAATGCAGTTTCCGCAACTCAGCTATAGCTTTCTCCAAGAGTTCTTGTGTTTCTTCATCTTTTATTGCCTCAACAGAAAAATGAATGTCAGCCAAGGCATACAGACTCAGCCAACAGCCTAAGCTTTGTGCATTCTCATCCAACTGTTCCCAACTCAATGCAAAAGCTTCAGCAACCCCGTATTCATAACGCATCAATGGGTTAGCCTTCGCTATTGCTTCGTGTTCCAGTCGCTTTTTCTCTAGCCGCTTCAGCAGTTTTTCCAGAGACAAATCTGGCATTGTATCCAGATATCGCCCCACTAACTCTAACGCCAAAGGCAAATATCCCAAGAATTTACAAATTTTTCTCGCAACCCAAGGTTCGCTTTTAAGTCGTTCTCTGTCAACCAACGATTTTAATAATTTCATCGCCGCCAATGGTTTGAGAACACCCAAAGGTAATTGCGGCAAAGTACTATCAAATTCCTGGCGCGTTGTCAGCAATACTTTAAACCGGGGTGATTCTGGGGGTAGATTACGCTGAACCTGTTTTTTGTAGTCGGTGACATCATCAAACACCAGCAGTACTTCACCTTGTTGCCAATTTTCCCAGCAGTATCTCAGCCTATCTGCTAATTCCCAATCGTCCGGTGCAATGAGTTTAAATTTCAATTCGGCAAATCTGAGAATCTGAATTCCGACATCTATTCCCTGTGCAGATAACCAGCAAACCCCACCTGGATATTTCTGCAAGTGCTGTTTGGCGTATTGGGTAGCGAGTTCAGTTTTGCCTACTCCACCCATACCCGCCACAGCTACAATTGCAACTTGCCGAGATGCTTGTAATTGCTGGTGAAGGTTTTGTAGTTCCGCCTCACGTCCCACAAATTTTTCAAATGGGACAGCAGGGGGAATATTTTGATGAATTTCTTTAATTGTGGGGTGGGCATCTTGCCCGCCATTATATTTCGCTGTCAAGCAAGCCCGTAACTTTTCTAGCTTACCCCGGCTTTCAGAATTGGCTAACTCAGGATAACTCTGAGCAAATTTGTCATAAACCTCAGTCATCCGCTTTTTCAACGCAGCCGCACTGATGTTCAATTCGCTGGCAAGTTTTGCCTCACTCTTCCCTGAGTTTTCAGTCTTCAACCGCTCTACAAAAGCCACCGTTTGCTCTGAGGATAAGCCATAAATAGCAGCTTCGTTGGCTAAAAAATCAGCCCATTGCATAGACAGCTTGTAAGGTTTATTCTCGATTCTACTTAATTTCTACCTTCTTTCTACTTTGTCTCTATTTCTATGGAATCTCTTTTTCTCCTAGCAGAAATACCATTTGCATAGAAACATTTAAAAAGATTCAAGCCATGAAAACTGCCTTAACAACTCCAGCCAACTCCAATCAAACCACCCAAACTTCGCAATTAATCCCCGCCTCGCCAACATCGGTAGAGAATCCATCTACTTGGATGCGAGATGGATACAGTCCGACTGAAATTATTCTGGCGGCGGCAATTTTAACTTCATTGTCGATTGGGGGAATTGCCTCTGTGATTGTGGCGATTACGGGTTTAGTTAAAACTTTAGTACGCCCCACAAGCGAAAAAATAAATTAGGCTTACTGGCAAAGGCAAATTCTTCGCTTCGTTGCTATCCCGCCTCGGAATCAATTCCGAGGCTAATAGCCGAAGTCCGTTCAAACGGACTAAATTTTAGTTAATTTGAGTTAGTTTTAACTGACTTGCGCTGTTAACCTGCGATTTGAATCGCACGCAGGCTGAAGGTATCGTCCGTCACTTGAGCCTTTGAGCCTTTGAACCTGAACGTTGAGCTTCTGAACCTGAACGTTGAGCTTCTGAGCCTGAACGTTGAGCCTCTGAGCCTGAACGTCGAGCCTTTTTACTCGAACGTTGCACCTTTTTACTCGAACGTCGAGCCTTTTTACTCGAACGTTGCACCTTTTTACTCGAACGTTGAGCCTTTTTACTCGAACGTTGCACCTTTTTACTCGAACGTTGAGTCTTTGAACCTCAAATTTGGGATTTGGTACTCAAAACAGTCAGGTAAATACTGTATTTCTTATCCCTTCTGCCTTCTTAAACTAAGGTGACTGATTTAACACCCATTTCAACCACTGCCTAAAGGAGCTTATAGTATTCAAACGATGCACTCCAGGCGCACGGGCGGCGGCGAGTCCATCAACAGCGATTAATGCGGCGTACTGCAAGCCCAAGAAACTATCAACTGCTGCATAAGGGCCACCTAAAGTAATAGCCCCAGCAGCATACATTTGACCTCTATTACTACGCATTTCTACTAATTCAAAATTGTTCGCTACAGTCAACCGCCCCAGATGATTCACTGGGAGGTTGTAATGTTTCACCAAATCTGCTATCAGGGGATTAGCATCTACCTTGGCATCCAGTCCAGTAGCATCAACAATAAAATCAGCTAGCAATTTCATTTCCCCAAAGCTTTGCTCTCGGATACGGGTAATAGTCCGGTTTTGGGCATCTCGTTCTACATCCAGAACCTCACCGAAGGTAATTTGATACCAGCCTTCGCTTATTCCTTGGGCAGTAATTTGCTGCCAGTCGTGGCGGTCGGCGGTGGTAGTACCGCCCCAGTCTGCTAATAAACGTTTGCGTTCATCGGGGGTAGCTTTTTCTAACATTGCCCGGAGTTCGCCGCTCCAACAGGCTTTAGGCCAGTTAAAGGGTTGAAATTCGTAATGATTTTTGACTAGGCGCTGGGTATTTTGAAATTTGTTGCCTTGAGGTTTAGGCGATCGCATTAAATGCAAAACTGCAATATTCCGATTTCGTTTTCTAGCTTCGTAAATGCGCTGTACAATCCGCGAAGCCACAATCCCCCGCCCCCGAATCAACACCGTACCACCTTGTTGCTCTAGTTGCTCATAAACATGATCGTGGGCTTCATAAGCATTGACGACAGACTTAAAATCTTGATATTTTTCTCTATAAGCTTGCAAATCTGGGAGAAACTGAATTGCTGGATATCCAGTAGCTAAATGTAAATAACGACTAACTAAAAAAGCATAATTTCCTGGGCCGCGAGAATAAGCTACGCAATATCTACCGTCATCAGTTTTGCGAATTACCCTAACTCGCCCATAGCGATAAATTTGATTCCAACCAATGCGCTTCGCCTCCCTGTCTATGGAATCAAAAACATTTCCTGCACGAGGAGTATAAGTTTCTGCAAATGTTGGTTCAGCAAATACTTGCCACAAATACTTGAATGCTGACTTCATCTCTCCCTTGGTGCAATCGTGCCAAGCTTCACGCAAGGCATAACTAGGCCAGCCCCAAATATTATCAGGACAAGAGTCAGAATTAGAACGCAGTCTTTCATATAAGGGAATTTGCGAGTTCAAACAAAGGCGCTTGTAACGAGCATAAGGTTCTCCTTCTAATCCCAAAGCCACAATTTTTTCAGCACGCACACCACTAATTCGCAGCAAATCAGCCCAAACGAAGCTACCCAGTCCCGCCCCGATCGCTAGATAATCAGATTCATCTACTGGCAATCCTGTGGCATGAAGTTCTTGCACAGCGACCTTTTGTGCCTGAAACGCTAATGGCGGGAAATTACTTGCCAAGGGCGTTAGCGGCTGGGCTACAGGCAAGCTGGGGTCTGGAAGATTGGTATTTGCGTTGAAATGAATCGTTGAAGGAGGGCTGGTATCTGGTGCGGGTACGTTAACAGTAAATGTAACTGTTATTAAATAAGGGCCAATTTGCAATGTATCGCCATTCGTCAGAACACTACGCGTTTGTGGTTGACCGTTGACATATACACCGTTAACGCTGCCTTGGTCAATCACCACCAGATGGTCTTGTTCCCAGTCAATTAGGGCATGGTAGCGAGAAACTTCGTTACTGTTAAGCAGCATTCGAGAAACGCGCACTCCCCTGAGTTCGGCAGGTAAACGAGCGAATTCTCGACCAAAAGCGATCGGCATATTCAACCTTGGTTCTCGCCGTTCACCCGTCGCTGGTTCTTCCCAACTCAATTGGATTTGTTCATTAGTCATTGGTCATTTGTCATTGGTCATTGGTCATTTGTCAAGAGTTGGGAATTCCTCCCCTGCTCTCCTGCCCTTCTCCTCAACTACCCGGTGCTACTAATACACTCATAGCCGCAGCTAAAGATGTCCCACACCAATGACAGCCAATTTGTAGATTCTCTCCTGGGGAAACTTTATGACATTTGGGGCATTCTAAGCCATAAACTCCTAGCGGTGGTGCAGGAGGTGTTGGTAGATGCTGGTGATATCCACCAATATTTACTGGTGGATGGGGTGGCAGCAAAATTGTTGCCGGAATACTGCCCGTGGAAATGCTAACAACGTTAAGTTTTATTTGTCCCAAAGAGATACTAGTGCCCTGAGTTAAAGGCATTTCACCTTGGACTAATTGCCGTCCATCGACAATGGGGGGATTTTGCGATCGCAAATTCCTGATATAAAAACGCTGTTGCTGGTGATGAAAAAATATTTCAACGTGTAAACCAGAGACAGTGGGGTGACTCAGAACAATATCGCACCGGAGTGGATCGCGACCAATGCGGACAGTGCCAGGATTTTGACTTGGCTGTTGTTCGTAAATGTTCTGAGTTTTATCTTGGCCTGCATCGTGCCACTGTAAAGTTAGTGCGTTCATTGTTCTAACTTCGTAAATCGTATTTAGCTACTTCAACTTCTTTCTGTGCGATTCCTAACACGATTGAGTAGAAGCAAGCAAGTATTTAGAAAAAACTTCAACAAGCTTTATTTCGCCGACGCTAATTTATCAGCAATGCGTGTAGTTTCTGGCAGCCGATATTTTGTCGTGCAGCGTAATACATAGTCAATTGCCGTAGGTAAACTAACTCGATGACCACTGGAGATATACAGAGGTTTTACTCCTGTGCGTGTGCGTAGAACTGCCCCAACCGTTTCCCCTTTATATACAAGTGGTTGCTTGCTGCCTTTTGTTTCTGACAATTCCTCATACTTGCCTACCAACCTGGACTTGGCTACACCAATTGTCGGCATATCTATAAGTAACCCTAAATGGCTAGCTATACCTAATCCACGGGGATGGGCAATTCCTTGACCATCACACAGGATGATATCTGGTGTTGTTTTAATCTTCTCTAGGGCATCGAGGACAGCTGGAATTTCCCGAAATGAGAGGAACCCAGGAACATAAGGAAAGGTCGTAGGACGATGTGCTAGGCTTGTCTCGATTACTTGCAAATCAGGAAAACTCAGTACTGCGACAGCTGCACGGCTAATGGTTCCATCAGCTTCAAAACCCATATCCACTCCAGCAACGTACTGGATAGGTTCTTGCAATTGATCCTCAGTAATTACTTGATCTCGCAGCTTTTCTTGGATAACGATGGCTTCTTCCAACGTCGAGGGCCAAGCATGATCTCGATAAAACTTCATATTGAAAATTTGAATTAAGAATTAAACTGATTAATATTAATCCTGTTATGGCAAGCACAAAAACAAGAGTTTTTGATATTGATACAGGGAAAATCTATTTTTTGCAAAAGTCTGTGAATGACTATCTTTATCCTAGACATTTTAGCCCAGGTTAGCTGATATCTTGCATCATAATGTTACTTAAGGCTGTCAAGAGGGAATCCTGAGAATATAAGTTTATTTTTTTAGATTTTCTCTTTTACTGGTTATGACACAGCCAAATATTCTAAAACTTGCAAAACAGGGAGATGTACAGGCGATCGCATCTCTGATGAACCGCCACTTACAGCCCAAAGGGATCACTGCAAAAGTTGCTTTTCAAGATGCTTGCTTAGAGGTAATGTTAGAATCTGCCGAAGTACCAAATCAGCAAACTTTAGTTGCATTTATCCGCAAAGGGTTAACGGCTTTAGGAGCTACATCTATTGAAATAGTGAAAGTTTCCGGACAACAAACAGGTAAGGAGTTTCCAGCTTGGAGCAAAGAGTTTGATCTAGGCATAGTAGAAGATGAAATAGAAGCAGTAGATAATGAACAGTCTTCTAGTAATCCTCCCCTAACCATTTCTATTAACTTAAGTGGCGATATGGCGCGGGGATTAACAAACCAAGATTTTGAATTTATTGCTAATCAAATAAGCACTGATATTTTATCATCTTGTTCTGACGTTTTTATTCAAAAAGTAAGTATTAGTAATGGTAGTTCTGTGATTACAAAAGAGCGCTGATTTTTTATGTATAGGCACAGAAATGCAGAGACAAAAAGAGTTTATAATCAGCATTTTTGATATAAAATAGTTCTATAGGAATTTTAAATATATATGGCTTAAATAATTCTGAAAATGCTGCTTTCATCTGTAAATGGGGAATCCTAAGATAGACGATGTTATCTCAAATTTTCGCGTTTATTAGTTATGACACAGCCAAATATTCAGGAAATTACTAAGCAAAAGCTACAAAAATTTTACTGGCCTTTATGGTTTCCTTATCCTAGTTCTTGGTTAAAAGCATTGATTTTGAATCTATTGTTGAGCGCTATTATATTTGTACTCAATAATCCTGGAAAGTTAGGCTACCGTATCACATATCTTGTAAAAAGTTCGGAATTATTTGCTATATTTACAATACTGTTACTCCTATCTCCAATTCCTATTATTTCTTTTACTCACCACTTCTTACACTTGCTCATTAGTCGGTTTGTATCAGGAATTAAGGCACCCGAAATAGGTAGAACACAAGGATTATTACCAGGAATAATGAGTTGGTGGGAAGGATTGTACGGTTGGCTTGTAATTGCAATTTCTACACTGATAGCAGCTTTTTTTTCTACAATACTCGTATTATTATTTATTCCTAACTACGCTAGACCAACTGAATACTACACACAAATGCAAAATATCAATAATAATATTATATTAGTATTTGGAATGTTCTATATTTCTGGTGGAGCACTAATTTATCAAATGGAATATTTGGTAAGGCATCGAATAATATCTGCTTATTCTGGCAATAAAGAAACAGATGCAAGTAAATTTAATACTGATTTTAAGAGAGACAAAGAACCCAATAGCTTGCGCGGAGAAATGGGTGTACACAAAATTAAATCAAATATTTTACCAAATCAGGAAGAAACTACAATCATCAAGACTCGACAGAAATATCGTAATTTAAATAAAAATTGGCTGCTTATTTGTTTAATATTTTCAATTGCTGTAGGAATATACTTTTCTTCAAAATTCGTAGAAATACTTCCCATCATCTCTAAAATTCCAACACAAATACCATCAAAGTCTGTATTAGTTACACCCTCACCAGTTACTTTAGAATCTCCGACAGTGTTACTTCAAACTGATACATTCCGAGAGGCAGTAAGTAAAGCAATTAATGCAGCTAACCTTACTCAATCAGCAAAATCTTCAGATGAGTGGAAAACAGTTGTAAGTCAATGGGAAGCTGCGATCGCACTTATGAAAACTGTGCCATCTTCTAGCCCAAATTATGTAGTAGCTCAACAAAAAATCATAGAATATCAGAAAAATCTCATCTACGCTGAGAAAAATGCCGTCGGTGGTAAGTAATGCGATTGCACCCAAAGCTAAACTAGAAAAAACAGTGCGATACCGACGGTAAGCTACGTTAACGCTGACAAAATTTACTCAGATTCTTCACCTAAATAAGATTGGCGACTGTGGCGAACATGAAGAATTGCGACAATATCTTCTTCAACAACAAACAAAACTCGATATTTTCTTCGTTTTCCAACCCAAAGTTGCCGAATTTCACGACCAATCACTGCTACTTCTGGTGCTATGCTACAGCGATTAGGAAATTCTTGAAGCGAAGCGATAGCGTCTTGAAGTTCGTAATACCAGTTGTTGGCTACTTCAGCACTCAGATTGTCGCACATCCAACGATAGGACATTTCGATTTCTTGAAAAGCGGTGGGTTGAATGAGAACTTGGTAACTCATGGGCGAGGCGGAATGCCAAATTTGTGTTGTAGGGTTGCCAAGGCTTGCTCGGCAGGAATTCCTTCACCCTGCTCAAACTCATCTAGTCCTTTACGAATACCTACTATTGTTTCTAAGTAATCAATGCGTTCTAAGAGTTCTCTGTATGTGGCTAGGGGCTGTTTTGGGGCTGTTTTGAGTGATTTCAAAAATTTAAGTAGATCCTCTAGCAGTTCGTTTGGAGTGTTGTCAATTTCTTGTAATAGCAATTCTTTGATCGTCATTACAGTTAATAGATGAGATTGATGCTTCTAGTATAGCGATCGCACCCAAAGCTAAACTATAAAAAGCAGTGCGTTGCTTGCCGCCGTAGGTATCGCTCAACTATCCCTATCAAAACAAAATCCTATGAAGATCAAAACATTAACTGCCATTCTTCACAAAGAAGAAGATATGTATGTTGCTGAATGTCCTGAAGTCGGCACAGTTGACCAAGGTGAAACAATTGAAGAAGCTCTTGCTAATCTTAAAGAAGCTACAAGGCTATATCTAGAAGAATGTCCTTTGCTAGACACTGATACTAGTCCCAGATTTGTAACGTCTACCCCGATACCAACATTTGGATCTATGCTTTAGAGGGATATCCAGCATTTGTCCAAGATTTAACTCAGTTATTTCAAAGTATTGATCAAGGTAACTTGAGTGTAGTAACTAGTGAATTATCGCTTGCTGAAGTATTGATAAAATCTTTCCAAAATCAGGACTTAGCTCAACAGGCAACTTACAACCAACTGATTAGCAATTCATAGAATCTAACAGTAATTCCTGTCAGTCGTCAGATTCTAATTGAAGCTGCTCAACTGCGTGCCAGTATTAACATTAAATTACCAAATGCTATCCATGCAGGAACAGCACTTTTGGCTCAATGCTCTACTTTTTGAACTAACGATCAGCGCTTTCGGAGCGTCCCTAATCTATCAGTAATTTTGCTTTCTCAGATTAATTCTCCTTAGCTAAGATATTAGAATAAAAGTAATGTAGCCCCATAAGCCAATCATGACAGAAGGAAAGACGCGGCGTAATTTCCTAATTACTAGCATTGCTGTGACTGGAGGTATTGTGGCAACTAATGCTTTACAGCAAAATACTACCAACACCGCAACACCGCCAGCAACTATGCCAGAACGGTTACTGGGACGCACGGAGGTAAAACTCCCAATCTTCGGGTTAGGAGGAGCAGGACAAACGCCGCTATCCTGGGAAGGAAAAGAAGATGATGCTGCGGCAATAATTCAACGAGCGCTGGAACTTGGGATTCGCTACTTTGATACAGCGTCTAGTTATGGGCCGAGTGAAGATTATTTAGGCAAAGTGCTACCACCCCATCGCTCAAAGGTGTTTCTAGCAAGCAAGACTGATCAAAGGGATCGGGATGGTGCATGGCGAGAATTGGAGCGATCGCTTAAACGTCTCAATACAGATTATCTCGATTTGTGGCAGTTGCATCACGTTTCTTTTTCCGAAGAACTCGACACTATTTTTAGTCCATCTGGCGCAATTAAAGCTTTAGAAGAAGCTATACAACAAAAAGTGGTGCGCTTCGCAGGTATTACCGGACATCACGACCCTCAAGTGATTGCCGAAGGGTTACGTCGCTATCCTTTCCACACTACACTGATTCCCGTGAATGCCGCCGACAAACACCACCCACGTCCATTTATCCCGGAGGTTCTACCAGTTGCTCAAGAAAAAAATGTTGGTGTGATTGCGATGAAAGTCCCGGCTTATGGTCGGTTGTTTAAATCAGGTGGGTTGACAGGTATGGAGCAAGCTTTAGGTTACACAATGTCTCAGCCTGGGGTTCATTGTTGTGTAATTGCGGCAGAGAGTATTGCACAATTAGAGAATAATGTCAAGATAGCGCGTGCTTTTGTGCCCCTTAAGGAGCAAGAATTGACAGCGATCGCACTGGCGGCTGCTAATATCTGGGAAGATAGCACATTCTTCCGTGCTTGGACATAGTACAGCTTTGCACATATTACAGAGTGTATTTTTCTCAATCCCGCTGATAGTATTGTGCCGCTTGTGACATATTAAATTGTAGTAGCTTCTCCTCTCCCAACTTATATTGGAAACTCGGCTTCAAAGGCGAAATATTCAAACTGCGAATAATTTCCGCCGCCACAGTCTTTGCTAATAACGGTGGTACAGAGTTACCGACTTGCCTAAATCCATGCCATTTGGTTACATGAAATCTAAACCAATCTGGGTAAGAATGCAATCTTGCCGCTTCCCTGACTGTGATACAACGGGGCGTAAATGGGTGAATCGGTCTAGGAGATGTGAAAGAACCCCTATACTTGTCTGTTCCGGCTCTTAAAGTATTACAGACACCAGCAGGGTGCAGCTTATAAAAACGACTAATTTTTTCTCTCTCGCCTTGTTGTGTCTGCTGAAAACGTTGAATAGTTTCTGCGGAGTGTTTTGTTCTTAAACTTGAAGAAAGTATTCGTAAATCATATTCACGTTTGTAAGAATAATCATCGTCTAGGCATTTGATACCGCGGAGTACAAGAGCATAGTTGCTAGGCTTTCCGTATTTTGCTATCACCCAGTTTCTTGTTAGTAACTCCGGATATTTTTCTATCTCCGGTAAATCTCCAATTGCATCCCATACTGTAGGACTCAATGGGATATCAGATATTTGTTTAGAAGTTAAATTATTTGGTAATGCTTGTTTAGTAATCGGCTGAGGATATTTCGCTAACTCTACATCCTCTCTTGCACCTATGAGAAATAATCTTTCACGAGACTGTGGTACTCCATAATTTGCAGCGTTGAGAATTTGGTAATTTTCTTCTACTTTATAGCCGTAAGTTTTAAACTCGTTAATTAAGCTTTGGAGGATTTGTTTATGTTCGCCAACTGCGATCCCCCGGACATTTTCCATCACAAAGAATTTTGGTTTTAGCTCAAAAACCAATCGATGAAAGTGAAATACCAAAGAGTTTCGTGGATCATCAACAGCCCGTTTACCAATTAGAGAAAATCCTTGACATGGTGAGCCACAAATTACCACATCAATTTCACGATCGCCAATTTCAGACTGATTTCTAATTTCTTCCCCGGTTGTATCCACAACACTTTTACATAACACTGAACAATAAGGGAAGTTAAATTGATGTGTTGCACAGTGGATAGGGTCAATTTCCACAGACGCTAGCACATCAAAGCCAGCTTGTTCAAAACCAAGAGTCATACCGCCCGCACCGGCGAATAAGTCAACTGCGATCGCTCGTTGTTTTCTCATCTCATGAGCCATGACCAAGTAATTATTAATTCATAATTTATAATTCATAATTTAAGGTCAAATCTGTAGGATTTCTCAATGGAGACATAGAAACTACGAAGGATCAATGTTTCAAGCCAGCGACTTCAGTCGTGGAGTCTTAAATTATGAATTAAAATGAGTTCCCTCAATTTAAAATCTAAACTCTCAAATTTGGTAGCATTTGTAAAATTTCTTGAGCAGCGCGATCGCACACGCCAACTTCTCCCAAACTTTGCCGCATTTCTTCATAATCTGCCAAAGTTTGCTCTCTGCGACTGGGATTGAGTAGCAGTTCCATCGCTGCTTGGATAATATTCTCTGGTGTGGCTTGCTCTTGTAAAAATTCTGGCACAATTGGCTTCATCACTACTAAATTGGGTGGCGATGCAAAGGTTACAGAACCTTTGAGGATTTTACGACCTATCCAAGCAGTCAGAGGACTTAGGCGGTAAACTACAACTTGCGGCACGTTTAACAGAGCAAGTTCTAGGTTGACAGTACCAGATTTGCTAATCGCTAAATCAGCCGCAGCAAAAACTTCCTTTTGTTGACCTGATAGGACTGTAGCTTGCAAACCGTAACGCTCAATAGCCTCCTCAATTGGCTGTCTATAGACTTCCAGCGACAGGGGAATCCAAAAATGAACTTCGGGTAATTTAGCTTGAATAGTTTGGGCAGCTTGAAAAATAATTGGTAAAAGATATTTTAGTTCTTGGCGACGAGAAGCGGGGAGGAGTGCGATCGCAATTTGTTCTGGTGCAATCCCCAATGTTGCACGGGCTGCTTGGCGGCTAGGAGCGTCTTGCATTCGATCAACCAAAGGATGCCCTACCCAAGTAACTTCTGCCCCTTTCTCACGAAAATAACGGGCTTCCTGTGGGAAAATTGCCAACAGCTTGTCTGTAAAACCAACAATCCGGTTAGTTCTACGCAAACTTATTGACCAAGCCCACTCTTGGGGAGCAATGTAATACACCACAGGCACATCTGGTAATTGCTGTTTCATATAAGTCCCAATTTCCAGATTAGGAGTCATATAATCGATCAGCACCACTAAGTCAGGTGGATTTTGTTTTAAGAAAGCGATCGCCTGACGTTGCACCTGGAGAGTTGGTAAAATATAAGGCAGCCCTTCTAGAATACCCATTGAGCCAATACTACTGGTATTTCCCAACAGAATTGCCCCAGCCTCTACCATTTTTTCGCCACCCAGCGCCACAATCTCTAATTCCAACCCAATCGCCACAGCTTGACGCTTCAACGCTGTAATTAGCAGCGACCCTTGTAAATCGCCAGATACTTCGCCAGTGCTGATAAATATCCGCATTTGATAATTGGTAATTAGTAAAAATTTAGGAGTGAGTAGTTAGTAGTCAGGAGTTAGGAGTTAAAAATTTAATTCATAACTCATAACTCCTAATTCAAATCTCACGATTCATCACTCGCGCTTTTTTTCCCCTTACCGGGAATTAAACCACGCCTTCCTGGCATCTGAGAAAGTAGCAGGAAGCGTCGCAGATGTTGCAATTCTTCGCTATCTCCTAACAGTTCCAGTTGTTCCAAGGCATCCTTAAAGGGCAAATCAGAACGGTAGAGAATGCGGAAGGCTTTTTTCAGCATTTGCAAATCTGTTGAGTCCATACCAGACCGTTTAAGTCCGACAAGGTTGAGGGTTCGTACCCGTGCTGGATTTCCCTCCACTAACATATATGGGGCCACATCTCGGTCAATTCGTGCCATGCCTCCTACCATTGCCTGTCTACCAATATGCACAAATTGATGGACACCTAAAACCCCACTTAGCCTAGCGCGTGACTCTATATGGACATGACCTGCTAACGCCACAGAGTTAGCAATCACTACCTGGTCTTCAATCACGCAGTTATGAGCCACATGGACATAAGCCATCAGTAGGTTACCATCGCCAATCACAGTTGCTTCACCAGCACCAGTCGCGCGGTTAATGGTAACGTACTCACGAATCAAGTTGTTATCACCAATTTTGACCCAGGTTGGTTCTCCCACAAACTTGAGATCCTGGGGTTCCATGCCGATGGCTGCACCTGTAAAAATCTGATTTTGCGCCCCAATTTCACAAGGCCCCTCTAGCACTGCATGAGCGCCGATTATTGTTTCAGGGCCCACTTTGACATGCGCTCCAATCACAGCATAGGCACCGACTTGCACTGTATGGTGGAGTTCCGATTTCGGATGAATTACAGCAGTTGGATGAATTAGCGTTTTCAAGGGTGAATCTCCAGAACTGTCTTGATAAGTCAGCGCCAGGTAGGGTTTTTCAGGCAGCGTGTTACTCTGGTTAAAAGAGTTGTACAGACTGCTGTCCCATCGAGGCGACTGGTAGAGCGTGAGTATTTCAGTGAACGAAAGTGTCGGGCAAAGCAAGTTAAGTGTGTTCGAGTAGCATCTCGTAAAGAGGGCGTCGAAAATCAAAAAATTATCAAATGCTGTTGTGGATTTTTTTTAACTGCGATCCTTTTTTAGGATTCAGTAAGGGCATTTCACGGCTATGCCAATACCACGAAAGCAAACTTTTAGTTAACTAGAGAAAACATTAATTCCCCTTCACAAGCAAGTTGACCGTCAACTTCGGCACGACCTTGCATCTTACCGAAACGACGTTGTTTTACCCATAACAGTTCCACCGTCATTACTAGTTGATCTCCCGGTACAACCTGGCGGCGAAAGCGGACTTTATCGATACCAGCAAAGACGAACAGTCCGTCTTCTACCGGAGACATTTGAGTTAGAACAATGCCCCCAACTTGTGCCATTGCTTCGATAATTAGCACCCCTGGCATCAGTGGACGTCCAGGGAAATGTCCAGGGAAATGGGGTTCGTTGATAGTCACATTTTTAACACCAACTGCTTTTTTACCTGGAAGGTAGTCAATTATTTTGTCTACAAGTAAAAATGGGTAGCGGTGGGGTAACAATTTCTGAATTTCTTCAGATGTAAAGGTTGTTTTAATCTCAGATAGGATTGTAGTCTCATTTATAGTCTGTGGTTCGGTAGATGTAGGTGTAGTCGTATCGATGGTATTCACTTCAGTAAGGATTGACATTGGCCGTGTGGTTAATTTTTTATCTGAAAGTTGAGTAGGCAAGCGTATATCGAAAGCCTTAATAATCCTGAATTGTAAACTTTAGCTCAAATCCCTTCGAGTGAGGCTCGTTCGCCTTTGGCGTCTCTCCTTCTCCCTTTGAGGGAAGACTCGCTAACGCTGCGCTAACAGCAGTCACTTCAAGTCGGGAAACCCGCCCACCGCGCTGCTTCACTAAAATCTAAAATCCAGAAGAATCTAAAATTTTCTGAGCCAGTTGAATGTGTAAATTATGGCTGGCTTTATACGCTAAGAAATGAGCATTAGGAAAAGTTCCTAGTAAACTTAAATCTCCTACTAAATCCAAGATTTTATGACGGACTGGCTCATTTGCAAATCTTAATGGTGGATTTAGCCAGCCTTCTGATCCACAAACGAGTGCATTATCTAAACTGCCACCTTTAATTAACCCTGTTTTTTGTAAGTGTTCAATTTGATGCAGTAATCCAAAAGTACGGGCGGGAGCAATTTCTGCAGCAAAGCTAGCAGAAGATTTTGCTAGTTCAGCGGTTGGTGACCAACTGTGCCATTGATTACTAATAGCGGGCAGGTCAAAATCAATACCGTAACTAAAGCGGGTTTCTGGTGCTGGGAGGGCACATACAAAGGCATCCCCTTGATAGACCCATATTGGTTCTGTAATAGCCAAGAGAACTTGGTTGTTAACGGGTTGTGTTACTAAGCCAACTTGGGCAATGTTGGCTGTCCACACACTTGCTGAACCATCTAAAAGTGGGACTTCTGACCCATCAATTTCAATCCGGGCATTATCCACGCCCATACCTGAAAGTGCTGCCAATAAATGCTCTACCGTGCGGACATGTACCTCACCCTTGCCCAACTGAGTTGAGAGAACAGTGTGACTAACTGCCGCAACTTGGGCTGGAATGATCGGTAAATCCGGTAAATCCACCCGTACAAAGTAGCGTCCATTTCCTACCTCAGCTGGTAGTATCCGCACCTGGGTACTCACACCGCTATGCAATCCCACCCCTATTTGGGTGATTTGGGCTGCTAGAGTGTGCTGTTGCATAGTCTAAAAGTCAGTATATTTTCTTTAGTATTGTTCATCGTCTGTTTTGGTAAAATCCCTGATATTCCCCTAGAAATGTCATTAATCCCTTTATCGGAACAGTATTGAGGTAAATGTAAAAATTAGCAAGCTAATTAGAAAAACAGAGTTGTCATTAATCCTTTGTCCTTTGTTATTCACCAATGACCAATGACTAATGACTAATGACTAATTAAAACCTTTCGCCAATACCGAAATTAATCCGGCTATCACCGTCATCGTTGATACCGTAGTCAATACGAATTGGCCCCAATGGAGACTGGACGCGAACGCCGAGACCATAGCCGTAGCCACTCCCATTCTTATTGAGTACTTCAGCTGCCTGGGTACTAGTTCCCAGATCACTGCCAATATCAAAAAATAGTGCGCCGCTAACTACTGAAAAAACTGGGAACCGATACTCAACTGATGCTTGCACATAAGAGCGTCCACTACCTAATGCTCCTTCTTCATAACCCCGAACGGAGTTGCTACCGCCAATGGTAAAGGCTTCGTAGGGAGGCAAGTCACCGAAGATGGTTCCCGCTTGCAGATTAAATGCTAAGGTTTGTGCCCCTTTGCTAAGGCTAATCAATTGGACGGGTAAATATCGGCTGTAGCTACCCCGCAATCTGGTAAGGAAAATATTGCCTTGTCCCACAGGCAGCGACTGATCTACCCCAAAGCGGAGATAAGAACCGCTAGTGGGTTGCAACGGGTTATTACGGAGATCGCGTTGTGCCCCTAGTTGCAATAGCACCAAATCGTCTTCACCTGAACTAGAGAAAGTAAGTGGAATTTCGCCGCTGGTGCGGTTCCCATCATCGTCAAACACTGCTCCTGTTCTTCTGAGATTGCCATCGGCATCACGGGCGGAAACTCGTTGATACTGTAAACCGGCTGAGGCTGTCCATACGGAACTTTTGTAAGGATTGGCGGAAAGGGGACGGGTAAAGGTGACACCGCCACCTAGACGGAGAATGCGGGGGCGATCGCCTTCATCTGTTTGTCCCTGTTGAAATGTCCTAATATCTTCATCTTTGCCATCAAAAATCAACGAAATGGAACTGCGACGAAAAATATTGGTTGTGTAGGAAGTCCGGTACGGATCTCCGGCAATCCAAGGGTCTGTAAACCGCACGTCAAACAGCAGTTCCCGTTCCCCTACTTGTACTTCTGCTCCCAGTTTTTGGTTCCTACCGTTCAGGTTTTGCTGTTGATAGCTAACTGTTCCAAAAAGTCCGCTAGCAGAACTAATCCCTGCCCCAGCCGCAATCGAACCACTGCTACGTTCAGCTACATTCACGACTACATCTACCTTACTGGGGTCAGTACCAGGGTCAAGGGAGACATTCACATCTTCAAACAGTCCCAGTCCATACACGCGCTGTAGGTCTTTTTGTACTGTGTTGCGATTGAAGACTTGTCCTGGCTTCAACTCCAATTCTCGTGTAATGATGTAATCTTGTGTCCGTCCCCGAATCGGTTGTCCTTTCTCGTCTGTCTCCTGACCATCTTTATTGCGGAACCGGACTCTAATATTTTCTACTACACCTTCTGCTACTTGCAAGGTAACAACCCCGTTTTCAGAGACTTGCGGCGCTCCAATCACGTTAGCTAGCACGTAACCTTGGTCTTGATACCGCTTGTTTAACTGCTTGATGCCTTCTTGCAAGTCACGCAAGTTGAGGATTTTGCCATACTGCTCCCGAAATACTTCATCCACAGTATTAGCTGGGAGTACAGAAGCAACACCAGTACCAGGATTGGCTTGCACTTCTACTTTGCTTAAAACGGGGTTAGGCTGTACAACAAAGCTTACCCGCACTCCCAAGGGGGTATCTTCTGGCGCTGCTTGCACGTTGGAGAAGAAGCCAGTACCAAAGATAGCGTTAATATCTTCTTGCAGTTGGCTGCGGGTTGTCGTTCGTCCTGGTTGGGTACGAATTACTCTATAAACTTGGTCTTCCAGTTCTGGTGATAGTTGCCCAGCCTGCGATCTAATTACTACTTCTGACACTAGTACGCGAGGATCATTCGCTTCTGGGGCTGTTGGGGCTGTGTTGGGTTGAGTATTTCCCGGAGTTGTCGGCGGGTTAACATTCTGCGGACTTGGAGTTGCGCCTGGGCTTGGGGTAGGTGTTCTTTGTTGACTAGCTGGGGGTGGAATGTCTGGAGCGGCAGATGGTTCTGGAGTTGTGGGTAATAAAGGTTCCGTTGTCGGTGGATTGACATTTTCTGGAACTGGAGTTGTCTCAGGAGTAGGGGAAAGCGTTGGTTGTTGAATATCTGGCGGTGGAATGTCTGGAGCCGGAGAGGGCTGTTGAGTAGGGTTGGTGGGATTGATTTGAGGGGTTTGTGCAGTTTTTGGCGTTGTGGAGGTTGGCACTATTACCTCTGAGGTCGCGTAGGCGTAGCCCGCCGCAGGCATCGCTGCTGGATTAGCAGGGTAAACTGCGACAATGCGGGATTTATCCGCCTCCATAACCCTTATGGGATTAAGTTGAGATTCTAGACTTTTACTAGAGTCAACCTGACCAGTGTCCTTTTCTGGCTGCTGATTTGTTTCTAGTGTCAAAACTTCTGTTGTCTGTTTTGAACTGTTGGCGGCTTCTGCATTTGCACTCAATGAACCGCCCAAAGGGACTGCAATTGCTACTGCTGCTAGCAATACGGGAGATAAACGCATTTTACTTATAATTCCTCTTCACGACCACACACACCATCACAAATAGTCATTAGTCATTTGTCATTGGTGAATAACAAAGGACAATCCACACGAGTTTAATTGATTTTTACCCACTTAATTATTACTCTCTACTGCTTTTAGCACTCTTTGTAAAACCTCCTGGTAGGCATCCTCTACATTTCCTAAGTCCCGACGAAAGCGGTCTTTGTCCATGATCCGGCGGTTTGAGTCCTCTTCTGTGCTATCCCACAAACGGCAGGTGTCAGGGCTAATTTCATCTGCCAAGAGCAACTGCTGTTGTGAGTCCAAACCAAACTCTAGTTTGAAGTCTACTAGGGTAATGCCGCAACGCTGCCAAAAATTCTTGAGAAATTCGTTGATTTGCAATGCTAGATGTGTAATTGCGTCTACTTGTTCCGCAGTCGCTAGTTCTAGCAGGTACAGGCGATCGCGTGTCAGCAATGGATCTCCTAACTGATCGTTTTTGTAATAAAATTCAACCAAAGGCTGTTTCAGAATTGTACCCACTGGTAACCCTGTCTGCTGACACAGACTGCCAGCAGCAATATTTCTGATAACTACTTCTAAGGGTAAAATCTTTACTGCTTTGACCCGCATCTGATTTGGAGTAGGGCTGTCGATAAAGTGAGTCTTTATACCATTTGCCTCCAACTGTTTAAAAAGCTGGCTGGAAATGCTACAATTAATTTTTCCCTTCTCTTGGATACTGCCACGTTTTTGGGCGTTAAACGCCGTGGCGTCGTCCTTAAAATCGGCTAACAAGACTTCCGGATCGTTTGTTGTATAGAGAATTTTGGCTTTGCCTTCGTATAACTTGGAATTAACAGACATGATGGCAGGTAAAGTTCTAGACGATGGACAAAAGCTGTCCTTTGAGGCTTCACCATTTTATCTTTAGTTATTAACTATTAGCCATTGGTGATTATTTTAAGAGGCTGCGGGGACACGGTTAATTGGGCAAAGGTCTATGTCAGCAGTCCCTAATGCGGGTAGAGCGCAGACGGGCACCGAGGAAAATCTTCTTTCTCTTTTTGACCACTGGTCAACAAAAAGTTGCTAAAGATTGACAACTAAATCTCTAACTTTTAACAGACGACAATTCGCTTTAACGCATAGTATGTTTGTCTAAGTAGTTTTACCCGAAAAAATTGTACTTATTTTTGCAATCATCATTATTGAATAATACGAGTATCTTTTAGCAATTTGTAACTCAGGGTTTAAACTGAAGGTAATTACAATTAGAACTTCATAAATTAAGATGAAATAAATGGACATCTCTTAGGGAAGTCAAATATTCTTTTTAGTCACTTTAGCAAAAACTTTTTTTGTAACATTTATAAAAAAAGTATTTCCAGCTTTATCTTCTAGTCTCAAAATCTGAATCAACCAATTCCTCCATCACCAATTGGAAAAGGAGTTAGATGATTTGATTTTTCCCAGTCTGACAAAAGAAAGATTAGGTTAGCTAGTGATTCAGCTTTAGAGATTCAAACACAAAGGAAGTTGAAGAAATTGGAGAACAAAATAGTGAACAAGGATGATTTTCTTTACCCTCGCGGCCGCTACTACGGTCAGGTAAAGCCAGAAAACTTGGTTTTTAATGCAAATCTACAGGAATTTGCCCAACGAGTAAGCTACGTTTGCAACTTAGAAACAAATGGAAAACTGCCTCCAGGTGAAGCTTACGAACAAATAAAGGATCTATGGAAACAGTTGAAACGCTCAAAAAAAGAGCTAAGAATTGGCGAAGACCCTTTTAAGGATGACCAGGGAGAGGTTGAAGGTTGAAGGGGACGAGGGAGATGAGCGAGCAGGGAAGGCAGAGGAAGCAGAGGAAGCAGGGGAAGAATAACTATTGATCAATGCTCAATGACTAATGACTAATGACTGATGACTACTTAGTAACCATTGTCCAGACACCATCCCAGGACTCTGGGGGCGGCGTTTGTTGATAATTACGCGCACGTTCTAGGTGAATATCAACAGCTTGGTCTTGGGGTTGGATGCATTTGGCAGCTTCAAAACAGGCGATCGCTTGTGAGAAGTTGCGCGATAAATAAGCAGCGCGTCCAGTATGATAGTGAAATAAAAACTCTTGAGTATTGGCGTCTAGGGGAGTAGTGCGATCGCCAATTAACTCGTAGATATTTACTGCTTGGTGTTTCCCTTTGACTCGAATTTTATCTAACTGGCGCACCCAAATGCGATCGCTGCAAAGTTGGTAGGTAAATTCACTTAAAATAATATCACAACCATAATCTTTAGTTACCGCTTCTAAACGCGAACTCAAATTTACGCCATCTCCAATTACGGTGTAATCCATTCGTTTGCGGGAACCAATATTACCCGAAACCACATCCCCAGAACTAATTCCAATGCCAATATGAATTTGTGGCTGCGCCTGGATAATTCGCCGTCGGTTAAATTCCTCTAACCGTTGTCGCATATCTAACGCTGACTGCACAGCCCTCCAAGCATGATTTTCTGTAAGTGGTAACGGCGCACCAAATACCGCCATTAAGGCATCACCAATAAATTTATCGAGAGTGCCTTCGTGGTTAAAAACCGCCTCTACCATCGTTTCAAAATACTGATTGAGCAGCAATACCACTTCGGCTGCACCAAGATTTTCTGTAAGTGTTGTGTAGCCACGGATATCAGAAAATAAGATAGTTACTTCCTTGCGCTCACCCACCATTAAAGCATCTTCCCCCAAAGCCATGACTTGTTCGGCTACATGGGGCGTTAGGTAACGGGACATGGTAGTTTTCATCCGTTTTTCCTGGCTGATGTCTTCCAACACTACCAAACCACCCCGGACACCGCCTTCTGGGTTAGTTAAAGGATTAACGGTGAGATTTGTGCTGCGTTCTAATTGTTGCACCTCATTAGCGGTGAGAAACTCAGATTGGGGAGTCAGAGGTAGATTCCAGGGAATGAATACATTGGGGTTAGTGCGATCGCGCACTGCTAAAATTGATTCCTGAGTCTTGAATTTTGATTCTTGAGTCTCACTTTTAACTTCTAACTCCTCACTCTTAACTTGAGAAATTCCCACTATCAAACTTTGCTCTGGCACATAATGTTTAGCTCCAGTTTTTAAACTATCCTCTAGCCGCATTTGGAGATTTTCAATCGGCACAACTTCCCAAACTAGGCGGCTAATTAAATTTTGTTCCCACAAAAGCTTGTTGTTCTTGCTATTAGCGTCTCCTATAAAACAACCCAGTAACTCTAGTGCCGCATCATTAATCGTGACAATGCGTCCTGTCATATCTGTAGAAATGACCGCATCTGATAGACTTTGTAAAATATCTTTTTGATACTGTTTTTCTAACAGCACATTTTCAAATAAACGAGCATTTTCTAAAGCAACTCCTGCCTGGATATTAAAAGCCCGCATAAACTCTTCATCAGAAGCAGTAAAACTGTTTTGTTGCTTATTAATTAATTGTGTTACACCAATTAATTCATTTGCAGAGTTAAATACTGGCAAACACAAGATATTGCGAGTTACATACCCAGTTTTTCTATCTGTAGTTGGGTCAAAACGGGGGTCTTTATAAACATCGGAAATATTTAAGGCTTGACCAGTGGAAGCCACATAGCCAGCTATGCCACGGTTAGCAGGAAGGCGAATTTCTATCAAGTTTGTGCCATCTGCCGCCGCTGCAACTTTCGTCCAGAGTTCGCTCATCTCTTTACGATATAAAAACAATGTGCTGCGGTCTGCTTGCATTAAAATTCGAGCTTGCTCCATAACTATCTGCAAAGTTGCTTCTAAATCCAAACTTTGCCCCAGTGTCTGAGTTGCCCGCAACAAAGCTGTTGCGCCTCGTTGATTACGAGCGGCTACATAAAAAGATTGACAGCTTTCCAGAATAATACCAATAGAAGCGGCGAAGTCTCGAAAACGCTCTTCATCATCAGAATTAAACGGAACATTCCCGGTTTTATTAGCTAGTTGCACTACTGCTACAGTCTGGTTTTTGCTACTAATAACTGGCATACATAAAATATTATGGATTTTGTAGCCCATTTGTTTTTCAAGTTCTGGGCTAAATAGGGGGTGGGTAGAAGTTTCAGATATATTTAGATATTGACCTGTACTGGCAACATGTCCAGGAATACCCACTGTAATGGGAGTACGAATTTCTAAGAATTTTTGGGTATTATCTTGGGGAACTTTTGACCACAGTTGACCTTTGTCATAGTCAACTAAAAAAATAGCTGTATGTTCTGCTTGCAGGATTTGACCAATTTTGAGTGTGATAGCTTCTAGTACCTTCTCCAACATAGTTTCTAGAGCTTCATTATTAATCAGTTCAATGGCTCTAAGAAATTGCTGGAACTCAGCGGTTATGAAGTCGAGTAAGCAAACAAATTCATTAACAGATAAGTCTTTAACGCGACGCAGTAGGGCATGAGTACGATTAACTTGAGTCAGTTCAGTTAATGTAGCCAAGACGCTGCCAGGGTTGGGAAGTGTCACGTCGCTTCGCTCCGAATTAAAAATTCAAAATTCAAAATTAATAATCCCCATAAATAAATGGGCTTGTATCATGAGTCTGTTTCGGTTATGGGAATTTTAGATTTTAGATTTTAGGCATTGGCCAATAATCGTTCTTCTTCCCCTGCTCCCCCTGCTCCGTCATCTCCCGCTACCTCCCCAGCCCCACTCTCCTATTTTGTCAATTGTTGAGAAAATATTACTTTTTGATAGTAATCTTGTAGCTGTCTAGTGGCAGATGGCCAACCCCAACTTTCTGCTTCTTGGCGAGCATTTTGACGGATGATGTCTCGTTGTTGTTTTTGTTCTAAGAGGCGAACAGTAGCAGCGATCGCTCCTTGAACATCTGCTGTTGGCTCAAAAAGATATCCATTTACCCCATCTGTCACAATATCGGGAATCCCTCCCGAACGGGCTGCTACCACCGGGCAGCCAGCAGCCATTGCTTCTAGTAGTACTAAACCTAGCGTTTCTGTACGGGAAGGAAAGATAAAGGCATCAGCACTTGCAAAGGCAGAACCTAACTCTTGCCCCATGAGATACCCAACAAAATAAGTGTTTGTGTCAGCAAAGTGTTTTTGTAATGCTTCACGGTGGGGCCCATCCCCAACCAATGCTAACCGCGCTTCGGGAATTGCTTCTAAAATTGGTTTGATGCGCTCAATTTCTTTTTCAGCGGAAAGCCGCCCCACGTAAAGTAGCAATGGACTTTCTGGATGATTTTTTGATAGGCGCGATCGCATCTCTACACTAGCTAAATCGGGGTGAAATAATTCAGTATCCACCCCGCGCTGCCATAAATCTACACGTTCAATACCGTGTGCTGTCAGTTCCTCTACCATTGCTGTTGAGGTACACAGATTCAAAGCTGCTTGATTATGAGCGCCTTTGAGCAGTTCCCAAAGAAAACCTTCCAGCATCCCCAAGCCGTAATGCTGGAGATATTGGGGTAAATGCGTATGGTAAGACGCCACTAAGGGTATTTTGAGGATTTTGCTATAAAATATGCCAGCTAAACCTAAAACTGCTGGATTCACAACATGAATAACATCTGGCTTGAACTCTTCTAAGGTGTACCCAATGGCTGGGCGGGGAAGTGCCATTTTCAATTCTGGATACAATGGCAGAGGAAAGCCAGTAACGCCGTAAACTTTAGCGCCTTTGTGTTCTGTAATGCCTCCATCAGGAGCAATCACCAGCACTTGATTACCACTGCGCTGTAAATGGTCAACAGTATGGCGCAGACGCGTTACAATGCCGTCAACCTTGGGTAAAAAGGTTTCGGTAAATAGGGCAATTCTCATATAAAACTATTCAGTCCAGGCAGATAATCTCAGCTTTGCTTGCGTTTCGGTATCAAACACAGAATAGACCCTCTCCTGTGGTGTAATCAACTCTGCACAGTCAGATTTAATGTTTTGCCTCTGTTTTTGTATAAAGTCCGAGATATCCTCAATGTTGATAATCCAATCTTTGGCGTAAGCAGCTAGTACTTCACCACGTAACCCTAACTGAATAGCGCGTCTTTCTAATTTTGTCCCAGATGGGTGATGGTCTGGGTCCCATTGTAGGCGAACTTGTGATTGCTTCAATGCTCTTTGCCAGGCACTTTTATCAGGATAAAGTTCTGGAACGTAGCTGGAATGAACAGCCGCCGCTAAGATTTCTTCAATTGCCGAACGCTTTATCCAAATAGCTAACACTACCTCTTGCCCATTTTGTGTACCCCATCCAGAACGATACATCATCCAAAGGAAGTTAGGTTTTATCCAACTCATACGCTCAAAACTGAACTCACCACCAAAATAACCGTAGGTGGCGGCGAAGTTACCAATAGATGGACGATACGCCTGATAAACAACGATTAAATGGTCGTCATATTGTGCTAAAATATGGCGACCATTTTTTGGCCAATTACTGACTTGAGTTAAATAAAGTTCTGTTATCAGCCGCACGCAGAGTTTATCCTAATTTCTGTGCCAAGAGACTTTGGGCAGAATTTGTTTGTGATCAACTCGTTTCTGATACTTGATGGCAAAGTTTAACAGAGAATCGAGTAAAGAATCAGAAAGCAAGTGAGGCTGTAAACCTAAATCGAGTAATTTAGTGTTTTTAGCGTTGAAGTAATGTTCTTCTTTCTCGACTCTGGGATTATCTAGGTGATTGATTTCTACATTCAATCCCATAGCGTTACCAGCTTTTTTCACCATCAATGCCAAGTCACCGACGCTGAATTGTTCGGTAAATTGGTTAAATACGCGGAATTCACCAGCCTCGGCAGGGTTAGCGATCGCTAATTCCACACATCGTACTGTATCCCGAATATCCAAAAATCCGCGAGTTTGTCCGCCTTTACCGTAGACAGTTAAGGGATGTCCAATAGCTGCTTGAATGCAAAAGCGGTTTAGTGCAGTACCAAACACACCATCGTAATCAAGCCGATTAATCAAAAGTTCGTCCATCCCCGTTTCTTCGGTTAAGACGCCATAAACTACACCCTGATTTAAATCCGTTGCGCGCAATCCCCAAATCCGGCAAGCAAAGTGGATGTTATGACTATCATGGACTTTGCTTAAATGGTACATTGACCCAGGCTGCTTGGGATAAGGTAGGGTATCTTTGCGTCCATTGTGTTCAATGGTGATGTACCCTTCTTCTATGTCAATGTTGGGTGTACCGTATTCACCCATCGTCCCCAGCTTCACCAAATGACAGTCGGGGAAATCCTCCCGCATGGCGTACAACAAATTCAATGTACCAACTACGTTATTGACCTGGGTAACAACTGCATGTTCTCGGTCAATCATGGAAAATGGAGCCGAACGCTGTTCACCAAAATGCACTAGAGCATTTGGCTGAAATTGCTGTAATGTTTTATGGAGAAATTCGTAATTAGTAATATCGCCAATAAACAGGTCGATACTTTTACCCGTCAAATCTTGCCAGCGTTGGAGGCGTTGCTGAATTAGTGCGATCGGAGTGAGAGTTTCGACACCTAGTTCATTATCCCAGTGCCGCCGCACCAAACTATCTAAAATTCCAACTTCATAACCTCGATTGGAAAGGTAAAGAGCAGTTGCCCAACCGCAATATCCATCACCACCAATAACCAGGACTTTCATCTTCACCAGTTTTTACTCGCTGATAGCTAAATCTATCAGGTTTCTGTCCCCTCTCAATCATCATTCTGGGAGAGATGTGTATTTGAGTAGCACGGAGCAAGGGAAAATGAGGGAAATTTTCCTAACTCAGGACTTCGGAATCCGATACTGTTGGGCAATGTAATAAAACAAACGGTAGTAATCTTGAAATTCTTGGCTCTTACTTCGTCCTTGCCAGTAGTATTTCACTTGACTCTGAGTTAGTGTCAGTGTCATCGAGCCTACTCGTTGATCAACTTCTACAACCAGCACTCCAGATACTCCTTGGGCGGTCTGAAAGTTGGGATTTATCTTTTTCACGGACTCTTGTTCTGTAATAATCGAATTTGGTAGCTGCTGACTTGCCCACCCCCGAATTTCTACGGAGTTATCTTGTGGTGAAATAAACGCAATTCCATCGTCATTTTCTGGGGCTGCTGAAGAAGTCCAGTTACTTGGATATGGAAATTCAAAGCCGTAACGGGAGTTACTGTAAGTTTTCCAGGTGATAGCTCCGGCGTTAAAATTATTTGCAGTACAACCCCACAGGATTATTAACAGGGCAATAACTCCGCTAACGCTGGCGGCAAACCTATAAATTCTTCGCCCCAAACTACAGGTTTTATTAGCAGTAGCCATTTACATTACACATTTTGCCAAAGTCACTGAGTTTTATATAGAAATATCAGAAACTCAGATCAATACTTTCGCCAATTTACGAGTTATTCTCAAATTCGTAAACTCCTGAATAAACTGCACCAAAAGAGCGCTCATTAAAAGTTCAATATTTTTTCAGGATATTTACCATTCTCTTTTGAGTTCCCGGTAGAGGAAGCTCAGAGGAAGTGCTTTATCACACAACTAATGTACAGTGCATCTCAGACAGCCGAGCTAACTTTGGAGCTTTTTCACTTCCAAACCAATACATCTTTGCAATTTCCACTAGATCTTTCTGTAATTTGCATCGGTAAGCCAAACGACCAAAAACCACCAGATATAGATATCTCTGGCTTACCAGATTCAGATGTAGTATCTCGCACCCACGCGCAAATTTGGGTGAATGGGGATGAATACCATATCACCGATTTGGGCAGTTCTAATGGTACGTATGTTAACGGTGCGAAACTTCAACCTCAAGTTTTTTGTGCACTGCATCCAGGAGATAGAATTTCGCTTGGGCAGGGAGACAAAATAACTTTCATGTTTAGGGTGCAACAACACTCTGCATCTGCCACAAAAAATCCTACACCAAACTCCGCACCAACAAAAATTACAACCCCTACTATCGGTAAAGAAGAGGAAAATCAAGTAATTTTTGCCAGTAAGCTTATTGGTTTAGGACTAATCCTAGCAGGTATTACATTTTTAAGTACAAGCATTTATGTTAGTGTTTATTTACGCAGCACGCCTGGACTTTTTCTGTGTATGGGAGGCGTAGTAGCTCTGAATTGGGGCGGGCGCGATAATCGAAAACTGGGATGGGTATTGATTGGGATAGGAATTGCTCTGTTTATTGCCAGTGGTGTTGTAATCGGCTCTGTGTCCCTTTTTTCTATGCTGGTGTCATTCGCTGGCATCTCCTGTGGATATCAGTTGTTTACAACTGGAAAGGTGTTCAACTTTAATCCGCTTACGCTCCAAATAATTAAAAAATAAGCTAAGTTAGCCAATCATTGCTTTATCGTTAATTAGCGATCGCTAATTTCCATTAAGGTTTCGGGTTTTTGAGTGCCTAAGTCCTGATTAATTCTGAGAGGTTTGTAGTCAGCTATTTATCACTCAATAAACAGCATTTTAGCCTTATATGTAAATAAATGTAACAAAATTGGCGTCAAAACGCTTTGCCGTCTTGACAACCAAGAAAGGAACCGATAATTTGATATACATACCCGGGTAAGACCGTTAAAGAGTTATATGCAAACGCAAACTAAGCAAAAGGTCACTTTGTATTTATCGCCAGAGTTGCACAAAAAACTGAAGATTCGTTCAGCAGTCGATTCAGAACCAATGTCAGAACTTGCGGAACGTGCCCTCGTTTTTTACCTATCTAATTCAGAATTGGTTGACGAGGTAGAAGATTCTTCTTATGGGCGAACTCATAGAATTTATTCATGCCCAACTTGTGATAGCTCACTAGTCTTACGTGATGGGGAACTGGTTGCTTTAGGCAATCAACCAGGAATAGTTGGTCAAGAACGTCTTTCCATTAATGAGATGGATAAAGACGAAACCCATCCCAAGGGTGAGGAAGAGTTAGTTCCTTGCTAAATAGATAAGAATTATGAATAAATAATTCATAATTCGGTTGTCTTTACCAGAAGCAATGTCTCTACTGTCTCTATAAGGTCTCAAGTAGGTCGAAGTATGAACCAAGAGCTCAAGATCCTAATTCAAGCTCAATACCCTTTAATCTACCTTGTGACCTCCGAGGAAGAGCGGGCCGAGCAAGCAATTTCCACAATCGCCCAGTCAGAGTTAAAGCCCCAGCGCCGAGTATTTGTTTGGACAGTAACACACGGGATTGTAGAGTATGGTCAGCCTCGGAATGTTACCCAACACAATACCGTGTCTCCAGAGGCGGCGATTGAGTGGATAATTCGCCAGAAAGAACCTAGTATATTTATTCTTAAAGATTTACATCCTTTTATTGATGCGCCTGCAACAAACAGATCGTTACGTGATGCGATCGCTAGCTTTAAAGGTACGCATAAGAACATCATTTTGATGTCGCCGATGCAACAAGTACCTATAGAGTTAGAAAAAGAAGTTGTTGTTATCGATTTTACACTGCCAGATATGGCAGAGCTAAATAAAGTATTAACTCAGCACGTAGACCAAAACCGTGGTCGGCGTTTGACAACAGAAGCCAGAGAAAAGCTTCTGAGAGCAGCTTTAGGTCTAACTAAAGATGAAGCTGAGAAAGTCTACCGAAAGGCACAGGTAACAACAGGGCGTTTGACGGAAGATGAAGTAGATATCGTTTTATCTGAGAAAAAGCAACTAATTCGGCGCAATGGAATTTTAGAATACATTGAAGAAGATGAAACCATTGATGCTGTAGGTGGCTTAGAAGAGTTAAAAAGATGGCTCAAGCAACGCTCTAACGCTTTTACAGAAAGAGCGAGAGAATATGGTTTGCCTCAACCAAAGGGGATGTTAATTTTAGGTGTTCCCGGTTGTGGTAAGTCATTAATTGCCAAAACTACCTCCCGACTGTGGGGTTTACCACTGTTGCGGTTGGATATGGGGCGAGTCTACGACGGCTCAATGGTGGGACGAAGTGAAGCAAACTTGCGAAACGCCCTGAAAACAGCAGAATCTATTTCCCCAGCGATTTTGTTTATCGATGAATTGGATAAATCCTTTGCTGGTAGTGGAGGTTCTTCTGATTCCGATGGGGGGACTTCAAGTAGAATCTTCGGCTCCTTCCTCACATGGATGCAAGATAAGAAATCACCAGTGTTTGTGATGGCAACTGCCAACAGAGTAGAACGCTTACCTGGCGAGTTTCTGAGGAAAGGACGCTTTGATGAAATTTTCTTTGTGGATCTGCCAACACCAGAAGAACGGCAGGATATTTTCAATATCCACCTGACTAAGCGCCGTGAAGACATCTCTCGATTTGACCTTGAGCAACTAGCTAAGATGTCTGATGGCTTTTCTGGGGCAGAAATTGAGCAAGCGATCGTTGCGGCAATGTATGAAGCTTTTGCCCAAGATCGGGAGTTCACCCAACTAGATATTATTGCTGCACTGAAGGCAACATTGCCGCTGTCTCGAACGATGCAAGAACAAGTAACGGCTCTGAGAGATTGGGCCAGACAGCGCGCACGCCCCGCAGCATCCTCCGTAGCTGAATATCAGCGAATGGAGTTCTAAAGCTTTCCTCTGCCATCCCAGGGGGAAAGGCTAGCTCCCAATGCTAGCAGTTTAAAAAAAAGCCGCATCCTGCTAACGCGGCTTCGCCCAAAACAAACCGTTGTCGTTTTTCTCAATCTTCTCATTGGAGGAAACCCAAATGTCTCACTTTAGCACCCTGCGTACCAAGATCACCGATGCCGAAATCCTCAAAGCTTCTTTGCGCGACCTCGGTATCAGCGTAAAGACTGAAGCTGATGTCCGTGGTTATAACGGTCAGCGCGTCCGTTCTGACATCGTTGCTATGTTAGATGGCGAATATGACCTCGGCTGGTCTCGCAACAGCGATGGTTCTTTTGACCTAATCGCTGATCTGTGGGGCGTTGCTAAGAAGCACAATCAAACCGAGTTGATCAACTCAATCAACCAAAAGTATGCCGTTAACAAAACTTTGGCTGAAGTAAAACAGCGCGGTCTGCAAAACGCCAATGTGAAGTTGGTATTGCAATAACAATTTCTCTGCGCGTTCCCAAAGCTGCACGGGTTAACCACATAAAAAGCGGTTAGCCCGCTTTTTTATGGGGCTGGGTGGGATTATTCCAATTAAGGCTGCGCTTCATGTAGGGGCAATTCATGAATTGCCCCTACACTGGGTAGTTCGGCTCAACGCTTAATGTTCTCTGCCTTAATATCGTGGCATTTTAAGTAAAATCTACTGTTTAGTGACCTACGATTAGAAAGGTGTTGATGCTGGGCCAAGATTAATTGGGTTTTTACTTCGACCTAGATTTAGATACCAACGACCCTTGTATGAAACCAGGAGCGAACCGCCTTCATATCTAAGGTTGATTATATCTTTGAATTTGACACGTTCCCCCTTGGAATTGATATACCAGCCTTGAATGGTTGCTACTGCTATATGTGGTTTAATCTTTGCATAAGACACTTGAACTTCTCGTATATCATGCCCTCCTAGTTGTGTTACCTTATTTTGTACAGCTTGCTTTGAAGAATAAGACTCTGGTACGAGCCGCAGCATCAAACTTTCATCTTTGTTTTCTAAAGCACGCATATAGGCATCCACTACATCTTCAGGTGTTGTACCACCACGTCCATTTACAAAGTTACAAGCAGGCAAACATATAAGTATCGTCACACTTAGTCCTACTCTTAAGTAGCGCGATAGTAGATTTAATTGCTGTATATAATTCACGAGACATTAGTAATAGCTAGATAACAAGCTCCATGCATAGTATTTTGCGCCCGAAGGACTTTGATTGTAAAAATCATAAAACGTTTTATCAAGGGTGTTATTGGTATGGTATGCCAGGTAAATAGTCCCGTCGTTAGTTTTTTTTGATACGAGCATAGTGTGATCGATACCATTATTGTTCTGAGGATCGAAATCAACTGAGATTACATCTCCTGGAATCAAGTCGGCAACTCTACCAATTGTTGTAGCACGAGGGCGTTTTTGAATAAACTGGAAGAATTTACCAGCACCAATCCAAGTCCAGCTTTGTGCAGGAACTACTAGAGGATTATTAGAGTAGTCATACCACCACACTGTATCGTTTTGGTAGTAACCTTGTACACTTGGCCATCCTCCAGCCTTGAGAGATTGAGATACAAAATTAGTGCAGTCTCCTCCCTGATTACCGCTATTCTCGAAGTTTCGATATTGCTGATTGGGAGTTAAAGCATAGTAGTAGATGTATTGCACAATAGCTGAACGATTAAGTAAGTTGGCCTGAGCCAATAATTGAGGATTTGATACAGACTTTTGATACTCTTTAGAAACAGCAGAATATATGTAGGAATCTCTCGAAATGCCAAAAAGATTGTTGGAGATGGAGGTTATCTGCCGAGAAGTTAAGCTAGATTGTATATATGTTTGAGGAGCTAGAGGATCTGCTGGAGTCACACTAGGATCAACTGGAACTGATTTTTCGTCAGGCTTAATAGGTGGACTAGGGACATTCAGCAATTGATCTGAAGATAACTCCCACTGACCATTGCGTAAAACAAAGCTGAACAGATGATCTGTGTGGGATTCAGTTGTCTTAGGCGCATCAGGAGGCATAATAGACAAGTCATAATCGCGGATAGTTTTTTCTTTTGCCTCTAAAGTTGCTGTATCTCCATTAATTTGAATGTTTTTTATCTCTAGCTTGGTTTGAAAGCCCTTGAAACCAATTTTACGATTTGCTAAAAATTTTCGGCGCTCCAATGTTTTTTCAAAACGTCTTTGAAGCGCTACTTTAGCCCTTGATGATCGAGGATTACGATTCAAAGCAGCTATAATATTGCCATTTACAAGGATATCATTTTCTGTTTGTATGGCTGCTTCGGCAATACCTATCAGTTCAGTTTCTGCTTCCTTGTGTGAAGCCGATGTCTGTGCATGATTATTCTGGTTATTTTGGGCTTGTACTACCTTCGTTACTGTAAGTCCACTGATTAGAAGTAAACTACTTGTGACTAGAATTAACTTGGACTTAAACATTTTTTATCTCCTTCAAAGAATATAGGCATTAAATTATATTATACCAATAAAATATTAGTAATCTATGTAAAAATACATAAACTAGAAATCCAAATACAAAACTTTACATAGTTGAGTTTAATTTCTGTGAAAGCCTCTTGAGGTAAACTACTAGCTAATTCGTCTAGTCTAATTGTCTGTTTAATATTGCTTAATAGTTACGTGTCTTAGGGTTATCTAATACCTCAACCGTAGTATTAGGACGATAAATAAAAACTTGGCGTTGTTTTCTATCAATTAACCAACCAAGTTGCGTGTGATTATCAATATACTCTTGCATCTTGTCTTGCAAGTTTTGCAAGCGATGCCTACGGCGGTAAATTACGCTCTGGGAACGCAATTCAATCACAAACTCAGGACAAATCGGTGCAAACGTTTTTCGTAGTACTACAATTGCTCAAGCCAAGGCAAGTGTAATTGGTAGCACAGCCGTGGCTTTTGGTCAAAGTGAAGGCGATGTCTACGACGCGCTATTCGGCGTCGCACCGCGATTTATCTGAGTGATTGGGTTCCTTTTAACCTTCAGCCATCTTAACCAACAGCGAACTCGGTAAATTGTCGTTTAAAGGGGGAATGAAAAGCCAAAACGATGTCTTTTTTGGGTATACCTCGACTAATAAGTTCATTGGCAATACCTCCTTCTGTACCATCGTGTTGAATCCAAATTTTTTCGTTTTTAATATCTAAATGTAAAATACAGCCATATACACGGCGCTTATTTGACCACCCTGCATGAACAACTTGGTAGCGATCACGTTCTCTATCAAAAATAACTTCTGCTTCGACTTCTTCGTTGCTAGCTTTGATTTCGCTGTAACCTAGCAACAGGTCTTGAATAATTTGACGGTACTGTTCTACTTTTGCCATTTTACGATCGCCTCCTCTTCTGGCTAGCTTACTCCCTACCAAACCTGACTTAAATCCAAAACAAACCCAGGTAGCAACGGTTCACCATAAAGCGTTTTAGGATTATCTAATACCTCAACCGCAATATTAGGACGATAAATAAAAACTCGGCGCTGTTTTCTATCAATTAACCAACCAAGTTGTGTCCCATTATCAATATACTCTTGCATCTTGTCTTGCAAAATTCGTAAGTTATCGCTCTCAGAACGCAATTCAATCACAAACTCAGGACAAATCGGTGCAAATTTTTTTCGCAGTTCTGGTGGTATCGCCTTCCAGCGATCGCGTTTTATCCACGCTGCATCAGGCGATCGCACTGCACCATTAGGTAAAGTAAATCCACCACTAGAACCAAACCCTACACCTGTACCATCTTGCTTCGTCCAAATACCCAACTGAACAATAATGTCAAAGTTATGTTGATCGGTTTCGGAACCAGTAGGGGGCATAATCACTAATTCTCCAGCAGCATTGCGTTCAATGCGAAAATCACCGTTTAGTTGACAAAACTCATAAAACTGATCTTCGGTTAGTGCGATCGCAGGTTGCAATTGCAAAACCACTGGTATAATTTCTGTGGCTACAGGTAAGTTGGTGGTCATAATTGCTTTGTGGCTACTTCACCTGCTTTAACTATAATCTTTTCACAATCTACGGTGAAATGAGGGTTAACTCATGAAGATTGGAATTATTGGCAGTGGAAACATGGGGCGCTCTTTAGGTATTCTCTGGGCAGAGCAGGGGCATGAAGTATTTTTTGGCTCTCGTGATGCCGAAAAAGGAAAAGCAACAGCAGAGTTCGCAGGACGCGAAACGCAGGGTGGAACAAATGATCAGGCGGCGGCGTTTGCTGATGTAATTTTGTGGACAGTACGCAACATTATGCCAAAACAGTTGCTTTCTCATGCTGAAGTTCTCGACAGTAAAATTATTATTGATTGTAATAATCAGGATATTCCTGAAGGATTTGCTTATCCACCAATAGTAGAATCTCTAGCCGAAAAGCTTGCTAAAGATGTACCTCAAGCGCGGGTGGTAAAAGCTTTTAATACTATGGCGCAGGAAGTCTTTGAATTAGCACCTGAACCACTAAAAAATTATGGAGTTTCTGTTTTTGTTGCAGGAGATGATGAACAAGCCAGAAAAACAGTGATGGGGCTTGCTGAAGAAATCGGATTTTTAGCAGTAGATTCTGGTGTTTTACGTAATGCTCGATTGGTAGAAGGCTTAGGAGATTTTATTCGCCTGATTATAGGTGGTCAAAAACAGGGTGTTTATGCAACTATCTCTGTCAATGTCTTACCTACAGCGTCAGAACAACGCTTAGGTGGACGGCAAGCTTCGAGTTTGAAGTAAGTCAGATCATTGATCATTGATTGAATACATTGCTGCAATCGACTTGCTTAATTCATTGCATCTCAGTACAGTAAAATAAAAAGCAGTTTCAAGGTTATAAAAATGACAACTCAAAAAAAGATTGCTGTGGTAACAGGCAGTAATCGAGGGCTAGGATATGCTATTTCCCGTCAATTATCCCAAATTGGCAACCGCGTAATTCTGACGAGTCGTAATGAAACAGATGGTCTTGCTGCTAAACAGCAGCTTACCAGTGAAGGGCTTGATATTGACTATCACAAGCTGGATGTTACGAATGATGGAAGTGTACAACAGTTTACCGACTGGCTACGTGAAACTTACGGCAAAGTAGATATTCTGGTCAATAATGCAGGCGTGAATCCCACAACTAAGCCGGAGGAGTCCAGCTTACTAACTGTGCAACTGGAAACGATGCGATCGACCTTTGAAACCAATGTTCTAGCGGTACTCAGAATTTCTCAAGCATTAATTCCGTTGATGAAGGTGCAAAACTACGGTCGCATTGTCAATATCTCTACGGAAATGGCATCTTTAGTATCAGTTCCCACTGATTACTACCCTTTAGCGCCTTCTTATCGACTCTCAAAGGTAGGAGTAAATGGACTAACCGTGCTTCTCGCCAAGGAACTCCAAGGTACTAATATTCTCGTAAATGCCTATTCTCCAGGTTGGATGAAGACAGATATGGGGGGAGATGATGCCCCGTTCACGGCAGAAGAAGGAGCTGAAACTGCTGTCTATTTGGCAACACTTCCCGACGGAGGAGCGCAAGGACTGTTTTTTGCAGAGATGCGAAAGTTTGGTGGCCCCATTCAATTACAATGGTAGGTTAATATGGGAAATCCTGTAGGTTTACCGCCTATTTACGCAGAGAAGCCGGTTGAATTGGCACTTGGCAAAGTTATTACCTCGTTCCCAGTCAATACTTTTTTGGAAAATCTAGCGATCGCACCAGATGGCACAATTTTTGTAAGCAATCATGAGGTCGGCAAGATTGTTCGCATTACCCCAGATGGCAACCAGCAAATTCATGCGACTTTTGAAGGCAAAGTAAGTGGTCTTGCTTTCACTACCAACGGCGATCTGGTGGCAACAGGATGGAATGGTGATTCTATACCCGTGGTTTCTCTAGTTAAAAATGATGGCACGGTGGAAACGTTGCTCACACTGCCAGATGCTATATTTCTTAATGGTATCATTCCACTTTCTGGCACTCAGTATTTGACAGCAGATTGCTATCGCGGTGCAATCTGGCTGATTGATATTGCTCAACGCCGTGGATCAATTTGGCTAGAACATCCAATACTTGCTCGTAGCAATTCGGAGAGCGTGATGCCGGCGGCAAATGGCTTGAAGCGTTTTGGTGATTTCCTCTACGTTTCAAATACAGAAAAAATGTTGCTGTTGCGGATTCCCGTTGATATTGCCGATCAACCAGGTGAGCCGGAAATCTTTGTTGAGCAGACCAATATTGATGACTTTGCCTTTGATGTGGAAGGCAACCTTTATGGAGCAACGCACATTTATAACAGTGTGGTAAAAATTGCAACCAATGGCAGTACTACTATTATTGCTCAAGCCGAGTCAGGTGTAATTGGTAGCACAGCAGTGGCTTTTGGTCAACGTGAGGGCGATCGCACTGCAATTTATGTTGTAACTAATGGTGGAATGTTTTTACCCCCACCCACAGGGGTTGTTCCTGCCAATGTTGTTCGACTTGAGGTTGGAAAAGCTGGATATCCCTTAGCTTGAGAATGACCGAATTTTAAATTTGGGGTTTTGAATTGAAAATCCCAAATTTAAAGCGGTTTTAGAGCAAGCAAATTTTGGGCGTTGCTGATTAAAAGCATGAATTTAGTCTCACGGGCATAAAGATAAGTGGCATAACTAATGGACATGGAACAGGACGATCAATTAACCGTGGTCATTACACAAGTTGTAAAACCAGGATGCGAAACTGCTTACGAGGCTTGGTTGAAAGATATTACCAGGGTTTCCAGAACCTATCTAGGGCATCTGGGAACAAATGTAATTCGTCCCCAACTTGGAGTGCGAAATGAATATGCGATTATCTTCCGGTTTGACGGTTATGAAAATTTGAAGGCGTGGATGACATCGCGCGATCGCGAATATTGGCTGAATCAAGGTAAGCATTTGGTGGAATCTGATCCTGATGTTCAACAAATTAGTGGATTAGAAGCTTGGTTTTCTCTTCCCGGTCAACCACTGAAAACTCCACCGCGCTATAAAATAGCCTTGCTAACTTGGGGAGCTGTATTTGTGTTGATTAATTTGTTGAATACATTTATAACACCCCTAATTCGTGGTTTCCCACCTTTGATTATTTCGTTAATTATTACCATTACAATGGTTTTGCTGTTGACCTATGTTGTCATGCCTAGAGTTAGCCGTTTGTTTAATTCTTGGCTATATCCTAAATTACGAAAAGTTTAGGAATTTAAATTACTTATATGGATTCACAAAAAGTAGCGATTATTACGGCTGCTAGTCGAGGGATTGGCGCAGGTTGTGCGCGAGAGTTAGCAGCGCAGGGTTATAGGGTTTCACTGATGGCGCGATCGCCTGAGATTCTGGATTTAGCAGATGAATTGGGCGGTATTGCTACTCAAGGATCAATTACCAATTTTCAAGACTTACAGCGATTAGTAGAGACAACTTTAACTCAATTCGGTCGTATTGATGCAGTAGTAAATAGTTTTGGAGATCCACCCCGACCAGATTTGCTATCTATTTCTGATGAAATGTGGATAGAAAACTTTGAAATGCTGTTTTTGAGTGTTGTCCGCATCGGCAAACTAGTTACAGAAGCAATGCGATATTCAGGAGGCGGTGTCATCGTGAATATTTCCGCGTGTGACTCCCATGAACCAGGATTAGGGACACCCTTTAGCGGTACACTCCGCGCCGCAATGGAAGGGTTTACAAAACTTTATGCCAAGCGTTACAAAGCAGATAGAATTCGCATGGTTTCCGTAGCGCCTTTTTTTGTCGCAGATTCAATGGCAGAGTTAGAGGGATGGAATGTGCCTTCGGATTTGATGCTTGGTCGTCCTACTACCTATGCAGAGTTTGCTAAAATAATTGCTTTTCTGATTTCTGATGATGCCAAGTTTATTACAGGCACAACTTTGAAGGTGGATGAAGCCTATTCTTCTGCTATTTAGTTTTATTTCTAGGTCGGGAAATACAAGCGATGCCTATGGCGGGCTACGCCTACGCACCTGATCGCCCCTCCAAAATGCCAAAATGTTAGGGGTAGTTATCTAACCACCCCTTTATTGCCCTAATAATTTAGAATTTACTTGCAGACCCCTTAATGGGAAGTTAATTTACTCAGAAATGTTAATCGAACTTTCAACTTGAGAAGTAGCCAATGTTGGTGCAGAGAAAATCCGCGAGTACAAACTTGATGGTTGTTGATGAGCAACGACTGGTAGAACTTCACGAGCATGGGCGGCTAATTCTACTGCCTTCACATCATAAGTCTGCGTTGCCAATTTGGGATAGAAGCCGATACCGATGATTGGCAGCAACAAACAAGCGGTAATAAATATTTCGCGGGGTTTGACATCAGATATTACAGCATCCAAGTGCAACTCTTCTCTGCGAGACGCTACGCGAAGACTTTGATTACCGTAGAAAACTTGACGCAGCATCGACAGTAAATAAATCGGTGTCAAAATCACGCCCACTGCTGACAGCAGCACGACTACAATTTTGAAGCTGGAACTGTAAACATCACTAGTGGCGATACCCAGAAATACCATCAACTCACCCACAAAGCCACTCATTCCAGGTAAGGCGAGAGAAGCCATTGAACCAATGGTAAACAGAGCAAAGGTTTTAGGCATTACCTTAGCCATACCGCCCATTTTATCCATCATCAAGGTGTGGGTGCGATCATAAGTCACGCCAGACAGGAAGAATAAGCTAGCAGCAATCAAGCCGTGAGAAACCATCTGTAGCACTGCACCGCTAATACCCAGTTCAGTGTAAGAGGCAATTCCAATTAGCACAAACCCCATGTGGGCAATTGAAGAGTAAGCCAAGCGGCGTTTGAGATTGGTTTGGGCAAAAGCACAGCAAGCACCGTAGACAATGTTTACTACACCCAAAATCGCTAACACTGGCGCAAAAGTCACATGGGCATTGGGCAACATTTCCACATTGAAGCGGATGAGAGCATAACCGCCCATTTTTAACAACACACCAGCCAAAATCATCGAACCGGGTGCTGATGCTTCACCGTGGGCATCAGGTAGCCAAGTGTGTAAAGGGAAAATCGGTAATTTTACACCGAAGGCAATCAAGAAACCTGCATAAACCAACAATTCCAAGGTTTTGGGGTATTCTTTCATTCCCAGAGTCGCCATGTCGAAAGTGACAGTATCTCCAGAGAAGACAAGTGCAAAACCGGCAATCAAGATAAATATTGATGCGGCGGCGGTGTAAAGGATGAATTTGGTAGCCGCATAACGGCGGTTTTGTCCTCCCCAGATGGAAATCAGCAGGTAAACTGGCACTAACTCGATTTCCCACATCAGGAAGAACAACAGCAAATCCTGGGCAACAAATACGCCAAGCTGGGCGCTGTACATCGCTAACATCAAACCATAAAATAATCGCGGCTTGGTGGTAACTTTCCAAGCCGCGAATATTGCGAGGGTATTTATTAAGCCTGTCAAAAGCAGTAAGGGCATCGATAAACCATCAACCCCCACAGCCCAATGCAAACCTAACTGCGGTACCCAAGGATAATTTTCTACAAGTTGGAGTGTTGAACTCTGGAAGTCGTACTTATACCAAAAGGCATAAATCATCAGTGCAAAGTCGGCGATCGCAACTCCCAGACCATACCACCGCACAGTTCTACCTTCTTTGTCTGGGATCAGGGGGATGGCTAAGGCTGCCACTAAGGGTAAAAGGATTATGGCTGTTAGCCAGGGAAATTCAATAGCATTCATCACTTCTGACAATCAATTTGCCTTTTCGATTTTGATTACATTATATTAAGTAATTTTTACTTTTGTAAACATTATTTATCTTGAAAAGATTAAATTTTTAATTTTGATAGGAATATATACTCATCAAATATCATGTTCTCAGGATAAATAAGAATAAATACTTATTGGATTTTGCCGCTTTCCATTCTAAATGTAAACTTTTGCAACGTCAACAAAAAACGGCAGCTAAAGCCACCGTTATAATATCGTTACATTTTCTGGTTAAGCCCAATTGTCAGGGCTATTTGCAATCATGGGCGGGCAAGATGCCTACCCTACAAGAGTTTGATCAAATTTGGTTATGCAAATTTGATGTGTTTTAACTGAGTGCTTGGGACTAATGCATCAAACAATCCGGTTGACAATTGTCCAAACTTCCCCATCTGAGCGGACATAGGGAACGGAGATTGTTTTGAACCCAGTGATAAAGGGCTTGTAATAAATCTGCCAATACATTGGACTGAGTTGATTGGCACAAGCCTTAAGAAAACGGACTTCTGCCGCCAGTTCACTTGCTAGTTGATTAATGCGTTCAGCATGTACCTGAGCCACTTCTTTGGCTTCCTCTAGCTGCTGCTGTTGGATAAGTTGTTTTGATTCACCTTGCCACCGCACTAACTTACCTTGTTTTTGTTTTATCTGGGCTTCCAGGGCAGCGATCGCTGCATCTATGCCTTGGAGTTCAACTGATAATTGGGCATTTTCTCTGGCTTGACGGCGGTAAGCTTCCACCATTGCCTGGGGTGAATCATTCTCGCCAGAGATGACATTATTAATAGTGAGTGCAGCGCGTTCTTCTAAAAGAGCCTGAATTTGAGAGTTAAGCGCCGCTATTTCAGCCTGAGTTTGCTCCATAAATCGAGTTTTAAGTGCTGAGTAAAATATTAAAAGCTTTTTGCGCCTTGGGTATCGAGAGAAAGCGATCGCACCTCGGCTGTAATTCCTTCTTCTTGCCAAGCAGCTAACATCGCCGCCTCCACAGCCTTCGAGTGTAATTTATCTGCCAAAGCTAACAATGTCGGCCCCGCACCACTAATCACCATACCATAAGCACCAGCACTAACCGCTGCGATGTTGAGAGCATCATAACCAGGAATCAAAGCTTTACGATAGGGTTGATGCAACTTATCTTGCAAAGCTGTCTTTAACCATTGTCCGTTACAAGTTTCCAAGCCGCGCAACAATAACCCCAAATGTGCTGTATTGAAAATCGCATCGGCGCGACTTACTTCAGTTGGAAGAACGCCCCGCGCCTCTGAAGTAGAAAGTTCAAAATCAGGAATAGCCACAACTGGTACAACATCTTTATGCCAGGGAACATTACAAATTTCCCAACCTGCGCCACTAGTAGCAGCGAGACGACATCCTCCCAACAAAGCTGGAACTACATTATCAGGATGTCCTTCCATTGCGATCGCTAACTCCATCACTTGCGACTGACTCATAGGCGCACCTTCCAGTTGATTAGCAGCAACTAACCCACCAACAATTGCTGTCGCCGAACTACCCAAACCCCTCGCTAACGGGACACCTAACTTAATCTCTATTTTTACAGCCGGCGGCGTCTGCTCTATATGTTGATAGAACTTTACAAATGCTTGGTAGAGGAGATTACTTTCATCAGTTTGGACTCGTTCAGCTTCCGTACCAGTGACATGAATAGTTAACCCACCCTCTTCTTGGCGAGTGAACTTGAACTCGTTGTACAGCTTTAATGCTGCACCAATGCAATCAAAACCCGGCCCCAAATTAGCAGTTGTGGCGGGAACAGTAACAGTGACACCAGAAACAACAGACATTGGCAAAACTCACTAATCATCAACCAGCATCCCATGTATTGGTAGCACTTTGAGGCTAGTTTTGAGCGCTGTTGGGGATACTTTGATCTAATATTCCTTAATCTATCCTCCGAGTCTTGAGTTTTAGTGGTTGTGGCTCTGGCAAAAATATACTATGGGAATTTAAATGGTTGGATTATGCGATCGCTCCGCCCCATCTACAGCAATGAGATGATCATGAGTTCTGTTATAGTACAGATACACTATAAGAATCATAGATCCTAAAAAGTATAATTTGCAGAATTTGTAATTTACAAGGTTATGTAATATGTCTAGCACGCACACGGGTATTGAGTGGACAGACAAAACTTGGAACCCAACTACTGGTTGTAACAAAGTTAGTCCAGGTTGTTTGCATTGCTATGCAGAAGCTCTCACTAAACGTTTTCCTAATAACTTCAAGAATGGATTTGATTTAACTTTACACCCGGAAAGGTTAGCGGAACCTTTAAAGTGGCGTACTCCGAGTAGAATATTTGTCAATTCAATGAGTGACCTTTTTCATGAAGATGTACCTCTTGATTTCATTAAAAAGGTCTTTAAAGTGATTCATAAAACGCCTTGGCACATATATCAAATATTAACAAAACGACCGGAACGCTTACTTGAGTTGGCTTCTGAGCTAGAATTTCATGAAAATATCTGGTTGGGTGTGTCAGTCGAAAATCAAAACTATGTTCATCGTGTTGACTTTCTTCGCCAAGTTCCCGCGACTGTCCGCTTTCTTTCATGTGAACCGCTCTTAGGTGAATTGAATCTTGAGTTAACAGATATTCACTGGGTCATTGTTGGTGGAGAGTCTGGACAAAAACATCGTCCTCTAAAAACTGAGTGGGTGAAGGATATTCATGATCAGTGTCAAGCCGCAGAAGTTGCATTCTTTTTCAAGCAGATTGGCGGAAGGACTTCTAAGGCTGGAGGTAGGTTACTGGATGGTAAAGTATGGGATGAAATGCCTGATGCTTGGAAGCAGCATCAAAAGACATGGGGGAATACTCCAGTGAAATTAGCAGCAAAAAAAGAGAATTTGGCAATTACTACTTAGGCGGGAATGTAACTTCTGCTGAATCGCGGAATGTAATTTCACCTTTGATCTTTTTTCGTTTATTAGCAGGTGGATATACTGTAATTTTACCTTTAGCTTCAAGATTATTAAGAGCATCTTTATAGTTTTTGCTAATATAACGCTTTCCAATATGATGCTGATTGTAAATTTCTAGCATGGTTATTGTTTGACCTGCAAATGTATCCAATAGCATTTCTTCTAAGTCATCGAGAGGACGATAAAATTCAAAAAGTAACGGTTGTCTATAGGTGGCTGGATTGTATTCAAAAGAAGGCACACCTTGATTTTGTTCAGAACTCTCTTTTGCCATTATGTCTTTCATGATTGCATAGCCTTTCACGTGCTTACTCACAAAGATTAAATGATGACTAGTTCGTTTCCCATTCTCATGTTTGAAGCGAAAAGGTAGAACATACTCTCCACCCATTTCTTTGAGAGCTTCACAAATTGCCTCTACAACTGTTAGCTCCCGTTCTTCTGGTTTAAGCATTTTTAGTTGTTGGCGTACTTGATCGGCTCGTATTTTTCCAAATAGCGCATTCATGTGTTCTTCAACAGCTGCGTTACCTAAACCCATATTGATGCGGTTGTAATTGAAAAAGAAAATGCAATCACACCCCCAGTTCTTTACAACTGAGTTAATAAGTTTTAGCGATAATCCCTTATATCCCCACGGATCTACAAAAAACAATGTAGGGACTAACTTTCGCTCGTTAAATGTGTTGACAATATTTTCCCCAACTTCATGATTGATTACTTGAGGCTTATATTTAAAATCTTCAATACCAGGAATTAAATTTAGAACTTCATGAAGAGAACTGACATTTTCTGCATCAACATCATTAAATACTGTCACCAGCCTATTTTGCATATCTGGGTTAGAAATCCCAGTTTCTAAAACTTTTATTGGTGTTGATTTTGAACCATCTTTGTATCGGCCTGGGCCTGCAAAAAGGTCTATGTAGGCAATTCTTGGATCAACTTCCCTACCTTCACTTTCAAGCCTTTTAATAGTTCCGATTATTACTTTTGCCCAAGCCCAAAAATATTTCTCAACAGTTCTAGCTTTTATTAAAGATTGCTCTTTCTGTTCATCAAAGAATGAAGTAGTACTCATACGCAACCTACGTGTATATAATCTAATACGCTAATTGTAGGCTGCGTAAAGTGTTTGGTCAAAGTTATCTGCTAACAAAAGAACTAGGCGCGTAGTGGCTGTCCTAGACATCGCTCTTTTCCGCAGAAATTGAGGTCAAAAAGCTTACTTCAGAGTTCCCAAAACGGGCGCTATCTCAACCTCTGAAATTTGCGGAACCAAGAAACCTTTAGCATAAATCTGGGGATTTGTCTGCGAAACTATGGCATAAGACTGGCGAAGATTAGCATTGACTGCGACGGTCTTCACGTCGTACATCTGCATCGCCATTTTGGGATAGAAACCAATACCAATAATCATCAGCAGAAAACAGGCGGCGATAAATACCTCACGGGGTCTAGCATCGTCGTAGACTGCATCTTCTGGCACGAGGCAGTCTGTACCAAAACAAACTGTTCCCTCATCTTCTTGATTTTCCAAGCCTGAATTATTAATGTCGCATAGGAGTGCTGCACCTTTACCATAAAATACCTCTCGCAGCATGGAAAGTAGATAGATAGGTGTGAGGATAACTCCAACTGCGGCAAGAAAAACCGTTACGGTGCAGAAAGTCGAACTGTAAACGTCACTGCTTGTCATCCCAACAAATACCGATAGTTCGCCAGCAAAGCCGCTCATTCCAGGAAGTGCTAGGGATGCCATCGCTCCAATTGTAAACAAGGCAAAGACTTTGGGCATGGCTTGACCAATACCGCCCATATCTTTCATTACCATTGTGTGGGTGCGATCGTAAGTAACGCCTGCTAAGAAAAACAGCACTGATGCGATTAAACCATGTGAAATCATTTGCAACATCGCGCCGTTGATTCCCAAATCAGTGAAGGAGGCAATCCCAAGTAGCACAAACCCCATGTGAGAAATCGACGAATAAGCCAAACGCCGCTTCATATTGGTCTGAGCAAAGGAGTTTAATGCACCATAGATAATGTTGACAACACCCAGAATCGCTAGAACAGGCGCAAAGTAAATGTGTGCATCAGGAAGCAACTCCAGATTCAGGCGAATTAGCCCGTATCCGCCCATCTTTAGCAATACACCAGCCAAAATCATCGATACAGGAGAAGATGCTTCGCCGTGGGCATCAGGCAACCAGGTATGCATCGGGAAAACAGCAAGTTTGACACCAAATGCAATCAGCAATCCTGCATAAAGTAGCAGTTGTAGACCAAGGGGATATTCCTTCTTGGCGAGGGCAGTTATATCAAATGTCATATCACCGCCGCCGTATAACCCCATTGCCAGGGCTGCTACCAAAATAAATATAGAAGCCGCTGCGGTATACAACAAAAATTTCGTAGCCGCATAGCGACGCCTTTGCCCACCCCAAATGCACACTAGTAGGTAGACGGGAATCAACTCTACTTCCCACATAATGAAAAATAGCAACAAGTCTTTGGCAACAAACACCCCTACCTGTGCGGAATACAGCACCAGCATCAAAAAATAGAAGAGGCGAGGTCGGTGATCAACTTGCCAGGCTGAAAAAATCGAGAGCGTGGTGACAAATCCTGCTAAAAGCACGAGGGGAACTGAAAGTCCATCGACTGATACTGCCCAGTTAAAACCTAACTGAGGCACCCAGGCATAATTTTCCACCATTTGAAAACTAGCACTGCTGGCATCATAATGTTTCCAAAAGGCGTAGCACATCAAGGCAAAGTCTGCAATACCTATACCCAATGCGTACCACCGAACGCGCTTGCCATCTTTATCAGGCAGCACAGGGATGAGCAGGGAAGCAACGAGTGGCAGCAAGACAATCGCGGTAAGCCAGGGAAATTGATCCGCTATCATGTATATGAGAAAAAATACTTATTTGTTTGTCAATTATGTCATTTTACTAAACTGTGTAACAATTTATTCATAAATCTTTGTTCAAGTAACCGCTTTGACCGAAAAATAATTATGAACAAGCACTTCTTAGCGCAGCATCTCAGAATAAGTTGCACTTTTGAGGTGGATAGTTCATTACTTGCTTTCAAGGAATTAAAAATTACTGTGAAAATTGCAATGTAAGTAGTTATTCTTACTGACTTACGGTACTAATCCAGCCCGCAAAGCACGGACAGCTGCTTGTGTACGGTCAGCAACACAGAGTTTATTGAGAATACCTCGAACATGAGTTTTTACAGTACCAACTGTTAAATAGAGCCTTTTAGCGATTTCTGCATTATCACACCCAGCGACAATCAACTCTAAAACATCCATTTCCCGTTGAGTTAAAGGATAGCTGACTATACTTTTCTCAACATCTGGGTCAATACCTTCAATCAACACTCTTTTTCCAGATGCCCCTCTGCTACCATCGGGGAAATCTTGACGTATTTGTTGTAGTACAAGGTCTGCGATCGCTGGATCGATCCATGAGCTACCTGCATAAGTCGTTCGCACAGCCTCAACTAGTCTCTCAGTTTCGATATCCTTCATACAATAAGAATCTGCACCTGCTGCAAATGCTGCTAAAACTGCCTGTTCGCTATTTTGCATGGTTAAAATTAGCAGCTTTGTAGTATAATCTTCGTTCTCTGCTTGATATTGCCTAAATGTGCGTGTTAGCTCAATACCATCCATGTCAGGTAAACCAATGTCAATAGTAGCAACATCAGGCTTGAGAGTTTGCAGAAGCTTGATACCATCGGCTGCATTGGCTGCTTCACCAACAATGTTTAACTCTGGCTGAGTTTGTAAGGCAGCCCGTAATCCGATTCTTGTAAGGTTGTGATCTTCAATCACGAGGATCTTGATTTCATTCATAGTTGCTTAACTTTACTCTTATCTATCTAAAGTACAGATTAAATCGTTATTTTATTCGGGATCTTAATACAAAAAGCAATGCGGTTGGTATTGTTCCCTGAACTTCATCTACCATTAGACATAAATAACCTTATCTCGGAAGTTTTTCTAAAGCAAGAGTTTCGAGATGACAATATAATTCAATCAAAAAATATTTTTATACATTAAGCGGTGGATAGATGTTTTATGGTAGACAATTTTTCATTGAAAATCCGGTAGCAAGCAAGAGTGGGTAACTATTAAATAGTTGCCCTTGCAGTGGCTAGGATAATGCACATAAAAGGGGCTAAACTACTTCACCCTAGCACCAAGGTACAGATATTGGTTGGAGATTCGGACGGCTAAGATACTTATAAAGTTTCCACTAATTAATACAATTTTGAAGATTTTTTTAGTAATAATACTTAGAAAAGTAAGATATTTAATTCAGTAAACTTGAAAGGAAAATGTGAATCCTTAATAATCTCAGCACTAGTGAAGTAAGCTATTACTAGATTTGCTAGGGATAGCCAAGCACTTCTTTTTTTATTTAGCCATGTCTTTAACTAAAACTGTCAAAAAAGATAAAATTCTCGTTGTCGATGATGTTTTTGACAATTTACTGGTCTTAGAAGCAGTCCTAGAAGATAATAATTATGAAATTAGCCTGGTGGAAGATAGCAAAATTGCTCTAACTATGGTTGAAGAGTCGCCGCCAGACTTAATCCTCTTAGATGTGATGATGCCCGAGCTTGATGGCTATGAATTTACTCGACGCATTCGACAGAATCAGGCGTTGCCATTTATCCCCATTCTGCTGCTCACGGCTCACTATGCGTCTAGCGTTGTGGAAGGACTCGATGCTGGTGCAGATGACTTTATTCGTAAACCATTCGATCCTGATGAACTACATGCACGAGTGCGATCGCTCCTGCGCCTCAAGCATAGTATCGACGAACGAGATCAGATGGCTAACCTCCGGGCAGATTTTGTCTCGCGTTTTACTCACGATTTACGCATACCACTGGTAGCCTCCAACCGCGTATTAAAATTATTGCTGGAAGGCAGATTTTGTGAAGTTTCACCCGAATTGCAAGAAATAATTGATACCATGATTGGCAGCAATCAAGACCTGCTGGAAATGGTAAATACCTTACTAGAAGTTTATCGTCATGAAGCAGGCTGTAAAACCTTAAAAATTTCTCCCTGCAATATTCAGGAATTAGTTGGTGAAGTTTCCCAGGAATTAACACCCTTAGCTGAAGAAAAAGGATTAGCTGTAAACATTGATATAGGTGAAACTGCAAGCACCGTCATGGGCGATCGCGTAGAACTGCGGCGAGTTTTAACAAATATTATCGGCAATGCCATCAAATTTACAGACAAAGGCTCTGTAGATATTCACTGCTATCTCACTCCGGTAGCTGTGACTATTGAGATCCAAGATACAGGGCCGGGAATTTCTAAACAAGACCAGGCGATATTATTCGAGCGATTTCGCCAAGGTAAACACCAGCGTTCTGGTAGTGGTTTGGGACTATATTTATCTCGCTGCATTATTGAAGCACATCAAGGCACAATTGATGTAACATCTGAACCAGACCAGGGTAGTACATTCACTATACGTCTACCTGTAGCTGGTGAAAACTAAAAGTAGAGATTCATCGGGAAACCCAATCTGGGCTAAAGTTCCCCTTTGTTAAAGTAAAGTTAGCGGTATCTGTGTATGTTTTGCATTCTTTTTTGAAATTAACCCGAATGCACATCTGTGTGGCTTTATTGTACTAAATGGGTGTTTTGTAATCAAAAATAGTGTTCACAAACAAAATTCGTGAACACTAAGATATAGGAGGAGGCAGACAAAAATATTTTTAGTTATCAATTTCTGGAACAATATTGGGACGCTCTTTATCTTCCCAACCTACAGGACGTTTGGAATTGTACCATGCAGTTGACCCTATAGTTACAGCAGCGATAAAGCCCAATCCTAATAACGCTGTCAGCACAATAGAATAACTAGAATTACTTTGTGATGTCACAGTTATGTCTGTTAAAAGATAGGTAAATAAAAGATTAATCATCAATTGACACCTTTAAAAAAATTAGTGAGAGTTTGAGTAAAGATTTTGGAACCAGTATTGTAAAAATGCCTAAAAACCAAGGAATAATCCGGTTTTTAGAAAGGTAGAAGGTTAAGCAAATATCAATAAATAATTAATGATTTTACCTATACCTTCTTCCTAAATAAAGTTCAGCCTAGTCTAAAGTCTTCTTAACTTCATCTTTGAGATTTTCAGCCGTGTGGCGGACTTGCGCCTCAGCTTGTTTAGCTTTCCCTTCAGCTTTATCATTAGGGTTGCCAGTTACTTCGCCAACTCCCTCTTGTACTTTTCCTTCGATATTTTTAGCAAAAGCTTTTGCTCTATCTTCGATACTCATATTCTTTGTTCCTAAAGTATGTTAGTTAGTGATTAGTTATTGCTTGCTCGAAAAGCGTTGCAATGTTTATAGATTACTTTTAGACAATTTTTAATTCTTCTATCTGACGATGTTTTTATGAAAAATATTTGTGTCCGTTGTACATATTTATTTAAAGGTTAAATTCATCTTTAAGAATTCAATTAATATCTAAAAGAAGGAAAGGAATGTTGTATTGTTCTATCTTGAGACAAAATTATTTACTACTTTAGGTAGAATCCCAATTCAGTAATCCTGAAAGAACCTCTCTCCAACCCCTCGCGTTGACGTCAGCCTGCCTTTAGGCAAGCACAGAGGGGAGTTTACCCGATACTTATCGCTTTGTGCATTTTTAACTCGGAATCGGGTTTGGGGAAAAGGGTAAAGGTTAAAGGTTTTTTCTTTACCCTTTTCCCCAAAACCCGAGAAATATTGGGAGTTTACCTCCCTCAACCCTACAAGGGTGGGGCTAAGGTTTTTGATTACTGAATCGATGCTATAGGTGTAGTTCGCCGCAGGCATCGCCCGAATCAATGCTTAAAAAGTAAGCTGTCGCGCATTTAACTTGCACATCTTTTCGTGTTGGCTGTTAACAGTTGACAGTTGACAGTTGACAGTTGACAGTTAACCGTCAGCAGTCAACAAACCTCATGAGTGACTGTGTAATTTAAAAGCGTAATAGCTTACCCAGTATTTGATCGCCAGCAACTTGGTTATTAGTATGCCGATAAAATATGTTATTTATTATACTTTTAGCAAATAATGACTTAAGCCAAAGTTAGAAACAACTGGCACAATATAATAGCTGAAATGTCGGCGAATCCTCTTAGATTCGGTGCTTGCAGAACAAGGCCGCTGTCACAAAACTTATGCAAAAATCAACATAATTTTTCAAGTTTTAACTGAAGAGTAGTTTAGCTAGTGCAAGAAGGCAGAGAGAAGTCTATAAAAAAGGTAGCAGGAAAAAAGCTTGTAAATTAAGCTTTTGTTAGCTTTTTCAACTAGATAGTTATTTCCGCCATGTTGCACTAGTAAAACTTGTGACTAATTTTTGACCAAAGACAGCATAAACAATGATTTAGGTTGATTTTTGGCTGCTTACTTATAGTATTGATAAAGGTATTTATGCGATCGCATTCTATTACTCAAGCAACTACCAACTCCCAATATGTAGACTCTAGGATGCAAGCTGATGCATCTGTTAACATTTTCATCGGATTTTCTATCTTGATTCCAATGATTGTGTTTGCAGGGTTTAATCTCTATAAGAAACACCGTGCTGCTGTTCTTTCCCAACAAATTGCCTCCTTAGAAAAACTGTGGCATTTGAATATTAAGAAAAAAGCTTGAAGAAAAAGAATATAGACAATGAAGTACTTATTTATAGTTTGGGTGCTTGTACTCTCTTTAGTCGCTCCTAGTGCAGCAATGTCTGACGACAAGCCGCTACGCGTCTACGCTCAAGCAAGACAGCCCTATACTTTAATATCTGGACTTGGCACAATCCACCATCCAGTTTCCACTTCTAATCCCCAAGCGCAAGAGTTTTTCGATCAGGGATTAAATTTGATTTACGCTTTCAATCATGATGAAGCGGTGCGTTCTTTTCAACATGCTGCCAAACTCGATCCACAATTGGCGATCGCATATTGGGGTATCGCTTTGGCTTTAGGCCCCAATATTAACTCAGCAATAGACCCCAACCGAGAATTAGCTGCTTACCAAGCAGTACAGCAAGCTTTGGCACTTTCCACCCAAGCATCTGCTCAGGAACGAGACTACATTACTGCCTTAGCAAAACGTTACTCCCAAAATCCTGATGCCGACTTATATCAACTAGCGCTTTACTACGCAAAAGCAATGGCAACCCTAGTTAAGCGCTATCCTGATGATTTGGATGCGGCGACGCTTTACGCTGAAAGCTTGATGGATCTGCATCCTTGGCAGCACTGGACTAAAGATGGTAAGCCACAGCCAGATACAGAAGAAATTGTGGCTATTTTAGAATCTGTTCTCAAACGTAACCCGAATCATACGGGAGCTAATCATTACTATATTCATGCAGTAGAAGCCTCGCCTTCCCCAGAACGGGCCCTTGTGAGTGCCAAAAGACTCGGAACTCTAGCGCCAGAGGCGGGACACTTGGTACACATGCCTTCTCATATTTATTTTCGTGTGGGAGATTATGAAGGGGCAATGCAGGCAAACGAGCAGGCGATCGCTCAAGATGATATTTACATCAAAAAATATCAAGTCCAGGGCACTTACCCGATGATGTACTACAACCACAACGTACATTTTCTCATGGTGGCGAGCAGCATGGCAGGAAGATATGAAGATGCTCTCCAAGCCGCAGATAAGTTAGTCACAAATGCTACTGCAATTGACCCTTATGCACCAATGCTTGAGGGATTCCTGGGTAGCAAAATGCTGATTCAGACACGCTTTAGTGACTGGGATGCCATCTTAAAAACTCCTGCTCCCGATGCTAAATTACCTACTACTACAGCACTTTGGCATTTTGCTCGCGGCATGGCGAGCGCAGCCACAGGTAAACTTGAAGATGCAACAAGTGAAAGTCGGGCATTACTTGCCGCCAAACAGGGAATTTCCAGCGAAGCAACCATTGGATTCAGTCCCGCCAGTCGCATTTTAGACATTGCCTCAGAAGTTTTAGACGCCAAAATTGCTAGAGAAAAGCATGATTATGAATCTGCTATTCAATTGCTAGAAAAAGCGGTGGCAGCAGAAGATGCCCTCGATTACGTGGAACCACCAGACTGGTATTTTCCCACGCGGGAATCTTTGGGCAGTGTGCTTTTGGCTAAGGGTGACTATACACAGGCCGAGAAAGTCTTTCGTGCTGATCTAAAAAAGTATCCCCATAATGCGCGCTCTCTATTTGGCTTACAGGCAAGTTTACAGGCACTGGGCAAAGATGAGGCCGCTCAAGTTGTCAAAGCCGAATTGGAAACAGCTTGGAAAGGTGATAAGAAGCAATTTGATATAGCCAAAATGTATTGAAGAATTCAGAATCTAAGAATCAGCTATCTTTCAGGCGCTGCTTTGCGTTGGGAGAAGACCGCACTCCATTGGTGTAAACGCAGAAACTCATTTAAAACCTCTGGCTCTTAATGAGGCAATCTATCAAAGCTTTTTCTAGACTGGTTTTTATGTTAAGTTGACACCCATGACGGCAGGCGAGTAGGCTATCGCACTTGTTTTTAGGAAACTCCAAAAAATAAATTATCCAATTTTTGGAATCAAAACGACTTTTCCTCCCCTAGCTAAGTGCGCCCTGCTCCCCTGCCTTAAAAGCAATAGGATATTTTTTATTTGGAAGTCCCTTATAGCGCAATACGCTTGGTTAAGATTTTTTTCTCCCCCTGCTCCCCCTGCTTCCCCTGCCTGCCTCAACAGATTATTTTCTTAACTAAACTGTATTGCCTTATAGCGGGTTCTGCAAAAGAGTACAAGTCGGCATAGCCTTTATTTGTTGCCTGACTTTGCCTTTCATATTAAAATTTGGAAGTAATACTTCATGGTTAATGCAGTCAAACGTTCAATTCGATATTAAAGATGCGCCCCTCCATGTCTGATTTACTGTATCACCCTACAGAATTTATCTTCTTCCATTTCCAACCCTTTTTTGCGGTGGGTTGTACTTAGGGTAGGTGGGGGCAGGCGATCGCACCTACGCGATCGCATCACTAGTTAATTATCTGTTAACAATCTACTGGGTGCAGAGAGTTGGCTCATATGTCATCCTATGATTAGGAGAGTTAATTCAGTGATGTCTTTGGTTTTAGTATTGAAAGGCTTTTTCCTTTTAGTATTTACAGACTACTCAGAGAAATTAAAATCTCTACACAGTGATGATTTTGGAGAGAATCGATGTCAATTTATGTAGGTAACCTCTCTTATGACGTTACACAAGAAGATTTAAGTGGTATTTTTGCAGAATATGGTACTGTAAAGCGAGTTCAAGTACCTACTGACCGTGAAACAGGTCGTCCGCGAGGCTTTGCTTTTGTGGAAATGGGAACTGAAGCTGAAGAAACAGCTGCTATTGAAGCTCTTGACGGTGCTGAGTGGATGGGTCGTGACCTGAAAGTGAATAAGGCTAAACCCAAGGAAGATAGAGGTGATAGAGGTTCCTTTGGTGGAAACCGAGGAGGATACGGCGGTGGCGGCGGACGCGGCGGACGCTACTAACCTTGGAAACAAAAAAAATTTACCAAGAGTCTTAAGGTCAGACAACTAAGAGTCTGTCTTTTTTTTGTAATGTTAGCGCCTGCATACCCATTGATGAAGTCAACTTAGTAGGAGAAATAATGACCCAAGTAATTGTAGGTGACAATGAACACATTGAGTCAGCCTTACGGCGATTTAAGCGAGAAGTTTCCAAGGCTGGAATTTTTCCAGACATGAGAAAGCATCGTCATTTTGAAACCCCTTTAGAAAAACGCAAGCGCAAAGAAGTTGCCAAGCACAGGCAGAGTAAGAGAAGTTTTCGTAACTAAGGGTTGACATAGATATAAACGAATAGACTTGGGTTAGTGATATTTTGTCTCGGAAGATCCCCCCAACCCCCCGATCAATTGGTTGGCTCTAATCCCCTCCAATTTATCGGAGGGTTAGGGAGGATCAAGTCTTAACCCAAGCAGCGTATTGAGATATAAACGAATGCCCTCATAGATTTTATGAGGGTTTTGCTTTTGGCTATTTTAAAATCAGGAAACCTAAAGAAACGCTAAAATCAAGTCAGCCTTTGTATTGTAGCGGTTGTGTCCCACATCACTCAGAGTGCGGTTCACTGCATAAATCCTGATTGCCAACGTCCTTATCCTCAGCCTTGGGGAAACAAATTTTGCAACAGTTGTGGCGCACCGCTAGAACTGTTAGACCGCTATGTTCCACTTCAGCCTTTGGGATCGGGAGGATTTGCTCAAATTTACACGGTTTGGGATGAAAAAACTCAAACAGAGAAAGTGCTAAAAGTATTGGTAGAAGATTCACCAAAGGCACTGGAATTATTTACCCAAGAGGCGGCGGTTTTATCTAGCTTGCAGCATCCAGGTGTCCCCAAAGTCGATGCCGAAGGGTATTTTCAGGTACAACTGTTTAACCCCAAACCGCACCAACTACCTTGTCTGGTAATGGAAAAAATCAATGGGCGGACTTTAGAGGAGATATTAAAAAAGTTTCCCCAAGGGTGTCCAGAGGATTTGGTTTTAAACTGGTTTGCCCAAGCTGTACAGATTTTACAAGAATTACACAAACGTCAGATTCTTCACCGGGACATCAAACCTTCTAATTTGATGCTGGGCACTTCTTCGCCATCTTTAACCCCGTCTCAAGGGCAAACAGGGGGCGATCGCTTGGTACTAATTGATTTTGGAGGAGCGAAACAATTTAGCGCCTCTAAGTTGCGTTCTCAGTCTAGTTCCACTCGATTATTTTCTTCTGGCTACAGTCCACCAGAACAAGTGACTGGAGGTATTGTCGGGCCAAGTGCCGATTTTTATGCCCTTGGTCGAACGGTGATTGAACTACTAACAGGCAAGTACCCGCTAGAGTTGGAAGATCAGCAAACGGGTAAATTGCGCTGGCGAACTGCGGTAAATGTCAACCCCCAATTGGCGGATTTGCTGGATGAGATGGTGCAGGAGGATGTGCGATCGCGTCCAGCAAATGCAGCTATGATTCAAAAACGTTTAGCGAAGATTTCTCAACCATTACCGCCGCCAGGGTTATTTTCCCAACTGCGAGACAACGGGAAGCTTGCCTCAACGCAAGCCTTCCAGAGATTGACCCTGCTAACACAAGCTATTGAACAAGCTTTAGCTAACTTTAGCCAAGCTGTAACTAAAACCGTTATTTTTATCGCTCAAGCAATCATCAAAATTTTCCAAGCTTGTTTGGCGACGATTTGGGCGATGATCCTAACTTATGTTGGCGCTTGTTTTGGTGCGATCGCAGGTTTTATTTTGGCATATCACACCAGCTTGGGTCGTCAAGTTGTGGAATTTATTTCGAGTCAGCAAAACCAATTAGTGCCAAATACTCAACCTGTCTTCGGGGCAGATATTTTGGTGTTCGTCGCAGCAGGCTGGGGAACCGCTTGGGGACTGACAGTATCCGGGTGTTTTGGTCAACGGCGGCGCTTTTTAGTAGCATCCCTGATGGGCATGATTAGCTATGGCTTCGGCTGGTTAATTTTGCAATTAATCACACCAAAAGATAGTGGCGAGGGCTTAGTGGCAGTAATTTTAGTGGCAGTTTGCCTACTCACCTTGAGTTTAGGTCTTCGCAGCCATCACATAGTCTACGCTGTGTTCACTGCCTTTGGTAGTGCGATCGCCTATGCAGCTTTGATTTATTTGAGGTTAGCACCTCCAATCTTCCAATTCTCTAGTCAACCAGGCTGGTCAGAGTTACAGTTACCTCTGGCTTTTTTTGGTTCTGTAGGCTTGTTTATCAGCTTCTGGTTAGGAGTGAGTTATTACCTAATTGTCCCTGGATTGCGCCTTTTAGGGTGGCGATGAAGAACGCAAAAGGCAGAAGGTATGCAAAGGACTTCCAAATAAAAAAATATCCCATATGTTTTTGGGAAATATTGTATTGTTGTAGAAACTTAATTTTAATAAATTTGGAAGTTGTATCCATGACACATCTGTTTACTAAAACAGCTATTAATATGGTGACGACTACTGCTTTAGGGTTAGCGATCGCCATAACCGCTAACGACCTAGCTCATGCTGCTGAGTTCAAATTTAACTGGAAAGGAGACACTGGTTATTCAGCTAAAGGTTCATTTAACTACGATACAACAACTGCTCCAAGCGTCATTTCTGAAGCAGGTTTGGGAGCTACGAACAACTTACAGTCCCTCTCAATTTCCTTCTTTGATCCATTAAGTAATCTAATAAATAGTTTCACTCCAGTGCTTAGTGGTGTATCTAACTACAGCTTTTTGAGATTCAACTTTGATAACACTAAAGAGCAAATCTTTGGCCCCTTTGATGTTGGCAAGGATGATGAGTTTCCTGGCGATACATGGCTTAATAATAATCTCGCACTCATAGACGAAGGTTTTAGTGATGAGGTTCTAGCTAAAGAATTTGGTTTTAATAACAGAGATGCAGCAGGCAAAAAGCGAATACTAGATTTAAGTAACAATTCGGTTCAGGTATCCAAAGTCCCCGAAGGAAGCATAATTATAGGTTTATTAGCAGTGTTTAGTTTGGGATTTACCGCTCATAGAAATCTGGACAAAGCTACCTAAGAGTGGATTCAGTGTTACTTTACAGGGATATAAAAAGTCGGAGGCGATCGCTATGGTATCAGTCAGCGATGCACAAGCAATTATTTTAAATTTAGTACAACCGTTGGATCGTCAACGCGATACAGAACTTGTAGATTTATTAGTAGCAGATAGTCGGATATTGGCAGTACCTGTCACCAGTCCGCTAGATTTTCCCCATTGGGATAATTCGGCAATGGATGGCTACGCAGTCCGCTACGAGGATGTACAGCGCTCTAGCAGCGAAAACCCAGCCGTTTTAAAAATTGTTGAACATATCCCGGCTGGGTATCAGCCCCAGTCTACGATTCAACCAGGGCAAGCTGCGCGGATTTTCACGGGTGCGGCGATCCCAGCAGGTGCGGATACTGTAGTCATGCAAGAAAAGACACGTCGGGAAGAAAACCGCGTATTTATCCTGGATGCGCCAAAACCGCAAGAATTTGTCAGACACAAAGCATCTTTTTATCAAGCTGGAACACAATTATTACCAGCCGGAATTAAGTTAAATGCTTCAGAAATTGCCGTATTAGCAGCAGCACAATGTCCGCAATTAAGTGTTTACCGCCGTCCGCGTGTGGCAATTTTCTCTACTGGTGATGAGTTGATGACAGTTGATCAACCACTGCAACCAGGGCAAATTGTGGATTCTAATCAGTATGCGCTAGCAGCTTTGGTGAGACAAAGTGGTGCAGAACCATTACTTTTAGGCATTGTCAAAGATGATCCAGTTGCTTTGGAGAAAGTCATTGCCCACGCCGTTGCGATCGCTGATATAGTTCTCTCTTCTGGTGGTGTTTCAGTAGGAGATTATGACTATATTGATAAAATTCTAGAGTCACTAAAAGCAAAAATCCACATTCGGGCTGTGGAAATGAGGCCTGGGAAACCCCTTACCGTCGCCACTTTCCCCAGCGCCAGTACAGACGCGATTAATCGCGTCTCTACCCATTCCCCACTCTATTTTGGTTTACCAGGAAACCCTGCTGCTGTGTTGGTGACATTTTGGCGATTTGTGCTACCAGCAATCAAGAAACTTTCGGGAATTACTGAAGGCTGGGAACCAGTGTTTTTGAAAGTGCGATCGCATGATGAGTTGCGAACGAATGGCAAGCGCGAAACTTACCTTTGGGGTAAGTTGCATTTAATTGATGGAGTTTACGAATTTCATCAAGCTGATGGTAGTCAAAGTTCCGGCAATTTAATCAATTTAGCTCAAACCAATGCTTTAGCTATTCTACCGGTGGGTAAAACATTAATTTACCCACAAGAAGAGGTGCAAGTTTTGCAGCTTAGTAATGGTTAAAATACCTGCTCAAAAACCTCAATCAAGCTATTAACTTCTTCAAGGGTATTGTAATGCACCATACTCACCCGGACTATTCCATCTTGCGAAGCTAACCCCAGGTATTCAATTAGCCGTTTAGCATAAAAGTGTCCGTAGCGAATCCCAATATAATGTTGGTCAATTTTTGCTGGAATGGTTGAGCTATTCACTCCATCTACTACAAAAGATATAGTTGGCACACGGAATTGACGGTCAGCTTTTGATTGACCAATCACTCGCACATTCGATTTGCTGTTGAGGTAATTTAGGAGGCGATCGCTAATATGTTCTTCATGTATGCTAATTAAATCAAACGCCTGCACCATTTGATTTCTCAAATCAGGTGCAGTTTGATTACCGTAGTGCAGTTGTGCTAACTCACTTAGATAATCACATAAACCCAACATTCCATAACTTAATTCAAAATTGACATTTCCTAACTGAAATTTATAAGGTATATCTGTTTGCTCAATAAAATAATGATTAAGCCCAGGTAATCTTAATAAATGTTCTTCTTTGCCATAAAGCAAAGCATGATGTGGTCCATAAACTTTATAAAAACTCAAAGCATAGAAATCAACATCCAAATCTTGGACATCAACTAACCTGTGGGGTGCATAAGCTACACCATCTACACAAATCATTGCGTTGCGATCGTGCACAAATGCAGCAATTTTTTTAATAGGATTGATGGTTCCCAAAACATTAGAAGCATGAGTCAAGGCTACTAGTTTTGTACGCTGACTCATCAATGGTTCTAAATCTGCTAAATTAAGTTCCAAGCTATCAGGGCGAATTTGCCACACTTTAACCTTCATCCCTTGTTTTTCAAGAGCGACCCAAGCACCAATATTAGCCTCATGGTCACAATTAGTAACAATAATTTCATCACCAGGCGTAAAAGTTTGACCCAGGCAAATTGAGAGAACTTTTAACATCATTGTAGTAGATGGGCCCATAACCACTTCTTTATAAGAACTGGCATTAATGAAAGTAGCCATTCCCCTAGTTGCTAAAGCCAATCGTTCTCCTGCAAGTTGAGAAACCCCATAAGAAGCTCCTAACTGGACATCAGAACTCAAGAGAAATTCGCTAATTCTATCTACTACTTTTTTCAGGGTTTGTGACCCGCCAGCATTATCAAAAAAAGTCCATTCACCAGCTAGGGCGGGGAAATATTGCCGAACTTTATCAACATTCAGGAGCATAGTATAAGTTTTTTGGAGAATATTCTTTACCCTAGCTTACCTTTTAGCAAATCCCTCAGAGAGCAGCTACATCTTCTCTTAGTGTTTACAGCTTGTTGTGCCAGCTTTCTGACTCTGCAAGAATCTCCCTAGAGGTGGTAAACTAGAGGACTCAAAGAGGATCTTACTGACATATAGCGGCTCCCGCATGGATAAGGTACAGAAAAAATAATCAATCACACATAAACACAGATATTCGTACGTACACAGCATTGCCGTGTACCTTATTCAATTGAGAATCGCTATATCTAACTTTCTGCAACAGTTAATGTCTTGATTCTTTACAATTATCGCCAATTTTATTTGATAAGTTTAAGGTAGAGTCAAAGCAACTATTGTTTTGATTTTTAATTCCTTGATTGAAAACAAAGGAACGAGCTATGAATACTACGGTTAAATACGACATTGAGGTTATTAAGAAAGGAGCACTTCAACTTGTTAAAAAGAGACTTGTTAACCGTCAGCAGTCAATTTATACTCTCTGTAAATATATTCCTCATCGTGACTGGGTTAATTTTGAACTTGAGTTAGAAAAAAACGAATTTCTGCTCAGAGATAGAATTATCGACCTACTGAATCACGAATCGTGGGAAGACGAGTGAGGCTACATTTAGAAGCTGAACTTTATTAGTAGCATCCCAATAAAATGAAAATTACAAATTCATTTTTCAACACTAAAAACCCTCTAATTAAATTAGGGTTATAAACAAGAGATTATTAAAGTAAGCAATAAATCTTGATGAATGGGTTAGGTGCTTGAGAAGAGGAAAGAACTACCGCTAGCGTAGTAATACTTTTCTGTTAAAGGGGCTACGGTGTACACACAAGTCCTCAAAACCTAGTTTTGTAAGCCACTACGTTCATACGTGTCAATTTAAGGTAAACCAACCTAGAACCAGCTTTTAGAGATTTTCTCGTTCCCAGTCTCAGACTGGGAATGCCCATTAGGAGGCGGAGCCTCCAGAATTGGCGGCAGAGCCGCAATGAAGTACATTTCCAGCCTCTGGCTGGAAACGAGGTTTTAAAAGGGTCGTTAGGACTAATGTTCATAACGCACCCTACCAGATTTAAGCCAATGCGGATGAGGTTTTCTGACTTGTATAACACAGTAGCCTACCTCCGAGGAACCTCGCCTGTTTGCTGTCAGTTTTACTTTCTAGCTGTGTCAGGTAATACCTCATGGTGGGCTACAGCCTCGCATTTTATGACAATTGATTACAGGAATAAAGAAAAAATAAATTATACTAAACCCATCCTAGCGACTTGGTATTAGGCAGACATCTCTTCTAGCTCTATCCATTGGGTAATAGATTGCCATTGAGTTCCGTAAACAGTAGTATCTCTACGTTTTTCTTTTTGAGGTTTTCTAGGTAGTTCTCCCGTGACAGCTTTAGTGAATGAACTGGATTCGTTCAGATTATAAACAGGCATTTCTTGCCAGCAGTGACGACAAAACCAATAACTCTCTGCACCGCGTATATGTTCTAAAAGTAGATTTGAACAGCAAGGACAGTAATTCATATTTTTCTCAAATCCTGTTAATAAAAGCGTTATTGCAAATCAGGGTAGCCATTTGAAAAGCCCGTAGATATTTAAAACCACGTGTCTATATTTTGACTATAGGGTTTAAATATGAGGAAGTTGTGAAGAAATTTAGAACACTTAATAAGTTTATATGTTTTATACATATTTCTTAAGTAATGACATCGGTGTTATTTATCTATCTCTTCACAAGTTCCTCGAGTAATTTTGGTATAAATTAGTATAAGTATAAATGTTGGGCTTAAGAGCAACGGCAGCAGTGTACCACCCGCTATCAATAAAATAAACAAGTCAAATCCCCTTCCCTTTTGCCCTTCGGGTTCGCCACTTGGCGCCAGTCCGCTCCTACGTCGCTACCTCTACGCTAATGCCACGAAGCTGGCTCCTTTATGTCGGTGAAAGCGTCCACGGTAATGGCTCATCTTTTATCTTGTTTCTTGAAAGTTTTGCTGGAGGTTTAGTGAGAAAGCCGAAAGCACGAACCTTCTGTTGATGTTCGGGAGCAAGGGTTTAATATTTCCACTCATCAATTAATTTCAAAGATTTCACACCAATAAGATTACCAAAATCATCAACTAAGATAATCTCTTGAGATATCAGATCATCTATCTCTAATTTGACAATAGAATGAGTTTGGCGACTCTAAAATTCTATCTACTTCCTGGCTAAGTGACTAACTCGCATTGTGTCTCCTGTATTAGGTTTTGTAATATTTACAGGGCGAATTAATCAATATAGTTGATTAATTCTCAATTGCAGCAGAAAAATTCCTGATTCCCAAAAGTTTGCTTTCTCTGGCTTTTGCTAGCTTCTGCTAGTTCGTCCTGGATATGAAAAAGCTCATTAGAATTGACAAATTAACTATGCAATTCAAGGATCAGCTGATTAACTTACCTAGTTTAAATCGTGTTATTAATCGCTCTCCATTAACGATTAACCCTGATAGTTTTGTAGTCGAAGCTATTTTCTTAATGAGTCAGGAAAGATGTAGTAATTATGCACCTACCAACTTAAATATTTCATTGGATTTCAACCCCGGAAATCAAGCATTAACTGGGTGTGTCTTGGTTATGGAGGGGGTAAATATATTAGGTATTTTCACTGAAAAAGATGTACTAAGACTTCTAGCTTCTGGAATTGACTTATCCACGGTGACAATGGCTGAAGTGATGACGCAGCCAGTGGTTACCCTTAGACAATCAGATCGTCACGATATTTTCATTGCCTTATCGTTATTGCGTCAGCATCAGACTCATTATTTGCCCGTTTTGGACGATCGCGGGCAATTGTTAGGAATCATCACTGAGGCTAGCTTGCTACAAGCCTTTGACCTGATCAAAATGGTTGGGGTCGTTGAAGGCTTGCAGCAATATTTACAAAAACCCAAAGATGAATTCAGGCATGTTAATCAGCACACACAGATAGAGCAAGTATACTGCCAAACTCAAAATAACTTAAAACTATGGGTTGAGGCACAATCGGCTGAAATCATGCAAGTTAATCAGGAACTTCAGCAAGCCCTCGAAGAACTCCAAGTAATAGGAGAAGAACTGCGCGAACAAAACGAAGAGTTGGTCGTTGCCCGTGAGCTAGTAGAATTGGAGCGCCAACGTTACCAGGATTTATTTGAGTTCGCTCCAGATGCTTATTTAGTAACTAATGCAAAAGGTATTATTCAAGAGGCTAACCGAGCAGCAGCAACCTTGCTGGGTGTCCGCCAAGAATATTTGGTCAACAAATCATTAATTTTATTTATTGCTCAACAAGACCAGCAGAGTTTTACCGCCCAACTGAATGATTCGCAGCAGTTACACGAATGGGAAGTTTATCTAAAACCACGGGGAGGTACAGCTTTTCCGGCTAGAATCAGAGCAGCTGCCATGTACGATTCAGAGGGTAGGCAAGTTGGTTGGCGCTGGTTACTCTGCAATATTAGCGAACGCCAACAGGCAAAAGAAGCACTGCGCCAAGCTTACGAGGAGTTAGAACAAAGAGTAGCAAAACGGACAGCAGAACTTGTTATGTCCAACGCCCTCTTGCAACAAGAAATTACCCAACGCCAACACGCAGAAGTTGCATTACAACAAAACGAAAACCTCTATCGCCATCTCGTGGAAAGCCAAACTGACATAATTATCCGCATTAATTTGCAAGGGCAAGTTACCTTTGCCAATGCAGCTGCTTGTCAAACCTTCGCCCAGAAAGAAGATGAGTTTCGTGGTCAATCATTTTTCCAGTTTCTTCATCCAGATGACTTGCCTGGAGTAATGGAAGATATGACAGCTTTAGGAGCTTCATTCCATCCCTTAATTAATCGTGAGCGACGTGCATTCACAGTTAACGGTATCCGCTGGTTTCAATGGAATGCGATCGCAATTCGTGATGACAAAGGAGAAGTTGTTGAAATACAAGGGGTAGGCAGAGATATTACCGAACAGCAAACCGCGCAGCACCAACGCCAACTTGCCGAAGCAGCATTGCGTCAAAGCGAGGAGAAATTTCGCAATTTTGCCGAACATACCCACGCCATCATCAGTATTGCTAGCCCAGATTCATTCCATCCCTTGTACATTAGCCCTGCTTATGAGAGAATTTGGGGCCGCTCTTGCCAAAGTCTTTACGACCAGCCAGACTCTTGGCTAGAGGCAATTCATCCAGACGATCGCGATCACGCCACCAAATCAGTAGAGCAACTACTAACTACTAAATCTAGCTCAGTAGAATATCGGATTTTACAACCTAATGGATCGATGCACTGGATTTGGAATCGGGGCTTTGCTGTCTATGATGACCAAGGAGAAGTTGACTACTATGGTTGCATTGCCGAAGATATCACCGAGCGCAAACTGTCCGAAGAGTCACTGCGCCAAAGCGAGGAGAAATTTCGCAATTTTGCCGAAAACACCCACGCAGTTATCTGGATTGCCAGCCCAAATTCATTCCGAACCTTGTACGTTAGTCCTGCCTATGAAAAAGTTTGGGGTCGCTCTTGCCAAAGTCTATTGGAGCAGCCTGAGTCCTGGATAGACTCCGTTCATCCAGACGATCGCGATCGCTTAACCATTGCAGCCAAGCAACAACTTATTAGTGAGTCGGTTTCAATAGAATATCGAATTTTGCGACCTGATGGATCGATGCGCTGGATCTGGGATCGGGGCTTTGCTATCTATGATGAGCAAGGAAAAGTTCAGTACTATGGTGGCATCGCCGAAGATATCACTGAACGCAAACTGTCCGAAGGGTCACTGCAAGAAAGCGAAGCGCGATTGAGTTTAGCTACCGAAGCAGCCCAAATGGGCATCTGGGATCGGAACCTGATCACCAATACTTGTATTTGGTCTGCCAATATGGGGCCACTTTATGGTTTGCCGAGCAACACCTTGTGTCCAACCTTTGAAGACTATTTTAATTTAATCCATCCAGAAGACCGCGAATCTGTAGCTGCGAGTGTAACTCGCATGATTGAGGAAGGAAAGGGATCTACAGAGTATCGAATTGTCTGGCCTGACGGCAGTCTACACTGGTTAAACTGCAAAGGTCAGGTCTACTATAACGAAATCGGTCAGCCAATCCGAATCATCGGTACAAATAGGGATGTCACTGAGCGCAAGCTGGCAGAACAAAAAATCTCCGAACAAGCCGCTCTACTTGATATCGCCACCGACGCCATATTAGTTCGAGATTTCCAATCTCAAATTTTATTCTGGAATAAAGGTGCAGAGCGGATGTACGGTTGGCTTTCTCCAGAGGTTATGGGAAAACACCTCCAGGAGATTTTGTATCCAGCAGGAACTCAGCAGCAACTGCAAGTACCGCTAAAAAGCGTAATTGAGAGTGGCTCGTGGCAAGGTGAGTTACATAAAGTTACAAAATCCGGTAAGGAAATTCTTGTGGAAAGCCGCTGGACATTGATGCGTGACCCTGCAGGAGAACCCAAATCTATCCTGACTGTTGACACCGATATCACCGAAAACAAACAACTTCAAGAGCAGTTTTTTCGCACCCAGCGATTGGAAAGCCTTGGTATCCTTGCAGGTGGTATTGCCCACGACTTGAACAATATATTGACACCAATTTTGGCAGCGGCTCAATTGTTACAGGGAACATTTTTACAAGACGAGGAGCGTTCTGGACAACTGCTAGCACTTGTAGAAACCAACGCCAAACGCGGAGCAGCTTTAGTGAAGCAAGTCTTGTCCTTTGCGCGAGGATATAAAGGAGAGCAGACAATTATCCAAATCGAGTACCTGATTTCCGAAATTATCCAAATTGCTAAACAGACATTTCCCAAATCTATTAAATTTTCCACAGTTATCTCAGAAGACATTTGGGCTGTCACTGGGGACACCACACAACTGCATCAAGTGTTGATGAATCTGGTAGTAAATGCCCGCGATGCTTTACCAGATGGCGGTAATATCAAAATTTCTGCGGAAAATAAGTTTATTGATGAAGCTTATACCAGAATGAATATCGAGGCCAAAGTTGGGCATTATATTGTGATTACCGTTGCGGATAACGGAATTGGAATACCGCCAGACATATTAGATAGAATTTTTGAGCCGTTTTTTACGACAAAAAAGGTCAATGCAGGTACGGGACTAGGACTTTCAACAGTGCTTGGTATTATTAGAAGCCACGAGGGTTTTATCAAAGTATCTAGTAATGTTGGTAAAGGCAGCAAATTTGACCTGTTTTTACCAGCAGTACAAGCAACCCAAGTCTTCAGCATAGAAGAGATGAATCTGCTCCCAGGAGAAGGAGAATTGATTTTAGTTGTAGATGATGAAGCCCAAATTCGGGAGATTGCCACAATCATCTTGGAAAATCATAACTATAAGATACTAGCTGCCAGTAATGGGATAGAGGCGATCGCACTCTATGCCCAACACAAACATCAAATCAATGCCGTATTGATGGATATAATGATGCCGGAGATGGACGGAATCACCGCTATTCGCACCTTGCAAAAAATAAATACGCAGGTTCAAATTATTGCCTGTAGCGGACTCAACTCAATGGAAGTTTTTGCTCAAGCAGAGGAAGCTAATGTGCAAGCAGTTTTATCAAAACCCTATACAGCCAGAGAATTATTGAAAAGTTTACACCGCCTATTCAGAGGTTAGTAGCGTTGACAAGGTAAAATTAGGACTGAACGCTGGACTAAATGCTAATGTAAAATGCCACATATCTTGCTAGTGGATGATGAAGCACCTTTACGCGAAAGCTTAACTTATACGCTGCAAAAAGAAGGCTATACAGTGACAACCGCAGCAGATGGGCATAGTGCCATCAAACAGTTCCACAAAGAAGTACCAGATGTAATATTGCTCGACCTGATGCTGCCGGAGGTTGGCGGCATGGAAGTATGTTGGCGAATTCGGGCATTTTCGGATGTTCCCATTGTCATGCTGACAGCAAAAGATCAAGATATTGATAAAATTTGGGGTTTGGAAGCAGGAGCAGATGATTATGTCACCAAGCCATTCAACACCCGTGAACTACTGGCACGGATAAAAGCAGTGTTGCGTCGCCGTTCTGGGGATTAGTTTCAAACATGATCTGGTTGCCTCGCATTAAATTAAATTCCATTCATGCTAGGCTGCTAGCCACTTACCTGTTACTGATCACCTTGGGAACCTCCGTGATGGCAGGCTATATTCTGTGGTCGTTCCATGCCTACTTCATGCGATCGCGACAAATGGATTTGGAGAACTGGACAGCTGCTTTGAGCGAGAGTGCAGCAGATGCTTTGGAAGCGAAGAATCTTCAACGAATAGAAGTGCTGGTGAAGCGGTATGGAGCGCCACAAACTGTGGCACTTCGCATTTTTAATCAACATGGTCGTCTTCTAGCAACTTCTGACCCAAAGCGAGACAAACAAGTTAAAGACTGGTACAAAGTTCCTGGAGTACGGGAAGCTCTGCAAAATCGTCCAGAACAAGGGATCGCAAAAGGGATTTTATCAAATGAAGATCGCCTTTACATCGCTAGACCAATTGTGCGTAACGGTCAATTACTGGGTGTGCTGCGAATGTCTATCACTTTGGATCAGCTTCAGCGTCAGTTCGCTAGGGTGATTTGGAGTGTTTTGGGAACGCTGGCGCTGACAATTTTAATATGTGCGCTCATCAGTACTCGCTTTGCTCGCAGTCTCTCAAAACCAATCGAAACTATGCGGAACTTTGCAATTCGCTTAGGTAGTGGTCATTTTGGTGACAAGCTGATTATCCATGAAAACAATGAGTTGGATCAGTTAGCAGCAGAGTTAAACCGGATGAGTGAACGGTTGGCTTCTCTAGATCAAGAGCGCCGCGCTTTTTTAGCAAATGTCTCCCACGAACTCCGCACACCCATCAGCAACGTTCAGGTAACAATAGATGCACTCAGAAGTGGCGCATACGAAGAACCGCAATTGCGCGATCGCTTTTTTCAAACTATTGAGAACGAAATCAAACGCTTATCACGACTGATTCATGACCTGCTGGATCTCGGAAGGTTGGAAGCAGGAATTACTCAACTCGAACAGCAGAATTTTTCACTACAAGGTCTGATTAACCGTGCTGTCAATGCAATGGAATCTCGAATGCAAGCCGTTGGCGTAGCTGTGCGCGTCAACGTGGTTGATTTACAAATACAAGGCGATCCGGAGCGGCTATTACAGGCTATTTTAAATGTGCTAGACAATGCTATTAAACATTCAGTACCCGATTCTTTGGTCTTTATTTCTGGGTACAGCGAGAGTAAACAAGCAGTTGTGAAAATTCAAGACCAGGGAACAGGTATTAGTGAGGGTGATTTGCCCCGAATTTTTGAGCAGTTTTATACAACAGATCCCTCACGTAAAGGCAGTAGCAACGGTCTGGGGTTAGCGATCGCCAAGCGCATTGTAGAAGCTCATCAAGGCAGCATCACAGCCAACAGCGTCGCCAGTCAGGGCGCAACTTTTACGATTTGCCTGCCACTAAAAGCGATGGCAAAGTTCAATCAGGAAGGAGGGAGCCAGGAGTAGAGGAGCACAGAGGCAGGGGAAGAAGAACTATTAGACCTCTTGCAAAAATAGTTTTGCACTCTTGGGGGAAAGGGTAATTCTATCGCCGCTTTTCCCTTTACCCCTGTCTCAAATTATCTCAAATTAGGTACGATCGCTTTCTATAAGTAGTCCAATCAAAAATCTGAATATCTGTAATCCAGTCTTAAGTACAATTATTTGATAACTTTCAGTGCGTTTACAACCCCATGATCAAACCCGCCGATGTCAGCACTAAACGCTTACTAAGCATTGCACCTGATAACTGGGTAAAATGGGTAACGCAAATTCCTGATATTGTTGCTGACGAAATTCTCAACTCAGAATTTCAGTGGATAAGTCGAGAAAGTGATGTTTTAATCCGTGTCGAAAGTCCCCAGTATGGAAAATTTCTCGTTCTTAACGAATTACAACTGCGTTATAAACCAGAAATGCCGCGCAGGATGCGTGCTTATGCAGCACTTGCAGAAGAAAAATATAATTTGCCAACGTATCCAGTACTAATTAATATCCTCAAGGCAAGTAATGCTGAAATACCTACAAGTTATGCATTAAATATTGCTGGTTTACGTGCTATTCAAGATTACCGTGTCATTAACCTGTGGGAAGTTGATGTAAATATTGCCTTTGCACAACCATTACCATCACTACTTCCATTTGTACCCATCCTCAAAGGAGGTGATAACGAGTCTACAATTCGAGATGCATTGCGAATATTACGTGCAGATGAACAATTGAATCAACTAGAAACAGTATTAGGATTTTTTGCTACGTTTGTATTAGATAGTGCAATAGTTCAGCAAATTCTGAGGTGGGATATGGCACTTTTAGAACAGTCGCCTTGGTATCAAGAAATTTTTAGCAAAGGGGAAGAACGAGGAAGAAAGGAGGAGTTATATTCAGGGATTGAATTAGCATTAGAAATTAAGTTTGGCGATCAAGGTTCAGAATTGATGCCGATAATCTCTCAAATTACGGATTTGCAGAAATTAAAAGCAATTCAACAGGCAATTAAAACTGTAAATACAGTCAATGAATTACAGCAAGTTTTGTCAACTAACTTGACATGAAACACCAAAAACATAACCCCTCTCCGCCACTGGAAAGGGGTTAATCACTATCGAAACTCAGCACTATATTGTACAGACGCGATTCATCGCGTCTCTATTCAGCAATCCCTAATAAGCGTCTTGCAACTCGTAGAAATCAGGCGAGATGTAATCCTTCCGCAAAGGCCAACCTACCCAATCTTCCGGCATCAAAATCCGCTTGAGATTTGGGTGTCCTTCGTAGATAATACCGAACATATCGTAAGACTCGCGCTCTTGCCAATCTGCGGTCTTCCAAATCCAGTACACAGAAGGCACTACGGGGTTTTCCCGTGGTAAGAACACCTTAACTCTTACTTCTTCAGGGCGATCGCTATTATCACCGACTTTAATCAAGTGATATACACTCACCAATTCCTGTCCCGGTCCAAGGTCAACACCACCTTGAAACTGGAGATAATTAAACCCGTAGGCATACAAGGCTGTAGCGGTGGGAAGCAAGAAATCTGGCTGCACCTTAATTATTTCTACACCATTCTTGTCTGGTGCTAAAAACTCATGGTCAAAGCCATTTTCCGTCAACCACTGGGAAACTTTACCCGCTTGTACCAATGCCTCTTCTTTGGCTGCTGGTACTGGTTTAGATTCTTCTTCAGCCACGGGTTTGTTCCTCCTTTTGCGCCTTTTCTGTCAACAGTGCAGGTGGTATTGGCATACCGATCGCTTCCGTCAATTCCTTCGGTGGTGCAGAGCGAGTTGCTGACTGCAAATACTTACCAGTTAAGATTTCCTCTACTGGCTTCAGGTTATGAGTCGTGCTGTAGTAGCGGTGGGTTTGCTTAATTTTATCCCGCTCTTGCATCGATTCATTGGAGATTTTCTTTCGCAGCTTAATGATTGCGTCGATAATTGCTTCTGGACGGGGAGGGCAACCAGGCAAATACACATCCACAGGAATCAGTTTATCAACTCCGCGCACTGCCGTGGGGGAATCAACGCTGAACATCCCGCCAGTAATTGTACAAGCTCCCATCGCAATTACATACTTCGGCTCTGGCATTTGTTCATAAAGACGCACCAGTTGGGGAGCCATCTTCATCGTAATAGTCCCTGCCGTAATAATTAAATCGGCTTGGCGGGGGCTAGAACGGGGAATTAGTCCAAAACGATCAAAGTCAAATCGGGAACCAATTAAAGCTGCAAACTCAATAAAGCAGCAAGCAGTACCAAACAACAACGGCCATAGACTAGAAAGCCGCGCCCAGTCGTAGAGATCGTCAACCGTCGTCAAAATGACGTTTTCTGAAAGGTCTTGAGTGATCGTAGTCCGCTCAATGGGGTTGATGATTCGCTCTTTGTCCTGAGTTGTTAAGTTAGAATTCAAGACCATTCCAAAGCTCCTTTACGCCATGCGTAAACTAAAGCGACTACAAGAATTGCAATAAAGACTAGCGCTTCAATAAATGCCAATAGCCCCAAACGGTGGAAAGCTACCGCCCAAGGATACAAGAATACAGTCTCCACATCAAAGACGACGAAGACCAAAGCAAACATGTAGTAGCGGATGTTGAACTGAATCCAGGCTCCCCCGATGGGTTCCATGCCAGATTCATAGGTGGTGTGCCGTTCTGGACTGTAACCACTGGGTCGTAGGAGCTTGGAAGCTGAGAGCGCTAAGGCAGGAACTAGGCTACAGACTATGAAGAAGCCTAGAAGGTACTCGTAACCGCTGAGGACAAACACAATGAGTATCTACCGCTTATGGAGTATTTTAAGTAGTGACCTGAGATTGGGTACTGACAATTAGAGATTAGCGACTAATGAGTGGGTAGACAAATAAGTTTTCTTGCCCAATGACGGCAGTTGCTCCACTTGGGGTTTCCCCAAGACCGCACTGCCTCCCCCATGCCCCATTCCCAATGCCCAATGCCCAATCCCTTGAATTACGTTACTTTCTTTTACATTATATCTGTTTGGTTTTTCTGAAATCTGGGAAACAGACGCACTTCAGGTATTTAATTCGCTTTTGATAGTGATAGAAAAGCCTAACAATTATGTCATAATTTTTAACGTATATTTAAGATTTCTCCTCTGCGAGGCCTTAGCCATGAGCGAACCAGCTGTTGAGACTACGGTGTTAGACCGCTACGAGTGTCGCGCCTGCGGTTATGTTTACGAACCTGAGAAGGGAGACGACAAAGATGATATTCCTTCAGGGACAACCTTTGCAGAACTGCCCATAAATTGGCGCTGTCCAGTTTGTAGTGCTAAGAAAACCGCTTTTGCCAACATCGGCCCTGCGGGTACTGCATCCGGCTTCAAAGAAAATCTCGGTTACGGTTTGGGTGTCAACAACCTAACGCCAACCCAAAAAAGTATCCTAATTTTTGGAGCTTTGGCTCTTGGCTTCTTGTTTTTTATCAGTCTCTACGGCTTGCAATAACAATCGTTATATCGGAAACAGGAAGCAGGTGACAAAGAGTTGGCTGTGTAATTAAAATTACATAGATGTGTCGTTTTACCAGTTTAGTAGAGCGCCCATGACCCTCAATACCATATTGAGTTAATGCTTTTTAGGATTTTTGGAAGGCTTTTTCATCCAAAATCCAAAATCTAAAATCCAAAACTGGTATAAGGTAAACCTTTTAGAGAACACCTACAGAAATTTAGAAACAATTAAGAAATACTGATGCATTCAATTGTGAAAAGTTGGCAACGAATAGCTGCCTTGTTGATAGTAGTCCTCATGTGTATAGGTTGTAGCAAAATCCCCTCTGTTAGCTACAACCCTTGGAAAGTCATTTCTGTGCCAACAGACTCGAATCTATTGGATATTGCTTTTACTAATAACCCTGAGCATGGCTACTTAGTAGGTAGCAATGCTACCCTCTTGGAAACCAATGACGGTGGTGATACCTGGAAACCAATAACATTACAACTGGATGAGCAAAAGTATCGTTTTGACTCAGTAAGTTTTGCAGGTAAAGAAGGCTGGATTGCCGGAGAGCCTGGACTGTTGCTGCATACTACTGATGAAGGTGCTTCTTGGTCGCGTATTCCCCTGAGCGAAAAGCTACCAGGTAGCCCGATCGCAGTTAAGGCACTAGCAGACAACACAGCGGAAATGGCTACTGATGTAGGAGCCATATATAAAACCACAGACGGCGGCAGAAACTGGAAAGCTCAGGTGGAATCAGCAGTCGGCGTGGTGCGTAACTTAGAACGTTCTCCTGATGGCAAATATGTTGCCGTTTCCGCCAAGGGTAGTTTCTACTCGACTTGGGAACCGGGGCAAGATGCTTGGGTACCCCATAACCGCAATAGTTCTCGGCGGGTAGAAAACATGGGTTTTGCTGACAATGGGCAATTGTGGTTGCTAGCTAGGGGAGGTCAAATTCAGTTTAGTGACCCAACTAAACCTGAAGAATGGCAAGAGGCAAAATATCCAGAGTTATCCACCAGTTGGGGTTTACTGGATTTGGCATATCGCACACCCAATGAAATTTGGATAGGTGGTGGTAGCGGTAATTTGCTACGGAGTGGCGACGGTGGCAAAACTTGGGAAAAAGACCGTGCGGTGGAAGAAGTTGCTGCTAATTTGTACAAGATTGTGTTCTTAGAGCCAGAGCGGGGATTTATAATTGGCGATCGCGGCGTTTTGCTCAAATATCTACCAAACCCTGAAACAACTTCCCCAGAAGCTGCTTAATGGGGACTGGCGACTGGGGAATAGGGACTGGGGACAAGGAGACAAGGGGACAAGGGGAATAACCAATGCCCAATACCCAATACCCAATCCCCAATCCCCTATTTCTGAGAAGAACGTTGCAACTTGTAACTCTTTCTTAACTTTGTAGGATAATAAACTCAATAACACTCTATGTATAAGGTAGGGATCTAAATGTCAGGTACCACTGGAGAACGTCCGTTTTCGGACATTATTACTAGCGTTCGTTACTGGGTAATTCACAGCATCACCATTCCAGCATTGTTTATTGCCGGTTGGCTATTTGTCAGCACTGGGCTGGCTTATGATACCTTTGGCACACCCCGCCCCGACGAGTATTTCACACCAGCGCGGCAAGAAGTGCCAATTGTGAAGAACCGTTTTGAAGCTAAAAAACAAGTTGAACAATTTATTGGAAAGTAGTTTGAGATCATGACTAGCGGCAATAACATCAATCAACCAGTTACCTATCCAATTTTTACTGTTAGATGGCTGGCAGTTCACACTTTAGGTGTACCAACTGTATTCTTTTTAGGCGCGATCGCCGCAATGCAATTTATTCAACGTTAGGAGCAATTATGGTAGAAAGATCGCCCAATCCCAATAATCAGCCGGTTGAACTAAACCGGACTTCGCTATACCTGGGACTACTACTAGTTTTCGTTCTGGGGATTTTATTTTCCAGTTACTTCTTCAACTAAGTAGAAGTTCTGTTGTTAATCTTTGTTTATTGAACGTGTGTTGATTAGTTGTTAAGGGAGGAGAGAAGCTGTGTCTGGAAGTGGGAGAATTCCCCTGTGGGTCGTCGCTACGATCGCAGGTTTAGGTATAATTACAGTCTTGGGCATTTTCTTTTATGGTGCCTACGCCGGACTCGGTTCTTCGATTTAACATGAGTTAGTTTGAACCGAACACTATAAGTTAGAATTTTCTAGCATTTGTTGAGAAATCAACGTTAAAAAAACCGCCTGTCTCTATGAGATAGGCGGTATTAATTTTGGTCAATATTCCTTTGTCCTACTCTGCGGGTACTCCGTTGGAGAACTCGAAGAGTAGCCGCTAGCGCGTCTATGTCATTTGTTTTTTGCAAATGACTAATGACTCATGACTACATTAGCCAATATCGTCCCTTTCAATGTATAAAAGTAGAAACGCGAAGGTCACAGCTGGCACAACCCAACCAATTATGGGAACAAGGATAGAAGGCAAAAAGGAAGCTGCCATAATAAAGGTTCCTGTTAAATAACACTACAATTCAAGATGAGCTTACTGCAAATTCTGCCAAATTTTTAAAATTATTTCATATTTTTAACACAGCCCATATTGGGAGAGCGGGAGTGGGGAGTGAAGAAACTCTTTCTTTATCTTTCCTTGTCTCCCTCATCCTAATCATCCATAAGTTACTATTTTTACTTGTTACTGGCTATCACATACCTAAGAGTTCATCTAGCTGCAAGCTTGGCAAGTCTGGAGGAATCACAGTTCGCACTATTGTGACTTTGTGACTCTCTTGTTGGGTTATAAGATCAAGTGTGATCGCTTCCAAGCGAATTTCCAAGCACCCAAAGGGAATGTTTAATTGCGTCATCACTTCCAATCCTCCCAAAGCGTTAGGTAACAAATTTGCCAGTAAATGGGGCCCCTCTAGTAACCAGCGAGTTTGATAATCTTCAACCCATAACTTGACAACAACTTGGGGAGGTACTTCAGGCAGTACTACGCGCACTATGATAAATTTGCCAGCAATTAGTTCGCCATCTGGTACATGCAGTTGTGGAATTGGCAAAGGCTCAATGGCTGCCGTAGTTATGGGTAGAGAAGAGGATAAACCTAACAGTGGTTGCTTCTCTTCTTCAAGGGAGTAATTCTTCGTCGCATCGGCTTCCAGTTCATATGTATCATCTACAACGATTTCTTTCGCCAACCAAGCTGACGCTATATTCATTTTTATCGGAGGAGGGGGGGGCGGCAGTTGTGTTATTAAAGCCAGTGAGAGTGTTGGTTCGGATACTTTTTCTCCTACCGTATCTTCCCCTGTCTCTAGATCAGCTTCCTTCGCTGTGTCTGCGTCTTCCCCAAAGTTCCCAAGATCAAAAATCGACTCTTGAACTTCTTCCCATGTCCCCCTGTCACCATCCAGGCTTAACGGCAAGTTAAAATCAACATTGGGAATTTCAGCACTAAGAGAAAGCTGGGTCTCCTGGACTGGAACATAGTTATCGTCGTTTTGAAGTTGCAGATCATTAATGGATTCAGGCAAAGAGTATCCTTGGCTCTGCATCCACTTCCTGAGCAGGGGAGATGAGTAAAGGTTACCTGTTGTAATGAATTGTGAATTTGGCTGGGCTTCTACCTCAACAACAGATTCTTCCTGGAATTGTGCATTTGGCTGGGCTTCTACCTCAACAGCAGCTTCTTCCTGGAATTGTGTATTTGGCTGAGCTTCTACTTCAGCAACAGCTTCTTCCTGAGATGGTGCATCATCTAGTACTAATTCCAGCGTATTTTCATTTTCAGCTACAATTGCGTCCAACTGCGGCAAGTCTTTATCTGCTTGAACTTCCAATCCATCTGGGGGGACATTGCTTTTTATTTCTTCTCTATCACCTAGCAAAGCTTGTAGCCGTCTCAAGTATGGAAAAGTAGTGTCGAGAATTGGCATTCGACGTTGCCTAATGACCAACTGCTCCAAGTTTATGGCCGCTAGAGTAGTATCCTTTTCCAGAAGCTCCTCGTCTATAGGAGGTTCTGCAACAACATCTGTAGGAGTGTTGGCATCGGTTTGAATAGGGGGCAGTTTCGGCAATTGAGGCGAAGTGCCTGAATTCTTTAAGTTAGATGTCCGCAGGGTGGCTTCTCGCAGAACTTGTAGGTTAATTTGCGGTGGTAGGGGTGTATTTGGGGATGGATTGAGTCTCTGAGACTGCTCTGTTTTTGGAACTTTGACCAGATTTAATAGTTTCAAATCGAGCCTCACAGCTGTCTCCGGCTCCGTGAAAGCAGTAGGCGAGTCCGATGGTGCTATGGGGTCATTTAAGGATGTACTAGGTTTTGCTGCGGCTGTGATTGCTAGTAATTCTGTTACATCTGCTGTAACGGTGAAAGATTGGCTGGCTAACCGGATGATTTCACCAACATCGGCGAATCTACCATACAAACTGATATCTGCCAAAATTAACTTAGATTCACAGTTAGCAGGAATATCAATTGAGGTATTGATAGTGAAGGGCAACTCTTGGTCTGGTAAGGGTTGCCGTACTTGGATCAAGATTTCTGACTCTAGGGGCGATCGCAGTTCAATTCCTAGTTCAACCGCCTGCAGGCTATTTGGGAACAATGTTTCAGCTTGATCTAGATTTGTGTTTTCTTTGAGTTCTATGTGCCCATTGATTGTAAGAGCCTGTCCCCAACGAGCAATGTAACTATCCTGACCTAAAGTTAGCAGTAATGGAGGCGGTGGTTGAGTTGCTGGAGAATCTGTAACCGTTTCATCATTGGGCAGGGCTTCAGAAGTGGGTAAAGCTAAATCTATTAAATTTTGTAAAATCTGCTCTGCCGTCTCACCTTTAAGCCACACAGGACTCACAGGCTCATAGATATCTTCTTCCGTTTCATCTGGTACAACAATGGTAGCAGGGTTGCTGTCTGTAGTAATTTCCAGATATGTGGAGACTGCGATCGCTTTATCTAAGGTAATTGCGGGTTCTACTGAGGCAGTACATTCCAAGTTTGCTTCATCTGGCACAACAATGGTCGCGGGGTTGTTATCTGTAGTAATTTCCAGATATGTAGTGATCGCTTTATCTAAGGTAATTGCGGGTTCTACTGGGGCATTGCATTCCAAGTTTGCTTCATCTGGCACAACAATGGTCGCGGGGTTGTTATCTATAGTAATTTCCAGATATGTAGCGATCGCTTTATCTAAGGTAGTTGCGGGTTCTACTGGGGCAGTGCAATCCAAGTTTGCTTCATCTGGCACAACAATGGTCGCGGGGTTGTTATCTGTAGTAATTTCCAGATATGTGGAGACTGCGATCGCTTTATCTAAGATAATTGTGGGTTCTACTGGGGCAATGCATTCCAAGTTTGCTTCATCTGGCACAACAATGGTCGCGGGATTGTTATCTGTAGTAATTTCCAGATATGTAGCGATCGCTTTATCTAAAGTAATTGCGGGTTCTACTGGGGCAGTGCATTCCAAGTTTTCAGAAACAGTATCTGGGCGCTCAAGCGACTTTAATTCTACATTCTTCCCCTGCTCCTGCTCCCCCTGCTCCCCCTGCTTCCCCTCTCCTTCCTGGGACACTACTTGAAGTTGGACACTGTACTGCCAAGATTTACCAAGCAGATCCGACATCAAATCGCCAGTACACCGCAACTCCCAAACTCCCGGCTCGAAGTAGGTAAAGGGAATTACCGCCATTAATCCTTCTGAATTAGTGCGGCGTGATCGTTTGAAAATTCGCCGCTTTGATTGGACTTCCTGGGTTGAAGAGTGAGTTACCCGCACTTCCACGTCTGTATTAGGAAGGTTAGAACGAGCCAAAACTCTATAGTGCCCTTCCAAAATTTCCAAATTTGGCGATTCTAGGATGTGCCACGAGCGAGCGCCTTGTTTCTGTATCAGAAATTGCCAGTGTTCCATTGTAAGTGATGCCCAGGCCGACGAGTCACCCAGTTATATTGTGTATTACCGTTGCTTGCAAGTTTACTCCAGTATTTTGTAAATGCATCCCTTAAATGGCTATCAAGTTAACTCAGTTTTACTTACTTTACTTCTAGCACTTTAACTAGTCGTATTAAGGGAATTCCAATGGATTACCGTGTTGCTTGTGCGTAAAGCTTTTGTTGTTTCCTAAATATTAACTTTGACACTCTCCGGTGCTAAATTAACAGGGATGCCAATGAATATCGTTGGCTGTCTATGCTCAACTTAGTGCGAAAATTTTTGTATTATTTTTTACTAAAGTGTCCAATTTGTAATAGACACAACATACAATAAATTCAGATTCACTTGACAATTTTTATTAAATTGTGATTGCCCACATTTTTGCTACAAAGAGTTAGGATGTGGCTCTTAAGTGTCCTCTGCGATCGCCCACGGCGGGCGCAAAGCGCCATCGCAAATCACAACACTTAACCGCGTAGCACGCGCCCAACCTACAAAGCAGCGTTTCTTTGAATCGCTACAAAGCGTATCCTCACCTGAGTGAAATGTGGGTGACAATGAGGATTTACAGGAGGGATTCGATGCTAGTCATTTTAATGGACGAGCAAATCCTTGCCCCTGAGCAAGTTTGCCAGTCTTGTTTACTCGCTGACAGGAGCGGTCAACCCCGTTGGCGTGGGGGTCAACTGCGTTGTGGTCAAGCCATTGGCAACCTTACTCAACAGCAGCCAGACCAGTATGAGTGTGTAATGGGTTTTCGCATCGCCTATATAGAATAGTTGAATTTGCCAGCAAGACCAAGCAACTGCGTTATCCTAAGCTCAAGTAACTATTAAAATTTAACCACAGGAGAACGCATAATGTCTTGGCGCGGGTCTACAACGGTTTCAGATCGAATTTTTGCTTCTTTGCCTTATTTACTGCCCCTAGTTGATGGTTTAGTCTTTGGCAGCTTTTTGTTGAATCAGTTTCCAGCACTACGAGTTCTACTTTTACCACTACAACCAGTGCTAGTAATTTACGGTAGTTTAGGACAATTTGGACAAATAATTGTGTTCTTTGCTTTGTTCCTATTAGTGGTGAGAAACGAAAAAATCAGTCACTTCATTCGTTTCAACACAATGCAGGCAATTCTTTTAGACATAGTTATATTTTTGTGTTCCATACTGGTGGAAGTTTTAGGAAAGGTTCCTGGTACTGGCTTTGCAATAGAAACACTAGCTAACACCATCTTTTTAGGCATAGTGGCAGCAGTTGCATATTCAGTCATCCAGTCTGTAAGCGGGCGTTATGCGGAAATTCCGGCAATTTCCGATGCAGTGTATATGCAAGTACGTTAGAAGTTAACGGGTCGTTACGGTGTTTTCCAAGCGACCAATACCTTCAATTTCTACGCGGACGCGATCGCCTGGATGCAATGGACTTACACCCTCCGGTGTACCTGTAAGCACCAAATCACCAGGTAATAGCGTCATAACCTGACTGATATAGGCAACTAAAACATCGGGGGAAAATACCATCTGATTGATACAGGCAGATTGGACTGGGTTGGCGTAGTCATTCACAAAAGTCTGCAATCTCGCTCCTGGATTTAATTCCCGCACAATCCAAGGGCCCAATGGACAGAAAGTATCAAAACCTTTGGCTCGCGTCCATTGACCATCCCCTTTTTGTAAATCCCGCGCTGTTACGTCATTGGCGATGGTGTAGCCCCAAATTTTGGTTTGGGCTACCTCTGGCGTACATTCAAAGGCGTAATCGCCAATCACTAATGCTAACTCTCCTTCGTAATCAACTCTTTTTGATTGGGGAGGATACTTAATTTCACTCTCAGATGGAATGATAGACGTAGGTGGCTTGAGAAAAATTAGTGGCTCAGAAGGCACTGGAGTTCCCATTTCGGCTGCATGGTCTGCATAATTCTTACCCACCGCCACAATTTTTGAGGGAGCGCAGGGAGCCAGAATTTGATAATTTTCTGTTGTCAAAGTTAAATCAGTGGGTTGTCCTTGTAACCAGGGCGGAGCATCTAGCACCTGCACATTGAGGGATAGTTGTAGCAACCCATAGTAAATCTGCCCTTGTTGATTTTGAATTCGCACATAGCGCTGCGCCATAACCTTGATGAATATCCTTTTATCTGCTTTTTTGTTGCTGTGAGCGGGTAGCAATCCTCAGTTAGCTTTTTAGCGAACCGATTGAGCCTTAAGCGTGAAAGCGATCGCTATAGATGCCCTTAGGGAAAGATAGCCCTTGGCAAAGCTGATAGCTCGATCAATTTGCTGGCGAACACCAAAAACTGGATTCTTACTTGCCAAATAAATCTGGCGATCGCCTCCCGACTTAGTTTTCATTAGGGACATCCAAAAAATCCAAACTTCGGCGATTTGGCTAATGATTCAGATTGAAAACTGGTAAGATTATAGTTCCTTGTTGCTTCAGATGTTGATTAATACTGACATTTTGAATTAAAAACAGGTATAAATTAACATTGGCAGCCATTTCTGTCCATAAGGAGACTGAAAAATATGACTACAAGTTACGAAACAATGTACATCCTCCGTCCTGACCTGGGAGACGAACAGGTAGAGCAAGCAATTACTAAATATCAAAACTTGCTTCGCGAACAAGGTGCTGAGGATATCCAAATTCAAAATCGTGGTAAACGTCGTCTTGCTTATGAAATCAAAAAACACCGCGATGGCATTTACATCCAGTTAAACTACACTGCGCCTGCAACTGCGATCGCCCCCTTTGAACGTGCCATGCGTTTGAGTGAAGAAGTGATTCGCTATCTGACAGTTAAGCAGGAAGCTGAAGAAGAAAAACCTCCTAAAGAGGAAAAAGAAAAACCCACTAAAGTGGCAGCAACAGCGCCAGCAACGGTCTAAGGAGTAGGGAATAGGGGATAGGGAAGGTTTTGGTTTTCCCAATGCCCCATGCCCAATCCCATTCAATAAAATTTTGTTTTTTCTTTTTCGTGACTTGCTTGGGAATGCTAAATTAACAAATACTTGCCAAAGGTAGTACTTCCGCAGTTATACCTAAGAGTGGACAAAATTCTGAATGGGAGCTGTAAGCTACTGTGAGCCAATCTGATACACCCAATATTCAAGTTCTCTCTACGGAAGTATCGCAGCTACGCCAAGAGTTGCAACTTCGCGACCAATTAGTGCAACAACTATCTCAAGAACTTTTCCGGCTGGTAAAGGGTAACACTAGTTTTATGCCCCAGCAGCCGGAGCTTGAACGCGATCTGAGCCAGTTACACGCTTTGCAAGAACAACTCCAAGCTGTGGAGCAGCAGGTGGCATTCTACCAAGAGCAAATTACAACTCGTGACTCCGAAATTTACCAATTGCGACAGTCCGTTCAAGAACTCACCGATCGCACTCGGATGTTGGAGCAAGTAGTACAAGAGTTGCCTCAAATTTACCGTCGGAAGTTTGAGGAGCGGATGACGCCAGTCAGAGAAAAGGTAGCAATGCTACAACGAGAAAACCGCCAACTACAAGCAGAATTGCAAAGTGTGAGTTACCGTTTAGCACTCAAAACTCGCAATGCTAGTCACAGCGGCATTGATTTGCCAAATTTTCCCCGTCCAGCATCCGAAGAAACTAACTTTTCGACTCCCCAGAATGCCTAAAGTTACTATTATGGTGGAATTAAAGAGGTAAGAAATTGGCGCCATCAAGTGTCTTGGATACATCCGACTAGTACACCAAGACAAAAATAACTATGAAGTTAGAAATAACGCAAAGGCTGATAATGTAACCTTTCTTACCTCCTGCTTCCTTGCACTAGTTACGTCGGATATAGAACAATTAGCTCAGAGTAATTTGAAAAGCCCTGTTTTTCAGAAGCTGGGGAGTATTACAAAAAATTGCATTGTTTTGACCGATTTTGGTCATTTCCTACTTTACTGCTTCAGTGTAGATGTCTTTCAACAAGCAGATTTATTCATCTGCCATTGATATCACCTACCTCAAAGCCATAAGTTTTCCTCAACATTATTCTCTAGACAAAAAAGAAAATCAGCCTGCTAGCACCAGACTGTTATCTTTGAGAATATAAAAAAATGCAAATATTGCTTGACTCCACCATCCTTCTGTAGGTAGATTTATTATTTAGTCTGCTAGCACCAGACTGTGATCTTTGTCGATAGTAAAAATTTCTTCATAAGTGTTAAAAATTTCAAACACTGAATCTAGTTGGGTAAGTTCCAAGATTAATCGTACAGGAGCTTGCACGTTGCATAGAACTAAGCGGCAACCACTCTGACGTGCAGCTTTCAACCCTTTTACTAAAGGGACTAACCCAGAACTATCCATGAAATTAACCTCTGCTAGGTCAATAACCCAGAGTTGATGAGCTTGGGGCAGTACTCTAGCCATCTGCTCACTCAAAACCTTACCGCCTTCCAAATCTATGCTTCCTTGGGGTTTAAACAAAATAACTTGAAGTTCTTGTGTGAGAATCATGAATTTAACAGGGTAGTTGGAACACTTGACAAAACAATTGAAAAAAGACATCAATACGTCTTATCTTTCAACGGCGAAATAACTGTTTTACCTAGATATTTGGGCAATTGCAGTTGTGCAGTTGAGAAAGATTATTTCAGTATTCATGTCGTATAATTTGTGATAACTTTCATCAATATAGGCATAAGCGCCTAACAATTTCGGTATCAACCGTATCTTTTACAAAATTTTCATAATTTAACTGGATATTTATAAATTTATTATAAATATTTTAATTTTTTTTTAATAAATATGAACTTGTGGTAGCAAACTCTAAAAAATGTATAGTTAATAGTCAAAAATTAATAGTTACCATAGACTATAATTTATGGATTATTCAAAATTAAAGTAATGACTCAATGGCTCTATGTAGCGGTTTGATTGACACCCCGCGCATAAACAAGCAAAGATATAATAAAAGTAAAAATTTGTAAAGACGGCGGTATGGGATGTCTTTAGAGCTGATTTCACTAGAAAATATCCAGGAAGTCGCCCATACATACGGGTATTGGGCAATTTTTTTGGGAATTTTGCTAGAAAATTTAGGCATTCCCCTTCCTGGCGAAACCGTGACCTTAGTAGGCGGGTTTCTAGCTGGCAGCGATGAACTGAATTTCTGGCTGGTTCTCGGTGATGCAATTATGGGTGCTGTAATTGGCGGCACTTGTGGCTATTGGATTGGTAGAGTTAGCGGTTGGACTTTTCTGGTAAAAGTTGGTAGCATATTTCGGATTTCGGAAGTACGGCTGCTAACTATTAAAGAGCAATTTAGTCAAAATAGTGCTAAAGCAGTATTTTTTGGACGTTTTTTGGCATTGTTGCGAGTTTTTGCTGCACCATTAGCTGGTATAGCTGAAATGCCCTTTGGAAAATTCTTTTTATACAACTTGTTAGGAGCAGTTGCTTGGGCTAGTTTGATGGTGACATTAGCTTTTTTTGCTGGCAAAATTGTCTCTTTAGAGCAATTGGTTGCTTGGGTGGGTCAATTTGCGATCGCAGCGTTACTGATCCTGGCTGCTTTAATTATTGTGCCCCTGTGGCTAGAGTCTCGCCAAGTTAAGGAAGTGAGCAGTAAAGAGTAAAGAGTGAGGAGTGAGGAGTAAAGTAAAAAGTTATTTTTTTAACTTTTACTTTTGTATTTTGATTTTTTAACTCCTAACTCCTGTACAGACGCGATTAATCGCGTCTCCTAACTCCTGTACAGACGCGATTAATCGCGTCTCTACTAACTCCTAACTTTTAGTGTGCCGTGACCAAATGCGAGTTGGTAGTCCCCAAACATAGATAAAGCCTTCAGCGGCTTTGTGGTCAAATTGGTCTTCGGCTCCGTAGGTTGCCAAATCGGGAGTATAAAGGGAATTATCGCTCGAACGTCCAACTATCGTAGAGTTGCCCTTGAACAACTTCACTCGCACGGTTCCAGAGACTCGCTCTTGTGTCTTTTGAATAAAGGCATCGAGTGCAACCTTGAGTGGACTGTACCACAAACCGTTGTAAACGATTTGGCTGTAAGTCTCTTCAATCCCACGCTTGTAATGGGTAACATCTGCCGTCAAAGTCAGGCTTTCTAAATCCCTATGTGCCTGAATTAGCACTAACATCGCGGGTGATTCGTAGATTTCCCGCGATTTGATGCCCACCAGACGGTTTTCAATCATGTCGATCCGTCCGATGCCATGATTTCCTACCACCTGATTGAGTTCTTCAATTAGCTCAACTGGCTTTTTAGCTATGCCATTGAGGGTTGTCGGAATACCACAGTGGAAACCAATTTCAATGTATTCTGGCTCGTTGGGAGTATCAACGATCGCTTTGGTCATTTCATAAATTTCTTCTGGTGGCTCAAATGACGGATCTTCGAGTAAACCAGCTTCAATGCTACGACCAAGTAAATTCTTGTCAATGCTGTAGGGAGAGGATTTTTTGACTGGTGAGGGGATACCAAACTTTTCACCATAAGCGATCGTTTCCTCACGGCTCATTCCCCATTCTCTGGCTGGTGCGAGGATCTTCAGGTTGGGGTTTAAGGCGGTGACAGAGACATCAAAGCGAACCTGATCGTTACCTTTACCGGTGCAACCATGAGCGATCGCATCAGCACCATATTTTTCGGCTGTTTCTACTAATACCTTAGCAATCAGTGGACGAGCCAGGGCAGTTCCGAGAGGATAACGATTTTCATAAAGAGCGTTGGCTTGAATCGCTCCAAAGGCGTAATCTTTAACGAAGCTGTCTTTGACATCCGCCACGAGGGATTCACTTGCACCCGATTTCAAAGCTTTTTCTCGAACTGGCTCTAATTCATCTCCCTGACCTAAATCTGCTGCTAGGGTAATCACCTCTTCTACACCCCACTCCTGTTTGAGGTAAGGGATGCAAACTGAAGTATCCACTCCACCAGAATATGCCAGGACAACCTTTTTGGCGCGACCCATTAATTTCTCCAGTTAGGAAAACAAAGAATGAGTCATTATTATATCTAAACTAATCCATGTATATTTTATTCATGCAACAACTAATAGGTTAATTAACTCCAAACCCAGACATTACGGTTAACTCTTGTCTGATGCCAATAAAACGATGTAGCAATCTTAAATTATTATGTGAATAACAAGATTCCCTAACTTTTTAGAAAAATTGGGAATCTGAGCTTTGAGATTTTATAATTTAAAAAATTTGAGGGGTGGATAATCCCACCCCGTTATTCTTGATAATTTGGTTTAAGCTTTTGTGCTTGATGGTTTAGAAGATGCTATCTTTTTACTCAAGAACAAACTCAACCCGAATACAGACAATCCAAGCATTAAACTTGGCTCTGAAACACTGGTATAAGTGACGGTCTGAACACCTGCACTAGTTGAATCGTTCAGATCGATAAAATTTTCGCGGTAGACATTAAAAGTGCTAGGTGTAAAATACAACCCTAACCCCGCTTGGTTAAAAATTGTTCCCGAAAAGTCGGTGAAAACTGACGCTAAAGAATCATCCGCTTCAGTGTATGACTGGCCACCATAGCTAGCAGAAATCTTTAAACCTTCTGCGATCGTTACTTGTTGATCGTCTGCTGCTGCTTGGTCGAATGAAAAAGTGCCTGTGAGAGTTTTATCGTCGTTAGAAAAATTATAAGTTAGGGCTGCTGCTTGAGCAGGGATAGTCTTCCCTAATGAAAAAATCAAAGCAGTTCCTACCGTTGCAGATGCTAACTTCTTGAAGATGGAGTCAGTCATTTTTTCCCTTTGATAAAAGAACAGGTGCAAAAATACTGCAATAGTTTTTTGAGGCAGAGACGTGTGTTACCACGTCTCTGCAACAGACAGAAAGCTTTTCAGCTAGTGTTCAATGAAACGGTGTATTCAATTCACGGACTTGCGATCGCAGTTTTCATGGCTTGGAAGATATGACTTTGGTCAACCACGCCCCGAACACCAGGCACACTGTAAGTACCAGAGCTATCTTTAATCTGGAAGCCTTGTCCTAGCGATCGGGTCAGAGTTGATGCGTAAGCACCTTGGTAGTAAACAGGTACAACCCGGCGGCTATGGCTACCCCAGAGATATTTGTAATTTGGATCAGACCCCCAGAAGTGACCAGCGTCTTTAGGATTGTGCTTCACAAAGGTGATGTCCTTGGCGTTATACTTCAAGCCTCTAGCCTGATTGGGGTTAGGATTGGGAGTCAATTTAGAAGCAAAGTCATTATTCAGAGTTAGATAGTGGTCATGGTCAGCAGTAACCAATAGCAGGTTCTTGCTCCAACCACCATGATTATCTACCCAATTAATGACCTGCTGGACTGCCTTATCAAAATCATTCATGGCACCAATCAGATTATCCATGTTGTCGTCATGAGCAGCCCAGTCGATATCGCCTCCCTCAACCATCAGCCAGAAGCCATCTTTGTCTTTACCTAAAACGGTTAAAGCTGCTTTGGTTAGATCAGCCAAAGTTGGATTTTCGTTAATCTCTTTAGCAATAAAGCTGGCATCAGTTTCACCAGGAGCCAGAGGACGAACAGTATCGGGTGCAGGAGCATTAGGAGCGATGGGATTACCAGCTGCATCAATGACAGGAACACAATCCCCAGCAGTACCAGTAATTATCTGACCTGATGGACAGGTATCCAAAGTTCCAGCCTTGACAACAGAGGTATACAGAGAGAAGTTATCCAGACCTGTCAAACTATAGTCTCCCTTAGAGGAACTAACAGGAATGTTGCCATTTTGTCCACGCGCACCATACAGACCAAATAATCTGCCTCCCTTGTTGGGGTCGATTTTAGCAGCCGTTTTTAGCAGTGTCTTAGTTGCATTAGGGCCACGTTCCAAAAAGGTATAGCCGTAACGATTGGACTTAGGATTATTCTTCAGATGCTGGTAAGTGGCTTCTGTAATGTACGTATACTTAAAGACGCCCTCTGCTGTACTTGTGCTTTCTCTATTTTCAAAATCTTTGGGATGACCGCCACCTAACAAAATATTGGGTTGAAAGTTCAGCAATGTCTGTTGCAAAATGCTGTCTTGGTTGGTCTTGCTGGGGTCGTAAACACTGTCATACTTACTACGACGATTTACGAAAGAAGCCGCAGCACCAGGTGTTGCATGGCTAACAGGTACGGAAGTAACCAGTCCTGTAGACTTACCTTTTTCTTTGGCAATTTCTAGGATGGTTTTCAACTTCTTCTCGTAAATGTCTACCCCCATCGCGTTGTTAAAGCTCTTTACTCCCGTATACAGAGTTGTAGCTGTGTTAGCAGAATCGGGATAACTGTACTTGATGTAATCTTTGTCGTATGTACCAGAATTAGCAGGGGTCAAAGGAATCCAGGGAACAGGGCCGCCCTTACTGATGTCATAACCCGCCAGATTACCGTTTTCTAGGCTATTGCCATCAGCTCGATTGCCAGGGTTAAAAGGAGTAGGCTGAAATGAGAAGTTGGGACGAAGAGGACTTGCAGCTGTGGCGGTATTAGACCCATCTAAAGCAGAGTTACCTGTTAGATGGGGCTGATCTGTTGGATTGGCTGGTGTATTTCCCTGAATCGTTGTGCCGTAAGTAGTGACCAATCCATATCCAGTTAGCTTTTGGAAGCTAAGACCTGAGCCTTTACCACTTGTGTAAAAAGGAGCGCCTTTAGCAACGGCTGCGGCCCGTGCCATTTCCCAACCCATACCATCGCCAATCATGATAATTACGTTAATTCCATTACCAGCAGCGATAGTGGGCTGAAAAACAGAATTACCAAATACCAGTAGAACGGTACAGAGCAAACCAGCCATCATAAAGGCTAGAAATCGCTTGTACTTTTGCAAAAATAAAATCATTGCAGTGTGCCTTAAAGTTAATTGAGCAAGTGTTAAAGCGTGTTTTCAAAGTCTTAGATTCCCCCAACCCCCCGATAAATTGGGGGGCAAAAAGTCTCTTAAAGTCCCCCAATTTATCGGGGGATTTAGGGGGATCTAAAAAGTTATGGGGCAAAACGAGTAGTTTGAAAACACGCCCTAGCCGTTAATACTGATAAAAATTGGGTTCCAGATGAGTAGCACCAAAATCTGAGTATGTAGCAGTCACATCTAGCACAGTTGAGGCTGTGGCTTCACTTTTGCTAGAGGCGGTTGCTGGTTGTTGATTTGATGTTCCCAAGAACAACAAAGCTGCCATAACCAGGCCAGATATAAACCAAGCCAAGGCGCGTTTGTACTGTTTCAGTAATGAAATCATTTTGGATTTTTGAATGAAAGTCATTATCAGGAAACCTCTTAGTAAATAACCGAGTCGCAATCAGCGTAGGCGTGGCCCGTCGTAGATATCGCTATGCTTTGACAGTTAGACAAAATGCCAATAAGCATTACTTTAAAAAACTTTTAAAACTTAAATATAGCCAAGTGAATTAGCACAATGTTTTTGAAACTAAGGCAGGTAATTGGTAGTACTATGTATTTACCTATAATTCTGGTTTTAATTTGTTTTATTTGCAGATAACATTAAAACTAAATCTTGGTTAAATAAAGGATGAATTGGCAGCGCTGAAGGTTTTCTATAGCTAGTTAGCTGCAAAGTTGTCTCGGCAATCTTAAAAGTTTTTTGGATGTGATTTTCTAACTTAATAAGTAAGCGATCGCGTTCCTGGATAGTTGCAGATTCAACTGTCAAATTGGCACAAAGCATTACCTTATCTAAGCTAATTGCCCAGATGTGGAGTTTTTCTACTTGAACAACACCAGGAAAAGATTTGAGAGATATTTCTACCTCAACGGGGTCAATTGATTCCGGTGCATACTCCAAAAAAATCTTTAAACTTTCTTGTACTAAAGGTAAAGCACTTAAACCCGTAAAAGTTGCAACTACTAAACTAATAGCAACATCTGCCCACCACCAATCCCAAAGATGAACTACTAAAGCAGCTATAATTACGCCAACAGAACTAGCAGTATCGGCGATGACATGAAGTAAAGCTCCCCGCAGGTTTAAGTTGTCGTGAGTGTGGGGATGAAGCAAAGTAATATTAAGCAGATTGACGATTAAACCTAATACAGCAATTGCTAACATTGGTAAACCCAAAATGGTTGCTGGATGTTGCCAGCGTTGAATAGCTTCCCATGTGATAAAACTAGCGATCGCAAGTAAACCTAATCCATTAAACAAAGCTGCTAAAACTTCTACTCGCTGATGTCCAAATGTTGCTTTTCTCTTAGCTGGTTGCTGTGCTAAAAAACTGGCAAGCAGCGATATCGCTAAGGCTGTAATATCTGAGATAATGTGTCCTGCATCCGCTTGTAAAGATAAACTTTGACTCCATAAACCTACACTCCACTCCACAACGAAAAAAACAGCAAGTAAACCTACTATTATCCACAAATTTTTTACTTTGTGGTAATTATTAACTACTTTTCCAGAATCATCTGCACATCCACACAATTGAAGTGAAAGCATTAGTCAAAAACCCTTTTTACAGTACAGCAGTAGCTTGAAAAGTTACAATTAACCGTATTTTTAGCGAGCATATCCTTTATTCCAAATGTTGCTCGTCTATTGTCTTTGAACAGGCTACAGTTAAAGAGTTTTTTTATGCATTTTTATAAAAATATTCACCAATTAAGTCTGAAAACATGTCTTTGGAGATTCAGGAATATGCAAAGACTCTAAAAATATGTGTCTATAAAAAAAATTACCCTACTTGATTTAAGAAATGGTAATGCTTTTGTTAAAAATGAAAATTAAAGTAGATTAAAACTTACAATTACCAGCAAGATTAGTAGCAATTTTCCTGTTAGTGATTTGTTACTAATTACACATGAGTTGATTAATAATCAAAACTTGCGAGTAGCCTGCAATTTTACTGTATAGAATGATAATCATTATTTTAAAATGTACTAATGATATAGGTAATAAACCCCTTTTTGATGCGCGGAGATATCTCTATAAATCTATTTTTAAAAAATAATTTCTTTAATTAATTTTTATAACATGCGAATAAAATGCTCAAGTCTATAAGCTTCTAATTTGCATACTCACTTATTACCAATACAATTAGGTTAATCATTTTAATTCTTCAAAGTTCCTCCAAGTTATAGCTATTTTAAAGTAGATAGGCCACGCTGTAGAGGCGCTTTTAGCGCATAGCGATAAAGACTCAGGCGCTCCTACCGCCGCTCGATGATACTTCTCTACAAGACGGTGCGCGTAGCTTGCTTCTTTGTAGGGATACAAGCCTCGGATTAATTCATAGTAAATTTATATATTGCTGACAATATTAAAGATTTTGTAAAAATAATCTTTTGTTTGATTTCTCTTAACCTAAATACATTGTTTCAAAGCTTATTTAAATGAAATTACAAAACTATTGATTTTTTAATTTTGGAGTATTTTTGGATGAAATTAGCTAGAAGTTTTGGCGTTGCTACTGTTGCAGTTGCCATTTCTGTTGCTGCTGTTGGTGCTAAACCAACGCAAGCTGCTTTAGTTAATTACGGTTTCACAGTAGATGCGACATCTGGTGACAACCCAGGTCAGTATTATGGTTCTTTTCAATATGAAGACTCAACCTTAACTGGGATAGGTGAGGAAACTCTAGGGATTAGCAATGGACTATCCATTTCCTTTGACTACTTAGGTACTCAGTATACAGAAACCAGCGATTTTGATTACCCATTATCTCCTGTAGTCAGCTTTACAAATGGCAACCTGTTAGGACTAAGCTACTTGGTTGAAGATCAGTTTTTCATTGGGGATAATGCAGGTAATCCAAATAGAGGAGGAACAAAATTTTTTAGCATTCTAAGTGCTGACTTATTGTCTGCAACAGAGGTAGGTACAGTAAGTTACTCTAAGGGTCAGCCTGTACCAGAACCTATGACTCTTAGTGGTATAGCGATCGCAGGTATGATGGGTTTATGGCTGAAACGCAAGAAAAAATGAAATGCTGTACTTAGCCAATCTCTAAAGTTGTAACCATATTTAAACTAAACGCTTTAGCTTGGTGATTATACAAATCATGCACAGAGATAAATTATCTGTGTGCATGTGTGATTCTAAAGCACTTGTTTTTGTGGAAATTTCAATGTAAAAAAGTTGTTATCCAACATTTTTACACGCACATATAATGCTAAACAAAACTGCCAGTTGGATTCTTCCGCTGGATAGCAATTACAGATGGACGGGGGACACCTGTAGGTTGACCATTGATATTACTGGGCCAGCTACTGCCACGAGGTACAGTGCGAGTCTGATTGAATGTTGTACCATTCAAATCCAGTAATTCAATGCTACGACTCAGGATTGTGCCATCATTAATCGGACAATCTTCGCCAGGATGCTGTATTGAAAGAATCAGCGTATCTTCCACAAAAGTTGGCCCAGTCATCTCGCAACGCACTGGCCCATAGGCAAACGGTACTACATGTCCTGCATTGGCTCCACTGGTGGGGATAAAGAACAGCCAGTTATTACCAAAAACTCCTGTAAACTTAGAAACATCACCACTAATTTTGTGATCGATGGTGGTTGGAGTACCAGCTGCACCGATGTCAAAACCGTTGTGAGTGTTGGTAGACATATCCGTGACACCCCAAACATTACCTTGATTGTCGAACACTTGGTTATCGACATTAGCAAAACCAGCACCATCAACCGATCCGGCTTCTCCACCTTGGGCAAATCTTTCCCAGCGGAAGGTTAAACCTGTACCATCAGCACTATCTTCAATAATTTTGTATAGTCCGCCCGACTGCTGTGTAGCATTGACATCGGTACTTACCTTGGCAACTTGGAAAATTCGTGAATCTGGATAACCGTCGCTTCCTGGCGCACCATCGGTATAGGAGATGAACACCTCTTTGGTAAAGGGATGTACTTCTAAATCTTCTGGACGGGCTGTAGGTGTTCCCCCGGACAAGTTTGCGGCTAAGAAAGCATCACTAAGAACAGCGCCTTGGGTGGGGTAGAAATCAGATAGCTTTTTATTCTGATAATTAGGTAGTGCTGTTGCTTCGTTAGTGCGATCGCATTTAAAAATACCACCATCTTCAGTTTGACCTGCAACGCCACTACGTTTCGGTAATGGTAAAAATTTCACTTTTTCCTCCAACACGTTACCTTCTTGAGAAGAAATAACTGATGGTGGAATAGGATTAGTAGCAGTATTCAAGAGTAACGGTATCCATTGACCTGTTTTGTCTGGGTTGTAACGGGCAACGTATAAAGTACCGCTTTCCCACAAACTGCTGTTAGCTTTACTTGTTGGTGAAGAAACAGTACCTTTACTGACAAATTTCCAGGTATGTCCACCACGTCTATCATCACCCATATAAGCGACTAATTTCTTGCCTGCTTTAGCCCGGATAGCGACGTTTTCATGGCGGAAACGACCCAACCAAGTATGTTTTCGAGGGCGGAAATTCGGATTTACGAGGTCAATTTCGACAATCCAACCGTATTTTTCGCCAACTAAACCAAAAGTCTTACCTATAGTATCTTTGGTGTAATCTATCTGAGTACCATCAGGCTTAACTGCTTCTGTAACACTACTTTGAAAGTTTTCTTCAGCAGATAAAATAGTTCCCCAAGGAGTTGTACCGCCAGAACAGTTGTAGGCAGTACCAATGATTTTATTACCCAGTTTATCGGAACTAAGATTAAATACTTCAGTTGCAGCTGGGCCAGTACTAGTTAAATAGTTTTGATCACCTTGCTGGTGGCTGCGGCTTCCCCAAGAAGTAATGTTTTTGTAGTCATCATTGCGTTGGCTATTAATTCCCAACCCAGAAAGACCATGAATGCGGCGGTTTCTCGGATCGCTGCTAACTACAGCAAAACGTTTCTTGGCATTACGACGAGAGACGCGAATGATTGATCCACCTTGGTTATATAAAAATTCCCCTTCAACTTCAATATTTTTAGTGGAGGGTAAAGCCCACCCAATTACCTCCTGGAATGCGTCAGGTGATGCTTTTACATCAGAGGGAGTTGCTGGTGCTAAGACAGAAAAAGGGAAACTAACATATTCGTGATTTACCCACAAATAGCCGACATTGTTGGTTCTACCAATGGCAACGAAACCAGTGTAATCGCAGTTGTAGCCGAAATAATCATCTTTGTTGGGAAACACGCGATCGCCCCAACTTACAATTACATAACGTTCGTACTCCGGCGGCACTACAACATCATCAATGATGTTGTAGCTACTTAACTTAACATCAGCAGATGCTTTACGTACTTCTCCCTTACCGATTCCTGTTGGTAAGAAATTCTTTTGATATTTATAAATTGGTAGGGGATGAGGTAAGCGCACTGGTGTAAAGCTTAGTAGCTTAGTTTTTGCTTCTGCAATGCTAGTAACACCATCTAGTATTGTGTCTCCCAACACAGCAACACCAGCACTACCTGCAAAAAATATTAAAAGCTGTCTCCGGCTCAATGTAGACATCAAACTTCCTCTATTTTGATCAGAAAAATTTAATCTAAACAAATACTTATTGACAAAAAAGCCATTAGTAATTATGTGAAAATTCCTACGTTTTCAATATGAGATAACTTGCTATGAAAAATAGATTATTTGCAATTTAAATTACCTAAATGCATGAATTTTCGGAAGTTTGTCCTAAAATATAATCAATAGAAATTAACAAAAGGTTATATCCTGATTAATTAGAATTTATCAAGTGTTATTCTTTACTCAAAAATCATCTTGAAAAAAGTAATATGAGTTAAGCATAAATACCTGTACCTGTAAAAGTAAAATAAACTTTAACAGACATAGAAAAATGTATAATTTCAGGTTTAAAATATAGTAAATTTATATACCTAGTTTTAGGTATTCAGCAAATATTGCATTATAAGCAGATTTACCATTTCCGTAACCAGAATTATGTAAGGAACAGTGTCAGCGTCGCATCTGTCCTATCCTGGAGATGGATAAATAGTATTGTGTGTGGGTGAGACTGTGTTTTTCAGCGTTGTGATACCGACTTATAATCGCCAACCGATTTTAGAAAAGTGCCTCCGCGCCTTGGAGGTGCAGGAGTTGAGTAAGTCAAGTTCGGTTACTGATTACGAAATTGTCTTAGTGGATGATGGTTCTACTGATGGCACATTGGAGTGGTTAGCAGGACACAAAGAAGAATTTCCCCATGTGCGCTGGTTTGGGCAAGATCATGCTGGTCCAGCTGCGGCGCGGAATCTGGGTGTAGAACAGGCACTGGGAGACACAATTATCTTTATTGATAGTGATTTAGTAGTGCTGGATAATTTCCTACAAGCTCATGCGGATGCACTAGTGCAGGGACAGGAGAAATTGGGGAGCGATCGCTTTTTCACCTACGGTGCAGTTATTAATACTTGTAATTTCAACAACCCAACTGCTGAACCCTACAAAGTAACAGATTTTTCAGCAGCTTTTTTTGCTACCGGCAATGTAGCAATTCCCAAGCATTGGCTAGAGAAAGCAGGACTTTTTGACACCAGATTCCAACTCTACGGCTGGGAAGATTTAGAATTAGGTGTGCGGCTGAAAAAACTAGATTTAAAAATAATTAAATGTCCAGAAGCTGTAGGCTATCACTGGCATCCAGCATTTAAATTAGAGCAAATCCCTCGATTAATTGACCAAGAAATTCAACGCGGACGTATGGGAGTTTTGTTTTATCAAAAGCATCCTACATGGGAAGTGCGAATGATGATTCAAATGACTTGGCTGCATCGCTTACTTTGGGGCATTCTTTCGCTTAATGGGGCGCTGAACGAACGGACAATGGCTCCATTGTTGCAATGGCTAATTAACTTAGGCAAACCTCAACTTGCTTTAGAAATTGCCCGAATTTTTCTCAATTGGTACAACGTGAAGGGTGTTTACCAAGCCTATGCTGAAATCCAGCAAACATCGTATTAATAATTGAGTGCAGACAGGGTGTAATTTGAATGTGACTTCAAATCAGCATTTGTCCAACGCAATTGTACAACCTTGGCTACCTAAAAACAGTTTTCCTTGTAACAGCAATATTCAAACTACTTTATCAAAATGTAAGTACAGGCTTTTTTCTTACCTATCTTAAAAATCAAGCATACGGCATTGCAAGAGAGATTTTCATCTTTCATTGTGAGTGCAACTCATAAAGTCTCTTGCAAAAGTCCTGATTTTAAACCCTCCTCTGCTTGATAGCAATTTTTAACACTTAGTGTAATAAGCTACCATTCCTTTTTTTAATCCAGAGCCTGAAAATCTTAGCCATAGGACATTTGTTAAATTTTCTCTCTAAATCTGGAAAATAATCCGAAATACTTCAATTTGCATTTGAATCTTAATTATATTATGTTGTTGCAGCATACATATTCATATGCCAAAGTACAGCGTTAGCGAAGTTTTAGAGATTATCAAAAATCTTACATTTGAAGAAAAGTTGGAATTGCAACAGTCTCTACCCAATGTATTAGGTACTGTGGCTGCTGCCAAAGCTGCAAAATCCCATTCTCAGAATATTGCAGGCATCAACATTGGTGATGGAAACTCTGATATTGGATTTAATCAGCTTCAGGCAGATCAAGGAAGCAGCGTCAATCAAAACAGAACTGAAGCTAAAGTTGAGAATGCTGATGTGCAATCAGCCCTAAAGTTACTCTCAACATTAAAACAAGATATTGTGGCAAGTAATTCCTTCAACTCGATAGAAAAGAAAACTTTAGAAGTGCCGATAAAGACAATCGAAGAGGAATTGAAAAAGCCCAAGCCAGACAAGAACTTAGTAGAACAATCAATTGAAGCATTAAAAAAAGGTTTAACAGGGGTGGCAGAACTAGCTGACCCAGTGTTGAAATTAGCTCCTTTAGTTGCTAAGGTCTGGGCGGGGATATGAGCCAAGAATTTCCTAATAGCCAGGATGAAGTTAGGCAAAATATTAGTAATATTTCAATGGGTGACAGTAACGTTGTCACCTTTAACCAAACTCAAATTATACAAATCACTTTAGAGGAGATTAAAAGACGTCAATTTCGAGAAACTTCACCCTACAAAGGCTTAAAGAAATTTGAGCCGGAAGATAAAGATATATTTTTTGGGCGCGATCAATTTCTCACGGGTTTGGTAAATGAACTAGAACAGACTAGTCTGATTTTGTTATTAGGAGCCAGTGGTAGTGGTAAATCATCAGTGGTGCGTGCGGGGCTGATTCCTTGGCTATTACAAAAAAGGGGGTCACAGTTAGTACACTTCACGTTTACTCCAGATGCTGACCCGTTTGAATCTTTTTATGCCAGCTTACTAAGTAAATATAGGCAATCTGAAGCCCAAATTGCCCGTGAAGTAAAAGTTGACACTCTAACTCAGGTGGTGACAAGGTTAAAACAGCCTGAGTCTTATTGGTTCATCTTAATTGACCAGTTTGAGGAATTGTTCACTACCACTCAACCACAAAAGTGTGCTCAGTTTATTGCTAGCTTGGTGAATTTGAGTAAAACCAAGCAGCCAAACGTCAAAATTATCGCAACAATGCGGGCTGATTTTCTTGATAGGTTAAGCCCTTATCCCCAGCTAGTAAAAGCTACACAGAAACATCGTCCATTGATTGCAGAAATGCAAGCTGATGAGTTGCGATTGGCAATTGAACAACCTGCGGCACATCACGGTGTCGTGTTTGAAGCTGGCTTAGTAGGGGAAATTATTAAAGATATTCAGGGACAAGCAGGTTATCTACCGCTATTGCAGTACACTTTGAATTTACTTTGGGAAACGGAAGTAAACAGTGATGGTATCCAACAAGATCGAATCTTAAAGGCCAGTACTTACCGCCAGTTGGGTGGTGTCAGAGGAGCGCTGCAACAACGGGTAGATTTCGTTTATGAGTCATTAACAAAACAGGAAAAGTTAGCTGCTCAGAGCATTTTTTTGAAACTGGTTGATATTGGTAAAGATTCGGAATCTGGTACTGAATGGAGACCAGTTCGCAGAAGGGCATTGATGTTTGAGTTTAATAATGAGCTTGAACGCACTGTACTTATGAAGTTGATTAATGAGAATTTATTGGTGAGTAATAGCCAGTTAATACCTCAAGAATCTACAGTGGAAATTACTCATGAAACGCTGCTAACTTCTTGGACTAATTTAAATATTTGGATTCAGGAAAATCGTCAGGCTATAGCTCTACGTAATAGGCTCAATGACGATGTTGCACATTGGCAAGTCAAGAAAGCAGACGATGAATTATGGGCTGGTTCCAAGTTGGAGCAGATTTTAGAACTGCGAAAAGATTTGACGTTTAATCAAATTTTGGGTGGGTTTAGTCCGACTGCGAATCAGTTTATTGATGCTAGTGTGGGGTTGCGCGATCGCCTCCAAAGACGGAGAATTATAATTGCGATCGCCTTTGCAATTGGTGGAATATCCTTTGGGTTGCAGCAATGGTATTTTGGACAGGAGCAGCAAAGGTTTAAACAAACCAATGATGCTGTTTTTCTTGGTACAGATACGACAAAAATTCTTAATTCTTTACCCGATTTTCTCAAAGAAGCAGATAGTTTGAGAAATGAAGGAAATATAGAGCGATCGCTACCTTACTACCGCCAGGTAAGAGCAGTGACTGTCAAACTTCTCAGGAATTTCAAGGAAAATCCCCAAGAAAAATTAAAAATACAAAAATTATCAGATGAATCTGAGGAATCTCTAGCACAGGTAATTCGAGCAAAGCTATTTAAAAATCTTGAGAATGATTTAAAGAATGGTCATTATGATGAAGCACTAAAAAAAACTTATGACATTTTAATGCCAGACAAGATTGGTTCTGGGGCTGATTTAAATAATAATCAAAGACTAGATAGTCAAGATGAGGCAGATATAATACCTTGCCAAACTTTAATTGAAATCAGCAACCAGTGGCTTAAATATACCAAGAATTCTTGTGATTGGTATGGACTAGACTATTATGAAGCTCCTAGTTGCATACAACTAAATAATGAAACTCTCACAGTTGCGATATTTGAATCTCCCTATGATTATGCAAATAATCGAATTAATTTTTGTTATCAAAAATTCAAATTACCACTACCAGGTAAGTAAATTTAGTTGATTAAAATAGTAAAATTATCATCGATTATTTATTATTTGTAAATATTTTTATATTAGAACTAACACAAGCAAAAAATTTTATTAAAGAGGTTTTTTAAGAAATGGTTGGCTGTAATTTTAGGCACTTATTGATCCCCCTAACCACCTTAAAAAAGGGGGAACCAGAATCAAAGTCCTCTTTTTTAAGAAGGATTTAGGAGGATCTAAAACGTTTTGCTACTAACAAGAAGACTTTTCAAACATCCTCTAAGACCGAACTATAACAACAAAACACCATGAGTAATACAAACTATTTAAATTGGCTAAAGACTGCTAAAACAGTAGTACTGATTCCTTTGTATATTTTTGTAAATTGTACTACCAGCTATGCCCAGGTTCCTGAAACTGCGGTGATTAATTATGCATCCGACCGTGGAGTAAGGCTGGTTCGGGGTGCTACGGACTCCGTTAGGGCTGAACCAGGACAGCGAATGCAGAAGTATAAAGATGCTGTGGAAATTCCTGGTTCTAAGAAATCCCTGTCACGGCTTAGTCTGCGAAACCGAATGGATGGGCAAATTGGAGGTTTAGTACAAGCTGGGCCTGCTTCTGTCACTTCTGCTTACACATTTCCTTGTAAAGCAAGTACTTCTGTTTTATACGGCTGGCGACAGGGTAGCAGTCCATGTAGTGATGGATTATGGGTAGTACCACTAGTATCTCAGTCGCATAGCTCCAAAGTTCCACCTTCAGGCTTTAAAAATACCTACAGTGCAACAGCCTCTAAAAATCTCCTGCAAGCTCAAGCCTCTACTGATTTGGTTAGATATTACTGTAGTACAGCAGCAAACCCGAAAATGGGCCAGTGGATGACCTCAACAAGTTCACTTTCACCGGAAGCTGCTTGTCAGGAAGCAACCCAAAAATGTGAAGCAAGTACAGGTGGCAAATGTTTAGTGGCAAGCTTGGGTGAGTGGAATGTCAACGATCCCGATTTAGTGGTATCGATGCAGTGTGCTAGTAATAAAACTACTGAAATTTCGGCACGTACTCGCCAAGGTAATGGCTCGGTGATAGACAAATTGCTGTTAGAAATAGAGCAGATGTCTCTATCTGTTAACGCGATTAACTGTGTACCTAGTATTTACCACCCTAACGAACTGATTGTTTCACCCGTGAAGGATGAGCTTACTTTAATCCAAACCAATAATGTTAATGGCAATTTAGAAATTAATGTTTTGGTTGGAACTGTCAACATCGTATCGGTTAAAAGACTCGTAAAAGTATCAAAAGGGTTCAGCTATCGCTTACGCGAGAATGATATTAGTAGAATAGACTGCGATAATATACTCCAATCACAGCCTGTTCAGGAGTTCTTAAACACTGCTAACTGGCCCCAAGACGCCGCAGAGCAACTGCAAGGTTACCGTTCGGGTTTCTGTAAATCTCCTGAGCGACGCCCAGATAATGGTAATGGTGGGCGCATAAGAATTAACATTCCTTTTGGTGGTGGAGGTGGAGGTGAAGAACCTACACCTGGTGTTGGTGACGAATAACAACTTCTTGTTCTAGATGAGAGCTTTGTTGAGGTTTGATATACTATGTCAAAATCGCCCCACCCATCAATCGCTCATACCGATACTTCAACTCTTCTTTCATCAAATACCAACGCTCTAGGGTTGCATCCATCTCTATAATTTTCTCTGCTGCTTGCCGTGCTAAAAGTAAAACTTCCTCATCTTCAACTAAACTAGCTAAGGTAAAATCTGGCACACCTGATTGACGAGTTCCCAGTACTTGTCCAGGGCCGCGAAAACGCATATCCATTTCAGAAATGAAAAAGCCATCCTGAGATTGTTCCAACACCTTTAGCCGTTGTTGAGCATCAGGACTTCTGGAACTGCTCATCAAAAGACAGTAGGACTGAGCCGCGCCACGACCAACACGCCCCCGCAGTTGGTGGAGTTGCGATAAACCAAATCGCTCCGCATTTTCAATGAGCATCACCGTAGCATTAGGTACGTCTACACCAACCTCGACAACGGTAGTAGAAACCAAAATTTGCGTTTGGTTATCACGAAATTTAGTAATCGCTTCATCCTTGTCGGCTGAACTCATACGACCGTGCAGTAGCCCAACTTGAAAATCGGGAAAAACACTTTCTTGTAACTTTTGATGCTCCTCAGTTGCCGATCGCAAATCTAATTTTTCTGATTCTTCTACCAAAGGCAAAACCACGTAAACTTGTCTACCTTGGGCAATTTCTCGGCGAATAAGGTCATAAGCATGGTTGCGTTGCTGACCTGACAATACTGTTGTCTGAATCTTTTGTCGTCCCGGTGGTAGCTCATCAATTTGGCTCACATCCAAATCCCCGTGTATTGTCAGTGCTAAGGTTCTGGGAATCGGAGTAGCTGTCATAGTTAACACATGAGGTTGCTCGCCTTTTTGCTGCAAACGCGCTCGTTGTTCTACCCCAAAGCGATGCTGCTCATCAATTACCACTAACCCCAGTTGCTGGAAGTTTACGGGGTCTTGAATCAAGGCATGAGTTCCCACCAACAGAGGTAATTCACCAGTTCCTAATTGAGAATGTATTTGTCTTCGTTTAGCAGTTTTGGTGGAACCTGTCAGTAATTCCACTGGTAAATGCAAGAGATTAAACCAACTAACTAACTTGCGATAATGTTGCTCTGCCAAAACTTCTGTGGGAGCCATCAGCGCCGCTTGGTAGCCAGATTGAATTGCTGCGAGGATAGCCAGTACGGCGACAACTGTTTTACCGGAACCGACATCGCCTTGCACCAAACGATTCATTGGTACAGGTTTCTGCAAGTCGTTGAGGATGTCATTGAGGACTCGTTGCTGTGCGCCAGTGAGTTGAAAAGGCAGTATTTCATGGAATTTCTCTACAAGTTGACCTCGTGGGACAAGGATGGCGCTGGTTTGAATCGCTCGTGCTTGTTGCTGACGTTGCAGTAACCCAAGTTGTAGATAGAAAAATTCATCAAAAACTAGGCGACGACGGGCAACTTGTAGAGCAGCGCTATCGCTGGGAAAGTGGATGTTAGCGATGGCATCTTTCAATTCCATCAAACTATACTTCTGTCGCAAACCACTTGGTAGAGGGTCTTTTAGGTTAGCCGCAGCGGGCAAAGCAGCAATTACCGCCTGTCGCACTGTATTCGCCACCACCCCCTCAGTCAGTCCATAAATTGGCACCACTCGCCCAATATTCAGCGACTCAATCGTATCTCCTGGATTTGCCAAAACCTCTAGTTCTGGATTATCGAGTGTCAAGCCGTATTTACTTTCTTTCACCAACCCACACGCCGCCAAAATACTACCTACTGGATAACGGCGTTTTAAACTTTCTTGCCAAGCGCGACTGCTAAAGCGTGTACCTGCGTAAAAACGACCAATTTTGATTTGACCACTGTTATCTTTTACTACCAGTTCTAAAATTGATAATTTCTGATTTTTAGGGCTAGTAAAGCAGTTGCAACGCTTTACTGTAGCCACTATTGTCACCGTCTCACCCGCCTGTAACTCGCGGATATTTACCTGACGCGCATAATCAATGTGGTCACGAGGATAGTAGAAAAGCAAATCGCGGATGGTGTGTAAACCAAGCCGTGCCAAATTATCAGCTTTTTTAAAGCCTATTTCTGGTAAATCACTGAGTTTTTGCTCAATTTTCGGGGCAAGCCTCCGACTTACCTCAGCAACAATTGGAGATTTTGGATTTTGGATTTTTTTCCCCTGCTCCCCTGCTTTGCTGCTCCCCTGCTCCCCCTGCTGTAGTTGGGAGAAATACCTGCGAGTCTCTGCTACTAAATGTTGTCTTTCTTCCAATGCCAAATGTGGATAACTAACAAATTGCACCGCTAGTCCTTGCCAACGGCGGCGTTCAGTTTGGGGCAAGCCTGTTGGGAATTTGCCCAAAGTTAGGCTCAAAAATTCACTGAAACGGTATTGTCTGCCCACCAAGTCTGTAAAGCCATGTTCAGCTTCTATTGCCAAGGCTTTGTGCAATCGTATCCAATCTGGTTTTTCATTAGTCATTGGTCAATAGACATGAGAGTGAGGAGTAGAGACGCGATTAATTGCGTCTGTACAGAAGTTAGGAGTTAGGAATAAATAACTCATAACTCATAATTCATAACTCATAACTTTATTCAAACCAACTAGCACGCCATGCAGCTTCAGCTTCAGCGATCGCCTTTTCTCGATGTTTTTTTTGATACTCTCGCCCTAGCTTGTTTAGCTGAACCAAAATACTGCGGATTTGCCTGCGCTCAGATGAGAGTGCCACATCAGCAAATTCAATTTCCCCTAGCCGCAGGTTAATAGCCATTATTTGCGTCAGTCCAGAATCTTCTGACTGCTGCTCATTTTCAATTTCAATTACTAAGTTTAATAAGTTGGGTGGTCCTGGCATTACCTCGGCAGATGCTTCTGATGCAGCCGCAGCCGCTGCTGCTAAAATCGGTTCTGGTAATTTTTTGGGTAATACCCCAGCTTTTTGTAATAGAAGATTGGCATCATGCGAAAGTTTTTTCAGAATCTCTTGCGTGACCTCTTCTAAGTTCTGTTGCCATTTTGCCAGTTCTATAGGACTAGAGGTGTCAGGGGTAAGAGGTTGAGGAGTAGATATGCCCGCACCCAAAGGAAATGAGGAGGATGTTACTCGCCCTTCTTGCCCTTCTTGCCCTTCTTGCCCTTCTCCCTCATCTCTTCCATCTTTTTCATCTCCCCCTGTTTCCTCACTTTTAATACAAGTGAGCAACTGCTCAGCTGCTACTTGACCCAACTTGCGGATAGCTTGTTGCAATTGTTGGCGCTGATTCAATGATAAATGCAGAAAATTTTCAGGATACCCCTGAGTACAAAGGTGGTAACTCGCCAGAATTAACTGTTTTCGTACAGCTAGCCCCAAGGTATTTAGATAACTAGCATAAGCGCTTTGTAGTTCTACTGCGATCGCCCGAATCGCTTCTTTCAGCGCTGCAATATCCCGTTCAATTCGCTCGATTGCTCTTGCCATATCTTTTCGTTCTTGCCCATGTGAACTTTTACATAGTACAAATGTACGATTTTATTTTAGGATAACTTTGCAGAGAATTTTAGATTTTAAATTAAATGCGATATTTCGCGTCTCTAATAATAAAATACAGGTCAGGCTATTTGCTTGACCTGTTTGGTAAAGAGTCATTGATCGTTTGTCCTTGGTAAAGACTAATGACTAATGACTAATGACCAATGACCAATGACTAAGTATTACTTGCTGCCCATTTGTGCAGCGACTTCATCAGCAAAGCTAATTTCTTGCTTTTCAATGCCTTCGCCCAGTATATAGCGGACAAAGCGGTTCACTTGAATCTCTTCGCCTAATTGAGCCTTCGCTTGCTTCAAGAGGTCTTCCACGGAAATACTTTGATCGCGAATGTAAGGTTGATCGAGCAAAGCCAATTCTTTCAGGCGTTTTTCAATTCGTCCCTGAACAATCTTTTCTTTGATGTTATCTGGCTTGTTCGCCAAATCATCCTTGCCCATTTCAATATCTTTTTCTTTTTGGGCAATTTCGGCAGGAATTTGGTCTACGCTCACATACTCGACATTTGGACAAGCTGCAACTTGCATTGCAGTGTTCCGTGCCAAGCTTTGGAACTCTTGATTGGTAGCCGCTGACTCAGTTTGAGAACCCAATTCTACCAATACACCAACTCGACCGCCAGTGTGAATATAGCTGTCTACTACACCTTGTGTGCCTTCTGCTAGTGCAAAATTGACAAAGCGACGCACTTGGATATTTTCACCGAGCGTGGCAATGGTTTGCTTGATAAATTCTTCTACAGTGACGCTTTCATTTTCAATATAATGTTGAGCCAACAAAGACTCAACACTATCAGCAGTCGCTGCTTGCTTTGCTAGGTTCTTAACCAAGGCTTTAAAAGCCTCGTTACGAGCAACAAAATCGGTTTGGCAGTTGACTTCTATGAGTACACCCACTCGACCACCAGGCTGAATATAAGTGTCCACTAGACCTTCTGCCGCAACGCGATCGCTTTTTTTCCCCGCCGAAGCGATGCCCTTTTTCCGTAACCAGTCTACGGCTTCTTCTATGTTGCCATCAGTCTCTTTCAGCGCCTTTTTGCAGTCCATCATGCCAGCACCAGTTTTTTGGCGTAGCTCTTGGACGAGTTTTGCAGATATTTCCGCCATGTTGCCTCAATTCCTAACTTGACCTCGAGTTGTAATCGCTCACGGGTGTTGAGTATTTCTATCTTACTCAGGGCTGGGGGATAAAAAATAATGAAGTTATGAGGTATGAGTTTTTCGCCTCTACCTTAGCCTACGAGTTGCCGCAGGCTAGGGCGGATTGCTGCTAGTCTGCGAACAACCGCCCTTTGCTGCATACTTGCTTTCCCCCTGCTTTACTTATTCCTCTTCTTCCTCGTCGGGAATTACGGCGTCAGTATATTCGGTTTCTTCATAGTCTTCGTCATACTCACCGCCGTCGTAATCTTCGTAATCCTCTTCAGCATCTAGCTGACCGTGACGACCTTCATAAATGGCATCTGCCAATTTTCCTACTATCAGCTTAATCGACCTGATAGCATCGTCGTTTGCTGGGATGGGGATATCTACTACATCTGGGTCACAGTTTGTATCCAGCATGGACACAATAGGAATATTCAGCTTTTGACATTCTTGAACTGCGTTATATTCCCGCCGTTGGTCTACAATCACCACGATATCGGGCACTTTCCGCATTGTTTTAATGCCGCCCAAGTATTTCTGAAGCTTCGTCATTTCCCGACGCAGCATTGATGCTTCTTTTTTCGGTAATAAATCTAGTGCGCCAGTTTCCTCACGGCGTTCTAAATCTTTCAGACGGTCTACGCGTGTTTTGATGGTTGCCCAGTTAGTCAACATTCCACCCAACCAGCGTTGGTTAATATAGTGGGAACCACAACGGCTGGCTTCTTGGGCAATAATTCCAGCTGCTTGGCGCTTGGTGCCGACAAAAAGGAATTTCTTCCCTTGTTCAGCGTGCGATCGCATATAGTTATAAGCATTATCCATCAACTGGGCAGTTTGCACCAAGTCGATAATATGCACACCATTGCGGGAAGTATAAATGTAAGGAGACATTTTTGGGTTCCAACGCCGGGTCTGATGCCCAAAGTGAACCCCTGACTCCATCATTTGAGCCAATGAAACGACTGGCATATAAATTCTTAACTCCGATTCGGGTTAAACCTCCATCCAAGCGTATTTCCCAACTGGGAAACACCCGAATTCTCAGATGTGCGAGATTAGTTAACCATACTAGGTTAACACATTCGGAAGAGTTGTAGAGTGATTGGCAGATTGAGGTCGAGAAAAGAGCGCCTGATAACGCTTGGGAGTTGTGTGTAGCATTCGTTGAAACACACATGTCATGTGACTCTGGTTACCAAATCCCGCTTCTGCGGCTACCTGTGCCAGCGATTGCCTTTGGTTTTGTAAGAGTTCTTGGGCAAGTTCCAGCCGACACCGGAGGACATATTGATAAGGCGACAGTCCAGTTGTTACCTTAAATGCTCGTGCAAAATGGTAGGGACTGAAACCTACCGTGGCAGCAATCTGGTTTAGGTTAAGTTCCTGGGATAGATGCGCTCTGATGTATTCCAAGGCAGACTTTAACAAATTTGGGTCTAAAAACTCTGGTGGACGTTTGAGGCGTCCAGATAGGTTTGAACGTCGGTAAATTATCTGTGCCAACACAGCCGTTGCAACTGATTCTAAGTAAAATGCACCACCAGTTTGTCCATTATAAAAAAACTCTTGCATAGCGATCGCAGCACTCAAGCCCCAGTGAGTTTTGGGAATTTGCCCTGGCTGTAATTCAATTGTCTGTCCCTCTGCTTCCACTTTGACTATCCGCTCTAGAAAAGATTGGGAATATCCAAACACCACAAAACAAGAAGCATCTTCCACCGAACTATAAGTACTGCCTTGAGGCACAATATCAAAACCTCCTGGTAGTGCTTGGTAAGGTTGCAGTCGATCAGTATTGAAGGCAGCAATGCCACGAGTTTCTCCAAAACTTGTTACCACAAGGTTAAGTGGTGAACGAATATTGACTTCTAAATGTCCTGGCGGAATGATTGCTACCATCAACTCTGGTGTTTCTAACCAGTGTCCCCACTGGGGTAGAGCTTTTAGTGGGGGCTGATCTAGGGGAATTTTCCGTTCTGGGGGATTGAACAAAAACTCTTTTAGCAGATTCATGGGCAGAGGCAATCAAGTATTAACAGCAATTTAAATGCTTCAACCCTATTGTCTCAAAAAGCAGATTTTGATATTCCGCAAGAATTGAAAAGACAGTAACAATTGCAGCCAAGTATTTTCAAAGTTAGGATTTTGATTTGAGTGATTGTTAATGCCTGTTCTGATTCCTATTTCAACCTTCTTTATCGGCTGTCATGGGCTACTTGCTCTGGGTTTGTCCTATCGAGTGGCAATGGAACGCACCCGTACGCGGATTTGGCATGGTGCATCTTCATCTGAGGTAGCCTCACAGCCCAATTACCTAGATCATCCGAATGCTTGGGCAGAGTTTGTGGAAAAAACGACACAACAATTTATTCTCACAAAAAACATGGAAGATGGGGTGTTGCAGCGTACTATCCGAGCGCATGGTAACTTTACAGAATACGTACCCCTTAGCCTCATGTTCTTAATTGCCCTAGAGTGGATGCAGGCTCTTAAGGGACTGTTGTGGATGCTGGGTACTCTATTGACACTAGCTCGAATTGCCCATGCTTGGGGATTAATACAGACTTATGGGCCATCACCAGGCAGGGCGATCGGTTTTTTCGGAACTTGGCTAGTTTATGTCGTCGGCAGTCTGGCTTGTCTTTACTACAGCGTGCAGCAATTTTTATAATCCAGCGACGACCCTAACTCAAAAATTATAATGCTTAAAGCAATTGATACCGACCTTTGGGTTGCTGAACAACCCCTAAAATATTTTGGTTTGGAAGTAGGGACGAGGATGACTGTGATTCGTCTGACCAATGGTAAATTAATGGTCATCTCACCTATTGGCATGGATGACGCAACTATCAATGAGCTAAATCAATTGGGAGAAGTGATTTACATTGTCGTCCCCAACTTGTACCATCATCTATTTGTTGCTGACTTCAAGCTGTGTTACCCTGGTGCCAAACTATGGGCAGTATCTGGTCTAGAGCGCAAACGACCAGATTTGCAAATCGACCAGATTATTAGCGATCGCAACATTCACCTAATTGATGGGGTTGAGTATTTATTAGTACAAGGATTCAACACATTGGATACTAGCGGATGTTCACCGCTCAATGAATGCGTCTTTTTTCATATCAAAAGCCGAACTTTGATTGTTACCGATACAGTTTTCCATTTTGATGATCAATGTTCACCAAGCACAAGGTTAATAGCTAAACTTATAGGTGCTTACAACCAACTTCGTCCATCGTTATTGGAGAAATTTGCAACTCAGGATAAAGTTAAAGTCAAATGGTCAATTCAACAGCTTCTTACTTGGGATTTTGAACGAGTCATCATGGCGCATGGCAGCATAATTGAACAAGATAGTAAATCTCAGTTTAAAGCAGGTTATGAGTGGTTTTTAGAAATGTCCTTGTAGCGATACTCCTAACAGATACAGTAGCTTTCATGGTTGTAAAATAAGTGCTACGAGATTATTGTAGAACAACTCTACTTCTCCCTAACTTGAGATGTGTAAGCTTTTTAAAATATAACTAGATAACTCACAAAATCCTTCGCCTTCGGCAGCGTTAGTAATATAAGCAGGGTGATATTTCAACTGATTTACATATTCAAGCACGTTTGCCACCCCTACAGAAACAGGAAAATAACGCCGATCAAATAAACTTTCATCATTGGGACTATCGCCCACAGTAACAATTTGTTCTGGTGAGTACTGGGGCAAATATTCGCGCAATACCTGCAACAACCCCACAGCTTTATCTTGCCCTTGGGGTTTAATGTGACACTGCACGTTGCTATAGGTAAATCCCCAGCCCATTTGTTGACAAAGACTATCTAGGGTTTGTAGTTCCTCTTGATGCAAACCAGCTACATCAAAAGTCCAGTCGGTGATGCGAAAGCGATTATCAGCAGATTCTTGGATTTGGGGAAATTTAGTTTGTAAATTTTCAAAAGTAGTAGCCAAGCGTTGGCGATGTTCAATTACATCGGGAATGGGTGTTAAGACTACTGGTTTCTGGTTTCCAGATGGAAAATATAAACCGCCATTTTCTGCCATAGCACCTGCCACTGGCATAATCGCACTCAATCCACTCACCCACCCAGCAGAACGTCCTGTGACAATCAGCACTTTAATGTCAGCTGCCGCTAAATCCTCTAAAGCTTGTAGCAGTGCGGGAGTAAATTTTCCTCGTCTAGTTAGCGTGCCATCCATATCTGTGGCTATCAGCCGAATATTGCTAAAGCAAGGAGAGAAAACCTCAGACAGGGCAGGGATGCTCTGGTGTCTGGACATACGTCGTTTGTAAAAGGCTGTAAAAAATATTAATCATACAGCAAGATGGCATTGAAGATTTGGGCATCCTAAACATCAGGAGTCAAGTTTTTCAGTTTCCAACCATGTCCACTTCGATGTTTCTTGCCCAATCCCCAGGGTCAAAGCCTAAAAAAGCATCCCAGGAAGTGCCAGCAAGTAATCCTCAAATACCACCATTATTGTTGGTAACTTCAGGAGGGCTGGCTTTAGCGGTGATTGCTTTGATTGTGTATAGTAAGCTCCAGATGAATCAACTGGAGAAAAAACTTAAGTTTGAACAATTCCGCGCGCGAGAACTAGAGAAAAAGTTTAAGCTGGCGCTGGAAACAATTCGCAAAATGGAAACTAATCCCGATTTAGTCAACTCACGGGACTTTAACCTGGATTATCTAAGAATGCGGATGTCAGAGGAGGTGTTTCATTTTGCAATTCTTAATCAAGTGAAGATTCAGATCAAAGAAAAAGTTACTCAAGCCCTGCGTCCAAATCAAGCACAACTTGGTTCCGTCGGAATTGCTAATAGTGCTGGACGGCAAGTAGATGAAATTTTTGATGTAGAGTATGAGACTGGTAGTCCAGGTAACTCTGCCAAGCGAGTGCTGTTTCGCATTCAAATCCGGTTAATGAAGTTACCGACGCAAGCAACTTCTGCGACTATTAGTCAAATTATTGACTGTATAGAAACTTATCTAAGCCCCATAGAAGACGAAGATAGTTGGCAACCAACAATTCAAGGTCGGATTGCTACCATGCATTGGGATCAAAAGGCTAAACCTACGCCTCTACTGGTGCTGGAGCAATCGAATGAAGGCGTGAATGTGACTTTTCGCACTAGTCGCCAACCAAATGCCCCAACGCCGCCAAACCAACCTGGAATGAAGAAATCAGGCTCGGCTAGACAATAAATTATGGCTGTCATTGGTCATTCACAAAGGACAAATGACTAAAATCATGACTGAATAGCTGTATTGGGGGAATTACGGGTTAAAAGACCATCTTCCATTTCTACGATGCGATCGGCTATATCTAAAATGCGGTTGTCGTGTGTCACTAATAAGATAGTAGTTCCCTGATTTTTGGCCAGGCTCTGCATTATTTCCACGACATCGCGTCCGGATTGTTTGTCTAATGCAGCTGTTGGTTCGTCTGCTAGCACCAGCGGGGGACGATTCACTAAGGCGCGAGCGATCGCAATTCTTTGTTTTTGTCCACCAGAAAGATTGTCTGGGTAGTAATCAACTCGTTCTTCTAGTCCAACAGATCCCAGCATGGCTTTTGATTTAGCCACTGCTTCTGTTTGAGAAATATTATCATTCAATTCTACCGCCATTTGCACATTTTGCTTTGCAGTTAAGAAACCTAACAAATTGTGAGCTTGGAAAATATAACCAATATTACGCCTCATCTGCACTAGTTTGTTTTGACTGACGCCAACGAGTTCTTCACCTAAAAATTTTAAACTTCCCTCTTGTACAGACCGCAAACCACCAATTAAGCTCAGTAATGTTGTTTTACCTGAACCTGATGGCCCGGTCATAATTACAATTTCACCAGGATAAATTTCTAGGTTGATGTCAAATAATATCTGTTTTCTCAGTGCGCCTTTGCCATAGTAGTGATTGAGATTTTTAATGGCAATCACAGGTTCTTGTCTCATCATAAGTTTGTTAGCTAGAAGTTAGTAGTTTTGAGATGTAATTGTAGCGATTATAAACAATTAAGATTTATTAAACATTAATTATAAAATAGAATTTTTTCCAATATCTTTTAATTAATATTGAATTAATTAGAAGATATCTGCTGGATCGGCAGAACGTAACTTTCGGACTGCGATCGCACCAGAAATAATGCACATTAGCATAGTCAAAATCAACACCATTACCGCCCGATCAAAACTCATAAAAACTGGTAAAAGTGTTGCATTTCTAGCACTGCTATACATAAATAAAGCAAAAACTATTCCAGGGAAATACCCTAAAACTGCTAATAACAAAGCCTCTTGAAGAATAACTGCTAATAAATAATTTTGTGTGTAACCTATTGCCTTTAGAGTAGCATATTCAGCTAAGTGATCTGCAACTTCTGTATAAAGAATTTGATAAACAATTACAGTCCCTACAATGAAACCCATGACAGTTCCTAATGTGAAAATAAATCCAATTGCTGTACTATTTGCCCAATAATTGCGCTCAAAATCAATAAACTCTTGCTTGGTTAAAACATTTACCTCGTTAGGTAAATACTTTCGTAATTCTTGGGCAACAACTTTAGCATTTGCTCCGGGTTTTAATTTAATCAGCCCAATATCAATTAATCCTTTTTGGCGATTACTGAATATCCGCAAAAAGTTAATATCACTCGTAATTAAATTACCATCTGCGCCAAATGATGCACCTAATGTAAATAGTCCTTCTACTTTAATTCGCCGCCTTCGCACTTCTGCTGTTACAGTTTTTCCTTGTTCATAATTAGCAGTAATTGGGCCATACTCTACTCTAGAAGATCGGTCAAATAAAACTACATCAGGTAGTTTAAGTTTATCTAAATTCTCCTGAACTCCAGGTAAGTTAACTAGGTTATTTTCTGGGTTCATTCCAAATATTAGGATACTACGAGGACGACCTGTTACAGGATTTTTCCAGATTGTAAAGTCCAAATATATTGGATGTACTGATTGTACTGCGGGTAACTCTAAAGCTTTATATAATCGCCGTTGAGAAAAACTTCTCATGGCCAGAACAGCACTAGATTGACTATTGATTAAAACAATATCGCCCTGCAAGCTGTTATGAAATCGAACGTTACTATAATACAAAGCATCTCGGAAACCGAGTTGCATAAACATTAAAATATCAGCAAAGGAAATTCCTGCTAAAGCCACAGCTAGGCGGGTTTTTTCCCTTGTCAGTTGTAGCCACGACAGAGGTATTTTTTGATTCATATTATAGGCATCCAAGCACAGTTAGCGATTTTAGATTTTTCCTTCAATCTCTTATCCTGTCGAAGACGCTGCGCGTAGCTTGCTTCCCCGTAGGGGTACAGGTGACGCTCGTACCTCGCTAACAGCAGTCGCTCATTTTGAAAATCAAAAAAACCGCGCTATCACCTATTACTTGATTAGTTATTAATTTCGACAACAACTTTAGCGTAAGTTAAACCAGAAACTTTCTGGCTATCTTCTGGAGGCAAAGCAATTTTCACTTCTACTACTCTGGCGTCTACATCTGCTGCTGGATCTGTATTCAGCACATCTTTTTTACCAATTTTTCTGCCAATTTCAGTGACAGATCCCTTTAATTCGCCGCTAAATGCTCCATTATCGCTGGTGATAGTAGCATTTTGACCAATACGCACTTTACCAATACTATCTTCGGCGACTTCAGCAATCACAAACATTTGGTTGGTTTGTCCAATTTCAGCAATGCCATTTGCACCTATGGCTTCTCCTGACTTGGTATAAACCTTTAAAATCTCTCCAGCGATTGGTGCTTGAACGTAGCTTAACCTTAGTTCTGCTTCAGCTTTTCTGACATTTGCGATCGCATTACTAACTTGGGCTTGCGCTACTTGCACATCCGTAGGACTAACATCTAAAATTCTGCTCAGTTTGGCCTTTTCTTCATCGATTTGTCTTTGCAAAGTTGCTACGGTTTTGTCACGGTTAACTTTGGCTTCGATTAGCTGCTGTTGCAAAACTGCTAAATTTTGTATTTGGTTAGCTCTAGCCTCAGCAAGTTGCTGTCGCAGGGTTGCCAATGTCTGCTTTAGCGTAGCTTGACTTTCGGCAACCTGTTGATTAGAAGTTACTGCACTCAAGCGTCTTCTATCCCGCTCTTGCTGAGAAATAGCACCTTCTTTGTATAAATAATCATAGCGTCCGGCATCGACTTGAGCATTGCGCTGTTCGGCTTTAATACGTGCAATTGTCGCTCTTAGAGTATCTCTTTGCCCACTGAGTTCAGCTTCTAAGCGATTCACGGTTGCTTGTTGGACAAGTTTATCACCACTTAACTGGGCTGCAATCCGGGCGATCGTGGCTTGCCCTGCATTCCTTTCCCCAACTAACTGCGCTTGTAAGCGACCAATAACTGCTCTTTGGGCTTGAATATCTCTTGGAGATCCGGCTCTGACTTGCGCTAAATTCGCACGGGCTTCTTGCACTTTCGCTTTTGCCTCTTGTAGCCCGGCTATTTGGGTATCGCGGTTGTCCAAAATTGCCACAATTTGACCTTGCTTTACCTGTTCACCTTCTCTCACCAAAAGTTGCTGAATTCGTGACGATGGTGCTAATCCCGAGGATGGAGCGGATAATTTAACAACTTCGCCTCGCGGTTCCAAACGCCCTACAGCACTAATGCTATTAGTAGATGGCATTACGGGTGCGGATGTAGTTAGTTTTTTCAGCTGCTCGATTTTAGCTGTACCTAGTATCCCAGCAGCGATTACTATTGGCACAGCTACAGCAATACCCCACCAAATCTTAGGTTGTTCATGATTAAGTGCCTGCTCACTTGGCTTTGGCTTTTCAGTCACCCTTGACATAGTATGTTGCCCATTTACCTGAATTGTGCTGATGGAAGTAAAAATAAAAGGGTTTTTAATCAACAGCCAGCCGCTTAGGACAAACAACAGTGGTTTAAAGCTGGGTATGGCTTAAAATCCATTGCGTGATGAATGCTCAACACTATGGCTTTGCAAAATGGTGTTTTCTATAGCGATGTCTTACAACAAGCCGCTTTGCGTCTATGTATGCAATACACTAACCTAACTTCCATTCCTCTCTCCTAAAAGGAGAGAGACTTTGAGGCTTACTTACTCCCCAACCGTTGTAGGCTTGGGGAGTAACTTGTTAGGTCTGTATTGAAACCCAGAAGCGCTATAGTAGCTGGCTATTCAATAACTCTGTGTATTATTGAGACATGAATGTAATGGGAGTTAGCAGAATTCACAAGCAGTATGAATTTAGATGTAGAGACGTGATATATCACGTCTCTCTACAAAATCCTAAATTCGTATGGTGCGGTACTGTACTGCTACATTGACTACGGCTACAGTTAGTCACAAAATTGAAAAGAAACATCAAAAATAAGCTGATGCGCGTCTAAAGTATATAAACACTCTCGATGGTCGTTAACTGTTGACTGTTGACGGGTTTTCAGTCATCAGTCATCAGTCATCAGTCATCAGGTAAATGTACAATATTATTTGCGTAACAGCTTAGACTGTTGCCTTTGCTGGATACAATCTTGCTACAAAAGTTAGTCTTCCTTAAGTCAATCAACCATTAACTAACTAAAAAATATCTGTCAACTTGAGCATTTCTAACATCAAAGTTTCCTGAACTTTTTGGTCAATCAGTTAGTTGTCTCTAGTTGCTTGCACCTACCAAGACAAAAAACCATTCATTTTGTGATATTCGCTTCAAAGACCTTACTACTCTCGCTGTTGCTGTTTTGGGACTCCATTAAACTCTCGTTGAATGAATTCTACATTTATCCGTTACCAGAAAACGTAACAGAGCCTACAGATGGGCAACTGTGAGCCTGAAAGGAGATGAGAGAGATTAGGGGGATGATTAATTTGGCAGGTCGAATAGAACTGTGGTCATGTAATTTTCTGCCCAAGCTGGGCCAAAGGCTTTTTCTAGTACGCGGCGGGTTTTATCGTTTTGCTGCTGTTTGGTGCAGTAGTTGTGTTGTCCGGCGAGATTTTGTGTAACTTGTTCAGATGAAACAGGATGTGAGGCGATCGCTTGGGTGCAATGAATGTCTAAAAATTCTCGCACCCGTGAAAGAAACATTGTTTCTTCATCTTGAGAACTTGGGCGCACAAAGATGCAAAAATCCGAAAAAATATCTCCCCATTCAGGTAATTCACGGGGTTGAGAAAAGTTAAGCACTGTTAGCTGTGTCAGTGCAGAAGTGTAAGATTCTGGTAACGTGCGCTCTAATTGGATAGGAGAAAGGTCTGCGATCGCTGCACTAATTTGCCCTCTACCCCCAACTAAATCGCAACCAAACATTGGCAGGTTGTATTCTGGACGGGGAAACATGACGCAGTGCAAAATATCCAGCATATTCCCGATTTTTGCCAGTTCTAAGTGCATTTTCCGGAACTGGGGCGTTTGATAGCAACGGTTTTCAATCGTCAGTTTTTCGCCTTCTAGTCTACCTTCGACATACCCCAACTCATCAGGCAAATGGTAGGGCGATAAATCCAGGTGCTGATGCCAAGCTGCCTCAATACAATCAGCTAGCTGACGAATTAGGGGATGTTGTTGCTCACGCAGCGAGGGTATAGAAGTAAATGACATATTCTAGTTGGGAATGCGATCTATTGGCCAGTCTACAACCTGTTGTGCCATACCTGTCGCCGACTGCAATATAAGCAAACACTTGCACCCAGCCAACATCAAGAGTGCTGAGTTAAAAGTGCTGTACATGGATAGCGGGGCGTTTAGCCCGTGCTGAGTTAAAAGCACTCGGTACTCAACACTGTACAACGTAAATTTATAAGACAGATGCTTTTCAGAAGGATTATTTATTTTGTAGTCTAGGTTACAGAATTAATTTTAGATTAGCCCATTCGTAAAGGCTAGTAGAAAGCCATGAAACTAGATTCTCGTAGACCAGATTTTGCTGTGCAACCAAGAAGACAGAATTTGGAAGGTTTGCAGCAGTTAAGAGCTTCTACTTGGGTGAAGCTTTTGCTACTTCCCAACCCCTTTAGTTTTGACGAAGCACTTTTACTGTGTCCGGTTTCAGCAGATGAGTGGCTAGCCTGGATTCCAGATCATGGAGAGGCAATACTCAATATCAGGCAATTTAGTTATTAGTCATTAGTCATTAGTTATTAGTGATTTGTCATTTGTCATTGGTTAATAACTTTAGACAAGGGACTATTGCCAGAAATCAGTGGCATCGTATCCTAGTTCCCCTAGCATCTGCCGCAGCAGGGGTAAACTAAGTCCAATTACATTAGTGTGACAGCCTTCAATTTTTTCGACAAAGAAACTACCAAAACCCTCAATTGCAAAGGCTCCAGCACACTTAAGGGGTTCACCTGTGGCAACATAAGCTTTAATGGCGTGATCGCTCATTTGAGCAAAGTAAACTCTTGTGACTTGAGACTTGACTAAAGTCTGGTTTTGGTCAAGGTCAATTAAGGCGTGACCTGTGTACAAATCGCCAAAGTTATCTTGCATTATCTGCCAACGAGCGATCGCTTCAGAGAAGTCTGCTGGTTTGCCGTAAATTTCACCATTGATGGACAAAACTGAATCACAACCCATAATCAAAGCTGATTCAAACTGTGGGGCTACAGTTTCCGCCTTGTACCGGGCAAGAGTTTTGACCAATTGTGCTGGTTCACTTAATTGGATTTGCGACTCATCAAAGTCACTTGGTTGAACTATCGGTTCAATACCAACAGTTTGCAGCAAGCGGCGCCGGGCCGGGGAAGCTGAGGCAAGTACAAAAGGTGGAATTTTCATGAGATTTCAGAAATATTTGTTAATTGGGCCTTGGTGATTAAATATATTCTCTATCCCTATTTGCTATTCCCCATTCCCCATTCCCCAATTAATAAACAGAAAAAGAATTTACAACTTCATCAATCATTCGTTTAACTTTCTGCCAGCGTTTTTCAGGAATTGAGGCGTTGAGGGTAAAAACTTTACCACGGCTAACAGCGACGCTGGCGATGTTGTGGCGTTGCTGTTGATTGGGGAGTTTAACTTCATACTCTAAAAGATAGTATGTTTTACCGTTTACTTCTCGCTGTGCGGCATTGACTAATTCAGCTGAACGACCAGAGTCAGGAGGCGCAAGAGCCGCTTTTCCTAGTTTATATCCCACTTCTGTTGGGGTTCCTAATTCTGACAAAGTTTTACCTTCTGGAACTGGGCTAATCACAACAGAAACATTTTCAGACACCTCAATCAAATCGTGGAAAACCACATCTGGGCCGTTGGCAACTTTAACTTGCAGCCAGCCGTTAGGATATAAAAACTGATAGCCATCATTAGTGTCTACAAAACTTTTGAGTCCAGCCGCAGCCGCTACATCAGAATTACTCAGGCTGAAGCTCAACATCAATAGCAAAGTTAATATAATTCGTGTCCACATTTTTACAGATTCCTTTGGGCTGGAGACAACACTAGGCTTGGATCATTTCTCGTTATTATTCTCCCACCAACCGGGACGCTTCGGATGACGCATTACATGGGGAGGGATGAATGCCCAAATGTCGGCAAATACTTCTTGATGTATCGCTTTAGTGTGAAATGCATAAACGTAGGTTGTCGTAGACATCGCCTACTTGCCTCGGAATGAATTCCAAGGCTAATAGCTCAAGTCAGCTCAAGCTGACTGGAAAGATTTTTAACGATTGCGGGAATACTAGACACAGTAAATTCCATCAAAAACATCACGTACATGGCTCTGTGGCGACTTTACTATCATCTTATTTGGGCGACAAAAGAGCAACAGCCACTAATTACCCCCGAACGCGAAACCCAACTTTATAGTTACATCATTGGCAAAGCCAATGTACTTGGTAGCATTATTCATGCTGTGGGCGGAATAGAAAACCACATCCATTTAGTAGCTTCTACTCCACCTAGACTTTCTATCTCTGATTTTGTCCAAAATCTTAAAGGCAGTAGCGCCCATCATCTCAATCATCTCTCGCCCTCGCAAGATTTGTTTGGCTGGCAACGCGGATATGGCGTTTTTTCAATGGGAAGCAAGCAACTTGAGCAAGCTGTTGTGTATGTAGAAAATCAGAAAGCGCATCATTTAAATGGAACTACAATTTCGTCTTTGGAACGGCATAATCATGAAGATGATGGGCCAAAACTCATGCAGCTAAACCAATGAATATCATTAATCTTCACCTTCATTAAACCAGAGTCAGCTTAAGCTGACTTGAGCTATAAGCCTCAGAATTCATTCTGAGGCAGACTTGTTGTCAAGCCAATATTCCGCAATTATTACGTAATTCGCGCCTGAACCAGCACCCGCCATAGGTTATAAACCTACGGCTAATAGCGAAAGTCATCTCAAAGATGACTAAATCAATAGTAACTACTAAAGAAAAGTTAAAGAAATAAGAGGCTAATTGAGAAGACAAAAAACCCCGACTTGATAGCCGAGGTAGATGGGAGAATTCCAAATGTCGATGGGATATTGCAATACCGAAGTCTGTTTTTCTTAGTTAACACCCAATGTAACCAAAACTAGATAGGTAATAGCTAAGGCACAAATTTAGCTATGCAGTTTATTTTGGGTTTTTACTAATTTATGTAAATAAATATAACAATAAGATTACAAAGAGTCAACTAGACTTGACAAAAAAAGACTGATAGCATTTATAAGGACTACTTATCAAGGCAGTAGGATCGGAAAATAAAACGGGTTACTGGCTAAGATAATGGGATGAAAATGAGAACCGATCAGATTTGGGAGTAGAAAAACTGAGCGATTAGCTGTATAAATCAGGGTAGTCGGAATTAAACCAGAGATTTGAGAAGCTAGCTACTAGATCACCAAAGTCTTTACAATTCCCTTGTTAGCTCAAAAAGTATTTCTCGACCTATGACGAATCAAGCTCCTATCCCGGTTATTGTCAACGGTGCTGCTGGTAAAATGGGCCGTGAGGTAGTTAAGGCGGTAGCACAAGCGCCTGACTTAAACCTAGTGGGTGCAATTGACTACAGTTTGGAACATCAAGATAAAGACGCTGGAGAATTAGCAGGTTTAAGCGAACCTCTGGAAGTGCCGATTACCAATCAATTAGAACCGATGTTGGGGTATGTGGCTGGCGACAGACAGTCTCCTCCGGGGGTGATTGTAGACTTTACCCATCCCGATTCAGTTTATGACAATATTCGTAGTGCGATCGCCTACGGTATTCGTCCTGTAGTTGGCACCACTGGGTTAAGTCCAGAACAAATTACAGACTTGGCAGACTTTGCTGACAAAGCTAGCACTGGTTGTCTAATTATTCCTAACTTCTCTATTGGTATGGTGCTATTGCAACAAGCCGCAGTTGCAGCCTCTAAATATTTTGACCATGTGGAAATTATTGAATTGCATCACAACCAAAAAGCTGATGCTCCCAGTGGTACTGCCATTCAAACGGCGCAGTTACTAGGAGAATTGGGTAAAACTTTTAACCCTGCTCTTGTAGAAGAAACGGAGAAATTACCAGGAGCCAGAGGCAGTATAGCAGATGAAGGGATTAGAATTCATAGCGTGCGCTTGCCAGGATTGATTGCCCATCAAGAAGTTATTTTTGGCGCAGCGGGACAGATTTATACTTTACGACATGATACGAGCGATCGCGCTTGCTATATGCCAGGAGTGCTACTAGCGATTCGCAAAGTCTTAGCGCTAAAGTCGTTAGTATATGGATTAGAAAAAATACTTTAAACTTTAAACACACTATTGGGTCTTCATCACTCAGCACTCATGTTAGTACCACTGACTCGCCAGAAATTTGAACAAGTTATCCCCCTAATTGCCACTGGTTTGCAGTACAAGTATTACTGGGGGAAGTTCTCAAATTTTTTGCAACGGCTGTTAATTTCTGTAGTTGCCGTAGTTGTTATATTGCTTGTGACAGTCGTTTTTAGGCTTGAGTTTGCTTCAATAGTATTTGTGCTGGGGGTAGTTAGCGCTTTTTTTTGGCTGTGGTATCCAGTGTATCAAGCAAGTATACGGAATTTACAATGCCGCCGTTATAAGTATGGCGGCTTTTTCCGTGGTCGAGTGCTAGATTGGTGGATTACAGACCAGTTGATGGGTAAAACCGAAACAGTCAACAGCAAAGGCGAATTGGTGATTGTGGAAAACCGAGAAAAACAGATTAACTTAGAGGTGGGTGATGAAACAGGATTTAGCATTGAGTTTGTAGCACCATTACGTCCTGCCTACAAAGTTATTACTCGCGGTCAAATTGCAGAAATGGTAGTGATGTCAAATCGCCCAGATTTGAGCAGTATTGAAGAATTCAGCGATATATACTTTCCTAGTCGTGACCTCTGGGTTAGCGATTATCCTTATTTGCGGCGAGATTTCTTTAATGAAGTCGGTCGCCGCTTGCGTGAAGACCAACAACAAAAGCCGCGTCGGCGGCGTCGTAGCACAGAAGAGTAAACTAATTAGCAATCAAAAGATTTACGAACGGGAGCATCCCACTTTGATAAGTTTCCCTTTCAAAGGATAGGTCACTGACCCACAAACAAAACCTGCCGAATTAGGCTCTCTATAAGCCCGTGTTGGCGGATTTTGTTTATCTAGCCGCGATTTCCAATCGCCAGATATCTTTTCTAGAGTAGGATAATTTCTTAAAAACTGTGAGTCTGCAACAATATCGTGAGTTCCCTTAACCCTTACCTTAGAACTATTGAGGTAGATATTATAGTCATAAACAACGTTTTTATTTCTATAATTACTATTAATATCCTTGCCCGGAAAAGTATAAAGAATGTTCCTTAAAATTCTGACATCAGATGACGTATTAGCAAATATTTGCCCATCTTTAATTTCTGGACTCTGATTATTTAAAACAGCAGTGTTATTTACAATATCAACATGATCGCTTAAAAATGTATGAATACCTGAACCACCATTATTAAATGCAAGATTGTTTTGAATTAAAGTACGTCCTTTATATGCACCCAATTTTGAGTTATTACGATCATTTCTTGAAGTATCGATAATAATGCCATTACCATCTGTGATCTTTCCGACTGCAAGCCAAGGGATGTACATGCGATTGTTGTAGGTCTTGTTGTTGGTCACGAACATTTTGTATCCCCGGTTGTTGTCAGAATTCCAATTGCTCAACATCGAAATGCCACTGCAACCATAAACGCTGTACCAAGCATTATCGAACACCACGTTATTATCTACTGTCACATAGTCTGATTCAATCGCTGCAATGCCTACTCCTCCACACTTATGCACCTTGTTGTTGACAATACGTATATGGTGAGTATGACCATTTTTTCGTCCATCCACGCTGATGCAGTTTCCATTCGTCAGCGGGTTTAGTTTGTTAGTTTTCTCACTCATCGCATAATCAAGGGTTACATTGGCATTGTTCCCTATGACCTCAAGCCCGTTTATCTCAATATATGACGCTCCATTGTGAATCAAAATTCCATTCCATCCATTGTGCTGAATTTTCGGCCGATGCCCAGGATATGCTTTAAACTTAATCCATGCATTTGCTTTTCCAGAGCGAGTAATAGATACTACCTGCCCCTTTGGGTTTGCATTCGTGTAGATTCCATTCATAATAAGTACAGTGTCCCCAGGCTTCGTAAGATTTGCCGCCTTTTGAATAGTCTTAAAGGGGGATGATGAAGAAACTCCACTATTTTTGTCGTTTCCGTTACCGCTAACATGGTATGTTTTCGGAGTCACTTTAGTGCTGATTAGCTTGTTTCTGGATACAAGCATTTCTTGATCGTCAGTGGATACCTGACGGGCGTTTTCAACTAAAGATACTTTTATCTTTCCTGCGTTTGCCAAAAGACTTAACACCACGAGAATTGCAAGAAATGCAATTATATGGAAACGTTGAATTACCACAAGAAAAGGCTCCTTGCTCGGCACTACTTAACAAAAATATCGGGATCTTCAGTATTTTAAAATAGTATTTGGCATAGAGGGTACGATAAAGCCGACGTTCCTAACTCCCCCGATTTCCATCTTGTCCATAGGCTTGCCAAGCCAAGTCTACCAATCCATCAACGATCGCAGCTGCTACAACTGCATTACCTTTGCGGCTGTCAATTGTAATGTGAGGCACTAGAGAGTCTTGTAAGCGCCCCTTCGCTTCATCAACATCGACAAATCCCACTGGAGTCGCAATTATCAAAGCAGGTCTAATTTCCTCAGTTTCAATTAAATCCACTAGTGCTGTTAGTGCTGTTTGCGCTTGTCCCACCACAAAAATGCCCTCTGGATAACGCCTTGCTAAGGTTTCTATTCCCCATGCTGCCCGAGTTTTTTCTTTTTGAGGGCGTGTCAGTGCTTCCATGCTGCAATACAAGGGATTGGCAAAGGTGTTTTGAATCTCGTAGGCAATACCTACTTGCACCATCGGCACATCTACTACAATCGTGGTACGCGCGGCTAGTGCTGCTGCTCCTGCTTGCAAGGCACGCTCAGAGAAACGAATCAAAGACTTATACTCAAAGTCAGCTGTAGAGTATATGACCCGACGCACAATCTCATACTCTGCTGGTGAAAAGACATGATTGTCAATTTCACTATCAATGATTGCTAAACTTTGAGCATCAGTTACGTGCCATTCCATTTTTGTTGAGCTTCTCAAATATTAGCTTTCAGCTTATCAGCTTCAGAGAGTGAGTAGTTAGGAGTTATAAGTTAATTAAAAACTCATAACTCCTGTACAGACGCGATTAATCGCGTCTCTCCTCACTCATAACTCATTACTGGAAGAAGACCGACTGAAAACAGGAGATAGGTAGGCAACCAAGACGCCAATAAGAAACCCAGAGATATTGCGAACTAGAGGTAACCAGTCGCTTGTGCGGGTTACTACTGGCCCAATGCCAAAGGCAAGAAACAAGATTCCCCACAAAGGTGAGAAAATTAAAGCCCATTGCCAAGCGAAAACTTGTCCTTTCTCGCGGGGTTGAGCTGCAAATCCACAAATCACCCCACCAATAATTGAGGTAATCAAGGTGAGAATCCACTGCTCTCGTGGCAGTCCGGGGACTACATTACAACCACCTTTGAGTAAACAGCCTTTAACCGATTCTAAGGCTTGTAGAATGGCTTGGTCTTCGCCTTGTTCGCGGACAAAGTACAAATTACCGAAGCGGGTTTGCAGTTCTATCCAGAACGTTCGGGGTAAAAGTTCATAAACAGCATCGCCGACACTAAAACTGAGGATGTTACCGCCACGAGAATCGGCAACTAGTAGAATGCTTTTGTCATCCAAACCCCAATATTTTATAACTGCGCGACCTGGGGTGCGGTCATACTGGGTCAATACTCGCAGTTTCCAGCCCGTGTCGACTTCAAACTGCTCTAAATCTTTGACAAGCTTTTCTTCTTGCAGCACAGGAAGAGATTTTGCTAAGTCTACAACTGGGGTAAAAGTGCTAGGGAGTAACTCAGGATTGTCATAAGCCAGTGCTGGGGGAGAATGCATGACCCAAATTGACCCAGCTAGAAAAAATACTGCAATGGATACCAGAATTCGTCGCCAAAAACAAGATTGCATGAACGTTTTTATACAAATATCAACGGTAAAAGCGAACAAGTTGTTTTAAAAGAGTAGTAGAAAAGTGATACTTCTTTACACTTGTTTACTTTACTCTAATCTAAGGGATCAAAGCAAAGCGTTTTTGGAGATTGAGGATTGGGGAGTGGTATTCGTGAGACTTTGATACATCTCCAAGTGTAAGCACTTATAGCGCTGCATCTAATATGCGCTTAAAAAAATTTCAGTACTGCCCTTGACTCTCCAGTGTACTGGAGCATTCAAGATGAAATTAGTTAGCGTCATTTAGTCATTGGAGCAGTCAGATGGAGAATACCACACTCAAACTGCGCGGCATGAGTTGTGCCTCTTGTGCCAGCAGCATTGAAGACGCGATTAATTCTGTCCCCGGTGTCAATGAATGTATCGTGAATTTTGGAGCAGAACAGGCAACAGTTAAATATGACCCTAAAAGAACTGATTTAGAAGCTATTCAAGAAGCAGTAGATGCAGCAGGTTACTCTGCTTACCCACTCCAAGAACAAAACCTGATGGCGGGAGAAGATGATGCAGAGAAAAGACATCGCTTAAGAGAATCCCGCGATTTAATGCGAAAGGTGGCGGTAGGAGGCATCATTAGCACTGTGTTGGTCATAGGCTCACTGCCCATGATGACAGGGTTGCACTTACCCTTTATCCCAGTATGGCTGCACAATCCTTGGATACAGCTGATACTTACTACCCCAGTACAGTTCTGGTGTGGTTACTCATTCTATATCAATGGTTGGAAAGCTTTAAAACGTCATGCTGCCACGATGGATACACTAATTGCTTTGGGTACAAGTGCAGCGTATTTTTATTCGCTATTTCCTACTTTATTTCCCAGCTTTTTCATCAATCAGGGATTAACGCCGGATGTATATTATGAAACTGCTGCTGTCGTCATTACCCTGATTTTGCTGGGAAGACTATTTGAGAATCGTGCTAAAGGACAAACCTCAGAAGCTATCCGTAAGCTGATTGGGTTACAAGCTAAAACAGCGCGTTTGATTCGTAATGGACGAGAAGTAGATGTCCCAATTGAAGAAGTAATTATTGGAGATGTGATACTGGTTCGTCCTGGTGAGAAAATTCCTGTTGACGGGGAAGTGATTGAGGGAGCATCCACAATTGATGAAGGGATGGTGACAGGGGAAAGTTTACCTGTCAAAAAGCAACCAGGCGATGAAGTGATTGGAGCTACCATCAACAAAACTGGGAGTTTCAAGTTTCGGACGACACGAGTCGGAAGTGATACTGTACTGGCGCAGATTGTCCAATTAGTACAGCAAGCACAGGGTTCTAAAGCCCCAATTCAGAGATTAGCAGACCAAGTGACTGGATGGTTTGTACCTGCGGTGATTGCGATCGCACTGCTCACTTTCATCATTTGGTTTAATTTTACGGGTAACGTGACTTTGGCGCTGATCACCACGGTTGGGGTACTAATTATCGCCTGTCCTTGTGCGCTGGGTTTAGCTACACCAACATCTGTAATGGTAGGAACGGGTAAAGGTGCGGAAAATGGCATTTTGATTAAAGGTGCTGAAAGCTTAGAACTGGCACACAAAATTCAAACAATCGTGCTAGATAAAACTGGAACCATCACTCAAGGTAAACCAACAGTTACCGATTTTGCCACTGTTAATGGTACTGCTAATGGTAATGAGATGAGGTTGGTGCAACTTACGGCATCTGTGGAACGCAATTCCGAACATCCATTGGCAGAAGCGGTTGTGAGATACGCTCAATCTCAAGAAGTGGCGTTAGCAGATGTCAGAGAGTTTGAAGCAATTACAGGCAGTGGTGTACAAGGTATAGTTTCTGCTCATCTTGTGCAAATTGGTACACAACGCTGGATGTCAGAATTAGGCATCGACACCCAAGCCTTACAACAAGATAAAGAGCGTTTGGAATATCTAGGCAAAACTGCGATTTGGATTGCAGTTGACGGGCAAATTCAGGGATTAATGGGGATTTCTGATGCCATCAAACCTACCTCCATACAGGCAGTTCGCGCTTTGCAAAAACTAGGTTTAGAGGTGGTAATGCTCACAGGAGATAATCGCCGCACCGCCGAAACCATTGCCCGTGAAGTTGGTATCAAGCGTGTTTTGGCTGAAGTTCGCCCCGACCAAAAAGCGGCTACAGTGCAGAAACTACAATCAGAAGGAAAGATTGTGGCAATGGTTGGTGATGGTATTAATGATGCACCAGCACTAGCCCAAGCCGATGTAGGAATGGCAATTGGCACAGGTACAGATGTAGCGATCGCCGCCAGTGACATCACGCTTATCTCCGGTGACTTACGAAGCATTGTCACTGCCATTCAACTCAGCCGTGCCACAATTCGCAACATTCGACAAAACCTATTCTTCGCCTTCATCTACAACGTTGCCGGTATTCCGATTGCTGCGGGTATTTTGTTCCCCATCTTCGGTTGGTTGCTTAACCCCATCATTGCAGGTGCAGCAATGGCATTTAGTTCGGTTTCAGTAGTTACGAATGCCCTACGTCTGCGTAAATTTCAAGCTAAACCAGTAGCATAAGGAGGTAGCAAATGTTGAGTAAAGTAATTCTTGGCAGTATAGCAAGCTTGGCATTGGCATTCAGTGTTGCCTCAAGTAAAGTAGTTGCACAGATGAATCATGAAATGCCAACTACCGAGCGGTCGCAGACAACTCAGTTCCGCCGTATTGAGCAACCATTCTGGGTAAAAGGTGCAGTTACAACAGTTGGCTTGGGGTTAATCGGATTAGAAATCTGGTGGTTTCTCTTGAGTAAACCTAAGTCCCAAAAAGCAGAAGCTCATGATGGTATTCAAGAAGTTGGCATTATTGTAGATGGAGGCTACGAACCTAATCGAATTCTAGTCAATGCAGGTCAAAGAGTCCGCCTTAATTTTCTACGCCGTGACCCTAGTAGCTGTCTTGAAGAAATACGCCTACCTGATTTCCATATCGCCAAAAACCTACCACTAAATGAAGTTACATCCATTGAGTTCACGCCCGATAAAGCAGGTACTTATACCTTCAACTGCGGTATGAATATGTTCCGAGGAGTTATAGAAGTTCAATCTACTGACTCGACTGCAAAAGCAACTTCAGTAACTACTTCTCAATCTACTCAACAGATCCAAGCAGAGCTTTCTTTAGCTACAGAGTCAGCAACGAAAGCAGTGAAAACACCAGAAGGTACTCAAGAAGCGACTGTTACGGTTGAAAAGGGTTACAAACCGGAACGAGTAATTGTAGAGGCGGGACAACCGGTAAGATTGGACTTCCAACGTCACAATCTGAGCAAGTGCTTTGATAAATTGCTAATACCGGACTTTGACTTAGCCGTTGACCTTGCTCCTAACCAAACCACTTCAGTAGAATTTACTCCTAAGTCTCCTGGTGAATATCAGTTCACCTGCGGTATGAAAATGTATCGTGGTGTTGTGGAAGTAAAGCCTGCCACATAATCCAGTAGCAAATAATTAGCAAGATGATCCTGTTCTCACTTGACTCTCCAGCTAGCTGGAGAGTTTAAGATAAGGTAAATAAACTTATTTAACATGAGAGCAGCTAAATATGCTAGTCCAAGAAGAGCCAAAACTCATTGGTAATGTTGCCAAGTCTAGCGGTGTACCTATTAAAACTATTCGCTACTATGAGGAGCTGGGACTACTTAAATCATCAGCAAGAACGGAAGGTGGATTTAGATTATTTAACTCTGATGTTTTGGAGCGACTGCACTTTATTAAACGCGCTCAAAGCTTAGGATTAAGCTTGTCAGAGATTAAGGAATTTTTAAATGTTCATGATGCTGGGGAATTACCTTGTGAGCATATAAAAATTAAACTAGAAGATAAGATGAAAGCTATTGATGAACAAATTGAGCAATTACTTATTTTAAGACAAGAATTATCAGGATTAGTTTCTGGTTGGGAAACCATACCTGAAAATCCTGATAAAACAATTTGTCCTATTATTGAACGAAATTAAACAATCAAGCTGTTCATTTAATTTTTTATCAGTATATCAACGCATTAAGCTAAGTTGATATGCTGATTTTTTATTAAGAGAAATCAATTGATAAAGAAATTAGTTATTTTTTTAATTTTACCTATTGACTCTCCCGTAAGCTGGAGAGATTAAACTAATTTTAGTTGAGTAGATTAATCGTATAGCTACTCAACGATTTTCAGAAAATTAGTTATCCTAAGTAAGGATTTTAATCCTATGAAGTTGCAACTAACGGTTCCCAAACTGGCTTGTTCTGCTTGCACGAATACTATCACCAAAGCAATTCAATCAATTGATTCTACAGCCACAGTGCAAGCTGATCCAAAAACAAAAATTGTCAGTATAGAAACTCAAGCACATGAAACTAAAATTAAAGAAGTAATAGCTGCCATAGGCTATCCATCTGTTTAGGTTTTTGAGTTTATTCTACTATCAGTAGTCAGCATTGAATGAACTGCTGATAGTCAAATATTCATTTCAGAAAAGTCCTTCTGCTTTTAGGAGAGATGTGACTTGTATGAGTTTGCTTTTTCTGATTCCACTGACGATTGGTTTAGCAGTTAATTATCTGTTTAAAAATTCTACTGACGACATGGCAGAATTAACAAGTTTATCTACAGTTGCTTGCCTAATTTTCAGTTTAATATTAGCACCTTGGCAACTAAAAGTTGTGGTTTTAATGTTTGCGATATTAACTCCCCAGACGAATTGAGACTTTTGAATAACTTCAATCATTAAAAAATGGAGCAAAATCAATGAATAAATTTCTGAATACAATTGCTCTAACTACCACTTTGATACTAATTCAAAGTTGCTCCTTATTAATTAGAGACGAAGGAAAACCAATATCTGCTGCCACAAATCAGCATGAAGAACATTCTATGGGTGAGATTAATCACAGAGAACATTCAACAAGTGGCACAGGTGATGGGAAGAAAGCGTTTACCCAGGCAAAACTCAAAGTCCCAAACATTATTACACCTAATAAAAATATTCCGATAGTGATTGGCGTTCAAGATTCGGATGGGAAAGCGATAGCAAATTTTGACATTTTCCAAGAAAAGTTAATGCACCTCATTCTTGTCAGTGATGATCTTCAGTTTTTCAATCATCTTCATCCCACATATAAGGAAAATGGGCAGTTTGAAGTTGCAGCCCGTTTTCCGAAAGCAGGTGGTTACACATTTTTTAGTGATTACAAACCTGCTGGTCAAACAGAACAAGTCTCAGTAATGAAAACACAAGTTTCTGGAAACAGTATTGCTGCTTCAGAAATTGACCTAAATCGCGATAAAACTTTCAATGATACTAAAGTCAATCTTGCTGTTCCTGAACCCAGTGTGAAAGTAGGTAAAGAAGTCACTTTAATCTTTAAATTACAAGATGCTTCTAACAATCAACCGCTTACAGACTTGCAGCCTTACTTGGGAGAAAGAGGACATTTAGTCATCTTACGCCAGTCAACCTCATTGAAAGCAGAAGATTACATTCATGCTCACGCGCTAAAAGATACCCCTGTTGGACAAGTTCATTTTATGACTAGCTTTCCTCAACCAGGAAAGTATAAGCTCTGGGGTCAGTTTAATCGCAATGGCAAAATCCTCACAGCTGATTTTTGGATAAATGCTGTTTAATTTAGCTGATATTTTATCAGTAAAACGCGATCGCCCTGATTTTAAGTCAAAAATTTTGCTTCTTCACCCCAATACTTAACAAAAATTCCAAGACACGGCACCAGAACTATGTTCTGGTGCGAGAGCTACCCTTACCTTTTTGGCTAATTCATTAGTTTTATTTATATTAAAGTTCTCTACGAGGGTTCTAAAAAATGTATTAAAGAATAGGGTTTTTAGTCAATCTTCGTCATCCAAATTGGTTTCCCAGCTAGCGGCGTCGCTGTAACCGTCATTAGCTCGGTACACTTCTGCTTTGATCCGGCGATTTTCTTGCTTGAGTACTTCTCGTTCTCGCAACGTTAGTGGTGGTTTTTCATTGCTTGGCAAGCGCTCGCCTGTTCGCCTCGTGGGTTTTGGGCGTGTGAAGTTTCTCCAAGCAGCTTTCGCGCCAATAAAGATGCTGCGTGTACCTACTTGCAGATTTTGAGCCTGTTTTCTTGCATTATCAAGGCTTTGATCGACTTGTTTCACGACTTGATTAGCACTTTTTACACCTTCACTGACATCATCTGTTAAGTCAGTGATTTCCAAACCAGTCACACGGATAGCTTCTAGAGTGGGCGGTAAGTCCCGTGAGAGTGTATCAAATAGCTTTTCTGCACTGCGAGCAGCGCGTGCTAACTCCTGCAAAGCCGGTATTGCCGCCACTAAAACCGCAGTCAAGCTTGTGGCGACTAAGAGTAAAGAAAGTCCCAACCAAAACAGGGGGTCAATCACGGTTATATCATTTATGAGCGTTCTAATTGCTGGGGAAGAGAATCTGAGTCTTCAACAGGTGTTTGCCGCTTCAAGACTTGGCTTTCCCTCTGACTAGCATCTACACCTGCTGCGATCGCTTCCCGTAATCTATCTAAAGTCTCATCCCAGTTTCGTAGTGCGCTAGCAGAGAGACGATCTGCCTGGATTTGTACACTCGTTGATAAATCTTCTGCCAATTCTGGGATAGCATTGGCAGATTTTTTCAAAATTTTACGCGTTTCGCGCCCTGTGCGTGGAGCCACGAGCAAACCGGTCAAAGCACCGATGGTAGCTCCCAGCATCAAACCGCCAAAAAATACTCCAGAACGGTTATTAGACATCTTGTTGTTTCTCCCCTTACACCCATTTTAAGTGGGTTTTCGTTCCTTGCAAGACTCCACCGATTTTATTCAGTTAATCTATCGTGACAAAATATCAGACAAAAATGTTGCTTTTATTCATTAAATATTAAAACCATTAATTTCTTATAATTCAAAACTCCCTGCGTCCCCGTCTCACCGTGTTTCTGCATCCCTGTGTTAGCCCTAATTATAAATGTTCATGTGAACTTGACATAACTCATTTTGCAACAGTTCTTTTCCCAGATGTTAACTCTAGCCTACGAAAATAACGCTGCCAGATTTGCTGCCCTAGCAAAAGTAGACTAATAATTTGCTGCACTTGTTGGATTTGCATTTGTAGCGCTTGATTTTTCTGCCGTAAGTTATAAATATTATCCTGGCTGAGATAAATATTTTCGGGCGCTTTATTCAGTGCTACATGGGTACAACTTTCATAGGCGGTTAACCTATCTGCTATGTATGCTAGCTGCTGCTTGAGTTGCCACACGCGCCAAGCCACATAAAGTAGTATCAGCGAAATGAGGGTGTTAACGAGGATAACTAAAATTACCATTGTTTATCTTCACCAATATCAGCTTTGGGGAATTGCTCTATATACTTGACTTGGCTCTTAATTTAATGATGAAGAAACTAAAGGATAGAAATTATAATACAAAGTAAAGCTAAGATTATGGAACAGTTAGATGATGCTAGTCAGCGTTATTGAAAGGCTTTACTCGCTGAAAATTAGTGTAACAAAGGCTGATGGCTAAAAAATCGCCAATTCGCCAAATTTTATAATGGCTATATGCCCACACCTTGTAAAACCACAGCTACAATTGCCTTAGAGGATGTTTGAAAGTATTTGACTGTGATTTTAAGTACTTATTGATCCCCCCTAACCCCCCTTAAAAAGCAGGGTGGTTTCATACGAAAAAATAAAAATACATAAGTCTTGATTTCTCGTGAAAGTAGCATGGCTTTTTCCCTCTCTCCAAACCTCTCCCCCACGGGGGGAGAGGCTTTGAAACTCAGTTTTAGTTTTTCTCTGCTTGTATGAAACCACCCTGCCCTAACCCCCCTTAAAAAGGGGGGGAACCGGAATCAAAGTCCCCCAATTTATCAGGGAGCCACTGCTTCACTTGGGGAGACCCCAAGTGAAGCAGTGGCGTGGATTTAGGAGGATCTAGAAGTTTTGATACCTACAATAGGACTTTTAAAACATCCTCTTAGATTCACGACTCGGTTTGCGAAATCAACCCGTATGCTCAATAAGCTCCAGTATTACTACGTTCCACTCCTTAACCTGATAATCCTAGATAATTTGCGACTTTTGTGAAATCTAAGCACAATGGTATAGCCTCTTCAACAGACGGTGAGAGAACTACACTACACTCCCAATACTTCTCGGGTTTTGGGGAAAAGGGGAAAGGGAAAGGGGAAAGAAAAAACTTTTAACCCAAACCCGATTCTGAGTTAAAAATGTACAAAGCGAGAAGTATTTACTACACTCCTTACCGCAGGCTCCCCAGCATCACCTTTATTATTGTGCTTTTGCCTCTACTAGTTTTCCACTCTATCGCGTGAAGTTAACTAACATTTTGCCTGCAAAAACCTCACTAGTAGTCTGTCGAGGCAACAATGCTTGGTTTATGGTAAAAAAATCAAGTTATTTTTTCCCTCTGCTCCCCCTACCTGTCTTCACGCATCAGTTTTGGGTTACAAGTACTAATGGTTTACCAAGCAAAAATTGCTGTATGTACGCTGGGTAAAGGGAAAGTAAGAAAGAAAAGAGTCCATTAATTTCTCTTCCCTTAACTTTTATAATTTTCCCAACCGAAGGCTTACCCATCTTCCCTTAACCTTTAACCTCTTCCTTGTTGAAGGCTTCTCTCTGGTATTTCACTAATCCGTTACTGATAATGATTATTTCAATACATCCAGTAGGAGTTGAGGATGTCAAAAAAATTACCATCAACTAATTTATTACGGGCTATTCTTGTTGCCTTGACGATTGGATTTGTTGGGTGTGGAAATCAAGCTGCAAGAACCGCATTCACTCAGACTACTACTCAGGTAGATGAGAATCTTCCCCAAGTTGTAGCAACTACAAGTGTATTATGTGACTTAACCAGACAAGTCGCCGGAAATACAGTTAACCTCACCTGCTTAATTTACCCTAGTGCCAATCCTCATGTTTATAAACCAAAGCCGGAAGATCGTAGAGCCATTGAGCAAGCTAATCTTATTTTCTATAGTGGCTATAATCTAGAACCGAATCTGATCAAATTAATTAAAGCGACTAAAAACACTGCACCGAAAATAGCCGTTGCTCAACTTGCGGTGTCTAAGCCACAAAAAGTTCAGAAAAGCGGCAAAAATATAACTAATCCTCATCTTTGGCACAATAGCAAGAATGCTATCAGGATGGTGGAGGTAATTAATAGTAACCTGAGAAAATTGCAATCTAGCGATGCAGAGACTTATGCGAACAATACTAAAAGAATCACAAATGAACTCACTCAACTAGATAGTTGGATTAAGTCAAGAATTGCCAGTATTCCTACCAAAGAACGCAAGTTAGTTACAACCTCTAATGCACTGAGTTATTACGCCAAAGCATACGGTATTCCATTAGCTGGGGGATTACAAGGTATTAGTAGTGACAAAAATCTGACAGATTCAAGAATGCAAAATTTAGTTACAAATGTTAAACGGGCTAAAGTATCAACAATTTTTCCTGAGGCGGAAATTAATCCTAATTTGCTTCAATCTGTAGCCAGAGAAGCTGAAGTGAAAATTTCTGATAGGAAGTTGTATGCTGAGGGACTTGGTGAATCAGGAAGTGAGGCTGACACTTATCAAAAAATGATGATTGCCAATACACGCACAATTGTAGAAGGGTTAGGAGGAACGTATTTAATGTTTGAAGCGAAATCTATTAAGTAGTTATAACCTCAATAGACTAATCTGATAAACCGATTTTTTGTATATTATAAAAGTTCGGTTTATCAGCCTATTCTTTGAATGCGGAAATTTCAATGCTATTTGTCTTTTAATCTGATATCAATAACAGTTGCATTGAAGTTGTAGTTAAAGCCTTCTAACTCAAATGGCATTCCAATTTTAACTTTACTGTTACCCAGAACTGGGCCATTGTCAGTTATCTGGGCTTTACCATCTAAAGTCATAAGCAAATCTGTACTAAAATTGTTGGCTTTTGGATCTGGCAATTCTTTAACAGTGCCATCAGGTTGAAAAACATTGACTGTTCTAGGTAGCTGTTGAATGGATTTAATCTTAATCTCTCCGTGGGGTTGATTGCGGATAATCACATTAGTTTTTCCGCCTTTTTTTAATCCGTTATTAAATAATTGTTCAGGGTCACGGACATTCAAACCACGAACTACTAAGTCTACTTCTATGGGTACTGTTTTCGCACCGACTTGGGCAACAGAACCAGAAGTGCCAGGAAAGACAAAGATGCCAAATATAACTAGCAGAATTACTAAGGCAGCACCTAAATCTAAGAGGTTGATTTTGCCGAACAAGCGACCTTTTGAATCTAAAATAGCCATAAAAACTTTTCCGAGGTAATAGCGAAGTAATTGATTGTAGCAAGAAGCTTTTTGATGGTAACGGCAATTTTCCCTATTTGGTAATAACTCAAAGCGGCTAGGCGTTGCGGTTATGCGACAGTTTATCACGAGTTCGTGCGGCGCTAACCCTCAAATTTTTGCCCGTTAAGACTGACGCACCTAGAAAGTAATATCTAGTGTTTAAACCTAACTCTAGAGGGAATCTTGAACCCCCCGCAATTCGGTAGATTTGCGTAAGCATTAGCTGTATCACAAATCCTTTGGTCTTGAGTTAAGAATGCAACTTAGAATACTCTAAATCCGTCTCATAATTTGTCCCATTATTTTATGTTCTCCTGAAATAATCTTCAGAGCGTATTATGTTCAATTGGAAAGGTTTTGTTGCAAGTTACCGTGTGTGGCGGCGTCGCTGGTTTTATCCCCTAATTTCGGTGGTAGTCGCCTTGAGTCTGTGCCTGAGTACACCCTTACCTGGAAGAACTTTAGACTTCTTGCCTCTGATATTGCAGGGAGTCCAGGTACTTCAGCTTTCTAATATATCCGATCGCCAGGAAACTGATATTGGCAAGCAGATTAATCAGGAAATACTGGGGAGTCAAGTCAAACTTTACCGGAATTCTGAAGTTAATCGCTATGTAGAAGAAATTGGTCGGCGTTTAGCAGCTAAAAGCGATCGCCCCAACCTTCCCTTTACCTTCCAAGTAGTTGAAGATGATGCTATTAATGCCTTTGCAACTTTAGGAGGCTATGTATATGTCCACACAGGGTTGCTGAAAGCCGCAGATAATGAAGCAGAACTCGCAAGTGTGATTGCCCATGAAATTGGTCATATTGGCGGGAAACACCTGGTTAAACAGATGCGGCAAAAAGCGATCGCTAGTGGTTTAGCAACAGCAACTGGTTTAGATCGCAATACAGCTGTAGGGATTGGTGTAGAACTTGCTTTAAACCGTCCCCGCAGTCGTCAAGATGAATTTGATGCCGATCAAAGAGGGTTAAGAACTTTGACACGCGCTGGTTATGCCCAGTCTGGGATGGTTTCTTTTATGCAAAAGCTGCTGAAAAAGGGTGGTTCTGTCCCAACATTTTTGAGCACGCACCCCGGAACGAGCGATCGCATTGATGGCCTCAAACGTGCAATTAACTCTCAACGTAGTAATGGAAAGTATGGGTTGGATAATGCTAGTTATAAAGATAATATTCGACCATTAGTGAGGTCTTGAGGGTACTGAGCATTGGGCATTAGTTATTCCCCTTGTCTCCCTCATTCCCCTGATCTCGAATATTGCTCAATTCTTATTGCGGCGATCGACTTTGATTTTACCTGGATCAATTCTGATCGCTACATCTTCTAAGGGCAAGGTACGGAGATAGTTTTTAAAAATGTTAACTTGATAAACCAGGTTATTTGTGACATCCAGTCCAGTCAACCAGCCACTTCGGGGATGATAAGCGCCAGTATCTATGTCTAGCCATCCCTGTCCTTGTGCCAGTTTCCCAGGAGAAACACCTGGTAGAGTAAAAGTAATGGTGTGACCGATGATAATGAGCTTATCTGGAAAGTAGGGTTTTTCAATGCTGTGAAATTCCTCTCGTATCCAGCACAGTTGATCGGCAGTTTGTTCTGTCACCGACTTGGAAGGGTCAACACCAGCATGAGTTAACCAAATATTCCCTAAGTCGAGATATGTAGGCAAACTCTTTAACCAATCTAGATGGTCATCAGGGATTGAAGCCTCATGGTAACTGGCTACGGTAGCTTGCCCCCCACTGTACAACCATGCTTGCATTGTCGAGGAGGAGGTTCTTTCATTGGTGAGAATGTTTAATAACATCTGCTCATGATTTCCCAGCAAACATGGGTAGTTATGTCGCTTGACAAAATTAACTACTTGTGCGCTATGAGGCCCACGATCAATTAAGTCTCCCAGAAAATAGATTTGATCGTCTGAGGTGGGGGCGATCGCCTCCAACAATGTCATCAAACCTTCATAATGGCCATGCACATCCCCAATTACAATTTGTCTGGGGCTAATTTCGCTCATTGTCTGTTAGCTTCAATAGTTTGGCTAATACTTCTGCTACAGTTTAAGCTGTCTGGTTTCCGTAATAGAAGGTAAAAATACTGAATAAGTTTTATTTTAATTTAATTATTATCTCAAAAATAAATTAATTTCTGATGGCAATGGGTTGAAATATATAATCTTGAGTGCTAAGAAAGAAAATCAGCAAATTTCATTCACGTTGTTAGCTTAGAATTTAAGCTGTTGCTGTATTGCTCACTTTCTATCTCAACAATGTCTAAGGATTTTTCTGCTGATATTAGTTCACGCATCTGCAAGCATATGAATGATGATCATGCTGATGCCATAGTTCTTTATGCTAAGGCTTTTGGCGGTATAACAGATGCGATCATCGCAGCAAAAATGCTGTCAATTGATGCACAAGGTATGGATTTAACAGCGCAAGTGAATGGGGAAGTTGTGCCAGTTCGGATTCAGTTTGATCATGTTTTAGCAGATGCGGAAGATGCCCATCAAACTCTAATTGCGATGGTGAAGCAGGCGCGGGTGAAGGCAAAGTAGAGATTGGGCTAATTGTATGACTAATGCTTGGCTGTCTTTAGATACGCCGTTTCGCTTTATCTTAGCTGTCAGGGATATTGGCTACTGCGGCATAAGCCTTGGGTTGTATAATTTCAAGCTTCCAGTCTGAAGAATAATCAGCCAACTCATAGCCAATACTCTTAACATGAGCCAACATCAACTCATCCCGTTGATGCCAAACTGTAAATATTTTCTCCCTGCCATCATAAAGGGTTTCTAAGTCGATTTGATAAACCTCATTTACCCGCTTTAGTTTCAAGCCCAACAAATTTAACAGCCGGCTGAGTATTTTTATTGCCGAAACCTGCTCTTTCTCCCCAACTAAGTTAATACCAAGCGCTCTTTTAATATGCTTACTATGCTGAAACACAACATTTTTAAGCAATATTAAATCTGGATTACTCTCGGTAAATTCTCTTTCTGCTTCGAGAAACTGAAGCATTCCTAAGGCTCTCATAGCCTCAACTTTGAGCGTGTAAGTTTTTAAATCTGGCAGAAAAACTTTCCCTTCACCCCAAGACAATTGCTGATGCCATTCTTGCTGGTCTCTGACGTGAAAATACTCGCTTTCGTGAGTTAGATAATAATGAATTAACAGTTGACGATAATATTCGTGGTCATCCTGCAATTTCAGCCAAGGAGTAACTTCTACACCATACCTTTGCCTGAGAACATATTTATTGATTTGGTTACGTTCTCCATCAGTGAGAGAATGCTTAACTAATAGCTGCTCATATTCGACATAATCGATATCTTTAGCATTAGCTACAGCAGTTGCTATCGATAGTTGATTTTGCTGCTTAATATCCTTAATTTTACGTTTAATTTCTTTAGCTTTTTGACGGCTTTGCGCCCAATCTTTTTGAACTTTGACAATTTCTAAAATTAATCTTTTGCGGGTAGCTAAATCATCAGCATCAGTTGCCAAAAAGGCGAGGCGTAAATCTCGAATAATATTATTGTGAACAGCATTACTCCGCATTTGAATTTGATGCCCATCAGCAATCAAACCATCTTGCATCAATTGACGATAGAGGCGGATAGAAGCATTCACCCTTGCAGATAACTTCGCCCAAGTTCGCAAATGAATTGGGTCATGAACTAAAGGTAAATCAACATCTATTTTATGCAGTGGACTAAGCAAAGCTAAATTTTCTTTTTGATTTTCTTGATACCAATCAGATAGCAAGCGATAATTTGTACTACCACTACCAATTAAGCCAATACCTCGTTTAGCGCACCAGACAACACGCGGCACATCATCCCGCACTCTTGCTAATGCTTGTCTTGCTTCCGAGTCAGGAATTACCCCTTGAAAAATACCATAAACTCGGTCGAAATGTTGGACATCAATACTAATTCCTGTACCAAGGCTAGGAGTAACAAAAACGCCGTCATATTCAGAGATTTTTTGATTGATTGCTGCGATAAAATCAACCGCTTCGTGACCAGGTGTGTTTGTAGTGTGGCTACTAACTACCAAAGTTTTGGGAAATTGCCTTCGTAATTTTTGTAACCGCTCTTTCAGATAACGCTCAATTGTTTCACAACTGTAACGCCCAGCCCGACTATCAGTAGTAACATAACATTTACGTCCAGCAAGTAAATCCAATTCCAGTTGGTGAATTAGCGGTGTTGGGTTCGGCGAATCATAAAAAGTTACATCCCAACCATGCTGAGGTTTCCACTGGTTAAGAACTACCCAAGGTGTTAACTTAATTCCTGCCAATCCTTGTAAATATTCAAGTGACACGTCTGATAAATCAGCATCTTGGGCAATTACTAACCCTCCAGTTGTTAAAACTGTGGAAATTAGTTGCTGGAATAATTTTAATATCTTTACACGCTTGTGTTTACAAGTATTACTGTTTAATAGATGCCACAAAGACTGCTCTACTTCATCCAGAATTACTATTGCTCCTCGCCAATTTTCCGGGTTAAGTTTCCAAATAGAATCAACACACAATCCAAGAGATGGCTGAGGCGAAAGTGAGCGGAGAATGGGAGGAGCGGGGGTGAGTGTTTTATCAATCCTTTTATTTGTATCTTCTTTATGTGTTCCCCATTGAATACCAATTTTCTCACACAAAAATCTTCCTAATAGGATTCTGTGTGTAATTAATAAAACAGGTTGATTTCTAATTTTTGCTTGCTGAACAACGGCTTGTAGTGCTGTAGTTTTACCTGTTCCTTTTGCTGATTTGACTCCGACTAATCCAGAAGTTGGGAAAGGAATTTCACCTATATAAGGGCGATTCAATGTGAGAGCAGCAAGAATACTTAACTCAGTGTGGGGTTTGGTTTGAGCTAGATAAATTTCTAAATCAACACTTTGGCGATAAACTTTATCAAAACTAGTCGCACCTTTGGCAACGATAAACTCATCAACTCCTTTTTCTATTCCTGGAAGTTCGATGACTTTAACAGTGCAATTTTTTTGCTGTAATAAACAACCAAGTTGAGAAATGGCATTATTTACAGCAGCAATTGTTTTAGGTTGAGTTTCAAAATCAAAGCAAATATAAAAGCTACGTTTTGTAATTGCAAACGCTACTAAGTCAGGAATTAGCTGACGACAGGTAATTTTGCCAAATTCATCTTTAACAACCCGATAACCAGTGGTAATTCCGGGAATGGCAATAGCTACATATCCTTGCGTCAACAGTGTGGCTGCTTTCTTCACACCCTCGCAGAGAATTAGGGGAATGTTATATTGCATCACCCATTGCCAAAAGCCTTCAGCTTCACCATCAGCAGTAATGGTGATATTGTCAGGCATGACCAGATTGTAACGCCCAGCGACTTGCTGCCACACTTGCAGCGTTACCCGCAAACAAAACACCCGCGTTGGCGTGCTAGGGGGATGCTCGTATTTGATGGACTTACCATTGTGATTCTGTCGGGGTTGGTTTGGCTTAAAGCATCCCCATTCCATCATTTGCCAATTATTCAAAGGGTCTAGCCCGGAACACCACCAACCACCTTCAGTAATATGAGCATAACGCTGCAACCATAGACTTTTCACCATTCCGGTATTAGTGCGAGGGAGTAACTCAGAAATCAATAAGTACTCATAAGCAGTTACGCCTTGGAGTGACTTAAAATTGAGTTGCACTAAGTGTAAGTCTATACCACTACTCTTGACTAATTCTTCAAGGTGTTGGGGGTGTAAATAGTGCAGATGCATAGGGAAAGACCCAAAGGGAAGACAATGAGACTAAAACACTAACATGCATCTGCTTTTTTTCCATAAGAGAGATTGCGAGGCTTTTATGATGCTTTTTTTACTTCGTCATGGGAGACACATCGGTTCGGACTTTAGTAGGTTATTCTGCCTATTAGATCCCCGAAGTAATAATTTTGTATTGTGATATTTGTTCGCTCTTAATTTTTATTTATCAGTAAATTTTTCTGTTAAGGAGTGCGATCGCTAGAGGGATTGCAGCAGCGCTCGCTATAGGGTAACATTTTTCAAGTCCTACCTCTTCCGTCATAATTTCGTTTTTAACCAGGAGAGGAAAGAATTGGCATTGAGGCTTGGGTACGATTGCCCAAATTCAGCCGCGTTAATATATGAGAGATATGGTTTCTCACGTCCCATCAGAAATTTTAATTTTTAACAAAATTTTTTCAACTAACTATAGTTTGAGGGAAATTACAAGACCTTGAAAGGGCTGGTCCTAATTTATTATTTTTAATTTAGCAGCCAAAAATATAAAATCATAAAAATAGGGAGTCAAGATTGCTCTTAACTCCCCAATAAATTTTATTTATTGGCTGAAAAACTACGCTCCGACACCTTCCTTCGCGGCGTATAATACCTCAGGCTTGATTTACTTAAAGCCGCGATCGCAATTAATTTTCTAGGTGCTGTACTAGCTCGTTGCTGAATAGGACGTAAAACTTCTAATTCACTAGGATGAGCTAAAACCTTGCCTAATGGTTCACTGAAATAAACAACTTGATAATTAGGCGCGAGTTCTGTTTGCAGTTGCTTCCATAGACTAATTCCTTGTTCTTCAAAAGCCGCTTCAGCTTCTGCACTCAAATCTGGTGAGTTAGCAGGATCTTGCCAATTTAATATTTCATTGTAAGTAGATGCCCATTTTCTCAGATGGCTAATGGTTTCTTGACTGAGGGGCAATCTTGCTGGATCAATATTACCAACTTTCTCAGCATCTGCCCACCATAGGGGGTCGCACCCATAATCAGCCATTAGTTTGATCTTTACTGCCATAGCTATTCAGGTGAAATTATGGTAATGAGGCGGGATTAGCTCCGACTATATAACCATTATCGCCCACAGTCACTGCTATATACTGTGTTTGTCCATTAAAAATTACTTCATAGATTTCCCGGCGAGGTTCTATCGTTCCTTGATAACCACGAAAGATTCCTTTTGTCACAGCAGCCATAACAGCATCCGGGATTTCATTCTCGGAGATTCCACGTTTGGCAAAGTCCTCTTGATGTTTATTTAAGATGTGTGCTAGTCCACTTCCTCTTATACCAGCTTTTCCTTGCTCTAAAAATACGATTTTGCCATCGGCTAGCTTGGCAATCTGCACAATCTTTTCCGGACTGTGATTAATACCAGCCTGACATAATGCCGCAAACAATGCCGCTTTGCCATCATTCATATTTAATTTAGTTATTTTAAATAGTTGTTGATATAAATATAAAAATTAATATTAAATCTATGATATCTTACCAATTTAATTTTTATTACTAAAGCAAAAAAATGGGGGTAAAGAGTATGCATAACTCCTCACCCCTCAATCTTCTTTCTGATTAACCGCTTATCTAAGCTCCGACAGCTTCCTTCGCGGCGTACAATACCTCAGCGTTGATTTCTTTGAAACCGCGATCGCGGGCAAATTTCTCAGTATTACGCTTCACTTTCCCGCGAACAAATCCAGGAATCTTATTCAATTCTGCTTGGCCATCTTTTGTCCAATTCAAATCAGAATCAGCAGAAATTCCTCTAGTAATTACTTCTTTGGTATCATGACCACCGAAGATTTCTAACAGGTGATCTTCCATTCCCAAAGTGAAGGAATTGTAGATTAAATCTGTAATCTGATTCGTGCCCTCGTAACCCATAAATGGTTTGTAACCAATGGGGAAGTTTTGGACGTGGATTGGTGCTGCAATTACGCCGCAGGGAATATCCAAACGTTTACCAACGTGGCGTTCCATTTGAGTGCCGAAAATGGCAGAGGGTTCGACACGAGCGATCGCATCCCCAATTTCACCATGATCTTCGGAAATTAGCACTTCATCGCAATATTCGCTAACCTGTTCGCGGAACCAGTCTGCATCATATTTACAGTAGGTTCCAGCCCAAACAACATGAATCCCCATTTCTCGCGCCAGAATCTTGGTAATGGCGGCGGCGTGGGTGTTGTCACCAAAGACCACAGCTTTTTTGCCAGTCAAGTTTTGACAGTCAATCGAACGGGAGAACCAAGCAGCTTGAGATACATGCAAGGTTTGCTCATTGATGAAGTCTTCATATTCAACTTCTGCACCTTGAGCGTTAATTACCTGCTGAATCTTGCGAATACAACGGGCAGTTTCCACTACGCCCATTGGAGTAATGTCTATATAAGGTGTGCCAAATTGTTCTTCCAGGTAACGTGCTGTGGTTAAACCAAGTTCACGGTAAGGCACCAGGTTAAACCAGGCTTGGGACATCTTTTTCAAGTCATTCACCGAAGCACCTTCGGGAATTAAGGTATTTACCTCAATACCCAAGTCAGCCATCAAACGTTTTAGTTCGGTGCAGTCGTGATTGTTGTGAAAACCAAGGGTAGTAGTACCGATAATGTTCACCGAGGGTTTCGCAGTTTTGCCTTCAGCCAATTCGCCCCGCCTCCGGGCTTTTTCAATGTAGTATTGGACGATTTGATCCAAAGTGCGATCGGCGGCTTGCAGTTCGTTGTAGCGGTAGTGGTTCACATCCGCCAGCATTACGTCTCCTTTCGCTTCCAACTGCGCCCGTTCGACAAAGTTGTGCAAATCCTCCTGCAAGATGCTGGAGGTGCAGGTGGGAGTTAACACAATCAAATCTGGGTGTTCCTCGGCATCCTTGCGGACGATGTTATCTACTACCTTCTCTTGGGAGCCGCGTGCCAAAACGTTGCGATCGACGACACTGGTTGTTACCGGGGTGAAATCCCTCTCCCGCGATAGCATGGAGCGCATGACGTTAAAGTAGTCATCGCCAATGGGGGCGTGCATGATCGCATGAACATTTTTAAAAGAACTAGCGATTCGCAGAGTGCCGATGTGGGCTGGGCCTGCATACATCCAGTAAGCCAATTTCATGTTTGTGTTCTCCCTTTTCAACAGAAATAACACAGAGTCCGATAAGAGTGGACTATAAGTGCTTGATTATTATTAAATCGTTTCTGATTGTCTCAAAACTTGTAACCTTGAAGAAGTGAAGACTTGTAAGGTTTTAGCTGCGGTGTGTAGGCGTAAGCATTGCTTAAACCTTGTTCCTGATTGGAATCTAGCTTCTGACTTTAACAACATTACTGTTACTTTTTTAAAATAAATCTTAATTTTTCAGCAAATTTATTTTCAATTTGAGGCAATGTGTTAACCATCACCAATAAATTTAGAAGATTTATGTACAATTTTTTTAAAAATATAAAAAAATCTTAGAGGGTGTTTGTAAAGACTCAGGTTGTATCAATATCCCCCCTTTTCTTCTTGTTTAAGGAGAAAAGAGAGGAATAACACTAGCGGAATTTCTTCATTCAAGGGAGTAAGAATTAACTTAAACAGATGTTAGTTATTGCCGAAGAATTTCTACTTTTTCTAACACTACATCTTGATTCGGACGATCTCTAGTCGTAGGCACATTGGCGATGCGGTTGACTATATCCATACCTTCGACAACTTTACCAAAAACACTGTGTTTGCGATCAAGATGAGGCGTTGGCCCTTCTGTAATAAACCATTGCGAACCATTAGTACCGCGTCCTGCATTTGCCATTGAGAGGATACCCGCACTAGAGTGTTTCAATTCAGGGTGAAACTCATCTTCAAATTGATATCCTGGGCCACCAGTACCCCAGCGGTTGGCCATATCGGGATAACGAGCCAGGGGATCGCCACACTGAATCATAAAATCAGGGATGACTCGGTGAAAGCGAACTCCATCGTAGGCAGGAGTCCCCTTCATAGATTGACCTGTCTTAGGGTCTTTCCAATCGATTGTCCCGGTTGCTAAACCTACAAAATTTTTCACGGTGTTGGGGGTTTTGTCTTCCTCCAAACGAACTATAATTTGACCCAAGGAAGTAATTAAACGAGCGTGCAGTGTGCCTTCACCGGGAATATTAATTTCTGGAAAATTCATGAGGTATCCTATTTTGAAAACTGCCAGTATTTAGCCTACGATAAGCTTATCAGCATTCAAGTTACAGGTTTACAGATTACGAAAAAACTGAACCAATAAACTTGAAAAAACAAATATTTTACTCTGGTAAATTAATCGCTGGATTACGGCTAAAAAATCCTCTAGGGACTAGCTTAAAGCCAACTCGGTGAACAGGCATCACAGGCCAATCTTCCGATCGCGGAACATGAGTTACGCCCATTGTGTACCACAGGACGATATCTTCACCCGTCAAGGATTCATCGTCTGCAATATATTTAGGTAAACCCTGTCCTGGTTGAGTTTGGTTGGGATAATCGCCGCCAGCATAGAGTTCAGCAGGTTTATATTTTGTTATCCAGACGTGGTGAGTCGCAAATTCTGCCTTTTGACGGATGTTTGAGCCTTCCACAGGTAAAAATATGGAATTTCCACCAGGCATCAGCATATATCCAGGTGCAGCCCCTAGCGTATTTTTCTTATTTGCACTAACAATCATCCATTCCCGACTGCTTTTTATATCCAAATCGCGCACAGCAGCCGTTTCTTTTGTTAGTGGGGTTTCTGTAACTGCGATCGCATTTCCTAAAAGATTTTTCTCATTCATCGGCAAAGCTTTCACATTCATTTCCATCACAGAATTAGCCTCACCATCAACATCGAAATCTAGGCGATAGTTGAAAAAGTGCTGGTGATTTACTCCGAAGATATTCTTAGCAATTAACCGACCATAGGAATCATTTTCAGATTGCTTTTGGGCAGCCGTTCCCTGCGCCAGTACAATACCCGTTAATTCATTTTGGACTTCCAAAGTCCCATCCTGGTGAAAGATCCAATTGACGCTGTAATCATAGTTATCAATCGCCACCGTCATTGTCATGACTAATTCTCGACTGCGACGGACATCATTACGCTGAGTATTATACTCATAGTGCTTCCAAAGCATTCCATTATCGCGCTCGTATATACCGATAACCCCTGGCATTACATAAGGTTCTCCCTGCTCATTAGCAAACACAGCATTTAACAAAAGGCCGTTTTCGGGAATTTCCTTACCTAATTCCATCGTATTTGCTAACAAACCAAGGTTATATTCCCCAACATCAAAGGCATTTCTAAACGACCAAATAGGTTGAGGATCGCCATAAGGTACTATCATCTCTGATAGGCTAGCGCGGTATAAAACTGGTCGAATATTTTCCCCGTCTTTGTGCGTCACTTGGTACAGCATTAATCCATTACGAGGATGCATTAAATAGCGAAACTTCCAACCTTGCCAGCTAATTTCATTGCCTTTGATCTGGAAACTTGCACCATTTGGTTGGAGAATCTTCAATGCTTTAAGTGGTGAAAGTAATTTCCCCAAGGACTTTACATCGTAGTTCCAGTTTTCTTGAGAGAAAGGTACGTTTCCTCTGTCAACAAAACTGGCCATTTTACCCGTGTTCAAATTGACCGTTGCTAAGACTCCTTCAATGGGACTACCGTAATAGTTCCAGCCTTTGCCTTTGTAGTAAGATAAGCCCCGACAAAGACGATTACCTGTTGCTTCTTCTTGTTGACTCAGGATTCCTGGTGCCCACCAGCTGATTTTGACTTGCTCAAAATCGGTAATTCCCCGCCTTTGCATCGCTTTTTGCCATCGGGGATCGGCTTTGACCACCTGAGTTGCCAGTTCATATTCCAGATTGACGATCGCAGGTTGGACAGAGGGTATTTCTTTCCAAGAACTTAAGGTTTTGCTTGTTATATCAACAATTCCTTCATAGGTTTTGTTTTGCGAACGCTCATAGATTACCAAAAAAGCTTTTCGCTCAAAAGCTTTACCAGGTATAAACTTCAAAACTTCTTCTTTATCTGGTTCTTGTAAAGCAATCAGTGGAAAAGCTGCCATTTCGCTCAAAGTTTTTTCTCTTTTGATGACCGAGACAGCTGTGCTAATTTCTGCTTCAGTTAGCGAAGTGAGAGGATGGGAAATCGAAGGCTGTTGAGCCGTCAATCTTCCCATTAGTCCTAGTGAGATAGAAATGATGATAATGATAGCAATAGCTAGCCATAAAAAACGCTTTAGCCGCTTAATCATCTTTTTCATTTTTAGAAAAGATTTATAGTTATCTATTTCCAAGCCTAAGCATGAAAACCGATAAATTAAGAGGCTAAAGCCAAATTAATTTTTTAATAGTTGGGGGGCTGGGAACTAGTGAAGAGTTTTCTTTGCCCATACCCTATGCCTCAGCCTCATGCCCTGATTTAGGCAGAAACTAAACGACGTAAAGATTCAGCACGGCGTTTAGCAATAGCGTTATTTGGAGCCAATTTTAGTGCTTCTTCGTAACTTTGTAACGCCTGAGTAGTTAACTTTTTTTTCTCGTAAGCGTGACCGAGATTATTCAATCCTGTTACGTAGTCTGGTTTAAATTTTAGGGCTTCTTTATACTGACGAATTGCTAGGTCATATTGCTCTTGGATAAAATAAATATAACCCAGTCCGTTGTAAATAGGGGCAATATTTTCTTCTCCCTCTTCTTGGGCAGTTTTAAGAGCTTTTTGAAATAGCGTAATCGCTTGGGAATACAGTTTTTTTTCTGAATAAATACTGGCTAACTCATAATATTCTTGAGTCGTACCCTTTTCTTTCTCTAACTTCTTCCGTAATCTTCCAAAGGAGCTTTCAATCTTACGAGTTTTGAAAATCTGGCGAAAAACACTCACAGATGCAATTGTGAGTATAACCACCAAAACTGAGAGATAAACAACGGCTAGACTGTTATCCATTGCTGCAAATATAAATATTAAAAGTTGTTTCTGTAATCTATTATCAGCTTATTATCATTTGTCAGTTGTTATTTGTCCTTTGTTATTCACTAATGACCAATGTACAGACGCGATTAATCGCGTCTCTACTGACTAATGACCAACTTATGGTAAGCCCCAATATTGAACACGTTGCTGGAGCCAACCCTCTGCTAAGTAACGAGCGATCGCTTCATTCACATTTCGTCTTAACTCATCGTACTGCAATCCCTTGGGCATGACTACAGACAAAGGTTCAGTTGATAGCTTAATTGGCAGTAGCCGATATTGGGGATATTGTTGCACCCAACCGCTCAGAACGCTAGCATCTGCGGCAAAGGCAAAGGCTGCATTACTTTCTATTTTATCTCGCGCTTCTTGATATGAATTTACTCCTACCAACTCGGCGTTTGGCACATAGTACCGCACTTTAGCAATGGTGCTGGAGTTGTTGAGTACAGCGATTTTTTGTTTTGCCAAATCACTCAATTTCTGCACAGAGTCGTCTTTTGTAACTAATATAGTGCTATCCAAATAGTAGGGAACACTGAAACTAACTATGCGGCTACGAGATTCAGTTGCTGTTACCCTAGCGATCGCAAAATCAACTTTCTTGTCTAAGACTACAGATAAGCGATCGCGATTTGCTACAGGTTCCAATTTGACAGCCTTGGCTTTACCAAGCAAGTCAAGTGCTAATTGCTGTGCCAAGTCAATTTCCAAGCCTTGCAAATTACCCTTGGCATCTCTAAATCCCAAGGGACGCAAGTTATCTTTAACAGCAACAGTTAGATAGCCCCGCTGCTGAATTTCTGGCATTTCGGCAGCAGACGCAGTTAATCCTGTCCCCACTATGGAAAAGCAAGATATCCAAAAAATAGTGGCGGATAATACCAGATGTAACCGAGTAATTATTTCCCATTTGTTACATCTGTTATACATCCTTTACCACCTTTATCCTTTAGCTTGATTTGCGAGTTCAGCAACTTTGGCGAAGCTAGCTGGATCGAGGACTGCTAATTGCGCCAACATCTTGCGATTTAGTTGGATATCAGCTTTTTTCAAGTTACCGATCAACTGGCTGTAACTCAAGCCGTGTTGCCTTGAAGCAGCGTTAATGCGGGTGATCCAGAGGCGACGAAAATCGCGCTTTTTCTTTTTGCGATCGCGGTAGGCACTCCGTAGCGCCTTCATCACTTGTTGGTTGGCAGTTCTAAACAGAGTTGAGTGAGAACCGCGAAAACCTTTAGCTAGTTTGAGAATTTTATTGCGGCGCTTCCGAGCTACATTACCGCGTTTTACCCGAGTCATAACTTATTTCCTTAAATACTTACAAATATGGGAGCATCAAGCGCACGTTAAGTTCATCGCGTTCATGTACAAGCGCACTCTGACGCATACTACGCTTTTTGTCAGAAGATTTGTGTTCTAAAAGGTGGCTTTTGAACGCTTTACGACGGACGATTTTGCCGGTGCCGGTGGCACGGAATCGCTTTGCCGCAGCTTTACGAGTCTTTAGTTTAGGCATGGTCTAGCTTTAATTCGACACGATCCATTATTATATACTATAAAAATCGCTTGAATGGCAATTAAATAAAGGATTTAACCAGCTGCGATCGCTGTAGATAAACTCAACTTCACCTATGGATGAGGTCAATATAGTCGAATATGACCCACGTTGGCAGACTTTGTTTGCAGAAGAAGCCGAGCGTATTTGGCAGATACTAGGCAAGGACTTAGTTGTGGAAATTGAACATATTGGTAGTACCGCAGTGCCAGGAATGGCAGCCAAGCCAGTTGTTGACATCATAGTGGGAGTGCGTTCGTTCGTTAGTAAATGCAAAATCTGCTATTCCAGCTTTAGAATCTTTAGGATACGTTTATTGGCGTGAAGATCGACGTCCAGGACGGATGTTTTTTGTCAAAGGAATGCCGCCGTATGGAAAGCAACGTACTCATCATGTTCACATAGTCGAGATTGATAGCGAATTTTGGGAACGCAAGCTATTTTGCGATTATCTGAGAAGGCATCCTGAAGAGGCGAAACGATATGAAGCTTTAAAACGCGATTTGGCAGCAACTTTTCGCAGCGATCGCGAGGCTTATACTAGTGGTAAAAATGATTATATCCGGGCTGTGATGTCAAAAGCACGGTGTGAGGAGATCAGGAAAAAAGAGTGAGTGGGTTCAATTACTACGGGTAGAATTGTGGCAAACAGTTCAGCCGAAAATAATTACTTTGTTATGACTTATTGATATATTCGTCAGAGAAAGCGATCGCTCATATCAAATGCAATTTTAAGGAATATCCTCACTTAAGAAAACTGTCTCTAAATCCCGATAGCCACTGACAATACGTGCAACTTCCACACCGCCATCAATGGGACGATAAAATATCAAATAATCTTCTACGGGGAAACTCCGTAAACCATTTGCAAAATTATCACAACTTTGCCCCATATTAGGAAAATCAGCCAACAGCTTACACTGCTGTTTAATTTTTTCGTTGAGTTTCCGAGCCGCACCAGGATTAAAGCGGGTAATATAGCTGCTAATTTATTTCAAATCTAATCTAGCTGAAGGCGCTAAAATACACCTACTCATTATTTAGCAGCCTCAGCTTGTTGCATTTGGGCTTGGGCGCGTCGAATGTCTTCTTCTATTTCTGCAAATACTTCTTCACCATCAATTCCTTCACCACGTTCGAGTTCTTCGATACCAACTTGGATCTTAGCTTTCAATTCTGCTAGACGCTGATCTCGAATGCGTTGGCGTAGCCCGCCGCAGGCATCGCGTTCTTCTAGCAATCTCAATGCTTCACCCATGACCTCACTAACTGAGTGGTATTTCCCACTACTAACCTTATCCTTAACCAACTGCTTCAGTTCTGGGGTCAAAGATATATTCACAACTATTACCTCATTCCATTTACCCTATATCCTAACCGACAGGGGTTGGAGCAAGATTAAAATAAGTCGTAATTGATAATACTAGCCTCTGGCGAATATTACAAATGACAAATGACAAATGACAAATGACAAATTAGTTAATTTGCCGCTGTTTGGGCTTCTTGATAAATTATTTCTTGAAACTGGATCATATCTTTTTGGGGATCGGCGTGGCTGACTTTCACCAATATCTGTTCGCCCAAATTGACAGAACGCTTGAAAACCATTGGCAATTGCAAGCCCAAATCTTCTAACAAAATTAAGGCCAAGTTGCTGTCTTCCCGCAGCCACATTAACACTGTTACCTCCCAAGTTTCCTCTGGATGACGGCGTAAATACTCTAGAGCATAATATCTATTAGTTTGCCGTTCTACCATCGTCACTTCTTGGGTGATGCTGGTGACAGTCATCATTACTTCTTTGAGCTGATCTGCGGAAAATGGTAAAACTTCACCCCGCAAATGGGCTTTCAGTTGGAAGTGGGTAAGCAAGTCACTGTAACGGCGGATGGGAGAGGTTGCTTGGGTGTAAGTATCCAAACCCAAACCAGCATGGCGCAGAGGCGTAATGCTCATTTCGCTCTTGGGCATACAACGACGCATAGCGCAAGCGCGAACGAATCCGGCGGGAAGTAGCAGCAATTCCTCTTCTGGGGGTAATTCCGGTTGGGGCTGACCGCGGAAGGGTAAAGGTATGTTATGAGCTTTACCATAACGAGCCGCCACTTCGCCGGCAACAATCATCATTTCTGCTACCACTTGCCGCGATGGGGAATCGTCCAAAATATCAATATTGATCTCATCACCTTTGACTTTGATCATCGCTTCGGGCATGGTGATGCTAATTGCCCCTTGAGCGTAACGCCAAGCTTTGCGCCGCTGTGCCCAAGTTGCGATCGCTGCAATTTCTGGTTCTGCTTGTACCCGTAATTGCAGCATTTCATCTACATCTTCGTAGGTGAGGCGATAAGTCGGCTTAATCGAGCTGGTATGAATGCTGTAATCTTCTACTCCCCCAGTTGTATCTAGAATAATCCCGAAACTGAGGGCGCAACAAACCCGTCCCTGGATCAGACTCATCGGCCCAGTCGCTAATACCTCTGGGAACATGGGAATCATCCCCGTAGGTAAATAGACTGTACTACCCCGCTTTCTGGCTTCCAAATCTAATTCATCTTCCGGCACTAACCATCGAGTGGGATCGGCGATATGCACCCACAGCCGTTCCCGGCCATCGGGTAGTACTTCCCAACTCAGACCATCGTCGATCTCTGTGGTAGTTTCATCATCAATGGTGTAGACCTTCAGGTGAGTCAGATCAAGGCGGTTTGTATCTGAGTCAATCGGCGGGAAATCCAAACGCTGTTGCGCCACTTCTAATACCTTATTAGGAAATTGGATCGGAATTGAAGAACGACGCAGGAACAAGTTTTCATAAGGACTCCAGCAACCCAAATCCACCAACAGTTGAAAGGCCCCTTGGGGTGTTGTGGGCCGTCCCAGCATGGTCATAGTTTCTAATACTGGAGCGCTTGGCGGATAAGCGCGAGCCAAGGAGTCATAATTAACCCCTGTGCGCACGGTGTCAGCAAGCAGCGCTGCGTATTTTTCGAGTCCTTCTAAGCGCTGACGATCATGACGCCCCCACTCTACTGCTTCACCTTTGAGCGCCTGCTCTACACGAGTTAAAAATTCCTGCTGTCCCTTAGCTTTTAGTGCCTCTACTTCCATCTGGTGCTTGCGTTCTGCCACCTGAGCAGCAGTTCGCGGCTCGTAAGCGTCTCCTTTTTGCTTGAAATAAAGTTTGTCGTCTGATAACAAGCAATGGGCGGCGTAACAAGGAGGCGCGGATGATTCAGAAAATAGCAAATTTGCCATTTCATCTGGGGTGACTATTTCCCCATCTTCAACCAGTAGTTCCCAAGCCACTTCTAAGCTAGATGGATCTAAATAAGGCTTGACCTGCTCCAGAAAACTGGCAATCTCTGAGGGCTTGTAGGTCTGCCCGGTAACTGTATAAGTTATTTGTCTAGGCGCGAGGCTGTGGGATTGACCACGTTCGTCTATCACAAACCAGCGGGTTTTACCGTCTGGGCGTTCTACGATGCCTAGACGGCGATCGCCTTGAACCCTAAATTCAACTAGCGTCCCCTTCTCCACAACTCTGGCACTTTAATTTGGTGAACAGTTTAAATAGTTTTAAGTTAGGAGTTAGGAGTTAGGAGTTTTGATTCTTAACTCCTGTACAGACGCAATTAATCGCGTCTCTCCTGTACAGACGCGATTAATCGCGCCTCTCCTCTTTTTAGCCTTCCGCATTGATAAATGGCAACAAAGCCACAATCCGCGAACGTTTAATTGCTAATGTCAACTCTCGCTGTTGCTGAGATGTAAGCCCAGTAATCCGACGTGGCAATATCTTACCCCGCTCGGTGACAAACTTACGCAGTAAATCAACATCTTTATAATCGATTGGTTCTCCTGGCTTGATCGGAGAAAGGCGACGACGGAAATAACTCATTTCTACTTAATTTCCTTGTGAACGATATGTTTGTTGCAGTGGGTGCAGAACTTTTTCAGTTCTAGCCGGTTAGTGGTGTTGCGGCGATTCTTGGTGCTGGTATAACGTGAAACACCAGCAGAACGCTTGTCTGAATTTGTCCGACACTCGGTACACTCTAGTGTCACAATAATGCGGGCACCTTTACTCTTAGCCATAATCTTACAAACAGTGAAGCCTGAAGAGAATTAACACAAATGACTATCTTCTCACATTCCGCCGCATATTATCAACTAATCTTTTAATTTTTATATCGAGAGAGTAGCCACGACGCGACGAAACGATGAAAGTTCCACAATAGCGATCGTGTAAAGCCTGCCGCATCTGGGCATCAGATAAGGCAGTCCCACAATCAATTGCTAAAGGAAGTACTAGCAGTATAGCAGTGGGATTGGCTCTAATATTGCTCAGGGCAATTGATACTAAAAGGGCACCCAAGCCGATGATCGACTCTCGCTTTATTAGTGAGAGCAAATCTGGAATTCTTCCTACTACTTCCCCATCTTCAACTTCCAACACCTTTAAATCGAACGCCCAACGCCCTAAACTTTGCCCTTGATTGTTGTATACCACCAGTACCCGCAAAATCAGCCAAAATATGACAAAAACTAGGATTTGCACAAATTGAATCCCGATATCGCCGCCTCCCAGTAGGGAACTGACTAACCAGACACCAAGGAAATCAAGCCCCAATGCCATACCCCGCCGCCCAATCTCAGCCTTAGGATAGTGTTTTTGGGGAAGTCGTTCAATAGTCATACAAGATAGGTATTTTTATTTAGGGGTTAGGAAATAATTGCTCCTATTTTTAATATTAAGGTGATGACTTGGCTTTGACGTTTAGACTAGTTTTAGATGAAGAGAGCGTTTTTGGTAAAGTTTAGTAAATTCTGACTAAAGAGCCTCAAGAGCTTATCTGAACCTGATTGTGAACAGTGGGACGATCCTAACTACTGAGAATATTTAGAGAGTGTCGAAGATTGCTCCTGGGGTCATATTGGTTTACATCTAGATCAATAGACAGGTGAACCGAAAGGTTCTACAATCTGACTGATTGCGGTAAATTTACCTATTGCCCAATCCACATAAGCATAGTAAAGATTTTCTAGTGATTACGTTTGATTGCGAAAGCACTAAATTAATATAGGAAAGTCTTGAGTAAAGGGCAGCAAACAAATGGATGTAAAGCTGATTCTAGCTGGATTAACAGTTATATTTACGCTTTCGTGCTTATTTTTTGGCACGAAAAATGGATTCTATGATTCAGATAACTATCACGGCAATGGCTCTGCACATTGAGATAAATCTGTAAACGCTTGGGCGACTTCCCGTAGGGTGAGTTGGTTAAGAGCGTTCAGAACTTGCAAAGGGAAAAGAAACAAAAGGCATCCTTGAGCTAGTAATTTGATGGCTTCTGGTTAGTCCACCTTTCTGAACCAGTGCGGGTTCAGTGGAGGCGTCCTCCCCAATCAAAAATCTGTATTCTCAGGGTGTAGGGGCGCACGATAAAACTTACCCCTAAGTCACAAAACCAAAATTTGTGTAATTTTTGGCTTTTGGGATATGTCCATGATGATAAGGTTTGAGGGGAGGACAGCATGAAGGATAATCTGTCGACATCCTCTCGCGTAGATGCTGCGGAAGGGGGTAGTGAATTAGAATGTTTACCCTATAGTGTCCAGCATTACGATGAGGGCGTGTGTTTATTGGTGAAGATGGGCCCACACCGCATCTTGTTGGATTGTGGTTTGGAGGATATTTCATCGCTGGCGAAGGGGTTTACTAAGTCGATAGGTGGAGTTAGCTCGCCTCCTCCAGCAGATTTGGTTTTGATTAGTCACGCCCACCCAGATCACGCTAGAGGCTTACTGGCACTGCATAAAGCTTTTCCAAAGTTACCTATTTATGGTAGCGAAGTAACTAGCAAGTTGCTGCCGTTGAATTGGCTAGACCAAGAAAGAGAGAAAATTTCCCAATTCTGTCATGCCTTGCCGTTGCGATCGCCTGTGGAATTTCAAGATGGTTTGGTAGCAGAATTATTTCCCGCAGGGCATCTACCAGGGGCAGTGGCAATTCTCCTTACCTACACCACTAAGCAGCGTACTTACAAGTTACTGTATACAGGAGATTTTTTCCTGTCAAACTCCCGGTTGGTAGAAGGTTTGCGTTTAGAGGAACTGCGAGGATTAGACTTGGATGTGCTAATTATTGAAGGCAGTTATGGCACATCCCGTCATCCTCACCGCCGCAACCAAGAAAATCAACTAGCAGAGCGAATTAATCGCGCGATCGCTGACCATTGTTCTGTAATCCTTCCCACTCCTGCTTTAGGGTTAGGTCAAGAACTACTAATGCTCTTACGCTCTCATCACCACTTCACCGGACGAGATTTAGATATCTGGGTAGATGGTGCTGTCGCTACTGGGTGTGATGCCTACCTTGAACTGCTACCCCACCTTCCCCCATCTGTACAGAACTTCGCCCGCCATCAACCCTTATTTTGGGATGAACGAGTGCGTCCCCGCGTGCGTCGTTTACAAGCAGAACACCGTCCCACTGTAGGTAAGTCACCTTGTATTGTCCTTACCGACTCTACAGATGATTTGGGTAAGCACTGCCAACTAGACACAGGCCCTTGGCTAATCCTGCTACCAGAAAAAATTGATATAAAAGTTAATAAAGAATATTTAGCACCCACCACTGTTGAAACTTATCTCTTGGCTCAACATAGTGATGGCCCTGGTACTACGCAGCTAATTCATAATTTGCGACCCCAGCACGTCATTTTTATTCACGGTTCTCCTGCCTACTTGGCAGACCTGACTAGCTTAGAGGAGTTGCAAAACCGCTACCATATCCATTCTCCGGCGGCTGACACCTTAGTAGAATTGCCTATCGGCGATACATTCTTACAACCGGCAGCACCAGAAACTAACTACGAAGGCGAACTGACAGAGTTGGGAACAGTAATCACAATTACCTTAGCCGATGTGATTACGACTGATCCTCGTTGGCGACAATTTGCTGATACTGGTTTGATCGAAGCTCGTTGGCAAGGAGAAGAACTAGTATTGAGGGGATTGTCTCAACGAGAATTGCTCAACCAAAATAGCGATCGCTATACGTGGACAGATGTAGACTGTTGCGGTACTTGCCGACATCAAAGGGGGCAGCGGTGTTGGAATCCAGCTTCCCCATTGTATAATTTTAAGGTAACTCTAGAAGGTTACTGTCCTGCTTTTGAAGGTTTGAATGATAGCCAATAGTCATTAATCCGCTGCCCTTTGTCATTTTTAGGTAATGACTAATGACTAATGACTAATGACTAATGACTACTGACTAATTATTCTGGATTCGAGTCAGTGTAACGGTTGTGGATGCGCTCGGCTTCGGGACAGTCTTCAGTCATCAAAGGTTCCACATTACCGCGTGGTACTGAAGCCAATTTTTGCGTTACAGCACCAATGCTCTCGAGACGAACCATTTCTTCCCAAGAACAAACTTCGTCCTCTTCTTCTGTTTCATAGCGTAGAGTCACTAAATCTCCCTCTATGTCGATGATGCGGGCGCGTTCAATCCAGCGTTGCTGGTCCCGCAAGAAAACACATACCTCGCGCCCATCGCAACAGAGTTGATAAATCTTGCGGTGTAGCATGTACTGTTTCTGCCTTTTTAAACAACGTAGTTAAACCTGTCAAAATCTGGGTTCTACCCAATTACATTACACCTTTAAGAGGTTAATTTCACCGTTCAGAACAAGTACGCTTCATAACCCAATCCCAAAACTTGATTGTAGTTATCAAAATATCGGGAAGTGTTGGGTCATAAATTAATGGTTGCTCTAGCAATGAACTCAATCTCCCTCCGGCTTATTCTACAGAATGTCTGCTTCATTGAAGTCAAACAATTCGGAACCTGTCCTAACCAGGTTCATATTTGCTGGTGAGTCCTTGTTACTATTATGTAATAAAGAATACTCAAAACCAATCGTTGATTGCGGTTGTTTAACTTGCCTACTTTTAATCATTGGCATTGCTGGGAAGTCCGGGGACTTGACTTTACTTTTACCCATGTGTATCTGATCTTAACTCATTCTCTTGCTGACCTTCATGGTTTTCAACAACAACACCCAAAGAGTTTTGAGTTTTTAAGGTTTTTGCCTGATGATAGCTAAGAAAAAGGTAACGGAGTAGAGGGAAGAAGCTTCAGGGGCAAACCAGATGGGGGCACAGAAAGGGGAAAGACCATAAAAAATTACCCTTTGCTTATTTTTGGAATATCAGCAAGATTTATACGGTAGCGGAAATTCCATAAGCACGTTCGACGAGGACGCTTCTCGTTTAATTTTACCTGCGCGAACTGCATCGTATAGGGCTGCGAGGGCTGACAAATCCTCTTCCTTCCAGCATTTAGTGACCAGCACTTGATGGAGTAAACCCTCAGATTCAACACTAAGATATCCAGTTTGGAAAGCAGATTCAACGAGTGTACGAATCATCGTGGTTAGGGCAGAGTAAACAAATTGTTACGTCAAGTGTGGAACATTTCCCTCTGCTACTAATTGATATGGAGCATGAATATGATGTGATTATCATTACACGTAACTAGTGATTTCCATCACAACAATGGCTCACAATATGAAATTTAGGTGCATTTATCTATTAATCTACGGTGATAGATGGTTACAAAAACTTTTAGCACCAATGTTGAGATGGCACATAATTTAACAATATTAAAACATAGAGAAACTTTTAAACAAGTATTCCAAAAATATAGTGAAATATTAAGCAATCAAGCAAAAAACTGGCGGAAATCTTCATCCTTTTGACTTAATTGCACCCAATCTAGGTTTAGGGACTGAAATTTTGACACTAAGCGATCGCACGCCGGACGTTCGGTAGCGTAATGTCCGGCATCGATTAAAATGAGATTGCGATCGCGGCTTTCTTGAAACTGATGAAACTTACAGTCAGAAGTTAGATAAGCTTGAGCACCACTTTTGACAACGGCTGAAATAAAACTAGCCCCGGAACCACCCAAAACAGCAACTCGTGAAATTGTTTGCTGTAAATCAGCACTGGGGGAAAAAATCAAATTAGGGGGAGCAAGTCGGGTTTGAATGGCTGTGAGTAATTCCTGTAGTGTCATAAATGGCTCTAGCAAACCAACACGACCATATCCTAATCCTGCTTGTGTAGGTTGTATGGAGGTAACTTCTTTGAGTTCTAAAATTTGAGCCAAAACATCAGCAGTACCATCCTGCACTTGGTCAAAATTCGTGTGGGCAGTGTAAATACCAATATTGTGGGTAAAGGCTAACCGTACCATTTCTGCGATCGCTTCACCAGTGCGTAAAGATTTGGGAGGAGTAAAAATCAATGGATGATGGGCAAATATCAGATTAGCATTAAGAGCGATCGCTTCCTGCATTACTGCCAAAGTCGGTGTCAAACATACCAAAACCCGTGCTTTTTCCTGCAACACTCCTGGTTCAATCTGCCAGCCGCAATTATCCCAGCTTTCACACCAAGCGGGATTTGCCCATGCTTCAAACCAAGTAATTAAGTCAGCAATTTTCATAATTATTTTCTTCAGCAATTTTTAATTTTTAATTGCTAATCAGTGTTTCTGTGGTTGAATATTTAATTTTAATGCTAATTGCTGGCGCATTTCTTGGAAAGGTTTGTTCCAGACAGGGCTAGCATTCCAGTTCCACACTGCTACTGGAATCAGTTCTTCTTCAGCAAGACAAGTTAGCAGACGATATTCATCTTCTGGTTCACGAGAAAAAGTGAAGGGATTACGGTAGCCTGTGTCACATAATTTATAAGATGTGACCTGACCGTGATTAATCCGTTGTAAAAGTTCTTTACCTTTGACAAGTAAATAATCCAAAAAAACCGGACTAAAAGGCTCTATATATGCGCGTTTTTGTGGCTCTTTTTGTACCCACCTTGCCCACTCAAACCCATACATAAAATCGTGAACGTAACGAAAGCGAATTTCTTTTTTAGTTCCGAACATTTCTATCAAAGAACCCATCTTTTCACCAAAAGCTTTTAAAAAATCAATAGCACCCTCATCTGCTACTAAAGCCTGCCTAAACATACTACTGACCAGAAAATCAAAATCCCAGAAGATGTTATCTGGGAAGTTTTGTAACTGACTACAAACTATGCTTTCCAGAGTTTCTTGAAGGGTTGCAAAAAGTTCAATCTCGGTATTTTGTTCAGTAATTAAATTACCCAATTCTGCAAAACTGGTAATTAATCTCTTTTGAGGATTCAGTGATAACAGATTAATAGACTGCTGGGTAAGAATTTCATCAATAAATTGGAAAGTATGAGTTGGTGTTAGTTCTTGCTTCATAGTAATTGAAATAGCCCAAGCAGCTTACAGTAAATATTAGTTTATATCGAAAAACTTAGATTTTTAAATAATTAAAAATAAACTTTACTTTTAAATTTACAAATTGACACGAATAGTTTAGCGTGTATTTGATTAATTTTCATGACAAAGCTATCACGGCGAAATTTATTTAATGCATATCACCGCGACTTTAAAAGATTATAGCCAAAGGGTAAGCAGGATAACCAGAGTATTTAAACTCTTCAGAACTCCACCATAAATAAAGAAAACTTGAGAATCGACTATCCAGAAATATGGACAACCAATTCTCTTAAATGGCTGCGCTGGCGGTGTTCCCAAATATAAATTCCTTGCCAAGTTCCCAGTACTAAATGACCACGATTAATAGGGATATGTTCAGAAGTGTGGGTGAGTGCGGTACGAATGTGTGCCGGCATATCATCGGGGCCTTCTGCATCATGGATGTATTTTCCCGATTCTGGGACGAGTTTTGCCATAAAGTTAGCTAAATCCACAAGAACATCAGGATCAGCATTTTCTTGGATGACTAAACTAGCTGAAGTGTGGCGTAAAAATAAAGTACAAAGGCCAGTTTCCACCCCCGACTCTGCAACTATAGCTTCAATTTTCGTGGTGATGTTTTGAAAAGATTTGCCACTAGTAGAAATTTTGAGTAACTTTTGGTAGTGAGTCATCTGGAATACTAAGATTGAGGTTATTATAAGCATATTAAACAACTTGTTATTGCGATCGCCACACTACTCAAACGTTACCAAAATTATGATCTTATCCAAATATCGTGTCCCTCGATAATGTTTACTAAAAATGTTACAAAATTATATTTATTAAATTCGTAAAAAACTAATTGTTCTGATCAAAATTAATGATTTTCAGCAAAGTAAATCGTAATTATTAGAGTTACTAGTTACTGAAAATCTAACTGGTTATTATATCCTCAATAAATTATCAAAAATTATTGCATTAGCTTGACATAATGTCAATTAAACTCATCTGGAATTAAGTCTTAAATAACTAGTTATTTAAAAGGGTTAATAAATAGTTGAAGCGATGGCGTACCCGCCCCTTGGAAGCGATAAGCGAAGCTTAAGCCTTCGGCGATAGCCTCCGGTAGTCGAGTACGCCATTGCATTCTGGCACTACGAAAACAGCGTCAATTGTTTACTATCCTTTAATGACAGCACTGTACTAAATGTGATTGACTTTAGTTTAAAGTCCAGTATAATTAGTATCTAATTATAAGATTTCTTCGCTTCAAGTGCCGACTTTGACGAGGGTTTTATGAATATATTTGCCGACAATGTACCAAACTATTATGATTTATTATTTCAATATATTTACACTGAGTACCACGATGAGGTTGTTAAATCTCTGTTTCCTATAATTAGAGACTCTAATAATATACTAGAGATAGGAGTGGGTACAGGTCTAGTAGCAGAAAGAGTCTTAAAACTAAAACCGGATTGTAACTTTACAGGAATTGATATTTCTAAACAAATGTTAGATGTAGCAAAAAAACGATTGGGAAATAAAATTAAATTAGTCGAATCTGATGTTATTAATATGCAACTGGAAGAAAGTTTTGATCTAGCTTATTCAAATAGCGGCGTTTGGTTTTTTTTAGATACAAATACCGACAATGAATACTTACTATGTAGTCATATTAATAGTATTGAGAATAATGTAATAGCATTAAGGCGTGTTGCTGAACATCTCAAAATGAATGGTCTATTGGTTCTGAGCGCTCAAGGTATGCATATAGATAAGGTAGACAAATTACCAGGAGACATAATCCATCAGGTCAAAGTTTCAAAAACAGATACAGGCCTTAAGAAGCAATATAGATGGATCAGAGAAAACAATGGTGAAATAATCAGCGATAGAACTGCTGATTTCTTAATTCTTGATAGCAATAAAACAAAACAATTGATGGAGCAGTCTGGATTTGAACAGATTGGTATAGAAGGGAATAAAAAACTTATGAAAAACTTTTTACTGTCAAAGTTTCATATTTACCAGAAACGTTAACAAATAATTGTTTTGTCCAAAACCTGCAAACACAGCAATTTGTAAAATTTGTTCAACGCTCAGGACAAACGCATCTAAATAATGACGAATAGCTACGCATTAGTCATATCTTTCTTAACAAAAGAATGAAAGTGTAGAAAGTAGATATAGCAGTAGTTTTGGTAATTGAAGTCAAGAATCGAGAAGTAGGCGATTCGGGTAAAAGCCAGAGCGAACGCATCTAAATATAGATTATAGCAACTTTTAGGATTATCTATATTATTTTGAAATTTTTTTTAGTTTTTATTAGTAAATAAGATGCGTTTGCCCTGAGGGTAAGTCCTGTTAGTAATTCGTCAATCTCATTTATTCTGAGGAATATTATCTACAATCTTTAGTTTGGCAATAATTGATAACAGCTTGAGCGATCGCTTCATTACCATCTTTAGCAATTGGTTGAGATTGCTTTGGCAATTGAGGTAACTCACACAGAAAATCCCAAGTCCCTTGAAAAAACTTAGATGGGGTGATGATTTGATGCTGGTTATAATTAGTGATGCCTTCTATTATAAAAGTTGCTTCAGCAAAATCCTCACGCGGTATGGTAACAATAGGTACTCCTAATAGTGTGGCTTCAGAAAAAGTGCTGTAACCAGGTTTAGAAACGACTCGCCCAGAAATAGGCATAAAATCTACAGGGCGGTATTTGCGGTCATTAATTTTCACTAAGTTAGGTAAATCAGGAGCAGATTGATCAAAAACGATAAATTGCCAATCTGGGAATTGCCGCAGGTTATCGTAGGGAATTTGCTGTAAACCCAAGCCGCCAAAGGTCAACAAAATAGTTTTTTCCACTGGTGCAGTTATTCCCCAGAGAGAACGTAAATCATCAGCAGCGTAACGGGGGAAACCGCCTGTTAGTCCGACATCTGTGATATTGTTAAAAGCTTGCATTGGTTCGTGGAATGGTAAACGAAACAAGCGATCGCACTTTGAGTACCAATCACTAATCCAATCTGCAATTGCGGTAAATTCACCTCCCCAATCTCGGTAGATAAAGTCCCAGCCAAAGTTACTCATCATCCAGCAGGGAATGTTTGCACCTTTGGCAAACCCAGGAGCAAGGAAGGGAATGTCTGCCAATATGAGATTAACGCGATTTTGGCGGATAAAATTCACTTCTGAGGCAATGAGCGAATTCTGATGCTTCTTAATATCGAGCAACTTTTCTAAAGTCGCTACTTTATCCATTGTCAAACTATCAGTTTGCACCACACCCAAATCAAATGCACGGGGACGATAGATAAAATCGCCTTCTATATAGCACTCTAGCAACCAGCGCGGGGCAGTGGTCACCAGAATTAGCAGAACTTCTGGACATAATTTTTGAATTGTCGCAGCTACAGAAGCCATACGGGTAGCATGACCAAAACCGTGGTTAGTTATGGCTAAGTATAAAATTGGGCGTTCCATTTTATAGAGACGCGATTAATCGCATCTGTACAGGAGTTAGGAGTTTAAATCATAATTCCCAGACTGATAACTTATAACTCCTAAGTTTTAATTAATTTTGCAAAAATCCTGAATCGTCTCAATCAATAGATCGATTTCTGATTCTAAAGTAAAGTAATGAACGGTGGCGCGTATACAGCTAGGATCGGCAATTGTCCGAGTTAATATTCTTTGTGACTCTAAAAATTGCACTAACTTTAGATTAGCTTGGGGCTGATTATTTATGAGTTGAAACGAGACTATACCGCTTTCGGGTGGAGAAGTTCGCAGGCACTTGACATCAGGTAATGCCACTAAGCGCCGCCAGAGGTAGTCACTGTTGTGACAAATTTGCTCGTAACGTTCTTGTGAGGTTCCCCATTGCTGATGAATTGCGATCGCCTCTCGTAACCCAACATACAACGGATAAGCTAATGTAGACACTTCATATCGTCGCCCATCTGGAAGCCAATCCACAGGCTGAGATTGACTATCCACAACAATGCCATTCAAGCCAATAAAGGTAGGTTTTAGGCTTTCTCGTGCTTCTGGTCGGACATACAAGCCACCAGCACCCGCAGGGCCACATAACCATTTGTGACCAGTGAAAGCATAAAAATCTACTCCCAATTCAGTCAAGTTTAAAGGTAACAAACCAGCAGATTGGGCAGCATCTATCAGTAGGAAAGAATGATTATTCCTGCATACTTCGGCAATTTTATCAAGAGGTAAAACTTGACCAGTATTCCAGAAAACATGACTTAATATTACAAGACGGGTATTAGGGCGCAAGTGCTGGGCAATAACTTTTACAGGATCGCCCTCATTTAAAGTCGCCTTAAGAGGACAGGTAGTAACTTCTACAGCGAATCTCCGCGCGATTTCCTGTGATGTGGCAATCACGCCTGGATGTTCGCAGTCTGAAAGCAGCATATGGTCACCAGCACGCCACTCAATGCCCCACATGGCGATATTACAGCCAATAGTGACATTCTGAGTAAGGGTAATTGTTTCGCTTGGTGCATGTAACTCCGAAGCGATAGCAACTCTAGCGGCTTGAGTCTGGGGTGCTATCCAGCGATAAGCCTCATTGCCAAAGGGGCCTATGTGCTGAACATGAGCTTGAGTTTGGGTCATAGCATCCATTGCCCTTTGGGGCATCGGCCCTTGTCCCCCATAATTAAAATAAGTCTTATTCGCTAAAGCGGGAAATTGCTCTCGATGGCTCTGCAACCTAGTTTGTGCGACAGAAATACTAGTCATAATTTACAGGCTATTGATCTAAGAGGTATTTGTACTTTGTCCTAGCAGTAACGCTAAAAATAGGGATGAGATTAATTTAAGCCATCGCTGCCAAATCTTATCTCGTAATCAGTAACGATAAATGCTCTCTAACATTTTGTCCTAGATTCTGCGCCGTTTGAGGAGTAATCAGATGGTGTTTGAATTCTGATGCATGAAGCCACGGAATACCTTGGCGATCAGGATCAGACTCGTAGCGTGGGAAGAGATGCCAATGAATATGTGGTTCACTATTGCCATAACATGCATAATTCATTTTCCACGGGCTAAAAACGTTAACGATAGCTTGTCCTGCCAGCATCACCTCTTGAAATAAGGCAGACTGGATAGGTGGGGGAAGTTCATGCAACTCTCTAATATGTTTTTTAAGAAGAACAAGGGAGTATCCGCGATGAAACTGATGATCGCCAATCACAAAGATTGAATGCTCGAATTCGTGGATGAAGTAAGGATTTTGACCGCTTCTCCAGAGTGTGACACGCTCACAGATAAGACATGGCTCATGTTGTTCTGTCATGTATCCTTGGAATGATGGATAAAACGTGATTTTGTTATTCTCCTTTATTTGTCACTTAGCAAAAATGCAAACCCCTATCTGTTTACCTGACTATTTAGCTGTTGACAGTATAGAATAAACGGCAAATCAGCTATAAAGGCGATCGCCACTTCAAAACTTTAATTGTCTGAGTTACTGCCAGAATGTGCTAATTCTTGTTAACTTAAAAGGATGCTAATCAATGCTGAACTCCTACTGCAATACCAACGCTGTAAACGCCGGACATTTCTAGATATCCACGGTGACAAAAGCCAGCGCGATGCTCCTAATGAGTTGCTGCAGAAACTACAACAGGACAAAATCGCTCATCAGCTAAGTGCTTTGGCACAGATGACTTATCACCAACCAGATTATTCATACGGAAATTGGGAAAGGGGAGAGAAGGCAACTTTAGAATTGATGGAGCGTGGGGTTGAGTACATATATAAAGGAGTACTGTTAGCAAATTATTCTGAAGGATATACCCTGCTGAGTCGTCCAAATTTACTTGTGAAACAACCAGGACAGTCCCGTTTTGGAGATTGGATGTATGTCCCGGCTAGTATTGAACTGGGTAAGCGCCCTAAGCAAGAATATCAAGTTGTCGCTGCATTTCATGCCCAAGTGTTGGCAACGGTGCAGGGAGTTGTACCAGAAACAGCTTGGCTCATATTGCGAACTAAAAACACCAATTATGCAGTTGATCTGTTCAAATGGACACCACGAATGCAGCAGATTTTGGAGGAGTTTATTCAAGTTTTAGAGTTACCAAATCCGCCAGAGGTGTTTATTTCTCGGCAAAAGTGCAATCTTTGCCATTGGTATAGTCAATGTTATGCGATCGCTCAATCTGAAAAACATCTTTCATTATTACCAGGCGTAACACCTCTTCGCTACACTCAACTCCAAGACGTAGCCATCACCACACTGGAATCTCTCGCTAACACCAGTCCCAGCGCCTTAGAAAACCTGCTTGGTTTTGATAGCGAAGTAGCACCCAAGCTGGTAGTACAAGCTCAATCTGCACTACAAAGACGACCGTTAATATTACCCTATCCGCTACCAACAGAAGATATTACATTCACAGCACCCATAGAGCTTTACTTTGATATTGAAGCACAGCCAGACTTGGATTTAAATTATCTCTTAGGGGTTTTGGTCGTTGATAGACTTGCCAACACAGAACAGTTTTATTCGTTTTTAGCAGATAAACCAGAAGACGAAGAATTAGTTTGGCAGCAATTTTTGGATTTGGTTTGGCAATATCCCGAAGCACCAATTTATCATTTTTGTGTGTACGAATTTGATACAGTCAAACGGTTGGCAAAGCTTTACCATACTTCCAACGCCTTAGTGCGTCCTGTACTGAGTCGATTTGTGGATGTGTATGAACAATTAACTCAAAGTGTAGCATTGCCTGTAGAAAGTTATGCGCTGAAAGCGATCGCTCGTTGGTTAGGATTTGAGTGGCGGGAAAAAGAAGCTAGTGGTGCCAAATGTATTTACTGGTATGATCAGTGGCTAGAAACAGGCGATCGCACCTTACTAGAAATTATCCAAAGTTACAACGAAGATGACTGTCGCGCTACCCTCAGAGTGAAAAACTGGCTTGTAAACTTTTTTCAGGATGAATATGGTTTGCGCCTAGCTTAAGTAATTTCGTGTTTTTTAAAGGTTTTCAATTGGTTGGAATACATGTTACTTGTAGCGGCGCACAAATGTGCATTCCTGCATCCTTCAGCATGATATTTTATTTATAATTTTTAAACTTCAACGAAAGAATCTATGCAGCTAATTCAAAAAATAGTCGCAATTCCACGTATTATTTACTTTTTTATTGCGATTATAATTATTTTATTCAAAACTTTACCCATAAATGCTGTTGAAGTCACTAGCATAGAGTTTATCGGAGAAGCCACTTTAGCGAAAGGGTTAACTTTACAAAGAACTGAAGTTGGAGGTTTATCTGGAATTACCTATGATGCAAAAAACAACCTTTATTATGCTATTTCTGATGACCGTGGTCAAAAAGCTAATGCCCGTTTCTACACCCTGAAAATCGACTTAAGCAAGGGTTATTTACAAAAGGGTAGAGTTGTTCCCGTCAGTATTACTACATTATTAAACGAAAATGGTCAAATATTTCGCCCCGGTGGAAGTGATACGGAAGGTATTACGTTAACTAATAAACCAACTGTGTTTATTTCTTCTGAAGGTGATGCTGGAAAATCAATTAATCCTTTTATTAAAGAGTTCTCACTATCGTCTGGTAGAGAAATTGCAACACTTTCCATACCAAACAAATTTTTGCCAGATAAAAGTGGTAAACAAGGTATCCGCAACAATTTGGCTTTTGAAAGCCTCACTATCACACCTGATAAAAAGCATCTATTTACAGCCACCGAGAATGCTCTAATTCAAGATGGTGTCGCAGCTAAACCTAACATCGGTAGTCCTTGCCGCATTTTGCAATACAACTTGTTCAACAACCAGCCAGAAAAGGAATTTCTTTATCAAACAGAACCAGTTTCCCCCTTTTTGAATCTGACTGGCAAATTCGCTAGTGGGTTACCTGATTTACTGGCTCTCGATAATCAAGGACACTTCCTAAGTTTAGAACGGTCTTTTACTGGTTTAGGATTTGCTATTTCCCTGTTTCAGGTTTCTTTAGAAGGAGCTGATGATATTCATAAGATAGATAGCTTTTTGGGAGTTGACTCTAAGAATATTAAACCAGTTAAGAAAAAACTTTTGTTAGATTTGAGAACCCTAGATGTACTGCTAGACAACATCGAAGGCTTAACTCTTGGCCCTAAACTACCCGATGGTCAGCAATCATTAATTCTCATCAGTGATAACAATTTCAATTCCCTGCAACGCACCCAGATACTAGCCTTTAAAATTAGAATTGAAACACCACTAATCAGATTATTACGCCGTTTACTCCCGAATCTGAAGCGTTAACTGTACAGAGGTATCGCGCCTTTACTACCATTTACGTTTTCCTGTGTATTCACGGAATCTACTAGCCAGCTTTATCTAGCTTATTTGTAGTTTCCGTGTAATTTCTCAACCGTATTCCTTAATAAATATGTTACACAATATTTAGGAAATTTTGCAGAGAGATTAATCATGATTACAGGATATGATTAATTTTCTATAAATTCTGATAATTTCTAAATTTAAATTTAATAATTAGCTAGACTTATTCAAGTATTTTGCCAACAATATTTTTCATACATGATTTTTATGTCACCAACTAAAATTGAGAATATGGTAGGGCAAAAAGCAGAATTAGACGATTATATTGGAAAATTTTTAAATAATCGCTATTTAATCAGAGATTTGATTGGCAAAGGGGGGATGGGTAGAGTTTATTTAGCAGAAGATACTGCTAAAGGTGGTATGCCGATCGCAGTCAAAATTTTATCACTCAGTTTAGCGAACCAGCACATGTCTCAACGCTTTGCCAGAGAAATTTTTATTGGCGCTCAATTGGGCCGCAAAAGTAAACATATTGTTCGCATCTTAAGTTATGGCGTTACTGAAGATAAAACTCCGTTTTATGTAATGGAATACCTGCAAGGCAAAAATCTCAAACAAATTATCAAAATTCAGCCCTTAACAATATCGAAATTTTTAGAGATTTGTAATCAAATTTGTTTAGGCTTACAATGTGCCCACCAAGGCATCAGCCTTAAAGGAGAGATTTATCCCATTGTTCACAGGGATATAAAACCAGAAAATATATTTATTACTGAAGATACTAAACAAGGAGAAATTGTCAAAATACTAGATTTTGGTATTGCCAAGTTTTTAACAGAGCGAAGTGGGATGACCCTGACAGATTCTTTCATTGGTAGTTTACCTTACTGTTCTCCAGAACATATGGAAGGACGCAAATTGCTAGATGTCCGCTCTGATATTTACAGTTTGGGAGTACTAATGTTTGAGATGCTGACAGGAAAGCATCCATTTCAGATTCAGACAAAAAGTAATTCCTTTGGTACTTGGTATCAAGCGCATCGCTTTCAAATTCCACCTACGCTTGGGGAAGTGAATCCGCAAGTCAAAATTCCGCAGGTGTTAGAAAAAATAGTGATGAGTTGTTTAGCTAAAGAAGTAAGCGATCGCCCTCAAAATATAAACCAAATATTAGAAGATTTAGATAAGGTTAATGTTCCGTTTAATGATGGTATTCCTAGCAATAGCAGTGACATTATTAAACTTTCATTTCCGGTTCAATTAGTACCTGCAACTTTATTATCAGAAAAAGAGTGTTTGCAAAAGAATTGGCCTAAAAATAAACCAATTGCGCCAATTGGGTTTCCCCATTTGTTACAAACAACCCAGAGAGCTATACCAACTTTTTGGGCAATGTTACCCAAACAAGAAATTACAAAATTTTTGGATAAAATACATGGTACTGAATTTATTAGTAAAATGAACGTTTACCCGATGCTATTGTGGGTAACAGTATTATACGATGCCCAACCTTCTATGGCTAAGTGGCTACCTTATTTTCTGGATTTAAAAGATAATAAAGGGCAGAATATAGCACGTAATTTAGCAGAAGTAGGCTACTATCATCTACTATTTTTTGCCCTAGAAGATCCAAATCGTTGCTCTCATGTAACAACTTTAACCCTCACCGCTAACCAGCGGCAGCAACTTATAGATTGCTTAGATATGAGTCAGCATTCAAATGAATTAATTTTGTCTAATCAAGCCAAAAATCTTCTAAAAACAGATTATGAAAAGCTGAAGTTAGAAATTTTACGAAAGTTAGCCGTAGATCAAAAAGCTGAGAAAGAAAGTTTAAAAAATTGGATGGCTAAATTGTTGGAGATTTTTTTAAAACTTTTATCACGTCCTTGAAAATCTACGATTAAAATCAAAACGTTTACTGCCATTACCTAATGATATTTATCTACTTGCATTGCTAACTTTAAATGGACTCATCAGCAGAGGTGATCAAAGTGAATCAAAGCCCATTTATATCTCCAAGTAGTACGGGCTTGCTTGCCAATCGTTATCAACTCAAGCAATTAATTGGCAGCGGAGGCATGGGTGAAGTTTTTTTAGCAAATGATATTTTGTTAGGAGGTATACCAGTTGCTATCAAGTTTTTGACTCAGACTGTTGTCGATAATAAGATGCAACAAGACTTTGCTCGTGAAGCTTTAATGAGTGCAGCTTTGAGTCAAAAGAGCTTACATATAGTACGGGCGTATGATTATGGTGTGAATGAGAAAGGAAAACCATACTATGTTATGGAATATTTATGCGGCAAGAGTTTAAAAGATTTAATTCCGCTACCATTGTCGATGTTTTTGACTCTCTCTCGCCAAATTTGTTTGGGCTTACAGTGCGCCCATCAAGGCATTAACATTGATGGCAAAATTTGTCCGTTAGTTCATAGAGATATAAAGCCTGCCAATATATTAGTTATTCCAGATCCGATATTGGGTCAGTTAGTTAAAATTCTGGATTTTGGTATTGCTAGATTTTTAAATTATGCATCAACAGCTAGTACAAGTAGGGGATTTAATGGCACTTTACCCTACTGTTCTCCAGAACAACTAGATGGGGAAAAATTAGATAGTCGCTCTGATATTTATAGCCTGGGTGTAATGATGTTTGAAATGCTCACAGGCGAAAAACCCTGGCAACCAGAAACTGATTATTTTGGTGCTTGGTATAAAGCACATCACTTTGAACAACCAAAAGCGATCGCAGATGTTAAACCCACTATTAAATTACCTCATAATCTAAATAATTTAATCATGGCTTGTCTTGCGAAAACATCTTGCGATCGCCCACAAAATATTGCTCAGATTTTGCAAGTCCTAAACAGTATAGAACAGTCTAATTGTCCTAGTTTACCTACAAATTTAGCCTCTAGTTCCATCCTTAGCAGTCACTTAAATTCGGGATTACCAATCACAATAGAACAAAGCTGTCGGAAACTTTTGTGGCCTCAAAATAAACCAATTCAAGAAATTGTTTTTCCCCAGCTTATAGACACCGTACAAGGATCTATAACAGCACTATGGTTGATGTTGTCTCAACAAGAAATCAAAAACTATGCGGTTTCTACCCGTTATAATCAGTTTATCTTTATGACATCCCCTCACCCAATGCTGTTGTGGGTGACTGTTCTCTACAATCGACAATTGGCTCCTAAGTGGCTACCGTGCTACTTAGATATGCAAAATACCCAAAATCTTAAGTTGGTAAGTTTATTAGCTGAAAATGAACACTATCCTTTGATTTTCTTTACTCTGGAATCACCACATTTCTGCACCAACGTTCTCAACAGTCGCATTGAGCCAACTCAGCGGCAAATGTTGAAAAACTGGGTGCAACAGAGTCATAGTCTACCACCAGCTTCTGTGCCCCAGTTGAGCAAACAGCTATTAAAGCAGCAATATAAACAAATGCAATCCCGGATATTGCAGCATTTGGAATCCAAACCTCAGGTTGTATTATCAGGGTCTATTTAAGGAAAAATTCGCACCTTGGAGAGACGGCAGGTTTGGTTAAAAAAATTATCTGTTGGGGTGAGCAGGGGGAGAAGAAGCAGGGGAAGAAAGAATATTGCCCAATAACTCTTTTTCCTCCCCTCCTCAAGAGCTTATCCGAATCGTATTGGGAGAGACGGGACAAAAAGAATTCCTAATTTCCAACTCCAAAACACTTGACAAGTAGAAAAAAAATAGTGATAATAGCAAAGTTGCCAAACAAGGGACTGTAGTTCAATTGGTTAGAGCACCGCCCTGTCACGGCGGAAGTTGCGGGTTCGAGCCCCGTCAGTCCCGTTCTAAATTTATGAGTAGTGAATCACTGAACTTCGGTGATTTTGGATTTTGAATTCCCCACAGGGATTGACTCAGAATTCAGGGTTTGAATATAAGCTACATTTATCATGCTTTGCGAAAGAGAGAATCAACTGTGACTGTCAGAGTCCGAATTGCGCCGAGTCCAACCGGAAATTTACATATTGGTACAGCTCGAACGGCTGTATTTAATTGGTTATTTGCCCGCCACCACGGCGGGAAGTTCATTGTGCGAATAGAAGACACAGACCTTGAGCGATCGCGTCCCGAATACACCGACAATATTCTTGAAGGATTGCGCTGGCTGGGACTCAACTGGGATGAAGGGCCATTTTTCCAATCTCAACGCCTGGATATTTATAAAGAAGCAGTACAAGAACTGCTAGATCAAGGATTAGCCTATCGCTGCTACACCACTTCCGAAGAACTAGAGGCGCTAAGAGTTGCCCAAAAAGCTAGAGGCGAAGCTCCTCGCTATGACAACCGTCACCGTAACCTCACGCCAGAACAACGCGCTGCATTTGAAGCAGAAGGTCGCTCCTCTGTGATTCGCTTCAAAATCGAAGATGGGCGGGAAATTGTCTGGAACGACCTAGTAAGGGGAAAGATGTCTTGGCGAGGTAGCGATTTAGGTGGTGATATGGTCATCGCCCGCGCCTCAGAAGAGGGTAGTGGTCAACCTTTATACAACTTTGTCGTTGTAGTGGATGACATTGATATGCAAATTACCCATATCATCCGGGGAGAAGACCACATCGCCAACACCGCCAAGCAAATTCTGCTGTATGAAGCAATGGGTGCAAAAATTCCAGAGTTTGCCCACACGCCGCTAATTTTGAACATGGAAGGGCGTAAGCTTTCTAAGCGAGATGGCGTCACTTCCATTTCTGATTTTCAGCAAATGGGCTTTACTGCTGAAGGTTTGGTAAATTACATGACCTTGCTGGGTTGGTCGCCACCAGACTCGACGCAAGAAATATTTACCTTAGAAACAGCAGCTAAAGAATTTGGTTTTGAGCGTGTCAATAAAGCAGGTGCAAAGTTTGACTGGGACAAGCTGGATTGGTTGAACAGCCAGTATATCCACAAAACGCCAGTAGATAAACTCACAGATTTACTCATGCCCTATTGGCAAGCGGCTGGGTATAAATTTGATGGTGGAAGAGAACGCCCTTGGTTAGAACAGTTAGTAACTTTAATTAGCCAGAGTTTGACTCGTTTAGTAGATGCAGTACCTCAAAGCCAACTGTTTTTTACCGATACAGTTGAATTTAGCGAGGAAGGTAGTACACAACTGAAGCAAGAAGGTTCTACTGCTGTCCTTGAGGGGATTGTCACAGCCTTAAAAAATCAGCCGCAACTCTCGGAAGCCGCCGCTCAGGACATTATTAAACAAGTGGTGAAAGAGCAAAAAGTCAAAAAAGGCTTGGTAATGCGATCGCTCAGAGCAGCCTTAACTGGAGATGTTCATGGCCCCGACCTGATCCAATCTTGGTTACTATTAAATCAGATTGGTTTAGATAAGTCGCGCCTGAGTAGGGCAATAACAGAAGGTAGTTAGCGATTACTGCCAGATTTTAGAAATATTTTAGATTTTAGGGGCGCACAAACGTGCGCCCCTATCCATAAGGTAGAGCACCTATAAGACAATACGGTTCGGATAAGTATTTTGAACTCATAATTACCTTTGGGGAAAAGGTTACTGGATTTGGGTTAAAGCTTTTTTCTTCCCCTTTCCCCTTTTCCCTTTAACCGAACCGTATTGAACTATAAGAACAAGAAATCATTGACTAATTACTAATGAATTATCCCCAATTTCAAATCTAAAATAGGTAGTCAATTATCCTCACGTTGGGAACTTGGTGTGTAAAATTCATGTCTTCAAAAACACTTAGAAGCGAACGTAATTACAATGCCGACAAAAGCGCTCAATAGAGGGATGAGATTATCGTTCATAATAGTTACACTCTTCATCACATCGACAGTTAATGCTGCGGTTGATGCTCAGGAAGCGCCAACGATATTTGGAGATGTCACCATTGGCCCTCAGTTTTCCCCAGACCCCCTGACAGTTCGCGGGATGAGTGGTGGCTCAATATCTGGGAGTCAAGTAGGTGGTAGGAGTGAAACAGCCACTGGCCCTTGTACTGGATTTGTTGATGAAACACCAGACCACACATTAGCGCTAACAAGTAAATTTGATTACCTGAAGCTGCAAGTGCAAAGTCCTGAAGACACCACCATAATTGTCAAGGGGCCCGGTGGTACTTGGTGCAATGATGATGTTGACGGCAAAAATGCCGGTATTGTTGGTGAATGGCTGGCTGGAAGTTACCAAATTTGGGTTGGTTCCTACGAAAAAGGCAAGTATCTCCCTTACACTCTACAAATTACAGAAGTGAAGTAGGTAAAGGAGTAAGGGAGGACAAGGGTACACGAAACCCTCTTTTGTTCTCCCAATATATTTACTGGATTAATTTTATTTCAATAGTAAATTGAGCCAAGTTTCTCTGTAAGATTCTTCTGCCACATAAAGCAGAGGAAAAGCTTTACAGACATTTAAGGTGAGGAACGTAAATTATGAATAAGTTACTAAAGGCAACATCAGCAATCATAATGGGGCTGAGTTTCTTGGCATCATTGCCAATTCTACTTCTAATCAGTTTGAGTATTTTACAAACACTAGACAGTAACAATCAATTGCATAATTTGAAAAGACCTAATAAATGCTAGGTCTTTTTTTGTGCCTGAAAGCTTGCAAATTCACTTGTTCATTAGTTATTCCGTGGCTATCCAGCGCACATAAGGACGGAACCCGCCTGTTCCCTGATATGTAATTGTGGTATTTAGTGTTGCTTGGTTTAAATCCAGGCGAAAATAAACTTTTCCATTCCGAAACTGGAAATTGTACACAAGCGGTCTTTCTGACTTAGCACTACCAACACAAGATGCATAAGATTGCCGCAATGGTGCTTCGTATTCTAAAAATTTCTTACCAGAGGCTACCAACTTAGCATTCCTAATGTCAGCAACAGCAGTATGTTCAGCACCACCTTCAAAGGGGAGCAAGAAAGTCCAAATACCAACAGTCTTGGGACATGCCCCTGCCTCGCTTTTTACATTGAGTATCATGTTGGGGCGCTCAGGTGGCCCAATGAAGGTTTCTATCTGGGCTTGAGTAAAAGTTGTTGCAGTTTCACTATTACCTTGAATGCAGACAGTTAATATCCCTAAACTTATAACAGGAAGAACCAGGGCTAAAGTCAAGTGTTTGAGACTTTTGGAAGTCATTTTTGTAGTTCTATTGATTAATTTTCTTTTTACTAGCAACGAGGTATGTAATTGTTGCAATCAAAAACTTTATCCTGATTAATAAGATGTATTTTTTATGACATATCTTAGAATTCCAAAGTTGCACGCCGTAAGAAAATCTCTGGCTCATTAGGGAAATTCGTAGGTAGTTTACTCTGTCGTGTATCACGCTACACCCCAAGCTGCTGCTTAAATAGCCAGCTTCTCTCTTATGGCTGTCTACAAATTCTCTGCTGGTTAATCCAAGGTGTATTAAAATTAAGTTAACTTTGATTAAGATTCTTGATGGCATTGTCGTAATGCCCTGATGGCTCTATGGCAATGCATATAAGAGATCAAATTAAACAAAATGGATTTATAAATATCCGTTTAACAGTTTAAAGTGACAGAGTGATTAACATTCGGTTGCTAAGGCTGATGAGTTGTATAGGCATCTAGAGGCAAATTAACATGAAATTCTCTTGGAAAGTCTTAGTACTCTGGACATTGCCGGCTTTGGTAATTGGCTTTTTCTTCTGGCAAGGGGCCTTTGCAGGCGCTCCTACTGACATGAGTAAGAATGCAGCCAATACCCGCATGACCTATGGTCGCTTTCTAGATTACTTAGACGGCGATCGCGTCACTAGCGTGGATCTATACGAAGGCGGTAGGACAGCAATTATAGAAGCCCGCGATCCAGACATTGAAAATCGTGTCCAAAGGTGGCGTGTGGATTTGCCTGTTAACGCTCCTGAGTTAATTAGCAAGCTCAAAGAAAAAGACATTAGTTTTGATGCTCACCCCATGCGGAATGATGGCGCAATTTGGGGATTGTTGGGCAATCTCATATTTCCAGTTTTATTGATTACCGGGCTGTTCTTTTTGTTCCGGCGTTCTAGCAACCTCCCCGGCGGGCCAGGTCAAGCGATGAACTTCGGCAAATCCAAAGCGCGTTTCCAAATGGAGGCGAAAACTGGGGTCAAATTTGACGACGTAGCCGGGATTGAAGAAGCTAAGGAAGAATTGCAAGAAGTTGTCACCTTCCTCAAGCAGCCAGAAAGATTTACCGCAGTAGGCGCACGGATTCCCAAGGGAGTGCTGTTAGTTGGACCTCCTGGAACTGGTAAAACTTTACTAGCAAAAGCGATCGCTGGTGAAGCAGGCGTACCTTTCTTCAGTATTTCCGGTTCGGAATTTGTGGAAATGTTCGTTGGTGTGGGTGCATCCCGCGTCCGCGATTTGTTCAAGAAAGCTAAAGATAACGCTCCTTGTATCATCTTCATCGATGAAATCGACGCAGTTGGACGGCAACGGGGTGCTGGTATCGGTGGCGGTAACGACGAGAGAGAACAAACCCTCAACCAGTTGCTCACCGAAATGGATGGGTTTGAAGGTAATACAGGCATCATTATTATTGCTGCTACCAACCGTCCCGACGTACTAGACTCAGCCTTGTTGCGTCCCGGTCGTTTTGACAGACAAGTAACTGTCGATGCACCTGATATCAAAGGGCGTTTGGAAATCTTACAAGTCCATGCGCGGAATAAGAAACTAGACCCTAGCGTATCTTTGGATGCGATCGCTCGCCGCACTCCTGGATTCACTGGTGCTGACTTAGCCAACTTACTCAACGAAGCCGCCATTCTTACTGCCAGAAGACGCAAAGAAGCTATCACCCTCCGCGAAATTGATGATGCCGTAGATCGGGTAGTCGCCGGGATGGAAGGTACTCCCTTGGTGGACAGCAAGAGCAAGCGCTTAATTGCCTACCACGAAATTGGACACGCCTTAGTTGGGACTTTGTTAAAAGACCATGACCCAGTGCAGAAAGTCACTTTGATTCCAAGAGGACAAGCGCAAGGTTTGACTTGGTTCACTCCCAACGAAGAACAAGGGTTAATTTCCCGTTCTCAACTCAAAGCTAGAATTACTGGTGCTTTGGGCGGTCGCGCTGCCGAAGAGGTAATTTTTGGGGCTGCGGAAGTTACCACTGGTGCAGGTGGAGACTTACAACAGTTGTCGGGAATGGCACGGCAAATGGTGACGCGGTTCGGGATGTCTAACTTAGGGCCACTTTCCTTAGAAAGCCAACAGGGAGAAGTATTTTTGGGTCGTGACTGGACAACCCGATCTGAGTATTCCGAATCTATTGCCTCGCGTATCGATGCTCAAGTTAGGGAAATTGTTGAACAATGCTACGACAATGCTAAGAAGCTTATCCGTGATAATCGCACTGTCACCGATCGCTTAGTCGATTTGCTCATCGAAAAAGAAACCATTGACGGCGAAGAATTCCGTCAAATTCTGGCTGAGTACGCTGAAGTACCTGAGAAGCAACAGTACGTACCGCAACTGTAAGCTTTTAAGGAAAAATCTTGAGCTATTGCTCAATTTAAATGGGGATGGTGTTAACTATCCCCATTATTTTATGTAAAAATTATAATACAAAAATGCTACATAGCTTTTTAGTCCAGGAGTGAATTGTGTCAACAACAAAAGATCCTCGCCTCCTTTGCACTCAAAATTCCCTTGAGGGTCTATCGGTGGGTGATGCTTTTGGAGAGCGATTTTTTCTCCATCCAGATGTGGCAGAAAGTCTGATTGTCGCCCGTGCCATTCCAGCATCACCTTGGTACTATACCGACGACACTCAAATGGCGCTTTCGATTGTGGCAATTCTTCAAGAATATGGAGAAATTAATCAAGATAGTCTGGCAGAAAGCTTTGCCAAACAATACGACAGCGAACGGGGTTATGGTGCAGCAATGCACGGACTGCTAACGCGGATACGGGATGGGGAACCCTGGCAGAAGGTCGCGAGTAGTCTGTTTGGTGGACAGGGTTCCTATGGTAATGGAGCGGCGATGCGGGTTGCACCCATAGGCGCGTTCTTCGCTGAGGATCTGGATTTGGTTGTCAGTCAAGCTCGTTTTAGTGCCGAAGTAACTCATGCCCATCCAGAAGCGATCGCTGGTGCAATTGCCGTAGCAGTTGCTGCTGCTTGGGCAGCGAGATTACAAGGTTCTATACCCAGTAAACAAGAGTTTCTTAACCTTGTCTTACCTTATGTTCCAGAAAGTGAGGTAAATTTAAAAATCCGCCGTGCTTATGATTTGTCGGAGAGAACACCAGTGGAATTAGCAGCTACTCTTCTGGGAAATGGTACTCATGTCTCAGCACAAGATACAGTCCCCTTTGCACTTTGGTGTGCTGCCCAGCACCTTGATGACTACGAAGAAGCACTGTGGTTAACTGTAAGTGGCTTAGGAGATAGAGATACTACTTGTGCGATCGTGGGCGGTATTGTGGCAATATCTACAGGTGTCCAAGGTATCCCCACGACATGGTTGCAAGCACGAGAGCCTTTGCCCAAAGGCTGATACAAAAACAATCACACTCTTGTGTCCCACTGGGCTAAAAGAACTGGCTTTGATTAAGGAAAGTGGCGATCGCGAATTTCCTCCTCGACTACCTGAACAGCCTATTTTCTACCCAGTACTTAACCAAGAATACGCCGCACAGCCCGTAACTGGAATGCGGCAAGTACTGACACAGGATACATCGGCTATGTGACACGTTTTCAGGTGCGTGCAGAGTTTTTAAGGCGCTACTCCGTAAAAACCGTAGGCGGTTCTATACATTAGGAATATTGGATACCTGCGAAAGATTTACCTGAATTCAACCGTAATATCGTTGGTTTGATCGAAGTAATATCAGAATTTCGCCAATCACTAACTTAAAAATGCGAAACTGGCAGCATCGGTGCTGTATACAAAAATATACCTACTTTTATTTGCACAATTTATGAATAATAAAATTAAATTATTGACTCTTGCTTCCTTAACGTTGGCAGTTTCTTCTTTAACTGTCGGCACAGTTGTAGCACAAGCAAAACTGACAAATCAATCGAAATTGTTCATCAATGGTATCGGACAAGTAAGAGTTGGGATGACTGTTTCCCAAGCGGCAAAGGCTGCTGGTACTCAGCTAATTGGCGATTCACCGAATAACAGTTGCTACTACGTTAAGCCACAAAATGAACCCAAAAATCTTTTGTTTATGGTTACAAAAGGTCGTATTTCTAGAGTAGATGTGCGGCAGAATACCCAGATTACTACCCTCAAAGGTGCAAAAATTGGCGACACAGAAGCGCAAATCAAGTCTCTTTACCCAGGACAAATTAAAGTCACACCTCATAAATACGTCCAAGGCGGACACTACTTGACATTTATCCCGAAAGACCGTTCTGACCAGAACTATCGCGTTGTCTTCGAGACTGATGGTAACCTTGTTACTCAGTTTCGCTCAGGTAAACTACCAGAAGTTGAATTTGTCGAAGGCTGTTCTTGATTTAATAACTTTCTGCTATTGCTCCTAGTGCCAAAAGTGACGATCGCACAGATTCCGTCAAACCAACGACACCTGTAATATTCATGCCTTCATAAGGTCTAGGAGTTCTGAAAATTTTCAGACATTCACCTGTTTTGACATTCCATAAGCGGATGGTCTGGTCTTCACTGCTGCTGGCAAGAATTGGACTTTGAACCGGAGAATGGATAAATGCGATCGCATAAATCCATCGTGTGTGTCCAATCAATACTTTCAGACACTCACCAGTTTCTATATTCCAAATTCTCACGGTTTGGTCAACTCCCCCACTCGCCAGCAAGCGACCATCAGGGCTAAATGCCACACTAATTACACCATAAGTATGTCCTTGGAGGGTTCTCAAGCACTCGCAAGTCTCGAAATCCCAAATTTTGATTGTTTTATCTTCACTGCTACTCACTAAGGTTTGCCCATCGGGGCTGAATTTGGCTGACCAGATGCCGTTTGTGTGCCCACGAAAAATTTTCAGGCATTTTCCTGTAACCACATCCCAAGCCCGAATTAGGGAATCTGCACAGCAACTAAGTAGCATCTTGCCATCGGGACTATAAACAAGTGACGAAACAATATTGCTGTGATTACATAACACACCTAGAAATTGCCCAGTATTAACATCCCAAATTCGCACTTGTCTGTCACTACCACCGCTCGCTAAAGTTTTTCCATCGGGGCTGTAGGCGACTGAAAGTAGCCAATTCGTATGACCCCGTAATATTTGCAGGCAATCTCCTGTATCTACGTCCCAAATTCTTACTGTTTCATCTGCACCGCCACTGGCAATGCTCTTACCTTGAGGATGGAAAGCTACAGTCCGCACCCAATTTGTATGACCCTTCAAGGTTTTGACGCACTTCCCCGTGTGAATATCCCACAGTTTAATCGTTTGGTCTTCACCACTGGCTAAGATTTGGTTGTGGTTGGAATTATTAAGTGGAGAAGTGGCTAATGCCCAGACACCGCTACCATGTCCACGAAAGGTTCTGAAACACTGTGCTGTGCGAACGTCCCAAAATTTGACAGTTTGGTTGTCATCACTGGCAATTAAGGTTTGTCCATCTGAACTGAATGTTAATGAGCGAACAGTATGGGTGTGTCCTTGCAATGTTTTCAGACATTCTCCAGAGTGAATGTCCCAGAAGCGAATCGTTGTGTCACCACTGCCACTTGCTATTGTTTTACCATCGGCATTACAAGCCACACACCAGACATGAGCTGTATGACCCTGGAGAGTATGTACACACTGCCCTGCTTCTACATCCCAAATCCTCAGGGTGTGATCCGCACTACCACTTACCAGCATTTTCTGATCTACGCTAAATGCTACAGACCAGACAATACTTGTGTGTCCTTGCAGGGTTTTCTGGCACTCCCCTGTGTGGATATCCCAAACTTTGATAGTATGGTCAGCGCTGCCACTAGCTAAACTTTGACCATCTTTACTCAGAGCGATCGCCCAGATCCAATCCGTATGTCCTTGCAGGGTTTTCAAACACTCCCCTGTGTGGATATCCCACAATCTTACCATTTGATCCATACCACCACTGGCAAGGACTGAATAATCACCACTTAAGTTTTGTTGCCGAGCCTGAGCTACAGACCAAACAAAGCCTGTGTGCATACTACTGAATACTTGCAGGCATTGACCTGTGAGATCCCATTGTTTAACAGTTTGGTCATCACTGCCGCTAAATAGAGTTTGACCGTCACTACTAAACACAATAGAACGCACCCAACCTGCGTGTGCTTCCCAGGTTATGCGTTGCTGTCCGTCTATTGTTTGCCACAAGGAAATTTTACCGAGGGTATCCCCAATCGCCAGAAGACTGCTATCTGGACTAACTGCTAGCGTAAAAGTGTAGCTCAGATTTGCCGTAAAGGTAGATTTAGTTAAGTCTGAGTAGGCGAAGTTGGTTTGGTGTAAGTTTACACCTTTTAAATCAGCTTGCCAAATCGTTAAACTAGAAAAATCGCGATCGCTTAAATCCACTTGCAGCTGATGAAGTAAATTAATAGTGTTTCCGCCTGCATAACCAGCATCCATTGGTTTTTTGCCACGAAGTGATGCCAGAATTGTCATCAGTTGAGCTTCAATCCGATTTGCAGTTCCGAACAAAGAAAGCAACTTTTTAATTACAGGGTTGAGAATTAAGTAAAGTTGAATTTCTTTGATATAGTCTTTCGCAGTCGCTTTGATTAGTGCATGGGTTTTGAAAAGAGAAATGTTTTGAGTTTCTACTTCAACACAAACATGTTGAATCAAACGACTGGTAATGTATTCCATCAACACAGGCTGTAGCGTGAATAAACTACTACCTTTCTCAATTAGGCTTCGTCTTTCTAAAGCTGACAATGCTTCTAGGAGTTGAGAAGACGCAATCAAGGATGGTAAATCAACCTGTATTTCTGAAAAATTTATAGGTTCGCGGTTGATTGCCAACCAATAGATGACTGATTTTTCTAAAGCTGATAAACGTTGAAACTGTTGTTCGAGCAAATCTTGAATATCACCGAAAACAACAGTACCTTGAGCAAGAAAATTAGAAATATTACTATCAAATAAATCCCGGATGGTCGTTGCTACAATCTTCAGTGCCAGCGGATTACCTGCATAGGATTGAATTAGGGTTTGCCATTCATAAGTTGAGCCAATAAAACTACCTTTGCAGCTAAAAATTGCTTGCCCATCAGCGATTGATAAACCAGATAATTGCATAGTTCTAACAGGCAATTTTTCGCCTTCAAGTACCGCCACCTCTTTAGGCTTTTCTCGACTCGTCAGCACCAAACAACTTTGGTGGCGAAACTCACCGATTCGCTTAAAAAGCTCACCATACCCTTCGTAACCAGAGCGATATTGACCTGTTCGACCTTCATTGCTGGTTAAGATTGTCTCTGCATTATCGAGAATCACCAGACATCGATGTTTTTGGAGATAGGTAAGCAGTCGAGAAATGCGATCGCTGACAGATTCGGATAAATCTCCTTGCTGTTGGTGAGAGAGAACTTGAATCAAGCTAGTGAGCAGCGCTTCAATAGTGGGGGCGTTATAGAGCGATCGCCAAATAACATACTCAAAGTTCCCCTGAATTTTCTCCCCCAGCTTTACAGATAGAGAAGTTTTACCAATTCCCCCAATTCCCAATAGTGCCACTAACCGACAACGGTCTTGATTAATCCACTGTTCTAAAGCCGCTAGTTCTTGAAAACGTCCGTAAAAAATAGAAACGTCGAGCGCTTCACTCCAGTCTTGATAAGTTTTTGCTGGATCATCAGACTTGATTTCTACAGTATTTTTCTGACGAGAACACCATCTCCTCAAAGACGAATGGAGGTTATCTTTAGTAACTTTTTCACCTATCGCCTTGGAGAGCATTTTCCAAAGTCGAAAGCCAACAATTTTGATGTAGTCGGCATCATAACCAAACTTTTCAGCAATCTCTGGATATGTTTTATGTTCCCATGACTGTCGAAAAATAATTTCTTGCAAGTCATTTAGAGATGTCTTTCCCAGAATGATTTCAATAATGGCTAAGGCTTCTTCGACAGTCATTTGCCCAGAGGTTGCTTACTAAAGTTAACTTAAACTTGTAACTTTCAATAACTTTTAGTTACTGCAAAGATTTAGCAACTTTTTTAAGATGCTATCAGTTGTTGATTTCCAACGAACAACAACTTTAAATCATCAACAAAATCCTTGAAATTATTCTAAACTATGACTACTACCTTACAAAGACGCTCTAGCGCCAATGTCTGGGAGCGTTTCTGTGAGTGGATCACCAGCACTGACAACCGTCTATACATCGGTTGGTTCGGTGTCTTGATGATTCCTACCTTGCTAACAGCTACCACCTGCTTCATCATCGCCTTTATTGCTGCGCCACCCGTAGATATCGATGGTATCCGCGAACCTGTTGCTGGTTCTTTAATTTATGGCAACAATATTATCTCCGGTGCAGTTGTTCCTTCTTCCAATGCGATCGGCTTACACTTCTACCCCATCTGGGAAGCTGCTTCTTTAGATGAGTGGCTCTACAATGGTGGCCCCTACCAGCTAATAATCTTCCACTTCTTGATTGGCTGCGCCTGTTACATGGGACGCCAATGGGAATTGAGCTACCGCCTGGGAATGCGTCCTTGGATCTGTGTAGCTTACAGCGCACCTTTAGCTTCTGCTACCGCAGTATTCTTGATTTACCCCATCGGTCAAGGCTCCTTTTCTGATGGTATGCCCTTGGGTATCTCTGGAACATTCAACTTTATGTTGGTGTTTCAAGCTGAACACAATATATTAATGCACCCTTTCCATCAGTTAGGAGTTGTGGGTGTGTTTGGTGGTGCTTTAATTTCCGCGATGCACGGTTCTTTGGTGACATCTTCTTTGGTGCGCGAAACCACAGAAAATGAATCTGCAAACTACGGTTACAAATTTGGTCAAGAACAAGAGACGTATAATATCGTTGCTGCTCATGGTTATTTGGGACGGCTTTTCTGGCAATATGTCAGCTTCCAAAATTCCCGATGGCTGCACTTTGTCTTAGCAGCTTTGCCTGTGATTGGTATCTGGTTTACTGCTTTGGGTATCAGCACAATGGCATTTAACCTCAACGGATTCAACTTCAACCAGTCAGTCCTTGATGCTCAAGGGCGCGTAATTAGCACTTGGGCGGATGTAATCAACCGTGCCAACTTGGGGATGGAAGTGATGCACGAACGTAATGCTCACAACTTCCCTCTAGATTTGGCTGCGGGTGAAGCAGCACCAGTCGCTTTGACTGCTCCTGCTATCCACAGCTAAGGTTTAACTGTCATTGTTTATGAGTGCATGAATTAAATTATCTTGGGGATGGTACATACCATCCCCATTTTTTATCGTTCCACTTCATCCACTGCTTTGGGAACTCCCGCAGTTAACACTTCATGTCCATTAGATGTAACTAACACATCATCCTCAATCCGAATGCCAATGCCAACCCATCGAGGATCAGTCTCTGGTTGGTCTTCTGCTAGTTTGGTGTCAGGTACAATATAAAGTCCTGGTTCCACTGTTAGAATTTGACCTGGTTGTAAAATCTGCGGTTTGTCTTCACCATGCTGGTAAACTCCCACATCATGGACATCCAACCCTAACCAATGACTGGTGCGATGCATATAATATGGTTTATATTTTTCTTCTTCAATTAACTTATCAATTTCACCTTTGAGGATGCCAAGTTCAACTAAACCTTCCGTGAGGACGCGTACTGCTGTATCGTGAACTAATTTGAAGGGATTACCTGGTTGTATTTGAGCGATCGCTTGTTTTTGCGCCTCCAAAACAATCTCATACAGCGTCTTTTGTTCTGGCGTAAATTTACCCCCAACAGGGAATGTCCGGGTAATATCTGAGTTGTAATAACCGTAAGCACAACCGGCATCAATTAGCAGTAATTCTCCATCCTGCATTTGACGATTATTTTCAATGTAGTGCAGTACGCAAGCATTCACACCGGAAGCCACAATCGAAGGATAAGCTGGCCCCATTCCACCGCGCACTCGAAAGATGCGTTCCATCTCCGCCTGAATTTCGTACTCATAACGTCCGGGTGCGGCAATTTCTTGGGCGTAATTGTGTGCAACAGTTGCGATCGCAACGGCTTGACGCATCAATTCTAACTCAGCTTCACTTTTGATCAATCTCATGCTGTTGAGGACAGGGCCAGTATCTTCAATGGCGATCGGCCCAGTACCGCGCTTAGGATAAGTCCGCAGTAAACTTTGGTAATGTCTAAGGATTTGGTCATTAAAATTGCGATCGCGTCCTAAGTGATAGTAAATCCGGCTGGCTTTCTCTAAATACTGCGGCAACTTTTCATCTAACTCACTAATGGGGTACGCTTCATCAGCACCATAAATTTCCTTCGCTGCATCTACCCCAGAAAGATAACCAGTCCATACTTCCTTTTCTCGATCCTTCGGTTGGACAAACAGCACAAACCGATGTTCTGAATGATGCGGCGCTAACACTGCAACTGCCTGTGGTTCATTAAAACCAGTCAGATAGAAAAAATCACTGTCTTGGCGATAAACATACTCGACATCGTTGTGCATTACTGCCATTGGTGCACTGCGAAAAATAGCTGTGCCATCACCAATTTTTGCCATTAACTGCTCGCGACGCTGCCGATATTCTGCTTGCATAGCTGGTGTATATATTAAAGTATTGTGTTATTTTACACTTTTAACAACTAGAGGATGCACAGATCATGCTTCTCGATAGTTGCTAATCTAAGTTATTCTAGCCAATATTTGTTTCAACTCAAGTCATAAATTATTAGACATCTCCAGAAATTAAATATGCGTTATCCATAACCCTTAGACATCTCAAGAAAATAATTATACGATACTTAAAATCCTTGTAAAGAAGCGAAATTTTACATCTCTACATCCTTTCAAAGATGTATTATGTAATCACATGAAGATTACATAATGGAAATATTTTTATGTAACCGAGTAACAATTAGATAAATGTGTATGTTTGGATTCAACATTTTGAATGCTAATAAAATAGATAAAATTATATAACTTTATCTATAAATCATCACATGGATAAAGCACAAAAAGCATTTTACAATTGCTTGTATAGAGCTTGAAAGCTTTATAAAAACTGTTTAAAACAAACAAATGTTTATCTTTAAAGAATGACATTAAGAAAGAAAAAATAGTTATAAAGAAATATTGAAAACCTGGTAAATGTTATTTGGTTACAGAAAGAGATTACCAAAAAAAGCTAAAAAAAATATGACAACCAGTCATAAAAACACACCATGTTTGGAAGTAACAATTCCTCAAGCTTGCCTATAGACCAATGGGCATCAAATTCCTTCCGAAAATCACAAATCTTGGTATCCTCTTTTGATAAGATAAATACTCCAAATTCTGATTCGTTTTTTGGGAGCAGAAGTTCCTCACAAGCAGAACAATCTGGGCTGTTGTCAGCAAATCCCAATCCTAATCCTTACTTAACCAGTGCAGCGATTGTTCCTGACTTCAATGCTGATGGCAAAACCGACAAACTTTGGGTTAATACCCAAACCGGTGAGATTATTGTTCGCCTGATGGATGGGACAAGAGTTATTGAACAAGGTTCTCTAGGTCAATTTGACCTAGCCGCCTATGATTACAAAATTGGCGAATTCAACAATGATGGCAAAACCGATTTCTTATTACGCAATAAGACAACCGGTGAGAATAGCATTGTGTTGATGGATGGAACCAAAGTTGCTAATGCGGCTTCTCTAACTAGCGTTGACCCAGCCTGGACTTCTCAAATTGGCGATTTTAACGGCGATCGCAAAACCGATATCTTCTGGCATAATAATCAAACCGGTGAGAACGCTATTTGGGAGATGGATGGCACAACAGTTGTCACTGCAACTGTTCTAGACACTACAGACGCAGCACTAACTCCTACCATTGTTGATTTCGACGGCAATGGCAAGAGTGATATCTTCTGGCGCAATCCGACAACAGGCGATAACAGCGTTTGGTTTATGGATGGTACGCAAAAGAGTGAATTTGCGCTGCAATCACAAGACCCAGCCTGGACTTATAGCGTTGGCGATTTCAACGGTGATTTAAGCACTGACCTGTTGTGGAGAAACGCTCAAACAGGTGAGAACAAGATTTGGACAATGAATGGTATCTTAGTCACGGAGGGTGCTTTGGGGACACTTGACTCATCCTGGACTTCCAAAATTGGCGATTTCAACGGTGATGGCAAGACCGACATCTTCTGGCACAATGGAACCACAGGCGCGAACACCGCTTGGTTGATGGATGGTACAACAGTTGCTACTGAAGCTTTCTTACCGACTAATAACGCGGCCTTGACACCATCTCTTGGCGATTATAACGGCGACGGTAAGACCGACATCTACTGGCGCGATCAGACAGCCGGTGCAGACAACATTTGGACTATAAATGAGACAACAGCCGTTGAAACTCCCATCAGCGATGCAGATAAGCTTGGCCCAGAGTGGTATACGTTCTAGAAGTTAGGAGTTAGGAGACGCGATTAATCGCGTCTGTACAGGAGTTAGGAGTAGAGACGCGATTAATCGCGTCTGTTAGGAATTCTTCCCCTGCTCCCCCTGCTCCCCCTGCTCCCTCATCCCCTCATTCTCTACTGCTCAAAACTTGTAACTTAAAACCTGAATTTCCCCATTTTCCGGCAATTTACCAGGGCTAATGGAAATACTATCTCCGTTGCTACGTCGCACTGTCATACCTTGCATCAAGGTCAGAAAATCATCCAGTGGTGAAATATCGCACGTAGCAGCATCAGCCGCCTGTGTCCGGTAATGGGTTGGAATTACCAGCTTGGGATTTAACACTTGAACAGCCTGCTTTGCTTCTTGGGCATTGTAGGCTTTTGCACTGCCTCCCACTGGAATGAATGCTACATCAGGACGACCCATCAGGATTTTTTGCTCAATGGAAATGGGTGCAGCGGCTCCGCCTAAGTGTAGGATATTAATTCCACCTTGCTTCCAACTCCAAGCAGTATTTGAGCCAAACTGCCTACCACCTTTGCGATCGTGGTCTATGGCAATTCCTTGGAACTTAATGCCTTTGAACTCATAAACTCCTGGTTCGTAGATGAGTTTTGCATTTCCTGGTAATACGTCCACAGCACCTTCATCTAGCAGTTGGCTGCTAATCAGTACCAAATCTGCTGCAACTTTTGGTGGACGATACTTAGCAGTACAGCCGACCGCCCGAAATGGATTGACAAGAATTTTTGCACCGCCACCAGTAAAAAGGAAGCAAGTATGACCCAACCACTGAACTGATAAACCGCTAGATTGTGCGTCAGCTTGAGATTCAGAACCCAAGGTAGTAACTAAAGCTGTGACTAACCCCGCCCCAGCATAGCCCATCAACTGTCGTCGTTTCATTAATTATGCTCTTGACTGTAACTGTTCCAGAAAATTTCGCAATAACTGTTTTCCTGAAGATGTCAGGACACTCTCTGGGTGAAACTGGACGCCCTGAATGTGAGGATAGTTCCGGTGTCGCACTCCCATAATGGTGTTATCTTCAACCCAAGCGGTGATTTCTAACACATCTGGGCAAGTCTCACGTTCTATCACCAAACTATGATATCTGGTGGCGGTTAAAGGATTTTCTAATCCCCGGAAAACCCCCACCCCAGTGTGAGACACCTGAGAGGTTTTGCCATGCATTAACTCTGGAGCAGGAATTATTTTACCACCGAATACTTGACCAATGCTTTGATGCCCCAAACAGACACCCAAAATTGGCAACTCTTGGCCTAGCTTTTCAATCAATTCTAAGGAAATGCCGGCATCTTCCGGGCGACCAGGCCCAGGAGAAATAACCACGGCTTCCGGCTTTAATGCCCGAATCTCATCTATGGATATCTTGTCGTTACGAAAAACTTGAATATCATCTGCCACTGGGAATTCTGCTGCCAATTCTCCCAGATACTGCACTAAATTATATGTAAAACTGTCGTAATTGTCGATAACTATAATCAAAGCTCATCACTCCTGGTTTTTACCACTCATCAGTTGCAAACGGCATAGACAAAATATCTCATGCTATTTGTTCACTAGGTGTAAAAATAACGTTGACGTGGACGCCTAAAGATTACCAAGTAAACCTTTATACAGGATGCTTGGCACGATAGCCTCACTTTTAAATTGCTTATAATGTGTTCTCCAAAGGGGATGGGACACAGGGTGATCCTCTTACCTACTCACTTGGCGATGCCTGTGGTAAATGCTCGCCTACGCAAGTCACGTCTACAAAGCCAATATAATTAACCTTACCAGAGGAGGGAGCAATAGCGTACCAGCTACCAGCACCGCTACCAAAGCAGAGACAAGGACTGCACCAGCCGCACAATCTTTAGCAATTTTTGCCAAATCATGGTATGTCTGCTTAACGGTTAAATCCACAAGGGACTCGATCGCTGTATTTAATAACTCTAATGCCAAAACTAAACCACTAGTTATACCAATTACCGCTATTTCCACCGCTTGCAGATGTAGAAAAACGCTTAAAGCGATCGCCATTGCACAAACACTTACGTGGATGCGAAAATTACGTTGAGTTTGAAAACTATAGCTGATTCCAGCCCAGGCATATTTAAAACTAACAAATAAATTAGAGGCTACTTTCCAGGAGAATTCCCTTTCGTTAGACACCAGTGTTTGTAACGAGGTGGGCGTTGGTGATGGAGAAATTTTTTGGGACATAGACTTAAAAACACAAGAACAGGGTTGCTACAGTGGGAATATTCGCTGATCTTAATGTCAGAATTAACTTTGAGGCAATCTTTAAGCAATTTTCCTCAGAAGTATTATAAAAGCATTACCCAAAATTAACACTAAGGAATACACGAACTACTGCTATTCAATGTCAATAGCAATACCTATTGCATTCAGCAATCTCACTTGCTGTTCTAACATTCGCCCCAAACTTTCTTCATCAGGATGATCCCAGCCTAACAGGTGCAATAAACCGTGACTAGCTAACCAGGCAAGCTCAGTTGGTAAGCTATGTTCCTGCTGTTGAGCTTGACGTTGTGCTGTATCTATAGACACAATAATATCACCTAAGTATAATGGGGCAGAGGCAAGCATTTCTTTGCTTTGAGGAAAATCCACCTCCAAAGCAGCAAAGGCTAAAACGTCTGTGGGTTTATTTTGTTGACGATACTGGGCATTCAATTCTTGAATTTGCGGGTCATCTGTCAAACGCAGCCCGATTTCATAGCTTGGCGCTGGCGGAATATGAGGGTGAAGTATTTCCAACCAGTGATTAAACCAATTTTCCCAAGTTTCAGGAGTAATTCGGGGATCAATATCATCAATTTTTACAGATGTTGTCGGGGACAACTCGTAAAAATCATCCTCTACGTATAGTTCAACTCTCAGAGGCACACAGTCTCCTAGTCTGAGGTTTATGGTTTTTCGTTAGTGAGTTAGGTAAGCAAGACCAACAAGGAGAGCTAAAAGCCCTACGGCAGTCAACGCAAAATGCTTCAGGGAAGTTCCACCCTTCCGCACCATGTTTCGCATGGCGAGTTTTACATAGCTAGGTTGAGGTTCTGTTGAAGGAGAGTTGCTCATAGTTATTTGTCTACAGACTCTTTTATAACTGTAACAGTTGGTCTGAGATAGAATTGCGATCGCCTGTATGTAGAATAAGGAATTTCTCTGAAAACGCCTCAATAAGAGCGAATGCTATGCGATGTCTACGACGGGCTATTCGACGTCGCGCTAATCTGAAACACTAAAAATAAATAACAAGTGCTAAGTAATGTTAAAACTTATTACTTAGCACTTGTATTTAATCCTAAATTATACAGAAGCGTTTTCTACTAATTTATTTTCTTGGCGCAGATAAGCTTGAATGAATGTATCAAGTTCGCCATTCATCACATCGCCAATCGCCGTAGTTTCTGTATTTGTACGCAAATCCTTCACCATTTGGTAAGGGTGAAACACATAGTTACGGATTTGGTTTCCCCAGGAGGCTTCTACCATATCGCCACGAATTTCGGCAATTTCTTGGGCACGTTGCTCTTTGGCGATGACCAACAGCTTTGCTTTGAGGCGATTTAGGGCTTTTTCTTTATTTTGCAGCTGCGATCGCTCTTCTGTACAGCGCACAGCAAGACCTGTGGGAAGGTGAACAATCCGCACAGCAGTTTCTACTTTGTTGACGTTTTGCCCACCTTTACCACCAGAACGAGTTGTGGTGATTTCCAAATCTTTATCTGGAATGTCCAACTGCACAGAGTTATCAATCTGCGGCATCACTTCTACTCCTGCAAAACTGGTTTGTCGCTTGCCGTTGGCATTAAAAGGTGAAATCCGCACTAAACGATGTGTACCCATTTCTGATCGCAAGTAACCATAGGCATAGCGACCAGTAATTTCTAGGGTTGCCGATTTAATTCCTGCTTCATCACCCTCCGACTCTTCAGCTAAAGTTACCTTATAACCGTGAGCTTCGCCCCAACGAGTGTACATCCGCATCAGCATAAATGCCCAGTCTTGGGCGTCTGTGCCACCAGCACCAGCACTAATCGTCAGTACAGCACCTTCCGCATCATAGGGGCCGGAAAGTAACTGTTGTAACTCCCACTGGTCAAGGTCACGATTCAGCTTGATGATGGTAGATTCTGCTTCTTGGAGTAGTGCTTCATCGGTTTCTAACTCCAACAATTCAACAACTGCCTTAGTATCTTCTAGATTGGCGTGCCAGCGATCGTATTGCTGAAGGTGGGCTTTCAGGTCGTTGAGTTCTTGTAGGGTTTGTTGGGCTTGGGTTTGGTTATCCCAAAATTCTGGTTGAGCTGATATTTTTTCGAGGTCTTGAATTTTGGCTGTCAGGGCAGGTACGTCAAAGATAGTCCTGGGTTTTACCCAGGCGGCCAGACAACGTTTCGATTTCGCGTTTGAGTTCTAAAACTTCCATAGTGCTTGCTGTAATGAGAGATTGAGCGCTTTGGATTGGAAAATTGCTCTTTATTCTACTTATGTTTCTTGATTTTAGCTGTAGTTGGGCAAATTTTTTCTACACTACTTATATAAGTTACAAAAGTGACTTGAAATTATCAAGCGGTTCTTCACCCACTGAAGTAGTCTGATTTAGCTGTTGCAGATAGGCTTTGATAAACAAATCAATTTTACCGTTCAAAACCTCTGTTGCAGCAGGTGTTTCTACATTGGTACGTAAATCTTTCACCTTGGTATAAGGATGCAAGATATATTCACGGATGAGCTTGCTAGATAGAGACTTTATTAGCCGAGGTTGAATTTTGTCAATCTGGACACCTTGGGATAGTGCGTAGGCGTAGCCAGCCGTAGGCATCGCAAAGAGTTTACTCTTGAGAATAGCCAGGGCTTTCTCTTTATTTCGCATCTGACTGCGCTCTTCCTTACAAAATACACTAATCCCACTAGGAATGTGAAACAACCGCACCCATGTTTCTGGGCGGTTAACATTCCCCCGATGCCGGGGCAAAGTAATTTCTAAATGCTTCTCTGGAATATCAAAATCAATAGACTTATCTAAAATAGGGCTGACTTCTACACTAGCTAGGCAAGTATGCCGTCTGCCATTGCCATCAACAGGAGAAATTCGCTCTATTCTTGCATGAGTTCCTTGTTCCGATTTTAGCCAGCCATAAGCATAACGCCCTATAATTTCCAGGGTGGCATGTTTGAACCCTCCTAAATCACCTCCTGACTCTTGCACTAGATATACTTTATGGTTGTGATTTACTGCCCAACGATAGTATAGCTGTAATAACATTGCTGCCCAGTCTTGGGCATCTATACTTCCAACCTCAGCCGTAATTGCCAAGAATGCCCCCTTTTGGTCGCAGGGATCGGAGAGGAATTGTTCTATTTCTACTGTTTCGAGTTCTTCCTGGAGTTGCGTAAGGTTGGTTTGCGCCTCTAGCAACAATTCCTCATCAGCAGATAATTCTAGTAGTTCTATTGCAGCCTTGATATCTTCTAGAATGAAGTGCGATCGCTGATATTGTTTCTTTGTAGCGTTGAGTGAATCAATTTCTTGAAGTGTCTGACGGGAAGTGACGGAATTATGCCAGAAAGTAGGTTGAGAAACTAATTGATTCAAGTCCTCAATTCTTGCACTCAGTTCTGGGAGGCTAAAGACAGCCTTCAGCCTTGGTCAAGATATTAGACAACCTTTCTACTTCAATTTTGATATTTAAGAGTTCAAGCATAGTTTTGCTCACTTGAGGCTTAACTTATCTGCATATTCTACTGTTAAAACGATGAAAAAACCGTGGTTGCTAAAAATTTAACCACGGTTTTACTTTATAAAACTTTACTTGTGTTAGCGTCTACAGACAATTAATCGCGGCCATTTATGGCGATTAGCAACCGTAAGATAAAGACAAACAAGTTGATGTAAGTGAGGTACATCGACAAAGCAGCAGGCAGATATTGGTCATCGCTGTAAGTGCGGGGCAAGATGTAGAAATCGACAACAGAAACCCCAACAAATAGAAACACTCCCAAACCGGAGATGGCAATTTCTAACCAATTTGGGGTGTAAATACCAAACATGGCAAATCCGAATTGGGCAAGGCACACAACCACCAAGGCAATAACGCCGAGATTAATGGTTTTCGTCAAAGCCATCCCATCTTGTTCAGAGAGATTTGAACCAATTTGACGGGCAGCAATAAAAGTAACGCCACAACCAAGGGCAGCCAACCCAATGCCTTGAATGCCAACACCTTGGGATCTCAAGGCGACATACACCAAGCCACTGAGGGTATATCCAGACAAGAGGCTGTAGGTTGCCAACAGGGGTAGTGCAAGCCCCTTATTACCTTTTTGGGCAACATTTTGGGCAACAAAGAACAAAATTAACTCCACAATCACCGCACCAATGAAGGTGGGAAAGAATATTCCGGGGTTAGTACGGATAACTCCCAAACCGCCGTAGGTTCCTAATGCCGTTAGCACCAAACCACCACCGACGTAGGGGAGGGCGTTGGCAATCACGTTAGGGCCAACGAGGGCGTGAGATTTAGCCTCACGGATAGCTTCACGAAAATTACTGGTATTGCTCATATTGAAAAACTGTTTTTTAGGAAAACGTTCTGCCTATTCCTATTCTTACCAATCTTTGCGGTTAACAGCCAACGATTTAATATTGTTGCAAAATCTGAAAGGTAGCTTCGTTGTTAAAAATTGGAATCGTCAGTCTCTGAGGATTCCACTGGATCTTTAGTACTGAGAGCATACTCTTTAGCCTTGATTGCAAAGGGAAAAGGCAAAGGCAGGGAAACGTCATTTGCAAAATAAGGCCAGCGACTTCGGAGAGAGTGGACAAAGTGAGCTAGCTTGTCGCCCTTGATTTCTGGGTGATGAATCAAGGCTATTTCTAAGATTCTGGCTCTTCCAGCCTGCCTGCTGGCATTGTCAAGGCGAGACTGATTTTTTTGTAGTATTGTTGTGCCTCGTTCAGTATACAACGCCTTTCTAACGGTCAGGTAGAGCGATCGCTCCCCATGATCAGACACACCCTGCCATCGGTAAACACCACTACGTCGCTCACCGGGAGAATCTTTAACAATAGCAGCTGGTACTTCACCATTATCTGCAACTCGTAAGCGCACAACCCACAGACGATTGATTTGTTCTTGTGAAAGGTATTCAATGGAAATGTCCGTTAAGGCATAAGTTAAGTACAAATCCCCATAAAGATGAGTCGGAATTCTGTTTTTTGTAGCTTGGGTTTTGTTTCTCAACCCCACTTCCAATTTGGATTTTCGACCTTTATTAATGACGGTGCGTACTAAGAGATAAAATTGCCCAGTCTCTTTTGCAATTAATTCAGTGCCAATCCAGGTTGCGCTCAGTATAACAGATAGCTATTAGGTAAGTGATGCATTTTTCAGCATAAATAGCTAGTTTTTGTTGCAAAAGCTAAAGATTATGTGCCATTCAAGAGTTATCTAAAAAATAAAAATAACCTGCAACAGAAAGGTTCGCAAAATCATGCGTACAAATACTGAATTGCGGAGTGCGACCCCTCACAAGTTCAGTGGAACGACGATGGCTTATTCAGGCTTGACTAAGGAAAATAATGACAGCTTAGAAGAAAATATACGCAACTCCATTTTCTCAGGAATAGGAGTTAAAACAAAGGAATGTATATGGCAGCAAGTGAGTCCTCTTTACGAACTGATGGTATAGAATTATTACACTTGTACCACCAGAATCCATCTATTAAACTTCGTAATAAACTTGTACAGTTACATACTGGCTTAGTACGGAAGATGGCTCATAAATTCAGCCATCAATGTAATGAACCTTATGAAGATTTAGAACAAATCGGTTATTTTGGTTTGATTAGGGCAATTGAGCGTTTCGACCCCAGCCAAGGATATGCTTTTAGTTCCTTTGCTGTGCCATATATTCGCGGTGAGATGCTGCACTTTTTGCGCGATCGCAGTACTCTATTAAAAATTCCCCGTCGTTGGCAAGAATTGTACAATGAAGGGCAAAAAATTCGCAAGGACTTGGCAATGTCTTTAGGTCGCCAGCCCAAGGATGCTGAAATTGCCAGCCAACTTCGGGTATCTGTGCAAGAATGGCAAGAAACCAAGTTAGCTGCTCAAAATCGGATGCCTTTGAGTTTAGATGCGACCGCAGTTAACTATGTTGATTGCCAAATAACCTTGGGTGAAGCACTTCCTTGTCCTCGTTCTCATGTTCTTTTGCAACAAGAAGAAGAACGTCAACAACTGCAAGGCGCTATAAATATGCTGGAAGAAAAGCCACGTATGGCAGTTGAAATGGTATTTTTGAAGGAGCTTTCTCGCAAAGATGCTGCTAAAAATATTGGCACTAGTCCAATGACGGTAACGCGGTATCTGCAAAAGGGAATTCAAGATTTGATTTGCTATTTGCAACCACAGGTAATGCCCACAGGGTCTTAGTCGTCCTGAGTCAAAAATCCAATGACCAATGACCAATGACAAATGACTAATTATCGAGATTTTAAATCAGCGATCGCACCTTTGGTCATAGCAGCAATAGCTTGATCTGTGGCTTTTGGCAAATGATAATATTTACCGCCTGCTGTTTGCGATAATTCCTTGGCAAAGCCAGTAGATACAAATTTACTTTCCGTATCAATTACTAATAGTTGCATCCCCAAAGCACGGATTCTGGCAGCAATTTCTAATAATTCTCCTTTTATATCTGGCTTTTCTCCCGGTTCTAGCTGTTCACCTAAAGAACGCGCTAAGGGAATATTACCCCGTCCATCGGTGATTGCTACAAGGACAACTTGCCCAATATCTCCACTCATCTGAGCATTTAAGCCGACGCGTACAGCTTGGGTTAAACCATGCGCTAAGGGCGAACCCCCACCACAGGGCAACCTTTCCAAGCGATTACGCGCTAAGGCAATAGAACGTGTTGGTGGCAATAACACCTCTGCCTGTTCTCCCCGGAAGGGAATTAATGCTATTTGGTCGCGGTTTTGATAAGCTTCCGTCAACAGTTGCATTACCGCACCTTTAGCCGATTGCATTCGGTTCAGGGCCATTGAGCCAGAAGCATCTACCACAAACACTACCAACGCCCCTGCTTTGCGTACCAGGCGTTTTGAGCGAATATCAGCTTGCTCGACAATCACTTTTCTATCTGGGTGTCTTTCTCTTCGTGCTTTTTGATAAGGAGCCGCTGCTCTCAGGGTGGCATCTACTGCAATGCGTCGCGCTTTCCCCTTGGGCAACATTGGCTTGATGTAACGTCCCCTGTCATCGGAAAAGATGACACTGCGACTACCAGATTTACCTTGCCGCTTCGCCATTTGAGTAAAGTAAAGCACGTTGTCATCAAGGATTACCCCTTCTGGATCAAAAATGAATTCTTCAGGGATGCTGGGGGGTTCTTGTTGCTGTTCTTCTTGTTCTTCTTGTTCTTCTTGTTCTTCGTCTTCAGATTCGTCTGGGGGTTCTTCTTGATTCTGTGGTGGGGGTGGCGGCGGTGGTGGTGATTGTTCTGGTGGTGGTGTCTGCACAATTGTGGCGCGTGGTACAATCACCAATTCCACAGCACGGCGCAAATCTTCGGCATTAACTGTTGTCCGTCCCTCTAAAGCCGCCGCCGCTTTAGCAACCCGCGTGGCAAATAACTCGGCGCGATGTCCCTGAACTCCTCCGCGAATGGCCTCATCTACTAAGTAAGCAATTTGTTCATGGGTAATGATTACTTCTTTTAACCATTCTCGTGCCAAGATGATTTGGGTTTTGAGGGAGTCTAAGTCTTCGTTGTACTGCTGGAGGAAATCTTGAGGAGATTTAGAATAAGCGATCGCTTGCTCTACTGCTGCTACTCTTTGATCTAAGCCGAGTACACCGTCAGCAGAAAGTGCGATCGCAATTCTATCTAGCAAATGCTCCCGTAATCCGCCTTCTTCTGGGTTGTAGGTGGCAATAAATAAGGATTTACACGGATGCTGAAAACTAATCCCTTCCCGTTCAATCTGGTTGCGTCCTTCAGATAATACTGTTAGAAGCTGATTTGATATTTGGTCATCTAATAAATTAATTTCATCTACGTACAGTACTCCTCGGTTTGCTGTAGCGAGTAATCCGGGCTGAAAAATAGTATCACCTTGCTTTACCGACTTTTCCACATCTACTGAACCGAGAAGTCGGTCTTCGGTGATACCTAGAGGAATTTGCAAAAAAGGCGCTGGGATAATTTCGACGGGCACATCTTGAATGTCTTTGTCTGCGTACTCCGCCAAAAGTTGATCGTCCCATTCTTCTGGGTGGTTGGGATCACAGTTGCTAATGGAGCCTTTGACAACTTCTATAGGCGGTAGTAGAGCGTGGATAGCACGAGCCATTACAGATTTTGCCGTACCGCGACGACCTGCGATCGCCACTCCTCCCAAACCAGGATCAACTGCGGCTAACAGCAAGGCTAATTTAATTGCTTCTTGACCGACTACGGCTGTCAAGGGAAAGGCAGTGATGGTGGGATTGATAGTAGGCGCAGGCATTGTTTGCTTTCATAGCGAGTCTCGGCCTTTAGCATACCAATTTCTGACACATTTAGAATATAAGTGCGATCGCCTCCGCCAGGCGGTTACCCCATCGCATTTGCCTTGGGAGGAAGATACATGAATATTGCTCAGGCTAAACGCTTCACATAGCTCAATATCACAGGCTTACTGAATTAGGCTTTTTCCATGAAGATGACCACATTTAATTGATCAACGGGGAAATTATTAAAATGGCATCCAAAGGTACAGTCCATGAAACTTGTTTGCGAAACTTGTTGCGAGAGCTTCCAAAACTTGTAGGTGATAAGGCAACTTTACAATTTCAAGCTCCGATAGATAGTCCTAGATACTTAAATAAGTGCTACTTAATAAATTAGTCAATAAAATGAATATTTGGGGAAAAATTGGTAACTCTCAAGGATGACTTTAAAGTATTGCCAAAAGCGTCAAATTTTGGGGAGTTCATGGTGCTCTAAAACAGTACTAACACCAAGCTAATAACTTAATTTGTTATCGATATAGTAATCGTAAATTATCCTAAATTGAAAATTTTTCTCATTCTCACATGGGGAATACCAGCTTCTTCAAATATTTCTCCTTCTTGTACAAAGTCTAATTTTTGGTACAAAACTTTTACATACTCTTGGGCGTGAATCAAAACTTCTGGAATATTTTTATTAGCTATAACCTCTAGTGCTTTGTTCATAATTTTATTACCAATACCCTGCCCTCTAGCTGTAGACAAAACAGCAAGTCTTTCGATTTTGGCAGTTTTATCATCTAAATATCTAATTCTGGTAGTACCTACAGCTTTCTGATCTAAATAAGCAATCAAATGCTGAGATATTTCATCTTTGCCATCAAACTCTAAAGCGGGATCTACCCCTTGTTCTTCTTGAAAAACTGATTTTCTAATTGCTGCGATCGCTGGGAATTCTTCAGGGAAATCAGCAACTTTTATGACTAAATTACTCATCAAATTTCTGTATTTAGTATATAAAAAAAGGTGGGCATTGCCCACCCTACAAGCTTTATTCTGCACCTTCAATTGGTGCAAAACCTTGACGCTGAATATTTTCTGTCAGCACGCGTGGTTCCAGGAATTGCAGGAGGTAATCAGGGCCACCTGCTTTAGAACCAACTCCAGAAAGTTTGAATCCACCAAAGGGTTGCCGTCCAACGATCGCTCCTGTAATATTGCGGTTGATATACAAATTCCCGACTTCAAATTCTGTCTGCGCCTGCTGAATGTGCGAAGGTGTTCTAGAATAAAGTCCTCCAGTTAAGGCGTAGTTTGTACCGTTGGCGACTGCTAACGCTTCCTGGAAATCTTTCACCCGAATTACTGCCAGCACAGGGCCAAAAATTTCTTCCTGGGAAATTACCGCATTTGGCGATACTTCACTAAAAATCACAGGCCCGATAAAATATCCTTGTTTGGGTGCTGGTAATTCCAAGGCTACCTCTGCTGATTGGCGGCCTATCTCAATATACTTCTGAATGCGATCGCGGGCATTAGCATCAATCACTGGCCCAACTTGTGTACTTGGTAACTCTGCTTCCCCAATGTTCAAGGATTTTGTCGCTTCTACCAACCGTTGCACAAAGGCATCATAAATCGGTTGCAGCACAATCACCCTGGAAGCAGCAGAACATTTTTGTCCACTGTAACCAAATGCCGACTGCACTACCCCCACAACAGCTTGGTCTAAATCAGCACTTTCATCGACGATAATGGCATTCTTGCCGCCCATTTCAGCAATTACTCGTTTCATGTGCTTTTGTCCGGGTTTTAAGATTGCCGCCTCTGCGTAAATTCTACAGCCGACTTCTTGGGAACCCGTAAAAGCGATTACATGAGTATCTGGATGATTTACCAAATAAGCGCCCACTTGCGAACCCTTGCCAGGTACGTATTGAAATACACCTTTGGGAAAACCAGCATCTACCAAAATTTCTGTGAGTTTCGCTGCAATCACAGAAGATGTTTCCGCAGGTTTGAGGAGAGTGCAATTGCCTGAAACCAAAGCTGCAACAGTCATCCCGCAAGCGATCGCTAGCGGAAAATTCCAGGGAGAAATCACTACAGCAATTCCCCGTGGATGGTAAATATAATGATTAGTTTCGCCAGGTATGTCATAATTCACACCTTTATCTAACCGTTCTATCTCGTCAGCGTAGTAACGACAGAAATCTATCGCTTCCGAAACCTCTCCATCAGCTTCCTTAACTGGTTTCCCGACTTCCAAAACTATCCAAACTGAAAGTTCAGCGCGGCGGAGTTCCATCAAATCACCGGCTTTTCGCAAAATATCAGCGCGTTGTTTAGCTGGTGTTTTCCGCCAACCAGGAAAGGCAGCTTTGGCAGCTTGCATCGCCTGTTCGGCTTGTTCAACGCTAATCAACCCAACTTTACCAACTACTTCACTGAAATTAGAAGGATTGAGAGAATCAACAAATTCTGGCGGATTAACATACTCGCCATTAATTAGGGGTAAATAAGTTTTACCCAACTGTTGGCGAACGCTTTGAAAAGCTTGCGTCGCTTTCGTTCTCACCTCTTCCTGTGCGTAATCGGTATCAGCAGCACCGAGGAAATGAGAGTTAGGAGAGACGCGATTAATCGCATCTGTACTTTGGAGAGACGCGACGCCAGTCGCTACAACGGGGGGAACCCCCGCAACGCGCTGGCTCATTAATCGCGTCTGTACGTTAGAAGTTAAAGAGTTTTTTTCCTCTTTGACAATCGGTGGTGCTAATAACTCTTCAATTGGTCGATTTTCGAGATTTTGCCGTAAAAAAGAACTATTAGCCGTATTTTCCAACAATCGACGAATTAAATACGCCATTCCAGGCAATAATTCACCGTAGGGACAATAAACTCTGACTCGATAACCCCTGTCAACCAATGCCTTGGCAACTTTATCACCCATACCGTAGAGGACTTGCAATTCAAAGCGACGGCGGGGAACATTTAAACTTTCAGCTATGGCAATGGCGCGAGAGTGCGATCGCACATTATGGCTACCAATGGCAGAATAAACATATTGATGATTTTCTAGCAATAACTGAGTGATGGTTTCAAAGTTAGCATCACTTGCCGCTTTCTCGTTGTAAACTGGCTGTGGCCAATGCTTCTGCGCTGCTTTGATAGTTTCCTGATCCCAATATGCGCCTTTCACCAAGCGAATTGTCAGGGGATAACCGCGTTGTTTCAACCAGGAAATTACGTCTTTAGTATCTTGCTCGCTATCACGCAGATATGCTTGAATAGTTATTCCAACATTTGTGCGTTGCCGAAACTCTTCTTCTAAGAGCAGTTTTTTCAGGATGCTAAGAGTTATGTCTTTATAAGCATACTGTTCCATATCAAAATGGACAGCTGCGCCTAATTCTTTAGCACGACGTAAGAGAATACGAATGCGATCGCTAACTCGCTCCTCACTACCTTTAGCATCTAAGGGGTCAAATTGGGAATAAAACGCCGTTAACTTAACAGAAACCTGAACTTTTGGTATGGGTTCGCCATCAGCCTCATCAATAGCCGGAATAGCTGTCCAATTCTTCGATGCTTCCACCAATTGTTGCATTAATTCTAAATAGCGTTCTAGATAAGACTGCGCTTCGGCTTCGGTAATTACTGCTTCACCAAGTAAATCGATAGTGAAAGCCATTTTCTCTTTTCTTAGTCGTTCAACTGTTTTGATGACTTGTTTAATATTTTCCCCAGAAATATATTTATGAGCAAGAGTTTCAACGGCTGTACCAACGGTTGTTGCAGCAACTTGTCCTGGCATCGAGTCGGGGTTAGCAAAGTTTAGCATTCCCTTCAAAGCTGCCGGTAATTCTACAGACTCATCGCCTAAATATTCTTGTAAATGTGAGGCAATTTCTGATTTACTGTGCAAAGCAGGTAGCGTATCTATAAAGCGAAATAGTTGCACCCGCAACCCAGGATTACTCATCGCCCAAGCGAGTAATTTATCATCCCAGCGCATTTGATCCCGCAGGGAAGAAAAAAACGAGCGATTTTCCTGCGTTGCTGCTAGAAGTTGTTTAGCAATTTCTTGAGTTTTAGCTTCGTAGGTGCTTGTTTGTACTTGTAATACCACTGATAATAAACTCCCTTAATCAAAGCAAGGCTTTTTGTACAAAGCCTGTGTCTTCTATTTTGACGCTTTCATTTAGCTGTCACCATATTTAGTAATCTGTCAAGTTAAGTTTGCTGGGTTCGTAGTAAGCGCTTTAGCGCTGAAATCAAAAAATAAAGTTCTGACTACAATACCTTCACCAGGAAAAGAGTATGAAGAGAAAGGGCCACGCTATCAGGAGCAAGTAGCTCCCCCTCAATCCATTACAAAAAGTTCACGATTCCCAGACGCAAGACTTCTCGCGTAAAGTCACAGGAATACCCGATAGTTGCATCGGCAAGAAACTTGCCAGCCAAACACTCTTTTGTCACGCCATAACCCCCAAGAATCTCAACTGCTGTTTGTGCATTTTTGATTGCAACATCCACTGCAAAAGTCTTGGCGGCTGGTGCTTTGACTGTGGCGGCAAGTTGGGGAGAAGTTTCTGCTGTACGGGCAGCATCCCATACCACCAGTCGTGCAGCCTGGGTGTTAATCATCATATCTGCTAATTTTAAAGCTACTGCCTGGTGTTCGATAATCGGACGACCCCAACTGACTCTTTGCTTGGCATAATTCAAAGCATACTCATAAGCAGCACGAGCCAAACCAACATAAGAAGCTGCCAGCCCAATAGCTACTTCTGGAAGCAACATTAGTAGTTTTCCGGCTTCGCCTTCTTCTCCAATCAGATTTTCCACAGGGACTAGGACGTTATCCAGGCAAATCTCAGCATGATGAGAAGCTTTCCAACCAATCATCTGTGTCTTTTTGCCAAACTTAATCCCAGGCGTATCTGTTGGAACGTAGAAGAGAGACAAACTTTCGTGCAATGGTTTATCCATCGCTGTACGAGCAATGATGAAGTAGGCATCCGCAATCCCACCATTTGTAACTAACGGGGATTTTGTTCCATTGAGAATGTATGCATTGCCCTCGCGTGCGGCAAAGGTTTTCATCCCAATATTGGAGTCTGGGAATGGGCAGAACAAATCTGAAGTGGCGATATTAGCTTCACTCTCTGCGGCACTGAATAGATGGGGTTTTCCAGAATTGACAAAAGATAGTATTCGGTTTTGTTGTTCTTGGGTTGCAACTCTGCTAACAAACAACGACATAGCTGCGGTGAGATTAAAGTAACTACAAGCAATGCTGACATCAACAGCGCCTATTTCTTCTAACGCTACAGCCATGTCTATACATTTTCCACCTACACCTCCTAACTCTTTTGGAAGCATTAAAGATGTAAATCCTAATTCAGTCCCTTTATGGAACAATTGTTTGCAGAAATCCCAAGGTTCTATCTCTGGATTGTTAGACTCTTCAATTATTTGAACAATAGGACTAATCTCGTTTTGAGCAAAGTCACGCGCAAGTGATTGCAACATCTGCTGTTCTTGAGTGAGACTAAAGTCAATCATGTTTTATTTTTTATTTATTCCTACTGCATAAATATACAGCTTTCTTTAAAGTATAAAAGTCTAATACTTGGTATCAAAATGTCGATTTTGTAAGCGTATTTTACTATTTAATCTTTGTATAAAAGTAGAAAAATTATTTGTATATACTGGTTTTAGAATATGCACGTCTCTTTCAACAAGCAAGTACAAAAGAAAAAAATGTCAAAAACACGTAAAAAAAAATCAATTGCTATAGCAAGGCAAACGCATCTAAACTTATTTACTCATTAAAGTTTTAACAGAATTGACTTATTTTTCCAATACTCAGAATGGGTATACTCACTCTATGCCTACAGAAAACTTTATGAATATTTTATTTTCTAACTGGCAACACACACTCCAAACCTTTGGTGTTGACCAAGTAATGGCTGAGAAAGCCTTTAGTGATTTGGTTACAGGTTACTCTACTCCTAGTCGCTACTACCATACACTCAAACACATTGATCGCGTCCTCAGCACAATTCAGATTTTGCAAGGCTACACCAGCAACATAGCCGCTGTTCAACTAGCTGCCTGGTTTCACGATGTAGTGTATGACACTAAAGCTCAAGATAATGAACAACGAAGCGCAGAATATGCTTTGAAATTGCTGAATAATTTGGGTATTCCAGAAAGTACCATAACTATTGTCACGCGTCTGATTCTGAATACTAAAGACCACCAAGCTGCGGTGGATGACTATGATAGCCAAGTTCTACTTGATGCAGATTTAGCGATTTTGGCTACTAACTCAGTCGAGTATCCTGAATACGCTCATGCCATTCGTCAAGAATATGGCTGGGTGTCAAAAGCAGATTATATCACGGGTCGTCGGCAGGTTTTAGAAGAATTTTTACGGCGATCGCGTATCTACTTTACACCTTTAATGTTAGAGTTCGCGGAACCATTTGCCCGTGGCAATATCCAGGGAGAAATCCAGTCTTTATTGTCTGGTTAGTTTTATCTCGCTGAAGGCTCAGTTGAAAGAAAAGATGCCTCGTTCCCAGTCAGAGGCTGCCGCCTCCCTGACTGGCGGCAGAGCCTTTAGAAATTTTGAATTGCTTACCGTCTGCTACCGCCACGATAAGGCAGTTCAGGATCTTCTCGCTTTCTTTTGGGTGCAAACACTTGTTGATGTTGTTGCTGCTGAATTTTTTGCTGTGCAAACTTGACACGGGTGCGAACCCCAAGATCAACATCTGTATCGAGCATTTGCTGAAGTTGATTTGTAATCCGCGACGCTTGATCGGGTAAAGTGACTGCCATTGCAATAGCTAGTGTTTCTAAACTCGTCACTGCCGCATAGCGCACTACCCACTCTGGATCTTGAGAAATTACTAATAGCGCCTCTAATACCTGAGTCTGAATAGATTCTAGTTTCTCAGGCGGTACTTGATGCCAGCGCAAAGTGCCTAATCCCCTGGCAGCTGCCCGCCGTACACTCAGGGAAAAATCAGTTTTTGCTGCCTCTAACAAGGTATTTAACGCCCGTACATCGCCAATTCCTGCTAGCGCCCGAATAGCCCAAGCTCTAGCACCGTAATTGTAGTTATCAATTAGTTCCAACAGTGGCTGCACTGCGGTTTCCCCGATCGCAATCAGCCCATCTACCGCCGCCACTGCTGCCCCTGGATTGTTATAGCCCAAAGCTGCAATTAGAGTAGGAACAGCTTCCTCTGTACCAGCTGCTGCTAACTCCTGAACTGCGTCTAATAAGCGATCCGAGGAATCTGCTTCTTCTACAGCACGGATCAATATTTGGGCAAGATTGCTGTTATTCATAATAGTTTTTCATGGGTAATTAGCCGTCAGCCCATTGTAGCTTAAGTTATCCGTAGTCGACATCATACATAAACCCCCTAGCCTTGATTTTACAGTTAGCTTGGGGGTTTATGTGTTGTAAAGATTTGGTTGCAACGTATTAATGACAACTGATTATCTAGAATTTATGACTACAACAGCGAGTCCATCAAATTCATCACTTTAATCGCACCTTCTGAGAAACTGTTTGGTGTTATGTGATTGACTTGATGTTCTAGTAATCCTTTAAGAGAAATTAGCTTTAGGCTATTTTCAGCAAGAGTCTGTGCGATCGCATCTGCTGCGGGTAGATATCCAATCGCTCCCAAATCTGCCAACACTGCTCGACGCAATTGCAATTTCTCTCCCCCTAGAGCTTGTACCAACCGTTCTCCATAAACTGGTTCTTGGGTTAATTGATACATGGCTCGTGCAGCAGCATATTGCACCAATTCGATTGGATGCTCTAAGAATGCCTTTACCAAAGGGGTGAACTCAGTCGCCCTCAAAGTTCCCAAGGCTTCTAAGATGGCATCGTAGGGTTGAGATAAATCAGGCTGCTTTGATGATATGATCTCCTCTCCCTGCAAACCTACTGCTAATAGTTTGATTAGCGCAGGAATACAAACCGGATCGCCCAGCATCTCTAAGGATTGTATCGCAGCTTCTCGCACATAAAAATCTGAGCAGTCTAAACACCCAATTAAAGGTGATACTGCCTGGCGATCGCCTAGTTTCCCTAAAGCCCTAGCTGCGTTCCGTCGCAGAGGATATCCGCCTTCTGGTGTCCTGTCGGCTTCATCCTCTAAGGCTTTGATCAGTGCTGTAACCGCAGTTGGTTCACTTATGCGAAACCTGCCCAACCACCAGGCAGCATAAAATCGCAGACCTAAATCTCCACTTTCAAGATTAGCGATCGCTTGCTCTACAGTTAAAGATCCACCGTCGGTATTCTCACCTGTCAGTGATAAATCTTTAATTTTCTCCGGACTGGGATTCATGGCTGTGTTCGCTATGTGTTGTCTCACCATTCAACGGCTGAATGCTGACTATTTTGCCACCCAAGCGAGTAATCCTTTGCATTTCCTGATTCATGCGGTTCTCAGGCACTGTGATAAACACACTGGCACTAGAACGAATGGGATAGTCGACTTTTTCTGTTTCTTCGCTTTGGCGCAGACCTACTACTTCATAGCGGAAGGAGCGATTACTATTTCTACCATTAATTTGTCCAAGCATAAATCAACTCCAAATTTATAAATCGAAGTTGTCATTAGTCCTTGGTCTGAAATTAATGACTAATGACTAATGACCAATGACACTAAAGTGGCTTCACGCTGGCGATTTTACCACCTTGCTTTACCACTCTCTGGAAGTAAGCAGATAGTTCTTCATATGGTATAATCACAGCTTGATTCACCCGCCGTGTGCTAGGATACCCAGCTCCAAAAACGCCTGCTACTTCAATGCGGTACAATCTGCCTTCTTTGCCGAAAGTTCCTGCACCACCGAAAGTACTATTGGGGGTAACGCCTTTTTCAGGAGCAACGTAGGAAAAACCAGAAGGGCCGCCAGATGGAGGAACAACAACAGATGCACTATTGCGACCTAGTTCACCGGCAAGGCGGGGGGAATTACCTTTAAGTTGGGAGGTATCGCTACTGGCATAGCCGCGATAAAGTTGGAATATCCGGCTAAATCCGACAGTTTTCTGACCTGTTTGAGTTTCAAAGCCGCGATAGAAAGGCACAATATTTTCACCAAAGCTACTTTGATACTCTGACGAATCAATATATGAATCAATATCGGCTTCATATCCCTTGGTTTGATATAAGTCTAAGTGATAGATCACCTCAGACTCATCATAGGGAGCACGACCCAACAAATGTTTATAGTTCAGTTCAATGACGCGAGTTTGAAAACTGTTGTAGAAAAACTTGGATTTGTACAGTTCTGATTTAGCTACTTGACGTACAAACTCTTGAACTGTACTTTTGCCATCGCGCAGAATAGATTCAGCACTTGTGAGACGCTCAGATTTCATTAAGTAATCGTTGCCCAACAACTGACGATAGACGGCAGCAATTACCTTCTCTATGTCTTCTTTAGTTGCATTTGGGCGCAATTCTACAGGAGCGTTATCACTAAAAGCTTCTGTTCCCAAACGGGATGCTGCTGTTGTAATAGCCATTGGTAATTTTCCTTTTGTAATTGGTAATTGGGGACTGGGGATTAGGGATCGGGAATTAGGTACTGGGTATTGGGTGTTGGTTATCCCCTTTGTCCCTCAGTTCGCGCTTTGCGTGTACCCTTGGGAGATGTTTTGATCCAAGGAAGCATTGGCTCAGACTTTTCTGTTTGTCCCCAATTTCTAGTCCCCAGTCCCCAGTCCCCAGTCCCCAGTCCTTAGTCCTCAGTCCCCAGTCCCCAGTCCATATCTATACAGATGTGATGCTAATCACCTTGCTGCCCTTACGATTAAGCTGCTGCAATTTACTAGAAAGTTGTTCGTAGGGTACGAGCAATTCCACACTACTCCGCCGCACTACAGCTGAGTTTGGAGAAGCTGCTTGTAGTACCCTAATCCGGTATGTTTCTCCTCTGCCACCTGTTGAGAGTCCCGTTAAGGCTCCTGTAGAGACTGGGTAAATGGGTGAAGCCAGATTCTTAGCTACTTCCCAAGTTAGACGTCCTTGTTTTTGCCCTTGAGCGCGATCGCTATTGGCATAACCCCGATACAGTTGGAACAGTCGGCTATAGCCAACGTTTTTCTGCCCTACTGGGCTATTAAAGCCACGATAGTATGGCACAATATTTTCGCCAAAGCTTTTTTGATATTCTTGTGAGTCAATGTATGAGTTAATTTCAGCTTCGTAACCTTGTGAGTTGTAAAGCTCAACGTGGTACGAAATCTCTGACTCATCTTCTGGGGCGCGACCCAATAAATGCTTATAATTCAACTCGATAAACCGAATTTGCGAGTTTGAATGGAAAAACTTCTCCCGATAGAGTTCCGACTGAGCAATGGCTAGCACAAAACCCCTAACTGAAATCGCACCTTGCTGCAACAGTGATTCAGCACTGACAAGACGCTCTCCTTCCATTAGGTATTCATTACCCAAAACCTGACGGTAAGCTGCCCGGATAATCACTTCCACATCCGCTTCTGTTCTATCAGGACGTAGTTCTACCAGTCCTGAGTTTTCAAAAACTCCAATCCCTAACCTTGCTGCTTGTCCCAAAGCTGCCATCTTTAAACCTCCTCAGTTTTTAATGCAAAACTGAAAATTTTTTAGAAAAATTTTTTCTAGTTTTTAACAGTCTTTTGAAAATAAAACTGCCCAGAAAGGTAAACCAACTCCTAGCTATTTGCCAACAGAGCTTGTTTTCCTTTCTGGGCTAAATACACTCTCTAGCTTAGAGCGTTAATTGCGTAGTCGATGTAGGAATTAGCTTCTACAGCAGGGTCGCCACTTAGACCGTGGTTAGCCTTGATGTACTTGAGAGCTTCAACGTACCAGCTGGGAGATAGATCAAAGGTGCGGTTGATTTCAGCCAAACCAGAGATCAAGAAGTCATCCAAGGGGCCTGTACCACCCACAACTAAGGAATAGGTAACGATCCGCAGGTAGTAGCCGATGTCACGCGCACACTTTTCTTTACCAGTGTTGGTAGAAGCGAAGTTAGGGCCTTGTTGTTGAGTTGTGTAGGGGAACTTGTTGTACACCGCTTGCGCTGCGCCTTCTGTCAAACGTTGGGCATTAGCGCTCAAAGCTTTTGCTGCTTCTAAGCTAGCTGGAGCTTGGCGAAAACGACCAAAAGCGGTTTGAATTTCTGTGCTGGAAAGAAAGCGACCTTGAGAATCTGCGGCTGCAACTGCTTCGGTAAGAGGTGTCTTCATGGGCTTAGTATCTCCCTATTTACAATTTTGTTGAAATTTGTTTTGTCGAACTGACACTAGTCAGTCAATAGTCTTAAGCGGGTTTAGCCTACTGCTGCGGCTGCACGATCAAAGTAGCTAGCAACTTCAGATGATATAGCGCTGCAATCGCCTCTAGTGATACCGTTGGGGTCGTTAACAAGAGCCAAAGCTGCATCCTTCATTTTTTGCACGCCAACTGCTACAGAAGCACCAGGAGTTCCTAGAGCCAAGTAGGTTTCGCGTAGACCGTTTAAACAACGGTCATCTAACACACTTGCATCACCAGCAAAGATGGCATAGGTGACATAGCGTAAGATAATTTCCATGTCCCGCAAGCAAGCAGCATTTCGACGGCTAGTGTAAGCATTACCACCAGGAGCAATCAGCTGAGGTTGTTCTGCAAACAGAGCGCGAGCTGCATTGGCAACAATTGCTGAAGAGTTGCTGGTAATCCGGTTTACGGTATCTGCACGCTTGTTGCCATCTTTAACTAGGGCAGTCAGGGCATCCAACTGAGCAGCGCTGAGATATTCACCGCGGGCATCAGCTTGGGTGATTACTTTTGCAAATGCATCTAAAACCATTGCTTTTATCTCCTAGTTTGCTTGGTTAAGGATAATCGGACTTAAAACTGAATGTTTCAGTTTATTTTTGATGTCAGCACTGCCTGACGAGTTACGAAAGGTTTAAAACAGACATCCACGAAATAAGTTTACGATCTCCAGGCTTTCAGATTAAAACTTTTGTTAAAAAACTTCAAACTTCTGTGAACGACTGGGAAACCTGATTAAGATGTTGTTTTTCACTTCCAAGTTATCTTTATACAATGCTCTCGTGTCATTATTTATTACAAATTATTGTTATGTTTGTTAATTTCATTTATATAACTTTACATTTTTGTTTATTTTACCTATTGACTTCTCTCCATCCCAGAAAATGGAAGAATTTATTCTGGGTAATCCCTTTAAGAGTGCGACGCCGATGACTCGCTAACGCTTCGCTATCGGCGTCGCACCCTTAGTTTGTGTAGCATTTACTACTTACTACTAGTCCACCAAAGGAACTTTGCAGGGTTAATGGTAAGAAAATCCAGTTCTTTTCTTCCCCTGCTCAAGAACAGCCTGCCTTCACCCATCATTTTTGGGTTGGTCGAGTACTAGCCCCTGCCAAACACACTGCCAAGGGCACGTGCCATATTTTGCGGTTGCATTGCATCCATTGCGGCGGTGGGTTCGTAGCCGCAGTGAACCATACAATCGGCACATTTGGGATTACCACTCTTCTGGCCGTATTGACTCCAGTCAGTTTGTGCTAATAATTCCTTGAAGGTAGAGTAATAACCTTCATTCAGCAGATAACAAGGTTTTTGCCAACCGAGAACGCTATAGCTAGGGCTACCCCAAGGCGTACATTCGTAGTCCTTCTCACCAGTGAGAAAATCTAAAAACAGCGGATTGTGATTGAAATTCCAGTTTTTTTCACCAGCTTTGTATGGAGCCAGAATTTGCCGGAAGAGGGCGCGTGTTTGTTCACGGTGGAGAAAATGATCTTGATCTGGTGCCCACTCGTAACTGTAGCCGGGAGAAATCATCATCCCGTCAGTATTTAGTGTGTTCAGAAAGTCGAAGAACTCTTGCATATCTTTGGGTTGAGTACCCTCAAAGATAGTGGTGTTAGTGGTGACACGAAAACCTTTAGCTTTAGCGGCGCGAATGGCTTTAACAGCAATATCAAAAACACCTTTACGATCAACGCACTGATCGTGCAACTCCCGCATCCCATCTAAATGCACGCTAAAAGTCAGGTAAGGAGAAGGTTGAAACTTATCCAGGCTCTTTTCTAACAACAAACCATTGGTACACAAGTAAATATATTTCTTGCGCTCAATTAATCCCTGAACAATCTCATCAATTTGGGGGTGCAGCAGAGGTTCTCCTCCAGGAATTGAGACAACCGGTGCGCCACACTCTTCTACTGCGGCAAAGCATTGTTCTGGGGTGAGATTTTGCTTTAAAATTTCCTTTGGGTGTTGGATTTTACCACAACCAGTACAAGCGAGATTACACCGAAAAAGAGGTTCCAACATCAATACTAAGGGGAAGCGTTTACGTCCTAACAAACGTTGAGTAACCAAATACTTCCCAATATCTATAGCTTGTTGTAGATTAACTGCCATTCTATTACTCCTCTGTTGATCAAAACACCACGTTCTCAACCCCAAGATTTATCTGTGGGGTCTTTAATTTTTAATTTTTAATTTTTAATTTTTAATTTCCCAGAGGGGTTGACATACCCCTGAGCAACAAACCAATCCACAGCATCCTTAAGTGCCGCCTTCAGCGGAGATTGAGGTAGACCCAACTCTCGTACAGCCTTGGCGGCATCGTAATACATAGGTTGTTTTGCCATCCGCACGCCATCTAACGGTACTGAAGGCAATTTTCCCAAGGGTGCAAGAATCTTTTCATCAACCCAGGCAACACTAAGGGGTAACCAAGCGGGTACTGTTCGTTGAGGTGCGCTTAGACCTGTGATCTCGGCGAGTTGTTCGAGTAGTTCCTTGAGACTTAGATTTTGGTGACCTAAGATATAGCGATCGCCTGATTTACCTCGTTCCAAAGCCAGTAAATGTCCCCATGCCACATCGCGCACATCGATAAAATTCAAACCAGTATCTAAGTAAAAGGGCATTTGCCGTCGCAAAAACCGCAGAATTATATCACCCGTCGGGGTAGGTTTGATATCTAACGAGCCAATTGGGCTGCTGGGATTGACAATAACTACCTCCTGACCTGTCGCAACGGCTTGCATGGCTTCTTGTTCAGCGAGAAACTTAGACTTTTTGTAGTCACCAACCAGTTTTTCTAAGGGACTTTGATGTGTTTCATCGACGACTTGACCAAATGATCCTACCCCAATTGCCGCCACTGAACTAGTATAAACGGTGCGCTCAATGCCAGCTTTGCGGGCTGCTGCCAATACATTGCGCGTACCCAGAACATTGTTATGGTGGAGTAACTCCCGGTCTGTTTGCCACAGGGAATAATGGGCTGCTACATGAAATAGGTATTGACAACCTCTCATCTGTTGCCAAAGATTAGGATCATTCAAATCGCCTTTGACAATTTCCACATCCAAACCGCGGAGATTTTCCAGGTTGCTGATTGAGCGTACTAGGGCTTTGACTGTGTAACCCTGTTGCAGCAACAACCGTACCAAGTGGGCACCAATAAAGCCCGTACCTCCCGTGACAAAGACTTGCATCAACTTCTCTCCCTCATCTGAAATCGGGGAAACCAATCATCCAAAATGGTGTATACTACCGGCACAACAATCAAACTGAGGATAGTTGAAGTTACTAGTCCACCTGCGATCGCTACAGCCATAGGCGATCGCAATTCCGAACCAGCACCAAAACCCAATGCGATCGGTAGCATCCCTAAAATAGTGGAGGCCGTAGTCATCATAATTGGTCTGAGGCGCACGATTCCAGTGTTGAGAATTGCCTCGGTGCGGTCTAAGCCAGCGTTGCGTAACTGGTTGATGTAATCCACAAGCAAAATGGCATTTTTATTTGCCAGTCCCAGCAAAAAGACGAAGCCGATCAGTGAGATCATGCCAAAATCGCTCTTGGTGATTAGTAGCGCCAACATTGCCCCCACAAGTGCTAAAGGCAAAGAGACACCAATCACCAGAGGGTCTACCCAGCTTTTGAACAGTAAAACTAGTACCACAACAATACACAGGGCTGATAGAGCCAAAGTACTGCCAAAACTACTAAAAACCTTACCTTGGCTAGCAGAGTCTCCTCCTAAATCTAAGGAAACATTAGGGGGTAACACTGCATTCGCTTCAGCTACTACTTTGTCAGTAGCATCACCCAAGGATAGATCCTTGCCAAGATTAGCACTGACGTATGCCACACGCTGATTATTCAGACGCTCGATTTGAAAAACCGTGCCCTGTGGATTTGTTTCACCTGTAACTGTGACATCAGCAAATCCCGGTAGTCTCTGAATTTTCTCTTTAATTGCCTTGACTGCTTTGCTCAAGGCTTGGAGATCATCACCGCGTAAAGCTATCTGGAGGGGTTTTTGACCGCCAGAATCGACAAATTGAATATCTTCAACACTGGTAGTTACCCCAGAAAGAGTAGGTAAGGAGGAGCGGAGTTGGTCTTGTAGCTCCGCAGTAGTGATTTTGCGGTCTTCTTTAAGCTTTACATATAGTGTGCCTTTGTTCGGCTCACCTTCACGAGAACCAACGGTGGTAAATACCGTTTCAACTGCTGGTGATTTTTTAACTACATCTTCTAGTTTTTTAGCAACCTCAAGAGAATTGGTCAAAGGGTTAGGGATTGCGGACTGGACACTGGGAATATCACTCCCTTGTCCCCCTTGTCCACCTTGTCCTCCTCTGCTCAAATCAGAGATACTCGGCAAAGGAGCCGTATAAGCAATATTGAATTCGCCGCGATCGAGTTTGGGAATAAATCCTTTGGGAATTAGTGGAATCAGCACTATACCTGCAATGAAGCTGAGTACAGCTAATCCGATAACTATCTTCCGGTGATTCAAAGACCAACTCAGCAAGTTTCTGTAAGATTGAGCAAACGCCACCCAGATTTTTGCTTCCCGACGAGGGGAAAGCGAGGATTTAGGTTTCAGCCAGTAGAGAGCTAGAACTGGTGATAAAGTCCGAGCAACTAGCATAGAAGCAAGCATCGCTGCTGAAACTGTGATCCCGAAAGGCTTGAAGAACTGACCGATTACTCCACCCATCAAACCTATGGGTAGAAAAACTGCTACTGCTGTTAAGGTGGCGGCTGTGACTGTCAACCCAATCTCATTTGTAGCTAAAAGTGCCGCTTGGCGAGGAGTTTCGCCATCTTCAACGTGTCGCATGATGTTTTCCACATCCACGATCGCGTCATCAACAATACTACCAATCACCAAAGCTAAAGCTAACAGTGTAATCGTTTCCAGGTTAAAGCCGAAAATCGCCATGACGATAAACGTCGCTAACAAAGACGTAGGAATCGCCAAAGCAGAAATTAGGGTGGCTCGCCAGTTCCACAAAAAAGGAAAAATTACTACGATGGATAACAAGACTGCTTCCATCAGCGCATCAATTGTTGACTGGGTGGCTTGACGGATGTATTCTGCTTGGGTGGCAGCTAAAGTGAGTTTGACATCCTTCAGACTAGATCGTAGCCTTTGGACTTCTTTTTCAACTCGACTCACTACTTCTAAGGTGTTAGCACTGCCACGTTTAATTACCTGAAATGCTAATGCATCTTGCCCGTTAAACCGGACTAATGTTGCCCCTGCTTGGGGGATAGCTGCACTCGCATTCGCTGGATTTAGGGGAGGAGTTGCAGTAGCACCGCCCAACAGTGAGACTTTCAGGACACCTGGCAGTTTAGCGATCGCACTCACAATCTCGTCTTTCGCCAACTTTGTCAAATCTGTGAGATTCCGCGTGGGACTCTCAATGGCATAGCTAATAGCGGCTGACTCATTTAAATTCAGGGGAATAATTTTAGAAGTCGCTCCCTGAGGCAAAGTCAACTGCTTGAGGGCAGTTTCAACTTCTTTGGTTGATGTTTCTAAATTTGTCCCAACGGCAAAAGAAAGAGCAACCGCTGTTTGACTCGGATAAGTAGATGAGCGGATATTCTCCAGTCCTTCTAGGGAGCGGAGGCGTTCTTCTAAAGGTTTGGTGAGTTTCGCCTCGGTATCCAGGGCAGTTGTCAGGGGGGCTGTAGCATTCACAACCACTACTGGAAATGTAATATCTGGAAACAAGGCATACTTAAGGGAACTGAAAGCCAGAACACCAGCTACCGTTACGGCAATCCAAAAACTCACCGTCAGCCACGAAAATTGAATCGCCAATTTGGAAATATTGAAGAGTTCTCGTGCGGATTTTGAGCGATCAAGCTTTACCATCTTGGAAAATTATCGTGTGGGTGACACAATTATTTAGTCATGCTACAGCAATCACCTTCGGTTTGCGAGTTTTGGTTACTACTAAACGGCAATATTACTTATTGTCACTCAGATGTGGCACAATTTTTAATACAGAAGTCAACTTTAGAAATGAAACTTGGGTCTGTCGAGCATAAAAAATTATTCTGTCGGAGCTTTACAAACTGCGATTGCACTCTCAGGTAGAGAAGAATTACGCCACGCTCGCCTACTTATACCCAAATGCAAACTTGAAACTGTCGAGAGGGCTAGTGCCTAATTTTTTGCTCATCAACACAATTTTGGTACCTCAGGGAGCAGAATATAAAGCTGTGTGTCGCGGATTAAGCGGCGTTACTGGTTCGATCCCAACGGTAGTAGCCATACCTGTTGGGATGAAGCCTTTACTCAAATATCTACAACAAGGACAATTTTTGGCTCCAAAATCCAGGGTACTGATTATGGGTATCTGTGGTAGCTTAAACGATCGCTATACAGTTGGTGATATTGTGCTCTATCAAGATTGTGTTTATCTAGAGAAGCGGCAAGAATGCGATCGCCCTTTCACAGCACAGTTACACGCTGCTATATCAGAAAAAGCCTCATTAGTCAAGTCACTGACAAGCGATCGCGTGATTTGGTCTGCTGCCGAAAAACACCATTTGGGTGAGACTTTGGCAGCTGATGTTGTTGATATGGAAGGATTTACCGCCCTAGAGTTTTTCAATGCAGGTGGAGTTGCAGTGGCAATGCTGCGAGTAGTCAGCGACGATTGTCAGCACAATATCCCCGATCTCACACCAGCAATTAACTTTGATGGCTCCCTAAAGCCTTTCCCTTTAGCAATGGCAATGCTTCGACAACCCCTTGCTGCTACTCGGCTGATTCGAGGTTCGTTAACAGCATTAAAGGTGTTAGAGCAAGTTACAAATCGGCTTTTTTCTGGCAATAGAATGGAATAAGTATTAGGCGACTAGAAGTCGCTACTACACAAATATAGACGCTTTGCGGCTACTCTTCGAGAACGCCAAGGGCGAACCCGCAGGGTAGTCCACCTGCGTGGACTAACACAAAATCAAAGGTTTGCTAACTTGCGGAGGCAGGTTTTGTCTTGTGTAGCCAAGCCAGTGTGACTTCTAGTCGCCAGGGCTACTGATTTTGGGAATGGAAGGGACAACCCCCTGCCGTTAATTTCTGAAGAAAGACATTATTATCAAAATAATGTTCTAAAGACTCAATCTTCAAATCATCACTCACACGAGCAATACTAACTCCTACGATTTCTATTGTTTCACCTGTAGGTGCATAGTCTTTATAGGAACCATTAAATGTTCCCCAATGTCGCCATTTAAAAGTAACATTAGGTGGTCCCGAAAGGACTTCTGTTAATTCCCAAAGGAAGCCATTAGGAAAAGCATTATGAAAAAGCTCAAATGAAGATTCAAAGGTTTCTGTTTCAGAGCTATACTGCTCACTTTTCCCCAGGAAGAGATTATAAGTACCTTCGACTGCGACATCCTGAGCAGTGTATTGTTGTCCTCCATTGGTACTCATCTTAAACTTATCAGTAACAATCGAAAGCCACTGTTGAGGATTAGATTTATTAGAAGCTTCCATTTCAAAAGTTCGGACTAAGTTTTGTGCGATCGCTTCTAAAGAACCTTCTGGATGCTGAAATTTACTCTCTTGATAAAGAAATTCATTGGTGTAAGAATAATCTGGGCGTTTTCCTTCTCGCCACTGTACTTCTTCATCATGAGCAATGACTATATCTCTATCTTGTACCCAGAGTGGTAGTTCTGTAGTTTTTTCGCTACTCATACAAGTTGACTGGCTATAAACATCATTTTTGATAATAAAGTTTTATGGATACAAGTAAATCAAAAAATCTATAAAATTAAAAAATATTTATAATTAACTCAATAAATTTGAAGTTTTGCACAAATCCAAATAATACCAGTTATCTCAAAAGATTGCATAAAATCAGACTTGGCCAGACTTGGAGCTTAACCCAAATTTCTCACAAAATGATAAGAGATAAGGGACAAAAACTGGTTTTGGGTCTCAGAGGTTGTTTGAAAAGTATGATTGCTAACACCAAAAGCTCCAAAACCTAACCCTCCTTCCCTACAAAGAAATGGGGGTTTCAAAGCCTCTCGATCTTTCGGGGAGAGGTTTGGAGAGGGCTTTTAATATACTTTGCGACTGTTCAAACATCCTCTCAGTATGCTTTCAAAATTTAAGCTGTAGTTATATTTGCTTTAATATCACATAAAGACAAACTAGTAACTACTGACAGTGTAACAATCAATAAAATTCTGATTGTGATTGTGTAATTACTGGTGAAATAAGTTTTACTTAAATTTTATCGTAATGCATATTAAGTAGGAACATATATTGGGAAGAATAATATATGACCTTATCAGGGTTGAGTTCCATGAGAGCTAATTCCACTGGAATGTAAATTAAAAATACTATTTTCTCAGGATAGCTCGGAACTAATTTGCCAACTATTGAACAGAATTTATGAAGCTCAATCACAAGCTCTATCTGTACACGTTCCTAGCTCATTTCGGGTGGCTCAAGAAAAGTTACACCACTAAAATCATGTTGGTGGCTTTTTTGGGTACTCATGTACCACTTTTGACCTTACTTTTGAGTTTCGTCATCTCAAACTCCTATTCCTTAGAGATGGCGGTGCAAGTTATGATCATTGCTCTGTTAGCGACGTTAGCAGGTACGGCCGTCACCCTCTATGCGCTAAACCATCTCCTTAAACCGGTGATTTTGACATCCGCTGCATTGCAAAACTATCTAAGCACCAAAACACTACCTGAGTTGCCTACAGAATTTGTTGATGAAGCGGGTACATTGATGGCAGATACCTCACAAACTATTAAGAAATTAGATGAGTTAATTCACTACATCAGTAATTATGATGATGTAACTGGATTACCCAATCGTGATTTATTCTGCGATCGCCTCCATGAAATTCTATCCAAACCTGAAAACAACCAGCGTCTTGTAGCTGTATTTTTGCTAAGTATTGATGATTTCACTGGGATGATTCATGGGTTAGAACATGAGACAATAAATTTGTTGTTAAGAGCAGTTGCCCAGAGGTTATCAACCTGCATAACACAAACAGATATTCTTGCCCATTTGAGTGGAGATGAATTTGCCTTTGCGCGTATGGAGATTCATTCTTTTGAAAATGTGATTAAGCTATCTCAAGTGCTGTTGAGTACCCTGAGCAAACCCTTTTCTGTTGAGGGTAACTCGATTCATATCACCGCCAGCATCGGCATCACAATTAATGATCTAAACGCTTGCAATAGTGTAGACCAACTCTTGCAACAAGCTCACATGGCGCTTTACCAAGCCAAGCAGCAAGGGCGTAGCCAATACCAATTCTATTCGCCGGAAATTAATACTCAGTTGCAGGAGCGACTAACTTTAGAAAATGAATTACATGGGGCACTTGAGCGCAACGAAATGGTAGTTTATTATCAACCACTGATTGATTTACATAGCAGACAAATTACAGCGATGGAAGCGTTGGTTCGCTGGCAGCATCCTACATTAGGTTTAATTTCTCCAGCAAAATTTATTCCGATTGCAGAAGCTAATGGTGCGATCGTACCAATTGGCGAATGGGTCTTGCGAACTGCTTGCGCCCAAAACCGTGCTTGGCAGCTTGCTGGATTTACCCCAATTCGGATATCTGTGAATCTGTCAGCTCGACAGTTTGAACAACCCTATCTAGTTGAGATCGTCAACCAAATTCTTGAGGAGACTGAACTTAAAGCATCTGATCTGGAACTAGAAGTAACAGAAAGCTTATTGATGGGTGACATTGAGCGATCGGTTAAAACCTTAAAACAATTACGAGAACTGGGTATATGTTTGGCTCTAGACGACTTCGGCACCGGTTATTCCTCTCTGAACTACTTGAAGCGCTTTCCTGTGAACATGCTCAAAATTGATCGGTCATTTGTGCAAGATGTCACGTCTAATCCTGATAGCGCTGCCGTCACCGATGCGATTATTGCCCTAGCAAAGAGCTTGCGGTTGAACATCACAGCAGAGGGTATAGAAACCCAAGAACAGCTTGACTACCTGCAAATGCGTGGATGTGATGAAGGTCAGGGTTTCTACTTCAGTCGTCCTGTCCCCGCTGATATAATTGCCCCGATGTTGCAGAAAAGTTCTCAGCAGATGGAGACAATTACAGTATAGGTAGATGCCTAAGCCAGAGAGTCACCCCAATACGGTTCGGATAAGTAATCTTCACCTTCCTTGTGGTTTGGTTAAAAATGTATCGCGGTTCCCCCCATTCAGATGCTGTACAACATTACATCGTAAGGTGTAAGGGCACGGCATGCCGTGCCCCTACTTTAATTTTGGTAGAAATGGTTAGCATAGAGCATTTATTTTGAAACTGTGGAAAGCTTTGCAACCATGTGAGCACGAGATGAAACCTCAAGCTTCCGAAACATTCTTTTTAAAGCTTGCTTGACAGAGTTTTCAGTAATCCAAAGTTCAGCACTAATTTCTGCATTGGTTTGTCCTTGAGCCACCAAAGAAGCAATTTGCACTTCACGAGGCGTTAAACGCTCTGTCTGTAATAGTGGTGGTTGTTGCAGTCGCACCATTGCCATCCAAGTAGAAATGTGCAGACAAAGCGCACTCAAATCTGTGAGATTTTGTGAGTCGAATGCAGGCATTCCTTGCTCACGGGTCAAACCTACCACGCCTACCAACTGACCATTGCTAACAATTGGGCCTGCCATGACGTGTCGGTGGTCAGTACGAGGACAAATCAACTGCCATGTCTTAGGTTCCACTACCAAAGCTTCATGAACAGGGGCATGGCGTTCTAGCAAGTAGCGTGCAACTGGATTGTATTGGGGTGATAATGCAATTTGCAGTGCTTTTTGGATCTTGCTGTTAGCTAGAGGAATTTGAGCAAAGAAAAACAGCCCACATCGTGTAGCTGAAAAATATTCACTCATTTTTGCAGGTATGTGCGATCGCAACGCTTCTTCATCTTTAGCTTGAGCAATTGCATGAAATAGAGCTTGTAAGGCAATCATGATTGGCAAATTGTACCCGTTCGAGGTCTAGGCGCAGTATAGCAACCAGACCTATCCTAGCTTTAGTCACATCAAACCGCTTCGCGGAGTCATTAGTCGTCATTGGTCATTAGTTTTTTTCGCCTACTCTCTTGCGAGGTATGTACCAAAAAACTTTTTATCAATGAAATGACCAATGACTAATCAAGGCTTTTATCTGCTTTTTTTGGATCATATCATGACTGTAAATTCTGGCATTGATGATACACAGATATCTGGGCGCTGGATTCAAATCAGTTTTTTTATCGCAGCAGTGTTTTTCAATCTCTGTTTAGCAGCCCAAGTATTCACTGTTGGACTGGCTTACTTTTACAACTCTGATTGGTGGAATCTACATATTTGGCTGGTGCGAGGATACAGCGGACTCTCACTAATTTTGTTGGTATGGGTGTTTTTGATGCCATTTCCCCCAAGAGTCCAGAGCCTGACAGCAAGTATCCCAGTGCTGCTTGGACTGCAATTTCTGACAATTCATTTGAAGACTTCTTTTCCTTTAGCAGTCTTCCACCCACTTATCGGCTTTTCCTTATTCTCTATTTCTACAACCCTAGTTCATCGGATATCGCATATCCTATTTCCCAACCACAACAAGACTAAATCCGAAGAGTAAACACAACTTTCAATTCTTTTAGCGCTATTACAGGAGAAATACAAGTGTCTCAATACGCTCATCCATCCGTTCTCGTTGATACCCAGTGGCTTGCGAATCATCTCAACGATCCAAACATCCGCATTATTGAAGTAGATATCAGTCCAGTGCCGTACAAAAATGCTCACATACCTGGTGCTGTCTTCTGGAACATCTTTACAGACTTACTATTGCCCGATCTTAAAATAAATTTGGATGCGCGAGCTTTTGAGAGACTGATGGCACGCTCAGGCATCACCAATGACACCACACTGATTGCCTATGGCAGTTATCCTGGAACAGGAGCCTGGATTTTCTGGTTATTAAAAGTCTTTGGGCATCAAAATATACGAGTTCTCAATGGCGGCTACCAGAAATGGAAATCAGATGGTTGTCCACTAGCAACTGAGCTATCCACATTTCCTAGCGCTGATTATCGTGCCAAAGACCCTGATGCTCATCTGCGAGTATTACATAATGAAGTTCAGGCATCAATTGGTAGAACCAATCGCGTTTTGTTAGATGTCCGAACACTTCAAGAATACTGTGGTGAGTGGTTTTTCGATCAGCCACCAAAAGACGGAGAACTTACTGGACATATTCCAAGTGCAGTCCATCTTGAGCATATCTTGACTCTCAATGAGGATGGAACTTTTAAATCATTCGACGAATTGAAAAATCTTTATCACAGTAAGGGCATTACAGCTGATAAGGAAGTGTTTCCCTACTGTGCAATCGGTGGGCGTTCTGGATATACCTGGTTTGTCTTAAAGTATTTATTAGGCTATCCGAATGTTCGGAATTATGATGGCTCTTGGAATGAGTGGAGCCGCCTGCCTGATGTAGCTATCGAGAGCTAGTGAGAGATAATTGGGATGATCCCAATATTCCCAATAACCGCACCTTTATAGACGGACACCACTACCGTCATCAAGATTAAAACCTCTTAACCTTTCGTTACACTAAAAACATCGAGAAGGACGAAAGCAAACCTCTCGAAGCTGAAATTAAAGGTGAACGACATGAATGGCACAATTCGCGTTGGAAATCTGTTCGGGATTCCCTTCTATATCCATCCGTCATGGTTTTTAGTTCTGGGTTTAGTAACTTGGAGCTATAGCAGTGGACTGGGGGCGCAATTTCCCCAATTATCTGCGGGATTAGCTTTGCTACTAGGACTGATGACAGCGCTGATGTTATTTGCCTCTGTCGTCGCCCATGAATTAGGCCACAGTTTCGTTGCGATTCGCCAGGGTATTGATGTCAAATCTATTACTCTGTTTATATTTGGCGGTTTAGCTAGCTTAGAAAAAGAGTCAAAAACTCCAGGTGAAGCTTTCTGGGTAGCGATCGCAGGCCCTTTAGTTAGTTTACTACTGTGCGGTATCGTTACAGCTATTGGTTTTACGACTACTGCATCAGGACCGTTAGCTGCAATTCTTGGTGTTCTAGCTTCTGTTAACTTGGCATTAGCCCTGTTTAACCTGATTCCTGGCTTGCCCTTAGATGGTGGAAATATACTGAAAGCCATCGTTTGGAAAATTACAGGCAATCCTTATAAAGGTGTGACTTTTGCTAGTCGAGTTGGGCAAATATTTGGTTGGGTAGCAATTCTTTCAGGTCTAGTTCCTCTACTATTATTTGGCAGCGCCGGTAACTTCTGGAACTTGTTAGTTGGCTTCTTCTTGTTGCAAAATGCTGGTAATGCGGCTCAATTTGCTAGAGTCCAAGAAAAACTCACAGGTTTGACAGCCGAAGATGCTGTAACCCATGATAGCCCGATTGTATCTGCTAATCTTACCCTGAGAGAGTTTGCCGATGAGCGAGTTATAAGTGGACAAAACTGGCATCGCTTCTTAGTGACTGATGATGATGGACAATTAGTAGGTGCGATCGCTGTTGATAATTTACGAACCATCCCAACAGCACTGTGGTCAGAAACTCAAGTAAAAGAAGTTATGCGACCAATTACTGAATCTACCACAGTTCAATCCGATCAACCTCTGCTGGAAGTCATGCAGTTACTCGAACAACAAAAGCTATCTGTGCTTCCCGTGATTCGTGAAAATGGTGTCTTAGTTGGAATCTTAGAAAAAGCTGCAATTATCCAACTACTTCAAAGCCGAACCCAACCTAACCCTGCATAGTTCAACGAAGAGGCAGGGGGACTCGGGGCCCCCTCTGGGGATAGGGGGAAGAGGGGGCAGGGGGCAGGGGGAAATCACCCCAACCTCCCGCCCCCTTTACCATGTCTGCGGTGAAAACACGTTGCCAAGTTAATTCTTTTGTAGTCTCATCCCAATGCCAGCGTAATAAATTAGCGGGTTGACTCTCGGCAATTCCTGGTAAATCAATCGCTTTTCTAGGTGCATTAGTAGCTAGTAAAATTGCACTTTCTATGTCACAAATGCCCCACTTCACCAAATTCTGCACTCCTACCAACAAGGGTAAAGTCGTCCCTGACAAAGTGCCATCCGCTAGTCGTGCCGTACCGTTTTTAACCTCAATTTGTCGGCTGTCCCAAGGATACACCCCATCGGGTAGCCCCAGAGGTGAAAGGGCATCGCTGACAAGGAACAACCCTTTTTCGTAATTGCTAGCGTGAAGTAAAATTTGCAGCATCATGGGCGAAACGTGTTCACCATCAGCAATAAAACCACACATCACATCAGGATGGGTAATTGCTGCCCCTAATAATCCTGGTTCGCGGTGATGTAATGCTGGCATGGCGTTGAAAGCATGGGTTACCATCGTCGCACCCTCCTCAAAGGCACGTTGCGCTTGGGCAGTTGTTGCCTGAGAATGCCCTAAACTTACAGTAATCCCCAGAGAACGCAAATATGGAATTACTTCACCAGTGAAATCTAACTCCGGTGCTAAGGTAATGACTTTCACAACATGGGCATAATTACCCAAAACCCGCTTTACCTCGTCAATTGTTAGAGGTAACAAATACTCTGCTGGGTGTGCGCCGCGCTTTTGGTAATTTAAAAATGGGCCTTCTAGATGTACTCCGAGAATTTTGGCACCAGCTTGTTGAGTGGGGATAACCTCAGCAATAATAGCAAGCGATCGCTGAATATTTTCTACTGAAGTTGTCACAAGTGTCGGTAAAAATCCATCTACCCCAACATCCCACAAAAATTGTGAGATTTTCACCAGTAAGTGAGCATTTTCAGCCGTCAATTCCGGAAATGCCAAACCCAACGCACCGTTAATTTGTAAATCAACGCCGCCTAGAGAAATCCAGTCACCTGCTATATCTATCAGAGACTTACATTTGTGCATCTCTACTGTACCCATTGGCAAAATTTGCTCAATTATGCCCTCTTGGTTAATCAAGAGCATCTGCAAATCTTTGTAACCAGGCACTCTAGCATTGATAATATCTACAGGATTTTGTGTTGCTTGGGTCATCACACTGAGGAGAAGATAGCTAAATCTGATTTTAAGCTGTCGCGCATTTAACTTGCACATCTTTTCGTGTTGGCTGTTGACTGTTGACAGCTGACAGTTAACCGTCAGCTGTCAACGAACCTCATGAGCGACTATGTAATTTAAAAGCGTAATAGCTTAGATGCAACCAATATCAATAAATCAATTCAAACAACGCCAATAGATGAGATGATGAGCGGCATTACCTAGTTTCCATAAGTTAGCTTAAATAATTTTGAATTTTGAATTTTGAATTATTATGACTCTCTTAGTTGGTATTATCATGGGCAGCGATTCTGATTTGCCCACCATGAAAGATGCGATCGCAGTTTGTGACGAATTTGGCGTTGAGAGTGAAGTGGCGATCGTTTCTGCTCATCGTACCCCAGAACGCATGGTGCAATATGCTCAACTTGCACACCAACGCGGTATTAAAGTGATTATTGCTGGTGCGGGTGGTGCTGCCCATCTGCCTGGAATGGTAGCGTCTTTAACTCCACTTCCTGTAATCGGTGTTCCAGTACCCACCCGTAACTTACAAGGTGTTGATTCTTTGTATTCTATTTTACAAATGCCTGGGGGTATTCCTGTGGCAACAGTGGCGATCGGTAATGCCAAAAATGCCGGACTTTTAGCAGTACAAATCCTCGCAACTGGGCAACCAGAATTGCTAGAAAGAGTGCAGCAATATCGCCAAACCCTATGTGAATCAGTAATTGCAAAGCAAGCAAAACTAGAAGAATTAGGCTATGAGCAATATTTACAACAAATGTTTTAATAAATCTTAACAGCAGAGCAAGGGATTCAGAGGGGAAAGAGGTAATTTTTTATTCTCCCCCTTGCCCCTTGCTTCTTCCCAATGCCTAATGCCCGATGATAAATGAAAAATGAGAAATGACTAACCAAACTATTCGCGTAATTGCTCGTGTTATTGCTTTGCCTAACAAAGTAGAAGAAGTAAAAGCTGTACTGTTGGAACTCATTGAGCCAACCCGTCATGAAGCAGGTGCAATCAAGTATGAACTTTTGCAAAACCAGTACGACCCAACCGACTTTACTTTTGTAGAAGAATGGACTTCTCATGAAGCTCTGAATACTCATCTAGATTCACCCCATCTGCAAGCGGGAGCAGCCAAACTAGAAGGTTTAGTGACTACTGCACCAGATATCCGCCGATACCATTTTTTGGCATAGTGTCATATTGCTAACTTGAAAAAGAGGCAAGGGAGGAGTTCTTGATAGGGTCATTTCCCCCTGCCCCCTCTTCCCCCTATCCCCAGAGGGGGCCCCCAGGGTGGTTTCATACGAAAAAAGAAAAATACATAAGTCTTGATTTCTCGTTTTGTGACATAGCTTTTTACCCCTCTCCAAACCTCTCTCCGTTTCGGGGAGAGGCTTTGAAACCCAGTTTTAGTTTTTCTCTGCTTGTATGAAACCACCCTGCTATCCCCAGAGGGGGCCCCGAGTCCCCCTGCCTCTTCGTTGAAGCAGATTCTTTATTGTTGGGGATCGTTTGGAATATCTCAACCTTAAATTCCAAGATTGAAGCGATCGCTCCAGAATCAACACAGCATTCTGAAGTATCTTGATTCTGAGGCCTTAGTCAAAAATTGAGAGCTACAACATCCATGTGCCAATTGCTCGGAATGAATTGCAATGTTCCAACGGATATTTGCTTTTCTTTTGAAGGATTTTCTGCACGGGGAGGAAAAACGGATGATCATAGCGATGGTTGGGGCATTGCTTTTTTTGAAGGAAAGGGATGTCGGATGTTTTTAGATGCCCAACCTTCTGTTGCTTCTCCTATAGCGGAGTTCGTGCGGAGTTATCCCATCCACTCAACCCATGTCATAGCCCATATCCGTAAAGCTACTCAGGGTGAAGTTGCCTTACACAACTGCCATCCTTTCCGCAGAGAATTGTGGGGCCAGTATTGGGTGTTTGCCCACAACGGTAATTTGCCAAATTTTGAACCGGAAAATTTGGGCTTTTATCAAGCCGTAGGTGACACTGATAGTGAAAAAGCATTCTGTATGATGCTAGAAACATTGCGATCGCGTTTTCCTCAGGGTAAGCCTGACATAAAGGAACTGTACCCTGTGCTGCAAGAAATTACTGCTGTAATTGCAAAGGTGGGTATATTTAATTACTTATTATCAGATGGAGTACACTTTTTTGCTTATTGTTCAACCAAACTCAGCTACATTGTCCGCCAAGCACCCTTTGCAGCTGCCCATTTAATTGACCAAGACATGACCGTAGATTTTCGGGAGGTGACTACTGAACGCGATCGCGTCGCTGTCATTGCTACCACACCGCTTACTGACAACGAAGTTTGGACACAAATCCAACCAGGAGAATTACTAGTTTTTCAAGACGGGCTGCCCCTGAAATATGCATTCAGTTAAGAATCTGATACTCTTGGTGAATCATTAACCAAATATTTTTCCCATCTAGAAAGTATTTAGATGGGTTTTGTTTTTCATAGTTCAGCGATTTTTTAAATTTTTAGGTTCTATTGATTAAGCAAAATTAATTTTACGTCCTTAAGGGAAAGAGAAAATAATTAGTTTGTTGCAATCTAGAAGCTCTTATTTCATGGCCAAAGTCTTGACTTTAACCTTTCCCCAGCAATTTGCTTGATCCATTAGGTAGCCAATTGTGATAACAACTTGATAGTTGAAAATAAAAGTATTTGTAATTCCTCACAGAACTGGTAAAATCACCCTATTCTTGATAAAGAATGTGAGGTTTTTTGGTGTTTGCAACTAGATATATGGAATCATCCAGTATTATAAACACTATATAACTGTATTCTCATCGACTATCTGTAGATTTAGTGGAGGAAATGGAATGAGTTTGTGGCAACGCCTACTGAAAAGATTACAAGCGATGCCTCTGGCAAGCTACGCCTACGCTGAACATAGAACCAATCGATTCAGACTAAATTCGCTCAAAGGCTTTGTATCTCTCTTTTTGGTAGGTACGATATTGAGTGTGACGCTTGCCGCCTGCTCCGGTGGAACAGGGAGTAATTCTTCCACGGAAGCCCCTACTGCGAGTCCTGTGGCTGCGACTAAGGATAATGTTCAATTAACCCTCGTTTCTTTTGCCGTTACCAAAGCGGCTCACGAAGCCATTATTCCTAAGTTTGTAGAACAGTGGAAGAAAGATCATAACCAAACTGTCACCTTCAAACAAAGCTATGGCGGTTCTGGTTCTCAAACTCGCGCCGTTATCGATGGTTTGGAAGCAGATGTTGTTCATTTGGCATTAGCTGGAGACACCTCAAAGATTGAGAAGGCTGGATTGATTCAGCCAGGTTGGGAAAAAGAAGTTCCCAACAATGGTATTGTCTCCAAATCAGTTGCAGCATTAGTCACTCGTTCAGGCAATCCTAAAGGGATCAAGAACTGGGAAGATTTAGCTAAAGACGGTGTAAAACTGATTACTGCTAATCCCAAAACCTCAGGCGTTGCTAAGTGGAATTTCTTAGCACTATGGGATTCTGTGATTAAGACAGGTGGCGATGAGGCTAAAGCTACTGAATTTGTGACTAAAGTTTACAAAAATGTGCCAATCTTGCCTAAAGATGCGCGGGAAGCTACTGATACATTCGCCAAGCAAGGGCAGGGAGATGTCTTAATCAACTACGAAAACGAAGTTATTTTGGCACAGCAAAAGGGCGAGAAGGTTGAGTATGTCGTTCCCGATGTGAACATATCCATTGACAATCCGATCGCTGTGGTGGATAAGAACGTCGATAAGCACCAAACCCGCGAAGTTGCTGAAGGTTTTGTGAAATACCTCTATAGCCCAGAAGCACAGCAAGAGTTTGTCAAATTGGGATTCCGTCCTGTGGATGAGACTATAGCTCAAACTAAAGAAGTTACAGACAAATTTCCTAAGGTGAAAACTTTAGGTACAGTTGCAGACTTAGGCGGTTGGGAAGCAATTGATAAGAAGTTCTTTGCAGATGGCGGCGTGTTTGACAAAATTCAAGCCCAAAAATAAACGGTAATTAGTCATTAGTCAATGGTCGGTGGTCAGTAGCAAAAACAACCGACCACTGACAAAAAACTTGTTGTGAAATTTAAATTTTGAATTTTTGACTATGACAACTGTATCTCCTTCTGTGGAAGTTGAACGCAAAACGCCATTCTGGAATAAATTGGGGCGGGTTCCCTGGACTTGGCGAATCACCATTGCATACTTGACGGTGATGTTGTTTATCCCCATAGCTGCCATGTTCCTGAAAGCAAGTACGGAACCTCCAGCGAGATTTTGGGCGATCGCAACCAGTGATATTGCATTAGCCACCTACAACGTCACTTTTGTAACTGCAATATTTGCTGCCTTGCTTAATGGCATTTTTGGTACTCTAATTGCTTGGGTTTTGGTTCGCTACGACTTTCCCTTAAAACGCTTGATTGACGCCACAGTGGATTTACCCTTTGCCCTGCCAACTTCGGTAGCAGGGCTAACCCTGGCAACAGTTTACAGCGATAATGGTTGGATAGGTTCACTGCTAGCACCACTAGGAATTAAGGTATCCTTTACGCGCACGGGAGTAGCGGTGGCAATGATATTTATCTCACTACCTTTTATCGTGAGAACTGTGCAACCCGTGCTTCAGGAAATGGAACATGAAATTGAAGAAGCTTCTTGGTGTCTGGGTGCTTCTCAATGGCAGACATTTTGGAAAGTGATTTTGCCACCTTTATTTCCGACAATTTTAACTGGTGTTGCCTTGGGTTTCTCCCGTGCAGTTGGGGAATATGGGTCAACTGTGATTATCTCTTCTAATACGCCCTATCAAGATTTGATCGCACCTGTGCTGATTTTCCAACGCTTAGAGCAGTATGACTATTCTGGTGCAACAGTAATTGGCATAGTTTTACTATCAATTTCGTTGGTACTGTTATTGGCAATTAATTTCTTACAAGCATGGGCAAGGCGATATGACACTAGATAAGCCAAGTTTTCACTCATCTGCATCTGATACACATACAACCAAGGTTAAAGAACAGAAAAGTTGGGTTCCAATAGTTTTAATTGGTATAGCGATCGCTTATTTAGCCCTAGTTCAATACATCCCGGCAATTAACGTTTTTATCCAAGCCTTCAGCAAAGGAGTTGGGCCATTTGTATCCAATCTGACGCGACCAGCTTTTCTCCATGCAGCTTGGTTAACACTGTTATTAGCTGTGATTTCTCTACCTTTAAATACGGTATTTGGTTTATGTGCAGCTTGGGCGATCGCTCGTCATAAATTTCCTGGACGCGCCGTAGTTTTAAGCATTATTGACCTGCCCTTTTCCATCTCGCCTGTAGTTGCAGGATTGATGATTGTGCTACTTTACGGACGCAATGGGTGGTTTGGCCCTTGGCTCCAGGCTCATGATATCAAAATAATCTTTGCCTTTCCAGGTATGGTACTGGCTACAGCCTTCGTGAGTATGCCCTTTGTGGCGCGGGAAGTGATTCCTGTTTTAGAGGAATTTGGTAAGGATCAAGAAGAAGCTGCTAGAACTCTAGGTGCGAAAGATTGGCAGATATTTTGGCGCGTCACCTTGCCTAGTATCCGTTGGGGCTTACTCTACGGTTTAATTTTGACCAATGCCAGAGCAATGGGTGAATTCGGGGCGGTTTCAGTGGTATCTGGCAACATTGCTGACCAAACCCAGAGCTTACCACTGTTTGTAGAAGACGCTTACAAACAATATGAAACCGAAGCTGCCTTCTCTGCGGCTGTACTGTTAGCGTTGCTAGCAGTAGTAACCTTAGTACTGAAGGAGCTTTTAGAACGGAAAACCCGCATTAAAGATGTTGAATAAGAAAAATCAAGAGATTATAGTTATCCTTTGAATAGGCTACAAGCAAATCATGGGACATGGTACGATCTACTTAATACCTATCAGGAAATTACCTTTAGGGTTAAGAGTAGTTCTGTACCAATTCCTATCAGGGATTGAAATAATTCAGATATGGCTACTGACAATACACTTACCAACAAACGGATTCGACTAAGAATTCCCAAAGATTATCACCAGGAACCTGTAATTTCTCGCCTGGTATCTGATTGTGGACTGACTGTGAATATCACGGCAGCGATTTTGGGAGCAAATGCTGTCGGTGATGGTTGGTTTGATCTTGAATTACAAGGAACAGATGCACAAATTCAGAGCGGGTTAACCTATCTCCACGACTTGGAATTAGAAGTCTGGGATGACACTAAAGCAACTGATTGGTAATGGTTATAGCAACACATAATAGGGGCGTACAGATAGCTGCACGTCCTCATACCTAATATTAACCTCTCTCTAAATCTCTCTCCTTTTAGGAGAGACTTTGAATTTTCCCCCTTCCCGATGCGGGAAGGGGGTTAGGGGGTTAGGTTTTTCTTTAATAAACGATAGAAATTAGTTTTTCAAAATTTTGTGAATCAAAACTTTGTTGTTTTTTGGAGTTTTTACCACATACATCATAGTAGACTTTATTCCCTTGAATATTGAAGAAATATCCCGCTATTTCGGATTGCTGTTGTCTAACTTTAAAAACTACTGTATTAGTTGTATACTTACCATATTTGCTAATCAGATAAGCAAAACTATCAAAAATTCCGTTTTGAGCGTTTTTAAATTCTAATAAATCATTATCATAATCATTGTTATTATTAATTGTAAAAATTAATGACTGGATATCTGTAAGGCTTTTGAGATGATTAATTTCAAACATATTATTTTTTCTATTATAGGCGATAATTTCATGATAATTATACAAAATCCCCAGATCACAACAAGCATTTTTTAGATACCTTTGAATCTGATTGTAATGGGTTTTTAAATTCACATTTTCTCGCTTTACTTCCACTATTATTAAAGGATATTGATATGGCTTGAAATTATCATTTCTTTGCTTTTTGTATATTTCTATATCATGATTATTAGCTTCAACTGCGATATTAATGATATCTGGAAATAACCCACTTTCTTTAATAAGGAAATGAATAAATATTTGTCTAACTAACTCTTCTGGTTTTCCATTAATGGGAATTTGTATTCCCCTAATTAAACATTTTGTATATTCTTGATAATCTTTTTGATATCTGCTGAGTTTTGTAGTTATTTCTTGTTGTAAATCAGTCATATATCTTTTAATAGCAACTAATGATGGATAAAATAGCTTTAGGGACACAATTATATTGCCCCTAAACTGTGTATTAAATGTGCAATTCACAAATTAATTATCTATTGATGCCCAGAAAAGCCTAGTATTTTGGTAATTAATTCTTTCCAATGATATTCAGCTTTACTTTTTAAGAAGGTATTTAAGTTCGTCTCTTTTTCAAGTTCTCGCTTAAATATCAGACATACATTATCGACAAATTTTTCCCCCTTCTTCTTTTCCTTACCTTTCTCAGCAATTAGAGCTTTCCAAAATTCAGAATCTTCGCTTCTAGGTAATAGTTTTCTCGTAACTTCTTCTTCAACTTCTCTTCCAACTTCATATATAAATTCGTCATATAATCCGTAAAACTCTTTGACTAATTCAGGGATAAATGTCTTTAAAGATTCATTCGCACATGTAAGCTCATTCAGGATATTTTCTAATTCCTGTTTTACTTCTTTGGTAAATTTTCTCAGCATTTTATTTTCATCTATTCCCTCGGCAACAACCCTCGCATCGTAATATATATCTATATCTCTTGCCTCATAGTAACCAAAATTTCTATGTATAGCGTGTTTCGTGTTCCATGCCGGATAAACCATGCGATAGTATTTATCAACATATTCATCAATAAAATCTTCATAAACAAAACTAGGTAATCTTTTACTTAAATCCTGTAAATCCTTTATCTTCTTAATGGCATTTTCAATTGCCTTGACTTCTGATTCTGTTAAAGCATTACCATTTCTGATTGTCGCAGAGCTTTCTTTGATAGCCTCAAATTCATCTAATAAAATATTTCGCCTACGTTTTACTACACCCGCTATAGCTTCGATAAATTCATTTTTATCTCCCTGTACATCTTCTTGATCGCAGTCTTCATGTAGCTTAACTATGTCATCACGATAGTATCTCAAGGAATCATAGAATAAGATATTGTCTTTGAAAAAATCTAAATTCAATTTTTTGAATGTATCTTGAACTTCATCTTGTCTGATCTTAATTCCTAAGTCTCTATCTTCATTAGCTCCATGCACTTTTTCAGGCTCATTTTTGCGAGGTAATACCAAAGTCACAAATCTATGATGAAAGTCTTTGGATTTAGATGTAAGATGATAACCTATTAATTTACTAATATTAGCTTCAGGAGCATCATTAAAAGGAGTTACAAAGAGACAGATGCTATCCTGACTGTCAATATATTTCTGCAAGTCTTTACGAATTGGGTTCTCATCAAGTCCTTTGGTATCAACAACTGAATCGAACTGAGACAAGTTGGAACCAGACAAAATATCATCGCTCAGATAAAGATATATTTTCCTTGGAATAGCAAACTCCTTGAACTGAACATCATTGATGGCAGCAAAGGTATTTTTTATCCATTCTTGCTCATTTTTCTGATTTTCAAACTCAATTTTAGTAGTAGTTCTAGCTTCGATATTTGCATTATTCAATGCAGTTTTTTTCAGAAATTCTATTCCTGATTCATTAAGCAATTCCTTCGCTTTATCAGTTCTTAGAGTGTCCTTGTTGTCACCTTCATAGACTGTTTTAGAAGTTATTTTAAGTTCTGTAACATTCCTAATAGCTCTCTCAATTTCTGTGGAAATGATTATTTTCTCGTCTGACTGAGGATTGTCTTTATTGGCAATAGAATCGCAGAAATCAAAAATAATATTTTCCATCTCATCAACTGTATAAGGCTCTATCTCTATGTAAGTTTTTTCAGAAGCTTTAATAATTACTTCACATATAGTAGTTCTGCCCGCTCCCGTTGAGAGTAACTCTTTAGTTTCGGTTACATTTTTAGTTTTGCCATGAATTGTCTTGGAAACCTTGAAGTCACTTATTAAGTTAAAAAGATGACAGATGGCTGTAGTTTTTCCTTTACCAATAGTACCTATAAAAACAATTTTATATTTATCTATACTAAGAATTTTCTCGATTTCTTCTAATCTTTCTAGCTTTGAATTCAGGTTATTGATGCAAATATACTTAGGTATATTATTCTCTGGAGCACCTGATAGTTTACTAATTTCACGTCTTAAATTTTCCTTCAATGATGTAATTTCTTCTTGCGGCTGTGTCGTCAACATACTCTTTTCCCTGTTCCGATGCTACTTACTTGATATCTGACTTTTCACGTCATGTAAGCCCACGAAAAACCTAACCCCCTAACCCCTTCCCGCATCGGGAAGGGGGAAAATTCAAAGTCTCTCTCCTTTTAGGAGAGAAATAGAAGTGAGGTTTTCCAGATACCGACTTGATACTTGCAGTATGCCCACGATGAGATAAAATCTAACAAAATTCTTACAACACCACCTAAGCTGATTTCGGGAACCCTTTAATCACTTGGTAATGAGTATCACCCTTCAGTTTTAATTCCAAGATAATAACAATATCAGCTAACGGACAGATGCAATAAATTCTTAATTGGTTTAGCGTCAATTACTCTATATAAATTGACCCTGACTTAAGTGAATTTGCTGATTGCTTTTTTGCGGTCTTTGTGAGATTGTCCTTTACATCAGAACTAAATTCGTTAAATCGATAGCGTTACCGTAGTTTGATAGAAGCCAGAAATATGAAAATCTCTGTGAGGCTGACATTCAAGGAAGCACAGTTGAGTTGTAGGGGTACGGCATCAGCAAAATTGTCTGCCGAACCTAAAAATTGCGTAACTTCGGCTGCCCTCAGTGACCACCGTAGGTATCGCTATTGGGAATGAATCTGATGTCTCAGAGTAAATCTGTAGAACCCGCTTCAGTGCATAGCCGCATTCTCGTGCCTCAGCGTTATCACAGGCAACCTGTAATTTCGCGGCTGGTGTCTCGTTATGGTTTAACCGTCAATATTAAAGCTGCATCCCTGACATCAGACAGTGACAGCGATGGCTGGTTTGATTTGGAACTTTCGGGAAACCCCCAAAAACTGACAAATAGCCTATCTTATTTGCAAGAATTGGGAGTAGATTTGCTGCAACTAGCCATCGCTAACCACATTCAACCCAACCAGCACTGTCTACCTTTCCCAGATTTAGCTAGCAAACTGAGTCCCAAAGACTCTGCATGGCTGACTAATAAATGGCAAGAACAATTCCAGCAATGGATTTCTCTCGGTCAAACCAATCGATTGCGCTTGCAACTGTGCATCTTAAAATCTTATTACGAGGAACCGGTGATTTCCGAGTTAGTTTCTCGTTATGGACTAACAGTCAATATCACCAGTGCTACACTTCAACCCGATACGCAAGATGACGGCTGGTTTGACTTGGATTTGTGGGGGAGAACAAAGCAATTACACTCTAGCCTGAGTTATTTAGAAAAACTGGGGCTACCGATTTGGCTGGATTTATCTAGCGTTTATAGCGATGTCTACGACGGGCTACGCCTACGCTAATTAATAAAATACTCACTACCCAATGACAGCATTAAATAACCATCAAAGCAATTCCCAAACCAGATTATCACTGGTTTCTTCAGTCTCTGCAAAAAGCCAAGTCACTCAAATTCGTTTGCGGATACATATTCCCAAGTACTATCTGCAAGTGCCTGTGATTTCACAGCTAGTTTCTGCTTATGGCTTGGTAGTTAATATTACTAAGGCTTTGCTACAACCAAATACAGATAAAGAAGGATACTTTGACATTGAACTTCGGGGAACAGAGCCACAAATCTGTAGCGGTCTGACTTACCTAGAATCCCTGAATCTAAGAATTGTGGGCAAGCCGAATGCTGACGGTGATGGCTGGTTTTGCTGAAATAATCTAAATTTCGTAGTACCAAATTTCTTCTTCTCGCACCACAATTCGATGCAAGGAAAGACGATCAATCAGCCCCTCTTGCTCAAACTGCCCAAGAATACGAGTAATAGTCACACGAGTTGAACCGAGCATTTCCGCCAGGTCTTCGTGAGTCAGACGCATATCTATTAAACGTCCCTTCTCAACTTCCGAACCAAACTTTTTAGATAACCATGCCAACAGCTTTATTAGCATGGTATCGACTTTTTTATGGCTACGAATAACCATCAATTCTTGAGCCTGTTGGATATGGGTAAGTAGAGTTTCTGTTAGTTGAGTCCATTCCTCTAAAGGTAAGGCTGTCGCCTCCACTTTAGTTAGGCATTCCATCTGATAAGGTTCTAATTTTGACAAAGCCTTACCAACAACATCTCCAGGCCCCCACAATCCCAGAGCGACAGTTGTACCATCTTCCAGATAGGTAAAAGTCCTGACAAAACCCGTTTCAATTTTCCAGAGTCCGTTTTGATGTTCTGGCAAAAATGACCGACGGGCAAAAACCTGTTTGGTACTACTGGATGCGTTGGGAATAACTGTGTATAAAGACACCATATTATTTAAATACTGCTTCTCGATATTTTAACCGTAGTATATATATATCAGGTTATAATACGCTATGCGTATTATGATTAGCAATCTGTACAAATAATAAAAAGTCGTTTTTGCTCTTAAACTATGCAGGGTACTCAAAAATAGGATTAGAGGCTATTTATAAAAAAATATTAAGGAATTATGTAAATGTAATCTTTTGGTAAAAAATCTACTCTCACTAAGGATTTACTTCTCGCCCAATCCATTTATCAACAATAAGTGGTTGGTAAGTTGCAAATAAATCTAGTAGACTTTCGGGGTCAGATGCTTCCAATACAAGAGAACGAAGGGCAGACTTGAGGAATTCTTCCTTCACGGCATGGTCAAATAATCTGAGCAAGGGGTCAAAGTATCGCTCCACATTCAACAAACCGCAAGGTTTCTGGTGTAGTCCTAGCTGTGCCCAGGTGAGTATTTTACAGAACTCCTCTAGAGTTCCGTATCCGCCAGGAAGTGCGATAAAAGCATCAGCTAAATCCGCCATCTTAGTTTTGCGTTCGTGCATGGAGCTAACAACGTGAAGTACAGTGAGTTCATTGTGGGCTATTTCCTTAGCTGTTACGCATTTAATTTGTACATTTACCTGATGACTGATGACTGATGACTGATGACTGATGACTGATGACTGATGACTGATGACTGATGACTGAAAACCCGTCAACAGTCAACAGTTAACGACCATCGAGAGTGTTTATATACTTTAGACGCGCATCAGCTTATAAAGACTTAAATTCCCGCACCATCAAGAAAATCTTCAATCATCCCATCAGAATTATTGCTTTTAAAGTTGTCGGTTGGTTCGTCGTCAAATTCAGTTGGGGACAAACTTGATTGTTCCAACTGCTCGAACTGTTTCTCTAGAGCCTTGACGCGTTCAAATAAAGCGCGGATGACTTCAGCTTCTACGTCACGTACTTTATCATGATCCAAAACATTGGTAGACAAGTTGTTTTGACGAGTTACACGCCCTGGAATCCCGACTACAGTAGTGTTACTGGGCACATTTCGTAGCACCACAGAACCTGCTCCAATACGGACGCGATCGCCAATTTCAATATTTCCCAATACCTTCGCACCTGCTCCCACAACTACATGAGAGCCTAAAGTCGGATGGCGTTTGCCGCTTTCTTTCCCAGTCCCGCCAAGGGTGACACCTTGATAAATCAGGGCATGGTCGCCCACTATCGCTGTCTCACCAATCACAACTCCCATGCCGTGATCAATAAACACTCCCTGGCCAATTAATGCCCCAGGATGGATTTCAATCCCAGTTAAAAACCTACTAATATGAGAGATAAACCGAGGTATGAAGGGAATTCCAATTTTATACAGCCAGTGTGCCAATCGATGAAACACTAGGGCCTGAAGTCCAGGGTAACAGAACAATACTTCTAGCCAGTTACGGGCTGCTGGGTCACGCTCAAAAATGGTTCGCAAATCTGTTAGTAGCATACTCTGTTAAGGTTTTCGTTGGTAGGCGAGGCTCTGAAAACAGAAACTCAAGATAATTCCCACAAAAAGATCCAGTCATTTATGGGAATTGTGTAGGATAATAATCTACGGTAAGTCGATAGGATAGAGTGTTTTTGTGGTTAGTTAAGTGGGATGCTATCACATTTCACACTTTGAGAAAAATTAATTTCGCATAAACTGCGATAAGTCCCCAAATTCACCGTAGTATGTTGAGTACAGTCTTGAATAGCCAAAACTACGCTCTCTTGGATCTGTCTTCCAAAGTGGAATACGCGCTGCTGGCACTCTTAGAACTGGCAAGCCACCACGGGAAAAAACTTCCTCTAACTATGAGCGAGATCACTGCCAAGCAACCCATACCTGAGCGCTATCTGGAACAAATTTTGACCAACCTCCGGCGTGCTGGTGTGGTGCAGAGTCAACGCGGCTCTAAAGGAGGTTTCGTTTTAGTTCGTGAACCTTGGCAGATCACAATACTTGAAATTGTCACTTTGGTCGAAGGTGAGCGGAAAGAGAAAGATACCTCTAACTCTTCCACTCTGGAAAAGACTCTGGTTTATGAAGTTTGGGAGCAAGCTAACGCCGCCTCAATTGAAGTTTTGGGTCGTTATACACTCCAAGACTTGTGCCAGGAAAGAGAAACTCGCGCACAGCAAAGTCCGATGTATTATATTTAGACACGACGGAGTACCCACATGCGGATAGCGAAAGATATCACAAAGTTAATCGGCCGAACTCCTTTAGTTCAATTAAATAAGATTCCCCAAGCTTCAGGAGCGGTTGCTCAGATTGTGGTGAAGCTAGAAAGCATGAATCCAGCATCTTCTGTCAAAGACAGGATTGGTGCGAGTATGGTGGAAGCGGCGGAAGAAGCAGGCTTAATTTACCCTGGAAAAACCGTTTTAGTAGAACCGACTTCTGGAAATACAGGAATTGCGCTGGCGATGGTAGCGGCCGCCAAGGGTTACCATCTCATTCTAACGATGCCTGACACAATGAGCCAGGAAAGACGATCCATGCTCAAAGCTTATGGCGCTCAATTAGAGTTAACGCCAGGGGTAGAAGGGATGCGAGGGGCGATCGGTCGTGCAGAGCAAATTTTAGCTCAAACGCCCAATGCTTATATGTTGCAGCAGTTCCGCAACCCTGCCAACCCGAAAGTTCACGCTCAAACCACAGCAGAAGAAATTTGGGATGATACCGATGGAAAGGTGGATATTCTCGTGGCGGGAGTGGGTACTGGTGGGACGATTACGGGAGTTGGAGAAGTTATTAAAGGGCGGAAGCCAAGCTTTCAAACGATCGCAGTTGAACCAAGCAACAGCCCAGTATTAGCAGGTGGTAAATCAGGGCCTCATAAAATTCAGGGTATCGGTGCGGGATTTGTCCCAGCAATTTACCGTCCAGAAGTGGTAGATGAAGTCATTCAGGTAGCAGATGAAGAGGCGATGGCTTACAGCCGTCGCCTAGCAAAAGAAGAAGGATTGCTATCGGGGATTTCTACTGGCGCTGCCTTGTATGCTGCTATTCAAGTGGCACAGCGGCCAGAAAATGCAGGTCGCCTAATCGTCATGATACAGCCTAGCTCCGGCGAACGCTACCTCAGTACTTCACTGTTCAAAGACCCAGATGAGAATGAGTGGTTGAGCAAAGTTTGATTCCCCATACTAATTTTAGATTTTAGGGACTTCCAAAAAATAAATTATCTAGTAGGGTGCGTTAACGCGACAGCGCAACGCACCTATTATCTGTTAGACGCTGCGTTAGGCTTAACGCCCTAACCATTGGTGTCAACTTAACGTAAAAGCCTCTCTAGAAGAAGCTTTTAGTAATTCTCGTTTCTCGTTCACAGTCTCAGACTGGGAATGCCTATTAGGAGGCTTTGCCTCTAGAATTAGCGGCAACAGCCCAATGACAAGCATTTTCAGCCAGAAGCTCTTAACGAGGTTTTAAAAAAAAGAGTTTAAGTTGACACGTATGCGCCGTAACGCACCCTATAATTATTAATTGGATATTTTTTTCATTGGAAATCCTTGAGAGGATGTTTGTAAAGTCTACCGTTGTATCAAGATCCCCCCTAGCCCACGCCAGTCGCTCCACTTAGGGAGACCCCAGACGCTCGATGACTCGCTACCGCTTCGCTATCGCCCTTGGCGTCTCCCCTTGGGAGAAGACCGCCCTGGCTCCCCTTAAAAATGGGGAATAACTTTCTCAAAGTCCTCCAATTTATCGGAGGATTTAGGAGGATCTAAAGTTTAGAATACCTCAGCTACTACTTTTAAAACATCCTCTAAGATTATCACCCACGGATCAATCTTTTTTCGTGAAACCGATTTTTTAGATTTAGATCAAAAATCTAAAAATGGCTTGCTTATCTACTAGAATTTTCGCCAATTTCATCGCTACTTTCATTATTTTTCACCAAAATCATCAAACAAAAACAACTAGCAGCTAGCTTTATTAAACTCAAAGCTCCACTTTTTAATACAATAAAAGCGCCTAATCCTATAAGAACAAAAGGCACAATATTATTACCATAGCGAGTCAATACATTAGCTATTACTCTGTAGTTAGTTAATTTGTATGCCACATAGCACCAAACTCCTAACAATACAAAAAATAATCCGATAATTATCACAAAACTCTCTAAATTGCTACTAGCAAATAACGGTACATAGACACTAATATTGTCACTACCATTTGCAACTGTAACGGCTGCCACGCTGTAAGTTTGAGGAGATAGTAAACTAGTAGTTCTTGATGCCTCAGATTGTTCAGTTGCAGCTACAACTTCCTCCAATGCATCTTCTTCCTTATTAACTAAGCTGCTGATACCTATGGCAATTGGTAGTAAACCAAGTAATCCAATCCAGCTTTTTGATAAAACTAACCCACCAAATAAACCAGAAAGGCTAAGGATTAACAAAACTGTAAAACCTAGAAACTGACCGACAACTATATGTCTGCGACGAAAGGTAGCATTTATTTGAGAAAAAAACAACAATAGAATGACAATATCATCAATGTTAGTGGCAATGAACGCAATTGACCCTGTACTAATTGCAGTAACTAACTCGTTCATATTTTAAGATAAACATAGACATACTTTTATCTTGCAGCAGGCTACCGCGTTCGCATTGGCATTGGCAAAGCCTCTCGTAGAGAAGCGTCTCAAACAGAATAATGCAAAGAAATTCAACAACAGATACACGCCCTAAATTATCTGTGTTGAGCTGCAACACCAAACACTAAATGTGATTTTTTAAAATAAATCTCGTAAATCGTTGAAATTGCTTGAATAATTACTTTGTCTATTTTAAAGCTTAGTTGTGGTAGAAAGTTAATTTGGTATGGTGAAAAATCGTAGGTTCTAAAAATCCAGCATGAGTAAGCTAGGGACAGCCTTCAGTGAAGGGATAATTGCCTTCATAGCCACTAACATAGATGACATCATTATCTTGTTAATATTTTTCTCACAGGTAGATGTTAATTTTCGGCGGCGGCATATCTTACTTGGTCAATATCTCGGTTTTGCAGCCATTATCATCGCTAGCTTACCAGGATTTTTTGGTGGATTGGTCGTACAGCGAGAATGGATAGGATTGCTAGGACTGCTACCAATAGCAATTGGTCTTCAGCAATTAGTATATAGAACAGAAGAAACTATAACAGTTCAGACAGTCAGCAGTGATTTTAGGCAGTCCACACCTACTAACCCGGTATTGTCTTTTCTTTTAAGTGTTTTGCACCCCCAAACCTATAAAGTAGCAGCAGTAACGATCGCTAATGGTGGTGACAATATTAGTATATATATCCCCTTATTCGCTGGTCACGATCTTGCCAGTTTGGGAGTAATTCTAAGTATATTTTTTATCATGGTAGGGGTTTGGTGTGCGATCGCTTATTTTTTAAGCCGTCAACCTACCATTGCTTATATTTTAAGTCGCTACGGTAAAGCTGTCGTACCTTTTGTGTTGATTGGCTTGGGTCTGTTCATTATGTATGAACGAGGTACATTCACTCTACTACCTTGGGTAAGAAGTTAATTAATGTTAAATGCTGGATTTGGGATTGAACGATGAAAACTCCAATCTTAAATCTAAAGTTTGTCATAGAAATATGCACAAAATTGTTGATGTTCGATCTTCGGAGAAAAACTTTTTGTTTACCAATTCTTAACCTAGATGAAGGCGAGCATCAGTATAATTATTTGACTTATTAAAAGCTGTGTAATGCAATACTTCCTTATCCGTGCGATTGGGTGCAATCCTATCCGTTTTCGCCCAAGCATTCAACCTGGTTTTTGTCTGATTTCAATCATCGCCCCGTTTTTGTGCTTTACCTCAGCACAAGCTCAGATAATTGGACAAGATATCACTTCAATTACTACTGACACTGCTTCGTTTCCTACTATATCTATTACCAAAGTTGCAGGTGACAGCGAATTTGCAGGCAATAGTTTTACTCTCAACTTCGGTGGACAAATTCAATCAATTACAGGATTGACAACCACAGGAGGCAGCACAACATTTAAATCCATCCCTGCTTTTGTGCAGATTCGCCGTAACCCCGCCACAGATGACAGAAAGCTAGCTTACTACCAAGGCAGTTTTGATTCTTCCTCTAATACCTTTAACTTTCTTAGTTTGGGCCCACTTCCAGAGAAAACGCTGTTTAGTATCAACAATATCTTGGCAGGTCCAGATAACGTTTTTACTAACATAGGTGCAAATTTAGGCGGTACACTTTACAACGGTAACGCTAGTATTGAGCGGCTTGACTTTGTACTTGTTAAACCTGTGAAGGCAAGTAATAAAATTCACTTTCCCGTCTTCGAGCGTGGATTACCAACTGGACACGATGGTTTCGGTATTGCGGCGATTACAAATGTGGATAAACACGGAAATCCCACTTCCTACGGGCCCATTTACCTGATAGCAGCTTCCAGCTGGGGTAAAACACCGTTACAAGACCCGATTCCCCAATATTATTTCCTGAACAATGTTGCCAAAAATAATCGTGGAATTCCCATAAACCCTGCACTAACTATTCCACCGAACCAAGTTTTAGGAGGTCTTCTAATTCGTACCGACGAACTCGTGTCACAGGGAAAAAAGGTCTACGGCTACTCGCTATTTGCCCCTGATGTTACTTGCACTCCAAAAACACTGCTGAATGTCGCTAATTCTTGTTTTCCTACGAATACTGGAACGAACGGAGGAATAGATTTAGTTGCACCTAATCTCGGTGCCGTCTTTTTGGAGAGTGAGTGAGCAGCGAAAAACTTTTACAACTAAACTCTATTACCGAGTTTTGTCATACCTGATGAACTAATTTCCAACTTACCATCATTAAGATGGTATAAATGATAAACCGTAATGGACGTTGCGGAGCTACCTGGCAGATTTTAGCGCCTAGTAACACTCCTGGCACAGAGCCTAACCATATAGGCAGTACCAAACTCCAATCAACTGTTCCCAGGCTGAGGTGACCGAGGGCTGTAAACAGCAGTAAAATTGCTGCGTGTGAAATATCTGTACCTACTAACTTCCGTGCATCAAGGCGGAAAAACCCAATCAGCACTAGGGCAAACATTGAACCTGAGGAGACGCTAGTTAGACCAACCAAACAGCCTAAAATTGCTCCTAAAGTGATTGTCACAAAGCGACCAAAGTTAGTTTCTAGGTCTAACTTTGGCAGTTCGGGTAAATTAAATTTTGGGAAAAAAGTTAATAACAACAATTGCACTAGTGCTAACACTGTAACTAGCAAAATCATCCCGCCAAGCAAACGGAGCAAGATGTTATCTAGGTTATACTCACCTGTACGTTTAATGAAGTGCAAAATCCCTACCCCAAACAGTGAGCCTGGAACACTCCCGAATGCCAGCCATTTGACAACTTCTGTATCAAGGGTTTTCTGTTCCCAATGCTTGACGCTACCAACAATCTTCATCAATGTGGCAGCTACAACATCAGAACTCACAGCGATGGAAGGCGGAACTTGAAAAACAAAAATCAACATTGGGGTGATAAGAGAGGCTCCGCCAATTCCCGTCAAACCAACGATGATGCCAACAAAAAAGCTTAAGAACGGTAGTAATAGATAGTGCATACTCTTCGGGGGTTTCAATAATCAGTTATTAGTTATCAAAGTCCTGTTGAGTCTCTCACTTCTATAAGTGAGCAACATAGGTTAAGGTTTAAATCCCCAAACGAAGCCTTGATAACTCTTCACTGACTTAACTACGAGCAGCTAGAACTGAAAGTCAGCTAAAGCTTCACTGCTAGAGAGCAGCAACTGTGCCAAAACTATAGCCCAGTGGTAGACAGAGCTAGTTATGGCAAGTTATTGTGTTTCTCAAGGGATGAGTGACACAAAGGTTATCCAGCTAAAAGTTAGGGCAGAGGATTCCTGGACAACTTAAAACCTCTTTGGAAGTTTTTGGGAGCATCACAACTGGCATTTAGCTGAAACAGATTTTGATAACTGCTTATGGGTCAGTTGCTTTGCTAAATTCAACTTCTAACTGGTTTTTCTGTGTTTTTACATGTAAAACCCGATAAGGCGGTGTACTTACCGTATTTTACTTGTAAGCACGATCAAACGTCTAGCGTATTCGCGTTGTATCTCGCTAGATTATCTGAATAAAAATGTTAATTCTCAGTTAGTCGAGCAGATTTTAACTCTCTTAGCATAAGGAATGAGGAGTGGGGAGTAGGGCAGGTAGGGAAACAATAATAATCATTGGTGTCAACTTTAGGTAAAAGCCAGTCTAAAACTAGCTTTTAGAGATTGTCTCGTCAAGAGTCTCAAACTGAGAAGGCCCATTAGGAGACGGAGCCTATAGAATTGGCGGCACCGCAATGAGGTGCATTTCCAGCCAGAGGCTGGAAACGGGGTTTTAAAAGGGTTTTGGTTTAAGTTGACACCAATGAATAATAATGCCCAATGCCTAGTTCAGAACTCAGCGCTGAAGAACGCTTGACTTGTAAGTACTTATCATGCTAGGTTAAAACAAACCATTCGGTCGGTAATATTTTATTTACAGCAATTTTGAAAATAAACTTCCCTACTGCCCGTAGTTCACTCATTTAAAAATCGCTGTAATGTCCAAAGGTGAAGAAACAAAAAGTAGAATTCTCCATCAAGCAGCCGAACTGTTTAACCAACAAGGATATGCAGGCTCATCGATGTCAGACATCATGCGTGTTACTGGATTGCAGAAAGGAGGAATTTACAATCACTTCCAAAGCAAAGATGATCTTGCGCTACAGGCTTTTGACTTTGCGATCGCTCACATTAGCCAGCATACTAGATTTGCATTACGAAGCAAACGCCACGCAGTAGAACGCCTGCAAGCAATCATTGGCGTATTTAGTAGCTTGGCAGAAAATCCACCTATCAAGGGAGGGTGTCCACTGCTGAATACTGCTGTGGAGAGTGATGATGCTCATCCGGCGTTGCGGGAACGCGCTCAACAGGCGATGAACTCTTGGCTGCATTTGATTCACCGAATTATTGAAACGGGAATTGAAAAGGGTGAAATTCGCGCTGAAGTGAGTGCTGATGAAATCGCTACCATCATAATTGCAACACTGGAAGGAGCCATAATGATGAGCAAGCTTTATGGAGATTCAATTCACATGCACAGAGTAATTAATCACCTGAATCAATATTTGGAGACTCACCTTTAAATGTATGGCACAAATCAAGGTATATGGTTTAGCAGAAAAATTAAATTCTGTTAAAACTGAGTTATCAAATATAATCCATGCCTCTGTTATTGAGGTTTTACAGCTTACCCCTGAAAAAAGATTTCACCGTTTTTTTCCACTGGATAAAACAGATTTTTATTATCCATCTGATAGATCAGAAAATTATTTGATTATCGAAATTAGTATGTTTGAGGGGCGCTCGGTGGAAACAAAAAAGCAGTTTATTCGCCTACTGATTAAAAATATCAATGAAAAATTGAATATTCCTGTGTACGATATTGAAATTACAATTTTTGAAACGCCTAAATATAATTGGGGGATTAGAGGTTTACCTGGCGATGAGTTAATCTTAAACTACAAAGTAGAAGTTTGAAACTATTGTGGGTAATGTGTTATTAGACAATTAATAATTATCTATGTTTGAAAGGAGTGGATTTTTGATAAATTTACAAACCGATCGGTTTTAAAAATATTGAGAGAAATAATGCTAGTAAATAACAATTTGCACAGACCATTACAAGTAGTATTAGAAATTCCTGTAAAAACATACGACATTGATTTTATGGGAATCGTGAGTAATATTGTATATATCAGATGGCTCGAGGATTTACGTTTAAAGTTTTTAGATGAACACTGGCAACTCAATCAACAAATTGAGCAAGGATATGCGCCTGTTCTAGCTGGAACTGAAATTGAATATAAACGTCCGATAAAGATTATTGATAAAGTGATTGGACGTTTATGGCTAAGTAATTTAGGACGGTTGAAGTGGACTGTGCAAGCTGAAATTTTATCTAACAATGAGTTAGCAGCAGTGGCTAGCCAAAAGGGCGCTTTTGTCAGTTTACAAAATAGTCGTCCTATTCCCATTCCAGAGAAATTAAAGAGTAAATATTTAGAGAATCAAAAAGGGAATCTGAAAGACTATTTATAAAGTAATACCTTTGGGTTAAGACTTGATACTCCCTAACCCACCTTAAAAAGGAGGGAACTAGAGAAAGCCTTTTTAAGGAGAGCTAGCCGCCATGAGAGCCAGTACTTGTCGGGTTTTGGGGAAAAGGGGAATGGGAAAGGGGAAAGAAAAAACCTTTAACCCAAACCCAGTAACCTTTTCCCCAAACCAAATTCCAGTTTAAAATCCAAAACCCGAGCAGTATTGCCATAAGAGCCTATTTTCAAACACACTAATTTACTTAGCACCAGTCAATATACTTTCGATATCTGCTAGCTGCACCACTCCTGAAAAAGTTGGACTATTAATTACAAAAAAAGGTGTGCCAGAAACACCCAATTTCTCAGCTAGTTGAATATCTTTTGTAATTGCGGGAGCGGCAAGAGTTAGGTTGCGTTTAAATTTACTCAAATCCAGATTTAGATTTTTAGCAATATTTAAATATAACGCTTCACCTAATTGCTTTTGATTAGTAAATAGCGCATACTGAAATAAAGGACTAAACCAATCAAAGAATGTACCCATACGAAAACTCATAAATATTTTTTGTCTCACTCATAGACGCGTATTCGCTTTGACTTAGGAGTAAGTTTCAATTTAAAAAGATCCAGCAATCATCCCAGCAAGTAAAATAAAACCAATCCACACGTTTTGCCGGAACATCTCACCATAAATAGGATTAGGTAAGTCTCGCTGTCTTAATCGCAGAGACTGCCAAACCCATCCGATAGTAGCAACTGTAAGGCTAATCCAGAAGGCTAAGTGCAGATGTATGAGTATACCTAACCAAGCCAATAACAAGATTGTGCCAGCAAAGAAAATTCCAATAGCTACAGGGGCATAATTCCCAAAAAATAGGGCGCTGGAATTAACACCAATGCGGCGATCGTCTTCCTTGTCGCTCATAGCGTAAACTGTATCAAATCCCAATGTCCAAAGTACAGTCGCGCCCCAAAGCAACCAAGTTGGTTGGGAGATGGTTTGTGTCACTGCACTCCAGCTAATCAACACCCCGAAACCCCAAGCGATGGAAAGCACCAGTTGCGGCACAGGAAACACCCGCTTTGCACCTGGATAAAGCAGAATTACGGGCACTGCTGCCACGCATAACCAGAAACTCAGGGGGTTAAGATAAAAGGCCAGGATAGCTGCACATGCTAGCGATACGATCGCAACTACAATCCCAACTTTCACAGACAAGGCGCGAGAAGCGAGGGGGCGATCGCGTGTTCTCTCTACTTCTGGATCAATATCCCGATCCCACAAATCATTGACAACACACCCCGCTGCACTCGTGGCCAAAGTACCCAAGATAATCACACCAACCAGAGGTAAAGGCGGTTTCCCAGAAGCTGCCAAAAATACAGCCCAAAGGGCAGGAATCATTAAAATTAACCGTCCTTCTGGTTTATGCCAGCGCAAAAGCCTGATAATTACAAGCCAAACTGGTGACTGGGGGCGTTCTGGCGTCCTTAACATAGAAATCAACAAATAACTTTAGACAGATGAATTCACACATCTTTACATCTATAGAATAACGTTATTTGTTATTTGTAAAAAGATAACCTCAAGTGGCAACTTTAAATATCTTTAAATAGTCACTGCGGTTAGAAGTAGTAGGGTGAATATACTTAGCTCAGTTACCCTCGACCAAAGATAAAGAGTGCTGAGTATTTTTTAATTTACTCAGTGCTGAGTACTCATTAAGCTATTACGCTTTTAAACTACACAGTCACTTCCTAAGTTCGTTGACTGCTGACGGTTAACTGTCAACTGTCAACAGTCAACACAAAAAGATGTGCAAGTTAAATGCGCGACAGCTTACTTAGTTTGAACAAGTCTGTTGCAATAAATATCAGTGCCAGCTACCCCGACATACCACCGTTTGCCATCATTTCTTATAAAGAGAGAAAACTAGATGCTGAATTTAGTTTCGGCTAGCTGGGAGAGTGTTCCAACTCAACCATCTAAGCAACATAGAATTATTGCTGCCATTGACCTGGGAACAAATTCTCTACACATGGTAGTAGTCAAGATTGACCCCACACTACCAGCTTTCAGCATTATCGCCAGAGAAAAAGAAACTGTAAGACTTGGCGATCGCAATCTAACTACAGGGGAACTCAAACCGGAGATAATTAAAAAGGCGATCGCTGCTTTAGGACGCTTTCAAGAAATTGCCAAAACTATCAATGCTGAAACAATCATTGCTGTAGCAACTAGCGCTGTGCGGGAAGCCCCCAATGGTAAAGATTTTTTGCACAAAATAGAAGCGGAGTTGGGTTTAAGCGTTGACTTGATTTCTGGTCAAGAAGAAGCGCGACGAATCTACCTTGGCGTACTGTCGGGGATGGAATTTCACAACCAGCCCCACATGATTGTTGATATTGGCGGTGGTTCCACAGAGTTAATTTTGGGTGATAGTCACCAAGCACGCACTCTCACCAGTACCAAAGTCGGTGCAGTGCGACTCACTAGCGAGTTAATCACCACCGACCCCATCAGCAACACTGAGTTTCAACACCTGCAAGCCTATGCACGCGGGATGTTAGAACGTTCCGTGGATGAAGTACTATCAAACCTCCAGCTTGGGGAATCTCCCCGTTTGGTAGGTACATCTGGCACGATTGAAACCCTGGCGATGATTCTTGCACGAGAAAAGTCAGGTGTCATTCCTTCCACTCTCAATGGCTACCAATTTAGTCTTAAAGACTTGCGAGAGTTGGTAAATCGCTTGCGGAAACTGAGTAACTCAGACAAGGCTGCAATTCCTGGTATGCCAGACAAGCGGTCTGAAGTGATACTTGCTGGTGCAGTGATATTACAGGAAATAATGACCCTTTTGGGTAGTGAATCGGTCACAGTTTGTGAGCGTTCCCTGCGGGAAGGTGTAATCGTAGACTGGATGCTAACCCACGGTTTAATTGAAGATAAGCTGCGCTACCAAAGTTCAGTTCGGGAACGGAATGTTTTAAAACTCGCTAATAAATACCACGTTAATTTAGAATATAGCGATCGCGTCGCAGTATTTGCTCAAAGTTTATTTGATCAAACTCAAGGTACGCTGCACCATTGGGGATCTGACGAGCGGCAACTGTTGTGGGCAGCTGCAATATTACACAATTGCGGTCATTATGTTAGCCATTCGTCTCACCACAAGCACTCTTACTATCTAATTCGCAATGGTGAATTACTCGGTTATACAGAAACTGAGATTGAAATCATAGCCAATTTAGCGCGTTATCATCGCAAATCCCCGCCTAAGAAAAAACATGAAAATTACCAGAGTTTGCTGACTAAACACCAACGACAAATGGTTAGTCAATTGAGTGCAATTTTAAGATTGGCAGTGGCCTTAGATAGACGACAAATTGGTGCGATCGCTCAAGTGCAATGTGAGTATTATCCACAATTTCAGCAGGTAAACTTACTAATTTTTCCATCTCAACCTGATGATGACTGTGCTTTAGAACTTTGGAGCTTAGATTATAAAAAAGGAGTATTTGAGGAAGAATTTGGAGTGAAATTAGTAGCGACTTTAGAAAAATCTAGCGTTGCTAAATTGTCTTAGAAAGTAGGTGCGTTAACGCAGTGTAGCGCACCTGTTAAATGTATAAACGCAAATATATGCGCTTCTACAAATTATCTGTAATTTAGGCATTTGCTTTCAAAATTCCAGTTAAATTTTTCATATAGCTTTCATCATACTTAAGGATGAATTGAGAAACTACCTAAAGAAGTAGTTTAAAAACAAAAATTCTAATTAGAATTATAAGTATAGTTAATAGTCTATTTACTCTAGGTTATGTTGCTATTGGATATCTAAGCTGGGAAAACTTAGGTATCCTTATATAAAATTTTAATTAAACAGACTCAATTGCTCGGTTCTCTGCACTGGTAGGGATTTGCGCTCCTGTTGTCATAACCCGGCAGAGTAATCGATTGACCCATACTGGCATAGGTGAGAACTGTCATCGAATTTTACTCTCTATCAAACAAGCACAAAAGTAAGGTTTTATCATCGTCAGTGCGATGATTTAGCCGTTCACAGTTGAGGAATTCCGTCAGATATTTATCCTCCTTTGGATTAACAGTTTCGTGCAAGTATGACTCCAAAGGTTTAAAGAAAGGTGAGAAGGGTTCCCAGTCGCTCAAACGAATTGCTACTTTTTCCAGTCCATCAGTGGAAACACAAATAAATTCTTGTTTTTCGGAAATAACCTCTACCTGCATTTCTTTTACTGCATTTGTTGAGGTGATAAAAGTTGTTTCATTGATGAACTCACCTTTATCTGGCTGAAACAATAGTTGATATTCTGAGTCTTGGGAACGTACAACAATAAATCCATCCCCGATTTGCATAGCTGCAACCCAGTCAGGAGTTGCCACGAAAACTAATAATGTACAAGCTAAATCATTGACAGAATAATTTCCTTCATCTGCTTGCTTCTGCAATTCTGTAATAACTTGGTTTACAATCTTAGCAAACACTTTCTCAGCTTCTTCTTTGGACAGTGGTTGAGAAAAAGCTTGCATCGGAGGAGATTCATTAATATCAGAAAAGCATTTGAGTACCGTTTCTACCGCCAACTTAGAACCAACATCAGAATATTTAGCACTACCAGCGCCATCAGCAACAGCGCCTACAATCACATCATCAAAGATGCAATAATCCCCATAATCTTGACAACCTATCCCCTGTCTTTGATGACTCGTTCCGATCGCGGAATCCGCAACAGCTTTCCAATTCACAAAATTTCCTCTAACTAGTAATTTGACCCCATCCCATAGCCGATAAAGCTAGGCAATCTTACAGGCATTCGATGCTCCTAAATTGAGTAAACTGGTCTGAAAGATAAATAACTTACATTCTTAGCTTAAAAAAAGCACTTTAACAGTAGTACTTTTACTTACAAAAAATACTGCCTATCTGCCTGATTTGAAGCGTTTGTGCTTCTTACCTGATAAAGCTTTTTAAATGTATCCATCTCATTACAATCTTCAGCTTTCTCTAACTTTAGCTACGCCTGAGTATTAATTCCTTCTGTCCGAGATGCTACGCGATGGTGCAAAGCACCCGCCAGAGGCGATGTCTACGCAAAACTACATAATTCGGTAAAATTAGGTAAAGCAATTTTTGCGCTTGTTAAACAAAGGCATCAGCAAACTCATGCAACTGAAACTCAGTGCATCTAAACTTCCCTTCGCCCCTCTCCTCTTAATTGCCCCCTTTTTCCTATGGGGAACGGCAATGGTAGCGATGAAAGGAGTAATACCCCATACTACACCGCTATTCATGGCAGGTGTGCGTCTGATACCAGCAGGGATATTAATTCTGATTGCAGCAGCATTCATGGGTAAACCCCAGCCGAAGGGTTGGGCTGCATGGCTATGGATTGCCTTATTTGCACTTGTAGATGGGACGCTGTTTCAAGGCTTCTTGGCAGAGGGATTAGTCAGAACCAGCGCGGGGTTAGGGTCTGTGATGATTGACTCGCAACCTTTGGCTGTTGCTTTACTATCGTTGTGGCTATTCCAGGAACACATTGGTTTTTGGGGATGGCTGGGGTTAGGATTAGGAGTCGCAGGCATTAGTTTAATTGGCTTACCTGATAAGTGGATTTTACATTTTCTCGACTCAGGCGCAAATATCACAATTGGCAATTGGCAAGATTTGTTTGCCAGCGGCGAGTGGTTGATGCTGTTAGCAGCACTATCAATGGCAGTGGGAACAGTGTTAATTCGGTTTGTCTGCCGATATGCTGACCCAGTAAGCGCTACAGGATGGCACATGATTTTGGGCGGATTGCCACTATGGGGAGTTTCATCAGTTGTTGAATCTCAACAGTGGCAGAATCTAGGAGCATCTGATTTAGTGGCTATGGGTTATGCTACCGTATTTGGCAGTGCGATCGCCTACGGATTATTCTTCTACTTTGCTTCTAGTGGCAGTCTTACCAGTCTTAGTTCCCTCACCTTCCTCACACCCGTATTTGCCCTACTATTCGGCAATCTCTTCCTCTCAGAAGTTCTCAGTCCGTTGCAGTGGGTTGGTGTTTTCCTAACTTTAATCAGCATCTATCTCATTAACCAACGTGATACTTTAGCAGCGCAAAACGACACAGTTACTGTCGGCGAAATAGCTAATATACAGCAACCAGTTTTAGAAGCATCTGCTAAAAAATTGAACCCCATAACTTTAGGAGTCAGAGAATCTGAACGAGAAATTTTACCCTAACTTGTTAAAGGTGAAATGAAGGAGACAAGGGAGATAAGGAGAATAACCCCATGCCCAATGCCTAGCAATAAATGACAAATGACAGTTAACATTTGGTCATCTTGAAGGTATTGTGGTATCGAAGACTTCAAAAGCACGTTCAGGCTGAAACTTGCAATATGAGGCTATGCCGTTCCTCAATTTTGATATTTACCTGTTTTTCTTGTGTGGGTTTTTACCCAAACCGCTCAAGCACAGCCACACCTAACCTAGCACCTGAAATTTTAGAACTTGCACAAGCTAGTTCGACAGTTACTGCTAGTCCGACTGTTTTGAGATATGGTAGTCGAAAATCAGATGTGCAGAGATTACAAACCCAATTAAAGCAGTTGGGATACTACAGTGGTGTGGTAAATGGAGAGTACACCGTAAGTACGGAAATCGCTGTAGTTAAATTCCAGAAAGCAAAGGGTTTAAAAGTAGATGGCCTTGCTGGTCTGGCGACTAGGGGAAAACTGGAAGAAGCAATGGGGGCCAAAAAGCAGATTGCCACCTCTCCAATTGTTGTCTCTCCAATAATCACCTCTTCTGCTGCAACTTCCAAACCAACTACAACACCTGAACCAACCGAGAGAGGTTTTGTCTGGTGGTTTATATTTGCTATTGGAGTTTTAGGAAGTATTGGCGCACTTCTTTACCTACTGAAGCGGTTTCGTCAGGTCAAACAAGTGCAATCCAAAATATCAGAGACTAAAAGTTTGAGTGAAGCTAACAAAAACCCCATGACATCACCCTTACCAGACACTGTAACTACACAAACAGTTACGCCACCACTCGCCACACAATTACTGCTACCAGAAAAAACTTCCCGGCTAGCTAAACTCAATATTGTTGACGAATTAATTCAAGACTTACGCAGTTCTGACCCAACGAAGCGGCGCAAGGCTATTTGGGATTTGGGGCAACAGGGAGATTCGCGGGCAATTCAGCCAATGGTTGACCTGATGATTGGTGCCGATTCTCAAGAAAGCAGCTTAATTTTGGCAGCTTTGGCAGAAATTGGCATCCGCACACTTAAACCAATGAATCGTGGTCTAGCAATTTCACTGCAAGATGAAAGTCCACAAGTGCGGCAAAATGCGATCCGTGACCTGACGCGTGTTTATGACATGATGGGTCAAATGAGTCAGATGTTACGCCATGCCCTGGAAGACCCAGATGCCGAAGTGCAAGCAACAGCACGATATGCTTTAACTCAGATGAATCGAATACGTGGTTTGCCGGAACAACAAAGTCTACCAGAAGATTCACAGAACGATTCACGAGAATAAACCTAAAAATATTTCAATTGGATTTGGATATTAGTGTCCGGGCCTGCCACCAAAAATGCTGCTTCGCTAAATTTAGGCGCTCTTGTGCGAATCTCTGGGTTGCTGGAAAATCCAAAGCCTTCGCTTGGTATACCAAAAACATTGCTATTGAGAGTGCCGTCATTATTTTGATCGTGGAAGACAGCAACGGCGTAACTACCTGCTTTTAAGTTCTCAAAGGTAATGGGTAAGGGAGTGCCAGTAATCTTGGTACACTGCTTTTGTAAGCCACGATCGCGATCGCTAGGAAATCCTTCACTGGTAGCAAATATACTGGCGCAGATTTGTCCTTGTTTATTTTTCAAACCATCAATTTCCACAGTGAGTTTGCCATTAAAATTTGCTTTGGCACTAAATGACCATGCCAGATTTCCCAGAACTGTCAATAACAGCATACTAACTCTCAATCCTTTAACCATAAAATTTTCACAAGGTAAAATAAGTTTTGCTGAAATTAAGTTTTCATTGTGATTCAGATCGCGCAGACTTATGGTGACATTATTCGGTTAATACTCGCAAGCATTCTGCCATATTTCGTCTCTAGATTGGTCTAAGTAAGTCAGCGTAAATAACTAATAAGCTATTACGCTTTGAAATTACACAGTCATTTCCTAAGTTTGTTGACGGCTGACGGTTAACTGTCAACAGTCAACAGCCAACACGAAAAGATGTGCAAGTTAAATCCGCGACAGCTTAGTTTGATTTATTCTCGCTGTTTTACTTATATACGAGGTAGTCAGTGATGACGTTTCCAAAAATCTTGGCAACACATAGGTCAATACGCTTGGGTTGTAGCAAAATCCCCGTAGGGGTACGAAGTGAAACCCAACAAATGCCCAAAAATGGTGGGTTACCCTGCCTTAAGCCCCTTTGGGTCTACGTTCCTCAAAGCCACTTGCTTTGAGTCGGGAAACCGCAAGGGCGCAGTGGCTCCCCAACCTACGTAAATTTATTTTTCTGACTTAAATGAACCGTATTAAAATTTATATAAAAGTGTATTTTTATACAACTATATTTATGTGTCTGTATTAGGTATTGCGTGAAATGGTATTAGTATTTCTGGTTGCGATCGCTAAATTAATAAAGCACTAATCAGGTAAAAATTTGAAAAAGTAGGGGGTTTTATACCTCCTACTTTTCCCCACTTGGATAGACAATTTTGCGGAATCAGTTTAATCTACTAATGGTGTGTTGGTAACTCATATTAGGAATATGCCAGAGGGTAAATCAAAGAAATATTTACCCTAAAATTTTCCAATTGAGCTTTGTTCTTCAGAAAATCCAGTTGCATCACCTTCTTTGATAAATCCACTGTATGCTTCCATACCGTGTTCGCCGATATCCAAACCTTCTAGTTCCTCTTCTTTAGATACTCTAATACCTAAAGTAGCTTTTAATACTAGCCAAAAGATGCTACTCACTAAAACAGTGAAGCCACCTACTGAGACAACGCCTAGCAGCTGAACACCGAATTGTGCAAAGCCACCACCTGCAAATAAACCTTTTGCTGGGCCAAGTGCATCGCCATACCACGAATAAACACCAGGGCCAACAGCCCACAAACCTACTGCTAAAGTTCCCCAGATGCCACAAACTAGGTGAACTGAGGTAGCTCCCACTGGGTCATCAATGCCAAGTTTGTCAAAGAATGTTACAGAGAAAACTACGAGTACTCCAGCAATCAAGCCAATGAGTAAAGAACTAGAAATACTTACGTAAGCACAAGATGCAGTAATACCAACCAAGCCAGCCAAAATCCCATTGATAATCATTGATAGGTCTGGTTTACCTAAGTACAACCAAGCTGTAATGGTGGCGGCAATTCCACCGGCAGCACCAGCCATGTTAGTGGTAACAGCAATGTGACTGATTGCACTAGGATTGGCAGCCATAACAGAACCGGGATTGAAACCAAACCAGCCCAACCACAGGATCAGACAGCCCAAAGTGGCAATACTCATGTTGTGACCAGGCAAGGCCACAACTTCCCTATCTTGATATTTACCAAGGCGGGGACCAAGAAATGCTGCTCCCATCAAAGCTGCCCAGCCACCTACGGAGTGAACCACCGTAGAACCGGCAAAATCCCAAAAACCTCTGTCTGCTAGCCAACCAGTTCCCCAAATCCAGTGTCCGGTAATGGGGTAGAGAATACCTACAAGTAAGAGGCTAAAAATTAGGAAATCAATAAACTTAATCCGTTCGGCTACTGCACCAGAAACGATTGTTGCTGCTGTTCCAGCAAACACTAGCTGGAATAAAAACTTGGCAGCTAAAGGCACACCAGCCCAACTAATAGCACCGAAAACACCTTTATAGCCGTCTCCAGTCGCTGGACTGTTATCTGCGCCTCCTAAGAAAAACCCATTCAATCCAATGAAGTCGTTGCCATCACCGAACATTAAGCCAAAACCGATCACCCAAAAAGCAACGGTGGACAGAGCAAATACAATCAAATTTTTGGAAAGAACGTTGACAGCGTTTTTCTGGCGACAGAAGCCGGTTTCTAACATACAAAAACCAGCGTTCATGAAGAACACTAAAAAGGCAGCGATCGCAACCCACAGCGTATCAAGAGCAACTTTAAGTTCTGCTGTGGTTGGCCCTGCGGCTGGAGCTTGGGCAACTGCGGCATAACCCCAACCCAACACAATCAGACAAGCTAAAGGTAAGCAAGCTTGCCAACTGGGAGAGAGCCGCTTAATTGCTAGATTAAATAGCTTGACTTTTGAGTGTGACTGTGAATTAACAGCGTAATTTCTTGCTGACAGACGCCTATTTTTTGTTTTCGATTTTTGTTTGTACATGAATTTGAGCATCATCCTTAAAAAAGGGAAAAAACAGGTTAAGCAGAAAAAACTACCGTCCGAAGTTCAATCCAGTGGTTTTTGATATTTTTTTTACGCCACTTGTTTAAAAACCAGGAAACTATTGGCACATCTGTAAATATTTTTTTAGATATTCTTAAGTAATTATGATGTAGTTTCTGAAACAGTCAAGTCTTCTTCACTTAATCTTTAATCTGTCAAAAAAAAGTTGTGTTCAAAAAATTGCAAAAAATTATTATGTCTATAAAAAACAGTGCAACACAGTTACAGCCGATTTTTCACTATACTAATACGTTTACAGCGACGTCAATGAAGTTTTTTAGTAAAGCATTAACTACACTACACCTCTTTGGCGGATCAAACCTGCTTCTAAAACTTTAGAATTACTATCCGTAGAGTCAAAGTGCGTTCAATTAGTGCAACTATAAGGTGGCAGTTCTGATAATTCTTGCAATGTCACTAAAAAAGTTTTTTTTCGTTCCCTATTATTAATTCAACGAGTCTGTCTTCTATCCCAGAAAAATTGACAGGTTTCTATTGTTGGTTAACAGATTATTTGTCGCTTTATTAGATTAATACCGTCTGATCATAAACGGGCTAAAGTTTTCGTCAGATCAGCAAAGAGAATGCGATGGCGCAAGCGCCCGTGGTAGGCGATCGCAGAGGTTAAACAGTTCTACCTCGCTCGGTCTGCGTCTGTCGCATCCGCCGCAAGAAATGACCCTCAGCGTCAACACTCAGGGCAATGTAGTTAAGGAACGTTTTGAGGTAGCCTACGCGCGATTCTCCGTAGGAGACACTTCGTGAACGCACTGGCATAGTTGCATTAAAAGACCGATACTTGGGACATAGAAATTCCAGCGATCAACAAAGCATCACTGTATCAAAAAATGGTTACTTGTTGGCAACTGCAATCAAGGTAATTTTGGAAGCAATCAAAGCATTCAAAGACAGTAAAGATAAAAACTTAGGTTGAGCATACTCTTATAAAACCTCGCATGACTAAAATTTACGTGATTTCACTAGATACTAGCGATCGCTTGTCATCTAAAAGTAATTACTAACAGCCTGAAATGACGTATTTTCCTATACATACATAATAGTCATTTTATACAGTATTTAAGTACTAGAGTTATTGCTCAGGTAAACTCACAGGCGATCGTTATCTTAATTGATTGGGTGTACCAGTTGAGCAAAGACGCTCCACCTCCTGGCTTGTCGTTAGACATTGCCCTACCCATTAAACGCCAATCAGTGAGGGAAACATCTATCTAAACTCCTATAAGCTATTACGCTTTTAAATTACACAGTGAAGGAATGAGGTTGGTTGACTACTGACGGTTAACTGTCAACTGTCAACAGTTAACAGCCAACACGAAAAGATGTGCAAGTTAAATGCGCGACAGCTTACCAGCTTATAGCCTGAATTAAATAGAATCGTAGTAAGAAACAAGGCTAACAAACCTAATTTCTCTAAAGAAAGAGGGTTTACAGTACCTGTAATATGGGAGACTTGGCAATATTCCCTATAGATCAGATTCAAGATGAGTAACACAATTTTGGACATCGCAGTTAAGACGATCAACGGCGAGGATAAGCAATTAAACGACTATACCGGAAAGGTACTCTTAATTGTGAATGTGGCTTCCTACTGCGGTTATACTTCTCAATACGAGGGGCTAGAAAAATTGAACCAGAAGTATGGGGAAGCAGGGTTACGTATTTTGGGGTTCCCCTGTAACGATTTTGGAGCGCAAGAACCAGGAAGCAATGAAGAGATTGTGCAGTTCTGCACGAGTAAATATAGTGTTACTTTTGAACTATTCGATAAAGTTCATGCCAAAGGCTCGCAGCAGCATCCACTTTATGAGAGACTTACCAAAGCCGTTGAGCCAACGGGAACTGTTGCTTGGAACTTTGAAAAATTTTTAGTTAATAAACAAGGTGAAGTAATAGCTAGATTTAATAGCAGTGTCCAGCCAAATTCACCAGAAATAATTGCCATAATTGAGAAAGAATTAGCTAAATAGTCATTAGTCATTAGATTGTACTATTAGTATTGATTTTTGGCTCTGGGCTGTTAAATTTATTTACGTCCAGTCCTTTAATTGAGAATATTGTCTCAATGAGTAGTTTAATTTATCTGTGCCTAATTTGTCATGAACGTTGCAATCATTGGTTGTGGTTATGTTGGTTATAAAGTTGCTCAATATTGGCAAGAAAAGGGAGATTTTGTTGTTAGTGTAACCACAACTTCCCCTGAGCGTGTCCCTGCACTTAAATCAGTATCCCAAAGAGTTGTAGTTACCCGTGGTAATGACTTAGATAGTCTAAAGTCAGTTTTGCACGATCAAGATGTTGTAGTTTTGAGTGTTGGTGCAAAAGGTGGGGAAGTTTATGAAGAAACTTATCTACAAACCGCCCAGACTTTAGTTTCATCATTGCAGCAGATTCAGAGTGTAAAACAATTAATATACACAGGGAGTTATGCAGTGTATGGTGATAGAAATGGTGTATGGGTAGATGAAGAAACACCGCTTGCACCCGCTAATTTAAATGCACAAATTCTCCGAAAAACAGAGGATGTGCTGCTATCAGCATCTAACGAAAATCTCCGCGTTTGTATCTTTCGCTTAGGAGGAATTTATGGCCCTGGTAGAGAACTGTTAAAAATATTTAGCAGATATTCTGGTACAACCCGTCCCGGTGGTGAGGATATCACAAATTGGATTCACCTGGATGATATTGTTGGTGCGATAGAATTTGCCCGTGACCGTCGTTTGCAAGGGATTTATAATCTGGTAGATGATGCACATCTCACCAGTCGAGACTTGCTAGATAGGCTATTTGAAAAACATAATTTACCCAAAGTTATATGGGATACTTCTATTAAGAGTACTCGCCCATATAATGCTTGGGTATCGAATGAAAAGCTTAAAGAGGCGGGATACAAGTTAATTCATCCACAGATGCTTTTTTAGCAAGTATTAAAAACTAGTAATTATGCAACCATCTGCTGTAACTAACACAACCAATTTGACAGCATCTCCTAGCCAGTTTTACAGTTGGCAGAATTATCGTTGCGCTTACGAAGTTCATCAACCAACTAACACAACACCTGAGGGTATTCCCTTACTGTTAATTCATCCGATTGGCGTCGGATTGTCGCGGCAATTTTGGCAGCGATTTTGTCGCGAATGGTATAATACAGGTCAGCAAAATTCAATTTACAACCCTGATTTACTAGGATGTGGCGAAAGTGATATGCCTCATATAGCTTACACTCCTAGTGATTGGGCAGAACAGTTGCAGTACTTTTTACAAACAGTAGTGCAAAAACCTGTGGTTGTAGTAGTACAAGGTGCTTTATTACCAGTTGCGATCGCATTAGTTCAAAAGCAATCAAACTTAATTTCTAGACTTGTACTTTCTGGGCCTCCAACGTGGGCTTTGATGACAAATAAATCACCAGAATGGCAGCAAAAATTTGTTTGGAATCTGTTAGATTCGCCTTTTGGAAGTGCTTTTTATCGCTATGCACGCACCCCAAAGTTTTTACATTCTTTCTCGACTCGTCAACTTTTTGCTTCAGATGATGCTGTGGATGCAGAATGGTTGAATACATTGCTTGCAGGTGCAGAAAATCCTGCTAGTCGCCATGCAGTATTTTCTTTTTTAGCAGGGTTTTGGCGACAAGATTATACTAGTTCTATTGCCTCTATTCATCAACCAACATTAGCGGTTATGGGGGAAACTGCATCGAGTATTAGTCAAAAAGGTAAAAAAGAAACGCCAGACGAACGCTTGACTCGCTATCTCGCTTGTTTGCCTCAAGGTCGAGGTATAAAAATAAATGGGCGCAATGTTTTACCATATGAATCAACTGCTGAATTTGTAGCAGCGATCGCTCCATTTATTAATGAAGTTTTTTAGCTGATTGATAATTAGATTATACCAGTCTTCCCATGATAGGTTATGACTGGAATTGATTACTAAAGGCAAGCAAAATTATGTTCCCCAATCGCAGAGGACAAAGAATTCCCAATGTCACTTTTCATACTCGTGTTGGCAATGAGTGGGTGGATGTGACAACCGATCAATTGTTTGCTAACAAGACAGTAGTTGTCTTTTCCTTACCAGGTGCTTATACACCGACTTGTTCATCAACTCATCTCCCTGGCTATAACGAGTTGGCCGGGGTTTTCAAAGCAAATGGAGTCGATGACATTATCTGTATTTCTGTCAATGATCCCTTTGTGATGAACGAATGGGCAAAAGTTCAAGAGGCAGAAAATATCACAGTAATTCCCGATGGTAACGGTGAATTTACTGAAGGCATGGGAATGCTGGTAGATAAATCAGACTTGGGGTTTGGTAAGCGATCGTGGCGTTACTCGATGCTGGTAAGAGATGGTGTAATTAACCAAATGTTTATTGAGCCAGACGAGCCAGGAGATCCCTTTAAGGTGTCCGATGCCGAAACAATGCTCAGATATATCAACCCTCAAGCAGTAAAGCCCGAAGTAGTTTCGCTGTTTGCGAAAGTGGGTTGTCCTTTCTGTGCGCGTGCCAAGACGATGCTCAAGGAACATGGTATTAACTACGAAGAAATTACTTTGGGTAAGGATATCACCACACGTTCGTTACGAGCAGTTACAGGTGCGACAACAGTTCCCCAAGTATTTATCGACGGTAAATTAATTGGTGGTTCTGAGGCACTAGAAGCTTACTTCGCTACTAAATAAGTTTCAATTGGGGCACACAGCCGTTACCTCTATCAACTTCAGGTTAAAGTCACGGTATTTTTGACCACAGCCTGATTTGTAAAAATTCAAAGCCACAGATCCCCGACTTCTTTAAAAAGTCGGGGATCTTATTTATTATCGAAAGTCAGCAGTTCACAAATCTTCAGATGAATAGATGTATTTTTGTCCGTTACTCACTACTTCTCATATAAAATTAATTCGGATTGAATTTCCATTTATTTAAAAGACAATATGTTTGCCCGAATCCGTCAACTTTTAAGCCAATTTTTTAGTAGATCAAGGACAATCAACAACGAACCACTGAATAAAGTAAGTTTGATTGTTATTATTTTAATTGATATTTTTATCTTGATTAATGTTTTTACCGGACTCGATGATATTAGCAGATGGCATATCAGCCCAACCGAAGCTTATCCATGTTATTCAGACTGGCAAAATTACCGGACAAAAACCACTCAAGATAAAGACTATGAAATTGTTAAACTTTCATTGCCATATAACCCGAACAATCAACTCAGTTTTCAGAAAAACTATCAACAAGCTGAAGCAGGACATCTGGGTAAGGTTTCTAAAACATGCTTGCAATATGCCAACTACAAAGACAAGATTAACAATCCGGAAAAGCAGCAAATTATAAAAATTATTGATCAGAAACAAGCAAAAATCAGTAGGCTTGAACAAGCCAATAGCACTATTAAAGCCCAATATGACTCAACGCTCTTAGAAAAAATTGCAGGTCAGGGCCGTGAACAATCAATTAATCAAGTCAGTGCTGAAAAAGCTAAACAGACATTAGAACAAAATAATCGCCAAATTTTTACCCTTAAACAAGAAAATTCTACTCTTAAAAATGAACTGCTTGCTAAACCAGAAAGTATTAGTTTTATAGCCTTTCTTAAAGATGATAATCAATTCAGGGAAGTTGGCAAAGGCTATCAGCAGGCATCATTTTGGTATCCAAGTATTCAGCTTGCTTTTCAGTCTCTCTTTCTTCTCCCGCTGATTCTCATTGCCTTATCAGTTCACAAATTTGCCCAAAGTAGAGGATATGGACTTATTTCGCTAATTAGCTGGCATTTGCTAGTCATCTTTTTTATCCCGTTAATCGTTAAAATATTTGAATTTCTTCAAATAGGGGCAATATTTAAATTTCTCTTTGATATTGTTAGTGCCCTTTTTGGTGGTTTAATTTTTTTGATAAATTATGCTTATATCTTGCTGATTCCAATTATCGGTTTTGGAATTATCCAGTTTTTTCAAAAAGTTGTCTTTAATGTTAAAGCCCAGGCAGCTAGCAGAGTCCAAAAATCACGCTGTATAAATTGCGCCAAGAAAATTCGACACCTTGATACTTACTGTCCGCATTGTGGTTATTATCAAGACATTGAATGTCAAAACTGCCATAATCTTACTTATAAGCATTTGCCGTATTGTAAACATTGTGGAACTTCTCAAAAATCTAGTATTTTGTAATCGGTAAAATAGTAAAAGTTTCAACATGTTTGGCTCAGAACAATATTATTAAATTTGTTTGATATTTATGAGCCAAAGTAACTAAAACTGTCTACTGATAGATGACATTGAGAAACAACTTCTACGTTAATTGATTACAACAGACTTAATATGGAAAAAGTGAAAAAAGCCGATAAAGAGAGTCAGTCGCCTCTTTCTTTTCTCAAAAACCTGTTGATTGCCCGTTGGCGATCGCTCTTACTCCTGTTGATAGGAGTTTATTTACCTTTGCAGATTTTTGAAATTCTAACAGTGAAGATATGGGAGAATCAAGCTGGCTTCCCGTGGGATGTGCCTATTCTGTTAGCAGTTCATTCTACAGCAAACCCACAGCTTGATGTTTTAGCAGTGACGCTAGCTATAATTGGGTTGCCTTGGATGGCGATCCCGATTTTGGGTGCGATCGCACTCGTATTACTACTTCAAAAACGCTGGCGATCGCTAGCTTATTTACTCACCGCCTCAGTGGGAAGTGTGATCATCAATCGCACAGCAAAACAATTAATGCATCGAGTGCGTCCACATTTGTGGCAGTCCATTGCGCCTGAGTCTAGTTTTGCATTTCCCAGCGGTCATGCCATGACGAGTATAACTGTAGTAGCAATTTTGCTATTCTTAACTTGGGATAGCTCCCGGCGCTGGTTGGTTCTCGTTTTCGGCAGCTTATACATAATAGCTATTGGGTGGTGTCGTCTCTATCTGGGGGTACATTTTCCCAGCGACGTTCTCGCAGGTTGGATGGTTGCATTAGGTTGGACAATTGGCGTCAGTCTAATTATCAAACCCTATAGAACTATAGCCAAATCGGTAGATGGCGAACGCCCTGATGATGAAACTACTTTACTTCCTGAAGAAAGAGAGTTGATAACTAAGGATTGATATTATGTTCAGGGCAAACGTATCAAAAGTATAAGAATCCTTTAATAGCAAAGGTTTGAGTATTTGATAATTGAGGGGATTTTTTCATTAATATCCTTACGCAGCAGGTGTTTCAGAAATTACATGCGTTTGCCCTGGAATTCTCCCTTAGTTTTTTTCAGAAATAAAATTGGATTGCTATAGCAGAGGTAAAAGTTCAATTTAACTTTTTGTGTTGCTCACGACATCTAAAAAAATAATGAGTATGTTATGTTACTGAGCGACATCATTAATGATCTCATTTTCAGTAATTACCTTAAGTGTGAATACAGCCATTGCGGTATAGGCAACCAGAAGATTTCTAAATTCTTCCTGGCTAATACTATACCAAAGTTTCTGGTGAGTTCTCACTAAAAGCTAGTTTAAATAACGAATTTGTAGCACCTGATATCACAAATTAGTTGTGAAAAGCAGCTACTGCAAAATCCGTTAGGGAAAACTATTATAGCTATTTTCAATTGTATGGAATACATATCTGTTGAGGAGGGCAAAGTCTTGCGCCCCATAGCGGATTGCATCCATAGGAGAATCGCTATACCCAGTCTGAGGGAGATCCATAAAAATAAATCTTCAGCCTTATTAAAAGGAATAACCGACTACGCCCACACTGAAACTACGTTCGGCGGAGCAGTTGTTAAAGAATAGGCTGGAGATTTATTTCGCGTTGGTGTCTGAGCAAATTTTTGTAGGAGTTAAGTGAACAAGATGAATCTGTATAAACAACGTCAAAGCAAAAATAGCCTATTGATTTTAACTTCTCTGGCTGTGTTGGTGTCTCCATTAGTATTGCCTTTGCAACAAGCTTTTGCACAAACATTAACGACCGTTGTAAATTTCAACGGTACTAATGGAGCGGCCCCAAGAGCAGGTGTGCTTCCAGGGAGCGATGGCAATCTTTATGGAACCACTTCCGCAGGTGGTTCGCAAAGTAAAGGAACAGCATTCAAATTAACTGGTTCTACTTTTAGTACTCTGACCACACTAGTTAACTTCGCTGGAACCAATGGAACTAACCCAGTTGCTAGATTATTCCAGGCAAGTGATGGCAATCTATATGGTGCAACCTTTACAGGTGGTACAAGTAACCTCGGTACGTTGTTTAAGTTGCAAAAAACAACTTTTACAAACCTGACAACTCTTTTAAATTTTGATGGCACTAATGGAGCCAGCCCAGCAGGTCGATTGATTTCAGGTAGCGATAGCAGTTTGTGGGGGGTAACTTCTGCCGGTGGCGTCAACAGTAAAGGAACTGTATTTAAAATTCCTCTGACTGGTGGTGTCCCCACTATCGTAGTTAATTTCAACGGTATTAATGGAGCGACTCCATTAGCAAGGTTGCAATTAGCTAGTGACGGAAACTACTATGGCACCGCCTCAGCAGGTGGAGCAACTAATAATGGTGTGGTATTCAAGTTAACTCCCACAGGAGCAATAACTCCATATAGCTTTAATGGTGCTAATGGGAAAAATCCCCAGTCTGGATTAATTGAATCGGATGGATTTATTTATGGCACGACTTCTCTGGGTGGAGCCAGTAATAAAGGAGCTATATTCAAAGTTCCGCTCGGTGGCGGTACACCAGTTTTAGTTGCCAGTTTTAGTGGCAGCAATGGAGCCAACCCCACAGCTGCACTCACAAAAGGAAGCGACGGTAACTTCTATGGAACAACTTCTACAGGTGGTGCAAATAATAAGGGAGCCATCTATCGGTTGAGTAAAGAAACCATCAGTTTGTTGTTTAGTTTTAATGGCACAAATGGGGCAACCCCAGAGTCCACGCTAATTCAACTTGCGAATGGTGCTTTTTACGGTACCGCTTCTGCTGGTGGCGCTTCGGGACTTGGAACTGTGTTTAAATTTACACCATAGCCTCAAATATAATCTACCTGCAAAATAGTATAATGTAGATTTGAAAGATGTAAATTTTCCACTTTCAGATAGTTACGCTTAATGACTATCTGAAAGTGGAAAAGACATTCGCAGATAACCTAGCGCAAACGCATCTTATTTATTAATAAAACCTAAAAAAGTATTTTCAAGTTATCTAAATAACTATAAAATTGGATAAAGTTATAAACAAAATAAATCGAATCTTATCAGAGAGAATGAATTATCTGATATTTAAAAATATAACTCTTTATTAAGACTCAAAAACTCATGGATTGGGGATATCTATAAAAGTAAAATTATCTTAAAAAATAAGTGGGATTTTTACATAAGATACTCAATTACAGTGTTGACGTGCTATTTTTTTTTGCTAATGCTAAAACTTTTGTTAAATAGTTGTTATCCATCGCGGCGAGAAACTATTTATTTTTTATTCCACGTTTAACACATTTTTCTTTAGTTAAAAGAATAACATTAAATAATTGCGAATTTCATAACGACCATGCGCCACTTCTTCTATTTTGTATGTACTATGTTGAAGTCGTTGAAAACCTGTACTTATCCCTGAACTAAATAGTTTTTCAACTTCATCATAAAGATTACCTTGATTATTTTTTAACGTAATTACATAATCTGCATAATGCTAGAGTAATTAACTTCACAATCTGTTTTTGGCAACCGATTGCATCAATTGTCACAATACAACCGGATAATCCTAAAACTTTGAGCAGTTCTGGGATTGCTGTAATCTCATTGGATTTTTCGTCTACCTTCACTTGTCCAACGCTAGTTTATTTGCAGTTGCCCATGCACTCACCATGTTTGATTGGGAACTTTAATCATAAAACCACATTGTCTTTCTTTCTCGGAAGTACTGGCGCAATCTTTTGTAAGCCAGTACTTTACTTGACAATTAAGTTCTTAATAATACAGAAAATATATTGGCATCTTGATATACATGTAAAAAAAAGAGGAAGTAAATTTGACTATTTTAGAATTTTCATTACTAATTTGGATTGGTTCATTTAGCGCTGGCTTGTTAGGGGCGCTAACTGGGTTAGGAGGTGGAGTAGTAATTGTTCCCTTATTAACTTCGGTATTTGGCGTTGATATTCGATACGCCGTTGGTGCTTCATTGGTATCTGTAATCGCTACCTCTTTGGGTGCAGCATCTACCTATATTAAAAAAGGCTATACCAATTTGCGATTGGGAATGTTTTTAGAAGTAGCGACAACCATTGGTGCGATCGCAGGAGCAATGATTGCTACTTTTGTTTCTGTAAAAGCCCTAACTATTGTGCTAGCGATCGTCCTTATTTATTCAGCATACCTTTCACAACGTCCCAGAATAGAACATATTGAAGATAAAGTAACAGATCCTATAGCAAATTATCTGAAATTGAATGGTACTTATCCAACTCCTGATGGAGTGATGTCTTACCAAGTTCATTCAGTACCAATAGGATTTGGCGTGATGTTAATAGCTGGGGTGCTTTCTGGGTTGCTTGGTATTGGTTCCGGGGGATTCAAGGTATTGGCGATGGATCAAGCCATGCGTTTACCCTTCAAAGTTTCTACCACCACTAGCAACTTTATGATCGGCGTGACAGCAGCAGCATCAGCCGGAGTTTACCTAGCACGCGGCTACATCGATCCGGGACTATCCATGCCGGTGATGTTGGGGGTATTACCTGGTGCTTTCTTGGGCGCACGAATTTTGACAGGCGCTAAAACGCAAATTTTGAGAATTATCTTTAGTTTGGTGCTGGTGGTAATGGCTTTGAAAATGGTCTACAACAGTTTAATAGGAGGGCTATAAAATGTATAAATTTAATAGTAGATTTTGCTGGACATTATTGACACAGCCTGATATTGAAGTGATGACACTAACCTTACCGCAGAAACATCCAGACACTAATATTGAACAATTAGAACAGCACCCTAACACAGTAGCACAATTGCTTAATAACTGTGAGATTGATGTTAACAAGAACGTGACGAAAACATCAAGTGAGCAGCAATTAGAATATTTGCTCAGTAACTTCATGAAATATGGAGTTTTGATAGCTAGTGCTGTCGTTTTGCTGGGGGGTATACTCTACTTGATTCATCACGGTGCTGAACCTGCTGAATATCACTTTTTTCGAGGAGAACCATCCGAATTGCGCTCACCACTAGGTGTAGTAAAAGCAGTTTTATCAGGTAGCGATGCCTACGGCGGGCTACGCCTACGCGGCATTATTCAACTCGGACTTTTACTACTAATTGCTACTCCCATTGTCCGCGTTTTTATTTCTCTATTGGCTTTTCTGCTCCAACGAGAATTTATCTATGTGATTATTACTTTATTAGTAATGGCTAGTCTAATTTACAGTCTTGTGGGAGCGTATTATTAGTAATATTTTTCAAGGTTAAGGGATAAAGTTAACATTTTCCCCTTAACCAATAAATGAATTTTTCCGACCTATAACGAGCCTTGTAAAAGGTCATTAATTGAACTTATACTCTGTTTAATCTGTTCTGTCAAAGAAGTTCTTAATAAGTCCACAGTTCCGCCTGAGAAATTGAGTAATCCCAAAGCATATAATAGGCTCGAAATCCCAATAAATAGAGCCAAAAACCTCCCAAAACAACCTGGATTAATTTCAATAAAACCTAATTTAGATTGCCCGATAACAGCAATCGTTATAAAAACAATTCCTACTATTAAAAAAGTGCTATTTGGAGTTAAATCTGTCATTTTCCTATGAAGATGCCTTAGTAATTTTATTCTAGCTATTATTAATTCAAATTTCTGCCCTGGTTATATGTAAAAATATAAAAATTTTACTATTCAACATCGACTCACCCCACCCTTTTGATTTTGAAACCTATTGAGCGATAAATAGCGATAATTGTCTCAATTGTGTTTAAATCGTTCTATTTAGCTCAGATAGCGAAGAACAAACTCAGATTCTGCAAGAAGCGAATTGACTCATGCATCTCTGATATAAATCAGCCCTGAGTAGTATCTGAGTTAAATCTCTATTTTGCCCAAACTATGCAGTGGTAAAACTTTCAGCATTAAAAAGCCAAAGTATTATCACTCCTGTACTAGACTTTGGTTTAGTTTATATATTAAGCTACACTAAGTCGATAGGAATAGTGGGTTTTTTATGGAAAGCGTCCAAAACGTCAGTCAAGAGTTGAATGTAGTAGGAGACACAACTCTGGAGGACTTACAACAGTCAACTCCAAAAGAGTTCAAAAAAGACATTTTCAAAAAACTCAGAGGTGGATTCTTTCTAGTACTGGGATATTTATTGTCACCACTATGTTGGTGGAACGACCTACTATTCAATTTGCCAATAGCTTATGGTTTTGGGTATGCATGTAGTTTACTTTCCCCAAAATTACTTCTACCTTGTTCAATTATAGGATACTGGCTCTCTAATATTGTGGGAATTCTCTTGATGCAATTCGGTTCTAAAGACATTTTTCAAAAAGAACCTCAAGAGCATAACCTCAAAAAAGAATTAATCACGGGTCTAATTTCTTCAACAGCTTATACCCTGTTGATCGTGCTATTAATCCAGTTGAAGATTCTTGATTCTCCTATTTTATTCTCCAACGGTTAATTTAGCCGATCGCATTTATACAAATGAACCGATTGTAGGGATGCACAGATGTGCGTCCCTACGTATAAGCAGATATTTTCTTAAAAAGAATATCAATTTTCATCAAATTTTAAAAGCTCACTTAAATTCAACAATTTTGGAGCCTCCTTACTTACAATTAATGGCAGTTTACCATTCCACTTTTCTATTGCTTGCCTTTGCAGAATTTCTGGAGTTAAACCGTCACGTAATAATTTATGCGCCTCAGCCTCTCCTTTTGCTAAATTAACTTTTGCCTCAGCCTCTTTTGTTGCTTTTAGCGCGATAAACTCTGCTCGTTTTGCTTCTTGTTCAGCAATCTGCTTTGCCTCCACCGCCTCACCAAATCTTTCTGAAAAATGGACATGAACTAGAGAAATATCATCAACTGCAACGTGATAACTACTTAGTCGTGTGGACAATGCATCATCTACTCCACCTTTTACTTCTCCTCGTTTAGTAATAATTTCTTCGGCAGTATACTTTGCCATTACTGCTTTTAGCACTTCTTCAACTGCTGGGTTAATAATCCGAATAACTACATTTTGTTCATCTCCAATTTCCTGAAAAATAGCATTTGCTTCCTGGGGAATAATATGCCAGTTGAGAGCAACATCAGTGAAAACATTTTGTAAATCTTTAGAAGAAGCCTCAGCCGAAATTTCCTGCTTTTGGACTCGAATACTCAACTTTTTTACAGTATTAACTACAGGAATAATTAAGTGAAGTCCTTCACCTAATATCTGGTTTTGTACTTCACCAAATTTCATCAAGACACCACGTTCACCTGCATTTACAATCACACAAGGCGTGAGGAAGAGAGTTATCAAAAACAAAAGAGCAGTCAGTTTTCCGGCACTGTTAAAAGTTGTATTTTTTTTCATCTGTGTGAAACATGTATGCGTCTGGTATACAGACACATATTTAGAAGTTGGAAGCTTTTTCCACTCATGCTCTTATAAGTTCGGCTTTAAGTCAATTTTCATATCACTCTAGACAAGGTAACAAATCAGTATTACCAATAAATAGCAAGTCCTTGACTGAGCAGTTAATGTGTTGAATATACAGGCATATAGTTCAGCCGCCAGTGTGTACTTTACTACCTCAACTTGGATCTAGTGAACCTTAGGGTGGCTTTATGTTTACCTAAATTACTGTAATAATATCGAAAAAGCGTAGTATTTGAAAAGGTAAGTTTGCCCTTAATTGAAAAAAGCAGCAGGACAAATCACACTGTTCGCAACCCATGTATTACATTTAGCTCATCTTTTTGTTTACCAAACTCATCAACTGTTTATCCAAGTGGATGAGGTAATCTCTACCGTAAGCTCCATTTTCTAAGCCTGTAACGAGATGATTGGGAATGTCTTGTCTAATTTCATCGCTACAAGAACCAGCAGCCAGTGCAATAGCAGCTACTGTATACTACATCCCCGGTAAAAGCGATACAATCTTGTAAAAGTTCGCTCATGCTGTCATTTCGCATCACGGCAGTAATCGCAGCCCTGACGCTCATCCAACCTTTGGACTTTACTTTACCTTCCCACGGTTTAGACCACTCCCCAGAAACATAACCTTCGAGAAACTGTCCTAATTTGCGTTTTGCTCCCAGTCGATAGATAAAATAATGTGACATCAGGGCAGCCGCAACAGCAGCATTGATTCCATCGGGTGTATTGTGGGTAATTGCCGCTTGAATTGTTGCCGCCTCAATGACTTTTTCTGGTGTCTGATAGATGCCAATGGGGGCTGCACGCATCGCCGCCCCACTTTTGTCACTATCAGGGTTAATTTTGATTAAAAACTCTTCCCCATCTTGAATTTCTCTCAGAAAATGGTAGAAGTTTCGAGCATAACCTTCTCTCTTATCGCGTTTGAAGGCTCTAACAAAACTATCGGCTAGAACTTCTGGCGTCCACGGTATTTGAGCAACAATTACTTCTGCAATGGCAATGCTCATCTGCGTGTCGTCGGTGTAGCTACCAGGATTGAGTCGAAAACGCGGATGTTCGACGTATCGACTCAAATCGTTGTTAACGATTATCTCATCAGCATATTCAAAGCCTGCACCGTAGGCATCTGCAATCGCTAACTCTAGCAGCATATTGGTATTAAACTAAAAACGGACGCGCCAGAAAAAAGCTAGAAACTGATTTAGCATCTACCGGCTCTCCCTCCAGAATCGCTTTCTCTAATTCTTCAGGAGTCAAAAACACAGTTTCGATATCCTCGTCTCCATCTTGTGGTGGTGGTGTCTCCAGCTTTTCCAAATCTCGCGCCAGAAATGCATAGATAATTTCATCAGAATAGCCGGGAGCTAGGAAAAATTCGCCTAGTTTGTCCCATTTTTGGGCACTATAGCCAGTTTCTTCTGCGATTTCACGCTGTATTGTCTCTAAAGGTTCTTCATTTGCTTCCACTGTCCCCGCCGGAAATTCTAATATCCGTCCCTGAATTGCAAAACGATACTGGCGCACGAGTACAAGTTTACCCTCTGGCGTTACCGGCACAGCTAGAGCGCCACCAGGGTGACGAATACATTCCCATTCTCCTTCCGATTTATTAGGCAAACGCAAGCGATTAACTTCAAAATCAAACTTGCGTCCTTTATAAAACAAGCGTTGTCTTAGTAGTTGTGGTAATTCTCTACCTAATGGCATAGTAAAATCTGATTATCTGTGAATACAGAGGTGAAATCAGCGTTCTTCTGCGTTTAAGGATGGTATTTTTAATTGCCCATCAATAAATGTACATCAGAACAGTCTACCTCCTTCAGCAGTTCTTTAATAACACACCCGGATACTGGTTCTATCCAATTTGGGGCAATTTCTGCCAGTGGTACTAACACAAAGGCCCGATCCCGCATTCGCGGATGGGGAATTTGGAGATTTGGTGTATCCACAATAAAGTCATCAAATAATAACAAATCTAAATCCAGGGTTCGTGGCCCCCATCGTTCCTGACGCACACGGCCAAATTGTTGTTCAATTTCTAACAAAATTTCTAATAACTGCTGGGCTGTGATTTCTACCTGCAATGTGACACAGCCATTTAGGTAATCTGGCTGTGGTGGCCCTACAGCTTTAGTTTGGTACCAATTGGATCTGGCTTCTAAGTGAATACCTGGTGTTTGAGCTAAAATCTCTATAGCTGCTTCTAAAATTATCTGTGAATCGCCGATATTACTACCAAGTGCAATGGCGCTTCGTCTGGGTTTTGCGTAGGCGTAGCTCGCCGTAGGCATCGCACTCTCCTTAAGTAAGCCGTTTTTTGGCTGTCTTTGTGGATACTTGCTGCACCTGTTCCAGAAAACGCCAATAATATATTTATTTATATTCCGAATATTTATCAAAATTACATTAGTTTTACAAAACTAATGTAATTAAATCTCAAAAACATTATTTTATGGTGAATTTAGTTAATTATTTATAGGATATTATACTAACACAATGGTGGTGCGCTAACCCCAAAGCTGATTGATGGTGGTTATATAGTTACTACTTTGAGCGAGGAACTGACGTGGGGAAGCTTACCTCCTGGTTCAAGCGAAGACCAACTAATTTGAGTGACTCTGGACAAGGAGGAACAAATGAGAGCTTACCACCAGCACATCTGGCGCAGGCGAGGTAGTTACTGAGCAAAATGAAAATTTTACCATCTAGGATGAGGGTCAATCAGTCAACTGGCGGTAAACCACTCTATCGTCGCATCTGGTTTTGGGCAGGCTTAGGTGTAAGTGGTGGGATAGTTGCGTTTATCTACGGTGTCAGTTTAATAGATCGGACTTTGCCAGATCAGGCCAAGTTGAATGCCGTGGTTAGAGAGCAAACACTGACCATTAAAGCCGCTGATGGAACTATATTACAACAACAAGGTGAAGCCGCCAGAGAACAGCTAAAGCTGGAACAAATACCAGATAATTTAAAAAAAGCTTTCATTGCCTCAGAAGATAGAAGATTTAAACAACACAACGGAGTTGATCCTCAAGGTATTGTCAGAGCGGGTTTTAATAATTTGCGATCGCAAGGTGTGGTCGAAGGTGCTAGCACCATCACCCAACAGCTAGCACGGATTCTTTTCTTGAAACAAGAACAGACAATCTGGCGCAAACTCAAAGAAGTCCGTCTAGCACAAAAGATGGAGAACGAATTAACCAAAGATCAGATTCTAGAGCGTTACCTGAATCTGGTTTATTTGGGAGGTGGAGCTTATGGTGTGGCAGATGCATCCTGGGTATACTTTAGTAAATCGCCAGACCAGCTTTCCCTAGCCCAAATGGCAACGATTGCTGGATTAGCTCCTGCTCCTAGCTTATACGCTCCAGACAAGAATCCCGAAGCGGCGAAACGGCGGCGGGACTTGGTATTGCTACGGATGCAAGAAGATAAAGTAATTACACCAGAGCAAAGGCAGGCAGCAGCCCAAGAACCACTAACTCTTAGAACCAGTTTACCCAAGCGAATGCAAGTAGAATCACCCTACTTTACTAGCTACATCCAAAAAGAATTGCCGAAGTACATTTCTCCTAACGTGCTAGCAAGTGAGGGATTAATAGTAGAAACCACACTGAATCCGACTTGGCAGAAAGTCGCAGAAGAGGCGGTTGCCAAAACGCTGCGAAATCAAGGACGCTGGGAGAACTTTAAGCAAGCAGCAATGGTAGCCATTGACCCCCGCAGCGGTGAAATTAAGGCAATGGTTGGGGGAAAAGATTTTGGTAAAAACCAGTTTAATCGAGTTACCCAGGCACAACGACAGCCAGGATCGACATTTAAAGGGTTTGTATATGCTACTGCGATCGCTAGCGGTAAAAGCCCCTACGATAGCTACGAAGATGCGCCCTTTGTCGTAGACGGCTACGAACCGAAAAACTATAGTGAAAGATTTCGCGGTTCAATGAACATCCGAGATGCCCTCACCCGCTCTATTAATATTATTGCGGTGAAGGTGTTGATTGATGTGGGATTTACGCCAACGATTAAACTTGCCCATGATATGGGGATCAAATCTGAACTCAAGCCTACCTACTCCTTGGCTCTCGGCTCGAATGAAGTGAATCTGCTAGAGTTGACCAGCGCCTATGGCAGTTTTGCAACTCAGGGATTGCACACAGAACCTCATGGTATTACTCGCATTCTCAACCGCCAAGGCAAGGTGATCTGGTCAGCTAATTTCAAGTCGAAACGCGCTCTTGACGCTGACAGTGCCGCCATCATGACTTGGATGCTACGCAACGTAGTGGAAGCGGGGACTGGTGGTGCTGCCCAATTAGATAATAGACCAGTTGCTGGCAAGACCGGCACCTCTGACGAAGCCCGCGATTTATGGTTTATTGGCTACATTCCGCAGATGGTGACAGGGGTCTGGCTAGGTAACGATGATAATCGCCCCACATACGGCAGTAGTGGTAGCGCTGCTTACACCTGGCACGAATTTATGGAAAAAGCGGCAGAGGGTATACCTATAGAAAAGTTTCCTAAACGCCCCAAGTTAGAAGGTCGTAAAGGTACCATCAAAGCCCAGTCCATCAAGCCCAAACAAGTACTGAATCGTTCTATTGACTCTGATAATGACTCAGAAGGAGAAAGTGCTAGAAATTCTGAAGAGAATAGTTCATCTAGGAGACGTAGGAGGAGGAGAAGCTATTCTCAAGAAGAACAGCAATCGAGCGATTATACCCCAAGACGGAGAAGGCGCGATCGCAGCCAAGAATCAAGTTCCACTAACTCTTCCTCAGAGTCATCTGCTCCACGGCGGCGATCTAAATCTAGATATAGAAGAGTAGAATCTGATTCTTCTCCCCCGCCTCGAAGAACTCGGCGATCTTCCTCTCCCGCAAATAGTTCCGGTTCTTCAGGTTCTTCATCGTCACAGCCATCCTGGCGGGATAGACTTAGACCTTCTAATTGAGGAGTGGGCATTGGGCATGGGGAAGAGGCAGAGGGGAAGATGATGGGGAGCAGGGAGCAGGGAGCAGGGGGAAAATTCCTCTCCTCTGCCCCCTGACCCCTGCCCCTCTGCCTCTTTTCTGTGCAATATAAAGTTGCTTAAACTAAACTCCGGGGGGATGTTAGGTGATACGCTCATTTTGTAGTGTGTTAACTACTGTTACCTAACTTTGGAGAATATACTCATGCATTTATTTATGCAGACAACAGCACCAGCCATAGATGCTGCCCCTCATTTTCCTTTTGCTTTCACCTTGGTGTATGTCGTTGGTTTTATTGCTGCTGTAACCATTGGTTCAATAGCTTGGTACAACTCGAAACGCCCCGCAGGTTGGGAAAGCAAAGAGCGTCCTGATTTTGTGCCTAAGGTTGATAAAGAAGAAACTCCAGGTCTCGGTGAACCGAAGTAATAAGCAGTAATGAGTGATGAGTAATGAGTGCCCAGGTGTGAGTGCGAAATTTAAAAATCATCTATCTTAAGACGTGATTCTTTGCCTCTTGTCAACTCATAACTCATAACTCATAACTTTTAACTCCCTGTTAGTTTTGCACTTCAACCCAACGACGGTAAAGCTTTTGAATTTGTTTGAGAAGTGCAGTGTGAGCCGGTTGAGTTGAGTCAGTCGGCTTGACTATATCCTGCAATTGAGTCAGGAGTCTGGCTTCTTCAACGGCAACTTCACCATCGCTATAAATTAAGCCACTGATGGCTTCAATCAGATTTTCACAATCTTCAGGGCTGGGGCGATCGCCTAAATACTCCCGCACCCAGTCATAGCATTCTTTTGGTTGTACAGGAACGAATTCGTACAGCCAAGGCTTAATTTCTGGATCGTTAGCTAAACCTTTTGCTTGAGCTATTTCGCGGAGATATTGCCGTTCTTCTGGTTGGATTCTGCCATCGATCCAGGCTGCTCCAATCAGGATTTTAACTAAGTTTTTGACATTGGAAGGGGTAACCATTGCTGCCTCCTCTGGTAGATTCAGGCCTCCACCAAATCGTACAATCCCAAACCGTATTCACTCGGAATTATTGGTTTTTCTTAAGCGCACCATAAAAAAGCCATCCATGTCCTGTTGATGAGGCCAAACTTTGAACCAACCTTGAGGCGTGCTATGGGCAAAATCAGGTAACTCAACGCCGCTGGGAGACTCAATTTGCCAATCAGGTGACTCAGCTAAAAATGCCGAAATCACTTCTTCATTTTCTGCTGGATGCAATGTACAGGTGGCATAAACTAGTACACCACCAGATTTGACAAAAGTAGATGTATGTGTTAATAATTCTTTTTGCAGCACCGAAAGTTCGCGGACAGATTCTGGTGTCTGTCGCCAACGAGCATCAGCATGACGGTGCATAGTTCCCAAACCAGAACATGGTGCATCAAGCAATACGCGGTCTGCGGTATTTTGAAATTGCTTGATGTGGCGGCTGTCGCCAGTGTAAATTTGAATAGATTGTAAATTCAGTCGTTGAGAATTTTCTTGGAGTTTGCGAAGACGAGAAGGAGTGCGATCGCAAGCCCAAATTTTCCCTTTATCTGCCATTAACTCGGCGATGTGGGTTGTTTTACCCCCTGGTGCAGCACAGGCATCAATTACCACCTCACCTGGTTGGGGGTCAAGCAAATGACTTACCAATTGGGCGCTACTATCTTGTACAGTCCACCAACCCTCTTTGAAACCGGGTAATTTTTGAATTGATCCAACACTACCAATCAATCGTAAAGCTTGGGGTAAATGAGGAATCCGTCTTACCAAAACACCAACAGATTGCAACGCCGCCTCAACTTCCTCGATTGAAGTGCAAAGTGGGTTGATACGCAAGTCAATTGTTGGTGATTGGTTCATCCATTCACACAGTTTTTCTGTGTCGGTCAAACCCAGTTGTTCTAACCAAACTTGAATAATCCAGTCAGGAAAGCTGTGTAAAATGCCCAAGCGTTCCACTGGGTTTTCTGGAAGTTGTAACGGATCGGTATGGAGAGATGAGGGAGTGTTTTCTTCCCCTGTTGCCCCTGCTTTTCTAATATACTGGCGTAATAGACCATTAACAAAACCTGTTAGTCCAGAAAAACCGTTTTCTTTAGCGAGTTGGACGGTGGTATTAACAGCTGCTGAGGCGGGAATACGCTGTTGATAACGCAGTTGGTAGAAACCCAGGTGTAAGATGGTGCGAAGGTCTTGCGGTTGTTGATGAGATTTCTTTTTGGCGAGTTGATCAATCAGAGTATCAAGAGTGCGCTGCCTTCTGACACTCCCATAAACCAATTCTGTCACCAAGCGGCGATCGTTATCAGGCAAACTAACTTTTTGCAGTACTCTATCTAGGGCAACATCAGCATAAGCCCCCTTATGAACATCTCGCAGGGTGATAAAAGCTAGTTGACGGGGGTTTGTCATGGAAACATGGTTCAGGAGTCAGGAGGCTTTTGTATTCTAACTCCCAACTCCCTAGTAGAGACGCGATTAATCGCGTCTCTACTTCTAATTTCCCTATCGAGGCATATACGGATCTACACTAGCAATTTCAAACTCACATGCTCTAGAAACCTGTTCTGCTGGTAATTTCTCAAAGCTAATTAATGGTAAATAAGTGGGGTTCGCCATTAGTTCTTTTGCCAATAAGAATCCAGTGATTGTCCAAGTTTGATATTTCCTAGCTTGTTTTCCAATTAGTCGCCCTTTCTTCCCGTCGTAATACTCTGGCCATTCATCTGTACTGAGGCGTCCTTGGGCAGTTTCGATAGCCTTTTGTGCAAGACTTATTTTATTAGTTTTCACCGCCGCCGCCGCCAACATCCACATTAAAACTGGCCAACTACCAGCATTATGATACGACCAGGGTATATTTTTGGGGTCACATCCAGTTACGATTCTGTATTCTTCATGTTCTAAAGCTGGGAAACAAATTTTCATTGGCATATCTCCCACCAAGTCATCCCATCGTTCCTCAATGAGAGTCATAATCGCTTGTGACTGTTCTTCGGTGGCTAAGTCTGAAATGATTGCCATTAAGTTTCCGAGTGAAAAGAAGCGAGTATCTAGCTGCGACGGCCCGACATTACCTGCTAAATAACCACCTTTTCTTGGCAGCCACTTATCTAATTCATAATAAGGAACAGAATCTACATATATGTTGAACAGATTAATAGCACCCTTGCCATATTCTTCACTTTTGAAACGATAAATTGCATTCAGGCGATTAATATCTATCCAATAATGCTGGCGAATATGAGCACATAAAAGAGGCAAACGGTTATCAATGGCTGCAACAATATCGGAATTCCCTTGGCAAATTAGCAGTTCACGAGATGCACGCAATGCCGTGTAAAAGAGGACTTGTAGTTCTAGAGGATGCCCATAAATGCCCATACGACGGTCAATCATACAAGCACCATCTGGAACCAACAGCGTTGGGTACATATCAAAACGATTCGCCAAGCAGATTTCCATGATTAACCTGATACCATTTTGGAATTCAGGTTGATAGGCTAGAGAAAAATCTTCTGTGGCAACTACATAAGCACGCAACAAAATAATCCACCATAAGCAAGAATCTACGGGTGTAACTCTAGCGATCGCATGTTCACCAAAGTCCGCTTCTAAATATTCTTGCCCATTGTCTGATACAACTTTAAAGCTAGCTGGGATTAATCCTCGTCCCGGCTTATAGGCATCTAATGCCCTTTCTTTAGGTTGTAACTTTAAGGTTTCTTCTAAGAAATTACGAACAATATCTGTTCTACCTTTGATCAGAAAAATTAGACCTGAGGAGACAAAATCCCGAACAAAGCATTGGTCATAATTGAGCGCCTCTACAGATGCATCATAAGCGGCTACTGTACCAACAGGGCGTCCTTGATAGTAGAGAATTGATTTCTCTAATGTTTGCCACGCTTCTTCCACTTCTTTTAAATTTTCAGTAGTTTCCAATTCGTTTAAGTGCATCGCCAGAATAGCTCCATTTGGATTGTAAATTTGTGGTAGATGCGTCTTCATTTATTATTTTTGCTATTTTCAGCATAACAAAAACGATTCTTTGAATAGCAAATATAAATGGGATAAAAATTAATCAAATAACAAGGAATAAATATGCTGAGATTTATGCAGCTTTATTGCTAGTTAATTTGCTTATAATCGATTACTGTTTTGGTGAATTATAGTTGTTGTTCTTCACCGCAAGCAATAACATCATTCTTAAAAACAGTCACACAAGATATATTTTTAGATTATTTATTGTTCCCTTTCATATCCGGAATCTTTGCTTTACCAAATAAAAATATATCTTCAGTGCTGTTGAGGGTTTGCGTAAAGTTAAAACTGGTTGCAGTATATTTACTTGAGCAGGATTAGTTTTTGACACTAATAAGTCAGATTATTCCCCTATAACTTAATAATTTATAACCTTTTGTGAGAATATGCAAGATAAATACTTGAAAAATTTAAGATGTCAATACTTCTGAAGAGTTATATATTTTACTTTATTGACATTTATAAGCGTTTAACTGCTCCTGGAATTCTTTATAAGCTCCATTAATTGCTTGCATAGACGCTTTTGGGATATCTACGACGGCACAACTATTGACATCTGGATGATACAATCTTGCTAATCGACGGTAGGCAAGTTTGACATCTTTGGGATGATCGCCCTGATTTACACCCAACACTTCCCACCATTCCCCAGATAATACAGAGTCGAGAGTAAATTTATCAAAGCTTTGGATTTGACTCCAAATCTTGATGCTTCCGCCATTACCGCCACTTACTAACGTCTTGCCATCAGGACTGAAAGCAACGGGACTACACCCAGAAAGACTTTGTAGGAGTTTCCCAGAGTATAAGTTCCAAAGTTTGATAATACCGTCTCTGCTGCTACTGGCGAGAATTTTTCCATTGGGGCTGATGGCAACAGACAAAACCGCTGCTGAGTGTCCAGTCAGAGTGGAGAGTAATTTTCCAGTTTGGAGATTCCACAGCTTTATTGTGGCGTCTGTGCTACCACTAATAAGAGTTTGACTGTTAAGAGTGATGGCAAGTGTATTTACTGCTCCCAAATGTTTAGTGAGAATGTAGCGCTGTTGCCAAGTTTTGACATCCCAAAGCCTAATAGTTTGATCGGCACTACCACTTGCAAGGGTTTTACCATCGGGACTGATGGTGACAGACAAAACTGCATCTGAGTGTCCATTCAAGGTGCGTTTTACTGTTCCTGTGTAGCGTCCCCAGATTCTAATCGTTTTATCGGCAGCACCACTAGCAAGAATTGCGCCATCAGGACTGTAGACAACTGAGTTAACAAACCCATTATGACTGTAGGGAGAGTTTAAATAAAAAAATGTATGGAGAAATTTTTTTGTGTCCATCTCCCAACTGCTGATTTTGCAATCGACACTACCACTTGCAATCTGCTTTCCATCAGGGCTGATAGCAACAGATAAAACTGCCTCAGCTTGTCCAGAGAAGGTGTAAAGCCATTTTCCGGTTTTCAAATTCCACAAATTAACTTGTCTGTCATCACTGCCACTAACTAAGGTAGTACCATCAGGACTGATAGCGATCGCATTAACTGCCGCTAAGTGGCCCTTGAGTGTGCGTACACATCTCCAAGTTTCAGGTAGCTGGGTTGTCAGAGATATTTTTTCTGCTTCAATATTAGGAGTGGAAGGTTTAGGGGTAACAAATTCTGATTTTTTCTTGAATTCACCTTTAAGTGCTTGTAACTCATCTTTGACTTCCAAAACAGCAAATTTTTGGTTTAGATCCTCACCAGATAAAAATGCTTCTAATTCCATCACTGCTTCTGAATAGTAATCCATCAGCAAAACTTTCTCTTCCATCCGTTCAAAAAGCTGTGCTGGAGTTTCGCTAATTTCAGATTCATCTAACAGTTTGGCAATACCATAGGCGGCGAGTCCCACCACTGCACCAATTCCCGCCATCGGTACTGCACCAATCCCAAATGCCAGCCCTACTTTAGGTGCAACTAAACCCATACCACCGACGACGCTATAAACACCAGCACCGCCGACTGCACCAATTCCCATTATAGCGAAAGCAGCAGCATCTCCCTGTGCGATCGCATTAATTGCACCATAAACAGCTGCACCAGCCCCAGCGCCAGCAGCTGCTACAGGAGTTGCACCAATTCCAACTGCACCAAATCCGCCTGCTAGTCCCATCCCGCCTACCGTTGCGGAAACACCAGCACCTGCTATGGTTCCGCCTGCAATAAATGCTGCGCCTGTTTTAGAGTTTTGTGTCACTGGTTTTTGAAGAGGAACAAATTAGGAAAGAAGAAGATAGAGTGCGATACCTACGGCTGGCTGCGCCTATGTATTTTTATAGTTTTTCAGTTGAGATAAAGTCTTTTAACAATAGCAAATACCCTCCAGGAAATTCACTGAAGGGCTATTTAGAATATTTGACACTTGACGGATATTTTATCCTTTATATTTATATTCAGCTACTTGCACCTTTGCCACGATTGCAGTCAAAACACAACGTTTGCAAGTTACTAATGTCGTTAGTGCCTCCTTTAGAAAATGGCTCTTTATGATCAACTTCGAGCGTGACTTCTGGTGGACTTTTACCACAAGAAACACATTTATGACGATCTCTTCGCAGAACTGTAAAACGAACTGATAAGGGAATATGACGCGATCGCTTTTTTGCTTCCTGTTTGAGTTTAGATTGGGATTTGGGCGCAGCAAGTTTTTTAGCCTTCAATTTTGCAGGTTTGTCAACTTTTTGGCTGTTAGCTTGATTAATCAAATCCCGAATCACACCCCGTACCAGTTTTTGCAGTGGATTAGGAGGCTTGCTTGAAGTCATGCATTAGATATCAGGCAAGCGTTTGTTGTTGTCTGTGCCGTTAAAGTGCTTATGCACTAGGTAGCCGACACCTCCTACAACTCCTACAGTTCCTACAACAACTACTGCTGGAACAGCAATGGTGGCTGTAGTAGTTAATCCTATAGCGCCTAATATTCCAGGAGCAGCAACAGGAATTCCTATTTCGATTGCGCCAGCACCAGCAGCAGCACCTACTGCCCCTGCTATTGCGCCTAAAAGATTCTTATCGTGATTATCCATTTATATTTACCGTTTATATTTATCGTCTCTACCTTATTCAAAAAGTTTCTTTAAACCGTAAGCTGCCAATCCCACAACTGCACCAGCTGCGACAACTGGTGCTGCACCAATAGCGACAGCCGTTCCTCCAACTGCTAAACCCATACCTCCAACTGTTGCAGCAACTCCTGCACCTGCTGCTGCTCCACCTGCTGCGAATGCTGCTGCTTCTTGGGCATCATTTTCCTTATGTTTTTTAGCCATTGCCTTAAGGACTTCCATTTACTGTAGTTATCAAAAAAGTAACAGAAGCTTTTTCTAAACTGCATTTGTACTTTTACTTAAATTTTGAGTAAACTTCTTATGAAGCAGAAAAAGCCAAAATACTCCAATTCACTAAGCTAATTTCTATAAAATTAAAACTGTCAGGCTAATGTTGTAGCTGGTATAACTAACTGTGGTACTCACTCCAAACCTAAATGTAGTTTGAGAGCAGCATCTACTAATTGCATCAACTCTTCACTTAAACTATTTACCACCTCTGACACAATTCTTTGCTTAGAAATTGTTCGCACCTGCTGCGCCTGTACTTTGGAAGCTTTAGGTAAACCACTATCCTCTAAATTAAGTAAAACCTCGAACGGATAAACACGGCTGACATTGGATGTGAGTGGTAAAATTGTTACCGTGCTAGCAGCACGATTATTTGCATCATTGCTGACTATCAGCACTGGCCGGCGTTTATCCATTTCTGAACCTACAGTCGGACTCAAATTTGCGTAATAAATATCACCACGTTTCATCTGTTAATCCATCTGTAATCGTTACATCCCAATCATTGTCAACTTCGGCAGATGCTTCTCGGTAAGCTGATTCTAATTCCTGTTTTCGCAACAATTGCAATGCCATTTCAATGACTTGGGAGCGAGATTTACAGTCATGGGCTACTTTGTAACCTTCAACAAATTGCACCAGGGACGCTGGTAAGGAAATTGATAGTTTTTCAACTTGCATAGTCTTACCAAATAGTAGCAAGAATCTTCTTACTTAATGGTAGTCCTTTTCGTGTCTGCCTGTAAGCCAGTACCCCAGGAAAAGCAATCACTTCAGCTTATTGCGTCTATCCTCTTCTTGTTCAATCTCTATCGTCAAGTTCATAGCCAGTGAAGGTATTGTAATAAAAGTGATTCTTGGATAAAACAAAAAATTTATATGACCTCAGTTTCTCCTCATAAAAAAGCCAGAGCCTTAAAATCTACCAGCCGCCGCCCTGCGAAAGAACTCTGTAGCGAGTGTGGACTATGCGATACATACTATATTCACTATGTCAAGGAAGCCTGCGCTTTTATTAATCAGCAAATAGGCGAACTTGAAGAAGAAACGCACACGCGATCGCGCCATCTCGACAACCCTGATGAACTCTACTTTGGTGTTCACCAAAATATGATGGCGGCGCGGAAACAACAGCCTATCGAAGGCGCACAATGGACGGGTATTGTTAGCAGCATTGCCATTGAAATGCTCAATCGCGGCTTAGTTGAAGGTGTCGTCTGTGTGCAAAACACCAAAGAAGATCGCTTTCAACCCATGCCCGTCATCGCCCGTACCCCAGAAGAAATACTAGCAGCGCGGGTAAATAAACCAACACTTTCCCCCAACCTTTCTGTGTTGGAACAGATAGAGAAATCAGGGATGAAGCGGCTGTTGGTAATTGGTGTTGGTTGTCAAATCCAGGCATTACGAGCCGTAGAAAAACAACTTGGCTTAGAAAAACTGTATGTTTTGGGTACGCCCTGCGTAGATAATGTTAACCGCGCCGGACTGCAAAAATTCTTAGAAACCACCAGTCGATCGCCTGAGACAGTTGTGCATTACGAATTCATGCAAGACTTCCGGGTTCACTTCAAACATGAGGATGGCTCAACAGAAACCGTACCTTTCTTTGGCTTGAAGACAAACCAACTCAAAGATGTCTTTGCCCCATCCTGTATGAGTTGCTTTGATTACGTCAACTCCCTAGCCGATTTAGTTGTCGGCTACATGGGCGCACCCTTCGGTTGGCAGTGGATTGTAGTTAGAAATGATACTGGTAAGGAAATGCTGGATTTGGTGAAAGACCAGTTAGATACTCAACTAGTAACGTCTAAAGGCAACCGGAAGGAAGCTGTACAGCAAAGTATTCCCGCTTACGATAAAGGCGTTACCCTCCCAATGTGGGCAGCAAAACTGATGGGTGTGGTTATCGAAAAAATCGGCCCCAAGGGTTTAGAATACGCGCGGTTTTCGATTGATTCTCACTTTACTCGGAATTATTTGTATGTGAAGCGGAATCATCCTGAGAAATTAGAAGCGCACGTTCCAGAGTTTGCCAAGCGTATTGTTGGGCAATATAAGTTACCAGAATAGAAAAGGACACAGAGCATTTGGGGAGTTTCTTTTATTTCCCCAACTGGTATTGCTAGACCTGAATGCTCACATTGTAAATAATTCTACAGATAAGTTTAAGCTGTTATCGAGGAGATATAAACTTTAAAGCAAGTAAGTCGGCTTTATTTCTGTGAGCGAAATATTGAAAGCGGCTTATCAAGTCCTTAGTTGGATCGAGGGGGAATATTATCTCCTGCCCCTCCCATTTAGAACCGGACGTGCGCTTTTTGGTGCATCCTGCTCCCGACAATCTCAGATTTCTCTTTTGCTCATGTAGATGTATTGGTGGCAAGACTCATGTACAGCTAGAAGATTTTTAGGCTGACAGTTGTTGTGATTGCCATCTACATGGTGGAGGTTTATTCTTTCCCCGTCTAGGTCACGATAATATGCTTAACCAATCAAAAAATCGAAGAGACAAAAAATCTGACTTTTCCCATTATCTTTTTGGCGGAGTGATGGTAGTGGCAGAGCTTTTGTTATTACCTTATGCCAAGATTAACTCTGCCGTAGCACAAGATAACACTGGTGGTTGTGACTTACACAGACCTATAGAAGTTTGTACTAAGTTTGACCCCGTTAATCATAAAGTCAAAGCAGAGGCCATAGCTTTAGAATCTTCCTTTTCAAATGTAGTAGTGGTACTCACACAATGTCGTGGTAATGGAAAGGTCTGTGGTGTTATTGCTGCAAATAGTGGTACAGGTTCTAGTCTTGCTACTTCAAAAAAGAATTACTCTTTTGGGCATGTTTACAAAACTTGTGCATCTTATACTCTCTCTAATAATAAAAAAGGTGTCAATGTATGTAGTAGATTTCGCTATTAACCCAGTGCATAACAATACACTTTCTTAATTCCATACTTTTATCTTCATTTCGCGTAAGTAGAAATAGACGTATCAATGTGTGTACTGCCTACCTTAGTGGTAATCCATAATGCTGTCATGAACCAGATAAAAACTAAATATCGACATCAGAAATATTTTCCCATTCTGAGAATAATTTATTAACTCTCCTCTGTCAGCCCTAGGAGAGTTTTTTATTTACAGAGTTCAGCTAAAAGTTTTACTCTTTTTGGTTGGGTGACTTTCAATATTCTTACATAATCATTCATTCCACAGATAGGGCAAGCAGGCATATAAGTTCATTTCCTGAAAAACACTCGCTTGGGTTCTTTCTACTCCCCAAGCTTGCTTACGGTATTTGATCTGCACATACATCGCAGGAGTAACGCAGCTAAACAAAAATAGTGGTACCCACCAAGCAAGGGACACCGAAAGTAGTATGGCTGGAATGAAGATAAAAATTCCTTCTAACATAGTCAGAAGCCTGAGACAAAGCTCTGGAAGTCGTTGCACTCCTTTTTCGGTCAACTGCACCAAATTTAGCAAATCGGGTGTTTCAAACAAGGCAATATTTTCAAAAGTGGCAACCTTCTCAATCACTTGTCCTTGGACAAAGCCGGAAATGCGATCGCGCAGTGAAGTATATACAAAGGGATTGATGTTAGCGATCATATCGCTCACCAAACTCACCAGCAGTGAACCTGCAATAGATGTTAGCGATCATATCGCTCACCAAACTCACCAGCAGTGAACCTGCAATACTGGAGAGTAGCAGAGGTTGGGCAAGTATCAGAGCGATCGCATTCTGCGTTGTCCCTGCGCTCAATAAGCGGGTTATTTCATCAATGATCATCTTGTTGAGCCAAATGGCGATCGCTGGACCTGCACCACCCACTAATGTCAAAATTGCCACATAGTGTAGCTCCTTTGGAACTACCTGCATCACCGTTACCACACTGCGGCGAAATGCTTGGAATGGAGAAATTTCTATGATTTGCATATATCTTAAAGTAGCAAATAATAGCAAAATTCCCAGAGAGACGTTGTGATCTAAATTTCAATAAGCAGGGAGCGATGCCTGCGGAGGGCTACGCCTACGCACTGATATCAAGCTAATAGCAGACATTAGTGATCAAATGTATATGTGCGCTTTTATTACTCAAATTCACCTTATAACTTTGCAAGTAATTTTATATAATTATTATTTAAGACAGTATTTATACTAGTGTAGTACTCTAAGTCTAAATTTATACATAACACAAAATCTAACATTCAAAATGGCTAAAAGCTTAAGTACTGAACAGCAGCAGCGATTAGAGCAATGGACGCAGACACTTCAGGCTGAGTGGGAACAGCGAAGTGAAAAATTAAAGCGGTTGCGAATAGATTGCGCTATTGAAGCAGGTACCGCAGTAAAATTTCAATTAGAAAAACAGATTCAAGATGAAGAGGCTAAACTGAACGATATTGATCGGCAGTTAAATGATATTGAAGCACAATTACAATTGCTTTCTCGTACAAAAATAATTCCAAATACTATATTATCCAAAGCAAAAGTACATCAAACTCCTGAAGTACTATCAAGCACTGGAGCTATCGAAGTTTTTATATCTTATTCACGTCAAAAAGATGATGAAAAATTGTTAAATGATTTAGTAGATAAACATCTCAATAATTTGGAGGGAATGAAAATTTGGCATGAAGGTAAAACTATAGGAGGACAAGACAATAAAGTTGAGATTGAAAAACATCTGAATTCATCTCATATAATTCTGCTATTGATTAGTCCTAATTTTATCAAAGACTATAATAATAAAGTTGAAATCAAGCTAGTAAAAGCCAGAGAACAACCTATAAAAGCTACTGTTGTTCCTGTACTTCTCACCAAGATTTTTGGTTGGGAGCGATTTACTTTTGCTAATTTTAAGCTTGGTGATCTTGAGCCTTTACCTCAAAAAGACAAATTCATAACTGATAGGAAGGTGTGGAAAAATAACAATGATGCTTTTTATGTTATTGCTGAACGTCTTGAAAAAGTAAAGACAAAAATAGTAGAAAAAACATAAGATAACAACTTTTATTTACTGCCGATTATGTCTTTGTTTCCAGGCTATACTAAAAATATTAAAATAGTATTTATATACTCATCATCTAGTCGTAAAGATGAAAATCTTCGACAAGATTTAGAGAAGCACCTGAGTACATTGAAAGACTCAGGTGTGTTTATGGAATGGTGTAAATACCCTGTTGATACATCACATTTTTCTGATGACATAAATTATACTTTTAATATTTTAAACACATCTGATGTGGTTGCATTACTTGTTAACCCACAATTGATTTCTCTAATTCAAAATACAAGTTCATTTTCTACTGAAATTCGGCGTAGATTACAGCGAGGTAAAAAGGAAGAAATTATTGTTGTACCTTTGCTCATCCGCGAAGTTCATGGCTGGGAGAAAGTATTGGGTGATTTAAATCCATTGCCGAAATCTAGAATAGCCGTAAAGAGATCATCAGACACTGATGGAGCTTTTCGTAATATAGCTGAAGGTCTGGAAGAAATAATCGAAAAAATTAAACAATACCATCAAAATTTACAGGAATATAGGGAGATTTTTTATACTGCGATTCAGGATGAGTATCCTCTGAGTACTCAAACACTAAATACTTTAATCAAAATCAAGCAAAATCTGGAATTAAAAAATCAAGATATAGAATTAATAGAACAAGAAATAACTGCTCAAGCAAAGCAAGAACATAATCAAAAATTACAACGGTATAAACAAGAATTTTTTCAGATAATTCGCCGAGGTAATAGTCTCAGTGAGCAAGAGCGTGAGAGATTGAAAACTCTACAAAATGATTTAAGTCTTAAAGATGAAGTTGTAGCTAGAATCGAGAATGAAGTTACTGAAAACATTTCTCTTCAACCCTTTCGGCGACTTATTGGCTATAATAATCAAGCTAATATAAGCGTCGTTATTACTGCTATTGTGATTGTTGTAGTTGCTGCGCTTTTAGGATTTTGTAAATCTTCTCCAGAGACACAACTAACTAATTTAGAAAATCAAAGACAAAATAAGCTTAAAATTGCTGCTAAAAATATTGATTATATAAAACGTGGTAATGACCACTATTCGCAAAAAAATTATCAGACAGCAATTAAGGATTATACCCAAGCTATTGAAATTGCGCCTAAAAATGTTAACGCATATATACAACGTGGTTATGCTCAATATTATATACAAAAATACCAGGCAGCAATTGACGATTATACCACAGTTATTCGCCTTTCTCCTGACTTAGCTGATGCCTATAACAATCGTGGTTTTGTTTATGATAAGAACTTACGAAATAAACAACAAGCAATTAAAGATTATCAAAAGGCAGCGACTCTATACAAAAAACAAGGAGCAAAAGATAAACATAAAGAAATGCTTTCTAGGCTGAAGAGGCTTCAGCAGAAATAGTCCCGGTTTTCCAATTAAAAATATCTTAATCCTATAGGATATCAAGTATCTCCTAGTAATATCATGTCCGTCTAATCACTTATGATAAAAGCAGAGAGCAAAAATATGATTTATGCCAAGGCGGATAAGTATAGCGGAGCATTCAAATATTTCTGAATTAGAACACCTTTACCGTCAAGCTA
>NZ_JAIVFT010000050.1 GCF_020829665.1 Nostoc sp. CHAB 5824
CCAGTGTTGGGTTGACGGCGTGTTGCTTTCTGTAGTTGCAAGCTTTCCAGAGTATTTTGTTGGGAGACTTCTAGTCGGAACGGTTGATTTTCTGGGATTTCTAACTGAGTTGCTCCAACTTGGCTCTTAAACTGACTATAGCGCACAAGTCTGGCTACATAACGAGTCTGATCTCGAAAAGCAACTTGGTTTTCTTTATCCTCCGAGGAGATTTCGTCAAATAAAATTCGCGCCTCATCTTCCGTTGTTTTCAAGTCTAAATCAATCAAAGTGCAATTTAATTCAGGGTGTTCTAGCGCAATAACTTTTCCGAGTCCCCATAAAGGTGATTGAGCTATTCCTAAAATATTTTGTCCTTGCACAGCTTGCGCTCCTTGGGTCACTAACCACAAACGTGGTGGCTTAGAAGAGTTATTTACCAGAGCTTGGACTAAGTGTAAGGTACTACCGCAGCTTAACTGGAAGTCTGCTGCCACATCATCTACAGTCAAGGCGTTTTTGACATCCAAGCTCCACAAATGTAATATCCTCTGCACGTTAGGTAAAACCTCCAACAGCTGCTGAAAGTGCTTTGGATTAGCTGGGTCTATTCCGAACTCTTGCGGAGCTATCTGTTCATACTCTTTGCTCGGGAATACTAATGTGCAAACCTCTCCTTGGGAACGCAAGTGTGCTACCAACTGTTGACAAATTCCTTGAGCATCAGCTAAGATAACCCAGTTCTTTGGCGTATTTACCTCTAGTTGAGTTTCTGTGGGAGAAGCTGTACTGAGTACATCTTGGGCAACCCGTGCTACAATTACCGTCTCTGGTGGCAGTATAACTCCTTGATGAGATGCCTCTTCCTTAGGCAAAACGGTTACAGCTTGTTTAAAATCCATTTCCTGTAATAGTTTTTGCCACTCAGAGGTACTCAGCAAAGGATAGGAAGGCCGCAATTCAAAATCGGTAAATTTCCACCATCCCTCTGTTAACCCAAATGTTAGATCCACCCAGCGTTCAGAACCAGTTTGCTCCAGTAACACCAGCATTCCCCCTGGAGCTAAGAGCTGGCGCACATGCCCCAAGGTTTGACGCAGATCGCTAACAGCATGCAACACATTTGCCGCTACTATTAAATCGTAATGATGAGACTCGAAACCCTGGGCGTAAGGATCTTGTTCAATGTCTAAAATTTGATAGTCGACAAATGAATAATTTTTAAATCTCTCCTGCGCTTTTATCACGAAAAAGGAACTGATATCTGTAAAGACATATTCTGTCCGCTCGGCACTTAAATGTGGGAGGATGTAGGATGTTGTACTTCCAGTACCAGCCCCAATCTCTAAAATCCGCCAGCCCCGTCCTTGAGGCAAACGCTCTAAGGCTGATATCACAACTTCTTGCACTAAAGTATTCATCACTCGGAAAATGGCGGACTCCTGATACAGCTGAGTTAGTGTGGTTATGTCTCCTACTGGGAACAATAGCTGTAGCGGGTCACACTCACCTCGAAGCACCTGAACTAGTTTAGAACCGCAACGTTTGAGCAGGTTTATCTCTGCTTTTGCCTCTGGGTATGACAAGGAACTTATCATATCCTGTAGGTCACTAATCCCAGGAATCGAGATAACTTTCCACTTTTGGTTAATTCTTTGCAGTATTCCAACTTCAGCTAAAATTTCCAAGAAACGACCTAGTAGTTTTTGGTGTTGACTAACCACACCTAAATCCTCAGCTATTTGGTCTGCGACAAAGCACTTTTGAAGTTGCCACTCCCATCCCATTTCCTGAAAAGCCAGAAGTATATAAGTTACGCTTAAAGCTTCCAGCTTTGTAAATGCTGCTCCATAAACTGTCAAACTTGACTGAATGACGCACCGATTTAAGCAGGACTGAAGGCGATCACCAACCTCTTCTGGAGTAGGCAGGTAATCGGGTAAAAGACCATAAAGTCCTTGGGACCTCCACTCTATCTCATACAGCCAATCTTTCCAGGACGGCTGTGGATTACCTAAAAGAGCTTGCTGGCTAACCTGTTTACATTGTAAACCTTTTAAAGTAGCGATTAGTTGTCCTGAAGCGGCGTACATACGGAAGTCAGCACTTATAAGTTTTTGGTGCTCGCTTTCTTGTTTATCACATTGGGCAAGACACCAGATGGGACTAATGCAACGACTGTACAATTGTAGACGCTCTAAACCCACTGGCACATAGGTATTTTGTTCCTGATCCTTAGGAATTAATGCTTGCAAAACCTGTAAACAGATGTCCAATAAAACTGGGTGTAGCTGATAATTTCCTATTTCTGGCACCAACTCTTGTGGTACCTTTACCTTAGCTAAAGCAACTCCTTCACTTCGCCAGACTTGTTCTATTCCTTGGAAACTGGTTCCATAATCAATCCCCTGTTTTTGAAAGGCTTGGTACAACGCTTCGCTGCTTATTTCTTCTGAATGCTGTGCTTTTAGGTCAGTCACGTCCACTAATTCAGAGATAGGCTGTTTTTCCTTAAGCAGTAGTTTCCCTGAGGCATGCAACGTCCAGGATGGCTTGCCCTTGTCTTGCTCTAAAGAGGGATTCAAGCTAAAAATTTGGAAGGAATAGGTTAAATTGCCCTCTGAGGTGAGTATTAACTGCATGGTTGTTTCTTCCCCGTTCTTTGGCAATATCAGTGCCCTGTGCAGGACGACTGATTCTAGCCAAAGATAGTCAGACTTGGCAACTACAGATCCGGCTGCCAAAGCCATTTCCAAGTAAGCTGTTCCTGGCAAAATGGGTGTTTCAAAAACGCAATGGTCTTTCACCCAGAACGGGGAGTTTTGGCTAATGTGGGACTCAAAACGAAATTCTTGGGTGCCTGCTAAGTGTAATTGTTGACCGAGCAGAGGGTGAAGATTCTTGCTATGCTCCCCTTTTTCTGTTGAAAGTGTTCTTGTTTCATGCCCGTCAGTAGCAGCATCTATCCAATAGCGCTGTCGCTGGAAGGGATAGGTTGGTAGTTGTAAGCGGCGGCGGAAATAGCCTCGGTCAAAGCCAAACCAATCTAGTGGAATTCCATGCATGTATAGCTCTGCTAAACTGCTTAATAGCACCTGCCAATCATCTTGCTCTGAATGCAAACTAGGGAGCCACAGTCTTTTACTATCGGGTAAACATTGGCGACCCATTCCTAATAAAATTGGTTTCGGTCCGAGTTCTATGAATACTTCCACTCCTTGGCAATCAATGCTTTGCATACTTGCTGCAAATCTGACTGGCATCAGGACGTGACGACACCAATATTCTGGAGTCGCTATCTCTTCTTTTGCCAAGGTGCCAGTGACATTGGAGATCATCTGAATCTGTGGTGAAGAAAAGCTTACCTGCCGGGCTACTAACTCAAAATCACTTACCATCGGCTCCATCAACGGTGAGTGAAAAGCATGGGAGACATTTAATCTCTTAGTTTTGATTCCTGAAGTTTCAAGATTAGCGCCGATGGCGTTAAGTGCCTCGCTACAACCGGATATTACAACACTCTCCGGACCATTAATAGCAGCAATTGAGACTTCTTGACTGTAGGGTTCAATTGCTGCCAGCACCCGTGCCTCATCTGTTAATACTGCTATCATTCCGCCACCTTGAGGTAGCGCTTGCATTAGACGTGCTCGTTCAGCTATTAGTTTCAAGCCATCTTCCAGGCTAAAGACCCCCGCTACACAGGCGGCCACGTATTCGCCGACACTATGACCTATAACCACATCGGGTTGAATGCCCCACGATTTCCACAATTCGGCTAGGGCATATTCCAGGGTAAATAGGGCGGGTTGGGTATATACTGTTTCGTCAATTTTAGATCGATTGTTTTTCCCTATTCGGTTAAAGTCTGGATAGAGAACTGATAGTAAAGGCTGTTCTAAATAGGGAAGCAGGATTTCATTGCAGTGATCAATGGTTTTCCGGAACCTCGGTTGAGTTTCGTAAAGTTGGCGTCCCATGTTTACATACTGGGAACTTTGACCAGTGAACAGGAAAGCGATTGCTCCTATTGATGATGTTGCTTTCCGTGATGCCGTTGCACCAGCCTCCAATTGTTCCCAAAGCTGCTTTTTAGATTGAGTGACAACTGCTACACGATAGTCAAAATGCTTACGTCCCGTATTGGCAGTGAAACAAATATCTGCTAGCTTAGCTTCTGAATGCGATTTCAGATGAGTTGCATAACGCTTTTTCAGTTTCTGTAAAGCCTTCTCAGTTTTTGCTGACAAGCAAAAAATATGCCAACCTCGATCTATAGAATTGTTGGGTAACTCTATTTCTGGCGCTTCTTGCAAAATAACATGAGCATTTGTGCCTCCCATGCCAAAAGAACTGACCCCAGCGCGGCGAGGAGTTCCATTGGTTTTCCATTCTGAGAGCATCGTATTGATGTAAAAAGGGCTGTTGGTAAAGTCAATTTTGGGATTAGGTTCTGTAAAATGTAGCGTTGGTGGCAATAGCTTGTGTTTAAGCGCTAATACTGTTTTAATGAGTCCCGCGATCCCTGCTGCTTCAGATGCGTGTCCGATATTTGTCTTCACCGAACCAATCGCGCAAAAGCCACTTTTATCAGTATTTTTGCGAAAGGCTTGTGTTAGCGCGGCGATTTCAATAGAGTCACCTAGAGACGTCCCAGTTCCATGACTTTCGACATAAGTCACTGTGGCTGCATCAACTTCAGCGATCGCCAGAGCATCAGATATTACTGCTGCTTGACCTTCTATGCTTGGAGCAGTAAAGCCCAGCTTCAAAGAACCATCGTTATTAACAGCCGAGCCTTTGATAATAGCATAGATGTTATCACCATCAGTAATTGCTTCGTGCAGTAACTTCAAAGCAACAATTCCAGCTCCACTGCCAAACAGAGTTCCACTAGCTCTGGCATCAAAGGCTCGACAGTGTCCATCGGGAGAAAGAACCATGTCTTCTTGGAAAAAGTATCCCGTCTTTTGGGGAACCCCACAGATACAAACACCTCCTGCCAAAGCTATATCGCATTCACCATTAAGTAAACTTTGGACAGCTATATGAACCGCTACCAGTGAAGTTGAACAAGCGGTTTGAATATTAACGCTCGGTCCAGTAAGATTCAGTTTATGAGATATGCGTGTAGTCAGATAATCTTTTTCACTTGCCAAGAGTACCTGAAGGGCAAGGGTTGGGTCTAAGAAAGTGCGCTCAGGAGAAAAGCACTGGTTGGTATATATATTGTTAATTAAGTAATTATTTACGCCCGAACCTGCATAAACTCCTACCAATCCTTTATAGGTTTCTGGGTCGTAGCCAGCACTTTCTAAAGCTTCCAATGCGCATTCTAATAGAATACGTTGTTGGGGATCAATTAGCTCAGCTTCTTTACTGCTGTACCCAAAGAATGAAGCATCAAACTTATCTATGTTTGGTAAAACAGCGCCAGCTTTTACATAATTATGATAATTCAGCACAGAGCGATCAACTACTTCCAATTCCTCATCAGAAAAAAAGGAAATGGATTCTACAGCATCTCGCAGATTTTGCCAAAAAGCATCTATATTATCTGCTCCTGGAAATTTACATGATATGCCAATTATCGCTATATCTAAATTATTAACAGTCATACTTGGTACTTGCTAAATGGGAAACGCTTACTAAGTAGTAGGTGAATAAAATTAAACGTAAAATTGTTTAGCTTCTGTTGATTGCTAACTCTCATTCGTAGTTATTTTTATTTACTACAACCTACTATTTCGAGTTGCGATGCTTCTGGCTGCGCTGCTGCCGTTGCCATTCTAATGCAGACTTACGAGCAGCAAGTTTACTACTTGGTTCGCGACTGTTAGGTGCAGATTGTTTTTTGTCCGTCTGATCTTTTGCTTTGCTCAAAGCCAAGCTTAAGTGTTGGGCTAAAGCTTGTATGGTTGGGTACTGCAATATAGCCGTAATGGATAGCTCCGAACCAAAAAATTCGGTTAATTTGTTATGGAGCTGCAGTAAGAGTAAGGAATAACCACCTAACTCAAAAAAGTTGTCGTGAATTCCCACCACTTCCAAATCAAGCACTTCCTGCCAAACCTGAGCAATCCGTTTCTCGGTTTCGGACTTAGGCATAACTAAAGTTACTGCCAATTCCGGACGAGACCTTTTTGGGACAGGTAGTGTCAAGCGGTTTACCTTTCCGTTTGGTGTCAGAGGCATTTTTTCTATTATGACGAAAGCTGCTGGCACCATATAGTCAGGTAAACGTTCTTGCAAATATGTACGCAGTAACAATTTGAGTTCTCTTGCTACCTGTTCCTTTAAAAAAGCTTGTTGAGCATCGACTTCAATATTTAAGATGTTGAAAGCTTCTTCTTGGGGAACTACATAAGCTACTAAACGTTTGTTGCCAGGTGTATCTTCTCGCGGTATGACTACGCTTTCCAGAACGACGGAATGTTGTGTCAGCACGGTTTCAATTTCGCCAAGTTCGATGCTAAAACCGCGAATTTTTACCCAATTATCTGCGCGACCCAAATACTCGATATTACCATCAGGTAAGTAGCGAACTATATCGCGAGTTTTCAAAAGGTGACCGGAACCAAAGGGGTTGGAGATAAATCTCTCTGTAGTTAACTCTGGTAGGTTGAGATAGCCTCTGGCAAGCCACTTACCAGTAACATACAACTCACCGGGAATCCCGATAGGAACGGGTCTAAGGAATTGATCTAGTATATAAACCTTGGCATTTGTGACGGCAGAACCAATAGGAGGAAGTGATGGCCAATTGCTAGGTTCCCCCGCGAGGGTAAACTGTGCAAGCATCGGATTCTCAGTTAGCCCATATTGATTATAGAGAATGCCGCCCATTTTCTTGAATAAATTGGCAATGGCGGGCGTAATTTGCAGCTGCTCACCAGCAACCATGATTTCGCGCAGGTTCGTGGGCACCAATTCAAAGTTGTTCACTACTTCTGCTAAATTCCGTAAGGCGATATAGGGAAGAAATGCTCTCTCAATCCTTTTTTCTACAAGAAAACTGGCTAAAGCCATAGGATTGCGCCGTACTTCTTCTGACACCAGCACTAGTGTTCCGCCAGAACTCCAGGTGGTTAAAGATTCCTGTAAGGAAATATCAAAGCTCAGAGGAGCAAATTGCACAGTTCTAGCATTGCTGGAAATAGTTGTGTTTTGCAGTTGCCACCAGACATAATGGAAAAAAGTACAATGCTCTATCGCTACCCCTTTGGGTCTTCCTGTGGAACCGGAGGTGTAAATAATATATGCTAAGTTGTCAGGTCGAACCTGACTAACTGGATTCTCTTCACTCTGTTGAGAGATGACCTCCCAGTCTCGATCCAAGTAAACTATATGTTGCACTTGGGCTGTCTGCACTAGTTCTGGTAAGCTGGTTACTGCCTTTTGGGTCGTTAGCAGAACTTGTACTGACGAATCTGACAGCATATAAGCTAAACGGTCTTGGGGATAGGCGAGATCTAAAGGAACATACACACCATCCGACTTGAAAATGCCCAATAGTCCAATTACTCTAGCTAAGGAGCGCTCGATGCAGAACCCAATCGGCACCTCTGGTCCTATGCCTATTGATCGCAGATAGTGCGCTACTTGATTTGCTCGTTGATTCAGTTGGCGGTAGGTGAGGTGCTCATTTTCAAATTCTACTGCCACCGTATCCGGTGTGCGTTCTACTTGAGCTTCAAATAACTGATGGCTAAACTTATTTTCAGGGTATTTTGCATCGGTTCTGTTCCATGCTACTAAGATCTGATGTTGTTCCGCTTCCGTCAACAACGGCAATGTGAATATATCCTGCTCTGGATTAGCAACCAGACCTGCTAGCAATCTCTGAAAATGCCCCAACATCCGCTTAATCGACGCTGACTCAAATAACTCAGGGTTATATTCAATACTGAGCCTTAGCTTTCCCTTTTCCTCATCAACCAAAATAACTAGCTCGTGCCTAGCAGTATGTTCCTCAATATCTGAAATATGCTCTCCTCTTATCGGCGTTTCTGAAATACAAAACGGTATATTGTATAGTACCAACATTACCTGAAGAGTCGGTGTTCTAGTTAAATTTTCATTTGCTTTAAAATTCTGAACTAATTTCTCAAATGGGTAATCCCGATTCTGAGCCGCCTCTTCAACCGTTCTGGCAACTCGCTCTAAAAGTTCTTTAACACTTGGTTTCCCCGATAAACTTGTTCGCAACCCAATTAGATTAGTAAAATTTTCTTGACTCTTTCCTTTTCCTTCTCGAAGACTATCGACACTTAGGGAACCAACAATAATATCTTCTTGCTCTGTATAACGTAGCAAAAGAATTTTAAGTGTAGCAAGAAGCACAACAAATGGAGTAATGCTCTCGCTTTCACAAAACTTACTAAATTCTAAGCCTAGCTTCTCATTTAGTTTAATTGTTTCTTTTACTTTTGTAAACAATTCAATAGATACTGTTGAACGCTTCAAGGGAATTTCTAACACGGGCAAAACCTTACTTAAACGCTTCTGCCAATAGGCTTCCTGCTCAAACAGGCTATTTCTAACCGAAAAACATTGGGGCACATTCATAGTAGAAAGTTTCTTTTAGTTTGGAAAACACCTTCGCCTTATCGGTAGGTTATTTGACCATTTTCGTCCCGTTTTTTCTAAAGATAGCAGTTGCTAAGTTCCTACAGACTTAAATCTAGCTTATTAACCAAACAGTCTACCATAATTGTAGTAACCTAAGCTCGACTTTATCCATTGTGAAGATACAAACAGTGGACCGAAAACTTTTGCGATCGCTCTGTGATGAATACCTATCTAAGTGAATTTTTATTTAAAACTAGTAATTTTAGACACTAGTTTTCATCAATGAGCTGACCTAGTAACATAAGTAAAGCTAATAAATCAGCCAAGAGTAAGAGCAAATCTTGCACCAAAATATGGTCATGCTGTTATTGCAGAGAATTTTGTCAAAGAGTTGCGTGAAAATTGAGCAAGAGGTCTAATATTCGTCCACAAATTTTATGCTGGGTTTGGGGCTTCTTGGCTGTGTCATCGTCCCCTCCTGCCTTTCAGACCTCTTTTCTGATTTTACTCTTCCCGGAGTGACAAAAGAAAGTTAGAGTGATGGAAGAGCGCTACTCTTGACCACACCCCAAAACTTTTTGGTCTACTGAATTTATAATCAAAGTAATAGTGGATAATTAACTATCCTTAGTCACAGGTGAAAAATGAGCAGAGTTCTTCCTAAGAGTGTAGCATTTGAAGCCGTATCCGCTAATCCATCGCATCTCTATCCTAAAACCCCAGTTTTTACTCGTGCCAATGGTTGTTGGTTATTTGATACTACTGGACAAAGATTTTTTGATGGTACTGGAGGTAGTGGTGCTATCAGCCTTGGGCACCAGCACCCACAGGTATTAGCTGCCATGGTAAATCAAGCTCAGAAATTGATCCACACAGGTTGGAATCTACAGTCGGACGTTCGGCTCGAATTGATCAAAAAATTGGGATGTTTCTCTCCCTACGACCCTTGCGCGGTTTTGTTCACAGTAACTGGTGCAGAGGCTATCGAGGCTGCCTTAAAAATAGCCCGTGCCTACACTGGAAGACAGTCAGTGATCGCTTTCGAACGTTCCTACCATGGTAAAACTGCAGGGGCACTCTCAATTACTTGGCGTGAGCAATTCAAACGCTACTCTGTCTTGCCAAGAGATACAATTTTCTTCTCTCAATATCCCATTCTTCACTCCCATGCCACAAATGCTCACACGGATGCCTGCTTACACGTACTCCGAAAGACTATAAAGCAGGCATTTAATACTCAGTTTCCACCTGCTGCACTAATCCTGGAGCCTATTCAATCTGCTGAAGGGATCCTACCTGCAGGCCACCATTTTCTGAAGGGTGTAATCGAGATTGCTAGAGAATTCGAGTGCCTGGTAATTTTTGATGAAATATATACTGGATTTGGTCGATGTGGAACCCCTTTCTACAGTAGTCGGGATGGTTTAACACCAGATATGTTGGTTGTAGGAAAGGCTCTTGGAAATGGTTTGCCTATATCTGCAGTCCTTGGTACACCATCCGTGATGAACGCCTTGCCTGCTGGTGTACACACCTCCACATTCTCTGGTCACCCTCTAGCGTGTGCAGTTGCAAACGCTGTTTTAGACTTGATGAAGGACATCACGCCTTGGCAGCAATCTGCTCTAAACGGAGCCAGGATACTGGAATTTCTCAAACATCTAGAAACTGAATACTCGCTCATTTTTGCCCCACGCGGAGAAGGGTTTATGCTTGGATTTGATTGTGTAGATCTTAGAGGGCATCCGTCACCTGCACTTGCGAAGGATTTTGTCACAGCAGCGCTAGCAAGGGGCTTGATTCTCCGCTACGGTGGATTTGAGGGCTGTACTATCAAATTAACCCCACCCTTGACTGTGGACGCAGAAGAGTTGGAGTTTCTAGTAAACACATTGTCCCAGGTGGTTGATGATATTGCCCCTGCATCTGTTTGAGGGAAGTGATATCAATTTGTTATACTTAATATTTTGACAACCCGCTCTAAGTTGCTGGTACTAGCTAATTTTATCTTTAAGAACAAAATGCCTCAATTCACAGAAGATCTAATAAACGAGCAATTAATGGCACAACTCAACACTTTTTTGCCTAAAAATTATCATACAAAAATCACTTTAGAAAGTAAGCTTGTAGAGATTGGGATAGATTCTCTTAAATTGATAGAATTTCTATTGGATATAGAAAGTAAAATGAAAATGAACTTATCAAGACATTTTTTCTCGTTTCAGGGAGTTGAAAAAGTGTTAGATATTGCATCTGTAATTGTTTCAATTAAAAATAAGGAAATGCCCTAGTACACTGCGGCGTAAATTCAGTTAGGGTATGAATGACGAGATTAATTTGACCACTCATGCCGTGCCAACCGCTAACAATCACCCTGAGTGATACTGACCAACAAGCCCTAGAAAAGTTAGTGA
>NZ_JAIVFT010000051.1 GCF_020829665.1 Nostoc sp. CHAB 5824
GGCGGCCGTCGGCGGCTTGCTCGGGGTTGCCGGCCTGCGGCGCGGCGCCGGGCGCCACACCCAGGATGGCCGGGCTGCCGTCGGGCGGCGACACGTTGGTGAAGGCGCGGTTGTTGAGGCCGGTGCCGAACAATTCGCCGTTGCGGATGGCGAGCGACAGCGCCGTCAGGTTCGAACGCTCGCGGCCGATATAGGTCGACTGGCGACCGATATCCTCGTTGAGCTCGTTCAGCAGGCGGTCGATCGACACGACGGTGCGGTTCACCTCGTCCTCGACCGTCGCCAGCTGGCGATGATCGTCCTCGACGGCACCCGACAGCGAATAGGCGGCGCGGGTCGAATCGAGCAGGAAGGCGGCCATCGCCGCGTCGGCCGAAACCTGGCTCGACATCTGCGACATGCGGCCGATTTCGGCCGACATGCGGTCGAGCTCGGCGGCGGCGGTGTTCCACTGGCTTTGCAGGATGGGGTTGCCCGGCGTCGTGCCGACCTGAAGGCGCGCATTGATGCCCGCGACGGTCGAGAAATAACGCTGCGACGTGGAAATCGCGTCGCCGCGCATCTGCTGGATCGCGGCGGCGCGCTGCTGCACGGCACCCTGGAGATTCTGGACTTCGCTGCGCAATTGCTGCGCGCGCTGGCCGACGGCGGTGGATTGGCCCGCCGGCAGGCGGCCCGTATCCGGCGTCGCGGCGATCGCGGCGGCACTGGTCGAGGTCATCGCGCGCTGTTCGGCGGCCGAGGGCGGAATTTCCTGGCGCACGATCGGGCCGTCGCTCGACCGGGCGGGTTCGGACCCGCCCATCGAGGGCCACAGCGCCTCGGTCATGTAGTTGCAGCCGCTGAGCCCCAAGGCGAGCGTGCCCACGGCAAGAAGGCGGGCACCGCGGCGACGCGTGGAGGTGGCGAGGGGCAGGCGCATAACGGTCATGGCCGATATAATCGTTAGTTAGATGCGATCCGCCACGCGTTGGAAGCGCCACGGAACCAGTTAAGCCTCCACGGCGCCTTGCGAACGCGATGCCATCAGATGAGGGCCGCTTCGTACGCAAACGCCGTTGCACGGATTCTCAGGACCGGACATCCCAAGTCACCGGCGGGGGATCGTAACCAAGCGTCAAGACGCGCACAAGTTTGAATTTATAACGGTTTTCCACAGGCTTGACCGCATTTCGGGCGGGATTTTGACGGCGGTCGCCGGACAGTCGTTTAGCGCTTGCGGTAGGGGGGCGAATCACCTAGTGTCCCGGCCCGTTTCCCAGGGGATACCCCGGCGAAACGACAGCGCGGCCGTAGCTCAACTGGATAGAGCATCTGACTACGGATCAGAAGGTTAGGGGTTCGAATCCCTTCGGCCGCGCCATTTAAATCCAATCGTATATGTTGATTTTGGTGCTTCGGAGAATCTTCCGAATTCCACGGCATGCACCGTTTATGCACCATCCACACAACGCTTGGGTGAGGCTGACGTTCCGATAACGCCTGGTACCTTGGTTTAACCGCTCCAGCATCTTGTGGCGGAGCCGTGGAACAAGCGATGCCCGATCGTTTTTTGCAGCCCGCCGAGTTGGCAAAGGAATTGAAAATTCCTCTGAGCAACCTTGCCAAATGGCGGCTGCATGGCGGTGGGCCGGTTTTTCTTAAGCTCGGCAAGAACGTTCGATACGAGTGGAGCGAAGTCGAGCGCTGGCTCGAGTCGCGGAAGCAGCGAACGACTTCGGATACGGCATAGTTTTACCAAAACCCACTAGTCAGGTGGATTGCCGCGGATCCAAATCTCGAAGAAGCAAAGAGGCGAGATACATTGAGCACTCCGTCATAGCGGCATAAAATGGCATGACCACAACCAAGAATCGGCCATGCCGCTCCCTTCCGACAGCCAGTATCGACCACCGAAGAGCTGGGAAGGCTTTGAGGAAATGTGCGCTGATATCTACGCGCGCATTTGGAAAGATGACAACACTCAACGACATGGACGTCGGGGGCAGCGGCAGAACGGTATCGACATAATTGGCCGCCCTGATGGGAAAACCTATTGGGGCGTTCAATGCAAAAATAAAAACATTTGGCCGCCACAAAATTTGACCACTGTCGAAATCGACGAGGAGGTCGAAAAGGCTAAGACTTTTGTGCCTCCAATATCGCATTTCATAATTGCGACAACAGCGCCCAGTGACCAAAAGGTCCAAGCACATGCGCGCGCGATTACCGAGCGACATGAAAAAATCGGCTTATTTTCAGTTTCAGTCGCAAGCTGGGATGAAATTTCTCGGCTTCTCACCCAATACCCAGATCTGCTTTTGAAGCACTATCCCAGCGATTCAGATCTGTTTGGCTGGGACTCGAGGACCGCCGAAGAACTAGATCGTGATCTCGATGCGCGATATCGATGGGTACTAAAGCGTTCCGCGTTTCCTGAGGCCACCAAAGTTGATGAATTGGCAGGTCTCGGAAAAATTGTCCAAAAACCAAATTATTCTCGATCCACGCCCTCGCTTCGGCGAAAAATACTATTGCGAGCTGCGCGGTCGGCTGCAGTTCACAAAAATATCGAAAATGCAGAGGAAATGCTTCGGGCTGCACAGAGTCTAGCAGGCGCTGATTCCGATTTAATTGCGCAAGCAAGAATTTTGGAAGCAAAAAACGATATCGACACGGCGATAGCTTTGTTGCGCGATGAGAATGACGCTGACTCCCAGTCCTCACTTTTCAACATCCTTCTGAGGGCGCGCGGGGCAGAGGCATGTCTAGTTTGGTTCTCTGATCGGCAGCTTAGCGTTCCAGACTTAACTGTTGGTGGCCTGCATACTCTAATTGTTGCGTTATCCACGATTGGGGACGTGGAGAAGCTGGGCGTGTGTCTTGAGCAAATAACGACATCTCAATTGGCCGAAGGGCCTAATTTCCGAACAATTCGTGCGGCGTTTAATGTGGCTTCGCTTCTCCCCAAGCTAGATCGTGAGTTGGTCTGGGGAAAATTTTTGATGGATGTCCGGCACGGCCGATCATCAGTCTTGGGCCCGGCTGCCACGGCTGCGAAATTGGATAGTGCTATAGACGATCTTACGGCGTTGATGCCAGTCCTAGAAGAACTTGACTTACCTCATGCAAAGCGGATCACAGAGGCATATGTGCGCTGGTGTCAGCTTCTTCATCCACATCGAGCTGAGCATGGACTGAAACTGCTGCGTGCTGAGCTCAAAAATCCGAAACTCGCAGTCCATCGACTTTCTTTGGCTTTTGCATTCGACAAAGAATTCAAAGCAGATCCAATTGAGGATTATCTCCACGGAAGAGAAAGTTTTGGTGGCCTTGACGATGATGAACTCAAGGCCGCTTTAATAATTCGATTGCACAGCGATGATCCAGCAAGCGTTGCGGCATTGATTGATAAGTACCGCGCAAGATTTGAGGCTGATTTTCAAGATCCCCCAATATTCATAATTGAATTGCAGGCTTTGGCTTGGGCCGGGAATACTATTTCAGCTCGCCAAATTCTCGATCAAAATCGAGAAAAGCTATCGGATGAGATCGCAGCATCTTTAGAGAACGAAATTGCAAAATCTGAAGGTGAGGACTCAGTCGCTGCAGACTTAAAGCTTTATGAAAAGACAAAAAGCGCAGAGGCTTTGAGGGTACTTGTTAAGTCTCTGGTTCTTAGGAAGGACCGGCGAGCAATCGCAAGATACTCCGAGGAACTATACAAGCTTACAGATGATCCAGCCGACATTGTAAGAGCGGCTCAAGCGCGCGGAACGTTAAACGAGCACGCAGAGTACATCCGATTAGTCGGCGAGAACCCGTTGCTGCTCGATCGTGGTGCCGAGTTCATTAGGCATTATGCATTTGCGCTATTCCACGATGGCCGTCTCGGTGCGGCTCGCGATGTCATTAGACAATTAGCCAAAAAATACCCAAATCAGCGTGATCTGCAGTTGGAAGTCGCGATCGCCATAGAGTCAGGCGAGTGGGAATCTCTCTCAGAGCCGTTAGCGGCCTTTATTGAACAAAAGGCGGAGCGCTCGGGTATCGAACTCTTGCGAGCGGCGCAGGTCTCTCAAATCTCCGGGCAAGGACGTCTAAAAGATCTGATCGAGGCAGCCGTGCAAGCTGCCCCACAAGATCCGAAAATTCTGGCCGGTGCCTACTTCATCGTCGTCGGTGAGGGTATGGAAAGCGATCTGCCCAGCTACCATGACTGGTTTCGGCGTGCCGTTGCGCTATCCGGGAAGAACGGTCCAATTCAGAAGTACAGTCTAAAGGACTTAGTTGAACAACAGTCAGACTGGAGCAAAAGAACGCGAGAGATCAGCGCTCTCATCAATCAGGGGAAAGTGCCACTCGCTATCGCCGGTCCCGCACTTCGCGCAACGCTACTTAGCTTGCTGCTAGGGAATCTTATTCGTAACTCTCATTTAAAAGATCCGCGTCAAAAGTATGTAATTCCGTTGTTTAGCGGTCATCGCTTACCGGTTGGTCTCGGAGGCGAGGCGCAGTGCATTGCGCTCGATATTTCCGCTCTAATTGTTCTCGGCTGGCTTGAGATGCTGCCAAAGGTTCTAGAAGCCTTTGCGAAAATTGTTCTGCCCGCGACGGTCTTGAGCGAGCTCTTTGATGGTCGGCGTCACATTCAGCAATTTCAGAAGTCTCGTTTGCTTCAAGCCAACGAGATCGAGAGAATTCTGTCACGAGGTCGGATCAAGATCGTTGATCCGACTGGTAGAGCCGACGACAAACTCTCGAAAGAGGTGGGACCACAATTCGCGGCACTCATCTGCGCCGCAGAAGAGACAAATGGGATCATACTTCGGCCGGCGCCTCTTTATCGGCCGGGGCTGGAGCAACTTCCAGCAGATATAAGTGGAAAGTACTCGTATTTGTGCGACATGCATTCATTGCTGAGGTTTCTCTCAGAGAACGGTTACGTTTCGCAATCGGATGAGGAAGAGGCAAACAAGTACTTTGAACTTCAAGATGAAGGTTGGCCGGAGTGTGGTGGTTTGAGTCGAGATCGGCCGCTTTTTATCGACGGGCTAGCGTTAGTCTATCTGCAGTATGTCAGTCTGCTTGATGCTGTTCTTGAAGCCTTCAACGATATACGTGTTGAAAAAAGCACCTGGGACGAGATCAGTGCAACGATCGACTATGGCCAACACGCAGCAGACGTGACGCGAACGGTTGAGAGCATACGAAGCACGATCCTGAGGGGAGACAAATCGGGAAAAATAAAATTTGGCCCACGAGTGAAGGGGGACGGCAAGTTAAAGCAAAACGAGGAAATTTCGACCTTCCATCTGCTTACGGATCTAACGGGAATCGATGTGCTCGTGTGTGACGATCGAGCGATAAATAAGGAGGACTTCGCGACGGACGCCAGCAAGCGACAAGTGCGGTGCAGAACATCGTTAGATATTTTGGAAGAGTTGCAGGAACGCGGAGCAATTGCCAAGAGCGAGAAGTTTCGAGCCTATCATCGCTTACGCTTAGGCGGAGCGTCGCTTATCCCATTGGGTAACTCCGAGCTGTTGCTAGGGGCGCGACGGAGCGAGCGTGCAGTTTCTATCGAACTTCACTCAATTCAACAGAGCATTGATCTTGCGAATTTCGCCGGCCTAGTATGTTTTCCGCGTGATATTCGATGGTTTATGAATGTCAATTTGACGATTAAGGCCTCAATTTTTGAGGTGTGGCAGAACGCGACTGATTTCGGCGTTGCGCGCAAGCAAGCAGACCTACTTGCAGATATGCTTCCAGACCCACTCGACTGGATTTCCCGATGGGAACATCCCTCGCTTCAGTGGGCAAGATCGGTCGAGATGGTGATCATGGCCGGTTTGGCTACGCCAATAATTCTAAATTTGCCGAAGGAAATTGAAGCCTATCATTCCTGGATCGAGGATCGCTATCTGTCAGCCCTTCGATCTTGCCGGCCTGATTTTTATCAAGAAGTCGTCGCGCACATTCAGCATCTGATACTACGCAGCGAGGATATACAGCATGAAAAAGTTAGGGACGCAAAGTCAAAAGGCGCAAAGCACGAAAAAAGGAATGGCCAGAACAGCAATCGTCTTAAAAGGCGAAGAAGATGATGGCGCAATGAGTCATGCGAGCTTGAGGAAGTATCAGGCGTCGTTCTGGCTTAAGCGTCTACCGAAGAAGCTTGCGTCCGATATTATTTCAGATGGAAGAATTTCCGAAAAATTCGGCATCTCGACTCATCGACCAATCAAATTTGGTGCGTCCTTTGAGGCCGATCAAGACGATGTACTCGCAGCTATTAGAGCCGCGTTAGAGAATAGAGTGCCTCAAGAGATAAGAGACACGGCTGGCCGATCAGTGAAGGCGCATGTTGAGTTAGGCGCTGGCCACCAGGCGTTAGTAGTCGTTGGCCGCACAAAGTACGCTTTCCCTCACGCGAGTTTACTAAGTTCAACACCCCCAATTCGAGAGAAATTTTTAGAAGACTACTATAAAGAAAACACTATTTCAAAAAAATTCAAAAAGGAAATTGGAGGCTCGATTGATCAATCGTTGAGAGACAACGCTACGTTCTTAAAAGTAATTGAGCTTCTGGACATCTCGCCGGAAGCTTATCAGCGCCGCGTCAATGAAAAGATTGATGCGCGACAGATGACCGATATGGAGTTGTTTACGGTCGATGTGAGGCATTGGGAGAACTTGATCGCACCGCATTTGATTTCCTCAACATTGGAGTCATTCATTTCCGCCGAACTGGAGCTTGAGCGGACCAATGCCATGGCAAGCAACGTCGTTCGTGCGACGTCATCAATGTCTTTGTCATTTGTCGCGCCGGAACTGGTCCCGGTAGCCAAGTTCGCAGATCATCCCGTAGATACGATCCTTGCGGCGCTACAGCAGATCTCGGAATTCACGGATCACTTTGCGCTAACGGGTGCCTTTGAGATTTGTGCAAATCAGTTACCTCGGGATGATAGGTTTCGGGAAGTAGGAGCGACAATCCTAAAGCAGCTAATTGGGGACATGCGAACACTTAAACGAAACTGTAATTTCTATTCGGCAGCATTTGCTGGTTCTTTGGCATATCTCGCCCAGCACGAGACATTGAAAAAAAAACCAGCCTATTGGCGCAGGCTCGCTGCAGCGACGCATTCATCTCTTGTCGTCAGATCGTGTAAGCCAAGTAACGTAGAGAAGCTCTGGATCGATTTTTCCCATAGATATGGGAAGGCGTTTTATTTCTCTGTTCTTTTAGACAGCTTCGATGAACCATCCTGGAAGCCGGAGTGGCTCGGAGCTAATCATCTGGTCGCGGACTCGGTTGATCGAATTAACACCGCAATTAAGGCATTGTCGGTCGAGGCTATTCCCAATGAGTGGTCTGATCTGATCTCTGTCGCTAACTTATGGGTAGACGAAAACAAGATCCGGTCGCTTGGAAGGCTTCCCGCAGCCGTGCAATGTAGCCGCAGGAAACTCATAACAGGCAGTGATGCCCAGATTGTAAATGGCGCGCTTGCGGAGCTTCTCTCTAATCCAAGTCTCCAATTATTGCTGAAGCATGGAGGACTTACATTTTTTTGGGGGGCTACGGACGCACTTATAGCTGCATGTCAGCGGCTCGCAAGGCAACTTCAGTCCCTGGACTTCAAGTGGTCCAGTGCCGATCATCGCAATTGTGTCGCAATATTGTCTTATGTCGCTGCGCAGAGCAGAGATCGTTTAATTTCAGAGCAGGTTACTGAGTGTTGTTTGAGGGCTGCGCCAGAGGTACTTGATCAGAGCGAGATGCTTGAACTGGTTGCGCGGCTGATCGAATGTTCTGCGACTGATCTAGATCACGAAGCACGAGCGCAGTCGTTGGCACAGCGTTTAGAAGTTATCGCTTGCCACGCGAGACCCGAGGTTCTTGGCGATCTTTCTGACAGCTTGCGGCATCTCAGCCGGCTGGATGACGCGTTAGGTCAAAAGTTGGGACGCGCAATTGCTGCCTCGCAGCTTGGCCGACAGGCAGCCTAGATTTTGGTCCATTGGTAAAAAGTATTGATCGAGATTATTGAGCAGAACAAAGCTGTCTTTAAATAGACAGGGAGCATATTAGCTAAGCAGTTTTCCTGAGTTGTGTGCCATTATTTTCAAGGATCGACCGTTCGTTCTCATCCAACAGTTTGCATATGGCATCCGAAACGCTAATTCCATGACGGTTGGCGAAGCGCTCGAGGCGCCATGCTACAATCTCATCTGCCCTAATTGTCTTTAACCGATTCTCCAGTTTTCGATCGCGGGCGAGCCGAGCTCTTTTTGCCTTTTTTATAAGATCACTTGGCAGTTCATCAAAAATCTTCCGCACTGCAATTCGCCAACGCTCGATCGCAGCGTCCATATCGATGCGACTGGCGGCTTGGCTATCAGTCCGAAGGATTTTCGATAGTCTCTCGATCCCGCTATCAACTTTTGCTGCGTACAATAACGCCTCCACCCGCGCAGCATCTGGCTGTGGCAGTCGATACTTCACGTCAACAATAAGATCCACCATCCTAACAACGTCTTCACTTAATACCTTTAAAATGCGTGGAACAAGCGATGGGCTTTGCATTTTTTCGCTCCGGGCTTGAAGGGCTTCGACACAATATTATACGTGCAGACACAGATTTAAGATAAGTCGTGTGACTGCCAAGCTTTAAGCATTCGATTTTTTTCTAGCCTGAAATTTCTTGACCCTAAATCGGTCGGGCTTCTTGCAAAACCTTGCCTGCCCCGATTTCAAACATATAACCACTAAATGGCTATGATCTGCTCAGGCGAGCTTCTTATTGACATTTCTTGAGGTTCAGCATGGACGAAGATTTTGAGAAAAACGGTCCTAGCGATTTAGATAATTACCAACGTCAGCGCGCGATGCAGAAAATTAAGATCGCTTTGCCAACCCGCCTGATAGAATGGCTTGAGGCCGATCTTCAAGGCGACGAGACTAGGAGCAGTCGAATTCGCGACTTAATAGAAACCGCATTTCAAAGGGGATGTGACGAGCCAGGAGTAAACCAAAAGTATTCTGATGAGACTGTTAATCGTATCGCAATCAATATCGCAGAGTTAAATACGACAGTTTTGAAATTGGCCGGGCGAATAGAGTTCCTGTTTAAGCAAGCACCTATATCGGACAAACTGCCCAACATGGGGTCACTTTCGAGAGATAAAAAGTTGCGCAACGCTACTAATCATGAGGATTTAATCTTAACGTTTGGTTTTTTGTGTGTTGGCATCCTTCTGGGTTGCTGGATGTTTTCCCAGATACTGTAGGGGGCCAACAAGGGGCCCACAAAAAGAAGGAGGCATGATTCTGTTCGTATTTTTTGTGCGCCGGGCTACGGATCTATTCAAACTGAACTGCTAAAGGCTGCCAAGCTTGCTTGTACTGCCAATCTGCATAGATGCAGGCATGGATCAGCTAATTCTTTCACCCTGATCTTGTCTGCATAAGGGGGATACGCGATAAACCGGCGCAAGCTTGATTGACCGTGTCTTCAAGCCGTATCGTTGTAAACTCATAAATTTCAAGCCTTCTGTCGATACTGCATCAATAGCTAGTGGGGGCCTAAATGACCCCCTACTAATCGATCTTGAAGGCGAGTTTGCGTCCAGGGTCCTATGTGCGCCTTAGAAGCGTATTTTCTTAATCATTGTTTGGAGAATGTATCCCTTCATCTTGGACGCCAAGCCTACAAGGGAGCGGATAATTTTCTCGAAAACTGAGCGGACAACCAATTTTTGGGAAATCTTTGACTAGATGGCATTTTTGAGCGGAGATGATCCTATTTAAACGACGTCCGCATGGTTGACTCTTTGCACCAAAGATGGCGACAAGAGCCACCTAATAAGGACCAATCGTGCATTTGTCCGCCATTGGCTACACGTGATCATGGGGCCCTTCAAGGCCCCCCTTCATAGCGCGATTGGGCCACTTGGCTAACCTGCCCGAGTTTTTGAACCAAGCCGAATGAGAGATTACTGCATCGCGGCGACCGGTTCGAGTGGCTGGATCTGACCGAACGTTGCCGGCGCTGGCGGCCGATATCCAAGCGACGAGTGCGGCCGTTTCTCGTTGTAGTGCTTGCGCCATGTTTCGATAACGATCCTTGCCTCCTTCAGGCTGTAGAAGATCTCGCCGTTGAGCAGTTCGTCCCTGAGCTTGCCGTTGAAGCTCTCGCAGTAGCCGTTCTCCCAAGGGCTGCCAGGCTCAATGAACAGCGTGTTCGAGCCGATCTGCGCGAGCCAGTCCCGGACGACCTTGGCCGTCATCTCCGGGCCATTGTCTGAACGTATGTGGGCAGGGATGCCGTGTTTCAGCATCACATCGGCGAACGTCTCGATGACGCCGAAGCTGTTGATCCGCCGTGCCACTCGGATCGCCAGGCATTCCCGCGTGTACTCGTCGATCAGCGTCAGGAGCCTCACTGACCGGCCGTCGTGGGTCTGGGCAGAGACGAAGTCGTAGCTCCAGACGTGCTTGGGACGTTCCGGCCGTAACCGAACGCAAGAGCCGTCGTTCAGCCATAGACGTCCCCTTGGGCGCTGCTTCTTCGGTACTTT
>NZ_JAIVFT010000052.1 GCF_020829665.1 Nostoc sp. CHAB 5824
TATTGCAGGGATGCGAGCCCGCCGGGGCATCGCCCACCATCGGCAAGTCGAAGCGCAATACATCGTACCCTTCCGCCGCCAGCGTGCGCGCCAGCCGGACATGCAAGCGGAACGGACCCATGCGATGGATCAGGCCGGCGTTGAACAGGACGAACGTGCGCCCGCGGCGCGTCCCCTGTGCCCGGGTCAGCAGGCCGAACGTCCTGCCGCCATCCAGCGGGATCACATCATCCATGCGCGCGTCGCTCCGGTTGCCACTGCGTGGCCTGGTCGAGGATCTCCTGCAGCCCTCCCAAAGGAATGAGGCCATCGAGATCGATCTCGCTGGTCCATCGCTGCAAGGCGTCGGGCAGCACGAAACGGGCATCCGCACGGACCGGCCCCTCGCCGCCGGCCGCCGTGTCGAACAGCGCCACCGGTACGCCCGGATCGCCGTCCAGGCGCAGCGCCTGCATCTGCGCCGGAAAGCGGGAGGGCAACCGATACCCCATCAGATCGTCGGGGGTCGCGGGTGCCGCCGCGCGCGAACGCGGATAGCGCGACCGCGAACTGCGTTCGCTCGCATCGCGCCTGCGCAAGGTCTCGACATAGCGCGCCCCGTCGACGACGGGTTGCCAGAGCCACAGCGCCGCCGCACCGAGCGATGCCGCGTCCCGCCAGGCGAACAGGGCCGACGCCCGCGTGGCCATGAGGTACAACGGCACGCCGGGCGCAATGCTGCGCGCAGCCGCGGCGGCCAGTGCCACGTCGCGCGACGCCCCCTCGGGATCGAATTCGGACTCGTCGCCTTCCGAATCGCCGGTGCCGAAGTAATCGAAACGCAGGCAGGCCATGCCGCGGTCCGCGATCATCCCGGCCAGCTGCGAAAAGAAACGGTAACTGCGCATGTGTTCATGCAGCAGCGGCGGGCACATCAGCACGACGCCATCCGCGCGCGCCTGTCGTGGAAGGTGGCGGATGCAGAACAGTCGCCGGTCGTCCACGCCGAAGAAGCCGGGCATCATCGCGGTGTCGTTCATCGTCGGCACGCATCGCCCCTCGTCCGCTGCACGCAGTCCGCGCACAGTCCCGCCTTCGCCCGACTTGGTCCGTTCAAACCCGCGCTCCTCCCCTGCCCCGGCGCCTGCCGGGCGTCCATCGACCGCCCGGGTCGCTGCCGCCACGCTAACGGACACGGGACCCACTCCCGCGCCGCCACCAGTTCGCCATCCGGCGCAACACGCCGACACGCGGTACCTCGGACACGCGGTCGACACGATCGTCCGCCGACGATGGCAGCTGTTCCGCCGCCTGCGCAAGGGTCTGGGTCGCGAGTTCCAGGATCCGCAGGCGCACGCCGGTGTCGCGCGCCACCCGATTGGCCATCTGCACGGCCAGCATCGAATGTCCGCCCACTTCGAAGAAATTGTCGCCCGCCTCGACCGGCACCCCCAGCATCTCGCTCCAGACCTGCGCCAGATAGGCCTGGCGCGGATCGTCGAAGCGCGCGGGCTCTGCGGCGCCGTGGTGCGGAACCGTTGCCGCAGGCACCGGCAACCGGCCGCGATCCAGCTTGCCGTTCGGCAGCAGCGGCACCGCCGGCAGCCTGACGATGTGCTGCGGCACCATGTAGCGCGGCAGCGCTTCACGCAGTGCGGCCTGCAGGCGCTGCTCGTCCGCTTCGCCCTCGGCGTCCATCACCACATACGCCACCAGGCGCACATCGCCCGGCGTGTCCTCGCGCACGATCGCCACGGCGCGCTGCACGCCTGCCTGCCGTGCCAGCACGTGTTCGATTTCGCCCAGCTCGATGCGGTGGCCGCGCACCTTCACCTGGAAGTCCAGGCGACCCTGGTGCTCCAGCACGCCGTCGGTGCGCCAGCGCCCGCGGTCGCCGGTGCGGTAGAGGCGCGCACCGGACGTGCTGCCGCCCGACACCAGGTGATCGGGGATGAACCGGTCGGCGGTAAGCTCGGGGCGGTCCAGGTAGCCTTGGGTGACGCCGGCGCCACCGATGTGGATCTCGCCCGACACGCCCGGCGGACAGAGCGCACCGCGCGCGTCGAGGACCCACACCGTCGTGTTGGCAATGGGACGCCCGATGTGGATGTCGGGGGTGCGCCCGTCTTCTCCCGGCAAGACACGTGTGCAGGTGGACCAGACGGTGGTCTCGGTCGGGCCGTACATGTTCCACAACACGACGCCGCACCCCAGCAGGTCCACCGCCAGGTCCGGCGGCAACGGTTCGCCGCCGCACAAGGCCTTGAACGGTCCATCCGCTGTCCAGCCCACATCGCGCAGCATGCGCCAGGTCGATGGCGTGGCCTGCATCACCGTCGCTTTCGATGGGCGCAGCAGTCGGGCCAGCGCATCGCCATCGATGGCCTGCTCGCGGCTGGCGACGACAACCTGCGCGCCCACCGACAACGGCAGGAACAGCTCGAGGACGGCGATATCGAACGAGGTGGTGGTCACCGCCACCAGGCGGTCGCTCGCGGACAGGCCCGGTTCGCGCGCCATGCTGGCGAGGAAATTCACCACCGCGCCGTGCGGAACGCAGACGCCCTTCGGCTTGCCGGTGGAGCCGGAGGTGTAGATGACGTAAGCAGTCGCGTCCTGCCCGCCGAGGCTGGCGTCATGGACGGCGGGCACGCGCGGCGCGGATGAGATCGCGTCCGCATCAGCATCCAGCCGCAGCAGACGCTCCATGGGCAGGTCCAGCGGTGCCGCGAGATCGCCTTCGCTCACCACCAGGCGCAGGCCCGCGTCTTCGACCATGAAGCGCAGCCGGTCAGGCGGGTACGCCGGATCCAGCGGCACGTAGGCGGCACCGGTTCGCCACACAGCCAGCATCGCCGCCACCAGGTCGGCATGGCGGTCGAGGCAGATGCCCACCCGGTCGCCGGTGCGCACGCCGCGCCGCAACAGTTCATCACCGATGCGGGCACTGCGTTCGTGCAGATCGCGGTAAGTCACCTCGTTACCATCGCAGGATAGGGCGATCGCGTCGGGCGTACGCAGCGCCTGTGCGTGCAGCAGCGCATGCGCCGTAGGTTCGGCAGGCACGGCCACGGCGGTCGAGTTCCACTGGCCCAGTTTGGCGGCATCGTCGGCGCCGACGATCGGCAGCGACCCGATGGTCGACTCGGGCTGGCGTGCGATGGCGTCCAGCAGGGTCCCGAAGCGGTAACCGATGGCGCGCGCGCCTTCCGGCGTCAGGATGTCGGCGTTGTAGCCCAGTGCACCCGACAGGCCTGTCGGATGCTCGAGGAACCAGATGCCCAGGTCGTGCGCCATGCCCTTCTGGAACATGAGCAAGTGCTCGTGGCGCAGTTCGCCCCACTGCAGATTGCGCGCGCGCACGTCCTGGAACGAGAACAGCGCCTGGTAGATCGGTGAGCGACTGGGATCGCGCGCGACCTTCAGTTCCTGCATCAGGTGTTCGAACGGCACGTCGGGATGGTCGAGCGCTTCCACCAGCCCGGCCTTGACCTGCTCCACCAGCGCCAGGAACGGCATGGCCGGATCCAGGCGCCTGCGCAACGGCAGCACGTTGACGAAGAAGCCCATCACCTTTTCCAGTGCGTCGCTGGGGCGGTTGCGGAACGGCATGCCGACGACCAGGTCGTCCTGCCCGCTCAGGCGATGCAACAGCACGTAGTACGCGGCCAGCAGGGTCATGAACAACGTCGCACCGACGCGTCCGCCCACCTGCCGCAAGGCATCCGTCGTGGCGCTGTCCACGTGCACCCAGTCGGTCCCGCCGACGCCGCTGGCGCGCGCCGGCCGCGGCTTGTCTTCCGGCAGGTGCAGTGGCTCGCCACTGCCCGCCAGGTGCGTGGTCCAGTACGTCACCTGGCGCTGCAGCGCGTCGCCTTCCAACTGCTGGCGATGCCAGGCGGCGAAGTCGCCGTAGCTCGTCTCCAGTGCCGGGAGCGGCGACGCCTGTCCGCGCGCGAACGCCTCGTACAGGGCCGACATCTCCGCGTAGAAAATGTCGAACGACCACCCGTCCCAGATGACATGGTGGGTCATGAAGTAGAGCACGTGGTCGTCTTCGGCCAGTGCGTACAGCGCCACGCGGAACAGCGGCCCCTGGTCCAGCACGAACGGCTGCGCGGTGCGGGCTTCCAGATCGGCCATCAGCGTGGCCATGCGCTCCGGTTCCGGCAGGTGCGTCAGGTCGATGGCAGGCAACAGCGAGACATCGAGTTCATCGTCGATGACCTGCACGGCCGTCTCGCCCTGCGGCACGAGGCGCGTCCGCAACGACGCCTGGCGCCGCACCATTTCGCGGAATGCGCGGTCCAGCGCCTGCACGTCCATCGTGCCATGCAACCGGTGCGCCGACGGCGTGTTGTAGGTGACCGTTCCCGGCTCGATCTGCTCCAGCACCCACAGGCGCTGCTGCATCAGCGTCATCGGCGCGGTGCGCGGGTCGGCGAGCTTCGGTACGACGAGCGCAGAGGCCGCCTCCGGCGCTGCGGCCAGGCGCGCACGGAGTGCGTCGGAGAGACCGCGCGCCGTCGGCGTGTCGAACAGCTGCCGCAGCGGCACCGGCAACCCCAGCGCACGACCCAGCCGCGTGCACAGTTGCGCGGCCAGCAACGAATGGCCTCCCGCTTCGAAGAAGCCATCGTCCATCCCCAGGCCGGGGCGCCCGAGGACGTCCTCCATCGCTTTCACCACCTGCGCCTGCAGCGCGTCGGCCGGCGCCGTCGCCAGCGACGGGCGCGCGGCGCCGGCGGAAGAGGCCACGGACGACGCGTCGGGTGCGGGCAGCGCCTTGCGATCCACTTTCCCGTTGGGCAACAGCGGGATCGCCGGCAGCCGCAGGATGTGCTGCGGCACCATGTAATCGGGCAGATGCTGCTTCAGATGGTGCACCAGCGCGGCGTCATCGACGGCCGGCGCGGAGGCCGGAACAACGTACGCCACCAGCCGCACATCGCCGGGCCGGTCCTCGCGCGCCATCACGACCGCGCGCGCGAGTGCCGGATGCGTCAGCAACTGGCTTTCGATTTCGCCCAGCTCGATGCGGTACCCCCGCACCTTCACCTGGAAGTCGAGCCGTCCCAGGTGTTCGAGCTGACCGTCCGGGCGCCAGCGAGCCCGGTCGCCAGTGCGGTACAGCGTCGGCGATGCGATGCCAGTGCCGAAGCCGGCGGCCGTGGAAGCGAAGGCATCCGGCAGGAACCGGTCCGCCGTCAGTTCGGGTCGGCCGAGGTAACCCAGCGTCACGCCCTCGCCCCCGATGCAGAGTTCGCCGGGCACACCGCGCGGACACGGCTGGCCGTGGTCGTCGAGGATCCACACCTGCGTATTGGCGATCGGGCGACCGATATGGATGTCGGGCATGCCCGGCTGCGTCGGTGCCGTGACGCGCGTGGCCGTCGACCACACGGTGGTTTCGGTGGGTCCGTAGAGATTCCACAATTCACCGCAGCGCGGCAGCAGCGCCTGCGCCAAGTCCGGCGGCAGCGGTTCACCGCCGCACATCGCCTTGAAGCCCGCGCGGCCTTCCCACCCCGCTTCGAGCAGCAGGCGCCAACTGGCCGGCGTCGCCTGCATGGCGGTGGCATCGGTCGAGGCCAGCAATGCGGACAGCGCCAGGCCGTCGATCACGGTGTCCTTGCCGGCCAGGACGATCTCCGCGCCCACGCTCAGCGGCAGCATCAGTTCCAGTACCGCAATGTCGAAGGACAGCGTGGTTACCGCGACCAGGCGATCGTCGGCCGACAGGCCGGGCTCGGCCTGCATGGCAGTGATGAAATTGGACACCGCGCGGTGCGGCACTTGCACGCCTTTCGGCCGGCCGGTCGAACCCGAGGTATAGATGACGTAGGCCGGCCCTTCCGGATCCGCAGCGCCCCCATCACGGCCCAGGCGGGCACCCGGCAAGGCGGCGAGTTCGGTCGCCAGGGTGTCCAGCGCGAGCACGGGACGCCCGCGGAGATCGAAGCGTTCCGCATGCCGCGACTGGGTGACCAGGGCCGCCAGCCCCGCATCGCCCGCCATGTACGCGAGCCGGTCGGCCGGAAACTGCGGATCCAGCGGCACGTAGCCGGCGCCGGCCTTCAGGATGCCCAGCAGGCCCGCCAGCATGTCGGCGCCGCGATCCAGCGCCAGGCCGACCAGCGCGCCCTTCTGCACGCCATGCCGGCGGAGCAGATGCGCAATGCGGTTGGCGCGTACCTCCAACTGGCGGTACGTCAGCACGCCATCGTCCGCGCGCACCGCGTTGCGGTCCGGTGCGCGGTCGCACTGCCGTTCGAAGAACTCGTGCATGCGGCACTGACGATCGAACGCCACCGGTGCCGGCTGCAAGGCCACCAGTTCCGCCAGCATGGTTGCGTCGACCAGCGGCAAGCGCGCGATCCGCTCGCCCGGCGCCTCGCACGCCGCGCGCAGCAGCGTCTCGAAGGCCGACAACCACCGGCGCACCGTGGCGGCCTGGAACAGGTCGGTGTTGTACTGCGTCTCCAGCCGCAACGTACCGTCGACCTGCACGGCGTTGATCGACAGTTCGAAGTTCTCGTACTGGCGCGGATTGGTGGTGAAGTCCAGGGCCAGGCCCGGGAAGCCGCTCTTCTCCTGGTCCAGCGCCTGGTCGATGTTGAACATCACGCTGACCAGGGGCAGCCGTGCCGGGTCGCGCGCGATGCGCAGCTTCTTCAGCAGCGTGCCGAAGGTGTAGCGCTGGTGCTCGATGGCATCCAGCAGCGTGGTCTGCGCCGCATCGATGACCTGCGTGAAGCTGTCGGTCGCCTGCAGGTCGAATCTCAGGGGCAGCAGGTTGACGCAGTGGCCGACCAGATGGTCATGGCCATCCACCGACTGCCCGGCCGCGGGGATACCCACCACCACCTGTTCCTGCCCAGCGATGCGCGACAGCAACGCGGCGAAACCACCAAGCAGGGTCGCGAACAGGCTGGCACCGCGCCGCGACCCGAGCCGGCGCACGGCGGCCACCAGGTCGGCGTCGAGCACGTGGTCCTCGCGCAACGACGCAAAGCTGCGGCGCGCGGGGCGCGGCCGGTCGGTGGGCAGGTCCAGCACGGGCGACAGGCCCGCGAACTGCGACAGCCAGTAGGCCTCATCGTCCCGGTACTGCGGCCCCATCGGGTGCCGCGCTTCCGCCAGCGCATAGTCGGCGTAATGCGCCGCGTCCGGCAGCGCACCCTCGCCCTGTCCGTATGCGGCCCCCAGTTCGCGCACGATCACCCACCACGACCAGCCGTCGCAGACCAGGTGGTGCGCATGCATCAGCAGCACGTGGTCCTGTGCGGACAGCCGTACCAGCTCAGCGCGGAACAGCCGGCCCTGCGCCAGCGCGAACGCCGTTTCCACACCTGCGCGGCGGCGTCCGGCCAGCGCCTGTTCGCGCTCGCCCGGGGGCAGCGAGGACAGATCGATCAACGGCAGCGGCAGCGGTGCGGGCTCCAGTACGCAGAACGTTTCGCCGTCCGGTCCGAAGCTGGCGCGCAGCGCGTCGTGGCGCGCGGCGACCGCCTGCAGCGCGCGCTGCAGGCGCGGTGCGTCCAGGGCGCCGCGCAAGCGCAGCGATACCGATTCGTTGTAGGCGAGGGAGGCGTCGTCGCCCAACTGCGACGCCAGCCACAGCTCGCGCTGCGGCTCCGTGGTCGGCACCACGCGCGCCAGTGCGCCACCGGCGAACGGGTCGTAGTCGACAGCGATGGTCGCGTCCTGGCGTTGCACCCTCGCCTCCCTCACGCAGTCACCCGGAGATACTGGCCGGGGGCGTCGGGATTGGGCACGTACCACGCCGGGCGACCTTCGGGGTCGCGTCCCAGCCGGGCGCCCGGCGCAACCGGATCAGCGGCGTCCATGACCGTGCGCGAGGTCGCCGCGTGGCGCGGCAGCAGCTCGGCTTCCTGCAGCTCGAGCACGGCTTCCTTCCACGCCTGCGTGATGGCCTGGAAGTCGGCCTCGCTGTGGGCGGTGGTGAAGAAGCACGGGAAATTGTCGAGGATATGGATGCCGCGGCTGCGCATCATCGCGAACAGCAGGTCCTGCAACGGATGCTCTTCGTCGAAATGCGTGCGCCACAGCGACGCGAAGTGCTTGATGCGCACCGGCGCGCCGACGCTCTCCGAGAACGCATTCAGTTCGGTCGCCATCGCGGCGGTGCGCTCGTTGAGTCGCTGCTGCAATGCGGCGCCGTGCTCCTTCATGTGCAGCAACGACGCCTTCGCCGCCGCCAGCGTGAGCGGATGTCGCACGAAGGTGCCGGCGAAATAGGTCACGCCGGCCGGCGGCGTGGAATCGTCGCCGTACTGCCAGTAGCCGCCGTCCAGCGCGTCCATGTACTCGCGCTTGCCGGCCATGACGCCGATCGGGTAACCACCGCCGACCACCTTGCCGTAGGTGCACAGGTCGGCCTTGATGTCGAACAGCGCCTGCGCACCGCCGGGATGCGAGCGGAACCCGGTGATCACCTCATCGAAGATCAACACGGCGCCGGCATCGGCCGTGATCCTGCGGACTTCCTTGAGGAACTCCACCGGCTGGAAATCGGGACGGCGGCTCTGCACCGGCTCCACCAGCACGGCCGCCAGTTCGTGCGCGCGCTCGCGGATGATCTGCAGGGTCTCCGGCGTGCCGTAGTCCAGCACCAGCACCTTTTCCGCCGTGTTGCGCAGGATGCCCGGCGCGGCCGGCACCGCGCGCAGCTTCTTGGTGCCGCGCACGATCACTTCGTCGTTGATGCCGTGGTACGAACCGGAGAACACCACGATGGTCTCGCGGCCGGTCGCGGTACGCGCGATGCGCATCGCGCCGAGCACCGCCTCGGAGCCGGTGTTGCACAGCGCTGCGCGATCGTGACCGGTCAGTTCGCACACCAGTTGCGAAACCTCGCCGGCCAGCGGATGCATCGGGCCGATCTCGTAGCCCTGTTCGATCTGCTGCTTCACCGCGTCCACCACGAAGTCCGGCTGCCAGCCGAACAGGCTGGTGCCGAAGCCGTTCAGCGCATCGACGTATTCGTGCCCGTCGATGTCCCACACGTGCGAGCCCTTCGAGCGCTGCACCACGATCTGGTACACGATCTCCTTGGTGAGCGGACGGAAGCCGGTCACCACGCGCGGGTCGGCCATGTGGCCGCGGTGCTGCTGCGTGTAGGCCTTGGAGTTGGGCGTGCGTGCCGTGTAGCGACGGATGAAGGCGTCGAGGCGTTCGCGCTGGTGCGGGTTGAGTTCGGTACCGTTGTGCGCGTCGATGCGGGCGATCGCACCGAAGGCCTTCTTCACGTCGTAGCGCGTGTGTGCAAGCGCGGCTTCCTCGTCGGCGGCTGCCGTGGTGGACACAGGCGCGGGCGAAGCATCCGGTACGGAAGCCGGAGCTGGGACGGGTGCAGCAGCAGCCATGGGCGGCGCGGGAATCGGCGCAACAGCGACAGGTGCGGCAGGCACCGTACCCGCCAGCAACGCCAACTGCTGCGACATCAACTGCATCTGCTGGGCAATCAGCTGGCTCAGCGCATCGCCACCCGCCAGCACCTGCATCGGCGCCACCGTGGGCGCCGGTGCGGACGGCAACGCCACCGGCATCGCCTGGGCCACCGGCGCCGCGGGCACCACCGGCGCTGCGCTCTGGACGACATGGGCAGCCGGCGCTGGTGCGGACTCCGGCGGCAGCTGTGCATCCAGGCCCTGCGTCAGGCGATCGAGGCTGGCGTACTCCCCCATCAACTGACGGAACGTGATGCGTACCGGAAAGGTCTTCTGCAGCTGCAGCGCGACCTGGGTCAGCATCAGGCTGTCCAGCCCCAGCTCGATGAAGTTCGCATCGCCATCCGCGTCGGACAGCTCGAAACCGGCCACGTCCTCGAACACCTCGCGCAACTGCGCGGCGATGCGGGGGCGCCGATCGGCGGCGGGCGGTGCGATTTCGGGCACGACGGACATCAGGAACTCCGGGGCCGCACGCGCGGCCAGACTGGGGTGGGGAACGACGTTGCGGGGCACCGCGTGGGCGGCCTCTACCCAATAACGCTTTTTTTCGAACGGATAGGTCGGCAGGCAGAGGCGCAGGCGACGGTCCCGGCGATCCAGTGCGTCGGCACGCACATCGACACCCTGCGACCACAGCTGCCCGAAGGCGCCCACGAGCGCAGCGTGCTCACCGTCGGTGTTGTCCGCCAGCGAGGCCACCGCGGCGATGCGGTGCTTCTGCAGCAAGGGCTGCTGGCGCGACAGCGTGGCCAGCGTGTTGCGGGGGCCGATCTCCAGCAGCACGCGGCCCGGACGCTCCAGGACATGGGCGATGGCGGAGGAGAAGCGCACGGGCTCGCGCAGATGGCGGGCCCAGTAATCCGGGGAAACCGCCTGCTCGTCCGCCAGCCATTGGCCGCTTGCGGTCGACACGATGGGCAGCGACGGCGCGTGGCGCACGAGGGCGTCCACTTCCGCGCGGAATACCGGCACCACGGCGTCC
>NZ_JAIVFT010000053.1 GCF_020829665.1 Nostoc sp. CHAB 5824
GCCGTTTCGCGTATGTGAAAATCCAGTCCCATCAATGCGTTAGCCAAGTTGCGCGACGACAAGGCCATTCCCGATGAGGAGGATGTTGGGGTTGATATAGGCGGGCAGGGGGTTCGGGTCAAGGGCGACCCGCGACATTTCGGCGCCAAAACTGTAAACCCTGCCTTACAAAGTTGAGGAAGTTGAGCCTATGTCACAGGGGGAGCGCCTTCCCGGCGCGATGATTGCAGGCGGCTGTTGCTCGATGCCCCGATCAGCCAGAGGGGCGGTTACCGATGTGCAGGCGCAACGGTGACAGGGCAAATCCTACATTGCAAGTTTGTTTTCGAGCATTCAAGTTATCAACAGCGCGATAAATATCTGGACGAGTTCGGCCTTTACGCGCCATACTCTGCATGTGCCGTTATTCAGTCCAAAAACACTAAAACACGCCCTTAAGAGCAACGTGGTAATCGTGCCTGAAGCGACCCGGCTCATCGCCGCTGAGTGGTCCAGGCGTGCCAGTGAACCATTGTTCGAATTGCAAAACGAAAGCCAGCTCGAACAAGAATTCAACCGCAACATCATTCAGGATATTCTGGGATATCGCGCAGACGCCCCTGACACGCCAGGAACGATGCGGGTAAAGCAGCCAGTGCCCGGCGGCACCATTGTCGATGTGGCACTTGGCGACTTTACCAACGGACGCAATGCTATTCTTGCGCCTCTGGAATTGAAGGGGCCGAAGGTCAATCTCGACCGTATCATGCCGGGGCGTAACAGGACGCCGGTTGAGCAGGCATGGGGCTATGCAATGGATGCACCCGGTGCGCGCTGGGTGCTTTTGTCGAACATGCGCGAGTTGCGGCTATATGCCTTTGGCCATGGTCGGCAGGAATATGAAAAGTTCGATCTTCGTCGCCTCGACGATGAAGAGGAATTGGCGAAGCTTTACCTGTTGCTCAGCGCAGAAAATTTGCTCTCTGGAAAGACTGCTGAACTGCTGGCGCGAAGCGCTCAGGCCGACCGGGAAATAACCGATATCCTCTACAAGGATTACAAAGATCTGCACAACCGGCTGTTGCAGTTCATTCGTGACAATCGGGCTGACATCGATGCCGAAACGCGGATCGGGCTGACGCAAAAGCTTTTGGACAGGGTGTTGTTTATCGCCTTTGCCGAGGACCGGCTGCTGCTGCCGACCGATAGCCTCAAGGATGCAATCGGCGCTGCCAACAAATATGATCCGAAGCCGAAATGGTTTCAGCTAAAAAAATTGTTCGAATGGGTGAACGCCGGGGCAGCCGAGCATAATATCGAAGGCTATAATGGCGGACTGTTTCGTGACGACGCCTTGCTCGACGGTCTGGATTTGCCCGACCATCTCGTTGAAGATTTCGGCAAGCTTGCCACTTATGATTTTGATCTCGACGGCGAAGTTTCTGTCACTGTCCTCGGACATATTTTCGAACAATCCATTACCGATCTTGAGGCATTGCATGCGGAGGCGCGCAATGTTGCGCCACCAAAGGCGGGCAAGCGCAAACGCGACGGTGTTGTCTATACGCCTGATTTTGTAACGCGCTTCATCGTGGAGCGCACCATTGGCATCCACTTGTCAGAGGCTTCGGATGCCTTGCTCCCGCAATTTGGCAAGACGGGTCCGGACGGCGAAATCGTCTGGAAAAAAAAGCAGAGCGAGCGGGATTACTGGACAGCCTATCTTGATCGCATCGCCCGGCTGCGTATCGTTGACCCCGCTTGCGGCTCGGGCGCTTTCCTGATTGCTGCTTTCGATTATCTTAATTCGGAACAGAGGCGGGTGCGCTCACGACTTGGCGAGCTCGATCCGGGATTGTTGGTGCATGCACAGGAGAATGCAGATGTCGAGATTATCACGAACAATCTATTCGGCGTCGATGTAAATTCGGAGTCGGTTGAGATTACAAAGCTCTCGCTTTGGCTGAAAACAGCCAAACGCAACCGCAAGCTCGAAAGTCTTGAAGGCAATATCCAGTGCGGCAACAGCCTGATTTCAGACGAACTCCCGGGCCAGAAAAGTTTTGATTGGCGAACAGGCTTTCCAGAAATTTTCGACGGCAGTGAGAATGAGGGCTTCGACATCGTGCTCGGCAACCCGCCTTATGTGCGCATGGAATTATTGAAAGATATCAAGCCTTGGCTTGAAGCGCATTATGCCGTCGCCGCCGACCGGGCGGACCTCTATGCCTATTTTTTCGAACTCGGCGTGCGTCTGCTGGCACCCGGGGGCAGGCTTGGCTTCATCTCATCCTCGACCTTTTTCCGCACAGGATCGGGTGCGCCATTGCGCGCGCATTTGGCGAAAGAAGCGCAAGTTGAATCGGTAGTCGATTTTGGCGATCTGCAAGTGTTCGAAGGCGTCACAACCTATCCGGCCATCGTCACCTTGCGCAAAGGCGGTCAGGATGACGGCACATTGACCTATCTCAACGCGCGCGCCTTGCCCGATGATCTGAGCCGTGTGTTCGACCAGCAATCAATGACCATGCCACGCGAGCGACTGGGTTCCGGCACATGGCGGTTCGAAAGCGACCTGCTTGATACTATCCGCGCCAAGATGGCGGCGGGGCGCAAAACGTTGGCTGAAACCTATGGTGCCCCACTTTATGGGATCAAGACCGGGCTGAACGATGCTTTCATCCTGACGCGTGATCAACGCGACACGATTGTCAAACGCGACCCGCGCAGCGCCGAACTACTTAAGCCGTTCTTGATTGGGGAAAACCTAAAGCGGTGGCATGTCGAAAGCGACGATTTGTGGCTGATCTACACGCCGAAAAACCAGATCGATATTGAGAATTATCCGGCGATCAAGGACCATTTAATACCGTGGCGTGATCGTCTGGAACGGCGTGCAACGAAACAGAATTGGTGGGAATTGCAGCAGGCGCAGGTTGCGTATCTTGACAGCTTTCGAGGCCCCAAAACACTTTACAATCGCTTCACAAATCGTCCGCAGTTTTCATTCATGCCAAATGAAATTTACACAAACGATGCACCTTATATCGTTCCAAGCAGCGACGAGTTTTTAGCGACTTATCTAAACTCGCGGTTAGCGTGGTTTGCGCTATCAAGCTATGCAACTCGCCTGCAAAATGGATATTATCAATTACTCGGCAGGCATGTTGAACCGACTCCAATCCCGGAGGTTTCAAAGCCTGATCGCGAAGCAATTGTTCATTTAGGTAAAGCGTGCCAAGCCAATGCGTCAAGTTTGGACAAACTTATTCAGTCCGGCGTTAATCGGCTGAAAGACCTATCGCCGGATGTAACGGATGTTCGGGCGATATTAGACTGGCCATCGCTCACATTCTCCGAATTGCAAGCTTTGCTACAAAAGCGCTGCAAAGTGACGATTCCTGTCTCCGAGCGCGACCAATGGGAAAGCTGGTTTACCGACCGCAAGGCAGCGGCAGCAAAACTGACTGCCAGCATCAAGGCGGCAGAGGCAGAGATTGACGAACGCGTCTACCGGCTTTTCGATCTGACCCCGACCGAAATTGCGGCAGTCGAAGATGCGCTGGCGCTTGCATCTCCTGGCCTCAGCCTCAAAGCTTATGAGGCCATCAGCGCTGTCGAAGGCCTGCATCTGTCCGATGAGGCACGCGCGCAGCTGACCGCCGACGGAAGCACCTCTGACCGCCGCGAAAAAGTTTCGCGCGCTCACGCCGCCTGATTTCATGGTAGGCGACCCCTACGAGGCTTTCGACGACCCGGCTTGTTACCCCGGCTCCCGGATTCTTCGCAACATACCCGACTTGCGAGATGCCGATGCGCTGGAAGATTATGAGATAAAGATGGTGGCTTTACGCAGTGAAGAGGGGTTGCCGATGGGCGACCTCGGCCCTGCGCATTATCGAGCAATCCACCGTCACCTGTTTCAGGACATCTATGTCTGGGCGGGGGAGTATCGCACGATCCGAACGGCAAAAGGAGGAAACCCGTTTTGCTATCCCGAATATATTCAGAAGGAAATGGAAGCGCTGTTCGCGCGTTTGTCGCGACCCGAATTTCAACCGGGTTCCGAGGCAGATGAATTCGTTGCCGCTTTGGCTGATTTCGTCGCCGATCTAAATGCCATTCATCCCTTCCGTGAAGGAAATGGTCGCACACAATTGCTGTTCATTCGTATGCTCGGGCAAAATGCCGGTCACTTGTTCCGATCCGAAGCGGTAGAAGCCGAAGAATTTCTGACGGCGATGATTTTGAGCTTTGACGGCCAGCTCGATCCGCTCGTCGACGAACTCGAGCGTATGCTTGCCTAACCCCTCACTCCTTCTTCAACGCCCCCGCCTTATGCGCCGCCTTCTTGCCGCTTTCGGTCTCGACAATATATTGCGGATTGTCCTTCGAAGCCTTGACCTCATGGCCCTTGATCTTGGTTGGCGTGGTCTGTTTCTTCAAGACCTTGCCGTGCGCGGTGCCTCCGCTTGATTTCCAGCTTACCTTGTCGCCCTTGCTCCACGTCTTTTCGGCCATGCCGTTTCTCCTTTGCCAATGAAGGCTAACCCACAGGAGCTACAGGCGTTCCGCCATGCTTGCTGGGGCAGGGCAGCCCTGCTAGGGGCGCGGCATGACCGAACTCTCCCGCATCCGTAACTTTAGCATCATCGCGCACATAGATCACGGTAAGTCGACCTTGGCCGACCGGCTGATCCAGCTTACCGGCGGGCTATCAGACCGTGAGATGTCGGGGCAAGGGCAGGTGCTCGACAATATGGAGATCGAGAAAGAACGCGGCATCACCATCAAGGCGCAGACCGTTCGGCTTGCCTATACCGCGAACGATGGCCTCGAATACGAACTCAACCTGATGGACACGCCGGGCCATGTCGACTTCGCCTATGAAGTCTCGCGCAGCCTCGCCGCGTGCGAAGGCGCGCTCCTCGTCGTGGACGCGGCGCAGGGCGTAGAGGCGCAAACGCTCGCCAATGTCTACCAGTCGATCGAGCACGACCATGAAATCGTCCCCGTCATCAACAAGATCGACCTGCCCGCAGCCGAGGTCGACAAGGTCAAGGCCGAGATCGAGGAAATCATCGGGCTACCCGCCGACAACGCCGTCCTCACCAGCGCGAAATCCGGCATCGGCATCGCCGAGGTGCTAGAGGCCATCGTCACCCGCATCCCCCCGCCAAAGGGCGACCGGGGCGCGCCGCTGAAGGCCATGCTCGTCGACAGCTGGTACGACCCCTATCTCGGCGTCGTCATCCTGATCCGGGTCATCGACGGCGTCATCAAGAAGGGTCAGGAAATCCAGTTCATGGCCGCCGGCACCAGGCATCTGGTCGACCGCGTCGGCTGCATGCGGCCAAAGCTTGAAATCCTCACCGAAATCGCGGCGGGCGAGGTTGGCATCATTACAGCCCAAATCAAAGAAGTCGCGCAGACCCGCGTCGGCGACACCATCACCGACGCCAAACGCCCCGCCGCGGAAGCCTTGCCCGGTTTCAAGGAAGTGCAACCCGTGGTGTTCTGCGGCCTGTTCCCCACCGACGCCGCCGACTTCGAAAAACTGCGCGAAAGCATCAGCAAGCTGCGCCTCAACGATGCGAGCTTCAGCTTTGAGACAGAGAGCAGCGCGGCCTTGGGCTTCGGCTTCCGCTGCGGTTTCTTGGGGCTGCTCCACCTCGAGATCATCCAGGAACGCCTGACCCGCGAGTTCGACCTAGACCTCATCACCACCGCGCCGTCGGTGGTCTACAAGCTGGAATTGAGCCGCAGCAAGACCGAGGACGCGCGCAGCATGGAGCTGCACAACCCGGCCGACATGCCCGACATCAACCGCATCGCGGAGATTCAGGAGCCGTGGATCGAGGCGACGATTTACTGCCCCGACGAATATCTGGGCAGCATATTGAAACTCTGCCAGGACCGGCGCGGCGTGCAGAAACAGCTGACCTATGTCGGCGGCCGCGCGCAGCTCGTCTACGAACTGCCGCTCAACGAAGTGGTGTTCGACTTTTACGACAGGCTAAAGAGCATATCGCGCGGCTATGCGTCGTTCGATTACCACCAGATCGGCCACCGCGAGGGCGACCTTGTGAAGATGAGCATCCTCGTCAACGGCGACCCCGTCGACGCGCTGAGCATGATCGTCCACCGCGGCACCGCAGAGGCCAGAGGCCGCGGCATGTGCGAGCGCCTGAAAGACCTGATCCCCCGCCATTTGTTCAAAATCCCCATCCAGGCCGCGATTGGCGGCAAGGTAATCGCCCGCGAAACCATCGCCGCGATGCGCAAGGACGTGACCGCCAAATGCTACGGCGGCGACATATCGCGCAAGAAGAAGCTGCTGGAGAAGCAGAAGAAGGGCAAGGCGCGGATGAGGGAATATGGCAATGTGAGCATTCCGCAGGAGGCGTTTATTGCTGCGCTACGGATGGGGGAGGAGTAAAACCCCAAAAAGTATTACTTTTAGGGGACCCCGGAAGGAGTAGCGTTCACGCCGCCTCTGGCGTTTCCCACTCCACCAACGTCAATCCCGGCACGTCCCTGAAATCCTTGCCGTTCATGGTAATCAGCGTCAGGTCGTGCGCCAGCGCGGTGGCCGCGATCATGCGGTCGAGAACCTTTCGTTTGGAAAAGCCAACCAGTTCCAATATCGAGCAGTAAGCCCCGAATTCCATTTCCCCAAAGTCGATGACTTCGGTGCGCCGGAGTATCGTCTCAAGATTGGGTCGCAGCAATTCGGTTTGTTCGGGGTCGCGGTACAGGCCATTTTCGAGCTCGATCCGCGTTATCATGGCAATGGCAGGCAACGCATCGAGTTCGGCCATATGGCGGGCGATACTCTCGTCACCGTCGCGCAAATGGATGACGACATTCGTGTCGATCAGGAACGACAAATGTTAAAGCTTCGGTCGGTCAGGAAATTCAAACGGATCACGTTTCTGAATGGTCGGCGGCTTGGGCAGCTTTTTCAGCTCGTCCAGCATGTCCAGCAAAGCTTTCTTCTCGGCAACGGGATCGCGAAGCGTGCGGATGGTGACAGTATCGCCAGACTTTTCCAGCGCGACCTCTACATCGGCTGGGATCGCAAAGCCCTTTGGCAGACGCACGGCGACGCTGTTGCCGGACTTGAAGGTCTTTGTGTGGACTGGGTTGTTCATGCTCGTGTATATACGGGATATACGAAGGTATGGCAAGAGGCTTGGGGCCGTCAGGCGACCAGAGGTCAATAAGGGAATGTGAGTATTCCGCAGGAGGCGTTTATTGCGGCGTTGCAAGTGGCAGGTTGAAAATTATTCACCTGACGCTAAACCATGCCTAATTTGTGCTGATAGACATTGATCCGCTTTTTTGCCCTGTCAATTACATCGCCGTAGTAAAGAATTTCGGTGTACATCTCCCCTAAAAGCGCCTTTGTCGTTGGATTCTTCAAATCCGTTGTTTGGAAATAACCTTTACCATCTGCAAATTCCGTCCAGTTGCCTGTTAATCGCAGTGGGTTAAGAGTATCGCCTATCAGATAGCTATAGAATTTGCGCAACTTGCCGCCAGACTTCGCATTTAGCAGGTAAGCATATTCCGAGAGGTCGCCAACATGATCGTCCATTGATACGCCAGGAGCCTTCAACTCGACAATGACGGCTGCCCCCTCCTTGGTGAAAAGAGCTAAGTCTGGTCTCTTTCTTTTATTTTCATCGGCCCGCGCCGCCAGAATTTTTTGTAATTCTTTATCTATGTCTGATTCAAAATAAGGAAGACCATCCGGCGTTCTGATCGCTGAAAGCGGGCGATCTGAAACTATGTAGTCGTAGTATTGATATTCTTCGCTCAGAAGCCAAATATCATGTTCAATGTTGTCATCGGTTGTCGCTTGCATTGGAAAGAAGATATGATGGATGAGGCGCTCATCCTTCCTTTTTTCGTCCTGAGAAATATTCTGGCAGGCGAGCAATCTTTTGCAAGCCAATTCTAGAGCTTTTACGATTGCTGTTCTTCGAACGATAAGTTGCGATAAATTTGCCATATCGAATGATTTCAAAGATGCCGTATAAGCCCAGCTTATCTCGCTTATCTTTTCCCGAAACTCAGGAGAATCCGGCTCAAGCTGCTCGACCTCTTTTGTCAGATCAACAATTTTTGACGTATCGTGGACTATCTTGTCTTGGAATTTTCTGAGCACTCGTTTCGCAACTGATCTTCCATCATCACCATACTTGATACGTACTTCTGTCTCAGCAAGCATATTTTCGGAAATTCCAAAAGAGAGCGTCGCTTCTTTTTTTACCTCGTCCTTATTCCAATCCGGAGGAGCGATGAGCTTTTCGATCAGATCGTCAAGCTTGTCGTAAATTGACTCGAAACTAATCTTGGCGTCCGAAAAAAGATCGCCCGACGGTATTGTTTCGGGTAAATCGTCGAAGCCGTCACGTTGTTCATTCACTCTTTTATCGAGTTCCGAGCTTTCGACGAATGCAATATGGTAGGCTCCATCAAGCTCATTATTCTCTTGAGTTTTGGTGCGGAGGTATCGGCTTGTGATATCCAAAACCGGAGTGGATTTTGCGCAAAGCGAAATTGCATTTTTAGCTAGATCAATTTGGCCAGCATCTACACGATAATAGGTGAGCGAGAATTTAGCGGTTGAATTGTATTCCTCACCGGTGTTTGGATCGCATTCCTTCACTTCGAAATACCTCTGATCGGTAAGCGAAGGCAGATCATTATTGGTAAATTCAGTGCTGTGGGTACTCTCGGTATCGGCTACCGATATCGCAATTTTGAAATCTCCCAAAGAGCCGGATAAACCTATCAAGCGCTGAAGAAAGGTCGCGATCAGAAAGTTTTTGATATTTGAAATCGCAAAAATTTCTCGCAAGTCGCCGATCTCGGCAAAGCGCTGTCGCGCGGCAGGCTTAAGTCCTGTAAGTACGATTTGAGTCTGGATTTTCTGATTTGTGACGTCCTCCACGGAAAAATCGTCACGAGAGATGGTTTTCCCGCCTTCGTTGAACTTCATTTCGACTTTTGTCTGGTTTGGCTCAACGCTGGTAAGACTGGTTATTTCGATCTGATTGAAGATGTGGAAGTATTGAATCCTACCGGACCCCTTGCACTGTTGAATGCCAGCAATGCCTAGGTCATCTTTGTAGGTGGTATCTTTGGTGACAAATGCTTGGATGGCTGGCTCATCAAACCCATACCCGTTGTCTGTGACTGTTAGGGCTAGATCAAGCGTATCCCTCAAAAAGCCTGACTTTTGAACTGCGACCTCGATTTTGAGGTCGAAGTTTATTTTTTTGGTTGATCGGGATTGGCGGATAAGAAAAGAATCAATTGAATTAGATACAACTTCTTCAAGAACCGCCAATGGCTGTCGGCTCATTTTGGTATTCTTCAGGCCGCCTCGAACGTCCAGCATGCGCGTTGTTTCTCTTCAGTTGTTATCTCGAGCAAGCACTAAAGAGCCCAATCCGTAAAGCAAGCTCTCTTGGTGCGTGCCCACAACTTATGCCACCCCCTACCGCCGTTGCCCCCTAATAAACCGCTTCAATTTAACTTCATCCGGCCCCGGCAGCAACGGGCCGCCCTGTGACTCGCGGGTTTGTTCGACCTTAGGCTGGCGGCGTTTCTCTCCCGACGTGGCTTTGCATGTCTTGCAATAAAGCTGCCGCACGAACGCCGCGATCTATTCGACCTTGCGCCTATCTGCTCAAGGCATTCGAAATCGTATTAAAAATATTCGCCAAATTCAGCCCAAGCGACGTGAACGCGATGATGCAGGCCAGCGCGATGAGCGCGGCGATCAGGCCGTATTCTATGGCCGTGGCGCCTTGTTGGTCGTGCGATAGTCGCTTTAGGTAATCCATATTGCTCTCCGGCCTTCAGTATTTCGCTGCATCATTTCGCTCATCTATGTTGAAACGGCGGAGTTGCGGTCGGCTTAAGCGACATCGTTAAAAGCGCTTTTTGTGGGCAGGCGGCTGTGGCAGGGAATGCTCAGGCTGCACGAGAGGAATAGAGGTTGAGACATGCGATTATTGTTGGGCTTTTGGCGGTTGCGGCGTCTGGATGTGCGGCGGTGGAGCGCGCCACGGTGAGCGACGCGGCGCCGCAAAAGCCCATCGCCCAGAAGGCGCTTCTGACATGGGACGATCTGCTCTCGCGGCCAAAGCCTGCGCCGGATGCGACGGTCAGCTATGGCGCGGATGCCTTGCAAGTGGTGGATGTGTGGAAGCCTGCTGGAGCTGGCCCGCATCCGGCGGTGGTGATGATCCACGGCGGATGCTGGCAGACCGCGATTGCCGAGCGTGATATCATGAACTGGATTGCGGGTGACCTGCGTTCGCATGGCGTGGGCGTGTGGAATATCGAATATCGCGGGGTGGACCGGGGCGGTGGCTATCCGGGGACATATCTTGATGTGGGTGCGGCGGCGGATATGTTTGCGGCAAATAGCGAGGAG
>NZ_JAIVFT010000054.1 GCF_020829665.1 Nostoc sp. CHAB 5824
TACCGACCTGTTCGGCGGCACGCCGTCGAACCTCGCGATCTCATTGCTCGATGCAGGCCACGTCGAGGTGATCGCCGGGATCAACCTGCCGATGCTGATCCGCCTCGCCGGCGCGCGCAAGTCCGTGGACGTGACCGCCGCGGTTCATGCCGCGCAGACCGCTGGGCGCAACTACATCACCATCGCCAGCGAATTGCTCGGCGCCGACGCCGCTCCCCCGGCGCGGGCCAAGGCCTGAGGGGGCTCTTGCGCGTGGGGGAAGCAAGGCAGAGCGTCACGATCGTCAACCAGCGCGGCCTGCACGCCCGGGCGAGCGCTAAGTTCGTCGGCGCGGTCGCCGCGCTGCCTGATGGCGTGAAGGTGACCGTCACCAAGGCCCCGCACAGCGCGGCGGGCGGATCGATCCTCGGGCTGATGATGCTCGGCGCGGCCAAGGGCGATACGGTTGAGGTTGCGGTCGAGGGTGAGGGCGCCGACGCTGTGCTTGCCGATCTGATCGCGCTGATCGCCGACGGCTTCGGCGAGGATTGAGGACGGCGGCCCCTAAGGCTGGCGGTTTTTGCGATGCGCAAGCACATCACCGGTTTTTCCAACCCGACGGTCAAGTATCTCCGCTCGCTTCGGGACAAGAAGCATCGCAAGCGCGCCGGGCAGTTACTGGTCGAGGGGTTGCGGCTGCTCGAGGACGCGCGCGCTTCGGGCCGGGTGCCGCAGACCCTGGTGATGGCCGAGGGGCGCGCGCATCCGCTGCTCGAACGGCTTGAGGCCGATGTGGTCGCGGCGGGCGGCGAGGTGATCGCGACCACCCCCGACATTCTCTCCAAGATCACCGGCAAGGAAAACGCCCAGAGCGTGGCAGGGTTGTTCGACGAATGGGACACATCGCTTGCCGCGCTTGACCGAGGTGCCGCGCCGATCTGGCTCGCCGCACAGGCTTTGCGCGATCCCGGCAACCTCGGCACGATGCTGCGCACCTGCGACGCGGTGGGCGCAGGCGGGCTCATCCTGATCGACGAATGCGCCGATCCCTTCAGCGCCGAAGCGGTGCGCGCGAGCATGGGCGCGGTGTTCACCGTGGGGGTGGCGCAGGCGCGGTGGGAGGATTTTATCGCGTGGCTGCGCGACGGCGAAGGCCAGCTGGTCGCCGCCTCGCTCCGGGATGCGGTGCCTTATCGCGGCGCGCCCTATGCCGCGCCGTGCTTCATTCTGGTCGGCAACGAATCGCAGGGCCTGCCAGAGGAATACGAGATGGCCTGCGATCTCAGGGTGACCATGCCGATGCGGGGCCGCGCCGATTCGCTCAATGCAGCGGTTGCGGGTGCGGTGCTGGCCTATGAGGTGCTGGCGGGGCTGTAGGCAAGGTGACGAAGGTTACACCCTGTCAACTTGCCGACAACGCGATTCATTCCGTATTTTCAGAATGATACGTCCAGATTTTGCGCGGACGGACAAAAAAGTTTTCGCGCGAAACAGCCGCGAAGGCGGGCGATGGCGGACGATGCGAAAGAGCCGGACCGCGAGCATGACGCAGCGGTCGGCAGTAGGAAAGAACCTTACTCTGCGGCGTCCTTGCGGTCTTCCAGCGCGGGAATGTCGGGTTCGAGCGCGGCGACGTCTTCGGCATTGTAGCGCGGGGCGCCCTCGACCAGCGGCACTTCCTCGATCTCGCGCTTGCCGATCTCGACGCCCTTTTCCGCGAGCCGCCGCCCGGACGACAGCACATTGCGCTCGAACGAACCGACGAACTTGTTGTAATTATTGACTGCGCTTTCGAGCCCGCCGCCGACGCGCTTCAAGTGCTCGGCTGCGGTGGCAAGGCGGTCATACAGCTCGGCGCCCATCCGGCCGATCTCAGCCGCTTCGCTCGCCATCTTGTCCTGCCGCCACACCTGCGCGACCGTGCGGGCAATCGCGACGAGATTGGTCGGGGTCGCCAGCAGCACCTTGTTGCGGAAGGCGAAGTCCCACAATTCGGGGTCATGTTCCAAGGCGGCGGCGACGAAGTGTTCGCCCGGCACGAACATCACCACATAATCGGGCGCGTCGTCGAACTGGCTCTGATAGCTTTTCGATCCCAGCGTCTGCACGTGATTGCGCATTGACTTGGCGTGCAGATCAAGGTGGCGCTTGCGCTCGCTTTCGTCATCGGCCTCGAACGCGGCCTGATAGGCGTTCAGCGACACCTTGGCGTCGATCACCAGCTTCTTCTGCCCCGGCACATTGACGATCGCATCGGGCCGCAACCGGCCATCGGCGGTGTCCATCGATTGTTCGAGATGGAAATCGGTGTGCTCGGCCAGCCCGCATTGTTCGAGCACGTTTTGCAAGGCCCGCTCGCCCCAGCGCCCGCGCGCCTTGGGGGCGTTGGTGAGCGAATTGCCAAGCCGCTGCGCCTCGCGCCGGACTTCGTCCTGCCCTTTGCGCATCTCCTCGATCACGCCGGCCAGCTGGCCGAAGGCGTCCACCCGCTTTTCCTCAAGCGCCTTGACCTGCTCCTCGTAGCTCTTGAGCCGGTCACCGACAGGCGCGAGCAGCGCCTTCAGCTTCTCCTCGCTCGCCTTTTCGGAATGGCCGAGCCGTTCCTCGGCACGCTTGAGGAAGGCTTCCTGCGCCCGTCCCAGCACCGCCGCGCCGGTGTTCTCGAATTCCTTGAGCAGATTGGAGCGCGATTCTTCCAGCAGCCGCTTCTGTTCGTCAAAGGCCGCGCGTTCGGCGCGGAAACGGGCGTTTTCCTCACGCGCGCTATCGAGCGCCTGCGCCAGCCCGTCCGCCCGTGCGGCGCGTTCACCCAGCGCGGCGACTTCGATCCGCGCTTCGCCCAGTTCGGCGATGGCGCGGGTAAACTTCGCCTCTCCCTCAACCCCCGCCGCGTCCGCCGCCGCCAGCCGCGCACGCAGATCGGCGAGCGGGCGCGAGGCCAGAAACCAGCCAAGGACTGCGCCGAGGATGAGAGCGAGAATCGCGAGAATTGTCGGGTCCATGCGGATAGCTTACATGGAACGAATGGAGAACGCTAGTGGCGTCGATGCGCTTTCCAACAAGAAAGAAAGCCTAGCCCCGGATCAAGTCCGGGGTGACGAGGGGGGATGATTACGCGCCCATCGGCGCGCAGCGCCGCGAGGCCACGCGGCCGAGCCGCAGCGGGCGCAGCTTTGCTGCGCATCTAGCGAGGACGCTCGCCCGGAGGGGCGAGCGAAAAACAAGCTACGCCGCCCGCCGGATTTTCTCGAGCTTCTTCAGCACCATCGCCCGCTTCAGCCGCGAGAGGTGGTCGATGAACAGGATGCCTTCCAAGTGGTCCATCTCGTGTTGCAGGCAGGTCGCCAGCAGGCCATCGAGCGCTTCCTCGTGGGTGTTGCCCTGTAGGTCCTGATAGCGGACGGTGCAGGTCGCCGGGCGATCGACGTCGGCGTAGATTTCGGGGACCGAGAGGCAGCCTTCCTGATAGGTCGACAGCTCCCGCGCCGGATCGAGGATCACCGGGTTGATGAAGATCCGCGGTTCGTTCTTGGTCGGCTGGTGGCTATGCTTGTGGCCGTGACCATGCCCATGATCGTGCCCGCATTCGACCGGCTCTGCGTCGGCATCGTCGGGCTGGAGATCGATCACCAGCACCCGCTTGGGGACACCAACCTGGATCGCGGCGAGGCCGATGCCTGGGGCATCGTACATCGTCTCGAACATGTCTTCGACAAGCTGATCGAGCTCGGGGCCGAACTCGTGGGGTTCGACCGGAGTCGAGATGATCTTGAGCCGGGGGTCCGGCACTTCGAGGATTTCGCGGATAGCCATGCGCGCCATTTAGGCGAACAGCGCGTCGCATTCAATCCTCCCCGAAGCGGGGAGGTGTCAGGCGCCGCAGGCGGCTGACGGTGGGGAGTGGCGGCAGAAGGCAGAGCTTGCGGCGAGTCCCCTCCACCATCCTTGTGGATGGTCCCCCTCCCCTGAAGGGGAGGATTAGCCGACCGGCCGCCGTGCCCGCAGCGCCTGCGCCAGCGTGCCCTCGTCGAGGTAATCGAGCTCGCCGCCGACGGGCAAGCCGTGGGCCAGCTGGGTGACGCGCAGCGGGAAGGCTTCGAGCCGTTCGGCGATGTAATGCGCGGTGGTCTGGCCTTCCAATGTGGCGTTCATGGCGAGCACCACCTCGTCCACACCGCCGCCCTCGACCCGGGCGAGCAAGCTGGCGATGTTGAGGTCTTCGGGGCCGATGCCGTCCAATGCCGAGAGCCGCCCGCCGAGCACATGGTAGCGCCCGGGAAACAGCCGCGCGCGGTCCAGCGCCCAGACGTCGGACACCTCCTCCACCACGCATAGCGCGCGGGCATCGCGGCGCGGGTCGGCGCAGATGGCGCAGGGGTCGCGGGTGTCGACATTGCCGCAGGTGTGGCACTCAACCAGCGTCTCCGCGACACCCGCCAGCGCCTCGAGCAGCGCGGGCAGCGCGCTTTCGCGGTGCTTGACCAGCCACAGCACGGCGCGGCGCGCGGAACGCGGCCCCAGGCCCGGCAGGCGGGCGAGTGCGGAACTCAGAGCCTCGATCTCTTGCGATGCCATGGGGGGAGAGATAGGGGCTGCGCTTCGCTTCACAAAGGCTGCGGGCAAAGCTTATGCGCATCATCTTCATGGGAACGCCCGATTTCGCGGTTCCGGCCCTGCGCGCTTTGCACGAGGCGGGGCATGAGGTGGCGTGCGCCTACACCCAGCCCCCGCGTCCGGCGGGGCGGGGGAAGAAGCTGATGCCCTCCCCCGTGCAGGTCGAGGCCGAGCGGCTGGGGGTGGCGGTGCGCTGTCCGGTGTCGCTGCGGGGGGCGGAGGCGCAAGGCGATTTCGCGGCGCTGGGCGCGGATGTGGCGGTGGTGGCGGCTTACGGCTTGATCCTGCCGCAGCCGGTGCTCGATGCGCCGAAGCATGGCTGCCTCAACATCCACGCCTCGCTGCTTCCCCGGTGGAGAGGGGCGGCGCCGATCCACCGCGCGGTGATGGCGGGCGATACCGAGACGGGCGTGACCATCATGCAGATGGAAGCCGGGCTCGATACCGGGCCGATGCTGCACAAACTCGCGGTGCCGGTGGGGCGCAAGACGACGGGGGAATTGTTTGTCGAGTTGGGCACTGCGGGCGCGGCGGCGATGGTGGACGTGCTGGCGGACCTCGCGGCCTTCCCGCCCGAGGTGCAGGATGATGCAGCCGCGGTCTATGCGCCGAAGATCGACAAGGCCGAGGCGAAGATCGATTGGGCCGCAGATTGCGAGATGATCGAACGACTGGTGCGCGGCCTCGCCCCCTTCCCCGGCGCGTGGTTCGAACTTGAAAGCGAGCGCGTGAAGCTGCTGCTCGCCGAGGTGGTCGAAGGCGCGGGCGCGCCCGGTGCTGTGCTGGACGAGGACTTCACCATCGCCTGCGGGAATGGCGCGATCCGGCCGCTGCGGCTCCAGCGCGCGGGCAAGCCGGTGCTCGAGCGCGCGGAATTTCTGCGCGGGCGGGCGGTTGCGGCGGGGACGGTTCTTTCTTGACCCGCTTCGCCCTGACTTTGGAATTCGACGGCACGCCGTTCTTCGGGCTGCAACGCCAGAGCCACGGGCCGAGCGTCCAGCAGTCGGTGGAAGATGCGCTTCAGCGGATCACCGGTGAGAGCGTCACCCTGCACTCGGCGGGCCGCACCGATGCGGGCGTTCACGCGCTGGCGATGCGCAGCCATGTTGATATCGCAAAGCCCTTCGACCCGTTCCGCCTCATGGCCGCGCTCAACGCCCAGCTGCGCCCCGATCCCATCGCGATCACCGCCTGCGAGGTGGTGCCGGACGATTGGCACGCGCGCTTTTCCTGCTCCGGGCGGCGCTATCTCTACCGCATCGCCAACCGCCGCGCGCCGCTCACTCTGATGCGGGACAAGGCGTGGCACGTGCCCCAGCCGCTCGATGCCGAAGCCATGCACCGCGCGGGCCAGGCGCTGGTGGGGCGGCACGATTTCACCACCTTTCGCTCGGTTCATTGTCAGGCGGCCGATCCGGTGAAGTCGCTCGATCTGCTCGAGGTCGAACGGGTCGGCGAGGAGATCCATATCCACGCCGCCGCACGGAGCTTCTTGCATCATCAGGTGCGCTCGATGGTGGGGTGCCTCAAGCTCGTCGGCGCGGGCACATGGCCCGAGAGCCGCATCGCCGAGGCGCTGGCGGCGCGGGATCGCGGGGCGTTGGGGCTGAACGCGCCGCCCCAGGGGTTGTATTTTGTTGCGGCGACCTATCCCGAGATTTGAGTCGCGTTCCCACCCCCGACCCCTCCCGCAGGCGGGAGGGGAGGATCAGCGCTTTCCAATCCCCCTCCCGCTTGCGGGAGGGGTTAGGGGTGGGCCTTCGCCGCCTGTTGCCACTCGCCCTCGGAATGCCTAGGCGCATCAGCAACAAGGGAGATGATCAATGACCACCGGAAAGCAGCTCTTCACCACCCTCACCGCCGACGGCAAGCTGACGCTGGAAGTCGCCGAGAGCACCTTTCCCGCTCCGACCGGCAATCAGGTGCTGGTCAAGATGGAAGCCGCGCCGATCAACCCGTCTGACCTTGCGATCCTCACCAGCGCCGCCGATTTCGAGAGCGCGGACTACACCCCCGGCAAGGTCGTCGCGACCATGCCCGAACCCTTCCTCACCGGCAACAAGGCGCGCCATGGCCAGCGCCTGCCTGCGGGCAACGAGGGCGCGGGCACGGTGATCGCTGCGGGCGAGGGCGACATGGCGCAGGCGCTGATCGGCCAGCGGGTCGCCTGCGTGCCGGGCCATGCCTTCAGTCAATATGCCATTGCCGAGGCGATGATGTGCCTGCCGCTGGGCGACCATTCCTCCGAGGTCGGCGCATCAAGCTTCGTCAACCCGATGACCGCGCTGGGCTTTGTCGAGACCGCCAAGATGGAAGGCCACTCGGCCATCGTCCACTTGGCCGCCGCGTCGAACCTCGGCCAGATGCTCAACCGCATCTGCATCGAGGACGGGATGAAGCTGGTCAACATCGTGCGAAAGCCCGAGCATGTCGCGATGCTCAAGGCGCAGGGCGCGACCTATGTGGTCGATAGCTCGGCCCCCACCTACATGGCCGACCTGCGCGCCGCGATTGCCGAGACCGGCGCGTTCCTCGGCTTCGATCCGATTGGTGGCGGGCAGGCGTCGGACGGCGTGCTGAAGGCGATGGAACAGGTCGCGGTCAGCCGCATGAGCGAGTTCTCGCGCTATGGCTCCAACCAGCACAAGAAGATGTATATCTACGGGCGGCTGGAACTGGCCGCGACGGTCCTCACGCCCTCTTACGGCCTCGACTGGAGCGTGGCGGGCTGGCTGCTCACCCCGTTCTTGCAGCGCGCAGGCATGGAAACCGTGGTGCGGATGCGCAGCCGCGTTCAGGCGAACCTCACCACCACCTTCGCCTCGCATTACAAGGCCAAGGTGACGCTGGAGGGGATGCTGGAGAAGGACGCGATCACCGACTACCGCCAGATGAAGACCGGGGAGAAGTATCTGGTCACGCCTTGGGGGTGACAAATCCACCCTCCTCTTTAGAGGGTGGTTGCGAGACTTGGTGACCCCGGACTTGACCCGGGGGAGCCTAGTCGCAGCGGGGTGGTGAATGCCGCAGAGCGCGACGCTGCCGCGCCGCGCCACCACCCCTACCCCTCCTCTGAAGAGGAGGGGGAACGGTTCCTCCCCTCGTCGCCCCGTGCTTGACACGGGGTTAGGCTTTTCTTCGTTTGCGCCCGCGCCAAAGTGAGCCAAGCCCCGTATCAAGCACGGGGCGACGGGTGGTGGTTTTGCCCACTCCCTTCGTCATCCCAGCGAAAGCTGCCGGTTCGTGACAAGCAACTCACACGTAATGGCTTTTACAAACCGATTGCTTTGCCCACTCACCCATATTGTTTTGCAAGCTGCTGAACGACGCGCTCGATCAGGTCGAGGGGCAGCGACTGATCGTGCGGAAAGGTAAGATTGCCTTTGGGACCCCGAAAAGGCGCCAAGTCGCGCAACAAATCGTCAGGACCTGTGACGGGCGGATAGATGCCAATGTGTCGTTTGAAGGCTGAAAAATAGATAAAGATCTTGTGAGCTCGGTATGCTGGCATCTTGTATGAAATGCATGCGGTAGCGCTTGGCACGACGCGCTCAACTACTTTAGAGATTAGCTTCAGCCTCTCGCGAATCGGCAACGTTTGGGCTTCAAAGTGATCTGAAAAGACTGCGTTCATGTATCTCGAACCTTACCGCATCAGCATACACGATAGCAATTCCGCGCCGGCACACAAGAATTGCTGCCTGACTGGTGGGGCATGTTGGCCGATGAAAGCTGTCAGGTGTCCAAGCGCGAGCTGCAAATGTCCAAAAGACGGTCAAAAGCCGAAGGGCCACTTTTTGGCAAAACATCCGCCAAAGCCGCCCCCACTCACCCCCCATCAAACGCCGCCTGCACGCGCCGCGCATCCGTAACCCCGTTCGCCACCAGCACCATCAGCAGCATCCGCGCCTTGGCTGGGCCGAGCGCCCTTGCCGCCACCAGCCCCAGCGCGTCGTCATCCACCTCGACATTGCGGTCGACGATGCCTTCATCGACGCGGGTGGAGCGCACCACCGGCACGCCGGATGCCGCCGCCTCGGCCAGTGCGGCGATCACGCTCGCGGGCGCGTTGCCTTGGCCCATTCCGGCCAGCACCACGCCCTTGCAACCGATCCCGAGCAGCGCCTTGACCGGCTGCTCGTCCATCCCCGCGCCCGCCGTCAGGATCGCCACGCGCGGCGAGCTTTCGGGGAAGCCATAGCGCGCGCCCTCGCCCAGCCGGTGCGCAGGGCCGAACCAGTCGAGGCTTGACGGCGTTACCCGCGCCATCGGCCCGCGTGGGAAGCTGCGGAAGGCGTCGATGGCCGAGGTCGCGGCCTTCCTCGCATCGCGCGCGGCCAGCACCGCGTCGCCCATCACCAGCATCACCCCGCGCCCGGCCGCCGCCGGGTCGCCCGCCACCTTCACCGCATTGGCGAAGTTGCGCATCCCGTCTGCCCCCACCGCGTCCGCCGCGCGCATCGCGCCGACCAGCACGATGGGTTTGTGGGTTGGGAGGGTGAGGTCGAGCAGGAAGGCGGTCTCCTCCGCCGTGTCGGTGCCGTGGGTGATGATCACGCCGTCGACCGCCGGATCTGCCAGCGCCGCGGTGCAGGCCGCGTGGAGCGCGCGCCATTCGTCCCAGCCGATGTCCTGCGAGCCAATCCGGGCGATCTCCTGCGGCACCAATTCCGCCGCCAGCCCGAGCGCCGCGAGGTGCCCGACCAGCACTTCGAGCGAAAGCCCGCCGGGGCGATAGGCCGTCCCCGTCCCGCCGCTCCCCGCGCCCGCAATCGTGCCGCCGGTGCCGAGGACGAGGATGCGGGGCGTGCGGGTGGTCATGCCCTGCCCCTAGCCGCTGTCAGCCTGATGGCCTAGCGGCTCGTTGCCGAACTGCTCGAACACCGCCGCGAGCCCGGGCACATCCGGCTCGGTCCTGAGCGCGGCGAGCGCGTCCTCGATGTCGATCGCCAGCTCCGTGACCCCGCCCTCATACCCCACGCTTTTCGCCCCCAGCGAGCGCGCCAGCGCCAGCGCCGGGCGGTTTTCGGGGAGGACGTGGACGGTGAAATGCTCATACCCCTCGCGCGCGCAATCAAGCAGCAGCACCGCGGTCAGGAGCCGCGCAAGGCCGCGTCCGTGATAGGCGTCGATCACGGCCACCGAGAATTCGGCTGCCTCGGGATCGTCCTTGTCGCGAAATGCATGAACCACGCCCAGCGCCGGGGTGTCGGCCAGGTCGCTCCTGAGCGCGCCCCAGGCGAGGTGATCGTGCCCGTCGGGGCTCGCCAGCAAGCGAAGCACCTGCGGCGGGGCCTCGCGCATGCCCGAGAAGAACCTGAGATAACGCGACTGCGGCGAAAGCTGCGCGATTCCCTGCTTCAATCGCGCCTCGTCCGCGCGGCTCACGCGGCGGATGCACACCGGGGTGCCATCGTTGAGCTTTGTGTGAATGGCCATCGCCTGCGCACTCTACCAGCTTGACCGCGCCGCCGACACGGCTAAACCGCGCACGCGCCAGCATCGTGGGGCGGTTAGCTCAGTTGGTAGAGCATCTCGTTTACACCGAGAGGGTCGGCGGTTCGAGCCCGTCACCGCCCACGGCGCAAGGCCTTCGGGAGAACACGCGATGGACCTGGGACTCGACGGCAAGACAGCGCTCGTGCTGGGAGCGAGCAAGGGCCTCGGGCGCGCGATAGCCGAAGCGCTTGCGGCTGAGGGTGCGGCCGTCATGACCGTTGCGCGCTCCGGCGCGGGGCTGGCGGGGCGGCGGCACATCATCGCCGATCTCGACGATCCGGCGGCTCCTGAGGCGATCATCGATGCCGTGCGAGCGGGCGGCGCCTC
>NZ_JAIVFT010000055.1 GCF_020829665.1 Nostoc sp. CHAB 5824
CTCTACTACGGCAGCCCTATCTCTTCAAAGTTTGTGATCGCACCCCAGCTTGGAAATTTATGCGAAGACAATAACTCTATTACATCATCCCTCCGAATTCATACTCTTATTTTGGCTAAGGTATTGTCAGATGTTACAACAAATCTGGGGTTAATCTTCTTCAGAATCATCGTAAGGATATATGGCAACAATAATATCAATAGGAATTGTGCTTATTTTAGCATTCTCTGTGTCCTTGCTCTGGTTTTTGTAAGTTATTATACTACTGCTAAAATGACAAAACAAGATTAAGGTAATTTTTCCCAAAGTGAAATCCAAGCATTAAGTTCTTTTGTAGTATCGATTTTTTTATTATCATATAATAATTTAATAATTATTAAACGATTTTTAATATCTCTTAGAATTTTAATATCTTCTAAGTTGGCATCAAAATATTTTTGGTTGTCTTCTGGGTTATTTTTTGACAAAGCATCTCTCCAAGCTGTTGCTTTGATTAATGCTTCTTCGTATGAAAATTCTAGCCTAGCAAAAAACCAGTCTAAAATCTGCTCAATATCCAAAATTGAATGCCCAGAAATAGTACCAATTCTTATTATCATGTAGGCTCGTAATGACATTGAAGAAGATAAATATCTATCAGAAAATCTAGAATTATTTTTAGCTAAAAATTCGTAAATTGAAATAGATACTTCTGCCCAAGCAAGGCTAGATAAATTATCTTCATTAGATTTACCAACAAGTTCTTGAGCATTGAAGGTAGAACTTTCTGCTAATCCAAGCCAGTTAAAGTTTTCTGGCACTTGCTCTTGTTCTGACAAAACACTTTTTAGCCAAGATTGTACTTGCTCTACATCTTGTTGGAGTAAAGTTTTTAACAAATTTGTCGCTTCAAGTTTATTCATACTTGCTCATAGAGTAGACATCAAAAATTCTTACACATGACTTCAACAGTCTAAGCCTTAGCTTTTAAAGGACTATAAGAGGCAGGGCGGCTGCATTTAAATTACTCTTGATTACAACCAAGGTTGAAAATCAACGAAAAAATCAGTATTTACTGTTTGATTTACTTTCCGAGACTCAAAGTGATCTCTTAATACTTTCGCAATAAGCAAGTATTAATCAGAAAAAATATAGCACCTATTGAGAATGAAACAATCTTATTGACATGGTATGGGACACCCTGTCATCTCTTCTAGTAAATCTTCCTGTCTCTACGTCATAATATCTTGCTCGATTGTAATAATCTCCCAACGCTTCATCAAACTGCTCCCCAGCGAACAAGTATTTGTTATCCACCCCACCAGTAGAGCTAATCAATTCTCCATAAGCTTCATAATCATAAGTACTAACAACAGTACCTTGCTCATCAGTCAACATCCGCGTACTACCCAACCCATCAACATGGTAGGAAGTGCGACTATTCCCCTGTTCCTGTGCAATCAAATCATTACCGTAGACATACTCCACCTGCACAGCACCATCAACAGAATATTCCTCCAAAACCTGTGCATACGGCTGTACATGATCAATCAAATATCTCGTTTCGACACCATTAACCGTTGATACCACCCGAATACCATTATCGTTGTAGCGATACTGCATTGATTGTTGGGTTACACCATTAGCATCCTTCACTATCGCCGCAATCAAGCGATTTTCATAATCCCAGGTATACTCAGTTGTAATGCTATTTTCGGTCTTCGTTAGCGTGTTGCCATTATAATCGTAAGTATAATTAGCAACTACTTGCTGATTAACAGTCTCATTTAACACTCGGTCATTGGCATCGTAGGAATAATTAGTAACTGTTGTTGAACTGTTGACATTTTCACTCTTGGTTTTCCGATTACCTACTTTATCGTAAGTGTAACCATAGATGCGATCGCCATTAACTGCATCAGTGATTTTTTCCTCAGTCAACCGATACAGGTCATCGTAAGTGTAATCAACAGTACTACCATCATGTTCAACAACTTTGGTGCGGTTCCCCACTTTGTCCAGCGTATAACTGTAGCTAGAGAGAATGGTGTCACCCTTATGATTTTCCAAATACTTCAATCGATTGAGGTCATCATAAGAGCGAATTTCCTGCGTACCATTAGCTAAAGTAGTACGCACCAAGTTACTTACTGCATCATAATCATAATCTGCCGTAACAATCCCACCCTCAATTACTTGGTCAAGGCGATTGCGAACATCAAAGGTGTAGTTGACTGTTCCAGATGCGGTAGTAACAGAAGTGCGATTACTTGCAGCATCGTAAGTATACTCAATCTTGTGTCCATCTGGGTCAGTACGTTTCACTAAGCGATTCCGCTCATCATAGTCATAATCGTAGGTCGCAGTAGTTTGGCCATTAGCATCAACAAACGTGATGATATCCTGCAAACCTACGGATGTGTAAGTATACGTTACCTTAGACTCATCCTGAAACTGCTTCGAGGTCATCCAGTTCATGGGATCGTACTTATAGGTCGTAGTATTATGGTTAAAATCTGTATAAGTCTTAAGGTTGCCGACAGCATCGTAGGTCATGTCAGCACGTTGACTCATTGGTAAGATAGTAGTCGTGCGTCTTCCCACGCCATCATATTCAAAACTAGTTGTGTGCTGATTAGCATCTGTTTGTGAAATCAGGTTGCCAACTTCGTTGTAGCCGTATTCTGTCCAATCTTGAAGCGCATTCTTCACCCCAGTCAAGCGACCTAAAACGTCATAGCTATACTCAGTCCGCTTGCTATTTTGGTCGGTCATTGCAATTCGCCGACTCAGGTTATCGTATTCACTGGTAGTGAAAGTTTTATCGTTGAACTCAGTCTTACTCAACCTTCCCAGGTCGTCATACTTGTAGCTAGTGGTGTGGTTGAGCGCATCAGTTTCAGCAATACGCTGCCCTACTTTGTCATAAGTGTAAGTAGTTTTCGGGTTATCTGTTAAAGTTGCAGGTGTATCATCTGCGTAAATTACCTGATTTTGCCGACCTACCGCATCGTAGCGAAACTCTATGCGATTATCACGCTCATCAATTTGGGCTTTTACTAGACCATCGCTGTAATATTCGGTACGAGTTTTAGTATTGTCATCCCAATTATTTGGTGTTGAATCTGGATTGAGAGTTTCAATTAGCCTACCAACATCATCATAAACAAAACGTGTTTCCCGTCCCGCTTTATCAATGGTTGCAATTGTACGCCCAGCTTGATCATAGCGGCTGGTTTCTCGCAAGTTGTCATCAGGATTATCAGGCGTGTTGTCTGCGTAAATCGTTGCAACCAACTGACCTTTATCATCGTATTTATACTCAGTTCGGTGTTGGAGGGCATCAATGACCGCAGTTTGATGACCTAATTTGTCATACTCATAAGTCGTGGTATGATTTTCGGCATCGGTCATCGTTTTCATTCGACCATTTTCATCATACGTCGATATTGTCAACAATTCTCGTACCTGACCATTGGCGACGGTCATTTGACGGGTTTCAGTCAGTTTGTTCCCGTTGGTGTTATAAGTGTAAGTTGTAATATTGCCCAACGCATCTGTAACACTGGTGACATTACCCTTGTCATCGTAATCAAAAGTTGTGACATTACCGTTAGCATCTTTGACAGACCTGACTTGACCTCTGAGGTCGTAGTCATAACCAGTAGTGTGACCAAGAGCATCAGTAGTTGAACGAAGATTACCACTTCTACTGTAGACATTAGTTGTCGTGCGACCCAAGCCATCAGTCTCAGTCAGTAGGCGGCTCTTATCTCCATAAGTGTAGCGTGTGATATTACCTAATGGGTCTTCTTGAGTTAACTGATTGCCAAGGCTATCGTAGGTATATTTTGTTGTAAAACCATTCGGCCCAGAACGGTCTGAAATTACTGTTTCTTCGAGAACATAGTTGTTATCATCGTACTTGCGTTTAGTGATTTGCCCTTCTGCATCAATTTCAGTAAGGATATTGCCCCTAGCGTCATATTCGTAAACTGTGGCATGACCAAGTTGGTCTAGTACAGTCTGCCTGGAGCTATTTGGGTCATAGGACATTTCCACCTTCTGACCATTAACATCCACTATTTCCTTGAGCCGTCCAGTCACTTCGTCGTATTCTGCTTTTACCCCAGTCCTGCCCAAGGGGTCGATGATTTTGTCGAGGTAATGCGATCGCTGCTCGTCATACTCCATCTGCGTAGTGTTACCTTCGCGGTCTGTCACCGATATCAAATCACCCTGAACATTATACCCATAATGAATTTGCTTACCAGCCGGGTCAGTAACAGTTGCAATCCTGCCCTGCGCGTCCCGCCCAAACGTAATCTTTTGCCCAGTCGAACTAGTGATATCCGCGTCAGTGTAGGTTAACGTGTTACCATTAGTATCCGTGACAGTCAACAAGTCACCCGTAGCAGCATCAATTTGATAAACAATGCCCTCTTTGGTAGTCAGCGTATAAACACCACCATAATAGGTATCAGCCGGGTTATAAGCACTGCCACCTAGTCCGTAGTACTGATTAGTACCAGCGCCATGAATGATGCGGGTGTTTTGCACTGTAAGCGTATCGGTCACACCAGCATCAGCAACAAACGAGGGGTGGTATATATTCGGGTCAGAATCAACACCACCAGCGCCTCTTAAATACTGGGAAAGCGGGTCAATAGTCGGTTTGAAAGTAAACCCTTCTCGCTTGCCTCCTGGCAGCGTAATGTATACTTTTGTACCATCCTTAAACGGATTCTGCCCCCCCAGTTCAGCAACTTCTCCACTGGGTTTGCCGACAGAGGTACGCAGGTCTGTGTCCCTGAATTCCATCCGCCAGCCGTAACCAAAGTCATCTGTGCTGACGGATGTTAGGCTATCATACGTGCGAGTTAGGGTAATGGGTATCCCTGTTACAGGAATCGACAAATCAGTAAACGACAGCCTAAAGTTACCAAGCTTCAATTCGCCAGACACGTTAACCGTGTCTTCTACAAAGCTGACGTTCCCGCCCTTATCATGAGCTTCCAAACGCAGCGTGTACGAATCGTTTTCCAGTAAAGACGGGTCAAACTTACCTAGTACATCATTATTAACAGTGCTTGTGCCTCGGAAAATCTCTTTGAAATCGCTACTGCCAATGGGCGCAACCAGCAACGTGTAATAATCTAGGTTGTCATCATTGACGGTTCCTTTAATATCAACTGTGGCGCTAACTGTACCTTGCGCGATCGCACCCAAGTTCAGGCTGACATCGGGAGCGCTGACATCACTGGTATCGATTACTGCCACGTCGAATGTCGCTTGCCCAACATTACCAGCCGAATCTGTGGCGATCGCTTTGGCAATAATGGTTCCGGCTTGGGTAGGCGTAAACCTTGCCATCCCGTTTGCATCCAGCACTACCGCAGTTCCATTAATCAGCAATTGCAAACCAGCAACCTTGGTATTGTCAGTCGCTCGTGCTTGAAAAGTTATCGATTCGCCTAGATTTACTAGGTCGTAATTCGCAATCAGCCTGACTTTCGGTGCTTCAGTATCAGCCGCCACCACAAGGTTATACTCTTGCGGACTAGACACAATACCATCGCTGACAGTCAGCACAACATGATGATTGCCAACATTGCCAGTGGTCGGTGTCCAGCGCAGTCTACCCAGCGCATCGAGGGTCATCCCCAAATCACGGGACGTCTGGTCGAGGGAGTATGTAAGGCGATCGCTATCGGCATCTGTAGCGATTACATCATAGGCATAAGTACTACCAGGGGTTGCTGTTAGCACAGGTGTAGAGCGAATCACCGGAGCATTATTAACTCGTGCAGTCAGTGTAAAGCCCTGTGCAGCGCCCAAACCAGCAGCGTCCACCGCTCCCACAACAATTTTGTAGTTACCAGCCACAGGGTTAGCCCAGGTGAGCAATCCAGTTGTTGGGTCAATGGTGATACCAGTAACACCCGTAGGCACAGAGAGTAGTTGATACGTCAAGGTATCGCCAGCATCCGGGTCAGTAGCAACGACCTGATAACTGTAAGGACTACCAACATTCGCCAAATATACAGGAGTAGAGGTGATGCTGGGGGCGTGGTTAATCGCAGTCGTGCCAACTTCAACAGTGAACGTTTGAGTGGTGACAGCACCTTGAGCATCGCGTGCAAAGACTTCAACTTGTTGAGAACCGATTTGATTAGCTTGGGGAGTCCAACGAATTGTGCCGTTGTTATCAATGGTCATCCCCGCAGGCTTAGTGCCTAAGCTGAAGGTAAGGGGGTCGTTTTCTGGATCAGTGGCAATGACCGTGTAGGTGTAAAGCTGATTTTGTGCGGCTCTGGTTATGGGATAGGAGACAATTGCAGAAGGTGTGTTAACTCCAGTAACATTGAGAATAAATTCTTGAGCGACAAAACTACCCCAAGAATCACTCAGTCTTACTGCAACCGTATGTTCACCAATTTGGTCTGCTCGTGGTTGCCAGCGTAGTGCTCCAGATTGTGGATCAATCACCATACCTGCTGGCGAAGAATCCAGACTCCACAACAGCAAATCGCCATCTTCGTCGCTGCTAGTGAGATTGTAAGCGTAAGTGCGCTCTAGATTAGTAACTAAGTTGGGGGTAGAAGTGATAGTTGGTGCGTGGTTGAGAGCAAAATTGTTAACGTTAATAGTGAAAGGTTGGATGTAAGCACCCCCTTGACCATCGCTAACCTTGACTAGGATAAGGTTATTGCCAAGCTGCTCTGATGAGGGAGTCCAAGCAATTAGACCTTTGTTGTCAATGGTCATTCCTGTTGGTGCTGTCTCTATGCTATAAGTAAGCACATCGCTATCGAAGTCAGTGGCTTTGACTGCATAAAAATAAGAATTACCTAAATAGGTATTAGTGCGAGGAGTAGAGGTAATGATAGGGGCTTGATTGCCAGCAACGGCAAGGACATTAAGAGTGAAACCTTGAGAAATAATTCCCCCCTTAGCATCGTCGGCGGTAAGAGTCACAAATTGACTACCTATTTGCGCCCCTGTTGGTGTCCAAGTTAACAACCCAGTCGTGGTATCAAACATCATTCCTGCGGCGGCAGTCTCCAAGCGGTAGGTAATCAAGTCGCTATCCGCATCTATGGCGCTGACTTGATACTGATAGAGCCGACCAGCTACAGTGGAACTAACAGGTTGGGAGATGATGATCGGCTTGGTGTTGGGCAAGGCAACATTAACTTGGAAAAATAGCAAATCAACACCCCCCTGACCATCAGCCACCTTAAGAATCACGTCGTGAATTCCTAGTTGCTCACTGGTTGGTTGCCAAACTAGCACGCCCGTAGCCGCGTCTACTATCATGCCAATCGGCTTAACGGGCAAGCTGTAGGTCAAAGAATTCCCATCTGTATCTATGGCATTTGCGTCATAGCGCAGTAATTGACCAACTTTAGCAGTGGTCGGGGCATTACTAATTCCACTTCCAGGGTCTATTCCAGCAAACAGGGGCGGTTGGTTCTCAGCTACATCGCTAACAACATTACCAAAATTAATCCCAGTGACCACTTGACTACTAGACACTGTTACGGCGATGTTATTAATTGGTTCGGTTACAATCCAGCCTGGTTGGAGTTCCGAAGCTACCGTGTAACTACCTGGTCTAACATTGGTAAATGTATAATTTCCGTTACTATTAGTGAAAGTGAATCTTTCACCAGTATCTCGCTGACCGTTCTGGTTGTCATCTAAATAAATAAGCCAATTCTCCAACCCCTTCTCATCTATCCCCTGAATACCATCACGGTTGAGGTCGTTAAACTTGACACCCCGAATCTCGCCACCGATCTGCTGAACATTGCCAAAATCAAGACCACCGACTATCTGATTGCTACTAACGTTGACTTCATGCATACCTCCAGTCGGTGTAGTTATTACCCAACCTGACTGAGGTTCCTGAACTACCATGTAACTACCTGGAGCTAAATCGCTAAAAGCGTAATTACCTCTAGTATCTGTTGTAGTAAATTTTTCATCTGAATCTCTTAAACCATTACGATTGTCATCCAAGTAAACAACTCTGACTAGACCTGGATCGGGTGGGGTGGGTTGATTATCATAATTGATCGTCAAAGAAGCAGACGTACCTGAAAGACTAAACCCAAGAGCTAGACCGAGGTCACCACTGGTCACAAAGTTGGAACCATCAGGTGAGAGAACACCAAGGTCTCCAGTCTCAATGGCATATCCAAACCCAGTCCAGCGTCCAGCACCAAACAAGTCTAGGCTAGCTCCAGTATCTGCCTCCCCAGTCAATCTAACAGTGAAGTTTCGAGCATCTGAGTCATATTGGAAGAGTGCTAAATCTTCACCAGCAATTGAGCCAGTGAATGACGCTATGTTCTGTACACTAATGATGTCGTTTTCTACATAAAAAACGAAGGTAGTGCCGTTGAGAGTTTCCCCTGGGGAAGCTGTAAAAGTAAACGTAGTTTTGGGGCTAGAACCCACTAATTCTGTGTCAGCTTGAACAGATACTCCATTGGTGACAGATGTGTTGCGAACAACTCCATTTCCAATGTGCTGAGGTGCACCAAAAGCTCCGCTGACGTTGGCGTTGCTTAATACTGTTACTGCTCCATTAGGAAAACGCAAAACGGGGTCAACAGACCAAGTAGGTCTCGTATTACGAGCCAGATCAGTTTGAGTATAGTATCCGCCATAAGAAGTTAAGCCGTTTCTGGCAAGTCCTCCAGAAACTACTAAGCTGGTCGTGTTGTTGCTAAGAGTGATTGAACTACCAGAACTATCAGTTACTGTAACGGGGGCATTGGAGTTGCCTATAGTGTTAAATCGCTGCCCATCTCCGTTTAAGTCGTTAAAGACTGAACCACGAAGTTGAGCAGAGTAACTAGCAACGGCATCAAGCCTAAAACTTTGGGTATCTATGCCTCCATGCCCATCTTCAACTCTCACTGTGACTTGATGTTGTCCCACATCTTCTGGTGTAAGGCTCCAATTAATAAGACCTAACTTAGAGTCAATCGTCATGCCTGTAGGAGCTGTGACTAGGGTATAGGTCAAAGCATCAAAATCTGGATCGAGAGACCCTACGTTATAGGTGTAGATACTAGCAACAGTAGGTACATAGCCGATAGAAACGGTAGCTATGGTGACTGGAGTACTAATAATTACTGGAGCGTGATTTCCAGGCTCTGGTCGAGCCAGAATAATAAAAGATTGAGCCGCCTTACCACCATTCCCATCATCTACAATTAACTCGATAGGCGTGGAACCGACTTGATTACCTTGTAGCTGCCACGTTACCATTCCTGTGGTCGAGTCTATTGTCATCCCCTGCGGCGCACTCAACAGTGAAAATGTCAAATAATCATCATCGGCATCCTTAGCAAAAGCTTGATAAGTATATTTTGTATTAATTGCGGCATCGACCACTGGAGTAGAAGTAAAAACAGGGGGTCGATTTGGTGGCACATCAATTACTGACAAACTGTACTTTTGTTGCGTTACGCCACCGCGACTATCGCCTACTTCCATTAGCACTGAAGAATTGCCAATATTACTGGCTGTTGTATTCCAACTAATCAAACCAGTAATTTGGTCAATGGTCATTCCATCAGGTGCAACCAGTAGTTTATATGTGAGAGTATCACCATTCGGGTCTGTGGCATCAACATCATAGCTGTAGTTATGACCAATACCGTAGCCAAAAAATGAGTATGAAGAGATAGGGCTGCCGTAGTAGAGTTATTGTCTCTGACAACGACAACTCAAAACCCACTTTCCAGCCCATGCTCGACATTTTATCACTCCTGCAATGCTTGCTACCGCAGATCAACGCTACGAC
>NZ_JAIVFT010000056.1 GCF_020829665.1 Nostoc sp. CHAB 5824
TTTATTTAGCTATAAAACATACTAATTTTACACTGTTTAACTTCAAAGCAGACCACAAGTGTATAGATTCTTTATGCATAGATGAAGGGGAGAAAAGGGGTTGCCGAGGGCAACCCCTTTTCTCCCCTTAAAATGATTATCATTCTTGAGAAATCCTGTCTCTTGTTTTCTTGGAATAATTTATTCTTTGGAAGTCCCTTATTGCCTTTGAAGTTACTTCTGTTTTCCACTAATACAGTAAGTTTTGCTGTTCTAGTCTCTTATTGTTCTAACATTTGGAAGAATCGCGTAAAGTAATCTGGAAAAGTTTTCGCTGTACAGCCAGGATCTTTAATTACAATCCCTGGAACCTTTAAGCCAGTGACAGCAAAAGCCATCGCCATTCGATGATCGTGATAGGTTTCAATCGCCGCCGGAGTAATGGGGCCAGGCTCAATTTTTAGTCTATCTGCAAATTCTTCAACCTTGACTCCTAGCCGACGTAACTCTGTGACAACAGCTTTAATCCGATCGGTTTCCTTATATCGAATATGTTCCACGTTACGAATAGTAATCGGTGAACTGGCAAAGGGCGCGATCGCTCCTAATGTTTGCACCAAATCTGATATATCATTCATATCAATGTCGATGCCTTGCAATTGCTTCGGCCCCGTCACTTCGGTGTAATCATCCGAATCTTTAATTTGGCAACCCATCTGTTCTAAAACATTCAACCACAGAATATCACCCTGACAAGATTCTTTAGTCAAATGTTTGACGCGCACCCGTCCACCCGTGACGGCGGCGGCGGCAAAAAAGTAAGAAGCATTTGACGCATCGGGTTCTACTGTGTAATGTCGAGCTTGGTAACGTTGACCCGCTTTAATCTGAAATTGATTATCGCCGATTTGAATCACCTCAACGCCAAAATCCGCCATCAGACGACAGGTCATTTTGACGTAAGATTGAGAAACTAATGTCCCTTCAACCTCAATACTCGTATCTTGTTGAGCATAAGGCGCAATCATCAACAATGCCGAAAGTTGCTGACTTGTTTGATTGGCTTTCAACCGAAAATTTCCGCCAGCGAATCCCTGGCTATAAACGGTGTAGGGCATAAACCCAGAGTTTCCCTCAAAGTTAACGGTTGCTCCACCCGTTTGCAGCACCGTCAGCATGTCGCCCATCGGCCGTTCTCGCATTCTGGGAACGCCATCTAGGCGATATTCGCCGTTACCCAATGCCACCAGCGCCGAGATAAACCGTGCTGCTGTACCTGCCAAACCCACAAATAAATCTACCTGTTTAGCTGGAATGTCACCTCCCCTTCCTGCAACCTGAATCTGAGCCAGATTAGGATTCAGAGTTATGGGAATGCCTAATTGCTCTACGCATTTGGCAAAATATTCGCTGTCTTCACTAAATAATGCATTTTCTAAAACGGAGTCACCTTGTGCCAAAGCTGCGACAAGCAACGCCCGATTGGTAAGACTTTTAGAACCGGGAATTTCTACCGTGGCATCCACCGGCCGATTTAGAGCAGGAATTGCAATGGTATCCACGTTAAACCTCTACGTAGGCGGTTAGCTACAACTTTATATATTGTAACAAAAAGGGACGGGGAAAAAGAACTATTGAATTGATCTATGCCCAATAGTTCATTAGGCAAGAGTGCAAAAGGAACTTTTGCACTCTTGTAGGGAAAGGGGATACATGGCAAAGGGAAAAGGAAAATTTCATCCCTTTCCCCTTCCCCCTTCTCCTTTTCCCCACTTTTGCAAGAAGTCCATTGTTGAGTGAAAAATCTGATCTTGCTTTTGGGAATACTTGATTTATTCACCTAACTAATTTAGAACCCAGGCATTATCAATATGAAATCGATTAAACCATCTTTATATATAGCCTTTTCCTTACCTTTGTATTTGCTTTCTGCTTTAACAGCAGAGGTACAGGCTCAGTCGTACCGTTCCAACAAAACTTGGCAAATTAGTCAGACATTTAAGCCACCACAGCGAGGAAAACCTCCCGCAAGTGCTGGTGGTTCTACTCGTGGTAGCTCTTGCCTAACAGAGAAAAAACTAATAACTCCCTTAATGCCTCCAGATAAATTAGCGTTGACATTTGCTCAACATCCAACATTTTTCTGGTATGTACCTCCATCTCAAGTCAAAACAGCCAAGTTTGTGCTTCTAGCTGAAGACCAAAACGTATTTTATGAAACATATTTTACACTTCCGAATAAACCAGGAATTTTTAGCTTAAAACTTCCTGATAGTGCCCCTGCACTCGCTGTAGGTAAAACTTATCATTGGTATCTAACAATTATTTGTGATGCTCAAGACTCCAGTAAAAATCCCACTGTAGATGGTTGGGTAGAACGCACTCAACCAGGAACACCCTTGTCGGAAGCGTTAGCAAAGGCAAATTTGTACAAGTTGCCCACCATTTATGCAGAAGCTGGGATTTGGCATGAAGCGCTGACTAGTTTGGTACAGCTACGCCGGAATGAGCCGAATAATTTTAAAGCGAGGCTGGATTGGAGACAATTTTTAAAGTCTGTAGGTTTGAGTGCGATCGCTTCAGAACCATTGATCGATTGTTGCACATCTAAGAATTCAACACCAAATTGAACAAGGGCATTGAAAAGAGGCAGAGGGGAAAATTCTCCCTTGCTCCCCTGCCTCTTGTACAGACGCGATTAATCGCGTCTCCTAACTCTTGTACAGACGCGATTGATCGCGTCTCCTAACTCCTAGATATTATGTGGGCAAAGCTGAAACCGCAAATCTGGCAATGGCGGGGTGTTTTACTTGCTGTTCCCAATATTACAGCCCTGGTGATTGCACTACGCTTGACTGGATTACTGCAATTGTTGGAATTAGCAGCACTGGATCAATTTTTTCTCCTCCGTCCACGAGAGTCGGCTGATACCCGCATTGTCATAGTTGAGATTAATGAGGCAGATGTCCGCAAGCAGGGACAGTGGCCTATGTCTGATGGAAATCTTGCCAGTTTGTTAGAGAAAATCAAACAGCAGCAACCTAGAGCGATTGGTTTAGATATTTATCGTGATTTACCCGTCAATCCCGGTCATCAAGACTTACTTAAGGTGTTTAAGTCTACTCCCAATTTGATTGGAGTACAAAAAGTCTCTGATACTATTGATAGTTCGGCGGTTGATTCGTCTCCAGAACTGAAGCAACTTCATCAAGTTGGGTCGAATGACATACCCATAGATGGAGATGGCAAAATTCGGCGAGGATTGTTGTACGTAAATTTAAATAATGACGAGATTCTCGAAAGCTTTGGGTTGAAACTGGCATTGTTGTACTTGAAACCTGAAGGTATTACCGCGAAGCCATCAGCAACTAACTCTAATTACTTGCAGTTAAATCGGGGTGTTTTCCCGATTTTTGAAGCTAATGATGGCGGTTATATCCGAGCAGATGCAGGGAGTTATCAAGTGCTGTTGAACTATCGAGGAGGGATACAGCAGTTTACTAAAGTCTCTCTCACCAAATTGCAAGAGAACCTCATCCCACCAGACTTAATGCGAGACAAGGTGGTATTAATTGGTGCTACTGCTGAAAGTTTGAAGGATCTATTCTATACGCCTTACAGCAGTAATGTTTTGACTGATCCGGAACGGATGGCGGGTGTGACAATTCATGCTAATTTGATTAGTCAAATTTTAAGTGCGGCAATAGATGGTCGTCCACTGATTAAGTGTTTACCTGAGCCGTTAGAATGGCTATCAATTTTGGTTTGGTCAATTATTGGTGCTAGCTTGTGTTGGCTGCAACGCCACAGTAGCAACCAGAAAACCCTTATGGCTGTTAGTGTAAGTCTTGCAGGTGGCGGTTTACTTGGTGGCAGTTTTCTGGCTTTTTTAGCTGGTTGGTGGATTCCCGTTGTCCCTTCATTGCTGGCATTTGCTGGTTCTGCGATCGCACTCACTCAGTATATTGCTCAAAGTGCCACCGAGATGCGAAAAACCCTCGGTCGTTATCTAACTGATGAAATCGTCGCCAATATCCTAGAAACTCCATCTGGGTTAAAGCTAGGGGGAGAACGCCGAAAAGTTACGGTTCTTGTGTCTGATTTACGAGGATTCTCGGCTTTTTCTGAAGAATTGCCCCCCGAAGAAGTGGTAAAGATTTTGAATCTTTATCTGGGAATAATGACAGATGTGATTAACCAGTATAAAGGCACGATTAATGAGTTTATGGGTGATGGTATTTTTGTGGTATTTGGTGCGCCAATTAGTCGCAAAGATGATTCTCAACGAGCGATCGCTTGTGCTATTGCGATGCAATTGGCAATGCAGCAAGTAAACGAACAAAATCAGCAAATGAATTTCCCAATTCTCGAAATGGGAATCGGGATTAATACAGGCGAAGCCGTAGCGGGAAATGTTGGTTCTCAAAAACGCGCTCAATATACAGTTGTTGGTAGCCATGTTAATTTAGCTGCCCGAATTGAGTCTTATACCGTGGGAGGACAGATTTTAATTTCTGAAAATACCTGTAAAGATGCCAATGTTGACCTCCAAATTGCTGGGCAACTACAAATAGAACCTAAGGGAATAAAACACCCTGTGACAATTTGTGAAATTCGTGGCATTGGCGGTAAATATAATTTATTCTTGCCTCAAGACGATGAAATAATAGTCATCCTTAATCAAGAAGTACCTGTGGAATACACTATTTTGCAGGGAAAACATGCAGTGGGAACAGTATTTATAGGAGCATTAATTAGCCTTTCGGAAAAAGGGGCGCAATTGCAATCGCCGCATTCTTTAGAACTCTTGAGTAATCTCAAACTCAAGTTATTGATTGAGCCAAAACTGGCTACAGAAGAAGAACACATCTATGCCAAGGTGATCGAACAATCTCATGTTGACGAGCATCTTTTTCTGCTTCGGTTTACAGCTGTTCCCCCAAAAACGATCGCAATTCTCAATGCACTCCGTCAGGGTGGGTGAGATTAGGACATCAATATTCAAATACTAAGAAAGGAGATGTATGTAAATACGGTCAACCGAAAAAGTAAGTAGTTTAGCTTTTTTTAAAACAGTAGCAATTGTTGCTGATACAAGCAGGCGATCGCGGTAAGATTTTGGACTTAAGCCTGATCTAACTCCAATAACTCTAACTCTCAACGAATAATTAATAATTCGTAATTTATGCTATAGAGCAACTCACTTGAGTTCTGGAGTTAAAAATATGATTTCTTCTAAAGCTGAGATTCAATTACACCCAAAGGACAAATGACAAACGGAAACAACTTTCAAAGATTGGTAGAACTTGCAAATGATTATGGAATTATTTGCAAACCAACACCAGAAGAATGTTTGATTGCCTCCTTGCCTGGAGACGATGATTTCTTATTAGCTTTTACTTGGTCTGGTACAGTTGAAGGAGAGCCGCCAGAGCATGAATTAATTGCAATTAGTGTACAGGATATAGTCAAAGAAGTTACCGTTGCAGCTTGGCAGATTCCTTTTTATTTATTCGGAAACGTTTTAAGGCAGGCTCAGATGCTTGTCGCTGCCCACAAAGATTTTGTTAGCAGTTAGCAGACAAGCTTTAGCTAAAAACTATTATCCCTGTCCACAGTGGCAGGGATTTTTATTTTAACTACTACTTTCAAGATTAGAAAATATTCTCGGTTAAAAGCAAAAAATAACAATTAATCTTAACTCGACTCATCAGTTCTCACCATACTAAACGCTATAATTCAAAAAACTAAAGCTGTAGTAACTACAACTCCTTCTGTATTAACTACAGCTTCTTCAGTAGTTAATAACGTTCCTAGTGTGATAAGTAACGCTTAAGTTGTTGTTACTACGGCTGAAACAGTAATTATGAATGCTCAAGGTGTTATAACTAACGCTTAAGTTGTTGTTACTACGCCTGAAACAGTAATTATGAATGCTGAAGCTGTGGTTAATAACGTTCCTAGTTTGATAAGTAACGCTTAAGTTGTTGTTACTACGGCTGAAGTTGTGCTTATAAACGTTCAAGTTGTCCTAAAGAGACAAAAAGTTAATCTTCGCAGTTTTTATCTACTTTGTCTAGATTTTTAACCGCCTGCTACTTAAATGCTACTTAAAACGGTAGCCTTAAATAATCCAGCAATTCACACACACTACATCATGTTACCTAAACCCAAAAAGCACTGGACACCCTCAAACTGGGCAAGTTGGAAGCCTTTCGGGATTGGCGAACAGTACCCCAACAACTACTGGGAAGTATTTCGGGCAATTTGGCTGTCTCGTGACAAACTACCATACGCGTGGAATATTCTCGATAAAGGTGTCTGCGATGGTTGCGCTCTCGGAACAACCGGGATGAAGGATTGGACTTTAGATGGCATCCATCTCTGCAATGTCCGGTTGCGGCTGTTGCGGATGAATACTATGCCAGCTTTTGACCCTGTGCTACTAGAAGATGTTTCGCAGTTACAAAATCTAAAAAGTGCCCAATTACGAGACTTGGGACGAATTCCTTACCCGATGATGCGTCAACGAGGGGAAAAAGGCTTTCGCCGTGTTAGCTGGGATGAAGCTTTAGGAGTAATTAGCGATCGCATCCGCGCTACCACACCAGACCGTCTCAGTTTCTATGTTACCAGTCGCGGTACTGTAAACGAAACTTATTATACCACCCAAAAAGCTGTGCGGGCAATGGGAAGCAATAATATTGATAATGCTGCCCGTATTTGCCATTCTCCCAGCACAGCGGGACTGAAAGCTGCTTTGGGTGCTGGGGCTACCACTTGTTCTTATAAAGACTGGATTGGAACTGATTTATTAGTCTTTATTGGCTCCAATGTTGCTAATAATCAGCCTGTTACCGTTAAGTATCTCCATTATGCCAAGAAAGCTGGCACAAAAATTGTAGTTATTAATACTTACCGTGAACCAGGAATGGAGCGCTACTGGGTTCCCTCAATTGTGGAAAGTGCCGTTTTCGGTACAAAGTTTGCCGAAGACTTCTTCTTAATCAACATGGGCGGGGATATTGCATTTTTGAATGGCACAATTAAACATATAATTGCTAACAACTGGGTAGACCAGTCATTTATTAACTTACACACAGTTGGCTTTGCCGAACTCAAGGCATCGTTAGAAAGCCAATCTTGGGAAGAATTAGAGCGGCTTTCTGGGACATCCCGTGAAGAAATGTACGCCTTTGCCAAAATGGTCAAAGAAGCGAATAAAGCCGTATTTGTTTGGAGTATGGGCATTACTCAGCATGAATGCGGCGAAGATAATGTGCGAAGTATCATTAATCTAGCTCTTACCAAAGGTTTTGTCGGTCGCGAAGGCTGCGGTTTAATGCCAATTCGCGGTCACTCTGGGGTGCAGGGTGGTGCAGAGATGGGATGTTACGCCACAGTATTTCCTGGTGGTAAACCCATTACTCCAGAAAATGCTGCCCAGTTGAGTCAGCATTGGGGCTTTGAAGTGCCAGCAAGTAAAGGTTTAATTGCTCCAGAAATGATTAACGCCGCACATCAAGGGCAATTAGATGTGTTGTTTTCCGTAGGAGGGAATTTTTTAGAAGTACTGCCAGAACCAGATTATGTGGAAGCGGCGCTGAAGCAAATACCGCTGCGGGTACACATGGATATTGTTCTCTCCAGCCAAATGTTGGTAGAACCTGCTGAGACTGTGGTGCTTCTACCTGCGACGACTCGCTACGAAATACCAGGAGGAGTCACAGAAACTAACACCGAACGCCGGGTGATTTTCAGTCCAGAAATTCCGGGGCCGCGCATTGGAGAAACGCGTCCAGAGTGGGAAGTATTTTTAGAATTGGCAAGGCGCGTGCAACCAGATTTGGCAGATAAACTGGCTTTTGCTGACACAGCTGCTATCCGTCAAGAAATTGCTCAAGTCGTCCCACAATATGCTGGTATTCAACACTTACAGCAGGCTGGCGATCAGTTTCAGTATGGTGGGTCACATTTGTGCTTTGGTTGGAATTTTCCTACAGCGGATGGCAAAGCACACTTTGGAGTATTATTGCCACCACAGAGAGAATTACCAGAAGGCTATTTCTTAGTAGCAACGCGCCGAGGCAAACAATTTAATAGTATGGTGCAAGAACGCAAGGATGCAATTACGGGGGCGATGCGAGAGGCAGTGCTAATGAATGCTGCTGATGCAGCACAATTGGGTTTAAAAAATAGCGATAGCGTCATTCTTAAGAATGATTTAGGCGAGTTGTTGTGTCAAGTCTATATTGCGCCAATTCAGTCAGGTAACTTGCAAGTGCATTGGCCAGAAGGGAATGTGCTACTAGATAAAAGTAAGCGATCGCTTGAAGGTGTGCCTGATTATAATGCAGTAGTACGCTTAGAAAAACAAACTTAATAAGCTGTTACGCAAATAATATTGTACATTTACCTGATGACTGATGACTGATGACTGATGACTGATGACTGATGACTGATGACTGATGACTGATGACTGATGACTGATGACTGATGACTGATGACTGATGACTGATGACTGATGACTGATGACTGTTGACGGTTAACAGTCAACAGTCAACAGTTAACGACCCAATAGAGTGTTTATATACTTTAGACGCGCATCAGCCTATTATCGCTTTCTCACTGCTACGCTCAACTTAATATCACTCCAAAACTTGCAGCCATGTCCATCGCCAAAGATTTTGAAACCCCAGAAAATGTTATATTTCCACCTGGGGATTTAGAAAGTAATGAACCACCATTGGAAACATACCTACAATTTGCAGCAAATGCTGCTATTGATAAAATGCCTTGATTGGTGGTGGCGAGGCCATAACAACTTTTTTGCTGGCGGTAATCTTAGCATTTATTACAGTCCACGCCAGCGTAAATTTGAAGACTTTCGGGGGCCAGATTTCTTTGTCGTGTTGGATACTGAACGCAGACCCCGTGATAGTTGAGTTGTTTGGGAAGAAGACGGCAAATATCCGAATTTGATTATAGAACTGCTTTCAACCTCAACCGCAGCGACTGACAAGGGTTTAAAAAAACAAATTTACCAAGATATCTTTCGCACTCCTGAATATTTTTGGTTTGACCCCAAGAAACTAGAATTTGCTGGGTTTATTTTGTTGGGTGGTACGTATCAACCTATAGAACCCAACCCACAAGGATTGTTGTGGAGTCAGCAGCTGAGTTTGTACTTGGGCGTTCATGAAAATCAATTACGCTATTTCAATGCGGAAGGACAGTTAATGACTACACCTGAAGAAGTTGCTTTAGAGTCAGCAGAACACGCCGAACAAGAAACACAAAAAGCTGAACGCCTAGCAGCAAAATTGCGAGAATTAGGTGTTATATGATGTCTGGTAAATCACCCATAATTAAATATAGATAGGTGCATGAATTGGTGCGGTCGCAATGCCAAAAATCATAAAAATTGAGCCACATCTAAGCTTGGAAGAGTTAGAGACAGGTTATCGCAAAGCCAAAGA
>NZ_JAIVFT010000057.1 GCF_020829665.1 Nostoc sp. CHAB 5824
AGTCGGCTTCCCGCGTCGTGATCTGAATCAGCTTGCCGTCTGTCAAGGTTGTCGGAACTTCCTGCTCGACAATCGCGCCCTTGGGAATGCGCCCGATATTGGTAAAATTCTTCTGCACGCTGGAGCCGCCTGAACCGAAGTTGAAGCCTCCGATGGTGAGCGAACCCTGCCCGACAGCATAAATCTCTCCGTTAGCGGCAAGCAGAGGCGTGCGGATCAGACTGCCGCCTTGCAACGATTTGGCGTCCCCAATCGAGGAAACGGTCACATCAATCAGACTGCCGTTTTTGGCGAAGGCGGGCAGGTTCGCCGTCACCAGAACCGCCGCGACGTTTTTGACCTGCAACTGCGACAACGGCACATCGAGGGTCAAGCCCTGTCTGCGGAGCGTGTTGGCGATGCTTTGCACGGTAAAGAATGCCGCCTGACCGTCGCCGGTTCCTTCGAGACCGACGACCAGACCATAGCCGACCAACTGGTTGCCGCGCACGCCCTGCACATCGGCAATGTCCTTGATACGGGTCAGTCCCGGCGTCATTGCCGCCGCGTCATAAACGGGTGCGGCTTTCTTCTGCGGTTTGGCTGCCGCATTGGTGCGTCTGGCGTTCTGACACTGCCCGACAATGGGAAGCAAAGCCATGAGCGCGAACACTACGCTGATTGTTTTGAGTTTCATAAGGTCTATCGGGTGTTTTCAACACCCGCCATCAAAGTACAAGCGTCTTTCAGACGCGACAAGATTCTTGTTTGGAATTGTGCGTCTGGAGGACGCTTGTTTTTTCTTGCCGGGTGTTTTCAACACCCGGCGATTTAGAACAAATACCGGAAGATGCGCGTGAGCAGTCCCGGCTTTTGGGTATTGCCGATAATTCCCTTGCCGTCGTAACGAATTGCGGCGTTGGCGACGAGTGTAGACGGAATCGTATTGTTGCGGGTGATGTCTTCCGGGCGAATGATGCCGGAGAAAACGACGCGCTGGGTCTCGTTGTTGATCGTGACATCGCGTGAGCCTTCGATACGCAGAGTTCCGTTCGGCAAGACCTCTTTGATCATCACAGAAAGCGAGGTCACCAGTGTTCCGGTGCGAGTCGTCTGCCCCGCGCCGTTGCCGCTCCGCGACTGTCCCGCCGACAGCGACAATCCACTGAGAAGCCTATCGAACAACCCTGTGCCGTTGAGAATACCGACGTTTTCATCCTGCGAGAATTTGGTATTGGCACTGGACTGCGCCGTTGTGCTTTCCACAATCGTCACGAACAAAATATCGTCTACATTGTGAGCGCGGGCATCGGTAAACAAGGACGACAGCGTGGAACTTTTACTGCCTTTGATCGCTTTGTTGGCTTCCTTGATTGGAAACAGCGAGTCGGAGCGTGCCATCCATGCGGAGGCGGTCAAAGCCAAGATGCTCAATCCAAACTTCACACTGTTGCGGGCATTTGCTTTCATGGTTTCGGGTCACTTTCTGGTGCTTCGATTGTCTCTTCTGTTGTTTCTGCCTGCGGCTCCAGTTCAGCAATGCGAACCGTGCGCGAATCGACAACGACGGCATCCAAATCTTTTTTCGTGTCGGGCGCATGAACCCGAATGGTATCGCCAATCGCGCCCATGCCGCGCACAAGTCCGGGAGCCGTGATACGCACCGAGCCAATAATAAACTCGATGGTCACGCGGTCGTTGTATTTGACGGCGGGCGGCAAGTCCAACAGATTCAGTGAAATCGGCGCATCAGCATTTACTCGCGACTTCACGCGCCTGCCGACCGCATCCTTAAGCGTTTGGACAGGGCGCACGAAGCCGCTTGGCAGATCGATTTTGGCGAACGCGATGTCTTCCAACGTCAGAATTTCGTTCGGCTCCAGTGTGCGTGTGGCGATCAGAACGCGAGTGCGGCGCGTCACCTTGAAGGCGACTTCCACCGTCTGCTGAATCTTGCCGTCAATCTTCAATGCGACAGGAACCATGATTTTGCCGAGTGTTGGTTCGCCGCGCACTGCTCCGACGGCGAACGTAACATTTCCTTTGGGCAGTGTCACGCCGTTGGTCGGCGGAATCGGTTCGATACTGGTATCTGCCATCTCCTTGATGCGGTCTTGAGCAACAGGCAGTGCCGCTTTGACAATCTCATCGGTGGCGACATCGGACTTGGCGCGGGCAATGCTCATTTCCGGCGGCGCAACCACTTCGATATTCGGCAGTTCAAGCCGTGCGCCCCGCAATCGAACTGTGATGTCGCCGGGACGAAGCATTCGGGTCATGCCGGGCAGAGGCGATGTGCCGATCAGCAGCTGACTCAGTTGCTTGATCGTCGCTTTGTCGTTGCCCGTAATCTCCGCGATTTCGCCGAGCGTGAACGACTGCCCCGCAACCTCCGGGTTCACCTTGACCATCACCGTAATCTGTATGGCGACGGGTTTAGGCGCGGAAATTTTGGGTGTTCGGACGGTGATTTTTGCCGCCGATTTTGTCGGCACAAGCGGTTTGCCCGCCACCTGAGCGGAAGCCGCCGAACCGATTGTTAAGCAAAGCAAAGTGAATGTTATTTGTTTCATCGTATTGGCTGTCCGGGTAATGAATTACCCGGTTAACAAAAACACGTGTCCTGCGGACACACCGATTGTTTGGCGGTTGCGTCCGCAGGACGGGTGTACTGACTAACCGGGTAATTTATTACCCGGTCAATTCAATGCCCTATCGCTTGATCGAATTGGTGGTTGTGAGCATCTCGTCGGACGCTTGAATCACTTTGGAGTTGGTATCATAGGCACGCTGAACGATGATCATGCGAACCATCTCCTCGACAATATCTACGTTCGAGGATTCCAGCCAGCGATGTTGAAGTGTGCCGAGTCCCTGCTGTCCGGGGTTGGCGTCTACGGGAGTTCCCGATGCGGCGGTAGGGGAGAACAGATTGCCGCCAATCGCCTTCAATCGGGAGGGATTTGATAATTTGGTCAGCCCGACGGTTCCGACGACCTGCGGGTTTGCCTGTCCGGGCAGGGTCACGCTGACTTCACCGTTCGACGCGATATTGACACCGGTTTTGTTTGGGGGGATGATGACTTCGGGCTGTACGGCATAACCTTCGGACGTGACGAGCCGCCCTGTGGCATCAATCGCGAACGCACCGGAGCGAGTATAAGCCGTCGCGCCGTCGGGGGTCTGAATGCGGAAAAAGCCCTCGCCGCGAATCGCAATGTCATACTGTCCGCCCGAATTGAGCATGGTTCCCTGTGTGAAAAGGGAGTTGGTGGTTCCGGCGGAGACGCCCATTCCGATCTGTGAGCCTGTCGGCAGAGTAGAGTTGGGTCCGGTTTGTCCGCCCGCCTCACGCATCTGCTGATAGACCAAATCTTCGAAGTCCACGCGACTGCGCTTGAAGCCTGTCGTGCTGACGTTGGCGAGGTTGTTGGCGATCACATCGAGATTGAGTTGCTGGGCGCGTAATCCCGTCGCCGAAGTGAAGAGCGAACGAATCATAATTCTGTGTCCTCCTGACAAACACGGCAATCCCTTGCCGTATCGCATGGAACCCCGTCAATCAGTCGGGGGTTCGAGGACGGCTCCCTCCTCGGTATGAGGAGAGTCCAGCCGTCAAAATCAAACTTAAACTTTGCCGATCTCCGACGCGGCTTGCTTGATCAACTCGTCCTGTGTCGTGACAGCGCGGTGCGCCATCTCGAAATTGCGGGAAACCATGATCATGCGAACCATGCCCTCGACAGGGTTCATATTGGACTGTTCCAGTGTGCCGACCGACACTTTCGGGAAGCGGGCGGGGGTCACCCCTGCCGGAACCGTTGCTCGAAACAGACTGCCGCCGTCTTTTTCCAGAATGCGGGTATCCACCTGCACGATTTTGAGTTTGGCGACAATTTCTTTCGTGGCGGGATTGTTGGGATCGTCTGCCAAAATGTTGCCGGTGCTGTCAATGGCGATCCCGGTGCGTCCCGGAAGCTGCATGACTGTTCCTGCGGCATTGACCAGCGGCTGACCGGACGCGGTAGAAAGTGCGCCATTTCCGTTGACTTGAATATCACCGGCGCGGGTATAGCGTTCGCCGCGAGGAGTATTCACTGCCAGAAACAGCCCTTTGTCGAGTGCAATGTCGAGCGGGCGTCCGGTTTGGGTCATGGCTCCCGGCTCCCAATTGATAACAGCGGGCTGTGCTTTCACGCCCAAACCCAGATCACCCACTCCGGGACCTTTGCCGGAACCGTTGTTCAGGCGATTGATCGCCATGCCCTGCACCGCCCGAAACGTCTGCGCGTCCTGCTTGAATCCGACAGAACCGGCGTTGGCGATATTCTGGGCGATTGTGTCCTGCAAACTTTGTTGTGCCAGCATTCCGGTTGCGGCGGCGTAGAGTCCGCGTTCCATCGCGTATACCTCCAAGAACGAGGGAATAAAACAAAAATCCTCAGTGAGTCTGGAATTTCAGGCTCACTGAGGATTATCGGGAACGGCAAAAGCGGTTCTCAGGGTTTTTTACAGGGTTTGTGAACCCGGCACTGATTTTTCTTCGTCAATCAGAGGCGGGTAATTACTTTATAGGCTGTGCGGAGTTCACCATATAGGCATAAAAGCCGACGGCGACTCCTAAATAGATCAGCAATCCAACAAACAACAGCGTTGTCATTGTAGGTACTCCTCTAAATCTTATTACTCTTGCCGTATTGCCAAAGGTTCCTGTACAATATCACGGCAGGATAAACATAACTTGACTCATCTTTACTTTCTGGAGGACGCATCTTTTGGCGTCTCGTGACACAAATCGCAAAACCGAAAACGCACTGAACTTGTGTGTAATGATACTTGTTTTGGGCGCATTGTTCCTCGTTTTTCAGGCGAAACGCGCTCCCCTGCCACAAAACGCCGTTTTGCTCAATGCTGCGACAGCAGAACAGTTGGCGCAAGCGTTGGAGATTGAGACGCCTCTGGCAGAACGCATCCTCACCTATCGCACTCAGCAAAACGGTTTCGAGAGTACCGATCAGCTGCTTGCTATTCCGCTTCTGACTGCTGATGAAGCAAAGCGCGTCGTTGAAATCTCAAAAACCGCGAAAGTAGGCTCAACAGCCTTCGATAAGACACTCCGTAGCAGCTTCTCGGAACAGATGGCGCGTCGAATCACGGAATATCCCTTTTCTGCTGCAAAAGAATTGACAGCAAAAGCACTGGCAAAAGTTCCACTGCTGGACACAGAAAAAATGCGGGGGCAGCTGGGGCGGTTCGTGGTTCGGACGCCTCAGCAGGTCTTTTTGCGTTTCGGGCTGTGCAGTGCGGGAATCGCCGTGATAATGTTTCTGTACGCGCCGTGGCTTCGCTCACGCACGGGCGGCGACCCCTATCTGATTCCGTTGACTCTGCTCCTCACGGGATTCGGCGTAGTCCTGCTGTTCAGCATCAAAGACCCATTGCATGACGGACTGGCTTTTGAGAAGCATTTTACTGGCTTGCTGATGGGGCTTGTCGTGATGACTGTAACAGCAATGCTGCGCCCGGCGGCACGCCTAAAAATCAAGAATTATCAGTATGTTTGGGTTCTGGCGGCAGTGGCATTGGTTGGGATTTTATTTGTGTTCGGGAGCGGCCCTGACGGCGTGCGCTTGCGGGTCTTGGGATTTCAGCCGGTGGAGTTGGTGAAGTTGTTTGTCGTGTTTTTCCTTGCCGCATATCTCAGCGAGAAAGCCGACTTGATCACCGATGCTTCGCGCAAATGGACACCGGACAAACTCAAAGAAGTGAAGCGCAACGACGGGCGGGCGACGTTCGCGGTTCAGTTTCCAAGATTACAGGATATTGGTCCCGTAATCGGGATGTTCGCGATCACGCTGTCCTTGTTCTTTGTGATTCGGGATTTGGGTCCCGGCGTTCTGCTGTTCGTGACCTTTATCGCTGCGATGTATTTGGCGACGGGGCGCGGGGCGTTTGTGGGATGGGGCGCGGTTCTGCTTTTTGCGGGCGCATTTGCGGCATACAAAGCAGATCTCGGCGTGTTTCCGACTCGCGTGGAGATGTGGCTCAGTCCGTTCAAGAATCTGCATCCGAACGGCTTGCAGTTGGGCGAGTCGTATTGGGCAATGGCGTCGGGCGGCATCGAGGGCAGTGGATTGGGACTTGGGATGCCGGGCTTGATCACGCGGGGCGGCTCAGATCTGGCGTTTGTCAGCTGGGCGGAAGAGACAGGATTCGTCGGGTCGTTTCTGGTTTTGATGCTGTACGTCGTGTTGTTCTGGCGCGGCATTCATATCGCCCTCAAAGCGTCCAGTGATTTCGAGCGAATGTTAGCGTTCGGGCTGACTCTGTTGCTCGGTATTCAGACCCTGCTCATTTTGTGCGGCGTCACGGGAATTGCGCCGCTGACAGGATTATCCCTGCCATTTCTGTCGTTTGGCAAAAGCGCGTTGATCGCCGATTTCGCGATCATCGGACTGTTGCGAGGAATCTCCGCGCCGCCGCAGGGGGGCGTGGGACGCCCTGCTCCGCGCCCCGAAACCCTGAGTGCGGCACGGCTAACGGCGTTTGCGTTTGGAGCGATTGTGTTGTTCGGTGTAGGAATTGCGCGGGTTGGGTGGATGCAGGCGGCACAGGCGAATACGCTGGCGGTCAAGCCGGTCATGACGCCCGACGCCGACGGCGTGTCGCGTCCGCACTACAACCCTCGTCTGCTGGCGATGGCGAAGGGCATCGAACGCGGCAGTGTTTATGATCGCAAAGGCAGAATACTCGCGACTTCACGCCCCGACGAAATCCGCAAATCGGCTTCCGACAAGGCGTTGGCGGCGAAATTGATTCGGTCGGGCAAGCGATATTATCCGTTCGGTTCGGCGTGCGCTCATCTGGTCGGGTATCTCGATCCGAGTATCGGCGGTCCGCTCGGCATTGAGGCGGGCTATGATGCGGAGATGCGGGGCTTCCGGCGATATGCAGAACTCCTCGCGGATTATCGGGCGCGGCATGGGGCGTTTTATCGTCAGCGGCGCGGCAAAGATGTGCATCTTACGGTGGACGCGGAACTTCAACAGCAGGTTCAGCAGGTCTTGTTCGAGGTCACGGGCAAACTGAAAGACAGAAGAACAGGGGGACAGGGGGACAGGGGGACAGGGGGAGCAAATCCTAATCCCCAATCCCCAATCCCTAATCCCTACAAGAAGAATCGGGCGGCGTTTGTGCTGAACGATCCGGCGACGGGCGATGTATTGGCGGCGGCGACTCTGCCGACGTTTGATCCGAATACGCTGACCCCGGCGCAGTTTCGCGCTCTTGTTGCCAGTCCCGATGCGGCGGAACAGGCGACTTTAGTGAATCGGGCAACGAACGGATTGTATCCTCCCGGCTCGACATTCAAGATCGCGACGGCGGCGGCGGCATTGAAACTGCGCCCCGATGCGGAATCGTTCGGCGTGGTGTGTAATCAAGTTGACCCCGAAATCCGATGGCAAGCCAATGGCAAAACCTATGTGCGGCGCAATACACGCGACGATGCGGGTGATCCGGCGTTCGGAACCTTGAATATGGCGAATGGGTTTCGGGTGTCCTCGAATATCTACTTTGCCAATCTCGCCGTGTCGCTCGATCCCAATCGGTTTCGCGGCTATCTGACGGATACGCTGGGCTTGCGCCATGTTCCCGCTCAAGCGAAGTTCGATGCCGATCTGCCCGATATTGGATATGGACAGGGGAGGCTGTTGGTATCGCCGGTGGAGATGGCGCGGATTGCAGGGAGTGCGGCGAATGCGGGCAAGTTGATGCAGTCGCGGTATGTGGCTCGCCTTGCCGACCCCAAGGACAAAAAGGCAGAAAAGAAATTTGCGCCGGAAGTGCTTTCCCAGGCGATGAGTGCGGAAGGGGCGGCAAGTCTGCGGGAGATGATGCGCTCGGTGGTGACCAACGGAACGGCGCGAGGGGTCTTCTCCGATTACCCGATGATAGTGGCGGGCAAAACAGGAACAGCGCAGAACGAGCGGGCGGACAAAGAGCCGCATTCGTGGTTTGCGGGGTTCGCGCCCTACTCTGCTCCCGACACGCCCAAGCCTTCGACGGTTTACGGATTTGCGTGTGTGGTGGAGAACGGCGGGTATGGCAAGCGGGTCGCAGCGGTCGTCTGCCGCGATGTCCTCAAGAAACTCAAGTGAGAGCCAATT
>NZ_JAIVFT010000058.1 GCF_020829665.1 Nostoc sp. CHAB 5824
ATCTTTCAAAGCATGGAGGCATTGCTGCGGGGGTGGTCTCTTTCATGAGCTTTTTTTCAACGTGAAAGCTATGCTAGTTAAGCATTATACTCTTTTTTAACTTTAAGTTTTGTTTAAGTCCCGTTAATAAAATATGGATCGTCGGAATTTTCTAAAGTATGTCACTTTAGCAGGATCTAGCTTTGCCTTAAACAGTTGTGTTCAAGGCAAAAATTCCAAATCACAGGGTGAGGTATCTCCCTCAGCGTCGCCTGTGGCGGTAAATGAACCTCTCAAGGTGGGATTTGTTTATGTGGGAACTGTAGGTGATTTCGGCTGGACTTATGCCCATGATTTAGGGCGCAGAGACATGGAAGCCAATCTTCAAGATAAGGTAAAAACTACCTTTGTCGAAAATGTCAACGAAGATGCTGACGCCCAAAGGGTGATTCGCCAACTAGCATTAGATGGTAACAAGTTGATTTTTACAACTTCCTTAGGGTACATGAACCCAACAATTAAAGTTGCCAAAGACTTTGGTAATGTTGTCTTTGAACACTGTACAGGATACAAACGTGCTGCCAATGTCGGCACTTATCTGGGACGTTTTGAAGAACCGCGTTATTTAACCGGCATGATTGCTGGCAAGATGACAAAATCAAATATAGTTGGTTTTATTGGCGCATACCCAATTCCAGAAGTAATTCGGGGAATTAGTGCATTCACTCAAGGAGTCAGGTTAACAAATCCCCAAGCAAAAGTTAAGGTACTTTGGGTACAAAGTTGGTACGATGCAGCTAAAGAAAGAGAAGCGGCTCAAGCTTTGGTCAATTTAGGTGCGGATGTACTGACGCAGCATACCAACTCTGGTGCTGCTGTCCAATTGGCACAGGAGAAAGGCATTTATGCTTTTGGCTACAACACTGATATGAGTAAGTTTGGTCAAAAAGCCCACCTGACATCAACTATTAACAAATGGGGCAAATTTTATACAGATAAAGCCTTGGCTGTAATGAGTAATACTTGGAAGTCTCAAGAGGTTTGGGATGGGATTAGTCAAGGAATGGTGGATATTTCCCCAATGAATCAGGCGATTCCAGCGGATGTGCAACAACTGGTGAATGCGAAGCGCGATGAGTTTATTCAGGGTACTGCACATCCTTTTGATGGCCCGGTGAAAGACCAAAAAGGGGTGGTGCGAGTGCCAAAGGGTAAGGTTTTGGATGATCAGAGACAACTAGCGATGAATTGGTATGTTGAGGGAATTGAAGGGTCAATTCCGAAGGGGAAATCTTAGCACTGCTAAACAATAGACTTCTTGTAGAAGTGGGGAAAGGGGGAAGGGGGTAAAGGATGGAATTTTCCCTTTCCCTTTGCCATGCATCCCCTTTCGCTACAAGAGTGCAAAAGGAACTTTTGCAAGAGTTCTATTCTCTACTATTGGATTTTAGAAGAACACAAAAAGTAAGGTATTATAAACTATCCTCCAACTGTCGGGCTACAAGTCGAGCAAATAACCCTTCTTGCACAATTAGTTGCGAGAAAGTACCCACTTGCACTACACGACCAGCATCAATTACATAGATGCGATCGGCATTGCGAATTGTGCTGAGACGATGGGCAATCACTACTCTAGTGGCATTTAATTTAGCTAAACTTTCAGTCACAATTGCCTGGGTGCGGTTATCTAGGGCGCTGGTTGCTTCATCCATTAAAATAATTTTAGGCTTTGAAACAAGCGATCGCGCAATCAATAATCTTTGCCGTTGTCCACCTGAAAGATTACTACCACCCTCAGCAATAATCGTATGCATTCCCATTGGCATTTGCTTGATATCATCAGCAAAGCCTGCCATTTGTGCCGCTGACCAAGCTTCTTCTAGCGAAACCAAAGCCCCGGCGGTGATGTTATCAAAAACCGATCCTGTGCCGATTCTACCATTTTGCAGTACCACCCCTAACTGTCTTCGCACAGCCTGGAGTCCCATCTCTGCTAAATCTTTGCCATCATAATAGATGCTACCTGTTAATGGAGTTTCAAAGCCCAATAACAACCGTAATATCGTTGATTTCCCACTTCCAGAAGACCCAACGATCGCGACAAATTCTCCTGGTTCGGCATGGAGGCTGACATCATCGAGGATTAAGGTTCCATTCTCAGAGTAGCGAAAGCTAACTCGATTTAGGGCAATACGACCGTTTAATTGACCGGGGTTAACCTTGGTTGAATCATATTCAGGCTGCGATCGCCAAATCGGTTTTGCTCGTTCCCATATTGGTACAATACCCCAAATTTCCGATACAGTATTGCTCAGATCAATTACTCCTTTGATAAAAATCGTCAAAGCATAGTTAAAAGCAACGAATGTACCCAGCGTCAAGCGTGTCTGCATCAACAGCATGGCAAACCCAAACACCAGTATAGAACTTATCAGGGGAAGTGCTTCGTTAAATACAGAAATACCATCTTTAATCTCTTGCCAACTCGCCTTCAGCCGGATCTGCTGACTGTATTTTTTTGCCCAAGCTGCAAATGCGCGTTCTTCTGCCATTGTCACTCGCAGCTTGGCAACACCGTTGATTAGTTGTATAGTGAGTCCCTGAATTGCGCCATTCAGTTCTTGCTGTTTTTGCGATTTCTTCACCAAGAGGAAACTGGCAACAGTCGTAACCACAGCAGCAAATATTGCTAAACCCACGCCCACCAGCGCTAGTTGCCAACTGTAAATAAACATTAGCACTAAGTTGAATAAGGCAAAGATTCCACTCAACAACGTTCTTTGGGTAGCACCGCTGAGTTTTTGATGAATTTCCCTCACCGCCATGACGCGGTTAACCAAATCTCCAGAAGTATATTGACGGAAAAAGCTAGGGCTTAATCTCAACAGGCGATCCCAAATGGCTGGCTGCAATATACTATCAGTGGCGCTTTCAACTCGTAGGGTAATAATGCTTTGGGCAACTTGAAAAGCTAACTGTCCAAAGGCGACTGCAAACATTACCAATCCGATCTGCCACAGTAAAGCGCGATCGCTATCGGGAATGGCATGATTGATTAAAATTGCTGTTGCTTGTGGTGCAACCATTCCCAAGATTGTGCCCAGTAGCCCCACTACTACAATACTGGCGATGTCTTTTTCATAACCCTTAACCCCAAACCGCAGTAAATCAATGGCGTTGAGCGCAATTTGGGGTAATGGTCGATACAGAACGTAGGCTAATGGTGACAGTGTTTTTGCTACTGCTTCATTTATAGGTGTTCGAGTCCGCGCTACGGGGTCAAAGATCACATAATCTCGATTATCTGTAGGTAACAACGCCACTGGGCGCTTTTCTAACTGAGTATAAGCTAACATCGCTCCTTGGTCTTGACGCCACCAGCCATCTGCTAAAGTTACACGCCGAATCCGAATTTGTGATGCTTGTGCGATCGCAGCTACAGGGTCTTTAATAGAATTCAAATCCTCTACTGGTGGACGAATCTCTATTCCTAGCGTCCGCCCGACTGCACCAAATGCTACCAGTAAGGGCGGCCCTTCCTGAGAAAAAACCGCCTCCTGCTGTGGCTGCAATACTGTAGCTAAGTCAGAGAGTGCCCCCTCTATTACTTGCTGATTAAATTGCTCACGTTCTTGAAACTGTCGAAATTCTGCTTCTGCTTCTTTATTTGCCAGCAAACTGAAGTAGTGAAAGAAATAAGTATGCAAACTGGCTAAACCTGCCAAGAGTTCCTCAGAATTTTCTAAATCTGCCGTTGGCAACACTTGTCCGATAACCGCATTTTCTGCCTCCAGCCACATGCCATTGGTGAGTGGAAACGCTGGTGAGGTAAAATTCAAGGTTAATTCCTCAACTCCCATCCAGTGAGTACTACCTTGCTGCAACTTCACCCATAGAGGTGTTTGCTGCCTCCACTGTAGCGTTTCACCAGGTGATAATGAAAAATCCCGCTCAACCTTTGCCGGTACTTGGTTTAATGGCGTTGTCAAAACTGTTTGCTGGGCGCTAAGAGATTGTCCTAAATGATTTACCCAACCTTCTAAAAGTTCTATGGCTTGAGAGTCAGCCGCCTCGATTCCCTTAACCAAATCAACCATTGACATCTGGCATAATTGGGTGGGTTCAATTGCGATCGCTACAAAATTCCATTGGTTTTGTGCTATTACTTCTGGTAACAACGCTGCACTAAACAATGCTTCACCAGCGTTGACATGAAACAGATAGCGGCGATGCTCCTTTGGTAAGCTGTTTTTAACTCTAGCAGCAAACACCGCCAATGTTCCAGACTGCACCACCCAGACTGTTTTTGGGTTATCTAACAGTAATGCTTCGTTTGCCTGAAGGGAGTATGTGGGAAGAGGATTCACTTGCGGGAAATCGATATAAGTTCGATAAGTGCAAAAAGATTTTTTAGCCTTAATCGAACTGGATTGAGTTAAATTTAGATTATCACCGTTAAGTCTTGCAAGCAATACAGACAATACAAATGACACAAGAATTAATCGACCTAAAAAATAGTATTTTGGAAGGAAGATACGCAGATGCTTTGGTCATTGTTGATGAGTTAGAGGGCATGAGTAAACAAGCTATTCTGCGTAATATAGAATCTTATTTAAACATTCTGTTGATTCATTTAATTAAAAACCAAATAGAACAGCGATTAACTGGTTCTTGGGTAAATTCTATTCGCAACTCAATTAAACAAATTAAAAAATTGAATATTAAAGATAATAAAAAATCTTACTATATTAATCAAGATGAATGGGAAATGCTTATAGTAGAAGAAGTAATTGAAGATGCTATAGCTGATGCGAGTCTGGAAGTTTTGAACGGTAACTATACTCGCTCTGAACTGTCAGCAATACTAGATCGAAACCAGATTTTAACTACTGCAACTGAGTTTATAGCTTTAACATATACTTATTCGGCAAAAGAATTACCAGCCATTATGGATGATTATTTAGCTCAACTAGCTGGTGGGGAAGATTGGATAAGTAAGTGAGTGCAAATAAACAATTCGCAATGGTAATTATACATTGTCGTTTAGGTTTTTTACAAATACTCCTATGCTTCTGCCGCGTGAAGTAAGCGAACATAAGTTCCGCCTTGCTGCCATAATTCCTCATGGGTGCCACGCTGCACGATTTTACCTTGCTCTAGCACAATAATTTCATGGCAATCGCGGATTGTGCTGAGGCGGTGGGCTACTACAATACATGAACAACCGCGCTGTCGCAAGTTGCGGTTAATAATCAACTCGGTTTCCGCATCCAGGGCGCTGGTTGCTTCATCCAATACTAAAACTGTGGGATTTCTTACTAAAGCACGGGCAATTTCTAAACGCTGGCGTTGGCCACCACTAATATTCATACCGCCTTCAATCAACTCAAAGTCATATTTTCCAGGCAGAGATGCGACCGCATCATGAATCGCTGCATCTTGGCAAGCCTGCACCAAATCAGCTTCTGGTACAGTTGAATCCCAAAGAGTGATGTTTTCTCGGACAGTACCGGCAAATAAAAAGATATCCTGTTCAACCATTGCCAACCAGTTAGCCAGAACAGAACGCTTAATTTGCGATCGCTCTACACCATCAAAGCAGATTTCCCCATCCCAAGGTTGATAAAGCCCGCAAATTAATTTAGCAACTGTAGATTTACCAGAACCACTTCCCCCCACAAGTGCTATTCTTTGCCCTGGCTTGACAGTCAAGCTCAAATTATCAATCAACGGAGGTTCTACACGACTATAGCCAAAAGTGACATTCCGTAACTCAACATGACCCTGTAATTGCCATAGAGATGAGTGAGAATCACTAATAGCTACTGCCCCCTGCCCCCTGCCCCCTGCCTCCTGCTCCCTGCCTCCTGCCTCCTGCCTCCCCTCGACTTCCAAATCAACGGGATTTTGCAATACATCATCAAGCCGATTTAAATCAGCTTCTAAATCTTGGAGTGTACCGCCGAAATTAACAAGGCTATTAACTGGCTCTAAGAAACTCAATGTTAAACTTTGGTAGGCAACCAGCATTCCAATGCTGAGATTGCCCTTCATTACCTGTAAACCACCAACCAGCAAAATAGAAGCTGTGGTTAGGGCTGTCAAAATTGTGGGTAATGTGGTGAAAATTTGAGTTTGTAAATCTAATTGTTGTTGGGCGTTCAAGGCTTTAGCGTAATAACCCGCAAACCGAGCAAATAAATCTGACTCCAGGCCAGAAGCTTTAATGGTTTCTATCGTTTGGATGCCACTAACCGTTACTCCACCCACCTTGCCATATTCCTGAGCTAGGCGCATGTTTGCATCTACACGAGTTTGCGATAAAAATAAGAGAGCGAGAATGTTGATTAAAGCAAAACCAACTGCGATCGCACTCAGCAATTGATCATACTGAATCATGATCAGCAGGTAAAATATCATCATCACCGCGTCAATTACTGTAGTTGCCAAAGGCCCTGAAAGTACTTCTGCCACCCGGTCATTCAGTTGCACCCGGCTACTGATTTCTCCAGCAAAACGCTGGTCATAAAACCCAATGGGCAATCGCAGGATATGCCAGAGAAATAGTCCTGATGTGCTGACTGACAACTTAACCATCAATCGCCGCAGGTAGGTAAGCCGCAGTCTGGCAAGGAATGCCCGCAATAAAGTAGTAATTAGCATTCCTAACAGCAAAGGTCGTAACCAATCTTGCCGATCTTGGATTAAAATCTCATCGATAAATACCTGAGAAAAGGCTGGTACAGCTAACCGAGGCAGTGTTAGTAATAACCCCGCTAGCAAGCAAAATAAGATTGTAACTCGTGAGTTTTGCAAGCGGCTATTTAAAGCAGAGACAATGTGATTTTTTTTGCCTCCCTTCTGAAAATCCGCTCCTGGTTCCATCACCAGAGCAACACCCGTGTATGCGCGATCAAACTCTTCCCAACTCACTGTTCTCCGACCATTTGCAGGATCGTTGAGGTAGACGCGTTTTTTGCTATATCCTTCTACCACAAGAAAATGGTTAAAATTCCAAAAGGCAATGTAGGGTAGGTGGGCAGTTTTAATCTTTTCTAGAGACAGTTTTAAACCTTTAGCATTGAGTCCATAGTTTTTAGCAGCTTTGAGGATATTAAAAGCTTTGCTGCCATCCCGCGAAACACCGCATTCTTCACGCAGTTTAGCCAGTGGCACAATTCGGCCGTAATAGCTCAGAATTATTCCTAAAGCCGCCGCACCACATTCAACCGCTTCCATTTGCAAAAGTGTAGAAGTGCGGACACGATTTGGTTTAAATTTGGGAATTGGGGATTGGGGATTGGGCATGGGGAAGGGGAAATGGGGAAGGGGGAAGGGGTAAGGTTTTATTATTTTAATGACTGATTTATGGATTGAATTTGATTAGATAGCATACGGCTCAACTCCATAGCTTGATTATGAAGTTGTGTATAAGTTGGTTGGTCTAAATAGCCCACTTCTAACGCTACCCTTAAAAGACTGCGAACTTCCCCGGCAGACCCTTTGGCAATATTTAGAAAGTTTAAGTATTCTTTGCGAGAATATCGTTCAAATCCTTCTGCAATATTTGTAGGTATTGATACGCTTGCGCGTCTTAATTGATCTTTTAGACCAAAGTCTCTACTGAGTTCACCTTCTTTAGTCCTTAAATATATTTGCTTAACTAAATCAGGTTCTTCCGGTACTTTTATGGAGAATTAATAGTAAAATGCCAGTTTAATAAGCTACGTAATCGAAAATTACTAAAGTTACGAAAGCCATACCCAAGTCTTTTAATTAACTTGAGTTTATTATTAAT
>NZ_JAIVFT010000059.1 GCF_020829665.1 Nostoc sp. CHAB 5824
ACAGAAGGGATTTGTTGTCTTGCCAAAGCGTTGGCTAGTTGAGAGAACTTTTGGTTGGTTCAATTGGTGTCGCAGACTCACTAAGGACTATGAGATTTTACCTGAAACGACAGAGGCTTTTATTTATGTTGCAATGATTCGTTTAATGTTAAAACAGCTTGCGTAGTTAAAATCACCTCCTTAAAACTTTTCAGACATCCTCTAACCCAAAATATAATTTCTGATATTGAATCAAATCAAAAAATAACATCTAATCAAATTCATGCTTCCATCACACATTTTGTAGAGCCATTAAAAAAGCAGTTACTAGATTCAAACAAAGATGCTAAAAATTCGGATAATCCAACGCCATTTATGTTGAAAATTCGTAATCTCTTTAAACTGGGAAATCGTACTTAATATAAATTAATTAGCCATTAAAGTTATATCTAAAATTCCAGCATACCCAGATGTAGTTACTACGCTATTGGTTCAGACAGCAATCCTGACATATCTAATATTCGTTCTGACCAAGCACTAGCTTGCTCGGACATATTTCTGCATTGGCTACCATCAGACCAAATACTATCAAAAGTTAATCTCCATCGTACCAGTTGAACTTGAATGTTAACCAGCTCTTCAGCATATTCAGGTTCAATTTCTGCTGCCGTCCATTCAATAAAACATATAGTTTCATCTGTCACACTCTCAACAGCTTCTTTATAAGCACTGTTAAAAAATGTTCTAAGCCTAGCTAAATTAGAAGCTATATGTCCTAAACGAAGTGATGTATTTTCGCCTTGAAACCGTGCTTGTTTTTCATCTAAATTCTGGTTCATATCCACCAATTAACTCCTGAGTTATTTTTTTAACACGTTCTCGAATCGCTGGGTCTTGAATTACCATTGAGCGATTATTTTGGCTTGGACGTATGTTAATAATCGATTCATAGGCGATTGATTGGTTAAAGGGAGTCCAATCCGCACCCCAGATATCTCGCTGTCTACTACCGTCTTCGAGCAATGCTGCTTCACAGAAAGCGTGTTTCTCTCCTCCTCCAGCTAAAATCCCTCTTTCTATATCTACTGCCACTTTAATGTAAACTCGCAAAGTTTGCAGCATTAACTCCACTTGTTCGAGAGTTGCTCTTTCCCTAATAATCAGTACCAAAATCTCACCCTTACCTGTATAAATGCACAAGTCAAAATTCTACTTTGTAGAATCCCTTGAATCCCAAAATTAATCACTTGCAGCATTATGGTATGATTTCCAACTCCAGAAGACTCAACACTTTCTCTTCCAAATCCGTCAAATAAGCACGATTCAGCTTCCCCAATGACTCCAAAAACTTCTGCACCGACTCCTCCAGCCCACTCGAATACACCCGACTGATGCGATCGCTAATTTCCTGAACCTGCTGACACTCCTGGGGCAGGTAGTTGAATGACTTCATGTGGTGCAACCCAATCGTATGTTCGCCATCCCACATCCTCACCGTGCAACTAAAGTCATTCACTACGCTGACAATCCCCCAGCAGCCACCCTTGCCCCTGAGTTCTGGATTATCTTTGGCTAAGATTTGGCATACCTCGCCTAATTGATAGGTGTTAGGTACTTGAGTACGTTCCATTATTCGCTGCACCGCATCTTTGACGATGCGATGAGATGGTACTTTCCCATTGGCAGACTCTACAGCTTGCTCCCATGCTTCGGGCTGAATATCCGGGTCAAGCTTGGACAGTGGCCTGATTTGCCACTCATTAGTCGGCAAAATGTGAACGTTCCGTTCACATTTTTCCACCAAATTATCAAAAATAACCGCAGCTTCTAAATGGTAGGGCTGTCTGCGGCTAAAACCAAAGCGTTCGCGGCAATAATCTTCAAAAGTTTTGTGCGTGGAACGATATAATCTGCGATCGCGTAACTCAGTCAATGCCTTCCCTGCTTCAAAGAAGGCTCGTTCTACCCTACGCTCCAAGTGCAGGCGATCGCTCTGCTCCTGCTCGGTTAATTCAGGAATTTCAAAAGCAGTAACGTCAATTGTTGCTAAGGCTGGGTTTTCTTGAGGGGAGATATCTTCTTCTACAAGGTCATTTGGTAATGTGCTTTCATCAGATGCGGCAGGGGTGGGTTTTTTCGGTCTTCTAGAAGGTGGCTGGTTCATACTTCCACCTCCTTTAATCCGATGCTACTTGCTTTAAGTTGATGGCAACGTAAATGTTGGATGTAACTGGCAACTGTTTAGACTTAGCCTGCCGCAGGCATTGCTTATTGAGAGACGGTGAAAGCATAGCAAGAAGATGAACGCATTCATAATTCAGCATCTTCTTCAGGCTCTACAGCTTCATAAAGGTCTTTTGGCTCACAATTTAGTAACTCACAAAGTTTTGCAACTCGAACGAACATTTTGACTCCATCACGGCTTTTTTCCCAGTTGCGAACCGTCGAGACATCAAGCCCCAAGGCCTCCGCTATCTGCCTTTGAGTCAAATTCTTTTCCTCTCTGAGTTTTGCAATCCTAGACACGTAAATTTCTCCCATGCACTAATTCATAGCATTATTTTACCATGACTTTCTTCATGTGAACTAGTTGACAATGTGAACTTTTTCACGCATAATAAATATAGAAAAAGCGCCCCCGACTGCGAATCTAGGGGTGAAATGAGCAACCGATGCTGTTGGCGAAGTCAAAAGTAGACAGCAATTCCGTAAAGTGTCACCCTAAGATTGGGACTATATATAGCCAGGAGAGTTAGGGATATGTCACTGAAACCGCAACCCATCAATCCTGTGCCAGAGGAAACAGTTCGTGTCGCTCGTGCTGCTTTCCCAAAAGGGAACCTTTATCTGACACTGCGAGATGAAATTGGCACACTTTACAGTGACAGTGACTTTACCGCCTTGTATCCCACTCATGGTCAACCAACAGTTACACCTTGGCGATTGGCGTTAATCTGTGTGCTGCAATTTATTGAGGATTTGCCAGATCGTCAAGCTGCTGAAGCTGTCCGCAGTAGAATTGATTGGAAATATGTTTTGGGGTTGGAATTGACCGACCCAGGGTTTGATTTCTCTGTATTATGTGAATTTCGCACCCGATTGATAACTGGTGGTGCAGAACAACAACTGCTAGACACCTTACTGAAGCAATTTAAAGAACGTGGATGGCTCAAAGAAAAAGGAAAACAGCGCACAGATTCTACCCATGTGCTGGCTGCTATTCGCAATTTGAACCGACTAGAAGGGTTAGGTGAAACCCTACGTGCGGCCCTCAATGACTTAGCTACAGTTGCGCCAGACTGGTTACGTTCATGGGTACCAGAGGAATGGTTTGAACGCTACGGTCGTGCCGTAGAAGAGTATCGCCTACCCAAGCGTTATGGAATAGATTTAGTTGGGCCAGTTCGCCCGAATGTTAGTTGGCAAGCTAAGACCGATGGTGGTTATGACATCAACCAGTTCACAGTGAACTGGAATACAAAACGGGTGACTTGTCCCCAAGGTAAAAAAAGTACCAAAAAGTGGGTTCCGACTCAGGACAAATGGGGCAATGCAGTAATTAACGTGAGATTTCCTCGCAAAACTTGCCGACTTTGCAACGCCCGAGCTTTATGCACCCGCTCGAAAACTGGCCAAGAGAATTGACACTGCGCCCAAAGGCAGAATACCTTGCATTGCAAACCGTGCGAAAACAACAGCTTTCTACTGATTGGAAAAAACTCTATGACACAAGAGCAGGAGTTGAGGGAACGCTATCTCAAGGAATTGGAACTTTGGGGCTGAGACAAGCTCGCTACATTGGTTTGGTTAAAGTCCGACTCCAGCACTTGTTGACTGCTGTGGCTCTCAATGTGGTGCGGATGGTTGCTTGGTTACATGGTCGAACCCACGCGAAAACCAGAATTTCTCGATTTGCTGCTTTAGCTCCAGATCCAGTTTGAAGCAAGAGCTTTCAATCCAAATTACCAATAATATCTATTAAAATCATCCTTTCCCATGTATTACATGGAAAAGGCTCTGCTACCTAATGAGCTAAAATTACGGTGTAATACATGGAGAAGCGATTATGAAACGTGATATCCAGGGAAAGTTTGCGCTGAAAAACGAAGACTATCGTTTAGTTCGCTCATTGAGACTAACTGATTCCACTTGGGTAGCTTTAGGCATCATATCTGAATGCTTGGGTCTTACTAGGACTGACTATTTAGAGCATATTATTCGTGAAAATGCTCTGCTAAGTACAGTTTCTCCAAGTAATACACGGAAAAAAGATTCCCTCTACCCATGTAATACACGGGTAAATATAGAGTCTCTGCCGAGTAATACACGGTATGAGGAGGAAATAGAAGTAGTCATTCCAGAAATACAAAATCTCAGTCAAAAGAATACTGTGTTGAGTGAACAAACAGCAATTGCTTTCTCCCAAACAGTAGAACTTGAGCTTTTACGCGATGGCGTACCCGCCCGCTGGAAGCGATCGCATTTTGCTTGACTTGAAATTAGGCAAGCAAGCCCCTGGATACAAAGCTGTTCAAAAAGCTCTCAATCGTTTCATCGCTGAATTGACTTACCCAAACACGAGCATTTTTTGACTTCGCCAACAGCATCGGTTGCTGAAGTTGTTGGCGAAGTTTCCACAGTGGGGTATTGCGATTGTGGATGGGGTGCTAGTTCACTAGAATGAGTAACAAGTGCGATGCGTTGAAAACGAAGAATGTAAAGTTTTGTAATAATTTTGACCTGATGCAAAAAATTTGAATTTTGGGGCGAAAGCTTAGTACACCTAGCCGCACCAAACATAAGAGGACGATTATGAATTCAACAAATCCCCCTGAAAACGTGATTAATTGTTTGCAGACTATTTTGGATGCGATTGTTGTGGGAAATTACGAACTTTTTCTCGCTGTGGGTGATTCGGACTACAAAGCAGGCATTACCAAAGAAATGTTTGATGCAGTTAGCTCCCAGCTAGCTCCACGGATGTCTGAGGGTTATAAAATTACTTACTTCGGTCATCTTATACAACAAGGTTATCAAATCTATCTGTGGAAACTAAGCTTTGTGGATGGCAAAGATGAATTTGCGGCACGTATGACTATGAATAGGGACAAAGTTAGTGGCATTTTAATTACATGACGTATCTCATCTCACCATTCATCATTAGGGCGTGTCATCAATTAGGTAAACTGGAATCAGAACTGCTGAAAAAGAATAAACACTCTTAAAAACGATGACACAGCCGATACGCAGCGCATCAGAACTTGAACCCAGATTCCGCAGGTGCGCTCGTAAATGCTGTATTTTTGAAAATGACCTAAATGCTGCATTTTATTTGATTAAAAAGTTATCAGTTGCCCAATCGGAACTTCGGCAGTTGCTAAACCAAGAATTTGCCTGCTTAAAAGATGCTCTGATCGCTGCACAAAGGCTCAGTTCTAAGTTGCCCTTACACCAACTGGTTAATATCCAGGTTAAGGAGGTAAAAAAACATCCTGGACGTGGTAGACCAAGCAAGAATGCTTCCCCCACCTGTTACTACCAAGTTGATGCAACGCTAGAACCCAAGGAAATAGCGATCGCTATTGAAACCAAACGAGCTGGAAGATTTATTTTAGCAACCAATGTCTTCGATACTGAAGAACTCAGCAATGATGATGTTTTGCGGGAATACAAGGCACAGCAGTTTACTGAGCGTGGTTTTCGGTTTCTCAAAGACCCTTTGTTTTTTACTTCGAGTGTATTCCTCAATTCGACTGAGCGAGTTGCTGCACTAGCAATGGTTATGGGTTTGTGCTTGCTTGTTTATAGTCTGGGTCAAAGGGCTTTACGTCAAGCTTTAGAACGGGCAAAAAAAACTATTGATAATCAGTTGGGTAAACCAACTTCTACTCCAACCTTACGTTGGGTGTTTCAATGTTTTATGTCAATTCATTTGGTTACGGTCGCCCAAATCAAGCAAATTGCCAATTTAACCCATGAAAGGCAATGGATTCTCCAGTTTTTTGGTGCTCCTTGTCGAAAATATTATCTTCTTTCTTCAATACCTCTGCCAATTTACGAGGGTTCAACGCCTGTAGAAACGTTATGAATGCGTCCTAAAGCAGTAAGCTTGGCAAAAATCTGGGTTAATAAAATAGGCTCAGGGATTTCTGGAAGCATTTTTAACATTTCATGGACATATCGAAAGCCGCGATAATAGGCTTTAAGGTCAATAATGCCGGAGCCGGGATTGAGTTGACGGAAATCAGCCAGAAGATGGTGGGATAAATTGACCATGAAGAATGCCAAATTAGCAGCGTTAGTCACCGCAGTTTGGCTCAAGTTCATAAAGTCTTCCAATCCCCAAAATTGCTTGGCATCACGGAAGTTAAACTCGATTTGAAAGCGGAGTTTGTAGTAATCTATTATTTTGTCGAATGATAATTCCAAGTCGCTAGAAAACAGAATTACATGGCTGCAAGCATTAGTTTTAAGGTCGGTTTTGACCAAAATCACTACATTGACAGCCTGGGCAAATTCTTTGTGAAGAAGAGTGGCTTGATAAATATCAGTTTGAACTTCATCCTCAATACCGCTTTGGCATAAATATTTGTCAGGTATATTACGATAGTCCAACTTTTCACCGTATTTACGTCGAGAGCGACCCTTGGATTCAGGATGTTTATAACTGGAGTTTAGACTAAAAGCGATATGAGAGAACGCAAATCAAATGGAATTTAGAGATTAAAAATATTCATTCTCAGAGGATGTCTGAGAAGTAAGAAAGCCCACATAACGGTATCCTGTCAGTAGAAAAAATACTTAAGTATGACAGCGTTATGAGAGCTATGAATCCATCGTACCCAAGTAATCTGACTTTAGAACAGTG
>NZ_JAIVFT010000005.1:0-96709 GCF_020829665.1 Nostoc sp. CHAB 5824
CTGATTGAGATGTTTTTCTGAAGATGTGCCGCAACTATTTTTTCTCGAAGCTCGACAGAGTATGACTTCATTTAAAAGTATTTATATTTTAATCTAGTGTACCTTATAACAGACGGAAGTGCTGTATCTGTGAACTGTCTAGCTAAACTAACTATGAAGGCAGTAAGGATAATTTTGTCAAAGTCATTAGTTTGCTGTTTGTTCATTAGTTTTTTTCGCTCTACTATCAAACAGTCTAAATATCAATTTATTAAATGAAAATTGCCTAAACTTATAAATTATTTTTAATAACTTTAACTTAATTATCTGGATGACAAAGCTAAATTAATAATTTTAATGAGTACGTACACATAAAGCAGTCTTAATCACTTAACTCTTTACCCACAAGACTGGTAAATAATAGTACTTACGCAAAACTACACGCTGTAGGGGCAATACCCTGCGGTCAGCCGCAACTCTTGGAACGCAAACAGCGTGTCGCAGACAGACGCTTTGCGTAGCTTGCTTCTCCGTGGGAGTATGCGTCTACATGAATTGCCCTAAGAAGAAAATCAGGGTCTTAGCTATTGTTTGCGTAAGTCCTGAATAAGGTGCTTTCAACCTTAAACTGTAAGCATTTTGTACTCTAGATTCCTAAATTAATACTAAAAATTACTAATTAAAGCATAATTAATACACATCTATCTGTAATTTAAATTCTTGCTTTTCAATGAGTGTAGCTAGAAAAAACTGGTTACCATAATGAAATAATTGCAAATTACTCTCAATAAATTAAGATACTCTGCCAAAAGTCTTGAGTAGTTCAGGACTTACGCACAAGCAATGACAAATTGAACCGCAAAGCACACGGAGGAATAATAGTTTAAGAGGTTTTTGCGTAAGTCCTATAGTTGTATCCAAAGATAGATGTTTTAGCTCATATTAATTTCTAAGGTTTATGTCAAGCTATGGAAACAAAAGTATAAAAAATGTTGCTTTTATAAAAATATTTGTTATATTAGTTTACATAAGGCAATAAACCTTAAAAATTGAGCTTGGAGTCTGAACCATGACAAATGCAACCACGACAAAAGTAACTACTCCTGTAATTGAAGATCGCAACGCTTGGCGTTGGGGTTTTACCCCACAAGCAGAAATTTGGAACGGTCGCTTGGCAATGATCGGCTTTTTGGCAGCCGTTTTGGTTGAGCTTTTTTCTGGTCAAGGCTTCCTACATTTTTGGGGCATCCTGTAATTTTTAATATTTAAGATGACCTATAAATAAAAAAACCTGGAGTGCTAATTCACTACCAGGTTTTTTATTATTTTGTCAGTTGTCATTTGTCATTTGTTTATTCACTAATGACCAATGACTATTGACTAATGACTAATGACTAATTGACTACCGAATATACTCTTTGAGAACGCTGTTACGATTTGGGTGGCGTAACTTGCGGAGTGCTTTCGCTTCAATTTGACGAATGCGTTCGCGGGTGACGTTGAAAATCTGTCCGATTTCCTCAAGAGTCTTCATCCGACCATCATCCAAGCCATAACGTAGTCTGAGAACATCGCGTTCACGAGGACTGAGACTGTCGAGGACTTTTTCGAGGTCTTCGCGCAGAAGATTTTTGGAAACTTGGTCTTCTGGTGTTTCACCATCGGATTCAATAAAATCGCCCAATCGAGAATCTTCTTCTTTACCAATGGGTGTTTCTAATGAAATGGGTAACTGGGCGGATTTAGCAATAAACCGCAACTTCTCAATGGTCATTTCCATGCGAGTGGCGATTTCTTCTTCGGTGGGTTTGCGACCCATCTCTTGAGATAGCAACTTGGTAGTTTTCTTAATCCGAGAGATGGTTTCGTAGAGGTGAACTGGAAGACGAATCGTGCGGGATTGATCTGCGATCGCGCGGGTAATTGCTTGACGAATCCACCATGTAGCGTATGTAGAAAACTTATAACCTTTTTCGTGGTCAAACTTTTCAGCGGCACGAATCAAACCGAGACTGCCTTCCTGAATTAAGTCTTGGAACGACAAACCACGATTCATGTACTTCTTAGCAATTGAAACTACAAGACGGAGGTTAGATTGCACCATCTTGTCTTTCGCCCTGCGACCAATATGGAGGCGATAACGAAAAGCTGGCAAAGGTAGTTGTACTGCTTCTGCCCATTCACTATCTCTCGGATCGCGATCTAATTGCTCTGAGAGTCTTTCGCGTACCCTCTCTAATTCCAGCAAATCGGCTATTTTCCGCGCCAATTCAATTTCTTCGTCTGCCCGCAACAGCCGAATTCTACCAATTTCTTGCAAGTAAAGCCGAATTGAATCTTCTGTGTAGTGCTTTTTCTTGCTTTGTGTCCGACGACGCGATTTAGCGGCTTTTCCAGACTTTGCGTCGTCCTCATCAGACTGAGGCTCTAAAAATTCCTCGTCACCTTCATCGATGATCAGCAAGTCCTCTTCATCGTCTATTAAGAGTTCTTCTAACTCGAGCTCAGGCTGATTTATTATTTCTAGGTCAGGCTGATATATGCTTTCGAGTACGTTGTTAGCCTGGTTCATGCCGCGTTCCTCATGCTCCTTGCAGAATCAATTACTCAAGATGTGTTTACTGCTCTTTTAAACGAGCTAATTGTCAACCGAAAATAAACTTTTTGGCAGATTTGCCAGAGATATTTTCGGAAGTTTTACACCTCCGGTCGGAGGTTTTTTAGTTTAGTTTAAGCAATTACTAAAAGTGACTTGCTCATCTTAGTAAATGTTATATGTGTTGCTATCACACACTGCTTTCAACTAACTGGTCAAAAAAAAGACTTGCCTTTATCAAAAAATTTGCCACTCTATATTAACTAATTCAGACTTTTGGCAGATTTTCCTATAAAGACTCTTCCGATTGTAGCCTGTTTCACAGAAATTGCACTCTTTTTGTGTATTAATCATGAACTCCTAAAGCAATTATTAGCCACTATTACCGAAAAGACATTAAAAACGGGAGTTATACCCGGAAATTTTTTTACCCTTTTCGGAATTGCAGTGACCTGCTTATTACATTACAAAGTAAGTACGTTTGCTTTTGCCGATTTTCATGTATTTTACACAACATTAATTACTTAGAAAGAGTGCATTTTATGTTAACTTAGATGATTCGTCTTAATCTACCCATTTTTACATTTCCTTCACAAATTACGCATTCCTTAGATTAAAGCGGGTCTTGACCGTGGGTAAATACAACAAGGATGGTGGTGTTTGCCTTAAAGCAGTTAACCTTCTGCGTACTAATTACCTTAACTGAGGAGTTGAGGCTGTGGCAGAATCGACCTAATAGCAGATCAATTTAGGTTTAACTAATTCGGTCTTATTCACACGTTAGCGCACTGCGACGATTTCAGCCCTATGAACCTTGACAAACTTTTCTTATTGTATACAAAGATATTTTAATCAATTCAAAAACAATTTGTCCTGCGAACTCGCCAGTATAGTCTTATTTAAGGCAAAAGTTCATTAGATACATAGGATACAATAGCGATCGCCACGGCAGTACATGAAGATATTAACAAGTTTGCTGACAGATGGTGTCTGCTTCCAGTAGGCATTACCTCGAACAAAGAGAACCTAGAAGATTGCCTGATGATTTGGTTACAAACTTGACTTACGTAAGTAAGTTGTAATCTTAAATACTTTTGGTTCGGTAATCTGTCATCTTATTATGAGAAATCCTCAAAATACTTATTAATTGCTGTTTGATAGATGAGATTCAGTTATTTTCTTAAAGCATAACAAATGTGTTTCTAGCTGGTGGACAAAATAAATCAGCCAGTCAGTGCAAAAATTATTATCTTAACGAAATCTCCAATAAAGTTGGTAGTTTAGCTAACACTATAAGATTGAACTTTTGTAAAATATTGACAATAAGCAAATTATATGGTTTTTTTGCTATTTAAAAGATTTAGAACTTTTGTAGTTACATAACACTGACCTACCACTTGTGTGGTAAGCTTATCTAATTTTTTAACTGATGTTAACCTCTAGTTTTGGCTAGGGGTGGCTTTTAAACCTAACCCTAGCGAGAACTGGAAACTATGAGCAATGCTTGAACTACCGTGGTGTTGGGGTGGTTTTTAGACTTGGGGGAAAATTAGGTGGCAGAAGTACCTGGTCAACTATATGAATAATGCCATTGCTAGCTGGGATGTTTGGCTGAGTCACTTTAGCATTGTTGGCCGTGATTGAGTTGTTGGCACGATCAACTGTGATTTGAACAGGACTACCCTCAACTGTTTTAATTTGTCCCGATGTCAATTGCTGGGAGGTAATTCCCCCAGGTATAACGTGGTAGGACAGAAGTCTGACTAATTGTTGTTTGTTTGCTGGCTGTAAGAGTTGGGCTAAAGTAGCTTTTGGTAAAGCAGAGAAAGCGGCGTCAGTAGGTGCAAATATTGTGTAAGGGCCTGGTGCAGCAAGTTGTTCAGTTAAGCCTGCGGCTTGCACTGCTCGGATGAGGGTTTGAAACTGTCCCTGACTGGCTGCTGACTTTGCCAGTTCTGCTAAATTTTGCGTTGCAATGGTGGCAGTAGGAGTTGGCGTGACAGAAGGGACTGTTGCTGTAGGAGTTTCGACAGGTTGAGCGCAGGCAGACAGAGTAATCAAGCTACTTATGCCAATAATATTCAACAATATTTCTACTATGCCTTTGCTGGCTTTCATAGCTTTATATAGAATCCAGTTAAATAAAGAATTATTGATAATAGTTAATAAATTTATGGATATAGTCACTCACCTAACGACATAGTTTGTAGTCTGAAAAATATTAATCCAAAAGATTTAGACGTTTTCTAGTTTGTCATCAGCCAAAAGAAGTACTTTTTATAGAAATTTTGGATATAAAAGAATACGCTAGGGTTAAGCCAGAAAAATAAATTTACGTAGGTTGGGGAGCCACTGCGCCCTTGCGGTTCCCCGACTTGTTCGCGTAGCGTCTCCCCTTCTCCCAAAGGGAGAGGCTAGCGCCAAGGGAGAAGCAAGTGGCGTTTGAGGAACGTAGACCCAAAGGGGCTTAAGGCAGGGTAACCCAACATTTTCGGGCATTTGTTGGGTTTCACTTCGTACCCCTGCGGGGATCTTGCTACAACCCAACCTACAATTATCCTTAACTGAATCGTATTGGGATATAAAAAAGGTAATGGGTGATACGTTCTCACCCATTACCAATGTCACAAATTATTGAAATCGTGTCAGGGAATTGATATTAGATATCTAAATCGGTGAAGTTGAGTTTAGATCCATAGGTTTCGATGAATTCTCGTCTGGGTGCGACGCGATCGCCCATTAAAATTGTGAAGATGCGATCGGCTTCGGCAGCGTCCTCAATTTCGACTTGCTTCATTTTGCGGGTTTCTGGGTTCATTGTGGTGTCCCAGAGTTGTTGTGGCATCATTTCACCCAAACCTTTGAAGCGTTGGATGGTATAGTTGGCGTTTGCAGGAAATTTGGCGATTGCTTGATTTTTTTCGCGATCGCTATAGCAGTACTCATGATTACGTCCCCGTTCTACTTTATACAGTGGGGGACAAGCAATATAAATAAAGCCTTGTTCGATGAGCGATCGTTGATATCGATAGAAGAATGTTAACAACAAAGTCCGAATGTGCGCCCCATCTACGTCAGCATCCGTCATGATGACTATACGGTGATAACGCAGTTGAGTAGAATCGAATTCATCACCTTTGACACCTAAACCGAGTGCTGTAATTAACGCTTGAACTTCGTTATTTTTATAAATTTTAGCGTCATCGGTTTTTTCAATGTTGAGAATTTTACCACGTAGAGGCAAGATCGCTTGAGTGCGGCGATCGCGTCCTTGTTTTGCACTCCCACCGGCTGAGTCCCCTTCCACGATGAATATCTCAGATTCGCTAGGGTCACGAGAACTACAATCTGCCAATTTACCAGGTAATGGCGAAGATTCCAGTACAGATTTGCGGCGGACTAACTCTCGTGCATGACGGGCTGCTTCTGCGGCTTTGAAAGCTTGGATAGCTTTATCTAAAATTGAGTCTGCGATGGCAGGGTGAAATTCTAGGTACTCGGTGAGGACTTCTCCCACCAAAGAATCGACAATTCCCCGCACTTCAGTGTTACCGAGTTTGGTTTTGGTTTGTCCTTCAAATTCTGGATCGGGGACTTTAACGGAAATTACCGCAGTCAAACCTTCGCGAACGTGTTCGCCACTGAGGTTAGGTTCATTCTCTTTAATTTTATTGCGCTTGCGGGCGATCGCATTTAATGTCCGAGTTAAAACCGCCTTTAATCCTTCTAAGTGCGTACCACCATCCACCGTGCGAATATTGTTGGCAAAACCTAGCACATTATCCGTGTAAGCATCAGTACACCATTGCAATGAAACTTCCACTTGTACATTGTTACGTTCCCCCTGCACATAGATAATTTCTTCATGCAGCGGTTGCTTCTCGCGGTTCATGTAGGCGATATATTCTTTAATGCCACCCTTGTAATTGTAGGATTCAACTTTAGGTGTATCGCTTTTTAGTAGTTCTAAACGATTGTCAGTAAAGGTAATTTTGACACCTGCATTCAGATACGCCAATTCTCGTAGGCGACCTGATAAAGTGATGTAATCAAACTCAATACTAGTTGTGAAGATTTGGGTATCTGGCTTAAAAGTGACAGAAGTTCCAGTTCTAGTTTCTTTGTAAGGCTTTACTTGCAGTTCACTAACTGGGATACCGCGTTCATAGCGTTGGAGATGAACCTTTTTATCTCGCCAAACTGTAACTTCTACAACCTCAGATAGGGCATTAACAACAGAAATACCAACCCCGTGCAAACCTCCAGAAACTTTGTAACCACCGCCGCCAAACTTACCACCGGCGTGCAGTACCGTCATCACGGTTTCTAAAGCCGATTTCCCGGTGCGTGAGTGAGTATCGACGGGAATACCGCGACCATCATCTGTTACAGTCACTGAACCATCAGCGTTGATATCCACTTCTATATGAGTGCAATGACCCGCCAAAGCCTCATCGATTGAATTGTCCACCACCTCGTAAACTAAATGGTGGAGTCCTCGCGGCCCAGTGGTACCGATGTACATTCCTGGTCTTTTGCGGACGGCTTCCAGACCTTCCAGAACTTGAATCTGATCGGCACTGTAACTGCTCGTCATGTAAACTCTCCTGATGCGTGGGGTTGAAATCGCCGAAAGGCAAATAAAAGTAAAAACACTCCAAAATTGTAACACAAAAGCCTTGCTGGCGTCTGTAGGGCATTTTCAAGAGAAGTTTATACTGGGGTTGCAGTACCGTGCAAGAGGGGCATGGGGGGCATGGGGGGCAGGGGGAGCAGGGGAGGCAGAGGGAGAATAGCTTAATGACTAATGACTAATGACTAATGACTAAATTAATTGTGATTTGTGGGGCGACGGCAACGGGTAAATCGGGTTTAGCTTTGGCTTTGGCGATGCGGTTGGGTTCTGTAATTCTCAGTGCTGATTCTCGTCAAGTTTATCGTGAGTTTGATATTGGGACGGCGAAACCAACTGTGGCTGAACAAAGATTGGTGCCGCACTATTTAATAGATATCTGCAATCCAGCAGATATGATGACAGTAGCAGACTATCAGCAGCAAACACAAGCCTTAATTGCTTCTGTTGGTGTTACACCACTGTTTCTAGTTGGTGGTACTGGTTTATATATCCGTTCCATTGTCCAAGGGATGAAAATTCCGAGAGTTGCACCACAGATGGAATTGCGATCGCAGCTTGAATCTCTCGGTCAACCACAACTTTACGCAATGTTACAACAAGTTGACCCCGTTGCAGCACAAAAGATTCATGGCAATGATTTAGTGCGAACTTTAAGAGCCTTAGAGGTATATTATGCCACTGGATATCCCATTTCAGAACAGCAAGGGGAGAATCCACCAAATTATCCGATTTTGCAAATTGGTTTAGATTGCGATGTTGAAAAGTTGCTTGCTCGTATTCAACGGCGTACTGAGCAAATGATAGCAAATGGTTTGGTCGCTGAAGTGGAGTATCTTTGTCAAAAATATGGCGCTGATTTATCTTTGTTGAACACTTTGGGCTATCAAGAAATTAAGCAATATTTAGCTGGGGATCTTTCCTTAGAAGAAGCGAAAGAATTAACAATTTTACATACGCGACAATTTGCCAAGCGACAACGCACTTGGTTTCGAGCATATCCACAAATTGAATGGTTTGATGCGAATGATCAGGAATTATTAGAGAAGGTTTGGCAGCGTATAAATGAGTTTATAAGTTGCACAAGTTCGTGAGATTTATTTTGCTCATGTAAAGACGCAAAATTTTTTGCGTCTTTACAGTAAGTGTCCTATAGAGTGTCGGGATCTACGCCCATAGCACGCAGCCTTTCTGCTAGCAATTGGGTACGTTGTTCTGCTTGTTCGGCACGTTCTCGTTCCTGTTCGGCGCGTTCATCTCCAGTCGATAAAACATTACCATCTTGGTAGCACCAGCGTAACCAAGTATCTTGTCTATCTTCAAATTTCCCTTTCCACAAAGTTACACCTAAACCAACTTGTTCTAACCAATTTTCTGAAGTTTCAAAGTAGCGCCTTCCTCTAAGTTCATAAACGCGTAGTAGTTTTTCTCCTAATTGCTGATTCTGGTCATATACGATGTAGTAACTAGCCCGCATTTGTTCATAAATTTTAAGCTTTTTGTCAAGTTCATCACCTTCTTTATTAGAGACAATTTCGAGGACAACTTCTGGAGGTTTGCCAAAACGCCAAACCATATAAGAGCGATTTTGTTTTTCCCACCAATTTTGAGGTACTTGCACATCCAAGCTGAGAAAAACGTCGGGTACAATTGCGGGTTGACCGTCTGTATGGTAAATACCGACATTAGCTGCTGCTAAAAAAGTCTGCTGCTGTATAGAACTGTAAAGAGAGCCAACCAAGAGACGTTGTTGTTTTTCAGAAGCAAAATTGTCCACAGGTGTATCATCTTCAGTGACTAGCTGGTTGGCATCTGGCACATAGTAATCATCATCATTGATTAAAACTTGTTGAACCATGATTTTATCCAGTATTTGAGAGCGTTATTTCTAGGTTAATTGATTTTTTAGGTTAGTTGATTAATGAAAGATATAAGTTGTGACAATATAGAGGTTTCATTGCCGTACTTGTTTCCTTAGTGAGATTAAAAAATTAAAACTCATTCATCCTAATCAAAGCTCTCAATAAGTAATACTTGTAGATTATTCACTCGCTGTTGAGTTTCGCTGAAATTAATAAGTAACGACCTTAAATTTAGCTTACCAAGCTAAGATTTTATTTGTAGTTGCCAAACACTAGCTATGCTTACTACCCAAAAATTGTTATTATCAATTAATAAGTTTCTAACTCTCTATGATAGTTTCTCTCGGTTTGCTGCTGACAAAATAATTATGTGAGTATCTAATAACAATTTTATCCCTTACTTTCACCTGAGGATATTTTTGTGCTAGAAATTCCACAAAACTTAGAACCTGTTGTTGTTCAGGTGCTAGGGTTTACAACTTGGCAATTAATTTTGAGGTGGAATCTAAAACTTAGTAAGTTATTTCACCCTCTCCTGTTAAATGTCTGACTCTATGTTACTGTAACCCCATAATTAACAGAATATTGGATTTTATCATCATTCAACGCACTTGTTAAGAAACATCGCACCTTCCGTACTCAAATCATGCGATCGCTTTTACTCACTCTTGACTACTATTTTTGCAACAATAGTAATTAAAGCGTTCCCAAAAAGCTTGTAATACGAGATACATCTACCTTGCACTTTAAAAAACTATGCTTACCCAAGATAAAAAACAACGCAACTGGAAACCCATTATCAAAGCATTCGAGGCTGTCCTTGGCAAAAATGGTGTCGTGCAACGCCGCGAAGAACTCATTACCTATGAATGCGATGGTTTAACTGGCTATCGCCAACGTCCGGCTGTGGTGCTATTACCCAGAACTACAGAACAAGTTGCCCAAGTGGTGAAGATATGTAATCAATATTCTATCCCCTTCGTAGCACGCGGCTCTGGCACTGGTCTATCTGGCGGCGCTTTGCCATTAGAAGATTCTGTTTTAATTGTCACTTCGTTAATGCGACAAATCATCAGCATTGATTTGGAAAATCAACGAACAGTTGTACAGCCAGGGGTGATTAATAGTTGGGTAACACAAGCTGTCAGTGGTGCTGGTTTTTACTATGCTCCTGACCCTTCTAGTCAAATTATCTGCTCTATTGGAGGCAACATTGCCGAAAATTCTGGTGGTGTACATTGTCTCAAATATGGAGTCACCACTAACCACGTTTTAGGATTAAAAATTGTCACGCCAGAAGGGGAAATTATCGATTTAGGCGGAGAAATTCCAGAAATGCCTGGTTATGATTTAACAGGTGTGTTTGTCGGTTCTGAAGGCACTTTAGGAATTGCCACAGAAATTACTTTGCGAATTCTCAAAAGTGCAGAATCAATTTGTGTGCTGTTGGCAGATTTTACTAGCATTGAAGCTGCGGGAGCAACTGTTTCTGATATTATCAGCGCTGGAATTATTCCTGGTGGTATGGAAATGATGGATAACTTCAGCATCAATGCAGTTGAAGATGTTGTAGCAACTAATTGTTATCCTCGCGATGCTACTGCCATTTTACTAATAGAAATTGACGGTTTAGAAGTGGAAGTTGCAGGAAATAAGCAGCGAATTACTGAAATTTGTAAAAAGAATGGGGCGCGGAATGTCACTTCTGCTACTGATCCAGAAACCAGATTGAAACTATGGAAAGGACGCAAAGCCGCTTTTGCTGCTGCTGGACATTTAAGCCCAGATTATTATGTACAAGACGGTGTAATTCCTCGAACTCAGTTGCCTTATGTTTTGCACGAGATTAAGACATTAAGTGAACAATATGGTTATCGTGTTGCTAATGTATTTCATGCTGGCGATGGCAATCTTCATCCGCTAATTCTTTATGATAATTCTGTGCTTGGAGCATTAGAGCAAGTAGAAGAAATGGGTGGAAAAATTCTCAAACTTTGTGTCCAAGTCGGTGGTAGTATTTCTGGGGAACATGGCATCGGTGCAGAGAAAAAGTGCTATATGCCACAGATGTTTAGCTATGTTGATTTAGAAACTATGCAATGGGTGCGGCAAGTTTTTAATCCTAAAGGGTTAGCAAATCCTGAAAAGATATTCCCTACACCACGGACTTGTGGTGAAGCAGCCAATGCATCAGCTATCAAGCAATTTGAAGGTGTGGAAAGATTTTAAGAAGGAGTGATGAAGGAGATAGAAAAAATGAGAGTTTTACTTTATCAGATTTTGACTTTCCACGGAATGTAAAAAGTCAGATCAAAAGTTGAGCGTTGCGTTGCGATCGCCAGAGAAGTTACTTTGGTTTGTTGCGGTATTAAATAAACATCAAGAGGGTTGTATTTTCCCGGATAAATTGATATGATTCTGTGTATTAAGTTTCACGTTTGAGCTTACCAAGAGAATAAAAGTCCTCTTGCTCAGGTAGCATATCGGAGATTTACTTCCTTTTGTAGCGGCTTACTATAGATTATTTAGGCTCCTGGAAACTGAAAGCTGTAGTGTCTTACAAGCTGACGAAAGCTGAGTCTGGGTAGTCTTGATAGGCTGGTGCTTTGATGGAAAGGTAAGGTAAAGGTTCTATCCGTGATGCGGAGTTACTGAATTAGTCTGACTCAGTAACTCCGCACCAAAGAATACAGAACCAAAGGAAAAAAGAATGCGTCTGAGAAAGTTACTCAACTATGGGATTTTTGTGCTGGTGCTCGTCATCGGGTTCTGTTTCACGACAATTGCGCGTGGTTATGACATTCCGCCCCCAACTGGGCAGATTGCGATCGCCCAACAGACGAGCGATCTCATGTTCAACACGTTGTTCGCAGCGCTGACGCAAGAGTTTGACGAAACCACGGCGGATAACGTGGAGCAAGGCAAGCAGTCCATCTCGCTGATATTTAACGATCAGAACAAGGATATGCGCCTAGTTGGCACCGTTAGCCCGCTCCGGCAAAACGATCGCCCCCGCGACAACTTCGAGGTTCAGGCAAACGCGCTAGCGCTGGCGGGGCAAGCATACACGTCCGTTCAGCAGGTGGACAATAAATGGTATTATCGACGCTCGATCCCTCTCAGTAACTTCAGGGCGGAGTGTGCACTCTGCCATGTTAATTTCCCGGTAGGCCCCACGTCGGACTGGGTGGGCGCTCTCATGCTTAGAGTACCTATCAAGAAATAAGGGATTTCCAAAAAATAAAATAATTATTATCAAGGTAGGAGTCAGTGATGCCGACGGCAGCACTGACTTCCTGTTTTGTAGTAAATTCAACTATATCTCTCTTCTGTCACTTTCTGGAGTGAACAAGTAGTAACTAAGTAAAATTATCCAGAAGCATAATAGGCTTTAAATTGATTCATTTCACTAATTAATTGATTGAATCCCAGCAATAAATTAGAATTTGGGAAAATATGTATCCAGGGATAAATCAACCAAAATAGTAAGAGTGTTATACCTCTGGTTAACGCACCATGACAAATTAGAAAGATGGTGCGTTACTTCGTTAACACACCCTACAAAATAAGATTAGATGATTTATTTTTTGGTAGTCCCTAATAATTGGACTTTAGTTATTAACCCGAAATTTTAAGTTTCGGGCTAGTGTTGATTTTAGATTAATCCAAAATCTAAAATCAAAAATTACTTGCCATTGCCGTTACCATCATTACCATTGCTGTGAATGACGCGTTTAGCAAGCTTTTCTGGTACTTCTTGGAGATGGTCGTATTCCCAGTGAAACGAACCAATGCCGAGAGCGATCGCAGCTTACTAGCAAATAATGTATAGTGTATACTCCATACAATTGAAATTATGTCAAGCCATTGACGTGATCAGAAAATTTTAGGGCTTTGAGGTTCCTGTTTCTGGCTGGATCAGAATAGGCACTGCGCCTTTTTCAGAACCAATAATTACAAGCTTAGAATTATTAGATTGAGCTAGCTTTTCTGTGGCTTCAATCGCTCGCAATTGTAGTACTTGGTTGCTAAGTCCACCAGAAATAATTTTTTGAGAATCAGCTATACCTCGCGCTTCAATACGCTTTCGTTCTGCCTCTTGATGCTCTTTTTCTAAAACAAATTTCATCTGCTGATTTTCTTGCTCTGTCTTGAGTTTGTTTTGAATTGCAGATTGTAGAGTATCAGGCATTTTGACGTTTCGTAAAAGAGCTTCCTCAACGATGAAACCCAAAGTGGGTATCTCCTGGGTGAGTTGTTGATCAATTTTTTGGGCGATTTCTTGGCGTTTGGTAGAGTAAATAGCACTGGCTGGGTAGTTTGCCGTGATGGCGCGGACAGTAGAGCGGAATCTGGAAATTACCAGTTGTGTTTCATCAGTTCCAATTGTTTTATATACTGTAGCTGCCTTTTGCGGATCGAGCTTGTACTGAAGACTCACATCAAGATTTAGGCTCAAACCTTCTTGGGATGTTACATCTACATTTTCCTTTACATCCTTAAGGCGAGTAGAAAAATTCAGCACCTTGTTAAAGGGGTTAAGCAAATGAACACCAGGATTAAGAGTAGTTTCGGAAACTTCACCAAACAAGTTGACGACACCGACATTGCCTGGTGGGACAATCACCAAAAGCCTAGAAATAGAATTCAGTACTGCAATACTGCCAATCAATATCATAATTGTGCGTATTGCTAAACGTGACCTTTCACCAGATATCTTATCTGTATTGAGATAAACGAGAATTGCAATTAGGCTAGTTACAAGAGAGACTATAAAGCCCATGAGTTTTTTTATGTAGTTAAGACGAATGTACTTAATCACATAATTCCCAAAGGCTTTTATGAAACTCATACCATTTCACACAAATTAGAGGTTTATGAATCCTTTTATAGATTGAAAAAGATTCCCAACTTATCTTAGAAGTGGGGAATCTCAGCCTTGGAGCGATGCCTACAACAGGCATTGCCTACGCAACTTTACATTAATCTAAATATTACTTGCCGTTGCCGTTACTACCATTGCCGTTGCTCTGAATGACACGTTCGGCAAGTTTCTCTGGCACTTCTTGGAGATGGTCATATTCCCAGTGGAAGGAACCAACCCCGAGAGTGAGCGATCGCAGCTCTACAATAAAGTTTTGCATCTCTGCTTGTGGCAAGTATGCAGAAACATTATCCCAGCCTTGCCAATCGTTTCTCCCCTCATAGCCTAAAATTTGTCCCCGTCTACCACTCAACAGTTGCAGCACTTTGGAGGTAAATTCGCTAGGTGTGGTCACTTCCACCCGCAGAATTGGTTCTAACAGCGTAGGTTCCGCTTGGGGTATCCCCGTTTGCATTGCTAATCGGGCAGCTTGCTTAAAGGCTTGTTCTGAACTATCAACGTTGTGATACGAACCATTAGTCAGAGTTACCGCTAAATCCACTAGTGGGAAGCCCAAAGGCCCATGTGTCAGAAATTCCCGCACGCCCATTTCCACGCCAGGTATGTACTGTTTGGGAACCACGCCACCAACAATAGTTTCATTAAAATTAAAGCCTGTACCGCGTGGTAGGGGTTTGATGTCGAGAAAAACATCACCAAACTGTCCGTGACCACCGCTTTGGTGCTTGTAGCGCCCATGAACTGAAGCCACTGTTTTGCGAATGGTTTCTTTGTAAGGCACTTGTGGTAAGTGGGTTGTCATCGGCAAGTTATATTTGCGGCGCAGTCTGTCTAGGGCGACTTGCAAATGAATCTCGCCTTGACCCCAAAGAATAACTTCATGAGTATCGCCATGTTGTTCCCAAGCAAGTGAGCAGTCTTCTTCTAATAACTTGGTGATGGCACTGCTGAGTTTAACTTCATCGTTGCGCTTTTCTGGTGCAATGGCCAGGGCATACACTGGTTCCAACTCTACAGCTTTGGGTAATTTTATTGACGATTGCTGTTCTGTGGAGATTGTAGCCCCTGTCTTGATTCCTTCTAAACGGCTCAATGCAACAATTTCACCAGCACTAACTTGGTTAACTGACTGCTGTTGTTGTCCCATGAGGCGGTAAATTCCACCAGTGCGAATGCCATTGAGGACAATGCCATCAGTTAATTTGCCTCGCCAAACACGTACGAGAGAGAGCTTGCCACCTTGGGGAGTGTAGTAAGTTTTTAATACCTGCGCTAAAGGTGTATCACCTTTTATGTTTTTTAAACGACGTTCTGCTGTGGTTTCTGGTTCGGGGGCTTCCCGTAACAAGGCTTCTAATAGAGGTCTAACACCATAATCTTGTTCTGCTACACCAAAGAAAACGGGCACTACTAAATCTGCCCCTAATTCCATTTTTAAATCTTTGAGGATTTCTTCTTGGGGTGGTTCGATGTCTTCTAAAAGTTCTTCGAGTAAATGGTCGTCAAAATTTGCTAAGGCTTCGAGCATTTCTGCCCGTGCTGTATGTTCTTCTTCTTTTAAATTTTCGGGGAAGGGAATAGGATCAGCAGGTGCGCCTGGATGATATTGATATGCCTGTTCACTCACCATATCGATAAAGCCGGTGAGTTCTTCCCCGTTCATGATGGGATATTGATGCGCTACCAGGGGACGGCTAGATACTGCTTTCAGGGCGTGTAACGTTTCTAAAACGTGAATATTTGCCCGATCCATTTTGTTGACGAAGACGATGTGGGGAATTTCCCAATCGTCGAGGAATTTAAATAGAGGGGCAAGGGTGAGGACTCGTTCGCGTATGGGTTCGCAAACTACAATTGCCGCATCGACTCCTATTAAAGCATTGTAAGTTTCTTGGGCAAATTCTACACTTCCTGGACAGTCAATAAAAGTGAAGCGAATGCCGTTATACTCAGTGCTAGCGGCGCTGACTTCTACACTCATGTGGCGATCGCGCGACTCAGCAGCACTATCTCCCACTGTATTGCTGTCCTTAACACTCCCTTTGCGAGAAATTGCCCCTGTGACAAATAACAAGCTTTCTAGTAAAGTGGTTTTTCCACTTAAATAAGGCCCGACAATTGCAACATTCCGCGAACCCGATTTTACTTTTTCGTTCATAAAACCTCCCTTGCGGTAAGTCATTCATAACCGCACGATTCTGTATATATCAGGGATAAAAAATGGTTCTCTGGAGTCAAAATTACCCCTTCTTTAATTTGTTATTATCCTCCTTTTAATCGAAAGTTAAAAAAATTGTAGCCTGTTGTAAGATTTAGATTAAGTAAAGTTAATAAATCCAAAGTTTTATGGTAAATTAAAAATTTTTGTAAAAAAGTTTTGATGAAGTAAATTTAACTGAAAGTTTTGCAAGTCAGAAAATCAATGGGATTATCATTCTTTAAATATCGCATAGCCGGGTTAGTAAGTTTGACTCTGCTCGTTGTTAGCATTCCTTCCCCCTCTATTTCTCTCCCCCCTTCTGCCCCCTCAAAGCTGGCGCAATCTAATGCTAAAACTGCTATAGACTGGTTAAATCAAGGCTTACAAGCAATTCAGGCGGGAAGGGTACAAGATGCGATCGCAGCCTTTAAACAAGCAACTCAGTTAGATCCTACATTGACACCAGCACACTATAATTTGGGGTTAGCATTCCGCCAAACGGGACAATTACAACCCTCTGCGGATGCATTTTATCGAGCGACGCAAACCGATCCCAAATTTGCTCCAGCTTTTGCTAATTTAGGTGGTGCGTTGTTAGAAGGCAATAATTTACAGTTAGCTAACGATTACTTACAACGAGCGTTGGAACTTGATCCCAAACTAGGATTTGCCCACTATAACTTGGGGTTAGTACAAGAACAGCAACGAGATTGTCAGCGGGCGATCGCATCTTTTAAAAAAGCCATAGAATATAGCAAAAATGCACCAGAGCCTCCTTATCATATGGGGATGTGTTATCTCCAGCAAGGTAAACTCGATCAAGCTAGAAATGCTTTTAATCAGGCAATAACAATTAATCCGAAGTATCCCGAAGCTTACTACAATCTCGGTTCAATTTGGTTTCAGCAACGCAAATCACAAGAGGCATTAGAGGCTTTTAGAAAATCAGCCGAAGCTAACTCTAACTATCCCAACGCTTATTATGGTGCAGGGTTAGTTTTTATGCAGTTACAGCAATATGGAGATGCAGTACAAGTATTGCAATTTGCTAGAGATTTATATAATGCTCAGAAAAATCCCCAGTGGGCAAAAAATGCCGAACAATTGTTGCAACAAGCACAAAATTTAAATTACCAACCTCGCTGAGGCGCAAAAACTTAATATTGCATAACATAAAACTATTGGGTTGACTCGCTGGTGTTGTCTGAACTTGTCCCAAATGGAAAAATGTACATGCAAAAGCGCCAGAAAAGTCGATTTTTATTTAGCGATCGCTGGCTTGATCGGCAATCAATTGTTCGCAACATGGAAGCCTTTCAAGACTTAATTGTGATTGTTTTGTGTTTGGGTTTGTTCGCTGTCATGCTAATCCAATTGTGGGGAATAGCTATCGCCCTCACGCAGCCACTAGACTATAAACATGTGACTGCAAAAATACTATTTGTGTTGATTTTAGTCGAGTTATTCCGACTATTAATGGTTTACTTGCAAGAACATAGTATCTCTGTAGGAGTGGCAGTTGAGGTAACAATTGTATCTCTACTGCGAGAGGTAGTAGTTCACGGAGCGCTGGAAATTTCTTGGGTTAATACGCTTGCAATTTGTGGTTTGCTGTTTGTTCTGGGTGGACTACTTGTGGTATGCGCCAAGACACCACACATGGATTGCATGAGCGCTAACACTAAGTTTTGTCCAGTTGTGTATAGAGGAGGTAGGGAACGGCAAAATGAGTTGGAATTACAGTATTCACGTCAATGTGATGAAAATCAACCGCTTGGATAAATTGTTATGACAATGGGGAGTGGGGAGTGGAGAAAAAGCATTTTCTTACTCTCCACTCCTTTGCTTGGGGCTATATCAGGAAATTGGATGCATCTAAAATCTCAAATGGTATAACTTACTTTTGCAAGGTACTTCCGACGTATTGAAATATACTCTTTTTGGAAGATGAATCCCTCTTTTAGGGTGAGTATAAGTTAATTAGAAATTCTAAAAGAGGGTCAAGCCATGACTACAAATACAGGTAATGGACAGTCTCAAGAAGTAATTAGCAACTTGGAGTATGATTTTGTCACTGTTTTGCACAACAAGGCTGAAGCCGTTAAAGCTTACGATATTTACATCAAAGATGCAGAGCAAGTAGGTTCCCAGCCTTGTGTAGAGTTATTCCAAAAATTGCGCCAATCTGATCTTGAGCAAGCACAAGAGGTTCGCCGGCATCTACAAGAAGTGATGCAACACGGTAAGATGTAACCCAGGTTTTAAGTGCGATCGCTTCTGGTTTAGTAAAACTAAATATAAAAGAGGCGATCGCACTTGCTGATTACATTAGACGCCAAGGCAAACGCATTTTATTTACTAATAAAAACTAATAAAGAGCAAGTTTAAAAGAGCGCGTCTGTGTTCAGGGTATTGTAGAGAGGAATCAATAACTCAATTGCTTCATCTCAGCGTACCCGTACACCCAATTTTGTATCCCAGTGTAGGGGTTTATCTGCTTTTTGTAAGGGAGACTCCGGCATTTGACCTACTGAAACGCCGTATTTCCAATCTGGCGGACAGATAGCAATGTAACGTGCATAACCTCCTAAACCACCTTTGAATTTGGGATACCCAATAGAGATCAACGCGCCTGTTTCTGGCACCTGATCTAGATTTGCAACACCCTCTGCTTGGGTATATCCATTTTTCAACAGCCAAGCTTCTCCTTCTAGTGTTGGGGTACTATCTGTATCCAGGGGTTCGTGTCCATGAAAAAGAATGTGACGCTCAAGGTGCAGAAACTGCAAAGCTTCTAGCTTCACTCCAGGAAACTTAGTTCTTGTAGCTAGTTCGGGGTTTGGCCATCCTTTGGACCAGTCAGAGCGAACAAACACAACTGAGCCTTGGGGAATTTTGCCATATTTGCGTTCCCAATCTTGAATATCTTTGACACTCAGGTGGTAATTGGGGTCTTTGGCAACTTTATCCTGAACCGGAATTATTACTAGAGGACGAACAGCAAATGTCGCTGGCAATTCATCAATAGCTGGATAGTCAGGGTTCCAGTGAGCAGGTGGATCTAGTTGGGTTCCTAGCTGATCGGTGGATAAATCGTAATGAGTTGCTTCAAACCCATCCTTTTGGTAAGTGTATGGCTCACCCGTTTTTGGATTGATGGCAGGCGCAAACTTTGATGAACCAAAACCTGACCATACAGGAATTGCCGGAGCGATTGCATGAGTCAAGTCAACATATTTGGCTGACTTGAGCGACTGCTGATAAACTTGCCACAGGGGAGGCTTACGTAATGGCTGTACCGCGTTTACAGACACCAAACCAACACCAAACAGAACTATTAAACAAATAATTCCCCAGAAAGTTTTTTGCAATGGTTGACGCAAAAATCTATCTAGTTCCTGCTCCAGATGCGAATAGTTATATTGGGGCAGTATTATCATTGTGTTCTTTATTATTGCTATATTGTTTATCCTATAGCTGTTTCGGGTTCTATAGTGTAGATACATCTGTTTCACCATAAAAAAGCAGATGGCTGTTCCCATCTGCTTTAATAAAAAATGCGTTATCTCCTTTACTTAGATACCAACTGATTAACTGGAGCAACCCCAGCCAAATCTAAAATTGGCGCGATCGCATCTTCTCGCTTCACCGCCATCATGTGGACACCTTGACACAATTGCCGTGCTATTTGCACTTGCTCGGCTGCAATTTTTATCCCTTCCTCAAAAGGATCTTTGGCTTTTGCCAATCTATCAATAATATGTTGGGGAATATTTACACCCGGAACACATCTATTAATAAACTGGGCATTTTTTGCCGATTTCAACAGAAATATTCCTGCCAAAATTGGTTTTTTATAACCAGCAGCAATCGTATCCATAAACTTTTCTAGCCGCTCAAAATCGGTAATTAACTGACTTTGAAAAAACTGCGCTCCCGCTTCGATTTTGCGTTCAAATCGACTTTGCAAACCCGACCAACTCTTACATTGCGGATCTACTGCTGCACCAACAAATAAATCTAACGCTCCATCAGTCAAGGGTTTCTCGTTGCAATCAACGCCTTGATTCATCTTCCGAATCAGTTGCAGCAGTCGCACCGCTTCAAAGTCAAACACTGCTTTGGCATCTGGATGATCGCCTGCTTTTACTGGGTCGCCAGTCAAAGCTAAAATGTTATGTATGCCCAAAGCATGAGCGCCCATCAGATCAGCTTGTAAACCAATGCGGTTGCGATCGCGGCAAGCAATTTGACAAATCGGTTCTATACCGTTTTGTAACAAAATTACTGACGCCATTAACGAAGACATCCGTAATACTGCGCGGCTACCATCAGTAACATTGACAGCATGAACCCTTCCCTTAAGAGTCGCTGCCATTTGAATCATGTGCGCTGGATCTCCCCCTTTCGGTGGTGCTACCTCGGCGGTAACTAGAAATTCACCTGCTTGTACAGCTCTCTGGAAAGCTGTGTGGCTATGGGTGTGATGCATAAAATTAAGAATTTCAATTTCTTAAATGGTATAGCAAATCACACCGAAAAGGGAAAACTTATAGAGGGAGAGAGTAGCCTAAAGCAGCTTTTACTTGTGATAAAGTTTGATTTGCGATCGCTCTAGCTTTTTCCCCTCCATCCCGCAACACAGACTCCAAATAGCCTTTGTCCGCTGTTATCGAGTGATATTTTTCTTGGATTGGTTTGAGAGACTCAATAATTGTGTCCGTTAACAATGGCTTGAATTGCCCCCAGCCCATATCCTGACACTCAACTGCTACATCTTCCTTCGTTTTCCCAGAAAGCAATGTATACAGCGTTAACAAGTTATTACACTCTGGACGCGCCGGATCATCGAAAGTCAGCCCACGAATGGGATCGGTTTTACAACGCTTAATCTTGTATTGAATCTGTTCTGCTGAATCTAGCAAACTGATTCGGCTTAACTCCGAAGGATCAGACTTCGACATTTTGCGTGTACCGTCCGCCAAACTCATCACCCTTGCCCCTTCCTTACGAATCAAAGGGTCTGGTAACTTCAGAACTGGCTGATCAAGTTTACCAAATTGGTGATTTAACCGAGCTGCAATATCCCGTGTCAATTCCAAGTGCTGCTTTTGGTCTTCACCCACTGGCACTTTATCCGCTTGGTAAAGCAAAATATCAGCTGCCATTAACACAGGGTAATCCAACAAGCCTGCGCTCACATTTTCTCCTTGTTTAACAGCCTTTTCCTTGAACTGGATCATGTCTTGCAGCCAGTTTAGAGGTGTAATGCAGTTGAGCAACCAGGTGAGTTCGCTGTGGGCCGAAACGTGGGATTGTACAAAGATGGTGGAGTGATTTAAATCAAGACCACAAGCGAGATACAGAGCAGCAAGAGTGTAGGTATCAGCTGCCAATTGTTTTGGATCGTGTGGCACTGTAATCGCGTGCAAATCAGCCACAAAAAGGTAATTTTCGTATTCGCTCTGACCTTCTACCCAGTTGCGAATGGCTCCCAAGTAGTTACCTAGATGGTAATTGCCCGTTGGCTGAACTCCAGAAAGAACACGTTGCTTGCCCATAAATTCCAACTTAGTTATCTCAAATCCGCGCTATGTCAAGTGGCGATGTCTGGCGACAAGTTGCTTGCGCCTACGCAAAACTCATTTAATTTTGACATTTTCCAGATCAACTCGCCGTTGTGGGATGAGAGATTTTAACTCAACTCCGATTGCTATAGAAACTCTTCACAAAAGAAAACGACAACTTAGTGTAGTTTTGACAGCTTGTAGAGTGGGTATTGTAAAGCTTGACAGATAAAACATATTTCCAGTCAATTCTACTGCGGACAGCTTCGGCAGCTTGTCTATCTGACAAATCCTCAATAAATTGCAGTACACAGATTAACGCCAATCGCCAAGGTGTAATTGTTGGTTGACCATGAGTAGGATAAAAAGCGGCAAAGTCACTGTCACTATAAAGTGTGCCAATTTCATCTCGCAGCGTGAGATAAAGGTTTCCTTTGGGGAAAGCAGCACGGGCGACACGAACTGTTTCCTCTGGCACAGGACTGATGGGTTGCAGTTTAAGTGACATATCCTTAACTCTCCTAGCTATATGTAGTGCCAATCTTAGGGTGACACTCTACGGAGCTCCTGTCTACTTTTGACTTCGCCAACAGCATCCATCGCTCAATTACTTGTTTTAACTGAGTTTCACATGATTTCTTCTCAAGGCAAATCTTCCCTAGAAATTCTTTCTTATGCAGATTTATTTCTATATTTAGACGTGTTGACAAAATTTACTTTGTTACCAATGAGATTAGATATGCTTAATTATTTCTTAACAATGAAAATTTCTCTTAGATGTTTTAATAAGGCTTATAAATCAACTTAATAGTCTGCTAAATAAAACAATTCTCTTTCTGAGAATCAGTTTAACTCCAGCCAATATAGTTCCTTTAGCACTTTCTGCAAGTGTGCTATTTGAACATTCAAGGAATACTTGGTGTTCTGTTTTTCCATGCAGATTGAAAATAACAAAATTACATAATGAGGTAAAAAATGGGATCACACTCTAATCCAGTAATACAACAGCATGTGGATAGTACTCAAGATTTAGTGACGAAAATGAATACGCTTAAAACTTCTTTAAGTACAAGCATTGCCGAACAATTCATAAACGATATGGGGGTTTCTATTCCAAGTGTGATAGAGGCTGATGTTCGTATACTTGACTACGCTCTGGTATACTCTTCAGATCCAACGGTAGATGAATATTTAGCTGGAGCACAAGGTGTTCTCAATGCATCGATAGCGGGAGATTACCCTAGTGTAGCCAACAAAGCACTCGATCTTGTAACTGTAGTGGCAAGTAAAATCATCGGATCAGGCACTGTTGGAATAGGTCTGCAATCAGATTCCGCCAAAATTACCGACTCGCAATCCCATAAAACTTTCATTAGTGCCTGTTACTCTTTAGTAGAACAATGTTCGTCGACAGATTGGAATACTAGTCAAAATTTTTACGTGTCATACTACGTATTTCTTGTTTGGGAACCTGAAGCTTCTGCTGTAAAAGATATTAAGACTGCAAAAACCTTAGAAATTTGAACACTATAAACCGTTCCAGTAGAACTCTGTTGGTAGCTTGATAGGTGATCTGTATAAATTCTTAGGGGAGGAAGGTGCAGTGATGTATCCTTCCTTACCTGATCTACTATCTAGTTTTTACGTTGATCTCAGAGTGAAAAATAATAAATTTTTTATAAAAAATCTTGTTATTATTTTCACTTTTATGATTTATTTTTAGCTAGAATGATCCACCATTTTATTAATAAACAATTGGCAGTTATGATGTAATAATCAATCAATTTTGCAGTTTTATAACAGACCGGCTGGGTAAGCAATCTTTTACACAACTTGTAAAAGTTCATAAAATCTTGAAGCTTGCCAAGTAGACATGATTGATCAATTTTGTAACTAAGTTTTGTAAACAAGGAGATACATAAAATGGCTATATGGTCTGATGTCGCAAATACACAAATGGCAACTATAGCAACTAACTATCATATTCCAAATGCTCAACTATCGACTCTACGTGTTTCAATAAGTCAATGGGCTGATATGATTGGAAGCCTTAAGAGGAAAGCATGGCCTGTTGGTAACTATACGATTACTGCAACTGTGGAGAATCACGAAGTTCTGACTATTGAAATAGATATGTAGAGATTTTAAGAATATTTTTGTTAAAACTCTCAAAAAACACTTTGTATAAGACTTAAACCTCGTCCATCTTGAAAACTAGAGTTTTGTCACGCATGGAGCTATCCTAAGTTTTAGAAATGGTGATTGAGATTTGTACAAGAATGTTGAACATTGATTTGAGTCGTTGGGGTGAAAGTGCAGAAGGCATTGAGCCGAGATAAGGATCTTGGCAACTTTTGGTTATCTTGGTTGGGGCAAGGCAGAGGGCAGAAGTAGGAAAAGAAAATTCCCACAATTGAAGCAGTGCAACGATTATAGAACATCTGCATCATAAGAAAGCCGTAAGCGATCGCCCGTCTTGGTCACAAGTCCCACTGAGGATAACAAAACGTCTTAAAACCTTCTGCCATATGCCTTAAAGTGCGTAACTTTCAATGATCACCAAAATCTGACAAGAACCAAAATTTGGTTTTGAGACCCCTCTTATTTGCAAAATAGTGTGGTTTCAAAATCGCTTTGTTTGCAGTTTTATCAGCTTGACTGTAGTCCGTTGTAAATAAAAAGTCGATGCAATGGCATTGTCAGCCGATGCAACGGCATTGTCAGTTGATTCAATGGCATTGCAAAAGGTTGCGTTTACATAGCACAGCAATACAAATACTAAACTGCAAAACGCTGTAATTAAAGCTTTTTCTCCTCATCAAAGCAGTTTATATACTTTTTATTTACAAAAATAGACAAAATTTAAGTTTTTTTCAGAGAAAGTAGCAGTAATCTCAAAATTATGAGTTAATTTTTTCACTCAGGAGAGTCTGCTGATGGAAGCTTTACTACTCTAACCCATATTAAATGCTCAATTATTTTTGAATTTACCAGCAGACGATTGGTCTGGCAGTTTTTCGCTCATAAATCCGCCATTAGGTTTTATTACAACGGCTTAATCCTGCCAACTGGCTAAACAATCACCTTTGCAGATGCAAATGTCTGTCTAAGGACAGATAGAGAAAAAATGAGGGTAGTGGGATCGTATCATCATCTCTGCAATGAGCATCCACACGGATTTATCTAAGTAAAAAATCTTCCAGCTAAAATTTAATTAGAGGACTACAGCAATGAAAGTACTCTTACTTTACCCCCGCTTTCCCAAAACGTTTTGGTCTTACGACGAATTCATGAAGATAGCGGGACTTAAGGCATTTATCCCACCACTAGGGATTCTGACTGTTGCCGCGATGCTACCAACAGACTGGGAAGTTCGGTTTTATGACCGCAATGTTAACCAAGAAACCGATGCTGATTGGCAATGGTGTGACATCGTGATTCTTTCTGCCATGCTTGCACAGAAAGAAGACTTTCTCGCTCAAATTCACAAAGCAGCGCAACTGGGGAAAAAAGTTGCTGTGGGTGGCCCTTATCCAACCTCAGTACCAGAACCTGCCCAAAAAGCAGGAGCTAACTACTTGATTTTAGATGAAGGAGAGATTACAGTTCCACAATTTTTAGAAGCGATCGCCAAAGGTGAAGAACAAGGAACCTTCCGCGCCCTTGAAAAACCAGATGTCACCCAAAGTCCCATCCCTCGCTTTGATTTACTCAAACGAGATGATTATTTAATGATGGCAATCCAGTTTTCTCGCGGTTGTCCTTTTGAATGCGAATTCTGTGACATCATCAATCTTTACGGCCGCAAACCACGTACCAAAGAACCAAGTCAAACTCTAGCAGAACTCCAAACCCTTTATGACTTAGGCTGGCGCGGATCTCTGTTCGTAGTGGATGATAACTTCATTGGCAATAAGCGGAATGTAAAACGCCTCTTACAAGAATTAATCCCCTGGATGCAGGAACGCAATTATCCCTTCACCTTCCTAACTGAAGCTTCCGTCAACCTAGCAGAAGATACTGAGCTATTAGAATTAATGGCTAAAGCTGGTTTCTACGCAGTCTTTTTGGGTATTGAAACACCAGATCAAGACAGCCTGCAAGTCACTCGCAAGTTTCAGAATACCCGCAATCCCCTGTTAGAAGCCTGTCGTACCATCAACCAAGCTGGATTGTTAATCTATGCAGGATTTATCATTGGTTTTGATGGAGAAAAAACTGGTGCTGGGGAGCGAATTCAAGCTTTTATTGAAGAAACCAGCATTCCTCAACCAATGCTAGGTATACTGCAAGCCCTTCCCAATACTGCCCTCTGGGAAAGGCTAAAACGAGAAGAGCGATTATTAGAAGGATTTGGAGGTTTGGAGACGGGGGATCAGAATTCGTTAATGAATTTTGTTCCTACCCGTCCGATGGCTGAAGTTGCTAAAGAATATTTAGAGGCAATTTGGAGAATGTACGAACCCAAAAACTATCTCCGACGTTGTTTTGAACAATGCCTCAAGATTACACCTAATCCGCAATTACAGCAGACAATGTATTTTCCTCCTGGCAAAGGACTGCGACTACTTGCACACTTGCTCTGGCGACAAGGTTGGCAACGGCAGGAAATTCGGGGTCAATTTTGGCAACAGCTTTGGACTATCCTCCGCACTAAGCCCCAATTCCTGAATATGTATTTGGGTTTATGTGCTGCTGGCGAGCATTTTTGGGAATACCGCCTTTTAGCTAGAGAGCGCATTACTGAGCAGTTAGGATTTGATCCTTTAGTTACGCCTACACCTGTTGAAAAACCATTAGTCACAATTTAAGATTAGTTGATTGTTGAGCGATCGCTAATAGACCTCTTGCAAAAGGAACTTTTGCAAGAGGTAGGGAAAGGGGAAATTTTATCCCTTTCCCCCTTGTCCCTTACCATGCATCCCCACTTTTGCAAGAAGTCCAATGTGTTTTTATAAATAGCGATCGCATTAATTTTGCTCACAAAAACCAAACTTTTAAATTCGATTTACCTTTCTGCCAAACCTACCTGTCCTCCAATTAGCCCCAAAAATCCAGTTCCAGCGTGCTGAATCTCCAAAAAACTTGCTTGCTCTGGTGAGGTTTTGTAAATCCGAAATGTCTTCATAATTCCCAAGGTTGCAGCACTTTCTAGAGGCCCAACAAAGCTAATATCTCGGTCAAGAAAATAAGTTTGATTAGCCCAATGAGCCATCTGATTTGCATTCAAAAAATAGCAGCCTGCATGGGGATTGAGGGCACGACAAAAAGTAATTGGTGCATTCAGAATTGTACCCTTGAGTTCCGGTTGCTCCTGCACATTTTGAAAGGGAGCAGTTACTCGCAAAGCCAAATCTCCATCAATGTAAGCTTTATGAACCAAACCATGAGGGGAGATTTCATAACGATTTGGCTGGAGCAAATTTAAATCACCTGCTTGTTGGGTAAACCAATTTAATTTTATAAAAAACCAAGGGTCATGAATAATTAGGTCATCTTCCAAGAAGCAGTAGTAATCATATTGACCAAGACAACTTTGCAGAACAGCTTGGCACTCAAACCCCAAAAGTAGAGGTTCTGCATTGCTAGAATGATGCCTATATAAATGGGATGGTAGGGGAAGCTGATTCAGAAGATGATTATCTTTGGTTGTACAAATAACAATATCTAGTTCGTGAGATTGCGGCTGGTTAGCGGGGAAAGCTATTCGTTGAGCAATATTGATGATACTTTGAGATTTACCAAATAATTGGTGTAAGGCGGTAAGGCTATTAGTTAACGCCTGCAAGCGTGGTTGCGGGTCTTTACGTTGGGAAGCATGACGACCCTCACTGCTAGGTTTGAAAAAATGGGCAATGGTAAAAATAATTCGCATTTTAAATATCGCTTTTATACTTCTCTGTCATTTCTGATTTGTCATTAGTTATTGAACAATAAATAATAATTAATATACTTCTTACAAAAGTCGTTCGTTTCAGGCTTTTATTTGCACCTTTGCTTAAGGCAATAAATATTTATGCAAGAGGCTAATGACTAATGACCAATGACCAATGACAAATGACTAATGACTAATGACTTTTGCCAAATCCTTTAGAAATTGAGTGTTTTTTCAAATTATCAGAACTTTTACCAGCGAACATCCATTGCAAATGCTGTGGTAACAGTTTCGCCAAATCATAACGCTTTAGAATTGTCTCTCGCGCCTTCGCACGAATTCCTTGCATCTCCTGAGGATAATTCAGCGCCTCTTCAACCCGATTAGCAATATTTTGAGGAGAAAAGAAATCTACCAGCAGTCCATTTACCCCATCCTGTACGACTTCCAATACTGGCGAAGTCTTAGAAGCGACTAGCAAACATCCTGCTGCCATTACTTCTAACATTGACCAGGATAAAACAAAAGGACGGGTTAAATAAATATGAGCAGACGAAGCTTGCAAAACTTGAAGGTACTCATTGTAAGGAAGCCTATCTGTAAAGTGCAGCCTCGATAAATCCAAAGATAGTTTTTCCAACATTAATTGTTTGTAAGTCTTACCATCAGGAAGATTCTTCCCATAAGCCACTCTATCTTCTCCCACAACTACTACATGGCACTGAGGTCTTCGCTGTTGAATTAGCGCCGCCGCTTCCATAAACTGCGGAAATCCTCTATAAGGTTCCATCCCCCGTCCCACATAAGTTACTAACTCTTCCACATGGGAAAGGTCGAGATTTATTCTTGGTAAAACTAACTTTGCGCCTGGTTTAGGGACAAAATATTTGGTATCAACACCATCATGAATTACAGTGATTTTGCTATGATATTCTTTGGGAAACTGGTGACGCTGCCAATTCGTCGGAGAAAGACCGCGATCGCAGCTATATAAATCAGTTAAAATCGGCGCATTTTTTACGCGGATGCGGCATTCATCATCAGCATTCAGTGGTTCATTGGGATCAAAATCTGCATCCGAACCATGAGCATGATAAAACCACTCGAAATAACATAATAATTCTGCTTTGGGGAAAACATCTTTCATAAATAAAGTCGGCCCCCAACCAGAATGACCATAAACTATATCTGGAACGAAACCTTCGGCTTTTAATTTTTCTGCTACGCGATAGACAGCCTGCGCGGTAAGAACAGCATTTTCTAGGTTGCGAACATAGTGATGGGTTTGGGGAGCAGCTTCACGAGAAGGAGTATAAATAGCTTTATAAACGCCAGGTATTTCCCCTTCACGGCGATTTGTTCCAAAGACGACTTTGTGATTAGGATCTTTACCTAAAACTGTCGCTAGGTTGCGAAATTGCGAGGGAAAATTGGGATGTAAAAATAAAATTTTCATTGGAATAATCTTGATTAATTTATTGCGAGATAAAATAAATTAAGACAAGCTGTTTAAGATTATAAGATTATTTCTCACGATTTTTAGCAAGTAAATTTAGATAAATGGTTGCCCGAAAATGCGAAAATAATCGCAAATTCGTGTTATATCCATGAAATTTATTGGCATTGATTTAGGCTGGAAATCTCAACCAAGTGGACTATGCAGCTTAGAATGGATAAATGGACAACTGCAACTACTTGATCTAGACCGCAAAGAAGCCATTGCAGACATCCTCACTTGGATCGATCAGAGCGTAAAACCAGACGAACCAGCCATCATTGCCGTAGATGCACCTACCCTCATACCCAACGCTACCGGGAGTCGTCTCCCCGACAAACTCAGCCACAAATACTTTGGTAAATATCATGCAGGGTGCTACCCAGCTAATCAAAACCTACCCTTCGCAGAGCGCACCCTCAACTTTGGCCTAGAATTAGAATCACGCGGTTTTGCACATGCACCCACTATTCAACCGCAAAAACTCAGCAGATATCAAATAGAAGTCTTTCCCCACCCAGCAATCGTTAACCTATTCAACTTAGAACGCATCCTCAAATACAAAAAAGGACGCCTCAATAAGCGTCGCCTAGAATTAATCAAACTCCAAAATTATCTTCTCGATATCCTTCCCTCCTTCTCTCCCCCTCTGCATCTTGGCGGTTCGTTTACTTCCGAAATCCCCACCACAGGCGCAGCCCTCAAAGCAACCGAAGATAAACTAGATAGCTTAATTTGCGCCTATGTTGCTGCATACTGGTGGTATTGGGGAGAACAACGTAATTTGGTACTTGGCAATCGCACCACTGGCTACATTATCATCCCTCAAAGAATGTTAGCCTAAAATTGTAATCTCGTAAGATTTAACTCAAAGAGGTTTTATGCAAGGAGTTAGTTCTAACTTGAGTTTAAAAGAGCTTTATGAAATTGACGATCATCTCTGGTTAGAAGAAACAATCAAACTATTGAAAGCTAACCATTTAGAAGAATTAGATTTAGAAAACTTAATTGAGGAGCTAGAAAATTTGGGTCGTAGAGACAAAGCCAAGGTTGCTAGTTTATTAGAACAAATTATTAGACATCTTTTATTGTTGCAATATTGGACAGAAGAATCTCAATATAATTCTGGGCATTGGAAAGCAGAAATTAGAAGTTTTAGGAATCAATTAAAACGTAGTTTGACAACTAATTTATATCAATTTTTAGAAAGAGAATTAGCATCAATTTATGATGATGCATTAGGATATGTAATTGATAAAACTGAAGGCAAACTAGATAACTTCCCTCAATCTTGTACTTACACCTTAGAACAGCTACTAGATATTAATTATTTACCTAAAAATGTTTAACATAAAAGGCGTTGCTAAACTTAAATCAGCAACGCCTAGTCTTGAGTATTCAACAACTACTCAGCTTTCTTATTCTGCCCAAGCAATCAACCTTGGCTCATAAGGATTAGCTAAGTGTGGATTTTTCGGCAATACACGCAAAGACAAGCCTTGCAAACCAGAAGCGGTATAGGTAATATTACCCGTGTAAATACTCAATTGCTGTGCATCCTCCCCTTGGTAATCCATCACCACTGGCACAGCGTTGACAATCTCACCATTGGCATCGATCGCACCTTGATATAGCTCTACTTGCACATCATCATTGGTCAAGGTTGCTAAGTCAACTTTGGCTTTGACAGCAACGGTTTGGTTAACTTCAATATCCGAAGCTGCTGATACATCAACATCTTTGATTCTGATGTTGAACCAGTGTTCGCTTAGTTTTTCTTTCCATGCAGCTAGTTCTTTAGCTGGAGCATAGTTATCAACAGTCAGGGTATGATAGCGATCGCTGGCTGGGAAATAAGCTCTTTGTGCGTACTCTCCTACCATCCGCGCTGTATTAAAGAACGGACAATTTAACCGAATTGCATCCTTCATTTTGGCAACCCACGGACGGGGCAAACCATCACTATCCCGGTGCTCATAAAATAACGGCACAACTTCCTTTTCTAACAATTCATAGAGAGCATTTGCTTCTACTTCATCTTGGTAGTTGGGATCGTCGTAATTCTCTCCATGTCCAATTGCCCAGCCCGTGCGGACGTAATCAGCTTCATCCCACCAGCCATCTAGTACACTTAAATTTGGCAATCCATTCATTGCTGCTTTCATGCCACTAGTACCAGAGGCTTCCCGTGGACGACGCGGTGTGTTTAACCAGATATCGCAACCCGCAACCATCAACCGGGATATGTGAATGTCGTAATTAGGAACAAACACTACCTGTTTTTCTAAATGCTGTTCGCGGATAAAGTGATTAATCTCGCGGATGAGTTCTTTACCGGGAATATCCTTGGGATGTGCCTTACCAGCAATCACGAATTGCACTTTCCGGTCTTTGTTCGCTAGCAAAAGCCGCTTAATCCGCTCCAAATCACGCATCCAGAGGGTGGCGCGTTTGTAGGTGGCAAACCGACGGGCAAAGCCAATTGTGAAAGCGTAAGGATCTAAAACTTCTTGGGCTTGGATAATTTCGGAGGCGGAAGCGCCGCGATCGCTCAAATGCTTGACTAAATGCTCCCGCACATACAAAATCATATCCAAGCGGCAGCGTTCGTGATTGCGCCACAATTCTTCATCAGGTATAGCGTCCATCCGCTCCCATAATGGGCTATCTGGTGGTGCTGATGACCAGTTTGGCCCCAGGTAGCGATCATACAATTCTTGAGTCGATTTCGCAACACAACTCCGAGCATGGACACCGTTGGTAATTGCTGCGATCGGCACTTCCTCTACTGGCACTTTCTTCCACAAGCCCTGGAACATTTGCCGCGACACCACACCATGCAGTTGTGCTACACCGTTAGAAAATGTTGCCATCTTCAGCGCCAGCACCGCCATACTGAAAGGCCCAGATAAATCGCCTGTATTCTCGCGCCCCAGTCCTAAAAATTGCTCTTTGGGCAACTCAAATATCTCTGCATAGTACCCCAGGTAGTACAACATTTTTTCAGGAGCGAACAAGTCAATTCCCGCTGGTACTGGCGTGTGAGTGGTGAAGATATTGCTGGAAGCCACCACCTGTTTCGCTTGGGCATAATTGAGTCCCTCTTCCTGAATCAGCAAGCGGATGCGCTCTAGGGCAGAGAAGGCGGCGTGACCTTCATTCATGTGGTAGGCGGTGACTTTCAGCCCCAAGGCTTTGAGCATTTGCACACCACCGATCCCCAGCATAATTTCCTGGTGGATACGCATATCGATGTCGCCACCATACAGCTGATCTGTGATGTCGTGGTCGTAAACATTGTTGGGTTCAATATTGGTATCCAGTAGATACAAGGGCACCGTTCCTACCTGTACGCGCCAAACTCTGGCATATACCTTACGTCCTGGATAATCTACCGCAATCCGCAGTTCTGAACCATTAGAATTGCGCTCTAGGTGCAAGGGCATATTATAGAAATCGTTGAGCAGGTAGCGTTCTTGCTGCCAACCATCGGCATTGAGATACTGGGCAAAGTAGCCTTGCTGATACAGTAAACCTACGCCCACAAGCGGTAGCCCCAAGTCACTAGCAGATTTGAGGTGATCCCCCGCCAAAACGCCCAAGCCCCCAGAATAGACGGGCAAACAATCTACAAGCCCAAATTCAGCCGAAAAATAGGCGTAGCATTCTTTTGGTTTCTGCTCCCGTTGTTTCTGATACCAGGTGCGCTCTTGCAAATAATCTTCTAACTGACGGTCAGATCGATCCATTTGCGCTAGAAAGCCTTCATCTTCAACAACTTCCAGAAGGCGCGATTGAGAGATTGTACCCAACATTAACACCGGGTTATGATGGCTAGACTCCCACAGATCAGAGTCTAAGCGACGGAATAAATCTTTAGTTTCAACGTTCCAATCCCAGTGCAAGTTATATGCCAGCCGCCGTAGTGGTTCGAGTCGCGGCGGTAATGAAGGGGATACGTTAAATGTGCGAATTGGCTGCATAGGTTGGCAAAACTCCAAGTTTAGCTATGGTTATTGTTTACTCTCTTTACCAATATTGCCAATTCTTTATACAGTAGTTTGTGAAAAAGCGATGACTTTGTTAAGCATTGAGAATTCTTTTTAACCTCGTTGCTAAAGTTTACACCAAGGTGTTTCTAATTCTATGCGTTAGTCTCAGCCATGTACTTGGTATATTAAAATTTAATCATTTACTGCCATGTATCACTTAAAAAAAATTTAGTTTGGAATAAATAATTTATATTTATTTTAGAATTGATTCCGGGGATCAATTCTAAGGTCTTGGCTGACGGGTAAAAATTCCTCATAACTGCGTCAAGGAACAATTAAAATTTTAATTATTTTTTAATAAAATTACTTTAGATAGAGGCACTCTGAGAGGAAAGACTTACTATAAATAATTCTTCGGTTAAGTTAGCTTAAGGTGATGCAATATCGATAGCGTACCCCTACGGGGATCTTGCTACGCATAGCGTCTGTCTGCGACACGCTCTTGCGTTCGAGCGTCATAGCCCATCGTAGACATCGCCTAAAGTTGATCGTGTAAAAATAATACCAAGCAGTCAACTAGGAAAAGCGATGCCTGCGGCGGGCTACGCCTACGCTAACTACTGGGTATAGATTTTTAATCATAAATCAGGTAAATAACTTACTAGTGTGTAATTTTACGCGCCTAATGAAGGCTGATCTTTGGTATTTTTTGTCATTGACAAAGCTACAGCTGCTGCATAAGCAATCTCCGCTGCCATTTGATAAGCAAGTTTGATACTAGATGAGGCGTCCTTGGCTTTAGGAGAGAGAGAAGCTTTTTTTCGGCGCGACTCTTGTTTGACATCACCCGCCACAATAGATCGCTGTAAAATGATCCAGGCATCTAGGTCTTCTGAATCATAATTACTTTGAAGTTGCGATCGCAATTGATCTTCGGCTACAACACTCAGATAGCCGGTAGTTAGAGCTTCTTGGACAATTTCTTTAATTAAAGCCATAAATTTGAACCAAGTGTGTGAGTTAAAACCGATACCTCAATCTGGGCATTTGATGTTTTTTTCTGGACTTCTTCTGGAAACTAAGCTACGTTTTAGCTTTCTTTTAATAAAATAAATTTATAATGAGTAGTGTCAAGCACGCATCACCCGCTTGGCTCACCCGAATGGGTGATTTACAAATTTTTATATACAAGTAATAAGGAAGAGGAAAATTTTTAGCTTTTAAGCGAAGAGGGTGTCACAAGTATAGTAGATATCATTCTGAGTTAACACAAAAACATAAAATTACTTGGACAAGCAACGTTAGAAATATAGACATAAATGGCAATTAACCGCTTAGAGCATTGTTAAACTTCCCGTTTAAAATGAATTTTATCTAAGTGTATAAAATCATTTAGGAGTAGCGTAGGCTTTGCCCAATCTAGGGATCGCTCTAGTAAAAAAGTTAACTAATTCCACCATTCGGATCAACAAAAAACTTAGAAATTAACTTATTTAATAATAGTGTCCCACTAAAAATAAAATGTGTTATCGTTAAAAACAATTGTTATTAAAAGCTATTCATGTAATTACAAACATGAATTGGTTAGTCTGTAAATCATCCGTGTGCAACATGATTGGAGCAGCATACTCTAGAAATTCGTTGCAAGAAAGCCGTCATAGCAGTCGGGGAAGCGCTTACTTGTTTGCACCGATGGTTAACTTCAATGTGATGGCTGATGTGGGAGATAATCCACCCTAGTTGGTTTTTTTGGGCAAAAATACCCATAAAAATCTAACAATAATTACATTGTCATGCTAGGCAAAAATTTTATCTTATTTTTGAATATAGTCTAGTTAAATGTATTTTTTGTTGCAAAATAGCTTGTGGAACTGAGTTGTTTTAAAAGATTAAAACCGCTTGAGAAAAAGTAGCCTCAAGGCAAACAACTTTATCCCTATTTGCGTAACAAGCTTTGCAAATTTGCCAGATAACCAAAACAGTAGCCTAATCTAAACCAGGAAATTTTTCCATTAGACAATTTAGTAGTTTGGGGTTTGACCCTGCAATGCACTGAAATTGTTTTGTTAATTGATTTGGTGAAAAAGAAGCAAAATTATTACGTGCCGTGAGTGGTACAAAAGCTTTTAGCGACCCAAAGCAATTGTGCATTTGAGTAATTCTATCGCACCTAAATTAAAGAATTGCTCACATAGTCAAAGCCAGACTCTGGTTTTTCAACATTTGGAAAACCATCTAAAAATATGGGGGAATTTCGGTAACACAGCCAACTTAAGTTATGTATTAAGAAGTACAAAACTTGTTGGTATTGGCAGAAGATTAGGATACATACACAACAAACGAGTCCTGTCAACAGCAATTAATCGAAGAGATATGTAGCCATGCATAACAAGCAATATTTTTCCAAATTGCAGCGCGTGCAAGAACTTTTAGTAACTACTGTGTTAGGAGATATTCCTACACTTATTTTGGGGCCGAAGTTGCGTAATTTGGGATATCGTAGTATTTTTTCCCAGATAGGCAGCCCAGTTTATATTCAAAATGGTGTTGAATTTAACGGTAGTTGCGGTATTGAGATAGGCAGTGGAGTATATATTTTCAAGGGTGTGCGGATAAATGCTAGAGGACACAAAAATAATAGAATTCATCTAGGAAATAGAGTCGCTATTGAGCGTAACGTTGATATAGGGTGTTTGGAAAATACGTGTATACATATTGATGAAGACACCTTCATTGGCCCCAACGTTTCTATTGAGGGGCCAGGAGACATTAAAATTGGTAAACACTGCTTAATAGCTGCTTACTCAGGGATATATGCCAATAATCATAATTTTGCCGATCCGATGGAGCCGATTAAATACCAAGGTGTTACTCGCAAGGGAATTGTGATTGAGGATGACTGTTGGCTAGGACATGGAGTAACAGTATTAGATGGCGTTACTATCGGCAAAGGCAGTGTTATTGGTGCGGGAGCAGTTGTCAATAGAGATATTCCTCCTTTCTCCGTTGCTGTAGGCATACCTGCACGAGTAATCAAAAACCGAATTGCTAAAGACTTAAGCATTACTTCAAACTGAGAAATAAAGGATAGGGAACAGATGACAGTAACTATTCCCTGTAACCTGTTCCCTTTTTTAAGAAACTTTTGCCGTCAGTCAACGTCACAAGAATAACCAGTCTCTGAGTTATTTCTTAGGGTCATCTAAAAGTCAGACAACTTACATCTTGCACCATTCTCAATAAGCGTAGGGTAGGCACTGCTAGTCCCTAATCTCCAAGTCCCCAGTCCCAAGTCTCCAGAGTCCTCTCAAAAGGGGCGAGATTTGGGTAATATAAAGGAGCTATCTTTTCTGCATGGCAGATCCTGAAAGAAAAGCTTTCTTTGTCTTACCCCTTGGAGATATTTCTATGCTGACTTTAAAAATCGCTGTTTATATTGTTGTTGCCTTCTTCGTAACTATCTTCGTCTTCGGATTTTTGTCAAACGATCCAGCTCGTAACCCCGGCCGTCGGGACTTAGAGTAAAAGGGCGATAAATCATCCGCGACTTTAGAAGGCGGAAGATACTAAATGCCACGGAAACTTACTAAACTTTCGCTTAGTAAGTTTCCTTCTGCAAGTGGCTTGCTACCGGTAGCAGAAGGCGACAGTCGGAAGGCAAAATATATATTTAATGCTTCCGCCCGTCATTTGGCTGTTTGTTAGCCCGATTATGCTCAAATATGCTTCATCCAGTTCTGCCGCCCGCTCCGCCTCCTATCCTCGAATCTTTACAACCTGTAAATCCCGCCTCATCTGCTAGTCATACAAAGTTTCTTTCAGGTGTAGATACTGGAATACACGAAAAGACAGATAAATCCAAGCAGCTCAAGGATTTGGCTCAGTTGGCAATTGCGGGTGACATCAAAAGTGATCCACCATTGCCAACTCCAATACACTCAACTCCGAATGACTTGGTAATTGCCGAAACTCGCTCTGTACCCCATCTACCAGAAAACTACCCATCAGAAATTTCCCCCATTACCGAGTCTGGAAATGCTGCACTCTTGGGGCGATCGCTGGTTGTTGATTATCCCACGCAGGAGGTTAAAACCTCTAATCACCAAGATAAAGAAGACATAAAGACAAGTCTGAGCGTCGGCGTTCGGCGTTCAGAAATTCTCCTAAGAGCGGCGTTACGCAAACGGGAGACGCAAAGAGAAGCCACTACGTTGCCAAGAAAAGTTGGAGCGGAGGGTTTCTCTGTAGACGCAAAGCGTGAACTTTCGCAGAAACTCGGTGAGCGATATCTAACGACAAGCCGCTTTGCGTCTACGCCAACTTCCAACTTTAGTAGAGAAAAACAAACCTTTTTGGACTCTCCTAGCTTTAGCTATAGAGTTTCCCCAAGTCCCCTTGTTGCCCAATCTTTGCGTCCTCTTCCAAGTGCCCCAAGTCTCACAAACAGCAACAAGTTAGTCGAATCAAAGGCGGGAATTTTAGCTGAGAAGTTAACCCAGCAAAAACAGCAAAGTGATATTACTGCACCACAGTTTCCAGGAAGAGACAATATCTCTGTATCTGCTGCTGATCTTGCACCGAGTTCTCAATCAGTACAAAATTTTATAACATTCAAGTCTCGCAGCCCAAAAAACCAACTCTCAACGCCTATCACTGTAGAATTCAAGTCCCAAGTCCAGCAACAAAGCCAAGCACCAACGCCGACACCAGAGGTAGACACCACCAATCAACCACAAGCGCCAACTAGCACGCCGCCAGTCAAACCGAGAATTGTAGAAGTCACTTCAGATCGGCAAGAGTATGACGAGCAACGGCGAATTATTACAGCTGTTGGTAATGTACTTGTGCGATTTGATGGGGCAGTGGTGGATGCCGATCGCTTGCAAGTCAATTTAGACAACTTGATCGCTGCGGGGGAAGGCAACGTAACTTTAACACGGGGCGATCAGGTACTGCGTGGACAACGCTTTACCTATAACTTTGTTCAAGATAGTGGGGAACTGGAAAATGGTAGAGGAGAAATTTACGTACCCTCAGCACAAACAGATTTTGCTTTTTCATCCACGGGTGTAACTGCTGGTGGGGTTCCAAAACGTCCGCCCAGCGATCGCATTAGAGCCAATCAGCCCGTTTCCGGTGTGAGCAGCCCTGGAGGAATTGATATAGCATTTGGTGGTCAGGCAGACGCTAGCAACGTCCCGCCACCGAAAACAGGGGGCGCGGTCAATCGGCTCAGGTTTGAAGCTGAAAACATTGACTTTTATCCGCAAGGCTGGCAAGCAAACAATGTTCGGATCACGAATGATCCTTTTTCGCCCCCAGAACTAGAATTACGCGCAGATAAAGTAACTCTGACGCGAGAATCACCCTTGGTAGACCGCATCAGGACACAGGGGCAGCGTTTGGTATTGGATCAAACGGTTTCCTTACCAATTCCGCTGAATGAGCGGACTATTGACCGTCGAGAGCGGGATGTTACACCTGCAATAGTTTCCCCCGGCTATGATGGAGAAGATCGGGGTGGTTTGTATATTGAGCGTGGCTTTCCAGTCATCGATACAGAGCAGACACGCTGGACGATCACGCCCCAGTTACTAGTACAAAGAGCTGTGCAAGAAGGCACGGGTGACTTAGGCGCACTGTTTGCTGTGAAGACAAAGATAAATTCTGTTTTGAGTCCACGGGCAGTAGTTGAAGGGACTGGGGAGTTAACCAGTTTTGACTTGAACAAGGTAGAAGACAATTTGCGAGCGAGGTTGGGATTGCGCCAGATATTAGGGACTTCCCTTCCGCACATATTGAATCTGGAGTATGGCTACCGCGAGCGTTTTTACAACGGTACTCTTGGCTTTCAAACTGTCCAGAGCAGTCTTGGCGGTATTGTTACCTCTCCTGTAATTCCTTTAGGCAAGACTGGCATTAACCTCACCTATCAAGCAAGCGCTCGATATATCAATGCCAACACCGATCGCCAAGACTTACTAGAACCAGTGCGGGAAAACGATCGCATCTCACTAGGTCGTTTACAAGGCAGTGCCACCCTCAGTAAAGGGCTGTTGCTGTGGCAGGGAAAACCATTACCACCCACTGCCACTGAGGGATTACGATACACGGCTACCCCTGTAGTTCCTTACTTGCAAGCGATCGCTAGCGTCACAGGCACTACAAATTATTACACCAATGGTGATAATCAAAGCACCCTAATTGGTACAATTGGCTTACAAGGTCAAGTTGGTCATTTTTCTCGACCTTTTTTCGACTATACCGCCTTTAATATTAGTTACTCTCAAGGCTTAAACAACGGATTATCACCCTTTTTGTTTGATCGCTCCGTTGATAACCAAGTGTTGAGCGCTGGGATATCACAGCAAATCTACGGCCCTTTTCGCTTAGGCTTTCAAACATCTGTAAACTTGGATACTGGTAAAGAAACTAGCACTGACTACATTTTGGAATATAGCCGTCGCACCTATGGCATCACCTTGCGTTACAATCCGGTACTGGAGTTAGGCGGTTTCAGCGTCCGAATTAGTGATTTTAACTGGGGTGGCGGCACTGATCCATTTTCAGAAGTTAAGCCAGTAGTAGGCGGCGTAGAACAAAATTATTAGTCAAACAGTTATCAGTATGCCCTACCCAACACTTGATTTTCTAACCGCAATGGATATTAATACTGTTCGCTTTGTGCATTTTTAACTTGGAATTGGGTTTTGGGAAAAGGTATTGGATAAGGGTTAAAGGTTTTTCTTTCACCCTTTCTCCCTTAACCGAAAGCTATTGCAATGGATATTTTCTATTCACAGATTTTCTATCTTTTGCCCAGTCTAAGAACTTGGCACGACTCGACAGCGTATCACACAATTGGTTGAAGCCGCACCAGGTATTCTCAGGTTGGCATAGTCGCCCCCTAGTTGAACACGTGACGGTGCTTGGTGTAGGGTTACACAGCATCTTTGCACTGCGGCTTGGTACTCTCGCCATTGCTTACGGATTGCAAGACTTGCGGCATCGTCACCTAAATCTGAAAATCTTAGCCCAGCCCTAATCAGCCAAGATTCCACGTCAGTTGTTTCACCAAGTATTTCGGGAATGGGATTAATCTTTTCCATGAGTAATATCTTTTACACATATTCAAAATTGGTAATTTTACTTTAAGAAAAACTATTGATAATAGCCAATATAATTGTTTATCAAAATCATAAATGAAAATGATTAAAAAAATGGGTCATATCTGAGTATCTATACTCAGATATGACAGAAGGAATTACTATTAGGGCTGGCAAACATCAGTGCTTTAGCTTGTGAATAAGCTGTTTTCTAGCTCGTAATCACTAGAAACGATAGCCTAATCCAGCTTGGAAGCTCACGGCATCAGCATCACTATTTCTATAGGCGTCAATGCCCCATTTAGTATCGCCATAAGCAATGACATTGTTGCTAACTTCTGATTCAATACCAAGGGTGACTACAGGTGCATTCTGATTGCCCAATGGGGTTTTTTGACCTTCATCAGTTACAAAAGAATAACCACCACCGAAGTAAACGTTAGTATTTTTAGCGATGGGCGCATCGTAAGTCACTATGGGCATAATTGCGGCAGCATCACCACCATATAGCACAGAACCCCGCAGTGAAACAGGCGCATTGGGAACGGCGTAACGTCCTTGGATATTGCCACCAATTTGTGCTTCATCGTTTCCTTGTCCGCCACTGGTTGCACCAACCGCAACACCAGCACCGATGTAGTTACCGTTCGTACCCGCTGTTTGAGCAGAAGCAATTCCCGCCGAGAGGACAATGGAAGCAACAGCGAGGAAAGAGGCAGCTAATTTTGTAAGTTTCATAGAATTCTTCTCACCAGAGTTAAGTAAAATCAATGTTCTCTAGTACTAGAATCTCTTTTTTTACAAAATGTAACCTCGCACACCTGGTTCGCCCAAGTGGCTGAATTATTTTTCATCCACTTGGGTGTAACCACTGAAAAATTCAAATGGCAGTTATTTCTTGAAAAAGCGCTGACGTAGACGAGATATAAAAATATTCACCTCTGGTATTTTCATCCATGAAGCGATCGCAGCAAACACAGCAATCCCCACGAAGCCAGATATACATAGCTGCAATATCAGAATCAGTAAACCCGTTTTACCTAAGAATTGCCCAGAAGCAACCAAAGTCCCATAGCTTGCTACCCCAGCTACCACGCTACCCGCAGTCAAACCCAGAATCGGCAAACTCCACTCACGCCAAGGTAAACCATTGAGTTTGCGATCGAGCAACCACAACAGCATCAACATTGAGCTGCAATTTACACTTACTGTTGCCAACACTAAACCGGGAGCGCCAAAAGGTTTAACGAAAAACCAATCTAATAAGATATTGAGCAAGATGTTAAAAATACTGATGCGAAAAGGTGTCTGTCCATCTCCCAAAGCATAGAATACCCGCACCAAAACATCACGCCCCAAATAGACAAACATCCCAATTCCATAAGCGACTAGTAAGGATGAAACTAGCTGTGTGGCTTCTGGCTTGAAAGCACCGCGCTCATATACCACCTGCACAATGGGTACAGATAACGCCACCATCAACGCCCCTAGCGGTAGCATGGTGAAAGCAGTGAGTAGAAGTCCTTGGCGAATGCGTAGTTTTAACTCTGGCCAATTTTCGGGGCCGGCAAGTTTGGCAAATATAGGTAATAGGGGCAGCAAAATGACATTAGAAATAATCCCTAAGGGAGTTTGTACTAATAAATTCGCATAGTTAAATCCTGCTGCAGCACCAGGGATAGGACTGGCAAAATAAAGGTCAGTGGCGACATTAATTGGCATCATTCCAGAGGAAATTGTTGCCGGAGTCATAATTTTAATTACTTCTTGAACGCCTGGGGATTTAAAATCAAATCGCAGGCGTAATGTGCCTAATCCTAACCGCCACTGGACAATTAGCTGCACTATCCATTGGAGAACTGCTCCTGCTAAGGTTCCCCAAGCTAACACCATTCCCCCGATTAAAGCGTACTCCGGTTTAATAATGTCTTTGCCCAGTTGCATAGCCAAGATACCAAGACCGGCAACAACAGTAATACTGGATAATAGGGGACTAATGGAGAGTAACCAATATTGATTGGCTGCATTAAGAGTACCGAAGCCAATGCCAATTAAACCTGAAAATAAAGCCATTGGCGCCATAATGCGGAGTTGTTGAATTGCGATCGCTCTGGTTGTCTCTTCCAAGCCATGACCGACTAAATCAACGATCGCATCCGCAAATAAAATCTGAGCAACCGTCACCAGCAACAGCAATCCAGCAACTAGCGTTGTCACGGTTTCCACTAGGGGAGCCGCTTCTTCTCGCCGCCGCTTGGCTAAAACGCTGACAATTGCACTGTGTAATGGCCCATTTACACCACCGAGTAATATCAATAGAAAGCCAGGAATAATATAGGCATAACTATAGGCGGTGGCAGCAGCACCAACACCAAAAGCGGCAGCGATCGCTTGCTGCCGCACTAAACCGAAGACTTTACTAATTAATGTGGCTGCGGCAACAATGCCAGCAATTCCAGCGAAAGAACGAGAAGGTTTTTGGTCTTGTTGTGTCACGAATATTACCCGACAACTCTTGCAGAGTGCATACTTTAAAACATTTAACCTGAAATCCCGCAGTCTGTCAGGTAAATTTTGACAAATTAAGCTGTTACACATTTAATTTGTACATTTACCTGATGACTGAAAAACCGTCAACAGTCAACAGTCAACAGTTAACGACCATCGAGAGTGTTTATATACTTTAGACGCGCATCAGCTTAGTCATTTTAAACGCCTTCGTCCTTGGACTTGGCACGATGCCTACGGTTCTTGCTAGCCTACGCTCAAAATAAAATTTCTGAGATTGCTATAATAGTACGCATTTTAGCTCTCATTTTCAGGTAAAGGCAGGAACTGTTGTACAAAGAGAACACGAGAAACATTAAACCAAATCACGGGTTTATTGATTCTCAGCCAGTCAGAACAACTCAAAACAGGTCAGATCGCTTTTCTGATTTATCTCGGCAACACTAACTTAGTTATATTTTCTCTTGTGTACAAGCCAAAATTATTTTTTAACCCATTACGAGGATAGATCGAGAAAGGGGAACTATAACAATAACCATCTTCTGGGAAATAGTTAAGTACTGCAAAAATTTTGTAGTTTGTCATATTTTTGACGCCCTTTAACCCAATGAAGTTTGGTATGAGGAATCATTTATATAAAAACGACATAATCCAGAGCAATGGAACCCAATTCAAATTTCACAGAAAATCAACTTCTCTTGTCAAGCGCTCAACTTCAAGAACAACTAGACCAACAAAAGGCTCTAGCGAGTGTAATTGTGCGAATTCGGGAGTCTCTTGACTTAGAAACGATTTTTCAAACTACCGTTACACAAGTGCGTCAGTTGCTAAATGCTGATCGTGTAGCAGTCTTCCAGTTTAACCTGAAAAAAGATTGGGAAGGAGAATTTGTTTCTGAAGATGTTGTGCCTGGTTGGACTTCGGCATTGGCAGTAAAAGTTTACGATCACTGCTTTGGAGAACAATTTGCTTCTACTTATCAACAAGGTCAAGTGCAAGCGGTAGCAGATATTTACAAGGCGGGACTGAGTGATTGTCTTATGGCAATTTTGAGTAAATTTCAGGTACAGGCCAACCTCGTTGTCCCTATATCACGCCAGAAAGAACTGTGGGGATTGCTTTGCATTCATCAGTGCAGTCAGGCTCGTGACTGGAAAGAATCAGAAATTGAGTTTATTCATCAAATTGCTGACCATCTTGCTGTTGCTATTCAACAGGCAAAGCATCTCCATGAAGTCCAAGTGCAAGCCGCAAAATTGGCTCAAGCAGTTCAACGCGACCAAGTAATTGCTCAAATTGTTGATGAAATTCGTTCACCCCTTGATATTGAAACCATTTTTAAAACCACAACTCAAGAAATACGCCAGTTGCTGCAAGCCGATCGAGTTGCCATCTTTAGCTTCAATACCGATTGGAGTGGTAACTTTGTTGCTGAGTCATTTGCGGAAGGCTGGACTCCCTTAGTTGGTGTTCAGCCTGCGATTGCTGATACTTATTTACAACAAACGCAAGGGGGACGTTATGTTAACAACCAGACATTTACAGTCAATGACATTTATCAAGCCGGATTAACAGACTGTCATGTAACCCTGTTAAAGCAATTTCAGGCAAAAGCCTTTGCAACTGCCCCCATTCTCCAAGGAGATCAACTTTGGGGAATCATCGCTGCCTACCAAAATGCCTCACCCAGACAGTGGCAATCTTATGAAATCGAATCATTGACCAAAATCGGCACACAAATTGGTGTGGCACTGCGACATTATAAGTTACTAGCACAGGCTCAGTACCAAGCAGAGCAACAAAAGACATTAACTAGCGTGATTACTCGAATTCGGGAGTCTTTAGATTTAGATACAATCTTCCAGACTACTGTCACCGAGGCGCGGCAAATGCTACAAGCAGACCGAGTAGCGGTCTTTCGTTTTGACCCTCAAAAAAATTGGGAAGGGGAATTTATTTCTGAGGATGTTGTACCTGAGTGTAACTCGGTAATCACAGAAAAAGTTTATGATTATTGCTTTGGTGAAAACTTTGCACCCCTTTATGCACAAGGTCGAGTAAATGCGATCACTGACATCTATCAAGGAAAGTTTCCAGGTTGCTACGTCCAAATTCTAGAAAAATTTCAAGTGCGGGCAAATATGATCGCACCTCTATTGAAAAAAGGTGAACTTTGGGGATTACTGTGTATTCACCAATGCACCGCTCCTCGTCACTGGCAACCCTCTGAGATTGAATTTACCAGTCAAATAGCCGAGCAATTGGGAGTCGCATTAAAACAGGATTCTTATTTAAAGCAAGTTCAAATGCAGGTTGTCCAGTTAGCAGAAGCCACTGAACGGGAGAAAGCAATGGAACGGCAAGAATTGCTGGCTGCAACCATTGATAAAATCCGCCAGTCACTCGATATTAAAACTATTTTTAGAACCACTACTCAAGCTGTGCGAGAGTTGCTCGAAGTCGAGCGAGTTGCAATTTACCGCTTTAACCCAGATTGGAGCGGTAAATTTGTGGCAGATTCTTTTAAAGATGGTTGGAAACCTGTTGCACAAGCCCAACCAATGATTATAGAAACTTTTGAGGACACAGACGACGATAACGAACTTCCGCGTAATGAAACCTTTGTTCCGATTCGGGAAGGTGAAAAACTATGGGGATTATTAGTTGCTTATCAAAATTCGCAACCGCGCTATTGGAAAGAAGAAGAAATTAATTTACTGGCTCAAGTAGGGGTGCAATTAGGAATTGCGATTCAGCAAGCGGAATTACTCGAACAAACTAAACGTCAAACCTTAGAACTTACTCAAGCCCTGCAAGAATTAAAACAAACTCAGACCCGGTTAATTCAGGGTGAAAAAATGGCAGGATTAGGACAATTACTTGCTGGAGTCGCTCATGAAATCAACAATCCTATCAGTTTTATTTTTGGCAATCTCATCCATTTAAATGAATATACTCAAGAACTGCTAAATGTAGTGAAACTTTACCGTAAGAACTCCTCACTATTGCCAACTGTCCAAGAGCAAATTGACAAGACTGATTTGGATTTTCTTATCGAAGATTTACCCAAAACCCTTGAGTCGATGAAAGTAGGAACAGAGCGGATTTGTGAGATTGTACTATCACTGCGTAACTTTTCTCGTACAGATGAGGCTGAATTGAAGCCAGTAGATGTTCATGAAGGCTTAGATAGTACTTTGCTGATTTTAGGGCATCGGCTCAAAAACAATAATGAACGCCCAGCTATTGAGATTGTTAAAGAATATGCTACTTTACCTTTGCTCGAATGCTATCCCGCACAATTAAATCAAGTGTTTATGAATCTTTTGAGTAACAGTATTGATGCATTAGAGGAAAAGTTTAAAATTATACAGCAGAGGTATTTAAAGTTATCCCAAAGGTGTCCAAAAATACCCTTAACTATCTGGATTACTACGCAAGCCATTAATAACCACATTGTAATTAGAATAGCTGATAATGGTCTTGGGATTCCAGAAGAGGTGCGATCGCACATGTTTGATCCCTTCTTCACCACCAAAGCACCAGGTAAAGGTACGGGGTTAGGATTATCTATCAGCCATCAAATAATAGTTGAAAAACATCATGGTCAGATTAAATGTTCCTCTAAACCAGGAGAAGGAACAGAGTTTTTAATTGAAATTCCCAGTGGTAATTAGAGGCTACTGATTTTTGACAATTCTAATAATACTATTTCACGAAATACCTGCTACAGATACACGGGTAGGGACGTACAGATGTACGCCCCTACTAACCATTGCAGATGTAATCCTGTAGTTGTGGGATAAACAATTGTTAATTTGAAGCGAGAAAACTTTTGATCATATTAACTATTTGTTGTTTCTCTTGAAACCCAGAACTATAGCACCCACTTAAAGGTACGGTTTCACTAGATATTCCAATTAATCCAGTAATTTGTTTTTGGCTTTTTTGATGACCAGAAAAATCAAATTCTCTCCGTTGGCATATAATTATTGATGATTTTTGCTCAATACTGGAAGCTTGTAAATTTTGCGGAACACGGTCACAACTAAGTTGTGTAACACTTATAATCGTAAAAATAGTATATAAGCAAATTATTCCTGCTTGTCCAATAAATAACCCAATAAACCGAAGCAACTTGGGTTGAATAGTAAAGTTAAGTTTATTTTGTATTTGCTCATGAATTTTTAGATTTTTACCTTTGAGCAAATACAAAATTAAAATCAAATTGATAGAGCAACGGACAGGAAGCTTAGGACAAAAATCAATTCACAATGTAAGCTTGTTGAAAGCTTCTACCGCCGATTTGTTCTAACGGTTTTGTCCACTGCTATAGTTAATAGTACATAGTTTAATAAAGAACCTTTGTTTTCTATTTTTTAGCTAAAATGTCTCTGTTTTTATGCTCAACGCTGAGATTCTTTACTTACACCCCAAACTATCTCGCGTTGACATACCCGTAACCGGATTTACCCCATCGGCCCTCTCACACATTAGCGACACTTGATAACGGTCAATTAAAGCGTCGGTAAAATCAGCGCCTGTAATTTCGGCATCATAAAAACGGCTACGAGTCAAAGTGGCTTCTGTAAAAATGGCATTTTTCAGGTTAGCACCATCCATAGTCACGCGATCGACTAAAGCGCCTGCTAGATTTGCACCTTCCAAATTTGCTTTTAATAAAACTCCTTTAGTTAGAATTGCGTTGGTTAAATTCGCTCCTTGGAAATTCGTCCCCCGCATTTCTGCTGCTACAAAAGTCACACCTGCTAAATCAGCATGAGAAAAATCACGATTTTCTAAATTTATATTGTTGTAATTGATTGTGTTTATCTGAGCAAAAGCAGGTTTGGGATTAAGTAGTATCCACCCAAATGCCAGTATCAAAATCACAATCAAACCAAAAAAGCGCAGTAAAATCTTTTTCATAACTTTATTATTTATCAGCAGTCCTTTGTCATTAGTCGCTTGTCATTTAACTAATGACTAATGACTAATGACTAATGACTCTTGACTATTTCCAATCTTTACCAATCCGAATAGTGAGATCAGATTCTAAATCACCAATCGCCGCTACCTCAATTTGACCCAAGCCTAAGACTTTTTGCAAATCAACTCCAACTCGTCGATTGCCTTTTTGGACAACAATTTGAGTTTGACGTTGGGTATCTGGCCAATCAGGCACTTTGTAAATATTAGTAAAGCCTTTCTGTTTCAGATAAGCAATAACTTTTTCAGTTAGCTGAGGTTGATTGGAAGCATTTTGAATAGCAATTTTGAGGTTAGGAACCTGACGCATATCTGGTTTCAGACCAGGTACATTTACCCCAACATAATCATTCAACAGGCTCTGTTGTCCAGTCATATTTAGCCAATAGCTATCAGGGTCTTTGCTAAAACGGCTAAACGTACCAGGCAACACGGTCATTTGGAAATTATCCCGATCCAAGTTGAGGCCGAAGTTCACCAACGCCATCATTTCTTCAATCTTCAGGTTGGTATCAAAGTATTTTCGCATCAAGCGAGTTAATTGAGGCAACCTGGGTAAGACGGTAGGACTATTTAAGCGTTGCAGCAATGCTGCTGTTAGTGCTTGCTGACGCTGCACTCTCGGCAAATCTCCCAAACCTGGTTCGCGAAATCGGGCAAACTGTTCTGCTTGTTCTCCGTTGAGAATTTGCCAGCCACTGACTAAATTAATCGACAGGCGACTGCTGGAGTCTTTATATTCCATTGATTGGGGAACAAAGACTTCCACTCCGCCTAACTGATCGACTAACTGCCGTAAGCCGCTAGTAGAGATACGGATGTAGCGATCGATTGGGGCATTATTTAAGGTACGGCTAACTACCCGTGCTGCCAAGACTGGGCCGCCTTTGGCATTGGCATCAGATACCTTAGTTAATCCCTTTTCTCCCTTTTCGGGGATGGCGATCATCGTATCTCTGGGAATGGAAAGCACCCGTACAGATTTTTCACTAGGGTTGAGCCGTACTAGCAGCATGGTGTCGCTTTTCCCAGCAAAGCTTTCTGGTGAACCATCAACAGTACCGCTAACTGGTTCAATCCCCATAATTAAAATATTCATCGGTCGTGAAAGCTGGTACTGGGAGAGTTTGCTCCATAACTCCCCTGGTAGCGGTATTTTTACCTCGTCTTTACCAGCAGTTCCTAAATCTTCATCTGTTCGATCTAGATTGCTCCACAAAGGAGTCCACAGCGCTAAGGTTGATACTAGCAATCCAGATAAGATGATGCCGATGACAACCGTCATGATCCACAACAGCCAGCGAGGCATGGTTAAGCCCAGTCTCTCATAAAGCTGATTGGGAATCGCGCCCACAGATTCGACGACGCTACGGTTCGGATTCGCTGGCGGGTTTAGTTCGACCTCCTCCTCTAAGTCGTCTACTGGTGCAGGTGTTACTTGATTTTCCGTTCGTTGAAGTTGCTGCGATCGCACCTCAGTTTCAAATTCTGCAACTTGTTGAGATGTAACCGGATTTTCCGACCATTCGACTTGTTTTATCACAATTATCTCCCCACTCAACCACTCCCTAAAAGTATGTTAATGCAAGCTACAAATATTGCCAGTAGAAAAGCTCACTGTAAACTTGTAATGTTCTTCGGTAGGCGTGTATGACAACATGAATACTTTATTGTTCCCCGTAATCCTTGCTGGTGGTAAAGGTGAACGTTTTTGGCCTCTGAGTCGCAAAGACCGACCCAAGCAATTTTTAAGTCTTGATGGTAGCTCTAGAAGTTTATTACAAGCAACCGCCGATCGATTGATAGAACTTGGTGGCGGTGAGTCCAGCGCGGTCTTGGGGGTTTCCCCCATGAGCGACTGGCGAACCCGAACGGGGTGGGATTCCTTATGGGTAATTACTTCTAGTCAGATAGCTGACGGGGTACGACAACAATTACCTGATCTACCAGTTAAAAACTTACTGATTGAGTCAGAAGGCAGAGACACAGCCGCAGCCGTTGCTTGGACAAGTTTAGAAATCAAACAGCGCTATGGAGAAGACGCTGTTATTGGCTTTTTCCCTGCTGACCACTGGATTGCCGATCAAGAGGCGTTTACACACACATTAAGCGCGGCTACGCAACTAGCAGCAAGCACAGCAGCGATCGTTACACTGGGGATCAAGCCTACTTTTCCATCAACCGGTTACGGCTACATTGAACAAGGTGAAAAAATAGGTAGCTTTAATGAGTTGCCAGCTTACCACGTCAATCGTTTTACTGAAAAGCCTAACCGTGAAACAGCAGAAACTTTTTTATCTACGGGACGCTTTAGCTGGAATAGTGGAATGTTCGTTTTTCGGGCAGGGGTTGTTCTCAAAGAACTACATACCCATGCTCCAGAAATTATCGAACCTTTAGAACAACATGGCCCTGATATCTATCCCCAGTTGCCTAAGAAGAGTATAGACTATGCGTTAATGGAAAAGACCACTCTAGCATACGTTTTGCCAGTTGATTTTGGTTGGGATGATTTAGGAGATTGGAATGCGATCGAACGCTTACTGAAGACAGAGGAGACTCCCAATGTGGAACTCGCTACGCACGTAGGGCTAGATACGCAGGGCGCTATTATTTACGCCTCAAATCCAGAGGATGTAGTTGTTACTATTGGTTTAGAGGACGTGGTGATTGTGCGCGATCGCAATGTCACCCTCGTTGTTAAAAAAGAACGTACCCAGGAAATCAAGCAGATCCTCAAAATTCTCCAAAGCGATTCCCGATTTACCGACTTGCTATAAAAGTTAAAACCCTTGGCAGAGGCGAAAAAGCCTATTTTCCAATTATAACTTGACTGTCGAAAAACAGAGCATTGAAAGAGGCAGAGGGGCAGGGAGCAGGGAGCAGAGGGGAAAGAGCTAATTTTTTATTCTCCCCCTTGCCCCCTGCCCCCTCTCCCCCAATCCCCACTCCGTGGGGGCCCCGAGTCCCCCTGCCCCCATTCCTTACTCCCCATTCCCCATCCCCCACTCCCCAAAATGTTCCTCACCCAAACTGTTCCCCGTCAACGAGAAATTCTTGAAGTATTCCTTCGCAATGGCTGGGACTATATGCGAAGGTTACTCACTGGTGGCAAAGCTGATGAACCTCAGCTACCTACACCCGCGGTTTTAAAAAATATCTTGATAGATTTGGGCCCAGTCTACGTAAAACTTGGCCAGCTACTCTCTACGCGTCCAGATTTACTGAGCGCCGCCTACATTGAGGAACTATCAACCCTACAAGACGAAGTACCACCAGTTCCCTGGTCAGAGGTAGAAGTAGTCATCCGCAAACAACTAAAACTTCCACTGGCAGAAACTTTCAGCACAATTAACCCTATCCCAGTAGCAGCGGGATCAATTGCTCAGACACATCGCGCTACATTAATAGACGGTCGAGAAGTCGCTCTCAAGGTGCAACGTCCGGGAATTGATATTACTATTGCTCAAGATATTGCTTTAATTCAAGGTATTGCCGATTTAGTGGCGCGGACTGAGTTTGGGCAAACCTACGAAATCAAATCCATCGCCGAAGAATTTACCAAAGCTTTAGAAGCCGAGTTGGATTTTACACGGGAAGCTGGTTTTACAGACCAACTGCGGCGCAACTTATCTAAAAGTCGCTGGTACGATCCCACACAAATAGTGGTTGCGGAAATTAACTGGGAATTGACCACAGAAAAATTATTGGTGATGGAATGGCTGGATGGGGTGCCGTTCTTAGCGGCGGATTTGAACAACAACAATAATGGTAAAGACCCTGCTGTAGAGCGAAAAGAAATAACTACTTTGTTATTTCGGGTATTTTTTCAGCAACTATATATTGATGGCTTTTTTCACGCTGATCCCCATCCAGGAAACTTGTTTTATCTCAAAGATGGTCGTGTTGCCCTTTTAGACTGTGGCATGGTGGGAAGACTTGATCCCCGCACACAGCAGATATTAACAGAGATGTTGTTAGCGATCGTTGATTTAGATGCTCAAAGGTGTGCTCAGTTAACTTTGCAGCTATCAGATTCTGCTCAACCAGTAATTTTATCGAGGTTAGAAAATGATTACGATCGCATGTTGCGTAAGTATCATAATGTCAGCCTAACGCAGATAAACTTCAGTCAGATAATTTATGAAGTTTTACAAGTTGCCCGCAACAATAAAATTAGATTACCTAGCAATATGGGTTTGTATGCCAAAACCCTAGCTAATTTAGAGGGGGTAGCGCGGACATTCAACCCGGAGCTTAATTTTTTTGATGAAGTCAAACCATTAATTACAGACTTGTTTCGTCGGCAATTACTAGGCGATAATCCAGTGCGATCGCTCCTGAGGACAGCCTTAGATATTAAAAGTCTGTCTCTCCAATCTCCTCGCCAAATTGAACTGTTATTAGACCGAGTTACCTCAGAAACCTTACAGTGGAATCTATCGCTGCGGGGTTTAGATGGTGTGCGCCGAACTATGGACGATGCGGCTAACCGACTATCTTTTAGTATATTAGTGGGTTCGCTGATTATGGGTGCAGCAATTATTTCCACTAAAGCGCAGACAACTCAGCTATCTTTTTTAAGCACCACCCTGTTTGCAGTCGCTAGTTTATTGGGTTTGTGGTTAATTATAAGTACATTGCGATCGGGACGTTTACGCTAAAGTCTATGTGTTGTGCTTGAGTAATGCCCACCACAGGAAATCATGATATGTTACTGGCGAAAATCCCTGCTTTAGTATTTGGAACCACAGATGAATAGCACTAAACACTAATTATTTATGTGTGTTTACCTGTGTACATCTGTGGTTCTAATATAAAAAATATGTCAATTATCATTGCTGAAAAGCTAAGTAAATCTTACCCAGTGGCAATTAAAAGTCCGGGTATTAAAGGCACAATCACCCACTTTTTTCGCCGCACCTACCGCTCAATTCAAGCAGTTCAGGATGTTTCCTTTGAAATTGCTCCCGGTGAAGTAGTGGGGTTTTTGGGCCCAAATGGAGCTGGTAAAACTACCACACTCAAAATGCTCACGGGGCTGATTCATCCCTCTAGCGGTAAAGTTCAAGTAGCTGGACAAATTCCGTTTCATCGTAAAGAAGCATTTTTGCAAAAAATTACCTTGGTAATGGGGCAAAAGCAGCAGTTACTTTGGGACTTACCAGCGCTGGATTCTTTGAGAATTAATGCTGCCGTATACAACATCTCCGATAAAGAGTTCCAGAGGCGGGTGGGAGAGCTAACAGAGATGCTTTCTCTAGAAGGCAAACTTACCCAACCAGTGCGAAAGCTATCTTTGGGTGAACGAATGAAGGCAGAATTGCTAGCAGCACTTTTGCACCGCCCTCACGTATTATTCCTAGATGAACCAACGCTAGGACTAGATGTAAATGCTCAGGTGGCGGTGCGCGATTTTTTGCGCGACTACAATCAGCGTTATCAAGCTACAGTGCTATTGACGAGTCATTACATGGCTGATATTACAGCTTTGTGTCAACGAGTGCTGTTAATTCACCAGGGAAGGCTGATGTATGACGGGAGTTTAGATGGACTACTAGAACGTTTTGCCCCATACCGAGAAGTTCATATAGAGTTAGCCCAACCTCTACCGATAGAAAAACTTATGACCTATGGTGATGTGCAACTCTTAGAAGGGCGATCGGTGCATTTTATGGTACCAAGAGAGACGCTTACCCGCACGGTATCTCAGATTTTGACAGATTTAGAGGTAATTGATTTAACAGTTACCGAACCGCCTGTAGAAGAGGTGATTGGACGAGTTTTTCAGGCAGGTGTCGTGTAGTAGAGATGCGATTAATCGCGTCTGTACAAGAATAAGGAATTTTTGTCGCGGGAAGTTAATAAATGAAGCGGATAATTAGAAAAGCTCTAACTTTGCTGTTAGTATACTACGCCTATATGGTTGAGTATAGAGCAGAACTAATCTTATGGGTTTTGGCTGGATCTTTGCCGATTATCCTCATGGGTATCTGGATACAGGCAGCACAAGGAGGACAGTTTGGGCTATCACCTATAGATTTTGCGCGTTACTTTATCACGGTTTTCATTGTCAGGCAACTCACAGTTGTTTGGGTAATTTGGGAGTTTGAAAGAGAAGTAGTGGAAGGCAAGCTTTCGCCCAAGTTACTACAACCGCTCGACCCAGTATGGCATCACGTTGCATCCCATATTTCTGAAAGATTTGCTCGGCTAACGTTTGCTTTTTTATTAGTGGGATTATTTTTTATTCTTTATCCTCAAGCTTTTTGGATACCAAGTTTGAGTAGATTTTTACTGTTTATATTGGCGGCGGTGCTAGCTTTTGCTTTGCGGTTTACGATTCAGTACACCTTTGCCATGTTCGCCTTTTGGACAGAACGGGCTAGCGCTTTAGAAAATTTTTGGTTGTTGTTTTATCTATTTTTATCTGGTTTGATAGCACCTTTAGAGGTCTTCCCAGAACCTGTGCAGAAAATAGTGATGTTTACGCCTTTTCCCTATTTGATTGATTTTCCTGCGAGTCTTTTGGTAGGACTACCCGTGGATATAGGGCGGGGATTTGGGTCAATGGTGGGATGGATATTAGTGTTTTTGGGTGCGAATCGCTTGCTGTGGCGTGCAGGTTTAAAGCGGTACTCTGGGATGGGAGCATGAGCAATTTATAATTCATGAGCAATTTATAATTATATAATTAGGAAGTTTATCACCCCAGAGTTTGGCTAAGTTGAGGAAATTTGAAGGCTGCGGATGAATTCATCCACTTCACGTAAAGTATTTATCTTTAATACGCCTCGGAAAATTGCCTTTAATTGTTCTAAATCGGAAATTTGAGAGATTTCTGACATCAGTTTTAATCCTTCGCAGCCAAATTTCCTCTCTAAAGCACATTCAAGTTCAGGCAAAAAACCTTCTCGCCAACCTTTTTTGAAACTTTCTTGATAAAAGCATATTGGAATGCAGATGAAAAAAGTATTCTATGCGGCTAAAAGAAGATAGAAAACTGCATAAAGAAGGGTGGGAAGTTTTTCGTATAAGTAATTGGGAAATACGTCAGGAAGAAATTATTCTCGAATTGCTAGCTGATTTGAGAGAATTCATTGGCTTCTAATATTTTGACATCTTCTTCTCATCTATATGCATAGCATGGGAGTTTATTAAGTAATATTTACCTTTGGAAAAATACACCCAATATCAAATCTGGAATCCAATTAAATAAAATAAATTTTGTTACAAATTACTTGGTATCGTCTTAAAGTTTTCTGCCGTCCCCAAAGAATAATCTTCTAACTTAAAATCAGCAAAAGGCTTTTTTTCTAATCTATCCCGTAGCGCTTCATCGAGAATTACACCTGCTGATTGTTTTTTAACACCAATGATTATAATACTTCTCTGATATTTAGTTAAATCCTGATTTGCCTGACAATCATTCCGTTGAAATTGTCCCAAATTTAATATACGATAACCTTTTATGCTTGGTGTATTAATAAATAATTTTTTTACGAAAAATTGTATTTGTTTGGAACGTTCTAGAGCCATTCGCTGTTGAACTTCTATATTACCTTTACAAGAAACTGTGCCTACAGAGATAATCTCACTAGGGTCTTGCATTATATTCTGTATACGTTCTTGTTCTAAGTTTAAATTTAAAAGGTCTAGACTAATAATTTCATCATCATATTTAATTTGAAAATTGCTACCTAAAAGCCATTTGTATTCTAGTGATAAAACAGCTATATTAAATTCGGCTACTTTCCCCAGACTATCCCTACCTTCTTGATAAGGAAAATAATCAATCTTACCTTTTTTTTCGGGAAATTGTCCGTAATTTGACCTTGCAGAAAACTTTGATGTCCGCGTTGCTAAAGCCACTATACTAAGTAATCCTAATATCACTAGCAGCGCTGCGAAAAACTTCAGTAGTGGTACTTCTTCTGGCTGTTTATGTGGAGGAAATGAATTTTTAGTAATTGCTGGTGGTAATTGTTCGATGTTACTATTTTTTACTAAATTAATATTTTCAGGAGTAGTTTCTGTTAGTTGGGTTTCAATTTCTTCTAGGCGTTGTAAAATCTCTTGGGCATTAGCGGGACGCTTTTCTATATCCGGTGCTGTCAGCCAATCAATTAAATTCAATAGTAAGGGTGAGATATGGATAGCATGATTTTGCCAATGCAATAAATTGTGCTGCATATCATACATATCTAAGGGATGGTATCCCGTGAGTAAAAATACAAATGTGCGTCCTAAGGCAAAGAAATCTGATTGCGGTACTGCTTGAGCATTCATTTGTTCTGGAGCGCTGTAGCCAGATGACATAAGTGCTGTCATCCCGTCGCTGTTGCTGAGTTGGTCTGGTTTGGTTCTGTCAATTTCAGTGGCGGTGCCAAAATCAATCAGTACCAAATTCCCCCAACCCTTACCAAGGGGGGATCGAATCATGATATTAGATGGCTTAATATCTCGATGAAGGTACTGTTTAACATGCACTAAATCCAAAATTTCTACCAATTGTTTTAACCAAGCTACAGCTTGTTCCTGCGAAATAGGGTAATTCTGCTGCTGCTTTAACCACTGTTCTAAGTTATATCCATCGATTTTTTCCATTGCAATGCAATGCAACACTAAACCATTTCGAGTTTGATATTGGAAGTAACTATCTTCGTTGGGAATGCCACGATGCTTGAGTTGTCCTAATACGGTTACTTCTTGCTGAAATAGTTCTACTGCTTTGGCGTCGCCTGATAAGTCCTCCTTGAGTATCTTGAGAATTTTAGGGGTATCTTGTTCGTATGCTTCATAAACTTTACTAAACCCTGTTTTGTCACTCAACAGGCTCGTCACCCGATAACGCCCTAGCAATTCCAGATGAGAACCACAACTTTGACAAAAGCGGTTTTGATGATTATTCGGGTGGTTTGGTTTAGGGCAAACGGGATTGATACAAAAACTCATGACTGGATTATCCGTACTTTAACAGTTATCAGTTATGAGTTCTTAGTGTTCACAGGTTACTGATAACTCACAACTGATTTAAGAGGAGTGCAGACGCATAGCTACTTGTCGCTAGACATCGCTCCTATTAATTCTTCTGTTGCCGTATGATAATCCCGTCCAATAATAATGAGATTTTCTATCTCTGTTCTGCCAAGAAAGCTGCTACAGTTTGGTTAAATGCCTCTGGTTGTGTCAAAAACGGCCAATGATTGCCAGGAACTTGGCAGATGCGTAAGTTTTTAAGATAGGTTTTGTAGGGTTTAATTTGCCAATCTTGGCGGTTCAATCCTTGTTCTGGCTGGACGAAGATGGCAGGGGTATCAAGGGGGATTGTAAAACCAGGCACTTGCATGACTTCCTCAAAAATCCCGTCGCGAGCAGCTATAGTAAATTTACTACCCCAATTACCATCGAGTTTTTGTTCTATTCCTGCTTGGAAGACTTCCTGCTGTAAGGAACTCCATCCTTGATATTGCTTTAACTGCCGTGCTTGTTGTTCGGCTTCTTCATAAGTGGCAAAGGGGCCCATGCTTTTAAGAAAAGGCAAGAAGCGATACAGCATCGGAAAAGTTACCTTGAAAAGGCTGGGCATTTTCCAGATAAAAATTGGATCGACCAAAATTATACTCCGCAAACGCTTTGGGTTTTGCCTTGCCCAAATGGCGGTTAATTTGCCTGTCCATGAGTGACTTACAATATGGGCAAAAGTCCATCCGAGATAGTCCATTAGTGCTTCGAGGTCTGCGATCGCACTTTCAAAACTATAATCTCTCTCAGGCTTACTACTTTGGCCATGTCCGCGCATATCTGGTGCAACTATGTGGTAGTCTGCTGCTAGGTAATTTCCTAAACTAGACCACACTAGAGCATGATCCCCTAAGCCATGTAACAGCAGTAAAGGTTCTTGACCTTGGTTCCACTCTAAGTAAGAAAGTTGAATATCAGGCTTTGATAAAGTTTGACGTACAGGCATCATTGCACATCCACCAGTGAAGAGAGTTTCGCGTTTATATATTACTGCGAAAGAAGATGGACGCGGCCAGATGGGACTTGGCAGCTATAACCAAGCCTTGTAAATTCTTCCTAATCTCAACTTTTCTCATAGGTCAAATTACCTGGCTGCGATCGCGCATTTGGAGTTAGAGTAATTAAATCGTCAATATTGCGTTTCATTGTGTCGCAAATCGTATCTAAAGGTAAGTCGTTAGGGTCATAACCAAAGGGGTTTTCTATCTCTAAACCGATGGCTTCAATGCCAAATACTGTAAAACCAACTAAAGCAGCAATTAAACCTGTCCACCAACCCAGAGTCTCTACTATTTGAAAGGGTAACAGGAAACAATATAGTAACAATAATTGCTTAAGATGAATAGCATAAGCTAATGGCATAGGTGTTTTTAGAATACGTTCGCAAGCACCTAAATTATCTACAAGACTATTCAATAATTCTTGCATAGATGTTAACTGGTAGCTAGTAAGGCAATTACGATGATACTGCTCCTGTAAATAATCTCCTATCCAAAAGGCAACCTCTATCGGGGGATTATTCATAATCTTCAGTTTTATATACTTACTAGATGGCATTAAATCTTCTAACTCGCTATTGACTACTTCTCCCCGCAAATGTAATTTAGTTGTTACAGCGAAAGCTACCAATAAATTTAGTGCTGTAATTTTATTGTTTTTATCTTGTGGAGAAATTTCGTCAATTGATACCCAAATTTGCCGTGCCAGATTTCGAATATTATTTACTAGAGAACCCCAGCATTTTCTTCCTTCCCAAAATCTATCATAAGCAGTATTGGTGCGAAATACAAGTAATAAACCTAAAACAATACTAGGAATAACATTTCCTAAAATAGGTTGGGATACAGGCATCTCAAAATGGTAAAGTATAGAAATCAAAAATCCGAATGCTCCGCACCATAAAATATGTTTATAAATTGCTTTCATAACCGAACCTTTAAGTTGTAATGTTGTGCGTAGCCATGTGATTTTTTCAGCTGTCATACAGTCACCCTAAGAGAATATTTAGTGAACCGATAGATAAAATATCGATACTTTAAAAATAATAACTATACAAATAGCACAATTGGCAAAGAGGATACTGTAATGTGGAGCAGGAGAGGCTGATCCCAAGCTTATTGTCTTCTATTAGATAGAAGTCAAAAGCGATGCCTACGGCTGGCTACCCCCACCCGCTAATTGTAAAGAAATGTAAAGATTGCTCGGTAGCTGCATAAATCCCGCAACTCACCCCGATAAATCGATAGAAGAAAAGGTACATAGCTATCGATGATAGTCATACAGCATTAGTCGGTATGATGTACCCCAGTAAATCAAAAAGTTCTAACCTGTACAAATCCTGCCCTGTAAATTAAACGTTTGGACATAGCTAAATAAGTTATGTCTTTTTTTTAGTGGTTAGTCTCGAAACGTTGAATTTCAATCAAATAACCACTGGAATCACGCAAAAAACAGTGGTAAATGTTGTACTTTTCGTTTAGTGTAGGTGGCTTTTCAAATTTGACACCACGTTTTTTGAGATATTCAAACCACTCATCCACCTGCTGTGTTACCAAGGTAAAAATGATACTTGATTGCTTGTCAGATGGAGGAGTTGATATCTCGCTTGCTTGGCACAATCCTAAGTATCCAGAGCCACTAACAGCATAAATTCGGCAGGTTCCTTGATTAAGCCACAACTCCAAGCCCAGGTTTTGTTCATAGAATTCTGTGGACGCATTGAGATCATGAGTATAAAAGAAGGTAACCTGCTGTTCTATTGGAGGATGATCAGACATAAAATACATTTGAGTATATACCCCAACGACATCTGGCGATCGCATAGGTAAAAATTGATTGATGTTAGAAACCTGTTACTACTCCAGATGCCTTAAAGCATCTGGAGTTTCTTTTTGGAAAAAGCGATGTCTACGACGGGCTGCGCCTACGCAATTTTCTAAATCATCCGGATATGCCAAAACAGGGCTGAATAGGGATGCATACTGAATTATCTATATCTAACACGGGGCATCAGTTATTGATGTACCCCTCTTGCCAAACAACTCTCGCAAAACAGGCTCAGATTAACTGGGGCTGTTTTGTGTACTTCCAACAGAGAAGGTATCTGAGGAGAAGCATAGTGGCTTCTCCTCAGATACCTTTATCTACATTTGAGTGTATACCCTGATGACGTAGGCTTATCTCACGGTGAAAATTTGATATAGGTAAATGCGTATCTTTCCTGACTCCAGATTTGCCACAAACATTTCTGGAGTTTTTTCATTATTAGTATTTCAAATTACCCATATAATCTAAACTCCACTGAATATTCTACTTTTATTATGAACACGCACACTATAGTTGCGCGGTAAAATGAATATTAGGAATTATTATAAAAATTACTGAGAAAGTATGGAAATTTCAAATTCTACTCCTCAGAGAGAGAACCTACAGCTACAAGCTTCTGAAACAGTTTTACAAGCTAAGAACATCAACCGTCGTGAGTTTATGAAATTGCCATTAGAAGAACGGCGATGCATATTGGCAACACAGGCTGATTTAATGTTATTACATTATGAGCAAGATAAAGAATGGCAGGAGTTACAGACAGGAGATTTGATTGATTATTAGATATCCTACTCCTAAACTGTGTGATATCTGCCTTGCTAATTTTTATCCGACAGGGGAGCAGAAATGAAAAAAGTCTGCCCTGTTTTTAAAATAATTTGAAAAAACTGTTATCACTGTCATCACCATCTTTATTTATCAAAGATTTTAATGTATCCTCTATACTTTTATGTATATAATTTTTACTTGATTGCACTGAGTTAACAACATTTATTACATTTTTAGAAAAACCATCAACGACAGCAATACCATTATCCCCCCCTAGTATTTCTTTAGCCTTCTCTACTTGAGGACTAATTGGTTCACCTGTTTTACAATAATGTGCAAAATGCTCACAGTTATTATAAAAAATATTGTAACTTTTCTCTCCTAACCTTCGTTTTGCTCTCATGAAGACAACTATAGGAGGATCGCATTTATCATGTTTTTTAATATAAATTTTCTTATTTTTAGCAAACTCAGTTATGAAAACCCAGCGGATTATTCCATCCTTCCCGTGTTTATAATTATTTTGGTAATGAATAACAGTGTCGTTACCACAATCGATCCCATGATGATAAGGAGATTTACTATTATCATCAATACTACAGTATATGTGATCTCCTTGTGCCATTATTTATCTCCAGATATAAATATATCTTTTTGAATCTGTTAGGCACATTTTATTAAAAGTATTATTTATTTGTCAGTAGCAAAAACCCTAAAAAGCTCTGATAAAGTTAGAGTAAAATATTCAACTTTACAGTTGTAAACACTATAATTTTGTCTAAGTAAATTTTGGGTTATATCAAAAGAAAAAAAATGAAAACTTATATAAATTGACTCGAAAAATATGAAGTAAATAATAAGTGCGATCGCATCTACCCTTATTGATTCGACTTAAAGGAAAAATAGTTAAGCGATCGCACCCCTAATCTTAACTAAATAAAAGTGCGATGTCTGACAAGAAGTCGCTGCGCGTCTACGCACTGAATATAAATGTTTATTTCGTTATATATGTGACAAAGATATCCTTTTTCATCTCAAGAGCAATATACTTAAAAAAATATTGAGCTATTCCCACACCCTTTACACTGGCTTTAGCCGTAAGATTAGCTCAAAAATTAAAAATTCACTGCGGGCATTACGATATCTCAGCAGAGAACCAAATCTTGTTATAACTATTAACCAAACCAGTGAGAAAGTTAATTGACATTACTTTTTAGGATTGCGGCAAAATTTGCTGTTTCATCTAAAAAACTTATTTGTTGCACTTTGATTTAGTAAGCTAGAAAAATAGTGACTTGCTATAGTGCAGAATCAGTCTAGCGGCAGATTAAATGATCAGGTAAACGACAACTAAAGCTTTTGCAGCTAATTCTTCGTTGCTAGATTCGAGAGTCAAACACCAACTATTTTCGGGAGTTGGGGTAATAGCAATGACACGCTGATTCAGTAATATTTCTAAACCTGGGGCAAGGGATTTAGCGATCGCACTCATTCCTCCAGGTGCAACATATCGCGGACTGGGGTTTTTGGGTTCAGATAAAGGAGCGCCTGTTGTGAGTTCGTAAACTTCCTCTGTCCAGACTTCGAGGATATGGCGATCGCGCAATATCTCTACAAAACGTCCCAATAATTCCCCCTTTGGCTTCAGATAACAAGTCCCATGATCCGCGCAAGTTCCATGCAAGCGGCGTGTAGCCAGTCTTCCTCCCAAACCACGCGATTTTTCTACCACTAGCACCGAATATCCAGCTTGACTTAACTGCTGGGCGCAGACTAAACCGGCGATTCCGGCACCAATCACTGCAATATCAGCCATGAGTTAATAGTCCCTAGTCATTAGTTATAAGAGAAGGCAGGAGGCAGATAGCGCAGCGTAAAGCCTTCTCTTTCAGAGACGCTAACGCGTAGCTTGGTTCCACGAAGTGGTACGAGAGGCAACGCCTTCGGCATGGCTTCTCTACGAGAGGCTGCGCCCTAAGCGAAGCTATGCCGTAGGCTTTACGCTTAGAGCGAGTCCGCGAGCGTCGGGCAGGACGCAGAAGCAAAGAAGTACGATTGATTACTTTAATTCTGGGCCATTACCCAGTTTAAAAAAAAGATACTGCTACAAGCGGAAAGTACCGCAAGATACAAAGTGTCCACAGCCTAAGTCCCAGCGCAACTGCGTGGGTTACTCCTGCCTCCTACCTTGTGAATGGTCATTAGTTATTGGTTATTATCAAAGGACAAAATTACTACTAATGACTGCTGAAAGCTAATAGTAGAATAAGGTACAGAAAGCTGCACGGAAGGGAGGAAGGGAAATTGGATGAAATGAGGGCGGCGCTAGAGTTAGCGACCGAAGAAGAATTGCAAGATTTAACGGCAATTCTATTTAGTCGTAAGTTCAATCCCCTAGACTATGTACACACACCCGAACCCATCGAAGTGCAAAGCCAAGACCGCAAAGCTTGGCTAGACGCACTAGAGGGCCGCTTTCGTTTTTTGGCGGCAGATGGGATGACGGTATTGCGGGGACGCACAGGCCAGGTAACTTACCGACAAGCGTTAGTTCAAGTATGTAAGTATCTAAAAATTCCCTATTCTAATCAGCTGGCAACCATTGATTTAGAAGCAGAAGTATTTTTGCATCTGCTAGGACAGGTGTGGAAAAAATTGCCTGAACAGGAAAAGCAAAAATTGACTGTACGGGTGCAGGGTCAGCTGCTCAAATCAGAACTAAAACAACCGCTACCACTTTTATTGCAACGTGATCCCTTGGGGTTACTTTTCAAAGGCGGTAGTGCGATCGCGGTTACTTCCATGCTCCAGCCACTTGTACTTAAGCAAATTGCCCGTCAATTTGCCATCCACTTTGCTACATACGAAGTAGCCAAACAAGCTGCGATTAAAGGCTCACAAGCCGCTACAACCCAATTCCAAAGCTATGTAGCTATGCGAATGGCCCAACGAGGTATGACTGTGAATGCTGCCCGTTATGGGGCAGCCCGCAGTATGTTTGCTGTGATTGGGCCGATAATGTGGACTTGGTTTTTTGCTGATTTAGGATGGAGAGCGATCGCCACTAACTACGGTCGGATCATCCCCACTATTTTCGCCTTAGCTCAAATTCGTCTCACTCGTGAGGAATGTTGGGAGCCAGCTTGAACAAGGTTTTTGACTATTTCAAGTCTCGTTGGCAATCTTCTTGGAACTATTCTCTATGGGCACTGTTAATTTTCCCATTGAGTCCTTTATTGGGGGCTGTGACTATAGGTTTTGTATCATTAATAACTTGGGTGAAACAATACCGCAAAATTAGTCGCCGCCCCCTCAACTGGGGATTTGCCCTTTTGAGTCTGTTGCTGATCGTGAGTGCTGGGTTTGCCAATGACAAGACAGCAGCTTTCCTTGGCTTATTTAATTTATTACCATTCTTTTTACTTTTTGCTGCTCATAGCAGTCTGATTCAAACATTTGCCCAATTGCGGCAAATGGCTTGGATTTTGGTGATTGGTTCCATGCCAGTGGTAATTATCGGCTTGGGACAGTTATTTTTAGGCTGGAGTTTGAAATTAGAGATTTTGTGGATTGTCTTAGCTTGGACGATCAGACCAGGAGGAAATCCACCAGGTCGCATCGCTTCACTCTTCTTGCACGCTAATACCTTCGCAGCTTATCTAGCGATAGTTTTCATTCTTGGTTTAGGGTTGTGGCTCGAAAACTATCAGCAACTAAGAGTCAAAGGTAAACAGTCATTCCCTTCCCATCTCCCCTTTCTCTTCCTAACTGTGGCGATGATTGCGAATTTCATTGCCTTGATTTTCACTAATTCACGCAATGGGTGGGCGATCACTATTTTTGCCTGTTTAGCTTATGCACTCTACCAAGGTTGGCGCATTCTTGTGGGTGGCATCGCTGCGATCGTTTCTAGTGTCCTTTTAGCAGCTTTTGCTCCCTCGCCAGTCGCTCAATTTTTTCGTCAGTACGTTCCTGCCTTCTTTTGGGCAAGATTAAATGATGACATGTATCCAGGTAGACCAGTCGCTTTAATGCGAAAAACTCAGTGGGAGTTTGCCTGGTTTTTAGCTCAGGAACATCCTTGGACTGGCTGGGGGTTACGCAGTTTTAGTACACTCTACAAAGCCAAGATGCAGATTCCCTTAGGTCATCCCCATAACTTATTTTTGATGTTATCCGCTGAAACTGGTTTTCCCAGTACTTTTTTATTTTGTGGCTTACTCGCTTGGATTTTGATTACAGGCGTGCAATTACTGCGAAAGTCAAAATATATAAATACACAAGACAGATTAATACTGTTCAGTTATCTTCTGGCTTTTGTTGCGTGGGTTCTATTGAATACAGTAGATGTAACCCTATTCGATTTTCGTTTGAATACGCTTTCATGGTTAATTTTGGCTGCCATTTGTGGAGTAGTACATCGTTATAACCAACATGACAGGCTTGCATATCATCCAAATTAACGTAAATTCGACGAGCCTCTCCCTCTTTCCCGGCTTTGGACTTTAGTTCAAATCTGTTCCTTTCCAAATCACAGAGGGATAAGCTGATGCGCGTCTAAAGTATATAAACACTCTTGATGGTCGTTAACTGTTGACTGTTGACTGTTGACAGTTAACAGTCATCAGGTAAATGTACAAATTCAATGCGTAACAGCTTAGTTTCAGTTAGGCGTTGAGAATAGCTATTAGTTAATTTTCAGTGTATGCACTGGGGACATTTAGAGTTCCAAGTTAATAATATTACTATATTCACGTCTGTGAGTGTGACTAATACCTAATTAGTCACTGTTGCTGATTGTTGGGAAGGTGTAGGGACAACCCTTTGGGGTTTTCCTGCATGACGGGCATCTCTTGTAGATGCCCTTTTGTATATTTATTATTTTTCTTCAGTTAAGCACAATTTAAAAAAAATATTGAATTTGACGGAATATCTGAAAAATTTTGATCTTTCATAAAGGAACATAAAACATGATTACTGAAATTAAGCTAGGTCTTTGTAACCCACCAGAACCTATTTATTTGTATGTAAAAAAAGGAGAATTGAGCGGAGAATCTTACCTATGGTATAACTACGATATCAATAATAAAATAACTATTCCTGTACAAAAAACAGGGCTGACTGGATATATATGCGAACTTAAATTAACGACGAAAGAATTTAAAGAAAAGGACAACATTAAGTTAGACATCGTTGTTAGAGCCGATGAAATTTATATTGTTAGGACTGGAATAGAAACTAACTTTGCTAAAAGTTTCCTTTTAGCTGTATCCCTAGTCCAAGACTTTTCCAAGCCCCTGATTATCGCTGCAACTGCTGGAGAAGAGAATGTAGTTTTTTGTAACCTCTACGACGCAGCGACTAAAACCCGGATTGACTCCAAATGGAACAAAGATGCTGATTGGCTGGCAATCATTGATAGTGTTCAAGCTAAGTTGCAAACATCTAAAAATTCTCATATTGCCTCTGGTGAGCCAATACTATTCTAGAAAAATTGGGGAGGCTAGGGAAGTTGGTTAAGCAATTTATTTCCCAGCTTTATTCGCTACAACCTAACAAAATCGCATTGCTCCCTAACGGAGTGATGATTTTTTTTAGCTATGGCTCTAAGCCTTGGTTACGTTTTTCTTGGATGACTTGTTGTAACTCATCTACTGAATTAAGACGTTTGCCATTAGACTGAACGTGTAATGCTAGGGCGTGAATTGCTTCGGTATCGCCACGATTTTGTAAGATATAATCTCGCAATTGCTTGCGTGTCATTTCTCTAAAGTTAGGCTTATTCATAATCAACCTCTCCTTTTGGATTAATTACTACAACTGTCTCTTCACCTGCTATTACTACGATATTATCTGTTCGCTCATCTAAGCTAACTAGGTAAACCGGGAGATACATTCGCGTTAGCCGAGTCAAGACTCTGTATAACTGTTTCAATTGTTCTGAGGTTGACTCCATTTCACCACTAAACTTAGGCTAAACACAAGTTTAGACTTTATAATGACCGATAACCTTTATGGTGTAATACCAATTCTTTGTGAAACTGCATAAAATCAGGCTTGGTGATACAATTTGCTCTAAGCAAGTTGTTCTATGCAACCTCACAGGTAATCGGTGTAAGCTCTCGGTAAAATGGGTGTGTCGGTAACGAAAAAAAGACGCATCCCTAACCAACCTTATGCTCACAACAGCTAACTTTTTTCAGTACACCCAATGGTCAGGTATAGCCACCTTGGTATTTGCTGCCTTAACAGTTTTGGCTTTTATTCTCAAATGGGGCATCCGCTTTCGCCTGGTGGGTACGACTGGCTTTATGCTGGTGCTGACGGGTGGTTTATTTGCACTCTCGATAGTCCCCTTGAGTCGGACTGTGATTCCAGGAGCAGCCCGCTACACTTTAGTTTATGATAATGGGTCAACACAAGCCGTGATTGCCACATCACCCCAAATTACACCCACACAATTAGAAGTAACTTTACGTCAAGCAGCTAGTAATCTGTTTTCTTCTGGCCGCTCAGGTACACGGGAAGACGACAACTTGACAGTTCGCGCCCGTACCATTATCCACCCGGAACCAGGGACTTCTGTACCAGTTTACTTGGGTGAGGCCAAGCGATCGCTCGTTTCTCGCAAAAATTCTGCGATCGCAGTCGAAATTTACACAGACAAATTCGCCCAGTTGCCAAAACCTACCGCTTAAGAGGCAGGGGGCAGGGGGAATTTTTGTACAAGTTTCTCCTTATCCCCTCTGTCTCATGCAAGAGGACAAAAATAATTTACCTGTTATCAGGATGACATAATTTATTTTGTATTTACCGATACATTAATTATTATTTTTAGATTAAAATATTCACACTTTTAGTGGTTACACTGTGGGAAAAAGTTAATTAGCTTGCGGGTAGTAGGTACTGGCAGTTATGATTTTTCAGTTTTTATCCTAATTACCACTGTTGACATTTTTACAAAGCTTTGCAGCAAATAAATCAGTAGGGGCCCACATCTGTGCGCCTCTATATATCCGTAGCTAGGATTGGGCAAAATGGTATGACTACCGACACAATATTCAGTTCTCAATAACTTTTCTTGAGAATCTGAGAGTGGTAATGTTAATTAATTATACGGTTATTCAAAACTTTGATAGTTCGGAATTTCAGGCTAATGGACATTACAGATTCAAGCAAGGTCGTCAAACTGCTTAACCAGTCGGCGATGAGCTTTGTCTTTTTCATAAGTTCGGTTAAAACCTAGTTGAGTCAGATGCAAGCTTGTTGCCATCCTAAAAAAAGCGTGGCAACAAGTATTCCTGGCTGCAAGTCTATTAGATTAAGAAATATCAAGGTTTTGGCAAACTAGATTATATGTCTAATCAACTTTCTACTCAACCTTCTTTGTCTACTCAAACCTCTAGTTCGTTATTTACGCTCACAGTTGCCCCTGCAAAAGTAATCCGTGGTTCTGGGGTGTTGCAAGCAGCCACAGCAGAGATCGCTTGCTTGGGAAGTCGTCCCTTAATTGTGGCAGGTGAGTCTACTCTCGCCATCAGCCGAAAGAATTTGCAACCAGTTTTAGAAACGCAACAGTTACATACTGCCCAAGCTTCCTATGGTGCAGATTGCTGCGAAGCTAGCCTGAAATCTTTACAGAAAACAGCAAAAGAACATAAAGCTGATGTAATTATCGGCATTGGTGGCGGCAAAGCCTTAGATACAGCGAAATTAGTCGCGCAACAGTTACAGTTGCCAGTAGTGACAATTCCTACCTCAGGGGCTACCTGTGCAGCTTGGAGTGCCTTATCGAATGTTTATTCGCAAGAGGGGGCGTTTCTTTACGATGTGGGGCTGTCTCGTTGTCCCGATTTATTGATACTTGATTATGACTTGATTAAAACTGCACCACAACGCACTTTAGTAGCTGGAATTGGTGATGCGATCGCTAAGTGGTATGAAGCCTCAGTTAGCAGTGGGCATTTGCAAGACACTTTAATTATTGCTGCGGTGCAACAAGCACGAGTTTTGCGAGATATCCTCTTGCAAAAATCAGCCGCCGCCCTGCAAGAACCAGGTAGTGAAGTTTGGCGAGAAGTTGTAGACGCCACTGTTTTATTAGCTGGGGTAGTTGGAGGACTTGGAGGGGCACAGTGTCGCACAGTTGCGGCCCATGCCGTGCATAATGGTTTAACTCATATTTCAGGACATGGCAGTATTCATGGCGAAAAAGTTGCTTTTGGGATTTTGGTGCAACTGCGTTTAGAAGAAATGCTACAAGGCAATCAACTAGCAGCATCGGCACGGCAACAGTTGTTAAAGTTTTACACAGAAATTGGACTGCCCCAAAAATTAAGTGATTTGGGATTGGGCAATATTACATTAGGCGAGTTGCAAACAGCCGCTGAAATTGCCCTAGTTTCTAATTCTGACATCCATCGACTACCATTTAAAGTCGCGCCAGAACAGTTGATGGCGGCAATGGTTTCCACCACTGCACCCATAGATAGTAAAGATATGAATCGAGTTTCGCCCAAGGGAATGAGTGACGAGGTTGAAGCATGAGTTTAAATTGGATTGTTCCAGCAGAACGTATACAAAAACTGCCACCCTATGTATTTGCCCGTTTAGATGAACTAAAAGCTAAAGCACGGGAACAAGGGCTGGATTTAATTGATTTGGGTATGGGAAACCCCGATGGTGCAACACCAGCACCAGTTGTAGAAGCTGCGATCGCCGCTTTAAAAGATCCCGCTAATCACGGTTATCCTCCTTTTGAAGGCACTGCTAGTTTCCGCCGTGCCATCACCAACTGGTATCATCGCCGTTATGGTGTAGTTCTCGATCCTGATAGCGAAGCTTTACCACTACTGGGTTCTAAAGAAGGATTAACCCATTTAGCACTTGCCTACGTTAACCCTGGCGATTTAGTTCTGGTTCCCTCCCCAGCTTATCCCGCCCATTTTCGCGGCCCAGCGATCGCAGGCGGCAAAATCCATAGTTTGATTCTCAAACCAGAGAATGATTGGTTAATTGATTTAGCTGCAATTCCTGACGAGGTTGCAAAACAAGCGAAAATTCTCTATTTCAACTATCCCAGCAATCCCACCGCCGCCACCGCACCCCGCGAATTTTTTAAAGAAATCGTTGCCTTTGCCCGCAAATATGAAATTTTGCTGGTGCATGACTTGTGTTACGCCGAGTTAGCTTTTGATGGTTATCAACCCACTAGCTTGTTAGAAATTCCTGGTGCGAAAGAAATTGGTGTGGAATTTCACACCTTATCTAAAACCTACAATATGGCTGGTTGGCGCGTTGGGTTTGTGGTGGGTAATCGCCATGTCATTCAAGGTTTGCGGACGTTGAAAACTAACTTGGATTACGGCATTTTTGCAGCATTACAAACAGCAGCCGAAACCGCTTTACAACTGCCAGATGTGTATTTGCATGAAGTACAACAACGCTACCGTACCCGCCGCGATTTCCTCATTCAAGGATTAGGAGAGTTGGGTTGGGATATCCCCAAAACCAAGGCGACGATGTATCTTTGGGTTAAGTGTCCCGTTGGCGTTGGTTCCACAGATTTTGCCCTGAACGTGTTGCAGCAAACAGGCGTTGTCGTTACTCCAGGTAATGCCTTTGGAGTTGCAGGTGAGGGTTATGTAAGGATCAGTTTGATTGCCGACTGCGATCGCTTGGGTGAAGTTTTACATCGCTTCAAGCAAGCCGGCATCCGCTATCAACCTGAAGCTGTAGTCTCTGCTTCACAATAGAGATAGCATAACCTTATCAAAATCTGATTCATGCAAACCCCCTCTGCTACCATTCCTCATTTAATTGCTGCTGGCTTTCATGCTCTTTCTGATCCACTCAGGATTAATGTGCTGGAGCTGCTACGGAAGCGAGAATTATGTGTATGTGATTTGTGCGACGCCTTGGGGGTAAATCAGTCGAAACTATCTTTTCACCTGAAAACCCTCAAGGAAGCTGGCTTAGTTAACTCCCGTCAGGAAGGGCGCTGGATTTATTACAGTTTGAATCTGTCCCAATTTAGTGTTTTAGAGGAATATCTGGCAGATTTTAGCCATAATTCTATAATTTCATCTGCCCGTTCCTGCTGCGATTAAGAAAGAGTTTAGAGCTTTAAGCCCTAGAAGTGTCAACTACGACTGATTCTGTTGGCGCTGAATTTATTTATTTAATACATCAAGTTTTTTTGATGAATTTTTATGTATAGTGCTATGCTTGATGTTGACATATCAAGTTTTTTTGAAATGATATAAACATCCTTTCAAAATTACCCATAACGGTAAGGTCAATGAACGCAATAGCAAAGAAATTAGCTCTCGTATGTGGAGTATTGGCTTTTGCGACAAGTTGCACAGCCACATCCGATTCATCTACTCAAACTCAGTCGTTACCAAAGGTTACAGAAGTCACTGATTCAGCCAAGGTGAAGACGATTAAGATTGATGGTTCTAGCACAGTGTATCCGATCACGGAGGCGATCGCTAAAGAGTTTAAAGCCAACCCCAAGAATAACGCCCAAGTTCAAGTTAGCTTTTCCGGTACCGGTGGAGGATTTGAAAAATTCTGTGCTGGAGAAACAGATATTAGCAATGCCTCTCGACCCATTTTAAAGGAAGAGATGGAAGCTTGTAACAAAAATGGCGTGAGATATTACGAGTTCCCCATTGCTTTTGATGCCCTAACCGTCGCCGTTAATCTGCAAAACGACTGGGCAAAAGACATCACTAGAGCAGAATTGAAAAAGATTTGGGAACCTGCGGCTGAGGCGAAGATTACCCGTTGGAACCAAGTGCGTGCGTCTTGGCCAGATCGACCACTTTCTTTATACGGTGCAGGTAAAAAATCCGGCACTTTTGACTATTTTACAGAAGCAATAGTAGGGAAAGTTAGAGTTAGCCGCAACGACTACACAGCCAGCGAGGATGATGAAGTTTTAGTACAAGGGATTAGCCAAGACCCCAATGCTTTAGGTTACTTTGGCTATGCCTATTACGAAGAAAACCAAGGTAAGTTAAAAGCTGTTGGTGTAGACAATGGCAAAGGGCCAGTGTTGCCGTCACGTCAAACAGTGGAAAAAGTCCAGTATCAGCCACTGTCTCGACCTTTGTTTATCTACGCTAATTTTGAGTCTGCACAAAAGAAATCGGCAGTGAAAGACTTCATAAATTTCTACATTGAGAAAGCACCAACGATAGTAAGCTCTGTGGGCTATGTGCCCTTACCACCTGAAGGCTATCACCTGAATAATGTTCATTTTTATGATGGAAAGGTGGGAACAGTCTTTGAAGGTGAGGCTGAACTCAATCTGACCCTTGGAGAGTTATTACGGAAACAAGCCAAGTTTTAGGTTGGCAAGAATTAGCACTTTTACTTTAACTATTTGCAGATATTGGTGAATCACTACAGTCAAGGTGCTATTTCACACGGGGAATAGGTGCGATCGCAGGAGTACTGATATACATACTCAAGCATTTTTGATTTAAATAAACTTAGGAAAACTGATGAGAGTACGTGTTGGCATCAACGGATTTGGCAGAATTGGACGGTTAGCTTTGCGGGCTGCATGGGGTTGGTCAGAGTTAGAGTTTGTCCATATTAATGAGATTAAAGGTGGGGCTGTTACTGCCGCTCATTTGCTCAAATTTGATTCTGTTCACGGGCGTTGGACATCGGAAGTAGAAGCACAAGGCGATGATCGCATCCTGATTGATGGCACACCCTTAAGCTTTAGTGAGCATTCCCAACATGGTGAAGTCCCTTGGGAAGATTTAGGTGTTGATCTCGTGCTGGAATGCTCTGGTAAATTTAGGACTCCCGCCACCCTTGACCCCTATTTTAAACGGGGAGTACAGAAGGTAATTGTGGCTGCTCCGGTGAAGGAAGAAGCCTTGAATATTGTCATGGGAGTTAATGACCAACTTTATAAGCCAGAAAAGCATAATTTGCTAACTGCGGCATCTTGTACAACTAACTGTTTAGCTCCAGTTGTGAAGGTGATCCATGAAGGCTTAGGCATTAAGCATGGAATCATTACCACAATCCATGACAACACCAATACTCAAACCATAGTCGATGCTCCTCATAAGGATCTACGCCGCGCACGAGCTACTAGTTTGTCTCTAATTCCTACCACCACTGGATCGGCAACTGCGATCGGATTGATTTATCCTGAACTCAACGGCAAACTCAATGGTTTGGCAGTACGAGTACCATTGCTCAATGCTTCTTTGACAGACTGCGTGTTTGAAGTCGTCCGACCCACAACCGTAGAAGAAATAAATAGCTTACTAAAAACAGCTTCAGAGCAAGCACCGCTCAAAGGAATTCTGGGATATGAAGAACGTCCTTTAGTATCTATTGACTATAAAGACGATCCTCGATCTTCCATCATTGATGCCCTCTCCACAATGGTGGTAAACGAGACGCAAGTGAAAATACTGGCTTGGTATGACAACGAATGGGGCTATGCCAACCGGATGGTTGAACTCGCCCGAAAAGTAGCTCTGAGTTTGAAAAAGTAATGGGCATTGGGACTATTGACTGTTGACTGTTGACCGTTGACTGTTGACTGAGGAGATATAGCAAAGTGCTGAGTAAAAGCCCAGTTGCTTGCTTCAAGACTTTGAGCAATCAATACTGTCCTAACCCATGTGACTACGGCTATATTATTCTTCCTCTGCTCCTTTGCCCCTTTGCCCCTCCGCTCCTTTGCCCTCATCTCCCCACTCCCTCATGGCTTCTACTACAGCTTCTAGCGCCAATTTCAAGAACTATATCCTAGTCACACTCGCCTACTGGGGTTTCACTATTACTGATGGTGCTTTGCGAATGTTGGTGTTGCTCTACTTCAACAACATTGGCTATACCCCATTACAAATTGCTTCCTTATTCCTGTTTTATGAAGTCTTCGGAGTTATTACAAACTTTTTAGGTGGTTGGATTGGTTCGCAGTTAGGGCTGAAAGTTACTCTTTACACTGGTATCGGGCTACAGGTTTTCTCGATGGTGATGCTTTCATGGCTCAATCCAGATTGGGCGCAGTGGATTGCAGTCGGTTATGTGATGGTGGCACAGGCATTTTCTGGGATTGCCAAAGACTTAACCAAGATGAGTTCTAAGAGCGCTATTCGCTTAGTAGTTCCCCAAGATGCCCAGTCGTCTTTGTTTAAGTGGGTAGCAATTCTAACGGGTTCCAAGAATGCCCTCAAAGGAGTTGGCTTCTTTGTTGGTAGCGCCCTCCTGGCTTCGGTTGGCTTCGTCAATTCCCTGTGGATCATGGCAGGGGGACTTTTTTTGATTATGTTCACTGGGCTACTGCTACCCAAAGGGATGGGCAAAATCAAGAAAAAAGTCAAGTTTAGCCAACTGTTTTCTAAGAGCCAAGAGATTAATATTCTCTCAGCTGCCCGATTCTTTCTATTTGGTTCACGGGATGTCTGGTTTGTTGTGGCATTACCAGTATTCTTACGGGAAATTTTAGGCTGGTCGTTTTACCAGGTTGGTGGATTTTTGGCTTGTTGGGTGATTGGGTACGGCCTTGTTCAGTTCTTAGCACCAACACTGATCCAGCGATTTTGTTCTGGCCGTCCACCGCAATCAAAGACCATCCAGTTTTGGACATTCACTTTAACAATAGTTCCAGCTGCGATCGCTCTTGCTCTCCAACTAGGTGTAGCTGCAAATATTGTGATCGTTGGCGGACTCCTGATCTTTGGTGTAGTGTTTGCCTTTAACTCAGCAGTTCACTCTTATCTAGTATTGGCCTTTACTGATGATGACAAGGTAGCGCTGAACGTTGGTTTTTATTACATGGCAAATTCTGGTGGTCGATTAGCTGGCACTGTCTTATCAGGTTTGATATATCAGTTTTTCGGGTTAGTTGGCTGTCTGTGGACATCCATGTTCTTTGTACTAGCAGCAGCATTGATTTCTTTGAAGCTACCCGATCCTGAACCGAGCAAAGCGATTGCCTGGAAACCTGGAGATGGAGATTAGGGCATTGGGCATTGGGTACTGAGAAAACTCCTCTCTAGTCCCCAATGATTAGATTTTAATTTTGAGGTTACATCCATGAGTACGAATTCGCAGCCGAATACAGCACAAGCAGGGAGTAATCTCAGTTTTTTTGAAAAATACCTCACTATTTGGGTATTTCTGTGTATCTTGGCGGGAATTGCACTAGGAAGATTATTTCCAGGGGTGGCAGTGACGCTGGATGCGTTGAGTATTTATCAAGTGTCAATTCCTATTGCAGTGTGTCTGTTTTTCATGATGTATCCCATCATGGTAAAAATAGATTTTACTCAAGCTGCAAATGCTATCCGTGCCCCAAAACCTGTAATTCTCACCTTGGTGGTGAATTGGTTGATTAAACCATTCACGATGGTGGTATTTTCCCAATTTTTCTTAGGTTGGTTATTTCGTCCGTTAATTGCAGGAACAGAATTAATTCGTGGTGACGAAGTAGCGATCGCCAATTCCTACATTGCTGGTACGATTTTACTGGGCATTGCTCCTTGTACTGCAATGGTGTTGTTGTGGGGTTATCTTTCCTACGGCAATCAGGGACACACTTTGATGATGGTGGCAGTTAATTCTCTGACGATGCTGTTTTTGTATGCACCTTTAGGTAGGTGGTTACTGGCAGCAAATGATTTAATAGTGCCGTGGCAAACGATTGTTTTATCGGTGCTGATTTATGTCGGATTGCCCTTAATCGCAGGAATATATAGCCGTTATTGGATTTTTCAAAACAAAGGTAAAGAGTGGTTTGAACGGAGATTTATCAAGTATCTCAGTCCAATTGCTATTACAGCCTTACTGATTACTTTGGTTTTGCTGTTTGCGTTTAAGGGTGAATTGATTGTTAGCAATCCCTTGCACATTTTGTTAATTGCCGTGCCACTATTCATCCAAACTAATTTTATTTTCTTGATTAGTTATGTGGCAGCCTTAAAGCTGAATATATCTTATGAGGATGCCGCACCCGCAGCATTAATTGGAGCTAGCAATCACTTTGAAGTTGCGATCGCAACAGCAGTAATCCTGTTTGGCTTAAATTCTGGTGCTGCGCTTGCTACAGTGGTAGGCGTTTTAATCGAAGTGCCAGTAATGTTGATGTTGGTTGAGGTTTGTAAGCGAACCGCCGCCTGGTTCCCACGAGAGCCGGAAAAGGCGACATTGCCAGATCCACGTTGTAATTGCTAATTCGTAATTAGGAATAAGCTGATGCGCGGCTAAAGTATATAAACACTCTCGATTGTCGTTAACTGTTGACGGTTAACAGTCAACAGTCATCAGGTAAATGTACAAATTAAATGCGTAACAGCTTAATATTTTAATAATCCTATAAGGAGCAAAATTATGGCACTGTTGAAAACTCATGTGGCTTTGAATGTTACTAATATTGAAAAGTCTGTAGCATTTTATCGGGCAATGTTTGGCGTGGAACCTGTGAAGTATAAAGATGACTATGCCAAGTTTGATATTGCCAGCCCAGCGCTAAATTTGACATTGAATCTGGCTCCTAGTATCCAGACTGGTGGTGCATTGTCTCACTTGGGTGTACAAGTTGAAAGTACAGAAGAAGTGGAATCTGCTATCCAAAGGTTTACGGAGGCAGGACTAGCATTGTTTACCGAGGACAACACTGATTGTTGCTATGCTTTGCAAGATAAAGTGTGGGTCACAGATCCAGATGGGAACCGTTGGGAAGTTTTTGTGGTGAAGGTGGAAGATACAGCACCAGAAAAGAATTTGGTGACTACAGTTAATTCGGCTGGGGTAGCCAAAGCTGTTGATAAGCCCTGTTGTGCTTAGAGGTTGTTTGAAAAGTGGTCGGCTGTAATTTTAGGCACTTATTCATTCCCCCTAACCTCCCTTAAAAAGCGGAATCAAAGTCCCCCTTAAAAAGGGGGATTTAGGGGGATCTAGAACGTTTTGCTACCGACAAGGAGACTTTTTAAACATCCTCTTAGAGTAAACCTAACTACAAAGTATTGCCAGAAGCAAAAGTCGCCTCTGGTGACTTAGGTAGAACAAAAAGAGGGGGAGGAATTATGAAAAAAGTGATGTTTGTTTGTAAGCATAATTCCCGCCGTTCCCAAATGACAGAGGGTTTTGCACATACATTCGGCGAAAATAAAATTGCTGTCACAAGTTCTGGTTTAGCACCAAGTGAAGTAGATCCTATAACTGTTGAAGTGATGGCAGAAATTGACATTGATATCAGCAATCAAACCTCAAAGCCTTTAAATGATTTCAATGCGGAAGATTATGATGCTGTGATTTCATTATGTGGTTGTGGTGTTAACTTACCCGAAAAGTGGGTGTTAAGAGATGTGTTTGAAGATTGGCAACTTGATGATCCAGCAGAGCAATCAATTGAAGTTTTTCGCCGGATTAGAGATGAAGTTAAGCAACGAGTTGTGCAGTTAATTGAGTCTCTGAGTTAACAATTGATATCAAAATTTTGACTACTATATAGCAATCCTATCTGATTGGTGAAAATTTACGGTGTCTAGATACGCGACTTTTTGGAGAAGTCAGGGATCTAACTTTTCAAGAATGATTTATTACTGCTATGCGCGATCGCTAGTTATGAAATTGGCAACAGCTTTTAGTGCCGAGACTGATGAAGTCCATTGCGGTATGGTTGCTCTATTTACACCGTGTTGTACTAGTTTGCAGGTTGCTACAACTATAAATCAGGTTTGCGATCGCTCGAAGTAACTTACTTGGCTCCACAGGCTTGGTGATATGCTGCCCAAATCCGGCGGCAATTGCCTGTTGATGATCTGCCTCAGCTGCGTAAGCTGTAAGGGCGATCGCTGGAATAGTCCCTCCCATCTCTGCTGACATAGCTCTGATTTGACGTATTAGCATATAACCGTCTACTTCCGGCATCCCAATGTCGCTTAACAGCAGATTTGGCTGCAACTGAGGCAGAGCTTGTAATGCCTCCACAGCCGATGCTACCTGAGTTACTACCGCGCCAGACTGCTCCAGAATGAAAGCAATCAACTCTCGCGTATCACGCTCATCATCCACAAGCAGAACTTTCACTCCATTTAGATCAGGCGAATCATCAGGTTGAAAGACAAGCTGATGGCTATTTAGATTAATCTTCATCAGCGGTAACATGACTGTAAAGGTTGCTCCCTGTTCTGCGCCCAAACTTTCTGCTTGAACTGTGCCTCCATGTAGCTCTACGATGTGACGAACAATAGCTAATCCTAATCCCAGTCCGCCAAATTTCCTGGTAGTTGCACCATCAGCTTGGCGGAAGTAGTCAAATACGAATGGTAAAAAATCTGCGTTAATTCCCTTACCTGTATCACTGACTTGAAGTTGAACTTGAGAACCATGTGACTGTAAACTGATTTCTACCTGTCCACCTTGGGGCGTAAACTTAATAGCATTGGAAAGTAAATTCCAGATAACTTGCTGCAAGCGACCTGAATCACCTGTAACTAGGAATTTGGGGTCACCCCTTTGGTGCGCTGGAAGCGCAACTTGGATTTGGGATTTTAGATTGTCAGGTTGCTTGTGAAAATCGATAGATTCTAAATTTATGTTCGGATCTTCTAATTCAAAATCTAAAATAGTAAATCGCAAATTGATAGATTTGGCTTGGGCGGCTAAACGTACAGTTTCTATTGCAGCTGCGATCGCAGTTTCCAGATTCACAGGAGCAATGTTCAGACTGAGTTTACCTTGTAAAATGCGAGAGACATCCAGCAAATCTTCAATTAGTTGGGTCTGAAGCTTGGCATTACGCTCAATGGTTTCGAGAGCGCGAGTGGTGGTTGCTTCATCATACTTTTTAGTTTGCAGTAACTTCGACCATCCCAAGATCGGGTTTAGCGGCGTGCGAAGTTCGTGGGAAAGAACCGCCAAAAATTCATCTTTGATCCGGTTAGCTTGGACTAATTGCTCTTTTTGCTGCTGTAACGAATCCATCAACTGAGCGCGTTCCAGAGCAACCGCCACCTGATCGGAAGTTGCTTGTAATAAAGCAATTTCCCCAGAAGTGAAGTGGGTACGAGTAGAACTGGCAAAGGAGAGAACGCCAAGCAGCTTTCCCTGAGCAATTAACGGTTGACCTGCATAAGCTGTGATTCCCAAATCTCTGAGGATCTGGGCATTTGGATGAGTAGAGTGCAGCACATCATTGACGACAATTTGATGACGTTCTTGCGCCACTAGTCCGCACATTCCTCGATTAAATTCCAAGTATTCAATTGCTTGAAATACTTCATCAGTAATTCCATTCCAAGCCACTAACCGAAGTTTCTGCTTATTTTCGTGCGTCTCAATTAGATAGTGGAAGTAAAAATGCAAATCCATCTGCGCCGAGAGTTTGCTAAACAAGCTGTTCATTAGATCCAATGGGCGCTCGGTTGAAAGCAAATCACTGGTTGTTTCAGAGAGCAGCTTGAGTCTTTCACTGCGCTCTTGCAAGGCAAGTTCAGCAAGCTGGCGTTCACGAAGGATGCGTTCGCGTTCGGTGATGTCAACTGCAACCCCTCCTACTAGGCGTTGCCCAGATGCATCGGCAATGGGAAACTTATATACCAAAAATTCCCCCAAAGTACCATCTGTGCGTGGGGCAGACTCGATGGTTTCAACAACCTGATTCGTCTGGGCAACCATTCTAATGTTATCGAGGAAGGGTTGAGCGATTTCGGCTGGGTATAGGTCAAAAATGTTTTTATTAATCGCCTTATTTGTTGTTAAATCGAATGTACTTAGATAAGTTGGGCTGAGGTAAAGTACACGTCCGTCTGCATTCGTAATCCATGCTGCGGCTGGAATATTGTCCATAAAAGCTTGAAATTGTTCTTGACTCTGACTTAGTGCTTTTTTAGCTTGCTGGAGATCGCTAATATCGAGAATGAATGCAACTGATTTTTGCCGAGATTCTCCTAACAGAGAGTAGCCAACTACAACTGGGACACTGGAACCATCCTTACGAATGCATTCCTTCTCATAGGGAGTACAGGTTCCCTTCGCAGTTGCCTCGGCAATAGCCAGTTCATCTAAATATTGATACTCAGGAGGCGTGATATCAGCCCAGCGTAGTCTGCCTGTCTGAATATCTGCTTGGGTATAGCCTACAATTCGCAAGAACTCGTCGTTGGCTTCAGTGATACCACCATTTACATCACCAAAGAGAATACCAACTATATTCGCTTTCACAAAACTTTTGAGGCGTTCTTCACTTGCTTGGACTGCTTTCTCTGCTTGCTTGCGTTTGCTGATATCTGTGGTACTGCCAACTACACGGACTGGTTTTCCATCAGCATCCCGTTGCACCACTATTCCCTGATCCAATATATAAATGTACTGATTATCCTGGTTGCGAATGCGATACTCGGCAGCATAGCGATCGCCATTTGCCCAAGCGATCGCCGCCTCCTCTTCTAGACGTTGCAAATCCTCTGGATGGACAAGCTCACGCCACCAATTACCAGTTGGTTGGGCAATGTCGAGGGAATAGCCCAAAATTCTGGTTAACCCCTCGGTTCTTTCAACGGTATCCCGCTCTATATTCCAGTCATAAATGAGACAGTTTACCGCAGATGCTGCTAACTCAAAACGCTCGTTAGCTAATCTCAGGCGTTCCTCTTTCTCCCGCAAAGTTTGTTCTACTTGTTTGCGTTCGCTGATGTCACGGAAGAAAATGTCAAGACCATCCTCACAAGGGTAGGCGTGAATCTCTAGCCACAGGTCATAGGATGGGAAGTGGTAGTGATGCTCGAAGTGGACAGGAATCTGTTCTGCCATCGCCAGTCGATACTGGCGCTCTACATTAGTGCCTACTGATGCAGACCACTCCTCCCAGTGCGACTTGCCGATAACCTCTGTCCGGGGTTTGCCGTTAATTCGCCCTGCTTCGGCATTTTGGTAGATGATGCGCCAATCCCGGTCTAAAGTAATAAATGCATCACTCATGTTTTCTAGAGTGCGTGTGTTCCGCTCATTGGCTTGCTGTAATGCCGCTTCTGCTTGTTTGCGTTCGCTCAAATCAACAACGAAGCCAATGACCGTTTCTTGAGTATCTCCCACGACAACAGAACCGAGCAAAACGGGAATGCGATCGCCATCTTTGCGGATGTATTCCTTCTCAAAGGGTTTACATGCTCCGGTAGTTTTCAGTTCTTCCACTGAATGCTCACTCAATAGAAGATATTCAGGTGGGGTCATCTCGCGCCAGGTCATTTGGCTAGCAGAAAAATCTTCTCGCGTATAGCCGACCATGTTCAGAAAAGCATCATTGGCTTCCATGATGAAGCCGTTGTTCATATCAGTTACGATAACTCCAATGATGTTGGATTCTGCCAGTCGGCTAAACCGCATTTCGCTATTTTGCAACAATTTCAGGTTTGTCTCTGCCTTGTGTCTGGCAGTTCGCAATGAAGAGAGCGCGGTAATTAATAAGGATACTAATGAGAATGTAGTTAATTGTACCAGGACGTTCAGGCTGAGGAAATCGAACGAGTAGACTGGCTCGATCAAAAAATAGAGAGCAGTTGTAATAGATAAGGCGATCGCTAGTACTCCAAGTCCCATGCCACCATACCAGGCACTGATTGCCACCGCAGCATAAAAGAATGTAAATACGCTCGGATCGAAGACTGGCAATAACAGTCGCGTCAGCAGCAGCGCCGCTATGACTGCCAGAATCATCACACCATAGGTTAGTAACCAAGAGCGCATCATCAAAATTTTTTCGGGTACTTTCACCATCATCTTAGGAGTGCTCCTGCTGCTCCGCTTTTAGGAGATACTCGTTCAGTAGTCTTTTGCCTGGTTCGCCCATCTTCTGTAACATTTCTTCAATTAGCTTTAATGCCATCTGTGAAGGCACTGTAGACCCGTTTTCCCAGCGATTAACTGTTCGCAGGGAAACTCCCAACTTGGCTGCAAACTTTTCCTGAGAGAGATCGAGCTGCTGCCGAAGTTCACGGATTAAATCTGAAATTTTTAGTGACTTTCCTCGTTTCATAATACGAAGAGTAAGACAGGCGTCTCGCCATTTGTCTCCAGCTTGAGGAAGAATTTCAACAGTCATTAGTTATTATCAATTTTATCTTTTGGCAAAATGCCAATATCAGTTGTTAATCCTCATTAATTACTGTTCACCGATTTAAGTCCCCACCATACTTCTGATAACTGTTAACTGTTTTAAGGTGGTGCGACAAAAACTTATTTAGACAAAATAACTGTAGAAGGTAACTATAAAATAAATATTAAATTTTGTTAGGTATGTGATATCAAGATAGTAAAATAGAATAAATGCTGTGATAATTTTTAAGGATCGTCTACCGCAAAAAATCTATGGGTGATGCATTACATTATCATTCTTCATACCTTACTTAAATATTACATATATAGCAATCCTAAATTATTCGTGAAAAGTTAGATACCGCGAATTTTGACAATTTAGATAATATTATTACAAATATTATTGATATATAAGTTTTATCTAATACTTTGCATTTATAAGTTTTTCCAACTTATAGTTAATTTTACCAAAATTATCTGAAATAGTTTTCAAAACAGGTAGTTAATTTTACTTATAAGGTAAGATTTCAATAGCAAAGCTGTAAAGCTATAATAAGATTTAAATAAAACTTTTGCTTAATCTATATTACTGTTTTGATTAATCAACAGTCCGACAACCTTTTCAACACTCAACTGGAAAATGCACCAGGTGAAGGCTATATATTTAGCTGGTTTGATTGGTTTTGTCTTTGGTATCCTCCAGGCTGGCTAATTTTATTCAACCGTCATTGGCAGCACTATCATAACGATTCAGACGGTTGGAATTGGCCCGAATATGGATTATTTTTAATTCCTGGCGGATTTTATCTGGCGCTACTGAGTCGTTGGTTGCGTCTTGGTTTTCGCATACCCCGAATAGAAGTTGGTGAATTTGATCCCAAATATCAACAAGCTTTTCGTAAAGAAGTTCTCGCCCCAATCGTTAAATACTATTTTCGGGGAGAATTACAACAAGTTGAAAACTTGCCGCAAACAGGGCCATTGATTGTGGCAATGAATCACGCAGGGATGAGTTTTCCTTGGGATTTTTTGACTTTGGGTTATTTATTAGGTGAAGCTAGAGGATGGGTGGTACAACCTGTAGCAAGTCCAGCATTATTTGAGCATCCTTGGATGATTTGGTGGCTACCATCTAAATGGTCGCAGGTTTTGGGTGGTGTACGAGCTAAATTAGATGATTTTGAAGCAGCTATCGCCCAAGGTAAAATTCTCTTATATGCACCCGAAGGTATCCGTGGCCCTATGAAGGGTTGGAAAAGACGCTATCAACTAGAAAAGTTTGATGTAAGTTTTATTAAGTTGAGCGATCGCTATCAAATTCCTATTCTCCCAGTAGTTTGCATCGGTAGTGAATCTTTACATCCTTGGGCTGTTAATTTCAAAAAATTGCAACGACTAGTCAAATTACCATTTTTGCCTTTCTCGCCTTTAATGCTTGTCTTAATTCTGTTTCCTTCAATGGGAGTTTGGGCAATGAGAACTCGTCTGCGTTACTTTATTCAGCCTTTGGAAACAGCAGAATTGTACAACTATTCAAACAAAGGGCGTACAGTAGTTTATCAGCAGGCACAACAATTACGAGAAAAACTGCAAGTTAAAATTAATCAGTTATTGGCAAAAGTTAAATCCTAAGAATGGATTTAATTCAAAGTAATTCACAATTATTACTCCACCCATGAATTGAGCTAAGGCATAGCGCAACTACGCTTTCCCAATGTGATCGCGATCGTGCCGTTCCTCAAAATCGATGATTGGGCCCTTCGGTACAATTCGATTTGGATTAATATCGGTCATACTCATGTAATAGCCGCGCTTGGTATAGTCTAGATTACACGTCGCTTTGAATTCAGGACGCTGATATAGATCCTTTAAATAATTCCAGAGGTTCGGATAGTCGAGAATTCGCCGCAAGTTGCATTTAAAGTGACCGTAATATACTGAGTCGAAGCGATACAGCGTTACAAACATACAAATATCGGCTTCAGTGAGTTGAACGCCACATAAATAGCGCTGCTTGCTTAGAACGGTTTCCCAATGATCTAAACTCTCAAAGAGTTCAGTTACCGCATTTTCGTAGGCTGTTTGCTCCCTGGCAAAACCAGAGCGATATACACCAGCATTGATTGGCATATAAATTGCATTGATCGTTTCATCAATCTGCTGTTGTAGATTGCGTGGGTATAAGTCTATTTTTTGCCTTGCCAATTCCCCAAACTCTACATCAAACATCCGCATGATTTCACGAGATTCGTTGTTGACGATTGTTTGAGTTTGCCGATCCCACAACACTGGAACGGTGACTCGCCCTGTGTATTTGGGATCGGCTTTTAGGTAGATATCTTGTAAATATTGAGCGTGATTCACCCAATCAGGAATGGCTCCCGGCGCCTCCGAAAACATCCAGCCTTTGTCGCTCATAATCGGATCGACAATAGAGACTGAGATTGCATCATTCAATCCTTTGAGTTCTCGCATAATTAAGGTGCGATGCGCCCACGGACAGGCCAAGGAAACGTAGAGGTGATAGCGTCCTGCTTCTGCCTTAAACCCGCTATTTCCATCTGCGGTGACACGATGGCGAAACGTTGTTGGTATCTCATGGAACTCACTGCTTTGATTTCGCTCATTCTCATCGCTTATCCATTTACCTCTAACCATCATTCCTGATGCCATAATTCCCTCCTAAGCGTGATGGTGTAATTGCAATACTTCTCGGGTTTTGGGGAAAAGGGGAAAGAAAAAACTTTTACCCTTTACTCCAAACCCGATTCTGAATTAAAAATGCACAAAGAGAGAAGTATTAGATGTAATTGTGCCTTTGCTGGTTTAATTAATTCCATCAAAGCTTTATCCTCTTATGAACGAAAATCAGCTTTTTTATTTTTTTGTGAGAAATCTCGGTTCATTGGTGTCAACTTAATGTAAAAACCAGTCGAGACAAAGCTTTGAGAGATTGTCTTTCTCGTTCCCAGTCAGAGACTGGGAATGCCTAATGTGAGGCTCCGCCTCCAGAATTAGCGGCAGAGACGCAATTGAAGTGCATTTCCAGCCAGAGGCTCTTAACGAGGTTTTAAAAGGGTTTTACCTTAAGTTGACACCAAATGATCTCGGTTATACCCCTACAGGCTGTCTAACTTGCGATTTCACGGCTTCAACAATGGCATCTGCGTCAATTTTGGCAGCATGAAGCAATTCTTCTGGGGTGCCTGAACCTGGCATATCAAGCACTGCCAACTTAATTAGCCGCACTTGAAGCCCATCAAAAGTAGGAATACTGTTAGTACCAGCAAAGGTATCAAGCACAGCCGCACCTAGTCCACCTTCCATCCAGTGGTCTTCAACAACGACTAAATTACCCTTGGTATCGCGTGCAGCTTGATGAAGTGTCTGCACATCAATGGGTTTGATGGAGTAGGCATCTATGACACGCACCATAATGCCTTCATTTTTGAGACGATCGCAAGCCTTAAGTGCTTCATGTAGTGTAATACCAGCCGCAATTACAGTGGCTTGATCTCGCTCAGAACTACGAATTACTTTGCTACCACCAATGGGAAATTCTTCATCAGAGCCATAAATTACAGGTGTGCTTTCCCTGGTGGTGCGGAGATAGACAACACCATTGCGATCGCTCATCTGCGCTACTAGTTTAGCTGTCTGATTGGCATCACTGGGATAGAGTACAGTACTACTCCACACCGCGCGGAAGGCTGCTAAGTCCTCCAGTGCCATTTGTGAAGGGCCATCCTGACCAATGGATACGCCAGCATGAGAACCCACTAATTTAATGTTGGCGCGAGAGATAGCCGCCATGCGTACAAAGTCGTAAGCTCTACTCAAGAAGGCGGCGAAGCTGGAAGCAAAGGGTTTGTATTTCCGCACCTGCAAACCTACCGCTGCTGCGATCATTTGTTGTTCAGCAATGTACATCTCAAAGTAGCGTTCAGGATAGGCTTCGGCAAAATCTTCGGCACAAGTGGAATTACTCACTTCAGCATCAAGGACAACTACATCAGGTTGAGCGGCTCCCAATGCTACTAATGCGTCACCATATGCTCGACGTGTTGCGACTTTTGCACCTTTGTTGTACGTGGGAAGTTGTAGTACTTGAGGATTACCTATTGCAGCGGGTTGACCTTGTTCTTCGGGTTTATTTACTTGAATTTTGATCTGGCGTTCACCACCTAATTCTGCGATCGCTCGTTTCTCATCGTCGGGTTGGAGTGCTTTGCCATGCCAACCACCTAAATCTTCCAAAGAAGCCACACCTTTGCCTTTTTTCGTCCGAGCGATAATTACCGTGGGGCGATCGTTAATGCTCAAAGCAGCGCTAAAGGCTTGGTCAATCTCTGTCAAGTCGTGACCATCAATTTCAATTGCTTGCCAGCCAAAAGCTCTAGCACGTGCAGCATAGGCTTTTGTGTTCCAACCCAGTTCAGTCTGACCCCGCTGGCCTAGTCGATTAACATCGATAACGGCGATCAGATTGTCTAGGCTGTAGTGTGAGGCATGATCAAAAGCCTCCCACACAGACCCCTCAGATGTTTCGCTATCTCCCAGCAACACCCAGACATGGTATGGAAGTTGATCTAAATATTTACCTGCTAGAGCCACCCCTACACCAATTGGTAATCCTTGTCCCAATGAGCCAGTTGCCACATCAACCCAAGGTAAAACTGGTGTGGGATGTCCTTCTAGACGACTGCCAATTTTCCGCAGTGACAATAACTCCTCATCAGTAATTACTCCCGCAGCTTTATACATGGCATAGAGCAGAGGTGCAGCATGTCCTTTCGAGAGAAGGAAGCGATCGCTATTAGGATTATGTGGGTTATCAAAGTCGTAGCTAAGATATTTGCAGAGTAAAACCGCCATCAGATCGGCGGGTGACATGGACGAAGTAGGATGACCTGAACCGGCAACGGTTGTAGCGCGAATACTATCGACACGCAACTGTTGTGCTAGTTCATGCCATTGGTGTAATTGCTCCTGTGTAGTCATAATAATATTCCTTAATAAAAATCAAGAGTATTGCAGGGAATTCTTTGTCTAATCAGTCGTGTTTTAGCTAGACTTGGCTATCTTCCCGAACGAAATTGCCAATATTTTGATATGTAAAAAGATAGATTATTCTTTTTTTATTTTACTTTGTTATCGGTAGTATTTTTCTACCTATAAGCAGACATAAATCTAATTAAACTTGTTCAGAGATTTATTTTAATTTCCCTAAGTTTACTTTAGATAGTAGAAGCTACAGTGGCTTCTTTCTAATGGAAGAACCAAGCTTTATTTCTTAAAGTTTAGAATAATTACAAAAAGTTAAGTCTTTTCTTTGTAGAGAACTCCAAAATAGTGCAGAAAAAAGTAATTTGATTTTAATATTTGAATTTTCTTAATAACTGAATACTATAGCGGTTCCCACAAAAATAATTAACCACAGATAAAGACAGATACGGGCGCATCTATGAATTGGGGGAGTACAAGCGTTTTGATAAGCCTCAACAGCATTGCTTAATGAAACGCTGCACTAAATCGTGTAACGGCTCTTGATTGCGTTAGAAATTGGTGTAGCACGGGCGAGGTGTTTGCACTTCGCCAAACAATTGCTAACTTGACATAGAGCGTTTGGTCTTCGAGCGGTTTGTAGACGACCCCTGCTCGTTGCAAATTCTGGAGTGAAGCTGGGACAAGCGCAACCCCTAATTCCGCTGCTACTAAGCTGACAATAGTTTGCATCTGAGTCGCTTCCTGAGTTACTTGAGGAATAAATCCTGCTTGTTGACACAAACGGATAATCTGATCGTAAAAGCCGCTTCCTAGATGACGTGGAGATAAAATGAAGGACTCCTCGGCAAGTGATGCTAATGACAGTTGTGTTTGAGTCGCAAGCGGGTGTGCTTCTGGCAATACAGCGACGAACGATTCTTGTAAAACCGTTTCCACACTGAGTTCGTCATCGCTGATGGGCGGACGAATAAAGCCAAGCTGAATGCGATCGTCATGCAGTGCTTCAATTTGCTCGGTCGTGGTCATTTCATGCAGCATCAAACGGACATCAGGAAACTGATGGCGAAATGACCGCACGGCAGCAGGCAGCAGGCTATACGTGGCAGATCCAACAAATCCAATCGCTAAACGACCCACTTCACCTCGACTTGCACGTTGGGCTACCTCAATCGCTTGCTCAGATTGCACTAGAATTTGTCGTGCCTGCTGTAAGAAGGCAAGTCCTGCTTCAGTAAGTCGGACTGTTCGCTTTGTCCGATACAGCAACTCGACACCGAGTTCTTGTTCGAGTTGACGGATTTGTTGACTCAGTGGCGGTTGAGCGATTTGTAGTCGTTGCGCGGCGCGACCAAAATGAAGTTCCTCAGCTACAGTCACGAAGTAACGCAAGTGTCGAAGTTCCATTGTCAATTAATACGTTTTAAGTCTTAGTCTAAGACAAAAATCATATTGGACATATTTATTCAAACTGCTTAATGTGGAAAGTAAATTACACAATTGCAGTTGCGCTTTTCGCGAATTGCTGTACTTTTCGCTTTGATCGACAGATGCACCAGCTTGCGACCATTTGATAATCATCCTTTGGAGGTTTTTGATGTCGTTGCAATTGTCCCAAAAACGGGCGAGTCATGTACTTGCCCTCACGATTTTGTCGGTAACTTTTGGCATTTCATGCACCCACATTCAAGCTCAAAACTCAGTACCAGACTCACCAGCTATGATTCAACCGACATCGACTCAAACGCAGTTTGCTCGCAACAACACTTTTGTACCAAGCAGTCCAGGCATTCAAATTGCCGTTCGAGAAGTGCAACCTCGTAGTGGTAGTGCTCAGAATTCGGTTCCTATCCTGCTGATTCACGGCGGCGGTCCTGGCAGTTTTACCTCGTTTGACCTTCCGGTTCCTAACTACTCGGTAGCAGAAGATCTCGCAGCTCAAGGACATTCAGTCTATTTGATGAATATACGGGGTTGGGAAGGTTCAACTCGTCCGGCAGTACTCAATCAACCGCCACAGCAGAATCCACCTGCCGTTACTTCTGAAGAAGCTGTACGCGATATTGACGCGGTGGTGAACTGGATTCGTCAACGCACACCCGGACGCAAAGTTGCTCTTGTGGGTTGGGCAACGGGGGGACATTGGGCAGGGATGTACACTAGCCGCAATAATGCAAAAGTTAGCCGTTTGATCATGCTCAACAGCCTGTATGGGGTAAACGCGCCCTGGGAGTTAGGCAAGAGCTTTGAAAATCCAGAACGCCCTGGTGAATTTGACCCGAATGCTGGAGCCTATCGCTTGAACACAGCAGACGGGCTATTGCGCCAATGGAATCAAACAATTCCGCTTGAGGATAAAAGCCAATGGCGTGACCCAGCCGTTGCTCAAGCGTATCAACAACAGGCGCTCAAAAGTGACCCAACCAGCAGCACCCGCCAACCTTCTAGTCTGCGGATTCCTAAGGCTTACCAATTAGAGAGCTACAACCTCGCGAAAGGGCAGAAGTACTGGAACGCGAAAGACATCACAGTTCCAACACTCGTCGTTCGAGGAGAACGAGATTTCTGGTCCCGTCCTGCTGATCTCTCTGCGTTGAAAGCTGAACTTGTAAATGCGCCGCGTGCCGAAGTTGTCATCATTCCCGATGGCACACACTACCTGTTTTTGGATCGTCCTGAGCGCGGACGAACTCAGTTTATTCAATCTGTCCTGTCGTTTGTATCATCGTAATCATTCATATGAAACGAACCTCATTGCTTTGCCTCATCTTGATCAGCATCAAGGTCACGATCCTCGCATCTCATCGTTTTTGTATTGGAGAAAACAAATGAACTCAGACAAAAATCGTGTTGCTCCTAAAGTTTGGTTGATTACAGGATGTTCAACAGGGTTCGGACGGGCCCTAGCAGAAGCGGTGTTGAAGAAGGGCGACGAAGTGCTAGCTACTGCTCGCCAACCAGAGCAACTTCGCGCTTTGATTGAACACTATCCAGAAACCGCAGAGGCTGTACGTTTGGATGTAACACTGCCCCAAGACATACAAGCAGCAGTTGATACCGCGATCGCTACATTTGGTCGAATTGATGTGCTGGTCAACAATGCTGGTCATGGACTCATTGCTGCATTTGAAGAAGTCAGTGATGTTGATATTCACCAATTTTTTGAAACCAACTTCTTTGGGGCGCTCCGCCTGATGCGAACGGTCTTGCCTGTGATGCGTCAGCAAGGCAGCGGTCACATTGTCAATATGTCATCCACAGCAGGATTAGTGGGATTTGGTGGAAGCAGCCTCTACTGTGGGGCTAAATTTGCCCTGGAAGGCACGTCTGAAGCCCTGGCTAAAGAGGTGGAATCCTTTGGAATTAAAGTCACTTTAATTGAACCTGGGGCATTTCGCACAGATTTTAACGGACGCTCTCTGGCAGCAGCAGAACTTTCCATTGATGCCTATGCGACCGTGAGCGGTGCTTCATTGCAGTGGTTCAAACAGATGGATGGTAAGCAACCTGGCAATCCACTTAAAGCGGCGCAAGCCATCATTCAAGCTGTGGAAAGTCCTCATCCACCGATGCGACTGGCATTAGGCACGGATGCCATGAACTTGATTCAGGAAAAACTGTCAGGGGTCAAAACGGATTTGGATGCTTGGCAGCAGGTGACTGTAAGTACGGATTATGTAGATAGTAACAGTGAGGTAATAGTTGGGTAGCTAATACCAGTTCTCTTTGAAGGCGCACAGTATCTACAGCTATATGCAAGTCTAAAGAGACTTTCAACTCAACTAGATGCGATCGCCCCAACGGTTCGGAAGATCGATAGAGCCAGTCCACCCTCTACCATGAGAGGATGTTATGCAGAAACTTTCAACCTATTCACCTCTACGGAGCGTCTTATGCGGAAAGATTCGGCTTAAACAGCGGCTTTGGAGTATTACACAGAAACTTTCTGGCTATCCGCCTACTACGGGATCTTAGACAGAAACTTTCAGTCTAATAATAGTTGTACCGCTTCGTTTTTAAGTGGTGGCGGTAGTCTAGAGTTTGTCTGTTAGCGCTTAATGTTAGTTGATACCGGATTTGCTTACAGGGCACACATGGCTATAAACCTCTCTTTTTGTGTTGCCATGAACTCAACAAACGATCGAATTCGGGGTGCAACAAAGCGTCGATCAAGATAGCAAATCCAAACCGGAACGTCTGGGGGGCGATAAGCCTTAAGGACTTCTACCAAATTGCCATTAGAAATTGCCTCCGCTGCTAAGTACGCAGGCATCTGGCTCAAACCCAACCCGGCGATCGCTGAACGGACAATTGCGTCTGCATTATCAAACACGACGGAGCCACTCACCGCACATCGTTCAACCTCGCCATCAACCGCAAAAGACCACGAATAAAAGCGCCCAGTCGAGCGATTGCGAAAATTCAAACAGGTATGCTTCTGAAGATGACTTGGATGCTGGGGATACCCATATTGCTCAAAATATGAGGGTGAACCACAGGCCACCAACGGATAAGCAACGAGTTGACGGGCAATGAGGTTCGCACTATCGCTTAAGTTTCCTGTCCGAATCACGACATCCACACCTTGTTCGGCGGGATCGACAAAGCGATCGTCCATTGAAATATCCAGGGTAATTTCTGGAAATGCTTGGATGAATGCCTTGAGAATGGGTACTAGGCAAACTTGCCCAAACGCAGGCGAAACACTTACGGTTAAACGTCCTCTAGGAGCTGCACGATTTCCCTGGATTTCAGCCTCGAGTGCCTCTATTTCTCCCAATAACTGCTGACAGCCTTCATAAAACCGCACGCCGTCCGTAGTCAGGCTGATGCTGCGAGTCGTGCGATGAAACAGTTTAACCCCCAAGTCTGCTTCTAAGCGGGCAACGGCTTTGCTGACAGCGGAAGTAGACAATCCCAAAACATTGGATGCCTGGACAAAGCTCTGAACTTCTGCCACTCGTACGAACGCCAGCATATTAGATAAACTCTTCATGGCGATTATTGAGAAAAGGTGGATAAAGAAGTGAAAAGTAGCTCCTTCACAAGAGATTGTAAACATAATATCTTGAAATCAAGGAGAGCAGCGAAGACTAATGCAGCCTCCGAGCAATCTTTTTGAGGCATTACAATGACTATTCAATATCCGTTTGTTCGTGAACTTTACGACGCGTTTCAAACAGGTGAGTTCGTTCGCTGGGACGCACTTGTGGCAGAAGATGTACTTGTCAACTCAACGATGGGACGTGACATTCGAGGGCGCGAGGCGTTGAAAGGTTGGGCTTGGCAATTCGTCAACGCGCTCAAATCTCGTGTTGATCTGGTCGATGAATTTGAGGCAATCGACGCAGCGGGCAACGGTCGAGCGTTTTTCACAATGTGCTTACATTGGAAACATGAAGAAGAGTTCATGGGTCTGAAACCGACAGGTCGCGAAGGCACCTCAATTGAAACCATGATACTTACTGTGAAGGACGGCAAAGTCGTGCGGTGGGATGTTGCCGATAACACGGTTGAAATCAATATTTACTTCTGGGAACGGGGCTGGGCGATTCCCCACAACGTTCATCCAGAGATTCTGGTGAAAGGAATTGAACGTCGCCCAAGTGCAGTTTGATTCTTGCCAATATTCACCTTTGTATTCATTGGAGAAGAAGATGAAAACAATTCAAGTTAATCAACATGGCAATGCTGAGGTACTCAAACTCACTGAAGTTGAGATTCCTAAACCTCAAGCCAAGCAGGCTTTGGTGAAAATCAACTACGCAGGTGTGAACTTCATTGATGTTGCCATGCGGCGCGGTTGGTATCCGAATCCACCGATTCCCACACCCTTTATTCCTGGCGTGGAAGGAGCGGGAGAAGTAATTGCTATTGGAGAAGGTGTGACTGAAGTCAAAGTTGGCGATCGCGTCAGCTTTATGCAAGAGGAAGAGCCAGGATTGGATCGCGCTTATGCCGAATATATTCCGATCGCGGCTTGGAAGCTCATGCCACTCCCCGATACCATCTCGTTTGAAACAGCGGCGGCAATGACCGCTCAAGGCTTGACGACTCAGTACATGATGCATGAGTTCACATCTGTTCAGCCTGGTAAAACCACTCTCATCCATGCGGCGGCGGGAGGCATGGGGTTAAACCTGGTGCAGTGGGCAAGAGGCAAGACATCTCGGTGCATTCGTCATAGGCACTACTTCTAATGAAACCAAAGCGCAACGAGTTTTGGAGTTAGGGGCAGATGCCGTGATTGATTACACACAGGAAGATTTTGTACAGCGAGTCAAAGAACTGACGGATAGCAGAGGCGCAGATTTAATCATTGATGGGGTGGGAAAAACCACCTTTGCAGGTGATCTCGAAGCGGTTGCAACACGCGGGCATATCGTGACCTACGGCATCACAGGCGGCATACCAGACGACATCAACCCGTTTGCATTACTTTCTCGCTCCAGAACTGTACACGGTGCAGATTTGTTTGACTACATCGCTAATCGTGAAGAACGGATCATGAGAGCCAAGGCGGTTTGGGAGGCGATCGCCGCAGGTTGGCTGAAACCGCAAATCTCCCAAGTGTTTGCGCTAGAAGAGGCGATCTCTGCTCACCGTCTCATCGAAGACCGCAACAACATAGGCAAAATTCTACTCAAGATTTAACGTTCGGATTCGCGCGCACTCTAACCTTTAGCCAGTGAACTTGGATTTGACCCTATCGATGCTGGAACCCTGCAAGCAGCTAAATTTTTGGAAACCCTGGCAACTTTTTGGGGGCAACTGGCTTATGGACAAGGAATGGGACGCAACATTGCTTGGCGGTTGCTCAAGCGATAAGAACTTTTTTGGCAAGTTTTGAGTGATAGGAGGTCATCATGAATATTGGCATCATTGGTTCAGGCAATGTTGGTAGGACGTTGGGTGAGCTTTGGGCAAAAGCCGGACATCAAGTCATGTTTAGCTTTTCCCGTCATCCACAACGATTGCAAACGCTTGCAAAACAAATTGGCTCTAATGCAACCAGTGGTACACCCGCAGAAGCCGCAAATTTTGCGGATGTGGTGTTGTTTGCTCCTAATTTCTGGCTGGTGCAGGAGGCGATCGCTCAAACTGGCTCTCTCGCAGGCAAGATTGTAATTGACACGACGAACCCTTACCGCTGGGGTGAGAACGGTGGCATTGTTCGTATGGTTAGCGAGGCTGTTTCCGGCGCAGAAACGATCCAGAAGCTGATGCCAAGAGCAAGATTGGTCAAGGCATACAGTAGCTTTCAGCCCAAAACTTTGCAGCAATCAATAGAACGTCCCCTAGAGCAACGGTTAGCGGTAGCGATCGCATCTGACGATGAAGCAGCAAAAGCGATCGTCGCTCAACTGGTAAAAGATGGCGGCGGTCGCCCATTCGATCTCGGTGCATTGCAAAATGCTCGTTTAATGGAAATTCCTGGTGTTTTTTCCTCCAGTGATACTCTTACCTTAGATGCTGCATTCAAGCAAAGGCAGCAAGTCCTTGGTTACTAGCACCAGCGGTACAACAACCCTAGTGCAGCGGACGGTATCATGATCTTGGTGGTGATCACAGGCAATCTGCCGCCGCTGACCAGGAACGTTCGGCGGCTTGCACGCGGTGTTGTATATTGAATTAATATGCCAAATCAACCTGCACCAGAAATCGAGCTGCTACGCGCAGCGTATGCAGCCTTCAACGCGCGCGACATTGATGCCGCCCTCGCCCTCATGACTCCCGACGTGGCCTGGCCGAAGGCGTTCAAAGGTGGTTTTGTCCGTGGGACTAAGGAAGTCCGCGCTTACTGGACAGAGCAGTGGAGCGAGATCAATCCACACGTCGAGCCGATTGCCTTTTACCCGGAGGACGCTGGGCAGGTCTTAGTCGAGGTGCATCAGGTCGTGCGCGATCTGGCCAAAGCCGTGCTTGCCGATGAGCACGTTGGCCACCGTTTCACCATTGAGCATGGCTTGATTCAAGCCATGGAGGTCTGTCCACTTCCATCGTCTGGCCTCGGTGCTTAACCATGCGCTGTGGTCACAACTATCACAGCCACTGGTGATTTTGCTTTTGTTTCAGCTGATGTGCCTTTAGAAGCCATCTTCTGTTTAAACAAGCATCGCCACCCTATCATTAGACAAGCCGCCGAACAAAGCGCTGCATCTGACCGCCTACGTTCCAGTCGCTGCGGTCGTTCCTCTCTTCGCTCCTTCCACTCCCGCGGCAGGTGAGCTTGTCGTTAGACTTTCCCAGTCTGAGACTGGGAACGAGAAATTCCTAATACACCTGCCAACAAGCATTTTAGTAATTATTAAATTGATTTTTCCATGATAAAATTTATCAGTTTTTGCTCTCTACGTTTTACTTCTTGCTGTTTCACAACAGTAAAGTTATGGTTTTCAAAAAAAGGTTTAGCTGTAATACTGGCTTCTGTAAATAACTTTTGAATTCCTAAAGACTTTGCTTTTGATTCAAGCTGTTCTAAGATTTTCTTTCCAATCCCTTTTCTTTGAAAATCTTTATGACAGTAAAAACGGTCAATATGTCCATTAGCCTCTAATTCCCCAAAACCAATAATTTTACCCTGCTCCTCTGCTACATAAGTAAACTTACTTGCTAAAGCTTTAATCCAAACGTCAATATCCATATTTGCTGGTGCCCAAGCATTTACTTGTTCTTGTGTGTAATCGTTAATATTCACCTCATGAACCGTGTCGTAAAACAATTTCATAATTTCTTCGGTATCAGCTATTTCGTATATTCTTAATCTCATAAGGAAGGTAACTAATGACAAATAACTCTAGTAGAAATATTATCAGCACTGGCGGGTCTACTTCAGTTTCCGAGTGCAGTCCTTTCCGCTTATAAAGCAGAATTCATCAAATTAAATTTTGTATAGTACAAATATACTAATTAACTGTTAAAATGCCTTAAAAGTCAGCTAGCCAAGCTTTGAGGTAGTATGAAAAAAATCCAAGACACAGACAAAAAGCCTATTTTGCTGAAAGTTTCGCTGTTGCAACCTACATCTGTAACTACTGCTATAGCGCCACTGCAACCCCAAGAGGAAAAAATCATCAGTGAACGGGAGCGTTTGATAACACAAGTCGAACGCGTCAATCAGATCGCAGGAGAGCTAGAAGCAGCGATATTAGAGTTGAAAGCGATCGCCAACACACTGAATACTCAAAAACGTTACCCATTCTTGATGAAGCAGCTATGCAAAAATATTTGTCAGTATTTCGCAGTTAGCGTCCCTTGGGTGAAACGAAAGTCTGACGAATCATTTATTCTAACGACGCGAAAAGTTGATTTATTCCGAGCTGAAAGGGAAGCTACACTGCTAGCACAGCAACTCCGTCAGCAAACCAAAAAAAGATTGGCATCGCAGAGACATAGAAAAAACAAGAATGGGTCTGAGGCTGACACAAAACACTTGTTCAAAAAGGTATTAGTCAACAAATCTTAAAATTATCAACATTCAAGGGCAGATCATCCCTGAGGTTGTAACAGTTATGCTGATTGAAGTGGCAGAAGGAACTTTTTCCTCAAAATTGCTTACCATACTGCCATAGCTAATTGCAACCATATTTGGTGGCAATGAGGCAAAGCTGCCCTAAGATTTGCACTTCCGTAAAACCAGAGTGTAACATCAGGGAAAATCAATCAGCGCACAGAAGAGGTAAAAAGAAGGTGTTAAAAACACTTTTAGTGATTGCCGTTGGTTTTTTACCGTCTCTGATTTCCCTGTGGGTGATCCGCAAAACCTATGCGCGATCGCGCTTACGGATGAGGCAAGCAGCCATGAATTTTTCAGCGGTGCAGGGACGGCAAAACGTCAGACTTGTAGAAGGCGATCGCTATTATTTAGAAGGGGTAGGCTACCTGATTGGCGATATCAGCTGTAAATTTAATGCCCGATCTGGGTACATGCGTTGTGCTGTCAATCCCTACGGCCCATGTAATGGTTGCCGTCACTACGAACCCAAGGGATTAGCTAGTAATGAAAAAGGATCTTAATAAATTTTACCTGTTTAATACTCAAACAATCTCAAATTACTGAAGAAGGGAAAGGGGAGACTGGGGAAAGAGCAATTTATCAAAGCTTCCATTAACCGATGCCCTAAACTAAGCCTACCCTTCACCCTAGAGAAAATGCTGCAACTATGGACCAGTATTCACATAAAGTGCATTATCGGTTCCAAGAGCGGCACAGATAACTTGATTTGTACCTAAGGAAGCACAACTAGGATCTGAAGTGTATGTACCTCCTAGACCCTGAATCCCAGTCCACGAACTGCCATTAAACCGATTCACATAAG
>NZ_JAIVFT010000005.1:96806-285505 GCF_020829665.1 Nostoc sp. CHAB 5824
GAATCCCAGTCCACGAACTGCCATTAAACCGATTCACATAAAGTGCATTATCGGTTCCAAGAGCGGCACAGATAACTTGATTTGTACCTAAGGAAGCACAACTAGGATCTGAAGTGTATGTACCTCCCAGACCCTGAATCCCACTCCAAACAGCAAGAACTGGTAGGCTTACCAGGGATAAAATTACCGATGTTGTGCCTGCTAAAATTGTAAATTTCCTTTTCATAGAATCTAATGTCTTCCTCCTTAATACTGCTCTGTGTTTTATTGCAAAGATTTAGACAGGTGTAAAGTTTTAATTCCTGAATTTTTCTTTCAGTTGGGCTGGTATTGTAGGATGAAACCACGTACCTATTTTGGATTCAGTTTCAGTTCTAAAAGCTATAGAAATCAGTTACAAACCTTTACATTATCCAGTTCAAACTCAGAACTTTCGTGCCATAGAACTGCTATTATCAGCCGTTACATCAACACTGATCGAATTAAACTCTACCAAAAGAAACCTTTAGGTCAAACTTGGTTTATACCAGAGTTTAAGTCTGAACAAATTATGCATCAACTTAGTCTGATACTCCGCCGTTAATCGGCTGCATGAGTTGAGACACTTAAGTTTGACTCGAACATCTGACACCCGACAGCGCTCACGCTTAGCGATTCCCAAGTTTTACCTGGGAATGGTAAAATTATAGCTAAATTATAATTTGTATTTACAAACACTTTGAATATTTGTCTTTGCATGGTCAAATAAGAATGATTTAATATAATTCGTGCAAAAGTTGAAATCTGCGTCATTTGGTTGGCAGATTATAAACTTTAGTATTAGCTTTTGCCGAATATCTAATAACTACATGATTATTTAACGATGAACAACGCGATCGCTCGGACAACAGCATTATTATCAACTTGTGCTTTGCTATTAGCAGGCTGTGGTGGCGGCGGTGGCCCTGTGACTGTGACAAATTCTCCAAATACCACTACAAATAACACTGCAACCGACACCGCAGCAACAACGGGTACATTGTCGGGTGCTATTCCCATCGGTATTGCCGTTGCTCAAACTAGCAACGTAGCATTACTGGGTCAAGAACAAGTTGCTGGAGCGAAACTTGCCGAAAAGTATTTCAATAGTAAAGGTGGTGTTAATGGTACACCAATTAAATTAGTATTTCAAGATACTAGCGGTGATGAAGCAGGAGCAATTAACGCTTTTCAAACTTTAATTAATAAAGATAAAGTTATTGGAATTGTAGGGCCAACTTTGTCACAGCAAGCTTTTAGTGCTGATCCAATTGCCGAACGTGCAAAAGTACCAATTCTTGGCCCATCGAATACTGCTAAAAACATTCCCGAAATTGGTGATTACGTTGCTCGTGTTTCTGCACCAGTTTCTGTTGTCGCGCCTAATTCGGTGAAAGCTGCACTTAAGCAAAACCCTCAAGTCAAAAAAGTCGCAGTTTTCTATGCTCAAAATGATGCATTTAGCAAGTCAGAAACGGAAATTTTTCAACAAACAGTTAAGGATCAAGGGCTGGAATTAGTAACAGTACAAAAGTTCCAGACTAGCGATACAGATTTTCAAAGCCAAGCGACAAATGCGATTAATCTCAAACCAGATTTGGTCATTATTTCTGGCTTGGCTGCTGATGGTGGTAATTTAGTCCGACAATTGCGGGAACTAGGTTATAAAGGCTTAATTGTCGGTGGTAATGGTTTAAATACATCGAATTTATTGCCAGTTTGTAAAGCACTTTGTGATGGCGTATTGATTGCTCAAGCCTACAGTCCAGAACATCCAGGTGAAATTAACGCAGCGTTTCGTAAAGCCTATACTGAGGAATACAAGAAAGAGCCACCCCAATTTAGCGCCCAAGCTTTTGCAGCAGTACAGGTTTATATTGAAGCACTCCAAGCTTTAGATAAAAAGAGCAAAATCAACAAATTACAGCTACCAGAACTGCGGACACAATTAAACAAACAGATACTTGTTGGAACATATAATACACCACTGGGTGAAATTCGTTTTACTCCTATAGGTGAAGTTGATCAAAGAGATTTCTATGTAGCCCAAATCAAGATGGCAAAAGACGGAAGCCAAGGTAAATTCACATTTCTAAAATAGTTGCTAAATGAATACGAATCTGTTTTTGCAGCAATTATTAAATGGGTTATCCATCGGCAGTGTCTATGCAATTTTTGCCTTAGGATACACCTTGGTTTATTCTATTTTAGGCATTATTAATTTAGCTCATGGTGCGATTTTTACCTTGGGTGCATATTTCACTTATACCCTCATGGGTGGTAACTTTGGATTTAACGGCTTGCTGGCTAATGCAGCCTTGCCGATAAAATTACCTTTTGCTATATCCTTAATTATAGGAAGTACCTTGGCGGGATTGGTAGGGGTAGTGATGGAACGCGTTGCTTTTCAACCTTTACGGCGTCAAGGATCAGATCCTTTACTAACTGTTGTTTCCAGCTTGGGGGTAGCAGTGGTAATTGTAAATTTAATCCAGTATTTAGTAGGCGCAGAAAGTTACACATACCCCGCAAATACTTACGGTAATTTGCCACCTGCGATTAATTTTGGTAGTCCAGAAAACCCAATTCCTATTCGCAGCGTTCAGGTGGTAATTTTTGGTGTATCAGTTGTGATTGTGGCAATTCTTACCTATTTTATCAATCGGACTAAATATGGTAAAGCAATGCAAGCGATCGCAGAAGATCCAACTACAGCTAGTTTGTTAGGAATTAATAGCGATCGCTTTATCATTTTAACATTCTTCATCAGCAGTTTTTTAGCAGGATTAGCAGGAACTTTAGTTGCCTCTAGTGTTAGTATTGCTGGGCCATATTTCGGCATTGCTTTTGGATTGCGAGGTTTAGCAGTAATTGTCTTAGGTGGTTTAGGTAGTATTCCCGGTGCAGTGGTGGGAGGTTTGGTAATTGGATTAGTGGAGGCATTTGTCCCTGCTGAATTCTCTGGATATAAAGACGCGGTAGCCTTTGGAATTTTGTTTATCATGCTATTAGTTAGACCCCAAGGTTTGCTAGGACGGCGGTTTATTCAGAAAGTTTAATAGTTGATAAAAACGATAGTTTGATCAAGCTTAATCAAAATATTTTAAAATGGCTGATTTTTTCGCTACTTACGGTTCTCTAATTGTCTCTATGGTATTGGGGGCGCTATTAGGGCTATCGCTTTACTTACCGCTAATGACAGGACAATTGTCTTTAGCAAGTCCAGGATTTTATGCTTTAGGTGGATATATTGCAGCGATTTTATCCACAAAAGTTTTGACATCTATTAGTAGTTTATTTCCCATTCCTTTGTTGTTATTGGAGATGTTAATTGCAGGTGTAATTTCTGGTTTTTTGGGTGTAGTAGTGGGAATTCCAGCGTTGAGATTACGAGGAATTTATTTAGCGATCGCTACTATCGCTTTTGTAGAAGTTCTGCGCGTCATTTCCCTCAATTTAGATATCACAGGCGGTGCTGTTGGAATTTTTGGCATTCCTCAACCTTTTCAAACACAAATTGAATATTTATGGATTGCTCTCCCCTTACTACTAATTAGCATGGTGCTACTTTATCGTTTAGAGCGCATCCGCGTAGGAAGAGCTTTTATTGCTATCCGCGAAGATGAATTAGCTGCGGGTGCAATGGGAATTGATCCCACTTATTACAAAGTTTTGGCGTTTACGTTAGGGGCTATACTTGCAGGGGTTGTAGGTGCAGTTAGCGCCCACTTCCTTAATACTTGGAATGCTCGTCAGGGTACTTTTGACGCCAGTATTATATATTTAACTTTTGTTTTGATTGGTGGTTCGAGAAGTTTTTTAGGGCCGGTAATCGGAGGTATGGTGTTTACAGCCTTACCAGAAATTTTGCGAAGCCTAGCTGATACTGGTGGCTTACCTAATTGGTTAGCACAATTTTTGCGAGATGGTAGATTAATTATTTTTGGCTTACTAATAGTAATAGGTACAATATTTTTCCCCCAAGGGCTAATTACTCCAGATATTTTTCAAAGACGCAAAAGCCAAAAGTGAACTATTCATAATATGCAAAAATGTCATACAGTATTTCAGAAGCTAACAGCAGTATTGTTTTAGAAGCAAGAGCATTGACTCGCCGCTTTGGTGGTCTAGTGGCGGTAAATAATGTATCTTTTAGTGTAAAGAAACATGAAATTTTTGGACTGATTGGCCCTAATGGTGCTGGCAAAACAACACTGTTTAATTTGATTACTGCCTTTATTCCACCTTCTAGCGGTCAATTAATTTATCAAGGTGCAAAAATTTACCAACCGCGTCCTCATCAAATTGCTGCTTTGGGTATCGCCCGTACTTTCCAAAATATCCGTTTGTTTGGAGAATTATCGGCGTTAGAAAATGTGATCATTGCCCGACATTTACACACCAAAAGTAATATGATCGCAGGAGTTTTGGGATTACCACCAGCGCCTAGTGAAGAACTTAAAACTAAGCAGAAAGCTTTAGATTTATTGGATTTGGTGGGATTAAATGATCGCGCCGACGAAAAAGCCAAAAACTTTGCCTACGGCGATCAACGGCGGCTGGAAATTGCCCGCGCTTTAGCATTAGAACCACAAATTTTACTTCTCGATGAACCTGCGGCGGGGATGAACCCTAACGAAAAGCAGCAATTGAGCGCATTTATCCGTAGCCTGCGGGATCGCTTCAATTTGACGATTGTTCTTATAGAACACCATGTACCCTTGGTTATGGGTTTGTGCGATCGCATTGCTGTATTAGATTTTGGTCAATTAATTGCTTTGGGTGAACCCGCAGTTGTCAGAAATGATCCGGCTGTAATTGAAGCTTATTTGGGAAATGAATTTACGTAGACAAAATTACCACAAATTCGTCTAAAGAACTTACAGCGATCGCACTATCCATTAAATTTTCTAATTGTTCCACACTCTCGCCCTCAAGCCTTACTTCCACTTCATGAGGAATTTCGCCAAAGCGTTGTTGCAATACCCTGATTAACTGCCGTAGCGCACCCTGCTGAATACCTCTTTGCTCAATTTCTTGATACCAAGGCGATTCTCGCAATACTGCCATATCCCACCTCATGATTTGTTGCACTAAAGGCGTGTCTAACACAAAGCTAGCAAAAAATGCTAGCAACGATTCTAACTCGTTCAACTGTGCATCTGCTCTTAGCGCCTGTAGTGCGCGTTGCACAACTGATACTTCTCCCCCTCCTCGCAGGATTGGCACAAAGGGTAACAACGATGGTAGTGGTTGCCCAAACACTATTTCAGCATCGATTTCCCACAAATTAATCACGCGATAATCTTGGATAGCACGTAATCCCAAAAATTCCTGCTCGTAACTATTGACAATAGTTAAGGTGGATGGAGGCGGCAAAATGTTGATCAGTACTGGGTAAGTTGGCAATCGGTAGCGTTCTTGTGCCAAGGCAGTATATGCTCTCATCCGTAGAGGCATCTGTGTTGTGTAACGCAGTTGTAGTTCATTTAGTACTAGAAAATCTCCGTGAGTGGCACTGTACGCCTTCACCAAAACATCTGTTTCGCGGCTAATCCACTGAAATTCAGAGCCAAGAATTTCTTTCGCCACAACTTCAGGATGCTGTGTCACCCACTGTACCCATGCATCGGGAGCTAAATTAATTAGTCGTTTGCTACCAATATCTGCTACTTTTGCCACAGGACGTTTGATATCTTTATCAGTAATTAATCGTACATCATAAAGATTGCAGTATTCTGGCGTTGGTTTTAAGTTGAAGCAATGTCTACGATGGGGTACGCTTACGCACTGTTTTAAGAAATGTATGATTGATGTATGTTAGGTTTTGAATCAATATTTCTGGATGTAAACCGCCGATGAAATCCGATAGTAAACCAAACTATACAATTTTAGAAGTTCAAGAACTTGATGTTAATTATGGCGGCATCCAAGCTCTGAAAAAGATTAATTTAATTATTCAAAAAGGCGAGGTAGTTACTCTAATAGGTGCTAATGGTGCTGGTAAAACTACTACACTCCGCGCCATATCTAAAGTAGTTAATCCTAAGAGTGGTGTAATTATCTATAATGGACATAATATTACCCGCCGCCAAACTCACGAAGTTGTACAACTTGGTATCGCCCATTGTCCAGAAGGACGTAGAGTATTAGCGCGGCAAACAGTATTTGATAATTTACTCTTGGGTGCTTATATTCGCTCCAATCAAGCAGAGATAAAAGCAGATATTCAGCGCCAATTTGAGCTATTTCCACGCTTGTCACAAAGACGCAATCAACTAGCAGGAACCCTCAGTGGTGGTGAACAACAAATGTTAGCGATCGCTCGCGCTGTCATGAGTAAACCACAACTCTTACTTTTAGACGAGCCTAGCTTAGGTTTAGCACCTGCGATCGTCCGGGAAATCTTTTCTATTATTGAAAATCTCCGTGCTACAGGCGTGACTATTCTGTTAGTTGAACAAAACGCCAATCTGGCACTACAAATTGCCGATCGCGGTTATGTTTTAGAAGCTGGTTCTATTACCTTAACGGGTGCAGCATCAGAATTAATTAGCGATGAACGAGTTAAAAAAGCTTATTTAGGATAATTAAATGAAAACTTGGGAGGTACAAGCACATGGTAAAATTACCAACTAAACCCCTAACTTTAGAAGAGTTTTTAAAACTACCAGAAACAAAGCCTAGCTCAGAATACATCAACGGTCAAACTATTCAAAAGCCAATGCCTCAAGGAAAACATAGCAAATTACAGGGTAAGTTAGTCACAGGTATTAATGAAGTAGTTGAGAATCGAAAAATTGCGCTTGCTTTCCCAGAATTGAGGTGTACTTTTGGCGGACGTTCAATTGTACCTGATGTAGCTGTGTTTGCTTGGGAACGGATTCCCTTAGATGAACGTGGAGATGTGGCTAATGTCTTCAAGACGTATCCAGACTGGACGATTGAGATTCTTTCGCCAGATCAAAGCCAGACTAAAGTAACCGGAAATATTCTACATTGTTTAAAACATGGTAGTCGTTTAGGTTGGTTAATTGATCCAGGCGATCGTTCTGTTTTAGTCTATCCACCAAAGCAGCAACCAGAACTTTTACAAGAAGAACAAGAAATATTACCAGTTCCCGATTTAGTTAGCGATCTTCAATTAACTGTAGGGCAATTATTTGGATGGTTGAAGCTATAAACAATTTTATAAATTCATATTTTTCGTAATCCTATTTTATTTGTAATAATTCCAACTTGGATCTCCCCAACTTCGTAAAAGTTGCCAATTATCTTGTTTATCAATAGCTTTGAGAATACTAAAAGTAGTAATTTATTTAAACTCAGAATAATTACTTTTTATCCCTTAACGCTTCGTTTAATAATAAAGTGCGTCTCTATCGCAAATTGGTATAACTAAAGCTACATTGACAGCACTGATAAGTTTTCCAAATAATTTATATTATTACAAATTATTACGACTTTTATCATATATTAATATTTGCAGCCCTCCTTGCAGATATCTATATATTTGTTTAGCGGCGAATTCTATTCACCGGAATAATTAAACCCATGAGTCAAATAGTCTGGATCGCAAGACACGCCAACCGCCTCGATTTCGTAAACCCTGATTGGTTTCTCACTGCTGAACGACGCTACGATCCACCTTTGTCTGATGATGGTATGGTGCAGGCACAACAGTTAGCTAAACGATTAAAAGGAGAAAATATTACCCATATTTTCGCTTCTCCTTTCCTGCGAACCGTACAAACGGCAAACGCAGTTGCAGAAATGCTCAAATTGCCGATCAAATTGGAAACAGGTTTGAGTGAATGGCTAAACCCAGCTTGGATGACGGAAGAACCCGAAAGACTCTCAACTCCAGCATTAGCAGAGTTATTCCCCAGAATTGATATCAGCTATACTTCGCACATCGCCGCCAAATATCCTGAAACTCACGAAAAAGTGCGAGAACGTTCTGGACAAACTGCTAGATGTTTAGCTACTGAGTTCTTTCCAGAGGATATCCTGCTAGTAGCACATGGTGCATCTGTGTTAGGGGGAGCAATGGGGCTAGTGGGGGAAATTGCCAAAACAGAAGTTAAAGCTTCTTTATGTTCGCTGGTAAAAGTGGTACGCGAAGATCCAGAATGGTTATTAGAACTAAAGGGAGATACTTCTCATTTAACCCACATAGAGGAAGTGATTCGATTTGCCTAAATCTCTAATCGGGATTTAGAATCATGGATTTCGCTATGTTGGGTATATCCGACAAATAAAGTAATTAATTAGCGAATAAATTCTATGACTTTATTACTAGCTGGAGACATCGGCGGTACGAAAACTATTCTGCGATTGGTTGAAACATCAGACTCAGCAGCAATACATACTATTTATCAGGAAAGTTACCACAGTGCCGATTTTCCTGATTTAGTACCGATAGTGCAGCAGTTTTTAGTCAAAGCTAATACAGCAACACCAGAAAAGGCCTGTTTTGCGATCGCAGGCCCCATTGTCGAAAATACTGCCAATGTAACCAATTTAATTTGGTTCCTGGATACCGAACGTCTACAAGAAGAATTGGGTATCCCACAAATTTCTTTGATTAACGACTTTGCAGCTATTGGCTATGGTATTTCAGGTTTACAACAACAAGACTTGCATCTGTTACAAGCTGGCAACTTTCAACCCGAAGCTCCCATTGGAATTATTGGTGCTGGTACTGGCTTAGGACAAGGATTTTTGATTAGACAGGGAAACAAGTATCAAGTCTTTCCCTCAGAAGGTGGACACGCTGATTTTGCCCCTCGTAATGAGATGGAGTTTCAACTGTTGAAATACCTGCTGGATAAACATGATATCCAGCGTATTTCTGTAGAACGCGTGGTTTCTGGAATGGGAATTGTCTCAATTTATCAATTTTTGCGCGATCGCAAATTTGCCACCGAATCACCAGATATTGCCAAAATCGTCAGAACTTGGGAACAAGAAGCGGGACAGGAAGAGAAAAGTGTTGATCCTGGTGCTGCGATTGGTACAGCCGCACTAGAAAGACGCGATCGCCTCTGTGAACAAACTTTGCAATTATTTATAGAAGCTTATGGTGCAGAAGCCGGCAATCTCGCCCTAAAACTCCTACCTTATGGTGGCTTATACATTGCTGGTGGAATTGCGCCCAAAATTTTGCCCTTAATCCAAAACAGCGGTTTCTTATTAAACTTCACCCAAAAAGGCAGGATGCGCCGCCTCCTTGAAGAGATGCCTGTGTATATTATCCTCAACCCGCAAGTAGGGCTAATAGGTGCTGCTTTATGTGCTGCTAGGTTATAACAGCTAGCATCATCAGTGAGATATGTATCTCAAAAGGTAAAACTTATGACAACAAAAAGTCTGTTGCCATTAATCGCCGCCGCCTTTGCGTGTGGTGGTTCTGTTCTCGTGGAGGCGCGTCAACCCAAAACTCCGGTGGCTGTTGTCAAACCAAAGGTTTCTCAACCCGTGCAGCCAAAATGGAAGTTATTCACCGCTCCAGATGGGCGCTTTACTATTTTGATGCCGGGAAGCCCTAACAGAAATACCCAATCCCAAAAAACCTACATGGGGGAAATTAACTTAGAAATATTTGTCGCTCAACCACCAAAACAGCAAGTAGCTTATGTAGTTGCCTACAATGATTTTCCTTATAGTTATGGTCAAATAACTGACCCCCAAGCTGTACTTAATAATGCACGGGATATGGCTCTCAAGACTACGAAAAGTAATTTAATTAGTCAACGAAACATTCGTAGTTCCAATAATCATCCTGGCAAAGAAATTGAGTACGTCAATTCTGGAGGGAAAATTACTAAAAGTAGAATGTATGTTGCTGAAGGAAGATTATATCAAGTAATGGCAATAACTACAAAAAAACAGCAGAAGACATTAGCTAAAACCATTACAGGATATTTAAATTCCTTCTATATAGTTTTGAAAAAGTGAAATAACTAAAACCCCTACCATATTAGCCTTGTAATCAATTGCGTGGCTCATAAGTAGGTAGTGGTCTATAAAGTTTAAATTGATAGGTAAGCAAATTTGTAGTAAGGACTAAAGTCCTTATTTTCTAAGCACTTTAGTGCTTACTACAAACCCTCAAAACTAGCTTGACAAACTAGTAAGCACAAATAATGACTAAAATGTATAATTTGTTACATCTTCTACAATGTACGCAAACCAGATAAAAAATTTCGGATTGTCGCTAATGAGATTTTTCCATTAACTATAAACTCCTAAATTCTGCTGTATTTTAATTATTTAATTTTTTTTAGCTCATATCATACAACTTATACGCCACTCAACCGCTCACTCAAACATGATTTCTAACACTAGGATGTCATGCTAATAATTATTCATTACCAAATTAAATAAAACCAAGTGAAACAAATAGCTGATATTACTGATACTGCCGTTACCGCTGGTTCTTTTAGCACCCTCGTTGATGCAATTAAGGCTGCCAATTTGATAGATAGTCTCAAAGGTGTTGACTCGTTTATCACCTCTGCATCCACCAATCAAGCTTTTGCAAATCTTCCACCAGATACTGTAGAGACATTGCTTAACAATATTAATAAGCTCCAGGAACTCTTGACGTATCACGTCGTTTCCGGCAAAGTGATGCCAATAAAAACCTTGGAAAACCCAAGTTTTCAAATTAACCCTTTCCTTAAGGTTAAAGTAGATTATGGCCCACAGCCTCAACACCCGATACTAATGATAACGGTGTCATCTACATCATTTCTGGTTCCTCAGTAAATAAACATATAGATGGCGAATAACATCTGTGATGTAAAAACTATTTATAGTTACTACTTCACGAGCTAGATCTATTTTAAATAACTCAACCAAATTAAATGTCATACCTCTCTCCAACTAAACCTCTTTCCTCTTAGGAGAGAGGTGTTTTATAGGTACAGAAAGAAATAACCATAGATCAACTCAGATAATCGTAGAGGCGCACGCACATCTGTGGCCTCTACCGATGTACTACTGAACAAACCACTAATTAAGCAAAGGCAAAAATTGGCGAATTAAGCCAATTGTGACTGCTGGCAATTCTAACTGCGGTGTTAAGCCGACATCTTCCAACTGTTGAAAAAATCGGATCGCTTGGGGATTAATTTCGGCAAGGCGGCGACCAATTGAGGGCCCTGTAAATTCCGATCTTTGTCCCCAAATAATGGCGGTGGGAGTGGTCAGCTGTTGAATGTAAAGGGATAAATCAAAGCATAAATCGCCACGGACAAAGGACAGTGCTGCATACTCAGCATTAGGCTGTTGGGCGGATTGTAAATAAGCATCTACAATTTCTTGGTAGACTCGATTAGACTGAGCAAATTGCCGTTGCTCTAAGAAGCTGCGAATACCCCCAGTGGTGGCTACCCCAGTGCTGTAAAGTAAACGGTCAACAAGGGGAACGCTGATTAACTGGGCAAAAAAACTACGAGAGTAGTCTTCGCCAAAGTCGGAAAGTCCAGCGGGGGTAGTGAGAATTAAAGACTTGAATAAATCAGGATGATCTGATGCTACTCGAATTGTAAAGGCTGCGGTCAAAGAAGAAGCGATCGCTGTTACTGGCCCGGTACAAGTCTGCTCGAAAAACTCCCGAATCGTGGTTAAATAATCCTCAATCTTATAACTCCGTACCGGATGCTCAGACCTACCCCAACCGATTAAATCTGGTGCAATGACCCGATATTCAGCGGCAAAAGCCGGATAAACTTTCGACCATTCATAAGCAGAAGATCCACCACCAAAGCCGTGCATAAACACCAAAGTTTCCCGATCATCTTTGGCAGTTACATTGTCCTGCCAAGGTGACCCAGCGGCAGTATAATATACCATTCTACCTAGTGAGGTATTTATGGAGCGTTGGTCAAATCCTAGTGGTTGAAACATAAGTCTTTTTTGTTGACTGTAGTAATTTTTGGCATAAGTAACAAAATAGACCTGTGGACGTGGGCGCATAAAGAGAGTATTTGATAATTTCTCCACGTCACTACGTCTTCTTTAGTCACTCCAGAATATTTACCTATTTGGTTCAAACTCCCCACTCATTGTTATTATCGGCGAATTAATCACTCTAGGGCTTCTGGCTACCGTCAGATTAAGTAGATATAAAATGACTAGATTACTTGTAAAGATTTGGTGATTTTTTTTCAGAATAAAAATTAACTTAGCGTTGAAATTACTGTTTTATAAGGGTTTCTCGTGGTAGCAAGTATCACTAAAGCGTGAATAAAACATAAGTTTTTATGGTAGTCTATCAAGAAACTCATAAATAATTTTGAGCGTCAATAAAAATCAAAATGCTCATCTTAACAAGCTATTAACTGTAGTTTTACATGTAGAAACATAGCTTTTGATGTATTACTAAATCTAATTATTATCTAAGTAATGGTAAGGCGGGATGTCATGGTAAAGCAGGCTACTCTTCAATCAAATAAACTACCAACGATTGAAGACGCTAAATTTGCGCTTGACAAGTTTAATATACAAAATGAAATTGAAGCTTCAGCTTGGGGGGATCAGGTCGAGTCAGCTATTGACGCTGCCAGAGTGACTGTACCTACTTGTATTTGTTTAGACTTAGAAGACTTAAAATGTTTTGAAGCAGTAGAGTGCCAGTATGAACGCTGGGGAGTAATTTTTCACAATTCTATAGCAATACAGCCATCAAATCCAGCATTTCCAACCTATTCGGGGCTTATTGTCTTAATGGCAGCGCCTAAAAGCGGATTTTTAGAAGCTACTTTCTTGTGCCCGGTTAACTCGGTTAGCGCCTTTGTCACTAGTTCGCAACGGCTAGTGCTTTCCGCCTATAATCGCGATCGCCAACTCCTCGGTCAAACTGCACTACCAAGCGCTAATCTTGCCAATTCAGACTCGACAATTTCTCCCAATACCTTATTATCTATAACTGGGAATAACATCTACAGCGTTACCTTCTGTGCTTTTGATGGCCAATTCACGCTTGATAACTTTCGTTTTTGTCTTTAAAAAGCCTTTATGCCCTTGCTCTGAGCCATTTAAAATGGTATCTTGATTTCCGCCGTGCCGTACTAAGCTATTACGCTTTTAAATTACACAGTCACTTCCTAAGTTCGTTGACGGCTGACGGTTAACTCTCAACAGTCAACAGCCAACAGCCAACACGAAAATATGTGCAAGTTAAATGCGCGACAGTTTAGTCTACTATTTGTCCTTAAAAACCGGACATTTTCTGGTTTGGGTCTTCACCCTTTCTTCAACCGTAGTAAAACTTATACAATAGTTAATTTCATCATCAAGTAGGTAAACACTGTGGCACAGGCTTCGTCTTCTTGGCAGCAATTGATCAACCAGATCCCCAACTGGAACTGGTCGCTTCCAAATTTCAAGACAAAGGGAGCCACAAAGCAGCAAACATTTAAGCGCTTCTCTGGGCCTGGGGGCTTTCTTGGGTTCTTGACAATCGTCGTCGCCATGTTGTTGTGGAACTGGATGCTGCTGTTGGCTCTCTTAATCGGCGTTGGGATAATGGTATTGGTTTACTCAATGCAGGAGTGGGACTGGCAATTACATTGGTCTAAGATACGTAAGTTCTTAAACAGTTCAAATCGTCGTTTAGCCTTAGCAGTCGTCAGTGGTGGTCTTGCTACTGTCAGCACTTACATGGCCGCTGCAATTTGGGTTGACTCTCACAGTTCCTGGATTGCTGCTGGTGCGATTGTGCAAGGCGTGGGAACACTCTTAACTTTAATTTTATTGGTATGGCAAATTGCCAACTTCTATGAAAATCGAGAAGAAGACCACCTCGATCAGTTGTTGGTCGATTTAACAGAAAAAGATTCATTGAAGCGGTTGATTGCCCTACGTCAACTAACTAAATTCATTAGCCGTAAACGAGTTGATTCTTCAGTGCAACAAGATGTTATCGAATGCTTGCAACTTTTACTCAGCCGAGAGGAGGAAGTTGTGATTAGAGAGGCAGCTTTTAAGAGTTTACAAGCCTGCGATGACCTCCGGTCGGTCGGAGACCATCGCCTACAAGTGCTACCCCCCAAAACAGCAGCAACTTTCATACCCGTATCAGCAAAAGTCAAGCACCACGTTTTTTAGTCCTACCCTGCGGGTACTCCGTTGGAGAACTCGTAGAGTAGCCGCTGGCGCGTCTATGTCTTCTATCTTTTGCAAATGACTAATGACCAATGACTAATGACAAATAACTATTTTCGAGACAACCGTCCATTGCGAACTTGCACTACCGGATGATTGCATCGCCGCACCAACTGTTCATCGTGGGTGGTAACAATTACTGTAGCCCCAAAGGAATTTAACTTCTGGAGAATTTGGATCACTTGCCAGGAATTATCTGGATCAAGATTTCCAGTAGGCTCATCCGCCAACAGCAGCGGTGGTGTACCAACGATCGCTCGCGCAATACTCACTCGCTGTTGCTCTCCCCCAGACAGTTGATCTGGAAAGCAGTCAGCTTTACTCAGCAAACCCACTAGTTTCAAGGTTGGTTCTAAGCGTCGTTGAATTTCTTTACGTGTATACCCTTGAGCTTGCAGTACAAAAGTCACATTTTCCGCTACTGTTCGTTGGGTAATCAGTTTATAGTCTTGAAACACAATGCCAATCCGTCGCCGCAATAATGACAAGCGATCGCCCCGTAAACCTGCTACATTACATCCATCAACAATTACTTCTCCCTGCGTCGGTAACTCATGTCCATACAGCAGTTTCAAGAGCGTTGATTTACCAGAACCACTTGGCCCTGTGATAAACAGAAATTCTCCCTTTTTTACCTCAAGGTTCGCATTCAACAAGGCGTGAGAGCCGTTAGTATAAGTCTTGGTTACAGATTGCAATTGCACCTTTACAGTAGTATTGCTACCGTGCTGTTGAGTTTTACTGTCCTCTTTATAAACGGATTTATCTGTTTTAACTTGAGTTGTTAATACTGGCATTGTTAAATTTTCCTCATCCCCACAACCAAATAGCTTAATGGCTCAGATTTGACATTCCTCTCAAAAATAAGGATTCCCAGGTTTCGCCTGGGAATTGAAAATTCAACAAAGACAATTTAAATTTTTTGAAGGCTTTAATACTAACTAAGTAATAACACGAGCTAAACGCCCCGCTACCACTAGCAGCACGTTTAACTAATAGCACCCCTTGCTGTCAAACGATAAACAAACGCTTTTATAGCAAATGCTGGCAAAGCTAACATTCGCCGCCAACGCCAAGGTTCTTGATAAAGCCGATACAACCATTCCAAATTATTGTTTCCTAACCAGGCGGGAGCACGAGTTTTAGTTCCCGACCAAATATCAAAACTGCCACCAACGCCAATCCAAACTGCTTGAGGACACAAATTGCGGTTTTCGGCAATCCATAATTCTTGACGTGGCACTCCCAAACCGACAAAAATTACTTGTGGCTGCAATTGAGCCAGAGTTTGTCGCAATTGTGCTTCTTCTTCTGGGGAATGGTAGCCTGAGTGAGTGCCTACTATACTCAAATCTGGAATTTGCTGCTGCCAAAAATCTGCCGCAGTTGAGGCCACTCCAGGCGCTCCTCCATAGAAAAATACCTTTGCCCCTGTCTTCTGTTGCCCGATTTCTTGCAAAAGTTTTTCTGCTAATTCAATCCCTGGAAAACGCTGCACTTTTTGCCATAACAGCCACCGCAAATACAGAACAACCCCGGCTCCATCTGGAATCACTAGTTCAGCATTTTTAATCACCCGAGCTAGTAATTGATTCTGCTCTGCCTGCATAGTCATTTCTGCATTGAGCGTTACTACATGAGTTCCTCTGCCTGCGTGCAGGCATTCTAACAACCAGCCTGGATAGTTATCCATCACATGAACTGGTATTCCCAAGACTGAAAATGCTTGATTGCCTTTAGACATAGCCTATTCTGGATTCACCTCACACCAGATTTCCTTGAATGTTAAGTTTATCAAATTTTTTATATTAGAACTTACGCACAAGAGATTCCCATTGCCCTGCAACAATAGAAAGCATAACTAATTAGTCTTGGGCACTTGTACTTGGGCTGAAACAGTTCAAATTTGATTGTTGAAGTAGTAATATTCACTGAGTATAAAACGCTCAACGAAGAGGCAGGGGGAAGGGGGAAGGGAGCAGGGAGCAGGGGGAAAAGGGGGAACTTTCCCCCCTACCCCCCGCACCCTGCCCCAATTCTTCTTCTCCATCCCCCTTGCTTATTGCTCCCTGCTCCCTTGCCTCTTTTTCAACTCGCAACTCTGGTTCCGGGAACAGAAGCCCCCACTATACTGCTTGCAGTTAGTGTGGGAGTATGTCACGAAACTCGACGACTTTCTGGTTAAGGTAGTGTAACGGGCTGAAGTTGGCTATGAGTAAAATTCGTATCGCTCTGATTGAAGATCATGACCTAACTCGTGTGGGTATTCGGACAGCACTACTGCAAAAGGATGAAATTGAAGTTGTAGGTGAAGCTGCCAATGCTGCTGAGGGGCTAAAGATGTTAAAAATGGTACAACCAGATATTGCCATTGTCGATATTGGTTTACCAGACAAGGATGGCATTGAATTGACACGGGAGGTAAAATCTACTACGAATGGGCAGCAGCTACTAACAAAGGTGTTAATTTTGACGCTGCGGGATAACAAAGAAGCTGTGTTGGCAGCTTTTGCCGCTGGTGCAGACTCTTACTGTATGAAGGATATCAAATTTGATAATTTGCTGGAAGCAGTACGAGTAACTTACAATGGCAACGCCTGGATCGATCCGGCGATCGCTCGGATTGTATTACAACAAGCTCAACAAAATCCCCAAAAGTTGGAATCAGCTTTTGTAGATACCAACACCATTACCTCTAACCCTGATTATGTCGAGAATCTGGAAGGAATTCAACCTTACACCCTGACAGAAAGGGAATTAGAAGTGCTACAGTTGATTGTCGAAGGTTGTAGTAATGCAGTAATTGCGGAAAGGCTTTACATCACTGTTGGGACTGTTAAAACTCACGTTCGCAATATTTTGAATAAGCTATGTGCCGATGACCGTACCCAAGCAGCAGTCCGCGCCTTGCGTTCTGGGTTAGTGGGATAAGGTTAAATTCAGTGAACAGTTATAAGGTTTGAAACACTGATAACTGATAACTGTTGAAAATGATTACTTATTAATTTTTGTTGATTGTCAGGTGGGATAAATATTATATTATCTCGCCATTCAAATATGTGAAAACTAAAGTCAAATATGGCTGAGATCGGGGCGGACAAACTTAAGCTCATGGTGGTAGATGATGAGCCAGATAACTTAGATTTACTCTACCGCACTTTTAGGCGAGATTTTCAAGTATATAAAGCCAATCATGCCTTTGGTGCTCTGGAAATCTTGGATCAATTTGGCGAAATGGCGGTGATTATTTCTGACCAAAGAATGCCAGAAATGAATGGCACTGAATTTTTTAGTCGCACTGTAGAGCGCTTTCCAGATACGATTCGGATTTTATTAACTGGTTTTACTGATGTCGAAGATTTGGTGGATGCGATTAACTCTGGTCAGGTATTCAAGTACATTACCAAACCCTGGAATCCAGATCGGCTTAGAGCGTTAGTTGAGCAAGCCACTGATACATATCGTCTAGTTAAGAAGCGCACGCAAGAGTTACGTCGGTCCCTACGGCGAGAATCTTTGTTTAATGCGGTAACAACGGCAATTCGGGAGTCTCTAGACTACGACAGTATGCTGCAAAAGATTGTAGCAACTCTTGGTCAAACATTTGAAGCTACCAGTTGCTTGCTCAGACCAGTAGAGGGCGATCGCCTCACCCAAGACCAGTTCTCATACCGCGATCCTCAATCCGATGTATTAGATTGCTTCTTCGACCCCAGTCTTTTAATTGAAAAAGTCCTGGAAACCCGTCATTATCAACTTGCTCAAGAAATATACGACGGCAACCCTTGTCACCACCTGGTTGTACCACTTAGCTACCAGCAGCATTTGTTGGCTGTGCTAGCCCTTCACCAATGGGGACGCGATCGCCCCTGGCAAGACGAAGATATCCAACTAATTGCAGGTGTTGCCGAACAAGCAGCCTTAGCCCTCTCTCAAGCAAAACTCTATCAGCGCCTCCAAGAAAAGCAACAGCAGATTCATACTGAGCTAGAGGTAGCTCGCCAAATTCAATACAACTTGCTACGTCAAAGTTTACCTGACATCAAAGGTGTGAAAGTGCAAGCCTGCTGCTATCCTGCGCGGGAAGTAGGAGGCGATTTTTTTGAAGTTTTTGTCCATCCTAAAGGGGATTTATGGTTGGCAGTGGGTGATGTCTCGGGTAAGGGTGTCCCAGCTGCTTTATTTATGGCTAGTATTATTTCAGTTTTGCGCCGGGAATTATCTCAAGAAGCACCAGCCGAGCCAAATGTGGTTATGCAAAACCTCAACCATGCTCTCAGTGAAGACTTGATTAGCAACAATTATTTCATCACCCTTGTGTTAGCCTGTTATACCCCTACCACTAAAGAACTCGTCTACACTAATGCTGGTCATATCTATCCACTGTTATGGTCATGCCAAGGTGCTTTAGGCGACAATCCTAATTACCTTAAAGTTCGCAGCGTTCCTTTAGGGATCTTACCTAAGTGGCAGGCACAGTCAGGTCGTTTAGTTCTCGCTGCTGGAGACACATTGTTACTAGCCAGCGATGGAATTACAGAGGCAATGGTATCAAATAATTGTGATTTAACAGTAAAAACCGGGTCTGGCGTTGACTCAGCTAACCGTTCTATGCTGAATCAAGATGGTCTTTGGCAACTCTTGCAACAAGAGCAACGACCGCTTTCTCTTAACCATTTACTAGCTCGCATCCAGGCAGATAACCACGTTCAAGAAGATGATCAAACTATACTTTCACTGGAGATTTTATAAATAATGAAAAGTGAGCTTCATGTACCAAGTGACTTGAATTTCCTTAATATTGTCGAAAACTGGTTGCTGGGATGTTTGAAAATCCAGCTAGGAGAATCTGTGGACTGGTCACGACAATCAAGCCGTTTGAGACTGGCTTTAGTAGAAGCTTACTCAAATGCAGTCCGTCATGCTCACAAGGACAAACCAAATTTACCAATTTTACTGCGTTTGGAAGTAAAAGACCGGGATCTTGCCCTAGAAGTTTGGGACTACGGCGAAGGCTTTGATATGTCTAACTACTACGCTCCAAACCCTATGGAAAAACAAGAAGGTGGTTATGGTTGGCTAATTATGAATCGTCTCATGGATAAAGTAGACTACCAGTTGCAGGTCAATGGTGCTAACTGTCTAAAGTTAGAAGCTACTTTACCCGAATTAGTCCAATAGACAAAAGTTACTATTTTTCAAGTGATGTGATTTATAGGAATTTTCAATGCCTAGATTTTGTTTTGGGTATAATCAAACATTACCTAAGCTATTATACTTATTTGCTAGTTTTCACGACGTAAAGAAAGTAATTCTTGGGGAGAAGCTAAAAGTTTGATTTTAGTATATGAAATTTGCCGTTGTTGGTTGAGGATAAATAGCCACAAGACATTCACACTACACCAGGAAGTTTGTGCTTTGCCTGTTACCTGGACTTGAATCGTAGCATTTTCTAAACTTTCGGCTATTCCAGTGTTGGGGTAAGCTTTAATGTTTTGGCTTTCTTGTTTTAAGTAAGCTGCGATCGCATCTGTCCCTACAATATCAGATTCAAATGGTGGACGCATCACACCATCTACCGCAAATAAGGCAGCAGTTGCTTCAAATTCTCCTGCATTTAAGGTTGCAAAATAACGCAGTACACTTGTTTCTGTAATTCCCTCAATCTGGAATTCTTCTTTCAACTGCACTGGGGATATAAATTCAGCAGAGGTCACGTCGCTTCGCTCCGAATTCAAAATTCAAAATTCACTCATTACAATCCCCATAAATAAATTCAGGGGCTTGCATCCTTTTTTTTGTCGGTCATCAAATGACCTGTATTGTGCTAGCTAAATATTAATTTCAATATAAAAATAGGTAAAAATAAAGCCCCTATTGAGATAGATTGCTATATATTGGTAAATCTTTCTCACGATGGAAGTTTTACGGCAAAATTCAGGCACAGGTAGTCCTAACCCTGCTGAAAAAGCAGGGAATTAAGCCCACACAGGATCGGGTAAACAGCGCATTGGGCTATAAATAAAATTTATATTTACAGAAGCAATAAATCTTAATCAAAGGTATTGACTAGGTAATGTACAATTGCTATGCCTTTAGCTAGGCAAAATCCAAATAAAACAATGAATCAGTATTCCGTAACAAACAGCAGTGTAGTAAAAGAAAAAGCCAGCGAGTTAGGCTTTCACAAAGTTGGAATTGCTGCTGTAGATAGGATAGATGCCACAGAAGCGCAGAGGTTACAAGCATGGATTGAACTGGGTTATCACGCTGAGATGGAATGGATGGCTAACCCAAAACGTCAGGATATCCACTTAGTGATGCCAGAAGTGCGATCGCTAGTGTGTGTGGCGCTAAATTACTACACATCACATCAACGTCCTGAAGGCGAGGAATACGCCAAAATTTCTCGTTATGGTTGGGGAAGGGATTATCACAAGGTGATGCATAAAAAGCTCAAGCAGCTAGCCAGATGGTTAGAATCACTTGGTGAAGGTGTAAGAGCTCTTTATTATGCAGACACTGGCCCGGTGCAAGATAAAGTGTTGGCTCAACTTGCCGGAATTGGTTGGATTGCCAAGAATGGTAATGTGATTACACGAGAATATGGCTCTTGGGTATTTTTGGGAGAAGTGTTGACCAATTTGGAATTAGAGAGCGATCGCCCGCATACAGAACACTGCGGTAGCTGTACTCGTTGTCTTCAGGCTTGTCCTACGGGTGCAATTACTCAGCCTTTTGTCGTGGATGCTAATCGCTGCATTGCTTATCATACGATTGAAAATCGGGCAGAAGAATTACCTGAGACAGTTACACCCCATTTAGAAGGCTGGGTTGCTGGTTGTGATATTTGCCAAGATGTTTGTCCTTGGAATCAACGTTTTGCCAACACAACTGATATTGAAGAGTTTCAGCCGTATTCTGGGAATATTGCTCCCCACCTGCTAGAATTAGCCCAAATCTCAGATCAGGAGTGGGATAAACGATTTCCAGCATCTGCCTTGCGGCGGATTAAGCCAGAAATGTTACGACGCAACGCCCTAGCTAATCTTGACGCATCCAGGCGAAAGAATGACCCCGAAAGTAATTATTTTTGATTTTGATGGCACAATTGCTGATACAGTAGATGCCCTTGTAAGTATTGCCAATCGTTTAGCTATAGACTTTGGTTACAGACAAATAAGCCGAGAGCAATTAGCCCTCCTTAAAAACTTAACTTCTAGGGAAATTATTAAGTACTCAGGAGTTTCTCTATTTAAAATACCTTTTCTAGTTAAAAAAGTTAAAGGAGAATTAAAAAGCAAAATTCCAGAATTAAAGCCAATTCCTGGAATTAAAGAAGCATTAATTGAACTCCAAAATCAAGGATATAAACTGGGAATTATTACTTCTAACTCTAAAGAAAATGTGACGCAATTCCTGACAATAAATGATTTAAATCACCTATTTGATTTTATCTACTCAGGAATTACAATTTTTGGTAAAACAACCATAATTAATAATGTATTGAGGCAAAAGCAACTCAAACCTCAAGAAGTTATTTATGTTGGAGATGAAACCAGAGATATAGAAGCATCAAAAAAAGCAAATATCCAAGTGATTGCAGTGACTTGGGGCTTTAACTCATCAGAAGTACTAGCCAAGCAAAATCCAGATTATTTAATTCAGCGGCCTAGCGAACTACTAGAAGTAATGAATGGTCGTTAATTAGTTAATAGTCAAAAGTAGATAGTGAAAATCTTGACTAGTGACAAATTACCAAAATAGCCCAGTGGGCAATGTCTATCAATGCCGAAAACTTCAATTTTAATGTTTGTGACATTGCCCACCCTACAAAATAGCAAGATATCAGAAAAACTTAATTTTTCCGTTCACCCTTTTCCAAAGCTTGTTGTACTAGGTCATCACTGACATTAGTAACACCCTGAGTTGGAGAATTTCCAACTTCCTTTGCTAACTCTATATAATCATCTGGATTACCAGTTGACTGCGCTTGAGTTTTTGTCTCTTCTGGTTTAGAGGTTTGATATTTAGGTGCAGTGGCTGCTTTGGCTGCTGCTGCGCCTTCACCTGTGCGATCAACTTCACTAACACTGAATTCTTGTGCAGCTGCATAATCAGCATCAAAATCGACGTTTGGCGCTTTTTCTTCACCACTAGCTATGCTTTCAGCAGCTAATTGGGCATCATGAGTGGGAGCTTCATTAACATTGGGCTTTACTTCATCAGGCATAATTAAAATCCTTAGGTTTCCTTAGGTTAAATTTTTTATTGCTTACTTAAAAGAGCATAGCAAAGTAATTTGTTCTTTCTATGCTCCCTTGGGAGAGACTTTACCTCTATTAAAAGGTAGATTAAAGCTGCAATTTGCAATTAATATAACTCTTTCTATCGATAGTAGAAGCTGAGGTTAAAACTTTGGTAAGCCTTAGTTTGGCCTGTGAACTTTCTTTGGAAATAAAATTATGACTGCAAGTTACGATAAAAGTATTTCTCAAGCCCAGAGCAATGAAAGTCAAAAATTGGTAGATGCGTTTAACAATTTAGATACTGATGCAAAGTTAGCCTGGTTCTATTTGGTTTATAAAAAAATGGGTGATTCAATCACGCCAGCTGCTCCCGCTGCTGCCGAACCAGAGTTAGCACCACTTCTGCTAGGAGACTATTTTGAGTTATCAGATGAGCAGCAACTAGATATTATGCGGGATATAGTTAACCGCAAAGATACAGAATATTCCCGTGCTTATGGAGCGATCAAAGAAAATAACCAGCTGTTAGTTTGGTATGCTTGGGCAGTAGCTATGGGGGATACGGTGGTTGACTTACCAGCTACATACGAACCAACTCAGGCAATTAATGATCTGGTTTCTCAGATTGAAGGATTAGATTTTGACGAGCAAATTTCGGTGTTTCGGACAATAGCTGGTGAAGTGGGTTACACCGATGTTAAGCCGATCGCAACGCAAGCAGAAACTGGAAAAACGTCAAGTTTGTAATCAGACCAAATCGATATTTATAACCTGTCTTTGCCATAACGAGAAATCATGCAGTTACCTATGCAGACTTCAGAAAACGGGGGTGTTTAAATCAAATTTAGTGTCAGTAAAAGCTAATGGCTAATAGCTAATAAAAGTTAATATTAGCTATTAGCCGTCTGCTAATAATGTGTTTACCAGCCATTTACCGATTGTCTGCTCCATAGAGGTTTCTGTTTCGGTAAAGCCAAGTTTTTTGTAAAATTGGATAGAATCATCTGTAACCAAACAGACATGCTGACCTTGCAATTTGTCTAATAGAATTCGCATCATGGTGCTAGCAATTCCTTGGTGACGATAAGGCGTAAATGTCCAAACATCGACTATGTAAGCATTACAAATACCATCGGATAGGACGCGAGCAGTGCCAATAATGCGATCGCCTCCATAAGCAATACAAGTGGCATAACTGTTGGTAAACGATGCTTTGAGTTGTTCAGCATTTCTACCGTTGTCGAATTTATCTTGACTGAGTGTAGCTTTCATCTCCTCCCAATCAACATTTTCAAGATGGTGTTTGTATGTCACCATTGCAGTACAGAATTTGATAGATGTTGCAATCAGCAAATTAAGAATTTATGAGACAGCCAGCTGACTCAAGTCAGATGGTGTCAGATTAGAGTGTACTACTTGACCATCACGGAACCAAACGATGCGCTGGGTTTGACGAGCAACTTCTGGTTCATGGGTTACCATGACAACTGTGATTCCACTGTTATTAAGTTCGCCAAAAATATCTAAGACTTCTTGGGTTGTGCGCGAATCAAGTGCGCCTGTGGGTTCATCGGCTAAGAGTACCACGGGACGATTAACGATCGCACGCGCGATCGCTACTCGTTGTTGTTGTCCACCAGATAATTGAGTTGGTTTGTTGTTGAGGCGATTTGCTAAACCTACTCGCGTCAACGCAACTGTAGCGCGATCGCTTCTTTCTTTTTGGTTCACATTAGCATACACCATCGGCAGCATTACATTTTCTAATGCTGTTAGTTGGGGCAACAGGTGGAATTGTTGGAACACAAACCCTAGCTTTTTATTACGGATATGTGCTAATGAGCGATCGTCCATTTGGGCTACATCGAGGTTATCTAAGTAATAATGTCCGTCTGTGGGACGGTCAAGACAACCGATAATATTCATGGCTGTGGATTTACCAGAACCAGAAGGCCCCATGATTGCACAATATTCGCCCTGTTCCACGATTAGGTTAACATCATTCAGCGCTCGTACTTCTGTTTCGCCACTACCATAAATCTTGAAAATATTTTCTAGTCGAATGATTGCTGGTTTCGGTACAGGATTAGGAATCAGGGAATCAGTAATTGTAATAGTGTTTGCCATAAGAATATAGGTAATCTTGGACTGGGAAGAGATTAGCTTACCAGTTGTCACTATAGTAACTACCGTTGCTCTGAATATTCTGAATAAACCCGCAAATCTGTCAGGGCAAGATATCCTACCTGGGTTTGTGTTGGATTTAACCGAAGTGTGGAGTTCACAATACTAGTTTAAGTGACTCAAGTAGTTTATTGTACTTAATTTATTACATATTTGTAACCTTATGGCTACTTTCGAGCCATACAATCTAAAGGTAGAAAGTCTGTAGCAAGATCCGGCAGGGTGCGATCGCTTCTCTAGGAAACACACTGGCGTTCACCAAGGGCACACATAACTTTGCAAGACGAAAATTTGAAATTTGAAATTTATGTTATGAGTCAGCAAACAGGTGAATTAAGAAAGCAGAATGCCTTTTTGCTTGCCCAAAACACCAAAATGAGTGCGTGATCTACCGAAATGAGAAAGCAAACTGGAGTTTGAGAAAGCAATATGCCTTTTTGTTTGCTGAATCTACTGAAATGAAAAAGCAAACTGGAGTTTGAGAAAGCAATATGCCTTTTTGCTTGCTGAATCTACTGAAATGAGAAAGCAAACTGGAGTTTGAGAAAGTATTTACACTAAATGCTTTCTCATTTCGGTATTTTGCTTATTGAATTCGACTTTATTTATTTTTTCGATGAAGTAACTAGTTATGATGACCGATCTGACGACAAGCCCGGAGTCTGCCAATACAGTTCAGTTAGTTTGTTTACCCTGCGAAGATCCCCCCAACCCCCCAATTTATTGGGGGACTAATTTCCTCCTTTACCCCCTTTTTAAGGGAGTCGCCACAGGCGGGGGGATCTTATCCGAACCGTATTGTGGAGTCTCCGGCTTAGGACTTTGCGTCTACGTCAAGCATAATGCTTCAATACTGCAAGCTGAGTATCCTAAGTATTGGGCTTCTTTGGTGCAAGAGTAGCGATGCCTGCGGCGGGCTACGCCTACGCCAAAAATGTGCCAAGTAGAAGCAAGCTACGAGTAGCACCAGGCTTCAGTCTGGGGAAAGATAAAGTGCAACCTCACTTGTAGTATGCCTGCTGGCGAAGTTATACCTAACAATGTGGCTAGAATCGCCCATTCAGGTGAAGCTATACAGACATGTAATCCTTATTATTAAGGAAGATTAAGCAACTATGAAGCTAATTATGCGTCTAGTTGTTAGTTTATTAATTAAAGATTTAATCCAAAAATTTTAACAACTCCGCATTCCTGCACTTGCCCTTTAATATTTATGTCCGCTCAATTAACCATAGTTAACAAGAAGCCCCAACCACTCTCCACAAGCGGGGAGAGTAGCAAAAGCGCAGCTGTTTGCTATTTGGTGGGGTGCTTTTACTATAGGCAAGTCAATGGACATCATCATATAACTACAGGCTACTTCCATAAGTAAGATTTATAGGCTTTTAGATATGGCTACGCACATAGAAATTCCTGTTATTGGCAAAGTTAAATATCCATTACGCTGGCTGATGGGGCTGATAGCAGGGGGTGTCTTAGTTGTTGGTACAGCCACAACCTACACCCTGGTAAATCAAGGGACAAATAAAGAAGATATTGCTCAATTAACTGTGCCAGTAGCAGCGAAAAACGTCACCTTGCGGATTACAGCTAGTGGCAAAGTCGTGCCAGTTCAGAGCGTAAATATTAGTCCGAAGAACCCCGGAGTGTTGTCGCAATTATATGTGGAACAAGGCGATCGCATTCAACAAGGGCAAATTCTCGCCCGTATGGATAGCGCAGGTATTGAGGCTCAAAGGAGCCAGTACCGTGCTAACTTAGCCCAAAGCCAAGCACAACTAGCCCAAGCCCTTGCTGGTAGTCGTCCTCAAGAAATTGCTCAAGCTAAGGCGCGATTAGCACAAGCTCAAGCCCAGCTAACCCAAGCTCAGGCTGGTAATCGTCCCCAAGAGATTGCTCAAGCTCAATCCCAAGTGGATGCGGCTCAAGCAAGGGTGAATTACACCAATGAACAGGTAAAGCGTTATCAATACTTATACACAGAAGGAGCAGAGAAAAAACAATTACTCGATCAAGCCATCAGCGATGACAAAAGTGCTAGAGCCAATTTAGAAGAAGCTAAAAAACGATTGTCCTTAGTCCAAAGTGGTACTCGGACTGAGGAAATCGCCCAACGTCAGGCGGCTGTGAATGAAGCACGAGCAGCATTGGTATTGTTAGAAGATGGCACTCGTTCTGAGGAAATTGTCCAGCGTCAAGCAGCTGTTGAAGCGGCTGAGGCTCAGTTGAAGGGTGTGCAAGTGCAGTTAGATGAGACTATTATTCGCGCTCCTCTTTCGGGAATTGTGACGCAAAAGTATGCTAACGTGGGTGCTTTCGTGACACCCACAACTTCTGCTTCTACTAGTGCCTCAGCAACTTCTAGTTCAATTGTCGCCGTAGCACGCGGTTTAGAAGTATTAGCTCAAGTTCCCGAAGCCGATCTTGGCAGAATTAAACCGGGACAGCAGGTGGAAATTGTCGCTGATGCTTATCCGGATCAAGTTTATAAAGGTCATGTGCGCCTAATTGCTCCAGAAGCAGTGGTGGAACAAGGTGTGACATCCTTCCAGGTGCGGGTTGCTCTTGATACTGGCACAGATAAACTGCGTTCTGGCTTAAATGTGGATCTGACTTTTTTAGGCGATCGCGTCAATGATGCCTTGGTGTTACCAACGGTGTCAATCGTCACCGAAAAGGGTCAAACTGGTGTACTCATACTAGATGCAAACAATAAACCCCAATTCCGCGAAGTTACAGTTGGGGCACAAATCCAAAACCAAACTCAAATTTTAGGAGGAGTTAAAGAAGGCGATCGCGTTTTTGTTAATCCACCCAAAGACTACAAAATCGAGAAGGCGAAAGAACAGAGTAATTCGTAATTATATAAGACATGAATTTTTTAGAAAGTGTCCAAATGGCGGGGAAAACTCTGCTGTCAAATAAGCTGCGTAGCGCCCTTACTATGTTGGGTATAGTTATTGGCAATGCCTCAGTGATTGCCATGATTGGCATTGGTGAAGGTGGGCAAAAGTACGTGAATAAACAACTGGAGTCATTAGGGCCAAATGTGCTGTTTATACTGCCAGGTAATCGAGAAACTCAGCGTATCTCTTTTGAAGTGCCAAAAACTCTGGTGTTACAAGATGCTGAAGCGATCGCCTCTCAAGTACCAACAGTAGTAGGAGTAGCTCCTGAGTTAAATAGGAGACAGGTAGTTGTCTATCGCAACAGAAACACCGATGTTAACATTATTGGCACAACTCCCAGCTTTTTGTCGGTGCGAGATTTTGAAACTGCTAAAGGCAGGTTTTTCTCTGAAGTAGACATCAAGCGAAGTAACCAAGTCGTTGTGCTAGGTGGAGACTTAGCAGAAAAACTCTTCGGTAATAGTAACGCTATCGGTCAACAATTGCGACTTGGAAACACCAGCTTTCAAGTGATTGGGACATTAATAGCCAAAGGTTCCAGCGTGGGAGCAGATTATGATGATGCTGCTTTAATACCAATCACGACTTCAGCAAACCGACTTGTGGGAAAGAATTCTCCCTATGGTATCGCCTTAGATTATCTCGTTGCTGCCGCTCGTGATTCAGAGAGCGTGGATGCAGCAGAATTTCAAATTACTAATTTGCTGCGTCTACGGCACAAAATTAATGGTGAAGATGACTTTACTATCCGTTCTCAAAAGGATGCTTTGCAAACTGTCGGTCAAATTACAGGTGCATTGACAATTATGCTAGCTGCGATCGCAAGTATATCGCTGTTTGTCGGCGGCATTGGTATCATGAATATTATGCTTGTTTCCGTCACCGAACGCACTCAAGAAATCGGATTGAGAAAAGCGATCGGGGCAACTGAGCAAGATATTTTACTACAGTTCATCATTGAGGCAGTAATAGTTTCAGCAGCTGGCGGTTTAGTTGGGACTGCGGTTGGTATCAGTGGCATTCTATTAGTGGGAGCCTTCACTCCCTTAGAAGCGGCACTTTCTCCAACAGCGATTACTATGGCAGTTGGTGTCTCTGGTGGTATTGGTTTATTCTTTGGTGTTGTTCCTGCACGTCGCGCTGCTAAACTCGACCCGATTGTGGCTTTAAGAAGTGCTTAGTGAGGGGAATGGCAAAACTTAATCTTCACAATCGCTATGCAGACAATCGAGTAGTAACTAATTAGCATCATATTAGCGTTGCAAGCTACGGTTTCGGAGGCAGTTCTTGCTGGAGCAGGAAGGTAGAAACTCTCTATATCTCAATACGCTTGGGTTAAGCCAGAAAAATAAATTTGCGTAGGTTGGGGAGCCACTGCGCCCTTGCGGTTCCCCGACTTGTTCGCGCAGCGTCTCCCCTTCTCCCAAAGGGAGAGGCTAGCGCCAAGGGAGAAGCAAGTGGCGTTTGAGGAACGTAGACCCAAAGGGGCTTAAGGCAGGGTAACCCAACATTTTCGGGCACTGGTTAAATGTTACAAATGCTCTATAGTTAATACTTTAGAGAGTAGAAAAATCTAGATGCTTTGGTTGTCTCAATGGCTAGTGTTAGGAACTATATTTGTTAGCTTAACTTTTAACACACCTTTATTTGCCAGTCAGTCTATGAATCAAGAAGATATCCAGATATTAATAGAAAAAGCTAAAGATGCATGGGTTGCTCAAGATATCGATGCTCTTGCAGAGTTGTTTACGGTTGATGGGGAACTAATCGTGCCTGGTCAATGCTGGCGGGGGCAAGAAAGAATTCGAGAAGGAGTTATTCATTTTAAACAACAGTACTCAGATGTCAAAATAGACATCCAACGGATTATTTTTGGAGCAAATCAGGCAGCAGTAGAATGGTACTACGAAGATACGGAAAAGGCGACAGGTCGTCGTAATAAAGCTGATGACGTAATTGTTATAGATTTCAGGGATAATCAAATTAGTCGTTGGCGTGAATATTTTGATACACAAACGCCAACTAACAGATAGTTGCACTAGCGGTGATAGTCAAACCTCCCTAATTCAAAATGAATTAAGGAGATTGGAGTATCAAAATTAAGTTGTAATGTAAAAAACACAAGACGTTTACCACCTCAGACCGCTCTGATAAAGAATTTAACCTTCCCTTGGTGATAATGAAGTGGAGGAAGCGACAAAAACTCCACACCGTCAACGCATTTAATTTACACTGTTCAAACATCTGCGATCGCTCTCCTTCGATGTTCGATAATGGGTCACAGCGGCATAACACCCATACAGTGTTGTCTGTTTTCATTCATTACAATAGCTAACAGTTAGGTGAAAAACTCTCCCTCTATAGTAGAAATACTAGCTAGCCAAGAGAGAGCTATATTGTTTATATAAGCCTGTCCAAAGTAAGATTTTAATTCTTTATAACTTCTAGATGCTCATTTTACGTCGTTGCGACTGTACTTGATTAAACTGCTTTTGTTGTGATGTTAATTGGTTGTAATCACTTGAAGATTGCATATCCCATTGTAATTCTGCAAGTAACACTAAACTAACGGTCATAATTAGCCCCGTTGAGAGAAACTGCATAACACCGCAGTACGGTAAAACTAAGATTCCCAGCAAATGAATAAACCCCATCAGAATAAATGTGCGTGAGCGCATTCCTACCCCGGTGCAAAGGTAGCCAATGGCACTTAATCCTAACCACAGTGGACACAGACGCATCAACACCTCTCCCCATGCCAAAAAAATGCTCAGATCGGTCAGGATTAAACCCGTTATGATTAAAATCGCCCAGCTATAAACAACCCAGCGTAGCTGTTCTACAGTTGCCCAAAACCAAGTTAAACTTACCATGCTGACTGCACCGAATAAGGTAAGCACTGACCACAAAATTGCTTGGCTACTCCAGCTAATAGGTAGAAACTGCGCGGTTACGAAAATCCCAGATGAAATTAGTCCCCAAAGAATAAATGCTTGATCGACGCGAGTATAAAACTTTGAAAAGAGGATGAAATTTCCAATTTGGTACTTTAAACACACTAGACCTTGAATATCTTGAAAATCTAGCTCTTGCTGTTTGTCACGCAGTAGCGGTTCAGAGGAATTAAAAAAAGTCATTGATAATTTATTGCTATCGGTAGATGAAAGAAATTTTTACTCTATCTAAAGGGGTATTATTATTTAAATATTAACAAGTAAAGAAAAGTTGAGATGCTTTTGAGCGAGAAAGGTTCTAGAAGTAAATCAATTTTGCCTACTTTGAGCCAGTTTAGCCACGCTTCTTTATATAGTGTTTCTCGTTTATAGCGCTTCCCAGGTGCATGAAGTACATATCAAAACCTTACCCCCAATCCTTCTTTTGACTAAAGAAAGGGATTGAGGGGAGGACGGGGTATAGTAAGGGCTGAAGCCCTGTTTTTATGCAACTTAAATGCTTATTACGTTAGTACTGGGTGACTCCGTGAAGTAAACAATGGTGCAAATCGACCTCGGTCAGGTCTACTTTCGTGAAATCAACGTACCTTAGATCAGTTTTGCACAAAATAGCTTTGGCGAGACTGGCATGGCTAAGGTCTGTATTGCCCAAGTTTGCCCCAGTCAGGTTTGCACCGCTGAGATTTATCCCAGTCAAGTTTGCACCACTGAGGTTGGCATAGCGCAAGTCTGCTAAACGCAAGTCTGCTTTCACAAGACTTTCCTCTTTCAACCACGATCGCAAGACAAAAACACCAAAGAAGCCGTTATAAGTTTCTTTTGCTTAAGCGTGGTAAGGTGGCGATGTCTACGACGGGCTACGCCTACGGTGCTTTACTCATCCACACTACAGCTATTTTAGTTAATTTAATCACAGTTTTTCGTCAGGGCATGGCAGTGCCGTGCCCTTAAAACAGTGGTTTATTTACGTACTAAGTTGAGCAGTTCTTTAGGAGAGGCAAGCAAATCAATCGCTACGAAGAAGATTTTGCCTTGGGAATCTAGCAAAAACCGCCATGCAATATTCATTCCAACACTGGCACCAAACCAAGGGGTTTGAACTTTGCCTGTGACTTTAATCTGGGTATAGCCATCTTCCACTGGCTCAGATATACCACGCTCTGGTATCATCTTCAATCCCTGGCATTCTTCACGCATATAAGCGCGGATTGCCTCTTGACCAACAATCGGTCTTTCAAAGGGGGGTTGCAAAGCACCTTCAGAGCGAAACAGAGCAACCGCAGCATCAAAGTCATTGGCATTCATGTTGTTGATATAGCCCAACACCGTAGCGTTGTTGATACCCTCAATGGTGACTTTAGTCCGAAATGCTGGTGCAATGGGAGGAGACACTGGCTCTGAGACTTTTTTGTAACTACCGGGAGCGTTCGGGTCAAATCCCATGCTAACTACGGTATTACGTAGAATTGTGATTTGTTGACCTGAATCAGCATTGCGGATGGCTTGCAACACATCAGCAGCCTTAGGAGAAAGCTTGTAGCCCTCTGGGATTGGAGCAACAATTCCCTGAGCCATCCATTCTCCTAATTGATACCAGAAGCCCAACTTGATGTTCACGGTGAAGGATGCATAGGAACGGCACAGGGGAGTGTCAGCACGGTTAGCCAAATCGTACATTACTTGCGTTTGAGCCTCAAAAGGCATCTGCTTAATTTGTTCGAGTAAGCCTTGTGCGAGGATCATGTTGGCTGCTCCTGGAGCGGCAACCGTAATACTTCTACCCATCTCGGTATAGGCAAACCAGAGTAATGCTAGTTGATCTTCGGCATTTAGCTGAGAGAATGATTCGACAACATTTGGAACAATGTCAGCAACTAGAGTGCCGGGAAAAATACTTTGAGCCGACTGGATGGTAAAAGACATAGCAAAAATTCCCAAAAGAAAATTACAGTTCTATCGAATGTGAAAATCAAATATGCAAAGACGGAGGGAAATGCGTTTAGCTGTTAACAAGGACACTCAGCAGTCTTTGCGACGCCGATAGCGTAGCGGTAGCGAGTCCGCGAGCGTCATAGCCCGTCGTAGACATCGCTTTACCATAGGCATAGCGATTTTGTTGCCGTTAAGTTTGAATACTTGGCAAAGCACATTGCAGGCTTAACTACATAGTTATCTAGAAAGCCTTGATTAACAGTGGTTTAACGCATTGATATTGCTTTTGTATCTGTATGTAAAGAAACATAACAATTTCGTTACAAATAAGCAATACTTTCTCAGTTATTATTTCATAAGTTCTGATTATAACGCATATAAGTTTTACTTAAGACATATTTTGCACAATTGGTGGCTTTGTGTGTACTCACTTTTAAGAGCGACGCCGATAGCGTACCCCTACGGGGATGCTATGCGTAGCGTCTGTCTGCGACACGCTGTTTGCGTTCGAGCGTCACAGCCCTTTGTAAACATCGCCTACTTCTCGCAAAAATCCAAAATACCCTATTTGCCTAGTACGGTTTTTACTACTTATATTTCCATGTCAAGTACTTGCAAATAATATTTACAGTATTTTATATTCATTTAAAAATAATAAAAACAAAGAGTAAAAGACGATAAATAGAGGTTTTATCACTAACGAACGCGGTCAATTCAACAGATTTGCGATTTAAAGCAAGGTTTATATTTATGAAACCCCACAGACAGGCTTGACCAAATATGCCGAAAAACTCAATGGTCATTTAGCAATGATTAGTTTTGTCTCACTTATAACCTTAGAAGTTTTCACCGAACACAGTTTAATTACATGGTTAACCAGCCTTTAGAGAAGACACTTCAGATTTACGAATTTTCTTCAGTTGACAAATAAAACAATTTAAAGGCAAACTTATGAAAACTGATTTTAATTACTTCACAAAAGATTTGATTGGATCAGTCGTTTTTAGACCTGATTTCAACAACTTTGAGATCATTAATGCAAATCAAGCGTGGTCATTGTTTTTCACTGTCAGTCAAGATGACAAGGTACTTGGACAAGAAATTGAATTCGGCAGGTTTTTCACTAACCTCTTAATCGCCATTGGAGCAACTGGAATTTTTTGGGCGATTTACTTCAGCCAATTGGGATAAGTAAGTTTGTTCATTTCTAGTGTGTAGTAACTTCAACCGAGGTTTTGGATTTGGATACCAAGACTTCTTTTCAATACGTCTAAAAAAATCTGTTTAGCTTTGGAAAAACTTTGATGTTGATTGGATTTATAAAGCTTCCCAATTTGTCACGGTATTGTGGATACGTGGGCTTAGAAGTAGCACAAATCGTTTCCAAACATCTTGCAGTTCAAAGTAAAGCCTATGTAATTCAAAATAGAAGAATATTGATAAATCAACTTTCAAACTCTGGTCTGGATTCTCATACAGCAAATCGAACTATTACTGTACTTATATCAAGCCCGGTTTTACAATTAACCAACAAAAACCAGTGTGCAATTAATTATAGGCGAAAGTAAATATACAGGCATTGATAACGATATTAGACCTGCCTTTAAAGAGTGGTGAGTGCTGTTAGTGATAGCGGGACGTTTAGCCCGTGTTGAGTTAAAAGTTACGAGTTAATTTTGAATTTTGAATTGTTAATCTTCTCCTTGTCTCTCTTTTCTCCTCAGTCCCCAGTACAGCACTGCATAAATTAAGCCGGATTAGACCGCTTTGTAGGAACCATGCTCTATGTCTTCTAAGATTGTGGTTTGTGCAGATGATCACAAGAGGGTGCGGCTATCTTCAGTTTTTCTCTGTCTTGTAAAGTTCCTAAAACTGACTCCATCTCAAGGGCTTTGAGCTTTTGTGCAGATGCTTCACTTCTAGTCAAACCAAAAACGTTGTGACCAGTCTCTTTGAGTCGTCGGGCAACAATTGAACCAATATACCCTGTTGCCCTTGTCAGAAAAATGTTCATAGTTCACTCCCTTTAAATCGGAGCATTGCTGCGGTTTGACTATCTAGCAAACTAATAATATGCAGTTCAGCACACTTATCTATGGGATTATTCTATATTTTTGCGGGCTAACTCTTATTAGCCCGCTTAATTTTTGAGATAGCGATCATTTATCTTAGTGCGATTCGGGCTTGAGCAACTGGTTAAAGATGGGCAAACTTCCGCCACAGTGAATTAGTCTCTAGTTCAACGCAAACAACGAATCGCCTCTAATAAACCTCTAGCTTTATTCAGCGTCTCTTCGTATTCTTTCTCTGGCTCAGAATCAGCCACCAAACCTGCACCGGCTTGCACGCTTACCGTATTATCATGCACTACCATTGTGCGAATTGCGATCGCAGTATTTAATTGTCCTTCAAAATCGTAATATCCATACACACCGGAATAAACACCCCGACGACTAGACTCTAACTCGTGGATAATCTCCATCGCCTTAATCTTGGGTGCGCCGCTTACCGTACCGGCTGGGAAGCAAGCTTTCAATAAATCCCATGCTGTTTTACCAAGTGCTAATTTACCCACAACATTGCTAACAATGTGCATCACATGGGAGTAGCGCTCAACTACCATTAATTCATCAACTTTGACGCTACCACTTTGACAAACACGCCCCAAATCATTCCGCCCTAAATCAACAAGCATTACATGTTCGGCAACTTCCTTGGGGTCTTCGAGTAAATCTTTCGCCAAAGCTGCATCTTCCTGGGTGGTTTTACCCCGTGGACGCGTCCCAGCAATTGGCCGTACCGTTGCTATCACTCCACCGTCTGAATCGGTTTCGGCTTTCACCATCACTTCGGGACTCGAACCAATGATTTGCCAATGTTGGAAGTTAAAGTAAGCCATGTAAGGCGAAGGGTTTATCTGACGTAGGGAGCGGTAAAGGGCAAATGGATCGCCTGTGTATTCTGTTGATAATCGCTGAGAAATTACTACTTGGAAAATATCGCCTGCTTTAATGTAGTCTTTGGCCTTTTGGACACTGGCACAAAAATCAGGGCGGGTAAAGTTGCTGGTGTATTCCTCTGCTCCTCCAGATACTCTGCTTCCTGGCGGTTTCCATTCCAATCTGGTTTTTTGCGGCGATAGGGGCAAAGATAGCTTTTCGAGCATTTGGGTGACGCGATCGCACGCTTGCTGATATGCTACTTTGAAATCTACTTTAGGATCGCGTAAATCAGCATAAGCGATCGCCCAAATTTTCCGCTTCACCTGGTCAAAAATCAATAGGTGGTCTACCTGCATCCACAACCCATCAGGGATATTTCGCTCATCTGGTGGATGAATTGGCACACGCGGCTCAATCCAGCGAATTAATTCATAGCCCCAAAAACCAAACAAACCACCAATTCCTGGCGGTAGCTGTGGTAGCTTGACTGGGTGATAAGGTGCTAAACATTCGGCTAAAGCTGTAAAAGGGTCGCCTGCAAAAACGACCTGCGAACCATCACGGTTTTTCTGAGTCGTGCGATCGCCCCTTGCTTCCAAAACCCACAACGGATCGCAACCTACTAAACTATAGCGTCCCAGTTTTTCCCCACCTTCGATCGATTCCAACAAGAAGCTATAGGGCTGACCTGCACAAACTTTATACCAAGCAGATACGGGCGTATCTAAGTCCGCTACCCATTCTTGATATACCGGGACGAAGTTGCCTTGTTGCGCTAGGGTGCAAAACTGGGAGAAATCCGGAAACATCATTATTTTTTAAAAGTAATTGGTAATTGGTAATGGGTAATGGGTAATTATTTTTCTTACCAATTACCCATTACTAATTACCCATTAGCTACTAACAGCTAGTTATGGAGCGTCGTAGGTAGTAACACCGCTAAACTTAAGTTTAGCTTGACTGGGGTTTTGTCCGATACGGCGGTCTACATAACGCACTTTGTCACGACCTTCAGTCACTTTTTCGGGGAAGACACCATCAGCTGGGTGAAGTAAAGTGGTTTCTCCGTTGGGTAAAATCCGGTAAACTTTATAATCTGTAATTTTGAGTTTCCGGAGTTGCTGACCGCCCAAAAAGATTCCATATTCTTTACGAGCTATGTACAGCAGGTTTTCACCTTGCCGCATAGTAGCAGCACCACCTGTAGGCAATTCAAAAACTTGCTCTTTCGGGCTAGTCCAAGTAATAGCGTACTTTTCTTCTAATGCTGCTTTTGTGAGCAAGCCACCGGTGCTGCCACCATATAGCGGGGTTTGTCCAGAGAGTGTTTGTGCCATAAGTGATTCTCTCAACGTTTTTAGGGAATCCTAACACCGCAACCAGGATCATATTGCGATCGCGTCATAGACTGTAACAGTTTTTAGTCATTTGTCCTTTGTCATTTGTTAAAAATTAATGCCCCATGCCCCATGCCCCATGCTCAATGCCCAATGACTAATAACTAATGACTAATGACTAATGATTAATGACTAATAACTAATGACTAATGACTAATACTTATTTACTCTTGACTTTTGTCCGCTTTTCCTCTTGGCTACTCTGAACAATCGGTATGGTGAAGTGAAACTGACTACCCTGGTCTTTGCCAGTTGACTCTGCCCAAATTTCCCCACCCCAGCCATTAACAATCTGACGGCAAATTGCTAAACCAAGTCCAGTTCCGCCAGTGGTGCGGCGTAGCGCTCCTTCTTCTTGATAGAAGCGGTCAAAAACTACTTCTAAACGATTCGGTTCAATGCCGCGTCCAGTGTCAGCCACGGTCACCTCAACCATTTGATGGCTGTTGTAAATCGCTTTAATGGTGATTTCTCCTTGGGGTGGCGTAAATTTACAAGCATTGTCTATGAGTTTTGCCAGTACCTCTACTAGCCAATCACCATCAGCCCTTATCAGAGGAAGGTTTTCGGCGATTTGAGTCTTAATTTTAGGCGGTTTTTCTGTTGAGGAACGCGTGCGATTTCGGCTGAGTGCTAAATCCACACACTCTTGTAAAGTGAGGGATTCTGGATGCCATTCCACCCGGCCGCTTTCCAGGTTGGAAAGTGTGAGGAAATCTTGTACCAGTTTTCGCATTCGTTCTGAGTCGGAAAGAGCAGTATTGAGCATGATTTGCTGTAACTCCAAAGGCATATCCGGCTCACTAGCAAGGCTTTCCAGGCACACTTGAATCGTGGATAGAGGAGTACGCAGTTCATGTCCGGTGATGGCTATGAGATTGCTGCGGGTGCGGTCTAGGGCTTCTAACTGTTGGTTAAGTTCTTCTAGGTTGGCGTAAGCTTCCGCTTGGATGAGAGCTGCTCCCACTTGGGTGGCGATCGCTTCTACCAAATCCAATTCCCCAGGTTGGCACTCGTGCGGTGGCATCCGGCAATAGTGTAACTCCACAATGCCCAATAATCGCCCCTGATAAAATACTGGTTCCATCAGCCAAGAACGAATGGCAAATTTTTTGGCGATCAAGGAAAGTGCTGGCGAATTGGTAATGCGAGGCTCAGTTAGCGTATCGCTAATACAAACACCTTCGCCTTGTTGCACTATGTCCTGAAATAGAGAATTTTTCTCTAACTCCCAGGTTTGCCCACGAACCGATAAAATACCGGGATTCAAAAACTCGTGTTCAATTATGGCTTGGCTATCTGTAGCTTGAGCGCGGTAAATTAGACAGCGACAAGCTTCTAGGTGTTGTCCTAATTCTTGTGCCGCCACCTGGAGAACTTCGCGAGGATCGAGCGATCGCCGAATAGCAGTGCTAATCGAGTTGACTAATCGTTCTTTTCGTGCTTGGGCAGCAATGGAACGGTAGGCTTTGTGCAATTTGTACTGGCTAGCTTGTAAATAAGTTACTAAGCGTTGCACAAAGGGATCTGTATCGATATCACAAGCATATTCGTTGATCTGTTCTGCTCCAGAGTGGCTTCGCGGCTCTCCTATACTAAACCTTTGGCGTGCCTCCTCGATTTTACTTGCCAGTTCTGGTCTGTAAACCAAAATCCTGTCTAACAGCAATTCCGCTGCTTTGAGGCTAACTCCCCTTTCCGATGTCCAAACTCCCTCAAATCTTCGCGCTGTGTCTATATCTAGATTAGGGCTTAGTTCCGGTAGTTCCTTATTTTTGGCAATAGAACCAAGGTTTTCTCGGCAAACTAGACAAGTTGCATAATTGTCAGCAATCACTACTAAATGCCACTCTTGACTTAAGCCATCCGTTGGCTCAAAAGCAATCTTTTCGTAGTGTTCCGAACTGTTGATGAAATCCGTCTCTGGAGCAGACAATACGTATATTTGGTTACTCCGCAAGGCAAGTCGCTGGTAGCGATGAGCTTCTTGGCGGTAGAATCGCTCTCGCTGGAAACTAGCAATTACAAGGGGTTGTGCTAAAGTCGCAGCCAAAACTTGATCTTCCATCGCATGGGAGAGCGCCGTTAGTGAAGCCTTAAAATATAGCTGGGGCCGCAAGTATGGGAGGGACTTTAGCAGATCACTCAGCACAGAAGTCGAAATGCTCATGAATTATTGTTAAACGCTCAACCTCGACAAGATCAAAAGTCACAGCTGCATTGTACAAATTCCAAGGGACTCTCAAGTTAAATAGAGAATTGCAATATGTAAAGAACGCTAAAAAGCACTTTCAAGCAGGCGCAACACTTCGTTACCAATTAGGAGGAGTGCGTACAACTTGATTTGTTGATTGACAACCTACTACGCCCAATATACATTCTCGACCAACTTTCAAATATGCTTGCACAACTAAAATATTTCTCGGCTAAGTATCAGATGACTTATTGATGTATTGTTTAAACTATTATATTCACTAATAACCACTGATTATTGATTGATAGTCCACGCATAGGCAAAGTAGCCCGTCGTAGACATTGTCTACTTTGCCTACGTTGATTTATGCTGACTAAATAAATTTTCTTATCCAAAAACCATTACTGCTGCATTTACATAACTTAATCAATAATTATTGATTAAAATTAGTCAATTAATTAATTATCATAAATTAGTCTAATCAAATCCCATAAATATTTAAGACAAAATCGTATAATAGTAGAGAAAAAATGCTACTTATATCGCACAAAAACTGTGAATTTCGCTTTTTTGCTGAGTATTCCATGCGCCTTGTGTCTTGAAAAAGTTTAATGACTAATAAATTATCTAAAAATCCTCAGTTTTCAGCCTTGACTTTAGAGTTATAAAATATAAATTTATAAATATCTGCTTATACAGGTTTGAGCGCTACTATTTTGTTAGCAGTATGATAAGTATTATTTTGGTTCCAATGGCTCTAAAACAAGTTTTAGAAAGCGTCTTTTTTTGAAAGTTGTGAGGGTTAGCAACCTCTACTCAGAAGACCACAAAAATATAGACCTGTACACGGAACTTTAGCTAATGACCCCGGAAAAAATTTTCCTGGATGGAAAAACTTTTATTCCTGCTGAACAATTACCTATCCCGGAGTGGCCTGGTGTTGTGAGTGAAAGACCACAGCCGACACTGACGGTTAAAGATGATGATTTATTTTTTGTGACAGATACTATCGGGAACATTTCTGGCTGTTCCCTCAACGATGGCAATCCCAGCATGGGACTGTTTTGTTGTGATACGAGATTTCTCAATCGTTTAGAGTTGCAAATTGAAGGGCGATCGCCTGTACTGCTCAGTAGTACTGCTGAAAAAGGGTTTTCACTCTCAGTTTTGTGTACCAACCCCAGAATCGACGAACGCCTGAAAGCCGACAGTGTAGGAATTCGTCGGGAAATGGTGCTGAATGGGGCACTATTTGAAGAAATAGAGGTATCTAACTACAGCACAACAACCGTCAGTTTTGAACTGAGCATCAGCTTTGATGCAGATTTTGTTGATTTATTTGAAGTCCGGGGCTATGACAGAGAAAAACGAGGTAGGCTTTTACGCCTAGTAGAACCGACGCCTGAGGAAGGAACATTTTCTCTCGGCGATGGCGTTTCATCTGTACCCAAAGAGCTACACACCTCTAGGGAAGAATCTTTAACACTTGCCTATCAAGGTCTGGATGGCTCGGTGATGGAATCCCGTATTTTATTTCAGCATCGTCAACCAGACTATTTCAAGGGTTACACTGCGGTTTGGCAGCTAGAGCTGGCTTCTCACGAAACTCAAAAGCTGGGCTACCGGGTGAACATGTTGAAAAACAACCAGTCTAGTTCAACCGTTAGCGCTGCCTTCACCTTAGGACAGGCGAAAGCTGCTGAGTTGATGGAGGAGCAACAATGGGTACAGCAAATTACACGCATTAGCTCAGATAAAAGCATTTTCAATCGAGTGATTGAACGGGCCGAGCAAGATATGTATTTGTTGCGTCAGTCTTTTGGTAAACATAAGACAGTTTCGGCTGGAGTGCCGTGGTTTTCTACACTATTTGGGCGGGATTCGCTGATTACTGCTTCCCAAACCCTGATGTTAAACTCGCAAATCGCTAAAGAAACCCTGATATTACTAGCGACATACCAAGGTAAAATTGACGACGAATGGCGCGAAGAAGAACCGGGTAAGATTTTGCACGAGTTACGTTTGGGAGAAATGGCTCGTTGTCAAGAAATTCCCCATACGCCTTACTACGGTACGGTTGATGCCACTCCCCTGTGGCTGATGCTCTATACCGAACATTATGCTTGGACTCACGATCACGAACTCCTAGAGCAACTTTGGCCGAATGCTCTAGCAGCAATGGAGTGGATTGATTGCAATACGAAAGAAACCGGCTACCTCAGCTACTTCCTTAAATCTAAACGCGGTCTTGTTAACCAAGGTTGGAAAGATTCTGGCGACTGTATCGTAGACCACAAGGGAGAATTAGCCAATGGCCCAATTGCCCTGTGTGAGGTGCAAGCTTACGTGTATGCCGCAAAAACGCGTCTAGCAGAAATAGCTAGGATGAAGAAGCGGCTTGATTTGGCAGATCGTTGGCAAGAAGAGGCCAGAAATCTTAAGGTTCGTTTTAATCAAGATTTTTGGGTGGAAGATCAGGATTTCTGCGCTTTGGCTTTGGATGGAGAGGGCAAGCCAGTAGACAGTATCACCTCAAATCCTGGTCACTGTCTGCATTTGGGTCTTTTCACACACGAAAAAGCCTATAGTGTAGCAGAACGGTTGCGGGCACCAGATATGTTTAATGGTTGGGGCATTCGTACTTTGAGTAGTTTGTCACCCGCTTACAATCCGATGGGGTATCACATTGGTTCGGTTTGGCCCCATGATAACGCTCTGATTGCAATGGGATTGCGATCGCTCGGCCTCATCGATCAAGCCCTGGAACTTTTCCAAGGTTTATTCGACATGACCAGTCAGCAGCCTTATCAACGTCCTCCAGAACTCTTCTGTGGCTACGAACGTAACGGTGATAATGCTCCTGTGCAGTATCCAGTTGCCTGCACTCCCCAAGCTTGGGCTACTGGCAGTGTCTTCCAACTGCTGCAAATGATGGTTAACTTGGTGCCTGATGCTCAAAATAACTGCTTGCGAATAATCGACCCAGCTTTGCCAGAATCGATTAATCGCCTGTCATTTCATAATTTGCGAGTCGGCCCCACCATCCTCGATTTAGAATTCGAGCGTTCTGGCACTACTACTGCTTGTCGCGTTGCAAAAAAACGCGGTAATCTCCGAGTAGTTATCGAAGCTTAATGCACGTATTAAGTTAGGAGTCAAAACTCCTAACTAATTCTCATAACTTCTAAGTTTTCAAGATAGAAAGCGCTTAATGAAAAACTTAATCCATTTAACTTTGGGACTTAGCGAAAAATTTCACTGATTTAGCACGGTGATTCCAAATAGCATATAAAGCTAACATTAAAGCTATTAATGAAGATATAGCAGTAACTATTCGACCAATATATTCCTCTTTGCCGGCTTCTAAAGTTACTAAAACCTGATTATTACCAGCAGGTACTGATACTTCTAACAAACCATTTAATTCTGAAGGCTGTGTAGGGATAATTTGAGATTTATCCTTTAATTTCGCAGTCCAACCTGGATAGTAAAACTGGTGTACAGTTAGACTAATATCAGTCTTTGCATTCACATCTAAAAGAATATTTCTGGGTTGCCATCGCTTAATTGATACGCTGCCTTCACCTTTATCAATACTTGCTTGTGGAGAATCCTTACCTAACTTAATTAGATTTTCAGGAGTAAATATTGTTTTTGGCGCCCATTTAGTCTTATGTTCTGGTAAAACAGCACTTACCTCTAACATTTCAGATATCTCATTACTAGTTAGGGCTACAAAAGTTTGTGGCATTAATATAGCGCTTAAAACTAATATATTCGTCAGCAGCAAAATTAGGATAAAAACTTTTTTTGCATAAGAATTTAATGGTTTTATTAGTTTAGGAAGTAATAAGACTATAAAAAATGTGACAGCAATAATCGGAACGGCGTTATTTTGAATATTTAAAAATTTTATTTTGTTTTGTAGCGGTAAACATTGAATAGCAGATAGAACAATGCTTGCTGCTAGCAAAATAAAAACGTGAGCAATTTTATTTTTTACATTAAATACATTATCTTTTAAGCTGGAAATAGCCCAAGCAAACAAAGCTGTATTTGCAAAAGTTACTACAACGTTAAAACGCCAAGAAAACTGTAATTTTTGTACTGGTGGTAGTATATACCATATAGGTTGGCTCAAAGGCAATATCATGAAGATAGCTAAGATGGCAATAAATAACCAATATTTAATCTCTCTTTGAGTTCCCTTTGTATCACCACGAGCAATACTAAAAGCACTGAAGGCAAACCCCGCAGAAAGTATTGTAAGAACTTCTATATATCTATACAAAGGCCTTTGAATAACGTATTTTGAGTTTGAAAATATAAAGTTATTTGCATAAGAAAAATACTTTTCTGACATTATATACATCGAAATATATTCTTGGGTTGTCATTGCAGGCAACCAAAAAATTGCAGATAAACCGATAGAAACTATAATTGCGATAATTAGGTTAAAAATTAATTTTACTTTATGTCTGTGCTGATTCCAATTTACAAAAATATAGCCTATGGGAATTGGAAAGAAGATAACAAAAGTTGGCAAATGAGTTGTGCTTAGTAAAGCATATGTAACCGCTAACCCAACAATATTGATATTAAAAAATACGTTCTTATTAGAAGAATCAATAATTTTAATAGTAAAGAATAAAATTAATGGCAACCATACAAAAGACCAATGTTCTCCAAAAGCTAACCTCTTATAAAGATCAATGTATAGATGATATGGCCAAGCCATATAAACAATAGAAGCAATCAATGGTGCCCAATTTTTTTTAATACTTGTACGCAGCCAAAGGTAAGCAGTAAGCCCAGAAGCAATTAATGCCAATGAGTTAGATAAGGCAAGCGCTGTGCAACTAGATTTAGTCCAGAGATAAAATAAACTTGTAAAGTAATAGGGGACAGGAGGATAAAAGAAAAAGGTAGGGCTTCCTAAACCAGCGTTCATATTTTGAAGCCATCTAGGATATAAATCCCCCTGCCATAATTGATCTGCAAAATGTTTAGAATAGGGCAGGTGTGCTTGAATGTCATGTGCATTTAAACACCCATAAGAAAGGATTGGTATACTTAGTATTAACCCAACTGCCACAATGATAAAAATATGTAGGATTGTGGTGTTTCTTCTTTTATTAGTAAACATTATTTGTTTTGTTACTTGATAAACGTTAGGAATTCAAGAGAGTTATCTTATAGCTGATACCAATTTCCCATGAAAATGAACTTAATATTTATTAAACTAATCATCAACGGCACTAAGGAGAAGGAGCAATAATAGCTACTTTCAAGCTTTTATCAATCATCCTTGTATTAGTAGCGTAGATGTAGCCAAGTGCAGGTATAGCTTGAAAAGCGCCGAAAAACCAAAATTGAATGCCTGAAACTCATACTTCATATTTGCTATTCTCTGTCAATATCTAAGTTTAAGTATATTTTTATAATATATATTCTAAGTAAATGTTTATAATTGATTTGGGTAATTGCTATATGTAAGTGCAAATGCAACTAATCTAAGCAAATGGTCACCCAATACCCCACTTAGCCCTTACAAAAGTGCGACTATTATTGGAGCAATAATAGTAGTTTAGGAAACACTCAACTAAAATTTTTTTGTTTCACTTCGGTAACCCGCCAGCTAAGTTTCAAATTCACCTAGAAGTTCCCCAGAGTAGCGACTGCGATCGCAATTAGTTTAGCCATGTAAGGGTTACGGATATCGTCACAAACTTTTACTTGCTATATATTAATCTTAATTAAGTAAAGCTTTAATACCACAAAGAATAGCTTTATTCAATCTTTATCCAATCTTTGTCCAATCTTTATCTAATCTTTGGGTGACAGCAGCAAAGCCTATAAAACTCTTATTTGATTTTTTGATTGCTGAAAACACTCCATATATCCCAAGAGCGACAAAATCTAAGGTAGTGTTTCCGATAAACCGCTCAAACACATGTAGGACTTACACAAAACTATATGCGCTCTGGAGCAATTCATGAATAGCTAATTTTGAAAGATCATCTTGAAGGACTGCTCCCACTCAGCAGAATAACGGCAGAGGTGAATTGCCGTTAGTAACTTTGAATAATTTGTTACACCCAACAGATGACTCTTGGGTAGTTGTTAGAGTGATTATGCCGCCGCGATCGCCTAGAATCACTCCTAGACTTAAACTCCTAATTTTTACGCTTCATCAGAATTTTCTCTTTTATGTCCTGGGGATGCTTCGTAAAGTGCATCGAGATGTTGACGCGCATCTTCAACGTTAATCGAACGCATTACCAAAAGTGGCTCTTTAATTAAGTTGCCCGCGCTATCTAATAACTCTGGATGGGGTACAAACCGTTTTTTTGATGAATAATAACCATAGTTGTCTTGATTATTCATTGGCGAGGAATTCGTCGGGTAAGTTCGCTCCCGATCAAAACTGAACATGATCAGGTTACGAATTAAGTTGCCAACAGCTATAAATGCAAGGATTGTAAAAGCAAGAATGTAAAGCAGGTGTAACATTAGATTTTCCTCCAGAGCAGCAATTTTTAAAACTTTATTTTGTAACGCTTTGCTTTGCCGACACTGTGACTCACAGTTAAGACAAGCATTTGACGCACAAAGAGTGCGGTTACATTTATATGAAGCTATTTGTCAACCGTTATTCCACTTACGGTAGCATAGGATACATTATCTTGTTAATCCAAATAATGTTAAGAAAGTGTTAAGAGTTTTTTACTATTTCTTTGACGGCTGATTGACCGTCTTGTGTAGACGCAAAGGGGCTTATCGTTAGACATCGCTAAGTTGTCGGTCAAAATTTGGCAGATGCTTCCATCTGTTGCTTAAACTTCACGCGCTTGGCGAAAGCGCATTGCGACATTCCAACATTCTGTTACTAATTGATGCCAAGGCATTAACGTTGCCATATCAATCCCGACTTGTTTATCAGTAGCAGTAAACAGCATCTTCGCCGTATTTAGTTCATCCTGCGCTTGCTTAACCCGCAAGAGCAAGTCAGATTGCTCTTGGTGACTCATAAATGATAGTTGCTCGGTTTCGAGTAAATGGCGCGATCGCGTAAACCAATGCTGAAAATCTTCCAGCAGGGGTTCTAAAACCGTTTTCAACAACTCAGTCCCTGGTAAATTTGAGTCTGACATAAATGAGAAGGATATTTCAAACTTTCTTACTAATATTAACGTTATTTACGTTTCTTAACATTTTTTTCATTTTCCTGATAATTAGATCATGTAAAAATTTGTAACAAAGAATACATATTTTATTATATAGTCTTGATCCCCGGTTTGTACAGTTCCTTTGGAGAGGCGTCTATAGGTATAGCTGACACCGAGTTAGAATTCATAAGATAATTTAGCGATGTCTACGACGGGCTACGCCTACGCGTAGAATCCTGAATTTGATACTTACCGAACCGATTAAAAATTTATCTTTATCCCCTATCACAAATGAAGTCAGTAGTTGGAAGATAAAGGTGAAAAAAGCAAAAATTAAAGTCGTTATAGTTGAATAAGCCTACAGATTCAGATAAATCACCTTTTGTAATCACTTCGCCAATGGTTCAGCAGCCAATGTCGCCAAATTCATCAAATCAGTCACAACAGTCAGAACAAGTTGAAAAAATTTATTTACCGCGTACCAGCGAATCAGAGAACCTAAAAAAGATTCGCCACACTGCTTCCCATGTAATGGCAATGGCAGTACAAAAGCTGTTTCCCAAGGCGCAAGTTACAATCGGCCCTTGGATTGAAAACGGTTTTTACTATGACTTCGACAATCCAGAACCATTTAGCGAAAACGATCTTAAAGCCATCAAAAAAGAGATGGCGAAGATTATCAATCGCAAGCTAGCAGTTATTCGGGAAGAAGTCAGCCGCGAAGAAGCCGAACGCCGGATTCAGGGAATTAATGAACCTTACAAGCTAGAAATCCTGGCAGATATCAAAGAGGAACCAATCACGATTTACCACCTGGCGAATGAATGGTGGGATTTGTGTGCGGGGCCTCATCTGGAAAATACCAGCGAATTAAACCCCAAAGCAATTGAACTAGAAAGCGTTGCTGGTGCTTATTGGCGTGGGGATGAAACTAAAGCCCAATTACAACGCATCTACGCCACCGCTTGGGAAAATCCAGAACAACTTACTGAGTATAAGCGGCGCAAAGAAGAAGCTCTGCGGCGAGATCACCGGAAACTGGGTAAGGAACTGGGATTATTTATATTTTCTGACCAAGTGGGGCCGGGTTTACCTTTGTGGACACCCAAAGGTACTTTGTTAAGGAGTATTTTGGAAGACTTCCTTAAGCAAGAACAGATCAAGCGCGGCTACCAGCAGGTTGTCACTCCTCATATTGGCAGAGTGGATTTATTTAAAACCTCTGGACACTGGCAGAAATATAAAGACGATCTGTTCCCGATGATGGCAGAAAATGAGGAAGCCGCAGCGCTGGAACAAGGCTTTGTTCTCAAAGCCATGAATTGCCCTTTTCACATCCAAATATATAAGAGCGAGTTGCGCTCTTATCGGGAACTACCGATCCGGCTTGCGGAATTTGGCACTGTTTACCGCTACGAACAATCAGGAGAATTGGGCGGTTTAACGCGGGTGCGGGGTTTTACTCAAGATGATGCCCATATATTTGTCACTCCAGAACAGTTAGACAGCGAATTCCTCAAAGTGGTGGATTTGATATTGTCAGTAATTAAGACTCTGCAACTGGGGAATTTTAAAGCACGACTTAGTTTCCGAGATCCAGCCAGTGATAAATACATCGGTTCCGATGAAGCTTGGAACCAGGCTGAAAATGCTATTCGTAGAGCTGTTGAAACTCTGGGGATGGAACATTTTGAAGGTATCGGCGAAGCTGCTTTCTACGGGCCTAAACTAGATTTTATTGTCAGTGATGCCTTAGAACGGGAGTGGCAATTAGGAACTGTGCAGGTAGATTACAACTTGCCAGAACGCTTTGATTTGGAGTACGTCGCCGAAGATGGGGTTCGCAAACGTCCAGTGATGATTCACCGTGCGCCTTTTGGTTCACTGGAACGACTAATTGGGATCTTAATTGAAGAATATGCGGGCGATTTTCCTTTGTGGTTAGCGCCAGTGCAAGCTAGATTACTGCCAGTGGGTGATACACAGCTAGACTTTGCTAAAGATGTGGTGGCGAAGATGCGTGCATTAGGAATCCGTGCAGAAGTTGATACCAGTGGCGATCGCTTGGGTAAACAGATTCGCAATGCAGAGAAAGAAAAAATACCCGTGATGGCGGTGGTGGGAGCGAAGGAAGTGGAAACCAACACCTTGAGTATCCGTACCCGCGCTTCTGGAGAATTAGGAGTTATCCCTGTCGATGAGGTGGTGGATAAGATGAAGGATGCGATCGCTAAGTTCGAGAATTTCTAAAATCTAACCGCAGACGCACACTAATCACAATTGGTGTGCGTTTTGTCTTTTAGGGCACTGAGGCTGATTGTGATCGGCTCATTGGCTAGCTGGTAGGTTTTGGCAAAGGTGCGATGTCTACGACGAGCTTCTCTACGAGACGCTACGCGTAGCTTGCTTCCCGAAGGGTACGCCTACGCAATGTATTTAATATCAAAAACTCATTAATGGAGTTCAAAGACTCATTCACGAGTATCAAAGACTCATTAATGGAGTTCAAAGACTCATTCACGAGTATCAAAGGCTCATTAATGGAGTTCAAAGGCTCATTAATGGAGTTCAAAGACTCATTAATGGAGTTCAGACGTGGATTCATCCAGTTCAAAGATTCATTTTAATTTTAACTAAAGGCAGCGTGGATCAAAATAGTAGTTCTAGCGTTAAATAAACCACTATCAACCCTTGAGGTTAACTATTACTAATTGCAGCGAATCAGCTTCGTTGTATCCAGCTTTTTTGAGATTGTTGTAGTGAGTTTCTAGGATGAAAATATCTTGCGATCGCCAAGAGACTTTTTTCGCAACTAGAGCAATTTCCTTTGCTAAATCTGACCGTAATCGCGCTAAATCTCGGCTGGGTTCCCAAGCTTGGGCAAATATTTTGAGAGTTTTATCACCTTGATCATGACTCAATTGAGCAGGAATCGTTTTAGTGTCAGGAAAACCTAACCATGTCAGCAGTGTTTTGACTTCATTAGTGCCGCCACTAAGGAAATAACTTAAAAACCTCCACCTTCACTGTTCAAATTCTGATTGATCTGCGTAATAGATGCTATCTAGAATTACCACAACATTATTTAGGTTGAGTTGTTCTATCTTCCCCAATGCCACTGCTGCACTAGAACGAATATCTGAGTCAAGAGTTTTATCCTTGAGGATATCAGCGATATCTTGGACATAAGGTTTGGCTGCCTCCCTCAGATTTGCCAATGCCACTGCTGCACTTCTACGAACATTTGACTCAACGGTTTTATCCTTGAGGATTTTCAAAACTTTCTGAGCAATATCCTCTGGTTTGTGAATCACCGATTTCAAATTTTTTAGATCATATTCATTCAATTTTTCAAGAGCGAGTTTCTTTACTCCGTTATGTCCATCATCCAAAGCAGCAACGATACCGTTAATCTGCCACGCTTCTTGCTTCGGCTTAGGCTGATTCTTTGGCACTCACCCAAGGTATGGCGCAAAACAGAGCCAACAGCAGGGTAAAGGGAAAAAGGAAAAAGGGCAATCGCTTTTTCATTTGGTGCATTAGTAATTAGTAATTACTAATTCGTAATTTATCGCTCTTTTATGTCTCTGAGGAGAGAAAAATAAGATGCTGACCTTGAATCTTTTTCAAAGCCTCGCTTTATCAGCAAAACCAAAAAATCCTTGTTTGGAACCAAGCACAGACAAACAAGGTTTTAAATATTCTCTAATGAGAGTAATAAAAGAGCGTTATATAGAATCGCCACATTAGAGTTCAATTAACTTGAAGCCCCAAGGTTTGAGAGCCGCTAGAGCTATTTCTCGATCTACACCTTCATAAGCCTCCCATTCTAACGGATGCTCTTTAGGATGTCCGTCGCCGACATTACCTGCAACTTTGATTATCGGACAGTTGGCGATGCGATCGCGCTCCAGCCCTTTTGGAATTACTAGTTGGATTTTGTGACCGACAAACTTCGCTGTACTATCATTAGCTACAGATTCACGGATTAAACAAATATCACCAGCAGTCCCCCAAGTAGTTTGGTAAATGTGGAGGAACGATATATAGGTTGCTGGTTTGATGGATCTTTTTAGAACGTGCATTATCTGTAATCCTTATACTATGAGTCAAAAATCATAAATCATACAAGTATTTTCTATCACGTTCGTAGGGAAGAATGTTTTTAACTAACATTTTGCACCTAGCCCAGGTGATTATAAATCGTCTGGTGGAATATAGCGGTTTTCAGTTGAGTCCAATAGAGACTTAACCCCCAACCCCTTCCCTACTAGGCTATCCATTTCCCACATCTTTCTTAAGATAGCTGTAATTTAAAGTGTGAGGGGATGACAGAAGTAAACAACCAGGATACTTGACAATATAAACAAAGAATGTAATAAATTGCGTGGCGAATGAGGTAGCGAAGTGCTGTGGAGTGTGTTCAATCCTTAATAGATTCTTTTTTGGGAATCTGACTTAAGGCTGCTGCTCAAAGCCAGCAATTGTTTACGCTCTCCAAATTTAGGGGTTAGCCTTTGAAAATGATGTCGTACAGTGATAGCAGAATCTCCACCACAATCAGAATCACCACATACCACTCTACTCGTTGGCTACTGCTATGCTGCATGAACTCCAGCACCGTTTGTGCAGTTTGGGAAATTAAATCTAGTTTGCGTTCTAAGGCATGGTGACGCTCACGAATTTCGTATTCATCCTCCAAGCGCAGATATAAGTTTTCTAGCTGTGGCGATTCCCAGAGTAACTCCGGCTTATCGATTATCTCTACTCGACCTACAATCTTATGTTGAACTAACAGAGTAGTCCCTAGTTGACGCAGTAATTCCCGGCTCTGGCGTCTTCCCCTGTGTTCACGTTGGAGACTAGCTGCAAAGGGTTCAATTTGATCAAATACAGCCGCTAGGCTAGTTTCATAATGAGACAGCACAACACTCTTAGCGAGAATATCAGCCACTATCTGCAAGCGTTCTACACTAAATTCATGCAGTAAAATTTTTCCTTCCTTGACTCGCTCACTCTCTGCTACGTTGAGATGAATTTCTACTTCTTCTGTTTCCGGATCGGCAAAAGAGCCACTAACTTGAGAGGATAGTTTGGTCAAAAAGGCTACCTTTTCCACAGGCTCAAGGTTAAACAGAACAACTGCACCGTAGTCCAGCAGTACCGCACAGCCGTGTTCACCGACTGTAACTATTACTGGCATAGTCGCCAAACAAACGTAATTCTCCAACGTGTGTAAGTTAATATCTTTACCAATAAATAGGGCCTGCGCTCTAAATTTATCTCTATCATTAAAAAGGAGTTTTTGCATTGTCGCCCTATGCTATATTCTGCCTGCTGAATTGCCCTGGTAGCGATGTCTACGACGGGCTTGTCTACATCTCTACGTTACAGGAAAGGCAGTCCCACAATTGTTTTAGACCATAGCTTGGGAAGAATAAAGGGTTACCTGCTAACTGAAGAATTGGCGAAGTTAGCGCAAGTATGCATTTACGACAGGGCTGGCTATGGATGGAGGGATCGCAGCCCACATCCTCGGGTCATTTTGTGTGGGTAGATCAACCTGATGTAATTGTAGATGCTGTCAAGCTTATTTTAGATAAAGTTGATTCTCCTGGCTAGGAGTCTTCAAAGTAACTACCTAGCCAACGTATGCACTAGAAGAATCGACATTTTGCTGCATTTCAGTCTTATCTGCCGCTTTCGCTCAACGCAAATCAAATAGATATAAAACTCATCCTCTAAGATTAAATAATTTTGCTTAATTATTTAATCTTAGAGGATGTTTGAAAAGTCCTGTTGTCGGTATCAAAAGTTTTAGGTTTCTCTAAATTCACGCCACTTGCTTCACTTGGGGTCTCCCCAAGTGAAGCAAGTGGCTCTCCGATAAATTGGGGAACTTTGACTTCGGTTCCCCCCTTTTTTAAGGGGGGTTAGGGGGAATCTAAGAGTGTATAAAGTCACAGCAAAATACTTTTCAAACAACCTCTTAATATCTACTAATTTTTAGAGCGATAATACCAACAAGTACGACAAGACCTAGCGCTCTCCGAAAATAATTAACGCCTTGAAATAATTCCAGCCACGCCCAAGTAAACAAAGAGCCGTATGCTACTAAGTCTAACGCTGTATTAATTTTGCCGCTTGGAACAACTAAAGTTAGTAAACTAGTTACTATCCAAACAATAAGCGGTAGATTTGGCATCTGAGCTAAAACAATATTGCCATCGTTGTCGCGGAAGGTTTTATCAACTAGTGTATTTTGCATCATCTTTAATTGCTACTTAGGTAAAAATAATTAAGTTACAAAAACGAGCGGGTAGCTATTGAGAATAGGCTTGCATTTAATTACAAATCCTTTAATGAGATTAAAACATTCAAAACTTGCTTTTAAACTGTCTAATTGCTGAGATTAGAGCAAGAAAGCATATTCATATATGACTATGTTGAAAGGCATACTCGCACGAAATCCGCCAAAACATCTGTCGGGAGTCTTTTGCAATTTGGAGCGATTGTAATCATATTTGCTCAACGTATCAGGTTTAGTGCGGCGGCTAAACCATTGTTCTTGTGAGTTACCATTATTTTTATCCAACACGGTAGTAATGGAACTATGACGGATGCGGGAGGGTTACATTTGTTTAGCGATACCCCCTGACTGTCTAATTGGTATATTGAGCAGATAAGCTGAAAAAAAACATCTGCCAAAAGTTACAGCAGTTTGCAAGTAACTGAAGTACAAAATGCAGGACTCACGCATAAGATATAAAGCAATACGGTTCGATTAAAGGGGAAAGGGAAAAGGTTTTGAATACATCCTTTACCCTTTTCCCCTTCCCCTTTCTCCAGACCACAAGGAAAGTGAAAAATGCTTATCCGAACCGTATTGAGATATAAAGAGTATCTACCTCCCGCCGACGCTCGCGGACCGCTATCCTGCTTTAAGAGCTTATCCAAGCTAATTTCAGATTAACGTCAATGACCAAAATAGTTTTATGATTTTCTACGAAAGCATAGAAATTATTCAGGTCTAGTACCAAGATATTCTCAAGCTGATTCTGGAACATGGTGAATCACCTTTAGATGATTTGTGCAATGCTGATGTTGAACGTTCTTCCAGAGTCAAATAAAGTGCAGGGAGATAAAAAAGTATGGCTGAACACCCATTCCATGACCAATTGAGTTTAGAAGAACAAACTGAGAAACTTGGAAAGCAAGCAGTAACCTTGGGTTTGATTCCAAGCTTTGTGGTGCATTACTTTCCCGATACCTGGGTATTTTATATACCTAATGAAAGTCAATCCGAACCGTTAACACCAGAAGAGGCATACTTTCGTTTAAAACAACTGGTTAAACAGTAGATTTTGCAATGGCAAATTTTTGAAGACAACGGCTAGGCACTGCAATTGTTAAGTAACAGTAGTTATGGCAAAACCTGCAATTTTAACCGTCGATGATGATCCAGAAGTGTTGCAAGCCGTGTCACGAGACTTGCGGCATCAGTATGGCGATCGCTTCCGCATTGTCCGGGCAGATTCCGGTATTACCGCTCTAGATGCGGTGCAGCAACTCAAATTACGGAATGAAGCAGTTGCTCTATTCTTGGTAGATCAAAGAATGCCACAGATGGGAGGCGTGGAGTTCCTTGAACAAGCAAAAGTCATTTTTCCTAATGCGAAACGTGCTTTGCTGACGGCGTATGCAGATACAGATGCTGCGATTAAATCAATTAATAGTGCCAGACTTGATTATTACTTACTCAAGCCTTGGAATCCGCCAGAAGAACGGCTATATCCGGTTTTGGATGATTTGCTAGATGACTGGCTAGCTGGATTTCGCCCTCCCTTTGAAGGTATTCGAGTCATTGGTAATCGTTGGTCGCCTTTTTCTCATCAGGTGAAAGACTTCCTGGCGCGTAACCAGATTCCATACAAGTGGTTAGATATTGAACTGGAGCCAGAGGCAGCAAAATTAGTAGAATACGCAGAAGCCGATGGCAGACAGCAATTGCCCTTAGTGCTGTTTCCCGATGGTTCTCGATTAATCCAACCATCTAATTTAGAGATTGCTGCCAAAATTGGACTGCAAACCCAGGCAGAGCGCCCCTTTTATGACTTGGCGATCGCACTGTGCCAGTTGCGTAAGTCCTGGACTAGTTTGTTAACAACTGTTGGTTTATTAGAATTTGCCTCTAAGCCAATCGTTCGCTTATACCATTTTGCAAAATAATTGCAACCTACCTAAAGAGGTAAATATGAAGGATAATAATTACTACTTTTGAGAGGTGTAGTATGTTAAAGGTAACTTGATACTGACAGTGTTAATGCTGGAGGTTAGGCTTAAAAGATTTGTTGGTGGTAAGAAGAGTGCCTTATTTTGTACCTTAACCTAGCTCACCTCCGATGCTAATTAAGATAAAAAGTGGAATCACTAATTTATCAGGGAGTTAAGAACGTGGAACCTATTTACGGCACCTCTGGAAACGACTATCTGTATATAACTGGGACTGAAGAAGAAAACACAATCTACGGTGATGAAGGCGATGACACTTTAATGGGTAGTTCGGGCAAAGACTACTTAGTTGGAGAAGGTGGTAATGACATTCTCACTGGTGGTGAGGGTCAAGATACCTTTGTCCTGTATTACTCAGGTGGCGGTATTGATACACTTACAGACTACATAGTTGGCACGGATGACATTAAGATTACTTCTGCTCCTCATAGCTCCCTGCCTTTTGATAACCTCACTATAGGTGTTGCTATTAACTTTAGTAAGTCCAAAACTAATTTACTAAACCTTGGAATCAGTTTTCAATTGAGGCCACGCGAAGATTATTTGAGCTATAACACAGACAATGGTGGTCTGTATTATCTGGATCAACAGTTAGCCTGGCTGCCTACTGGTCTTAATCCTGGTGAGGTTATAAAAGACTTGGGTTAACAGTATCATAAATAATCAACTGTTAAAAATACAGCAGTTTTTTTGCATGAAGCACAAAGCTACGGGTTTTGAGGCAGGAGGTAGAAACTGTTTATGTCTGATTTTAATTCCTGCATTTTGCACCTCATTTACTTGCAAACTGCTGTAATTAAGGAGAACTTTCTTGGTTAAGGAGGTAAATTTTGTAGTGTTAAAAAGTTGGCTCGCTCAGGGTTGCCAATTAGGTATATCGAGCTTGCTGATTCTAAGTGGATTGCTCCAAGGAGAAGGGGGCGATGTCTACGACGGGCTATGCCTACGCACCTTTGCTCAGGTCATTGCCGATCCCTCTTTGGAAACTAAAGTGGAGTCAACCGACGGCAGAAACTATCAAATTAAAGGCGGCACAGACGTTGGTGGGAGAAACTTATTCCACAGTTTCAATCGTTTTGATGTTCCTGATAAAGGAAGCGCCACTTTTCTCAATGACCCAACGATAGTTAATATTTTTTCACGAGTTACAGGGGGAAATCAATCAGTTATTCAAGGATTGATTAGCGCCAAAGGTAATGCAAACTTGTTTTTAATAAATCCCAACGGCATCATATTTGGAAAAAATGCCAAATTAGATATTGGCAGTTCATTTATCGGAACAACAGCTAGTGTGATTCAGTTTCCAGGTGGTGAAGAATTTTCCATGACTTCACCCGTCAATCCGCTTAACCCTTTGCTGAAAGTGAACCCCTCTGCATTTCTATTCAATCAAATTGCATCTGAGCCTATTAAGTCGATTCAAGTCAATGATGCGAAATTATCAGTTCCTGATAGTCATAGTTTAGTGCTAGTGGGCGGCGATGTAAATTTGCAAGGAGGGGAACTAGAGGCTACAAGTGGTCGAGTCGAATTAGGAGGATTGGCAGGGGTGGGAACGGTTGAGTTGAACATTGATAACAACAATTTCCGCCTAATTTTTCCTAATGGTGTAGCGCGAGCGGATGTATTTCTCTCCGATAGAGCTATAGTAACTGCTCCTGATAGCGAAGGCGGTATCCAAGTGCAAGGCAGGCGCGTTAGGCTCACCAATAATTCAGAAATTACAATTATTAATACTTTTGGAGCGGAACCAGGAGGAACGCTAGGGGTAACCGCATCAGAGTCGGTAGAACTTCTGCGAGGAAGTCGTCTATTAACTGATACAGAAAAATCTGGAACTGCCGGAGAATTGAAAATTGAAACTGGGCGGTTGATTGTTCAAGATGGCTCGCAGGTTTCAGCTTCCACTTCTCGAAAGTCTACTGGACAGGGGGGAACCTTGTCTGTGACCGCGGACTCTATCCAACTCAGTGGAATCTCGCCACAACGTGACCCCAGTGGCTTGTTTACTGTAACACAAGGCACTGGAAATGCAGGAGAATTGAAGATTGAAACTGGGCAATTGATTATTCAAGATGGAGCGCAGGTTTCAACTTCCACTCGTAGCCAAGGAAGGGGGGGGAAGTTGTCTGTAACCGCAACAGACTCTATCAAACTCATGGGAACAAAAGGTGAGAGTAGAAGCGGCTTATTTGTTGGGACTGAAGGTGGTGGAGCAGCCGGAAACTTAGACATAGAAACTGGGCAGTTGATTGTTCAGGATGGGGCACGGATTTCAGCTTCCACTTTTAGACAGTCTATTGGAGAGGGAGGAAGCATTATAGTAAGAATTGAAAAATTAGATGTTCTAAATGGTGCTGCTATAAATGTGAGCAGTCAAGGAACTGGGAATGCAGGCTTACTCACAGTCAATGCTAACTCTATCACACTGGACACACAAGGAAAACTTCTAGGTACAACTGCATCGGGTAACGGTGGGAATATTAGATTACAGGTGCAGGATTTAATAGTAATCCGTAACGGCAGTGCGATCGCCACTACAGCTGCCAACAACGGCAGTGGCGGTAATATCAGAATCAATGCTCTATTCATTATCGCCGTCCCTGGTGAAGACAGCGATATCCTTGCCAATGCCAATCAGGGTACTGGGGGTCGAATTGAAATCAACGTCACTGGCATCTATGGACTAGAGGATCGCACTAACCTACCTACCAATCCAAAAATCAGTGAGATCAACGCCAGTTCAGATTTTGGCGTCAACGGCACTGTAGAAATCAATACACCGGATGTTGACCCCACCCGTGGCTTAATCAACTTACCAACCGAACCAGTTGACACCGAAGTATCCCAAGTATGTCAATCAAGTTCAGCACAAAATCAAAGCAGTTTCATCATCACCGGACGCGGCGGCTTACCCCCCAACCCTAGAACAGAACCTCTCAGCAGTGATGCTGTTCAAGTAGATTGGGTAACTCTCAAGCCAATGGGTAAAAACCGTGCTAATACAAATGTTTCAACCCAGGCAATTAGCCCGACAACAGCGCCTATTGTGGAAGCCCAAGGGTGGGTAAGAAATGATAAAGGTGAGGTGGTACTCACGGCTTATGCGCCCATAGCCACGCCTCGCAATTCTTGGCAGATACCAGCCCAGTGCAGTGCGGCTGAATCGACAACTAAATAACTGTCAAAGCCACTTCCCCAGTAGGCGTTGCAGAACAGTGGGATGAATTGGCGCAAGCTCTTGAGGCAGGGGAGGCAGGGGGGGAATTTTGGAAGTTGCTAAATCATCCCGCTTTCTGCAACTTCCCCAACTGAAACATAAGGTGCCCACGAATTTATTTAGACTGTTGCCTTTGTAAAAACAGCTAGTTTGGGTGCGCTGGAGTGTTTCAGCTTTATTTACCCCAACCTTTAACTGTAGACTTTTTTAAGAGACGGTAAAAACTTACTTGACCAAACTACTTAGTTTATAAAAAATTATTTTATACTTTCTTGGCACTGGCTTTACAGTTATTACTTTTAAAGTAGTTAAACTTCATATTCTAAAATAGACTTTACATCTTCACTATTATTTGGAAAAACATATTAGTCTGCTTCATCATTTCTTGAATTAAAATTCATTGATAATACCCATGTAGTAACAGATTAAGTGATTGATATTAGAGAAGTAGTTGAAAAATAGAACTTGTCTAATATTATGAATAAAAAATGGGCTGTTAAACGACTTACAATCAATCTCACATCAGGTGAGGCTCAGAAGTTGGAAAAATATTGCTCAATGACTGGCAGACCAGCAACCGATGTAATTCGGGAATTAATTCGCTCTCTTCCAACTGAAGATGAAGAGTAAAAAACTTAAAAGAAAAAGAAATCACATTGGATAAAAACTTAATCAAAATAAGTGTATCTCAAAAAAGGGAATGAAAGTTTCAATGAGCTTGATGGTAGACAAGACTTGTCACAGATTTCGGCAAATTGGCAACTGATGTTGTGCTGTTTGAGTTTCAATAGAGATATCAACAGCGTTAGACAGTGAAAAAGTTGTGCTTTGAAACCAGCTTTAACCCTGCATCACTTCTCCCGCTCTATGCCAGTTGTTGTGTGAGTGCTGTTGAACGGCTCTACATGATTAATACAGTACTCAAAAGAGTTAAGTTCCCGCTCTACAACTGGCTAGAAATGACATAAAAACTACATATAACTTGCAGGTTTCTTCAAAAATGAAGCATTATTTGCGTTTTGGAGTAGAAAGCGCATTGCAATCGCGCCCTCTCGCCCAATACCGTAGTCAATCGCCCAACCATCGAACCTCTCAAGATTATCGAAAGCCGTGCTGATGTGGGGTGCTGGAATGCTGAAAGATAGAGGAGATTTTGGAGAGAAATAGTGGCTTCATTACTTGAGTAAGGGGAGTATCTTTTTATAAGGAATTAAGCCTGCAAATGTATAAGTTACCTGCTCTGCAAATGGCTTATTTTTATTCATGAGCCAGATTAATAACTTATTTATAAATGAGAATTTTTTCAAGGACTTTATCTGTAAACCGGCATGGAGGTCTTCTTGAAAGTGTAGAGCATAAAGACGCTGCCAATTCTCAGATGCCAAATCTGGACTAGTACTCATGTTAATGGCTTGTGTCACGTATAAGCCACTGAGAATGGCATTTGCGATTCCTTCACCAGTTAAAGGATCTGTGAGATTAGCAGCATCACCAATTTTGAAAACTTTCCCATAGCTAACTTTGTTAGCTCGTTTTGCAGTAGCTAAGGGATAGGCTTTAGGTTTTTGTTGACTAACTACTAGGCTTAAAAGTTGTTTTGTAGCCTGATTACGCTGCACAAATTCATTGAAAAGCCGAATAATGCTTATGTTGTTTTTCTGATATTCATCTATCCACACTCCCACACCAACATTGAGCTTGACCATTTCTGAGCCTACCGCTACAGGAAATATCCAACCATATCCGCTAACTCCAAGAGCTTTATCAAAGTAAATTTGAGCTTTTGAGAGATAGTTTTTTGGAAAATCCGCTAGTTTAATACTCCAGTAAGCTCTAATAGCGATCGCATTGGCTTCTCCTGCATAGACACCGCGTGCATCAATTATGTAATCAAAGTCACTATGAAGCTCTTGGTGATAGCGTTCAATATCGGTAATCTTTTGCGTCCGAGCTACACACCCTGCATTGATTGCTTTTTGATAAAGAAGATTGTCGAATATGAATCTAGGTATGCAATAACCCTCAAACTGAGTGGAATGCAGATGGCTAATCTCGTTTGAAAATCCGAGCAGCCACCCATCAATTTGAGCGTACTCAGAGGTTAAACGTTTAATGTCCTGTGGATATATCCCCATTGTGGATAATGCTTGAACTGATTCAAGGCTGACTCCATCTCCACAAGTTTTATCTCTAGGAAAGCAGTCCTTATCTATAAGCATAACTTGATGCCCGCTTTTAGCTAAGTGATAACCTGCGGAACACCCTGCCGGCCCTGCTCCAAGGACTACAATTTTAGACATTTTCAAATTATCCTTCTAAAATTAAAATTTCTTTTTATTCATGAACATCTCTTAAAAGAGATGCCAAAAATTTTACAGACTCATGAATTGCTTTCTTATCTATAGCTAATACCAAGTAATATGGTTTAGTATATAAAACTACCTATGCAAAGATTTTTCGATACCGAATCCGAGCCATAATCATAACATTCCAGAGAAAAAAGAGGGATGAGCCACCACATGAACGGAGAATCTTCTTTGCAGTTTCTTTGACATTTTTCTGTTCATTCACTTTTTTGTCAGCTAGATAAACACCTAATAAAGCTCGATTAATTATTCGATGAAAGTGCTTATGTGGTAAACGAGAAACAGCTTGATCAGCCTGTTTAAGAAAATAAGCAAACCGTTCAGTCATCTCTTGTTGATTATTATAATAAGTACAAAAATTTAAATCCCCACCTATGCGGTCTTCTTCTTGGTCGATAAAATAGTCAAGCAGGATATGAAGTCCTTGAACCCAAGGGAAGTAACTGTTTTTAACTTTTGTAGCTAATTCCTCAGAGCAATCTGGATTGCAAGCATAGGCTACAAGGCAAAAAACTCCTAATGTTGAGCCAGTAGAAGCTGAAAATTCATACCACTTCATTTCAGGAATTTGGTTACGATGTCTTTCAAACCATGCTTTTAAGCGAGGAACTCGCTCCTTAACTTGGACGTGTTTATGAACTTGTAAATCGCAATAATAATCAGCCAGTTGATGTAAACTAGAGGCAATTTTTTGATAAGATGGAAGGGTTCTTAATACAGCTTGACAAGTCTTTACTAGCTTTACCAGATAGCCGCCATCATCTTGTTCTTTACGAAACTGATAGTAATTAATGTATTCCTTATCAGGTGTCAAAGCGTGTGATATTGCTTGATGAAGACTATGAAAATCTTTTGGATCTAGGGAAGTACTGCGATCGCATAAATTATCCAAATAATCGCTAATGGTTTGATAAGCAACTATAAAGCAAATTGTTGGCTCAATTTTTTCTTGGGCAAGTAATCCATAGATAGAGCCTCCTTCACAATGGAATGCTTTATTTTCTATACTTAACAAAGCTTGCTTACGTAGTTCTTGATTAGGAATTTGTTCAGCTTCTTTCTTCCAGAGTTCTAAATGCTTACGGACTTGGGGAAGAACATCACGATGAATTTTCAGCATTAATATCCAAGAACAAGATGGAACTGGCATAAATAAGCCCTAATTTTATTTATCTAATATTGAAGAATAACTCAAACTTATTTGTAAAAAGAGAGCTTTAAAGCTCTCTTTTAGTAAATAATTATATTGAGTAAAAGCTTTAGTTATTTATGGGTAAAACCAGGATTAAATTCTATTTAAAACTCAATATTTCTTATACTAACTTCATGATTATAATTAGAATAATGAGGATAAAACTAATTTTTTTCTAGGAGTGCTTCTAGAATAAAAATAAAAAATATAAATTATACCTACCATTTGGAGGATTTTTTATTTTAAATTAAATGTGCATTTAGATAGAAATAAATTGTTAACATTGATTAGAAGTCGTTTTCTGTTTGTTTTACCATTGATTATATAGTTTTGACTTTTCACGGCATCTGAAAAAGGTCATTTTGAGGGTTTCTTAAACCCAGATTTTTTCATTAGCAGGTAAAAGTCACAGAAAGTTAGAATAAAATGTTATTTATGGAAACTTCTGGAACTCTTGCTGGTTTAGATATTCTGGTAGTTGAGGATGATGATGATACTCGTTTCTTCATCACTACTGTGTTGGAAATGGATGGAGCAAAAGTTATAGCGGTGATATCAGCAGATGCGGCACGCAAAGTATTATCCGAATTGCAACCCGATGTTTTAATTTCTGATATCGGGTTACCTGGGGAGGATGGCTACACTCTCATCCGCAAAATTCGTGCGCTCAAACCAAAAAATGGTGGACGAGTCCCGGCTATTGCTTTAACAGCGTTTGCTGATAGTGAGGATCGTATCCGTGCCTTGGAAGGTGGCTTTGACACTCATGTATCTAAACCGATTGATCCAGAAGAACTAGTTGAGATAGTGGCTAGTTTGGTTGGTTCTTGTAATTGGTAATTATGAAACGCCATTGTTCAATTACTTCTTCACTCACCCAAAAAGTCAGACTGCCTTGCTGCTTGAGCGCCGCATCGTAAGAGTGCCAGTTACGAACTCGCTTTATTGGCTTTGGCTTTCGTGTTCATAAGTCAAAGGGGGAGTGGATTATTAATATCCTCCCACCATATTTTGACAAAAGCTCAACTATCCTTCTCTCTGTCTTGGCAATGCTTCAAAGTCGGTTTAAGAATGTTTCCTTTTTGTCCGCTTATTCATCCCACCACTGAATAGAATACCATTGAGTGGGGGCACTCTGAGCGATTTAGGTAGAAGTAACAAGAAATAAGTAAAATTTACTATTTTTCCCTATACGTGCAACAACGGCATTTTAAGGCAGATATTTAATTTGCTACTTTTTAAGAGTTCTCTAATTCAATATTTATTTTTGCTGAAGTCTCTCTAATGTCTCGATGCCATCGTCCATCTTCACCTAATCCAGGAATTTCATTGATTCCTAAGGTTTTTCTCAAAGCTAAATACGATTTTCCTTCTTCTGTAATTTGAAAATAGTTTTTTAAATCTCCTGCTCCCTCTTGTTGAACTTTTTCAATTCCTTTGCCCACAAAATTATTAATAAATCCCATTGCTCGAAGATGCTTTAGTTCCCTTGCTAAATCATCGTCAAATTTAAAGTTAAATTCTTTTTGGGAATTAAGCTTAATCAGATGCTTAAGTTCATTGCCATCAATCAGATATCTAACTAAAAATTGCAATGTTGCTGATTGTTGCTCCTGAAGCAAGTCAATTCGCTTCTGTTGTATATTGAGTTCGGCGATTTGCTCATCTTGCAACTTATTGATATCATCCCTAACTTCTTGCTTGAGTCTCCTTAGCGCAATTCCCGTACCTGAAATTGAGATATCATCTATGCTATCTAGCAAACCTGAGTTAAACAGCAAAATTAAACTAAATATAATAACTTCCGTATTTCCAATTCTACGGTTTTCTTGAGGAGCTGGGTTAGGAGTAAGTACAATAAAGAGTAAATACAATAATCCTGTAATAGACGTTATCTTTAGAAACCACCAATTCATATTTCGCTTAGGCTTTTCTTTGGGTAAGCTAGCGTTGGAGCCTGGTGGTGACAACAGCTGTTCTGAACTACGCTCAGATTGGTTAAAAGCTAGTTTTTTGAGCGTTTCTAGCTCTTTATTAGCCATTTGGGTTCGCTGGTGAAATAGGGGACAGAAGATACGATAGGTTTTTATTTAATTACACTAGAGGATACGCTGCATTCTTGGTGATGTGCTTCATTCTACAGACAGATGGTATTGTACCGAAATTAGTAATTTAATTTGGGTAAAAAGGTTTTAAGGGCTAATGCTTTAAGTAAAAATCAAAAATAGTATTTCCGAAAATACCTAAGTCTGTCTAAGTGTGAACTGCTCTACAAGTTTAATCGCTTTTGTGAAAGCGATCGCTAGTCAACATCTAAATCTTAAGCCAGAATCGCTATCGGTTCCCAAAATGACGAACGCAGACACGATGCGACTCAGCCAAGAACACTTGCAAATTATCCGCACCCATGCTGAAAGTTGAGGAACAAAACTCAAGATATACTTTTTCTTAACAGTAATTGTATTAAACCATCTAATGCGAAGTGCTAAAAATAGCACCTCGCAAACCGTACAGCTTGATGATAAAAAAGTGCTAATTCCGATTAAACAACCACAAAATTGTTTTCGGTTAGTGTCAATCCACCAGATATTTGTGCAAATTGTACCTGAGTAAATCCAGACGCACTGCCATCTTGGTCAAAGAACAATCCACCTGTAGCGCTGTTGTAGATAAATCGCTGAGTGTTAGTGGTTGCAGATGTTCCGATGGTAAACTGACTTGCTTGAAGTGAAGGTGTTGACAACCCGCCACCAAAGCCAGCAGCCGATACCTGAATCAATTCATTAGTCGCGTTTAAGTAATCAAGACGATCAATGCCTTCATTGAAATTATTGAAAGCAAAGATAGCAGTACCAGATGCTGGCTCGAGTGGATAATAAACGCTGAGACTATCATTACCTTCGCCACCGTAAAGGGTGCTATTACCTAAATAGCCAGCAATCAAACTATCATCACCCTTACCCCCATCTATCGTATCATTGCCACCAAAGCCCCCAGAGAGCGTATCGTTGCCATTGTTCCCCACAATCAAGTCATTTTGTTGTGTACCTGAGATATCTAATCGTTCGATATTCTTGTAACTAACTCCATTCGTGCCCGCCGTAATTGAGCTAATGTTAGTAGTAGGATTGAATGTAGTTGTGATTCCTCTAGCAGTAGGATCGCTGTAATAGACGGACAACACATCGTTACCCTTACCCCCATCTATCGTATCATTGCCACCATAGCCTACAGAGAACGTATCGTTGCCATTGTTCCCCACAATCAAGTCATTATAGTCAGTACCACTGATATTTAATTGTTCGATATTCTTGTAACTAATTCGATTCGTGCCCGCCGTAACTGAGCCACTGTTAGTAGTGGCATTGAATGTAGTTGTGATTCCTCCAGTAGCATAACTGTAATTGTAATTGTCGGACAAGTAATCGACCGACAACAAATCGTCACCCTTACCCCCATCTATCGTATCATTGCCACTATAGCCCCCAGAGAGCGTATCGTTGCCATTGCTCCCCACAATCAAGTCATTATAGTTTGTACCACTGATATTTAATCGTTCGATATTCTTGTAACTAACTCGATACATGTCCGCCGTAATTGAGCCACTGTTAGTAGTCGCATTGAAAGTTGAGGTGATTCTTTTGGGATCATAGGTGTAATAAGCGGACAACAAATCATCACCAATACCTCCATCTACTGTTTGAGTCACTAAAGAAGAGAGGGCTGGATATTGGGTGCTTACATAGTCGGAAGCATAGGGGGTTCTTACATAGAAAGAGTCATTGCCATCGCCACCATTGAGTAGGTTATTGCCGAATGAAGTCTCAGCATTTAAGGTATCGTTACCAGTACCACCGTTGAGAGTGTTATTGCCTGTTGAAAAACTAGCATCTAAGCGATCATCACCAGCGTCACCGTTGAGGGTGTTACTGCCAGAGGCATAAAGTATTCCAACATTCCTCTCAATACTGTAGTAGCCAGAAACGGAGAGAGAATCATTGCCAGTGCCACCAGAGAGCAGATTATTGCCTGTTGAAAAATAAGCAATCAAAATATCCTCACCAGCGTCACCGTTGAGGGTATTATTGCCTGTTGAATAACTAGCATCTAAGCGATCATCACCAGTGCCACCGTTGAGAGTATTACTGCCAGAAATCGGATTGCGAAAAGAAATTAAGCCTGAGGGGTCTTTGGTGTAGTCACCATAGGCAAAGAGATAATCATTTCCATTGCCACCACACAGTAGATTATTGCTTTGTGAATAGTTAACATTCAAATTATCATTCCCAGCACCGTCAACGAGGGAGTCATTCCCCACACCACCAATGAGCGTGTCATTCCCTAAACCACCAATGAGCGTGTCTTTGCCCACACCACCTCTCAAAAGGTCATTGCCACTCAAGCCATCGATTTTGTCATTACCGCCCTGACCATTAACCACATCATCTGAATCATCTAAACCCGTAATGTTGTTGGATAGGTCATTAAGGAAGGTGACTGTATTCTTGATGCCCAGGCTAGTATCTGTGGAGTTGGCATCTAGGACATTAAAGCTGTCAGTAATGCTAGTTTGCCCGCTAAACAAAATATTGCCGATAGCTGGTTTTGCTCCAGAAGCTTTCAGGTTCTGCAAGTTTTCTAATTTGAAGTTTTGCAGGATGACTTTGGCACGACGCGCATCTTCATCTTCAAAGGTTTTAAAATTTTCAAAGGCTTCAAAGGCAAAGGTGATTTCCAGATTGCTGCCGTTCTGGGTGAGCAGCAAATTTCGGGCAGTGAACAAGTCATTGTCCTCGAATTTTAATGTGTCCACTTTTGTAATGACTGCTGCTGCCGGGTTTATTCCTTTACCGACGCCAGCGAAATCAGTGATAGTATCAGTGCCGCCCTGGTATTGGTAACTTTGGTTGTAAACAAACTGATCCTTGCCACCGCCACCGGTCAGGGTGTCGTCGCCCTGGTCACCTGTAATGGTATCGTTGCCTGCAAGACCGTTAATCGTATCAGCTAACTCGCTGCCCACTAGCGTATCATTACCCTTGGTTCCAATGATATTTGCCATAAATTTTACCTACCTAAATCAATTTTTTCAGTAACTTCAGTTATCAACCTTGAGTTTAGTGCTGTTTTAGGGCACAAAAATTCGCCAAAACTTGACGTTTTCGGCATACTTTATACCTCAAAAGTGAGGAACAGTAATATTAATCTAAGATTTACCTTATGAAAAGGCTTTTCAATCGCACTTATCTAACTATCAAAGGACAACAACAGTTTTAAGCGCTATACAAATTCATGAGCGTGTGCATTTAGTCAAACACATAGTTTCAGGCTTTTTTCACTCATCTTTAATCAACCATGAAAGCTGAAAAAGGCTGGAAACATCAAAATTGAATGTCTAAAATTCACACTTCATAGTTTGTTTTTTTGTCAATGCGTAAGTCCTACTACTGTGAAAATAGAGAAGAGTTCACTCTTGATAGGCAAAAATATTTTTATACCCTCGTTGTGGGCCATTGCCCGTGAGTGTCTAGCCTGAAAATAGAGAACATCGAAAGAACTTTGTACTAACTATATACTACCTACATACTACCGAATTTATTTAAATGTCTTTACTTAAAAATACATCTTTGCATATTCTTCACATTATTCACCGTTCAATGTAAGTATAAGTACTTGTGTTTATGTATTGCTGAACGGTTACGCTTTTTTAGGCGATCGCTAACCCAAAATCAACAATAGCCAAAGTCTTTCAATTACGAACAACAAACCCTGTAGAAACTAAACCTTTAAGGATTGTCCAGCTTAACCAGACACACAGATTAGAGTAATATAGCAACGATGGTATCATTGCATCAAAATGATACCGTAATTTTGTCTAGATAAAGAATTCTATCGCCCTGCCAACGGTAGATTATTTCTGAAAGGAGTTTGCTGCAATGTCCACAACACCTACTACTCGACTGATTTTAGAGACTTTACTCCCCCATCTGAAAGTAGCAGCAGCCTATGCCCGTTTTCTTCAACCAAAAATTGCTGCACTTCCCGCCAAAGAACAAGGAAACAACTTTTTTAGTGCCGCACTTACTGATGCAGATGTCGCTATTCAAAATTTGGTAGAAGTAGTACTACTGGGCACTTTCCCAGAGATTCGCTTTTTTGGGGAAGAGTATGAAAGTTCTAACAATACTAAGTATTTTAGCTCTACCAAACTCGGTTCAGAAGGTGATTATTTAGTCACGCTCGACCCGATTGATGGCACGAAGTTTTACATGGATGGACATTCTAATTACCAAATTATTCTCAGTATTCTAAATTCGGATGACTTTGAAGCAGTACTCGCTATTTCTCCTGCCCAAAATCTTTATTTTTACGCCCTTCGAGGCGAAGGCGCTTTTAAAGGAACCCTGGATATGAGCTTAGAAGCCTGTGCCCCATTACATATAACATCGGCCAAACCTTCTATTTTGTTGGGATGGGGAATGAATTCGATCGCACATTTACTAAAAGATCGATATCAAATAATCGATATAGCAACAGATTACTCTAGTGATATTCAAATTCCCAATCTCAATGGTATTCTCAGTGGCGACTTGATTGGAGCAGTCATCAAATCGGGCAAATTTATTGATAGTGCTGCACTCGCTTTTATTGCGAAAGAGGCTGGCTGGATTGTAACTACCCTGGACGGTTCGACTTTACCGCCACTGCATGCTTGTCAAAACTATAGCCTGCCTGGATTGATAGTAGCTGCGTCAAAATCTGTTCATCAAGACCTACTGAAAGCGATGCAAAACCTACCTGTTTGAGGGGAAATAATTAGTTAATTATTTGCTAACTATTCCTAAACAAAATGAAAATTTGTATTGTTGGCGCGGGTGCGATTGGTGGATATTTAGGGGCGAAACTGGCACTTGCAGGTGAAGCAGTGACGCTAATTGCTCGTGGTTCTCATTTGGAGGCAATTCAAAAAAATGGGCTGAAGTTGCTTATGGCAGATGGTTCTAGCCAAATTGCTACTCCAGTGGCAACTAGTGATATCCAGTCAGCGGGGACGCAAGATGTAGTAATCTTAACTGTCAAGGCTCACAGTGTACGTGCGATCGCACCTTTTCTCCCTGCACTTTACAATCCTCATACGATGGTGGTAACAGCCCAAAATGGCGTTCCTTGGTGGTACTTTCGCAAGTATGGCGGTGAGTATGAAGGTACGCGGATTCAATCTGTTGACCCAGATGGGATTATTGAAGCTAGTATCGGTGCTGAACGCGCTATCGGTTGTGTGGTTTACCCAGCAACTGAGATAATTGAACCAGGAGTGATTAAGCATATTGAAGGCGATCGCTTTACTCTCGGTGAAATAGACGGCACTAAAACAGAACGCATTCAATTATTGGCACAGACTTTAAAACAAGCAGGATTTAAAACACCAATCCGCAATCAAATTCGCACGGAAATTTGGATCAAGTTGTGGGGAAATGTGGCGTTTAATCCGATTAGTGCCCTGACTGGTGCTACTCTAGAAGGTATTTGTCGCTATCCCCTCACCCGTGAACTAGCGCGGCAAATGATGACAGAAACTCAAGCGATCGCAGAAAAATTGGGTATTAAATTTGGCATCACTTTAGAACAGCGAATTAATGGCGCAGAAAATGTCGGTGCCCATAAAACCTCAATGCTACAAGATATTGAAGCCGGACGCCCCACCGAGATAGATGCTATTGTTGGTGCAGTTGCAGAATTGGGAAAACTTACTCAAATTCCCACACCTCATATTGATGCTATTTATGCCAGCGTCAAGTTGTTGGAGGCGACCAAAATAAGAATTTGACAATCGTTATTAATTACAACATTTCATTAATTCATAACAAATTCTCCGCGTACCTCTGCGCTTACCTCTGCGTCCCTCTGCGTTTAAATTTCAACCCTCAATTCCCCACGATTCTACGCGTTTAAGGTGCAGAATTTCAATTATATAATTATCAAGTTCATGAAGAAAAAGAAAATATGGCTATCAACTATATTAGTTGTAGCAGTAGTAATCAGTATGATCACAGGACATAGTAATTCTTTAAAAGCTGTCTCATCTTTAGGGAAAGACACGCTGACGATGATTACTTCCCCAGATTATCCTCCTTATGAGTTTTATGATACTAAAGGAGGCGATCGCCAAATAGTTGGCTTTGATATAGATATTGCCAAAACCCTTGCTCAAAAACTAGGGTTTAAACTTCAAATAATGGAATCTGATTTTAATGGGTTAATTCCTGCACTCCAAGCAAATCGCGCTGACTTTGTAATGGCTGGGATGACTCCGACTCCAGAACGCCAGAAAAATATTGACTTTTCAATTATTTATTACGAAGCCAAAGATACCATTGTCGCTCCTAAAGGTAGTAACCTAAAGCAGCCCCAAGACTTATTAGGAAAAAAAGTTGGGGTACAACTAGGAACGATACAAGAACAAAATGCTGAGAAAATTGCTAAAAAAGTTGCGGGTATTCAGCTAAAGCAACTCAACAGAGTGCCAGAAGTAGTTCAGGAAATCAAATCTGGGCGAATTGATGCAGCAATTGTTGAGGATACCGTCGCTAAAGGATTTGCCCAAGCTAACCCAGATTTAGAATTTAATACTATTCCCTCAGAGGAGCAAAGTGGATCAGCGATCGCTTTTCCCAAAGGTTCTTCTTTTGTAGAACCATTTAACAAAGTCCTTCAACAAATGAAGGACAATGGCACATTGGCTAAACTAGTAACCAAGTGGTTTTCACAGAATACTACCGCCAATTCTGCATCCTCAACTCCTGCCAAAGGCGGATTGAATCTCGACTTCACCAGAATTATTCCAGATATTCCCTTTATTCTTCGGGGAATCCCTTTAACTTTGTTGTTTACGCTATTATCCGTATCCTTGGGGTTAATCTGGGGAACAATACTGTCTCTATTAAAAATTATCGGAATCAAGCCGCTTACCTGGGTTGCTAACGCCTACACCTCTGTTTTTCGAGGCACACCTTTGTTATTACAGTTAGCATTGGTTTACTACGCAACACCGCAGCTTACAGGCTATGACATTTCCGCATTGGAGGCAGGGGTGCTAACTTTTACCCTGAATTCTGGCGCTTATATGTCGGAAACCATCAGGGGTGGGATTCAAGCAGTGGATAAAGGGCAAAGTGAAGCAGCGATGTCTATGGGTGTTCCCTATTGGTTGATGATGTGGGATGTGATTTTGCCCCAAGCATTAAAGAACATTCTCCCAGCATTGGTAAATGAAACTATCGGATTGCTCAAAGATTCCGCGTTGGTGTCAACGATTGGGGTGGTGGAAATATTACGCAGCGCCCAAATTGTTGGTGCAAATAAGTATATTTATTTTGAACCATTGTTATTTGCAGGTTTAATTTACTATGTTTTAGTAATGGGTATGACTTTGAGTGCATCCGCTTTAGAAAAGAGGTTACGGCAAAGTGAGTAATGTAGTAATTCGCACGGAATTCTTATGTAAATCCTTTGGTAAACTCGACGTACTCAAAGATATTTCCACTGAGTTTTATCAGGGAGAAGTGGTTGCCATACTAGGCCCTTCTGGTTCAGGTAAGTCTACTTTTCTGCGATGCATAAACATGCTAGAACAACCCACCAGAGGCAGAATCTACTTTCACGAGCAAGAAATTACCAAGCCCAAAGCAAACATCGCTAAGGTGCGCCAGCGTTTGGTGATGGTATTTCAACATTTTAATTTGTTTCCCCACATGAATGTGCTGCAAAATGTCACCTACGCGCCCATAAAGGTGAAAGGAATTAACAAGCAAAAAGCACAAGAACATGGCTTAGAATTGCTTGCTAAGGTAGGTTTAGAGTCAAAAGTGTCTGTGTACCCATCCAAACTATCTGGGGGACAGAAACAGCGAGTAGCGATCGCTCGCGCATTAGCAATGGAACCAGAGATGATTTTGTTTGATGAACCTACCTCTGCACTAGATCCAGAAATGGTTAAGGATGTGCTGGAAGTGATGAAAGCTTTAGCATTATCTGGAATGACAATGGCGATCGTTACCCATGAAATGGGGTTTGCCAGAGAAGTTGCCAATCGGATTATGTTCCTCGACCAGGGAAGTTTAGCAGAAGATACTACACCAGGCGAGTTTTTCCAAAATCCTAAGTGCGATCGCGCCAAGCAGTTCTTAGAAAAAATGCTTTAAAACATCAGGAATTTGCCACTTTTTTTGTATTCTTGAAACTTTTATAAAACAGGGCGATCGTTTGGCATGAATCAATGATTACACAGACAAATCTAATAGTTGTACTCCTGGATAAGTCAAAGCAGCTTCTAGCCATTTATATCAAGTTTGGGTGAGTTTAGGTTTCTATCAGCCTAGTAAACACGCATTCACTGAATTTGCGATCGCAAAGCGTTGGTTGGAAAGATAAATCAGGATGGCGATCGCACAAACTACCAATTTATAACAAGAATTGTCTTGGATAGGGAGCTAAATACAGCATTTCATTTATTCATAGCGAATTAAATTTGGCAATACCCTGCAATGGCAATGAATGCGTCGGCCGCGTTAATACGTCGGCTTACATTGTTAATGTATCGCCTTGCATTGTTAATGCATCGCCTTGCATTGTTAATACATCGCCTTACATTGTTAATGTATCGCCTTGCATTGTTAATGCGTCGGCTTGCATTGTTAATGCATCTCAATGCAATACCAATGCGTTCCTCTGAAACGTTATTATCCCTACTTTCTCAACCGAAAGCGCACCGGCATTCTATCAGGAGGATAAATCAAAAGGTTCTGCTGTAACTGTTCCAGAGATGATCGACCGTTGACCAACTCCCAGTCAAAGTAGTAAAGCAGTAATGCCAGCATCATCGTTGCTTCCAACATTGACAAATGCTCTCCCAAGCAACGATGAGAACCTGAGCCAAAGTCTATCATTGGCAGTTGACTACTTTCCTTATTCTTCTCTAACCAACGCTCTGGCAGAAATTCATCCGGATCAGAATAAACTTCTGGATCTCGTCCAGCAGCAAGCATTGACCAGAATATTTTCGTGCCACGAGGAATAACCGTACCCTCGATTACAGTGTCACGTTGGGCTTCCAATGAAGTCGAGCCAGAGGCGACTGAATAAAGGCGCAAAGTTTCCTTGAAAATAGCGCGGATGTAACTCAAATCCTTAAGGCTTTCTGAATTAATACTGCCTTGACTTTCCCAAGCTTGGTCAACAACGGCCTGTGCCTGTTGAAAAACTCTTTGATTTAAGGTCAACTCTGCTATTGCAAAGGATAAAGTATGGGCGGTGGTATCAGTACCAGCGATTAAAAGTTCAATAACTTCTGCTACCAATGTTTCCCGATTGTATTTTGGTTCTTTGGCAGCTATTTTCACCAACATTGATTCTTGGAACAAAGGACTTACCTGTGGTAAATCGGTCTGATTTTGTTCTCTCATCTGTAAAGCTAAATCTACACGGGGAGTAATAAACTCCTCTAAATATCGCCTTGCTGCCCAATAATCTCGTGAGTTCTTAGTTGGCAGATATTTCATCCATATCTTCTCGCCAGTAGCTACCCGTAAGAACCGATAGCCGACAATAGCCATCGCCTCGTACACCTTGAGAACATCAAGGGGTTGTCCTTCATGACTAGCAATGTTTCTATCCACAGGAATGCCCAGTACTAAACAGCAAATCACCCTCATTGTTAGTTCTACAAACAGAGGATCTACCTGAACTTCTGGTGAGGCAGCTGACTGAATTTTCTCAATTACTTGTTCGCAAGCTTCGCTAATAATTTCCACATATTTGGAGAGACCGCTAGAACTGAATTCAGGGTTCCAAGCCTTGCGTCTGTACTGCCACTCACTTCCATTTTGACCTAAAAGAATGGGCCCACTAATATCGTTCCAAGCTTTGCTCGCTCGCTCTGACCTAATTAGGCTACCGTCTCTCATCCCATTAACAATGGTGTCTTCAATAACTTTTGGCTTACTCAAAACGAGAACTGGCTGGCCAGTCCAGTAAACATACATTGGCCCTAGCTGCTGGCTCCAATCAAACAATAATTGGAAGAATTTCTTCTCTTTGACTGCTGCTAATACTTGAGGAATATTTCCTAATAGCCAGTGTCTCTTAGGAGAGGGAAAGGACTGTAGAGATTTGTAAGTGTTCTTTTGTTTCCACCACCGCCAACCAAATATTCCCGCTGTGCTAGTAATGCCTAAGGCTGTCACTAAATATGGAAATGAGTCAGAAAAAGCAATTTGAGCAGCAATCTCTTGGAACATAAATCCGCCTTTGCCTAACAAAACTTAGGTTATTCAGATACTACCGTATTGTTTCCAGATTGGTTTAGCGCGGTTGTCAGTTGAGTGGTTTCTAAAGAAAATCTAAAGGTAGCAAATAGCGATCGCCTGAAAACAGGATAATGCAGCTGAACTGTCCAATCCTTCCCATTCAATCTAGAACTATGGCATCTATACCCAAAATCCTGGCCTTTGCAGGCAGCACCCGGATTGATTCTTACAACAAAAAATTGGTAAAAATCGCGGCAGCAGGCGCTCAGGCAGCAGGCGTAGAAGTTACTTATATAGACCTCCGCGATTTGCCTCTACCTCTGTTTGATGAAGATTTAGAAGCTCAAGAAGGACTACCTGCCAACGCCCGCACTTTCAAGGATTTGCTGATTTCTCATCAAGGATTGCTGATTGCTTCGCCGGAATATAACAGTTCACTTACAGCAGTTTTGAAGAATGCCATTGACTGGGCATCCCGTCCAGCCCCAAATGAAGCGCCGTTGGCAGCTTTTGCAGGTAAGGTTGCTACTATTATGAGCGCTTCCCCAGGCGCTCTTGGTGGTTTGCGGGGTTTGGTTCACCTGCGGTCTATCTTGGGAAACATCAAAGTTTTGGTACTTCCCGATCAAACAGCAGTATCCAAAGCTTACGAAGCCTTTAATCCTGATGGCACATTAAAAGATCCAAAACAGCAAGAATCTATTGAAAAGTTAGGCGAGGGCTTAACAAAAATATTGCTGAAGCTTAATTAAATTCTTCAGGTGTTCAGTAAATAGCGAACACCTATCATTAAATACAGATTTTGGGGTATGAAAGCGTGCCTACTACCTCCTGTTACCTTCAACCTCGACCTGATGATAGTAGCAGTTTCTATGTCAGGATCTTACGTCTGTTGCTGTAAACAGTATTCGCTTTAACATAATATTTACAGTTGACGCGTGTAACCCCAAGGGTTACTATTTTAGTGTGATCAGGACGTTTAAACACAAGGGGATTAAAAAACTTTTTGAAGACGATGATAGGAGTGGAGTTCAGCCAGTGCAAGCAGACAAGCTTTTAGATATACTTGACAGGCTTGATGCCGCCGCCGAAATCAAAGATATGCAATACCCCGGATCTGGACTGCACCAATTACAAGGAGACAGAAAAGGGGAGTGGTCTGTTACTGTTACAAAAAATTGGCGGATAACTTTTACTTTTCAAGACGGAGATGCTTACGACGTAAATTACGAAGACTATCATTAGGAGTTAAGGATGATTGCAAAAAGAAAACCTAGACATCCTGGCGGATTAATCAAGCGTCAGTACTTGGAACCGCTAAATATCACAATTACTGACTTTGCTGATATTCTTAATGTATCTCGTAAAACTGTATCTGAGATAGTTAACGAGCAAGCAAGTGTTACACCTAATATGGCGCTTCGTTTGGCTACCGCTTTGCAAACTACTCCTGAACTTTGGTTAAATCTCCAACAAAAATATGATCTTTGGTGCGCTGCTAATGAATCAGAGTCTTGGAAAGATATAGCACCTATAAATTTACAAGCTTCCTGATCAACTAGATTCCCAATTGATTTAACAAGTCGAAAATCTGAGCATTTCAATTCTCACAAATTATAAATTAATATTCTTAAACAAAATTGATTTTAGCAGCATTCCATGCACACCTTTTTGGGGGCTATTCACAACTTGAGTGATGTGAAAATTCACAGCTAAACTACACAACACATAAGCATCTTCTGGCGACAAATTTACAAAGCGTTCCAGAAAATCAATCATGTTTTTTAAAGCCAGTTCTAAGGCTTCATCTAAGGTTGGAGCAAAGCCCATTGTAATGATATGAGTTGGAGTTTCGGCAATTGGTGTTGTTAGTTGTAAATCCTTACGAAGATTGAGGGTAATTCTACCGTTCATAGAAGTTTCAATGGCGGTAACATTTACTTCGCCGTCTCCCTGTGCAGAATGTCCATCACCAATAGAAAATAATCCACCTGGTACGAAAATCGGCAAAAATAAACGAGAACCAGCTTGTAATTCCCGATTGTCGATATTACCGCCGTAAGAACCTGGTGGGATAGAAGTTCGAGAAGTTTCTGGAGTAGCGACACCAAGAATTCCAAAAAACGGTTTGAGGGGAATTTTTATGCCAGCACCCGCCGGAAATTCAGCGATATTGTTTGCTAAATCTAGAGGAATGAATCTCAAAGCAGGTTGAAGAAACTGATGTGGTAAAGCTCCCCAACCTGTACGAATGGCATTGAAACCGACAGGTAAACGAGGTGCGATCGCATCTAATTGTACTTCTAAAACATCCCCTGGTTCAGCATCGCGCACATAAATCGGCCCTGTGAGTAAATGCGGCCCCCCAGCAATTTTGCGTTCTGGTAGAAGATTTTGGCAGATGTCGAGAAATTCTGGTGTGAGAAACTCAGGTGGTGCTTTGTCATAAACGTAGTAACCAGTATAAGTTTCTACGTCAACTGTATCACCTGAATCAATAATGAGCGCTGGTTCTAGCAGATGGGAAAAACCACCTAGATGCACGGTTTCTTTGGTAGCTTTTAAAATGTAATGAGTCATATCATATCTGCCTAATCACTTATAAAAAAAATCTTTGTGTAAGAGCGTCCCCCTAAATAATAAGTATTTAAACTGTTTTTCAATTTCCGTCAAGCTTCAGATGAAAGGATGCCTACTAATACTCGTACCAAATCTTCTAAACCTTCAGGAACACGATAAAGCTTAATATCTTCTGTAATTAGCTTATGTTGTCTAATGAGTGTACCAAATTTCCAGTCATCTCCATTAGTAACTGCGCCAAATAAAATTAATGATTGATCATCTAGAGACTGATCCAGAGCTATTAATTCTACTGCTAACTGTGTAAAGCCTCTTCTGATATCTGATTGTTTTGCTTCAATCACCAATAGAGAGTTAGATTTATGTAAGTAATAATCTAAAGTACCTTTGAGCTTTTCATCCACATTAATTGGATACTCACTATATAGTTGAGCTTTAGTCTGATCGCAGATTTCAGCAAGGATAGGAGCAATCATAAATTCTCTGATTGATATCTCAGCCGTTGGGTTAAAAAGCTTTATATTGCGCTGTAAGTAATTTTGCAAAAATTCTAAATAGCTAATATCAGCAAAGTATCTTGGTAATTCTAGCTCTGTACGAGCATAGCTGTACTCAAACTCAGCTACTACATCTATTGTTGGGTTAGGTAACAAAAAATATTGACTAAAAGTGTAACTTTGCTCAGGTTTTAAAATTCTATATTTGTTCATGATTCTTATCGTTAATGAACTACACCGGAGATATTACGAATTACAATTAGGAATTAATAATTGATCTGATTATCTCAATAATTTGCTAAACTCCAACTTTAGGGATAGCAAATAAGAACAATTTGAGCAGGGAATTTGGAGGGGTTGCAGAGTGGCTGATGATGAACGCATAGTCAATGCACAACAGATAAATCCAAAAGACTTTTCATGGGGATTATGGCCTGTTGTGCCACTCTACCCTTATGGCAGGCGGCAGACAATCCGCAAAGAAGTAATAAAGGACACAATTTGGAATTTTGACCAGATTCAGGGTATTTTCTACGTTGTTGTGCCGATTCGCATGACTGTTGTTAAGCTCGAAGCCGGGGGTCTTCTCATCTACGCACCTGTTGCACCAACCCCAGAGTGCATCCGGCTTGTGAATGAGTTAGTGGCGGAACACGGTAACGTTAAGTATATTATCCTGCCAACTATCTCTGGTATAGAACATAAAGTGTTCGTCGGCCCCTTCGCCAGATACTTTCCGGCTGCACAGGTGTTTGTGGCTCCCCATCAGTGGAGTTTCCCGCTAAATCTCCCACTTAGCTGGCTTGGTTTACCACCGAAACGAACTCAAGTACTTCCAGAAGATAGTAGCAAAACACCCTTTGCTGACGAGTTTGATTATGCAATGCTGGGCCCCATCGAGCTTGGCCCTGGTCGGTTTGCAGAAGTTGCTTTTTTCCACAAGCGATCGCATACTCTTTTAGTAACAGATTCTGTGCTTTCTATCCCAGAAGATCCACCTGCGATCGCACTTTTAGATCCATATCCCTTACTATTCCATGCTAAGGATGATGCTACTGATATTATTGCAGACATTCAAGTAAATCGCCGTAAGGGTTGGCAGCGTATCTCGTTGTTTGCTTTGTACTTTCAACCAAACGCACTAAATATCCGCCAATGGAGTCAGGTATTGCAAGATGCCTTGAAAGCACCAGAACGCTCAAGGAAAGCTTATTTTGGATTGTATCCCTTTAAATGGCATCCAGATTGGCAGCGATCGTTTAATGCTTTGCGAGGTGATGGGCGTTTGTTTGTCGCGCCAATTTTACAGACGCTGATTCTCAACCGCGCACCGAAAGAAACCATCGATTGGGCTGATAAAGTTGCAAGTTGGGACTTCGAGTGGATTATTCCCTGCCACTTTGATTCACCGATTAAAGCCGAGCCGCATCAGTTTCGCCAAGCTTTCTCTTTTTTAGAAAAGCAGCCTGCTGTCAGTGCGGGTTTGTTCAGCAGTAGTAGCTATCCCTTGCCAGAGGAGGATTTTAAACTATTGAAAGAAATCGATACAGGTTTAAATAAGTTTGGGATTGTGCCAGCAGCAAAAGAGAAAGTGTAGGAGAAACAATATAGCGTTCTTTTTTGGATGCAGGGCGTACAGCTAGCTGTGCTACCAGTTGTTCACAAATTATTAAGTCTGGCTATATCCACCGCAGAATATAGACAAACAAGCAAGAGGTAAACAGTAGAAGCCTATGCCAGAGGCAATCTTATGTATACCGCTTGTTACACTTAAAAAACAAGCAAGAGGTAAACAGTAGAAGCCTATGCCAGAGGCAATCCTTAACCAAATCCTTAATCAGCTTGAGATACTGGAGCCAAAGGAGCTACAGCAATTGAATCAGGCTATCCAGAGATATCTTATTGAACAAGAACAAGTTACTCAACGGGCAACATTTCACGAAGCACTATTAACTTCTGGGTTAGTAAAACAACTCAAGCAACCAGCTTACAATCAGCAAACTGAACAGCAACTTATTCAGGTACAGGGTAAGCCTGTTTCTGAAACAATTATTGAGGAACGCTGCTAGATGGCAGCTTATTATTTAGATAGCAGTGCGCTGGTCAAACGCTACGTCAGTGAGATAGGTTCAGGATGGGTTTTGAGTTTATTTGACCCGCGACGGAAAAATGATGGATGTATTGATTGCTGCTATTACTAGTGTTGAAATTGTCGCTGCAATTACACGGCGATGCCTGCGGCAACCCCTGCGGGGAACGCGTGGTGGAAGTATCATTGCTACTGATGCGATCGCAGTATGTAATCAGTTCAAAAGTGATCTACGGTCTGAATACCAAGTTATCGAAATCACACAGAACATTATCAACTCTGCAATGGTATTAGCTCAAGTATATGGGTTACGAGGCTACGATGCAGTTCAGCTAGGGGCTGGCTGTGCGGTAAACTCACTCTGCATAGCTAACAGTTTACCTCTGGTGACATTTGTATCTGCTGATTCCGAATTGAATGCAGCCGCAGCAAGTGAAGGTCTACTTGTTGAAAACCCCAACAACTACCCCTAACGTTTGATTCCTTTAAACCGTTCTTGCGCCGCCTGAAATGCTTCTTGCATCACCAACTGAATTCTTTGGGGATCGGGTTTCTTACCTCCCATTAAATCACCAAAGTAAACACAGGCTGCTTCCCCTAATGCCCAGGTGTAGGCAGCTGCCCAAGAGGCTGCGATCGCACTACCAAAACCTGGTATAAATTTAATTAATTCTCGTGCAATTGCCTGTGCTAAAAAACCACCTGCGATCGCACTCACAACGCCTCCCGCCTGTGATGGAGTAAGTGTCTGCCCATATAATTTACCCAACAAACCCACCATTGATACTTGCAAGGCAGTTAGCACTGGCATTGTAGCAAATGGCAAAGGTACAGCGGCGAGGGTGGCAGACATAATCGAAAATGGCAAAATATAACGACGTGCAGCATCTCGATAAAGGTTACCAAGTTGCTTCCCAGCTTCTTCTTGATCTAATAGTTGATAAATCGCCTGCGCTTCTGCTTCTGGGAGAAGTTCTGCTAAGGAATCTCGTAGTGCTTCTAAGCCATAAAATACCGGATTATAGCCATCTTCTTCTAGGGTAAAGTCAATGAGTACAGAGCGGTCAGTTATTCCTGTGAAGGCTTGCTGCATTGCGGCAAATGCGCGGTTGACTTCTTGATAATCTGGCGGATAGGCGGGATGATCGACGGTATCAGCAGGATAAACTTCATGCAAGCAGGTAACTACTAGCAAACAGGGAATATTTGGATACTGCTGGCGCAACTGTTGAGCAATTTGTCGTAGCGTGTCAGTTGCAAAATCATTGATTTTGACGGTGAGAAGGAGGATTCTAGCGGAACGAGTCTCCTTTTTTAAATCGCCAACTAATTCCTGAATGATTAATTGAGTATCTTGTTTAACATCACCAAGCCCTACCGTATCAGTAAAAATCAGTAACGGCAGGTCATTGGAAGGATAGGCATAGCGCTGGGTGTGTTGCGTGTGAGGACGAAATCCCTGACCGACAATTTCGGCAGAAACTCCCGTCAATCCTCGGACAATTGAACTTTTTCCGGCTTGGGGTTTACCAATCAGCAGCGCTTCTGTAGTTGGTAATTCGGCTCGAACTTTCTCTAAAATCTCTGCAACTTGAGTTTCGCTCACACTAAACCATTCAACAACCGTCTGTGCTAGTTGTTCTACGGGTAAGAGTTGCGTTAGATGTGTTGTTGCTTTGTTCCAAACACCACCAATACGGTTTGTCCAGGAATTATCGACCGATTTGGTAGTTGCTCCATCGGTCGGTTCACTCAATTGCTGAGAATCAGTTGACGGTGAGTCAGCATCACGTTGCTCAGTCATTTCTATCCAAACGTAGAAAACCCTTTTACTCATCTTATAGCGATTCTCAAAGGGATAACCAGTACCGTTAGTAGTGATAAACTTGGGCGATCGCGTTCTGAAGGTAGCGGTGTTTCTTAATCCTAAACGAACCGTCGCCGTAGAAAAACGTAGCAAGAGAAATTATTGTTTCAGCTGACAATGGCATTGTATCGACTAACAATGCGATTGTTTCGACTGACAATGTTAATACAAAACTAAAATTATGGACAGCTGAGGGAAGCTTACCTATATCAGCTATAAGCTTGGTTCAATCAAATCAGCGATTGCCTTCACCAATATATCTGGATCTACCGATTTAGAAATATGCATTTGAAATCCTGCTGCTAGTCTGTGAGGCGCTCCTTCCAGTATCCCGGTTCGCGGCTACAGTGCATCACCGCCAAAATTAAAACGTAATCTTCCTCAATGGTGTATAAAATTCCATAGGGAAATTTGCGCGTTAGACATCGACGAATGTCTTCGTCAACAACAGCCCAGCGAGTCGGTGACTGGATAATTCGGAAAATTGCATCCTCAACCGCATTAATAAATGCTTGTGCTAATTCAACTCGACGCTCTGCGTAAAACTTGACTGCTTCACCGTATTCAATTAATGCTGCTGGATGAAAGACGTATTTCATTGCTCCAAAATTTGTCTCACCCTAGCTAAGGCTTCCTCTCCAGGAATGGGTTGAACTGCACCACTGCGAACTTCATCTCTACGCTTCTTGGCTTCATCTGTCCACAGTGTTTGAAGTGTTTCGTCTCCATCAAATTCAAGACTTTCAACCAGCTTTTCTGCCAACAATGCTCTCGCTGCACTGGGCAAAGCTAACGCTTCTTTCATGACTTGCTCAACAGATGCCATAATTCCAGAACGCATAGGGGCTATCCAGAGTCTAACAGGAAAGCAGCGGACGTGGACACTGAAGTTGTGGAAAGCCTCTCGGACGCTTACCTAGATTATTTTGGCTCAATCAAATCGGCGATCGCCTTCACCAATGCATCTGGATCTACTGGTTTAGAAATATGCATTTGAAATCCTGCTGCTATTGCTTGCTGCTCATTCATTTCGCCTGCATAAGCCGTCAGAGCGATCGCTGGTACGCGTCCTCCTTGTTGAGGCAATCGCGCTCTCACTTCACGCATCAGCATATAACCGTCTGTTTTTGGCATTCCAATATCGCTAATTAAAACATCTGGTATCGACTCAGACAGCGCTTGTAATGCTTCTTGTGCTGAGGATACGGCGGTTACTTCTACACCATAGTCTTGCAAAATAAAGGTCACTAAGTCACGGATATCTGGTTCATCGTCCACTACCAAAATTTGAATGTCTGAAAGCAGCGAGGATTCAGCCTCACAATCTAAAGATTTATTCTCTTGACGTGTCATCTGTTCACTTTTAACTAAAAGCGGTAACTCAACAGTGAAGGTTGCACCAGATCCTTCTCCAAGACTTTCTGCTTGAACATTTCCCCCATGCATTTCTACAACCTTACGCACGATCGCTAATCCTAAACCTAGTCCACCAAATGTCCGGGTAATTGTGCTATCAGCTTGGCGAAAGTAATCGAACACATAAGGCAAAAACTTTGGATTAATTCCCTTACCTGTATCGCTGACCTGAATTTGAGCTTGGTTACCAACTTCCATGAGTCGAATTTCTACCCGTCCGCCTATTGGTGTAAATTTTACCGCATTGGAAAGTAGATTCCACACAACTTGCTCAAGCCGATTTGGGTCGCCCATGACTTGCCCCAAAGTGGGATCAAATATCGTTTGAATTTGAATTGACTTAGCTTGTGCTGCTAGCTGTACTGTCTCTAGTGCAGCTTCAACTACCATTACCAAGTTTACTGGACAGATATTCAAGTTTAATTTTCCTTGCAGAATGCGAGACACATCCAACAAATCTTCAATTAGCTGGGTTTGTAACTTGGCGTTGCGTTCAATGGTTTCCAAAGCGTGGTTAGTGGTTTTTTCATCTAAATTACGAGTCCGCAGTAATTTTGACCACCCCAGAACAGAATTGAGTGGGGTTCGCAGTTCATGGGAGAGAACCGCCAGAAATTCATCTTTGATTCTGTTAGCGATTTCTGCTTGTTTGCGTGCTTTCATTTCTCGTTCGAGGAGGCGATCGCGTTCTTTCTCAACTGATTTGCGATCGGTAATATCCAGTACAAAAGCAACACCATTATCCTTGGAGTCATTCAACAAGGCCATGCCCAAAACAATTGGGACTCGCTTCCCGTTGCGGTGAAGATGCTCTTTCTCATAAATTCTGGAAACTCCAGTGGTTTGCACTTCCAAGAAGGCGCGATCGTCTAAATCTTTATACTCAACAGGAGTAAGTTCTCTCCAATTAATTCTACCTAACGTGGCAAACTCATCACGAGTGTAGCCAGCTAGCTGAAGAAAGGCATCATTGGCATCAATAATAAAGCCATTTACATTCCAAAAAGCGACTCCGATCAGGTTGGATTCAAACAAACGCCGAAATCGCGCTTCACTTTCACGTAATGATTTTTCTGCCCGTTTGTGTTCGGTAATATCACGAGAAACAGTAATTACGCCTTTAATAGTTTGGCCGGAATTCCGTAATGGTGTGAGAATGTACTCATAATAATGCACCCCATCAGCAGTAACATATTGACATTCATCCTTGATTGGCTGCCCAGTTTTCATCACAGCTTGTCGTTGATTATCTACCTGTTCTACAAGGTCTGTGGGTAAATCCAGGTCTTGCAAAGTTTTTCCGATAATATCCTGGGGCTTTAAACCTAATACAGTAGCTCCATCACGACTGACATACTGATAGCAACCTCTGCGATTAAAGATATAAATGTGATCGACTGATGCAGTCAGGATGGCATTTAAAATATTTGCCTGTTCTTGCACTTGGTTTGTTAGTTCACGAGTGCTTTCTTCTGCCTGTTTGCACACAGTAGTTTCCATACAAACGCCGATCATTCGCACCGCTTGTCCCCGATCGTCATAGATAAATTTTCCCTTGGCAGAAATCCAATGAACACTTTGGTCTGCTCGAACTATGCGAAATTCATCGTTGTAGTCAGTCTTTTGTGCCAAAGCGTGGGCGATCCCTTGCATTACAGATTGCCTGTCTTCAGGATAAACGCATTTCTGAAATGTTTCGTAAGGGCCGTCAAAACTACCTGGAAGCACACCAAAAAGCAATTCATAGTTTTCAGACCAGATGACTTTATTGGTAACAATATTCCAATCCCACAGGCACATCTGAGAAACCTCTAGAGCTAGCCTTAGCCTTTCTTCACTCTCCCTCAGCGAGGCTTCTACCTGCTGTCGCTCTGCAATTTCTTGTTGGATTTGCTCTAAAGTGATTGGCACATTGAAGCCTGTGGATGTCCCCTGCTCAAGATGCCACTTGATATCACATTCAACAACTTTAATATGGGTATTTTGTAGCGCTATTGCCAGGTTCCTTTCTAGCTCTATTACTTGCTTCTCAAGTGCTAGTTGCCTTCGCTGATAAAATATTTCTGATTGCTCTAACTCAGCTACACGCTGCCGCAGAGCTGCTAATTCATCAGTGACTTTAGAGTTAATTTTATCAACATTTGACATCTTGCACACTGCTTATAACTAAACAATACCGATTTGAAGAGTAGGCATCCCCTAGCTTTAACAGTATGGATTTTTAAGGTAAAAAATGTAATCCATCAAAAGGCACATAGGGTTTTAACCAAAAGATATCTTCTGAGATTAAGAGCAATGTCTGACAATAAGACACTTTGCACCCAGTGATGATTCAATAGTGAATTATCTCTTCAAACGCATAAAAACTGCACCCATCAATAATCCCACAACCTGTCCTACGAAGACAACACCCGATTGATTTACGCCAACAGGGGGAATATTTAAACTGCCGATGCCATAAAATAATTGTTGCATAAACCACCAAAATAGATAGAAAAAGGCTGGAAGTTCGATGGGAATATACAAGATTATTAGCGGCAAAATAGTGTCAATTTTAGCTTTAGGAAACTTCATGATATATGCTCCTAAAACAGCTGCGATCGCGCCATTTGCCCCAATCAATGGTACTGTCAAGCTCGGTTCAGCCAGAATTTGCACACAAGAAGCGATCGCGCCAGCAGCCAGATAAAATCCTAGATAGCGCCCATGTCCCAGAATATTTTCGACAGTCTTACCAAAAACCCATAAAAATAACAGATTTCCCAATATTTGACTAAAACTGCCATGTATAAATATTGCAACAACTAGTGAAAATGTTCGCAGAATTACAATTATCCAAGCAGCATTGTTGAAAAATAATGCATTTGTAATTGCCCCACTAATTTGGGCTGGAACTACACCCCAAATATTAACAAAATAACCTAATCCACCACTAAATTCTAGTTGAAGCTCCCATAAAAATACGGCAACATTAATACCAATCAGCCAGTAATTAATAATCGGTTTAGTCCGACAACGAATATTATCACCAATAGGAATCATATAAATTAGTCATTAGTCATTAGTCATTAGTCATTAGTTATTACTTATTCTCCCCCTGCCTCCCCTGCTCCCCCTGCTCCCCCTGCCTCCCCTGCTCCCCCTGCCCCCTGCTCCCCCTATCCCCCTAAACGTGTGGCAAGATTGAAATCAGATCGCATCGCACTTAACTAGGCAAACGAGATGCTGGGAAACACACTTGTAGGAAGATACCAAATTATTAGTAACTTGGGAGGTGGGGGTTTTGGTGAAACTTTTGTGGCAAGTGATACCCAATTACCCGGTTCACCTCCATGTGTCGTTAAGAAACTTAAACCTCAGGCAAGTGATCCCGTAACTTTGGAGACAGCTAGGCGTTTATTTGATACAGAAGCACAAGTTCTGTATAAATTAGGAACTCACGCTCGCATCCCCCAACTTTTAGCTTACTTTGAGGAGAATGCCGAATTTTATCTCGTACAGGAATTGATCGAAGGGCATGACCTTAGTCAAGAATTAATACCAGGTAAAACCCTCAGTCAAGAGCAAGTAATTTCACTTTTACAAGAACTTTTGACAATCTTAGAATTTGTCCATCAACAGAATGTAATTCACCGTGATGTCAATCCGCGAAATATCCTCAGACGCCACCCAGATGGCAAATTAATCTTAATTGATTTTGGTGCAGTTAAACAAATTACTACTCAGGTAATTCTTCCCGAAGGCTCGATTAAAGGTACTGTTGCCATAGGTACGCCTGGATATATTCCTAGTGAACAAGCTCATGGTACGCCAAAATTAAGTAGTGATATCTATGCTGTAGGAATAATTGCTATTCAAGCCCTAACTGGATTATCACCAGAGGAAATAGTAAAAGATGCTGATACTAATGAAATTATCTGGCATAATCAAGCCACGGTAACGCCAGAATTTGCTCAATTCTTAGATAAGATGGTGTGCTACGACTTTCGCCAACGCTATCCTTCGGCAACGGTAGCATTACGAGCGCTGAAAGAGTTAACACAACCACCCACCCAGACAATTGCATTAACTCCTATCTCTCCACCAAAAAATATACACAAACCTCAACCTCAAAAAGGAATATTGCGTAAAATTTTATTAGGGGTATTTTTAATTGGGGTTAGTGGAGTAGCATCAATATTAATTTTTAATCACATTAATTCTAATAACGCCATAGAATTATCCAAACAAGGAAATACGCTTTTTGATTTGCAACGCTATCAAGATGCATTAGAAGTATATGAAAAAGCCGTTACTATTAGACCAGATTATGCTCAAGGATGGAATGGTCAAGGCAAAACGTTGTCTAAATTAAAAAAATACAAAGATGCGTTAGCGGCATACGATAGAGCAATTCAAATTCAGCCAGATTATTTTGAAGCTTGGAGTGGACGAGGTTTTGTATTGGGAAAATTACAGCGATATCAAGAAGCAATCGCCTCTTTTGACAAAGCTTTACAATTAAATAATGAAAACTCGGAAGTCTGGAATGCTAAGGGTGAAGCTTTCAGTAATTTAAGCCAATATGACCAAGCAATTAAGTCTTATGAAAAAGCCATTGAATTTAAACCAGATAATTACGAAGCTTGGTATAAAAAAGGATTAGCCTTACAAAATTCTAACCGATACGAAGAAGCGATCACAGCATACGAGAAAGTTGTGGATTTAAAACCAGACTACGAGCAAGCTTGGTATAATTGGGGAAATGCCCTAGTAAAATTGCGACGCTACCGAGACGCATTTACGGCTTATGATAAAGCGGTGCAATATAAGTCAAATTATTATCAAGCTTGGTTGTCAAGAGGTAATGTACTGCTGAATTTACAACGTTATCCAGAAGCGGTTGAATCTTTTAATCAAGTAATTAAATCCAATCCTGGTAACTATCAAGCATGGTATAATCTGGGCTGGTCGCTGCATCAAACCCAACAGTACGAAGAAGCAATAAAATCTTATAACAAAGCAGCAACACTTAGACAAAAAGACTATCAACTCTGGTACAATCTGGGCAATTCGCAATACATTTTGCAAAAATACGAAGATGCGATCGTGTCTTATAATAAGGCAGTTCGTTATAAACCAGACCATTCTGAAAGCTGGTATAGCAGAGGCAACGCTCTACTAAATTTGAAAAGATTTCAAGATGCGATCGCGTCTTACGATCAAGCAATAAAATACAAGCCTAATTACCAACAAGCAATAGACTCTCGCAATCAAGCCCAGATTCAACTGCAATCCGAGAAACCAAAGCCTATAATCGTGCCAATTATCCCAGTTCCTAATCCTACTAATCCACCGCAGGCGATGCCCTAGAACACCGATTTAGTAATTAGGATTGATGGATAGACTGCTCAGTAGTATTAGTAAAAATTTTGGCTCTTGACATGAAGATTATGGGCAACGGTTGTACGGCGAAGGCCAAATAGGTTTTTGCGAGTACCAACATAACGAGCTTGATCTCCTTGCCATCGACCGGGCAGTTCACTGGTTTTGATTATAAATCTTAAATTATATTGATGTGTATCCGAAACTGGCTCATTCATTAGACTGATAATTTAGAAATTAAATCATAAATTAGCCTTGCCTTAATTATTTCTTAACTAAAAAATATTATTAATTTTAATCATAGACATTCAAATGTCAAAAAATGGCAAGTCCAGTGGCTATCGAAATTAATAATCTCTCAAAGATTTTCAAAAATAAGACAGCACTTAAAAACGTATCTTGCACAATTAATGAGGGTGAACTGGTTGCGCTGATAGGTGCATCTGGCTCAGGCAAATCTACCCTTTTAAGACATATCAATGGCTTGCATATGGCAGATGCAGGAACAGTTTATATTTTTGGCTCAGTTTTACAGAGGAAGAGTAAACTACACTCTAAAATTAGGTCTTTACGAAGCCAGATAGGCTGTATTTTTCAACAGTTTAATTTAGTCAATCGGTTAACAGTTATCGAAAATGTTCTCATTGGGAACTTAGCAAGATTGTCTATTTTACGTTCAACATTACATTTATTTACCAAAGAAGAAAAAATCCAAGCTCTTGCTGCATTAGAGCGAGTAGGTATTCTTGAACACGCTTATAAACGGGCATCTATGCTTTCTGGAGGGCAACAACAACGAGTGGCGATCGCTCGTTGTTTAGTGCAAGGAGCGAAAATCATCCTCGCAGACGAACCAATCGCTTCTCTCGATCCTGAATCGGCGCGGAAAGTCATGGAATTACTCGTGCAGCTAAATCGCCAAAGCGGAATTACTGTAGTCGCTTCCTTACATCAGGTTCAAATGGTGCGTAATTACTTTGATCGAGTGATCGCTCTTAAAGATGGAGAAGTGATGTTTGATGGTGCAACCACAGAGATGAATGATGAAAAACTCAATGAACTTTATGGCACAGCTGCCGAAGAACTCATTATGAGAGGACACGGAGAACTGGTAATGTAACCCAAAAATACAGAATTATTTGCAACAAAGAATCAGATTTTTATTTACATCTCATAACTAAAATTATGGACAGAAGATTATTTATTCAGCAGGCTTCTTTGTTTACTATAACTTTGGCAAGTGCCAAGATACTTTCAGCTTGTACTTCTAATGCTGATAATAGTACCGCAGCGATTAAAGAAATTAACTTTGGTGTTCTGTCTACAGAATCTCAAACTAATCAAAAACCAATTTGGGAACCTTTTGCTGCTGCTATGTCTCAGCAAATTGGGATTTCCATAAAACCCTTCTATGTTACACAGTATGCAGCAGTCATAGAAGCTATGCGCTTTGGTAAAGTTCAAGCAGCCTGGTTAGGTGGTAAATCTTATATTGAAGCAGCAAAAGTTGCTGATGCAGAAGCTTTTGCTCAAGTTGTGAGTGCAGATGGCACTAAAGGCTACTATTCTCATTTAATTGTTAATAAAGATAATCCCATCACTGCCGAAGCAATAGCAGCAGGTGGCGATAAATATGTGATTAAAAATGCAGCCAAGCTCACATTTGCTTTTAATGATCCCAATTCAACCTCTGGGTTTTTAGTTCCCAGTTACTATATTTTTACTAAAAATAATATTGATCCTAAAAAAGCTTTTAAACGGTTGATTTTCGCTGGTAATCATGAAGCATGCGCTCTAGCTGTAGCGAATAAACAGGTAGATGTGGCTACCGTCAGTAGTGAAGCATTAAGTCGTTTAGAAAATACCAATCCTAAAGCCAGACAGAAGATTGAAATTATTTGGAAATCACCTATAATTCCCAGTGATCCGATTGTTTATCGTCAGGATTTACCAGATGATATCAAAAAGAAGTTGCAAAACTTTTTCTATAATTACAAAGATGCTAAAGTTTTAGGTCAATTTAAAATTTCTGGTTTTGTACAGGCTGAAGATAAAAATTGGCATACAATTCGAGAACTAGAAATTGCTAAAAAAATCCAAGAGACTCAAGCTAAAGAAAATCTAAGTGAGCAAGAAAAACAGCAAACGATAGCAGAATTAAACCAGCAACTCAAAGGAATTAAATAAAATTAGATTTATAGGTAGTAAAAAAGTGCGCCCACGAAATCAGATAATTCCTTACGCATCTCCTAATGTAGTAGCAATGTTAGAAAAAGAAGCAAAGCTTGTGAATACCCAAAAAGTTTTGTTTCTTTTAGTGATTGCTGCTCTATTGATTTTTGCCTATAATCAAAGCGAGTTAAATTTCCCTGTACTTCTGCAACGGGGAGACAACATGGTAGAATACATACGTTCATATTTTCCACCAGACTTTAGCGATTGGAAGTATTATTTCTCAGAAACACTGGTTACTATATCAATGGGAATTTGGGGAACTTTAATGGCTGCGATCGCAGCTGTTCCTTTATCTATCCTAGCATCTAATAATATTTGTCCAGTATGGGTTGTACAACCAACACGTCGCCTTTTAGATGCTATGCGTGCGATTAACGAAATCGTCTTTGCACTAATCTTTGTAGTTGCTGTTGGGTTGGGGCCATTTGCTGGAGTTTTGGCATTATTTATTCATACGGCTGGTATTCTGGGTAAACTGTTCTCAGAAGCAGTAGAATCAATTGAATCAGGCCCTGTAGAAGGAATTAGAGCTACTGGTGCAAGCCAGATTCAAGAAGTTATTTATGGAGTGATTCCTCAAGTCATGCCTTTGTGGACTTCTTTCACTCTTTACAGATTTGAGTCAAATGTGCGTTCTGCTTCTGTATTAGGAATTGTCGGGGCTGGTGGTATTGGCGTTTCACTATATCAGAGCTTTGGTGCATTTGAATACCAAAAAGTCTGTACAATTCTCATTATTTTGATTATTACTACTGGTGTTATTGATTTACTTTCTGCAAAGGTCAGAGGGTGGTTAGTTTAGTATGATTGATAATTGATGACTGATGACTGGTGACTGGTGACTGATGACTGTTAACTATTATCTGACTTTTTTTTTAAGTGAGTTAAGATAAGCGTTTAATTTAGGTGATAATTCATCTAGGATTGGTTTAATTATGTCTATTTGTTCTTGAGTCAAAAGTTTTCGCTTACAAGCAAGTCTTAACCAATGCCTTGTTTCATTTAAAGAACCTCTAGCAATTTTTATAAATCTTTGATTATCCTGTAAATTATAACGACCATTCCCCTCTGCAATATTAGCACCTATACTGTCTGCCGATTTGACAATTTGTTTTCCAATTGTATCTTTTGCAAAGTAATCCCATTTTTGTACAATAAACCAAATTTCATTCGCTAGATTTTCTGATAATTGATAAACTCGTAAATTTTGGAAGGTTTCCATAATTGTTGACGGTTGACGGTTGACGGTTGACGGTTGACGGTTGACTGCTAAACTAGCCCAACAAAGTGTTTACCGTCACCAGTCATCAGTCACCAGTCACCATTCATCACTCACCAGTCATCAGTCATCAGTCACCAGTCATCAGTCATCAAATAAGTCATTTTCAAAAAATAACTCCATGCGATCGCCCCGCAGTCGAGTTACCCCATATTCAATGACATTACCTGTTTGATCGACGTTCACCGACTCCGCTAAAAGAATGGGTTGATTGAGGGATAGTTGTAGCCACTTTGCATCTTGAGGCTGGACTAGACGAGCAGAAACGCAGGTACTACGGCGTATATGGTCACATCCATATACCTGTTGTAAAAACTGAGATATTGATTGCTGTTCTTGCAAAATCGTGATATTTTTCGGCTCTAAAAAATCTGGAAATCGCTTAAGCGGGAAATATCCAGTACCCACACTAATGGGTTCTTCATCTGCTAAACCTAAACGTTCAATTAACGCTACCGGTTCACCATAAGAAATTTCTAATCCTTTGGCGATCGCATCATCCGCAGGTACTTCTAAGACACGCAGCAGTTGAAACCTCACTTGCCAACCCTGTGCTTTCAGCGTTTGGTTGTAACGCACTCGCTTACCAATAGCATAGCGGATGGTTTTAGCCGCTACAAAAGTTCCGCGTCCTCGGTCAACTCGCAACAATCCCTCGTCTTTTAGTAGGGCGATCGCTTGTCTGAGGGTATGGCGATTAACTGAAAACTGTTCTGCTAACCTGGTTTCTGTTGGTAGTCGTTCCCCAAGCTGATAAACCCCTTGATGAATGTTTTGTCGCAGTTTGTCAGCAATCTGGGCATAAATTGGCATTATTTCCTTCATGTATCAATTATCAATAAATAGTGTTGACGGTTAACTGTTGACTGTTCACTGTCAACGGTCAACAGTCTTTCGTGTTATCCCATCCCCTTTTAGGAGTGGGGTGAGCTTATCAATATTAGATTGTCAACTTGTCAGAATTGCGTTAATCTACTTTTATCTAGATGTCTAGACAAGTTAAGAATAGTTTAAAACAAAATACCACAAATCAACTTATGCCTACTGTGATGCAGCGACAAGCATGGATGGCAACATTAGCTAAAGCCGAATTAGAGCTATTAGAAAAACTGGTAAAAAAATTGGTTGCTTTGCCCAACTATAGTTTTTTACGCTGCCCAGAGATTGGTCTAACAATGGTGCGGGGACGTGCTGGGGGTACAGGAGAACCATTTAACTTAGGAGAAATTACCATGACTCGCTGTGTTGTGCAGTTAGAGAGCCAAGGAGATGAAGCGTTAGCTGGATTTGGTTATGTCGCAGGGCGATCGCACCGTCATGCAGAACTAGCTGCTGTTTGTGATGCATTACTACAAACCCCAAATTGGCACGATCAGATTCAGGCTGAAGTAATTCAACCCTTGCAAATAAAACACCAAAAGCAACAGGAACTCAAGCAGCGTCAAGCAGCCGCCACTCAGGTCAATTTCTTCACGATGGTGAGGGGGGAATAGATGACTGATGACTGATGACTGTTGACTGATAACTGATGAGTGATGAATGATGACTAAAGTTACCTATTTACCTGGCTTACAAGATTCGATTCATGATGCCCAGAGGACATTTCGGGCGTTGCTTGATGCTAATGCTCGACCGGGGACACCTTATTGGATAACTGCTGAGATGAGTGTGCCTTTGGGTTTAACGCCTGTTTGTGGGGCTGCTTGTTTGACGTTGCTGGATTTGGATGTTGTGGTATGGCTACAGCCGAGTTTTGCAGATCAAGTGAGAGCTTGGTTGTTGTTTCATACTGGCTGTCGCTTCACGCAGTACCCAGAAGAAGCTGACTTTGCTTTAATTCAAGATTTGGTAGGGTTGCCAGAATTATCTATTTTTAACTGTGGTACAGGAGAAAAGCCTGAAGCCTCAACAACATTATTGGTACAGGTGGAAAATTTTGAGATGGGACAACCTGTGATGTTGACTGGGCCAGGAATTTTAGACCAGCAAGCGATTTCTCCTACACTTCCCCGTCACTTTTGGGATTTCTGGATGCAGAATCATCAAGCTTATCCACAAGGCACAGATGTATTTTTATTTACAGAAAATGCAGTAATGGGACTACCACGCACCGCCAAAGCAGAGGTGTACTATGACTCTTGAGATTCGCATTGCTACCCGTGAGGATTGGCCTCTATTGAATCAGCTTTATGCTGACATGGATGGTGAGTTACCCTTAGCAAGCAATGATGTAGAAAGAATCTTGACAGAAATCACACAAGTTCCTAACTACTACATCTATATTGCTTTTTTAAATCAGAAACTTGTAGGTACTTTCAGCCTCCTCTATGCGCCAACAATAATGCACCGGGGCTATCACAAATTTGCAATTCTAGATGCAGTGACAGTTATTTCTCAAATGCGAGGAGAGGGAATTGGTAGCCAAATGGTAAAAGCCGCGCTCCAATTTAGTGCTGAAGCTGGGTGTTATAAAGTCACACTCTCTTCAAATTTGAAACGTAGCCGCGCCCATCAATTCTATCAATCACTAGGATTCGAGCAGCATGGCTGGAGTTTTAAATGCGTACTCCAACCCAAGCAGCACAGCAAAAATTCTCCATGATCAACCGTCATCAGTCATCAGTCAACAGTCAACCGTCATCAGTCATCAGTCATCAGTCAACAATAAAAATATATGCCATACGTTGCAGTCAAAGGCGGTGAACAGGCAATTCAAAATGCAGAAGCACTCCTGCAAAGCAGACGCAGAGGTGATCCGGTAATTCCCGAATTGACCCTAGACCAGATTGAACAACAACTTACCCTAGCAGTAGAACGGGTGATGTGTGAGGGTAGTTTATATGATCGGGAGTTAGCAGCCCTTGCTATTAAACAATCTTGGGGTGATTTAGTAGAAGCAATTTTCTTGTTAAGAGCCTATCGGACAACACTACCCCGCTTCTACTATAGCCAGCCATTAGATACCAGCAAAATGCAGATTCAGCGCCGCATTTCTGCCATTTTTAAAGATGTACCAGGAGGACAAAGGTTAGGAACTACCTTCGACTACATCCACCGCCTACTAGACTTTAAGTTGATAGCAGAAGGACAAGTCCTTACAGCACCAGAAGCAGAAGCAATTACAGAATCAGTTCCGCGTGTAATTGACACTTTAGATCGTGAAGGCTTGATGCAAGCAGAAGAGGAAGCAAAGAAATCCTACCCAGTCAACCGTCAACCGTCAACAGTTAACACTCCTCAACCATTTGACCTAACTCGTCAACCCCTAACCTTTCCTGCTGGACGGGATGCAAGGCTGCAAAATCTAGCGCGTGCAGATGAGGGTTTTTTGCTATCTCTGGCGTATTCTACACAGCGAGGCTATGGCAGAAACCATCCTTTTGCTGGGGAAATTCGCATGGGGGAAGTTGAGGTGGTAATTTGTCCAGAAGAATTGGGATTTGAAATAGCGATCGCAGATATTACTGTCACGGAAGTGCAAATGGTAAATCAGTTTAAAGGTAGTAAAGAATTACCTGCTCAGTTTACCCGTGGCTATGGACTCACCTTTGGTTACAACGAACGTAAAGCGATGTCGATGGCGCTGGTAGATAGAGCAATGCGAGCTGAGGAATTAGGGGAAACAATTCAAGGCCCAGCCCAAAATGTCGAGTTTGTACTTTCCCATTCCGATAACGTGGAAGCACAAGGTTTTGTCCAACACCTCAAACTTCCACACTACATCGACTTTCAAGCAGAGTTAAATCTGGTACGGAAAATCCGACAGCAGCAGCTAAATAATAAATCGTCAGAGTTAACTGTTGCTGCGGAAGAATCTCAATCTTTGGAAAACAGTGATTTGGTTTTGGAACAAACGAAATGATTACAGGAATTAACCATATTACTTTGTCTGTTTGCAACTTGGAGAAATCTTTTAATTTTTATACCGAAATTCTAGGTTGTCAAGCGATCGCCAAATGGCAAACAGGTGCTTATCTAGTAGCGGGTGACCTGTGGTTGTGCCTATCTTTAGATTCCAACACACGCACAAATCCTATGGACGAGTACACTCATATTGCTTTTAGTATCCCTGAAGAAAGGTTTCAAGAATATAGCGATCGCCTGAAAGTTTTAGGAGTCAAACAGTGGAAGCAAAATACAAGTGAAGGCGAATCTATATATATTCTCGACCCTGATCACCACAAACTGGAACTGCATATAGGTGATTTATCTTCCAGAATTGCCGCCACGAAAAAAGCCCCTTACGAAGGCATGAAATTTTTTAGTGAATCAGTCAACACTCAACAGTCAACAGTCAACAGTCAAACACCTAAAAATATTCAAATATTATCAAAACCAACCAACACAAAAATTGCTATTCAAGGAGTAAATGTACTAACTTACGATGGTTGGCTGGAAGATGCCACAGTTTTAATTGAAGATGGGCAATTTACCAGCATTGATCAGGCCAGTAGTCCTAATGGATTTCATCTGGTAAATGCTCAAGGACTCCAGATGTTGCCAGGAATTATTGACTTACACGGCGATGCTTTTGAAAGGATGATTTGCCCTCGACCTGGAGTTAACTTCCCTCTACCAATAGCGATCGCAGATAATGACCGCAACCTCTTAGCATCGGGTATCACAACTTTTTACTGCTCAATCACCGACTCTTACGAACCAGGTTTACGCAGCCGAGATTCCGCCCGTGCTTTAATTGACTTCATCTTAGGGGCAGGAAAACAAGTTTTAAATTGCAACCATCGCATTCATATTAGACATGAAGAGGCAAATATTGCAGGACATCAAGAATTGTGTGATTGGATGGTATCCGGTCGCGTGCATATTTTGTCTATCAACGATCACCTACCACCCCCAGGAAATCAAAAGAGATTGAGCCGATATCTCAACAGTGTGAGGCAAAGATCATCGATGTCATTAGAAGAAATCGAAGAATTAGTCAACCAAGTAACAGAACGGCGACATGAAGGAGACGTGCAAATAGAACAACTGGTGGATTTAGCTCATACTTACGGTATTCCCCTCGCTTCCCACGATGATGATACCCTAGAGAAAGTAATACTAAGTCAACAACGCCGAGTAGCGATCGCAGAATTTCCCGCTACTGTAGACTTAGCAGCTAAGTCTCGTGAATATGGTGCAGCCGTCCTCATGGGTGCGCCTAACTTAGTGCGTGGTGGTTCTCACTTAGGCTTGATGAGTGTAGCTGAGGCAGTTAAAAATAACGTTATCGATTGTCTTTGCTCAGACTATCATTACCCTTCCTTGTTTTACGCCCCCTTCAAACTCCAAGAATTAGGCTTAATGTCCTTTGAACAAGCCTGGTCATTAGTTTCCAGCCGTCCAGCAGAAGCGGCGGGAATTAGCGAGCAAAAAGGTAAAATCGCTCCTGGTTTAGAAGCTGATTTCTTATTGATATCTCCTGATAATTCTTTACCATCTGCGATCGCTGCGCTCGCCGTAGGCATCGTATCTGTTTATGTAGCAGGACAAGAAGTTGCCAGATATCACATCAAATAACTATGAAACCTACCATTGAAAGCATTATTGACCTGTTCACCGAAAAGGGTTCTCAGTCCTATGGTGCAGAAGCCGTCAGCCAGCTAGAACACGCCTTGCAATGCGCTAGCCTCGCTGAAATATCAGGTCAAAACCATGAATTGATTACCGCTTGTTTACTCCATGACTTAGGGCATTTAATCCATAACTTGGGAGATAATCCAGCCACCAAAGGCATAGACGATCAACATGAATATCGAGCCATTTCCTTACTACGTCAGATGTTTGGGCCAGCAGTCACACAACCAATTAGACTTCATGTCGTCGCCAAACGCTATCTTTGCTCAGTTGTTCCTGAATATTGGGATAGCCTCTCAGCCGCATCCAAACGCAGCTTAGAACTGCAAGGAGGCATATTTTCCCTTGAACAGGCAGAGAAATTTATTCAGCAACCTTATGCTCAAGATGCTGTGCAGTTAAGGATTTATGACGACAAAGCCAAAATTACAAATCTGCCAACACCCGATTTAAACCACTTCACCCAATTTATGACCGCCTCTTTAAATAAGCTGTCGCGCATCTAAGTTGTACATCTTTTCGCATAGGCTGTTGACGGTTAACAGTCATCAGTCAACAGTCACCAGTCATCAGTCATCAGTCATCAATCAAATGAATATTTCTCCCCATGCTCAATCCCCAGAAACAGGCTTTAACTTTGCTTACTTAGACGAGCAAACAAAGCGTTCTATTCGCCGCGCTTTACTGAAAGCCGTTGCGATTCCAGGACATCAAATTCCCTTTTCTTCCAGAGAAATGCCCATGTCTTACGGCTGGGGTACTGGTGGAATTCAGGTAACAGCTGCTGTGATTGGTCAAACTGATGTATTAAAAGTAATTGACCAAGGCGCAGACGACACCACTAACGCCGTTAATATTCGTCGCTTTTTCAAAAAAGTTTGTGGCGTAAAGACAACAGAACGCACACAAGAAGCAACTTTAATTCAGACTCGCCATCGCATACCCGAAACGCCACTACAGGAAGGACAGATTTTAGTTTACCAAGTACCGATTCCCGAACCTTTGCGCTGGCTAGAACCCTCATCTGTAGAGACTGGGAAAATGCACGCTCTAGAAGAATACGGAGCTATGTACGTCAAGCTTTACGAAGACATTACCACACATGGACATATTGCTACATCCTACGACTATCCGGTAATGGTGCATAACCGCTATTTGATGAGTCCTAGCCCCATCCCACGCTTTGATAATCCCAAAATGCAGATGAGTCCGGCATTGCAATTATTTGGTGCAGGTAGAGAAAAGCGCATATATGCAATTCCACCATACACTAAAGTCAAAAGCCTTGATTTTGAAGACCATCCCTTTACCGTAGAAAAATGGGATAAAGCTTGTGAGTTATGTGGTTCTACAGAAAGCTACTTAGATGAGGTAGTAATTGACGACCAAGGTGGGCGAATGTGGATCTGCTCAGATACAGATTTTTGTAGAGGACGGTTGACTGTTGACTGATGACTGTTGACTGATGACTGATGACGGTTGACTGATGAATCTGGACTATTTATTGTACAGACGCGATTAATCGCGTCTCTAATGACTATATGACTAAACCTCTTTTACAGGTTCACCAACTGAGTAAATCTTACGGCGCAATTAAAGCGTGCGATCGCATTTCTTTTAATCTTTTTCCTGGGCAAGTTCTCGGTATTGTCGGAGAATCAGGTTCAGGTAAGTCTACTTTGCTGAGTGCAATTGCTAATCATATTGCTGTTGATAAAGGTAATGTTACTTATACTAACCGTAGCGGTGAAGACTTAGAGATTTTTCAACTTGCGGAAGCTAAACGGCGGTTGTTGATGCGAACTGAGTGGGGTTTTGTGCAGCAAAATCCCCGTGATGGTCTGCGAATGAAGGTCAGTGCGGGAGCGAATATCGGCGAACGCTTACTAGATATTGGAGTGCGACACTACGGCGAAATCCGGGATGAGGCTGCTCACTGGCTACAGCAAGTGGAAATTGATCCCACAAGGATAGATGATCTGCCAGTTCACTTTTCTGGAGGAATGCAACAAAGATTACAACTTGCCCGTGTATTGGTGACGCGTCCTCGGTTGATCTTAATGGACGAACCGACAGGCGGGTTGGATGTGTCCGTGCAAGCGCGGTTATTAGATTTGTTGCGATCGCTTGTCCGCAATTTTCACCTTAGCGTGATTATAGTTACCCACGATATCGGCGTAGTTAGACTGCTGGCACACAGATTACTAGTCATGCAACAAGGACAAGTCGTGGAATCAGGTTTAACTGACCAAGTACTTGATGATCCACAACATCCATACACTCAATTACTAGTCAGCGCCGCTTTAACACCCTGATATGTTAACAGTCAACAGTCAACAGTCAACAGTCATCTATTTTCTTAACCATGCAATCATTAACTGTTAATCATCGTCCAGTAAGCTTTTATAGCCAAGCACTTTTGCAAGTTGAGAATTTGCGAAAAAGTTTTACTCTGCATCAGCAAGGAGGCATTAATCTATCGGTGTTAGAAGGAGTTTCCTTGAGCGTTAATGCTGGGGAATGTGTTGCCCTTTCTGGAGCATCCGGCAGTGGAAAATCTACATTTATGCGCTGTTTATATGCTAACTATCGCGTTGATAGTGGTTCAGTCTGGATAAAGCATCAGGAAGATTGGGTTGATTTATGTCAACTCGCTCCCCACGAAATTTTAGCAGTCCGGCAGAAAACTATTGGATATGTCAGCCAGTTTTTAAGAGTAATTCCCAGAGTGCCAGCGTTAGAAGTTGCCGCAGAACCACTTTTGGAATTAGGGGTAGATATAGATATTGCACATAACAAAGTTAAAGACTTATTTCATCGCCTCAACCTCTCAGAACGACTGTGGCATCTTTCCCCGACAACCTTTTCTGGAGGCGAAAAGCAACGGGTAAATATTACTCGTGCTTTAGCAGTTGATTATCCCATTTTGCTACTGGATGAACCAACTTCAGCCCTAGATGCTACCAATCGCCAAGTAGTAATCGAACTGCTCCAAGAGCGAAAAGCTCAAGGTTGTGCCTTAATTGGTATTTTTCACGACGAAGAAGTAAGAGCGCAGCTTTGTAACCGCGAATTAATTTTTAATGGTTGATGGTTGATGGTTGACGGTTGACGGTTAACAGTCACCAGTCATCAGTCACCAGTCATCAGTCATCAGTCACCAGTCATCAGTCATCAGTCATCAGTCACCAGTCATCAGTCACCAGTCACCAGTCAACAATATTATGAATGAGCAGGTTTACACTAACTATCGTCTACAACTGCCAGATCAAGAACTGGTAGGTACTTTGGTAGTGCGAGATGGATTGATTGCTGATATTCAGCCAGGGATTGTGAGTCATGGTCAAAATGGTCAGAGAGATTATCTATTACCAGGGTTGATTGAGTTGCACACCGATAATCTCGAACGCTGTATGTCTCCCCGTCCCGGTATTCGCTGGCCTTTAGAAGCCGCAGCAGTTTATCATGACCGAGATATAGCCAGTGCGGGAGTCACAACAGTATGTGATGCGATCGCAATTGGTGATGTGGCGGCTGGCTCTCCTCGCTTAACTAACTATGCGCCGATGATTGATGTCATCTCCCAAGGACAAGCTGCTGGACGCTTTTGTGTGGAACATCGCATTCATCTGCGCTGTGAACTGGCTTATGACAAGGTTTATGAGATTACAGCACAATACGCAGATCATCCTCTTTTATCAATGATTTCGCTGATGGATCATACTCCCGGTCAACGGCAGTTTATCCGATTGGACAAGTTTAAAGAGTATTACATGGGCAAACACGGTATTACTCCTGACAAAATTGACGAGTTGATCATCATTCGTCAGCAACAGCAACAAATGTATGCACAAAAAAATCGTATGGCTTTAGTAGAACTTACTAAAACCAAAGGTATTTCCTTAGCAAGTCATGATGATACCACCGTGGAACACGTCCAGGAAGCGGTGCAAGATGGAGTAGTGCTAGCTGAGTTCCCCACTACATTAGAAGCTGCCAAAGCAGCGCACAGCTTAAGATTACAAGTTTTGATGGGTGCGCCTAATTTAGTGTTGGGTGGTTCTCACTCTGGTAATGTTTCAGCTATGGAACTTGTTTTGCACAATTTAGTTGATGTGATTTCTTCTGATTACGTTCCTCAAAGCTTATTGCAATCCATTTGGATCATTGCCCATAAGACTGGCAAGCCTATTTACCAAGCTATGCAATTATTTACCAGTAACCCAGCTAAAGCCATTAATGTATTTTGCGATCGCGGTAGTCTGGAAGTAGAAAAAAGAGCCGATATGATCGCTGTTCGTGATGATGGTATAGTACCTCGCTTGAGTGCAACTATCTGCCGAGGCCATCGTGTTGCTTAAATTACAAATATTACATATAAATATAAAGGTAAAAATTAGGCGATCGCTTCATTTGATAATTAACCCTCTTTAATCACTTTAGGCATAAAAAAATATAAATCCTCAGATTGTGTATCAAAAACAATGAAGCCAATGAACTCATGCATAATCTCAATTAGCCATTAAAAACTAAATTGTAAATGCCGATTATTAAACACTTGTAACCCGGGTTTAAGTAAGCAATAATAAATGTATAGTTGGAACATTAAGTTTTTGCTAAGGCTGTGCAATATTTATCTATAAAACAATACCTTAGCCAATTTACTAGGCTTGGAAATAAAGTTAATCTGAGATAAATACGAATTTTTTGAGCAAGCTATAAAAGCAATGGTCACCTTGATATGCAAGCGATCGCTACAATCATTAGACCTCTTGCAAAAGCTCCTTTTGCACTCTTGTAGGAAAAGGGGATGCATGGCAAAGGGAAAAGGAAAATTTCATCCCTTTCCCCTTACCCTTTTCCCTACTTTTGCAATAAGTCCATTGACTGACAGCTATTTGCTCTATTTACTCTAGGCTAAGTTGATTTTTATTTTCTTTCCTAATTACTGAATCAGTGTTCTAGTACATTAAGAATTCGTAATTTGTAATTACGAATTCTTAAAAACATTTCTTATAGCCAATAATTGGAATTTTCGTTGATTTTCAAGAATATCTTGACATCAAAACTTATAATTCGTGACATTAGTATAAATTTCTTGTTTATTTTACCAAAAGCTGTGAGCATCGGTAATTTCTTGGGAAATCTAAATATAACCTAGAAACTCTTTTTACCGAACAATGTGATTAAGGAGCTAACCCTTGGTACAACAAAACTCCAGCCTATCGGCATCTGACAGAGAACATTATTTATCACGAAATTTACTAATTAGATTTATTCTTGGTGGTACTACTCTTATAGTCAGTATTTCTGCCTATTTCAGCTATCAAGCCGCTAGAAATATGATGCTCAAAGATTTGAGACAGAGCGCTTTTTTAGAGGTACAGAGAGGAGGTGCTGAAATTCAGGAGTGGTTACACCTTCGTCAAGTGGAGGTAGAAACCCTGGCTAATACTTCAACTGTACGCTCCTTAAACTGGTCTGTAGCAGAACCCTATTTAAAAGCAGAAGTCAAGCGGATTAATGAATTTTTCTTTTTCCAAATAGTTAACCCAGATGGTTTATTATCCAATACAAAAGTTGGTCGCTCAAATAAAAATATTCAGGATCGAGACTACTTTCAAAAAGCAATTGCGGGAAAGAGCAACATTTCCGATCCCTTCATTAGCCGTTCTACAGGAATTCCTTTAATTGCGATCGCCACCCCAATCTCGTCAAATTCTGCTAGCAGTAGTTCACCGATTGGAGTCTTCCAGGGCAATGTGAGAGTCGATCGCATTGCAGAGGTTGTCAACTCCCTGCACTACGGCACGAACAGCTATGCTTTTGCTCTCAATTCCCAAGGACAAGCGATCGTCCATCCTAACTCGGCGTTAATGTCAACCTTAGAAAAACCTGCACCCACCCTGCTGAAAATTGGCGATCGCAATTTAAATGCGATCGCGCAGCGGATGGTTAATAAACAAGAGGGAATTGAGTTGATGGAAATCGACGGCACTCAAAAGTATGTAGCTTATCTGCCGTTGCAAGCCGCTAATTGGTCTGTGGCTTTGATAATTCCCCGCCAAAATATCGAATCTCGATTACAATTCCTCGATTTAATCGCCTTAATTGTCGGTGGACTGGCTGCTACCATGATTACCGTTTTGTGGCAGGTGCAAGCATTTGAACAAGCTGAACTGAAAAAGTCTAAAGCTGCGGCTGATACCGCCAACCATGCTAAAAGCGAATTTTTAGCCAACATGAGTCATGAACTGCGAACGCCCTTAAATGGCATTCTCGGTTGTGCCCAAATTTTGCTGCGTTCCCCAGCTTTACCTAATCAAGAGCAATATCATGTCAATATTATTGAACAATGCGGCTCTCATCTGCTGACTTTAATTAATGACATTTTGGATCTATCCAAAATTGAAGCGAAAAAGCTAGAACTGTATCCAGATGATGTACATTTCCCCTCCTTTTTCCAAGGAATTGTCGAAATATGCCAGATTCGGGCAGAACAAAAGGGCATTTTGTTTCTATATAAACCCGCGCTCAACTTGCCTACAGGGGTTCATGTTGATGTCAAAAGATTACGTCAGGTGCTATTAAATCTGTTGGGAAATGCCATCAAATTTACAGATGAAGGTCAGGTTACTTTCAATATTGAAGTAATCGATCAATCTCCGAGTGATGGGCAGACAGTGAAACATCGCCTTCGCTGTACCGTAGAAGATACGGGAATCGGCATAACTCCCGCAGAATTGAGCAAAATTTTCCAGCCCTTTGAACAAGTAGGCGAAAAAAAGCGCCAAGCTGAAGGCACAGGGCTGGGTTTAGCTATTACTCGGCAGTTAGTACAGATGATGGGTAGCGACATCCATGTTGAGAGTCAGATCGGTAAAGGGAGTAGCTTCTGGTTTGAGTTGGAGATTCCCGAAACGACTGACTGGGTACAATCTGCGATCGCTGCATCAGAAAAACAAATCATTGGTTTTGAGGGTAGCCCCTACACCATCCTGATGGTTGATGATCGCTGGGAGAATCGCACAGTGATTACAAACTTACTGCAACCACTGGGTTTTAATGTAGTGGAAGCCAGCAACGGTAAAGAAGGTTTAGAAAAAGCGATCGCCCTCAAACCAGACTTAATCATCACAGATTTGCTGATGCCAGAAATGGATGGGTTTGAATTAATTAAACATCTGCGTCACACTCCAGAAATTCAGGGTGTCAAAATTATCGTCTCTTCCGCTAGTGTCTTTGAAGCCGACCAACATCGCAGCCTGCAAGCTGGAGGTAACGATTTCTTGAGCAAACCTATACAAGTAGATGAATTATTGGAGCAATTAAAACTCTACTTAAATTTGGAATGGATTTACAAGCAATTTCAGCCTGATGGAGAAAAAGCCAAAGAAACAACGACAGCAAATAGCCAATCTGCTCAATCAATCCCTCCTTCCCCCCAAATCTTGCAGGAACTAGTCACCTTAGCCAGTAAAGGTAACTTCAATGCCATTCTCAAATGGGCCGATCAACTGGAGGAAACAGACACAACCTTCGTGCCATTTGCTAATGAACTACGGCAACTAGCAAGGCAATTTGATGAAGATTTAATCCTCAATTTCTTGACTCAATATGCGATGGAAACAGTATGAAAACGACTATTGGAAACCAAAAAAATTCTATCAATTACGCTCCTTCCAGGGGAATTGTTTTAGTCGTTGACGATAACCCTGCGAATTTACAAGTTTTATCCAGCTTTCTGGATCAGTCTAGCTTTGAAGTTTGGGCAGCACGCAGTGGTGAGAAAGCCCTTCAGCGATTAGAAAATGATGATTTACCTGATTTAATCTTGCTGGATGTAATGATGCCGGGTATAGATGGTTTTGAAACCTGTAAACAGCTAAAAAGCAATCCTCGTGTCCAAGATATTCCGGTCATTTTTATGACAGCCCTCTCAGAAACTGCTGATAAAATCAAAGGTTTGCAACTGGGAGCCGTAGACTACATAACCAAACCTTTTCAACATGAAGAAGTCTTAGTGCGGATAGAAAATCACCTAAAACTGAGAAATTTGACAAAAACCTTGAGTGCTAAAAACGCCGAATTACAACAAACTCAAACTCAACTGATTCAAGCAGAAAAGGTAGCAGCTTTAGGTCAAATTACAGCAGGTATTGCTCATGAAGTTAATAATCCTATCAATTTTATAGCTGGTAACTTAAATTTTGTTGAACAGTATGTACAGGAAGTAGTTAGTTTATTGTATCTCTATCAAAAACATCTACCCGATCCACCAGATGAAATTCAAACCGCAATTCAGAAAAGCGATCTTAACTTTTTGTTAGATGATTTATCTAAAATTATTCAATCCATGCAACTTGGTACATCTCGTGTTACAGAAATTGTGTCATATTTGAACAACTTCTCGCGCCACAGAGAAGCTGGTAAGAAACTAACTAACTTGCATGAAGGGTTAGAAAGTACATTACTTATTCTTGGACATCGGTTTAAACAAAATGCTCATCACCCAGCCATAAAAATAATCAAAGAATATGGAAGCTTGCCACTTGTTGAGTGTTTCCCTGGCGAAATTAATCAGGTTTTTATGAATTTAATTTGTAATGCGATCGATGCAATTGAAGAAAAATATAAAAATAAAGACCTTGATGCAATTTATCAACATCCTGGGGTGATTAAAATAAAAACTGAGGCAATTGGAGAGCAAGTTATTTTAAGATTTGCCGACAATGGCTCAGGTATAAATAAAGTAGACCAAACAAAAATATTCGATGCTTTTTACACAACAAAACCCGTCGGTAAAGGAACAGGGCTTGGTCTATCTATTGCTTACCAAATTGTGGTTAATAATCATCGCGGCAAGCTCACATACCATTCCAAAGCAGGTGAAGGGATAGAATTTATCATTGAACTGCCCATCCGATAAATGAGAATTTGCAAACTCAATACAACAAAACATAACTTCTTTTAATTGAATAGACCACACACGTAGGGGCACAATATATTGTGCCCCTACTCGCATTTTAAAATTGCTGTCTATGCATCTAAAAATTTCTATAACTACCGAATATTCACCTCTTGCAGGTAATTTGCTCCTTGAATATATTCAATTTTAGTCACTGAGTTTTTAGGGATGAATGAATTTGTTCTTTTTGCAGAAGCTATCTTTTGATTGTCAGCTAGCAGGCGTTGTTTTTGAGTATACTCATTCAATTTGACTTGAGCTTGAGCATAAACTAGAGTATCGTTGGGAATATTTCGGAGATATTTTACAGCCTGTTCAAAATCACCAACAAATGCTTTCTTATAAGCTTTCTGTAAAAAGTAAGCTGCTCTGATCTGCCGCTTTCGATTGTACTCAGCCAACTTGTCTTGAACTAAAGCACCCGCACGACTTTCTTTAGGAATTTGCCGTAGATATTGTAATGCAGTAGAAAAATCTTTTATCTTGGCGTTTTCGTAAGCTTTTGCTAATAAATCTTGCGTCTGTACTTCAATATTTACCGATGCTTGCTGAACTAGTTTATCTGTTTTAGATTGCCAATATAAAATATTTGGAATTTTAGCAGCAGCATCAAGAACATCTGACCATTTGCTCTCATGGAAAGCTGTTTGAGCTATTTGGTATTGCTGTGCAGCTACTTGCCACTGCTCTTGCCATTCTTCAATTGTAGCTTGCGCTTCTGGATAAATATTACTGTGAGAGGGAATTGATTTAACAAGTGCGATCGCTTCTTGCAAATCCCCTGCCTGATACTCTTTTGTGGCTTTAGATAAAGTTTCTGTTTCTGAATATGCAGGTGCAGCATTAATTAAAGAATATACACCAAATCCCATCAATAAAGAATTAGCTGCTAGTCCTACTTTCATTCCTGTTAATAACGGCGATGATTTTCCAGATGTAGGATTTTGAGAATTATCATCTTCAATCGCCTCTAAAGGAAATTGATCATCTGCTTTCAATATTTCTGGTGGCTGCTCCCATATTATTTGTTTAAGTACCCGCAGTACCTCACCCGCAGATTGAAAACGCTTTTGGTAATCATAGCGGATCATTTGGCTGAGAACAGCAGCGAGATAATCGTTAACTGGCGTGTTTTCAAAACGCCAAACAATTTCATTAGTATAAGGATCAGCTTTTAATTGTAGTGGTTCTAGCCCTGTTAAAGCCTGGATGGCAATCATACCCAAAGCATAAATATCACTGTTGGGCTGTGTTTGACCAATAAATTGCTCTGGCGGTATATATCCTAATGAAGTGACGGGAATTCTATAAATGGGCAATTCCGCACCTATGCCAAAATCAATAGACTGGATTGAGCCAAAATCAATCAGAACTAACTTGCCATCACTATTACGTCTAATCAAGTTTTCTGGTTTGATATCACAATGGATCACGCCTTGAGAATGAACAAATTCCAGAATACCTAAGACATCTATCAGAAATTCTACAACTTCGCTTTCACTCCACACAGACCCCCACTGTTGAGCAATGGGTAATTCCGCAGCCAGCGCATGTCCTTCAATGCGCTCTTGGACTAAATAAAATCGCTCGTTTTCTTCAAAGCAGGCGATAAATTCAGGAATTTGGTCATGGCTTCCCAGAAGCTTGAGGGTTTCAGTTTCAGTCAGAAACAGTAACCTCAGCATCTCCAAATCCAAGTAGCCGGATTCGGAACTGCTAACCTTAATCTGCTTAACAACGCATTTGGGATTTTCTGGATAATCTACATCTACAGCTATGTATGTTTGTCCAAATACCCCTGCACCCAGGCTTTGGACAATTTGGTAACGCTCTTGTAGTAATTTACCGATTATGTGGTAGCTCATGACCTGGTTACTCAGTAAGTCTTTTTAATTAGTTTTTCTGACGTTTCCTCCTGTTTCCGGAATGTTTTAGAAATCAATTACTAAAGTTTTGATACTGGAATACAAGTTTAATTTTTAAGTAATTTTTCGTAAATAAATATAATTTTTTATTAAATTTTGTATGCTTAATTTCATTGTCGATGAAGTTTAAGCAAAGGTGTCTGAAGCGCAACCTGAGTTAACCTTGAGTTATGAGTAAATAAGTTTAAATTTTAATTTTGGGGATTGAGGACTGCTTATGTTCAACTACAATCCGCTAGACTGCCTACCTTCATCGGTAGAATTACCAGATTCTGATGATACACCTGTGGATAACGAACTGCAAATATTAGTTCCTAATTTATTATTAGCTACTTTAGCTTTAATCTGGCAAAACCGTGATGATTGGTTTTTTGGCATCAATATGGGAATTTATTATACACCCAGTAACCCTGCCATTGTTCCAGATGGATTTCTGAGCTTGGGTGTAGAACGTTTTGTTGGAGAAAATGGACGTTCTAGTTATGTTCTTTGGGAAGAAGATGGAATTGTACCAATTTTAGCTTTAGAAGTTGTTTCTCAAACTTACAACGGTGAATACGAACAAAAGAAAATAGATTATGCCAAGTTAGGTATTTTATATTATGTAATTTATGCTCCAACACGTCTGCGACGAAAGCGACAACGTTTAGAAGTTTATCGTTTATTTGAGGGTAAATACATTTTACAACCAGGGGATAAACTCTGGATGCCTGAAATTGGTTTAGGTATTGGGATTGAAGGAGGAACCTATCAAGGAAAAACACGGGAATGGCTATATTGGTATGACGAAAATAGTAGTAGGTACTTAACACCAGAAGAAGAATTGCAAAATCTTTTAGTTAAGTTACAACAGCAAAAAATTGACCCTAATGCACTTTAAATATTTGACAATTAAAAGTTAAAAACTAGTATTTGTGGTAAAAGTTAGAATTTTTATAGTGTGAGGATAGCTTCTAGACGTTAGCTAAAATCAACTGTAATTATACGTTAGTAATTTACCAAGAATCAATATTGCCCTCCGATGCTCAGAATATCCTACGCCTAAGTTTCCGTATCTTCGTCAACTGCTTCAGCTTTATCTGTTAAAGGCTTTACTACTCGTGCGATCGCTTCTTGAATAAAAGCCTTAATAAATTCATCTCTGCGATTAATTTGAAACTGTCGTTGCACAACTTCTGTCATTCCACCATCGCCCCAATCTTGGTCATGACGAAAGTATTCAATAAAACTTTTACCAGCAATTCGCGTTAAATAAGCTGCTGTCACGCCTTGAATAGCCCTACCGATAATAAAGGTGGCAACATTGAGTTGCAAAGCTGTAGATAATAATTGAATCGCTCCCTTGACAATGCCTAAACTAGCGAGCGTTTTCGCTAAAGAAAGGGCTAACTCTCGTCCCCGTTCCATATTCAATTCACAGCCGTAGACTCTGCCAATTTCCACAACCATTTGAGCATTAACAGCAGCTGTCGCCAGCAAATCTACGACTGGTATAGGCGTAACTGATACCACACCAGCACCAATCCACTGAAACCGTTCTACGATTTTGTCAGCTTGACGACGACGCTGGCCATCGATGAGTTTTCGCGCCTCGTCTCCCAATCGCAGAGATTGTAAAAGAATGTTATCTGCTACCAAATCTTCACCCTCAGCCCGTAAAACAGCAGCCGTGCGCCGCAGCAAAGGGATAATATCGGGTTCCGGCTGGAAGGTTTCGCCAGTTTCTAATTGTGCAGGTTGGGGATTAGCAGCGATCGCTACCACATCATTAGTTGCAATAAATCCCCGTACCCGTTGACGCAACCTTGCAAGGATGGCTTCTTTATCTTCATCTGTATATAAATCAGTTTTGTTGAGAACTAGAAGCGATCGCTTACCAATTTCTGCTAATCCCCGCAGTGGTTCATATTCTGAGCGCCGTAAGTCATTATCTACCACAAACAAGAGTAAATCGGCTTCTGTTGCCAGTTCTCGCGCCATTTGTTCGCGTTCCGTTCCCGCCACCCCCGCTTCTAAAATTCCTGGCGTATCTGTAATTAAAATCTTGCGTTCTAATCCCTTCAACCGCAGACAATAAGTTTCTCCAACCTGGGTTGTACCCATCGGTGCATCTACCTGACCGACCATGCGTCCCATAATCGCATTAACTAGGGAAGTTTTGCCAGCACTTCCCGTACCAAATATGACTACTTGAATCTCACCTCGTGCTAGATTTGCTTCAATCTCTCGGGATTTGCTTAATAAAGCCTGACGTGCTACTTCATCTTGAATTTGCGATACCTGTTGTCGCACAGCCTGGAGAGTTGTAGAAGCAGCATCAGATTTGCCAGCAGGAATTTGCGCCGCAGTCACTCGCTTCGGGTTACGGCGCGATCGCTTTTCCCCAGATTGAATCACCAATACATAATAGACAAAAGCGGCAACCAACGCTCCTATAAGGACAATCAGCAGCAGCAGCAGCAAATTGCCTAGCAACGGCGAATAGGACAATTGCCAATAGAGGCGCGATAGGGAATCAATTAGCCATAGGGCTAGCCCCAAAATGACGATCAGACCAACAATCAGCGTTACTATGCGTGACAGAGGCATGGTTGGGAAAGATTAGTGAATATTCAGTAGGCAGATGCTTCTAATCTTAATAGTTTCAGTATTTTTTACCAGAGTAGTAAGAAGCAGCTTTTGATAATCCCTACCCTCTTTGGTGACAAAAGCTTGGCTAGTAAGGATAAGTGAGTATTCAGGCAGATACTTCTAATCTTCATAGTTTCAGTATTTTTGACCAGGGTAGAAAAAAGCCATTTTTGATAAACTGAGAGCGCATTTTGTATCAAATGTGTTCTTCTTTACTTGCGGCTGGATTTCTTGTTTTTGATGAGAAACCGCCTACTAAAAAAATTCAATAGCGAGTTACACCATGACTGCGACACCTGAATTAAGATACTTTAACTGGGTTCAACAAAGATTCCACCAGCTTAGTATTCGGCAAAAAATTTTTTGTGGATACGGTCTGGCTTTGGGTGTAGCAGTTTTAGGAATAACGACAGGGTTAGTAATAGGCGATCGCTATTTTCAACAAGCTAGACAACAAATGATCTTGGCAGATGAAGAAGGAAGCTTGTTAAGTAGTTTGCAAGGCGAACTGTTGGAAATACAGATTCGTCAGCAAGAAACAGTGCCTTTTTTACAGCAGCCGCAAGCGTTACAAAGGGGAATTTCTGGTTTTAAAAGCGATCTGGCGGATGCGGAAACGTTGCTTTTTCAGGCACAGGAATTTAGTCAAACCACTTCCCAAGGGGATTTACAAGCTCTGCTCACAAAGCATAACAGCACGATAGCCGGATATTTTGAACAACTTAAATCGCTGATTCGGCAGATTTTGCCATTAACTTCACAGCCAGAGGGAGCTATAAAAGCACAGCAATTAATCTCGAAATTTAGTCAAAGTCAGGATGCTCTCAAGTTTTATCAATTTGCCCATGAGTTAACCGATTTTGCCAAAACAGTTCAAGAACGCCAAGAGGAAGCTGATCTAGCTCAAGAAAAGGCTGCACTCATGCAAGCTCAAATCATTATTGGTAGTATGCTGCTGTCAGTAGCGATCGCTGCCATCTTGGCTTTCTACACAAGTAAAATCATCGCCCATCCCATTAACGCGGTGACGAATATTGCCCAAAGAGTTACCCAAGAAGCCAATTTTGAATTGCAAGCACCTATCACCACAGAAGATGAAGTTGGGGCGTTAACTAGCTCCCTTAACCAGCTAATCCAACAGGTGAAGCACCTTTTAGAAGAACAACAAGCCGAGGCGCAAGTCCGACTAATTCAAAGTGAGAAAATGTCTAGTTTAGGACGGATGCTGGCTGGTGTCGCTCACGAAATTAATAATCCGATAAATTTCATTTCTGGCAACCTCGTACACGCGAAAACCTATACTGACGACCTGTTATTACTACTACAAACATACAAAGCAGAAGTTCCCCATCCTTCCACTGCGCTGCAAACTTTAACAGAAGAAATTGATTTGGAGTTTCTTGAAGTAGATTTACCAAAACTCTTCAACTCTATGACAGTTGGTGCTGACCGCACGCGAGAAATTGTCCGAAGTTTGAAAGATTTCTCTCGTTTAGATGAGGGGGAAGTGCAGTTAGTAGAGCTACACGCTTGTATAGATAGTACACTGTTGATTTTGAACAATCGCCTGAAAAATGGTATTAGCCTTGTTCGCAGCTATGGAGAAATCCCACCGATTCCAGGCTACACAGGTTTACTTTATCAGGTATTTATGAATCTTCTCAGCAATGCCATTGATGCTTTGGAGCAAAAATCGGTTGAGAATCCGGAATTTCTCCCTGAAATCACCATTATCACAGAATGCTGGCAGAATGATTTGGTGATCGTGCGAATTGCAGACAACGGCTCTGGTATTTCACCAGAAAATCAGAAAAAGATATTTGAAACATTTTTCACAACCAAACCACGAGGCATTGGTACTGGTTTGGGGTTAGCGATCGCACATCAGATTGTGGTAGAAAAACATCAAGGTAAAATCACTTGCCAATCTGAGTTAAATCGAGGTACAGAGTTTGCGTTGGCTCTGCCCACCGCAGGTATCGCTTAACCAATTTATCATCCTTAAGCTAGTAGCTTTTGAAATTTTATTCGTTCATTATGAAGCTCGCGTGTTCTAACTTTTTAGTGGACTTACGCCAGTTTTGGCCAGCTTTTTGAGAACAAAGAGAGAAAACTTATGGGACTTTTCGATCAAATTCTTGGTGCCGTTGCTAATCCCAATCAACAGGGCAGCTTAGGTCAATTGGGAGGTATTGTTAACACTGTACAGCAGTTGAGCCAAGGTACAGGCGCAGACCCGTCTACCATCCAATCAGTTTTGTCAGTTGTCGGTGGTCAAGTGCGTTCTGCTTTACAACAAAAGCAAGCCACAGATGGGAATGAAGCCGCACAAAGTCTAGTGAATCAATATGCTGGTACTTCTGCTAACCCCCAAGCCGTTAATTCACTGTTTTCTCCTCAGATACAACAACAGGTAGCTCAGGTTGCTGCCGGGCGCACTGGATTGGATGTTGGTATAGTTCAACAATTGCTGCCTTTAGCAGTACCTTTAGTACTGAATTTTTTGAAAACAGGTGCAAATGCTCAGAATCCTCAAGCTGGCGGGAATCCTGTACTGAATTCTTTCTTGGATGCTGACGGCGATGGTGATGTCGATATCGCTGATGCCATCCAAATGGCTAGTCGGCATCTAAGACGGTAACAGTTCTTAACCCTTGACTCCCAACTCCCTTATAGCCGCTTGTCGTCAGACATCGGCAATTAGCCCTTGCTAGATGTTTAGCTAAGGCATAGGCTGAGAAGATGGGAAATTTGCAAATAGATATCAGACAGTCTATGGCTAAACTTTTTGACTGTATTACTGAGGAACTGCAAGACTTTATTGCTGCCCAACACATTTTCTTTGTTGGCTCTGCACCCTTGAGTCCTACGGGTCATGTTAACCTCTCTCCTAAAGGTTTAGGCTGCTTTCGCATCCTCTCTCCTAACCGAGTAAGTTATCTAGACCTTACAGGCAGTGGTAACGAAACATCAGCCCATTTGCAAGAAAATGGGCGGATAACCTTCATGTTTTGCGCTTTTGAGGAACCTGCGTCTATTCTCCGTCTTTACGGTCAAGGAAAGACGATTTTACCGAGTTCTCCAGATTGGAACTCTCTGTACTCTTTGTTTGTGCCGATGCCTGGAACTCGTCAAATTATCGTCGCTGACATTGAAAAAATACAGACTTCTTGTGGTTTTGGCGTACCACTTTATGAATATCAAGGTCAGCGCCAGACTTTAGTAAACTGGGCTAGTAAAAAAGGCGAAGAGGGAGTTCGAGAATATCAACAGCAAAAAAATCTTGTCAGCATTGACGGTTTAGCCACACCACTGAGTAAATTAACTTAAATTTGACAAAAGTGGACTTTGGGACATGAGTTATAAATTATTTTATTCGTCCACTCACAAAGAAAGATGAGCCTTTTCTTTGACAAATGCGTTACTTCGTAAAGCATTTTGATTTTTAAGCTCAAAGTTAGTCCCTTATAAGGTGCGTTACGCTATCGCGTTAACACACCCTACTGACGTGGCAAGACTAAATTGTTGCAAAAAAATTTATAGGTTAGGTTGAGGAACGTAGACCCAAAGGGGCTTAAGGCAGGGTAACCCAACACTCTGATCAATGTTGGGTTGAGCAACGCGAAACCCAACCTACATCTAATGCACTATTTTAGCCTTGACACGCCACTACAATCTCACAATAGTTATGAAATCCCTATAGCGGTTCTCGTTTACGTGAGGTACATCCGTAGGGGCACGGCATGCCGTGCCCCTACACCTTGCGATATAATGTTGTACCGCATCTGAGTGGGAACCGCTTTTATGACTCTTTAGGCTCGGTGTCACCACTAATTATTACTTGGAACAAGTTTCCTATTAAAGAGAAAAACGCCGAAACTAACACTATCAGCATTAAACTAGCAAGGGCAGCAAAGGGAGAGATGATGAATAAGAGTAACAGCGCAAGCATCAAAATTGTTAGTAATGTCTTATTCATCTTTTTTTACCTTTAATAGTTGCTACTCTCAAGCTAACCAACTAAGTCATGACCTTGACCACAGTCCATAGAAGGAATTAGTCTTAGCTCTCTGGTAATATTTTGCAATCAAATTGAGCGCCAAAGTTTAAAAATTTATTTTTATCCATCTGTACCAACAATTACGAATTACGAATTACGAATTAGTAATTATTCGGTCACTTGCCCTCTGTTAGACTTAACCTGTCCGCGCTTAGTTTTGTAGTCAAGGCGCTTTCTTTGAGAACTGCGAGTTGGTTTCGTGGGTTTGCGTTTTATCGTCACTACAACTGCGCTTTGAATGAGTTCTTGAAGTCGTTTCAAAGCTGACTCCCGATTGTTCTCTTGGCTTCGGTGTTCCTGCGCTTTGATTACAACAACTCCGTCCTGGGTGATGCGTCGATCATTCAGCTTTAAAAGCTGTTCTTTATAATAATCCGGTAATGATGAAGCCGCAATATCGAAGCGCAAGTGAATCGCAGTCGAAACCTTATTCACATTTTGGCCTCCTGCTCCTTGCGAACGAATTGCACTAATTTCAATCTCACTCTGTGGGATAATAACTTTGTTGGAAATTTGCAGCATTACTCACAAGGCAAAAGAAGAACTTTTCAATTTAGGATAAAAATCCTTTATTCGGTTTGTTCGGGAAAATCTATTACTACGTCTTGGTCTTCATTGTTGTCCAAATTCACCTCTAAAGTCTTTCCTTCTATTGTCACTTTATCACCTGGTACTAGTCGCCGCCCTCGTCGGGTTTCTAACATACCGTTAACTTGGACATCGCCACCTTGAATCATCAGCTTGGCTTGCCCTCCAGTTGGCACTATACCCATCAACTTTAAATATTGATTTAACTTAATTGTGTTGTCTCTGATTTTCTTCATAGTAAATAAAGGTACACGATCTTAATTGTATCGTGGCATTATCAAGCCAAAGCGTGAATCTGTTGCACCACATAATCAGCTAAGTACAGTATTTCATTAATTCGTAGCAAATTAAATTTGGCAATACCCTGCAATGCAATGCCAATGCGTTGCGTGACAATGCCAATGCGTCGCCTAACAATGCCAATGCACCCTGATGCATTTAAAAACTAGTACATCACAACGCAAATCAACCTTTGGACTGATTTTACTAGTTAGCTATGGTGGAGCGACGCTGAATAGCCCGTCGTGACATCGCTATAACAAAAACTGTGATGCCAGTTTATTATCTATAATGTTGATCGACAAAACTACCAGATATAGGTGAATAAACTAGTCTGGAAGGTTCTTTAAGTGTATTCAGGGGACTGGATCTATGATTAAGCTCGGTTTATTGGTACAGTCCCAGAATAACTATTTGGGTATTGGAAAAGTTACGGAAATATCTGATGCCAATGCGGTCGTTGAGTATTTCTGCTCTATAGGGCAACGTCTTCAAAAAACTTTACCTGTAAGTTCACTCTCTCAGGTCAGGCTTGAACCCCAGGCTCGATGCTATATTAAGTCCCAAACCCAGGATAAATGGATAGTTGGCAGAGTTTTCATCTGGGATGAAGATACAGAAATGTATCAAATTGATTTACCAGATAAGAAAACTGCGATCGCTACTGAAGAAGAAATTTACGTTCGTTGTAATTTACCTAACACAGACCCCATCGAAACTCTAGCGATGAAGGGTCACGAAACACCCTACTTCCACGACAAAAGATTGGCTTTCGTCAAATCCTTGATTAAGCAACGCGCTGTCAGTCGCGGGATGACGGGACTGATTTCGGCAAATATCAATCTTTATCCTCACCAAGTTGAAGTCGTGCGGCGGGTATTGGAAGACCCAATTCAACGCTACTTATTAGCAGACGAGGTGGGACTGGGAAAAACCATCGAAGCGGGTGCGATTCTTCGTCAATTCCTTCTTGATGAACCGAAAAAAGGTGCGGTGGTGATAGTTCCGCAATATTTGCTCAAACAATGGCGGACTGAGTTAGAAAACAAGTTTTACATCTCCCATTTTCCTAAACGGGTAGCGGTGCTGGCGGTTGAAGATATCCATAAAATCAACCTGAAAGCAAAGATAGGCTGCTTAATTTTAGATGAAGCCCATCATATCGCAGCAATGGCGACTTCTAAGGATGCAACAGTGCGCCAGCGTTTTCAGACTTGCAAAGAACTTGCTCATAAAAGCGATCGCTTACTTTTATTATCCGCCACTCCTGTTCTCAATCATGAGCAGGATTTTCTGGCAATGTTGCACTTGCTCGACCCGACAACCTATAAACTTGGTGATTTAGCAGGTTTTCGTGCCAAAGTTGAAAGCCGTCAGCAAATTGGTAAACTTCTCCTTTCTTTTAAAGAAGGTGCGGAACCTCTTGTCCTCAAAAGCAACTTGCAGCAACTACGAAACCTCTTTGCTGAGGATAAGTATTTACTGAAACTGGCGGATGATTTAGAAAATTTACCAGCAAATTCTACTGAGCAAGAGCAAATCCTCCAAGCGGTTCGTGTCCACGTCAGCGATATTTATCGACTACACCGCCGAATGCTTCGCAACCGTCGCGCTGCGGTGGAAGATGTGATATTTGACCGCAATTTTACGCCGAAAGAAGAGTATGATTTAGACGAGCGATCGCTTGATATCCACGAACTCCTCAATCAATGGCGTGGTGTTGCGCCTGGTGAAAAGCAATATCAGCGAATTTTTCTGTTGTTATTCCTAGCTTCTGGTACTTGGTTAGGGATTTTAGAGCAGGTAATTACCGCCCGTTTAACTGGTAAACCTCATGCTAAACTCATCCAGGAGTTTAAAGAAGATGATATTCGCCTATTAACTACAACCCCCAAATTCTCAGGCGAAGAAGAGATTCTGCAATCCTTCCTAAAAATTATTCGTCAACCTCAAGAGGATGGACAACGGACGGAAAGTTTGAAAACACTGCTACTGAATCAGCTAGGTACATACTTCAAAATTCCCGCAAACGTTCGGAAGAATCAAAAGGAATTCATCACAAGGATACAGCAGAGAATCAAGAGACCAATTACTGGTGATATTCTGCCCAAATTTGTTGTATTTACCAGTTTTGTGCAAACTTGTGGTGAAATCGTCCGGTATTTATCTGATACCTTTGGTGCAGAGACAGTAGCTAGTCATCAATTTGGAGAATCACCCGATAAGGTTGAGGAAGGCTTAAATAGGTTCAAGAATAACCCAAACTGCTTTATTTTAGTATGCGATCGCTCTGGAGAAGAAGGGCGTAACCTCCAGTTTGCCGATTGGTTAATTCATTTTGACCTTCCTTGGTCGCCTAATCAATTAGAGCAGAGAATTGGCAGACTTGACCGCATTGGCAGCAAAATTGGTATCCAATCCTGTGCTTTGATTGGCCCTTATTTGGAAGATAGTCCTCACAATGCTTGGTATCAAGTATTGAAAGATGGGTTTGGTATTTTCCAACAATCAATTGCCAGTCTCCAGTTTTATGTGGATGAGAAACTGGCAGAATTAGAAACAGTTTTGTTTCAATCAAGCGCGGCTGGATTGTTAGAGATGATTTCGCCAATTCAAGAGCAAATTGAAGCTGAAATAGCAAAAATTAGCGAACAGAATGCTCTAGATGAAATTGACGCTAACGATGAAATTGCCACCGAGTATTTTCAAGAGCTAGATAATTACGATGCTTGTCATCTAGAAATGAAACGAGCAATTGAAGGCTGGATTTGTGACGCACTGGGATTCAGAGGACTGAATAACCCAGATTCATCAGAGATGCGACGTTATCAACCCTCAACGCGGACATTGGTTCCCATAAATGACTTAAAAAACCGTTTTGCTGAGAGTTCTCTAGACCAATTTGGTACTTATAATCGCAGAGTAGCAAACCAGAATCCTGGTATTAAACTCTTTCGAGTTGGGGAAGGATTTATTGAAGCACTCTGGAACTATATAAACTGGGATGATCGAGGTGAAGCCTTTGCAATGTGGCGCACTGATGCATCTTGGGACTCTAAAGAAGGGAAGGAGTGGTTCGGTTTCCAATGCAATTATGTAGTCGAGGCAAATTTAAGAATTGCCAAACAAGTTTTACTAGATAACAAACTAGATAATTCTCAATTCAAAAACTTGCAGCGGCGTGTCGATGCTCTATTTCCGCCAATTATAGAAACTATCTATGTTGATGGTTGCAAGGAGCCAATACGCACTGTTGAAGATAAAGCTCTTTTAAGTATCCTGCAACGTCCATATAAAGATAAAAACAACAATCAAGGACGAGATTACAATCTGGCAAAAGAGCGCTTAGGAATTATTGACGATTTTGTTAACCCTAGTAAATGGCAAAATTTTTGCTATCAAATGCGTAACACTTCTTCGGAATTACTTTCTAATCGTCCTGATTTTATTGAGTTGTGCCAAAATTGTGCTCAGGTCGCCGAAAAGAAATTAGCCAATAGAGTAGAACAATTACGGCTGCGTCTGAACCAGCAAAGTTGGGATAATGCATTAGCTGAAGAATTGAAGATAGAAACTGCGTTAAATGCAGCTATTCTAGAGGGAATTCGCCAGCCTCAGATTAGGCTTGATTCTGTCGGTTTTATTGTTGTATCGGGGCGATCGCTTGTGCAATTTGACTAACTGCTTTCTAGAAGTCAAATAAATTCTAGAAATCGGTAGTATACCTGCGGATACAAGTAAATCCACGACTGTTAGCTTTTGTCATTCTGAGCGAAGGGAGGCATTTAAGGATATCTTTGCTTCGCTCAGAATAAGACTCAAAAGCACAGTTTATGACCATGTGGAGTCTAATTTACGTTTTAATCTAGCACTAAATCCAAGCACTACTATAGTGCCAAGGATGGTGGAGGATTCAGGAACAGATTTAAACTGTAAATCATCTACAGCAAATAAATCTCCTTTTATTTCAAAATATTTGATGTCATTGCTAGCTCTTGAAAAGCCTGCATAGATGCTTGCTTCCTTGGGGGCAGTAAATGATTCAAGCAAATTATTATTATTGTCATAAATACTGAGGATTTCCGGGCCTCCTTGCGAATCGGCAATTCCAATTCCTACCTGATTGACTAAATTGGTAAATTGGAACTGAATTGTACCATCCCATCCTAAGTTAGCATCAGTACCGCGTTCGCCATTACGGCCAGTTCCGATGTAGTTAGGTTGGCTTTGGCGAGAAATTCCATATCTGGCAAAAGTTCCTAATCCTTCTAACTCTTTAACGGAAGTTACACCTTGAGAAACATAATCACTAGAACCAACTAGAGTACCCGAAGGCTGATCATCAAAATTGATCAAAGTACCAAAAATTGGACTCAGGGACGATGAACTAGGTGTTCCCAAAAACGAAGCTGCTTGTGATGGACTAGCCAAGAGAGTAGAAGCAACAGCAACTCCCAGACCAAATGCAATACCAAAGTTAGTATTGTTTTGTTGAGCCATGAATTTATCTAAATAACAACTGACTATTGGCTATATTGATTAAACCACATCCAATTTTGAAACCGTAATTTTGCGAAGTCGTCTTTTCGCATGTTACTGGATGATACAAAAAAGATGTGGTTCATTTACCTAAAAATAGCTGTAAAAACTTGCTGACAATTTACTGACTCAGAACTTAGCACTCAGGATTTGGTATGAAACGTTCAAATCGCCTTGCTTGGATGGGAGCGATCGCACTCGCTGCGATCGTTTTACTTAGTTTGTTTGCGGCTCCTAATAATACTAAAATTAGCACTGGCTCTACTTATAACCGCGCCTCTGATGGTTATGGTGCTTGGTATGCTTTTATGCAACAGCAGGGAATTTCTATTAAGCGCTGGCAAAAGCCTTTTAGTGATATTCAGCCAGATAACAACTCTGTTACCTTCCTACAGGTAAGCAGCTATCCAAGGGAGACGACACTAGATAGTCAAGAGCAGGAATGGGTAGAAAAAGGGAATATTTTGGTAATTTTGGGTGCGGGGGCGCGGGTTACAGAAGCGGAGTTTAGCACTATGCAAAAATCGCCTCAAGGTAACATCAAAATTGATACACGTAGACGATATCAGAAAGCTAACTCCAACCAAGTTAATTTAGGCGATCGCTTTGGTGCTGTTGTCTGGGAAAAAAATTACAAGCAGGGAAAGGTGATTTTTTCTACCACTCCTTATTTAGCTGCCAACGCCTACCAAGATTATTTAAGTAATTTCAAGTATTTATCCAGTTTAGTAGCTCAAAAAGGTAACACAGTATTTGTCGATGAATACATCCACGGCTATAAAGATGCCGATGTCAGGAAGAAAGAAAGCGAAGGAGATTTATCTAGTTTTTTTGCTAAAACTCCTTTATTTCCAATATTGGTGCAAGTAGGTATTCTGCTATTGGTGCTAATTTGGGCGCAGAATCGCCGCTTTGGCAAGGCAGTAGCTTTAGATACACCAGTCGCCGATAACAGCGAGGCATACATCCAAGCTTTAGCGGGAGTATTGCAGAAAGCTGATACCACCAACTTTGTTGTCGAGATGGTGGGTAAACAAGAACAACTACAACTCCAAAAAGCCTTGGGATTAGGGCAAGTACTTTTAGAACGCCAAGCCTTGATCAATTTCTGGATAGAAAAAACAGGCGCAAGTGCAGCAGAACTAGATGCAGTTTTAAAGCTACAATCTCGCAAACAACCCATCAGTGAACGCGACCTGTTAAGCTGGTTGGGGAAATGGCGAAGCATTAGGGAAATTCGTAATTCGTAATTCGTAATTCGTAATTAATTTTTGGGAATTATGCATAATATTTCTGCGTTAGTTATTTATCAATAAAAAAATATGAGCGAAACTTATCCTATCCTAATTCGGCTTGGTCAAGGTCTTAACCAAGTAATTGTCGGACAATCTAGCCTAATACAACAACTTTTAGTAGCACTGCTAGCGGGTGGACACGTAATTTTGGAAGGAGTACCAGGAACTGGTAAAACCCTTTTAGTAAAAGTGTTGGCGCAGTTAATCCAAGGTGATTTTCGCCGAATTCAACTAACACCAGATGTTTTACCTTCAGATATTACTGGTACAAATATTTTTGACTTGAATAGCCGCAATTTCACTTTGAAAAAAGGGCCAATATTTACTGAAGTGCTACTAGCAGACGAAATCAACCGTACTCCTCCCAAGACACAAGCGGCGTTACTGGAAGCGATGGAAGAGATGCAGGTAACGCTGGATGGTGAAAGTTTGCCCTTACCAGATTTATTTTGGGTGATTGCAACCCAAAATCCCCTGGAATTTGAGGGGACTTATCCCTTACCAGAGGCGCAGTTGGATAGATTTTTATTTAAACTGGTGGTAAATTACCCAGATCAAGCTGCCGAAAAGCAAATGTTACTGAATCGTCAGGCGGGTTTTGCAGCACGGCGTTTGGATATTAGCCGTTTGAAACCAATCGCAACAGTAGCCGACATTTTGCAAGCACGACGAGCAGTCAAAGAGGTTAAAGTATCAGAAGCGATCGTTGATTATTTGTTGGCGTTGGTGAGAATATCGCGTCAATATCCTGATTTAACTTTGGGTGCATCGCCTCGCGCTGCCGGTGCTTGGTTGCAGACATCTCAAGCATTAGCGTGGTTAGCTGGAAGAGATTTTGTAACGCCAGATGATGTTAAAGCAGTTGCATCGCCGCTGTTACGTCATCGCCTGATTTTAAAACCAGAAGCGATGCTGGATGGTTTACAAATGGATGCGGTAATTGCGTCGTTAATTAATCAAGTACCAGTTCCCAGGTGAAAAAGTTCTTTGTCAGGCTGTAGAAGTAAATAGACCTGCGGTAGGGAACATTTTAAGCTAAAACGCGAGAGAAAATTCTCGTTTCTAGCCTCTGCCTGGAAATGCATTAAAAGCGGCTCTGCCGCAAATTCAGCAGGCGGCAGCCCCCCCAATAGGCATTCCCAGTCACAGACTGGGAACGAGACAAACACCCATTTCATATTAATGCGGTTTGTTAACTTCTCTATTTCATTATCAGCACCATCCTAATGCTTCACTGATTTGCGCTGCTAGTTTCAAGGGACGGAAAGGCTTGGCAAAGACGGCAGCTACATCTAAGCCAATAAAGCTCTCTTGATCTGACTCTTGAACTTTGGCAGTTAGTAGAATTACTGGAATTGACTTAGTGGCTGCGTTAGCCTTCAATTGTTGCAGGGTAGCACGCCCATCCATATCAGGCATCATCATATCTAGTAAAATGACATCAAGTTTAGAGTTGGCAGCTACATTCAACGCTTCCCGACCAGAACAAGCTGTCAACACGTTCCAACCAGCACCCATTTCTAATCCCAATTTTGCGATCGCCTGCACATCTTCTTCATCATCAACAATCAAGATGTTTCTGCTCATATTGTCACTCTCGCATAATATGTGATGCTGATTAGCTTGATTCGTCTTCAGCTATTCTAAAATGCAATCGGGCACAAGTAGGGGAGACTTAAACAATTCAAAATTCAAAATTCAAAATTCAAAATTAAGAAACCTTGTTGTAGCAAATCCTGTGGTAATTGAGATTGTGTAAATTAAAAGCTGTTATTGAGAGGCTGATAAAGGTAACAGCACATAAAACGTGCTACCTTTGCCTAAAATGCTCTGAACCCAGATTTTACCATCATGTTGCTGTATGATATCTCGGCAAATGGCAAGTCCTAAACCTGTTCCTCCTTTGTTGCGCGAGTCGGATGCATCTACCTGCTGAAAACGCTCGAAGATTATTTGTAATTTATCTTCAGGAATTCCTCGCCCTTCATCTTGGATAGTAATCAGAAGGTAGCTAGATGATAAAGGCTGATTTTCTTCAGACTCAACACCTTTATATTCTGAGAGAGTACCACTTATCCACACACTATCGCCTGGTTCAGAAAACTTAATCGCGTTACTCAGTAAATTAGTCAGGGTTTGCAAGAGGCGATCGGGGTCTGCCCAAAGTTCAACGGCCACAGGATTTATAATCAGTCTGACTTGTAATTTATCTGCCATTGCTTGCATTGCTTCCGTTGCCATAATTAGTAAGTCTGCGGCGTTGCACTTGGCCTTTCGCGTGAAGATTTTGCCCGATTTCATCCGCTCTAAATCGAGAATATCGTTCACTAAACGAATCAGGCGTTCAGTATTAGTGGTGGCAATACTCAGGACTTTTTGCCCCTGTTCAGTCAGAGTTCCCAGTTGTCCTGAACCCAATAAATCTAATGCTCCCATTGTAGAAGTTAAAGGTGTACGCAACTCATGACTGACTAAAGAGATAAATTCGTTTTCTAGACGTTTGCGTTCGGTGATGTCATTGGCAATTAATAAAGCACACGGCACTGCAGCTAAGTCAATCAATTCCAGAGATATCAGTATGGTTTTGAGTTCTCCAGACTTAGTAGAAAATTCAAATTCTAGATTGTACAGTGAACCAGTTTCCGGCAGAAGTTGAATTGTCTGGGCAATAGCAACTGTGTTTTTACCCAAATTAAGTCCAGTGGCGGTATCTCCAATCACTTCCTCTAGACAATAGCCGCTCATCTTCAAGAAACTGGGATTGACATCAATAAAACGAGCTTCCGAAACTGTGGCGATCGCGATCGGATTGGGACTAGAGCGAAAAACTTTAGCAAACTTCTCTTCTGCTTTGGTGCGATCGTGAATTTCCTGCTGCAACCGCTCATTTTGGGCTTGGAGTTGTTGTTGCAGTTTCCAAATCGTCAAGTGAGTTTCAATTCGTGCTAAAACCTCTTCTAGTTGAAAAGGCTTAGTAATATAGTCCACTCCACCAACTGCAAAGGCTTTCACCTTATCCAGCACATCACCCAAAGCGCTGATAAAAATTACTGGAATTTCGCGGGTGCGATCGCTTGCCTTTAGGTGTTGGCAAACTTCATAGCCATTCATCTCAGGCATATTCACATCCAGCAAAATCAAGTCAGGGGGAACTGCATTTGCCCCCCGTAACCCTGTAGAACCCTTAGTTACACTCCGAACTTTATATCCCTGTTCCGTCAGCATGGCAGATAGGAGGTTCAGGTTTTCTGGCGTGTCATCAATCACCAGTATGTCTGCTTTGGGAAAGTTGAGTGACTCTTTAGGCATGGCAATATCGACTTTAGCCAGAATAGGCTACTAATTCTTTCTAGAGATTTTAACCTTAGTTCAATGTCTTAATAATCAGTTACAAAAAAATATCAGTCACTCATTTATCTCCCCTAGTTTTCCCCGATTAATTTCTAATGTTAAAAACATCAAATCAAGTTTGTAAATCACACTTACTAAATTACAGAACAAGGAGTAACTTGTATGCAAAGTTCAACCATACGTAAACCAACTATTCTTGCACCAGGAGAAGGTAATAAATTCTCAATTCTTGGCGCACAGTTCATAACAAAAGCAATCGGTGAAGAGACAAATCAAGCTTGGACAATTTATGAAATTACAGATACAGAAGAAAATGGGCCGCCACTGCATACTCATCCTTGGGAAGAAGCGTTTTATGTTCTAGAAGGAGAACTAGACATCCAAGTTGGTACAGAAACAATTTTGGCATCACCAGGCTTTTTCGTTAACATTCCTCACAATGCACCACATGCTTTCAAGATTCGTTCTGCTACTGCTAAATTTCTGGTTTTAATTTCACCTAAAGGCGCGAAAAAGTTTTATGAAGAAATGGGTCAAGTAGCAGATAGTTCATCACTAAACATGGAGAAAGTCCAACCTATTTTGAACAAATATGGATTGCAGTTTCTTGTGTAAATCTTTCGTTTGGATGCAGGACGCACATCTGTGCGCTCCTACTGGGAACGGCTATATATAAACATGCAGACTTCGCGTTGTAAATCGCTTTTGTTGGTAAATAAATCTATTTCTAGAAAAGTCCTATGTACTCAATAACAAACAAGCAACTCTATTCCATGCCAAAAGCTATCCGCCTTTTCGCTACTAGTGCCCTGAGTTTGGGCCTCACCGCTAGCCTTGTTTTTTACCCAAGCGCGAGTCAGGCGGGTAAAAATGACGCTGGAGTGCCTGTTGAACTCCAAGGCGAGTGGCGGTACGGTCGAATCTCCTCTATCCAATACCAAGACAGCTATACAGGGCAGTCAGCTGCTCCGAACGGCTCTAGCGATCAATTTCAACTCGCATCTAACGGTAACTACAAGCGAAATAGGCTGCTTCAAATCAACACCTACAACTGTGCGTCTAACCTATTCATAGAAGAAAAAGGCAAAGTTAAGATTGAGGCTCAACGCCTTACTTTCCAACCCAGTGACAGCACATCCAAAGGGCAAATCTGCAATAGCGGGCGCACCTACTCCAGCCGCAATACAGCAAAGCCTGAGACTTACGAGTGGTCGATTGAGACAAATGATTACGGGCAGCAAGTTCTGGTGCTTGCGACCTCTGATGGCAAGGGTCAAGCTCATTACGGACGACCTCAGTAAGCTAATGAGCATTCAAATTGTATAGAACCCAATACTCTTAGGTTAAGCATTTTTTTCCTTCCCTGCCTCCCCTGCTCCCCCCGCCTTTCCTCCCTCCCCTAGTTCTCCCCGATTGTTTTCTAATCTACAAAATATCGAACTGAGGTTATTCTATGATTCACCATATTTCAATTGCTGTTAGAAACCCTAGCCACGTTGCTCAAGTTCTAGCGGAAATATTAAAAGCGCAAGCTGTTCCCTTCCCTCCTAACCCAGGAAGTTATATGGTTATACCTTTTGATAAATACGGTACAGCCATTGAACTTTATCCTTTAGGCTCTCAAATTGAACCTGGTGAAAATGATGAAGAATGCGTATTTGTCCGTACTGCAATTACCTCTATGTATACAGATATTCATGCAGCTATTTCTGTACCCATTAGCCAGAAAGAAATTGAACAAATCGGTGTCCGTGAAGGTTGGCGTGTAGTGCGCTGTAACCGTGATTCTTTCTTTGATGTGATTGAGTTTTGGGTAGAAAACAGATTAATGATAGAACTGCTAACACCAGAAATGGCATCTCAGTATTTAAAGTTTGCCACTCAGCAAGAAAATCTGAAATATTTTTTGGCAGAACCAGCGTTAGCAACAAATTAATCAACTTTAAATGTTTAATTTGTATGGGCTGTAACCATGCAAATTAAACGCTTACTTTTTACTATTTCTTAGTTTTTATTTGCCAAAAGCATTATAAAATTAGAATTGCGATCGCTAATTAAATCTAATTTGATTAATTACGAATTCTCCTCTGTTAGACCGATAATTTCATCGAAGCAAAAGCTGCGGACTAAATTTGCCAATTTTTCTGCCAAAGTAGAATGAGTTTGTGGAATTTGCTCAATTAGTTGGAAAATCCTTTCAGCATCGACTTCAACGGCTGCCTGATTAAGTTCTGTTACCCATTGAGTAGGCATAACGGTAATTGCAGAGCGAAGATCCAAGATGGAAAATCGAATATTCTCTAGGTTGTTGTCTGTTCTATCTTCACTGCTTTCTTCTGCACAGATATAACGCACCTGCAAATATTCAGCTATCTTTTCAAAAATCACCTGTTCCCGGAATGGCTTACGAACCAAATCGTCGCAACCTGCGGCTAAGATACTTGCCTGTTGTTCTTCAAAAGCACTTGCGGTTAGGGCAATAATTACGGTGCGGAGATTTGTAATTGTATTTTTTTCCCTGGCTCTAATCTCTTTAGTTGCGTCGTAGCCGTTCATTACAGGCATCCGCATATCCATCCAAATTAGGTGAGGTTGCCAGGTTTGCCAAATAGCGATCGCTTCTTGTCCATTATTCGCAGCCTGGATTTCAAAACCAATGCTACCAAGAAGTTGCACAATTAAATCGCGGTTTTCTTTGCGGTCATCCACTACGAGAACACGGTAAGATGGTTGGTCTGCTGCCAGCTTGAGTACGCGTCCCTTACTCAATTTTGGTGCAGCTTTAAAAGCTGCGGCTAAATTCACTTGGATGTCAAAACTAAAAGTAGAACCTTGCCCAAGGCTACTCGTCAAGTGAATATCACCCCCCAGTAACCGCACAAATTGACGGCTGATAGTCAATCCTAATCCAGTTCCCTCCTTGGTTTGGATACCGCTTGTTGTCTGGACAAAAGGCTGAAATAGGTTATTCATTTCTTCTGGTGCTATCCCCCGTCCAGTGTCTTCGACTTCAAAGTGTAGGAAGTGGGGAATGGGGAGAAGTAAGGGAGAAATTTGTTGAATAATTCTTCCTTGTCCCCCTTGTTCCGACTCCCCGCTCCCTAAGCTCACTCGCAACGTTACTCCCCCTGTTTGAGTAAACTTGACGGCGTTACCCAAAAGGTTAATGAGAACTTGGCGAAGTTTCCCCTCGTCTGTCTGGATGTAACGGGGGAGATTGGGGGCCATTTCAAATCTAAGGAACAATTGCTTTGCTTGTGTCCGCACTTGGAACATTTCTTGTAATGTTTGCAATAGCAGATAAAGGTCGAAGTCTTCAGGGTTGAAAATAATTTGTCCAGCCTCAATTTTGGACATTTCCAGGACATCATTAATTAGGTTGAGCAAGTGTTCTCCACTACGGTTAATGGTAGCTAGAGATTCACGCTGGTTTGAGTTGAGGCTAGTGTCTCGTTCCATTAACTGAGAAAAGCCCAGAATCGCATTTAGAGGCGTGCGGAGTTCGTGACTCATGTTAGCCAGGAAAGCACTTTTGGCTCGGTTGGCAGTTTCGGCAGCTTCTTTGGCAATTCTCAGCGCTTCTTCTGCTTGATGCCTAGCTCGACCGATCGCTATTATTTCACCTACCAGTTTCAGTAGATTAATATCTTCTTGGTTCCAGGTTTTCGTATAGTTAATAGTATCTGCGGCAATAAACCCAACGACTTTACCAGAATGAACCATTGGGACACCGAGTGCAGATTTAATTGACTGACTTTCAAAGAATTCTTTCTCAGGAGCATCAAGCGGCAAATCAGCGATGCATGGCAAAATAGAATTCTCACCCACAAGCATTGGTGCAAGTAGGGGAAACACTTCTAGATTGCCCTTTCTGGCATTGCCGATTAATGGTTGAATATTAGCAGCACACCATTCATTAACTAAGTAGACTTCGTGTGGATCATAAGATAACTCAAAAATCGCGCACCGTTGAGCATTCATGAATTGAGCGATCGCCTGGAGTGTAAAATCAATTGCTGTTTGTAAATCTTGGTCAATGAAATGGCGGGAAATACTGCTGAGTATACTTTCTAGTTGGGCGCGACGTTGTAAGGCTTCTTCTGCTTTTTTGCGATCGCTAATATCACGAGCTACACCCACAATCTGGAAGTTACCCTGAGCATCTTGTGTGCGGACTGCATTAGAAGTTAGCCAAACCCAGCCCCGACTGCGATGTTTGGCGCGGTACTCAGTACCGGAAATTCCCTCACCTGTTGCGAGGATAGTTTGGGCTACTTCTTGACATTTTGGCACATCATCGGGATGAGTAAAGAATGCCAAGGAATTGCCCTCCATTTCGCTGGGGGCAAATCCGGTAGTATTCAAAATATTAGGAGAAATATAGTTGAAAACCCCATCAGGATTGATGACAAATAGCACATCATTGACTTTTTCAACGATAGTGCGAAACTTTAACTCGCTTTGCTGTAGGGCTGCTTCTGCTTGTTTTCGTTCCAATTCGGCACCGGCACGGGCAGCAAAGATTTTGACAATCAGTTCTCGTCCCGGATCGTGCTTCATTGGTTTGACATCTATCACTGCTAGATGTCCGATGATTTCGCCAGATGAACTAGTTAGAGGAACGCCAAAAAAACTCTCGGCGTTCATCCTCACTAAATCTGCATTTTCCGGGAAAGCGGCTTGCACTCCTTGGGGGTAGTGACACAGGTTGCCTTCCAAGGTATGTTCACAAGGAGTACCGTGCAAATCATACTCTAAGTTCTCGTTAATAGTCCCACAACACCAAAATGCCAAAGTGCGGACTTTAGTTTTCGGCTCATCACCAAACTCAGTGACTAGGGCATATTGAACTTGCAATACTTCAGCCAGGTAACGAACGCAAGAATTGAAAAATTCATCACCTGTTTTAGCTGCTGTGCCCTCAACAATTAAGCGTAAAGCTTGTTCTTGCTGTTTGCGATCGCTAATATCTGTAAAAACAGAATCCAAACAGAATTCTTCCGCGTTGAGACGGAGTGACAACAGTACCCAAACAACAGATCCATCCAAGCGTCGCAGTGCTACTTCAAAATTACGAACTTCACCGTTCTCTTCTAACTCTGCTAACATCTGCACGCGATCGTCTGGATTAACATATAAGTCAGTTGTGAAATACTTGCCAATTAAGTCAGCAGCAGAGGTAAAACCTAATATCTCAGCACCACGTTGATTAGCATCAATAATCAATCCATCTTTTTGGCAGGTGCGGAAAATCCCTACTTGGGAATTTTCAAAGATGTTGCGGTACTTCATTTCACTACGACGCAAGGCTTCTTCTGCTTGCTTGCGTTCTGTGATATCGCGTCCCACACCGGCGATCGCAATTTCACCACTGGGAGTATTGATTGTTGAAGTGTTAAAGTTGAACCATCGCCAGCTACCATCTTTGTGTCGCAATCGCACCTCAATATCAGTCAGCTTTTCGCCAGTTATAGCTCTTTGTAAGGCGGCGACGCTAATTGCTAAATCTTCAGGTTTGGTAAACTCCACCACAGAATGACCTTCAATTTCTTCTAAGCTGTAACCCATAATTGCAGTCACATTCGGCGAGTGATAAGTAAAAATTCCCTCTAGCGAAAGGACAAATATCAGATCATTGGCATTTTCGACAATGCTACGGAATTTTAACTCACTTTCTTGGAGGGCTGCTTGGGCGCGTTTGCGTTCTGTGGCATCAGTGCCTACTGAAAGAATTTCGATTAAGTTTCCTTGTTCATCTAAAATGGGTTTATTTGCCCAGACTATCCAGACGCGATCGCCATTTTTGCACAGGTTCTCGTTTTCGTTAAATAGATAGTCCTCTGGGTGCTGACAAATATCAACCATTAATGTTTCTAAATCGCGCCCGGAAGTTTCGGTTTCTGGAACAATTGTGCCGATGACATTACGCCCGATAATTTCATCTAAATCGAAACCAAAAATCCTTTGACCGTAATCATTTAAAAATATGATGTTACCGTTACCATCCCAACGCAGAATGATGCAGTTGGCTGTTTGCACCAAATCCCGATATTGGACTTCACTTTGTCGCAAGGCTTCCTCAGTGCGTTTGCGAGCAGTAATATCGCGCACTACCGCTAAAACGTGTGGTTTACCGTTGTAAATGCAAGTAGTTCCTTTAACTTCCACATCTATCAAAGTGCCATCTTTGCAGATATCAACTGCTGGCCCATAAAATTGCTCGCCAGATCGTGTTTTTTTTAGAAACTCTAAAAAAACAGAACGTGAGTCTGGGTGAATATAGGCAGATGGATGCAAAGTGAGAAATTCTTCATAAGAATAACCGTGCATCTGACAAGCCGCAGGATTAACTTCCGTGACTTTTTCAGTTTCTATCTCAGTAATAAATAGTCCATCATTGATAGCTTCAAAGATACTACGGTATTGCAACTCACTTTGTCGTAGTGCTTCTTCTGCCCTTTGGCGTTGCGTGATGTCGCGGAAGCTCCATACTCTACCAACAATCTTTTCCCCAATGCGCTGAGGACAGGAGTATCGCTCAAATACTCTGCCATCTTGCAGTTCTAACCAGTCGTAACTAACTACTTCCGGGTGTGAGTATAATTCTCGGACTCGTTGCAAAAACACATCGGGGTCTTTTAGCTGGTTTGCCAGATACGCTAGCCGCTGAGGATGATCTGGTTCTGTCAAAAGTTCTAATGGAATTGACCACATTTCTAAGAACTTTTGGTTGTAACTAGTGATATTACTTAAGCTATCGACTACTAAGATACCATCTTGAATCGATTCAAAGATAGCGCTTAACAGAGACAAAGAGCTTTCTAAAGCTACTTGAGTTTGTTTGCGTTCGCTCAAATCCCGTCCTAAAACCACCAGAGCCTTGCGTCTACCATCCTGGTGAAATAGGGGGGCTTTAATCATATCTACACTGCTCACTGTCCCATCAGGTCGGGGTATAACTTCTTCTACCCGATGCACACATCCTAACTGCCAAGCTTGTTCATCTGTTTTGTCGCAGTTGAGCAGAGCATCGTGATAAAAATTGCTAAATTTTGCTAGTTCTGAGTCTGTTTTACCTTGATAATCAACGCCTTGTAGCTGTAAAAATTCTAGGTTAGCCTGGTTTGACAGTAACCATTTTCCCTCGCCGTCTTTTAAACAGATAATATCGGGTGTAGCGTTAATTAATGTCTGCAACCGCTCCTCAATCTCTTGTAAGGATTCTTGAGTTTGTTTCGCTAGCGTGATATCTCGAATCACCAGTATTGCACATTGATCGTTAGTCAGACCGCTACAGCTACCAGAAATTTGTAGTGTTAAAGTCTGCTCACCCTGCTGGAACTGATAATTTGCTGTTTTGTACTTCCCATTGAGTATCTGCACATCAGGATAGCAGGGTAAAGCAACTGGTTGTCCTGCTTGTGCTAGGGGTAGCAAGTCAGTTAACTTTGTGCCGCAGACATTGGCGTGGGGTTGGTTTACCAGAGATTCAAAATGAGAATTGCACCATTGAATGCATCGGTCTTCTCCTACCCAGACTACAGCATCAGCGATCGCACCTAATGTTACTTCCATTTTGGTGAGGGTAGCTTGCAATTGCTTCACCTGCTCTAGCTGTTTAGCGCTCATCAGCAACTCCTTGATGCCTCATGAATGGTACTAGCAAATCTGAGTAGAGATTGGAACGTTAGCCCATCACTAGGGTATTCAGCTACAGCAAAATTACATATTACCTGAAAGCGATCGCCATCAAAGGCTGTGAATATTTGCTGGCGGAGAGTAGTTAAAATCTCACTGAAGCGATGGTTCACTTCTATTTTTGTTAGCCCAGAAATTCCCACGACAAATTCTCCGTTACCCCAATAACCAAGCACTTCACCACTGCAAAATTCCGATTGGAATAAACGACTCCATCTTTGTAATACTTGGTTCCCAGCTTCATGACCATACTTGATATTCATTTGACGTAAATCAGTCACACTCAAAATTACCAAGCAGACAGATTGCTGATTTTTCTCGGCTTGAGCAATCAGATGCTGCAAGTCACGGCTAGACTGAAATTGATTTGCTAGTCCAGTGAGGGGATCTTTAGTAGAAAGCGACTGAAGTAAACGGCTGCGTTCTAAACGATGGGTAATGCGTGCCAACAATTCTGCCCCAACAACAGGTTTAACCACATAATCATCTCCTCCAACAGTAAACACCTGCTGCACAGTTTCCATCTCCCGATGAGCAGTCAAAAATACAATCGGTAATTCCTGCCATTGGGGATCGGTACGAACTGCTCGGCAAAGCTCAATACCACTTATTTGCGGCATCTCTACATCTAAAATCAACAAATCCGGTGTAGTCGATTGCAGTACCTCCCAGAACCGTAGCGGATTCTGCAATCCTGTCAGCCTCATACCCCAAGGTTCTAACATTGGGCGCAGTGCTGCTAAAATCAGCGGATCGTCATCTACCGCTAAAACATTTACCCGTAAAGAACGGGTACGCTGTAATAGTTGAGATGAAACATCCCAAACTTGAGTAGCTGTTACAGGCTTGACCAGAAAACCCCGCGCCCCGTACTGAGCTAAAGTCACACGTTCTACTAAGTCATCAGTCGCAGCCAGCACCAGAACGGGTACAGGTGGTGTGCGCGTTGCCAATTCCGACAGCAGTGCCAAACTTTCTTTACGCCACCCCACATCTACATTTAGCACTACTAAATCTGGTGATGTGGTTTGCAGTAAGTTTTTTGCATCCTCTAAGTTGGTGATTTGCTGCCAGTATATTCCTCTGGACTCAACCAGTTGTTGCAACTGAGAACCTAGTTGCAAATTGGAGTCAATTAATAACAATCGGGTACTAATTTCTTCTCCCATCAAAGTGGAAGTTTGGTTATCTACCTTTTGCCCCATCAGGTTTATTAAGTTACCCAAATCTTCGATTAGCGTCAGTAAGTGCCGCTTTTGGGCTGGGGAAAAGTCGCCATCTTTGCCTAAAATCTGTTCAATTTCCCGCGCGATCTGAGTACCATTGTCTTGTTCAAACATTCCCAAGACACCAGCTAATTTGTGCGCCTCTCGTTCTGCGGATTGCTGTAACTCCTTAGTCAGCGTTTTACTAGATACTGCTGCTGCTAATTGTTGCAGTACCGTCACCCGTTGCACCATCAGCCCCTGATATTGCTTCCACAAGCCACCCATCGCCTGGTTAAACTGCTGTTCAACATTAGGATCAGGGGTATATTTTTCTTTCCCCCCCTGCTCCCCCTGCCTCTCCTGCCTGCCCTGCTCCCTGCTCCCTGCTCCCCCTCCTCTCCCAAGGTTGAGCCGATATCCCAAACCATAAACGTTTTCAATCCAGTCTACTGCTCCGGCTGCTTTCAACTTTTGTCGTAAGTATTTGATATGTGATTTTACAGTCTCTTCCTGCGGTGGATCGTCAAAAGTCCATAGATGCTCAATGATATCCCCCCGGCTAAAAACACGCGATGGATTCCGGAGAAATAGCTCCAGCAGACTGTATTCTTTAGCTGTTAATTCCAGCAGTTTGTTGTCATAAGTAACCTCGCAACTACTAGGATCTAGCCTCAGTGCGCCTACTTCCAGTACTGGGGTACAGGGGCGATCGCCTCGACGTAGCAGCGCCCGTATCCGTGCTTGCAGTTCCTCTAAATCTAAAGGCTTGATCAGATAATCGTCTGCACCTGCATCAAGCCCCTGAATCCGCTCTCTATTACCATCTTTCGCGGTCATCAGCAGAATAGGAGTGAAACAGCCACTAGAACGCAATCGCTGACATAATGTAATACCATCCAGTTTCGGCAGTCCTACATCTATGAGGAGCAGGTCGTAGTTCGTACTTTGCGTATATTCCCAACCCATTTGTCCATCTTGTACTACATCAACAACATAGTGTTGTTTACTAAGAGACTTCAACAGGACACTTGCTAAAATCTCTTCATCTTCAATTAGCAAGATTCTCATCACACCCGTCCAAAATATAATTTGCTACTTTACCCCAAAAAAATAGTACAGTAGGTAACTAATTTTCTACAAGCAAAAAATATAATCTATAGCAATTTACATGTAAATGAAGTACATCTTTATAAATGCTTCAGAAATTGCCTCCACAAATCAATAAGCAACTGTCCTGTCTATAAAAATGGTGTGCCACAGTTACGTGAAATACACTGGAAATAGGCTTTGCGATCGTAGCCCACACTTTGGACATTTAGAAAGTAAACGCAAAAGGAAGCTCAAGCTAATTGCGTCCACAAGTTATAAAGTATGTGTAGATAAGACAGCAAGTATGTTGAGGAAAAAATCTTTATGACAAGCTACCAAGAAACCATAACTAGTAACGACTCCATTAATGAGCTAATCGCCGAGACGGCAAGCATTAACCATGTAGAGGTAATTGAAAATGTCATTGACTCTTTAGAACAAGATGACAGTGCGATGGTTAGCCACACTCCAGAGGGCGGTTATCTCTGGAAGTTTAAGTACGGAAGTGTGGAAGTATTTGTCCAGCTCAACGGAACAACCGATGAAGATACCATAACGGTTTGGTCTACGGTGCTAAATTTACCTGCTAAAAATGAACCTAAATTGATGCGGTATCTTTTGGAGTTAAACTGCTCTAGTACTTTTGAAGCGCGTTTTGGTATTATTGAAAACCGAGTGGTTGTGATATCAACACGCACCTTAGCAGAGTTATCCCCTGGCGAAGTGTCTCGGCTCATTACCATTGTGGCAACGATCGCTGATAATAACGATGAAGCTTTACAATCTGAATTTGGTGCAACTTGACTAATCAATTCGCTTCAGTTAGGAGTTATAAGTGCTGAGTTAATGTAAACTTTTTAATTCAAAACTCCTAACTTCTGTACAGATGCGATTAATCACGTCTCTCCCAACTCTTGAATTCTAAAGTGTGGCGATTAATTCCTTTGCTAGAGGCAGACGGCAATGTGCAGATGGCGATTGACCGCTGGTTGCTAGAACAGCACCAGTCTGGAAAGCATCCGCCAACTCTGCGCTTTTATACCTGGTCGCCACCCGCCATTTCTCTCGGCTATCATCAACACCAATTCCCTGAATATTGGCAATATTTAACTTGGCAAGGGCAAAAACTGAATTTAGTGCGGCGTCCTAGCGGTGGACGGGCGGTGCTACACCAAGGTGATTTAACTTACGCTGTAGTCACATCTGGATTGATGGGTAGTCGCCTCCAGGTGTACGAAAAAATTTGTGAGTTTTTGATTCAAGGGTGGCGATCGCTTGGCGTAGAATTACAGTACGGTAGGGCTGGACGAGGTTACATCCACAACCCTAACTGTTTTGGCACAGCAACTAGTGCAGATTTAGTTTTGCCAGATGGTGCCAAACTCATTGGTAGCGCTCAATTGCGACGTAGTAGGGCAATTTTGCAACATGGTTCGATCCGTTTGCAACCGGATGCTGAACTGTTCGATCAAGTATTTGGTGCAGAATCTTTTACAACTGTACGACTGCCTCAAAGTCTGAGTGTGGAAAAGATTATTGCAGCTTTAATTACCGCAGCTAGTAATTGTTTTGATATGCAAATAGAAGTAAAACCCCTCTCGCCGTCTGAGTGGGAGGAAATTTTGGCAAAACCGATTTCGGAGGCTCGGTCTCAGGTTATTTGATGGGATAAAAATAGAACAGAACGGCTTAGAAAGGTCGGCTTTTCGATCAACTGGGGTTTAGACTAGTTCCCGGTGCGAAACTGCTGAACAAACCAGATATAAAACTTTAATCGCCTACAACGCACTTTCTGACAATGGCGTTCCGCTCACTGTAATGCCTCTAGCGCAAGATTTTTTTGCACGATCTGATTCGGGAGGTGATAACAAAATGCGATCACTCTTCTCGTGGGGTCATCCCACAAAATCGCATTGCTCCATTTAGAAATCTATGTAACTTTTTGTATTTATTTGTATTTAGTAAGTTGATAGTTGCCGATAACTCCCTGCCCTCAATAAAGCAGGGCGGGGTAGTTCTTTAGCGATTCAAAGTCATAGATGTGTTGCCCTTGTTTTAGTTTTCCAAGATTCTTCTCTCTTGAGCTTGGGCTTGTGCAATCGCTCTCTCCATAGCCTCTGTTGGGATGGATGCTTCTATAGCTTTTAGAACCGCGCCACCTTAGATGGCAGAAAATATAGCGGTTCTCGTTTACGTGAGGTACACCCGTAGGGGCACGGCATGCCGTGCCCCTACACCTTGCAATATATGTTGTACCGCATCTGAGTGGGAACCGCTATACAAACGAGAAGCCTTTCAGGTATATCAACACTTCTATAGCTTAGAGGACAAAACTTACCAGGCTTCTGAGTTTAACTGAACCGTATTGGCTTATAATCTAGAAAGAGTAGATGAGACGGTTAAAGAAACGATTTTAGAACCTACATATTTAGGAAAAAGCTAATAATTTTCAGCGCGAAAATCTTGAGTAATTAGGGCAGTATCATCTTTCAAATACCCTGCTGTCACACAATCATCAATTAATTGCAAAACAAAAGGCCACAGTTCCGGCGCACCTGTTTCTACTGGCGCTACCCGTTTCATCACCTGATCGCGCCTAATGCCATGAATGCGCCAACTCCCGCCCTGAGTTTGTTGATTGTGCAGCAAAGGCTGTATACGGTCTAGGGCTGCGGCAAATTTGGCGGTGGGTGTTTCCCCTGTTTCAAACTCATCCCACAGTAAACGCAACTCGCTACCTTGATCTGCTGGCAAAAGTCCAAATAAGCGTAACGCTGCTTGTGCTTCTCGTTCTGCTTTGCTGTCATTACCCTGCACATCGTAGCAGAAGGTGTCACCTGCATCAATTTCTACTAAATCGTGAATTAGCAGCATTTTGATGGCATGGAATATCTCAACACCCTCCGGGGCATATTCTGCTAATACACTTGCCATCACTGCTAAATGCCAAGAATGTTCCGCACTATTTTCTCGGCGTGACCCATTAATAAGGAGGGTTTGGCGCATCACCTGTTTTAATCGATCAATTTCGATAATGAACTGGATTTGTTGAGTCAGCCGATTCATTTACACCTGAATTTCTGATTGTGGGTGGGGTTGACTGGATTTTGGACTGTAGGTAATTATCTCAATAATTCCAGCGCATGTGCAAGGACTTGTTTCTACATACCAATTAAAAAGCGCCTGGGAGTGTTGCCGTGTTTCCACCCCAAACGCTTTTTATTTTTAACTTGCTCCTCACACAAATAGATAGTATCACTGCTTCAATTAAAAGGCGAGTATATTGAGTGACACTTTCAAAACTGTACCGCCAATTTAATTTCTGATACCATTTCACAGTATTCCTGCTACAAATACGCTGGTAGGCGCATACATTGGTACGTTTTTACAGGCCATTTATTTATTGCCAAAATTTTTGTAATCGATATGGTAAGGAATCCAATCTCTGTATGCAAATTAAAAAATGCCTGGGAGTGTTGCCGTGTTTCCACCCCAGGCATTTTTTATTCTTAACTTGCTCCTCACACACGATTAGATAATATCACTACTTCTATTAAATGGCAAGTAAGTTATGTGACACTTTTAAAATTGCACAAGCAATCCAATTTCTGACAAATTAAAAAGCGCTTGGGAGTGTTGCCGTGTTTCCACCCCAGGCGCTTTTTACTTTTAACTTGCTCCTCACACACGACTAAAACATATCACTAATTCAATTAAAAAGCAAGTAAGTTATGTGACACTTTCTAAACTGCACACCTTAAGGTCAATAATTTAGTGTAAAAAGTGACGTATACCAGTTAAGACCATCACCAAACCCAGTTCGTTAGCAGCAATGATAGAATCTTTATCGCGCACACTTCCCCCTGGTTGGACGATGGCTGTAATTCCTGCTGCTGCGGCTGTTTTGACAGAATCATCAAAGGGGAAGAATCCATCGCTGGCGAGAATTGCACCTTTGGCTTTTTCTCCAGCTTGTTCTAGGGCAATTTTAACTGAGCCGACGCGGTTCATTTGACCAGCACCTACTCCTAGTGTAGTGTGATCGCTTGTCACAACAATGGCATTCGATTTAACGTGTTTGCAAACTTTCCATGCAAACAGCAATTCGGCTAATTCGCTGTCGGTAGGTTGACGTTCGGTGACTACTTGCCATTGACTGGTATCAGCAATGATGTCATCGCTAGTTTGGACAAGGAACCCACCTGCGATCGCTTTTACTGTATCCTTAGGGCCACTGCTGAAATCAGGTAGAGTCAAAACCCGCACGTTAGATTTTTTGGCAAGGATTTCTTGAGCTTCCGCATCACAACTTGGTGCAACCACGCATTCTAAAAATGTTTTGGTTAACTCGCTAGCTGTAGCCGCATCAATCGGACGATTGAGTGCGACAATTCCACCAAAGGCAGAAGTAGAATCAGCATTGAAAGCTTTTTGGTAAGCTTCAGAAATACTACTTCCCAATGCCGTACCACAGGGATTTGTATGTTTGATAATCGTTGCTGCTGGGGTATCAGTGAATTCAGCAATGATTCGGCGTGCGGCTTCTAAATCAACTAAGTTATTGTAACTAAGTTCTTTGCCTTGGAGTTTTGTCGCGGCTGTCCATCCCGTTGGAGTAGTACCAGTTTGATACCAGGTGGCAGGTTGATGAGGATTCTCACCGTAACGCAGAGATTGCAATTGTGTACCGCTAAGGGTGTACTGCTGTGCTTCTGCGAGGTAAGATGCGATCGCTTGATCATAACTAGCAGTGTGCGAAAATCCTTTTAATGCTGCCTTTTGCCGAAATTCTAAGGAAGCTACGCCGTTATTTTGCCGCAATTCCTGCAAATACTCGTCATACTGTGCCGGGTCGCATAATACAGTGAGATGAGCAAAGTTTTTTGATGATGCCCGTAGCATTGCTGGCCCACCGATATCAATCTGTTCAACAGCTTCAGCTAATGTTACTCCTGGTTTAGCGATCGTTTCCTCAAAAGGATATAGATTCACCACCACTAAATCAATCGGGCGAATTTGGTTATTTTCTAAATCGGTAATATCTTGGGGAACATCTCGCCGCGCCAAAATTCCGCCATGAATCCGGGGATGTAGAGTTTTGACTCGGCCACCTAAAATTTCTGGTGAACCTGTATAATCTGCAACTTTGGTAACAGGGAGTCCCGCATCTTTGAGTGCTTGGGCTGTTCCCCCACTGCTGATTAAGTCAAAGTCAAATTCTTCAACCAAGCTACGGGCTAGGTCAATTAAACCAGTTTTGTTAGATACACTCAGCAGGGCTAGACGCGCCATTGATCAATTCCTTAAAAGTAGGCTAAAAGCGAAGGATCTCAAGTTTTGCATAAGCCTTGGTTCACTTCAAGACTATGAGGAATAATATTGACTCGTGTAATTTATATGCTTACATCCCCCACAGTTACCACAGTCGAAAATGCTGAAAATAAGGACTAGGTAGGCTTAGTCTCTAATATTTGCGATCGCCTAAACTAAAAGTAAGCATGTTTTACCCACATAACATCTATGGTTCAGTCTTCTAATCAACGCCTAACTCTAGAAGAATTTCTCGCACTTCCCGAAGGAGATATTACATACGAGTTTGTTAACGGTGAAGCTGTACCAAAATATAAAGATAATGAAATATCACCAAAATTTTTTCATGGCTCGACTACTGGTGCTTTATTTATACTATTGTCTGCATGGGCACAAGCAAAAGGTCGAGTTGTGATTGAATGGGCAATCAAACTAACACGAAATCAACAAGATTGGATGCCTGTAGCCGATCTGACCTATATTTCTTATAACCATCTTCCTGCTGATTGGCTATTAGACGAAGCTTGTCCTGTCGCACCTGAATTAGTCATCGAAATCATTTCACCCGGTCAAAGTTTTGGTGAAATTGCTGAAAAATCGACTGATTATCTGAAAGCTGGTGTTTCTCATGTTTGGGTGGTTGATACAAAAGCTAGAACTGTAACTGTATTTGCACCATCTTCTTTGCCGATTACTTATCGATCTGATCAAATAATTACTGATGATTTGCTACCAGAATTGGAAATTACCCCTCACGCAATTTTTCAACAAGCTGGATTAAATCCCTAAAGTTTTATGAGGACATTGACCTACACCATCCTGCTTGAAGATGAAGCAGATAACAAATAGTTAATGTAAGCTTAGGAATTATTTAGCGCAAAGTCAAATTCTTCGGCTAAGCTACGGGCTAGGTCAATTAAACCAGTTTTGTTAGATACACTCAGCAGGGCTAGACCCGCTATTAATCAATTCCTTAAAAGTAGGCTGGAAGCAAAGGATCTTAAGTTTTGTATAAGCCTTGATTCACTTCAAGACTTTTAGGAATCATTCTGAGATTCGGTAGTGGCGTGGCAACGAAAGGAGGTGAACCGGTTCTCCGTACCTCCGTTGACATTGAACAGTTTGGGCTAGCAAAGATAACAGTCGATGAAAGATGGGATTGGAACTTGTAATTTCTAGTGCAATTACCTTAACCTATCAAGAATGTTCTACTGAGAGATATCGATTCATTGTGTTGTTTGGGATATTCTAACATCAAGACTGAAGGAACTTTTGATGGTGCTGCAAGACGTAACATTTGATAGCCAATACCGGATAAGCCTGTCATCAATCCGGGGGTTTCAACTCCCAATGGAACCCCACATAACCAGCCAAATTTATCTATACTTTCAAGAATGATGGTTGATAAACGGTCAAGTTGAGTTTTCCATTGAGGTTCATCGAGGATTAGACTCGCTTGCAATAGCAGTTCCAAGTTGCCCAAGTCGCCGTGACATAGGGAATGATTACCACCAAATCCATTATTAAGCGTGGTTGTAAGGGCTATGTGAATCTCGGATCGGATTTCAGCATCATCAATGTAAGGCAGACAGCGTAAACGAGCTAATCCGACTCCTGGCGCACCGTGACACCAAGCGGTCATAAAAATATGCTGGTTACTGCTATCTGCCAGAACTGTATCGGCAAAATTGCGTAGGTCAGGCCAATTTCCCACTTCAGGACAGAAGAGACTGCGCTCGTAGGCAATGGCATTGAGAGCTGCTGTGCGAAAGCGTTCTTCACCAGTCAGTGCAGCTAGTTCTAATAGTGCCCATGCCATACCAGATGCACCGTGGGAAAAGCCAGTTAAGGGCTTTGTCCCTCCTTTCTTGAGAAGCCAACCGGGTTTAGCTTTGGAAATCAGGCGATCGCCACATTGAATAGCGGCATCTAGGGTTTGTGAGGAGGGTTGGGAACAATACAAGTTAATTAAGCTGCCAATGCATCCAGCACTACCACTGATAATATCAAGTTCTTCATCTTGCCCTAGCAAATTTGGCAGAAGTGCTACTAGTGCTTCTGCTTCAGCCAACAACTCTGGCTGTTTCCAGAGTGTACTTAAATGTACCAGTGTGTAGATTATTCCACCCCAACCGTTAAAGGCTCCAATCCATCTGATGTGTGATTTACGTTGTTCTATCCAACGCCGCAGCGTTGCTAATGCTAGCTGTGCTAGGTCAGTGTAGCGTTGCTCTTGAGTAATGGCTCCAAGATAAGCCAGGAACAAAACTATCCCAGGTATCCCATCATAGAGATCAGGTCCCAAAGGTAGGAGAGACCAGTGACGTTTATTCGTAAACGTTAAACCGAGCCAGGTAGCATCATCTTGTCCACGCAGAGCCAACATTTCTAAGCGATCGCCAACAGATATCGCGGCAGCCAATAAGCCCCTGCACTCAGCAGCAATCTGTGGTTCCGTCAATGTATAAGTTGACCATCGGATCTGCTCTTTCTCCATAGCCAGGGATGTGAGTGAAGCGCGGATAAACCAGAGTTGCTTCTCTAGGTCAGCTTCACTGAGTTGCTGGACATGAGATCGCACTCGCTCCATACTCGATTGGCGGTATAAACAGGGAATTCTCTCATGGTTACTGTTCCACAGATCGCGGGAACTCGGCTGTGTTGTGAATAAAGGAATGTCACCTCTTTCAAGATCGGCGCATTCAGCAGGAATGACCTTGATTAGATGGGGGTTGTACTTGGCACTAATCCACAGCCTGTCGAAAAAGCGATCGCGATCAAGAGCATTACGCAGGAGATCGGGATGAAAACTATTCCGCAGTAGTTCAGAATAGGTCTTAGTTTCTCGAAGAACCACCCGCACTTGATCCGTAGCAAAGTGAGCCAAAGAGCCATCATCTGACAACAACTCATCCCGGTGCTGTAACAACAACTGATAAGTATTGGTAAATCCAATTTCAATAGCTTCGGTGTAGTCCAAGACATTAACCTCAGCACCATTAAGGGTTGGTCGATGACGACCTACAGATATCTCCATTCGTTTGCGTTTGAGCTGCATCTCATCTGTCCCTATTCCATCCCAGTAGGGGATATCTTTGGACGAGATTTGACCTTCTGAAGCACCTAAACCGCTGATGTCAACACCTTCAAACTTTTCAGTTACACCTTCACGTTGCGGAAGTAACCCAATGCGTAACACTGAATTGGCCATTGTATGACTAGCAAGCCAATCTGATTGGTTTTGGTTTTCTTTTTCAAAGCGTGGGTGAAAAAGTGTTTCTAGGTCAATTAGGATGGGGTGTTCACCTGACGCGATCAGATTATCACAGTGAAAATCTGTGGCATCCAGAGCATAGAGGAGGGCAAGATATCCTCCCTGACGTTCATAGAAACGCTGGATTTCTGCCTGAGAAGTACAAGTTTGAGCAGAAATGTATTCGATCCACCCATAAGAACCGCAATTTAGAATATTAATTGTTTGAAAAGGTGGTTGGGCACCCCGTTCATTCAACCAAGTTAAGAGTTGTTGAAAATGCACATCAACAGCTAGAGAGCGGGGCTTATAGACTATCTGCAAGCCAGAACTAAACATTGCTAACAGCACTGAACGTCCACCCCGGTGCCGATCGCCCATGCCGCTATTTAGCTGTACAAGTATGCCAGGATCTTTATAGGGGCTGAAGGTAGCCCGGATAGCATTCCAATCGGCGCACAGATGATCAAGAAATTCCAGACTGAACGTAACCCAGTTATCAAGGCAACTAACAATTTGCCGAGCCAGAACTGGATATTCCTGTAATATGGTAAGAGCTGTATGGCGCTGGCGTAAGCGCTGTAAAAAGCTCTCAAATCGCCTCTCAGAAGTATCTCCTTCCAAAAGTCCTTGTAAGCGAGCTACATGGAGTTCCAGAACCAAGGTGCTGCTTAGCCTACCAAGCAAACGCTCTGGCAGATTGGTGAAAAGCACCTCTTCAACTGTGTTTGGATCAAAAGCTAAGTTAGATTGGGTTGCTAGTAGTACCTGTACTCCTTGACGCAAGCGTTCCATGCTTTGACTGATCAATGGCTCGATTAAATCCAAAAAACCAGTCACCTTTTCACCACGCAGTATTTCTGGAAGTGGGATTGATTTGGCAAATAGAGGACAATTATATGCCTGGGTAAGGTCGATCAGCCATGCTGGGGGGGTGGGAAAGCGATCGCGTACAGCCTCAATCGGTTCGCCAAGGAGATAGAGAAATTCTTCCTCGCTAATGCCATCCATTGCCAAACGCTGGAGAAAATCGGTATCAGTCGTGGATGGAGGATGCGTCAGTGAAGTTCCTCTGTAGGAATCTCGCCAGCATTGCATTCTTCGTTGAGCCAGATCAGCATTAGTTTCTATATTGGACTTATCGTACTCAGTGGCGCAAAGTGATGCCATGCGTTCATACAACGTGAGCGCATGAAACCAAGCAGATGATCGAACACACTGTTGATTCATAGCAAGATTACTAGCATAGAAAAGGAAAGCTAGGCAGCAACTCTCACCGAGAGAATTATGCAGTCTAGCTTCAAAATTACTTGATTCGCAAAGCACAAATACTCAGCATCCAAAGGGTTAAGCCTAGATGCTAAAAGAGCCTGTGCCTATCGACTTTTGACAAAGAAGAATATGTGTATTGGGCTTACAATCAGTAGTTGGGTCTTTGGTTTTCGCGGTTATATTGCATATCGGATCATTTTTTGTCTGTGCCAATAGGGCACCACCGTTAATACCTTCCATCTCCGCATCCGTTAGCTCAATCAGCCCTGCCGGATTTTGAGGAAGTTGCGCTCTTTGCTCTTCACTCAGGCTGTTGCGATACTCTTCATCTTTCCAAGCGCGAATGATATCTTCATTGGACATTGCTTTCCTCCTTGATTAATCTTGATTAATATTGATTTAAGTTTTCTAGAAACAACTGTGCCAAATTATGCACCCAGTTGATTAACTTAATAGTGGCAGGCAATAAGCAATAAATATTGCATATTCATGCAGTTTTTGCTCAATCTTGCTATAAATTGGAAAATTTTTTAGGTGTTACTCCGGTCGATCGTTTAAAGTGGCGATGGAGATGGCTTTGATGGGAAAAACCACAGGCTTGAGCAATATCAGCAATACTCATCTTACCTTGCAGCAATAGTTGCTTTGCCCTTTCTACTCGCTGTTGAATCAGATATTGGTGTAGACTAAGACCTGTAGATTGCTTAAATAACCGACAAAAGTAATAGCGACTAATACCAAGATAATTAGCGATCGCATCAAGGGAAATCTCCTGTGTTAAATTATCCTGAATATAGTCAACTGCTTTTTTTAGCTGCTGTTGCGGTAAACCTGCTACATACTCCTGGATAGAGGATTTTCGAGTAGAATAATTTTGCAGAAGATGAACAGCTAAAAACGTTGCGGCTGATTCAGCATAGAGACGGCTTTCTGAACTGTTGGTTTGAAGTTGTGCCTTCAGTCCTAGACCAATTTGATGAACCAGTGGATCTTGGGTGATCAGATGCGGTAACATTTCATATTGATCCGTATCTAGCAACTCTACAGCATTGCGAGTCAGTAATTCATGCTGCAAATTGAGCAACAGAATGTTGGCATCCCTATCCCAACGGATTGCTTGGGAAGTATACATTGGACAAAGCCCGACAGCACCCGTAAACATTAACCCTGTTTTCAGATGTCTATCTAGGGTTCGCTCCACCCGAAAACTCTGACCAAGATTAATAGTGATGGCAAATTGTTCAAGAGAATACTCAGGAGTTTCTCCTGGTGGTAGGCAGTGCTGCTCCAAGCTCATCCCACTCCAGATTATCTTACTGCTAGAAAGCATAGGAGGTTCGGAGAAAACCTGTGAAAAGGGATTTCCACCGTTAGTAACTATTTGTTTTTGGCGATTGTTAGGCATTTTCATTGCTGCTTTCTCTCTTGATTGTTTAGTAAAATAGATATACGAAATGGGTTATTAAAAATACCCTAAAAAGGAAAAATAAAAAGATATAAGAGGATGTTTGAAAAGTATTTGGCTGTGATTTTAGGCACTTATTGATCCCCCCTGACCCCCTTAAAAAAGCAGGGCTGTTTCATTCCCTAAAAGACGTTCATTTACAAACGTTGCAAGCAAAAAAATCAAGTGACTAAAAAATCTGATTGGGCAAGAAAATGGCGCTCACACTTAAATTTACTGGTTGAGGTGGTAGTTTTTATTTCTCCCACTCAAGCAAATTTCTGACTCATACTCTTGACAAAATCCTTAAGGGATCGAATGAAACAGCCCTGCTTAAAAAGGGGGGAACCGGAATCAAAGTTCCCCTTTTTAAGGAAAATTGAGAGGTATCTAAAACTTTTGATACAAACAAGAGGTAATTTTAAAACATCCTCTAAGGTAAAATTTTAAAGTTAAACTTTTAAAGTTACTTACCTCAGACATAAAAGTTTAGATTCCTTGACAGTTAATGCCTTTAACAACTTATTTGCAAAAAAAGCTGATACCAAGCCGGGAAAAAAGGAACGTTCAGCATTTGCAGTGCGAATTCCCACCATAGTTATCATGGTAGATGAACTCGCTGGTGATGGTGCAGGTGCACCCTTTGTCCGTAAATTAGCAGAATGGTTGGAACAGCAATTTATTAAACCGTTTGATACAAATCAATCTCCGTTTAAAATTGTGCTGATTCTTGCTGATGCCTCACTCAGCAATGAAGTTGTGTTAGATAGCTTTTTGAACTCAGGCGATCGCGCTCCTGATAAAGTTCTAATAAGTCAAAGTCGAGGTGAAGCACCGTTTCGGGTGACAGGCACTCATACAAAAATTGGCCCCAAAAAACACCCAACGCTACACGTCATGACAAATAGCTATCCCGCCAGTAAACTCAGTATTGATTACAGTATTAGGCTGTCGCCCATTAAACCAGGTCAAAACAGTGACGGCACAGAGCAGACAATTAGACAAGCAATTCGAGAAAAATCAGAAGAGGAATCGCTAACAAATGCCTACTTAGAAATCAAGGCTGGGTTACAACAGGGAGCAGAGCAGTTAATTTTCTTTGCTCAGGATAAAGCTTTTCTACGTCAGTTGCAGGAAAAATTAACCACTGGTAAAGAACCTCTGGTAAACAGAGAACAGGTGGAGGTTTTGGATCAAAGTGTATCACCCGATCAGCGATTGAAATTAGTAAAGCCGCCACGACGAGATGAAGTCCGAGTTTTTCTCATGACTTCTTCAGGCGCAAGAGGTGTGTCTTTCCCGAAAACAGATTGGATTATAGCTGCAATTCCCCGATTTAATATTGAAGCCGCTTTAATGGAAGTCGCGCAATTAATTTACCGTGGTCGAGGAATGTATACAGATCCAGAAACCGGAACGGAAGTTTCTGGAGATAACAAAGCAAGACGCTTAGTTATGCTAATCAATGATTTCATCATTGAAAGAGAAGACATTGATCCTAAAAGACTATGGTTGCGTCAATCCAGCGATTTATTGACTTTGCTGGTAATGTTGCGCTCTACAATTCACACCCGCATCAAAGGTGATGCAGGACTTAATAAAAACCGAATTGCATTTGTTCCAGTTGGCTCTGTTGGCGATGAAGAATTGTTGCGTTTAATGTCTGATGATGTCTTAGATTTCTTGCGTGAAGCCAAAATTTTTATCAGTGATAGTCATCCTCAAGAAGCAAAAGCAATTGTGAAAAAGGCAGAGCAGTTAACTGCAAACATCTTTAAACATTTTGACTTGAGAGGTCAATCATTAGAAAAAAATGCCAAGTCTTATGCAAATTATCAAACTTTACAAGCTTTGGTCAAAACTGTTTCTAGAATTTCAAGCCGATTATTACCAACTTTAGATAACGACGAGTTACAGATACCAGATAATCTAACTTGTATAGGCCCTTTCTGGATAGAAGATTGGAGCGATCGCCAAACTGAAGAAATATTTAGCTTTGAAGCATGGAAAGCTGATGTTAAACAAAATAGCAGTCGTCTTTTAGGATCGCTAAAAGAAATTGCCGAAAGCAAAAAGTTCAAATTTCCCTCAAAACTCAAACGTCCTGCCAACGAACTGTATAAACTATTGAGTCGAGAACAAGAGGGATTTGTGATTGAATCTTCCACACGTCAAGCCTTAAAAACTAAAAACATAGTTATTGGCTTACCTCTAGACTATCCCCATTTCTGGGATGAACAATCAGAAGATGATACTCGCCAACAGGTATTACAAGATCCGCAAGCTTGGAGAAGTGCGCTAGGACGTTCTCTAACTCCTCAAGGCTTAATCATACCTGTAGTACCTCATTATCGCACATTTCCTTGGGTAGCTGTGGCGGGTAGACGGATTTTTACACAATTAGAAACAGTTTTTAGCGATCGCTACTTTATGGCATCCAGTGAATTGAATCTTCTGAATACCATCCTGCTTGAAGATGAAGCAGATAATAAATAGTTAATGTACGTTTAAAAATTACTTAGCCCAATAGTGAAATTCTTCAACCAAGCTACGGGCTAGGTCAATTATACCAGTTTTGTTAGATACACTTAGCAGGGCTAGACGCGCCATTGATCAATTCCTTAAAATTAGGCTAGAAGCAAAGGATCTCAAGTTTTGCATAAGCCTTGCCTCACTTCAAGACCTTTCGGAATCATTCTGAGATCCGGTAGTGGCGTAGCAACAAAAGGAGGTAGACAGGTTATCCGTAACTCCTTTGACATTGAAAAGTTTAGGCTAGCAAGGAGAAGAAGGTAGATAACTACTTAGCGATGTTACATTTCGCTTGTGCTTGGATTACTTTTAAACCCGTTTTGGTTTTTGGATAGGCTCTTAATCTATAAATTTATCAGCAAATAATATGAAGAGGATGCAAAGATTTTCATTCCAATATAGACATCTAAGTAAATATTCGGTATCTAGTTATTATCGGGTTATTTAGATATTTCCTATTTTCAAGCTAAACATCCAAGCAATAACCCCCAACGAGGACATAAAGATTCATTCTTCTATGGTCTGTCAAGTGTTCCCTATTTTCAAGCTAGTAAGACTTACGCATTGACAAACCAACTAAATTATGGGCTACTGTGGCTTTCAGGCATTCAAGCTTTATTTTTAACTCTATTTCAACGGTGACTAGGGTTTTTACTAGCCTACGCTACTGATGAAGAATGATTGAAATACTCCTGAAACTAGTTTTGTTTGTGAATCGACACGCTCATTAATTTGTATAGTGCCTAAGACTTAGATAGTATCAGATAGTTAGATAAGTGCTACGTAAAAGCCAATCAAAGGGGGAATCTTCAAATAAAAATTCGTAGCCCCTAAAGGTGACATGAAAAAACGTCGAAACGTCAATATTTGGCGAATTTTTGGGCGTTTGAACAGCGTTAACTGCAACTTGAGAACTTAATTTACTCGAAAAATCGATTCAGGTAGGAAAAAATTATGGCAAATATCATTGGAACCAAGGGGAATGATACCCTAGTGGGCACTAACAGCGCAGATACGATTGATGGTAATGGTAATGGTAACGACCCATTTGTTTCTCAGGACAACGATAGTCTGACTGGTGGCGGTGGCAACGATAAATTTGTCTACAACTTAAACTACTCTAATAGCAACACCGATACTATTACTGATTTCGGTGGTGTAGGTAAGGGTATAACTCCCTCATCAGCAGTCATTGCCGAAGTGGATACCATCCAATTCCAAGGCTATAATTTTACTCCCCAAAATCTGCTGCTTACTCAGAATGGCAGCAATCTGGAAATCACCTTTGAAGGGGAGGCTGCTGCAAAAGTCATCCTTCAAAACTTCAAATTAGAAAACCTGGATAATCTGCCAGCAATTTCTTCACGACCTGCTATTGGCAATATCCTGTTTTATGGACAAACCAGTATCACCGACAGTTTTGATGTGTTTGATGCCAACTCCACTCAAACTAACCTGTTCAACAAGAACACAGTGACATTCCTCAATGACCTTGACAACAACATTATAGGTTTAGACAACTCAAATGATGTGGTGAATGGTCAAGGGGGTAATGACAAAATCGATGGCTTGAGTGGTAACGACCTGCTACGCGGTGGTACGGGCAATGATACTCTCATTGGTGGTGAAGGGGATGACTCCTTCAACGGTGGTGAAGGGGATGACTCCCTCAACGGTGGTGAAGGGGATGACTCCTTCAACGGTGGTGAAGGGGATGACCTGTTGTCGGGTGATGCGGGCAATGACAACCTTCTTGGTGGTACGGACAATGATACCCTTCTTGGTGGTAGTGGTGACGATCGCTTAGATGTTGGTTCTTCAAATCTTGATTTTTTTGTAGGAGGCGATCAGCTACTCTCTGGAGATGATGGCAACGATACTCTCTTTGCCTCAGGCGACGAAAGCCGCGGCGGGAACAACTATTACTCCTTTGGTAACAACACCCTCAACGGTGGCGCTGGTGACGATTACTTGATTGTTAACTTTTCAAAAGGCAATAACCTGCTGAATGGTGATGACGGCAACGATACGTTCTTCAACGATTACAGTGGCAATAGTGGCAATGATACGATCGATGGAGGTAAAGGTGACGATTTGTTGTCCTATAACAACAGTGACGGTTTCTACTATGCTAGGGAGGGAATCACTTCAACTTTTAATCCTACTACTAATATTGGCTCAATTACGCTAGGCACGACACTGGTTAACTACAAGAATATAGAGCGATTAAATATCAGAGGTACAGAGTACGATGACTTGATTGTGGGGAGCAGCGGCAATGATACGCTTGGCGGATTATACAGTAGTGGCAATGATACTGTAGATGGGGGAATAGGTGACGATTTGTTGATCGTCGATGACCAAAATGCTACCGGGGGAATTACTTCGACCTTCAATGCTACTACTAATACTGGAACAATTACGGCAGCCACGACACTGGTTAGTTACAAAAATATCGAACGATTAAACATCACAGGTGGATTCTATGATGACAATATTGTGGGGAGCAATGGGAACGATACGCTCGATCCGGGCAGGAGTGGCAATGATACGGTAGATGGGGGAACAGGTGACGATTTGTTGAAGTTTTTGAACTATGGTAACGACGGAATCACTTCGACATTCAATGCTACTACTAATACTGGAACAATTACGGCGGGCGCGAGTGGGGTTAGCTACAAGAATATTGAACGATTAGAGATCACAGATACACAGTATGATGATTTGATTCTGGGGAGCAATGGCAATGATACGTTCTTCAGCTTCGATTCTGGCGATGACACGATAGATGGGGGCGGTGGTGACGATTTGTTATCCTATACCCCCAATAGTGGCGAGGGAATCACTTCAACTTTCGATACTAGCACTAATACTGGCTTAATTACGACAGGCAGGGATCGGGTTAGCTACAAGAATATCGAACGATTAGAGATCGCAGGCACATCCTACGATGACAATATTGTGGGGAGCAATGGCAACGATAGGATAATAGGAAACTTTACTTTCTATGTTGGGTATCGTGAACTTTCTAGCGTTGAGGTTATTCGTGGCAATGACACAATAGATGGGGGCGAAGGTGACGATTTGTTGATCGTCCATGACAGCGGTGATTCCGAGGGCAAGGGAATCACTTCAACATTCAATGCTACTACTAACACTGGCTCAATTACGGCTGGCACAAATCAGGTTAGCTACAAGAATATCGAACGATTAGATATCATAGGTACACAGTACGATGACTTGATTCTGGGGGGCAATGAGAATGATACCATCAACGGTGGTGGTGGCAATGATACCCTCATAGGTGGCAACGGTAATGATAGCCTAATTGGAGGATCTGGTACTGATACCTTTGCTTTCAATAGTTTTAATGAAGGCATTGATGAAATTTATGACTTCAACGCGACTAATGAACTAATTCGGGTATCGGCTGCTGGTTTTGGTGGTGGGTTATCAATTGGTTCACTTCAGACAAGTCAGTTTAGCATCGGAGCATCTGCAACCACTAGCACTCAGCAATTTATTTACAACAATGTTACAGGTGCATTGTTCTTTGACCAAGATGGCAATGCGAGTGCCTTTACTCAGGTACAATTTGGACAACTTTCGAGTGGGTTGTCACTAACCACAAACAATTTTGTGGTTGTTTAATCGTGATTAGCGCTCTATCACTCTAAGCAAAGAAAATAGGAAATGGTCGGATTGCGAGGTATCTAAAATAGCAACTCGCATCCGATTTATCAATGCAATTATAGCCAGCGATCGCGTCAACAGTTAACTTTGTAGGAGTTACCCAATTCTTGAATTAAATCTATCCCTGATGGCTCTTAGGACTTACGCATTGACAGGAAATGGACTATGTGCATTCAAGCCCACCTGTTGTTTAAGGTGTTCCAGAATGAAGTCACGAGCAACCTGAAGAGATAAATTTCTTTGGAGTTCGTACCAATTTTAAATTAACTCTTCCGCTCGCATTAACTCTAATTGAGTAAACGCACGGATAGCACTAAAAAAATGAGTTTTTATTGCCTCAGTTGTTCTGACCATAAACTGTTCAATTCCACATACCTGTTTAATGGCTCTGTGGTAACATTCAATCCCCCAATGAATTGAATGTAATGCCTTAAATTCAACCCTAGTAATTGCAATTAGTGCATCTTCTTCTGCTTCTGGTAAAAATATGATATAGTATCTTGGCTCTCCGTTTTTGAATACTTTTTGAAATACTTTCACTTTCCCAAAACTTTTTAGATGCACAATTAAGCCTTCTTCGGGTATTTCTAGATTTTGGACTTGGGTATAATCTCGACCATTGATGGAACATGAGCGGTTTTTAGCTATGCCCATAAAAAGCCCTAATCCCTTATCTCTAATAAATCTTAGGTTTTCGCGGCTTGAATATCAAGCGTCTGTAGTCACAGTATAAGGTTGCATTCCCCAAGCCAAAACTTCTGTAATCATTTCTCTTAAATAATCATTTTTAGTTTTACCTTCCAGTTTGTTGTAGATGCGATAATTCACAGGTACCGATTTACCCGATGGGTCGGTGTAGTACAATGTTATTAACTAAATACCCTTGACTACACGATGATGTTTTCCTGACCAAAAATAACCGATTAATTCTGTTAGATTTGGGTCACTATAAGGCTTGTCAATTACTGTATCGTCTCCACTTAATGTTCCACCGCTCAAATTGATATGTGGTCTTAACTCGATAAATAAATCCTTGGGTTCATACTGCTCCCGTAACAAAAATCTATTGACACTATCATGAGATAAATCTTCCAGAATTCTTGCCAAACGTACACATCCTGGGTATTTTGATTCTGCCAGGAGAAATAGAGTGTAAGTGTTCAAGTCACACTTTGCTGTTGATGGCTTAGTAGTAGCTCTGATAATCCCAACCCCAGATAGAGCAACATAGGTATTATCCGTTTTTTGCAGCCCTTAAGGATTAGCGATCGCATCTGTCTTTCTTTGTTACTTCTAATTCATAGCTTGCACTCCTTGTCAATCCATAAGTCCTAAAAAAATTCTCTGAAGTTGTTGGAGAAACGGTTTCAGCCATTGCGTGGCGGCTGGTGACAGCTTCGCTACTTTCCCCCCATCAAGGAAGCTTGACTAGCTAACGATGTCAACCTCCTCAATGGTGGGCGGCTAGGCAAAAAGCTCGGAAGTCTTTTCCATCAGCGCGGTGCCTTCAATTCATGGGCAGGCAGCCTACAGGCGAGCCAATCAGGCTTACAGCATGGGAAGCACGCGGGGACGAGATCCGGTCGGGAAGGCTGCGTCGATTTGATCGAGTTCGGTTTGGGTCAGATTGAGTTCCCCGGCTCCTGCGTTTTCAGCGGCGTGTTCGGGGTTGGATGCTTTGGGGATTGCGAAGAGCGAGGAATGCCGCACCAGAAATCGGAGCGCGACTTGGCGAGGGGTGGCGTTATGGGCGGCGGCGATTTCCTGTAGTACGCGACCTGCGGTTGTGCGCGAGCTGGGAAAATCCCCATGACCGAACGGGCTGTATGCGACTATGGCGACCCCATGCTTCTCACACCAGGGGATCACAGCGTGTTCGATCGCTCTCTCTCTCAAATGGTAAAGGACTTGATTGCAGACGAGAGAACCCTCGCCAGCGATCTTCTGGACTGCTTCAAGGTCAGGCACATCGAAGTTGCTCACGCCCCAGCAGAGAATCTTCCCCTCCTGCTGAAGCTGCTCAAAGGCAGCGATCGTCTCCTCCAGTGGGTGTTGACCGCGCCAGTGCAACAGATAAGAGTCCAGCCGATCGGTATGAAGTCGAGCGAGCGAATTCTCGCAGGCTACGATCGTCCCTCTCCGAGAAGCATTTCCAGGAAGAACCTTGGAAACCAGGAAAACCCGATCGCGTCGTCCAGCGATCGCCTCTGCGACCACCTCCTCGGCGCTGCCGTACATCTGTGCCGTGTCGATGTGGGTCATGCCGAGATCGAGTCCTTGACGCAAAGCGGCGATCGCACAGGCGCGGTCACCGTTGTCGATGTACCAGGTTCCTTGACCGATCACTGCGACCTCACGCTGCGTGGAACCAAATCGATGCTGTTCCATACCTGTCCTCCTGATTAACGCTCCGAGTCCTCACATCATCTGCCGTACCTGCCCTGCATGGCTGAACGAACTTCAAGATAGAATCCTTCTTGGGTTCATTTGTTCTCATATTGTTCTTTTTGATACACTTCGATTACTTCACTTACTGAAATGCACTACGGCTGGCACTCAATGATTTTGAACTCCGCGCTGTGCTGTTTGCGCTGCATTTCCTGTTGTCTCCATAGTTCTGCTAGTTTTGTAAGCAGCGACTCTATCTTATTCCTATGTCCAGGTTTCGGGGTACATCATACTAAGGTCCTGGGTTGTAGGACTAGCAAACTTGCTGTAGACACCTTCGTAGCCATCTGTCATCTGCTTAATCGTGAAGTTTCTCAGCACATGCTCTTGGCAGGCGTAGCGGTTTAGCTCAGGCACTCTATCAATGGCAGAGAGACAGTCTTTGACTGAGTGACACAAGAATCCTGTCTTACCGTGAACAATCACTTCAGAGGTGGAGCCCAAATTCATAGCAATCACAGGTGTACCTGTTACCATCGACTCAATCATCACCAGTCCAAAGGGTTCACGCCAGGTAATCGGGAATAGAGTCGCAACTGCTCCTCCCATCAGGAGGCTCTTTTCAGCATGGTTAGCTTCTCCCAGGTATTCAATCTGCGTTCCATCAATGTGAGGTTTGATCTGTTGCACGAAATAATCCACATCAACTACATCAACTTTACCTGCTATCTTTAAGTGCCAGCCCGAACGTTTAGCAATTTCGATCGCTAAATGCACCCCCTTCTCAGGTGAGATTCGACCCAGAAATGCAAGATAGGGAGACGACTCTGCCTGCGGGTAAAACTTGTAAGTCATTGGATCAATGCCGTTGTAGACAGTGGCAACGTAATTGAGTCCCACTCTTGGTTCTCGCTGCGCGTTGGAAATGCTGACAAACGGCTGAGAGCGAGCATACTTGAACACCTTTTCATTATCTGGCGTCAAGATGCCATGCAGCGTATGAATAGTCGGTGTCTCCACCCATCTGGCGTAGGGTAGGGCAGGGTAGCCAACGTGAGAGTGAATGACATCAAACTTGTGCGCCTGTTCGTACACTCGCATTAGCTGCAATGTTTCGTAAACGCTTGGTTCCTTAACGGTAGGGTCTAAGCTCAATGCCTGTGAGTGAACAGATTCTATCTTGGCAAAACTACTCGAATCACCCGATGCAAACAGAGTCACTTCATGACCACGACGAATGAGTTCTTCAGCCAAGAGACTAACCACCAACTCAACTCCTCCATAAGCAGGAGGCGGTACTTGTTCCCACAATGGAGCAACTTGAGCGATTCGCATAATGCTCTCCTCAGGATGTATACAACTAGACAGACCTAGTAGTCCACCCAGCAAACTTTGCATGGTGGCAAGCACCTTGGGCTGGGGAAGCTCTTGAGGCAGAGGGAGAAAAGACATTCTGTACTTCCCCTGCTTGTTCCATACCTGTCCTCCTGATTAACGCTCCGAGTCCTCACACCATCTGCCGTACCTGCCCTGCATGGCTGAACAGCTCGATCATTTCCCGGTTGAAGGCTGGGATGTCGTCTGGCTTGCGGCTCGACACGAGGTTATTATCAACTACAACTTCCTGATCTACCCACTGGGCACCTGCGTTCTGGAGATCGGTCTTGAGCGACGGCCACGAGGTGAGCCTTCGTGCGCGCACCACATCTGCCTCGATCAGAGTCCAAGGTCCGTGGCAGATCACCGCTACCGGCTTGTCGGTATCGAAGAAGGACTTTATAAACTCGATCGCCTTAGCTTGAGTCCGAAGTTGATCTGGATTGGCAACACCACCGGGAAGCAGGAGAGCATCATAGTCGGCTGGATTTACTCGATCGAGGGGGACATCTACCGGGAAAAAATCCCCTTTGTCATAATGGTTCCAGCCCTGAACGCGATCGCTCTTAGGTGAAATTATGTGGGTTTGAGCACCTGCTGACTCAAGGGCTTGCTTGGGTTGAGCCATTTCAACTTGCTCAAAGCCATCTGTAACCAGAATGGCAACTTTCTTATTTGTGAGCTCTTCTGTCATCTCTACCTCCTAAAGTGTTGGCTAGACTTGGTTTTTTCGTGTTCTTGTGGGGTTTTAGGCAGCCTGACCTGGCTTGAGCACGATCTTGATACAGTTGTCCTTCTTGTGCTTGAAAATTTCGTAGCCGTGCGGTGCTTGTTCTAGCGGCAGACGATGGGTGATTACAAAAGATGGGTCGATATCGCCATTTTGGACGCGCTCAAGTAGCGGGCGCAGGTAACGATGAACGTGCGTTTGTCCGGTTTTAAACGTCAAAGCTTTGTTCATGGCAGCACCCATCGGTATCTTGTCTACAAAGCCGCCGTAAACACCAGGAATTGAAACAGTGCCACCTTTGCGACAGGCAACAATCACTTGCCTTAGGGCAGTGGGTCGGTCGGTTTCCATACGCACGGCTTGCTTTACCTGGTCATAAAACGCATCAGGGCCCGTACCGTGGGCTTCCATTCCCACAGCATCCATGCAAGCATCGGGACCGCGCCCACCGGTCATATCTTTGAGGGCTTCACCAACATCAACTTCCTCATAGTTAAGGACTTCTGCCTTGCCGTCTTTCGCCATCTGTAAGCGTTCGGGAACTCGATCGATCGCAATGACGCGCTCGGCACCTAGCATATATGCACTTCTAATGGCAAACTGTCCGACTGGACCGCAGCCCCAGATCGCTACAGTATCTCCTGGCTGGATATCGCAGTTTTCCGCTGCCATATAGCCAGTGGGGAAGATATCCGTCAGAAACAGGACTTGTTCGTCTGTTAGTCCATCAGGAATCTTGAATAAACCGACATCGGCAAAGGGAACGCGGGCATATTCAGCTTGACCTCCAGCATAGCCACCCATCATATGGGAGTAGCCGAAAAGACCAGATGGGGAATGACCCATGAGTTTTTCCGGTATCCAAGCGTTGGGGTTGGAGTTATCGCACAGCGACCACAAATCTTTTTGACAAAAGAAACAGGAGCCGCAGGAAATGGTAAAGGGGACGACAACGCGATCGCCTATCTTCACATTCTTGACGGCACTGCCTAGCTCAACGACCTCCCCCATAAATTCATGACCCAGGATATCGCCCTTTTCCATCGTGGGGATGTAACCGTCATAAAGATGTAAATCAGAACCGCAAATCGCCGTTGACGTGATTTTAACAACCGCATCACGCGGATTGATGATTTTTGGATCGGGTACTGTTTCAACCCGCACTTCGTTAGCGCCGTGCCAGCAAACTGCTCTCATTGAGTTGTTCTCCTTTTTTTATTTCGCGCACTAGCCAGAGGCGAAGCGTTAGACGCAAAGGGTAAGAGATGACAAGCTTCCTTAGCGTCTTTGCACCTTGCCGCACCCCAAAATTTGCTTGAAATCAGGGTTTGAGTAAGACTTTGACGCAGTTGTCTTGTTTGTGTTTGAAAAGCTCAAAGCCGCGTGGTGCGTCTTCTAGACTGAGGCGATGTGAGAATACAGCAGATGGATCGACTTCGCCTTCGATGACGTGACCCAGCAACCGAGGCATATACTTTTGACCATGCATTTGTCCCGTTTTGAGCGTCAAGGCTTTGTTCATGAAAGCGCCCATTGGCATCTTGTCCACGAAGCCAGCATAAACGCCCATAACCGACAGAGTGCCACCCTTGCGACAAGCCAGAATCATTTGCCGCAACACATGAGGGCGATCGGTTTCCAGCCGTACTGCCTGCTTCGCTTCATCGTAGAATCCTTCCAGCCCGATCCCGTGGGCTTCCATGCCACAGGCATCAATGCAAGCATCGGGACCGCGCCCGCCTGTCATTTCTTTCAGGGCTTCACCCGCATCGACTTCCTCATAATTGATCGTTTCCGCTTTCGCGAAGTCCTTAGCCAGTTGCAAGCGGTAGGGAAAGCGATCGATGCCAATCACGCGCTTGGCACCGAGTAGATAGGCACTGACCATAGCGAACTGTCCGACTGGGCCACAACCCCAGACTGCTACAATGTCTCCAGGCTGAATATTACATAAATCTGCTCCCATGTAGCCGGTGGGAAAGGCATCAGTGATCGGCAGCAGTTTTTCATCGGGAATGTCTTGGGGAAGTTTGAGCGCGCCGAAATCAGCGAACGGCACGCGAACATATTCTGCATCGCCACCGGCATAGCCACCGAATAAATGGGAATAGCCATAAATTCCCGACGTACCAAAGCCAAACACCTTCTCCTGCATCCAAGCGTTGGGGTTGGAGTTATCGCATAGTGACCATAAATCCCGTTGGCAGAAGAAACACGAGCCGCAACCGACCATGGAAGAGACAGCCACGCGATCGCCCTTTTTCAGTTTCTTGACTTCGCTACCAATTTCAACAACTTCCCCCATAAACTCGTGACCAAGAATGTCACCCGGTTGCATCGTCGGAATGTAGCCATCGTAGAGGTGCAAGTCAGAACCACAAATGGTTGTTGATGTCACTTTAAGGATGGCATCGCGCGGGTTGAGAATTTTTGGATCGGGAACTGTTTCGACCCGCACATCGTTAGCACCATGCCAGCAAGCTGCTTTCATAATCATTAGTCCTTTCGTTAGTCTTCTCATTAGTCCTTAGTCATTTGTCGTTAGCTAATAAACAAAGGACAAGTGACTATTTCCCTCTTGGTTGTCCCTCTGTGGTGGCAATCTCGCCTGCTTCCATCAGCATTTTGAAGCGGCGTAAATCATCTCCGATTTGCTGTTCTGGTTCTTCGCCGAAGAGTTTGGCAATGGTAGCTCCAATTGCTCCACCAGGCGGGTTATATTTCGTGACAACTTTTACCTCAGTACCGCGATCGCCGGGTGCTGGCTGGAAGCGGACAAAACCAGAGTTATCCACGTCTGCACCTTCAACCGAAGCCCAAGCAATCAATTCGTTTTCCCGATCTTCAATGATGTCTGCATCCCATTCAACACTTCCACCTAACACCCCACTGGTCGTCCAGTGCGATCGCGTAGCGTGTCCGGAGGACTCTTGCTTATTATTGTGTACTTTTACGTCTTTGAGATGCTTCATGAAGCGCGGCAAGTTTTCAAAGTTATGCCAAAAGTGGTAGAGTTCCTCTGCTGGTTTGTTAATCGTTACCGTCTTTTCAACTTTAATTGGTTGGCTCATGTCTATTGTCTCCCGTGCTTGCTGTATGGTGCTTTATTTATCGCAGTTTGGAGTTTGGACAAATTTGTTTGTCCAAACCCTAATACCAGGAGCGGAGAACAGTGTAGGATAAAAGCTTATTAGCGAGAGGTATGTAGAAGTATCTTGAAAAAATTTACCCTTCGTATCAGCCTTCTAGACTACTAAAAAAATTAACTACTACAAATCAACACCTGAACCTTAAAGCTTTCAACTAAACCTAACCTCTAACTAAAGAATGAGATTGGTGTTAAGGTAGTTAGTTCTCGCTTGTATCTTGGCGTAATGCTAGGGAAGCTGTCACTTATTGCAATCTAGACATTCAAACATAACGTGCCAAGTGTTTCACTCAAGGATTTTTAGATGCTTAACTTTGCCGAGAATGTCTTCTTTTAGGCAAAGTATACTGGGAGTAGGCTCCCCAGCATGAGGCTTTGACCTATGCTAATTCATCCCGCTTCACTTCCCTTAAAGGAAATGCACATAGTCCATTTCCTGTCAATGCGTAAGTCCTAGCTCTAATAATCACCCCTTTGATGAGATGAAACTAAATTAAAGTGATTAATTATTGCTTCAAAACTCAAAATCTACTGCGGAAAAACTTTTACACTATCACTGGCTATAGATAACTCCACCCTTGCCCCTACAGGTAATGCTGTATCTCTCATCGTCCGCGCATGGAGTTCTTTACCAGAGGGAGTTTGTAAACAATATTGATACTCACGTCCCAAAAACCGTCGGGTGCGGACAACTACAAGCGCATCTGTGGCTGGCTTTAAGATAAAATCTTCTTGGCGGATCATGATTTCACCAGTATCTTCGGTATGATTGGCTGTTAACTCAAAACTGCCGATTTCTGTTTTCCATAAATTCCCTTGACGATGGGCGGGAAGGAAATTCGCCTGAGTGACAAATTCGGCGACGAATCTTGATGCTGGATGAGTATAAATCTCTTCTGGTGTGCCTAATTGCTCTAAATGTCCTTGGCGCATGACACCCACTATATCTGAAATTGCTAATGCTTCTTCTTGGTCGTGGGTAACAAAAATTGCTGAAGTACCCGCCGCTTTGAGAATATCGCGCACTTCTTCACGTAACCGTAATCTAACTTGGATATCAAGATTGCTCAAGGGTTCATCTAAAAGCATGAGTTGGGGTTGGGGTGCTAAAGCACGGGCGAGTGCAACTCTTTGCTGTTGTCCACCAGAAAGTTCATAAGGGTAACGTTTTTCCAAGCCTTCGAGTCTCACCAAAGCAATGACTTCGGCTATCCGTTTTTGTATTTGCTCTTTACTGAAATGTTTCAACCCAAAGGCCACATTTTCTGCCACATTTAGATGGGGAAACAGTGCATAATCTTGAAAAACAACGCCGATGTCGCGCTGTTCGGCTGGGATGCAAGTAGAACTATTACAAACTATTTGTCCACCAATTTTAATTTCTCCTGCTTGCGATCGCTCAAAACCAGCAATCATTCGCAACAACGTAGTTTTACCACAACCAGATGGGCCGAGCAATCCCAATATATCTCCTTGTTGTAACGTCAAAGATACGTTATCTACAGCAGGGAAGGCACTTTCTGCAAACTGCTTGGTAACATTTTGTAAGTGAAGAATTACTTGTTGCATAAATAGATAATTTGCATATAGTCAGTAACAGAGTTTTTATTTTGAATTTTGAATTTTGTTAGCGCAGCGTAAAGCCTTCTCTTCTCTTTTAGAGACGCTAACGCGTAGCTTGCTTCCACGAAGTGGTACGAGAGGCTTGTCTACGACACGCTATGCGTAGCTTGCTTCTCCGTAGGAGTACGCCAACGGCATGGCAACTCTTAGAGAGGCTGCGCCCTAAGCGAAGCTATGCCGTAGGCTTTACGCTTAAAGCGAGTCCGTGAGCGTCATTTTGAATTTTGAATTACTTTCTCTTTTTTGACGTTTTCTTGAGACAGCACTAATAAAGTTGAACCCATAGAAACCAAAAGCATAGCTAATGAAGCCGCCGCCGCATTGGCAAAATCTACATTTTCTGTAGCTTGCCAAATTTGCATTGCTAAGGTACTAAAGCCGATGGGTGCTAGTAGCATGGTGGCGGGTAGTTCTTTAATCGCTGTGAGAAACACCAGCACTGCACCACTCAACACACCTGATTGTACTAAAGGTAGAGTAACTTCTTTTAAAGTTTGCCAAGCATTCCTACCTAAGCTGCGGGCTGATTCTTCTAGCTGGGGATTTACTTGTAAAAGCGAACTGCGGACTGTTCCCACTGATTGCGGCAAGAATAACACTAAATACGCAAATATCAACATTGGGAGAGTTTGGTACAGTATTGGCAAATAATTGGCACCAAAAAATACCAAAGATAAGGCAACAACTATTCCTGGAACTCCAAAACCGATGTAAGAAAATCGTTCAATTATGGCGGTGATTTTAGTCGGAAACCTGACTGCTAAAATTGCTACTGGCAAAGCAAAGATGGTGATAGCTAAAGCTGCTAGTCCAGCCGCGCCAATGGAGTTGAGAACGTTAGGGAGTAAGTTGGGGAAAGTGTAGCCACCGTTAAGTCCGCGAATTAGCCAAAATAGGGTAATACTTACAGGCAAAACTACACCGAAGCTAGTGATTAGCAGACAAAAGCCGAAAGCTGGCCATTTCCAAATTCCCAACTTGACAATTTTTGGTGGACGTAGAGAAGCGGAACCACGACTATAATAAGCTGCACGCGATCGCATTCGATATTCCAGCCACAAAATCAGCAGCACCAATGTCACCAACATCAAAGATAAAGCTGCGGCTGAGTTACGATTAAAGCTAGTTTTATATTGTAAAAAAATTGCCCGTGTAAAGGCATCAAATCGCATCAGTGAAGGTGTACCAAAGTCGCGCAAAGCGTACAAAGCAACTAATAATCCACCTGCAATCATTGATGGTTTCAACTGTGGCAAAACTACCTTAAAAAAGGTTTCTCTGCTGCCATAACCTAAACTACGAGACGCTTCTTCTAGAGACGGATCAATACCTTGTAATCCAGAACGCACACTCAGCAGCATATACGGATAGGTAAACAAAGTGATTGCCAAAACTGTCCCAGGAAAACCATAAAGTGAAGGCAATTCTTCTACCCCCAAAGGTTGAAGCAACAGCTGCAAAAAGCTACCCCGTGGTGCAAAAGTTGCAATCAGGGCAAAACTGCCTACATAGCTAGGAACTGCCAATGGTAATGTTATCGCCACTAACCAAAAACGCCTTCCTGGTAAGTCTGTTCGCACAGTTAAAAATGCTAATGGTACGGCAATTAGTGTGGAAAATAATGTCACCGTTGCCGCCATCGCCGCACTGTTGAAAAAAATCATGATATTGCGGGGACGAGAAAGCAATTCCCATAACTCTTCCCCGCCAATACCTGCGGTGCGAATTACTAAATATAGCAATGGCAGGGCAATGGCAATTGCCACTACCGCTGCCGCTAATGTGAGAAATAATGGAGGGCGAACCGCTTTCAACTGTTACAAAACTCCTGCCTGCTGTAGTAAATTCAAAGTTGCTGGCAAATCATCTAAGTCTGTTAAGCTAACATTGGGTGGATTGAGCTTACTGATTGGTACTTGTTTTGATGGCGCTGGAATTCCTTTTACTAAAGGATATTCATTAGTTTCTAATCACCAGGGTTTTCGTTTGAGCGTCTACAGCTACCCCAATTCCCCAATCGAGCGTTAAAGCTAGAGCTAATGCTGAAAGTTTCAGCAATGGTAAAGTTTTCAATCTCCAATCCTTCACCTGAATTCTTATCAGAAAATTTTTGCAATAACCTTGCTCTTCTCAACTTTTACCATTAACGTGTACTGGTAAGCAAGAAAATTTATCAAAAAATTTAGATTTTTCCTACTTTTGCCAGATGTATTCTAGGCGATTGCAGGTTATATGACTTGTACTTGCTGCATGAGTTTGAGTGTTGCCTCTAAATCGCTAAGATTACTCAAGTCGATTTTTTGAGCTTGTTTTTTAATTTCTTGGAGAGATTTCAGTTTACCTTTGGGTGCAACAGCCGAAGTTAGAGGATACTCATAGGTTTGATTAGCAAAGTAGTTTTGGGCATTTTCGTTCAGCATGAATTCGACAAACTTTTGAGCAATATTGGGATGTTTAGCGCTGTTAAGAATTGCTACGCCTGCAACATTTACCAAGGAACCCACATCATCGGTAAAATGATGCTCCACTGGAACTTGAGGATTATCTTGTTTAACTCGTTCTAGATAATAATGATTGACAAATCCAACAGCAATTTCGCCGCGAGATAAGGCTTCTACAATTGCTGTATTATTAGGATAAACTTTAGGATTGTTAGCTTTAATACCTTCTAACCATTGCCTAGCTTTGTCTTCTCCTTCTGCAACTCGTAAAGCGGTGACAAAGGATTGAAAGGAACCATTTGTAGGTGCCCAGCCAATTTTACCTTTCCATTTCGGTTCAGTAAAGCCAAAAATCGACGATGGTAATTCACTCGGCTGTACTGATTTAGTGTTGTAATCTACTGTACGCACTCTACCAGAAATACCTAGCCATTTCCCCTCTGGTGAACGGTAGGTACTATCTACCTGATTCAGAAGAGATGTTGGTAACTGTACTACTCTATTTGCTTTTTGAATAGCTCCAAGGGCGCTGGCATCTTGGGCAAAGAAGACATCTGCGGGACTGTTTGTCCCTTCTTCCAAAATTGCTGATGCTAACTCAGCAGTATCGCCGTAGCGGACTTGTACCTTAGTATTGGTTTGTTGCTCAAATTGCTTAATAAGTCCACCGATGAGTTTTTCGTTGCGTCCTGAGTAGACTACTAGCTCTTTTTCTAATGCACCGCTAGCAGCCGTAGTCGGTGTAGCTTGTCCCGATGGCGATTGGGCAGTATCGGTGGGAGTTTGATTAGGATTACAAGCGATCGCTAATCCACCACTAGCAGTTGCTAGTCCCACTATATAGACAAATTTGCGGCGCTTCATAAGCTTTCTCCAGTAGAACACAAACTATTAATAGGTTTATTGCAATATATTACTATTAATCTAGTAAGCTTGCCTAGTTACATTCTCATGTCTGATCGACTGAGATATTTTGCTAACTCAATATAGAGTAGCCATTCATTCTTTGTTAAGATAATTGTTTATCCATATTATTGACAATTAATTAGAATAATTAGTTGAAAAGCAATTGATAATTATTTTTTATATATTTAAAAAATTGGTCAAAAGCAACAGTTTACAGATAGGAATATTCTCATATATAAGTAAGTTGGTGAAAAAATAGACTTCTAGCAGTTGTGGGGTAAGGGGTAAAGGGGAAAGCAGCGATAGAATTACCATGCACCCCTTTCCCCAAGAGTGCAAAACTATTTTTGCAAGAGGTCTAATGTTTTTAGACAAAATTACCATCTGGCTTTTGGTTGCTAGCACCATAACGACGTAAGTAGGTGAGCGTAAATAATTATCCTTGGGATAAGGCACGGGGCAGGGGTAAAAAGGATTTAAGTCTTATTTACTTTTCTTTACACAGTTTGGTTTCCTTGTGCCGACTTACTTAGATATTCTTTAGGCAAGCAGCAACTACCGCTAAATACTAAGTTTGCTTGAAGAGATAGTATCTATTAGAAGAGTAAAATTTTAGGAGTAAACCTCTGTCTTTACAAGCTATCACCGTTAAGAGAGAAACCTCTCAACCTCCCGCAGGTTTAATTGTCACTTTGCATGGTTGGGGAGCTAATGCTGAGGATGTCGCATCTTTGTTACCCTTGCTTAACTTACCTGATTACCAGTTTGTATTACCCAACGCACCTTTTCCTTATCCTTATTCCCCTGTAGGGAGGGCATGGTATGACTTGCGGGTGGAGAATATGTATCAAGGATTAGCAGAAAGTCGGCAACTGCTAATAGATTTTTTGCAATCTTTAGAAAGCACCACTGGCGTACCTTTGTCACGCACCCTTTTAAGTGGATTTTCTCAAGGCGGGGCAATGACTTTAGATGTCGGCTCAAAATTGCCCCTAGCAGGTTTAGCTGTCATGAGTGGGTATTTACACCCCGATGCAATAACGGCAGCTAAAAGTACGATTCCGCCGACTTTAATTACCCACGGTAAATATGATGAAGTTGTTTTACTACAAGCTGCTTTGAAGGCACGAGAAACTATAGAGTCTCTAGGAGTGGCGGTAGAATACCACGAATTTGACATGGGGCATGAAATAAATCCACAAACGTTAGAGGTGCTACGGAATTTTGTTGTAAATGTAATTGGCTAGTCAGAATTACGAATTTTTTATAAATTCTGGTATAAATGCTGGAATTTTCACGAAATCAATGCCCTCTAATGAGTAATATATATAGGGTGGCTGCGTTCAGCGCAACTTAACCCATGCTGAAGGCGAGTGCTGCATAAGGGAGGGGCGAGCATTATGACAACTCTAAGCATTTCCAGGAAAGAAATTGCTGCCATGACTGTGGCAGAAGTAGAAGAACTGGCTACACGTCTGGAGCTAGATAATTATAGTAATGCTTTTGAGGGTTTAAATGATTGGCATTTATTGCGAGCGATCGCATTTCAGCGTCCAGAGTTAGTTGAACCCTATATCTACCTCTTAGACTTGGAACCTTACGATGAAGCGTAGTTGAGAGACGCGATTAATCGCGTCTGTACTAAGGAGAGACGCGATTAATCACATCTGTACAGGAGTTAGGAGTTAATATTCCTAACCCCTGATTACTATTCCATTTTGACCATGCTTAATCCAAAATCCCTCTTGAAAAGTTTGCCACGGAGGAAAACTCTCCTTAAAAATTTTGTCTTTGACACGCTACGCGAACGCAAAATCCTAAATTGAACAGAGTTCTAATTGGTGTAGGTGGCGGTATCGCCGCCTACAAAATCTGTGAATTGGTTTCGACGCTGTTTAAAACTGGGGTGGAAGTGCGAGTCATCCTCACCCGTTCGGCGCAAGAATTTATCACGCCTCTGACAATAGCCACTCTATCTCGTCATCGAGCCTACACAGATGATGATTTCTGGAAACCAACTCACTCTCGCCCGTTGCATATTGAGTTGGGTGAATGGGCAGATGTCATGGTAATTGCCCCCTTGACAGCTAATACATTAGCAAAGTTAGCCTACGGGATGGCGGATAATTTACTCACAAATACCGTACTGGCTTCTACTTGTCCGGTGCTGTTAGCACCCGCAATGAATACAGATATGTGGGAACAGCTATCAGTGCAGCGAAATTGGCAACAGCTATTGATCGATAGCCGATATCATGGAATGAATACAGCATCAGGTTTATTAGCGTGCGATCGCATCGGTGCTGGTAGATTAGCAGAACCTCCAGAAATTTTGGCTCACATTCAATCGCTGTTACACACTCAAGGTAAACGAGATTTAGTAGGTAAACGAGTGTTAATTAGCGCTGGGGGAACGCGAGAGTTTCTTGACCCAGTTAGATTTATCGGTAATCCTTCCACAGGTAAAATGGGATTAGCTTTAGCACAAGCAGCACTTCACCGAGGCGCAAGTGTCACTCTAGTACATGGCCCAGCTAATTGGGATGTACCATTAGGAGTGCAAGCAATTCCCGTCATTAGTGCCGACGAAATGCAGCACGCCATGCTGCAATATTTACCCAACGCTGATGTAATTGTCATGTCAGCAGCCGTGGCAGATGTGAAGCCACGAGATTATAGTACAGAAAAATTACCCAAGCGATCGCTCCCCCAAGCCTTACCCTTGGAACCAGTACCGGATATAGTCGCCCAATTAGCAAAACTTAAACAGCCGCATCAGATATTAATTGGTTTTGCAGCACAAACTGGAGATATTGTCAAGCCTGCGTTAGAAAAGTTACAGAGTAAAAAATTAGATGCGATTGTTGCCAATCCCATCGATCAACCTGATAGTGGTTTTGGGAGTGATAATAATCAAGCGATATTTTTAGATAATCAAGGAGGGCAAGTAGCGATCGCACCTTGTTCTAAATTGGAAATGGCACATCATTTATTTGATTTTGTCCTATTTTGACCAAGTTTCCTAGTACCGCGCCAAGACACAAAAACTTCTTTTTACATCTTGCTGATGTATTGACATTTTAAATTACATCATTTAGTGTAAACAGCATTTAATGTAAAAAATATTCGATTACATTTATGTACTTTGAGGACGTGCGTCAGTGGCAAGGAACTGCGGAGGCTCTGGCAAAGGAGCTAAAACGCCAGATTGAACAGCTTGAACTGTCTATAGAACCACCTGCCTTGCGTACCGTTCGGTCGTGGAGAACAAAACAACTTTTATCACAACCTAAAGGACAAGAATTTGGATGTCGGCAGATTTTGGAGGGATTGGCAACTGCTCTCCTATTGAAGAAAGGTTGGACACTTGCAGCAATTACTCAAGTATTGCCTTCTTTCTCTGACGATACTTTGGAGATGCAAATTCTGGCAGAAGCACAAGGTCTTGACCCCACGTGGCTACCCACAATCACCGCAACTGCTTTGCCGTTACCTACTGGACACAGACCAGCAATGGATCTGGCTGAAGATGCAGTAGTGTTGTTAGCGCAAGGAATTATTCGCCAATATGAACGAGTACTGCCAGGTCAACAAATAGTTCGTCAAGAGGATAGTACGCTGCCACCAGAACTCTATCAAGCAATGTGCAAATTAGGTCGTCTCTATATTGAAGAAGGACAATGCGATCGCGCGGCTTGTGTACATACTGTTTTGAATAACGCACGCTACCCCCTTGGTTCTGATCGTTGGGGGTTAAAAATTTTGAGCCAATTAAACTTTCGCTTTTCTAACGCAACCATCATCGATCCAGATTTGCGAGTTCCCACATCAGACTGTGCAGAGATTGCCAACCTCAGTGGGGGTTTTGGAGAAAATAATGTTATTGAACATCGTCTTTATACTGAGTTATGCGACGCAACTCAAAGGTTGGGCGGTCGTCGTCAACATAAGGCTTACACTGCATTACGAGAGTTGTTTGGTAGATATTCTCTGATAGGACAACGCCAACTATTTGATTGCTTGGTTGATCGTGATTTAACTCCTTTACAAGGAATGATCATTGAGAAATTTTTCGACCTAGTACCGGATATTTGGCTAATCGATGGTTTGGCACACCGTTGTGCATACTGCGGCACACTCATGCGACCTCATCCTAACAATAAACTTTTTGCACAAGGGCGATGTCCCATTCGCCAGTGCATTGGCCATGAATTACCAAAAGTATTTGAGAAGCTAGATCCCAACAAAGATATTTTATGGATTGCCAAGCCGCAAATTCTCACCTACTGGACAGGCCCAGCAATTGATGAATTAGCCATATTTGATACAGCCAGACAAAACGGATTAGATGCTGAACTTTATCCAGAGTCAGATTTATGCGATATAGGGATTAATGGAAAAGTAATTGGGATTGATGCTAAGTCCTACACAAGTCCAGTGACTCTGGCTTTGCGTCTCAATCGTAGTATTGGCGGGTTGATTTATTATCGTCGTCGAATTTTGGCTGTGAGCGATCGCTTAATTGAGGATAATCCAAGCTACATTTCTACTCTTAAATCAACCCTTGATAAAAAAGACGATCCAGCCAGTTTAGTAATTATGTCAGTATCCTCCGTTATTGAGTTTTTAAAGAAGATGCCCTATGCGAACCAAACCTAAGTTTTGGAAAGGTGCAGAGCGAATTTGCTGGCTTTGCGTTTTCATGGAAGAATTTATCGGGACTAATTCACTGGAGTATGCACCAGTAGTGATGTCAGGTATGGCCAGCATTTTAAATGCACCTGCATTTGAAAAAGCCCGTCAAGCTATTTTTAATATGCGGCAGATGTCACTGGCATATGTTACAAACCAGTCAGTTAAGCACGCAATTGCTCTCTATAACAACTATCATTATTGCAACAATACTAAAGGGGCTTATGAGATTGATATTGAAACACTTCACTTTCAAAGAACAGACCCTTTAGAAGATTCATCAATTACACAGGCGCGGCAAATTCTCAGTACTCCTTTGCCATACGAGACGTATGGTTTTACAGTTGCCGATCCTCGTCAACCAATGGCGGTTGCGTTAGGTGAAGAGTCAACAGCCGTGAAGTTAGACATTCCTCGTATAACTGCCCCAATTGCTGCACACCGCACACATTTTCTCAACCGCAAACCAAAAGGAAAGATTCGCATTCCCCTAAAAGAACTACGCGATCTGGCTCATGAGATGGACCAGCGTGAAAAACAAGATCCTGAACGACGACCTGGTAATTGGGCGGATCGCTTTGAACGCTTTGATCTGATGGTGTCGGAGGCGGGAAAAGGACTGCGGAAAGAAGATGATGTGTTGGAATTAGAAGACATCAAGCACTTAATTGGTTTGCCAGGGTCGGGTAAAACAACCTTGCTTATGTTGATTGCTGTTTGGTTGGGGCTACATGACTATAAAGCCATGTTTGTGTTTCCCTCAATTGAAGTTGCTAGACAGTACATGGCTGATTTGGCATTTCATCAAGTTAAGGTGGGAATGCTTGTTGGTCAAGGTGATGAAACTCGCCGTCGTCATGCAGACAATATTGCAGAAGCGATCGCCGCTACCGGAAATAATGGTGGTTTTGCTTACACCTTAGAACAAGCAGAAGTTTTTAGTATGAATTGCGTTCTACCAGCCTTTTCAACTGCTGATATGTCTTTGTGGGGCTTTGGTTACGCACCTTGTAACGAGATATTGCAAGGAGGAGGGAAACAGGGAAAGATGAAAAAATGCCTATGTCCCTTATGGACAATGTGCGGTCGCAACAAAGCACAGCGAGATTTATTGGATGCGAATATTTGGGTTGGTCATGTGCGATCGCTCGATACCGAAATCTCACCTCATGCAACTTACGAACAAATACGATATTTTGAATTAATTGCCCGTACCTTTGACGTAGTTGTTTTCGACGAAGGCGACATGGTGCAGAAATACTTAGATGAATATGGAGCTGCAACTTTAAGTATTTCCGGCTCAGATAAATCAATTCATAGAGTAATTCTCGAACAAATTCATAATCGCTTTGCTCGTGGTGAAAACTATCGACTATTTGATCGGGATATAGAACTTTATAGTCGTGACTTAGCAGAATTTGGCAATCATAATACCTCTTTGATTACTACCGTTCATAATATGTCTGGCTCGCGGGTAAGAGAACGGTACGAAAATCAATTGCTGACTGTATTACGGATTGTTAGCGAACTATTAAATAGTGTTAAGAAATCTACTAAGCAAGATGAAATTGATGAACAAGAAGTCAAAAGAGAAGTTACTAAAAGTCGAGCATTAGCTGAATTTTGGGAAAAAGCAGCCTATAATGCCTTTTATGACCGCACAGGTGTTAATAACCCTCAAGATTTTAAAGCAGATTTTTGGCCTCAGACTATAGGTATAAACCAAGAAACCTTAGAAAAGAAATGGAAGAGTCTCATTCATCATTTCCGCCGTTACCTAGCTGAAAATCTCATTAAGCATCGTGATGCGATTGTTCAAGAAATTATTGAATTATTTTTCAAACTCTGTTTTCGAGATCATCAATTAACTATAGAAGCAGAAGATTTAATTAAATTACTTATAACTGTTACATTCGTAATTTTGGGTTATCAGCGAATTGTACCAGGGACAAGAACAATGCTTGCAGAAGGTTTCATTCGTGAATCCATTATGGAATCAACTGCATCACCAGAACTCAGAAAATTTATTCCAGAAAGCATTTTAGGTTCATTTTCTGGTGTGCAATATAGTTTTTTTAAAGCCCTAACAACGCGGACTGCTGCTAGAAATGTGGAATTATCTTACATTACATTTGTAGGTGCGCCTCGAATGTTAATGCACCGCTTTCATAGGTTGTTAGCAGCAGATGACGGACAAGCAAGTCCCGCCATTTTAATTACCTCAGCCACATCATTTTTACAAGCAAGTCCCGCTTACCACATTAAGGCTGGCCCCCATTATTTACTTAAACCACGTCAGTCAGAAAATAATAAATCAGCAGAAAGCATTTATCTTTTCAAATGGTTTCCAGATAGTGAATATGGTGATGAACCCCTCAAATATAGCGGTGCTGGCGACCTGCAAAAACGTAATCTTCTACGGATGGTCGCTGCTCTTGTAGGAGGAACTAAGCCTGAAATTTACAAATCTATGGATAAATTTGATGTCAAATTTGGTATCCGTCGCAAAGCTGCTTTAGTTGTTAATAGTTACGATCAAGCTCGTGATATTAAGAAATATATCAATGACTATCATCCTCAAATTGGTAGACATACAAAAGCAGTTGTTAACTCCCTGAGAGACGGAGAACAACCAAAAGATTTTGTCACTTCTGCTCAGTGTGAAGCATTGGGGGATGATGAGAATTGCCATATTTTAATTTTTCCTATGCTGGCAATTGGTAGAGGTGTCAACATTGTTTTCACCAAAGGGGAAAGAAAATTAGATGCGGCAATTGGCTCGATTTATTTCCTCACTCGTCCTCACCCTACCAAAAACGATATGCAGCTTTTGTACAGCTTGGCAGGACGAGCAACACAAGAATTTGATAGTCGAGTTTTTAGCGAAACAGAAGATTTGAATGCAATAGCAACAGCTTGGCAGCAATCAAGAAAAGTCCTGTGGTTAACTGCCAATAGATTGTTACGTGAACCCTTAATGGCTAGCCGTTTGGGGCCTGAATTATTCAAATCATTTACGGCTAATCAAATGGTAGCTATTCTGCAAACAATTGGTCGAGGAATGCGGAATGGATGCCCCGTATCAGTTTACTTTGTCGATGCAGCTTGGGCTAAAAAATCGACAGAAGGTAAGCCCGACTCTGGACGAGACAGTATGCTGGTTCAGATGCGAATAATTTTAGAAGAATGTGTTAACCATAAAGACCCTGTAATTCGTGAAATTTACCAGGAACTTTATGGCGCATTTCTAAAACCTTTGCAGCGCATTCAAGGAGTAATTTGTTCTGACGAACTCAGTTTGTTAGAAGAATCTGCGGATGAAGAAGAAGGTTTTGATGAGTTTTCCCCACTATTGGAGATGTAAAAATGATTAACAACTTTGATGATGAAATTGAATTGGAAGACGATTTATTTGCAGAAGAGGAAGACGAAGATAATGAAGCTGATTTGGTTTCAGATACATTATATATTCAACCAGGGGCAATCAAACCAATTGCAAAATTTCCTTTAGCTTTCACCGTACCAGATAAACTACCTCCAATTATAGTAGAGGGTTATAATCTTAATTGGACAAAAACTGGTTTGCAATGTTTTGCCGAGATTCAACAAGGAGCTAATGTCAAAAATCTTCCTTATGGCTCATTGCGAAATTTTCTACAAGTAGTACTCAAAGATGCAGTACGAATTGAACCAGAGGTAGGTCTTAGCAAATATGCTTTGTATTGTGCTAAAGGCGAGAAGTCACCAGAACCTTTTGCTTACCTTACTGGTGGCGATGAAGAAGAAATAAATAAAGTGCTTCGACCAATTATTAATGATTGGTTCACAAATTATCTCAGACCGTTTGCTAAAAAAGAGGATATATCAATAGGGATTATTGAACGCTTGGAAGATTTGCAAGATAGGGGAGAGTTAATACAAGTTTCTCCCTTTAAATCTCAAGTATTACCTTGGGGTTGGAATAAACAGACAGATACAACTCAACCTAAAGATAAATATGCGTATCGAATGCTTGCAGATTATGTGGCTTGTCAAATTGCTGGACAAGTTATTGTTCCAGAGTTAGGGCCGATGAAACGTGTTATTTTCAGCAATGGTACATTTACCTCTGGCATTGCAGAACTGATTACAGATCCGATCGCCTTAAAGAACAAAAAGGGAAAATTCAGTTTTGTAGTGAGGTTGGAAGTCATTACTTATCCATCTTTACATCAACCTTTATTACAAGTTGAGGTTTCTAAACGTCGCTGGTTAACTCAGTTAAAATCTCCTGAATATGACCGTAGGAATATAAGCGGTTTCATATTTTCTCAAGACTATCCCGATCGCGCTTTTAACTATCAAGTCAAAGCCGAAGCAGATAAAAACAGCAAAAAGGGAAAAAATAAAAAGCAAGAAAAGATAAAATGGAATTGGAAAACAGATAAAGATTTTGAAATATTGCGGAGAGAATTTAATCTAGGGCAAACTTCTGATGGACAAGAAATCGCTGTAGGTTTAGCCTCTACTGATAGCTGTCAGGTACTTCTTACTCATCGTAATGGACTTCAAGATAATTCAGAAGAAGACGAAGAAACTTCAGAAGGATACGGTATTGAAACAGGTGTACCAGAGATTGATAAAATAGATGCGTTTGAGGCGATCGCTCAAATTCTTCAACCACTAGGAATGCAAATATTCGATAAATATTCTTTGGTTAAATCAATCCATGACTTGAAGAACACGAAGAAAACAACACGCATGATAAATCTTCCTACACTGCTTGGGAGTGTTCTCACAGTTCTCGATACAAATTTTGATTTGGCATCTACTTCAAAATACCTCGAACAACTCAACAATCAACAAATTGATGACTTGCTAAGTAAATACTTTAACATTCGTTTAGAAGGGATTGATTGGGGAATAAAAGCTCTTAAATTTAGCCAACGCACAAAGAATCAGACGGATGATCTGCAAGCCATTATTCAGGCAAACCAAGCAGCAATACAGAGATTATATCCCAATGAGCGACCCTTATTATTTATCTTTTATGAGGCTCATTTACAAACAGAAGCGAAACTGTTGGAGAAAATTACTCAAGTTTTGTGGGGAGACACGCTCAACATAGAAATTAATAGCTTGCCTGAAAACACTCACGGGCCAAGAGAGATTTTACTAGGAGAAGAGTTGAAAGCTAAAGAGCGATCGCATGAGCGAATTAAAGCATGGGAATCCACGGCACAACAGATTAAAAAGCTCAATCAGCCAACTTTCTGCTTAATCATGGCACAGAAGTTTTACCCAGACCCTACTGGTCAAAAAACTGCTAAACCTGATGATAAAATTAATAAACCCTCAACCCGCAAAGCATTAGCGATGGCTGGTGCTGGTGTCCAGTTTCTATTACCCATTGAAAAGACACGAAAAGCAAACCATCTTAAACTTGCAGAATTTTTTCATCGGATGCAGTCAGCATTAAAAGATTTAATCTTTGCTCATTCTGGTCGCATTGATGATGTCAAGGAAAAAGTTGATAAGTACTTGCAAAATATTGCACCAGAAGCGAGACCAAAAGAAATTATTGCAATTACAATTGAGCGTAAACAACAGGGTCGCGCTCGTGGCAAAATTGAAAATACATTTTTACCAATAGCAATGTGCCTCAATGTGGATACAGGAAAGTGTGAGTTATGCTGTGCTTATGATAGAGGAAATTTAGTCATCAGTTCGTGGGCTAGTTTTTCTGATGCACGGGCTTTTATTGCCCAGCTTACTCCAATAAAACTTGCTGATAAAGAAGAGGTACGCAAGACCCGATTCATGGACTTTGTAAAAAAGATTATTTCTGAATCTGTGGAAGAAGGGAAGCAACCATTGGTTATGATTGATTCTACCAACTGCGTTCAGCTATGGCCTTGGTTAGCTGATATCAGAATTAATGCTAATGAAATTAACCTTGGTCAGCAGTCTGAGAATATGCAAGTTGACTGGCAAGGCGCACGTTTAATTCGTATTCGTCAAGAACTTGCCCCTGGCATTATTGAGAAAAAAGTTAGACATATAATAGAAAATTCTGTAGAAGATACCAGAACTAAAGAAGAACTAAAAAAACTGCCGCCTACGCTAGAAATTCCTTCAGCATCTAGTGCGACTGGCTTATTTCGACTTAGTGCGACTAACAAAACTGGATGCGTAGCTTATCTATCTGTGGCGCGTGAATTACCACAAAGAAAAGCTCGTGGACAAAGTTGCTATCGTCCAACTTACACTCTAGTCAAAAAAACTGATGGTTCTAAAGAGCCAATTTATAACAAAGCTGGGTTAGAGATAAGTCAACTCACTAAACAAGCTCCATTTGCGGGTCGCTGGCCTACTCCCAACCCCCTTGAGATTGTTGTTACCTTACGTCAACCAGAAGATAATCCTGATGACTTAGCAGCCCTTGTGGAGTCACTGCGCTATGGCTTTGGTCACTACAGCCATTGGACAGCCTTACCTGCTCCCTTATTTTTTGAGCGCGTTGTACGAGATTACATCAGTGATTTTGCGATCGCAGATGAGGACATTGAATCACAGCAAGATTAAATATCCTGCCAGTGTAGAAAGAGGCTACTAATAAATTTACAACTTGAAGGAGGTATTATTTACAATCAAACTCGCACAAAGATGACTGTTACAATGCATCCCAACGCATTGGCATTGTAAGGGGATGCATTAACAATGCGGCCGATGCATTGGCATTGTAAGGTATTACCAAATTTAATTTGCTACAAATTAATAAAATGCTGTACTTAACAAGCCAAAGTTAAGACTCTAACCTAAAACTTGAGTCTATTGAGCTTGGTGAAACCCCAGAACAAGCCCAAAAGCTGGGAAAGGAAACTACTACCTTGAATTGGGTATAACCCGTATGCTCTATGGCTTCAAGTCACCTTTCTAGATTTTACAATATAAGTAAGGCATAAAGATAACGCTTCAATTATATGAAAATACTCTCATCAGAACTAGTCCATTTGGGATTTGGCAAATATGTGCGTTCTGACCAAATAACAGCAGTTATACCAATAGAAGAGGAGCGAGGCCCAGGGCGACGAACCTTTGTTCACGTTCAAGGGCAAAGCGATCCAATTATCGCCTCTCGCGCTGAAGATACCATCGTGCGTGATTTGGTACAGGAACCACGCGAAGTTACCCAAGCTCGTCAGCAACAGGAAATTCTTCAAGATTTATTGGTCAATTTAGCCAATGTTAATTCAACTGTGCGTCGAATTAACCGTGATGAAGGCAGTTTGGATCTTGATTTGTTAGAACGACGAATTAAGCAAGTCCTTGAAAATTAATAGCAGAAGTCAGCAAACTAAATAACGGAGAAAGATATTGCTGAATACCATTACAGACCAAGTTTCAGTATCAGATACACAAACAAGATCGCCAAGGTTGTGGATACCTGAACAGGTACTGTTTACACCTGCTGCCCTAGATGAAGATTGGGGGCAGCAGATTCTTAAACGTGTGCAGTCACTCAACTTACCAATAGAAGAACTATCACAGAACCGCTTGAAGGGACTGCGTGGTGAGTCTGAGCGGGATACTTACAACATCGCCAAGCGTACCTTAGCGGTGGTTACTGCACCACCCAGTTCTTTTAAACTGAGTCCCATCCCACCCTCTGCGGATTGGCAGTTTCACATTGCCGAAGGTTGTCCAGCTCACTGTCAATACTGCTACCTAGCGGGTAGCTTGTCGGGGCCACCTGTCATTCGCGTTTTTGCCAACTTACCGCAGATATTAGAGAACTTAGCTAACTACGAGCAACAGGGTAAAAACACAAGTTTTGAAGTTAGCTGTTACACAGACCCATTGGGTATTGAGCATTTAACTGGAAGTCTTGCTGAATGTATCCGTTACTTTGGCACTCGTGCTAATGCACATCTACGTTGGGTATCGAAGTTTGATGCTGTGGATGGATTACTCGACTTACCACACAATGGGCATACTCGCTGTCGGATGAGCGTTAATGCAGCACCAATTTCTGGTAAGTTTGAAGGTGGCACGGCATCCGTAGCATCTAGGCTGAATGCATTGCGACGGTTGGCGTTACCACAAGAGCGTGGCGGTGGCGGTTATCCAGTAGGCTTGGTTATCGCGCCAATTATGCCGATAGACGATTGGCAGATGCAGTATAGTCGTTTGTTTGACCAGATAAACGAGGCACTGGATTTTGACTGTGACCTTACCTTTGAGTTAATTTCGCATCGGTTCACACCTGGGTCAAAAGAAGTATTACAAACTTGGTATCCGCAATCAAAATTAGAGATGGATGAAGCAAAACGTAGCGTCAAGCGTAATAAGTTTGGTGGGACGAAGTACGTCTACGAGAAAGACACAATGAAGGCGTTGCGTAGCTTTTTTGAGAGTGAGATTAGTAGGCGCTTTCCAAATGCTGAAATTCTTTATTGGACTTAGAAGAATACTTCGCTCATATAGAGTTTGAACTCTTCATCTACTCATATCATGCCCGGTAAATTAGTTGTAATTCCTGCGTGACTTCTCAAGAGCAGCCTCTCCTATAGTAAGGCTACGGTGTACACACAAGTCTCTTGACCTGCACCTTTGTTGCATCGACCTGCACCTTTGTTGCAGCGACTTGTACCTTTGTTGCATCGACCTGCACCTTTGTTGCATCGACCTGCACCTTTGTTGCAGCGACCTGCACCTTTGTTGCATCGACCTGCAAAAATTAACCTACCCTATCTTAGGCAGTAACTCTAAAAGACTTGTGTGTACACAGCAATACGGTTCAGTTAAGCATTTCTTTCTTCTCTTTGCGTCCTTGGCGTCCTTGGCGGTTCGTTAAAAAAATTGACTTTGACAAACTGTTTTAGCCTTAACTGAACCGTATTAGTGTACACAGTAGACATCCCCGAAAATGAATGTAGAGACGTTGCAATGCAACGTCTCTACAAGGGTTTCAGGTAACGCATAATTAATTTCTGGAGATGTCTAGTGGCCCTACACAAAGCCGGATAATTTGGGCAGATTACAGGCAGCGTTATACATTAATAAGTGTATCTGCAATACCGGACTTGTTCTGGCTTAGTCTCAATAGCAAAGGTTTGGAGATGTTTACTTTATCAGAAACTTCTATCCTGGCGGCAATCCTACTGGTAGCTTTAGGCATTTTGGGCTGGGGCTTTTATCGCGCCAGACCTTTTGGTAAACTGGGAATCTTAGCCTGGTTACAGTCGGTGGTGTTGATGACTCCCTGGCTCCTGTTTTTTGGATTGTTTGCCGCAGGAATTTACATCAATATAGCGGGTATATTGTTCTTAGTGGTAACTTCCGCCGGATTGTATGTCTACTTGGGCAGACAGTTACGCGCAGCTGGGCAAGATGCCATCCTCAAGCAACGCGCCACAGAAAGACTCGCTGCGGCTTCCTCACTTGAAGCAAATTCCCCACAACCAAAAGTAGCAGAACTGAAACCGGAGATCCCGCCGATATCAGAAGAAGACTTGAATGCAGTTAAAGGTATTTTCGGTATCGATACGTTTTTTGCTACAGAAACGATCGCCTACCAAGATGGAGCCATTTTCAAAGGCAATTTACGGGGAGAACCAGAAGAGACTCACAACCGTCTAACTGCAAGTTTACGGCAACGCCTTGGCGATCAATATCGCCTGTTTTTAGTGGAAAATACAGACGGCAAACCAGTGGTAATCGTCCTACCCAGCCGCAATGATCCCCGGCCGATGTTGTTATCGCAAAAAGCTTTTGCAGGTATTCTGTTGGTAGCGACCATTGCCACAAGTTTAGAAGCTGCGGGATTACTGCTGAATTTTGATTTCTTTGGCAATCCAGGGCGGTTTCAAGAAGCTTTGCCCATAGGTGCTGGGATATTTGCGATTTTAGTAGCTCACGAAATCGGGCATTGGTTACTTGCTCGGCGTCACCAAATCCGCCTTAGCTGGCCTTTCTTTCTCCCGGCTGTGCAAATTGGCTCCTTTGGTGCAATTACCCGCTTCGAGTCTCTATTGCCCAACCGCAAGGTATTATTTGATATCGCCTTGGCAGGCCCAACCGCAGGTGGTATTGTCTCTTTGTTAATGTTGGTGACAGGCTTGCTGCTTTCCCACCCAGGTAGCTTATTTCAATTGCCAAATCAATTTTTCCAAGGGTCGATTTTGGTGGGAAGCTTGGCGCGAGTTGTCCTTGGTTCGGTGTTACAGTCGCCCCTAGTAAGTGTTCATCCCCTAGTGGTGATTGGTTGGTTGGGGTTAGTTATCACCGCTTTGAACTTAATGCCCGCAGGACAACTAGATGGTGGGCGCATTGTTCAAGCGATTTATGGACGCAAAACCGCAGGAAGGGCAACAGTAGCAACTTTAATTTTACTGGCGCTAGTGTCTCTCGGTAACACTCTTGCCATGTACTGGGCGATCGTGATTTTCTTTTTGCAACGGGATCAAGAACGCCCCAGCTTGAATGAAGTCACTGAACCCGATGACGCTAGAGCCGCTTTAGGGCTTTTAGCTCTATTCTTAATGATTACCACGCTTCTACCCCTAACTCCCGGCTTGGCTGGGCGTTTGGGAATAGGATAGAGAGACGCGTTAATCGCGTTTGGAGTAGAGACGCGATTAATCGCGTCTGTACAAGAGTTTGAAGAATTCTCCCCACTCCCCGCTCCCCATCTTTACTACGGTTTCCAACCTGCTAGCAAATTTGGGTAAGCCGTTGGTGTGGGGAAAATTTTCTGGAAGGCAGTTTGACGCTCTTGAGGCTTTTCTTTGCTCATATTCCAGAGGGTTTCATAGAAAAAGAAAGAGACTCCGGCAAAGTTGCGATCGCGTACTTTTTGCACTTGTGTTTGAATCTGCTGCATCGGTATAGATCGGTTTTTTAATCCAGCCAAAATGCCCACACTGACTGGAATATGGCTCTTGGCTGCTTTCACTTCTGGATACTCTAATTCGCTGATAAAAACATTCAAGTCATCACGATATATCTGCAACACTAAGTCTTCAATAATTCCCATCCGTTCCCACTTCTGCCAGTCTGCTAAAAAGTAGTCATAGGAAAAACGTTGAGGATTAGGAGCAACGGAAACCAGGCAATCTTTTTTAGTAGCTTTAATGGCTTTGAATACCCGCTTCATAAACTCGGTGATTTTATTAGCTCTCCAGCGCACCCATTCTGGATCTTTAGAGTTTTTGGAGGGAGCTTTACCACGGTGTTCTTTTTTGTAAAGTGCCACTGTGTAAGCATCGTATCCTAATTCTGATGGTAAGCCAAAATGGTCATCAAATTGAATACCATCAATATTGTAGTTTCTAACAATTTCAACGATTAAATCTTGGATGAACTGTTGTACTTCTGGGCGAAAAGGATTTAGCCAAACACGATTATGTGTGCCTTCTTTGACAATCCGAGTCCCGTTGCTGCGGCTAGTGAGCCACTGGGGACGATTTTTAGCTAATAGAGAATCCGCTGGTGCCATAAAGCCAAATTCAAACCAGGGAATTACTGTTAAACCCTTTTGATGTCCCACATCAACAATTTCTTTGAGAATATCTCTTCCTTTGAGTCCGGGTGTGGGATCAAGCGATCGCCCAATAACTTTCTGTGCAACTTTGCTCGGATACAATGTATATCCCCAATTCCAAACCGCCGGATATATGGTGTTAAAATTGAGTTCATCAAGGCGTTGCAAAGATCCCTTGAGGCGATCGCGCTCAAAGAACACATCACTATCAATATTTGTTAACCAAACTCCTCTTAACTCAGAAGCTGGCGTTCGCGGCAGATTAATTTGAGCGTTCAAGGGGAACGATAGCATCACCGTAGCAACTACACTCAAGGTAGCTACAACGGCAAAAAAAAGAGACTTTCTGCTTTGGCGAATATTCCACCAAGAAGCGAACTCAACACACCACTTTACAAACCTTTTTATCATTTGGTTACAGACATCATCAAATTATGAACAATCAGCATGAATAGCGATCGTTTCGATTGTAAGCGCTAAAACAATCGCTATTTAATCCCATCGCTGAGGTTTATTATTGGGCGCTGGCTACGAGTTGATTCCAGGCTTTGACTGCTGTCTGTAAATTCTTTGGCAGGTTATTTTGAGAAATATCGTTGTATTGAACCGTACCCTCTTGGCTGGTAAGAGTGTAGGTGATATAATCAGCAGCACCGCTGGGGGCTGGGTAACTCAGATTTTGAAATTTACTAAATTTAGAACGTTCTAGCGATCGCACAAACTGTTGCACTTGTTGCACAGAAACCCTGCGAACACTACGCTCAGAATCATTGGCATCACCAATCCGCACGCGAATCAATCGCCCATCTTTGAGTAAAACAGTCTCGTAGGTTGTGCCAGCAATGCCACCACTGGAAATCTGCCGAAATACTATATCTCGATCTAACGGTGGTGGTAACTCGCTGACTGGAATTTGCACAGGAGCTAGTGTATTGTTGCTAGCCTTTTGATTCAGCCTGACTGCGGAACCTGTTTGATTGGTATGATAAATTAAAGTTTGGTCAACCGCACCGACAACCACCCGCCAGCCTGATACCAAAGCTTGGGTACAGAATTCATCAGCATTAGCTAATTCTAAACAGCCATCTTTCCAAGTTTGCTGTTGAGCCTGAATTATAGTTATCTGAGAAATTGGCTGTTGTAAACGTCTGGACGCAGCTTGCAAAACAGCATTTTTTACAGATGCGGGTAATTTATCTGGCAGATTTTCTGAGGGAGTATTTGCCGAAGCTAAACGTAGCGATCGCTCATTGTTATTGGTATGATAAATCCAGTTTTGTTTGCCATTAGACACCACAATCCGCCAACCCGGAACTAACGCTTGGGTACAAAGTTCATCAGGTTGAGGCAATTCCAAGCAACCATTGCGCCAAGTCTGTTTATTATAGTCAATAATTTGCAATTGTCTGGTTAAAACTCCCTCTTTACGGGCTAAATCTCGCAGTACTGCGTTAGCTACTGGACGTGGCAAGCCGTTTGGTTTATTGTCTTTGAGAACTTTATTGCTAGTCTCTAACGATAAGTTTGCAGAAGCGCCTGTAGCACCTTTGATAAGTGTTAAACCGCTAGCAACAGACAAAATTCCAGTCAAAATCAAAGCAGTGAAAATTCGCGCTTGATTCGTGTTAAAGTAGTTTTTCAGCATGATTTTCATAGTAATATAGCGATGTTAGTCAGAGTTATAAAACTCAGAAATAGTATCAGCCACTAATAGACAATAAAGTCTATAATTCCATAACTTCACCAGTTGGAATTAATATAGTATTTGTCTTCTGAAACAGATATAAAGACAGACGCTGATGTACTGATTGTTTGTTCCTTATACTGATTCTCGTTTGAATGGGTACTGGGTAGGGACACACCATTGCCCATACACGTCAACTTAAGCCAAAACCCTTTTAGAAGCTCGTTTCCAGCCTCTGCCTGGAAATACTCCTCATTGCAGTTCTGCCGCAAGTCTTGAGGCGGCAGCCCCCCCCATTAGGAATGCCCAGTCTCCCACTAAGAACTAGACAACAAGATAATCTCTAAAAGCTTATTTTAGAACTGGCTTTTACCTTAAATTGACACCAATGAGCATTGCCGTGTCCCTACGAGTCTCTGTGTTCATCTGTGGTTAATTATTTTTTCTGTAACTTAACCATCCGGGAACCGTTATATACAAATTATCGATGAAAATACACTCAATCAAAACACCCTAGCTCTACAGCAATCAAGTAAGAACTCAGAAGCTCAGACTTCATTAGAGAAGCAGTTTGTTGGAGAAGAGAATTTACACCGCTGTCTAAGATGTCTAAAAAAATAGCTTGCAATGCTTTTTACCTTACCTTCGTAAGCAAGGGTTCAATAAAAGTAATTTTAGAAAAGAATGCGACAGAACCGTAGCTTAGGTATTGCTCGGCTCAACCTAGCGTATACAATATTTTACAAGTAATCTTAGGCAACATTAAGCGCTAATAGCTTGTTGTTCAGCTTCAACTAAGTGATTGTGAGGTAGATCAAATCTGATAGTACCGGCTGCCCAGTCTTTAAAATCGGGCGCTAGCCAGACTAGCTTGCATAGAATTTCATCATTGACCCACAACACCAACGGAAACCGGAACTGTTTCCGAAATTGATCTCGCATAATGTTGGTACTGATAATTAATTGGTTAATTTCCATTACAGATTCTAAACCCCGTACCATCAAAGCTTCGGGTTGAGTAGCACCAATCGCAGTTGTAATAGCTGTATACAATGTGTCTGCCGCAGGTGAGAGCAGAATTTCGTGGATGTCTGCTGATGAAAATTCTGTTAACACATTTAGCACTTGCTGCTGCCTTTCAACACACTTACAACAAGCTAATATCAGCGAGAACTCGCCAGCAGAAACCATCATCGCTCTTGCCAGCCTCTTAGTGGCTGTTGTACTACTAGCTGTGCCGTTTTCCGAATTAGTTAAGCTGATCATTAAAAAATCCTGCTTTAAATTTCAAAAATATCTAAGCAATATTCAGTTATTCTACTCTATGAATTTTTACTCAAAAGTGTTAAGCGGGTAATTTAGATGAGGTTTTTCTCTAATACCAAGCATAATACTATGCATTGTCTAACAAAAAAGTATCTTCTGTATTATCCCACACTTACAATTCAGGGATAATGTAAAGGTAGTATTAAAATCATGTAAGCAAAAGATAATGCAAGCATAAGGAAGCTGTTGGCGAATTAGCAATTTAATTATCACTGTATTTTCATAGATTTTGGCATCTACCATTGGTTAAGTAATTATTTTTTAATATAAAGTTAAAAAAATACTCAGTACAAGTTTAACAACAAACATTGAGAAGTGGGAGAAAACTTAACTGGCTACTGGTTTACTGCCGCCTACAGTAAGCTGGCTACAAATCATTTTCTCTTGCTAAACCATTTCGGAGCGGGTCTAGAGTGTGGAGTATTAAAGAAGGTAGTTCTTGCTGGAGGAATAAGTCAAAAGGGGATTAAACCCCAGAACGGATGACTTGGGGCGACTTGAAGAAGTAAGGGATTTAAACCGCAAGCTCGTTCTGGTCGCGGCAGGATGTAGAGGGTAGTATTCCTCTCTCTTGAACTGCCCTTTCCCAAGGGGAGACGCCAAAGGCGATCAGCAAGAACTGCTTCTCTTGGTGAAATGGTATTCAGTCCAAAATGCGAAAATTTCTGTCCATTAAAATTAACTCATCCGTTTGATAGAACTCTAGATCGAAGATGTCGCCTCGTTAGTCAGAGGACACGGAATTTTTAGCTTTCTAAGATTAGAACAAGTCATGCATTAAGACAAGTTTGGAGAGGAAATGCAACACGATGAGTTTATTGGACAGGTGCAAAATCGCGCTTGTCCCAGTTTGGATGGTGATGCAGAACTCGCAACCCGTCCTAATTTGGAGACGCTAGGAGAAAGTGTAGACCTTCCAGATGCTGTTCATCATACCCGTGTATTCATTGAGGTATTGAGTGAAGCTATTAGCAGTGGCGAGATCAATGATATTCGCTCTCAACTCTCATCGGAATTCGATCGCTTGTTTGAGGTGGGCAGGTATAGGCGAATGCGTGTAAATATTTAATTTTTTTGGAAACTATTCAGGAGTGTCACACCATGCTATTCAAAGACCGGAGGTTTGCGGGTCAAGTCTTGGCTAGGGAGTTAGCTGCTTATACTAACCGCCCAGATGTTCTGGTATTAGGGCTACCAAGGGGTGGGGTACCCGTTGCCTTTGAGGTTGCCAAAGCGTTAAATGCTCCCTTAGATGTTTTGGTGGTACGTAAATTGGGTGTGCCTGAGCAAGAAGAACTAGCTATGGGAGCGATCGCTTCTGGTGGTGTGCGGATAGTCAATGAATATATTATCAGCCTGGTGAAGATATCCGACGAAGTAATTGCCAGGGTGGCAGTGCAAGAAGAACGGGAGTTAGAGCGGCGGGAACGGCTTTATCGCTCAAATCGTCCTTTCCCAGATTTACAAGGACGCACGGCCATCTTGGTAGATGATGGTTTAGCCACGGGTGCAACTATGTGGGCTGCTGTTGTGGCTGTGCGAAAACAGCAACCCACTCAGATTGTGATTGCTGTGCCTGTCGCCGCACCCGAAACTTGTCATGAGTTAGAAACTGAGGTAGACAAAATTGTTTGTGTCTCCACACCTAGCCCTTTCCACAGCGTCGGCCTTTGGTACGAAGACTTTCCCCAAACTACGGATCAAGAAGTCTGCGACTTACTTGCAAAAGCGGCGAAGAACGGTGAAACAATATCTCTCGGCATGTAGATAAGCTTTGGTCTTTGGGAATGGCAAGATTAAGTTTTTAGGATGGTCATTTTGGATTTAAACACAAAATGAAAGTTCCAGCAGAGATTACCGATCGCAATGTCGAGAAAACGAATGCGTAGACCTAGCCTGTCCGACGACATCGCAGCCTGACTATGGTTTTCTCAAAACCTTAAATGGTCAGGAAATCTGCTTCCGCGGCAATAGCTTGTTATATATATGGTATCCGGTTAAAGACTTATCATTAAGACTCTTGGGGGCCAGTTATTGCTGGGAACAAAAGGAGAAGGAGTTTTCAGGTTTTTACACAGATGCAAAAATCATAACTAATCAGCCGGATATGATATTACATAACGACTTTAATCGTTGATAAATTGGTACTGGAGTCCAACTTTCATATATTAAATCAGCAACGTCACAAGCAAGATTTATATAGGACTTACGCAGAAGAGATCCCCCAACCCCCTTAAAAAGGGGGCTTTTCAGATTCCCCCCTTTTTAAGGGGAGCCAGCGCGGTCTTCTCCCAAGGGGAGACGCCAAGGGCGATGGGGTCTCCCCAAGTGGAGCGACTGGCGTGGGTTAGGGGGGATCAAGGTTTCAGGTTTTCACTGCGTAAGTCCTATTATAGTAAGATCCTTCTTTGAGCTAATAACCTACCAGCGATCGCCCTAAGTCCTCTTTTCCTGCTGGGCTTTCTTATCCCTATGATCTCTACCACTCATAGTAAAAGCATTGGCTATTTGAGTTTTGCGATATTTTTCATACTCTGGAGTTTTAAGATATTTCTGAATCCACTGATCGCCTTGTATGTCGACCAAATCTCTTGTATATACCTTATAAGTTTTGGGGTCTACGCCGCATTTCTGCAACTGCATTAAAGTCGTATACATTTGATGCATATTGGGCTTGTAGTGACCGCTTTTATCAGATATCTCTTCAAGCGTGCCACCTATAACCTTGATTGCTCCAGCACCCTTGACTGGAATTCCAGCTAAGGCGCTTGAGTGGTGATACTTACCTTCCTCATGAGCATCTGCATAGAACTTACCATCGGGGCTTAAAACAAAGATCATCCAATTCTTTCCACCACCTGGCGCACCTAAAGCCGTTTTATCCATAGAGCTAAGAGAATCTCCAGAGGCATCTTTCCATTGACCGCCGCTAATCGTAACTTCTTTGTTTTTCCGCTCTTCTTTTGACTCTACGTATCGAACTCTCTCTTGCCTTTTTTCTCTCGTTTGCCTTGTTTCCTCTTCTTGTTCTGGGTCAGACTGTCCTCCAAGGTATGAGTTTGTCTGCTGAATCATCTCGTCTTCCTCTTGCATTTTTAGTTCTAGCCAATCCCAGAAGGAAATTATATCTGGCGGCGGTGAAGAATCTGTAGCGTATTCTGAAGTTTCTTTCCACTTCCAGAAATCAGCAACACCATCTTTCTTCTGTTTATCGAACGCCGCTCTCATGTCTTTATGTCTTTGCTCCTTTTCATCCAGCCATTCTATAATTCCACACTCTTCGACCCACTTCGCAAATTTCCCACCTCCACTATAATGATCACCACCGAGTTCAAAGGCGGGTCGATGCAGTGCATCCCATGCCTCTAGCCAGTAATTTTCATTACTCGGTTCTCCGCCTACTGAATCCGAATAGCTTAAAGTCTTCGTCTTGCCAGGTATTTGACTTGTGGATGAATCTGTTTTGACTATCTTCTTCAATTTCTGCCAGCGTTGTTTCCCGGTTTTATTTTCTTGGAATTTTATCTGCGATTCTTGAGGTTGAAAGTCAGATGCTTGTGATTCAGGCGAAATACTTGATGAAGGTTGTGATTCTAATTGCTGCGTCTCTATCTCTGCTTTGATAGGCTCAGACGCTACCTGAGCTGCTTTTGGTTTTCTCGCTCTCTGCTGCTTTGCTGTTTCTACATCTACTCTTTGTTCTTCTGCTATTTTTTCAAACTTTTTAATGGCTTCCTTAACACTAACCCTTTGGATAACATCCCCGCTTACTTGGGTTTCTTTACACTGAATGCCATCTGTGACACTTGCCACTTCAGTCGGCTCACTTTTTGTCGTTCTCCTGTCGATTGCATCTACCTCAGCCCCTAACTGATCGGGCTGGCTCTTATCTATCCTATGATTAGGCATCGGTGCATGAATCTGCCGTACTACCTGAGTTGCTATTTTGTCCGCTTCTTGCTCGTACTTATCCCCCACCTGCCCAATAGAAAGCTGAGGCTGAATTGTTGTGGCTGACTCTGTTATCGGAGTTCTCTGCTGATTCTTAATGAGAATGTCCAGCAAATCAGGCTGTCTCTTAGTCTGTTTCTTTTTCTGAACCCAGAAGTCATCTATCTTGGCTTGCAATACGCCCAGCTTTTCTTGCTCCTCTGGGGTGATCGTGCCATACTTCTGCTTAATTTCCAACCCCGTCGCCTCAAACTTTTGCTGCTGCAAAGTCTGATTTTCTATTTCCACCTTCGTAAGAGGCATTTTTGATACTTGTTGAGCCTGGATACCAAAGGGCCGATGTGCCAATTGTGGGTTGTTCTGGGGTGTTTGGGAACTGGTAGAGGTCGATTTGCGGACTCTTTGGAATCTCATGTTGTACCTTGTTTTCAAGCACAAGACGTTTCAGTATATTTATTGAATACTTATGGACTTTGGAGAGCAAGTATAAATAAACAAAGTATAAATCCGTAATAGCTTATCGTCAAATATTGTCTTTTGAACTCTACAATTCGCCTTTTAAGGTGCAAGTTTCGAGTTTAGAAGTGGAATGGTGAAGCTTTGAGGTGGAGCGATGTCTCCGACTGACAGAGATGCAGCACTTTTAATTCTATTGTTCGTTCTCAAACTCAGACAATATCTGCTAAATTTTTGCTGCTGCAATATCTTCCTGAGCCGATTTGGAGTAAACAGTAACTAAGATAATCTTTGTGCTAGTTTTTACATAATAAATTAATCTATAGCCACCACTCTTACCCTTTTGGCATCGCTATTTTTCACTCGTAGCTTAAAAATTGAGACGTGACAAGCACGATGCTCATGTTGGAAGATGCTCAAAGAGGCAGTTAAAACATGAATAAAGAGAGCGATGTCTCCGACGGGTTATACCAATTCACGAAAATCCTGATACATATAGATTTTTCGTAGAGGCATGGCAAAGACAAGCCCCTACCAGCGTATTTGTATCATTGATTAAAGTGAAATGGTATTACGCCTACGCCCTTTGAACTCAACAACTCGTGTTCCAAAGTGCAAGCTTCGAGTTCAGAACTCAAATGATGAGGGTTAAAAGTGCCAACTATCGTGGGTAAAGGTCAAACGATCGCCTTTTGAACTCGGCAATTTGTGTTAAAAGGTGCAAGTTTGAGGGTTAAAGGTCAAGTGATTGCTCTTTTTGCTCGACAGTTCGTGTTAAAAGGTGCAAGCTTCGAGTTCAAAACTCAAATGATGAGGGTTAAAAGTGCAACTATCGTGGGTAAAGGTCAAACGATCGCCTTTTGAACTCGGCAATTTGTGTTAAAAGGTGCAAGTTTGAGGGTTAAAGGTCAAGTGA
>NZ_JAIVFT010000005.1:285603-295204 GCF_020829665.1 Nostoc sp. CHAB 5824
GTAAAGGTCAAACGATCGCCTTTTGAACTCGGCAATTTGTGTTAAAAGGTGCAAGTTTGAGGGTTAAAGGTCAAGTGATTGCTCTTTTTGCTCGACAGTTCGTGTTAAAAGGTGCAATTTTCGAGTTCACAGGTGGAATGATGAAGCTTTGAGGTGGAGCGATCGCATCCTCAACAACAGGGAATCGCACGCTGTTGAGATGAATAAGACTGAGAATATTTTACCCACCAAATAAACGCCCCCAAAAACCCTTCTTCTTATTTCTATAAATCTCTAAGTTTTCACGAAATAGAGTGCTACTAGGATTGAGGCGAACAGCTATTTCTAGTTCTGCGATCGCTTCTTCCAACTTCCCTTGAGCTTTTAGCGCATTCCCCAGGTTATTGTGAGCGAGTGCAAAGTTTGGGTCGATTTGCAAAGCTCTTTGGTAAACGGCGATCGCTTCTTCCAACTTCCCTTGAGCTTTTAGCGCTAACCCCAGGTTATAGTGAGCGATTGCATTGTTTGGGTCGATTTGTAAAGCTCTTTGGTAGGCGGCGATCGCTTCTTCCAACTTCCCTTGAGCTTTTAGCGCTAACCCCAGGTTATTGTGAGCCTTTGCATTGTTTGGGTCGATTTGCAAAGCTCTTTGGTAGGCGGCGATCGCTTCTTCCAACTTCCCTTGATCGGAAAGCGCATTCCCCAGGTTATTGTGAGCGATTGCATTGTTTGGGTCGATTTGCAAAGCTCTTTGGTAGGCGGCGATCGCTTCTTCCAACTTCCCTTGATCGGAAAGCGCATTCCCCAGGTTATTGTGAGCGCCTGCATAGTTTGGGTCGATTTGCAAAGCTCTTTGGTAGGCGGCGATCGCTTCTTCCAACTTCCCTTGATCGGAAAGCGCATTCCCCAGCTTATTGTGAGCGAGTACAGAGTTCGGGTCAAGACTGAGGGCTGCTTTGTACTGCACGGCTGCTTTCTCGAACTTTTTAGCTTCGTGCAGACGATCTGCTTCGTTTATCAGGCTTGTGACTTGATATTGCCGTTCTTCCAATTCTTGTGTTGTTTGTTTAGCGGGTGAGGAATTTGAGTTAGCAACTAATTGCACCGCCTCTCGAATTCCCTTAACAACCTCCAAGAATGCCTCATCTCGATCATTCCAGCTTTTTATCGGTTTGCGATTACTAGGCAATGGAGACAGTTCATTGATGGGAGGAGTTTCCCAATCTGCATAGCGTAGCAACACTGGGATAACACGAGCCTTTTCAGTTGCATTCTGTTCTAACGCTCGTGTAACTTCAACTGTCCAGTGATAATCAGAATCCATGAAATCAGGGCTAATTAGCAATAAGATCAGCCCAGCCTGGTTTAAATGCTCATCAATTTCGCCTTTAATTTCTTGCCCAGCGACGATTTTGCGATTATTCCAACTTGTAATAATGTTTTCTCGACGCAAAGCCGCTAGATGCGTCTCTAACTCTTGGCGTAGTTCTTCATCTTTTTGGTGATAAGAAATAAAAACTTCAATAGACTTCATTGGGGGCATGGCGATACTGTCGCTGTTTTAAAATATAACTACAAAAGCTTTTGCTCGATTTCTTCAAGCTGCCGATCTAATCTATTTTGTTCTGTTTGGGCTTCCTGAATTTGCACTTCTAGCTTCAACTTTGTAGATACATCGGTTTCAATGGCGTAAGCTTGGCGCAGCCGACCTAATTTTGTGCTAGCCAGGTCATACTGTTGTTGCAGTGAATCCCGTTCTTGCTCTAATCGGCGACGCTGGCGCTCAGGTAAACCCCCACTCGTCGCAGGAGGGCTGGAAGTTGCCAGTGTAGTAGTTCCAGAAGCAGTTAAGGAGGAGGGTTTAGATTTCGCCATTTCCTCAACTACTCTGCGAATCCCTTGAGCGACATTTAAAAAAGCCGCATCTTGGTCTTGCCAGGTTGTGACAGGTTTAGCATTTTTGGGGAGTGCTTGCAGTTTACCAAAAGGCGCACCATTCCAGTCTGACGGCTTCAGAATAATCGGAATTACCCGAGCTTCCCTCATTTCATGTCGCTCCATTGCCCGTATCATTTCTTTGTCGTAGCAGTAATCTGAAGCCAAAAAGTTAGCACTTACCAGTAGCAGAATGATATCTGCAACTTCAAGATTGTCATCGATCGCATTTGCCCATTCACTACCGGCACTGATTTCGCGATCGTGCCAAGCCTCAATAACTCCTTGACGTTTCATCATGCTCAAATGAGTTGCTAACTCGTCTCGCAACGCTTCATCTTTGTGGGAGTAGGAAAAAAATACTTTAACTGCATTAGACATATTCTTGAATCTACTTGATTAAATAGCTGTTTGAGAGTGTGTAAGTTAATTTTCCCAAAATAAAAGCCTAAAGGGAGAGTATTTCTTTATTCTCTGGGATCAAACTGCGGTTTGTTGCTGAGATAATTCCATCAAATTCACCAGCTTGCAAACAAGCCGCGCATCTACATTGTTATCCCATTCAGGATTAATAACTTTACAGGTATTAAAGTCAATAATTGTGCGATCGCTATTGGCAAATTCTCAAAAAAGACAACGTGATGTCTACGACGGGCTACGCCTACGCCCTTTTTACTCGACAGTTCGAGCAAAAAGGTGCAGCTTCCGAGTTCTGAACTCGACAGTTCGAGTAAAAAGATATAATTTCCGAGTTCTGAACTCGACAGTTCGAGCAAAAAGGTGCAGCTTCCGAGTTTTGAACTCGACAGTTTGAGTAAAAAGATATAACTTCCGAGTTCTGAACTCGACAGTTCGAGCAAAAAGGTGTAGCTTCCGAGTTCTGAACTCGACAGTTCGAGTAAAAAGGTGCAACTTTCGAGTTCTGAACTCCAATAATGAGACTTTTAACTCGACAATTCGTGTTCCAATTACGAATTACGAATTGGTATTAGCCACCCAAAAACCTGCTCAACCGTCAAATCTAGTTCTAAAAACTTTGGTGTGGGAAGACAATCGCTACCTACAGCAGAATTCAGAATTCAGGATACAGAATTCAGGAGCAAAACACGCTTTATACCTGGGTAACAGACTTAGCTTGTGTACCTCACAAACTTGAGATCCGCTGTATCAACTCAATAGGTTCCTGTCCTGGTAAAAATGCTAAAATCAGTCCTTCCTCTAGATCGATTAACCATCCTAGCTGAGTACCATGTTTAAGGCAGTGCAAAATATTACTGATAACTTTAGTAGCTCTTTGCTCAGGTGAGAGAATTTCTACAGTCCAGTCGGGATAAATTTCAAAAGCATTGGGTACTTCGCCATCAGCTTCAAAAGGGATTCGTTCCCAAATGAATACAGTAGCATCGGCAACAATAGAACGTCCACCATAGACGCTCGAAGAGCGGCTTACCGCAGGGTATGTACAGCGCAATTCTGGAAAGGCGAGGGCAATTTGTGAGCTTTCGGCAACTTGATTTACACCATCACAAAACTTGAGTTGCAGACGAGAGTGTTTGCCTTGAGGCATAGGTTTCTGGTAAATTCGACCGTCAATAAACTCACTGACAGGCTTGGTTTCTGGAAGTTTGAGGAATTCTTCGAGGGTGAGAGACGAAGGAGTTGCTGTTGTCATCGCCTTGAGTTCAGTATCATTGCCACTCTGCCAAAATTTTATCGTTTATATTTTCTGCTGAGATAAATCCATCAAATTTGCCAGCTTGTAAACTACCCGCGCCCCGACATTACCATCCCACTCAGCATCACCGACTTCGCAGATATCAAAGCCAATAATTTTTCTCCCACTATTAACTAATTCCCGGAACAGACAAAATGTTTGCTCTAATTCCAACCCACCTGGAACAGGAGTACCTGTACTGGAACAGAGTTTGGGATCTAGACCATCTGCATCAAAGCTAATGTAAACATACTCAGGTAAATGACTAATAATTTCTCGGCACAAATCAATCCAATTTGTTCCAGAGTAAAGCTTTTGTTTAATGGCTGGGTCGTAATATGCAATAATGCGATCGCTAGATTGGTCAATCATTTGCACTTCATCATGACTAATATCACGCAAAGCCACCTGCACTAGCTTGGAAATTTGCGGTATTTTCATCGCATTAAACATAATCGACGCATGGGAAAACTCAAATCCCTCATAAGCATCGCGTAAATCTGCATGAGCATCAATGTGCAAAATGCCATAGTTTGCGTACTTAGCCGCCAATGCTTGGAAATAACCTAACGGTGAACTGTGATCCCCGCCAATGACTGCAACTTGCTTACCATTGTTAATTGCTTCCTGACAATTTTCAAACAGCCATTGATTTACCTGTTGACAAACTTGATTAATTTCTGTGAGGACAGGTGTTAAATCTGGTGTATCAGAGAGTTGTTTACCTTGGGCTAATCGTTCAATAATTTGTGCTGCCAAGGCGCGGTAGTATGTATTCTTCTCTAAAATATCTTGGGGAATTTCCACCATGAAAATTCCCTGCTTCCAACCATCAGGGTTATCGAAATCGAACAAATCTAGTTGAGTCGAAGCATCGAGAATTCGTTGTGGGCCGTTAGCTGTGCCTGCGCCATAGGAAACAGTGACTTCCCACGGTACACCAAAGACAATCAGGTTTGCAGACTCATAATCGCAGGGCAAACCTAAGAGGTTGCCATTTACTTCACCTATGCCGCTAGGATTGTAGTCTTGTAGTTGATTACTCATCGATTATCTTCTCGATTTACGTGGATAGACAGCACGCCGCCTAGTGGACATCTGCATTTTGACACTCCCTGGCGTGAACGCGCAGGGATTCTTTAATCTACGAGTCAACTTGCTCTAACAGGATTGCTCCAATGAGAGTAGAGGCCAATTCTCCTAAAGCGTTGCTTGCGTCTAGCGCAAAAGTTCCGGTATGCCCTACCGTACTCAATCCTAAGTTAAGGATATTTACACCGGCATTGTTATCTCTATCCAATTTGCACCCGCACTGACAAACGTGTGTACGAGTGGATAGCGATTTTTTCACAATGGAGCCACAACTAGAACATTGCTCAGAAGTATATGAGGGGTTCACCGCAATAGTAACTCTCTTAAATACTTTCCCTAAATACTCTAGCCAAACTCTAAATTGATACCATCCAGCATCATTGATTGACTTTGCCAAACAATTATTTTTGACCATGTTCTTAATCCTCAAGTCTTCGTAAGCTATCAAGTCGTTGGACTGAACTACGCACCGTGCTAATTTGACAGCATGGTCTTTACGTTGCCTACTTATTTTGAGGTGAACTCTACCTAATCTAGTTCTGGCTTTCTGTCTGTTGCTAGAACCTTTGATTTTTCTAGAAACAAGTCGTTGAGATCGCTTGATCTTTTTTTCACCAGTTCGATAGAACCGAGGATTTTCAACTTTATTCCCAAGCGAATCCGTGTAAAAGCTTTCTATACCTACATCCAACCCAACTGTTTGATGAGTTGGAGTAATTATCTCTGTGCGCTCTACCGATATGGAGAATTGAACATAATATCCATCTGCGCGTTTTACTAATCGCACTCGCTTAATTTGGTTCGGTTGATAAAAATTCAGGTCACGAGTACCTTTCATTTTTAGTTTACCAATACCATTTTTATCGCTGAAGAAGATAGATTTTCTATCTTCAGATAACTTCCAACCACTCGTCTTATACTCGGCGCTTCTGCAATCTTTTTGAAAAGATGGATACCCCTTTTTGCCCGATATCTTTTTCTTACAGTTGTCATAAAAGCGAGATATAGAAGCCCATGCTCGTTCGGCTGCTGCTTGTCTAGCCATTGAGTTTAAGTTACCTGCAAAAGGAAACTCCTTAGCCAATAACGCACAGTGCCGTGAGAGTTCAACCCAAGACTTAGCGTGTCCGTCCATCCACAATCTAATTGCTTTATTCCGAATAAACTGAGTTGTTCGGATTGCTTCATCTATTGCTTTGAACTGCAATACTTTGCCGTAGATTTTGAACTCAAAAACTAACATAAATATTCTTTTTTCCCTTATCTTATGATACCATGCTCCTCATAAGATTTAAGAGTATACAGAGGGAAGAATATAAAACCGTCCTACAAGGATGGGGCTTTAAACCCCAATTTTTCGGTAATAAAAATTTTTCACAGACGGTAAACTATAGCGCCTTTATTACTTGGTCGTAATTGCGGCGATACACCTGTTGGGTGTACTCTTGCCACTCTTTGTCTGAGGAGTGGGGCGATCGCTTTAATGTTGCCTGTTGCACGTATGCCATCAATGGGCGACGAAGACACTCATATTTCTCAAAGGCTTTGGCTATAGCTTGCAGATCGTTCCAGTTATTCTCTTCAGCAATTTTAGCGATGAGTGTTGTAACTATTAGTGCATCTTCCAATCCTTGATTAGCTCCTTGAGCCATGAACGGAGGCATTCCATGTGCGGCATCGCCAACTAATACAATTCGCCCCATACTCCAGGCTGGTTGAATTTTGGCAGGATCAGCTTCAGTATTGAGGCCAGTTGGGTTAGAAACTTGTAAAGAATCGGAAATGGTAGCGCGGTGAATGTAGTATGGACGCTGCTGCATCTTGGCAGCAGGAGACAGACGTACTAATTGCTTGAGCGCATCAGGAAAACCTGCTTTTTCCAACTCCTGCAAAGCTAAGTCAATTAATGAACTTTCAGATTTTCCTTGCAATGAGTCTAAAGGCAAAGCAAGATGTATGATGTACCCTAGCTCACCAGTTGGTCTGTAAAATAAAATTATTCTAATGTTATTTATACAAACAGAGTTTCCAGATATTTCATCATTAGTGATTGTTACAAGTGGTGAGTCTTGAAAGAAATCTTTTTCTAGTTTTGTCCATAGTCCCCTTGGTACTTCAGCTATTTCCCTACAAAATATAGCTGCAAACCCAGAGTATTCAGGTTGGGCAAAATCATGATGTTGAGTATCTGTGTAAAGCAGCTTACGAACTGTAGAATTAATCCCGTCTGCTGCAACAACTAGTTTAGCTCTAATCGATTTTGTTTCTAATTCTTGAGTAGCAATATCTGAGTTTTGGGGCTGCATATCATTATCTTTCTGCCCCTCTGCCCAATACGCGTAGGGGTTGGCTTCTATTCGTGTGTCACCTACACAATCTATGCGGATACAACCTTTTTCCGGCTCATTCACAACATTAATACAACGATGATTAGCTTTAACTAGGTCTTGTGGGAGTAGCTGTCTAAGGGTTGTCTGCAAATTGTACCAAGAAATTGACACTCGACCCTCGCCATAATCTTGAAACCAGTCATCAAAATTAAGCGAAATTGAATTAATTATTTCCCCCTGCAAATTTTTGTAAACCCATTGGGGTGAAGCCTTTGGAGGTTGTTGCTTTTGAGCAGATTCGACAGTTTCCTTGTCATTAGACTGCTTGGGATTCAATAAACCCAGTCCATTTTTTTTGACTTCTTCGTAAGCATTAGGATCTAAATGTTTGAGAGCTTGTAATCCATTGGGGAGAAGATCCAATGTTTGTCCAACTTGACGAAAGGCGCGAGTTTGATCGATGACAAGGACATTTTCAATACCACGTTTACGTAAGCCAATGGCAGTTGCTAACCCAATAGGGCCAGCGCCAACCACTACAACATCATAGATTTCTTGAGGATTAGAAGAGGAGAGAACAGATGCAGCTAAGGTATCAGTGTTGGTTGATGTGTTTGTATGTGTATGAGAACTTGATTTAGTTTCTAGCATATTTATACACAGGAATATTGGATAGAAGCTGGGCAATGTGGAAAGCTATAGCTATCAAGTTACATAGGCTCAGACAACAATATTAAAATCAAATACAAAAAGTTAGATATTTTGCCATGTTCAGACTTATTATTTGAAGCAAATATATCCGGCGATTAGAAATCGCAGCTATACAAAGGAAGTCCGCCTACGCAGACTCAAGAAATTTGATCTCTTTTATGGTGATAATTGCAAGGGATGTCTCTGACGGGTTACGCCTACGCCCTTTTTACTCGACAATTTGAGTTTAGAAGTGGAGCGATGTCTACGACGGGCTACGCCTACGCTCTTTTTAACGCGACAATTTAAGTTCAGAGGTAAAGCGATCGCATGATTGCTCAATCTTACGACTTAGGAGACAGTTCAAAAGCCATCTGTGAACAATAAAAACAGACATCGAATTCCACGAAAAAATTCATGCGTCCTAGAAGTAACGGCACATCATCGGTAAAACTCCAAGCAAATACCAAGCGAACTGGTGCAAAACTGGCTATTTGAGCAGATAAAATTAACCCTTTTGTTTCAAGGAAAATAAATCTTTGTCAATTAAGCATCGTTTACCTGTTTGTCTTGTTCTAGCAGTGCAGCTAGTTTATTAGCAGCTTCATGAGAATTATAGGGAGACCACACATGATAAGTGACTCCTGGCTGTAACGATAACGCTTCTTCTTCGGTCGCCAGTTCTTGAACTAAAAACTGCATGACCTTGAGTTTATCTGCACGAGATAGCTTGTGCAAGGTTGGGAATATATCTGCTGCGCTCATATCAAGTTGAAGATAACGGCTAAATACTTTTTATATTTTTACAACTACTATAAGGTGATTACAAAGTTTGTGGCGTAGGCGTAGCCCGCCGCAGGCATCGCTATTGGTCAATTCTCAAATAAAAACAAAGCGATCGCCTTTTTTGCTCGACAGTTGGTGTAAAAAGGTGCAAGTTTTGAGTTCTGAGGTGGAGCGATGTCTACGACGGGCTACGCCTACGCTCTTTTTGCTCGACAGTTCGTGCTAAAAGGTGCAAGCTTCGAGTTCTGAGGTGGAGCGATGTCTACGACGGGCTACGCCTACGCTCTTTTTGCTCGACAGTTCGTGCTAAAAGGTGCAAGCTTCGAGTTCTGAGGTGGAGCGATGTCTACGACGGGCTACACCTACGCCCTTTTTACTCGACAGTTGGTGTAAAAAGGTGCAAACTTCGAGTTCAAAGGTGGAATGCTCGCTCTTTTTGCTCGACAATTCGTGTAAAAAGGTGGAATAGTGAGGCTTTGAGGTCGAGCGTAGACGGGCAGGAGTCTGCAATGATGTCTACGACGAGCTACGCTAACGCACATTGCCTTAATGCAATCCTTGATACAGGCTACATTATTAATTAGCTCAATTTTTCTGCTGCGCGTCCAAGCAGCAACTCGTCGTCAGGCATCGCCTCTGTAAAACCCGAAATGACTAACGAAGAACTGCTGCAAATTATTGAACAAGCTATCAAAGACAAGGTGACAGAATTAGACCTTTCTTTTGAAGGCTTAACAACGCTGCCACCGGAAATTGGCCAACTCACCAACCTGCAATCCCTCTACCTCTACAGTAATCAACTAAGCAGTCTGCCACCGGAATTTGGCCAACTCACCAACCTGCAAACCCTCAACCTGGGCAGAAATCAACTGAGCAGTCTGCCACCGGAAATTGTCCAACTCACCAACCTGCAAACCCTCGACCTGGGCAGAAATCAACTGAGCAGTCTACCACCGGAAATTGTCCAACTCACCAACCTGCAAACCCTCAACCTCTACAGTAATCAACTGAGCAGTCTGCCACCGGAATTTGGCCAACTCACCAACCTGCAAACCCTCGACCTCTACAGTAATCA
>NZ_JAIVFT010000005.1:295301-371383 GCF_020829665.1 Nostoc sp. CHAB 5824
TCGACTGAGCAGTCTGCCACCGGAATTTGGCCAACTCACCAACCTGCAATCCCTCAACCTCGACGGTAATCAACTGAGCAGTCTGCCACCGGAATTTGGCCAACTCACCAACCTGCAATCCCTCAACCTCGACGGTAATCAACTGAGCAGTCTGCCACCGGAATTTGGCCAACTCACCAACCTGCAATCCCTCAACCTCAGCAGTAATCAACTAAGCAGTCTGCCAAGGGAAATCAGGCAACTGTCAAACCTGAAAAAGCTGGATCTTCGTAGAAATCCAGTCCCCATTCCACCAGAGATTTTGGGGTCGAAGGATTTAAACCAAGATCCAGGTGATGTGGATGAAATTCTCGATTTCTATTTTCGGGTGCAAGATCCAGCCGAAACCGAACCCTTCTACGAAGCAAAATTCTTGATTGTTGGCGAAGGAGGAGCCGGTAAAACCTCTTTAGCCAAGAAAATCAAAGACGAAACCTATGAACTTCAACAAAATGAGGAATCAACCCAAGGCATTGAAGTCATCCAGTGGGACTTTACACTCCCCAATGGCAAAGATTTTTGCGTCAACATCTGGGATTTTGGCGGTCAGGAAATCTACCACCAAACCCATCAGTTTTTCCTCAGCAAGCGTTCTCTCTATGCCTTAGTTGCCGACACTCGCAAAGAAAACACTGATTTTTACTGGTGGCTGAAAGTTGTCGAACTCTTGAGCGACAAAAGCCCAGTTCTCATCATCAAAAACGAAAAACAAAACCGTCAGTGCGAAGTCAATGAAGGGCAGTTACGAGGAGAATTCAGCAATCTGGAGAAAATTCTGGCAACGAATTTAGAAACTAATCGCGGTTTAGCCGAGATTAAAGACGCGATTCAGCTTTACATCAGTAATCTTGACCACGTTGGTACACCTCTACCAAAACTCTGGGTAAGAGTCAGAGCCGCCCTAGAAAACAATTCCGGAAATTACATCAGCGTTGAAGAATACTTTAACCTTTGCCGAGTCAATAATTTAACTGACCGTAAAGACATGCTGCGCTTGAGTAGCTATCTCCACGACCTCGGCGTTTGCCTCCATTTTCAAGATGATTCTACACTCAAACACTACGTCATCCTCAAACCTGAATGGGCGACAACAGCCGTTTACAAAGTTTTGGATAATCAAACTGTCAAAGACAATCTAGGTTGTTTTACCAAAGACGACCTCAAAAATATTTGGAAAAGCGGCGAATATGCAGATATGCGAGATGAACTCCTGCAATTAATGATGCAGTTCAAGCTTTGCTACGAAATCCGCGATCGCCGTGACAATTATATTGCGCCTCAATTGCTATCTATTGAAAAAGCTAAGTATACCTGGGATGATCCCCACAACCTGATCCTGCGCTACACCTATACATTCATACCCAAAGGCATCCTCACCCGCTTTATTGTCGAGACGCACCCTTGGATTGAACAGCAAAAACTCGTTTGGAAAAGCGGTGTTGTTCTCAACAAAGACCAAACTCGTGCTGAAATCATTGAAAACTACAATCAACGGGAAATTCAAATCCGTGTAGCCGGAAACCGCACAAAAGAATTGATGGCTGTCATCACCCATGAACTCGAAAAAATCCACAACTCTTACGAACGTTTGCAATATCAAACTTTAGTTCCTTGTAATTGCGAGACTTGCAAAAATCTGCCCACACCTTATTCTTATTCTCTAGAGAAACTCAACAAACGCTTGAGCGATCGCCGTTACCAAATTGAATGCGAAAACAGCTATGAAATGGTGGATGTCCGCAGGTTAATCGATAATGTCATGCTCCAACCCGCTAAAGCAGATGGGGAAATGAACCCCCAAGTTACACCGTTACAAAACGAACTGGAGCAAGAGAGAAATGAATCGTTGACGCATCGGTTACGAGATAGCAAAGAAATCTTTATCTCTTATGCTTGGGGTGGAGAAAGTGAGCAATTTGTCAATAAACTAGATGAGACTTTGCAGGCTAAAGGAATCAAAATCATCCGCGATAAACGCGATTTGGGCTACAAAGGACTAATCAAAGCCTTCATGGAACGAATTGGAGGGGGTAAATGTGCGATCGCGGTTATTAGTGACAAGTATTTAAAATCTCCCAATTGCATGTTTGAGCTAGTGCAAATTGCTAAAAATGGTAAATTTTATGATCGAATTTTCCCGATTGTGTTAGCGGATGCCCAAATTTATAAACCTGTTGCAAGACTTAAATATATTAAGCATTGGGAAGAACAAATTAAAGAATTAGACGAAGGGATGAGAGAAGTTGGTGCAGCTAATTTACAGGGATTCCGTCAAGAAATTGACCAATACACGGAGATTCGCAACACGATCGCCGAACTCACCAACCTGCTAAAAGATATGAACACGCTTACGCCTGATATTCACAGCAAATCAGAGTTTGAGTCATTGCTGAATGCGATCGCACTCCGTCTAGATGAGTAAAACTAGGCTATGGATGAGTGTCAAAAATAATTTCAGTTTTTTGGTAATGACCTTGAAGCACGTTAAACTAAGCAATTGGAGTTAAGGATGAATTTATATGCGTTTACCAATTGCAATTAGTACCATTTTAGTGGCGTCTTTGGGTTTGAGTACACCTGTAATCTCTCAACCTCCTATACAGGTAGCCCAAAAACCAGCGTCTACTAGTTTTGCCTTAGAACAATTTAAGATTAATCACCGATTATGGAGACAGAAAAAAATCTCTAACTATCGCTATGAATTTACTAGAAGTTGCTTTTGTTTCCCCAAATCCACAGAACCAGTGATTATTGAAGTACGTAATGGAGTCACAACTTCTATTACTTATAAAGACAGTAAAAACCCAGTAGATAAAGCATTATTTCAAAAATATAATACAATTCCTAAACTCTTTAATATCATTAGAAATGCATTCATTCAAAGAGCAGACAACTTGACTGTACAATATAACCCGATACTTGGCTATCCTACTCAAATTAACATTGATTATGATAAGCAAAGAACTGATGATGAAATATTTTTTACAATTAGTAATTTGCAACAGATCAAGTAAATATAGCTCAATACAACACTTAGCTTTGTGAAAAATTGTAGGTTTGGTTAAGCAAAGCGCAACCCAATAAAGCCCCGGAAATGTTGGGTTTTCTTCCTTAACCCAACCTACATTGATGTATTTTATATACAGCAGATTGTAACTTGATGAGGTACAGATTATCATAAGGGCACAACAATGTTATGCCCCTACCCGTGTACTTCATTTACCTGAAATACGCTGTAAGTAATCACCCGAACTTGATAAGCTATTACGCCTTTAAATTACACAATAAATCATGAGGTTTGTTGACTGCTGATAGTTAACAGTCAACAATCAACAGTCAACACAAAAAAATGTGCAAGTTAGATGGGCGACAGCTTATAAATTCTATCTGACGCTCCAATTCCAGATTGGCATCAACAAACTGAGTAGTGAAGTTTTCTTAGTGCGGATTTATGGGATTGTCAAAAACAGCCTTATCGCTTGATGTCTGAACCCTGATGAAGTACTTTAAAATTGCTAATTGTAGTAAATATTCCAGCATCGGCAGCTAGATTACCAATATTAATTTGGGTTGGATAACCAAGTTTTGGGTTGTACACTACAGTTAGTTCGGATTGTCCAGAGTTGATCGTATTCCGAATCAAATTAAAGAGCTTAGGAACTGTACTATATTGTCGTAATAGCTCTGAATCTACTGGCTTACCAGTTTGAGCATTCGTGATAGATTTTGTGATGCCGTTGCGTACTTCAATATTTAATGGCCCTCTGAAATCGGGAATACAAAAGCAATTATTGCTAAGAGTGTAGTTATAGTTGCTAATTTTTTGTTTATTCCACAATCGGCGATTAATTCTTAGCTGTGTTAAGTTCGAGCTAGTAATCTCTGCTTTTGCCCCATGCGTAGGAGGCACAGACAATACTGGAGCGTTCAAGCTTAAAGATGCTACTAAGATTGTACCAATAGCAATAGGTAAGCGCATATTAATCCTTTGTTAACTAACGTTGAGTTCTAACTTCAGTGTGACTAAATAGGATTCCAGAAAGTTGCAATCACTTCTAAAAACTGACACAATTTATACAGAGAATCCCCAACTGCTCGTAATAGCAGGAATATTCTCTAGTATAAACTTAAAAAATGCCGGACAAGCCCACAGTACTATTCACCTCAAATTTTGTGTTTTATGCAAAAAACTGAATAATTTTAAAATTGGCATTCTAAAATTTAGAAGCCAATATCAGGCAGACCTCAGGGCGAACGCATCTAAATATTGATGAGCTTCAATAAAAGTGGAATTCACCAAGACCCTGCTAGAATTTGAAATTCTATGAGAAAAATTATTATTGGGGTGATGGGCCCTGGAAAAAATGCTACAGCAAATGATTTGCAAAATGCTTATACACTAGGTCAACTTATTGCCCAACAAGGATGGATTTTACTCACAGGCGGTAGAAATGTCGGTGTAATGGATGCAGTAAGTAAAGGTGCAAAATCTGCTGATGGTTTAACTATTGGTATTCTTCCCAGTGATAACCAAGATAGTATTTCCTCTTGTGTGGATATTGCTATTTTCACAGACATGGGGAATGCTAGAAATAATATTAATGTTCTCAGTAGTGATGTGGTAATTGCCTGCGGTATGGGTGCAGGAACTGCTTCAGAAATTGCCTTAGCTTTAAAAGGAAGTAAGCAAGTAATTTTGTTGACTAACGATGAAGAAAGTAAGGTTTTCTTCAAAAAGCTATCGCCAGAAAGTGTTTATATTGTAGAGAGTGTGGATCAGGCGATCGCCACTGCCAAAACAATCTTATACTAATTCGTAATTTGTAATGTTTAAGTCCGGTTAGTTAAGCTGATTGAATTGACTCTCTAGAGCGCATACAGCTTGCTAACCAGACCAAAAAGCGCCATGCACAGTACCTGGATCGGTTGGATGTAGAGCCTCACCAGCAAAGTATACTCGACCTGCAATCGGTTGGCTTAACTGCCTGGGTTCAAGCCCCGTTGCCCCGACTAGCAGTCGTGCGTAAGATCCTAATATAGAACCCATTTGACATCTATTGATTGGCTAGCCTTTTGAGCATGAGTCTGATGAAACAGAGATTAAGTTTGGCTGTGGCATTGGTCAAGGTTTTCTCAAAGTTTTTGACCAAACTCTTACAGCGTTCCATCCAGGCATTCGAGCGTTCAATTACCCATCGAGTTGCCACCACGACGAATCCGGTTTTTCCTTGTGCTGCTTTTTCGGCTTTGGTTGGTTTGGGTGCTAACTCAAACCGGATCTTGGTCATAATCTGAGGATAAACTTTTTCTAGTTCAGTTGTGAGTTTGTCTGGATGATACCCGTAATCAAGCAGGATGGTAATATAAGAGAATGTTGACAGGTTTAACGCGAAAGTAATCAAGGTTGTTGCTAAGTAGTTCAATCAAGCCCTGGTCGTCAGATACATTTGCTTTGGTGCAGTGGGTAAAAAATGGCAAGCCTAGCGTATCAACTGCAAGATGACGTTTGATGCCATTGGTAGATTTTTAATGACAGAACCCTTTAGATTTGGCACTGGCATTACAGGTATTTTTCACCGCTTGCGAGTCGATGATCAGTAACGTTGTCCATTTTGGTTTTTTTTGACTTGTTCGCGCACCCTCGAATGCAAGGTTGTCATTATTTGTTCTAGTATTCCATCTGAGCGCCACTGCTTGTAATGCCAGAATACCGTTGAGTAGGGCGGCAAGTCTTTGGGTAGGTCACACCAATTGCAGCCATTCTTGAGTTGATATAACAGGCCATCCAAAATTTGTCGTTTTGTCCAGTTGGGGGGTCTAGTCCGCTTCTTAGTTGGCAATATCTCAGACAGCAAGGGTTCAAGGATTTCCCACTCTTTGTCTGTTAGGCTGCTGGAGTAAGGCATGGCTGCTAAGTACGTCTTTTGCAATAACCTTACTTCATAACAATAAAGATATCAAATGGGTTCTATAGATACGCGCATTTTATTTGTCGATGACGATGCAGATTCACGAGATTTGATTGCGTTCATCTTAGAGCAAAGCGGTGCGATCGTCACTTCTGTCTCCAGGGCAGAAGCAAATATTGGCCCTAGCATTGCAAGTGTGTTTCGGGTAAAACTGAAGTTCCCCCAAAAAATAAATTTCTAAAAGCCTCAAAGTTATACCCGTAATGACTTACAGCCATTTACACATTTATTGATAGCGTATTCTTGCTCTGCTTGGGTTCTCAACGACTATTTCCACTAAACTTGGCGATCAGTCTTTTACCCTTGAGTAGACTCTATTTCTAACTCCCGGTAAAATGGGCGAACCGGGAATATTATGTGCTGTTATAACTTGCACCATACTGTGTGGTCTATTTGTTTAAAGATTTAATGTATAAATGGGTTGAAATTATATTTTTTTTGTTAAGAACTATCCCTCATATAATATTTCAAAAAATTTACACGAAAATAAGCATAAACTATTCAAACTTTAAGTTAATCAGTGTAAGCTAATTATGTAAATATAATTCTCGCAAAACCATTTTACCACTGGCACTAATTCCGCTATAGGAGGTGTAATAAAACTCACATAGCTCTTTGGGTATATGTTTAAAGAGACTAAACATGACTGGAAAAAGATTGAGTTTAGTAGCTTCTAAGCAAACCAAGCAATATTGTTTAAGTGAGATTTTAATTGAGTAGTAAAATCTCATCAAAAAGTCATGATGTGCTTTATAGTTTTTCTCGTCTCTTTACTGTAACCTGCCCAAAGCCAGCTTTTTAATGCTGGAGGTTACGCCCTAGAGACTGAAGCATACCCTACTAAATTTATTCTAATACCTTGGCAAAGCCGTACACGCTTTGCTTCTAAATTTTTATTCAACCTCTTGCTGAAAGCACGAATCTTGTGGTGGCCGAAGACACCGCAAGGATTGATGCTTTGCCTAGCAAAGAAGCTTGGCTATGCAAACGTCTAGTCCAATATATTGGCATTCACATTAGTGATTGTCAAGATCAAGAGTCAGTTACAACGAGTGGCGCTGATTCCCAAATAAAAATACTCTCTATATAAACTCTTTTCTTCCAGTAAGTTTAGGGTTTCCTTGCAGATATAAAAGTATCAAATCATACTTTTCTTTTTGTTATTTTTTTTAATTTAGACCAATAACTAAATTCTGTCTTGGAGGTTAGAAAATGCCACTCGCGCTTTCTGGGGAACATGTAGGCGAAAGGCTCTTGTACACCTTGGGTGCAAAGCTTTCAGAAAAAGAATTACAAAACTTCTTGGCAGCAATGGAAATTGTGGAGCCACCACCAGCAAAGCAGTTCTGGCAATCTGCACAGACGAATCCTGGTATCTATATTATCCTTACAGGTAAAGTCCGACTGTTGGATAGCTCTGAGAATCTAATCACTACCTTTGGTGCATGGTCTGTTTTTGGCGAATTGACTCTTTTTCCCGAAGCTGACTTTAGTCCTTATGTAGTCAGAGCTTCGACAAGCTTAAAACTGGGCTATTTCAGGCAAGACGCATTGCAAACATTGATAGACAAATATCCTAATATTCGCGATCGCCTTTTTGCGCGTGCAGAACTTTGGGATTTGCTGTTGTTATGTCGCCAAACCTCACAATTACCGTGCCATACTTCACTTGTACCAGGGATGCTCAAAGCTTTATCTCTCTTTGAGCGACAGCATTTAGAAACTGGCCCTATAACTACGCAAGTATCCCAAGATTCCCAGTTATGGCTATTGTACAGAGGTCAACTGCGCCATTTTGAAGGCCATTTTTTGACACCAGGTACAATTTTTGCCCAACCAAAACAAGGTGATTGGCACGCAACTCAACCAACAATTGCTTACATTCTGAAAAACGACCATAGGCAAACAGCACTAGAATACTTACCTGAATTAGAGAACTGGGGACTAAAGACTGAGAATTCGAGACTCGAAACTAAGGATAGACCTTCCAAATCTCCAAAATCCAAAATCATTCCTTTTCCCCAACGAGATCAGCAGTCACAACAACAACCAAAAAAATCATCTTTTTACTTTCCTAGTCCGAAAGTGCAAGTAGGGCATTGGTGGAGACACCTTACTAAGAGCTATCCCTTCTATGCCCAACAAAGCGCTGCCGATTGTGGCTCTGCTTGCTTGGTGATGATTGGTAACTATTGGGGCAAGCATTTTAGTATCAATCGCCTGCGGGATATGACCAACGTCAACCGCAGTGGTGCATCTCTAAAGGCTATGGCAGCCACAGCAGAAAACCTGGGTTTTACCACCCGTCCGGTGAAAGCTACTCTTGATAAATTAGCAGAACAACCTTTACCTGCAATTGTCCATTGGGAAGGCAACCACTTCATCGTTGTCTATGAAATCACGAAAAAGCGGGTGATTGTATGTGACCCTGCTCTTGGTCAACGCAGCCTGACAAAAGCTGAATTTCAAGCAAACTGGAGTGGTTATGCATTGTTATTGCAACCTACAGCTTTATTAAAAAATACTAAAAACGAAAGTACAAGCTTTTGGAAGTTTTTTGAGTTAATCAAACCTCACTATCGGACACTATTAGAAATCTTTGTAGCTTCGGTATTAATTCAATTATTTGGACTGGTAACGCCAGTATTCACTCAGTTATTGCTCGATAGAGTACTTGTGCAACGTAGCGTTACAACCTTAAACGCCATTGGTTTGGGGATGATTATTTTTGGGTTGTTTGGTGTCGCTGTCAACGCTGTACGACAATATCTGCTATTTCATACTGCTAACCGCGTTAGCATTTCCCTACTGGTGGGTTTTATTAAACATACCTTCCGCTTGCCCCTTTCTTATTTCGAGTCGCGTTTTGTTGGGGATATAGTCTCGCGCATCCAAGAAAACCAGAAAATTCAGCAATTTCTTACCGGTCAAACACTCTCCATTTTGCTGGATATGCTGACATTAGTGGTTTATCTGGGCTTGATGTTCTCCTATAGCTGGCGCATGTCATTATTCGTGCTGTTTACTATACCGCCATTTTTTATCTTGGCGCTGGCTAGCACAAGTATTTTGCGCCGCATTTCTAGAGAAATTTTTAATGCAGGTGCTAAAGAACAAAGCTATCTCATAGAATCCCTTAGCGGAATTCGTACCGTCCGCTCATTGTCTATTGAACAGACTGTGCGCTGGCGTTGGGAAGAACTGCTGAATGATTTGGTTAAAAAAGGCTTTAATGCTCAAATAATTGGTAATCAGTTGCAAATTATCAGTGGCGTTATCCAAACTTTTGTAAACACTGCATTGCTGTGGTATGGAGCAACCCAGGTAATTAATGGCGAACTGACGATTGGACAATTAGTTGCTTTCAATATGTTGGTGGGTAACGTCTTGAGTCCTTTCCAGCGGTTATCTATGCTGTGGAATCAATTGCAAGAAATTGTGATTTCCACAGAACGCATTAATGATGTGTTGGAGGCAGAACCAGAAGAAGATTTGGAAACTAAACCCCGGAAGTCGTTAGGTAAGCTGCGCGGTCACATTAGCTTTCAAAATGTCACCTTTCGCTATCACTCAGAAAGTGATACTAACGTCTTAGAAAATCTTAACTTTGAAATCCAGCCAGAACAGATGGTAGCAGTGGTGGGGCGCAGTGGTTCTGGAAAAACAACCCTCAGTAAGTTGATTTTGGGTTTATATCCACCGACAGACGGTAAGCTACTGATTGATGGTCGTGACATCACTAGTGTTTCCTTGCGATCGCTCCGTTCTCAAATTGGGGTTGTAGACCAAGATACTTTTCTCTTTGGTGGGACTATTCGAGAAAACATTGCGATCGCTCATCCAAATGCTTCTTCAGAAGAAATTATCCAAGCAGCAAAATACGCCGGAGCCGATGAATTTATTCAAAAACTACCGATGGGTTACGAATCCGAAATTGGTGAAGGCGGTGGTATGCTCTCTGGTGGACAACGCCAACGTCTAGCGATCGCTCGTGCTTTGCTCGGAAATCCTCGGTTATTACTGTTTGATGAAGCCACCAGCCATCTAGATTCCGAATCAGAACGAATTATTCAAAACAACCTTAAAACGATTCTTCAAGGACGCACAAGTGTAATCATTGCCCATCGTCTCTCTACAGTCCGCAACGCTGACTTAATTCTGGTTTTAGATCAAGGCGTTTTGGTAGAAAGCGGTACCCACGACGAATTAATTGCTAAAAAAGGTCATTACTACTACCTGAATCAACAACAACTGGCTCAAGTCAGTTGAGATTGGACATGGAGCATTGAGCAATAACTAATAGTTTTTCTTCTGCTGCTCCCTTATCTCCCTTATATATATACGTACTTTTATTGGAACTAAAACTATGCCATCTCCCAATAAATCATCCCCACTTCCTCAAGATAAGCCAGATGAATATCAAACTTACACACAGCAAGAGGAATCTGTAGAAGTTATCGAGGCAGAAAGTAACAGTCAAGATTTGTACTACGGCACTGAAGCATTGCTCAATGCCTTACCTCGAATTTGGACTCGTGGTTTGTTGTATGTACTCATAGCCTTTGCTGGTCTGTTCTTGCCTTGGGCAACTCTCTCGAAAGTAGATGAGACTGGTGGCGCTAGAGGACGTATAGAACCTAAAGGCGCAACTCAAAAATTAGACGCTCAAGCTAGTGGGAGCGTCAAAGCAGTTATGGTCAAAGAAGGAGATACAGTCAGAGCCGGTCAGGTTCTAGTAGAACTAGAGTCTGATATCCTGCAAACGGAACTGCAACAAGTCCAGATCAAATTGCAAGGGCTACAAAATCGGCAATCACAACTGGAATTGCTCAAAAATCAACTCCTAATGTCAACTAGCCTCTTAGAGCAACAAAATAAATCCCAAGAATTAGAAAAAATGGCTCAAGTTAACCAGGCGCAGCAAAACCTGGATGCCAAACTGAGTAGCTATAACCTCCAAAAGTTAGAAAAACAAGCATTAGTTAAGCAAGCAGAGCAGCAGATTTACACTACTCGCAATGATCGGCAATCGGCTAAAACTCGTTTGAGTATAGATTCTAGGCAAATTGAACGCTTTAGCAAACTGGTTGAGGATGGTGCAGTTTCTGCAACCCAAATTGATCAACTCAAAAAAGAAGAACAAGAAAGCAAACAACTCTATAGCAGGGCTGTATCAGATATCAAACAAGCAGAATTGCGCTTGGCGGAAGAGTTAAATCGTTATCAAGTAGCTATCAAGATGTTGGAGTTTGATATCAAACAAGCAAAACTCCGACTGCAAGAGGAACAAAGTAGCTATAAAAGTTTGATGCAAGCCGGAAAACTGGCTGTAATGAAAAATCAGGAACAGCTAAAAGACTTACAGACGCAAATAACAGCAGTGCAATCAGAAGTGGCTCAGACTAAAAGCCAGATTATATCTATAAGAGTTCAAATACAGCAACGAGTGGTGCGATCGCCGATTAATGGAGTGATTTTTGAATTACCCACCACTAAACCGGGAGCAGTAGTACAACTCGGTCAAAGGATTGCCCAAATCGCGCCCAAGAATGCAGACTTCGTACTCAGAGCTATTATGCCTAATCAGGATAGTGGTTTTTTGAAGCTAGGAATGCCAGTTAAAGTCAAGTTTGACGCCTATCCCTTCCAAGAGTATGGCATCGTGCCAGGGAAAGTTACTTGGATCTCTCCTGACTCGAAAATCACCCAAACACCCCAAGGGAACATCGAAAACTATGAATTAGAAATCACCTTAGATCAGCAGTATGTCGAAAATGGCAACAAACGTATTCCATTAGGCGCCGGTCAGACAGCAAATGCTGAAGTCATCATTCGCCAACGGCGTGTGATTGATTTTGTTTTAGATCCGTTCAAGAAACTGCAAAAAGGCGGTTTAGAGATTTAGTCAGAGCGATCAGGACTGAAATTAGAGATGGGAAAAACTCTTTCCCAGTCATCAATCTCTTCTAATCCTCAATTCTCTTAGTTATTGGAGATATCATGTTATGCCTCACAGTCTGATAATTTCCAGTTCAAATATCATTCACAGCCTTAAGCTCTCCTGTCAGATACCTGATGTAGTGGAGGCAATAGCGTCGCAAAGCATTATTACCGAAGCAGCTCAAGAGTTAGGAATTACAGTCACACCAGAAGAACTACAGCAAGAAGGAGATGACTTAAGGTTTGCTAAGAAGCTTGTCAAAGCTAAAGAAACCTGGACATGGCTAGAAAAACACCACTTGTCTGTTGATGAGTTTGAAGAATTAGCCTACAACAACATCCTTTCGCGGAAGCTAGCAAATCATCTATTTTCTGATCAACTCGAAAAACACTTTTATGAACACCAACTAGATTATGTCGCCGCCGTTACCTACGAAGTCGTCTTCGAGGATCGAGACTTGGCTTTAGAGCTTTTTTATGCGCTCGAAGAAGGTGAAATCAATTTTCCCGAAATTGCTCGTTTATATATTCCAGAACCAGAACTCCGCCGTGCTTATGGATATCAGGGACTTCAATACCGCAAAGATTTTCGTCCGGAGATTGCAGCAGCTGTATTTGCTGCTGTACCGCCAAATGCTCTCAAACCGATTACGACTCCCAAGGGTGTGCATTTAATTTGGGTGGAAGAAGTCATTCAACCTCAACTAGATGAACAGTTGCGCCAAAAAATCATTACAAAATCATTTTCCGATTGGTTAAAGCAACAAATCAACGCTATGAAAATTGTCACTCAAATAGACTCGGATGCAAATGTGCGATCGCAGGAGGAATTGCTAAATATGCCATTTACAAAAACTAAATAGGTTATGAAATTTCTCTAGCTAAGGGTAAATACTTTGGATTTTCAATAATGCTGGATATGCTGGTATTACTTATTTAAAATTTAATATTTTTTTTGTTTTTAGGAGATTGTAAATATATCCACAGTCTTATATTTTAGTGTTTTTAAATACTAACTTTAATCGCTATAAGTCTTGCTAGGCATTAGATAAAATTATTAGTGCCTAAAATTATCTTGCTTTGTTTTTATAGCTAGCTAATACTATATGTAATTATTTTTAAATACAAATATATTAGTTTTTTAAATCAAAAATCTCTCAAAAAAGATTGACTTTTCCAAAGATAAACTATAGTATTTACATAACCAATAAAAGATTGGTTACACCAAAGCTACCTAAAACAACTTGCAATTTTCAGGAGAAAATCAATGATTATTTCTGATCTAAACTACTTGGAAAATACCTCTGAAGAAATTTTCGGTGGTCGTGGTACTGATACCTTTAACCGGAACAATTCAGCAACACGAGTTGTAACTCGTGTTTCTGAAGTGTTCAGAAAGGATTTCATCATTAACTCGGCTGGCGTACAAGGAAACGTTGCTGAATTCAATGCTAGCGCTGATGCCACTGGTCCAAGAACCTTTACCAGCCTCATTGCTAGTGCACAAACCGAACCAGGTCGTTCTGAAAGTTTCGCTAATGGTAGTGCTGTTACCGCCGAGTAAAGGCTAAATACTTGATCCAACTGGATTAGTTAATCTTAAGCCTAAAAACAAAAGCAGGTTAGAGTGAGTATGAAAACCAACACTCCAGAGCAATTGTTTTGTTGGGTTATCTTGTACTCTACTCAACCTACTATTGGATGTTAAAAAATTGCTGAAAGCTATATTAAGTTGTAGTTTTCAGCAGTTTTCTAAATTTGAGTAAATGCTAACACAGTTAATCAGACAGTTGCAAGACTTAGGTCTTTATGGCAACTGATAAGCTGTTTTGCATTTAACTTGCATAATTAAAGCGCTCATGTTGCCACCCCACGAGAGTTTGATTAATTCGATTATGCAACTTAGATGTTTTTCAACTTATTTGTTAATGTAGCAAGCCTGTGTCACTGCCAAATCCTTTGTGAATGGCGAAGGTGTTGGAGGCATTGGTATTACATAGCCACTTCTACAACTTGGAAAAATTCACTAGCACTAGCGTAGTAGCATTCAATGTTTATGCCAAGTCGAGTAATGCTAGTGCCTCCAATGTTCAGCTTAAGCTGTCGCGCATCTAAATTGTGCTTTTTGGGGCTTGAAAAACTCGCTGTGAGGTTTTCAGCTTGAAAAATTAAATGCGTCTCAGCTTATAAATCCCAAGTGCCATAGCTGATCTTCAATCTCACAGGATCTGTAAAGTGGGTATTGCCCATCTAGCAGGATAAGGAGAAAGTGTAATGAGCAGTGTGTATGTCACAGGTCTGTCCTACGTCAATATAAATGGTGCCGGCGGTAGCATCAACCTAAGAGCTACCTATCCTACAGGTTTGACCATAAACAATAATGAAGAAGTTTTTGTACCCGGAGCAAAATCGAATAGAACTAGCGTGACTGTCACGGATTCTTCCATTATCTCTGATATATCTGAGGGTAACGATTTGCTTTTGGGAGGTAGAGATAACGATACTCTCGTTGGCAACTTAGGCACTGATACACTTACCAGAGGTGCTGATGCCGATTTATTTGTAGTTGAAGGAGCAACTTCTAATCCTTTGCTTACTGATGTAATCACTGATTTCAATACATCTGGAGGTGATAGTATTGGCATCTCAGCCAATAATAACAGCCTAAAAGACTTGATATTTGCAAGCTTAGATTCAACAGGTGATAGTTTTGATGACACTCTAGTTCAATACCAAGATAGTTTCCTGAGGGGGACTAATTTATTCAATTTTTAGGGCAGTTTTTACGAATTTTAGGAACCTACCCCCTCAAAAATGCTCATTTTGTGAGAATTAAGCTGTAATTACAAAAGGTGACATTTGAAAATGAAATACCCCTGTTGCCTACTAACGCTTACACAGGTGGTAAGATTCGGGAGCGATCGCTGCATGACATCATGGAAAACTCAGTTTTGGATATTTGCGGGATGTTTATCTTACGCAGAGATAATTAGGGGTTTTAATCTTTAATTCCTAAATTTCATTCCTTGTTTATGCAATGCTGAAAAATCAGCCAAATTACGTTTGAAATTAGCAACGGGAACACTTAACTCATATCTTGCACCTATCTGTGCAAACCTTGACTTCGGAAAAATGCAATAAAGCTATGTTACTTTTCTGGGCTTGTATCGATAATTTAAGAACTTTAGGTTTAGTACTGAGTTATAAAATAATATCAACTTTTGTTGGTGGGTAAAAAACATCTATGAGGTTTCTGTCAATCTGCAAATTGCCGAGCTTTGCCGTGGGTAAAGTACGTATATGGTCATAATCAATTAACCTATTCAAAAGTTGTTTTGAAAGCAAACCAACCTCTACATAAAAGCAGATGATTCGATAGGGATGCTAGAGAGTTAGATAGTTTGGTAATTAGTTATCAGTTATTATCCACTACAGATTGGCGAAATCAACCAAGAATATAAATTAAATCTTTAAGCGTAGATGATAATCAAATTTACAACTTTAGGAGATAAAAAATATGGCAATATTACGAGGAACTAACGGCAACGAGGTATTAAAAGTCCCAGGAGGAGACACTAATGTTAAGGCTTACACTATTTTTGGTATTGGTGGTAGTGATACCTTGACTGGTGGAGGCGGTAAGGACAAAGTTGTGGCAGGTAACAGTGGCAATTCCCTACTCAATGGGGGATCTGACAATGATAGGTTGGTTGGCGGCTTCGGTGGCGATACCCTCAATGGGGGTAGCGGTAATGATAACCTTAATGGAGGTCTCGGCAATGACTTCTTAAAGGGGGATAGTGGTGATGACAACCTCAATGGAGGTCTTGGCGATGACAACCTCAATGGAGGACTTGGCAATGATATTCTCTTTGCAAGTCTTGGGGATGACTTGCTTTTTGGGGAGGCTGGAGATGACACTCTAAATGGAAGTGTTGGTAGTGACGTATTATTTGGGGGCGATGGCAATGATAATCTGAGTGGAGGCCCTAATGGATCTCCTGATGCTCCTCAGGGATTCTTTGAAGACTTTCTCGTTGGGGGTGCTGGTAGTGACACTTTGAATGGATTTGGCGGTGGTACAGGAAGCTTTGAGAGAGATGAGTTAGTTGGTGGCGGTGCGGTTAACCAGGCCGGCGATGTCACAAATTTTTCTCTCGATGGCGCGAAAGACGTATTTGTGCTTGGGGATGCAAATAGCTCTTTTTATACAGCAGCTGGTTCCAAGGATTATGCTATTATTTATGGCTTTGAGAAGGGTATTGATCAGTTGCAACTGAGTCCAACTGTGACTTATAGATTTGGAACTGTATCGAATGGCAGTGGTCTTGATACGTATATTTTTGCCAAACTTCCTAGTGATTCTGACCTGATTGCGATCGTGGCAAACGTTAACCTGATTGGCTAGGTATACCTCGTAATAAATAGAGGATGAAATTGACAATACCTTGGTTGTGGTCAAGAGTAATTTAGATCCGATTACCCTGAATAACCGACATTACTATTCAAATTATAAGATTGTGCGATGGCGTACCCGCCCGCCGTAGGCGATCGCTACGCCCATTTCCACAAGATAAGGTTACATACACTCATACATTTTTGTAGACAAAGTACATAACAGGAGAAATAGAAACTAATCATGCAGTCACAGACACTCTTTTTACAACCTATTGTAAATCCAATTCCTAATCCCAAGCCTAACTTTGCTAATGCTAAAGGGGCTGCTTTTTACTCCAACTATAGTCAAAAGCCCTCAGGAACTTTGACTGACACTCAGGTAAAGACGTTGGTTCAAGGTGGCGTTGCTACTGCTATGGCTCAAGCCAAAGCTGTTTTTAACAATGACCCGACTTATTCTTTGCTTTTTGGTGACAGTACTGGCATTGGATTAGATGGTACTTTTGCAGGAAGTGCCAAGAGTAAAATGCAAGTGATTGCTAGTTTTAAAGTTGGCGCTAAAAAAACTTTATCTTTCGATTTCTCCGCAGACTTAGCACTAACAGCTAAAGAAATTGAAAATTCTGCTACTGAATATAACCAGGCTAAGGGGAAAGTTGGTTTCTTGGTACTAGACACCAAAAATCCTGATAAACCTAAGGTATTAGATTATTTTGGTATCCAAGGTAAGTTAATTTCTTCGGAAACTGCTAATTCAAAGTCTAGTAACAGTAGTAATGTTACTATTAACGATCGCCTGCAAACTACTGATCTTGACGGCGATAATGATAAGGACTCCATCATATTAAAGACCATTGGTCGTTATCAAAAGACTTTTAAGGATAACACCAACATAACAATAGTAGAAATGAGTGCCACTAATATTGCTTTTTTAGGGGATACTTTAATCAACAATTTAGGTTCAAATGTTATCTATGGCACGATTTGGAAAGATGATCTTGAAGGAAGTGACAGTGGAGACAAAATTTATGCCAGCTTAGGGGATGACAAGCTGGTTGGAGAGGAAGGCAATGATATCCTTGAGGGCGGTCAAGGTAATGATACCCTAAATGGAGGTCAAAACAATGATAAACTTTATGGCAGTTCGGGTAATGATGTTCTGATTGGTGGTAGCGGGAATGATATTTTGGTTGGTGGCGACGGCTATGACAAATTTGTTTTCAAGCGTAGCTATAACTTGTTGGAAGGTGAGGTTGATGTCAATAGCTTCTTGAAAGGTGAGTTTGATATTACTGAAGATATACTAGTTAGTATCGATAATATTTTAAACGGTGGCGATCGCTCGTTGAAAAATGAGTTTGATGTCATTCAAGATTTTCAAATTGGTGTCGATAAGATTGAATTCGATGGTTGGGATGATATTAATGCTAAAACTTGGCTAAAACAGATGTTTTCTCAAGGAAATATAACCGACACTAATGATGGTCTCCTTTTCAACTTGAATCTTGAAGAGACTCCAAAAACATTACTGTTATCAGGTGTAAAATCTAACCAAATTAGCTCTGAGTCGTTCATATTTTCTTAGTAAATTACAAGTAAGGCTTTGCGTAATTTATAATTACTGCTTCCTATAGTTTTTAGGCATTTCAAATGGAAATGACGTTTAAACTACTATAGAAGTAGATATTACAAATTCAATCCGAATATGTAGATGAGCTAGACTATATTAAAAATGAATATCAAGCTTTAGTACAGCAGAATTCAGAATACAGAATTCAGGAGCAAAACACGCTTTATACCTGGGTAACAGACTTAGCTTGTGTACCTCACAAACTTAAGAACCGCTGTAATTGGTAATTTAGAAAATGGCGTTGCATAATAAGATTAATTAAGGTTTATTACTATGCATTGTCCTTTCTCTGTTACCCAATCGAGCGACATAGGATAATTTCAAATCCACCTTAATCAATAACTTCTGAGTGAACGCTACAAGCAAATGCCTACCTCATGCTACACAATAGTCAGTAGGATAAAATCAGGTATGTAAAAACGATACAGATGACATTACAAGACGCACGAGAATACGCACCAGCAACCGAGCGCAATCGTGAACCAATTCTAGAAGTACTTTTACAAGTGTTACCTGGAAATGGCACGATCTTGGAAATTGCCAGTGGTACTGGTGAACACGCAGTCTTTTTCGCGCCTAGACTTAGAGATTGTATGTGGTTACCAACAGATGCAAATCCACAAAGAAGAGCCAGCATTATTGCATGGACTGAACATTTTAGATGTAATAACATTTATCCACCGCTTGAGCTTGATGTTAGAGAACTAGTTTGGGCAGTGGAGAAGGGTGCAGTAACCCAATGGCTCGATACCTCGCCAATTATCGCCATCGTCAACATCAATATGATTCACATTTCACCTTGGTCAGCCTGTCTGGGGCTAATGGCGGGGGCAGGTCGTATCCTAAAAGCAAGAGGTATCCTCTATTTGTATGGGCCTTTCAAACAAGGTGGAGAACATACTGCACCGAGTAATGCAGCTTTTGACAAATCTTTACGCGCCCAAAACCCAGAGTGGGGTATACGTAACTTGGATGATGTTGTAGCAGTAGCTAACGCACAAAATCTCACTTTGAAACAAACTTACCAAATGCCAGCTAATAATCTTTCAGTAGTGTTTCAACGAAAATCGGCGTGAGTCCCATCCTTTTAAGGGGTGTCCGGGATAGTTGCTTGCCGATTTGGTCATTAGTCAATGGTCATTAGTCATTAGACTTCTTGCAGTTGTAGGGTAAGGGGTAAGGGGTAAAGGGGAAAGCGGCTATAAGAAACCCTTTCCCTTTAACCTTTACCCTTTCCCCCCAAGAGTGCAAAACTATTTTTGCAAGAGGTCTATTAGTGCCAGTGACTAATGACCATTTACTTCGATTTCGCGACGGCTTGAAGCCGTGGGATGAGTTAACGTTCTGCTATTTGTGGAAGCGATCGCAGGTAAACTCTTAGCTATCGGTTAAAATTTCATCCAAGTCGAAGATAACCTCACTAATTTTCAAGTGTGTATCTGCCAAGGCGGGAACTTTGACTTCTGTTGCGGCTCGTAAGTCGAAGTCATACCACTCGTTACGCCATTGCAGGCGAAACTTCAAACGCGTCCAGTTAGGTGGTAGGTTAGGACAGGCAACAGGGCCAAATTGAGTCATCCGAATACCGCCAAACCCGAAAACTACTGCTTGCCATACTCCTCCAGCACTGGCGGCGTGAATTCCTTCGGCTGCGTTACGCCTCACATCCTCTAAGTCTACCAAAGCCGATCGCAGAAAATGCATATAGGCTTCGGTTGGTTGATTGAGGTCGCAAGCTAAGATGGCGTGAATGGCTGGGCCTAGTGAAGAACCATAACTGTGGTCGGTGCGCTGGGTGTAATAGTCCCAGTTGGTGGCGAGGGTGTTATAGTCGTAGCGGTCGCGCAGTAAATACAAGAGCATCAACACATCTGGCTGCTTGAGAATCTGCTTTTGGCTTGTGGCTTCAATTCCCAACAAACTTTGCAGAGATTTGCGGCGCGGTTCGTAATCGGCGAGGTTAACATCGTCTAACTGGAAAAAGCCTTCAAACTGCTCAATCAAACCTGTTTCGGCATCTTCATTCACAAATAGACGCTCTTGGATTTCCGCCCAACGATGCAGACGCTCTGTGGTTAAGTTGAGTTTTTGTACCAGTTGTGCTGATGTTTCAGGGTAAGCTTGTTTGAGCCAGTCCCACAGTGCCAAGGCTGATTGTAAGTGCCATTGTACCATGAGATTGGTGAAGGCATTATTATCGACGCGATCGTGATTTTCATCAGGGCCAATCACATCTAGGATGTCGTAGCTGTGGCGCTCTTGGTTCCACTGCACACGACTTTCCCAAAAAACAGCCGTATCAAGGATAATTTCTGCGCCATAATCGCGCATCCAGTCATCATCATTGGTAGTCTGCCAGTAGTGTAAAACTGCGTATGCAATATCTGCGGTGATATGCACTTCAATGTCACCGCACCAAATGCGGATTAATTCACCGTTGGCAGCTGGTATCCAGCGAGGAGTCACTTCATCGCCAGTAGTAGCACTTTCCCAAGCAAACATCGCCCCTTGATAACCTGCTTCTTGGGCTTTGCGTCTAGCTCCTGGTAAGGTGTGGTAACGGTAGGTGAGCAAGTTTCGTGCTAGGTCTGGTTGAGTTAAGGTGAGGAAGGGAAGGATGAATATTTCCGTATCCCAAAAGATATGTCCGCTATAGGCAAAACCAGAGAGGGTTTTAGGAGGGATGCTCACCCGGTTGTCGTGACGCGGTGCAACAGCTAGTAATTGGAAAAGATTGTAACGGACGCTTAACTGAGCCAAGCGATCGCCTTCTATTATAATGTCACTGTCTTGCCACACTTGATCCCATGCAGCAATGTGAGCTGCCAACAGGGTAGTATATCTGGGTTCATCAGCGAGCCTTTGTAAGGCGGCGGCGATGGGGATTTCTGTTTCTCGTGAAGTAAACAGGGTGACAATCTTTTCAACAATCGCTGTTTTTCCTGGATATAACTCAAAGGTGGTTGTCAAAGTGGGACTAGAAGCATTCTCAACGCGCACTGCTGTAGTTTCGTCACCATCTACCACTAACTTAGCTGCCATACCAAGTTGAATACCTGAGTGGATGGTTTGACTGTTTAGCCAGATAATCTGATCTATGCCACCTTGGTTTAAGGTTTGCCAATGTTTGACGCCTTGGGTATTTGGTTCGCTGTCAAATCCTGCTTCGACAGTAATTTCACCCTCAAAGTCTACGGATGTAATTTGAGCGCGAATCGCCAAAACATGTTGATCTGCTAAACTGGTGAAACGCTCAAAGTGAAAATCTAGGGTATGACCACTAGGACTACGCCACCGCACATCACGGCTAACTAAGCCTAAACGCAAATCAAGCCGACGTTCGTAGTTGAGAATCTCACCACTTTCCATGCTAAAGCGAACGCCAGCTACTTTCACCACCAATGGCAGCCAGTTAGGACAATTTACAAGTTGAGTATGAGTAATTGCTACATCATCATAAACACCGTGGATGATTGTGGCTGGAAAATCCTGAGAATATCCTTCCTCAAACGTACCCCGCACTCCTAACAACCCATTACCAAGAGTGAAGACGGTTTCTTTGTGGTGCAACTGCGTTGGCTCAAACTCCGTTTCAATAACGTTCCAGTCAGCAGTATTTATTAGTTGTTGATTTTGTTGAGAATTGTGAGTGGATACGTTGAGCATGAGTAATAAAACCTATGTCTGGGTGCTGGCTGTGGGCAGGATACAGTAAAATTAGGAGCAATCTTTAAGTGATTAACTCCTTTTCTCTAATGCTTAGACTTGAATATAGTCTAAGCGCCAAAAAAAGACGTTCTTATTAACAGTAACGGTTCCAATTTTATCTGTCTACAGTTAGATTTATTCAAGAATGCCAGTTATAACTCATAAATCTCAACTAGCTACGAATTAATTCAGTTTTTCATAAATTTCTTTCATATTTATTTAATTAAGATAAGTTGCTCTGAGCAACTGGTTAAAGGTAGGCAAACTTCCGCCTTGCGGTACTAGTCCTTTTGAATATTGCAATATTTAGCTGGTGAAATCTACAGGTGCAGTTAACTAACGTTTTGTTCTTTTACCATAAGTGGTATATTGGCTCTTGATCCGACCGAGTACAAACTATGCATAAGCCCACAGGAGTCAGAAGTCGAGCTATTGTACTCATTACTACAGGACAGGAAGGGGGAGCAAGAGGAGTGGGCAGATGAACAAAAAGTTTGGGCAAAGTGGTGTTTTTTCCCTATTTAAAGGCGTACCCCTACGTCGCATCTTGGTAGCGTTATTTTTGCTGCAAATCTTGCTAGCTGTGGGATTCACTGCATATTTATCGATCTACAATGGGCAAAAGGCAGTCAATGAGGTAGCCAGCGAATTACGCCGTGAAGTTGCTAATCGAGTAGAGCAAAATTTACAGACTTATCTTTCAACTCCGCGTCAGGTACTACGCGGGAATCAAAATGTCATTGATATGGGATGGCTGAAGATAGAAAATCTGGCAACCTGGGAGTCATACTTAATAGAGCAGTTAAAGATTTTTCCAGATGCAATTGCCTTAACGGCAAGCAATGAACAACAAGAATATCTAACGGTGGAAAAGCTCAACGATCGCCAATTTTTACTCAGAAAAGCTGACAAGTCAACTGGATACGACCTCTACACTTACAGAATTGAATCTTTTGGTCAACGTACCCAACTACCAGAAGTAATTAAAAACTATGATGCGCGATCGCGTCCTGATTATCAAGCAGCAGTTACCGCCAAAAAATTCAGCTTTAGTCAGATTTTTGCACCCCTTACCGAACCAACGCTTCTGATTAGTGCATCTCAACCTATCTATAACTCCCAAGGTCTGTTACTCGGTGTCAACAGCACTCTAACTCATATATCACAAATTGGAGATTTGCTGCAAAATATTAAAGTTGGCAAGTCTGGGCAAATTTTTATTATTGAGCGTTCGGGGCTATTAGTAGCAAGTTCTACAGCAGAAGAACCATTCCGCTTACAAAATGGTAAACCGATTAGGTTAGCAGCTTCTCAAAGCGGGAATTCCTTGACTCAAGCAACCGCTAAATATTTAACAACTAAATTTAATAACTTTGACCAGATTCAAAGTTTACAGCAACTAAATTTCTCCTTTGACGGCAAACGACAATTTTTAGAAATTAGACCGTTACAAGGCGAACCAAATGTCAATTGGTTAATAGTGGTGGCTGTCCCAGAAGCAGACTTTATGGGACAAATTGATCGCAACACTCAAACCACAATTTTTCTCTGTCTAGCAGCATTGGGATTAGCTACTTTACTAGGAATTATCACCGCTCGTTGGATAACTCAACCAATTTTGTACTTCAGCAAGGCGACAAAAGATTTAGCCGCTTTTCCCAATGGCGACGAATCAGTGATGATAGGACAGGGCATTAAAGAACTAGAGGTGCTGGGTGCATCTTTCAACGAGATGATGCAGCAGTTACGCAAAACCCTTACTGCACAGATTACCAAAAATGAAGAGTTAGAATTGCAAGTTAAGCAGCAAACTCAAGAATTACAGCAAGAGATTCAAGTACGTATTAACAGTGAGCAAAAACTGGGACAACATCATCGAGTACTGGCAGAACTGGCAAATCACAAGGCGATTTCAGAAGGAAAGCTGGAAACGGCATTCAAAGTTATTACCGAGAAAGCAGCAAATGCTTTAGAAGTAGAGCGAGTGGGTGTGTGGTTATTCAATGGCGACCGCACCAAACTACAATGTATAAGTCTTTATGAACGTAGCAATCAGAGACATTCAGCAGGTTTAGAACGCAACCTTGCAGATTATCCCATCTATTTTAAATCTCTGACATCTGCGCGGATTATTGCCGTCACCGACACTCGCACCGATCTACGGATACAAGAATTATGGGATGAACAGCTAGAACCAAAGAATATTGTATCCCTGATTAATACCTCCATTTGGGTTGGGGGCGAAGTGGTGGGAACAGTATTGTATGAACAGATTGATATTCCTCGGACATGGGAATTGAGTGAGCAAAACTTCGTTAGTTCAATAGCTGAATTTGTTACACTAACTTTAGAAGTATGCGGTCGCAAAAGTGCAGAATCCGCTCTGCATGAGGCTCAAGAAGCTGCCGAAGTGGCAAATCGTGCCAAAAGCACCTTTTTAGGAAACATCAGCCATGAACTGAGGACTCCGTTAAGCTCCATTCTTGGAATCACTGAGGCACTCCAAGATGAAGTGTACGGTACTGTAACCGAAGAACAGCGCCAGTCCCTAAATAACCTCGAATCTAGCGGTAAAAACCTCCTAGAAGTGATTAACCAGATCCTTGAGCTTACCGACATCGAATCCAGCAAGATAAAATTGCAACTAGCTCCTACTTCGATTCAAGGATTATGTGACTCTAGTCTGAGTTTTGTCAAAAATTTAGCGTTACAAAAAAATATCCAACTGAGTGTACAAATACCTGAAGAACTCGAACCCATCGAAGTAGATGAACGCCGCATCCGCCAAGTCTTTATCAATCTATTGACTAACGCTATCAAGTTTACTAAAGAAGGAGGCAAAGTTTGGATTGAAGTCCAGCCAAATTCCACAAACGAATATATCTTTTTCAGCGTAGTAGATACGGGTATTGGGATGCTTTCCGATGACCTTTTCAAATTATTTCAACCTTTTGTGCAGGTTGAAAATGCCTCTAACCATCGTTCTCCAGGTACTGGTTTAGGGTTAGTAATGGTGAAAAAAATTGTCGAGTTACACGGTGGTACTGTCCACGCCGAAAGTCAGTTAGGGAAAGGCAGTCGATTTACAGTCAAACTCCCTTGGAAAAAGGTCTAGGAGTGGGGAGTGGGGAGTTAGAATTAATTATTAAGCTGTCGCGCATTTAACTTGCACATCTTTTCGTGTTGGCTGTTGACTGTTGACTGTTGACAGTTAACCGTCAGCGGTCAACGAACTTAGGAAGTGACTGTATAATTTAAAAGCGTAATCGCTTAATTCATCGTTCTGATGATCTCTAAGCTATGTGACGATAAGTAGTAAAAGGTAATCCAGTGCGCTGCTTCACATCAATCAAGGATTTATACTCACCTCGCCGTTGCCTTTCTGCTACAATTTGTTCTGCGATCGCTCCATCTAATCCACAGGTAATTAATTCTTGAGTTGAATATGTGTTTAATCGTTTCCAAGAACAATCAGCTTCTTTTTTGTAGTTGTAGCTAAAAGTAATTAATGGTGTAATTCTAGCTACTTGCTTTTCGGGAATTCCGGCTATTTCTATTAAATCTTCTACATTAGTGAAAACATATCCCTCATTCATCAGGGATTCGATGTTGTTTGCATAGACTATAGGCAGCCCTAAATAGTTAACTAGTTCATTTTTAGAGCATTCATTAATATCTACCTTATCACGAGTACTAGCAACTAACTTTGCTAGCTCTTGTTCTTCGGGAATTGGTAAGTTTTTTGGATAAGTTTTAACTAAATAAGATTTTTTGAGGTAGAAAGCAACGCCAATTTGAGCTAGCCAGATCCCAACTGCTAAATTATTTGCGGATAAAGCTAAAGCTAAAACAGAGGTGCTAATCCCTAATACAATCCAAGTATTAGTTTTGGATTTATAACCTGCATAGGCAATAGCAAATCCCCCCAATGTCGGAATTAATGATAACCACACCCAAGCAGGAGTTTGTTGAAACCAAGATTTAGATTGTGACACAGTAAATCGACTGATGATTTGGATTTACAAAGATTTCAGAAGGTTTTGCCGCTTTTCTTCATACTCTTCTGCGGTAATTATCCCAGAATCAAAAAGATTTTTTAAATCAGCTAACGCACTAGTTGCATCTTTAGCAGATATTGGCCCACCTGCGCTTCTACCTTGATTATACTTTGTATTGAATTCGGTGTCTGACATGAGAAGTAGTACGAAGAATTCAACAAAAGCTATTAATGCTGGAATCAAAGTCCAGCAAAATAATAAATACAAAATACCTTCGACATTTTGTCCTAGATAAAATTTGTGAATTCCTAGACCCCCGCCAAAAAAGCAAACTATAATAGCTGTATTTTTATTCCTCATAGCCTTTCATTCCAAAATTTAACTCTAATAAATATCTATTGGCATACAATACAAGCAGATGTTTTGTCCTTACCTAATTATTTATGTCCTTTACTAGTGAATTTTGCTGATAGAAAATAAATAAGGATTATACATAGCTGAGATTCCATCAATACTAAATATCCTTTAACTATGTAGTTTAAATCTAGGTTGGAATTTAAATAAAAAATCAGACAACCAATTGCTATATAAGGAACTATACGCAACCGATTAAAGTTTAGTATTAGTCTTTGGTTATTCAAGTTGCTCATCAGCGAATAAAGTAATGTTGACCAATAATTGGTTATAAACAATTGAGCGGTCACTATAAAATTGCTTAACTTAACAGATATTGACTGTATTTAAAGGTAATTATAGTTAGGTTTTGATTTGTTAAACCTCGCTAGATTTACCGAATTTACTTATAGTTATAACAATAAAATTACGTAAAGTTTCTGATGACTCAAGTAAATTAGAAAGCAGAAAAAATCACTGAACTTTTGCCTTCATTGCTGTTTTAAACAACAGAACAATGCAAAATTCAAGCATGACAGCGATTAGCAATTATTGTTACACTTTGCATAACTCCTGTTCATGCCTAAAATCCTGCTAAAAACAAACTTGAGTCTGAGAGCGCTTTTTATGCAGTTTTAGCATCCTTAGTGGCTGCTTCTTCTGAAGTCGTTCTCAAGCGTGTTGCTGTGCTTTTACGGATGCGATCGCTTTTGCGAACTCCACCCGCCATCTGATATTCATGGCTGTCTTTGCCGTACTTAAAGGCAACTCCCAGGAGCATTTTTTCAGTCAAGTCGCTCAAAGTTTTTTCTAACTCTTTCATTTCATTTTTGTAAGAGTCAATCACAGCTAGAGTGGTATTATAAGCCTCTATTTTGCTACGGTACTGCTGAATTACTTGTGTGATATTTTGCAAGTTGCGAGTATCCCCAAAATCCATACTCGGATCAATTGCTTTGAGTCCGGCCATTCTCAATTCAGCTTTTTCTAAAACGCGATATGTACGCTTTTGACGAGGCATAATTATGTTCTTTTTATTGTGTTCTAGAGCTAGCTTGCCTTACTAAAGCTTGGTTTTGGTTGAGTAAAATCCACAAAATTTGGTGTTTAATATCACCATAACCTCAGCAATATCAACTATAACTATGATGTTGGTAACTAAATTCGTAACAATGTAACGAAAATTATGATGTTTGTAACAAAAATCGTAGTGGTGGTAACGAAACTGGTTATTTTAGTAACAAACTCGTAACAATGTAACGAAAATTATGATGTTTGTAATGAAAATCGTAGTGGTGGTAACTAAACTGATTATTTTAATAACTTAAAAAGCAATTCAAAAAGCCTAGATATCACACGCAATAAATTGAGAAAGTAATGCTGAACTATAGAAAATCCGTAACGTTGAATAAAATTTGGGTTTTTTAACTTAGTTGCGGAATTTTGAACAAAAGTGGTGTGTTAATAAATAGGATACACATAGTCAAGGCAGGATATGATACTTGAAACTGCAGCGATCGCTGTTGGCACTATAATTGCTACCAAAGCCTTAGAAAAAACGGGCGAAAAAGTAGGCGAGGCTTTATGGGATAAGACTGGCAACTTTCTCGTCACCCTCAAAAAACAGTCTCCCCATACTGTAGCAGCTATAGAGAAAGCACCAGAGCAACCACTCGATTATGGTAAAGCTGTACTAGAGGTAGAATCGGCTGCTAAAGCTAACCCTGAAGTGGCTCAAGCTGCACAAGAATTGGCCGCAGCAGCTAAAGCGGAACCAAACCCTAAATTGGCTGAAATTTTGGCTATGCCTAACCTAGAGAAATTGGCAGACAAAATTGGTCAAGTAGTAATGCCAGGTGGGACAGGAAATATTCAAAATATGTCTTTTTAAATTAGCAGCAAAAGTTATCGTGTGACCTAACCCCCAACCCCTTCCCTACAAGGGAAGGGGAGTAAGATTTAAAGCATTTTTATTTCAAGACTTTATTCTGAGCAGAATTTTATAAAACCTTTCCTTGTAGGGAACGGGAGTAAGATTCAAAGCCTCTCTCCGTTTCGGAGAGAGGTTTGGAGAGAGGTCTTTCAGTTCTCGTGAACAGCAAGATTTAACTATGTATGCCTGAAGACTCCGGGAAGTTTGCCGAAAAAATTGGTGTCTACGTCGCCCCTGGTGGACAAGCTTCCATTGGCACTCAAATTATTAACGGGGAGAAACAGTTAACTCCCACAAAATCTATCCCTTATCGCGGTTCTGTCCATTTCGTCGGGCGAGAAACTGAATTGACAATGCTGCATGAAGGCTTGCAGCGCAGAGACTATGTAGCAATAGCGGGAATGGGAGGCGTAGGCAAAACTGAATTAGCCACCCAATACGCGAGACGATATCAACAAGATTATGGCGGCATTGCCTGGTTTAACGACAGAGAAACCAACCTCGCCGCCGAAGTTTTAGAGTTTTTCCGGTTGCAGTTCGGTTTTGAGATTCCCCAAGAATTAGGAGGAAGCTTTTTAAGCCTTAAAGAACAAGTCGCCTGGTGTTGGTCTAAATATCCTAACTCTGAGTTACCAATTTTAATCGTCTTCGATGACGTAACTGATTTAGACAACCTCCGCCAAGTCGTTCCCAACGATAACCGCTTCCAAGTCTTAATTACTACTCGACTGCGGCATTTAGACCCGAATTTTATTCAAGAGATTCCCTTAGATGTTCTCTCGCCCCAAAAAGAACCAGGCAAAGCCTTAGAACTGTTAAAACGACTGTTGGGGGAAAAAGATAAGCGAGTTGAAAACCAACCACAAGCCGCAACAAATATATGTCAATATCTGGAATATTTGCCTTTGGGGATAGAGTTACTTGGAGGTTATTTGGTACGCGACCCTCAAATATCCTTAGATATCATGTTTGGGCGATTGCAAGAACGTAAATTAGCAGAGTCAGCTTTACAAGACCGGGAAACTCTCAAATCAACTCAACTGGGAGTCAAAGCCGCCTTTGCTTTAACTTGGCAAGAACTCGACCCACTGGCGCAACAACTAGGAAGATTTTTGAGTTTATTTTCTCCTGCACTGATTCTTTGGGAATTGGTTATTTGGGTGGCGACAGGTGGAGAGGAAGCAGAAAATCAGGAAGAAAGACAGCTAACTTGGTCAGAAGATGAATTAAACGCAGCTAAAAAGCAACTCTACGGGTGCAATTTGCTGCAACTGGTAGAAGAAAGAGAAGGATATTATAAAATTCATGCCTTAGTGCGGTGGTTTTTGCAAGAGGAGTTAGCAAACTCTGGCGAAACCAAATCAGTTTTGGAAACAACCTTTGCCACCGCCATGATAACTCTTGCCCAAAGCCTTCCCTATTCACCTACCTCTAAAGATATTGAATTCCTCAAAGATGTTATTCTTCATCTTGAAGATATAGGAAAACGTTTAATTGCAAAGATAAAGGAAGCCACAGAAGCACAGACATTTTTCACAGCATCAGTGCCCAACGACGAAGTACTGTGGATATTTGTGGGAATAGGAAGATTTTATGAGGGACAAGGATTATATAAATTAGCAGAACCTTGGTATGAGGATAGCGTAAATGTTTGCCAAGCTCTGTTTGCTGGCGACCATCCCAATGTGGCTAATAGCTTGAACAATTTAGCAGCACTCTACTATAGCCAAGGTAGGTACAGCGATGCCGAACCTCTGTACATTGAAGCTTTGGCAATGACAAAGCGCCTGTTTGCTGGGGAGCATCCCAATGTGGCTACTAGCTTGAACAATTTAGCAGCACTCTACTATAGCCAAGGTAGGTATAGCGATGCCGAACCTCTGTACATTGATGCTTTGGCAATGAGAAAGCGCCTGTTTGCTGGGGAGCATCCCGATGTGGCTAGTAGCTTGAACAATTTAGCAGCACTCTACGATAGCCAAGGTAGGTACAGCGATGCCGAACCTCTGTACATTGAAGCTTTGGCAATGACAAAGCGCCTGTTTGCTGGGGAGCATCCCGATGTGGCTAGTAGCTTGAACAATTTAGCTTTACTCTACAATAGCCAAGGTAGGTACAGCGATGCCGAACCACTATACATTGATGCTTTGGCAATGAGAAAGCGCCTGTTTGCTGGGGAGCATCCCAATGTGGCTAGTAGCTTGAACAATTTAGCTTTACTCTACTATAGCCAAGGTAGGTACAGCGATGCCGAACCTCTGTACATTGAAGCTTTGGCAATGAGAAAGCGCCTGTTTGCTGGGGAGCATCCCGATGTGGCTACTAGCTTGAACAATTTAGCAGCACTCTACGATAGCCAAGGTAGGTACAGCGATGCCGAACCTCTGTACATTGATGCTTTGGCAATGAGAAAGCGCCTGTTTGCTGGGGAGCATCCCGATGTGGCTAGTAGCTTGAACAATTTAGCTTTACTCTACAATAGCCAAGGTAGGTACAGCGATGCCGAACCTCTGTACATTGATGCTTTGGCAATGAGAAAGCGCCTGTTTGCTGGGGAGCATCCCAATGTGGCTAGTAGCTTGAACAATTTAGCTTTACTCTACTATAGCCAAGGTAGGTACAGCGATGCCGAACCTCTGTACATTGAAGCTTTGGCAATGAGAAAGCGCCTGTTTGCTGGGGAGCATCCCGATGTGGCTAGTAGCTTGAACAATTTAGCAGCACTCTACGATAGCCAAGGTAGGTACAGCGATGCCGAACCTCTGTACATTGATGCTTTGGCAATGACAAAGCGCCTGTTTGCTGGGAAGCATCCCAATGTGGCTACTAGCTTGAACAATTTAGCTTTCCTCTACTATAGCCAAGGGAGGTACAGCGATGCCGAACCACTATACAGTGATGCTTTGGCAATGTGCCAACGGGTGTTAGGTGTTAATCATCCCACTACAGCAACAATTGGAGAGAATCTAAAAATCCTGCAACGCCAGTCTACTCCCCGTGCTATCCGGAAAGGTCGGTTAAGTAAGTTTGTCCAAATCTTAAAGGCGATATTAATTTTACCGTTTTATCTGCTGTGGCGATTGGCTAAAAAATTAATTCGTAATTAAAAGAGCGAGTCCAAGCGATAGAGTTTGCAATCTAGTAGTTTTGAGCGATCGCTATTTTCTCATCAACCAAGGTGCGATCATTATTTCTAAGCTTTAATTACCAAATAGTATCCACCAAAGAAATGCATGAGTATCCAGTAAAACTCTCATCGCTAAACTAGATTGGAACTGTCAAAATCATTTAGGATATCTTCTGGTAAAGGCTCATCAAAATCTGGTGCAATGATAACTTTACCTTTATCCAAACCTGGAATTCGAGGTGAGGCTGTATCTGTGAGAGCGACTAGGCGTGCAACTGGAATACCCTTCTGTGCAATCACGACCTCTTCACCAAGTAATACCTGACTCAGCAATTCAGAAAACTTGGCAGTTACTTCAGAAACATTAACGGTGATACTCATTTGTCTAAGTAATTGTTAATTCCTAATATTTCTTAGGATAACACTGGCTATAATTGCATTTTTCAATCTTGTGGCGATGACCCGATTATCCGCGTAGATGCGCCCTCCTGCAAAGCATCTCGTAGAGAAGCAGCTTGTTGTCAGACATCGCTATTCTCTCAGAGGATGTTTTAAAAGTCCTCTTGTCGGTAACAAAACGTTTTAGATCCTCCTAAATCCCCCGATAAATTGGGGGACTTTGATTCCGGTTTCCCCCTTTTTAAGGGGAGCCAGCGCAATCTTGGGGTCTCCCCAAGTGGAGCGACTGGCGTGGGTTAGGGGGGATCAATAAGTGCAAAGATACAGCCAACCACTTTTAAAACAACCTCTTAAATCTTCCAGGTGGCGGTATTTTTGACGCTTTAATTGCTCAAGCTGCTTTAAAAGCAGAGGTAAACCCTCTGTTAACCCTGAATCCAAATCACTTTACTCGTTTGGGAAATGCCATCGCTCACATTGTGCAAGCCCCCGAATAGATGCGTAGACGCAATCCCTGATTTAATGCTGGCATATCTCAACGAACTTAAGTGCGATCGCTGGAAAACTGAACCAGATAACCTTACTATTCAACTTGTACAAATTTAAGCAATACAAAGACAGTGGAAGTAGGTTTAGACAGAGCCGGAATCATTGACGAGCTAAGTATATACGCAATACAATTATTGGTGTAGAACCTTACGATAGTGTTAATTAAAATAATTTGCCCAGAGAATAGAGACAAGCAATATTAAATATAATTTGGACAAAACAAATGAACACCAAAATTATTGCTTTCTTGGGGATTACGGCAGCCTTTGCAAGCTTAGGAAGCCAAGTATACGCACAGTCACCAGCATCAAGCTCAAATCCAGGACAATACAGATTAACTGGTGATTCTCTATTTGGAATTGATAATAGAACAGCCCAAGATGACTTTGGAAGGTTTTTTGAGCAAACTAATCCAGCAAGCATCTCCAACAATAATAGAAGAGACAATAAAACTCCAGTCAAAATCCGCTTTAACGAATCATTATCACAGCCAGACACTTCTGTTTTCTTAACACCGGCTCAGTCTGGAAGTGACAATGACGGATTGCAAGTACAGTTGGATTTACAGAGCGAATAATCAGCTATAAAAGTTGATGCTGTAGTTTTAAGCGTATATCCTTATATTTGCTTAAACATCAGCAGTCTATGTGCAGGGCGCACTTCAGAATGAAACAAAGTAGGGACTCCTTTAAAACCTCGTTCCTAGCCTTTGGCTGGAAATGATTGTCATTGGGCTGCTGCCGCTAGTCAACAAAGTAGGGGTTTACATCTGTTCATTAGTGTCAACTTAAGCAAAAACTCCTTTAAAACCTCGTTAAGAGCCTCTGGCTGGAAATAATTGTCATTGGGCTGCTGCCGCCAATTCTGGAGGCTCCGCCTCTTAATGGTCATTCCCAGTCTCAGACTGGGAACGAGATCGAGACAATCTTTAAAAGCTGGTTTTAGACTGGTTTTTACTTTAAATTGACACCAATGTACATCTGTACGCCCCTACAGCCTATTCATGTATTGCAAAGATTTTTGTCAATAGTATTAGACTTCTAGCAGTTGTGGGGATGCATGGTAAGGGGTTAAAGGGAAAGCGGCTCAAAAAACCCTTTTACCTTTAACCTTTACCCCTTTCCCCCTTTTACAAAACTATTTTTGCAAGAGGTCTATTAGAGTAAATATTTCTCCTTGAATAAAAACAGTTTTGTTAGAAAAAATCGTTAACACAACGGCGGTTTTTGCTGCTCATCCTGCCTCCTCTACAAAAATAAAATTTTGCACCTTACTAAATCTGCCTTCTTGAGTCGCTAATTGTGCAATCATTTTGCAGTAGAATTAATCGTCTAGATAAGAGGAGGGCTTTGAGATGACTCGTGTCATCATTGTGCGCCACGGTCAAAGCGGTTATAACACCGAGCGGCGTATTCAGGGGCGCACTGATGCGTCAACATTAACCGAAAAAGGTCGTAATGATGCCAGTAAAGTTGGCAAAGCCCTCAGCAATATTTTATTTAATGCTATTTATAGCAGTCCCCTGCAACGAGCAAAACACACAGCAGATATTATTCATAATGAGTTAGCTACTCATGCCGAACAGTTTGCTGTACTTCAAGTTTCTGATTTGCTGCTAGAAATTGACCTGCCTTTATGGGAAGGACTGCTGACTGCCGAAGTCAAGCAGAAATTTGCCGAAGACTATCGCACTTGGCATCAACGCCCCGATGAACTGCGGATGCTGCTAAATGATGCACAAGGGACAAGAGAACATTTTCCTGTTCTTGCTTTATACGAACAAGCACGGCAGTTTTGGCAAGAAACTTTGTCCCAGCATCAAGGCGAAACTATTCTTATAGTGGGACATAACGGCGTTAATCGCGCCCTGATTAGCACAGCCTTGGGAATTTCTCCAAGTCGTTACCATTCAATACAGCAATCTAACTGTGGCATCACTGTACTAAATTTTGCTGGAGGATTGGGGGAACCAGTCCAACTAGAATCTTTAAATCAGACGCAACACACGGGAGAGACTTTACCCTCATTGCGACCAGATCATCAAGGAATACGGTTGTTACTAGTGCGTCACGGTGAAACTGACTGGAATCGCCAAACCAGGTTTCAAGGACAAATTGATGTCCCCCTTAACGACAACGGTAGACAACAATCGCAAAAAGCAGGCGAATTTCTTCAAGAGGTAGCGATCGATTTTGCTGTAACTAGCCCAATGCTACGCCCTAAAGAAACAGCAGAGATTATCTTAAAACAACATCCTAATGTAAAGTTAGACTTGCAAGATGGTTTAAGAGAAATCAGTCACGGACTCTGGGAAGGAAAATTAGAAACAGAGATAGAGCAAGAATTTCCGGGAGAGTTGCAGCGCTGGCGGTTAGTGCCAGCCCAAGTGCAAATGCCTGAAGGGGAAAATTTGCAAGAGGTGTGGGAACGTAGCGTTGCAGCTTGGCAATCAATTGTGCAAGCAGCATCAACGAATCAATTCAAAACTATCTTAGTAGTAGCTCATGACGCTACTAACAAAACCTTGCTTTGTTACATTCTGGGTTTATCGCTAGAAAATTTCTGGAATTTCCGTCAGGGTAATGGCGCAGTTAGCGTTATTGATTACACTTCTGGAATCGATGGTTTACCAGTATTGCAAGCGATGAACATTACCACTCACTTCGGTGGAGGCGTACTAGATAAAACAGCAGCGGGGGCATTGTAATAAAATTAGGAGACGCGATTAATCGCGTACAGAGGAGACGCGATTAATCGCGTACAAGAGTGAGGAGTAGAGACGCGATTAATCGCGTCTGTTAGGAATAAAGTTAGGAGTGAAAAATTATGAGTGATGAATAAAGTTAGAAGTGATGAGCGAGAAACAAATAACTCATAACTCCTGTACAGACGCGATTAATCGTGTCTCTCCTAACTAAAAACTTTTATGACTGAACTGCTGCAAAAAGTACGGGTAATTGACCCAGTTTCTGAAATCGATGAACTCTTTGATGTGCTGATTGCTGATGGTTATATCCAAGAAGTGGCTTCACACATTGCTGACATCAGCCCCGATACTCAAATCAGAGATTGTCAGGGGTTAGTTATCGGGCCAGGGTTAGTGGATTTGTACAGCCACTCCGGGGAACCAGGGTTTGAAGAACGGGAAACCCTGTTGTCTCTTTTACAATCTGCTGCTGCTGGCGGCTTTACCAGAGTTAGCATCTTACCCGATACATCCCCAGCTATTGATAACCCTGCCCTTGTGGCACAGTTGCAGCAGAAGAGACGCGGGGAAATGAGGGAGAAGGAAAAAATTAATTTGGCTCTCCCTGCTTACCCTGCTTCTCCTCTCCCCTTGCTTCATCTCTGGGGTGCTATCACCCTAGATGTGGCTGGGAAGCAAATGACGGAATTAGCCGATTTAGCGTCTGCTGGAGTTGTTGGTTTTAGCGATGGTCAGCCCTTAGAGAATTTGGCACTGGTGCGGCGAGTGTTAGAGTATGTCCAGCCGTTAGGTAAACCGATAGCATTTTGGCCTAGCGATCGCCAGTTAGCAGCAAATGGTGTAATGAGAGAAGGGCCAGATGCTCTGCGTTTCGGTTTACCCCCAATACCCGCCAGTGCAGAAACTACTGCGATCGCAGCAATGCTAGAATTGGTTGCAGCTATAGGTACACCAGTTCATATCATGCGTGTCTCCACATCACGCAGCGTAGAATTAATCGCTTCAGCCAAGGCTGCTGGTTTACCCATCACCGCCAGCACCACCTGGATGCACCTTTTACTTGATACAAAAGCAGTTAAGAGTTATAACACTAGCTTGCATTTAGACCCACCTTTAGGAAATTCTAGTGATGTGGCGGCGTTGCGTGCAGGAGTGCGTGCGGGTGTGATAGATGCGATCGCTATTGACCACACACCCTACAGCTACGAAGAAAAAGTCCAAGCTTTTGCCGAAGCACCTCCCGGGGCAATTGGTTTAGAGTTAGCATTACCTTTGCTATGGCAGTATCTTGTTGAAACTGAGGAATTTACAGCTTTAGAATTGTGGCGGGCATTGAGTAGCAGTCCAGCCGAGTGTTTGGGGCAGAAAGTCAGTGCGATTCTACCTCATCAACCAGCAGAACTTACTTTATTTGATCCCCAGCAAACCTGGAAAGTCGAACGCAAAAGTCTTTATACACTTTCACAAAATACACCTTGGCTAGGACAACAACTGAAGGGTCATGTTGTGCAAACTTGGTGTTCATAGAGTGCATAATCAGCCATAATACCAAAAATTGGTAACAATAATGACTACTATAAATGACCCTGCTGTTGTAGCTGAAGTAACTGATTTGTACCTCAAGTACGAAGAAGCTCTTTCTAATAACAATTTGGAAGTGATGGATAGCTTGTTTTGGGATGCAGACGAAGTAGTACGGTTCGGCATCACAGAAAACCTCTATGGCGGTGATGAAATTCGTAACTTTCGGCAGAATCGATCAAACCCAAAAATAGAGCGAGAAATCTCGAATCTCAAGGTTGTAACCTTTGGAAAAGATGCAGCAACAGTAACTTTAGAATTTCACCGGATTATCAATAGTGTAGAGCGTTTCGGGCGACAAAGCCAGACTTGGTACAGGTTTACCGAAGGATGGAAGGTAGTTACAGCCCATGTTTCATTATTGCCAGTGTGAGTTTCAAAACAATTCCGAACAAGTGCAAAATATGCGTTGAAAATTATTATTGTGGCGATCGCACTGCTACACTATCGCCTGGTGTTGAAGGCCATCTCACCGTCACAATAGTACAGTCTAGACTGAGCAACCCAACAATGTGGCACACCCGCACACCACAGCACATAATCACCCTCACGAGATAGAATTATCTCTCATCCTCAAATTGAAGGCAAAATTGGCCATTAATCAAGATGGAAAGGGTAGCGGCTGTGTTATTTACTCCCCACTCGGTTCTACAGTCTCCTGTATGGACACCCCACTTTATTTCTAGCGCTGTGGTTGAGCGAGGATCATCATCTGGGGTGATGAAGTAACCCATAAACCAACCCCAGCGATTTGCACCTTCGCTCGCAGCATTCCCAAAAATAACTTTAGGCTGCATCACTCTACCTCAAAATCAAGCTAGGTTTTTAGGACTTATGTGTACACCATAGCTACTCTTGACTGGGAGCAGCAGGTTGCGATTGAGGTTGTTGTAAACGGCGCAAAGAATCCCGCAACTTGTTCTGGCTAGTGTTATTTCTTCGCCGCCGCCGATTTGTGGTTGCTTGTGGCTTTTGTGATGAATCGGTAGTTGTTCGCTGACGTTGGATGCGGCGTAAAGAATCTCTTGCACTTCCTGGAGTGCGAGTTGTCCTAGCTTCAGATGATGAGCTTGTAGCAGGATTTTTCCCTGTTTCAGGTTCCAGTCGCCGACTAAACCCAGATATTGCTGGTTTTGTGGTTGTGGCTCTAGCTTCATTAGATGATGGTACCAACTCTCTGCGCCTGCGTCTTGGAGCTTGCTGTGTGGAGTTGGCCGTAGTTGTCTGCCGAGTTTTCTCTTCTGCTTGTCTTTGTGCTTGCCGTTCTTGAACTTGGCGCGATCGCCGTGAACCTTTTATAGCAAATTCAGTGGCTATAGATACCCCTTGTCTACCACCTTCTGCGGGTTTTAATTTCCAGTCACGCGCTTGTCTCATGGTTTCTTGATCCAAGTCGCGGTTTCCACTGGAGCGAGCAATCCGCACATTGGTAACATTACCTTGTGCATCAGTATCTACAGCTACTTCTACTCTGCCTTCAACTCCCCGCCGTCTTGCTGCCTCTGGATACTTGGCATTACATTCGCGGCAGGCTGCACGACCATTACCATTGCCTGAACTGTTAATTTTTGGAGGTGTAGGCGCTGTTGCTACTGCGGGACGGTTTCCTGTTCCACTACCAATGCCGCTACCATTGCCACTACCAATGCCGCTACCATTACCACTACCAATGCCGCTACCAATGCCGCTACCAGTACCACTACCAGTACCACTACCAATGCCGCTACCAGTGCCAGTGCCAGTTCCACTGCCAATGCCACCTCCAGTGCCAGTGCCAGTTCCTCCGCCAGTGCCAGTACCAGTACTTGTACCTACAGCAATACCACTACCTGAGCCTAAACCAACACCAGAGCCGCCACCGCCGCCACCACCGCCACCGCCACCCGCCGAACTTGCTTTGGAATCTCCAGATAAAGCTGATCGTGGAACGGATGCAGATTTCACAGGAACTTCTGGCGCTAATCGTGGAATGGGTGCAGATTTCACAGGAACTTCTGGCTTGCTAGCAATTGCTTCTGACGGTGTTGTCAACTGTGGCTTCTGAGCAACTGCTGTAATCTGTTCAAATTGCTGCTGAACTTTTTCTACTGGTGGAGTTTCTATAGGCTGTTTTTGGACAACTTCTGGTTCTTTGTTTATTTCTTTTGGAATCTCTGTAATTGGTTTTTCTGGTTCCGCAGTAGGAGAATCAACCATCGCCAACTCTATTGGTTCTTCTTCTCCCGTAGGGACTCTCGTCAAATAATTACTTATGCCTGAAGACAGTACGCCGATATGCAGCGCCAGTGAACCTATCAGACTGTAAGTCAGAAAAGACTTGAGAGCCTCAACTTCTTTGGAACGTTGCTCGACAGTAATGCCAGATAAGCTCATAGCTATTGCTACCCATTCTCACTAACTTAGCTATCTTAGAATGCAAGGTTACAAATATCAAGTCAAAAATTAAAATTACTGGGGATAGCTTTACGGAACCCTGCATTAGGAAAAACATCTTTTCAAACCACCAATATCATGGTTGTTGGACAAAATTAATTTTTGTTGCAATTTAATTAGATTAATTTATGTAAAACAAACGAACAAGTAAATAAAAGTCATGAGCATTACATTTGAAAAATTTATCATTATATTTTATAGTTTATTGAGAAAAAGTTTCAGCTTTTCTCTAGATTCTGGTAGTCTGATTTTGTATTGTGGACGACGTTATAGAGGCACTACATGGGAATTCAGAATTTGTTTGTAGCAGGCGGTGTGGTCATGTGGCCCCTGTTGGCGTTTTCGGTATTGGGTGTGGCACTAATCATCGAGCGGATCAGGTTTTGGGTAAGAATTAATCAGCGTCAAAACCGGGTGGTGCGAGATGTTTTGAATCTCTACCGTCTCGATAATGTTGTCGGTGCAATGGATAAACTTCAGAAAAACGCAGATTTGCCACTCGCCCGGATTTTTCTAGCGGCTTTAGAATTAGAGGAGCCAAATCCAGAAGAATTTCGTTTGGCGTTAGAAAGCGAAGCGCAAGCTGAGATACCTGTGTTAAAACGTTTCCAAAACATGTTCGAGACAATCATTAGTCTGGCACCACTGTTAGGTCTTCTCGGCACAGTATTAGGATTGATAACCTCCTTTGCTTCCCTAAATCTTGGTGACGTGGGAGGTAGCAGAACGGCAAGTGTTACGGCTGGGATTAGTGAAGCTTTGGTATCAACAGCATCAGGATTGATAGTTGCTATATTCATACTCATGTTTGCCAATACCTTCCGGGGACTATATCAACGGCAAATTGCACTAATTCAGGAGTATGGGGGACAGCTAGAATTACTTTACCGCCGTCGCTATGAACGAGGAGAAAAAACGTATGCGTCTACAAGATGAACCAGATATCCCAGCACAGATTAATATCGTGCCGATGATTGACGTGATATTTGCGATTTTGACATTTTTTATCATGTCAACTCTGTTTTTAACACGCTCAGAAGGTTTGCCAGTAAATTTACCGAAGGCAGCCACAGCAAAACAACAACAAGTTCCCTCTAGAGTTACGATCACGGTAGATGAACAAGGAGTAGTAAGCTTGAACCGCAAACCAACCACACTTGATGATTTAACAGCACAAGTGCGGACTTTAGTTGGTTCTAATCCAGAAGTGTTGGTGATTATTAATGCTGATGAAAAAGTTGGTCATGGGAAGGTAGTGGCTGTGATGGATCGGGTACGTCAAGTTGAAGGGGCAAAATTAGCGATCGCTACCCAAAAACAATAAGTATAAATATTGTGCATCAAAAGTTCAGAGAGTCAGAAAAATTCTATATTCTGACTCCTAACTCCTTTTTTTCTTAGGACTTATGCAAAACTACACGCTGTAGAGGCAATACATTTTGTATTTGAGCTTTTGCAGGGGCGTTTCAAAATAACAGTGTTTTCTGATAGCTGGAAAAACCACCGCTTTGGATACTTCTCGCTTAAATCGACGTAAGGCTGATTCAATCCCTTTATTTTCGCCTACGATTATTTGGTTTATAGTATATTTCTACTAAATTGACTTAGTTTATGGTTGGGTTGTGGTAAATACTTCAGTCAACCGAAGCACAAAAAAAAGGCAGACGCGTTGTCTGCCCTCAAGACTTTAAAGTTAAATTCTTAATTTTAGACTCTAATAGCGGCGAGAGGAACCACCATCACCTCGTCTACCGCCAGAGGAACCTCCGTCTGTTTTGGGCTTGGCTTTATTAACTTTTAAGCTCCGACCCATCCACTCAGCAGTATCAAGGGCTTCAATCGCTGCTGTTTCTTGTGCGTCTGATTCCATTTCTACAAAGCCGAAACCTCTCATGCGACCTGTTTCTCGGTCGATAGGCAATTGAACATTTTTTACCGTTCCGTATTCTGCAAAGACGTGCCGGAGGTCATCTTCTTTAACCTCATAAGATAGGTTACCGACGTAAATTGACATAGAATGTCTCCAGAATCAGGGGGTGTAGAGATTTAGATCCGGAGAGGTCTGTAATACAAGTATATATAAAAACAAACTACACAGCCGAATTTAATCTTTCATGCATACTTTAACATAAATTGAGAAGTTATGTTCATAAGCAACATTATACTTATCAGCTGATTTAAATACTCGGACAGTTAGCGAAACTCGTTTAAAATAAATTTACCAGCGATCGCACTGAATTTAAGGTCACTAAAAAAAATTCAATTACTGAACTTATTTATCTTCAAACAATATTAGTAATTTTTAAATTTTATTCACTTAAAATTTTGAGGGAGTGTAATTAAATAAAACCAGTGCGATCGCTTGTAACGTAAAATTAATTTCCATCCGGCATTTGCTAACACTTTGACGCCCATGTTTTGCGACTACCTCATCCAAATCCTGACTGCCCGTGTGTACGATGTTGCCCAAGAAACACCACTAGAGTATGCACCAAATTTGTCTGCGCGGCTGAATAATCAACTTCTGTTGAAACGTGAAGATATGCAGTCAGTATTTTCCTTTAAACTACGAGGTGCTTATAACAAAATGGTGCAACTGCCACCAGATATATTAGCGCAGGGTGTAATCGCAGCGTCTGCGGGAAACCATGCTCAGGGAGTTGCCCTTGCAGCTAATCGCTTGGGAACCAAAGCGATTATCGTCATGCCAATAACTACACCCCAAGTCAAGGTGGACGCGGTTAGAATGAGGGGGGGAGCAGTCGTCTTACATGGAAACACTTATGACGATGCTTATAGCTATGCCCGTGAATTAGAAGTGGAAAAAGGTTTGACGTTTATTCATCCTTTCGATGATCCTCATGTAATTGCTGGACAGGGAACAATCGGGATGGAAATTTTACGGCAATATCAGCAACCCATCCATGCGATTTTTGTAGCGATTGGAGGGGGCGGATTAATTTCTGGGATTGGGGCTTATGTGAAACGCTTGCGTCCGGAAATCAAAATTATTGGCGTTGAGCCAGTAGATGCTGATGCGATGTCTCAATCGCTAAAAGCCGGACATCGCGTGCGCTTGTCCCAAGTAGGGTTATTTGCTGATGGCGTGGCGGTGCGGGAAGTAGGTGAAGAAACCTTCCGTTTGTGTCAGCAGTATGTAGATGAAATTATTCTGGTGGATACAGACGATACTTGTGCTGCGATTAAAGACGTGTTTGAGGATACGCGATCAATTTTAGAACCAGCCGGTGCATTAGCGATCGCAGCGGCCAAAGCCTATGCAGAACGAGAACAAATCGAGGGACAAACCTTAATTGCTGTAGCCTGTGGTGCAAACATGAATTTTGATCGCCTCCGCTTTGTGGCAGAACGGGCAGAGTTAGGCGAACGCCGCGAAGCGATCTTTGCAGTCACAATTCCTGAGGAACGAGGAAGTATTCGCCAGTTTTGTGAATGTATTGGCAAACGTAATCTTACCGAGTTTAATTATCGCATTGCCGATGAAAAAACAGCCCATATTTTTGTCGGTGTGCAAATTCAAAATCGTGCTGATGCTGCCAAGATGGTAGAAACGTTTGAAGCTCAGGGATTTGAAACTCTTGATTTAACGGACGACGAACTAACTAAATTACATCTGCGGCACATGGTGGGTGGGCACTCTCCCCTTGCTCACAATGAATTGCTCTACCGTTTTGAGTTTCCCGAACGTCCCGGTGCATTGATGAAGTTTGTTACTTCCATGAGTCCCGACTGGAATATTAGTCTTTTTCACTACCGCAACAACGGCGCAGACTACGGTCGAATCGTTGTTGGTATCCAGGTTCCCCCTCATGAGATGAAAGAGTGGCAAGCTTTTCTCGATAACCTGGGCTATCGCTATTGGGATGAAAACAAGAATCCGGCATACAAGCTGTTTTTGGGATAGGCAGATTGAGGACTGGGGGCTGGGGACTAGGGACTAGGGGAGATGGGGGAGAGCAGGGAGCAGGAAACAGACAATAGAAGGGCAGAGAGAGAGTCAAAAAGGCAGGAAAAGAATAACAATCCCCAATCCCCAATCCCCAATCCCCATGCCCATTTAGCTAGAACTACCTTCCAATATCATATTGGAGTCCCAAGTATAGAAGCCGATTTGGTTAGGAACCCTAGAGAATCTACCTGTACGATAGCCTCTAGATAATTCATTCAGCACCTTATTTTTGACCTCTCGAAGTTGCTGAAAATCTAGTTCTCCATAAATTCCGGCGATGACTTCAGCAACGCTGAAAACTTTACCTGGATTTTCTTCAAATAGAGAGGTGAGGGCATCAATTAAGAATTGACCCTCAAAGGCTTTGAGCATTGGTACTGTTTTTGTCGGGGGTACGAAAGGCTTCTTATTTTTGTTTTTGATACTCCTAGAAGCACCATTGCGGTTACTTGGGGCGACCAAACTTAGATCCAGAGTATAACAACCTGGCTCATCAGGAATAGTTACCCAGTAATTCCTTTCTCTGCCTTGGGTGAGGGAAGATTGAACCCTACCTTTAACTACTTTGAATAGATTGGAATCTAACTCTCCATAAAGCGATCGCACGATAAAATCGATATGACATACAGTACCTATCTGCTCTTGCAATAGCTGTTTTATGGCTTCCATTCGAGAGAGAGCGTGATTATACTGGGGTAGCATGGGGATTTCCGCCACCTTCGTTGAACTATCGTTGTTCTCTAGGGCGATCTTTGGATCTGGCGATGTAGTTGAAGGTTGACTCTCTTTTGTATCAACAGCAGAAAAGGAATTATTTATCTCAACCAAGTTTTTGTCTGCAAGTTTTGACTGTATAGACTCCACCAAGTTGATTTCGTCGATGTCGTCAAGAGGTGATAAAAACCGCACAGAGCCTTCTTGGGAAACATTTGAGGTTTCATCAGCCGCTGTCAATTTTGATATCTGCTTGTTAGCATCAGAAAAAGACCAGTTAGACAATAATGCTTCTACATGATCGAGCTGCTCCCGCGCTTGCACAAAAAGACGTTCATACTCTTCTGTAAGGCGAGCATAATAGTCTCGTAATTCCAACAGTGGTGAGAGAAAAGTGCCTGGAGGTGGTTCTAATTGTCCATTTTGAGTCATAAGGCTTCAATCAATTTAAATCGATGTCACTTTTGTAAGACATTGCTCTGGGTTTTGCTTTGTGAGATGCTGGCTGGGATTTCTTAGGCGGTTGGGGAGGGCGACATCTCTCACAATATAAGGGTCGAGGCCCGAAAGTCTCGCGCTTTGTCAGATCGTTACACTCTTTACAGACAAACTGGAAAACACGAGTATGAATCTGTCTTTTGTGCGCCCTGACAGTATATTCCCTAACATCAATGAATTTACTTGCCATAATCAGGATTGTGAATTGCTCTCGTATCAATGTCTTATCAATATAGCTATTCAAGCAAATCAAGCTGCATCAGTGTGTGTTTATGTAGAAGTTTTATTCAATTCAGTGAATTTGGCACCTACCATAAAGTGCAGATGAGGAACTTGATAGTTAGCTATTGACTATCCTCTCAGCATATAATTGGTAATGAGGAAACACCACTACCATTTTTTAGGCGCAGGTGTACATTAACTAATTATTTGTCCAATTAACAAAATCTTGTCACAAACTAGGTAAGTAGCTAAAAGCCTGTTATAACAAAGTTATGGCAGGTTTTTGATTAACTCAATTCTCACAACGTTATTTTGGCTGGATTAACAAATTAGATGTCCAAGTCCTGAAATTTCACAATTTAACTGTCATTTCACAAAAACAGTAAAATTTTTTGAATTTTAGAAAAGTTAACAGATTAAATGTCACTCTGTCAGTAGAATATACATATATGTTTCAATTAAACAACTATGTTTAAGCAGGACTCTGATTCTTCTGATCTACCTGCAACTATGACAAGCATTACAGACTCAAGCAGCAGTATCACCGAAGCAAATGTAATTGTCTCGGAACTTACCGATGAGGCAAAGTTAAAAATGGAGGTAATTCAAAGTCTTTTGGAAGCAGGCGATCGCACAACATATGCTCAAAGGCTCCAACAAGCAGCAGTAAAGCTGGGTAAATCAGTGCGAACGGTGCGGCGACTGATTGATAAATGGGAGCAAGAAGGGTTAGCAGGGCTGACTCAAACTCAACGTGCAGACAAAGGAAAACACCGAGTTAACGAGAATTGGCAAGAATTTATCTTAAAAACCTACAAGGAAGGCAATAAGGGTAGTAAATAGAATGACTCGTCAGCAGGTAGCTGTGAGAGTCCGAGCAAGGGCTGATGAACTCGGTGTCAAGCCTCCGTCTCACATGACGGTATACCGCATTTTGCAACCATTAATTGAGAAGCAAGAGAAAGCTAAAAGCGTTCGCAGTCCTGGTTGGCGGGGGTCACGCCTAGCTATGAAAACCCGTGACGGAAAAGATTTATCGGTAGATTACAGTAACCATGTTTGGCAGTGTGACCATACCCGTGTAGATGCTTTATTGGTAGACCAGCATGGCAAAATTCTAGGTCGTCCCTGGTTGACAACGGTTGTAGACAGTTATTCCCGTTGCATTATAGGTATTAATTTAGGTTATGACGCACCTAGTTCTCAGGTAGTAGCTTTGGCGTTGCGTCATGCCATTTTGCCCAAACAATATGGTTCAGAATATGGACTCCATCAAGAGTGGGGTACTTATGGTTTGCCGGAACATTTTTATACAGATGGCGGCAAAGATTTTCGTTCTAATCACTTGCAACAGATTGCAATACAACTAGGTTTTGTTTGTCATTTACGCAATCGCCCTAGTGAAGGGGGTATTGTCGAGCGTCCTTTTAAGACCTTTAACACCGAATTATTCTCTAATTTACCAGGATATACGGGGTCGAATGTACAAGAGCGACCAGAAGAAGCGGAAAAAGAAGCTTGTCTTACCTTAAGACAGCTAGAGCAGCAGTTGGCACGTTATATCGTCAATCACTATAACCAGCGAATTGATGCACGTATGGGCGATCAAACTCGATTTCAACGCTGGGAATCTGGGTTGATTGCAGTTCCAGATGCCATGTCCGAGCGAGATTTGGATATCTGCCTCATGAAACAAACACGACGGCAGATTCAAAGAGGGGGCTACCTGCAATTTGAAAACATCATGTATCGAGGTGAACTTTTAGCAGGTTACGCAGGGGAAAGTATTATTTTACGATTCGACCCTAGAGATATCACAACTATATTGGTTTACCGCCAACAAGGAAATCGGGAGGAGTTTGTTGCTAGGGCATTTGCTCAAAATTTAGAGACAGAGCAATTGTCTTTAGATGAAGCCAAAGCCAGTAGTCGCAAGATTAGAGAAGCTGGTAAGACAATTAGCAATCGCTCAATTTTGGCAGAAGTCAGGGAGCGTGAAACTTTTGTCAACCAAAAGCCAACTAAGAAGGAACGTCAAAAAGCGGAACAGATTGAACTTAAAAAAGCTAAACAACCATCGCTCGTTGAAGTAGAACAGCTAGAAGTAGCATTTCCCCAAACTCAAGAAGAATCGGAGATGCCAGAGGTATTTGATTACGAACAAATGCGCGAAGATTACGGATTTTAAAAAATGACTTTAAAAGAAGCCCAAACAGTCGCTCAACAATTGGGTGATATTGCCCTCACTGATGCAAAATTACAAGCAGAAATTCAAAGATTGAATCGTAAAAGTTTTGTCCCACTTGAACAAGTCAAAATTCTCCATGACTGGCTGGAAAGAAAACGTCAAGCACGTCAGTCTGGACGGGTTGTGGGAGAGAGTCAAGAACGGGTAAAACAATGGCTTGTGATGCCTACAGGCTCAGACATAAACCCAAGCAAGAACCCGGACAACCGCCAACTGTGCCTGTTGCTTATATTCAAATTCCGCAAGAGTGTGGTGCTAAGGAATTGTTTGGAGTGATTCTTGAGCATTTGAAGTATCAGGTAACAAAAGGAACAGTTGCAGAGATTCGCGATAGGACGTTTCGAGTTCTCAAGGGTTGCGGGGTAGAGATGCTGATTGTTGATGAGGCTGACCGTTTGAAACCGAAAACCTTTGCAGAGGTGCGCGATATTTTTGACAAGTTAGAAATTGCCCTGATTTTGGTAGGAACAGACCGCTTGGATGCTGTAATTAAGCGAGATGAGCAGGTTTACAACCGTTTTCGGGCTTGTCATCGCTTTGGCAAGATGTCAGGAGAAGATTTTAGGCGGACTGTGGATATCTGGGAGAAGAAAGTTTTGCAACTGTCGGTGGCTTCTAATCTCTCCAGCAAGACAATGTTGAAGACTTTGGGTGAAGCAACGGGGGGTTATATTGGGCTGCTGGATATGATTCTCAGAGAAGCGGCAATCGGGCTTTGAAAAAAGGATTGCAAAAAATTGACCTGGAAACTTTGAAGGAAGTAACTGGGGAGTATAGGTAATGAAAGCCGAAGATATCCAACCCTGGCTGTTTCGAGTGGAACCCTATGAGGGCGAAAGTTTGAGCCATTTTTTGGGACGTTTTCGACGAGCAAATGAATTAACGCCTACTGGGTTAAGTAAAGCGGCGCGACTTGGGGGTGCTGTTGCACGTTGGGAAAAGTTTCGGTTTAATCCGCCTCCCTCACGTCAGCAGTTGGAAGCGTTGGCTATTATGGTAGGAGTTGAGGCCGATAGGTTAGAGCAAATGTTACCACCTGCTGGGGTGGGGATGAAGATGGAGCCAATTCGGTTATGTGCAGCTTGTTATGCCGAGTCGCCTTGTCACAAAATTGAATGGCAGTTGAAGGATATGCAGGGATGTAAGCAGCATCAGTTAAGGTTATTGTCGGGGTATCCTAATTGTGGAGCGAGGTTTAAGGTTCCGGCTTTGTGGGTAGATGGGTGGTGTCAGAGGTGTTTTACCCCATTTGTGGAGATGACAACAAAGCAAAAGCTTTTTTATAGTTAGATTATTATGTTAACATCTTGATTTCAGCCAAAAGCAAAAGATTTTTTGATAAACTAATGATCTTCACTATAGAGAAAAATAAAATTATTATCTATCTGTATATCCGGATATAGAGTAGTCAATTCTTCAGTTATATGACAATGGTAGTTTTTTATAGGAATTTCAATAATTTTATTACGTATTAATATAGCAAAAAAATATTGAAATAATGAAATACTACGAGGAATTTTTTTAGATGAAGTCGAATTAATTTCTGTTTTTATCTTGTCAATAATTTCTTGGATATTGTTTTCTTTATTTACATCAACAGCCAGCCGATATAAGTTATCACAAAAACGGTTCATGTCTTTTGGTTGTAGTTCATTAGGAATTTTACCGTTTTCAAATAGCTTGTTAATTTCACTGGCTAACTTACGTTTGATTTTTATATCAGGATAATTATTTTCTTGGATAATAAGAGATGTTTGTTCAAAAGCAAGAATAAGCGTATCTAGTTGTTCAACGTTTGCTTTAATTTGTGCTGCTAAACGCAATCTTTTCCAGTCAATTTCAGAACTTTTATATACTAAATCATGAGTAGAAACTGACCATGCATGTTCAAAAGCACTTTTAATGTGAATTTCAAAAGTAATATTATAAATACTTAATTCGTTATCTAGATTTAAGGCATCATTTTTTTTAAGTTGAGCATATATTCTAGTTGAATCAAACCTAAAAATATCCGGTGCTTTTTTATTTTGTCCTCTTTTAACTGTTCGTATAATCTCAAAAGTATTGTTACAAAATTGGTAAGGATTCAGGTCTAATATTGGGGAAGCAAAGAAGGGCGAGATAGATGATTATTAGAAGCAGCAATTAGAGCTTGTACAAAAAAATCAATCACAGAGCGATCTTGACGGCGACAAGTCTGCACCACCGTCAACAAATTGGCAGTATGTTGAAAGCGCTCCATCGAACGGGAGCCACCACTGACTTTACGTTTTGTGACAGCTAAACGCAGCGATCGTTCGGCCTGATTATTATCCATTAGACTATCAGCTTTTGTTCCAATCTTCGATAAATCTCATCCAACCACACGGGAATCACAGGTTTACCTTCAACTAAGGAAGCGATCGCTTGTTCTCGGTCAAACTCCACAAGGGAAAGCATCAACCCTGTTCCTCCCTTAGTAGCTTTTTCTCCTTCTGCTCCCAACAGCATAAAACGCTTTCCCTGACCAGATTTAAATAACTCCGGCTCCTTGTCTTTCAGGGTTTTGACCGTTTCACCAGCCAAATCAAAACTCAACCCAGCAGACAAAAAATATACCATCACAGCCAATTCCACCAAATTTGCTTTTGAGTAATAAATACTACGTCCAGTTCCCGTTTCGCTGATAACGGGAACAATTACCCCCTTCTCTCGCCAGTACTGTAGCTGACGCAGGGTACAGCCTGTGATTTCAGCCGCTTGTTTGCTCGTAAAAAATATCTCCTGCATGAAATAATTTTACACACGGCTATTTATAAGATATAAATGTTATTATTAAACATATATGTTTTAAAGTGCCATGAGCCAAATCACGATTCAGTGCCGTTTGGTGGCCAGTGCATCTACCCGCCAATACTTATGGAAGTTAATGGCAGAGCAAAATACGCCTCTGATTAACGAGTTATTGGAACAATTGGGACATCACCCAGACCTTGAAAATTGGCGACAAAAAGCTAAAATTTCTGCTGATATCGTCAAGCAACTATGTCTGAGACTCAAAACTGACTCGCGCTATAGTGGTCAACCTTCTCGGTTTTATGCAAGTGCGATCGCATTGGTGAATTACACTTATAAATCGTGGCTGGCCTTAATGAAGCGGTTGCAGTCCCAACTGAATAGCAAAACCTACTAGCTGGAAATGCTCAAAAGTGATGCTGAATTAGTTAAAACCTCTGGCACGTCTTTGGATGGAATTCGCACTAAAGCAACTGAAATTTTGGCTCAAATTGCTCCCGTCGATACAATTGACACTCAACAGCCCAAAAGTAGCAAGATCAAAAAGAGCAAAAAGTCTGCACTTTCACAGACTGATGGTGTGAAGCACCCACTTCAAATAGGCGATCGCCATGTATTTAACACCTTATTTGAAATTTACCGCAATACCGAAGACATCCTGACTCGTTGTGCTATTAGCTATTTACTCAAAAATGGCTGCAAAGTAACTGATAAAGAAGACTGTGAAAAGTTTGCTCAACACTGCCGTAAACTTGAGATTCAGATTGAACGCCTAAAAGAGCAATTAGAAGCACGAATTCCCAAAGGTCGAGATTTAACTAATACTAAGTGGTTGCAAACACTCTTCACTGCCATACACAATGATAGCAGGGTGGTTTCATACGAAAAAAGAAAAATACATAAGTCTTGATTTCTCGTTTTGTGACATAGCTTTTTACCCCTCTCCAAACCTCTCTCCGTTTCGGGGAGAGGCTTTGAAACCCAGTTTTAGTTTTTCTCTGCTTGTATGAAACCACCCTGCCTTAATTATTTTTGATAGGGGTTAAAGATTCGAGCAGTTTCAACTCCCGTTCTTAAATTAGGGAGTTGAAAGATTCTTAGAGGAAAATATAAGTGCGTCTCTAGGTTGCTTTAAAATCCCTTCCAAGGGATATCTACATATTAAGGTTTTAGTACAACTACTAAAACTTTGCTAAATTTATGGTGGGTTGAAAGGTAAGGCAGAGGTCTGCCTTTGTAATAGTGTGTCTGTTTGCAGTTGTGACACATAATCTGTTAACAGTGACATCATTTTGTTAAACATAACATCAATCTGTTAACAGTGACAAATAATTAGTTAATATACAATAAAAGGCGGCACCCGGATTTGAACCGGGGGTGGAGGTTTTGCAGACCTCTGCCTTACCACTTGGCTATGCCGCCACAGCGGGGTTTCCTAAACTACTCTAATCTTTTTAAGATACCTTAGTAGCCATAGGGCGCTAGTTAAACCATGATAGCATAGGATTCTTAGGTAGAGATAGTAGGATGAAAGTCTTACACTGGATTAGTAGTAGTGTATATTTGCATAAATACAACTAAACCAGAGTCGTTTGTGACCTCCTGGGTTGTTTTTGGTTCTTCCTAAGCTTCCCTTAGTAGCATCAATAAGTGATGAGTTATGAGTTTTAATTCCTTACTCCTCACTTCTTATACCTTCACTTCATCGGCAAAACTGCTCCATCGGACAAAATGAAATGGGCCGGCAATAGAACCCCACAGATGTTCATCAGTGTCTAAATCCCTTCCCCGATCAAGGCTGAAAAATTCTTTGGCATCAATCTCAAATTCGTTATCCAGATAAGTATTTTTGCCGTCACGAGCCACAATGCAGCATTTTCCAGGTTCAACCCTGCCTTTAAAGCTGTTACCTGTCCACTCTACAACCATGTTGCAGCCAGACATTTTTTCCAATTGGTCAACGGATAAACCTTTTAAACGTTCAAGATCACGAGATGCGCCGTAAAATTTTTGTTCTTCTTTAACTGTGTAGTGTTCAATAACAATGTGGTTTTCTGCCGGAATCAATTTCATTACCCGCATTCGGTAGGGTTGATTGAGCATAAAATCATAAGCTTGTTCGAGAAACAAACTTACTCCTGAGAAGAATTCCAATGGAAGGGGACGGATACACACGCGAATGTGGGCATACAAAGGCGGATTTTCAAAAGCTTGTGCTTGATTGCTAAAGTCAGCCGCCATCCACTGGGCTAAAGTGGCAATATCAGTAGAATGAGTCACGTCGCTTCGCTCCGAATTCAAAATTTAAAATTCAAAATTAATAATCCCCATAAATAAATTTAGAGGGTTGTATCGTGAGTCTGTTTCGGTCATTACAAGATGATCAACTAGTGTTTGAAAATTATCTAGGATTAATTTGACACTCTCTAGACTGAAAAATTCTGGCTGTGATACCTTTGGTGGGCTTTGCCTACGTAATTTTTCAATTTGCTATTATGATCGCATTTAGTTCCAGAGTGCTTAAAATCCCATTGCCTCGGCTACTGCGCCTATTTTTGCTGCAATACCCTGTTTAAATTGACTGTGATTGTGTTTAATGGCTGTATCTGGGTCTTTTAGACCATTACCTGTAAGGACACAAACCACTGTAGCCCCTGTAGGAATTTGGTCTTTTACCTGCAACAATCCGGCTACAGAAGCGGCGCTAGCAGGTTCGCAGAAGATACCTTCTGATGCTGCCAAAAGTCGATAAGCGTCGAGAATTTCGGCATCGGTAACGGCGTGGAAATTCCCCTGACTTGCGGTTTGGGCTGCGATCGCTAATTCCCAACTCGCAGGGTTGCCAATCCGAATTGCTGTCGCTAGGGTTTCAGGATTTGCTACTGGCTGACCGGTCACTAAGGGGGCTGCACCTGCGGCTTGGAATCCCATCATTCGGGGTAAGCGATCGCACTTCCCATCTTGATGATATTGACAAAATCCCATCCAATATGCTGTGATATTACCCGCATTGCCCACGGGAATACACAGCCAGTCTGGCGCATCACCCAGTGCATCGACGATTTCAAAGGCTGCTGTTTTCTGCCCTTCTAGACGGTAGGGATTGACCGAATTTACCAAAGTCACCGGATAGCTTTCGGCCATCTCGCGAACAATTTCTAAGGCTTGGTCAAAATTACCTTTAATTGCCAATACTTCTGCTCCGTACAGTAATGCTTGCGCTAATTTGCCTAACGCCACATAACCGTCGGGAATTAGTACAAAGGCATTCATGCCCCCACGCCTTGCATAAGCGGCGGCAGCGGCTGAGGTGTTGCCTGTGCTGGCACAAATTACTGCTTTTGCTCCTGCTTCTTTGGCTTTAGAAATTGCCATAGTCATCCCCCGGTCTTTGAAACTGCCGGTGGGATTAAGACCGTCATATTTTACAAAAACCCGCACTTGTCTGCCAATGCGTTCTGCGATCGCAGGCGCTGGTATTAGGGGTGTGTTACCCTCCAACAGAGTGACAATCGGTGTTCTTTCGCTGACAGGCAAGTATTCGCGATAGGTTTCTATCAATCCAGGCCAGGGTTGGCGATGAGATTTAGCAACAGACAGGCTCAAAGTCACGGGATTTAAAATTTCTTAATGTAAAGGATTGGATATTTAGCATGGGTGGCATAGGGAAGCGCAGGATGGGGAAGAGGAAGAAAGTGAATTTTTCTTTGCCCTGTCCCAGTTAAGAGTCTCCTAATTCCAAAAGAATATTATGTAAGAATATTATTTTTTGTGGTGCAGGCGTTTGATTTTGCCATTTTTCTTTTATTTAAATGTCAGTTTATCATAACCGCCACGGCGACCTGGGGATGGTGACGGAGTGAAAATGATAGACAAGTGTATGGGACTTACGTAATAACTCTCTGAAACACTTATTCTTACCTTTGCGGAAAGCCACTTCTGTGCAAGACGCTCCACAAACAGAATTTTGTGTATTTGGCTACTTAAATTAATCTATTTTTTTAAGTTAAAATACGCAATAAACAGCCTTTCCTTTGCGGTAGTTTTACCCTTTTGCTGACGGAGACGCTGGGTGTAGCTTGATTCCACGTTCGCGGAGCGTGCCGTAGGCAAGTGGTACAAAAACGCTACACAAAAGGCAAGTGCTTTGCCCTGCCTTTTTTCAAAATTTAGCGTAATTTAATATAATTTACATATAAATTTTTACGTAAATTACCCAGAAACAGCGATAATAATTCATACAACCATAATTGGCAGGCTATAAGTTAAGTATTGCTAAGTACCGTTGAGTGGACGAAAGCTTAGCACACTTGGGGCAATGTTTTCTTAGGAACACAGCTATTATGATCGCCGTCTCTTATGATTGAACCTGATATCCATTAGAGTAATTAATTGAAAATATACAATAATTTGATAAAGCTTAAAAGAACATTATTATAATATTTCTACTGGTGTGAGTTAAGTTTTGGATTTAATTAGCTATGTCTACTTGTTTATCTAGTGTTTTTGATCGCGAGTCCCAGGCTAACTGGGTCAGTAAGTTAACCAAGTCTTATTATCAAGACGATCAGCAAGCGAAGTTGATGCATTTACAAGCAGAGGTAGACTCTCTGTTGCAGCAGTTGGAAAACCTGAAGCAGCAACGTCTAGCTGACACTAACCAAAAAGAATAAGTTAGTTTTGGAGATAGCGATGTCTACGACGGGCTACGCCTACGCTTTCCCCCTCTCTAATTTAAATTTGAGTAAGGGGTAAATTTGAGTAAAGGGCGTGCTATTCAAAGCGCTGATTTTTCTCTGACCAGCGCCTCAAACTGTAGTTATGAGCATTTTCTACTAATAAAGCTAAGGATTGCACGCCTGAAAGCTTGGCGATCGCAGAGAGTCTTTGTAAGTAATTTCCTGTAAAATCAGTGTAAATAACTTCATTGCTATCAGACAAAATTATAGTCCGGTCACGGCGTTGCTCTGTGTTTTGCTCCTGAATTCCATCTGTAGACTGATTCAATAATGCTATTGCGTCTGCTGAGATAGTCAGTATTATTTCTGGTTGAGCGTTATTTGTTAAATCAATCACTTGAACGGGCCAATCACCCAACTTTTCCTGCATCAGCTCAAAGCTAGGAATAGCACCGGCTGGAACTTCACTAGATTGCTGTAAAGATTGCCACACACTCGATAACATTACCTTCACCCCTTGGGGATTTCGTTGATGCAGTTCTTGTAGAGTGATTGGAGATGGTTGTACCCATTCCAGTGCTGTATTCGTCAAAGCTAAAGGTTTGGGTTGGAGAACATCATTTTGATTCTCTGGGATTTTTGGGCCAGCAGCTAATAAGCGCAAAACTTTACCCCGTAGTTGCACCGCTTTGATAGTGGCTATAGTAATTTTTTGTTCCCCATTAGGTAACCAGACCACAATTTGGATTTCAGGGTCAGAACTGATTCCCAAAGTTTCCCAGAAAAATTTGGCGGGCGAAGTTTTGGGTGGGTTCAAATTCTCAAAGGGGGAATTTAGCCAGCGTTTCCCGTTATGAAATGCACTCACCTCCACCTGATACCAAACTTGGTTATCCATGAGTTTCAGGTCTGCTGGGGAATTTGGTTGTAGCCACTCGGTGCTGGTAACTTGAGTAATTGGTTGCACTGTACCAACAATCTCACTAGGGTGAGTAGAGGATATTTGTGATTTTGCACCCTCACCATTGAGCCTTGCTAACAAATCTTGAATATAGGCAAGGTCATCTTTTGTAATTTTTGGTTGCGCTTTCAACCAGGAATTAGCATGTCCTTCTCCCTGTTGAACTGCTAAAATCAAAGCGAACCAAGCTTGCACCTCTAGTCTATTTGGATTCACCCGCAACGCTGCTACTGTGCGATTCCATAACCGTTTTTCATCAGCTTTGAGTAGAGTAACAATTTCTTGGGCATTATGTGGCGATGCTTCAAACACCTGTAAAGCTTTTCCCCAGCGACCATCAATCAAATCTGCCAGCACTTCTTGACTAGGACTTGCCCAATTTTTCTGGGCTTGGGTTTTAGTAAGTTGAGAGTGCAAGCGAATCAAATCCATTTGCGCTTGCGCCGCCTTTGGCAAAACTCCTTTGCGCTGTTTCTTGATGAATTTCAACCATTCAAAAGCTGGTGTCCACAGTCCACTACGGGCAATTGACAGGGCATTTTGGTATGCAGAATCTTTAAGGGCTGCTGATTGGAGGGTAATCGCCTCTAATTGAATTGGTTTGAGGAATAACTTTAGAGGCTTGACTTGGTAAACCTGTAAGTGCGGTTCTAAACCTATAGTTTGATCGATAACTAACTCTTTTGTACCATCACTAGTTACCTGCTGCCATTTAGGCAATTGTCCATTGGGACTTGTCCAAGACAACATTTGTAATAAGTTTGTGCGTTCTGGATTGTAGTATACGATGTGACCGTAGGCGAACGCACTACTTCCTTGTTGGCGTTGACCCCGTAAATTAAACCAAACCCCTGATAATGGTGTCCCACCTTCAAAGCGTTGCACTTCAGTTAAAGGTAGGGAAATGTTGATATCCTGTAGTTCTGATGTCCCATCGAGCAAGGGAGAAATCACAAAGGATTCTTCTGGCCCAGTTACAGGCAATTGAGCCGCTAGATAGTAGTAATTTTCTGACTGAGATTTAAACTCTAACTCTTCTGAGCGCTGGTAAACCCTGAGTTCAACAAGTTCTTCACAATCAAATTCACAATTAGCACGCTGCTGAAAAACTGGCAGTAAAAACGAGTTTTTCGCATCCTGATGTAAAAGTAGAGTTTCCGCAAATATTTGGTTTTTTTTACTCAAATCGAGTTGAATTTGTTTAAGAGTTTGGGGGCGTTCGTGATTACCAAGGGGAATTTGTGCCCATGCAGGTAAAATTCTATTTAGCCAGCTTACCTGATCTGGATTGAAGATGAAGAGAACGCTAATCCAGGCAAAAGCCATAATTAGACTAGCACTACTCAACAGAATTGCGATCGCTAGCGTTGACGACAACCAACTTCCCCGTTTTAACTTTTTCTGGGGTTTTCTAGCGATGCGTTTCACCATACCTGCATGAGGTTGATTTTGTTTAGAAGCTTTTGGCGTCAGCTTGCGTGAACGATTTGCCATAGATTGGGGATTAGAGATTAAAAATTGGGGATTGAAAAAACTCTTTCCTAGTTCCCAGTAGCTAGTTCCCAGTCCCCAATACCCAATACCCTGTTATACTCGCCCTTTCAGAAGTTGCCCAGAAGGATTAAGTCTAATTTTGGACAAAATCCGTAAATGTCCCCATGTGAACGTTAGATGATCGCGAATACACTCTTCACTTAAGTATGTGAGCAGAGTGTAAAAAATTGAAAGGTAGACTTATTAGGCGTAGTCATAGCAAAACCTGGATGCTCGCATGGTTACTAATTGCGGGAGTAAATGGAGTTGCACAAAAAGCATTAGCACAAGAGTACATAAATACAGGAACTACTCAGGCACAGGAGAGTATAGATTTAAATTCCCCTTCACTCTCCCCACTAAATCCGATGGCGCAAGTTACATCGGTTTCTCAACTCAAGGACGTACAACCCAACGATTGGGCATTCCAAGCATTACAGTCTTTGGTAGAACGCTATGGCTGTATAGCAGGCTATCCAGATAGCAACTATGGCGGTAATCGTGCCTTAACTCGATATGAATTCGCCGCTGGTGTAAATGCTTGTTTAGATAGAGTCAACGAATTAATCACTACAGCCACCAGCGATTTAGTCACCCGCGAAGATTTAGCAATATTACAAAAATTGCAATCAGAATTTGCCCCTGAATTAGCAACTTTGCAGGGTCGTGTCGATAGTTTAGAAGCCAGAACCGCCGAAATCAAAGCCAACCAATTCTCAACAACAACCAAACTGAGTGGACTACTGATAGTTGGCATTCAAGGACGGACTAGCAATCGTGGTGATGTTAATCCTAGAGATGGACAAAAAGATACAGATGATGCAGGGACAAACACTAATGTTATCTCTCTGGCGCAACTATATTTAACTAGCCAAATCACTCCCCGTAGTTACTTGTTTACAGGTCTTTTAGATGGTAGAGGTACTACTGCACCTAGATTTACCAATAGTGTTTCTCGGAATGATGTTTTACTTGGCTACGAATTTCCTACAGATAACTTGATTGTAAGTGACCTCAATTTTCATTGGCTGGTGACAGATAAATTAGCAGTGATGGTGGGAACAGAAGGCGTAAGTATGCCAGCTGCTTTCCGAGGCCCCAATCGGGTAGAAAGTGCTGCAACAGGGCCGCTGTCTTATTTTGCCCAAAGAAACCCAATTTTAAATATGGGATACGGTCATGGCGGTATAGCTATTGATTGGCAATTTGCTAAACGCGCTAGTTTGCAGGCAATTTATACTAGTTATCAACCAGGAAATCCCGGTAAAGATAGCGGTTTATTTGATGGAACTACCACTACAGGTGTGCAGTTGTTGCTGACACCAACCGATACTTTAGATTTAAGTTTGTACTACGTTAACAATTACTCTTCGGATGGTTGTTTACTAACTTTTGTTGGCGATGAATGCTTAACTACAGTTAATACCAGTACCGGAAAATCAGCACCTCTGCAAACTAACGCTGTGGGTGCGACTGTAACTTGGCAAATTTCTCCCCGCATTAGTGCAGGTGCGTGGGGTGGTTATACTAAATCTTACATTCCTGGGCGATCGGGAAATGTAGAAACAACGAATTATATGGTGTTTCTGAATTTCCCTGATTTATTTGCTAAAGGAAATTTGGGGGGAATTTATGTCGGTCAACCTCCTAAAATCACCAGTAGCGACTTACCTGTAGGGAATAATGTTCCTGATTTTGTCAATACTGGTTTAGGACGTGCAGGTGGACAACCAGGGACGACCACTCAAATTGAGGCATTTTATCGTTTCCAGCTAACAGATAACATTAGCATTACACCAGGAATAATTCATATTTTGGAGCCTGGTCATACACCAGATAGTGACTCAGTTACTATTGGCATTGTGCGGAGTACTTTTAGTTTTTAATTCCGTTTGCACATAAATATTATTGAACTTAAGTATTGACAGATATTTATACCCAATTGGGCGTAACAAAAAATGAAAATCTCTTTTGCAATATCCCAATACTCAATCCCCCATGACGACAATTGTTTCTCCTATTTGGAGACGCTGCGCGAACAATGAAGGGTAGCTCCGCAACGTCCGATTTTGAATAGATATAAAAAAAGGTTTGGCAGTGAGCCGAACCTCTATTATATAAATCCAGTGCATAACAACATCCCGAACTAATTTACTCATTATTTATTCATAGGGCATCTTCCTATAGGATGTGTGCAAATATCCTAAACCCTGATACTAAATCACCCCAGTATCCCCGAATACTAAAATAGAAAATTAATTGGTCATAGGCTAGAGGCTATGGCAGATTAATTTAGATGTTAAAATTAGTAAAATAACTAGAAGAATTTTTACGTCCAAAACTTGTATTGAAGCGATTTTTCCAAGTAGCAAACAAAATAAAAAACGGGATGATTTATCCCGTCTAAATAGCTTGAAAGTGGTAATAGACCTTGGATTTTTAAAAAACAGTACAAAGAAAATTCAATATGTTATAAGGCTAGCAAATAATATGAACTAAAAAAATGCTAGTTTAGCTAACTCCTAATGTTTTAATCATTTGCATTCTAGCGAATATACAGCAGATTGCAGGTAGATAGAGTACACTAAACGCTAGTGCATCAACCGGGACTATGAAAGCTTACTCCATCGAGTTTCGAGAAAAAATAATTAACGCTTACTCTCAAGGCGATACATCAATTAGAAAAATAGCTTCTAGGTTCGATGTAAGTAAGGCTTTTGTACAAAGGCTGCTTGTACTTAAAAGAACTAAAGGTCATGTAGAGCCACAAAAACAAGGTGGAGGGATGAAGAGTGATTTAGATAAACAGAAAATTGAGCTAGCTCAAATGGTAGAAAAATATCCCGATGCAACTTTATCTGAATATTGTGAATATTGGGGACAAACTTATGATAAATGGGTAAGCACTAGTGCAATGTGTCGTGCGTTGCAAAGACAAAATTTGACACAAAAAAAAAGACACTGCGTAGCAGTCAATGTGCAACCGAAAGAGTCCAAAAGCTAAGGTGCGAATTTTGGGAGAAAGTTAAAGCTATAGACCCGGAAAACTTGGTTTTCATCGATGAAATGGGTGTAATACTCAGGTTTAACACGAAGTCATGCTCGTAGCCCGTGTGGGCAAAGAGCGTATGATTTAAAACCATTTTATAGAGGTGCGAAAGTAACGGTTATTGGAGCAATAAGTTTAAAAAAAGTTTTAGCTGTCATGACGATGAATGGCTCAATGGATGGAAATGCATTTGAAGTATTTATTCAAAAATGTTTGCTTCCTCAATTATGGGTGGGTGCCGTAGTTGTTATGGATAATGTGCCATCTCACAAAGTAGCTTCGATTGAACCATTGATTCTATCATTGGGTGCTAGTGTTCTCAATATGTCGCCGTATTCTCCTGATTTTAATCCGATTGAACTTTGGTGGTCGCAACTTAAATCTTTTTTACGTCAATTCTCTCCAACCACAACAAAAATGGTTGATATTCTTATTGCAACGGCTCTTGATTTGATTAATCCTAAACATCTAAAAAACTGGTTTACAGACTGTTGCTACTGTACTTCATGAACCTGCAATCTGCTGTATTACAGATTGATTGTAATGTCATGCTAAAATGCCAAATAATAAACAACAAAAAGGACGGGGGTTAGCCCATCCTCTGTATAATAAGTAAAAACATCTTGGTAATTTCTGCAATATATCAAAATACTCTCATAACAATCTGCCAAATTGCCTGAATTGCAACGCCGAAAATATAGTTTTATTTGGTATATAAATGGAGAGAGAAATTATTTAACCATTCAATTACGAGATAAATCCTACAAGCGGATTATCTTAACTATTGATAACTAATGAGTCTTGGCAACAAATACTTGCTGCATAGTTAGCCAAATAAAATCAGCCCTACAACATCAGTGGTGCAGCATTGCTTATTTATGTCAACTTCAGGCAAAATACCGGAGAAAATTTCGTTTCACAATCGAAGAAGGAAATGTTGGCTGCATCTTCATCTGCCGCGAGCAAAGGAGGTGGCAACCCATTAATGAGAGTTCCCAGTCTGAGACTGGGAACGAGGCAATCTTTCAAAGGTTTGTCTAGTCAAGCTTTTACTTTGTTTAATGTTCTTTGGATTAACCACCGGCGACAGCTGGGACAATACTTACTTCATCGCCATCTTTAAGAGTCGTGTTTATACCATCTAAATGGCGGATATCTTCGCTATCGACGTAAAAATTTACAAACCGACGTAGCTTCCCTTCGTCATCGCACAACCGGGATTTAATACCAGGAAAGCTTTGTTCTAAAGAGTCCAACAATTCAGCAATGGTGCTACCGCTGGATTCTAGAGTAGCTTGATTATTAGTCAAATTCTGAAGAGTCGTAGGAACTAAAACTGTTACAGCCATAGAAGTACAAAGTTAAGAGTGAAGAGTTAGGGATACAGTTAAGAGTTAGGAGTTATGAATAAAAAAACTCATAACTCATAACTTCTAACTAAACGAGGACTTGTTGCCATTCCAAGCGATCTAGAGTACGCGATCGCTCTAGCGCACGTTCAAAACTATCGAGTTTGGCATCAATAGTCAAGGGTTCGCCAACGTAGCCTTGGATTGCTTCTTGGGTTTTCAGACCATTGCCAGTAATGTAAATCACAGTAGTTTCATCTGGATCGATCTTGCCAGCTTCTACCAGTTTTTTCAGCACGGCAACGGTTGTACCACCAGCAGTTTCTGTGAAAATGCCTTCGGTTTCTGCCAGCAGCTTGATGCCATCAATAATTTCTGCATCATTGACTGATTCAATGTTACCACCAGTCTTCTGCGCTAGTTCCACAGCATAAATGCCGTCTGCTGGATTGCCGATCGCTAGCGATTTAGCAATTGTATTCGGTTTAACTGGCTTAATAAAGTCGCGTCCTTCTTTAAAGGCTTGGGCGATGGGTGAACAACCTTCAGCTTGAGCACCACTGAAACGGACTTTTTTGCTTTCTACCAAACCAACTTCTACGAATTCTTGGAAACCTTTATAAATTTTGGTAAATAGTGAACCAGATGCCAAGGGAGCAACAACATGGTCGGGTAGTTCCCAGCCTAGTTGTTCAGCAACTTCAAAACCTAGTGTCTTAGAACCTTCAGAGTAATAAGGACGCAGATTAATGTTGACAAAACCCCAGCCATGTGTATTGGCAACTTCCGAACAAAGGCGATTTACTTGATCGTAGTTGCCCTTGACGGCCATTAGGGTGGGACTGTAGATCAGGCTACCGATAATTTTACCGGCTTCTAAATCTGCGGGGATGAACACACAGCAGTCTAAACCGGCGTGAGCTGCGATCGCAGCTGTAGAATTTGCCAAATTACCAGTGCTAGCGCAAGAAACAGTAGTGAAACCTAACTCCCGCGCCCTAGAGAGGGCAACTGACACTACCCGATCCTTAAAGCTAAGGGTGGGCATATTAACGGCATCATTTTTTATATAAAGCTTATTTAGACCCAGGCGACGGGCAAGACGGTGGGAACGAACTAAGGGAGTCATACCAGTTCCCACATCTATAACATTATCAGTTGCAACAGGCAAAAAGGGACGGTAGCGCCAAATTGAATTGGGCCCAGCTTGAATTGTTTCACGAGTGACAGTCAGACGTAGGGCGCTGTAGTCATACTTGACTTCTAAAGGTCCAAAGCATAACTCACAAACATTACTGGCTTTGAGTTCATATTCCGCACCACATTCCTTACACTTCAAGGCTTGAAAGTACGCAGTGCTGGCTTTGGTTTGAGTTGTGATTGCCTGAGTCATAAACTAGCTTTCCCTGTTTGTCTGTCGGCTGTCGCCTGATACTAACACGAGCAAAAATACCAGTCAAACATACCCGATAAAAATTGTCGGGTATTCTCAGTAATAAGTGGAATTTGTAAAACTTTAATGCCAGTAATTCCTATATTTAGTGTTTACACTAGTGTGGTGTATGTCATAAAACAAAACAATATCTTTAATCCCTCAGTCTTAACACTTAGAAGTCATATGATTAAATTGCATTGTAGTTATGACAAATTTGCATTTATTTAAATCACTATCCCATTTAAGTGATACAGAGCGCTTAATTAAACTTGTATTTTTTTATCGAAATGACTCCACAGGGTAGTATGCATATATGCTGCCAAAGACTGAAAAGCGTTTTTAGGATCTGATTAAACCACTAAAATTGCTATGTGTGTTGCCAAAATAAAGTTAATTTTTCAGCTTTTATGCACTCATTCATAGCTAGAGAAGTTACTTATTTATACTGAAGATTTTTTCTGCTATAAAAGTTACATTGCTGTTTACATCGACAATTCAGCAAAATATAGTAATAAATTACACATATTTGCGATTGCCAGCCTTGAGTCTCAAGGGTAAGCGTAAAACAAGTAAGCAAGTTATTCCTGCTTATTACCTCAATATAGTTTTAAGGAGTGTCAATAATTTAACAGATCAAATATACGCTCCCCGAAACATGAAGTTTGGGGGAGATATAATCGGTAATTCTTTAAGGAATTGCCGAACTTTATCCTGTCTCAAAACCCAAGATACAAGTTCAGCAAATAAATAAACTACTTCTATGGTAAATCGAAATAAATCTGTCAACAAGCAGCGTAAACTTTACTCATCTCTAGTAGCAACAGCATTGTTAACTGGTAGCTTTTTCCAATTTCTCGCGCCTGTATTAGCTGACGGAACTACTGCGGGTACATCTATCAGTAACACAGCGACAGCGACCTACGAAGATCCTAACAATCCAGGGACAACTATAAATGCCACTTCTAACACTGTCGTTGTCACTGTAGCAGAGGTTGCTGGTATCACCGTCACTGCATCTGGTGTAACAGATGCCACTTCTAGCCCTACTAATACCACAGTTCAGGCTGGCGACTTACTAATCTACACCTACACCCTGACTAACGTAGGTAACGACCCAACCAAATTCCACATTCCTAACCAAGCTACAACAACTGGGCCGGGTACAGTTTCTGGCACATTACCAAATGGTGGTACAGCTAATAGCCTGCAATATAGCACCGACGGCGGTCAAACTTGGACAAACGTTCCGCAAGGCGGCGTAGACACATCCTCAGTTCCAGTTGGTGGTACTGTGTTGGTGCGTGTGCCAGTTACTGTCCAGAATGATGCTAAAACTAACGACATAATTACCGTTACCCTTGGTAACACCCCTGGTGGTGCTCAAAACCAACTGCGGAATCCTGATGGTGGTGACGTGTTTACCGTAGATAATCCCGATGTTAGTGTTGCTGGTGAAGTACCTGGCGCACCAGTTAATGGTACACGAGAAGCTAGCGCCACCGAGCAAATTAAGGTTGGTTTAACGCTGAAGACCTACACTTTAGCCACCATTCTCAAGACTCGCAGTGGTTATAACAATGCTGGTACGACTGCGATTACAGATGACAAGTTGACCTACGATTTGAGTTTGCGAGTTGAGTCCAATGATCCCACAGGGCTGGGAATTACACCAGCAGCTTTGACGGGTACAAGCATCAATGTTGATGGCGTTGCTAGCAACTATATCTTGGTTTCTGATGCGATTCCTGCCGGTACAGATTTGGCAGTAGCACCAACTGCACCTCCTGGTTGGCGAACTGTCTATACCATTAATCCAGTTACAACTGATGCTAATACAGCTAGTTGGACTACGACAGCACCAGCTTCTTTGGCCTCAGTCACTCGCATTGGTTTTATCAATAATCCAGCGACTATTACTTCCATCGCTCCTGGTACAACGGTGAATGGCTTTTCGATTCAGCTAGTTGTTGAATCAACTGCAACTTCACCCTTAACCGTCGCTAATATCGCTCAATTGTTTGGTCAAACACCTGGCACTAACGCCCCAGTATACGACGAATCTGGCGACCAAAGTCCCAGCAACTATGACGGGTCTCCAGGCAATATGACACCTCCTGCGGGTACAGATACCAATGGTGATGGTGTTCCCGATACTCTACCGCCTAACAGCGTTGATGATGGCTATATTAATACTCCAGCATCTCCAGAAACTGGAACTGACACGGGTAACAACAACAGTGGTGCTGGTACTGGCGGTGAGGCGAACGTCTTTACACTACAAGCACCTGTTGCATCAGCGGTACTTAACGGCCCACAAAATGCCCCAGATGCTACTGGGCCATCAGGTCTGACCAACGATGACTTCACCAACAAATCTTCTCTGGTTCCTGCTGGTACAGTACCTGGTAGTACACTTGATCCCCAATCAGTTGGTTTCACCAACACAGTTAAGAATAGTGGTACTGAACCAGGTCTGTTGAAGATAGAGCCAACGCTACCAGCAGATTTACCGAATGGTACGAAGGTGACTATTACCTATAATAGTCAGTCTGCCGTCTATACCTACAATAATGGAGCGTTTACAACACCTGGGACAGCAATTACAATCCCCAATTTTGCTCCTAGTGCAACTATCAACTATGGTGTGGAAGTTGATTTACCTCCAGGCACGCAGTTATCCACTGATATTAATAAAGGCTTTCCAGTACCTATCACTGCTTCTATTGACAACTACACGACGGATACTAACGCTGATGGAATCAAGGATAGTGGGAACGATAATACTTTTGATTCATCCAACATCACTATCGATCGCGTGTACACTGGCTTCCTGAAACTGCTGAAAATGTCACGAGTCTTACAAGGAACTGGGCCTGTAGTCCAAGGAAATGATGGCACATTCAGTACCGATCCGAAGAAGCCTGCACCAGGAAACATTATTGAGTACCAAATTCAATACACAAATATTTCTGATCCTCAATCTGGAACCGGTAATGTGATTTTAAATGCTGACAAAGTTGTGATTATTGAAGATGGTACGAAAATCCCCAACAACTGGGCATTAGACAACGATGCTAGCGGTCAAATTGATACTAGCAACATTGTTGGTTCAGCTAAAGATTCTGGAACTGCAACCATCCAATTCTTTAGTGGTAATCCAGCCAATACCTCTGGCATTGACCAAACGGGAAGTACGGTAAACACGGATATCACTAAGTATGTAGATACTGTAACTGGCGCGATCGCACCAGGCATTCAAAGAACATTTACCTTCCAACGCAAGGTGAACTAATTCATTTGACCTCATCCCCAACCTCTCTTTGCAAGCAAAGAGAGGAGTGACTATTTTTGAGTACAAGCAGGGAAAGATAAGTCAACAATTAACATTCTGAAAGTTTTTTGAGGTTATTTAATATGAGGCGTGTTTCTTTTGCTGGTTTAGGAGCCATCGCACTGATGGTTACAGTTCCATTTCTCAGCCAAATTCCGGGAGTAGCTAATATTTGGCATTCAGAAAGTGCCGTTGCTCAGAATATCAAAACTCAAGGGCAAATTCAATTGCGCTTAGAAGCAGAAAAGCAAGTGGTGGCGCAGGATCAGCAGGGTAAGCAAAGCCAGAAATGGGAACCTTTGCAAGGTCAAGTTGTGGTGCGACCAGGAGATGTGTTGCGATATACCTTGAGTGGCGAAAATAAGAGCGATCGTCCAGTGAAGAATTTGATTCTTAATCAACCTATTCCCAAAGGAATGGTTTACGTGCTGAAATCTACCAATGTCGCCAACAATGCCAAAGTTATTTACAGCATTGATGGCGGACGTAGCTTTGTCGAAAATCCCACTGTTAAAGTTACTCTTCCTGACGGCAAAGTGGAAACCAAACCAGCACCAGCCATTGCTTACACCCATATCCGTTTGCAAATTCCCTCAGTTGCACCTAAGACAACAGTCAAAGCAACTTATCAAACCCAAGTGCGCTGATTGCAGAGGACACGGGGATTTCTAGAGGATAGGTTGACGTTGCTGAATTGAAGTATGAAATTCCAAAATCTTCCACAGATAAGAAGTGTTTTTTAACAAAAAAGTTATATCCCAGAGGAGATATGTTCAGTGAGCCGTCCTCAAAACCAAAAGCAAATTACTTCTAGCAGTAGCTGGTGGCGACGGTTATCAGCTACTGTTCTTCTGGGAAGTTTTTTACATATTACTATACCTATACCAGCGATCGCGCAACAGACTAACAATCTGGCTGCGTCTTTGCCATTAATAAATCAAGCTACTTATACTTATACAGACTCTGACAGTAATCATCAATATCAAGGAAGTTCTAGTCAGCTTAATGTTACTCCTAGCCCATTAGTTGATCCATTAGGGCGGATCTTAGGTTGCGCTGGCACAATTTTACCTGACTATACAGGTTTTTCAGTTGGCGTATACGAACCTAACTCTAGCGACCCAACGGGTACAGAATTGGGAAGGTTGGTTGCTTTGACTCGAACAGAGTTACCAGATATTCCTAATAACAACATTCCTGGTGGTAAATCGCCAAATATCGAGAATAGTAACCCCTACTTCGTTACGAATAACCCTGCGGGTGTTTACAATTTTCTACTTGATCCGAATAAGGGTCAAACTGATCCAGGTAGAACCTATATTTTTGTAGTTAATCCACCACCAAACTCTATCTACAAACAGCGGCGGGTCAAGATTGAAATCCTTGCTAGCAGTGGCACACAAGGTAACGATGTCGTGCGATATGTCGCTACTTCTTTAGATGGTCAACCAATCAGTCTCACAGGCGAAACCAGGGTAGAGCAAACAGTTGTTTTGGTTCCCAATGCAGAAGTTGTGGGACTGGATTTATTAGCCTTTGAATTCACCACAAATTTGTGTCAAGCCAATCAGTTGCAGATTATCAAAACAGGCGATCGCGCTGCCGCTGAACCTGGAGATACAGTAATCTACCGCCTGTTGGTAAAAAATCTTGCTGATGCTGGTTTGAATAATATATTTGTCACCGACAACCTACCTTTAGGATTCAACTTCTTGCCTAAGTCTGTGCGGGGAGAGTTGGATGGTCAACCAGTCACTCTAACCTCGGAACGCAATGGAAACACCGTGACATTCCGCACAGACGTAACGATTCCTACCGAGAAAGTCCTGAATATTGCTTACGCTGCTCAACTAACAGCAGATGCTCTGCGGGGAACAGGTCGTAACAGTGCGATCGTTAATGCCCAACGAGCTGATAACCGTTTTAGTACTAAGGATGGCCCTGCAACACACCAGTTGAAAATTCGTCCAGGAATCGTTTCTGATTGTGGCACAATTATCGGTCGCGTGTTTGTTGATAAAAACTTTGACGGTGAACAACAGCGTGGTGAGCCTGGAGTACCCAATGCGGTGATTTTTCTGGAGGATGGAAACCGCATCACTACAGATCCTAATGGTTTGTTCTCCTTAGCTAATGCCTTACCTGGATACCACACAGGTGTACTAGACCTCAGCAGTGTAGCTGGTTACACCTTAGCTCCCAACCAAAAATTCCGCGAACGCAATAGCCAATCTCGCTTGGTGCATTTAGAGCCTGGTGGCTTGGTACGTATGAACTTCGCTGTCACCCCTACATATCAGGAGCCAGTCAAGAAATGAAACCCAGACTGCACTGTACAACTACATTTAATCTGAAGATGATGGGGGCAATGCCAGTAATAGCTCTCAGCCTTGTTTTGTATCCTGCCATAGTCAAAGCAGAAATCACTACTGAAAACCTCTTTTTCCCCGATTCCCCTTCGCAAGCAGACAAGGGTGTGGAAAATCAAACGAATCAGAATAAAGTTGCTGAAAAAAGTATGGATTCAAATTCTCCCCATCTGTTGGGAAGTTCCAACAAGCAACTTCCACCCCTCGAACTTCCCTTAGCTTCTCCAGCAATAACTACTGATATTTCAACTCCAGATATCCAGCCAATTGAAAAAGAAATACAACCATTTCAACTAGCAATTTCTGTTGATTTGCCCAGAAGGTTACGCAAAATAGCCGGAATACAAGATAAGAAGGAAGAACGGCAGGACAGTCAGACGCAGTTGCAAGCTTTTCCAACGAAAATACAACCATTTCAACCAGCAACCTCCGTAGGTTTACCTAGAGGACTACGCAAAATAGCAGGAATAGCCGAAGCCAAAGAGAAAACTTCCCCTGCTTCCCCAATCTCTACAACAATCAAAATCCTGACTCCGACGGCTGACAGTATTGTAGATGTACAAGCTAGTACAGTAATTGTGCAATTTCCCGCTGATAGTCAAGTCCAATTGCGGGTAAATGGCGCGTTGGTAGATTCTTCTTTAGTGGGACGGACGGAAACTGATGCTACCACCAAGTTGGTAACGCAGACATGGTATGGTGTTTCGTTAAAAGAAGGTGCAAACACCATCTCTGCACAAGTAGTTGGAGGGACAGAACCGCCTGTAACGGTACAGGTCGCAGTTCGGGGAGCGCCACAGCAACTAACTTTAGAAACAGTTGAATCCCGTATCCCGGCAGATGGACGTTCCACAGCGACAATCCGGGGTCAACTCATTGATGCAAGTGGCAATCGCTCTAACCGTGATGCTGTTGTCACCCTCATACCTACTGCTGGCGAGTTGGTTGGGAAAGACTTCAAACCCGATGAACCCGGATTTCAAGTGGAGGCGAAAGCGGGGCAATTTTCAGCGATTTTACGATCGCAACTCAAGGCGGAAACTGTCACAATTCGCGCGATCGCTAATGACTTAGAAGCCTTTACGCAACTGCAATTTGAAACGGCACTGCGTCCGAGTTTGCTAACAGGGGTAATAGATTTACGTTTGGGCGCTAGAGGTACAAATTATTACGGCAGTTTCCGTGATTTCCTCCCTCCTGACAAAGACAACAGAACGCAATTAGATTTCCATTCAGCGATATTTGCCACTGGTGCGATCGGGGAATGGTTGTTTACAGGTGCATATAACAGTTCTCGTAACCTCAATGAAGATTGCAACTGCGATAATCGCCTGTTTAGAACTTACCAATTCAGTGAGCAAAACTATCCTGTCTACGGCGATAGCTCGAAAGTTGATGTGGTCGCACCTTCCATTGATAGTCTATTTCTGCGTTTTGAGCGTTCAACTCGTATCCCCGGATCTGATCCTGATTATGCTATGTGGGGTGACTATAACACAGAAGAATTTGCGCGGCGATCGCAGCAATTTACTTCTATCACCCGTCAACTCCACGGTTTTAAAGCTAACTACAACATAGGGAACTTACAAATTACAGGTTTCTATGGCAACCACTTAGAAGGATTTCAACGGGATACCATTGCTCCTGACGGTACGAGTGGTTATTACTTCCTCTCTCGCAGAATACTACAACCAGGTAGTGAAAATGTCTTTATCGAGTTAGAAGAACTTAATCGTCCTGGAACTGTACTAAAACGCAAACAGCTTAACCGAGGCCCAGACTATGAAATCGACTACGATCGCGGTACATTAATATTCCGCGAACCTATTCTTCGCACCGATATTGATCAAACTGGACAAGTGTTGGTACGCCGAATAGTTGTTACCTATCAATACGACAGCAAAGACTCTGACGGCAATATCTATGCTGGTCGTTTGCAATATAATCTTTCCCGCAAACTGAACCAAGAAAGTTGGATAGGAGCAACTTATGTCCAAGAAAGTCAGGGGGTGCGTGATTTTCAACTCTACGGTGCAGATGCGCTGATTGCTTTGGGTGACAAAGGTAAGTTAATCGCAGAATATGCCCATTCCCGTAATGATTCTGATGTTGTGGGAAAGGTCAGCGGTGACGCCTACCGCTTGGAAGCTGAAGGAGAAATTGCCAATGGGATTCAAGGTCGTGCCTATTATCGGTTTGCTGATACGGGTTTTGCCAATAATGCCACTATTAGCTTTGTCCCAGGACAAACTCGTTATGGAGCGCAGGTTACAGCTCAACTCACCTCAAGTACCAATCTCAGGGCGCAATACGACCACGAAGACAATTTTGGGATTGCTCCCCAACCGTTAGATACCTTTGAAGAACTGTTTGCACCCCGTTATGAGGCCATACCTGGGAGCAAAGTTGATAATTCGCTGACGACGATTTCCGCTGGGATTCAACAACGCTTAGGTAGTGCTACCTTCGATGTGGATTGGATTCATCGTCATCGGGAAGACAGGATTTCTACTAACGCTTTGAATAGTAATTCTAATCAATTGCGATCGCGCTTCACAGTTCCCATCGCTAAAAACCTGACTTTCCAAGCCCAAAATGAACTGAGTTTATCTTCCCAAAAAGATACTGTTTACCCAGACCGTACTATTTTAGGTTTGAATTGGGCAGTAATTCCTGGTGTTAGCGTCAGTTTGGCTCAACAGTTTTACACTGGCGGTCAATTTTCGGGTAATTCTATCACCAGCTTAAATGTCAATGGTGAACACAAACTCGGTACTGATACCACCTTGACTGGTCGTTACTCAATTTTGGGTGGTGCTAATGAAGTTACTACGCAAGGTGCAATTGGTCTAAATAACCGCTGGACTATTGCTTCGGGATTGCGGCTGAACTTAGCTTACGAACACGTATTTGGTAACTTCTTCGGACGGACTGCGGCGGGTCAACAATATGCCCAACCTTACGCCTTTGGTCAAGCAGCGTCTGCGATCGGATTTGATGGTGGCGATAGTTACAGCGTTGGGCTGGAATACTCTGATAATCCTCAGTTTCAAGCCAGTGCTCGGTACGAACATCGCTCCTCTTCTAGTGGTAGCAATACAGTAATTACCGCAGGTGCAACAGGTAAAATTTCTCCGGCTCTCACAGCTTTGGTACGCTATCAACAAGCAAACTCTTCCAATCAAAAGCTTTCAGGATTAGGAGATACGGCTAATCTGAAGCTGGGTTTAGCCTACCGCGACCCCAATAGCGATAAATTTAATGCTTTATTACGTTATGAATATCGCCAAAATCCGGCAATTATTCCTGACACCATCTTGTTAGGCAGTGGTACAGGTTCCCAAGATCATACTTTTGCTTTAGAAGCTATTTACGCCCCTAACTGGCAATGGGAATTCTACGGTAAATATGCTTTGCGTAACAGTACTTCTTATTTAGCTAACGATTTAGCTGGTACGAGCATGGTTAATTTGGGACAACTGCGAGCTACCTATCGTTTGGGATATAGCTGGGATTTAGTTGGTGAGGCTCGCTGGATTGGTCAATCTACCTACAGTGAGACAGGCTTTGTCATAGAAACAGGCTATTACCTCACTCCTAATCTGCGTCTTTCGGCTGGATATGCTTTTGGTAAAGTCGATGACCGAGATTTTTCTGGGACACGTTCCGCAGGTGGGCCATATTTGGGTTTAACAGTCAAGCTGGACGAATTGTTTGATGGCTTTGGACAGCAGAAGCCTGTGCCACGTCAGCAACCAGAATCTACAGTACAAAGCCTGCTAAAGAAATTAAGAAAGTAAGTATTATACAGACAAGGCTTGTTTGACTTCAATTGGTTCACCCGTCAAGCTAAAAGGACGAACTTCGGTAATTTTTACCTTTACTAACTGCCCTTTCAATTCTTTGATGTCGCCACTGAAGAATGTCAAACGATTACCGCCAGTACGTCCCATCACCTGGGTTTGATCTTTAGGATTTTGGTCTTCTACTAAAACTTCTTCAATGCGCCCAAAGTAACGTAGCGATCGCTCTGCTACTTTCAAGTTTCCTAAATGATTGAGGCGTTGCAGGCGATCGCTTTTCACTTCTTCACTCAGTTGATTATCCCACAAAGCGGCAGGTGTCCCTGGACGCGGTGAATATGCTGCTGTATTCAACATGTCAAAGCCAATATCTTCCACCAATTTCAGGGTATTTTCAAACTGTGCTTCTGTCTCCCCAGGAAAACCGACAATCGCATCAGCACTAATGGAAGCATCTGGCATATACCGCCGAATGGTATCGATAATTCTACGATATTTTTCATGGGTATAACCCCGCGCCATCGCCTTTAAAAGTTCATTATCCCCAGATTGAAAGGGAATATGGAAGTGTTTGCAGACCTTGGGCAACTCAGCACAAGCCTTAATTAATCTCTCTGTAAAATAACGGGGATGGCTAGTAGCAAATCTTAATCTTTCAATCCCCTGTACATCATGCACGTAATAAAGTAAATCTGTGAAGTTGTGCAGATGCCGACCTTCTGCTGTTGTTCCTGGTAAATCTCTACCGTAAGCGTCAATATTTTGACCGAGTAGAGTAACTTCCTTGTAACCTTGGCGTCCTAATTGTTCCATTTCAGCCCGGATCGCTGATGGTGTGCGGGATTGTTCGATACCGCGCACATTGGGAACCACGCAATAGGTGCAGCGTTCGTTACAGCCGTAAATTACATTTACCCAAGCTGTCACTTTACTATCCCTTCGCGGCTGGGTAATATCTTCAATAATATGAACAGACTCGGTTGCGACAACTTGGTTGCCATCAAAAACTGACTCTAACAAATCTTTGAGGCGGTTGGCATGTTGTGGCCCCATTACCAAGTCTAATTCTGGAACTCGCCGCAATAGCGTTTCACCTTCTTGTTGGGCAACACAACCAGCAACGATGAGGGTTAAATCAGGTTGCTCATGCTTGCGCTTCGCTTGTCTACCAAGGTAGGAATATACCTTTTGCTCGGCATTATCCCGAATTGTGCAGGTATTATAGAGAATCACATCTGCATTATTCGGGTCTTCTGACCATTCAAAGCCCATATCTTCCAAAACGCCAGCCATGCGCTCTGAGTCAGCTTTATTCATCTGACAACCGAAAGTAGTGATGTGGTAGTGGCGTTTAGAAGTGGTCATGGGCAATTCTGCTTAATTAGCGTGAATGTATATAAGGTTTATTTCTATTCTAACCTGCGTAACACAGTGTCTCTTCTTTACTCGCTGTCTCAACCGTAGTCCATTCATCTGTAAATTACTGCAATATCTTGGTTAATCAACCTGAGTAAAAATGTTCGTATTCAGGACTGAAGTCCTGATTTTGTTTGCGTAGCCCTCTTTACGAGACGCTATGCGTAGCTTGCTTCCCCAAAGGGTTACACTACAAACCAACGTTTTTATTATGGAAATTTTGGCGGATATTATATAAATTACAATACACTTTTTTGCAATTTTAGATAGATAATAATGGACTTATCAGTGATAAATGCTTATATTTACGTTGCTGCTTAGTTAACTAATTAGAGTGAGGTTATTTGTGAGCCTCAAAGTCAACTTTATCATAAATATCTGATAGAGGGATTTGAAATTGAATAGAAGATAGTATTAGAATACTATTTTCTTCCTCATACTCTGAGAAAATCCATTTATTTTCGTCAGTTTTAGAATACTGTTCTACATGATTTTTGTACTGATCAATCAGAACATATTCCTGAAAACTGGGAATGGTGCGATAAGCCGCAAATTTTTCATCTATGTCATAGCTTCTGGTCGATTTGGATAACACTTCACAAATCACTAAGGGATTAGTAATTGTATCTGTACGTCCCTCAGAAAATTCTAATGAACCTGCAACAACCATCACATCAGGATATGTATGAATTCGCTTTTTGGGAATCCATAGACGTTGATCAGCGATGAATACTCGATAAGGTTGTCGCTTCAAAGCAAAATTGAGGGTTGCACTCAGATTAAGAGCTATTTGATTATGATTTGGTGTTCCACCTGTCATAGGTATAATTTGACCATCTATATATTGATGACGATACTCGGAAATGACTTCTAGTTCTAGGTATTCTGTGGGAGAATAGTGGCGTTTTTCTTGTAATTGCATAAGACAAGGCTCTTTGGGATTTTTGATTTTGCATTGACCAGATGGGATTAATTATGTCTGATCAATGCGATTCGTTTTTACTGTAGTGTTGTTTTTTAACGCAGAGGAACGCTAAGGGAAACGCAGAGGTAACGCGGAGGGGTTATTGGGCTGGGTTCCAAGTGCCGTGGAAGCTGTGGGGAATGACGCTGGGTAATCCTAGTTTACAAACGGGTTCTGCATCCAGGCGATCGCTATCAAATACCCAAACTTCGCTACTATGAGAATTACCATCGTAGACAACGGTTAACACCCAACCTTGTTCAGGGTTTTGGGTGTCTTGGGTGTGGATGGGTTCTGAAGTATAACGATTTTCTCCTAAATCTGCTTCAGTAAAGGTTTCGGTCTTGTGATCAAAACAAGCGATCGCATTTAATACTTCTTGGCTAATATCTGTTCCTGAACGGAATGTTGACATATACGTGTACCGGGAAACTTGCCCCACGTTTTGCTGTGGTACATTCGGAAATTCGCAGTGTCCGTTTAATAGTTGCTGAATTGACGTAACTTTGCCAGTTTGAGGATGCAGATGAACTCGCGTTAGTATACTTTTAGCTGGGGTGTGAGTCTCACCTGTAGCTACTTCCTTGAGATATTGATTAGTTTGAAAATCTTCATAACGGGCGATATCCACAATCACTGAGCCGCTAGCATCTACATAACCATTAGCAAAATGCCATTGGAACCAAGGTTCGGTTTCTCCACGACTAATCACAGATAGGGTTTCTCGGTCAATAACTAAAATCTGAGTTCCTAATCTAGGTTGCCACTCTAGCGAATCACTATAGTTGCTTGTCCCTATTAGCAGAGGTAAGACATTCAACCGCACTGGCGGAATGAAAAATACAATATACTGTCCTGTTAAAACAAAATCATGCACCAATGGTACACCATCTAGCTGGTATGCGGCTTGTTGGATAATCCGGCCAGTCGAATTGCTTTTGTAAATATTAAGCGTCGCATTTAGTCCAGGGCTGATGCCAAAGTTAAAAATCTCTCGTGTTTGCTTGTCACGCTTATAATGTGCGGAATAGTTTAATCCTTTAGTTAACCCTCCTAAATCATCTTCGCCCCTAGTTTTTAAAGTTTGTAAATCAAGGGCATGGGGTTTACCACCTTCCCACAATGCTAAAAGTTTATCTGGAAGTGCTAGCACCGAAGTGTTGGCAGCATTCTTAATGGGCTTTTGCCATTGATTCCAAAATGGCCCTGGTGCAGTCATGCCATAATTGCTGTAGAGTAGTTTAGCTGCCGCAGCTTCTTCTTGATAGCCAGAGGTTTGTACATAGCGATAAACCCCGGTTGCTACTGCATCGGTAAAATTTACAGCAAGAATTGCTCCATCTCCATCAAACCAGTGTCCTATATGAATGCCACCGCGTTCTAGCCGTGCGGGGCCATTGCGGTAGAGTCGGCCACGCAAGCCATCTGGGATTTTGCCAGAGATAATTGGCAGTTGGGTAAGGGGAAATTCTTTTGCCGGTTCTGCAATCGCACCTGCCCAGGCTTTTGTTGTTGACTTTCTCTCAATGGTATGCATATAAAATTTTTGCTTGATAAATTATTGATGTACATAACTGCATTCTTACATTTTTATCTTTGTTGCAATTTCTTAACGATGCCTCTGACTGTAGATGTATAGAGGCTTTGACATGATATTACTTGTTAACTGAGCTAGCTCATAGTAACTGCTAGAAATAACCACTAAATTGAAGTCAATCAACATTCCAAGTGGAGTAAGAAACTATGATTAGCCAACAGACAATAAATATCGTTAAATCTACAGCACCTATGTTGAAAAAGAACGGCCAGCAAATTACAACTCGGATGTATGAAATTATGGGTTCTTGGCAACTTTTGGTGATCTAGGTTGGGGGGAGGCAGAAGGCAGAGGGCAGAAGGCAGAAGGAAGAAAGAAAGGAATAAGTAGTTAACTCAGGCTTTAAGTTTGTTTAAGCTTGCAAC
>NZ_JAIVFT010000060.1 GCF_020829665.1 Nostoc sp. CHAB 5824
GAATGGTAGGGCTTTCACCTACATCTTGACCGAGAGTTCAGCCTTTAGTGACAGTAATCTGCTGTCGGGCTGGGTTAGTTATTTACGGGATGATTACCGTGATTCACTGACCAACGAATCGCACAAACCAAAGTCTTGAAGCACTCCTGCTAACGCAGAAATCTGTATCTGAATTTCCTGTCAGTGCGATAGAAGCAAACAAATTGCTGATTAATACCTTTGACTTCACTCCGCAAATTGATCCAGCACAGTTTCGCCTGAAGATTGACGGTGAGGTTAGTAACCCGATGCAATTGAGCATGGCAGATATTCAAAAACTTCCCTTGACTTCAATGGTAATTCGCCATGTCTGTGTTGAAGGCTGGGCTGCAATCGTTCAATGGGGAGGCGTGCGATTACGAGACTTAGTAGCGCTGGTACAGCCTAAGTCAAATATCCGCTATGTCTACTTCAAATCTGCTGATGGTTATTATGAAAGCTGGGATATTGCCTCTGCTGTACATCCCCAAACTCTCATGGCTTATCAAAAGAATGGACAACCATTATCAGTTGATAATGGTGCGCCCATGCGCCTAGCATCCCCAATTAAACTGGGCTACAAGCAAAGCAAGTGGATTACTCAAATTACATTCGTCAGCAATTTGTTACCTACTAAAGGCTATTGGGAGGATCAGGGCTATGAGTGGTTTGCAGGGCTATAAGGGAGGCAGGGTAGGCAGGGGGAGAAAATTTTACTTTGTCCCCCTTGTCCCTCTGCAATGGAATATTTTTTTATTTGAAAGTTCCTTACATCCCCATACTATAGAGTGATATGATGTCCGGCTGATTAATTATGATTTCTGCATCTGTGCAAAAACTTGAAAACTCTTTCTCCCCCTGCTCCCTGCCCCCTTGCAGCTTTAATGATGAGTCTTGAAGCGGACATGATATGATGGGGAATTACAGCGATTAGTTAAAAATCGTTTGGTAAGCGACAAAACATCGGACACCCAATATCTGAAACTCCTTATCCAGAATCGATTTTGACGAGCTAACTCGGATACGAGTGTTAGTCTACGGCTTTGCCTATAATCGGGGGCTTCTGGAAAAATAACCTAAATTTATTTTCAGCGTAGGTAGTTTACTTGTTAATGTTGACTGATTTAACTAATTGCCTTATATTCCGCCGCTATAATCGGTAATGCGATTTAGCGGCGGGAGATGTTACACATTCTCATCCAGGATTGTTCCTTCTATATTGGCTCCAGACAAATTTGCTCCACTCAAATTTGTCTGGTTCAAATCTGCTTGAGTGAGATTTGCCTGGGATAAGTCGGCCACAGTTAAGTCTGCACCACTCAAATCGGCTCCATCTAAATTCGCCGCTATCAAACTTGCTTCCTGCAAATCCGCTTCACTCAAGTTAGTTTCAATAAGTTTAGCAACCGTCAAATCCGCCTGGCTCAAATTAGCTCCTTCCATTGCTGCTCCATCCAAGATAGCTCCATCTAAGATAGCTCCGCTTAAGTTGCTACCACTGAGATTAGCATTGCTCAAATCTGCTCCATTTAAGTCTGCCTCAATCAAACTGGCTTGAGCTAAATTAGCGTGACTCAGATTAGCTCCATCTAAAATTGCTCTATCTAAAATTACGCCACTGAGATCGGCTTCCCTTAAGTTTGCCTCACTCAAGTTGACACCAGTAAAATCTCTGACACCTGCGGCATAGTTTTTCAGGAGTTGATCTGCTTTCATATCTGTCGCTGTGTTAAGGAACGTTTAGTTGAGGCTATCCAGCTTACCCAGACAGGCAGTAAATCTTCAGCACGCGCTACGGAGGATTGTGTGGTGAATCAAACCGGAGTCAATATCGAATCACTTTTGTCTAGATTAGCCATTCTCAACTACTGGCGCTACTACCTAGAGTTGTGATTTATTTTCATACTTGGGAGGGATGTTGAAGAATTTAAAAATTTAAGCATTAGTGCAAAGCGATCGCTATACTCAATTGTAGTGTTCATCTGGCAAAGGTTATGGCAAAACCAATTCGTATTCTTTTGCAGACTACGATTCCTACGACTGAAGATGACTGGAGCATTTTTCGTTTTTCAATGTTACAAGATTACTTAGCATCGATTAAAGACGAAGCAGAAAACTTCTTATTTGAAGTTACGGGACGCGATTACGAATCAGATGCAGTAGGTGGTGACCCAGTTTTAAGTAGTCTTGACAAATCAGATTTCGATGAACTTTGGCTATTTGGATTAGAGGTGGATAAAGGTTTAACCGAAAAAGACATTGCCGGAATTAATGCTTTTCGGCAACGCGGCGGCGGTATTTTGACAACACGCGATCATCAGGATATGGGCTGTTCGATGTGTGGTTTAGTTGACATTGGTGATGTTCACTATTTCAATACAAAAAATCCCGATCCCGATGAATCTCGCTGGAGCCGAGATGACTCATACACAACTTATATCTCCTGGCCCAACTATCATTCTGGAGCTAACGGCAATTATCAAAAAATTACCATTGTTGAACCCATTCACGAACTTTTAAAAAATCCTAATTCACCTTCGGGAAGTATCGAATTTTTTCCAACACATCCACATGAAGGCGGTATTGGTGTCCCTTTGGGCAATGCAAACGCGCGGGTAATTGCTCTGGGTAAAAGTTTAGTTACAGGTCGTAACTTCAATCTAGTTGTAGCGATCGAGCATCATCAAGATGAACAGGGCAATATACTAGGACGAGCAGTAGCTAACTCCAGCTTCCATCATTTAGTAGATTACAACTGGGATATTAACAAAGGCTGTCCCACTTTTGTAGATGAGCCACCAGGAGATGGCATGAAAAAAGAGCCACGCGCCTTAGAAGATATCAAAACCTATGTGCGTAACGTCGCTTTCTGGCTGGCAAATTGATAAAGTAGTCATTGGTCATTACTCATTAGTCATTAGTCATTGTTTTTTGGTATATACCAAGTATTTCGTGGGCCAAAAAAAATTTATTGTTTCGGACTAATTCAAACCACGTTCCTTGGGGGCGTGGTATCTCAATGAATAATGACTAATAACTAATGATTAATGATTCTGAGCTAACTCAAAATACTGGAATATAGCGGCGATTAGTTTACGTTTCTCCACCAACGACTACATCTCGAATTCGGAGACTAGGGCCACCACAACCCACTGACAAGCCATTTTGCCCTCCCTTACCACAACCGCCGGATTCATCCCAGTAAAAATCATTACCAATTGCCTCAATATCCGCTAAAGTTTGAAATACATTTCCCGAAAGCGTTACATCCCGCACAGGTTCAGCAATGTTGCCGTTTCTAATCATCCAGGCTTCCCCAGCACTGAAAGTGAACATTTCCCCATTCGTCATCCCACCCAACCAATTACGCGCATAAACTCCTTCTTTGATATCGGTGAATAAGTCTTTGACTGGTGTTTTACCTCTTTCAATCCAAGTATTTGTCATCCGCACAATGGGAGTAAAGTGATAGTTGAGACAGCGGGCGTTACCTGTTGGCGCTTCCTCCAATTTGCCAGCGGTTTCACGAGAATGTAAACGTCCAACTAAAACGCCATCTTTAATTAGTTGAGTCGTAGTGGCAGGCGTGCCTTCATCGTCGTAAAAATAGCTACCGCGATGTCCTTCTGGGGCAGCACCATCAAAAATTTGGAGTTCTTCTGGGCCAAACCGCCGTCCAATGGTCATGACTTCCAACAAATCGGGGTTTTCGTAAGCCATATCGGCCTCAGAAAGATGTCCAAAGGCTTCGTGGACAAATAAACCCGTAAGAATTGGGTCAATGACTACGGTGTAAGTATTGCCTTTCACCGATGGCATAGATAAAGCTGCGATTGCTCTTTGAGCGGCACTTTTTACCTGTTCATCTAAATCAGTTAAATCTTCGTAAGCTTTGCGAGAGCCAGTAGTTTCCCGTCCAGTTTGTACGGTTTCGCCATTTCTAGCGGTAGCCGCAAAGCGCATTTCCATGTCCACCCAAGATTGCTCGATCAAAGTGCCTTCTGAGGTAGCTATGATCACTTTTTGGGCGCTGTCACCGTAACGCACCGAAGTAGTGGTAATCCGGCGATCAACGCTTTTGAGCAATTCAGTATAGTGATCGCACAATTGTTTTTTCTTCGAGAGTGGGATTTTTCGGGGATCGGTGCCTTTTAGGGGTAGAATGCATACTGCTTGCACCGGATCAATGGGTGCAAGTAAAGTTTCTTCATCCCCAACCATCCGCGCAGCAGCGATCGCTTCTTCTATCCGATCCTGAATTGTTGCCAATTGGTTAAAGCTGCTCAAACCCCATCCACCTTTATAACAAGCGCGAATATGCCCACCAATGGAGATGCCTTCACTGAGGGTTTCTACCTTGTCGCCACGCAACAAGATATCAGTCCCTTCTGCTTCTTCAAGACGAATCATCAGATAATCTACACGCTCACAGTTGCGGGCAATCAGGTCAGAAAGTAAATTTTGGGCGTCAACAAGTGTAGTCGGCATTTCCAGGTAGTAACAATGACGAACTGCATTTATTTTGCAATTATTTGGGGAATATCTGCTACTCAATATCGGAGTTACCCATGAATGCACGACTTAGAGTAGGTTTGAGTAGTCCACAGGCGATCGCTGGTTCTTAGTACTTCCTTTTTTACGATGGGTAAGAACTGAATGATGTGCTAAGGTAATTAAGTGAGAATAAAATTCGGTTACAGTGTTTGTTTTTAGTATTGACAGGCTTTTCCCTTTTGGTCTTAACAAGCTTGTCTCCGAAATCTAAATCTCTACACACCTATGATTTTGGAGATAACGCATGTCAATTTATGTAGGTAATCTATCCTACGAGGTCACACAAGAAGACCTCACCTCTGTTTTTGCCGAACATGGTTCTGTAAAACGGGTTCAGTTACCTACTGACCGTGAAACAGGACGTCCACGCGGCTTTGCTTTCGTAGAGATGGGTACAGAAGCTGAAGAAACAGCTGCCATTGAAGCTCTTGATGGTGCTGAGTGGATGGGACGCGACCTGAAAGTCAATAAGGCTAAACCCAAAGAAGATAGAGGTGGTTCCTTTGGTGGTGACCGTCGCGGCGGCGGTGGTGGAGGATACTCTCGAGGACGCTACTAAGCTTTAAGATCAAAAATTAAGTTTTAACGTCTCAAGGGCAGAACCATTATCTGCCCTTTTTGCGCTCCGGTCTACTGGATGGCTTAAAATTGCCCAGTACCAATTAAGTAGGAGATGAAAATGACCCAAGTATTTGTGGGCGAAAATGAAGGAATTGAGTCAGCCTTACGTCGATTTAAAAGGGAAGTTTCCAAAGCAGGTATTTTTCCAGACATGAGAAAGCATCGTCACTTTGAAACGCCTTTGGAAAAACACAAGCGCAAAGAAGTCGCAAGGCACAAACAACGTAAGAGAAATTTCCGTCGCAATTGAAAACAAGCAATATTTGCGGGAAGCTACACTAACGCACTCTTTCATTAGATTCTTAGCTGTCGAAGAGGCGATCGCTGCACTGCTGCATGTAAATCTAAAGGGTAGGTTTTGGCAAAGCCATAACTGATTATGGGATGGGCAATGTAAATAACGGTGTGTCCCCCAACTGGCAAAAAACTTTTGATCGTTACTTCCGGAGTGGCGATTGCTATGCTGACTTTACTACATTTGACTGAAGAATTTATTTTTGGCATTCCCTTAGTGCTCGACAAGACTTTTGAAGGGTCTGTCTTGAAAAATTGAGCCAGGACTTTGGGCGGGTAATACTCGACTTTTTACCCTTCTCCGTCAGGAGAAGGGTAAAAAGTTTTTGTTCAGTGTGATTTGCTACTAAGTTTGGGAGACTTTTTCCTCTTGAGTAGAAAGAGAGCGAATTAACTCCCGAATCACATCGGTTGCTGGTCTCCCCGTCATTGAACAGTATTGTTCAAGCTTTTGTGCCTCGCTTGACGTGAGATTGATTGTAAGTCGTTTAGCAGCCCATTTTTTATTCATGTAGTAGACAGACAAGCTATATTTTTAAACTACTTCTCTAATATCAATCTTTTAAGCTGCTACTACAAGGGTATAAGTAATGACATCTAATTTAAGTAATCATGAAGCAGGATATTATGTTTTTTTAAGCAATAGTGAAGAGGTAAGGTATATTCCCAAATATGAAGTTTAGCTACTTTTAAGGCAATAATTATAAATATAATGTAAAAGGAATATTAAAGTAAAAGACTATTTATAAAGTAAATCTAAAAAGGAAATTGAGTAGAAGACTAACTCGAAGATGCAAATAGAGATTACATCTATTGAGTAACAATGTTTTACAAGCCATAACGATTTACAGCTTACTACCGCATGTGGCAAAAAAGAGTTATTTAAGAGCAGATTAATGATTCTTCGCGTGACCAAGTTTGCCAAAAACTAGGCACAATTAAAGTAGCGTGCGGTAGGCAATCGCCGCGGATAGCCATTCGGTAAAAACGACAATCTTCTTTTAAAATAAGTTCTTTTGTTGTTTTAGCAGTATGTTCCATAAAAAACAAAAGCCTGGTCATCAGAAGATGAGAAGGCTAGAGTTGGATTATAGAACCTGGCATCGAGCTATTTTTGCGTAGGGCTACCCCTAAACTATCGTGGCCGCAGCAGCGTTTCAC
>NZ_JAIVFT010000061.1 GCF_020829665.1 Nostoc sp. CHAB 5824
AAAACCAAATGACGTGCTCCTCGTTCAACTAGCCATTGGGCTACCAGTAACCCCAGACCGCCCCAACCACCAGTAATCAGATAACTGCTATCGCTACGAAAAGTGAGACGCTCTTGTGTATTGCTCTTCTCCGGAAACGTGATGACAATTTTACCAGTATGTTTGGCCTGCTGCATATAACGGAAAGCACTAACCGCATCTTGGATAGGAAATATCGTTTGTGGGAGTGGCTTGAGGGAGCCGTCTTCAAATTGCTGCATGAGTTCGCGCAGCATTGACTGGATCAAAACGGATTGTTTTTGTGCGATCGGTCCTAGATCAACTATGGTGTAAGACACATCCGGGCGCAAGCTGGCGACTTTCTCGGCACTCCAAATATCCCGCTTAGCTAATTCAATCATCCTTCCTTGCTTTGCTAGCGCCTCCAGACTCTTCTGGACAAATCCTTCTCCAGTTAAGGAGTTAAGTACAATATCCACTCCTTGCCCATTGGTGTGTGCCATTAACTTATTGGCAAAATCTAGTGTCCGTGAGTTCATCACGTATTTCACACCCAGAAACTTCAGTACCTGCCATTTACTCAGGCTGGTTGTACCAAACACTTCGGCCCCAGTTTGAAGCGCTAACTGCACGGCAGCTTGACCCACCCCTCCAGTGGCAGCATGAATTAACACTCGGTCTTTGGAAGTAATTTTTGCTATATGATGCAGACTCCAGTAGGCTGTTAAGAAAGCTACAGGAATCGTGGCGGCTTCCTCAAATGTGAGTGCTGCTGGCTTGGGCACCACCAAGTTAGCGTTGAGTGTGACATACTGACTCAAGCCACCTTCTGCTAAGGCTATCACCGCGTCTCCAAGCTCAATACCTTTTACTCCAGCACCAACAGCTACCACTTCACCGGCACACTCTGAACCTAGGGCGGGCTCTCCTAGATTCAAGCCTAGAGCGTTCAGGACATCTCGGAAATTCAGTCCCGCCGCTCGCACCCGAATCTCTACCTCGCCAGTGTTGGGTTGACGGCGTGTTGCTTTCTGTAGTTGCAAGCTTTCCAGAGTATTTTGTTGGGAGACTTCTAGTCGGAACGGTTGATTTTCTGGGATTTCTAACTGAGTTGCTCCAACTTGGCTCTCAAACTGACTATAGCGCACAAGTCTGGCTACATAACGAGTCTGATCTCGAAAAGCAACTTGGTTTTCTTCATCCTCCGAGGAGATTTCCTCAAATAAAATTCGCGCCTCATCTTCCGTTGTTTTCAAGTCTAAATCAATCAAAGTGCAATTTAATTCAGGGTGTTCTAGCGCAATAACTTTTCCGAGTCCCCATAAAGGTGATTGAGCTACCTGTTGAACATGATGTTCGTTTATAACTTGCGCCCCTCGAGTTACTAACCCTAGGAAAGAAAGTTCAGAATAGTTTTCAGCAGCAAGTGCTTGAATTAAGTTTAATACACTGCCACAGCTTTTTAGACAGATCTCCTCTAAGTCAGTCTCGCTTAGGTCTTCCGGTGTATCTAAGCTCCATAAATATACTACACCTTGCACAGTAGGTATAGTCTGCAACAGTTGCTGAAAATGGTTCGGATTAGCTGGATCTATGCTGAATTCTTGCCTGGCTATTTGCTCGTATTTATCTGTGGGGAAGACTAAGGTACAATTCTCTCCTTGCAAGCGCAGAAGTTCACCCAACTGCTGACCAATCCCTTGACCATCAGCCAGAATCAGCCAATTCTTTGGCGTGCCGATCTTTAATGCGGCTTCAGCTCGTTCCACAATCACTGTTTTCTGTGGCAGTAGAATTCCTTGATAACTTACCTCTAAAGTAGGCAGATAATCTTGTAGAAGACCATAGGTTCCTCGTGGTTGCCACTCCACCTTATATAGCCAATCTTGCCATGGCTTTTGTACAGAGTCTAGCATCGTTTCGCGAGGAGCGTATTTCAGTTGCAGCCCTTCTAGAATAGCGATTAGCTGCCCATTGGGGGCAAACAAGCGTAAATCGCCTTTAATGAGAGTCTTTTGGCGTTCGCCCTCAACTTTACGTAATTGAGCATAGCACCAGATGCAAGCACTATGACGAGTGTAAACCTGCAACTGCTCTATACCAATTGGCACATAGGTGTTTCGATTGTTATTCTCCAAAAGGGTCGCATCTAAAGTTTGAAGGCAAGCATCCAACAAGACTGGGTGTAGTTGGTAGTCCTCTACTTCCGCTCTTAATTGTTCTGGTAAACATATTTTGCCTAGAGCTACTGTTTCATGCCGCCACACTTGCTTCACAGCCCGGAAGCTTGAACCATAATCAATGTTCTGCTCTTGAAAACGCTGGTATAGTAGGTCGATAGAAATTTCTTCTTGGCATTGAGCTTGTAGTGTTGTTAAATCTATAGTCTCAGCTTGCGACTCTTTGTCTTTAACTAAGAGCTTACCTGATGCATGAAGTATCCAGGATGGTTGTCCCTGAGTTTCAGCATTGGGCGGTTTAAGGCTAAATATTTCGAAAAAATACGCCAAAGTCCCTTCTGGGGTCAAAATCAACTGTATTAGCTGTTGCGCACCGTTTTCTGGCAGAATCAAAGCTCTAAGAATTGCAACTTCCTCCAGCCTAAGGTTGTCACTTTTGGTAACCGCCTGCCCTGCAGCTAAAGCCATTTCTAAGTAAGCCGTTCCTGGAACAATAGTAGTCTTAAAAACACGATGATCTTTGAGCCAAGCTGGGAAATTTTTGCTGATTTGACCCTGGAAACGAATCTGCGGAGTTCCTGCTAAGTACAATTGCTGCCCAAGTAGGGGATTTTGGCTGTAGCTTGCTGGATTGTTTATGAGGGCAAGCGCTTTCGTCTTATTGTCTTTGGAACTATTTACCCAGTAGTGCTGTCGCTGAAAGGGATAAGTCGGCAGAGGAATGCGGTCACGAGCGAAGCCCTGATCAAATCCGATCCAATCTATTGGAGTTCCATACACATATAACTCCGCCAAACTAGTTAATAACTGTTGCCAATCCTCTTGATTAGGGCACAAGCTAGGGAGCCATAGTCCTTGATGTTCGGGAATGCACTGACGCCCCATCCCTAGTAAAATTGGTTGAGGACCAATCTCGATTAACACCTGTACTCCTTGGCGATCAAGGTTTTCCATACTTTCCGCCCATTTAACCGGCATTAGGACATGACGACACCAATACTCTGGAGTTGCTACTTCATCTGTTACCAGCTTTCCAGTAACATTGCTTAAGAGCTTAATCTGCGGTGCACAAAAGCTCACTTTTCGAGCTACCTGCTCAAAATCTGCCAACATTGGCTCCATCAAGGGCGAGTGAAAGGCATGGGAGACATTTAACTTCTTTGTTTTAATTTCTTGAGCTTCTAAAGTTGTACAAACTGCTTTAATTGCTTCTTGGCGTCCGGAAATGACTAGACTACGCGGGCCGTTAATCGCAGCTATTGAGATTTCTCTAATGTAGGGTTCAATTGCAGCGAGCGCTTGTTCCTCGGAAGCCAACAGTGCTACCATCTCTCCATCTCGCGGTAGTGCCTGCATCAACTTTCCCCTAGAGGCAATCAGTTTTAGTCCGTCTTCCAAGCTGAATACCCCAGCTACACAAGCTGCTACATATTCTCCAACACTATGACCTATAACCACATCGGGTTCAATGCCCCAAGATTTCCACAATTGAACTAGGGCGTATTCCAGGGCAAATAGGGCTGGTTGGGTATAGGCTGTCTGATTCAAATTGAGATGAGAAGGTTCGCTGCTAGGATATAATACTTCCAGCAAGGACAATTCCAGATAGGGACGCAGAATTTGATCGCAGCGGTTGAGAATTTGCCGGAAAGTAGGTTGTGTTTCGTAAAGTTGGCGACCCATGCCTATATACTGTGAACCTTGTCCTGTGAACAGGAAGGCTATCTTATGGTTGGCGTTGAAGTGCCCCTGGAACATACCTACTACTTCTTGTTCTGCAATAAAACTAGCTAGCTTCTCCCGTACTACTGAGACGTCTGAAGCCAACACACACAATCTATGGTTAAAGTGTGCTCGTCCAGTATTTGCAGTGAAGCAGACATCTCCTAAATCCAAAATTGGTTCCGTAGCTAGAAATTGCTCATACCGACATACTAGCTGCTTAAGAGTGTCTTTCGTCTTTGCTGATAGGCAGAGCGGGTGCAGGGGACGTTCGACTTCAACTTTCTTTTTGTCAGTTCGAGGAGCCTCTTCTAGTACAACATGGGCGTTGGTACCGCTAAACCCAAAGGAACTCACTCCTGCTAGCCGCCTCCCACGTGACCAAGGTATCCGCTCTGTAGCCACCCTCACTGGCAATTCATTCCAGTTTGTGTGAGGATTAGGCTTGTGGAAGTGTAATGATGGTGGAATTTCTCCGTGTTTTAGAGAGAGTACTACTTTGATTAGACCAGCTATACCTGCAGCAGCTTCTAGGTGACCGATGTTAGTCTTTGCTGAACCGATTGTTAAAGGTGACTCTCGCTTACTAAACACAGATCCCAATGCGCCCACCTCGATTGGGTCTCCTAGAGATGTTCCAGTGCCATGAGCCTCCACGTAACTCACCTCATCGGGTTGCACGTTACCGTTTTCCAAAGCTTGGCGAATCACAGCTTGCTGAGAAGGTCCATGAGGAACTGTTAGTCCACTCGTGCGACCATCTTGGTTAATGGCTGAACCTCGAACCACAGCCAAAATGTTATCCCCGTTAGCTCGAGCATCCGAGAGACGTTTAAGAAGGATTACACCACATCCTTCTGACCTGACGTAGCCATTTGCGGCGGCATCAAAGGTCTTGCAACGTCCATCTGGAGATAACATATGAGCTTTTGACAAATTAATACTAAATTCTGGTGTTAGTATCAAATTTACTCCTCCAGCCAAAGCTAGATCGCATTCAGAGTTACGAATACTTTGGCAAGCTAGATGAACAGCCACTAATGATGAAGAGCAAGCTGTATCCACCGATAAGCAAGGTCCAGTAAGATTTAGAAAATAGGACAAGCGACCACTAGCCGTACTATGAGAGTTGCCTGATGATAGGTAGCTATCAATCTCAGCAAACCCTTGCCTCAGCATGAGTTGGAAATAGTTATTATCACTGATCCCAACAAACACACCCGTCTTCTTTGGTAGCTTCTGAGGCATCAAACCTGAATTTTCTATGGCTTCCCAACTTACCTCCAAAAGCAAGCGCTGTTGGGGGTCGAGGCTAACCGCTTCCCGTGGAGAAATATTAAAAAAAACGGGATCGAACTCATCGACCTTTTCGAGGAACCCTCCGAAACGGGTAGACATCTTGCCTGGTGCATCTGGATCTGGGTCGTAGTAAGCATCTATATCCCAGCGTTCTTTTGGTATCTCACTAATAACATCTCTTCCATCACGCAACAATTCCCAGAACTCTTTTGGGTTGTTTGCACTTGGAAATCGGCAACCCATGCCAATAATGGCAATTGGTTCGTTTTTAGCATACTCTAAAGCTTCAAGCTTAGCCTTCATTTCCTTTACGGCAAGCAACGCCCGCTTAGTTGGAGACAAAACTTCTGCTTCTGAATTGATTTTCATGTTAATGGCAATCCTTTAATAATCCCGTCTTAAAATTAGGACTTACGCACTGTACAAATTAACGATAATATGTATGACCGTATTTGGTCGTTTTAGGTGCTTCGCGCAACCCTGATGTATTCGCATATTTGCGATTGCCTTTGGCACTGCGCTTGGCGCAATTGCGCTTGTGCTAAACATGCTGAAACACCCAAATTGCGTATAGTATTTATGTACGATGCGTAAGTCCTAATGCCTAACAAAAATTAAAATCCATGCTGTATCTACTATTATTGTATCTTGCTAGAACCAGCCCTTTTAAGGTTTTGTAATTTCCCTAAATTATAGTTAGTTGAAAAAACGGTACAGTAGACCTAAAAGTTCTGCGATCGCTTCGTGATGAATATCTTTCTAAGCGCATTTTGTTTTAATTAGGTGATCTTAAATACTAGCATTGAATAGCCCACTCGTAATCAACCCATAAGTAAAACTGATGTAAGGATTCAGGTCTAATATTGCGGAAGTAAAGAAGGGCGAGACCCCCTAACTGTCTAATTGGTAAGAAAAGCCTGGGACTCAAGCACACAGAGAATTTCTTGATGTTGATGAACTAAACTTTGTATTGCGCTAACTGGATGATAATGAAGGCGATGTTTTTGTTGACGAGGGGCTTCGAACAAAGCTAATCTAAGACGTTGAGCTTTGTACTCAGTTACAGGTACTTGCTGAATTTGCTCAAGTAACTGTTTTTCGCTTTGAGCTAGAAATAGAACTTGATATTGACCTTGCATCACGTAATTCGGCAGTTGATTTACGTCCACTAAGCTTTCTTTTGCCACTCTGGGAAGAGTAAAATCAGAAAAGAGGTCTGAAAGGCAGGAGGGGACGATGACACAGCCAAGAAGCCCCAAACCCAGCATAAAATTTGTGGACAAATATTGTACAATCTACCGAAACCAGAAATGTTGAATTCTGATACAAAACTTTACATAGCTAGCTACACTAACTCTAAAAAGTCTAAAATAGTCAACCTGACATCATCTCCTCAAACCAATGAACATAACTGATTTTCTGACACATACAA
>NZ_JAIVFT010000062.1 GCF_020829665.1 Nostoc sp. CHAB 5824
GAATCTCGATTCCTCCGATAAAGGACGCATGACCGCAATCAAACTCGATTCGACGGGCAAAACACCGGAAGGTGGGGGCGTTCCCCTGCTTGACCGCAGTGCCGAAGCGTGGCGTAACGGACTGCACGCGACTTCGAGTTCTCCTGTCATTGTCGGCAATCGGATTTATCAGGTGATCAACACAGGGCAGTTGTGCTGTGTTGACGCGGAAACCGGCAAGGTGCTGTGGGAATACAAACTCGGTCCCGATCAGCTTCATGCTTCCCCAACCTACGCGGACGGCAAACTCTATATTCCGCTCCAGAATGGGCATTTCTATATTGTTCGCCCGAAAGAGGATGGCGCGGAACTGCTCAGTGATGTGCAATTGGCGGGCGTGCGATTGGTGCGCCCGCCGTTGCAAACGGCAAGGTTTATGTCTTCACAACGGAAAAACTGTACTGTTTCGGGACAAAGAACAAAGCCGTGACGCTTCCTGCCGTCGCCGAAGAGAAATATCCCAAGGCGGGCGAAACCGTTGCGCTCCAAATCGTTCCCGCCGAAGTTTTATTACGTCCCGGACAAAAGGCGACGTTCAGCATTCGCGGCATTGACGCCAACGGCTTCGTGACCCAAACCTTCGAGGCGAAACAGGCGAAATGGGAATCGTATATTCCCCCAACGGCTCGCGTCAAATCCTCGATGAACGGCACATTCAACGACAAAAACGAACTGGTTGCCGCCGCCGATCAAACTCCGTCCGCCGGAGCATTTCAGGCGACCATCGGCAATTTCAAAGGAACCGTTCGCGGGCGTGTGCTTCCCGCCCTGCCCTACACCGAAAATTTCGAGGCGTTCAAACCTGCCGAAGCGGCTCCCGATGGCGGCACTTACGCCTACCCGCCCCTGCCTTGGATTGGAGCGCGGTTTAAGTTCGACGTTCGGGAAGTAGACGGCAACAAAGTTCTCGCCAAAACACTCGACAACATTTTCTTTCAGCGAGCAACCGTGTTCTTCGGCAGTGCCGACGATACCAACTATACGATGGAAGCCGATGTCATGGTAGACGGCAACCGCCGCACTCGTTCAACGGTTGGCGTTATCAATCAACGCTACTTGATCTCACTGCTCGGCAATGCCGACGAGATTGAAGTCAGTTCCAATCAAGAGCGGGTCAAAGTCAACGTCCCATTCAAGATCGCCCCGAAAGTTTGGTATCATATCAAAAGTCGGGTAGATGTCACCAGCAACGGTTCCGGCGTCGTCCGTGCCAAAGTGTGGAAAAAGGGCGAAGCAGAACCCGCGACGTGGACAATCGAAGCCCCGCACAAAAACGCGCACAAAAGTGGATCGCCCGGACTGTACGGCTTCGCGCCGCAAAGTCTGTTCAAGGTCTATATTGACAATATCGCGGTCACTCCGAACAACCGCTCTTAAATGATCCACGAAAGAACACGAAAAGACACAAAAAAAGACAAATTCAACAACAAAGAAGCAAAGAACACAAACAGATGTACAAAGATACTCAATAAGAATCTCTGTGCTTCCTCTGTGTCTCTGTGTCTCTGTGGTTTGATGTGTTGAGGAAAAATAAAGATGAAACATAAACTTTCGCGGCAGTGGGGAATGGTCTGCGCTGTCGGTCTCGCCTCACTGCCTATCATCGGCACAGCGGCGGATTGGCCCTATTGGGGACGTACCTCCTCGCGCAACATGGTCTCTGAGGAAAAGGGCATTGTCTCCGAGTGGACACCCGGCGACTTCAAGCCCAGTTCCGAAGAGATTGACATGGCGACGACTAAGAACGTCAAGTGGATCGCCAAACTGGGATCGCAGACTTATGGCAACCCAACGGTTTCCAAAGGCAAAGTGTTGGTCGGAACCAACAACGAAACGCCGCGTGATCCGCGCTTCAAGGGAGATCGCGGCATTGTGATGTGCCTCGACGAGAAAACGGGCGAACTGCTCTGGCAGTTGGCGATCCCGAAACTTGGAACCGGCAAAGTCAGCGACTGGGAGTATCTGGGAATTTGCTCGTCTCCGGCGATTGACGGCGACAAAGTCTATATCGTCTCGAATCGGTGTGAAGTTCTCTGCCTCGATCTCAACGGAATGGCGAACGGCAACGACGGGGAATACAAGGACGAAGGGCAGTACTTGGCGGACAAAGGCAAACCCGCCGTCACGCCCGGAGCCAAAGACGCCGACATTCTCTGGCGATTCGATATGCGCGAAGAGTTGGGCGTTTTCCCGCATAATATCACGAACTGTGGTCCATTGATCTTCGGCGACAAAGTCGTAGTCACGACCTCGAACGGCGTGGACTGGACGCACACGACGATCCCGAACCCGAAAGCCCCCTCGATGTGTATGCTCGACAAAAACACAGGCAAACTGCTCGGCGAGGAAGATTCGGGCGTGTCGGCGAAAACCCTGCACTCAAACTGGTCGTCTGCCGCGTATGGCAGTATCAACGGCAAGGACATGATCATTTATGGAGGCGGCGACGGTTTTCTCTATGGCTTCTCGACAGAGACCGAAAAGCGCGATGAACGCGATATTCTCAAAGAAGTCTGGAAACTGGACTGCAACCCGCCGGAATATCGCGCCAAAAACGGCAAGCCGCTCAAATATGCGACCTACGACGGACCCAGCGAAGTGATCGCAACGCCCGTTTTCTATAACAACCGCGTCTATGTTCCGATTGGACAAGACCCGGAACATGGCGAGGGCATCGGGCGGATGCTGTGCGTGGACGCGACCAACGGCAAAGTGATTTGGGAGAATCGCGACATCAAGCGTTCGCTCTGCACCCCGGCGGTTATTAACGGCTTGGTGTTCGCCGCCGACTTCAGCGGCTTTGTCTACTGCTACGATGCAGAGAACGGCAAGAGATACGCGACCTATGACACGAAGAGCCATATTTGGGGTTCGACGGTGGTTGTTGAGGACAAAGTCTATATCGGAACCGAAGACGGCGATGTCGTGATCTTGGCGGCAGACAAAACGCTCAAAGAGATCGGCAAAGTGGATATGAAGGCTCCGGTCTACTCTTCGCCCGTCGTTGCAAACGGGGCTTTGTACATCGGAACGCCCACGCATCTCTATGCCATTGCTCCGGTCAAAACGGCACAGGCAGTGACCAAAACCCGCGCTCAAGTGGCGGCAATTCAGAGCCGTCACAAAATCGCGCCGAGCTCGAAACGCGCATTGAAAGCGGCAGGTTTGTCGCTTGCGGCGTATACGAAAGTCGCGGCAGAACAGCGTTCCCGTTTCCAGTGCGAACACAAAACCCGAACAGCACAGTTCCAAAAACTGATGCGTCCGGCGATGTGTCCTGCGTATGTGGCAGACCACAAAGAGCATCAGCACTAAAACCGAAAACGCTCCGTCACAGTACAATGCACTTGCGCCTAACTGGATCAAGGGCAAGGGTTTCAAAATCAAACGCGCCAAACTTAACAGTGATTGAGTTTGGCGCGTTTGATTTTTGATGGAACGAATCGCTCAACTTCCGACTCATTGGGTTAGGTACTGTTCGTCGCTGACCTTTTCCATCCAGTCAACGGTTTTGCCATCGAGTTGTTCCTGAATGGCGATGTGCGTCAGGGCGGTTGTCGCTGTTGCTCCGTGCCAATGCTTCTCACCCGGCGGAAACCAGACCACGTCGCCCGGTTGGATTTCCTCGATAGAACCATTCTCCCGTTGCGCCCAACCACACCCTGCCGTTACGATAAGGGTTTGCCCTAAAGGATGAGTGTGCCACGCGGTACGCGCTCCTGGCTCAAAGGTGACACTCGCTCCGACAACACGAGCAGGATCGCCCGCCTGAAAAAGAGGGTCAACGCGAACAGAACCCGTGAAGTACTCGTCCGATCCCTTGTTAGCGGGGCGAGACCCATTTCTGCTAATCTCCATTGTCCTTCTCCCTATGATGAAACGTGTAATGAGGGAAGCCGCTCAGAGACCTTCGCTTAGAGACCCGTCAGACGCTCCAGATGTTCAGGGTAGCGTTCACCCTGTATGGTGATATTTGCGGAGGCACTTTCAATTTCGCTGAGGTCATCGGCAGTAAGTTCTACGGTTACTGCTCCGAGGTTCTCCTCTAAACGCTCCAGCCTTCGAGTGCCGGGGATGGGAACGATCCATGGCTTTTGAGTGATCAGCCACGCCAGCGCGATTTGGGCAGTTGTCGCTTCTTTCCGTTCCGCGATGATTCCGATCAGATCGATCAAGGCTTGATTCACCTTCCGCGCCTGCGGCGTAAAGCGGGGAATAGTACTCCGAATGTCTGTGCTGTCGAACGCGGTGTTCTCATCAATTTTGCCTGTGAGAAAGCCCTTGCCCAGCGGGCTGAACGGGACGAAACCAATGCCGAGTTCTGCCAAGGTCGGAATAATCTCCTCTTCGGGTTTGCGATGCCACAGCGAGTATTCACTCTGAAGTGCCGTGACGGGCTGAGTCTTGTGGGCGCGTCGAATGGTTTGCGCTCCGGCTTCGGAAAGCCCGAAGTGCTTAACTTTGCCCGCCTGAATCAACTCTTGTACCGCTCCTGCCACGTCTTCAATCGGCACGTTCGGATCAACACGGTGCTGATACAGCAGGTCAATGGTATCGATATTGAGCCGCTTGAGAGAGCCTTCAACGGCTTCTTTGATGTGTTCGGGGCGACTGTTGACACCGCTCGACTTCCCTTCGTCGAACTGGAATCCGAACTTTGTGGCAATCACTACTTGATCGCGGACGGGAGCCAAAGCCTCGCCTACGAGTTCTTCGTTGATGAAGGGACCATAAACTTCGGCGGTATCAAAAAAGGTGACGCCGCGTTCGACGGCAGAACGAATCAGCGCAAGCATCTCTTGTCTGTCCGGTATCAGACTGAAGCCGCCCGTCATGCTCATACAGCCGAGTCCAAGAGCCGAAACTTCTAAGTTCCCGTTTCCAAGTGTGCGCTTCTGCATCGTTTTCTCCTTCAAGGGATTATATGGGTTATTCCGACCTGAGAGAAGCCATGTCAATCGAAAAACGGTACTTTACATCGGATTTGAGAAGTCGTTCATAGGCTTCATTGATTTTCTGAATGGGAATGACTTCGACATCCGAAGTGATATTGTGTTCGCCGCAGAAGTCGAGCATCTCTTGTGTCTCGGCAATTCCGCCGATCAGCGAACCTGAAAGACTGCGCCGCCCGAACAGAAGACCGAAGGCAGACAGGTTGAGCGGCTTTTCCGGTGCGCCAACAAGGGTAAGATTGCCGTCACGGGTGAGCAGGTTGATGTAAGCGTTGATGTCGTGATCGGCGGAAACGGCGTCAAGGATAAAATCGAAGCTTCCGGCGTGCTTTTGCATCTCATCGGCGTTGCGAGAGATGACCACTTCGTCCGCCCCAAGGCGCAAGGCATCTTCGGTTTTGCTGGGAGAGGTGGTGAAAACAACGACGTGCGCCCCCATTGCATGGGCAAACTTGACGCCCATGTGACCCAATCCGCCAAGACCGACAATGCCGACCTTTTTCCCTGCTGTCACGCCCCAGTGGCGCAGAGGCGAATAGGTGGTGATGCCCGCGCAGAGAAGCGGTGCCGCCCCGGCGAGATCGAGGTTGGCAGGCACGTGCAAGACGAAATGCTCATCCACAACGATGCTGTCGGAATAGCCGCCATAAGTGACGCCGCCGAGATGCTTATCGGGAGCATTATAAGTGAAAATCATATTGGGGCAGAACTGCTCCAGCCCGTCTTGACAGTTGGGGCAGTTTCTATCGGAGTCGACCAGACAGCCAACCGCCGCAAGGTCACCGGGCTTGAAGTTGGTGACTGCCGAGCCGACTTGCGTAACACGCCCGATGATCTCGTGACCGGGAACGCAGGGATAGACGGTTGGGGCGACACCGCTCCATTCGTTGCGAACTTGATGCAGGTCAGAGTGGCAGACACCGCAGAAAAGAATTTCGATTTGCACATCGCGCTCCGTAGGTTCCCGGCGGGTGATCGTGTCTGCCGCCAGTGACGATGTCGCGCTGGAGGCGGAATAGGCTTTTGCTTGAGACATAGAATGTTCTCCTGTTTTTCACTAATTTCTTGTGGGCTTTCAGAATCTTATACGAACTCCTGAGCGCGAAGTTATACAACAACAGGAAGATCATGGGACTAATCTGCAAATCTGAGAGAGGAGAAGGAGTATGTATGCGGCAGACCGCAACCGTGCATCAAAACTCAACTCAAAATGCGGACTGAGACAAATTCCCTCGCTCAAAATTAATGAGCGAAGGAATTTTGTTATCTGAGTTATTCCAAATCAACAGAGATCAGGCACGCCGCCGACCTATTCGCT
>NZ_JAIVFT010000063.1 GCF_020829665.1 Nostoc sp. CHAB 5824
CTCCAACTACAACAGAAATGGTTGATAAACTAATATCAGTTGCACTCGACTTAATAAATCCTCAACATTTAAGAAACTGGTTTGCTAATTGCTGCTACTGTACCTCATAACAGCCGGAAGTGCTGTACCAACAGTGGATTGCTGGAATTTTTGGGCAGCTTTCTTATCGCTTATCTCTTTGGCGAATTCAGCACGGCGCTCATTGCCCTTGGCCAGATTAGCGTAAGTATTAGCTAAACCATTCAGGTTAGACACCATGTAAGTCTGATTATCGATGCGCTTGGCGATTTCATAGCTGCGTTCAAAATCTTGAATAGCTTGCTCATACTCGCCTTGGAGACGATGAGCATTTCCCAGACTACCCCAAGCAGCTACTTTGCCTAGATCATCTGAGTGGTGGCGGGCAATTTCTATGGCACTATCTTGATTACAGGTGGCGTTGATTTGATTTTGACCGCACAAAATGGTAACTGCGCGTCGGTGCTGTCCCAAGCTAATGTAGAGTTGAGCTTGTTCTGTCAACATCCGTCCTACTTTTATCGGCTCGTTTGTTTGACGATAGTAAGTAATAACTTGTTTTAATTCGGCGATCGCTTCAGGTATTTGACCTACTTGTTGGTATGCTCTAGCAAGGTATGTCCGAATACTTATTTTTTCAGCATAATTACTGCTATTTTCTTGAGAAGAAAAGAGGGCTGCTTGCCAAGACTTGATTGCTTCTTGAATATCACCAGCTTGATATAGCTTAAGTCCTTGCTGTACCAGTTGTGTTAAAATCGGCGATTTAGCTGTTGCTATCTCTGCAATTCCCTTACGCCCAATTGTTAAAGAAGGATGCGCTAACCATAAGCACAAGGTTAGCGTTGTAAGGAAGAGAACTGCCCAAACGCGACGAATACGGTATGGCAAGCGTTCCATGATGACACAAAGTAATACTTTAAAAAGTGAATTTCTTAGTTAATCAGCGATGCCTGCGGCGGGCTGCGCCAACACTTGAGGCAATGCACAGCCTCGGCGTTGCGATCGCATAACTGAATACAGTATTTCATAAATCCTTGAGAATTTATGCACTGTACAAATAGACAATAATATGGATCATACCTGGTTGTAGGGTTAGGAAGTTTTTCCTGACTTCTATTTCTTTAGCTGGAGATATAGCAGTCCTATGAGACCATTTGTAATGCTAAATCATCCCGCAAATATGCAATGCCTAAATTCTTATCTAACTAGATAATGCAAAATAATCATCAACATTATGCGGTAATTACATTAATACGGATTGACTATACCTTCACAGATGCGATTGTAAATGAGGGAATAAAGATGGATACCCCTGGTGTTGACCAGGGGCTTTTTATTTAGCAGCTACGCCTTAAACGTCAACACTGGACTCAATCGCGCTACAACGTCCACTATTTCTGCCTCAACCTGCACATCAATCACAGACTGAATCGGTTTGTAGGCGATGGGTGCTTCTTCAGGGGCAAGTTGTTGCAAATCAGACTTGATTACACTCCCTGTAGCCCAATCTAGCATGGCATCCAGCCAACCGGGAACTCCATACTGAAATAGCGATCGCATTGCGTCAGCAGTCATCGTCACATCACGCGTACCGAAGAAATAATCCCCCTTCATCCGTTCTACGAATTGGTCGCGCTTTGCCAAAAATTCATCGATTGTCAAATCAGCAACATGCAGGCGCATTCCACAATTGATGTCAGAACCGACAGCACTAGGGATAATTTGACCCACAGTTTCTACAACTGAACCAATGGCAATACCTGCATCACCTGGGTGAAAGTCTGGCGTAGCAGAGGCACGACAAACACATCCACCTGACGGGTGACGGACGCTTGCCAAATTTGCTAACTGCTTTAGTGCCTTAGCTTCTACCGGGAACCCTTCTGGCAGTAGCACTTCTGCTACAGGGGCATCAGGAGAATTAACTAAGCGAACTGAATAAGTACGATTGTTATAACTTACATCTAAACCCTGCCGCTCTAAAGCACGCAGGAGACGTCTCAAATTTTTTGGCTGCATGAAAACTCCAAATAAAGTCTTAAAAAAGACCTTTTGTTGTGAAGAGATTAGGAGACTTGGGTTCAGCAGCCGCGTCTCAAATGGTGCGGAGGGCCATTTTCCCAGAATTGTGAGGAAAACAACAGGTTATGTAACCTTGATAACACATACTTCCATTAGAAGACAAGTCTGTTGTAGTATTTTGTATTTTTAGCACCTTATATACTACGTCTGTAAAGAAATTTGAAGTTTAGCTAAAAACTTTTAAAAATCTCTAGACTCTCCAGCCGGCTAGAGAGTCTAGGATGAATTCAAGGCGACTCTCTTTCCAGTTATTTCTGACTGTTGAGGCATGTCCCTAGTCATCCACTTTGGTTTGGCTAGCTTTTCCACTCTATCCCGTAAATCTATGACTCTCCAACTCACAGTTCCCAACATGGCTTGTTCCGTTTGTGCAAACACCATTACCAAAGCACTTCAGGCAGTTGATGCCAATGCTAGCGTTCAGGCTGATCCAACAACCAAGCTTGTCAGTGTAGAAACTCAAGCATCAGAAACAGCAATTAAGGAAGCGTTGGCTGCTGCTGGCTATCCAGTTGCTTAAATGGGGACTGGGGACTGGGAGATTTGAGGTTTTGAAGTGGATGAACGAGTCCCTAATCCCCAACCCCCAATCCCCAATCCCCAACATGGATACTCTCACACTCAAACTTCGAGGTATGAGTTGCGCCGCTTGCGCCAACAACATCGAAAAGGCAATTCGCTCTGTTCCTGGGGTAAGGGACTGCAACGTTAACTTTGGAGTAGAACAAGCCGCCATCAAGTACGATCGCTCTCTAGCCAATTTAGAGAAAATCCAAAGTGCGATCGCATCTGCGGGATACTCTTCTTACTCACTCCAGGAAGAATTGCTCACCGAAGAAGATGATGCAGAGATTGTGAGTAGGCAAGCATTACAACGCGAATCCCTCAAAGTAGCGGTGGGAGGTGTAATCAGCATTTTCCTATTTTTGGGGAAGCCTTACAGCTTTAGTGCTTCTCACTGGAACATTAGGCGTAGCATTAGCAGAAATGCCAGCCCACTCGCCAGAGCAAACCAGCCAATTTCATCGTATTGAGCAACCTTTGGGCTTGAAAGTTGGTGTTGCGATCGGTGGTTTAGGCTCAATTGGACTAGAGTTTTGCTGGTTTATCCTCTATAAAAGTTCTGATTCCTAAGAGGATGTTTTAAAAGTCGTTAGTGATGTATCAAAAACTTTTAGTTTCCCCCTAACTCCCCTTTTTAAGGCTAGCTTTTTAAGGGAGTAACCAAATTTCAAAGAATTAGTATCAGCACTGAGGGTTATTTTGAATAATGGGACAAATTGTATCCTCATGCTGTCCGCCCATATTCTTCCAGCCTGAAAGTAATCCCTTTATTTCAGACCGTAAAGTTAACAACTGATCGATTTGGTGATCAATTTGCAAAAGCTTCTCTTCGAGCTTTTATTGAATTTCACCACAGGAGCTTGTCCTTGGTCATAAACCTGAAGAATATTTCTAATCTCCTCTAAGCTAAGACCAAGATTTTGTGCCCTTTTAATGAACGCTAGACGAGTCAGGACATCCAATGAAAACTGGCGGAAGCCTTCCTCTGTTCGTCTTGATGATTTGATTAAGCCTAAACTCTCGTAATACCGAATTGTCCTGATGGGGATTTTGCTTATATCTGTTACCTGACCAATTAAAAGCAGTTTTGTCTCCTGAGTTAACACGGCAGATTTTCCCAACTTTTGTAATTATTATTACATATTTTTCTACTTTTTTAACTCATTTAAGAGTTTAGGAAAATGTTGGTGTCAGTAGTTGAGATTTTTATATAATTAGAGAAATTACTAAGTTTTTATTCTCCAAATATCTATTTTGAATGGATATTAGCTTACATAAGCTGATATTTAAATAGCATAGTTTTAACAATTTTAATACAATTTACTCAATATTAATTTGCTTAATTTATTGGGTAACTGTTTGTCATAGTACTGAAAGTAACTGTTTTTTTCTAGTTCTCATGTTACTTCTAGATCAACTGCTTCACCTCAAGTGAAACCATAAAAATGAATCTCAAATCACAGACTTTTAGCTCAACCCGTAAACCTAAAAATTTTAATAATCCAGAGCATTTTATTGAGGGATGGTATTGGGTAATACCTTCTCAAAATCTGCGGGTGGGTGAAGTAAAACCTGTCACGATTTTGGGCAGAGAACTAGTGATTTACCGGGGTAAAGACAAAAGAGTAGTTACCTTTGATGCCTACTGCCCACATATGGGTGCTCACCTTGCTGAAGGTAAAGTTGAGGGTAATGCACTACGTTGTTTTTTCCATCACTGGAAGTTTGATGGTGAGGGAATGTGTATTGATATTCCATGTTTAGATACGCCGCTTTCCCTGAGGTTACAAACTTGGCCCACTGCTGAAAAATACGGGATGATTTGGGTTTGGACTGGAGAAATACCACAACAACCCTTACCTTTTGTTCCAGAGTTAGAACAAAAAGAGTGTGATGTCGCCATCCATTCTCATTTTGTGATGAACTGTCATCCCAATGTGGTGATGATTAACGCTATTGATGCTCAACACCTTAATACAGTTCACAAACTGCCAGTAGAAATTATTTTTGAAAGACAGGAACTGAACGAGAATGCGATTATTTTCAGTAACACTACACCCATCAAAGAAAATTTCTTTTTGCTCAAACTCATTCGTATTTTCTACAAAAATGCCATAACTTACAGTATTTGCTATTGGTACGGTAGCATTGGCATTGTGACACTTGGCCCCGATTTCTTTCGTGTCCACACGATGTTTGCAGTTCGCCTCCACGAAGAGGGAAAAGCTGAAGGTCAAATCTTGTTGATTACTAAGAAACGTAAAGGAATTTTTGGTTGGTTATACAATCGAGTTGTGCTATGGCTGACTAAGATTGCAGGTAAGTATTTTCTCATGGGTGACATCAAGGTTGTTCAAACAATAAAGTTTGATTTAAAAACTCCTATCAAAGCAGATCAGTCAATCATGCAGTTTATTAACCATGTTGAAAAACAGCAATCCCTAATGTGGGGGACTTGGCAAGAAGCGCGATCGCGCGATGTGGAGAGCAAGCCCAAGCGTGAGAGATGGCAAGATACAATGAGTAATGACTAATATCATGTCTATATGACCATAATTCCATCAAACTACTTGGTCAATTAAACAGACACCAAATCATACCATTGTCAACAATTTTTGCAACAAATGAATCGGCTATAGGGGCGTACACTCGTACGCCTTTACCAATATAGGTATAGAAGATATTTTGTCAAATCGTATAACAATTAATAAAGGTTAAAAGTTCAACGAAATTACTTTTAACTTTCAATTTATTTCTTACTGAACTACCAGATCAATAAAAAGAAGTGGCAAAGCCACTTCCTAATTCCCAGGTAGAACCTAAGTTATGAGTATAACGAGTATAAAAATTTGAAATAGTATAAACAGACACCAATTAACTTAATATCTCTGTTTTTCTTGTTTCCTGGCTTAGGTAATCCTGATTTTTATCAGCCAAATAACTGTATATTTACATAGTCTCATGATTGCAATGCAGACTTAATCTTATCTATTTTATCTCACCCTTAAAAGCCAACCTGTTCAAAGTTTTTGTTAAAAATTGGGGTACTACTGATATCTTGTACCCACCCAATCTCTCGCCAGAGAATTTATTCTCTGGCTAATAACTCAAGACTACTGAAGTGGACATAGATCCAGCCACTAACGGGACTTAAACAAAACTTAAAGTTAAAAAAGAGTATAATGCTTAACTAGCATAGCTTTCACGTTGAAAAAAAGCTCATGAAAGAGACCACCCCCGCAGCAATGCCTCCATGCTTTGAAAGATG
>NZ_JAIVFT010000064.1 GCF_020829665.1 Nostoc sp. CHAB 5824
TGGAAGCTCCTTATTATCAGCCTTTGCCGAAAAAACACAGGAACAAAGACGGAGATTATGAACTAACGCCAAGTATTGACGATCGTTTCTGGAGTAAAATGTCATTTGACAAACGCCCGGTCAGTAATGTAAAAACCCTGGAAAGCCGGGTCATCGTTACTGAAGATCAAGGAAAGGTTACTTTAGATTTTGAAGTAAGCGGACAGGAGGGCGTTGCGGTAACCATACATCTTTGTTTTGCGGAAAACGGAGTACTTAAGGGCGTAGAAAAAGCCCCCGGAAATGAAAAAGACTATTTCCTCAAAGAAGGTTTTGGTGAATTTATATGTGAGGGTGACAAGATAACGTTCGGTCCGGGTATTAAACGCCATGACACCATACGCGGACTGGAGGGAGAAAAATACAGTGTTCATTTCGGCTCATTAAACACCCCCGGCAAGCATGTTTATCTAACAGGATACACCCCTTTCAAATATTCTCTTAGATTTTCTTAGGAAAAATGCGATCATAGCCATTCTGATCCCTTTTTTCCTTCCTCCTTTCTCTGGTAGATTTAAACACAAAAAAGCCTCAGTATTACTACTGAAGCTTATTGTATAATTAAATTCTGGCATCTACCTACTCTCCCGGGTTTGATCCAAGTACCATCGGCGGTGCGGGGCTTAACTTCTCTGTTCGGGATGGGAAGAGGTGAACACCCGCCCTATTAACACCATGAAAATCTTTGTGCTGTTGCACTTAATGCTTTATTGACATTGTTGATGTAGAAAGACTGTGAAGATATAATATTTTTGAAGAGTCTTCGGTTCATTAGTACTACTCGGCTGAATATGTTACCATACTTTCACCTGTAGCCTATCTACGTCGTAATCTCCAACGTTCCTCTATGGAAGTCTCATCTTGAGGCGGGTTTCACACTTAGATGCTTTCAGCGTTTATCCCATCCGCACTTAGCTACTCTGCCGTGCCCTTGGCAAGACAACAGATACACCAGAGGTGCGTCCAATTCGGTCCTCTCGTACTAAAATCAGAACCCCTCAAACTTCCTACGCCCACCACAGATAGGGACCGAACTGTCTCACGACGTTCTGAACCCAGCTCGCGTGCCACTTTAATCGGCGAACAGCCGAACCCTTGGGACCTTCTCCAGCCCCAGGATGTGACGAGCCGACATCGAGGTGCCAAACCTCCCCGTCGATATGAGCTCTTGGGGGAGATCAGCCTGTTATCCCCGGCGTACCTTTTATCCTTTGAGCGATGGCCCTTCCATGCAGAACCACCGGATCACTATACCCATGTTTCCATCCAGATCGACTTGTCGGTCTCACTGTCAAGCTCCCTTTTGCTATTGCACTCAACGCACGGTTACCAAGCGTGCTGAGGGAACCTTTGGAAGCCTCCGTTACTCTTTTGGAGGCGACCACCCCAGTCAAACTACCCACCAAGCGATGTCCCCCTTTCAGAGGTTAGGAACCAGATATATAAAGGGTGGTATTTCAACGTTGACTAAACGACGCCTGGCGACGCCGCATCACAGTCTCCCACCTATCCTACACATCAGATACCCAGTCCCAACGCTAAGCTATAGTAAAGGTGCACGGGGTCTTTCCGTCCCGATGCGGGTAGACGGCGTCTTCACCGTCACTACAATTTCGCCGAGCTCACGGCTGAGACAGTGCCCAGATCGTTACACCATTCGTGCAGGTCGGAACTTACCCGACAAGGAATTTCGCTACCTTAGGACCGTTATAGTTACGGCCGCCGTTTACTGGGGCTTCGATTCAATGCTTCTCTTGCGATGACATCCCCTCTTAACCTTCCAGCACCGGGCAGGTGTCAGGCCATATACGTCGACATTAATCTTCGCATAGCCATGTGTTTTTGCTAAACAGTCGCCTGGGCCATTTCTCTGCGGCCACATTGCTGTGGCTCCCTTTATCCCGAAGTTACAGGGTTAATTTGCCTAATTCCTTAGCCGTGAATCACTCGAGCACCTTAGGCTTCTCGCCTCGACTACCTGTGTCGGTTTACGGTACGGTCTCTGTACAGCTAGAGCTTATTGGCTTTTCTTGGAATCTTATCCCCCAATTCGGTTCCGCCGAAGCTTCCCCTCAACGCAGAATTCCGTCTCTACGTATCGAGCTTTAAAATCCGTCCCCACTTCGCACTGTACACAGGTGCAGTAATATTAAACTGCTTCCCATCGGCATCTGCTCTCGCATTATCCTTAGGATCCGACTAACCCTCCGTTGATTGACGTAGCGGAGGAATCCTTAGTCTTTCGGTGTGTATGGTTCTCACATACATTATCGCTACTTATTCCTACATTTGCTTTTCTGTAAACTCCAGCATACCTCAAAGTACACCTTCGCCGTCGACAGAATGCTCCCCTACCAGTGTAATATTACTATTACAATGCTAAGCTTCGGTACTATACTTTATGCCCGTTTATTATCGATGCCCGCCCCGCTCGACCAGTGAGCTGTTACGCACTCTTTAAATGATTGCTGCTTCCAAGCAAACATCCTGGCTGTCTCGGCAGTCGGACTTCCTTTGTTCAACTTAGTATAGATTTGGAGACCTTAGCTGTAGCTCTGGGTTCTTTCCCTTTCGGACCCGGACCTTAGCACCCGAGCCCTCACTGCTGGATATATCTTATCGCATTCGGAGTTCGTCTGAATTTGGTAGGATGTGACTCCCCCGCATCCAATCGGTAGCTCTACCTCGATAAGACTTAACTCCAACGCTGTACCTAAATACATTTCGGGGAGTACGAGCTATTTCCCAGTTTGATTAGCCTTTCACCCCTACCCACAGTTCATCTGAACACTTTTCAACGTATACCAGTTCGGTCCTCCAGTTGGTCTTACCCAACCTTCAACCTGACCATGGGTAGATCACTAGGTTTCGCGTCTACAGCCACCAACTTAACGCCCTATTCAGACTTGCTTTCGCTTCGGCTCCGATTCTTAAAATCTTAACCTTGCTGGTGACCGTAACTCGTAGGATCATTATGCAAAAGGCACGCCGTCACTAAATCACTTAGCTCCGACCGCTTGTAAGCGTACGGTTTCAGGTTCTATTTCACCCGGGTACTCCCCGTGCTTTTCACCTTTCCTTCACAGTACTAGTTCACTATCGGTGTCTCAGGAGTATTTAGCCTTGGCAGATGGTGCTGCCGAATTCAGAGGGGATTTCACCGGTCCCCACCTACTCAGGATACTGCTCGTCCTGCTTCAATTACTCTTACGTGGCTATCACACTCTATGGCCGGGTTTCCCATCCCGTTCAAATTTAAAAGCACTTCTAAATGCAGTCCTATAACCCCCGCAATGCCGTAACATCACGGGTTTGGGCTAATCCGGGTTCGCTCGCCACTACTTCCGGAATCACTGTTGTTTTCTTCTCCTATGGGTACTTAGATGTTTCAGTTCCCCACGTTCGCCTTCTGACTTAGTCAGAATAATAGACCTTCAGTCTATTGGGTTGCCCCATTCGGGTATCTACGGATTAACAGATATGTGCTCTTCCCCGTAGCTTTTCGCAGCTTATCACGCCCTTCTTCGCCTCTGAGACCCTAGGCATCCCCCGTACGCCCTTAATTAACTCTTCATTATTTCTTCTCAGTCTTTCTCATCATGTCAATGAACTCTTCCTTACCGGTGGGGACTGCTCCCCGGTGGTAATCAGTGGTATATGTACTATATCTATACCTGTCTTTCCCTTCTTCCTTACGTCAGTCGGAGATATTTCCTCTTTCTCTTGTGGAGAATAACGGAGTCGAACCGTTGACCCCCTGCTTGCAAAGCAGGTGCTCTAGCCAGCTGAGCTAATCCCCCTTATTATCTAAATTTGGTGGGCCTGCGTGGACTCGAACCACGGACCTTTACATTATCAGTGTAACGCTCTAACCACCTGAGCTACAAGCCCTGATCTTAAGAGTGGTCCGCAGAATCTCAATCCTGCAATCTACTCATACTTCTAATACTTAACTTGTCATTGGAGATATAAACGGATCTTTCTTTAAAAATTAGTCGCGGAACTTCCTTGTTTTTCTTCCTTTACAGGAATATCTCTAAAAAGGAGGTGTTCCAGCCACACCTTCCGGTACGGCTACCTTGTTACGACTTAGCCCCAGTTACTGGTTCTACCCTAACGAAGTCTATTACCTTCCGCTTCAGGTCTACCCAACTTCCATGGCTTGACGGGCGGTGTGTACAAGGTCCGGGAACGTATTCACCGCATCATGGCTGATATGCGATTACTAGCGATTCCAGCTTCATAGGGTCGAGTTGCAGACCCCAATCCGAACTGTGAAGGACTTTTTGTGATTGGCAGACCATTACTGGCTAGCAACACTCTGTATCCCCCATTGTAGCACGTGTGTCGCCCTAGGCGTAAGGGCCATGATGACCTGACGTCGTCCCCTCCTTCCTCTCTACTTGCGTAGGCAGTCTATTCTGAGTCCCCATCATAACATGCTGGCAACAGAATATAGGGGTTGCGTTCGTTGCGGGACTTAACCCAACACCTCACGGCACGAACTGACGACGGCCATGCAGCACCTTGTTTCGAGCTATTGCTAGCTGTACCATCTCTGATACATTCTCTCACATTCTAGCCTAGGTAAGGTTCCTCGCGTATCATCGAATTAAACCACATGCTCCACCGCTTGTGCGGACCCCCGTCAATTCCTTTGAGTTTCACCGTTGCCGGCGTACTCCCCAGGTGGATTACTTATCGGTTTCCCTTGGTCACTGACCCCAGCGGGCCAACAACTAGTAATCATCGTTTACGGCGTGGACTACCAGGGTATCTAATCCTGTTTGATCCCCACGCTTTCGTGCATCAGCGTCAGTTTATCTGTAGCAGATTGCCTTCGCAATAGGAGTTCCTTCCGGTATCTATGCATTTCACCGCTACACCGGAAATTCCATCTGCCTCCACATATCTCAAGCTCAACAGTATCGGTGGCATGTAAAACAGTTAAGCTGCTACCTTTGACCACCGACTTATTAAGCCGCCTACGCACCCTTTAAACCCAATAAATCCGGATAACGCTCGCCACCTACGTATTACCGCGGCTGCTGGCACGTAGTTAGCCGTGGCTTATTCTAATGGTACCGTCAATTAAGCCCGCAGGCTTACCGTTCTTCCCATTCAAAAGCAGTTTACAACCCAGAGGGCCGTCTTCCTGCACGCGGCATGGCTGGGTCAGGCTCTCGCCCATTGCCCAATATTCCCTACTGCTGCCTCCCGTAGGAGTCTGGCCCGTATCTCAGTGCCAGTGTGGGGGTTACTCCTCTCAGAGCCCCTAAGGATCGTCGCCTTGGTAAGCCGTTACCTTACCAACTAGCTAATCCTACGCATGACCATCTCTATCCAATAAATCTTTCAATAAAAAACGATGCCGTTCCTTATATTATGCGGTATTAATCCGGGTTTCCCCGGGCTATCCCCCTGATAAAGGTAGGTTTCATACGCGTTACGCACCCGTCCGCCGGTGACATTGCTGCCCCCTCGACTTGCATGTATTAAGCCTGCCGCTAGCGTTCATCCTGAGCCAGGATCAAACTCTTCATAGTAAAAGATATTTGATTTGAAAATTACTCAAGGATGATTGAACTTGTTTAAAACAAATTTCCGCTATTTCATTACTTCAAAGAACTTTATATCTGATTCCCTCACGGGTGATATTGCTTTTTTGTATTCCCCCTCAACATCTTTTATTCCGTTAAGGGGTGGCAAAGGTAACCATACTTTTTATTTCACCAAGAGTTTTTTCAAAAATATTTTTTTGTCTAAATCTTC
>NZ_JAIVFT010000065.1 GCF_020829665.1 Nostoc sp. CHAB 5824
ATCTTTGACAATCTTGGGAAATGAATTTATAATCACTATCAAATAGATATACTTTAATCTTCCGCCCAAAACTTAACATATTTTGGGCTATTTTTATCGGATTTTTCTTAATATTCAACACTTCTGGCTTTTACCCTGTGTTTATTAATAATTATAGAAAGCTTTTCGGTCTCCTAAAAATTCTTTACGTTTTACGCAATATAGTAACTCCCCACATATTTCCACCTGTTCCTAGTAATAGAAATAATTCTCCTTCATGAGTAATATTTTTTTCTAAATAGTCAAATAAATTTATTAGATTGTCAGCGGCTAGAGCATGAGCAAATCTTACAATATTATCAGTATATAGCTGATCAGGTTTGAATTCGCCTAAATTGCCAATAGTGTTTGATATGGAAAAGCTATAGTTATTAGTAATTACTTGCTTAAAATCTTCTGGTTTTTTTGCTACAATTCCTAGTGCTTGACATAAAGTTTTCTTGGTACCTTCTTGAAAGTTATGCATGAATTCTTGAATTTGTTCACTTGACTCAACGTCACCTACAATGTCACCCATACTCGGATTTATATACTGATTAGTATGTATTACCTCAAAATCTCCTTTTTTAGAACTAATAACACAACTTGCCGCTGCATCACTAGCTATTGAGACACGAGGTGGAATTATTCTAGTTTGACCCTCCTTAATCTTGTCTGTAGTAACAACTAAAATATTTTCACATTCTTCAGATTTTACAAGGCTAGCTGCAGTGCGTATAGCGGTATGTATATTTGAACAGTTTGACAAGAATACTCCAATCGGATATGCATTATTTAAATTTAATTCATTAATTAAACTACTAATTGTGTTAGTATTATACAGTTCAGAATCCCAAAAACTGCTAGTAGCATAAACTAGTGCATCAATTTCTTTTTCAGTTACAGATCCTTTATTTAAAGTATGTATTATACTTTCTTTAGCCATCTCAGCAGGGGTTAATTTACTTACACTATATCGAGTAAGTCCTAATTTCAAGAAAATTTTTAGAAGATCACTATTTATTTGTAGCTCATCTAGCTCTTTAATATCATAAATATCTCCTAATTTATAAGCCAGTCCTGTCAAGTAAACTTTTTTGTTTAACATAATCGTAGTATTGTCTGAATATATCTACAAGTCAACATGAATCAATGTTACAGGATGTCTTAAAAGTAGTAAAGCCGCATGCCCTCAATTTTTCGGCAGGTCAGGTAGGTCAAGGATCATCGGTGATAGGTTAAGATAAAGCGCATTTTGTCAATCAGTTAAAATACTTAAAATAACTCAAATAAAAATGATAATCGTGCGGGTGGGAGGGAAAGTAGGCGAGCGTCGCTCGTTTACTTCCCCTCTATTTGATTATCATTATCCTTAGGTTTTTAACAGCCGAAATATGAAACAAAAAAGTATTGTAACGAGAGAATAACTTTGTCAAAAATGAGTTTCATTATTATTGTAAATTCAGTAATCAAATGCGGTAATGAAAAGCGCTCCTTGACTACTAAGTAGCCATTATGAACTGCGTACACCAGAACACATGAAAATGGGATAATTAAAGGTGCATGGTGTTCTACGGAGGTCGTGTCCACCTGGTGCGTAAAAGCCTGTTAAGTAGCCAGACCGAGATAGGGAGCAATGCGGTTTTGTCAGATCCGGTGAACAAGGTGCGATCACCAGGGCCAGGGTTAGCGCGTCTCAAACCCTATTGACAGGTGGATTCTAGCTCCAGTGTTGAGTTTGGGAGAGCCGCAGCCAACACAGAAACCATGTACTGATGATTCATAGCTGCTCTGCGTGACTTTTGGCGAATACTGCGGCGAAAAGATGTTTCTCGTTCTAAGGCATTGAGTGCAATGCGACGTAGTAAAGCAAAATTTTGTGGGCTGTGTAGAGAACGAATCCGACATTCATCTTCGTGGAAGGTAACATCTAATGTCCAATGAACAGAGTTTTCAATCCCCCAATGCTGTCGAATCGCGCTGCCAATCTTGTTAGCATCACTGGTGAGACTAGAGATGTAAAATTGAACTTCTTGGGTAGTTTTATTCCAATACTGAATTGAACGCACTACCATCACCACTGTTGTCAGTCATACCCAATCATCTTGTTCATGAAGTGCAGGAAGTTGTGAGACTGGCACAGTGTAAACTTGACGATTTTCGATTCTGTGATGCCGCTTTTCTACCCGTTGACTAATACTCACATCAACATCTTTAAACCCAAGAGATAGTGAATTTTCAAACCAGTTCTTCACTTGTTGGTGTAGTGTAGGATGATTATCTTTGAGACTCAAAATATAATCAGAGTCACCTTCTATAATTTTTTGGCTAATCGATTTTTGTGAACACAAAAGCATCAATAGTAATGATACAGCCAGATAAATCTAGGATTTCTAAGAGTGCTGGAATTGCAGTAATTTCATTCGATTTGGCACTAACCTTCCTTTGTCCTAAAACTAAACGGTGTTCTGTTGACCAAGCACTGACCATATGTAAAGCTTTTAGCTGAGATTTTCGGTCATATGAGCTTTTGAGAACTTTGCCATCTATCGCAACTACTTCTACTCCTAACTTCTCGACTAACGATTGCACCCACAATCGAAAACATTGCTCAAATTCCTTGGGATTAATTTTCTCAAACACTCTTCTAAAGGTATCTGGACTGGGTATTCCGAATGGTAGTTCTAGAAACGTTTTCAACCACTCTTGTTTATTAAATCCATACTCCTCAATATCTTCCCAACCTTGTGCGCCTGCTATTACTGCCAAAATCGCTATGGTGATTATATCAGTGAGTAAATGATATCTCGTTCTTTCCACTCTCGGGTCTTTCAATTCTGTGAAATATTCCTGAAACTTACTGGTAATGTCAAAGCTATCTACGCTGGCTGCAAAAGATGTTTTAGTTTTACGCTTCTTCTTCTCAAATCCTGTTGACATTACTTTGATATCGCAGTTCGATGAATTAAATCTTACCCTACCTCAGATGGTGTCACTTTGTTTCCCACCTTATGGCTGATCAGGCAAGTCCTCTTGTCAATAGGTTTTGAGACGCGCTAACCCTGAGTAACGGTGCATCTTTTGCTGCTGATGGTAACGTCATCACCAGCGATTCTACATTTTTACAAATCTTTCCAGAACGCAAACCACACCGCATCGAGGTTGGATTAATTACTCTTAAACCAGATGCCAATCTAGAGGTAGTGCAATCACAACTAGTTGCTGGATTACCTAACGATGTCAAAGTCCTAGCTCCAGAAGAATTTGCTCAAATTGAAAAAGAATACTGGGCTAATAGTACGGCTATTGGCTTTATTTTCAGTTTAGGTGTGGGAGTTGGTTTTATTGTCGGCATCGTCATTGTTTATCAAATTTTGTACTCCGATGTTTCTGACCATTTGCCAGAATACGCTACCCTTAAAGCAATGGGATATACTGACCGCTATTTGTTGGTAGTTTTACTGCAAGAAGCATTGCCTTTAGCTGTTTTAGGCTTTCTACCGTCGTTTTTCCTTTCTTTAGGTTTGTATCAACTCGCCTACACCGCCACCATGCTTCCTGTCTTCATGAATTTAGAGCGGGCAATCACTGTGTTTATTTTGACAGTAGTTATGTGTAATGTATCGGGAGCAATTGCCATGCGTAAACTACGCGCTGCTGACCCTGCGGATATTTTTTAGTGATAAAACTTTTATGTTGCAAGAATCTCTACCAATAAATTCCTCCGAGCTAGTTACTAATTTAGAGCCTGTGATTGCTGTTAGTAACCTAAATCATTATTTTGGTGAAGGTGGGTTACGTAAACAAGTTTTATTTTATATAAATTTAGAGATTAAGGCTGGTGAAATTGTGATTATGACCGGTCCCTCTGGTTCCGGTAAAACCACTTTTTTGACATTACTAGGTGGATTACGCTCTGCCCAAGAAGGTAGTCTAAAAATTTTAGGGCAAGAAATTTGTGGGGCTAGCAAACGAGAATTGACAGTGCTGCGTCGTCAGATCGGCTATATTTTTCAAGCGCATAACTTAATGACATTTTTGACGGCCAAAGAAAATGTCCGTATGTCTTTAGAGCTACATGATGAATATCTGAATCAAGATATTGATGGCAAAGCAATCACCATGTTGGAAACAGTTGGCTTGGCAGATCGTGTAAATTACTATCCAGAGAAACTTTCTGGCGGACAAAAACAACGAGTCGCGATCGCACGCGCATTAGTCAGTCACCCAAAAATTGTCTTAGCCGACGAACCCACAGCCGCGCTCGATAAAAAATCTGGACGTGATGTTGTGGAATTAATGCAGAAACTCGCCAAAGAGCAGGGCTGTACAATTTTGCTAGTTACTCATGACAACCGGATTTTAGATATAGCTGATCGAATTATTTACATGGAAGATGGGCTACTGAAAAGCGATGGTGTAGATGTGACTACAAGCATGCACTAAGTCAAAATAAAAGCTCACAAATCTTGCAAGAATTAAAAAAGCAGTGCGAAGTGGCGTAGTTGCGTGAATAGAGGAAAATGGTAAATTTCACTTATCCCCATTTCACACCCACTTTGACTATTAGGCGGCGGCTAGTACACTGCGGTGTAAGTTTAGATAGGGTTATGCCGCCAAAAGCTTCCCTTTAAAAGTCCATTGAAAAGGACGAGCTAACTTTTGATTAAAGTAGTCAATAAAATTCAATATTTGCTGTTTAAGATCCGCTTGAGAAGAAAAACTACCTCTAGACAAGAGTTTGCGTGTGAGAATACTAAACCAAATTTCAACCTGATTGAGCCAAGAGCAGTGCTTTGGGGTGAAATGAAAAACCACCTTGTGCTGAGGATTGGCTAAAAACTGGGCGCGGGTACTCATCGATTGGAGGATGCCAGACTGGCCTTTAACGCCCAAGGTGTCAAAGGCGATACCTTCAATGTCAGCAATCCATCTGACTAAGGATTCCGATTGATGGATATTCAGACAGTCCATAATCAAATGCCACTTGCTGGCATTTGGGTCAGACGCAATTAAGCGTTGGCAATGGGACAAGAAATCGGCTTCAGTCCGAGTTTGGTCATGGTAGGAACCACAACTTGACCTGTAGCAACATCAAAATTGGCAATTAAGGTTTGGGTGCCATGCCGAATATATTCAAATTCTCGACATTCGACTTTGCCTGGTCGCATCGGTAAACTAGGAAGTACGCGTTCGGTGGCTTGAATACCGGTCATTTCATCAATGCTAATGGTACGTTCTCCCTGAATAGCTCGTATTGGGGCACTCAAATAGTTTTGGCTAATGTCTTCCACCTTGACTTCAAAATCCGAGTCATACGGGGGGAAAAAGCCAGTAACGAGACTGGTGCGGTTTGAGTTCTGCTTCAGCTAACCATCGTCCGACCTGGCGGGGGGATATTTGCTCCACAATACCAAGCTTTATCAACTCATCCGCCAGTTCATGAGAACTCCAATGACTG
>NZ_JAIVFT010000066.1 GCF_020829665.1 Nostoc sp. CHAB 5824
AAATACTTGTCGAACACGCCGGCATGCGCGGCGATCAGCGTCTTTGAGCCGCAGGCCGAGATCAGTGCCTGATGGAACTCCCAATCGTAGCGTTTCCACTGCTCGGCCGTATCGGGCACGCCTGCGGCCATGCGTTCCTCGAAGCGCGTCAGCTTGTGGTGCGCGGCAACGACGCGCGCCTCCCAATCCACGTCGCCCGCCTTGAACGACCGCTCGATCGCGTCGCATTCCAGCAGCAGGCGCAGTGCCGCGATCTCCTTCAAATTCGCGACGGAGACCGGCGATACTTGGAACCCCTTCTGCCCTTCGGCCACCACCAGCCGCTCGGACGCAAGACGATTGAGGATTTCGCGCAAGGTCGAGACGCTCGCCCCGTAATCGGTTTTGAGCTTGTCGAGCTTCAGCTTCGCCGACGGCGCCAAACGGCCCGCCAGAATGTCGGTGCGGATGCGCCGATAAGTCGTATCCGCCACCGTTTCGGCGGCATGCTCGGCGAGAACGACGACCTTGCCGCTCATGGCAGCACACCCAGCTTGCGCGTATGCGCGATGCAGCCGTCGATATGTTCGCGCAGGATCGCGCAGGCGGCAGCCGCATCGCGGCGCAGCGCGCAATCGAGCAGTTTCTTATGCTCGTCCGCCGCCGCTAGGCCGCGAAAGACGACGGCGACCATCTGATAGCGCAGATACTGGTCGTAGACGTCGCCATAGAGATCGAGCAGCGTCTGCGAACCGCAGGCACCGATCAGCGCTTGATGGAATTCGCGGTCGTAGCCCTTCCACGTTTCCGTCGCTTGCGTTTCGCCCGCGAGCATCCGGCGTTCCATCGCTTCGAGCTTGTGATGGGCCGCCGCGACCGCCCCTTCCCACTCGACGTCGCCCGCCGCGAAGCTGTCGCGGATCGCGTGCGTTTCCAGCAGCAGGCGCAGCGCCGCGACTTCCTCGAAATTGGCCATCGACACGGGCGCCACATCGAAGCCGCGCTGGCCTTCCGCCACCACGAAGCCTTCGGATGTCAGCCGGTTCATCACTTCGCGCAGCGTACTCACGCTCGCCCCGTAATCCTGGACGAGTCGATCCATGCGCAGGCGCTTTCCCGGCGCCAAGCGCCCGAAAATGATGTCGCCACGGACCTTGTCATAGGTCTTATCGGCGAGCGTCCCGCTTTGGAGATCGAAAGCCATGCGAATCCTTACCCTTAGGTGCCAGAGTACATCACCCCAGGGCGCTTCAGGAAAAATACGATGTCGTCCATAATATATGAGATTTTTATTTTTTTCATTGACTACGAAGTTTATCCAATCAAATCTCCCCTATCGGACGCAAAACTGCGCCGCTTTTTTTGGGAGGACCTCTCATGAATTTCACGCCGTCTCGCCGCGCCTTCCTGGCCACGGGTGCCGCCTCGCTCGCCATGAGCGGTACCTCTTTCGCCCAGACCAAGCCCACGATCCGCTTTTCGGCGGTGTTCTCGGAGCAGGACATCCGCGCGGAAATGATGAAGCGCTTCTCGGCCGCGGTCGAAGCCGACTACACGATGCAGCTCTATTACGGCGGCAACCTGTTTAAGCAGGGCACCGAACTCGTCGCCCTTCAGCGCGGCAATCTGGAAATGGGCAACATCGCCCCGCAGGACGTGTCGAACCAGATCCCGGCCTGGTCGATCATGACGGCCGCCTATCTGTTCCGTGACGCCGCGCACCTGCAGAAGGTGTTCGCCAGCGATGTCGGCCAGCAGATGAAGAACATGGCCGAAGAACAGCTCGGCATCCGCATTCTGGCGCCGACTTACTTCGGCGCGCGGCATGTCAGCCTGCGCGGCCGCAAGAAGATCAACACCCCTGCCGATCTCGCCGGCGTGAAGTTGCGCATGCCCGGCGGCGATGCGTGGCAGTTCCTCGGTCAGTCGATCGGCGCCAATCCGGTGCCGATGGCCTATGCCGAGGTTTATACGGGCCTGCAGACCGGCGCCATCGACGGCCAGGACAACCCGCTGCCCAACGTGCAGAACATGAAGTTCTACGAGGTCAGCAACCAGATCATCCTGACCTCGCATCTCGTGGGCTTCGACCTGCTGACCGTGTCGGCCCGCACCTGGCGCGCGATGAGCGAAGCCAAGCGGGCCCAGTTCCAAGCGGCGGCCGATGCGGCCGTGGGTTGGAGCAACGCCGAGCACGCGCGCAAGGAAGGCGAACTGGTCGCGTTCTTCAAGGCGCAAGGGCTGGACGTCTACGAACCCAACTTGCAGGCGTTCCGCGAATTTGCGCAGAAAAAGTACCTTGCCTCCGACCTCGCCAAGGCGTGGCCAGCCGGCATGGTCGACAAGATCAACGCGCTCTGACGCAATGACGCGCGTCGCGAAATATCTGGCGAAGGGGGCCGAGGCCGTCGCGGTGGCAATGCTGGCCGCGATGTTCCTCGCCTTCCTGATCCAGATCGTGTTTCGCTACGCGCTCAACTTCCCGGTCGGATGGACGCACGAACTCAGCATCGTGCTGTGGATCTGGCTGGTGTTGTGGGCGGCCGCGTTCGTCCTGCGCGAGGACGAAGAAATCCGCTTCGACTTGATCTACGGCGCGGTCGGCGGCGGAACCAGGCGCGTTATGTGCCTGGTGACCGCCGCCGGCCTCGTCGGCCTCTATCTCGTTTCGCTGCCCGCGATCGCCGACTACGTCGCCTTCATGCGCGTGCAGCGGACCGCCTATATGAAAATCCGCTTCGACTGGCTGTACTTGATCTATCTGATCTTCGCCGTCGCGGCGATCGGCCGGTATCTGTGGCTGGGCTGGCGCGCGTTGAAGGGCGGCGCGCCGGATGCATTCGATCCGACGAAAGCGAATTCGGGCGTATGAATTTCGCATCACCTTGGTCGATCGCCCTGGTCGCGATCACGCTGCTGTCGCTGCTGGGATTGCCCATCGGCCACGCGATGATCGCGGGCTCGATCCTGTATCTCCTGCTTGCCGGGCAGGATATGGGCATCGCCGCCGAGCAAATCCTGAACGGGATGTACAACAACTACATCATCCTGGCCGTGCCGTTGTTCGTGCTGGCGGCCGAGTTGATGAATATCGGCAGCATGACCGACCGCCTGCTCGGCTTCTGCAACGCGCTGGTCGGGCGCTTCCGGGGCGGCCTCGCGCAGGTCAACGTGCTGCAAAGCGTGATCTTCGCGGGAATGTCGGGCTCGGCGATCGCCGACGCGGCGGGAACCGGCAAAATGATGCAGGTCATGATGACCCGCGACAACCGCTACACCGCGAGCTTCGCCGCCGCGCTGACGGCGGCGTCCTCCGTCATCGGGCCGATCATTCCGCCGTCGATCCCGATGGTGCTCTACGCGCTGATCTCGGACGCGTCGATCGGCTTCCTGTTCCTGGGCGGCGTGATCCCCGGCTTACTGATGGCGGCGTCGCAAATGCTGATCGTCGACTGGCAAGCGAAGGTTAAAAAATTTCCGGTCGAAAAGCCGGTGCCGGTCCGCGAAATTCCCGGCATCACGTGGCGCGCCTTACCGACGCTGATGATGCCCGTGGTGCTGCTCGGCGGCATCTATGGCGGCGTCACGACGCCGACGGAAGCCGCCGCCGTCGCCGCCGCCTATGCGCTGTTGATCTCGGCCGGGCTCTATCGCAGCGTGGGCTTCGCCGATCTCTACGGCGCGTTGATGCGCAGCATGCGCGTCTCGGCATCGATCGGCATGCTGATCGCAGGCGCGCTGGTGCTGAACTACATCGTCACGATCGAGAACATTCCCGATCTGCTGAAAGGCGTGATTTCAGGCTGGAATCTCAGCCAGATCGAGTTCCTGATCCTAGTCAACGTGATCCTGCTGATCCTCGGCTGCGTTCTGGAAGGCACGACGATCCTGCTGGTGATCGTGCCAGTGCTTCTGCCGACGGCCAAGGCACTGGGGATCGACATGATCCATTTCGGCGTCGTCGCGGTGTTCAACATCATGCTGGGGTTGATCACGCCGCCCTACGGGCTGTTGCTGTTCATCATGACCAACATCGCGAAAGTGCCGCTACGCGACCTCGTGCGCGACGTGCTGCCCTTCCTATGGGCGATGATCGCGGCCCTCGCATTGATCACCTTCGTGCCGGAAACGGTTTTGTGGCTGCCCCGCGCGATGGGCTACCAGGGTTAAACGCATGTCGAAGCCAATTTACGTTCTCAACGGCCCCAACCTCAACCGCCTCGGCAAGCGCGAGCCGGAGATTTACGGCCGCACGACGCTGGCCGAGGTCGAGGCGATGTGCCGCGAAGCCGCGGGCGATCTGCCGCTCGAGTTTCGGCAGACCAACAGCGAGGAAACGCTGATCGCGTGGATTCACGAGGCGATCGACCGTCCCGCTGCCGGCATTCTGATCAATCCCGCCGCCTTCACCTTCACCTCGATGGCGGTGATGGATGCGCTCAAAATGTTCCCCGGCCCGATCGTGGAGTTCCACATCTCGAACATCCACAAGCGCGAGCCGATCTACCATCGCTCGCTGGTGTCGCCGGTCGCCACGGCCGTGATCGCGGGATTGGGCGCCGGCGGCTATCCCGTGGCGCTCGACGCGATGCGCCGCCTGCTGATCGCGGCTTGACGATGGCGCGGGGGAAAGCCATGTCCCTCGACGGCAATACGCGGATCATCGCGCATATCGGCGATCCGACGGCGACCTTCAAAGCGCCGATGATCTACAATCCCTATTTCGAGGCGAACGGCATCAACGCCTGTGTCGTGCCGATGGGCGTGCGGGCGGGCGACTTCGCCGCCGCCCTGCCCGTGATCTTCCGCTTCACGAATTTGGATGGCGCGCTGATCACGATGCCGCACAAGGTTTCGGTCGTCGCCATGCTGGACGAGGCGAGCCCCGCCGTGCGCATCGCCGGCGCGTGCAACGCGGTCAAGCGCGATGCCGTCGGCAAGCTGGTCGGCGATATGTTCGACGGCGAAGGTTTCGTGCGCGGCGTGAAGCGCAAAGGCCAGCGTATCGAAGGGGCACGCGCGCTGATCGTCGGTGCCGGCGGCGTCGGCTCGGCCATCGCGGCGTCGCTGGCCGCGTCGGGGGCTGCGCGTATCGCGCTCTACGATCTCGATACGGCGGCGATGGACGGCCTTGCCGCACGCCTCGTGCGCCATTATCCCGCCTTGCGCATCGAAACCGGCAGCAACGATCCGCGCGGCTTCGATATCGTGGTCAACGCGACGCCGCTGGGAATGAATGCGGGCGATCCATTGCCGCTCGACGCTTCCTTGCTCGAACCCGAAACCTTCGTCGGCGAGGTCGTCATGAAAGCGGAGACGACCGCCTTCCTGGCGGCGGCCAAGGCGCGCGGCTGCCGAACGCAAGTCGGGATTGATATGCTGTTCGAGCAGATC
>NZ_JAIVFT010000067.1:0-3270 GCF_020829665.1 Nostoc sp. CHAB 5824
AACCTGGCATCGAGCTATTTTTGCGTAGGGCTACCCCTAAACTATCGTGGCCGCAGCAGCGTTTCACCTCTGAGTTCGGGAAGGGTTCAGTGTGGTTCCACCGCGCAATAGACACCAGGAAAATCTTGGTTAGTTGACAGTTAACGGTTAACAGTTAACTGTGAACAAAACCCTGAAGACTGCAAGTAACGCGAATTAGTTAACCAAATGATTTTTGAGGTCAAGCCCTCGGTCTGTTAGCACGGCTCGGCTACATACATTGCTGTACTTCCACCTACCGCCTAAGAACGGGTGTTCTGCCCGTGACCTTACCCACTTATAGTGGTGAGAGCACTCATCTTGAGGTGGGCTTCCCACTTAGATGCTTTCAGCGGTTATCCGCTCCGCACTTGGCTACCCAGCGTTTACCGTTGGCACGATAACTGGTACACCAGCGGTGCGTTCCTCCCGGTCCTCTCGTACTAAGGAGGACTCCTCTCAATGCTCTTACGCCTGCACCGGATATGGACCGAACTGTCTCACGACGTTCTGAACCCAGCTCACGTACCGCTTTAATGGGCGAACAGCCCAACCCTTGGGACGTACTTCCGCCCCAGGTTGCGATGAGCCGACATCGAGGTGCCAAACCTCCCCGTCGATGTGGACTCTTGGGGGAGATCAGCCTGTTATCCCTAGAGTAACTTTTATCCGTTGAGCGACGGCCATTCCACTCTGCGCCGTCGGATCACTAAGGCCTACTTTCGTACCTGCTCGACTTGTCAGTCTTGCAGTCAAGCTCCCTTTATGCCTTTACACTCGCCGCACGGTTTCCAAGCGTGCTGAGGGAACCTTTGCGCGCCTCCGTTACCTTTTAGGAGGCGACCGCCCCAGTCAAACTGCCCACCTGAAACTGTTCCCTGACCAGATAATGGTCATGGGTTAGAATTCTAGCTTCGCCAGAGTGGTATCTCACCGTTGGCTCCATACTCCCCACAAGGAATACTTCATCGCCTCCCACCTATCCTGCGCAAGCCAAGCCCGAACACAATTCCAGGCTACAGTAAAGCTTCATAGGGTCTTTCTGTCCAGGTGCAGGCAGTCCGTATCTTCACAGACATTCCTATTTCGCCGAGTCTCTCTCTGAGACACCATCCAGATCGTTACGCCTTTCGTGCGGGTCGGAACTTACCCGACAAGGAATTTCGCTACCTTAGGACCGTTATAGTTACGGCCGCCGTTCACCGGGGCTTCGGTCGCTAGCTTCAAGGTTGCCCCCTGACCAACTTCCTTAACCTTCCGGCACTGGGCAGGCGTCAGCCCCCATACTGCGTCTTTATGACTTTGCGGAGACCTGTGTTTTTGGTAAACAGTCGCCTGGATCTCTTCACTGCGACCCACGTCTGAGGTGGGCACCCCTTCTTCCGAAGTTACGGGGCCATTTTGCCGAGTTCCTTAGAGAGAGTTATCTCGCGCCCCTTGGTATTCTCAACCTCCCTACCTGTGTCGGTTTCGGGTACAGGTAACTGTAAGTTAACGTGTTTAGAGCTTTTCTTGGAAGCTAGACTATGCCACTTCCCCACCGTAGTGGGTCGTACTCACGCCTCAACTCGAAACGTTTTCGCCGTCTCTCAACATCTTGACGCTTGAACCGGTAACCAACATCCGGCTGACAATTATCTTCTCCGTCCCTCTGCACAACCTACAATCAGTACGGGAATTTTAACCCGTTGTCCATCGACTACGCCGTTCGGCCTCGCCTTAGGTCCTGACTAACCCTCCGGGGACGAACCTGGCGGAGGAAACCTTAGGGTTTCGGGGCATTGGATTCTCACCAATGTTTGCGCTACTCAAGCCGACATTCTCACTTCCGTTTCGTCCACAGCTGCTTGCCGCTACTGCTTCTACCTACGACGGAACGCTCCCCTACCGATTAATTGTTATTATTAATCCCACAGCTTCGGTACATCGCTTAGCCCCGTTCATTTTCGGCGCGAGAGCGCTTGACTAGTGAGCTATTACGCACTCTTTCAAGGGTGGCTGCTTCTAGGCAAACCTCCTAGTTGTCTGTGCACTCTCACCTCCTTTATCACTTAGCGATGATTTGGGGACCTTAGCTGGTGGTCTGGGCTGTTTCCCTCTTGACAATGAAGCTTATCCCCCACTGTCTCACTGGCAATGTGTGCTCTGGGTATTCAGAGTTTGTCTCGATTTGGTACCGGTCTCCCAGCCCGCACCGAAACAGTGCTTTACCCCCCAGATATAATCATTACCGCTGCGCCTAAACACATTTCGGGGAGAACCAGCTAGCTCCTGGTTCGATTGGCATTTCACCCCTAACCACAACTCATCCGCTGATTTTTCAACATCAGTCGGTGCGGACCTCCACTTGGTGTTACCCAAGCTTCATCCTGGCCATGGTTAGATCACCAGGGTTCGGGTCTATAAACACTGATTATCGCCCTTTTCAGACTCGGTTTCCCTTTGGCTCCAGCATTCTCGCTTTAACCTACCAGTGCCTATAAGTCGCCGGCTCATTCTTCAACAGGCACGCGGTCAGGCTTTGAATAGCCCTCCCACTGCTTGTAAGCTAACGGTTTCATGTTCTATTTCACTCCCCTTCCGGGGTTCTTTTCACCTTTCCCTCGCGGTACTGGTTCACTATCGGTCACACAGTAGTATTTAGCCTTACGAGGTGGTCCTCGCTGATTCACATGGGATTCCTCGTGCCCCATGCTACTCGGGATTCAGCTACTATCCTTTAACTTTCGACTACAGGACTTTCACCTTCTTTGGTGCAGTATTTAGCTGCTTCGTCTAGCCTCCAGATTCGATCTCGCTGTCCCACTACCCCAAAAGATAAATCTTTTGGTTTAGGCTTTTCCCCTTTCGCTCACCACTACTTAGGGAATCTCTTAATTGATTTCTCTTCCTCCAGCTACTAAGATGTTTCAATTCGCTGGGTTGGCTCTCTCCTGCCTATATATTCAGCAGGTAGTATATAGGGTTGCCCCATTCGGAAATCTCCGGCTCTATGTTTGCTTCCAACTCCCCGGAGCATATCGTCGGTAACCACGTCCTTCGTCGCCTCTGTGTGCCTAGGTATCCACCGTTAGCCCTTATTAGCTTGACCACTCAATTCATTTGGTGTTTCACATGATTGCATTCACAAAAACATCCATACAGAATGTCTGTGTCTGCCTGCTAATTTCGCGTTACTATGCAGTTTTCAAGGTTCTGGCTGAGAACTAACTCAGCAGTCTGACCCGAAAGTCATGTTGCTGAACTCTCACT
>NZ_JAIVFT010000068.1 GCF_020829665.1 Nostoc sp. CHAB 5824
GGATCGTGAACAATGCCCTGCGCGACCTTGATTCGCTGTCGCATCCCTTTGGAGTAGCCGCCGATCTTGCGCCCCGCCGCGTGCGTCATGCCGACCCGCTCGATGGAGTCTGCCACTTGCTTTTTGAGTTCCGCGCCGCGAAATCCGCTCATTGCCGCAAGCAGAGTCACAAATTCGATGCCAGTCAGGTCGTCGTAGCCGCTTTCGATTTCAGGGAAATAGCCGAGGCGTCTCAGCACGTCGGGATTGGCGAACGGGGCTTGATCGAACACCTTCACGGTTCCGGTGGTGGGGCGCAACTGTCCGGTGATCAGTTTGAGCATCGTGGATTTGCCCGCGCCGTTGGGTCCCAAAAGAGCCGTGATTCCAGCGGGCATCATACAGGAGACATCGTTGATTCCGATGACCTGACCGTACCAGCGTGAGGCGTTCAGCAATGTGATCATCCGCGTACCACCTCCACCGCGTTGATTTTTGCCCGTGCCGCCGCAATCCCGCCGATGACGATCACAAGGAAAATAGTCAAAAGAATCGCTGCGTTTGGCGGGGGCAGTTCCGCCACATTGAAGCCGCGCCGCCGGCTGACATTAGGCCAGTGCAGAATCAAGCCGTACAGATTTTGATTCAGTCCGTTGATGATTCCGCTGATCGAGAGATGGCGAATCAGAATGCCTTTGGTCAAATCTTCACGGGTCTGCAACGCCCACAGAATTTGCGCGATCCATCCGCTCGCCACATAAATCCCGGCAAACACAGCCCCGGCGATACGCGGCGTTTTCGACCATGCCGACAGCCCCAACTGCAAACTGGAGAACAATGTCGCCGGAATTGCAGATGCACACGCCACTTTGAGAACCAAAAACGGGTCTTGCTTGAGAAACGCCATGCCGTCGCTCATCAGGGCATACAGATAAAGACCGAACGCCGGAACAAACGACGCCCCGAACAGAATCAGAAAAACGCCGAGCCATTTGCCCAGCAGATAATCGCCTTTAGTCAGCGGTTTCGAGAGGTAAACCATCAGTGCGTTCGTGCGGTTGTCGGCGGCAATCGCGCCGGAACCGAGCAGAATGGCGAGCGGAAACAGAAAATACAACTGAAAATCGAGGGCGCGATAAAACTGATACGTGTATCTTTGACCAGGCGTCGTATCGAAAAACGGATTAAAATTCGGACCGCGTCGCTCCATAAACATATCGGGATAGCGCGATTGCAGATACAGCATAATTCCTGCGAACAGAAACGGCAGCATTCCCATCGCGGACAAAATCCAAAAGATCGGTTTCTTTTTCGTGAGACGCCATTGTGCCGCCGCGATCACCGTCCAGCGTGACGCACGGAGTTTCAGCGGTCCGTCGTAGTTCCGATAGGTGGTATCCGCAATCGGCGAATCGGCAGACGCGGGCGGCTGAGAAGCGTCCGGGTCTGGCGGCGATGGAGGGGTGGGGGAGAGATCGAAATCCATAGGGTTTTTGTCTATTCTACCGCTTCGAGAAACACATCTTCGAGCGAGCGCAGGGCGGTTCGGAAGCCGCGCACCTGCGCCCCCGTCTCTTTCGCCGCCGAAAACAGCAGTTCGCCAATATCGCCGTCCGCCCCGACATTCAGCACGCGGTACTGACTGCCGATCACGTTCTGAACCGTCAGGCGGCGTGCCGCCAGTGCCGTAATGAACGCTTCGTTCGGAATGCGGAGTTCCACGTCGTACTGCGTGTCGCTCATCTCCTGCATCTGCGCCATACTGCCCTGCGCGGCAATTTTGCCCTTTTGCATGACAATCAGCGAGTCGCAGGTGCGCTCGATGTCGGGCAGAAGGTGAGACGAGACAATGACATTGACGGATTTATTCTGGGAAATATCGCGGACGAGTTTCAGCATTTCATCGCGTCCGTCGGGATCGAGTCCATTGGTCGGTTCGTCCAGAAACAGCAGTTTCGGACCGTGAACCAACGCCTGCGCCAGTTTGATGCGCTGTTTCATTCCTGTCGAGTAGGTTTCGACGGCGCGGTATCGCGCTTCGCCCAATCCGCAGTATTCGAGGGTCTCATGGGCGCGGCGCAGTGCCTGAGACGCGGGCATTCCGCAGAGTTCACCGGCATAGGCGACAAAGGTGACGCCGTTCATTCCGGGAATATGGCAGTCCACTTCCGGCATCAACCCGACCTTTTGCCGCACCCGCAATGGTTCACGGGCGGCGTCCATTCCCAGCACTTTGGCGTTGCCGGAAGCGGGCTGTACGAAACCGAGCAGTGTTTTGATCAGCGTTGTCTTGCCCGCGCCATTGGGACCCAAAAGCCCGATGCACCCTTCCGGCACAGAAACGGAAAGGTTCGGGATAGCAGTGCGTGACCCGTATTTGACCGTCAGATTTTCGATTTCCGCAACAGACATCAACATACTCCCAAGAAGGTAAGAAGTAGAGGGTAGGGGCAATGCAAAGGACAATACCGAGGGTGTTCGCGCTGTTCGCCCAAACCGATGCTGACCTTTCGCCGCAATATTCTTACAAATGAGGCAAAGATATGGGATTCTTCTATTTCGATGAAAGCATACACGAAAATTACGGGTTTATCCTCGGTGCTTTCGTGTATACCCATGATGATATGCAATGTGAACTTGAGCAAATACTGACTGAACATGGGTTTGTTCCCGGTAGGGATGAGTTTAAGAGTAGCGCACACATGGGCAGACATCCAGAACAAGCCATATTAAGGGAGGCACTCAAAAAAGTTCTGCGTTCCTGTCGAATTGGTCTTGTTGTATTACCTGCCATGGAACGTGATCAACTTGATAAAGAAGCATTGCAGTGCTTGGCAAAAATTTTGAGAAAGAACAATCTCGACAATTCTCGACACTTGATATACTTCGATCAGGCTATTTTTTCAAGTGTCACCGTCGCCCAATGCCAATCCAACCATTTCAAATTTAAGAAAAAGTGTACTTTGTGTTTCGAGCAAGACTCGAAACAAGTCATCGGCATTCAACTTGCTGATCTTGCGGCTCATACTTGCTCAACGATGTTGCTGGAGACGTTAGGCTATGTCAAAAAAACTATCAAGGCAGGAGATAATTCAGGCTACGATGAAGATGAAAATATAAGTTTAGGGTTCGAGTTATGGGCGTCCATACGCTATTCGTTTTTTTATGGAGACTTTGAGATCCCACAAAACGACTGGCAAAGAGAACTCGCGGTTAAAGATGTCGCATCTTATGGATTATACATTGCAGAGAGTTGCGACCGAAAACTGGAACAAGCAGTCAACACACGCTTTGGCGATGTATATTTAGGCTGTATACACGGCTGAAAATAGAGGAAATAACCAATTTTAGCCTCAAAACTTCAATGATAGTGTAACAAGAAAGGACTATAACAATGGACAAAGCAGAACAGATATTGTCTCAGATTTTCGGAAGCGATTTAGGCTGGGTGAGCGGTAATAAGAACTTGATGGGGACTTCACCAAACTATGATCAAATCAAGGAATTAGCGGTTCTACTATCATCTGATCCCGGCGAAGAAGCCCTTCAACAATTCTTGGAAACTTACCCGCAGTTTCTAATGAGTATGTACGGATATGGCGATGATCAAACGCTTGCCGTACTCGTCAAACCACCAATTGGAACGCGCTATAACGCCGATTTCGCGATTTTAGAGTATGGGCAGAAAGGATGTGAAATCCATTTAATTGAAATAGAGCCGTCTTCTGCAACTTTATTCACTAAGAAAAACACTCCTGCTACAAGATTGCAACAAGCAATTGGTCAGGTACACGACTGGCATCAATGGATTGAAATCAACAAGCAGACATTTGTTAGAGATACAGTGGAGTACGCCAAAAGTTTACCAATGTTTCCTGAACGCGCTGGCAACAACAGTTATCAGTGTGTTTCTGATAAAGCGATTGAGCAGATATGGCATGGTTTTGGCGGATATGAAGACACTATGATTTCATCGTCAATTATTATAGGGCAATGGAGTGAACTATCTGATGAACATCGTAAGCGACTGATATTCCTTAATAAGCGTGATAGAAAAACGCTCGAAATTTCTACTTTTGATCAAGTTGCAAGGCGTGGATTCATACGCCCGAATCTTAGGATTTAGGGAACGTAATAGTGTCAATTGCCTTTTTGAGCAGATACTTAAACGCATTCGGCAGTCTCAACCAGAACTCCAACCCGGATTGGGGCAAGGCTCCGCATAAGCCTGTTCTCCTGCTTGCCGTGCTGGACGAGATAGAGCGCGGAACGATTGACGCTAACTTCATTGAACTCAACGAGTCACTGATGCTCGCCTTCCAATATCGCTGGCAGTCGCTTGTCCCGCCGAAAACGTGGAAGGACAAAATCGCAATGCCTTTCCGCTTTATGATACACGAAGGGTTTTGGACGCTGACCAAGAACGGCAGTTTGGTATCGGCGCAGTCGCTCGGAAGCAGTCCGACAATTCGGCAACTGACAACCGACGTAGACGGCGCGGTATTGAGCGGCGACCTCTGGCAACTGCTCCAAGACCCGACAGCACTTCAAGCCCTGCGAGCGCACCTGCTCCAAACCTATTTCCCGCAGACCCAAACCGCCGCCGCCGCCCAACTTCCCGCCAATCCCGTTGACTATGAGATTGAACGCCTTAAAGCCGAAGCCCAAAGCAAATTTCGCATTCGGGAAGTGCGCGACCTGCCGGACTCTGTAGGGTACTATGTTCGGCACAGGCTTTTTCCCAAAGTTATCAAAGACCTCTACAAAAACTCCTGTGCCGTCTGCGCCCTTCACGTCACCACCGATGACGGCAAAACGCTGGTAGACGCCGCGCATATCATGCCGTTTTATCAGTTCCACAACGACGACCCGCGCAACGGAATC
>NZ_JAIVFT010000006.1 GCF_020829665.1 Nostoc sp. CHAB 5824
TTCAAAGCATGGAGGCATTGCTGCGGGGGTGGTCTCTTTCATGAGCTTTTTTTCAACGTGAAAGCTATGCTAGTTAAGCATTATACTCTTTTTTAACTTTAAGTTTTGTTTAAGTCCCGTTAACAGTATCAATTTATTAATCCGCTTAAGATTGTTTGCCAGAACCTATCCCACTAATAATATTTATGCTAAAAAGCTTAAGTTTGTTGAGAATTGAAAACGAAAAATCAAGGTTTTCAAGCACATTTTACGAAAAAAGTAGGAATTTTTAGAATAGTGAGATAGGTTCCAGGGTGTTGTGCCCGTTTTGCTATCTCTAGCTTGGTTAATGTGTCAGTGCTACTAACGGGAATAAATGTAAACACTATAAATTCGGATGGCTGCGATCGCCAATTTCAAGATCCGTATATTCAAACAATAAGCAGCCATAAAACGGACGAAGTTCCTAAGCAATACTCCCCCGCTTTCTGGCTTCTTTGTAGGAAGTTCCCACATTTTTCAGGCCAGCTTTAATCATTTGTTGTTCGAGGAGGGCAAAGAAACGCGCTTTATCGCCACCTTTAACCACTGCTTGATTATGGGCTTCTGCGATCGCTACAGGGTAGCCATATCCTTTTTGGACTTGTGCTAGCATTAGCCCCAATGCTTGGTCTAGCATGGTTGCATTATCCGCTACCCATGCCGGAACTTCGATCCGGGCGATTTCGGTGCCAACGTGGACGTAGCAAAAGTAAATGGTTTGGTCACCGTAGAGTTCGAGAATGGGGGAATTACTACGCCACAAGGTACTGCGTTGTCCTGGTTTGAGTCGAGTTGCCCAAACAGAAGTATCTCGTAACTGTTCAAAAATTTTACAAGCTACTTTTTCTAGCTGGTTTGGGCAATAAGTTTTACAGTCTGGCACTGGATGAGGACAAGCTAACAACCGGAGAAAGTTCATTGTTTCAATGCTGCGAGAGGCGCTAAGATAACCCATTAGGGGAATTTGAGCATCACGCATCTGCTCCCAAGCTTCGAGGATAGGGGGTAAAATGCGATCGCGTGCATCCATTGGTAATTGTTCTAAGAACCAGTAAATTAAAGAACCATCTACCATCGCCAATGCTGGGGCTTCCCCTTTGGCTGCACATGCAAGTTCTGCCAACACCGTTGTTTCTGAAGCAGTGCGGCGGAAACTCATCCATTCCTCGGTTCTAATTCCCCACTGCCGAGACATATATAAATCTTCCGAGCGGTAAAATACCTCTGGCAAACTATCGAGTAACGGATGGCGATTTTGCCCGTAGTGTAAAACTACTCTGCCGATATTCAGGAGATAACAGTAAGCAATTTCGTGATGGTTGGGGGCAATTTGCGAACCATCGGTAGCGATGACAGTATGAATTTTTGGAGGAACTGGAATATCGATGCAGGTTTCTAGCGGTTCAATTGGGGTAGCATTAGCAAAAAGAATGCGATCGCACCATTTTTCCTGGCGATCGATTAAATCTTGTTGACACTCGTAAGCATTTTTGAGATGTTGTTGCGCCAATTCTAAACGCTGGCGACTGGCAGCAGCTTCTACAGTAAGATGCTGACTTAAACCCTGCATTTGTCGCGCCAGTTTTGTCAGGTCAAGCATAAAAGTAAGTCTTAAGTGAGGAGTGAATAGTTATGAGTTATTATTTCATCTAAATCGAAAAACGTAAGCTTATGGTTTCTAATCTTTGCTATATATCCCGCTTCGTTGCTATTTTGCGTCGGAGTAAATTCCGAAGTTAATAACTAAAGTTCTTTTCAGACAACTAAATAAATGATTTCAGTCTATTGAAGTAGACTTGGGTTATGAGCCAGGAAATTAAGTTCCTGGCGGTATATCAGAAAGGCAACAATTTGACTATTACAAAATCTGGGTAATGACAAACCCTTTTAGGGTGAGAGCATTAAAAGATTATTGCAACGTATTTAATATATTTAAAGCCAAGCAGAGAAATCTTTGGAGAAGTTAGACAGTGATAACAGATGAATTCGCGGCTCATTTTGGGCAGTTTCCCGTTCTGCTTGGGTATTATAGCCCCAGTCTGCGAGGAAGAGTTTCACATCTTCAAGGTCTGCTTGCTGTTGGACTAACTGCAAAGTCTTGAGTCTATCTTCTACAAACCAGAGACTAAGTGGCTTCTCCCCTGCTGCCTGGATTAATTCTCGCAGAATTTCATATTTAGGACGCTTGACTTCTTTGCCAATAATTGCTTCTGCTGGTAAATTCACTCCTTCTTGTTGCAACAACTGCTGTACAAAACGCCCTTCTTTGGTTGTCACAATGTATAGCTTAACTCCATTGTCAAGAGTTAATTTGATTTTTTCTATTACACCCGGATAAAATCTATGCAGACTTAGCCAACCGTCTAAATCGGTGGTAATCCATTCATCTCGTTGCTTATCTAGTTTCGCAGCAATTTCTTTTGCTTGTAGCTTATCGTCTAACAAAAGTTTTGGGGCGATGCTTACCCATTCATGAAGAATCTTTCCGTCAGGAATTCCATTTACCAAGGCTTTGATTAAAACGGGCATTTCCCAACCCGTTTCAATTACAGGTCGTAGGCGATAGAATCTTAAAGCTAAATCATCTGGTGGTGTGTCGTTAGCAGGAGACCAAATTTCACAGTAGGTACGCCATGCTACCTCAAAATATTCAATTAGTCCGTCGCAAATGACTCCATCAAAGTCTAGGGCTAAAATTATGGGACTACTTGCTGTCATTGTTTTGAGGATGAAACTGCTGTTGCCAGCTTAACTGAACTAGCAATGATTTGTTGTATCAGGACTGTAGATAGGAAAAGTAGTCTAAATGATTGCAGGCGATCGCTCTACCACTCCCTTGGGAGTAACTCTTCATGATTCCAAACCGCCTCGACCTTTTGCTTCCTAATAGTACCCGCAGGGGTACTATTACTTTAATAATCCGAAATGTCATTATTTGAATGTAAATTTCTCGGTGTAACTCCACTGAGATATTCAGAGGGGATTACAACTCAAGAAACCCGACACCAGTCGCTCATTTTGAAAACCAAAAGACCACGCTGGCTCTCCAACGCATTAGCTCTCCTTAATCCCCTAAAAGCAAACCTACCGTGTACACACAAGTCTTTTAGAGTTGCTGCATACGTGGGGTGAGTTAATTTTTACAAGTCGATGCATTAACAATGCAAGTCGATGCATTAACAATGCAAGTCGATGCATTAACAATGCAAGTCGATGCATTAACAATGCCAGTTGATGCATTAACAACGCCAGTCGATGCATTAACAATGCCAGTCGATGCATTAACAATGCCAGTCGATGCATTAACAATGCAGGTCAAGAGACTTGTGTGTATACCTTGGCGCCGCAAGTTTTTTGGCAAGACAAGGCATAGCGTTGGCTCTTTAGGGTTCTCCGGGTTTAATAAGTAATAAAGCTGAATTCTGCTGTATATGTGCCAGTTGCGTTAGTCGTCAAGAGAAGAACATAGGAATGTAATTAAAGGAAAAAACCATGCAAAATCTCCCTTTTGAATTTAGCCACGGCGGATATATTAAGGAAAGTACCGTGCAACAAAAAATTGCCTTACAGCCGCCAACGACTGAGGCGATTGATGTGGAGACAGATTTCGATTACCTCTTTCCAGATATTGCCAGAGATTCAAATAGTTTACTTCCGGCAGACAACAACCAAGATGTTATTAAAAAACTCAAAGAGCTAGGTGATGCAATAATTGACAGACAAAGCCCTGAGCCTGAAGACGATAACTCAACAATACCTCCGGTTTATACTTACTGGGGACAGTTTATCGACCATGATATTACTGCCAACACTGATCGGGCTGTCACAGACCTTCAAACTGATATTACCAAAGATGATTTCACGCCTCTGTCACCCGACTTCGTAACCGATAACCTCAAGAATCTGCGTCGCCCCACCTTCGATCTTGACAGTGTTTATGGCGACGGGCCAACTCTAGACCCTAAAAACCCCACGGAAGCAAAAGACTTTTATCAAGAAGACGATCCGGTAAAACTGAAAGTTGGGCAAAACGCTAAACAAAATGCTAACGGCGTCCCTACACTTGGAGCTAAAATTCCGCCAGAAAGCGATTTATCGCGCGACCTGCCACGCAATAATAGAATCGCTGTGATCGGCGACAGTCGCAACGACGAAAATCTAATCGTGGCACAGTTCCACACTGCCTTCCTGCGTTTCCACAACGCAGTAGTTGACTGGGTGCGGCAGAATGAACCGAACAATGCCCAAGACAATAAAAAACTATTTGTTCGGGCGCAGACTCTAGTTCGTTGGCACTACCAATGGCTTGTTGTTAATGATTTCCTTCAAACAGTGACTGCAAGCAAGACAGTGGATAGCATCTTCAGCGACGGGCTGAAATTCTATCATCCCCGGAATGGAAATCTTTTCATGCCTCTAGAATTCTCCGTTGCAGCTTACCGTTTTGGACATAGTATGGTGCGAGCTGCTTATGATTACAACCGCAATTTTACAAACCAACCAGGAGCGTTGGCAGATGCAACGTTCAATTTACTTTTTGCGTTTACGGGAAGACGTGATATAGGCGGCCCACCAGGCCCTGGCCCGTCCGAGACTCTCCCTTTTAATTGGATTATTGAGTGGGATCGCTTTGTTGACAAAGAAAGCGCTGCCAAAAGGCAGAGAAATTCTGCGCGAAAAATTGACACGCATCTTGCATTGCCTTTGTCAGAGCTAATTAATGAAGGCAATAAAGATCCAAAAGATCAAGATCCTATTCAAAAACTTCTGAGGCACCTTGCTAAACGGAATTTACTACGTGGATATTTCCTCAGCATTCCCACTGGACAAAGCCTAGCTGACAAGCTAGGTATTAAAAAACTAACAGTGGAGGAGCTTAAACAAGACAATTCACCAGAATTGAATCAAGCCCTTGAACCTTTTCTAGAAAAAACTCCAGCGTGGTATTACGTCCTCAAAGAATCCGAAGTTCGTGCCAAGGGAGACTCTTTGGGCGAAGTTGGTAGCCGCATTGTTGCTGAAACCATCATCGGCTTAATTAAGAATGACCCATCTTCCTACCTCAACGATAGCGAACATGAGGATGATCGTGATCATGTTTGGAACCCTTCCAATGGCGTTAAGCTGCCAAATGGTAGCGAAATTCGCGTGATTAGTGATTTTCTGAAGTTTGCCGGAGTGCTGCCAGCATAGTCTTGTTAAGTAATACTAGCCACTACTGAACAACGCAGCAGCTTAATACAGTTAGCAAACGCGTGTAGAGACTTTACAATACAAAGTCTCTACACGCCGGAAAATACCCCTAATTCAAAGATTATGGTGTGAGCTTTCTGTTGCTCAAGGTAAAAATACCGTATCTAGGACTGAATAACAACGCCAAAATAAAGAATCCTGATACTACTAAAACGATCGCAGGCCCAGAGGGCAAGTTATAAAAGTAGCTGAGGTACATACCGCTAATACTAGAAACTACGCCAATTACCGCACCCACAATCATTACATGGTTGAGACGTTTAACTAATAAATAGGCGGTGGCTCCTGGTGTAATTAAAAGTGATAGTACTAAGATGACACCGACAGCTTTCATACTGGCAACAATTGTTAAAGCTATTAGCACCATAAGTCCAAAATTCAGCCGATTGACGGGCAAACCTGCGGCTTGAGCGCCTAAAGGATCAAAGGTGTAAAATAAAAGCTCTTTATATAGTAAAAGAACAACTATTAAAACAATAGTTGCAATAATAGCAGTATCCCGCACTTCATCAATAGTAACGCCGAGAATATTACCGAAAAGGAAGTGGTTGAGGTCGATTTTGTTATCTTTTTGAATAACAGTAATTAGGGTGATACCAAGGGCAAAGAATGCTGAAAAAACTATGCCCATTGCCGCATCTTCTTTAATTGGCGATCGCACTCTAATCCAAGCGATCGCCATTGTACTGACAACTCCGGCAATAAATGCCCCAATATATATATTTGCTCCTACCATAAAAGCGATCGCTAGTCCTGGCAAAACTGAGTGACTGATCGCATCACCTAGCAAGGCTAGCCGTTGCACCATTAAGTAGCTGCCTACAACTGCACACAACATCCCAACTAAAATCGCAATCACGAGCGATCGCTGCATAAAGCCATATTGCAATGGCTCAATTAATGCTTGTAACATATTTCATTATTTGTCATTTGTCATTTGTCATTTGTCATTTGTCAGTTGTCCTTTGAAAATGACTAATAACGAATTATAGTTTAGGCAGCATCTGAAAAGTACATTACTTTACCACCATAAGCAAGATGTAGATTCTCTTGGGTAAGTACTTGTTGCCGTGAACCTGTGGCGATTAATTCACGATTTAGTAATATTAAATCATCGAAGTGGGTGATTGATTCTCCTAAGTCGTGGTTGACTACTAGCACAATTTTATTGTCGGCAGCGAGTTCATGAAAGACTTCAAAAATCACTGACTGGGTTTTTTGATCAATACCTACTAGAGGTTCATCAAAGCAGAAAATTTCTGCTTGCTGTGTTAAAGCACGAGCTAAAAATACCCGTTGTTGTTGTCCTCCTGATAATTGTCCAATGGGGCGATCGCAATATTCGCTCATTCCAACTCTTTCTATGGCATTTTTTGCTACTTGGCGGCTAACTGCCGAGAAGCTACGCAACCAGCCTGTTTTCTTTACCCGTCCCATCATAACTACATCCCAAACGGTGGCGGGGTAAGTCCAGTCAATTTGACTACGTTGTGGTACATAAGCAACTTTCTCTAATTGTTGCATCAAGGGTTTACCTTGGCACAGCACCGTACCACTGTTGACAGGAACCAAGCCTAACATTGCTTTCATCAGCGTACTTTTGCCAGCACCGTTGGGGCCAAAAATACCCGTCAGTTTTCCCGGTTTGACGATACAGTTAACGTCCCTTAAAGCTTCTTGTGTCCGGTAGTATACTCCTAGATGGGCAATGCTAATTGCTGCTTTGGAACTCATGTCAAAAGCTTTGATAGTTTTTGCAGGCATTTCCTCTATTTTTGTCTGGGATAAGCGAAGTTTTGTAGGAAAAGAGACGTTTTTCATAATCGGGTTTAAATATTTATTTCTTGAGCTTACTATAAAAATGAGAGAAATATGAAAAAATCTATAATTAGATGTAATATCCAAGATAAATGAAACTAATACTAGAGATAGACGGCAGTAATCCTTATGGCAAGGGAATAATCAGCAGGATGAGGGGAAAAATTCTTTTCCGGCTTTGTTTGGGAATCCTTGTACCTTTGGCTTTACTCAGTTGTACCCAGAAAGACTCTAATTCCAACACTGCCAAGGGAGATAAGCCGCGAGTGGTTGCAACAAGTACCATCATTGCTGATTTGGCACAAGAGGTTGCAGAAGATGAAATTCGACTAAGTGCAATCTTAAAACCGGGTACCGATCCCCATGTTTACGAACCAGTACCAGCAGACAGCAGGGTTTTGGAAGAAGCTGACTTGATTTTATATAACGGTTACAACTTGGAACCAGGGCTGATTAAATTAATGAATGCTTCTGGTGGTAAGGCGCAAAAGTTAGCTGTGGGGGAAGCTGTCAAATCTTTGCAGCTTGATAAAGGCAAAGGAGAAGTTGTGCCAGATCCGCACGTTTGGGGTAGTGCAGAAAATGCGATCGCAATGACGAATGCGATTCGGGATGCTTTGATTGAGTTATCACCTGAAGATAGAGGAAAATTTACTCAAAAAGCATCGCAACTAAATAATGAATTAAAACAATTGCATACTTGGATTAATCAACAGATTCAAACTATTCCCGCAGATAAGCGCAAACTGGTGACAACCCATGATGCATTCCAATATTATGGACGTGCTTATGGAATTGCGATCGCAGGTACTTTAATTGGCATTAGTACCGAAGAACAACCAAGTGCCCAAACAGTTCAGCGATTAGTAGAGTCAGTTAAAAAAATAGGCGTTTCTGCAATTTTTGCTGAGACTACAATTAACCCCGCTTTAATTAAAACTGTTGCCCAAGAAGCAGGGGTAAAATTAGCGCCAAATCAACTCTATTCTGATTCAATTGGTGCTAAGGGAAGTCAAGGAGATTCTTATATCAAAATGATGGAGGCGAATACTCGTACAATTGTAGAAGCATTGGGGGGAAAATATACCCCACTTCAACTAAAGAAGTAAATTCATTAGAGTAAATATCTAACCTAAGACGTGTTATTCTCAAAGTCTCTCCAGAGAAAGAACTCTTTTTAGCCCCAATTTTCTAGAGTGTTATTAGTAAAGCTACATTTTTCAATACCTGAAAAAGCCATGACTGATAAAAATCAAGAAAATCAAATTAAGCAACCAGTAAGTGAGGATACACATTTACGCGAAGAACCGAACGTCAACGAAAGAAACTTAACAGCGAATCCAGGAGATAGAATCGCTGATGAGTCTCAATCTGTTGAAGAAAAGGCTAAACAGGTAGCTGTGGATGATGTACCAGACATTACAGGCGACAAAATCACAGTCCCGACTTACTTCGTTGTAGATGAACCCGACGGCGAAAAGAAAGCACTCCACCACGTTAAAGATGCTGAAGAGATTTCCGATGTAATTCGGCAAGCACGAGTTGACGAAAATGGAAATCGGATTTGGTGGTAGTCCTTCGTTTAAGAGATACGGGGACACATGGACACGGAGAGTTCTTTCTTTGTGTCCTCGTGTCTGTCTTTTTTGGTTAACTTATATCTATTAATGACGTAATCATAATTTGGAAATTCTCTTAGGATAGACGGTACTATGAAATGTCACAAGTATCGGTGAGAGAAGTTCTAACTTAGATGCAGCAGCACAGCCAGAACGATTTGCTGCGATTGCGTCTATCTGTAGTGGTAGGAACGCACGTAAGTTGAAAAATCTTCTTGTGTAGGCATTTCACAGAGCCAAAGATAATGTAGTTCCCTTTGGTGAGTCCGAAATCATGGTTTCTATACTCAAAGCCCAGGATGAGAATGTGAAATTTACAGTTTACCCAGAAGCCAATCACGACTCGTAGACGCAGACATACAATAATCCAGAGTTGTATGAGTGCTTTTTACAGTATAATACAAAATTTTGCTAACCAAATTAGGAATACACTGAGCAGCAAGTCCAAAATCATGCTTTTGGGGCTGAAAGGCTGCCGCAGGAAGTAAAATTTACAGTTTACCCAAAAGCGATCACAATATAACAATCTAGCATCGGCGACGGAAAGCTGTGAGTTAAATTTACTGGGATTTACGCAAGGAAGATTACTAAAACTTCAACATATTTTCATTAAAAATATTTTTTAGTACCGAAAGATTAAAACTTATAAGAATTCGTCGCTTGCACCTTTGACATCAGAGTATATAGCTTCAATAATGTTCTTACGTAAAAATCCATACTTATATAGAACTCCTATTTGATTTCTGCTAAATATACTGAGAGCACAAACCTGATTCAGCTAGCTTTCAGTCAGCTTGGCTTTTACAAATTAAATGGAATTGCTATATAACCTGGTATTAGTAGGGTTGCATTATGCTTTTCTCGAGTTCAAAAATCAGCTTAAAAAGTCGCCATAAAAATAATAAAATAGGCACAGTTTTTTGGAATCATAGTAACATTATTCTGCTTGCTGGATATTTAATCACTCTACCAATTTTTACATTAATAACTATATCCTTGTTATTGCCTTTAGTAACTGCTAGCTTATTTGCTTCCATTGGAACCTCGCACCACTCTACATCAATTCCTTGGATAGATGATGAATCTGAATGTGAACATACTGGGAGAAACTGGCGCGATCGCAAGTGTTGGGATAATGAACATGATCCTATGTTCTGAATAGATATTGCATTAAAAGCTATGCCAATTATCAGTGACAAAACAGGTTAACAGCCTGGGAATTAGATCAAAATGGATATGTAGCCTGTTGTTTGTCCAACCTTGAATCAACCTAACTTTGTGCGAAATCTGCAAGAAACTCACTTAAATCGTGCCCGCGCCAGCCTCAGACAAGCGCTGTCTTGGTATGGATATCTTCGCAAGTCAGGACAGCTTTCATCCAACCCCGAATTGGCAGGTTTGTTGAAACCAGAATTGGAAGCTTTGAATTCCACACTCAACAAACTGGACTCTAACATTATTAGAATTGCTGCCTTTGGTTTGGTGAGTCGTGGTAAGTCAGCCGTTTTAAATGCCTTGCTGGGAGACAAAATTCTGCAAACTGGACCCTTGAACGGTGTTACTCAATGGCCCCGTTCCGTCCGTTGGCAGCCCGGTGGTAAGGTACTAGTAGAGTTAATTGATACACCAGGATTAGACGAAATTGAGGGTGAGTCACGGGCGGACATGGCACGAGAAGTTGTGCATCAGGCGGATTTGATTTTGTTTATCGTGTCTGGTGATATCACGCGCACTGAGTATCAAACACTGTTAGAATTACGGCGATCGCAAAAACCCCTAATTTTAGTATTTAACAAAATAGACCTTTACCCAGATACAGACCAAGGAGCGATTTACCAAAACTTACAACAACTAGGTGCAGGGCATCCCGAAGCGAAGCCTCTATTACCTGATGAAATTGTCATGGTGGCGGCAGAACCAACGCCAATGGAAGTACGGGTTGAGTGGCCTGATGGTCGTGTCAGTTATGAATGGGAGACGCCACCACCACAAGTAGACAAACTCAAAGAAACAATTCTGAATATTCTCAATCGAGAAGGGCGATCGCTTCTGGCTTTAAATGCACTCATCCAAGCACGGAATGCAGAAGCCGCGATCGCTCAAAAAACCATCGACTTACGCGAACAAGAAGCTGAAGATATCATTTGGCAATTTACCAAATACAAAGCTTTGGCAGTAATGCTCAATCCCATCGCCTTCTTAGATATCCTTGGCGGAACTGTTGCTGATTTGGCTTTAATTCGCGCTTTAGCTAGATTGTATGGTTTGCCGATGACTAGCTACGAAGCCGGAAAAATTTTAAAAACGATTTTATTTAGTTCTGGTGGGTTGCTACTGGGGGAATTAGGTAGCAGTTTGCTTTTGGGTTTGGGGAAAAGTACTGCCGCAATAACCAGTGGTGACAATCCCAGCAATATTACTACCTTTGCTGGCAGTGCGATCGCTCAAGCTGGTATCGCCGGTTATGGTGCATACTCCGTTGGCAAAGCCGCTCAGGTGTATCTGGAAAAAGGCTGCACTTGGGGACAGTTAGGCGCTAGCAGCGTCATTCAAGAAATTATCTCTCAAGTTGACCAGAATACAATTCTGTATCGCTTGCGACAAGAGTTAGGCATAAAGTATTGAGAATAAATAAAAATTGTTTCTTCTTTGTTGCTGTTTATAAGTGATTATCAACTTCTATCAAACTCTTCTGACAATTGACTGATATTCCGAATTTCGGATGCAAGATTGAAAACATGACCATATCTACTAGTAACTTTAACTAGTGGAATTCCCCTAGCTTTTTGAATCAAAGATGATAAGAGGGTAATTCCCACTCAAATTTGCGAAAAAGATGGCGGTGTTTACCACCACCTCTCATGGGAAGCCTGTCTAAACTGGAAATGTGAGCAAGGCCTGTCTTGTTGCTCCAACAAAGAGGGACTGGCGTTAGCGACGCAGGAGCGTCACCCGGAGGGTGAGCTTTATGAGGTCATTAAAAGCTCACAGTTAATATCTATCTCTGTAAATTAAAGGTGAAAGTATCATGACAACTACCCTAAAATTTGAAACTGCTGGGGCGGCAAATCTTGAAGAAGCCATTACTAATGCCATTACTGAAGCCCGCACAACTTGCGAGCTAGATGGCAGTAATTCTGCTGGTTGTGCCGTAGCTTGGGATATTGTGGAAGAATTACAAGCTGAAAAAGCTCATCAACAGCAAGCAAAATCAAACAAAACCTCTTTGGAAAACTACTGCGATCGCCATCCAGATTCCGTAGAATGTCTAATCTACGACGTTTAACTCTTCCGTAAATCAATTGCTGCTGATTGCGTTATTTGCTTAATTGCCTCTAAATCAGGTAGTGGTATTTCACTTTCCATTCCCAACCACAAAAGATATTCGATATTCCCAGCAGGGCCAGTGATCGGCGACCAAGTTAAACCTTTGTATTTCCATCCTAATTCGTGCGCTGCTTGCAACACCTGGAAAATGGCATCAGCTTGGTCGTTTGGATCTCTCACCACGCCTTTTTTACCCACACGCGATCTGCCGACTTCAAACTGTGGCTTGACTAATAATACAGCTTCTCGATTTGCTTGAGTTAGTTGCCACAAAGCAGGCAGAATTTTAGTTAAAGAAATAAACGATACATCGACCACTGCAAAATCAGGAATCGGGTCATTCTCGCTATATAATTCATCTGGTCGTAGTTGCCGTAAATTGGTGCGTTCCCGCAAAATCACCCGCGAATCATTTCGCAACCGCCAGTCAACTTGCCCGTAACCGACATCAATACCGTAAACTTGTTTTGCCCCAGCTTGCAAGAGACAATCAGTAAAACCACCAGTAGAAATCCCACCATCTAAACAAATGCGCTCTGCTACAGTAATGGCGAATACTGACAAAGCTTTGGAGAGTTTTTCACCGCCTCTAGAAACAAAAGGCGATCGCTCTTTAATATTTATTTGAGCAGCAATATCAACTTCTGTACCACCTTTATCAACTACCTGCTGATTAACAGTAACTTCCCCCGCCTGAATTAACCGCTGTGCCAAGGCGCGAGAAGAACATAAATTTAACTCTACTAATAATGTATCAAGTCGCTGTTTAGCCAATTAACTAGACTCTCCTGGTAAGATTAAAGTCAAAGCACGATTGATAATTTCTTCTTGGTTAACCAGCTTTTCCAATTCTTGGGCTTCATAACGACCTTCTTCTACTTTTAAGGAAGCCTCATCAATGGCATTTAAATAGGCTTCTGCTAAGGTTTCTAACAATTCTTCTGGCGTGAGATAATAACCCCCCCCTTTACGCCGCTTATTTTCCCGTTGAATTTCCCGAATCGAATTCCGAATAGAGACTTCCCAAGAGCGAGTCGTGCGATTTTCAGCTTGTTGTTTAATCAGATGCAACAGCAAAATCACTGCATAGCTACGAATCGTCTTGATTATGTCATTTCGGCTCATTTCTGTTAATTCTTCAACTATAATCAATGCTCCTTGAACATCGCCTTTAACAAGCAAGTCTTTCAGAGTTAATAATTCTTCCATAATCAGTGCCTCAAAGCTCGGCAACTTCTATTGTGGCTTATGGTGATTTTAGTTCAAATAAGATAAGCTAATGCATTTAATCTATGAGCGATCGCATTTTCTTTACGAATACACGACATCAAAATAATTAAGATACAGCAAAATCCGTGTATTGCCGTAGTTCTGGCGGATGGAAACCCAAGACAATATCTTCGCGCAAGATACCCGCTTCTAATAATGCCTCTGCTACTGGAAGGGAAGTACCATCATATTGAATCCATACTTTATCATTAATAATATCTATACTGCACCAATTTACTGTTCCTGCTGGTAACTGGGTGATCAGTTACTCAGCAACTGCGACGAACTCCGATCTCGGCGAAATTGTCCGGTGTGGTGTTCGAGCCAACGGTACGTTCCTTTCGATTCACACTGCCACTGTTGGGAGAAATGATGTAAATGCAGCTTTTACATCCACAATCAGCGGTGTTGCTTACTATACTTCAAGTTCTCCATATCAGCTGGATCTTGTCTGTACTCACGATGGCAGTGGTGGTGTACCCATTATTGATGCTGGCGCTGAAGTAGCAGTTTACTAAGCTAGGTCGCCCGACTATGGGGACATGACGAAATACGTCTAAATAAGGAGAAGGAGGAAATCCAACTAATTGTTACGATAATGACTGTTTTGGCTTACTAACTTGTCCAAAAATGGTAATTGCGGCGAAAAGTTGGATCAAGCTATTATCAACGCCTGATGGGGTTCATAAAAAAGCGATCGCTCTTTCCCAACAAAGACAAAAGTGCGATCGCTATATTTTATACTTATTGTTAAATGACTAAATATCCTGTTCGCTCAACTCGCGTGTGATGTGATCAAATGGTTCATCGACAAAAGTAGTATTAACCACACCTGCTGCTGTCACTTGTTCCTTAATCAGATCCTTGAGAATCTGGATACCGCGAACCGTAGGTCCAATAGGCACTCCTAGAGAATTGTAAGTCTCCCGCAGCCCTTGTAGCACTCGTTCATCCAACACATTCGTGTTTCCAGCAACCAGCGCATAAGTAGCGTAGCGCAGATAGTAGTCCATATCCCGCAGACAAGCTGCATAACGACGAGTTGTGTAAGCATTTCCACCAGGGCGAATCAATTCTGGCAGTTCTTCAAATAACTGCAAACCAGCTTGCTTGACAAGTGCAGCTGCATTAGAGTTTATCGCTGCCGCAGCTTGTACTCTTGCTGTACCACTGTCAAAGTAAGACTTCAGGCTATCGATCGCATTCCGGTCAAAATACCGGCCAGCTAAGTCATAATTCTTAATTAAACTTGTTACTGCATCGCGCATTCTTTTTTCTCCCAATCCTTGCTATTTATGGTTTGATATTTATTTGGCTGCACTTATGCACCAGTAAATTTTTGTGCTATTTAAAATAGACTCGGCACAAAAACAATCTATCCACTATTTAAGGATTTTATGCCAAAGTTGACCCCTATGTAATGAACTTTCCAGTTTTGTACAGATGATCCCTGAAAGGTTAATATAACCTGATAATCCAGATATCTGTAGCACAAACTACAAAATCAGCTAATGTCTAGTATTTAAGATATTTCTGGTGTGTCACGGCTCGATTGAGATCAGCAGGGTTAGCATGCAATGTAAGATTCTGGTTTTACTTTAGGAAATTGGTAGAGAAGGAGTAACAATGACGACACCCCAAGAACTCTTGAAGAAAATTCAAGATGAAAAAATTCAACTGATTGATCTCAAATTCATCGATACAGTAGGGACTTGGCAGCACCTCACACTGTACCAAAATCAAATCGATGAGACTGCATTCACTGATGGCGTAGCTTTTGACGGTTCCAGCATTCGGGGTTGGAAAGCGATCAACGAATCGGACATGACAATGGTACTCGACCCCAACACTGCTTGGATCGACCCATTCATGGAAGTGCCAACACTAAGTATAATTTGTAGTATTAAAGACCCCCGCACTGGTGAACCGTACAACCGTTGCCCACGCGTTATTGCCCAAAAAGCAATAGATTACCTGGTTTCTAGTGGCATTGGTGATACAGCCTTCTTTGGCCCTGAAGCTGAGTTCTTTATCTTTGATAATGCTAGGTTTGCCCAAACTGCTAACGAAGGCTACTACTTCTTAGACTCCGAAGAAGGTGCTTGGAATTCCGGTAAAGCCGGTACAGATGAAAAACCCAACTTGGGTTACAAACCACGCTTCAAAGAAGGTTACTTCCCAGTCGCACCAACGGATTCTTTCCAAGATATCCGTACAGAGATGCTGTTGACAATGGCAGAATTAGGTGTACCCATTGAAAAGCATCACCACGAAGTTGCTACTGGTGGTCAGTGCGAACTAGGTTTCCGTTTTGGTAAGTTGATCCAAGCGGCTGACTGGTTGATGACTTACAAATATGTCATCAAGAACGTTGCCAAGAAATACGGCAAAACTGTCACCTTCATGCCAAAACCGATTTTTGGCGATAACGGTTCAGGAATGCACTGTCACCAGTCCATCTGGAGAGACGGCCAACCTCTATTTGCAGGTGATAAGTATGCTGGCTTAAGTGAAATGGCGTTGTACTACATTGGTGGTCTTCTCAAACACGCACCAGCGCTGTTGGCTATTACCAACCCCAGCACCAACTCATACAAGCGCCTAGTACCTGGTTATGAAGCACCAGTGAACTTAGCTTACTCCGAAGGGAACCGTTCTGCTTCTATCCGTATTCCTCTATCTGGTAAAAACCCCAAAGCTAAACGTTTGGAATTCCGTTGTCCAGATGCTACATCTAACCCTTACTTAGCATTTGCTGCAATGCTTTGTGCTGGTATCGATGGCATCAAGAACAAAATTCATCCTGGTGAACCCTTAGATAAGAATATCTATGAACTCTCTCCAGAAGAACTGGCAAAGGTTCCTTCAACTCCAGGTTCTTTAGAACTGGCGTTGCAAGCACTGGAAAAAGATCACGCTTTCTTGACAGAATCAGGCGTCTTCACGGAAGACTTTATCGAAAATTGGATTGACTACAAGCTAGGTAACGAAGTCAAGCAGTTGCAGCTGCGTCCTCATCCTTACGAGTTTTACCTGTATTACGATGCTTAATTAAGTACCGTATCTATCTAAAGATATAAGTTTTGCCACCCCAGAGTAGAGGGTGGCTTTTTTTCCAGAGTTGTCAGTTGAGACTTTCACTCAAAACATCAACCTTAAAACTCTTCAAACTTAGCTCATAGAAGCATGGCTTGGCCCATAAATCATCCGAGTGTTAGCATCTACCTTCCCTTGAATCGGGTTCCAGTAGTGGGATGCTTCTTCAGGAAGACCAAGTTCTTGTGCAGCCCGCATCAGCATTGATTGTTGGCGATTCTTGACTTGCTGATGTTCACGCACCATTAACGCCCGAGATTTATCTGCGATAGACATAACCATAGTCCTCTTTATTTTGTGAATATATAATTTTTGGTTTCTCTATAAACTAATATAGCAAAGATTCTGTAACATAAGCTACTTTTTGCAAAAGTTTATATTTCCCTTTGCTGACAATATCAGGTATTTTTTCCCAACCTGGAAAAATCTTCCCTAATCTACCTTTGATGGCTAAAATCATCTGGCTTCAGATTTGTCTCGCCTGGGAGCCTTTACCTTTCCAAACAGTAGTTAATTTATTCGTTACAATTATTTACATATAAGTAATCAAAACTTGAACTATTTTTATGCCTGAGAATTTAACGAAGCTGACTTATCAGACCTTCCAACAGAGCAAAAATTACTTTGGTCTGGCACACAAAATATTAAGTTCACAGTTGAGGAACCTGATGTATCCAACGCTTGAACAAAAGACCAAACCAATCCCAAACGAGGTTGTACTCAAACTTCAAGAGAAATTAAATCAGGTGCTAGAGACAGACTGGCAAGATGCCCAAAAAGGTGTTTATCCCGAAAGTCTGCTGTTTGACAACCCTTGGGAAGACTTTTTCCGCTACTATCCGTTGGTATGGCTAGATTTCCCTCAAATGTGGGAGCGGATTAAACAACAGAATTATCAAGATTTTTCGCCCGAAATTGACACAAATGGTTATCCCAGCTACTATGTGCAGAACTTCCATCACCAAAGTAATGGCTACTTTAGCGATCTGTCAGCCAATTTATATGACTTACAGGTGGAAATTCTGTTTGGAGGAGCAGCTGATCCAATGCGGCGGCGAATTCTTGCTCCCCTCAAGCAAGGGCTGAAAGCTTTTGACTCCGTTCCACCAAGGCAAGTTCGTATTTTGGATGTAGCTTGTGGGACTGGGCGTACTTTGAAGTTGATTCGGGCAGCATTGCCTCAAGCATCCCTGTTTGGTACGGATTTGTCACCAGCTTATTTGCGTAAAGCAAACGAACTATTATCCCAAATTCCAGGAGAATTGCCGCAGCTTTTACAAGCGAATGGCGAAGAATTACCCTATCTAGATAACTATTTTCATGGTGTAACTTCTGTTTTTCTCTTTCATGAGTTACCAGCGATCGCACGCCAAACGGTGATTGAGGAATCTTTCCGGGTAACAAAACCAGGAGGAGTCTTTATTATCTGTGACTCAATTCAGTTGAGTGATTCACCTGAGTTAGAACATATGATGGACTTTTTCCCCGAAGCTTTCCATGAACCCTATTACAGGCATTACACTACTGATGATTTGGTAGAACGCTTGCAGAGAGCAGGCTTTGAGAATATTGAGATACAAGTCCATTTTATGAGCAAGTATTTCATTGCTCATAAGCCAGCTTGAGATCCTTTTCTTTAAATAAAATTCATCTAAAAAGGGCAAATGCAAAATTTTGCATCTGTCCTTGGGTGTAGAATAATTAAATGACTAAGATGATCTAATAGATCCTTCTTAATATTTATTTCGTTGGGAGCCATCTGCGAGGAGAACGAACCAGGGTGCAAGAGTAGCTCAGGAATAGTAAGATTCGTTGCCAAGTGCAATAAACTTATACTATTTGTACGAATCTATAACCTAGATAAGCTCAGATGCAACGAAAGAGATTTTATGCTTCGGCAAAGGACGCCAAACAAACGTCGGAGCGAAGATCAATTATTTCCTGATGTAGATAGCCAGCTACTCAAGTGAAGTTGCCTTAAGACTGTTTTTTCAACAAGCAAAATGTCTGTATTAGATGTGCTTTAGATTAACTGAGAGCCTAAATAACATCTATTTCTAAAACAGTTGAGGATTGAGACGCAAAGCTTCCCACCGAATATGAGCAACAGTTGTGTACCTTTTGAGAAGTTGGTGATGCTGTTGATCAAGGCAGTTAATTTAATTTGCGTTTTGATTGCCAGGATTGACGCCAACTATATATACAAAGCTTGCAGTTGAAATACTAAGCGATCGCTGAAGATTTTCGTGTGTCAACTGTATATATATCTGCCAGAAAAGCTGTATAAACGATATTAGCACAACACTGTGTTTTCTGGTATTTTGTTTCCTTTGAAAAAAAGGCATTAGATTAGGGTAATTAAACCACAACATAGATATTTCTGGATTTTTGCGTCACTTCTCTGCGCCCACTACCGCGATGACGTGGCGCATCATCTGAAACTTGTTCAGATGCCGCCGAGAGCCACTGTTCCGAAGCAGGCGTGGAAAGCAGCCCATAGGATAAGTGATTGACCATTACTTGGCAGTTAGAAGCTAAGGGGCCGAACACCAGACTCGATATTAAAAGTGAAATGGCAGCACGCATAGCAGATGTCTATTTTGGAACTCTCCACTTCACTGATACTTAGCTTTTTGATTAATATCCGGACAATTCATCAAAAAGTATTGTGTTTTACTGAAAATAAACTCTTCTTATCCTTCGTTTAAATGTTCGACTAATAACCAATTACCAAAGTGGTTTTGATAACCCCACAATGTAACTAATTGTTCGTGAGGATAAGAGCGTAATTGCTCGTTGATATGCGATCGCAAAGTCACAAGCTGCCAATTTTGACCTTCATATGCGGCTGGTGCTGTGACAGTGAATCTGTATTCCTGCTGATCCAAGCGGTAAAAAATGCCTTTGAAACAGTTATTTTCCCGAATTAATACCTTGCCAAAAGCAGAGTCACGGTACTCATTCCACGATGGGCAAGGGCAATCACCACTAGCTGGATAGGCTTGTGGGTTATTTAAGTAATACAGTTGCCAGTGCAGCCAATCCGAATGATTGGGTGGAAGATTAAATAAAGGAATAATTGCTGCTTTTGAGCGATTGTCTTCCAATAAAGCTGTTTGCAGCGCCCTAACAGGTAAATCCCTCGGCTGGCAGTTTAACTCAACACACATCGCTGCTGCCATCCCGGCTGCTTGACCAATGCCCATAACCACAGGTTGTAATCTGGTAGCCCCATTGGCAATGTGGGAGACAGAAATATTCTTTTCACAAACCAAGAAACCATCTATTGTGGCTGGAATTAGGGAACTGTAGGGAATTGTAAAGGGAGTTCCAGTCCAGCGCCCTCCCCAGCGAATCGATTTAGGTTGCAGTGAGAATTGAACACCAGGATAATGATGGTCATTGGCGTAATTACCAACAGCGATTGCTTCTCCTGTCAAAGACACTTTGCGGAACGTGCCGTAGGCAAGGGGTACACAAACACTCGCATCATTAAATATAGATGCAACTCTACCTCCAGCGATCGGCAAAATATCCTGTTCTCGGACAGTAGTTAGCCCCACTAAGCGGCGGCTTTCTCGGTAATAGGGATGCAGCGCAAAAGCTGTAGGGGCGTGAGGAAATACTTTTTCTGCTAAACCATAACGACGACCAAGCTGATTTTGGATAAAATGGGCAAAATTTTGGCTGTGCCAGCGAGCTTCTTGGATAAATTCATCTCTGGATACATCTGACTCTATCAATCGCCCTATTCCTTCGCCGTAGTCATTGCCACCGATTGGCCAATTAATCATGAATCGGCCACCAGGCAAACGTCCATAATTTAAAAATGTCTCTTCTCCATAGCCATCCCAAGTACCTGTAAACTGGGATGGATTATAGTTAGGTGCAGCTAGGATTTCTGGGGCGATTGCTGCACCAAAGTCTTGCATAATTACTACATAAGTGGGCGCTTGCACCGGATATCTGGTGGTTAAAGAGTTAAAAGCCACTGGGGCGCTGGGTTCTCCCCACTCAGATTGCAATTCCCAGCCCCAGCGGTAAGGTATCTCACCTAAAGCCAATAAATCTCCTAATTCTGTGCCGTCGAGAATAATCTTGGCCATGACAGCAAAATCAGCAAAGCGCACACCAGTAATAGAATCGCCCTGTCGGAACACATGTATTGGCACTTGTCCAGAAATCCAGTGCAGATTTGGCAATTCATGCACCCAATTTGCAAAAATCTCTGCCCCAATCTGAGGATCGTAACTAAAAAAGCTTACCCAACTGTTATCTAATCCTCCGGGCTGTCGTTGTCGCAATTCCTGCAAAAATGCACCCCATAATCCCGTTTGAAAGGCTTCTAACTCGTTGCCATCGGGTGCAGATACTCCAGCCGAAGTCAGCATTCCCCCCAACCAAGGAAATTCACTCACCAGAATCGTTTTGGCTCCCCGTCGCGCTGCTTGGATAGCAGCCGCAGTGCCTCCAGTTCCCCCACCGACAACTAAGACATCAGCTGTGTATGTCTGATTAACCATTATTCAACCTCAGTGGAGTTTCGATATATTCTCCCCAGATAGTTTGGCATCAAACAAGATCAATCATTTTATTTTTCGGATACTGAGCATTAAAGGTTCTCAGGCGAAAGTGGTAGGAGCGCTAACAAAGAAAAAATTATAATTCCTGATTCAACTTTTTGTGCGACATCCGTAGTTCTGAGATTTAACAGGATTTTGTCTTGCTAACAAGTTAGAAATACCTTTTTGATAGACAAGCATCCATATCTCATATTTTATTTATATTCACTTAGTTTTATTTTTTACATAAATTTATTTAGATAATTTGATCCTGTCAGAAAAAAGCAACTTTTTTATCTAAATATCTATATACCGCTTTTGTAAAATTTATATAGTTTAAATTTTTGTTTTTGTACTCAGCTAGCAGAAAGATTTTAGCAAAATTGTTATTTTTAATTTATGCATTAGAGAATACAATATCGAATCTTTTAACAGCAAAACTTACAAATAACTTTATTTTGGCTGGATATGCATAGGATTTCGGATTACATGTAACAATTTAGTCTGATTGATGAGAACTTATTTTAAGTGGATAGCAATAAATAAAACTTGTATATATAGCTAAAGATAGAGGTTTGAACTATCTATTTTTAATTAAACTTAATATAAATCTAATATTTATGGATTATTAGTATTAAATAAAATTAGAATAGATATGTTTACTCATTGTTTCAAAATTAATGATACTTCTAGTGAAAATAAAATTAACCATGTATCAAATGTTGAAATAGCACTTTTTATAGATCAAATAAAAAATAATATTTGGCTCTTTGGTATTCCATCTTGGCTTTTTGGAATTACCGATAGAAGTATAGCTGCATTTGCTGATGGTTATTTATCTCCCGTAGATATATTCCAGCTATTTACAGCCTTTTTCTTTTTTGTGAGTTGGCTATATCTCAAGCCTGAGGAAAGCTTCAACAGCAATGATTTAGTCCCCAGCGAATATCAAGAATATCTCGCTCGTACTCAAGCTAACAAGCTTCAAGTAAAAAAACTCCACATGATTAGCCAGGAGTATATTTTACCGTTTCCTTATACTTGCCAGATTTATCATCTATTGAACTTAAAGCATTTAGAAACAGTTCATAACTTTAGCCTTAATAATCTAAAAATTTTTCAAATTAGCCACTTTCAACCTACAAGTACGGGTGGAATAATCAAATTTCAAACAATATTAGACTCGCCAGCTAATCCTCTGAGAATTTGGCGACAACCTATTGTAGAGGTTGATTTAATATTACATACTCCCTACACTGTTGAACTGAGCATTCCAGTTTACGATAACAAAAGGATAATTGTTATATTTCATGCTTTTCCGTTAAATGACTCAGAGCATCAGTTTTTTGTAGATATTTATAGTGACCTAGAGTGGCCAAAGCCATTATTACAAATAATATTGCATTTTGCTTCTTGTTTGACGCTATTTGAGGATTTGCCGTATCTAAAAGCTTTAAATGATAAAAATATAGGGCGTTTATTCAATTTAAGCAGGGCTTCAAATCACGAGACTGCGTTGTTGTTTAAAAGATTTGTTGAGTTATATGGTTCGAGTGGAGAAGCAACTAAATTACTTGAGGGGAGGGAAGAGAGTTAAGCTGATGCGCGTCTAAAGTATATAAACACTCTCGATGGTTGTTAACTGTTGACTGTTGACTGTTGACGGGTTTTCAGTCATCAGTCATTAGGTAAATGTACAAATTAAATGCGTAACAGCTTAGTAGTGAGGAGTTAGGAGTTATAAACTCTTAATTTCTGACTTTGTTTATAGCGTTTCTTGCATGGGTAAGGTACAGAAAAAAAATTAACAACAGATACTTGTAAGGATACGGCAATGCCGTGTCCCTACCCGTATACCTCATGAGAGTAGCTATAGTTAAGCGCGTGCTAGTAAGGGGGCAGCAGCTAGTAAGGTTTTGGTATAAGGGTGCTGAGGATTAGCAAAAATCTTTTTTGTCAGACCAAGTTCAACAATTTTACCGCCATTCATCACCGCAATACGATCGCACAAAAACCTAGCTAACCAAAGATCATGAGTGATGAACAGATAAGTTAACTCAAACTCTTCCTTTAATTGCAACATTAAATCCAACACTTGCGACTGCACGCTAGCATCTAACATACTCACCGGTTCATCGCAGATTAAAAGTTTAGGGTGAGTAATCAAAGCACGAGCGATGGCAACTCTTTGCTGTTGTCCACCAGACAAATCTGATGGATAACGCTCATAATAAACTTCTGGCGGTGTTAATCCAACTTTCTCTAGCATCCATAAAACTTGTTCTTTTGCTTTAACGGAATCGGCTAGATTGTGGATAAATAAAGGATCAGCGATACTTTGTCCCACTGTCATCGCTGGATTGAGACAAGCATGGGGATCTTGAAAAATCATTTGTATTTGCCGCCGCGAGGAGCGAATTTCTTGACGCGACAGTTTAGTTAAATCCTGTCCTAAAAACTCAACTTTGCCGCTAGTGGGACGAATTAGTTGCAAGATTGTTCGTGATAGCGTACTTTTACCACAACCTGATTCCCCGACTAAACCGAGAATTTCTCCTGGATAAAGATCCAGGTTGATACCATCTACTGCTTTAATTGTCTGCGCTTGTGTTTTAAATAGTCGTTCGATAAAGTTAGGTTCTATAGTGTAGTGTTGCTTGAGTTCAGTGACACTCAAAATTGGGGATTTATCATTAATAATCGGTAATTGCTTTTCTGAGTCATTGGCAATTATCAATTCTCCATTATCTTTTACTGCTTGAATGTGTAAAGCTGCTTTTAAGAGCGATCGCGTATATTCATGCTGAGGTTGTCTAAATACGGTTTCTGTAGAACCCATTTCTACCATCTTGCCGTTGTACATAACGCCAATGCGATCGCAATACTCAGCCACCATTGCTAAATCGTGAGAAATCAGCAATAATCCCATGTTTTCTTCACCGCACAGGCGAGTTAATTCTTGCAATATCTGCGCGGAGACGGTGACATCTAAACTGGTTGTGGGTTCATCGGCAACAATTAATTTAGGGTTGAGGAGTAAAGCTAAAGCGATCGCTACACGTTGGCGCATTCCGCCACTAAACTCATGAGGATATTGATTCCAGCGACTAGCTGGAATATTCACCTTTGCCAAAGTAGCAAGTGCTTTTTTTTTGGCTTCTGGCGTTGATAATTCTGGTGAGTGCGCCTGAAGGGTTTCGATACAATGCTTACCAATCGTCATCAGCGGATCGAGGCGTGTCATGGGATCTTGAAAAATTAAGGCGATCGCCTCTCCTCGAAATTTTCGCAACTGGTTAGGCATCAAGTCAAATACCGACTGTCCTTGAAATGTTACCCCTCCCTCAATACAACTAGAGGCTGGTAGTAAACGCATTACTGCCCGCCCTATAGTTGATTTACCACAACCCGACTCTCCCACCAATCCCATTCTTTCACCTGGTTGTAAGGTGAAAGATACATCATCAACCGCCCAGCTTGCTTCTTCTCCACTCCGTGCAGGATAGGCAACTCGCAGATTTTCGATACAAAATAAGGCTTCACTCATAGTTAGTTATCAGCCCTGAGCTACCAGCTTTTATAATTTCAAATTTAAGATAGTCTATCAGATTAGTATTAAACCTCCGTTGTGCGAACATTTTTATTGTCTTAAGGCGTAGCCCGTTGTAGGCATCGCCTCTACAAGAGAGACGTTGAAGTTGGATTAACCTAATGTATCTATCGGCGATCAACCCAAAGAGAGCTACGAGATCCGCCAATTTTCTATCATACTGATTTATACCACTTGTCTCAACTTTTATCCGTTCATGATAGGAGACAAGCAAGTATTTTACTATTGAGCTAATTAATGTTCATGATCTTGATGATGATCATTTATGCTTTGCTCAGTTTCTAGTAGCCGTGAAATAAGTACATCTGCTTTTCTACTAATAACAGACCTAACTTTATCAATAGCAACTACTTCACTGATTTTTACAACCATTTCCCAGAGAGTATCCTCTTCTGTATCTTTGTTGTAAGTTCTATGTTTAAACCACAATAAATCATCCCAAACTCCGATAATTGTGGCGAAATACCATTTGTCTCGTACTAATATCCAGATTTCTTGTTCTAAGTAAGTCTGTAGAAGAGGTTTCACAATAAGTAAGATGATGAGAAATATTGTGCTACATATTAAGTAAGTATTAACAGGTAAGACAACAGTTAAAATACTGATATATTTTAGTGTAAATTATATTTATATATTTTAAGGATTAGTAAATAAACTCTATGCAATCCCAGGTTTAGCCAATAGCTAAGTTGATAATTTTGTTAATTTAGTGAATGCTGCCTGTATAAAATACAATTTTATAATTTAGTATTGAGTGTTACAGACTGAAGGCTCTACTACAGCATTATCACTGAACCGTATCGATACCATTCCTAAACTAGTAATTTAGACGACGCATTCTCAAGGGTGCGATCGCGTACTCGCTCAACCTAGCAGGGCTATTTCTTTCTCAGCTAGCTTAGATGAAATCAGTCAGTTCCGGATCTTTGCTAGGAACCTGAATATAGCGCAATACGCTTGAGTTAACGACATTTAGATGTCAAAGATCCGCACAACTCACGTCACTTGGAAAGGCTTGCTCTAATTCCCTACTTAAAAAGGAGGGTTAGGGAGGATCAAGCTTTAACTGAACTCTATTAGAATAAAGTAAGTAATGCCAATTGTGGTAATAAAGCTTTAGCTGATTAATTTACCCACTTGTGGCAGGTAATTAGCAAACCAATAAGTGTAATTTGCTTATAATCAGACCAACACAAGATGGTTTGAAACAGCATTCAAGCAATAGATGTATCAATCATGTTAAACCTGATATTCATCGGATATATAAAAATAAAACCCTTGGTGGTTTCAATAGCTTTTTTACTGGCTATACAGACTTCTGCCAATGCTCAACAACCCCTTCCTAGTTTGACTCCAGCACAAGCTCAACATTTATCTCGTGACTTGGTTCCATATAATTCTCAAGACTTTTTTAGGCAGGGAAAAAATTCGCTTGAGAGAGAAATTCAAATTCTTAGGCAAAGGCAACTGCGCTCAATTAAACCTGTTCTTAAGATTGATTCAGTACCACAGATCAAAATACCGCATACCCAGCAAAAACCGTAATATCTTATTTTAAGTAAGAATCATCATGCTTCTATGAAACTTTAGAGTGCTACTTATTTTACTGTTGATTCGTTGAGCTATAGCGGCTAAACTACACTCCCAAACATCACAATCACTATACTTTGCTTCCTAGTAACAAAGTTTTTATATTTTCAATAAAATTGGCAACACAATTTTAGGATCTTAATCGTCGAGCAAACTCATCAACGCTTGAACTTCAACATCTTGCGGCTCTGATAATTGACACTGTAACTTTAATAATTCATTCTGTAATGCTTCTGCAACATGAAGCATATTAGACTCTTGGGCAATTTTTAGCTGATTTTCTTTAATTTTAATTTGTTTAAGCAAGTTGTTTTCAATATGAATTGAATTGTAATTTTGAGCAATCATAGCTTTATATTTTTTATCAATCTATGGAGTGCAATTAAATTTACTACCTATGTATTATTCCACACTTTTACAATTTTTTTAATATCTGGTGATTTAATTTTTATTACTTTTAGTGTTTACGGCTGTGGCAGGCTTAACATATATCATGCCCGTATATTTAGAGGCTTTTACAAAAACGGAAATCATGGTATAAGATTGGTTGACTTAAGGGAAAATCTAGATGATCTATATAGGACTTACGCATGAGTACAGGAAAAACGTAGACGAGGAGTGGCTTGCCGCAGGCTACCACACAGCCACAAAGGACACGTACAAATAAGACCTGAAGAGAGTTTTTGGGTAAATCATCACACATGAAATTGTCTGTTACTTAACTGAGTATTGCTAGATATTTTAAACAAACTTTTGTGAATGGTATGAACTTAAAGTTTATCAAAAGAGATATTTTTACCTTTGTAAAAATTATATCTACAGTGCTTATAACAAGCGCGATTGGATTGGAATTGTGGAATATTTATGCAGTAATAACTAATAGTAATATCCCAAGTAGCCTTAATCCAATTTTTTGGATTGAGCGTTTTGCCATAACAAGCCATTTTATCGAGGGCATTATAGCAGGTTTTTATGCACCTTCAAGAAAAAAGATACCAATAAAATATGCTACTTATACTTTTTTTGTAGGCACAATTGGGTTGTTAGAACTCTTTGATCAACAGGATAAGTATTGAAGCTTATACACCTTAAAGGTCTAAGATTTTTGGATTAAGTAGGTTGGTAGGGTGCGTTAACGCACCCTACGTAAGAAAGCTGTCGGTTATTAAATCCACTCTACTAAGTAAGTCAGCAAGAAAAATTCAATATATATGAATGTATATGAAGAATATAAATTAATCGTAGTGGCGTGGCAAGACTAAATTGTTGCAAAAAAATTTGTAGGTTAGGTTGAGGAACGTAGACCCAAAGGGGCTTAAGGCTGGGTAACCCAACACTTTGATCAATGTTGGGTAACGCTTACGCCCAACCCAATCTACATCTAATGCACTATTTTAGCTTTGACACGCTAGTAGCGTGTGTTATGCCGTAGGCTAACGCACTTTAGATTGTTGACGGTGCGTTGCGCTATGCGACAACACACCTTACATTAAATTTTCTTAACATAGTTGGAAATATTAGCACCGATTTACTTAAGTAAAAGTCAGCTGTGGGGGTTTACCAATGTACGCTACTGGTGAATCTTACAGGCAGAAGGGAGTATAGTTTGTATAGTTAGCTTTTTGCTGAAATTTTAGTTTGACACTAAGGGATTAAAAAATGTCTACAGATACTCACATAGTTGCTTACGTTCAAGAAAGTGAATTTGATACTGTTTTAACTGGAAGTGAAGAGAAAGTTGTTGTTGTTGATTTTACAGCTACTTGGTGTGGCCCCTGTCGCCTGATCAGTCCGCTAATGGATCAACTAGCTGAGGAATACAAAGGTCGCGCCAAAGTCGTTAAGGTAGATGTTGACAGCAACAAGCCAATTTTCAAACAATTTGGTCTTCGCAGTATTCCAGCGGTTTTAATTTTTAAAGATGGTGTTTTAGCAGAAACTATCGTAGGAGTTTCGCCTTACGAGCAGTTTAGTGAAGCTGTTCAGAAGCTTCTTGAGGTTGTTTAAACCACTGATTCGTAATCCATAATTAATAAGGGTTTATACCCTATGCCTAGTAACGGCAGTGACGTTTCCGGTGAAGTTTAAATTCCCCGAAGTTCCGAGCCTTGGAAACCTACCCTCGGACTTCTCACCACTTGAAGCATGATTATGAATTATACATTTTTAAACCTTTTCTTTTCGCCTATAATGTGCTTGGAGTAAGCCAGTAGAATATTGTTTTGAGGTAATTAGCTCCAATTTTTCTTCAGGGCTAGGCGGTGGGAAAAGCTGTATACCGCTACCTAAGATAATTGGAATAGTTGAAATAATATATTCGTCAATCAAGCTGTGCTGAAGAAACGAATTGATTAATGCTCCACCACCAACTAGCCAGATATTTTCATAACCTTGAGCCTCTATATTTGCTAAGGCAAGCTTTACTGTATCGGAAACAAACACAACGTCCTCACGATCAGATTGGAGATGGCGCTGGGTGAAAACGAAGGATTTCTTCCCCGGATAAGGCCATTCATCAAAACCAAGCCCTACTTCATATGTATTGCTACCCAAGACAATAGCATCAACGGAGTCGTAGAAAGCCGCGTAACCGTAGTCTTCTCCTTCTATGTCAAGGATTGATAACCAATCAATTCCTCCATCGCTGCGAGCAATGTAGCCATCCAAACTAGCTGCAATATAGAGTATAACTTTCGTCATTGTGCTTCTGAATGTGGTAGCTTTCACCCAATTATTTACGTTTTTTGATTGTGCGATTTAAACCGACCTGCAATAAATTCTCGCTTAGATAAATGCTTTGTACTGCGTTTGGTGACTCGCTCTCGCCACATCTGGAAACTAGATTCTTTCATTTCGCGCCTCATTAGGGCAATTACTTGTTTTTCCAGCAGTCCAAACTGAGCCTCAATGGCATCAAAAGATGTTCTATCTTCCCATGCCATTTCAATGATGCGATCGCTGGTTTGTGAATCGAGGTCGGGTAGCTTCATTTTTTTGCTGACAATTGATAAATTCGAGCTATATATATTTTACTTTCTGTTTTGAAGAACCATTGTGTCTGCTGCACCCAGTTGGAGAGCATACAAGTTGGCATAGACACCTTGCTGATTGATCAGTTCGGCGTGAGTACCCTGCTCTACAATTTCTCCCTGCTGAATCACTAATACCTGATCTGCCTGGGTAACTGTACTGAGGCGGTGGGCAATCACGAAGCTGGTACGACCTTGCAGCAAGCGGGCGATCGCAGTTTGTACTAGCGCTTCTGTACGCGTGTCAATGCTGCTGGTGGCTTCATCAAGAATCAGAATTCGGGGGTTGATTAACACCGCACGGGCAATACTGATCAGTTGTCGCTGTCCTTGGCTCAAGGGCGCTCCCCGTTCACCCAATTGAGTTGTATAACCCTGCGGTAGTGAGGTAATGAACTCATGCACATTTGCCAACTGTGCAGCCTCTTCGATATCAGCTTGGGTAGCATGGGCAGAGCCAAAGGCAATGTTTTCGGCGACGGTGCCGCTAAACAAAATATTGTCTTGCAGAACGATGCCAATTTGTCGCCGCAGACTTGCTTGAGTAACGCTACGCACATCAATATCATCTATTTTCACTGCACCGCCAGATACATCGTAGAAGCGCAAAATCAAGTTAATGATTGTAGTTTTTCCCGAACCGGTTGGCCCTACTAAGGCAATCATCTGCCCTGGATAGGCGTGCAAATTCACCCCTTTAAGAACCAGTTGATCTGGGTTGTAGCCAAACTTGACATTATCGAATTTCACCTCACCTTGAATAGGCGGCATTTCTGTCGCATCGGGTGCATCTTTGAGTTGGGACGGTTCATCTAGCAATAGAAAGATTCGCTCTAATCCCGCGAAGGCAGATTGAGCTTGGGTGTAAAACTGGCTAAGAATTTGGATAGGACGGAAAAATTGCTGGACGTAAAGTAAAAAAGATGTCACTACACCTACTGTTGCAGCTCCGGTGACCGCAAGATAACCACCATAAGCCAGTACACCTGCGGTTGCCAGTGTGTTGAGAAAATCAATGGAGGGCAAAAAGGCCGAAGTAATTGCTACAGCCTCGACGTTGGCATCACGATTCGCGGCGTTAAGAACATCGAATTCTTCGATGTTCATCTGTACACGATTAAATGCCTGTGCTTCTCGGACGCTGCCAATATCTTCTTCCAACTTGGCGGAAAGCTCCCCAATAGTTTGTCGAGTAACGCGAAACCTGGCTCTTGCCCAACGTGCAAACAAGCTTGTGGTAAAAATCATCAGTGGTACAACCAGATTGCTTAACAAGCCGAGTTGCAGGTTGATTGAGAGCATCGCAATGATTATGCCAATCAAACTGAAAGTGTTGCCCAGCATTTGGGCGATCGTCAGTCCAAATGCCTGATTCACAGTATTGACATCATTCAGCAGGCGGCTCATTAAATCGCCCGCTTCGCTGCGATCAAAGAAGCTAAGTGGTAGGCTTTGGATTTTAGTGAAAATATCTTGCCTCAGTTGAGCAAGCAATCGCTGCATAATCCAGCCGACTCGAATAATTTGACCCCGGATTGCCAATACGCCAAGTCCGTAGTTCAACGCTAGTAGTCCTAATAACAGCAGCAGTCCCTGCAAATTCCCTTGTGCAATTAGGTGATCAATCGACCAACCGATGAAAAACGGCCCAATTGTCTGGGTTACAGCACCAATAAATACTAATGTCAGGGCGATAGGAATTTCTTTGCGATAAAGTAACAGGTATTGCAAAAAGCGTCGCAGGGTGGAAAGTTGCTGACTCGCTTGATCCTCAGATGCAACAACGGGAACTGTGCCTCTCATAGTAATTTTGGATTTTGGATTAAAAGTCTTTGTCTTGATTACAAGGCTGTTTGACATACTCACCGACCTAGAAGGTCGGGGAAACACTTGGCAGTTCACAGTAACTTGCTACCCGTTGCAGTCTTACAGTCACTCCCTGCCCGTTTAAGGTCGTGGCGATGCCCCATCCCGACCATTTCTATGTTTTTGGAAGCGTTCTCATCTCTGTCTTGCTCAGTACCACAACTTAAACAGAGTATTGAGCGAACACAGAGGTCAATTTTACCCCAACGAAAACCACAACATGAACATATTTGACTTGTTGGTTGCCACCTATCTATTACGCGAAAATCACGGTTAAGTTTTTCTGATTTAGCCTCACAGAAGTTTCTAAATTCTCGCCATCCTTGCAAACTAATTACCCTAGACAGTCTACGGTTTTTCATCATTCCCGATACGTTTAAATTCTCCAAAACAATTACTTGGTTATCGTTAACTATTTTGGTTGATAGCTTATGTAAAAAGTCTTTTCTAGTATCAGAAATTTGGTTTTGTAGTTTAGCAATCCTTAAGCGAGTTCCATTTCTTCTTTTTGAATCTTTCTGCTGACGCGCTAGTTGTCGCTGTAATTTACGAATTTTGCGGTCATGTTTTGAGTAGTTAGGGCTTTCTGCTTTTCCTCCATTACTCATTACAGCAAAGGTTTTTATTCCCAAATCAATACCGATATTTATGTGTTTAGCATCAATTTGACTAGGTTGAACTTCTACTACAAAACTCAAAAAATAGCGATTAGCGCAATCCTTAATTACTGTGACTGAACTAGGTTCAGAGGGTAACTCTCTTGACCAAATTGGCTTGATTGTTCCAATTTTAGCCAAATAAACTTTACCAGATTTAACAGAAAAAGCTGCCTTGGTAAACTCTGCCGATTGTGAGTTAGTTTTCTTTTTAAATTTAGGTGTGCCAACTTTACCACCAATTCTATTTCCATTGCGGGAATTGAAAAAGTTTTTATAGGCAACATCTAAATGCCTAAGAGACTGCTGTAACGGTACTGAAGAAACATCAGCCAACCATCTTCTATCATCAGCCTTTTTTGCAATAGTTAGCATGGCAGAGAGTTTGTTATACCCTGGCAATTTTTCAGACTGTTTGCAAAAAGTCAAAGCATCATTCCAAACAACCCGAACACAACCGAACAATGATCGCAAACTCTGTCGCTGTTGGTCTGTTGGATAGAATCTGTACTGATACCTAGCTTTCATCGTCTATTTATTTAGTTTGGTAACATTTTTCTCTTTCGCCTTTACCTGAGATTCCAAAATCACACCGTAGAGTGGGCTGGTTTGCATCAATTCCTCATGAGTGCCTTGTGCCACCAATCGTCCTTTATCCATCAGAAAAATGCGATCAGCATTTTTTACGGTGCTAATGCGTTGAGCTACTACAAAAGTTGTACAGGCTTTTTGGCGCATTAAGCCATCCAGTTCAGCTTGAATCTGGGCAGCAGTTTTGGCATCTACAGCTGAGGTGCTATCGTCCAAAATTAGAATGCTGTAATCGGTGAGTAAGGTACGAGCGATCGCAATTCGTTGTTTTTGCCCACCAGATAAACCCACGCCTCGTTCACCCACAATCGTCTCGTAGCCATCAGGTAGACCGATAATAAAATCGTGCATTTGGGCGGTTTTTGCAACCTCAATCACCTCATCTAGGGTGGCATCGGGTTTTGCATAGGCAATATTTTCGCGGAGTGTGCCAGAGAAAAGAGTAGTTTCCTGAAATACAATACCAATCCGCGATCTGAGGCTTTTGAGCGTGAAACTTTTTACATCTCGTCCGTCAATGCGAACCGCTCCTTTTGTGACATCGTAAAAGCGGGGAATTAGATTCATAATTGTGCTTTTCCCGGAACCAGTCATCCCTAGAACGGCGATCAGTTCGTTGGGTTTCGTTTCAAAGGAAACTTCTTTGAGAGTTTCAGTACTGGCTCCTGGATAGCGAAAGGAAACATTTTCAAAGGTGATTCTACCACCGCAGGTTTCAAATGGGACAGCACCAGGGCGATCGCGAATTTCTACCTCTGCATCTACAACTTCGTAGACACGTTCGGCGGAAGCAGCTGATTGAGCGATCGCAGGTGCAGCAAATCCAATCAACAAAATCGGTTGGAGAATCAACGCTAGGTAGGAGTTAAACGCCACCAGTTCGCCAATGGAGAACCTACGCCCAATTACCTGCGCTCCTCCGTAGGCGAAAACTGCTAGTGTTACCAAATTACTCAGCAAAAAGATAAACGGGAAAGTATTATGGATGGCGCTAATGGTCTTCATGTTTGCCCTGACTAGACCATCATTCATAGTCGTGTAACGCGACCTTTCGGTTGACTCCCGCACAAACGCTTTTACCACCCGTATTCCTAGCAAGTTCTCTTGCAACACAGCATTGAGGTCGCTTAGTTGCTCTTGTACTTGCCGAAAAAGTTTGTTATTCCGAGTAACGAATTGTGCCATCAACCATGCATTTAGAGGCACTACCGTTAGCGTAATCAGTGCCAGTTTCCAGTTCATCAGCAGCAAAATCACCGAAATGCTCACCAATGTTACAAGTGAAGCAATAACCTGAATCAGGCTAGTGCCAACAAAGCTACGGATCTGCTCTATGTCGCTAGTGACACGGGTTAACAGTTGGGAAGTCTGCGCCTGGTCATGATAACTAAAACTAAGATTTTGAATTTTGCTGAAAATTTTGTTTCGCAGGTCATAGGCTACACCCTGAGACGCTGCTTCTGCTAAATAGCTTTGTCCAAAATTAAATACACCACGAGCGATCGCGGCGAGTACCATCCAGGCGGCGCTATACAGCACAATTTGGAGGTTTTGTTTGATAATGCCCTGATCAATTCCCCACCGAAATAGTTGTGGAGTAACTGCGTTTGCGATCGTCAACAACAACAGGCTGACCAATGCTCCTAGCGAAGTCCATCGGTAAGTGCTTAAACTTTTAAGCACGCGCTGGATTGACTGTATCGACGAAGTTTCCTGGAGTTCTGGTTGCTGAACCACTGGAATTCACCCCTGTATCTTTGGAAAATTATCTCGTATTTTGATGGTAAAAAACCAATTGGCTAATTGAGAGTGGGGAATGTGGGATGTATTTGTGCTGAAAATTCTAAATTTTGGGACAACGGTATGGGAAAATACCTCTTTGGCAAGCATTGCGGCTAATCTCAAATACCAAAGAAAACCAAAGAACAAGAATAATGGCTCAAAATTTTCATAGCAATCCCCAACTTCCCTCGGATATGTCAACTGCTATCAATCGCACAGCAAAGCCAAGTTCTGAGTTCTACTCTATTTTTTCTGAAGAAGAAGTTTTAGGAATAATTCATGCATTAGAAGTTAAGCGAGAAATACCTCTAAAGTATTCTTATAAAGGTAGAGGCGCAAAAATCTGGAATGATTTTTATTTAAAATATGTTATTCCTACATGGTATCGAACATCAAATGTAGAAATTGACCTTTTAAAAGATAATTTTAAATACTTGAATGACAATATTAAAAATGGAGAAAAAGTCAATATTGTAGACGTTGGTGCAGGAAATTCATATCCAGTTAAAAATTTTATTCAAAGACTTAATAAATCGAGAAAAGTTAATAAATATATTGCTTTAGATATAAGCCAGGAATTGCTTAATTTATCCAAAAACAATTTTAAAAAGTGGTTTCCTCTTGTCACCTTTATCAGTTCTACAATTGATATAGAAAATAGCTGTGTACCCAAAACTTTATTTCAAAATAAAGCTAATCTTGAAATTGATGAAACAGCAAAAATATTTTTCCATTTAGGTGTTACCATCGGTAATCATCAAAATAGAGATAAGGTATTAAAAAACTTTAGAAATAGCATGGGACAAAATGATTTACTGGTATTCACTAATGAAACTGGTACAAACTCTACATGGGATGGAAACGTAAGAGGTGGCTGCAAATATCATGTAGAAGAAATATATGGATGGGTTAAAAACAAAATTGGAATTAAATCTGAAGATTGTGAATTGGTGAGAAAGTATGATTTAAAAACAGATAGTGTAGTTGCTAATATGAAGCTCCGTCATAACTACACTATAAATTTCTGTCAAATGGGGATAGATAAGAAGATTGAAATATCTGAAGGTGAAGAAATTACTATTTGGCGACATCATAAGTATGAAATCCCTAAACTTTTGCAAGAACTAGAACGTTCTGGATTGCAACTTCTTCACTATAGTATTGACAAATACAAATCACATATTATGGTGATTTGTAAAGTTGGCAGTAACTAACCTTTTCCATTAGACTTCCTCTGTCGTCTCTAAATCAGCGAAATTAAAGTACATTGGATATAACTATTAAATGTACATCAAACGCGGTCTAGGCTGAGGAACTGGACGCCCTAAATCCTTAGCCGTTTCTATCCATTCCTGCATAACTAATTCTACATTATGCAGGGCTTCTTGATAAGTATCACCGTCAGCAGCACAACCTGGTAATTCTGGTACTTCAGCAATAAAGGCTTGATCTAATTCACTCCAGTAGAGAATAATTTCATAGCGAAACATCATTTTTTCTTCCTAGTTTATACTTCAGAATTACTGCACGAACTTGTTTGATTTGATAGCTTTTGGCTTTTCCTCTCTTATGTTGCAGATTCAATATTTCTTCAACCTCGGCTTTGATAAAAATACGATGATCACCACGAATCCGTTCATTAAAGCCTAGTGTATATAAGAGTTGCCACAGTTGGGCAAAAGGGATGTCTGTATCAGAAGTCCCAGAGAGGATCTTTTCTAAGAGTTTGTCTTGCTGACTCACGTTTTTATGGCTGTCTCAATGCTTCTATAGTCTCATATTTATTTAAAATCAGGGTATACAGGAGCAAAAAGAGGATTTGCTCCCAAGCGTAGACGCGTAGCGGCTTGTTATTAGACATCGCTTTTTTGTAAAATCAAGAAATGCAATTTGTATATATTTGACTTAAAGCACATCTGTGCGCCCCTACGAGAATATATGTTCATCTGTGGTTAATTATTTTTTTATGTACTTTATCTGTGCGGTAAATGCTATGTATCTAATTAGCAAAAAGTACTAAAGCAAGCAATACGCTTGGGTTAAGAAAAATAGTAGCTTGGGTTGAGGAACGTAGATCCAAAGGGGCTTAAGGCAGGGTAACCCAACACTCCGATTAATAGACTTCTAGCAGTTGTGGGGTAAAGGGTAAAGGGGAAAGCGGCGATAGAATTACCCTTTCCCCTTTACCTTTACCCTTTTCCCCAAGAGTGCAAAAATAGTTTTGCAAGAGGTCTAATCAATAAGTACTACAGCAACGACAAAGCCTGGCTCCTGAAGAACAAATAAGTGGCTAGGCATAAATAATTAGAAGATGGTAAACTTGCACGATCAATAAGTGTTTACTCAAATTTACAAGTGATATAGGCAACTACAGAGGGCAAACTGTTCAGATTGCTCATATCATAGGCTGAGGTATAAATCCGTCTCAGTTTACATTGAATCTTGAGTAATAAATATTACACGAATATGAAGAACAAAATTCTACCCATAACTGCCTTTTTAACCACGATTAGTTTGACAACAAGCGTACAAGCAGCAAATTCTGAACACGTTAGACAGTTATTGGCAACCAAACAATGTCAAAACTGTGATTTGGCTAATGCAGGTTTAGTGATGGCTGACTTATCTGGAGCTAATTTGAGCGGTGCTAATCTCACAGGTGCTAACCTCAGCCGGGCAAACTTGAGCGGCGCAGATTTGCGAGGTGCAAACTTGAGTGGTGCTAGTCTATTTGGTGTTAACCTGAGCGAAGTTAAATTCCGTGGGGCAAATTTGGCGGGTGCTGATTTGAGAAATAGTTATTTAGCAAATGCAGAACTGACTGGTGCTTACTTGAACGGGACTAACTTTCAAGGTGCAGTTGGTATACCATCACAAATCGCTTCACCAGAAGAATTTTATGCTTTGGGTGTAGCAGAAGCGCAAAAAGGCAACCAACAGCAAGCAATCAGTTATTTTAATCAAGCGATCGCTATTAAACCAGAATATGCGGGTGCTTATTTAGCTCGTGGTATCGCCCGTTATCAAATACTGGATAGACAAGGTGCGTTCCAAGATGCCCAAGTTGCTGAAAAATTGTTTACATCTCAAAACAACAGCCCTGGAACGCAAACAGCGCAAGCTTTTATTAAAGAACTGCAAACCCCCGTAAATGAGAAAGTAAGTGCTGGTAGCCCTAGTTTCGTTGACTTTTTGGGAAGTCTTGGCTCAGTCTTGCTCCAGTTCTTACCTTTTTAAGAGGCATAATAACAAATGACAAATGACAAATAACAAATGACTTTATCTCAGGAATTATGGGCAGCAAATCAAGACTTAGCGCAAGCTTGCCTAGAGCATCCTTTCGTTCAAGGCATTGGCGATGGTACTCTTGAGCAAGCTAAATTTGCTTACTACGTAGGGCAAGATGCTTTTTTTTTAGAAGCTTTTGCCCGTGCGTACAGTATCGCCGCAGCTAAAGCACCAGACTGGTTAGGTTTCACCACATTTCATAACCTAGCTAGTGGAGTTTTAGAAGAACTGCGGCTGCATAGTAGCTATGCTTCTGAGTGGGGAGTCAATTTGTATTCTGTGGAACCAGGAGCCGCTACCCGCCGCTATACTGACTTTTTGTTAGCAACTGCTTGGGGTAGAGATGTGGGTTTAACTGCTGCGGCGATGTCTCCCTGTATGCGTTTGTATGCCTTTTTGGGAGAAAAGTTAGCTAGTAATGGCATTCCTAATCATCAATATGCAGACTGGATTCGTACTTACAGCAGTGCAGATTTTCAACCACTAACACAACAATTAGAAAATTTGGTTGACAATTATGCCGCTACCAATTCTGTTGTGCATTCAACCTACCGTTATGCGATGTTTTGCGAACGCGACTTTTTTCAGGCTGCGTGGATTTTGGAGTAGGGTCGCATAGCTGTGCTATCCTATGAACTTAACGAATAATAGCTGCCCCATTTGGTAAAATAAACTTAGACATTGCTCAAGTTGCCTTTGCCGTTAGTTGCAGTTTGGGTGGGTTGAGTAGTTGGAACCGCAACAACTGAAGGAACTTGTGAAATAGATTTTTTACTCGTACTCCGCTTTCGGCTAGAGCCGCCTGCCTTTGAATACTCCATGCTGTTTCTGCCGTAGACAGTTGCAACTCCAGTAAGCATCCTTTCAGACAGTTCTGAGAGTGTATTGTCCATCTGAGTTATCGTCTTACGAGATTCCTCAAGATTAGACAGAAGCGTATTATGGGCTTCTAGCGTGGCACGGGTGTTATCGATAAGGCGGGTATAAGCTTCAATGCTTAGTCCATGCCCTAAATCTAGATTCTCATTGATGGATTTAAGCAGGGCGAGACGGCGTTGAGCTTTGTCTACAGCAGCAGAACCACGAGTTTTTAAAGACATAGGAAATATTTCTAGAATAGTTCTATTTCAACATACTGGGATGTCTTTATGCGTGATAAGAGTAGTTTCGGGGATTTAATTACAACTGAATAACTGAGCCATACCCTGTGTTTATACTTATTTATTCGTATCTGTTCTTGTTTCGGGATAAACGCAACAAGCAAATGCGATCGCCCAACAAGCAAATGCGATCGCTCAACAAGCAAATGCGATCGCCCAACAAGCAAATGCGATCGCTCAACAAGCAAATGCGATCGCCCAACAAGCAAATGCGATCGCTCAACAAGCAAATGCGATCGCCCAACAAGCAAATGCTGTCGCCCAACAAGCAAATGCAGTCGGTTTGTAAAAGAAAGAAATGTAGTCTGTATGTATTTTTGACTTAAAATCCACAGAAGTGGAAATGTAAGTTTTATGTCTAATTATCAAGAAGTACTACTGCAAGCTCAAAGCCTAACTCCTGAAGAGCAAATACGCTTAATTGAAGACTTGTCAAGCTTTATTCGTCAACAGGTGACGATGACACCTAAGCCAAAGCATAGCATCCTCGAATTACGTGGATTAGGTAAAGAAGTCTGGAATGGCATTGATGCTCAAGAATACATTAATCAGGAACGTGATTCATGGAATGGCTAGTTCGGCTACAGGGGCAAATTGTAGGTTTGGATACTGCTCCACTGATTTACTTCATTGAAGAAAATCCTAATTATTTGGATGTTACAGATGCTTTTTTTGAAGCTATGTTTCATGGTGAGTTTAGCGTTGTAACATCAGTCTTGACTATCACGGAAGTGTTAGTCTATTCCTTGCGACAAGGAAACACAGCATTAGCTCAACAATGTCGTGAAATTCTATTTAATTCCCAGGGTTTAACAGCTATCGAAGTTTTTCCCGATATTGCTGAAAATGCAGCACAATTAAGGGCAGATTATAACTTAAGAACCCCAGATGCTATTCAGATGGCTACTGCTATTCGTGGAGGTGCATCATTTTTATTGACAAATGACGCGCGGTTGTCGCCTTTACCAGCATTATCAGTGTTAGTGTTGGATAAACTGATAGTTTGAGCCTTTTTGTATATTGCGTAGGCGTAGCCCATTGTAGCCATCGCACTTCGTTTTTTAATCAATTCACCAGATATCTTCAAAATCAAGCACAAATCTAGGCAGTATATTTTCTCCTGATAAACTAGCAGGAGATTGGAGCACTTCAACATCTCTACCAGAGCGATAAATTTCTACTTGCCGAGTTTCTAAATCAATTAACCAACCTAATCTAGCACCGTTGTCTCGGTACTCTTGCATTTTATTTTGTAGCCTTGTTAAACAATCAGTATCAGAACGCAATTCCACTACAAAATCAGGACATACAGGCGGAAATTTTTCTTTTTGCTCCTGTGTGAGAGAATCCCATCTGTCAGTCACGTTTTAACCAAGATACGTCAGGCGAACGAACTGCTCCATTTGGTAAAATAAACCCAACCGAAGAACCAAAAGCTATACCTAGTGACTCATCACGATTCCACACTCCAAGTTGAGCAGTTAAATTAGCATTACGGTTGCTGGTTAAGCCTCCAACTAGAGGCATTAGTAGCAATGTGCCATCAGCATTACGCTCAAATCTAATTAGTTCATTTATCTGACATAACTGGAAGAATTGCTCATCTGTTATTTGAAGAACAGGAGCAAAGTTGATAGTTAACACATCCATAGAAAAATTTAAACTTGAATATTCCCATAAAAATGCCGAAGGCAAATGTACTTTAGCAAAAAAAATATCTAGAATGATTGGCTCTAAGTGTTTATTACTTTATCCGCAGCACCAGTTAAGATTTCATCCATCCAAGCATTTATGCTTTTGCCAGCCTTTTTAGCAGCAATAAATATTTTGCGGTGGTATTCTGGAGTTGTGCGGAATGGAAGTTTACCAGAGAATGGTTTATCAGGCTCCTCTCCTAGTTCTTCACAGAAAGCAAGATAATCATCAACAGAAGTTTAAAATTCTTGACGCGCTTCCTCTACAGTTTTTCCTTTAAAGGTAATCACGTCATTAATATCTAGGACTTGACCAAAAAGTATTCCCGCGTCTACATCTACTTCTATAGTAGCTGTGTATCCCTTATAATTCATCATATTTCAATTCCTGCCTTAATTAAAAATTCTCTAACAGATTTGACTGCTCCTTTATCTGTCTCATTTTAAAATATAAAAGCATAGGCGTAGCCCGTCGTAGACCTCGCCTGTTGTGGAAAAGTGAGCGATCGCGGAGCGTCTCATAGAGAAGCTCACTGTAGGTATCGCTGTGTACATTTGACTTAAGGACAAAAAAGTATAATAGTGAGGATCAAACCCATATTTGTTAAAATATCTTTTATTACTTAAAGAGAGAGAAGTTATCTGGTGGACTCTACATTTAACTGGAAACTGGAACAAACTTTACTTGAAAAAGTCATAAATTTGGCTAGTCAACAAGGGCAATCTCCTGAATCAATAGTCAGTGAAGCTGTTAGGCTATATCTCGAAACCCAATTGCTAGAAACAGTTGATAACGCTGTGTCTGACCCATTAATTGGCTTATTTGCAGGAACACCTGATTTGGCTACAAACTCAGAAGATATTCTCCAACAAGAGATTACTGAAAAATCTGGTTGGACGTGGAAATAACCCTAGCAGTAGCTTTAATTGATGCTTTGATTTCTTCCCAAGTCAGCACATTATCTGGATTTGAATCATAGTCAGCAGTTCGACGATCAAGCTCTTGCTTTTGTGCATCGGTTAAATCAGGGTAAACTTGCTCTGCTGCGATGCTATCCCAAATTGCCTGCACAATACGGATTCTATCTTCAACACTAAGAGTTGCGATTTCGTTCAAAGTAGCTGTGATATCCATACTGATTAACTTAGAGTGAGGAAGCAACTGGTACACCTTAAATATAGCGGACAAGATTTTGTCCATCAAATCAAACGCTGCATCTACTTTGAAGCCCAGTAGAGCGATCGCCTTACAGAAACCCTCAAAAATAAAGCGTAGACGCATAGTGACTTGTCGTTAGACATCGCGTATTATAGGCAAGACAAACTCACTTTCTTACCCCTCAGCCAAAAATTTGGTAATAAAAGGGTTTGTTATGCAGAGTTACAACTTATCGATCAACTTGTCATATTCTGCATGTGTACCGATCCAAAACCACGAAATTCCACCTTCTACCTCGACACCTAAAGCCCGGTAATTTAGTCCTGCTCGAACTGACCAATACTTGTTGCCAATCTTTTTGAAATGGAGTGATAAATGCGACGGATCTGTTTTCAGTAACTCATAGCATTGATCGGCAGTCTGTTGCACATTTTCAGGCAGAGCATTGTAACATTGCCAGAAACGTCGCGTTGTATAGTGCATCAGATTTACCGACAGTGACCCGCCTTGAATTCAGCAATCGCTTCCTGTGCTAAAGCTTCCAATTTTCCATCAGCAATGTCTTTCTCTAATTGCTTATCCCAACGTTGATAGTCCAAATCAGCAAACCACTCTATGAGTTTTTTATACTCATCAGGTGACAGTTGAAGAATGGCGGACTCAATTTGCTCAAGCGTTAACATAAAGGAATATAAGTTTCACTTTGAATAAATTATAGCTTGCCTAGCGATTTTTCTTGTGTTGTAACTAATGTAGCGATCGCTTTGCAGAAAACCTCAAAAATTAAGCGATCACTGTTGTGGAAGAGTGAGTGCCTTAACGATCTTCTTTACATAGAATCTCTAGCTGCTGCAAGTTGCCTTGCATACTCATATTCTCTGTAAAAATCTAAGGAACTTGTAGTGATGCTACGAGTTCTCCAAAGCTCACGTTTTAAATCATCACTAGAATTTACATTATCTAGGAGTATAAGTAATTGGGGTACGCTTAAGAACCAACAGTTATAGAAAGGATTATTTGCTCTTATTGGGTCTATTTGAATAAGTTCATTAAACTGAAGTCTAAACTCATCGAGCTTATCATTCAATTTTTTAACTTTGTTTACATCATCACTTGCCTCAACTTTTCCTAACAACATATTTTCTAGAAACTGGAATAAAATAGTTCTATCTTGGAAGCTTCCAAAATCGAGAAGTGTAACTGAAATTCGTGCAATATCTCTATTATTTAGATCACAAATAGAATCGTTTTCCAGAGAGATAGAGCCATTTTTTCTTATATAAATTTCATGTTTATTTATTTGAATCTGTGATGTAAGTAAAGAATCAGACAAATCAAATAATAGATTCAAATCACTACCACATCTGGATCTTCTTGTAAGTGCTTTTGCCTTTACTTCAAAGAAAATTAAGGTGTCAGATGTTTCTACTACGATATCGATTTCATCAATTTTATCTTTTTTAGTTCCACGGTACTTGCCACAATTAAACTTAATTCCTCGTCTTGAAAACTCGCCTTTAATAAAATATTCTATCTTATCACCTAGTTTATCGTTAATTTTTGAGTCCACTTTTGCTCGAAGTTCGGATACAATAGCTTCATAGAAAGCAGGTGAACAAATTGAAGAGCTAGTTAATAAATACTCATCTTTACTTAGTCGAATTAAAGGTTTATGCTGAAAATGATTTTCAGGAGATATCTGGCTTAGATCCTGTGGTATATGGAAATTTGAATTAACAGAACTTACTCCATGAGAATAAACAGTCAGTATTTTATCGATTTCATCTTTCCCTATGTTTAAATTTAGATTATATATTTGTCTAGCGTGAAAAGTTATTGGATACAGTTTACCCTCGGCTAGTTTAAGGATTCTCTCTGCTATTATTGCTGCTTGCTCAGGAGTCCATCCTAAATTCTGTTGGATAGTTTCAGAAAACCCAGAAAACAGTCCTTGGATCATTTTAGGAACATCCGAGGGACGCAGTTGAATGAGACAAAATAAGTTATCATATACTGCTAGTTCTTGTAAGAAATAAAGTATTGTGTCAGTACTGTGGAACAGTAAAGCAAATTGATTGTGTGCTTGTACATCTAGAATAGATGTTAAGGGAATAGAGATATTTAGTATTCTTTTCCAAATTTTATTAGGACTTTCAACAGCTACCAGTATCTGTTTTCGTGGATACTTAACACTCAGATTTAACAGATATGCAAAAGGAATTGATGGAAAATCAGCTTGTATTAGACTATTAAAGGTTCTACCTAGATGATATCTCCCTTGATTTTCGTTATGACAAGGCTTTATTAGTTCAAATAATTTTTTCAAAGCCTCAATTCCGCCTAACAATCTAATATCACCTTCTATACGGTTAGCTACATTCCTTGCTTGAGATTCATCTATTAGAACTCTTCCATCTTCAATATGAACCTCACAACCTTCACTCTGCAAAATCTTTGCAGAGTTGCTCACTACAAATTGTCTTCTATACCTTCTCTCTAAGTCCTGTAAATTATACTCAAGCTTTTGTGGGCTAATAACTGTTAAATCCCAGGCTGATTGTAGTGCAATACGCCATTTATCCTCATACTCAAGACTCACTAACTGGGGAATCGACTGATTTAATGTATCATTCCTGCTCCTGATACCATCAATAACAATTTCTATAATTCCGAGGTAGGGTTGCAATTTTTCTGATTTGATAAAGTGAGTTAGAAGTAGTTGATCCTTAACAATAAAAAGCTGCGCCCTGTACAACTGATTACCTATAAGATTATCTTGAATATTCTCATATAGATGCTTCTGAACCTGATAAAGCGTCAGGCTATTTTCATACTTAATTCCGTAGTGTTTATACAAACTTGTCAAGTCTTCTACCAAACTTAAGTCAAGGCTTGGCTTTGTAGAATCTACTAATTGTTTAAAAAGTATGTCCATATTAATTTTTATTATAAAAATAAATCTGCTCACTACTTAAGTCTACAGAATATTAAGATACACTATCTTACGGATAACCTTAAAACTTATATTTATTAGATTCGGCGCTATATCTTTTTTTTATAATCAACGATACCCTAAAAGCTAGGTAAACAGTTAGCCAATAGCTTCTCCTAACCTGTATTATTTTTCTACATCCACTGAAAATTCAGATAAATGAAAAAGGCACGGTGATACCGTGCCTTTTAGCTCATTGCTTAATGTATAAACCTAGTCTATCCCTTCAATCCGGTCTTCAACTTCTTGGTACAACTCACGCAGACGATCTAAATTCTCGTCGCTAGTCTCCCAATAACCGCGTCCATTCACTTCCAACAAAGTTGATACAACCTTGCGGAAAGAATGGGGATTAAGGTTTAGCAACCGTTTCTGCATTTCTTCATCTTTGATGAAGGTTTCGTTAGTATCCTCGTAAATCCAGTTATCCACAGCGCCAGCTGTCGCACTCCAACCCATTGTATTTACCAACCGCTTGGAGAGTTCGCGCACACCTTCGTAACCGTGATTTAGCATCCCCTCGTACCACTTGGGATTTAACAATTTGGTACGCGCATCTAAACGCACGGTTTCTGATAATGTCCGCACTTGGGCGTTAGCTGTGGTTGTATCTGCAATATAAGATGCTGGTTTTTTACCATCACCTCGCAGATTTGCCACCAGCTTAGTGGGATCTGAATCGAAGTAATGAGAAACATCTGTTAAGCTAATCTCGGAAGAATCCAAATTTTGGAAAGTTGCGTCAGCAGTTTTCAATGTACTTTCAAAAATCTGCCGTGATTCATCCATGATTCCGGGGTTATCGGAATTGAAGGAGAAGGATTTCCGGTTGAGATACATTTCTTGCAACTCGGCTTCGCTATCCCAAGTGCTGTTTTCTACCGCCAAGTTGATATTTGACGAATAGGAACCAGATGCGTTGGAGAAAACGCGCGTCGCTGCTTGACGCAGATTAATCCCCATATCCTCAGCTTGTTGCAAAGCGTGTTTGCGAACAAAGTTCATTTCTAAGGGTTCATCCGCCTCAGCTGCCATCTTCACCCCTTGGTCTAGCAGGTTCATTTGGTTGATGAACAAGTCGCGGAATACACCAGAACAGTTGATTACTACATCTATTCTGGGGCGTCCCAACTCTTCTAGAGATATCAATTCCAACTTGTTCACCCGTCCCAAGGCATCTGGAACTGGACGCACACCCACCATCCACATAATTTGCGCTAGGGATTCACCGTAAGTTTTGATGTTATCGGTTCCCCAAAGGACGCAGGCGATGGTTTCTGGCCATTTTCCATCGTTTTCAGCTTTGTTACGTGCCAATAGCCTGTCTACAACGATTTTGGCTGATTGGACTGCTGCTGTTGTGGGTATGGATTGCGGGTCGAGTGCATGGATATTCTTACCCGTGGGCAATACATCCGGGTTGCGGATGGGATCGCCACCTGGGCCAGGTAGAACGTACTCACCTTCTAAGCCTTTGAGTAATGCTCCCAGTTCGTTGTCGGCACAAACTTGTTGCAGGCAGAATTCTAAATATTCAAACAAGGGTTTTAGGGCTGCGGTGTCAACTTTGGGATAACCTGCTTTATGCAATGATTCTACCCAAGGTTCTTTTTTACCCATGTTGAAGAAATTCAACCGGGAAACTAGAGAAACTCGCCCTTCTGCGTCGGTTTGCTCTTGGACAAGGGCGGTTACTGCTGCACGAGTTGCCAAGGTGATGTCTTGCAGTAATTGCACATCTTGTAAAATGCCTCGGTCATTACTTTGGTAAATATCGTCAATGTTACGCCCAATACTATTGGCGATAATTCCCGGTAAGCCTTGAAGTCCTTCTTCTTGACGATCTAGACTAGCAATGTTGACCAGAGTTGCGATCGCTTCTTCTGCACTTGGCGGTTTACCAATGACGTGCAAACCACAAGGCAACAACCGCGACTCGATTTCCATCAACTTGCGGTAGACGTTGCCAACAATATTATCCCGATCATCGGTACTCATGTCTCTGGCATCGGTTTCTGGCAGGTTAATATCCTTATCCAGATTCACGATCCGGCATTTATCCATGATGCTGTTGACAATGGAAACACCGCGTCCACTATCTTTCAAGGTTTGGTAGGAAGCAATTAATTCGCTGAGTTCCTTCAAACCTTTATACAAGCCAGCATTTTCTGCCGGCGGTGTCAAGTAAGAAATTGTTTCGGCATAACTCCGACGTTTAGCAATTGTTGCCTCACTCGGATTATTGGCTGCGTAATAGTACAGATTGGGAATTGAGCCAATCAAGTTATCTGGATAACAATCACCAGACATCCCCATCTGTTTACCTGGCATGAATTCCAAGGAACCGTGTGTACCAAAGTGCAGTACAGCATCAGCTTTCCAAACTTGCTCTAGGTAAGTATAGTAAGCAGCAAAACCGTGGTGAGGACTAGCTGAACGGGAGAATAACAGCCGCATCGGATCGCCTTCGTAACCAAATGTAGGTTGTACACCGATGAAGACGTTACCGAATTGCTTACCATAAATCAGCAGGTTTTGCCCATCGCTGTTGAGATGTCCGGGAGGTGGCCCCCAGTTTTCCTCTAGGCGTTGAGAGTAAGGGGTTAGCGCCTCATACTCAGGAACCGACATTTTGTAAGCAACGTTCAGTTCCGGGCTGTTGTACTGCGCTTGGGCGTCATGGATGACTTCTTGCATCAACGCTTCGGCTGATTCTGGCAATTCTGGTAAGTCGTAGCCGTTATTCTTGAGGGCTTTCATCACCTCATAGATTGAGCCGAATACATCCAAGTAAGCGGCAGTTCCGACGTTGCCTTTATCTGGCGGGAAGCTGAAAACGGTGATAGCGACTTTTTTATCCAGCTTCGGTTTGCGGCGGAGATTTGCCCATTTTAAGGCGCGTTCGGCTACAGCTTCAACCCGATCGCGCAGTGCGATCGCTTTCCCTGTAGTTCCATCCCTGCCCGATAATATAATCGGTTCAATTGCCCCATCCAATTCGGGAATGGCAATTTGCAAAGCTACTTGAATTGGATGTAACCCTAAATCGCTATCCATCCACTCTTCTGTGGTTTGGAAAATTAAAGGTAACGCCACCATGTAAGGACGGTTTAAGCGTTTGAGTGATTCAATTGCCTTGGGATGATCTTGTCTAGCTGGGCCACCCACTAAAGCAAAACCAGTCAGCGATATTACTGCATCTACCAACTGTGTATTGGTATTTGGTTCATAGAAGTAGGCATCAACAGGCTTGGAGAAATCCAAACCACCAGCAAACACAGGTAATACCCGTGCGCCTAGTGCTTCCAACTCCTGCACCATTGCTACATAATGGGCATCATCTCCTGTAACTAGGTGGGTGCGTTGCAATACTAACCCAACACAAGGAGCTAAAGGATCTTTTAGATCGCTAGAAATATCCTTACGAGCTGTGTACCAATTAAGGTACTCTCTGACATCTTCAAACATACTAGGAGCCAAAGGATGCCAAATCCCTAAATCGGGATAAACCACCGGCTGTTGATATGTAGAAGATGCAAAATTTTGTTTCTCTAAACCTTTAAATACGTATTTATCAGCTAGCATCAGCAAGAAGTTCTCCAGGTTTTCTGGTGAACCACCTAGCCAATACTGAAAACTGAGCATGAAATTTCGGGCATCCTGCGCCTTGTCCATTGGTAGGAACTTCAGCACTTGCGGCAGCGTTCGCAGAAGCTTCAGCATCCCATCTTGGAATCCTGCACCGGATTTTTCTTTGCGTTTCCGCATGAATTGGGCGATCGCACTTTTTGACTGTCCCAACTGTGCCAAAGAAAAGCTGCCCATTTTACTCAGGCGCATTACTTCTGGCATGGAGGGAAAGACAACGGAAACGTCCAGGCGATCGCGGTGTGGTTCTACTGCTGCTACTACTTTTTGTGCTAAGTCTTCGATGAAAATGAGGGAAGCAATGAAGATATTTGCACTCTCAATTTCTCGTTTGAACTCTTCGTAGTTCTCTGGGTCGCGGAGTTCCTCAATCAAGTACCCGCTGATTTCAATCGCCAAGTTGGGATTGTTCGCGTTAATCGTGCGAACCGCTTGCGACAATGCACTCTGGTACTGGGACTCAAGCACGACATAGACCACCTTGATTAAATTACGTCCGCGTAAGTTATCAGGCGCAATGTGTCTAATGGTGGACTTGACGTGTGTGAACATGCTTCTTCGGCTCCTTTGATGCGTGTTCTCTACTAGAAGTTCTTAGCGGCATCATCAGCCACTCTTAACTTCTGAACTTTAGGCAATATGTGTTTTTTATCAGAAAACGCTTGCCCAGTGGGCATTTTATCGTGTATCTGACACAAATCGATATAAAAAACGAAATATTTCTTCGTAATTGTTGACTTTATATAAAAGTGTTGGCTCACTTATTTGTAAAATTATTGTTACATTTTTTAATAACTAAATAACTATTGAGCAATTATAGAGCAGTTACAAAACAAAACTTGCCTATGCTGACTAAATATTTTTTAGTCAGCATAGGCAGCCTTCAATTATGTAATTGCGGATTATACCAAACAAAAAACAACAGAAACTTGGTATCTGCTGACGAACAAGCAACTTTTATTTAGCCAATATTGGCTTGCTATTTAAAGTATCTATAATTCCATCATGGAATTTATTTACTGAAGACAAAATTCCATTTTCCTTATCATTCAGTAATGAGTCTTTTACCTCATTCAAATAATTGTTGAGGTTTTCTCTTAAAATTGGTCTTTCTACTTTAACTGTATGATAATGATCCCAGATATCCCATGCTAAAACTCCTAAACCAGCAATAGGATTAAGTAGTTCTAAACCTAAAAGTCCAGCAGCAACTTCACCCGTTCCTTCTGTTGCTACCTTTGTTGCAGTTTTAGTTGCTATCTTAGCGACTACTTTAGAAGTTCCTTTACTCACAATTCCTGTAGCAATTTTCTTAGTACCAATAACGCTAACAGCTTTCATCATTGCACTGGCGGCTACATAACCTGTGCCCCGCGAAAGTGCGCGAACAGAGAGATTTTGCTCTTTGCCACTTGTATTATATGTTGTACTTCCTAAACCTTCTAGAAATTCTTCCCAAACAGGTTTGGGAATTTGATACTGACTTTGGATTCCTGCTAATTTTTGATTAGCTTCAGATACATATTTATCAATTGCTTCTCTTGTAAACCGTTCCATTTCAAGTTGCATTGATGATGGTTGCAAAACCTTTTTAGTAAATTCATTTTGGAAATTACCAATTAGATTTTCAGCTTTTTCTTCTTCTGAAGTAGCACTAATATTTACCCAAATAGCTTCTACACCAACACCCCACTGAGTAAAATAATTGTAGTACCAATCGAGAAACGGATAGTCTACACGTTGCATTACCTCATCATGCCATTGTTCCAGATTATTCGATGCAGATGCTCTAGCACTAACTAACGCCTTACCAAGAGCATTTGCAACATCATCAGACATTTGAGATAGCTTTTGTTCAGGAATAGTAATGGTGACAGTATTTGATTGACGTTTAGATGCATCGCTGATGTGATTAAGCGAAAAATTACCCCATAGTTGAATAATGATTATGAAAACAACACCAATCCAAATAAATTTAGATGCAGATTTAATAAAATCACTATAGGCATGAATACGCTCTGTCCTCTGAGAAAAAGTTCCTTCATCAGCAGGCTTAGATGGAGAATTAGTTTTAGATAGGGCAGAAAACAGCTTATTTAAGGCTGATGGTATAGGTTGTAAAAATGAAATTATCTTTTTATAAAACTCTACTTTTTGTACTCCTTCAATCGTTTGATTATTTCCGCCTGATTGAGATACAGGATTTTGAGTTAATTCTTGTTCTTGATTAGTGTTCATAGTCAATTTTGTTGTGTGAAGTATCGATTAATAAAATATGGAACAGTATCTCAGCTATGCAAGTTTTCTCAAATAATCCTTTATCTTTAACTTCAAATCGCTTGAAATAGGGTAGGATTCAATCTCGCGTTCTATATCTGATTTAGATTTCCCTCTTGTTCTAAGTTGATCTACCGTAGACTTAAAAATTGCTTCAAATCCATACTCAGCTAATCCTTGTGACATTAGAGCAAGTAAGCCAAGTACAGCAATTCCTCCAAGCATTCCGAATGGCCCACCAAGCACCGCTAAAGCTGTAGTTATTGCAGCGGCTCCAGCCCATCCCGTCACAGCCATAGCAACCAAAAGTACAAGACCAGGCACACCTAATGCCGCGATTTTGTCAACTAGCTTATCCATAATAGATTCTTAAGCATAATGTAATTTTTATTGCTCTCATCTCAGTATGTTGCAATTAAAAGCTAATTATCCCCTAGTTGCCATCAGGGAAAATGGTAAGATTACATCAGGAAATTTAAGAGAATCTTCAAAATTTGATTATGGCATCCAGCAATGAACCCTTTATGCAAGCAGAAAACTACTGGGACTTGGAAACCCTTTACTCTGATTTGTCATCAGTGAAAGGTAAGCGGTTGACACCTGTGGAAAAGCGACACTTGCGGGGTTTGCTTTGTGGCTTCAGTCCGGCTGAAATAGCTGAGAAACTTGGTAAAAATGGGAAGGGTGTAGAAACTGACCTCTGTGCAACCGTATACAGGTATGTAAAAAGTCTGTTGGATAAGTCTGATGAAAAATTAGAAAATTGGCGGAATATTTCTGAATGGCTTGATGATGCAGGGTATAAAAATCAGTCGATAAAGGTTCCAGGTTTAGATTTATCGCCTGATAAAGCAGTAGTTAATGTAACTAATATAAATATTGAAAATAATCAAATAGTATTTTTGATTAGTATGAAAATTCCAACTTCTCAAGATTTAGATTCTTTGGAAGATGAATTAAATAATTTAGATAATTATCAAAGCAATTAGTATTTATCTTTTGCCTAAATCACACCATACTTGATAAGCAAACAGGATAAAAATGAAGTATAAAATTTCTCGTCATGCACAGACAGAAATGGAGCGAAGAAATATATCTCAACTTTTAGTTGAATCTGTGCTTAATGCTCCTGGGCAAGTAGTCTCAGAAAAGGAAGGCAGAAAAGTCTACCAGTCAAAAATTGACTTTGGTAGTGGGAAAACATTCTTGCTGCGCGTTATCGTAGTAGATGATATTGACCCGGCAGTTGTAATAACCGTATATAAAACTAGTAAGATTGAAAAATACTGGAGAGAAATATGAAAATTAACTATGACCCAGAGGTAGATATATTAAGAATTATATTGAGTGATGTACCCATAGAAGATAGTGACGAAGAAAAGCCAGGGGTAATTTTAGATTACGACGAAGAGGGAAATATTATCGGGCTAGAAATATTAGAAGCTTCCAAAAGAATTGATAATCCACGTTCCCTAGAGTATTCGATTTCTACATAATTGAGATGTATTGTATTAGAGTACAGCTTTTCTTACCTTTGAAGCGATCGCCAACTTGCCGAATATACGATTAACTAATGACTCAAGTAGATATTCTCATCCTATCAAATGGCCCAGGTGAGGTAACAACCTGGGTGCGTCCAGTAGTGAAAGCGTTGCGGCAAGAACTAGGGGATGACCGTTCTGTAGTGAGGATTTCTGTGGTATTATCGCCTTGCTCAAATGCCAGTGGTAAAGAAGCTGCGATCGCTCTTTCTTACCCAGAAGTAGACAGAGTACAGGGAGCAGAGCATTTTTGGCAATTTTTGCTTTGGGGCAAAACATTTGATAATTGGGACTGGAGAAGTCGCGGTGTAGTTGTCTTTCTCGGTGGCGATCAAATTTTCCCCGTAGTTATAGGAAAAAAGCTCGGATATAGAACAGTGGTTTACGCTGAATGGGAAGCCAGGTGGCATAACTGGATTGATCGGTTTGGCGTGATGAAACCTGAAGTTGCTGCTGGTGTCCCCCAGAAATATGCTCACAAATTCACCGTTGTCGGTGATTTGATGGTTGAAGCAGGGGAAAGCCTAAATTCAAGTTCCCCTCTGTCTATCACCCCATCACTCAAAACTGAATTAATTGGTTTACTGCCTGGATCAAAAGCGGCAAAATTAGCCCAAGGAGTGCCATTAAGTCTAGGCATTGCCGAATACGTTCATGCAAAAAGACCCCAAACCAAGTTTGTGATTCCTGTAGCCCCAACTTTGGATTTACAAACTTTAGCTAGTTTTGCCGATCCCCAAAAAAACCTTATTGCTGAAATCTTTGGCTTTGGCGGCGCTTCCTTAATTGTGCCAAAAGATGATAACAGCAAGGCATTGCTCAAAACAACAACAGGCTTAACTGTGGAACTGTGGGAAGAAAACCCTGCATATCATTTATTATCTCAGTGCTGTCTCTGCTTAACTACGGTGGGGGCAAACACTGCCGAACTGGGTGCTTTAGGAATGCCAATGATTGTTTTGTTGCCAACACAGCAACTTGACGCCATGCGTGCTTGGGATGGCTTACCTGGGTTGTTAGCAAATCTGCCAGGAGTAGGTACGCCCTTTACCAAAATAATTAATTGGTTATTCCTGAGATTTGTGAGACGTAAAGGTTTATTAGCATGGCCAAACATCTGGGCACAGGAAGAGATAGTGCCAGAACTTATGGGTAAACTTCAACCGCAAGAAATTGGGGAAATGGTGATAGACTTATTAACCTATCCAGAAAAATTGGCTGATATCCGCGCTAAACTCCGTAAGATTCGTGGCGAAAGCGGTGCAGCCCAGAAGATAGCACAGATTGTTGGTGAGGAAATAGAGAAGTAAAGGGAGTGGGAAACAATTCAAAATTATTCCTTCACTTTCTCCTCTAACTAATCCGAAGATTCTCCATCCCTGCGCCCAAGTTCATAAATGCCAGCGCCCATACAAGCTAATATACCTGTACTAATTCCCCAACTCTCACCTAAACTAATTTCCAGACCCCAGTTACATAAAGCACCAGCTACCAAAAAAGGCGCTATGCTAAACAGTGAGGCGTAAAAAGCGTTTTGGGATTCTCTAGCTTTACGAGTCTTTTCAAATTCTGATTGGCTGGTGTAAAGCGATCGCTCTGCAAAGTTAAACCAGCGGTTGAGTTGCTCGATTACCCATTCATTGACTTGGGAAAAACCTAGATATAGCGCCAATGACCACAAACTCGCTCCTGCGATCGCGATCGTATCTAACTCAAAGCGGAAAGGTAAAATTTCAGTCAGCATTGCTTATGGGAGTCCTGCAAAGGGTTGACTTTAGCTTTTAGTAGATGCTAAATAAACCTCTTGTGCAATTTTAAGCATAAAGGTTGACACTATTTCAACTGCTTGACAACTCTCTTACTCTTTTAATCATCCGTTATCTCACAATCTTTCAACAACTCATCTAAACTGTCTGGAAATGTCCCTCGTTCAACCATCTTAGTAAACACCTGGTAGCAGTCATTTTTCGCCCCCTCTTTACGTGGAAACCCTAACCACAAAATTACAATTACTTTCAACTGTTCCGTATCAAACGCCTTAAAAAACAGCCGATACCGTTCCGGCAAACCCATCTTTTTCATCCGTCCATAGCGTTTTAACGCCCCTGTCAACGCAAAATGACTTGCAAACGGATCAGAGGAAATCTTCGTTTCAATTGCAACAGTAATTGCTGCAAACAATTTTACTGTTGCATGGGTTTTATATTCAGCCTCTGGTAATTGCTCCCGTAAATGGGAAACGCGCTCAAACAATTCTTGATACTGAGTACCAAATAGTTGTGGGTGAAAGTAAACTCCCCATCCATTGCTGACAAACTTAGCCATCTTCTAATGACTCATCGTCTAATTGCACACCTGCAATCAGTTCGTGGGCAGCCTCAGACATTTCAGTTGTATAAGGTTGCAGTGTATTATTTTTGAGCGCTTCTGTCATAGCAAAATCGAGAAACAGCCGCATCATTACTGAATCTTCTGCGTCTTCATCATCACCAGATTGAGGTGAAATCCGCAAAATTGCGGTATCCGGCGACAATACCTCTATCCAACCATCTGCATTGGCAAACTGAGGATATTCTCGATAAAACTCAGCTGGTAGCCTAAACCCTGCACTGTTACCAATTTTGGTACTACGAATGCTGTAGGAGTTGCTCATCTTCAAGAGTATGTACATCACGTACTTACATGATAGCAATTTATGAACTTTTATCGATTTGGGTACTATTTTGCTACATCAACACGCAATGTATAGGTCTACATCGTTAAAGAAATGCGGTAAGATATCAATCCAGATTTTGCAGCCCCATCGCAATCTTACTGTGTTTTTCGATTTGCCCCATTACTTGTTTTGCTCGTTGAATAACTACGGCTGGTAAACCCGCCAATCTTCCCGCCTCAATACCGTAAGATTTATCAGCGCCTCCCGGTTGAACTTGATGCAAAAAGATAATTTGGTCTGGTAATTCTTTCACTGTTACCTGATAGTTCGCCACATTCGGCAGAATGCTAGCCAGCTCATTCAATTCATGGTAATGAGTAGCAAAAATCGTTCGCGCCCGAATATCCACTGCTATATACTCTGCCACCGCCCAAGCTATGGAAAGACCATCAAATGTCGCTGTCCCGCGGCCAATTTCATCTAACAATACCAGCGACCTAGATGTGGCATGATTGAGAATATTCGCCGTTTCATTCATTTCTACCATAAACGTAGATTGACCAGTTGCAAGATCATCCACTGCACCTACACGGGTGAAAATGCGATCGCATATTCCCAATCTGGCAAACCTAGCTGGTACAAAACTACCAATCTGCGCCATTAACTGAATCAATCCCACCTGACGCAAATAACAACTTTTGCCACTTGCATTTGGCCCGGTGAGGATAATTAAATCGGGATTGTCATTTGTCATTTGTCCTACCCTGCGGGAAGCCGCTGGCGCGTCTATGTCATTTGTTATTTGTCCTTGGTCATCTCCCAATGACAAATGACTAACGACTAATGACTCTTCTCCCAATTGCGTTGAATTCGGCACAAAGAAACCCGCAGGTAAAGACTGTTCTACCACCGGATGACGCCCATCAACAATGTTTATCTCCCTTCCTGGCAACATTTCTGGACGACAGTAACCTTGATGCACCGCTAATTCAGCTAAACCACACAACACATCCGCCGCCGCTACTGCACGAGACAGATTGCGAATTACTTCCGCCTCTTGTGCTACCTCTTCCCGCAACGCCGTAAAAATCTCATATTCCAACTGATTTAAATCATCCCGCGCCGTAAGAATCCGCGCTTCTCGTTCCTTCAAATCTGGGGTGATGTAACGTTCCTCATTGGTCAGAGTTTGCTTGCGGATATAATTAGCAGGTACTTGGTCAGCTTTGCTGCGGGAAATACTGATGTAATAACCAAAAGTTTTGTTAAATCCTACTTTCAAAGTCGGAATTCCCGTCTTAGCCCTCTCATCAACTTCTAAATTGGCAATCCATTGCTGATCCGCTTCTACAGTTGCCTTCCTTTCGTCGAATAGGGGATTTACGCTAGGGCGAATCAATCCGCCTTCTTTAATCAGTATGGGTGGCGACTCCACAAGATGGGTGTGTAACTTGTGTGCTAATTCTTCCAACACACTTGGGACTTTTTGCAAAGCTTTGAGGAATGGAGAACGCGCCTCGGTTACTAAGTGAGATAATTCTGGTAAGCGTGAGAGGGAATCTGCCAAAGCGACTAAATCTCTAGCATTAGCTGTACCAGAACCTGCCCTTCCCGTCAGGCGTTCTAGGTCATAAATCTGGCGTAATAACTGCCGCAAATCTTGACGCAGTGGTGTATTTTCCATCAATTCTTGGATGGTATCTTGCCGCGCCCGAATGCCTTTAATATCGAGTAGCGGCTGCAACAACCACCGCCGTAAAGCACGCCCACCCATCGCTGTATTAGTTCTATCCAATGCCCAGAGTAGAGAACCGTGAAAAGTTCCATCCCGGACGGTTTGGGTAATTTCGAGATTACGGCGGGTTTGGTTGTCAACTATTAGATAGTCGGTGACAGTGTAGGTGCGGAGCTTCTGAAGGGTAACTGGGTTTTCTTTTTGAGTATCTTCCAGGTATTCCAGAAGACCACCAGCTGCACGGACGGCGAGGGGAAGATGATCACAACCGAGTCCTTCGAGCGATCGCACCTTAAATTTCTGCAATAATCTAGGTCTAGCTTCGCCTTGGGAAAAGGGAACTTGCGATCGCAAACTATAGCAAAATGATGGTGGCAAACACTGGGGAAGATGTGGCGAAGTTTCTCCTGGACGTAGCAAACTACCTAAATCAGGTGCATTTGTCGGAACCAGTACCTCTGAAGGTTGCAAACGCATTAATTCTTGTGTCAAATGTTCTAAATCACTACCTTGAGTAGTCAGAAATTCCCCTGTAGATATGTCTGCGTAGGCTAAACCCCAATGATTTGCGGCAATTACTACTGCTGCTAGGTAATTATTGCGACTTGATTTGAGCATTCCCTCTTCTAGCAAAGTACCAGGGGTAAGAATGCGCGTTACTTCCCTGCGTACCAATCTCCCAGCAGCTTCAGAAGCATCTTCTACTTGGTCACAAATTACCACTGCATAGCCTTTTTCTACGAGCATCGTCGCGTAGCGTTCCCAAGCGTGATGCGGAACACCAGACATTGCCACTCTTCCCTGTTCCCCAGCTTGCTTGCTAGTGAGGACTAATTCCAATTCTTGCGCGAGTTTTACAGCATCTTGGAAATAGCATTCAAAGAAATCTCCCACCCTATATAGCAACACCGCGTGAGGATATTTATCCTTCGTCTCGACATAGTGCAGGTACATTTGACTTAGCTTACTGCGATCCACCTGTTGATGGTCGGAAATAAAAGTACTTGCGTCGGGTTTGGTAGATGGAGTTTCAGAGTGAGAGGCGGTCATAGATGCTAGTGGGTTACGCACGGAAATTCCACAATATCCGATGATAACGTGATGTTATAGGCAAAGGGCGATCGCTCAAAGATATTTTACGCTTTTTTGCGGGTGCTTCGACGCGTAGGTGCTGGGGTAACTGGTTCATAAGCCTTGAGTCCCCCATCGCCCGTAAAAATTTCTACTTGGAACTCTTTTTTTATCCCATTTATCATTATCAGAACCACAAGTCTCTTTACCAGGTACACCCAAGTAGACGCAAAGTATTGATGTGTCAATAATCAAAACTTTTCTCATATTTAATTTTACTTATTATCAGAAAGGTTTTTTTCGATTGCGCCTTTAGTTGCTAGTCTGCCTAAAGTTCCTGATGCTAACAAAAGACGAAGATTTTCAATATGTTCTAAAAGAGTAAGTTTGCTTTCTCCAGTTTCTTTATCGCGGTGTGCAACAACTACAAAAGGAACTATCTCTGGGCCTAAAGCATCAAGCAAAGCCGGGTTATGGGTGGTAAGTAAAATATCAATTTTTCTTTTGCTGCCAATTTCTCGTAATATTCTTACCAACAATTCTGCACGCGAGGGATGAAGCCCATTATCTATTTCTTCAATTACTAATTGACTACCTTCTGGTCTAGTTAGTAGTGCTGTGAGTATTGCTATAAAACGGAGAGTTCCATCTGACATAGTTTTAGCATCTATTAGTGTCATCTCTCCAGGGTTCGATTCTTCTTCACAGTAGAGCATTGCATCAGTTTTAAGTCTACCAACTGGCTCTGCAAATACTCTTTTAATATCACCTTCTAGTAAATCTTTGATGTAAGCTGATAGAGTCGATTCGACTTCGGCTTTTTGTTCACCATCCAATGCTGCCAGTACACCAGCAATATTTGAACCATCACTTTCTAAAATCTCAGATAGACGTGAATAATCCCGCATTTTATAAGGCACTAAATTGAGAATTAAAATATTTCCAACTGTTGGTAGAATGATATTATTAATTATATTGATGCTATTCTTTTTGAAATAAGTTGACTGATATGATTCTTTCTCTGATGGTTCAGAAAGAAAATTAGATTTAATAAAATATAAGGGTAATCTATAGAAATCACTACGATTAAGCAAGGAACTTCTTGCAGAAAATTTATCACCTGATAATCCAAATTCTATGGGAAAATATTCATGATCATCTTGATAAATGGTTATTGTCTCTGTTAAACTATGAATAGTTGGTCTTGTTTGTAATATGATTCTGTAAAGATAATCTGCTTTACTATCCCCATCTGCAAGTAGCACCTTTAATGTAAACTCATTTTCACCATTTTTTGCAGCCCATTCCACACCACCGCGAAGAGATGGAAGTGTTTTATCTCCTGCTAAAGCTGCTTCAATATTTTCACCTCTAGCTATTCTTTGCAAGAATTCCAAAGCTTCTACCACATTAGACTTACCACTTGCATTTGTCCCAATCAGAACAGTCAATGGGTCAAGTGGAAGTTCGGCATAACGGAAACTTTTCCAATTTTCTAGAATGAGTTGCTTAAGCATGATCAACTCCAAAAATGCTAAAATTCGATTTTTACTAATACTCTTGATAACAACTTAAGGTGTAAATTGCAGAGTTTAATACACCTTTAAAATTTCACTCACCTAACCATTCTTCACGAGAAACTCCAGCTTGTCGTAATAGCCGCGATAATAGGCCCACACTAATATTACCCTCATGAGGATTGGTAATAATTACAGTAACATCACCTCGCCGCATTTGTGGGTGTTTTCCTCCTGCATACGGCCCTTCAAAACCCAACTCTTGCAGACGTTTTACTAAATCACGTCAAGAAACAGGGGTTAATCTAGACATTTTTATACAGGTTTGGTCAGTTCATTGAGATTTATACCAGCGATTACGGGAATCGTTAACCCCAAATGTAACCGTAGCGCCAGCCAATCACTTAAAGCTTCTCTTAATTCCCGCCTACATCCTTCTAGAGTTTGATGACTTGCCCAGACTCCTTGTAAGCTTGGAATTTCACCCCAATAAGTTTGATCATCTTCAATGATCTCATAAACCGCTAATTCCATTGCTTGGTCAATGTAGCTTGCCAGCATAGCAATTAAAAAATCCAGTACCTATCTAAATTTAGCTCTTAACAGTGGCGTTGGCAAAGCCCGCCGCAGGCATCGCACAAGTTTTTCATCCTTCAACATCTCACCAAAAACAACAAAGCCAGCAGACAAAGTAAAAAATTGCGTAATTACTCTATCTAACTGGCTACATTTCGCTAAGTTTTAGATAATTTATTTTTCTGGTGGCAAATCCACACTGTAAACAGTTTTCCCTGCCAAGTTACGCAGTGTTACTGTCATCACTTTTGTATTTCCATCAATTTTAACTCCTCCAAAGAATTGTAGACCTTCACTTGGCGGTCGATTTGCTTTTGTACCTGAAGGAAGGCTTTGAAATATCAATTGTGGGCCAAAGGTATTTTCCAATTCGTTTGGCCCAAATGTGCCAGAGTTAAGAGGCCCGGCGACGAACTCCCAAAAAGGCTTAAAGTCCTTAAACTGCGCTTTTGCAGGGTTGTAATAATGGGCTGCTGCATAATGTACATCAGCAGTTAACCAAACAACATTCTGGATATTCTTGTTTTTGATAAATCGTAGTAAATCGGCAATTTCTAGTTCTCTTCCTAAAGCTGGGCCATCTCCGTTAGCCCAAGCTTCAAAGTCCGTGCTACCATCTCGAACTATCAGCCCCAAAGGCATATCACTAGCAATCACTTTCCATGTTGCTTTTGATGATAACAATTTCCTTTTCAGCCATTGTATTTGTGTTCTGCCCAGCATTTCTGTTTCTTTACTGGGTACTGGCTGACGATTGAGGGTGTTTGGCCCCCGATAGGTGCGTTCATCCAGCATGAAAATGTCTAATAATGGGCCATAGTTGAAAGAGCGATAAATTCTCGCTTTATCTGAATCATCAGTTGTACAGCCAATAGGTAGATATTCTAAAAACGCTTGTCTTGCTCTTTTGGCTAGTAAGTTAACATCTTTAACTGTGTAGCGGTCATCGTTGAGAAGAAATTCTCCAGGATACCAATTATTTGTGGTTTCATGGTCGTCCCACTGTGCCAATATGGGAACTTCAGCGTTAAAACGCTTGATGTTTTCATCCAGTAAATTGTAAATATAGTTACCACGATATTCTGTGAGAGTTTCTGCTACTTTGGATTTTTCTGGTGTAGTGATGTTTTTCCAAATAGTGCCGTCGTCTAAAGTTACTTGTGGTTCAATGATGCCATCGGCATAAATATTGTCGCCAGAATGAATGAAAAAGTCGGGATGAAGTTGGCGCATAGTTTCGTAAATTTTCATCCCACCGAAATCAGGATTAATACCCCATCCCTGACCGGCAGTGTCGCCACCCCAAACAAAGAATATATCTCGCCCATATTTTGGAGGAGTCCGAAAAGTGCCTTTGACAGCAGCACTATATGTGTTTTGATAATCTAAATCTTGGAAAATTACCCGATAAAATATTTGTTGATTTGCTGGTAAATTCCTTAGAAAAAGTCGTGCTGTAAAGTCACTGTTTTTTAAAGCATTGGGCCCCACAACTCGTTGCACATTGCGAAAAGATTCGCTGGTAGAATATTCTACGATCATTTTGGCAGGGCGATCGCTGCGACTCCAAATGACTATACTATCGTTGGAAATATCTCCACTAGCTACGCCATAAGGTATAGCAGGACGCATTTTATCAGAGGTGATAATGGCAGGTGCTTGGGCAAAAACCTGTGATTTAGATACAAGATTTGTGGCAATAATTCCACCTGCTGTGATAGTTGAACGGAGCAAAAACTGGCGGCGGTTTAGCTGTAATGGGCGATTAGGTTCCATGATAAATAATTGCAAGCTTAAGAAGTATTGCAGGATAAATATTTACCATATTCTGTTATTGCAATAAGTAAAGATTGGGTTATACAAGGGTTAATAAAAAAGTTTTAATTTTTTCTAATTACAATTAATACAAATTAACTCATACCGATTACCTATGAGCTTGCCTAGAACAATTTACTTAAGTAAGTTGTCTAACTCACAAAGCCTGATTTTGTGCAGCCTTTTAAGAAAGTAATGAATTATGAGAAATTCGTACTTCATTCATTTTAGAAACATGCTTGTGAAGAAGCGATGTCTAACGACAAGCCATACTATGTATACGCAGTCAAAAAAGTATTGAATTCTCTAAAGTACTCTACATTTCCATATGTACCCTGTGAATTTTGGGTAGCAATCTGGGAAAAATAAGTTTGTAACAATTGATAAACTTTGAAATTATAGAGACGGATATTCAGGATGTTACCAGAAATATTACCTCAGCAGTCAAAACTTGAGAGTATGCTGACTATGCATGGTATGACAAATGCTAATGAGTCGAACTTGCGATTAGAGTCAACTTTGCAAGAATTACCTTTTTGGCAGGTTCACATCGAAGTAGAGCGTCCGGGCAATGATTTAGCTATGCTCTTTAAGCAAGAACCTTTATTGCCGGGAATTATCCTAAATAATCATCAACAGTATGTAGGGATGATTTCGCGGCGGAAATTTTTTGAGCATATGAGCCAGACTTATAGTTTGGCTCTATTTTCTATAAGACCGATCAAAATTCTTTACAAGTTTTTCCAGCAAGAGATATTGGCACTTTCTGAAGATACACTCATTGTCAATGCCACTCAGGCAACTTTGCAACAACAACCTGAAACTGCTTATGAGCCGATTTTAGTTAAAACTACGTCTGGAAAATATAAGCTCATCGATTTTCATCAATTACTCTTAGCCTACTCCCAAATTCATGCCTTAACACTTGTTGAACTACAGCAGGTGGCGGAACAATCTAGAGTTGCTAAAGCAGGCTTTCGTGATCTTCAACAGAACTATACGCAATTAATCCAGAATGAAAAAATGGCTGCTTTAGGACAACTGGTTGCTGGTATTGCACACGAAATCAATAACCCCGTCAACTTTATTGCTGGTAACCTTGTTCACGCCATTGAATACAGCCAAGATTTACTTAATCTTATTAGATTGTACCAACAATGTTATCCTGAACCAGAAGTAGATATTAAAACTGCGATCGCACAAATTGAACTGGATTTTTTAAGTACTGATCTTCCCCGTCTTCTCACCTCTATGCAGATTGGCACTAAGCGAATCGAGCAAATCATTCTTTCCTTAAGAAATTTTTCTCGTCTTGATGAATCTGACAAAAAATTAGTTGATATCCATGAAGGTATTGATAGCACCCTACTAATTTTACAAAGTCGTCTCAAAAATCACAAAGTCGGTGAAAGCATAAACATCATTAAGGAATACGCTGAACTTCCTCAAGTTGAGTGCTATGCAGGGTTACTCAATCAGGTATTTCTGAATATTTTGTCGAATGCTATTGATGCTATAGAAGAATCATTAGAAACAAATAAAGGAGAAATTTGCATTCGTACCGAACTCAGTGATGATAATCAAGTAATTGTTCACTTTTGTGATAATGGGCCGGGAATTCTAGAGAGTATCCAAAACAAATTATTTGACCCCTTTTTCACCACTAAAGCCGTTGGTAAAGGAACTGGATTAGGTCTATCTATCAGCTATCAAATTATTGTAGAAAAGCACAGTGGTCAACTGCAATGCATGTCGTCTTTAGGCGAAGGAACTGAGTTTATTATTAAAATTCCAGTTCGAGTTAATTCTTAATAAGTTCACAAAAACTAGCTGTAAAAATTTATGATAAAAAACAAGCAATAAGCAAAGGATAGACATTTTTATAAATGGTCAATATTATCAGTTTTCCTTCACTTAAATATTGAATTTTAACTCCTCACTCCTCACTTCTGACTCCTAACTTCTCTTTAACTATAAGTTCCGGCCCTCTCGCTAGTGATCGTAACAGGCTCTGACACGATATCATCTATCTTATTAAACTCTCCGGCCCGCCAGCTATCTGTTATATCTTTGATAAAACTGGCAATAGGGATCGCAATTAACAAACCCAGAACTCCTCCCAACTTTGCCCCCAACAGCAAAGAAATTACCACCCACACAGGATTTAGTCCAGTCAAATTGCCAAGAATTCTAGGTGCTATGAAATTAGAATTAACTTGGTCAATCGCAACAGCTACACCCAAGACTTCAACTCCTAACCAAAAGTTTTGCAGCGCCACCAACAAACTTACTATGGCAATACCTACTCCTGTACCAAAGGGGAAGAGAGAAAATAAACCAATACCGATGCCAAAAAGTAGAGCCAAGGGAACTTGCAGCGCCAAAAATGCCAGTGTAATTGTCACCCCTAACACAGCTCCCAATGTTGCTTGACCGATGAAGTAATTATGGAAATCCTCTCGCAGTAATTCCCGCACTCTTGACCCAATGTTAGGGGGAAACCACTGAAAAATTCCGTCCCAAAGACGTTCGCCGTTCAATATTAGGTAGATAGTCAAAACTACCGCCAGCAGGACGTTGAGGACAATACCAATGGTATCGACAGCAAAACCCAGAATTCTCCCAGTGAAAGACTGAAGTTGGTTAGATAATCGTTCAAGAACTTGGGTAAATAAACCACTTAAATTAATGGGAAGTTGTTGTTGACTTAATGCCCAATCTTGAAAAGCTTGCAACTGTTGAGTACCAGAATCAATCCAACTAGGCAATATATTAGCTAGCTCGTTAAGCTGTTGAATAATCAGAGGAACTAAGGTAATGCCTAAAGCCACTAAAACCACCACAGTCAAAAGTAACACTCCTCCGATCGCAACGTTACGTTTTACCCCTTGTTCCTGGAGAAACTGGATTGGATAGTTCAATACAAAAGCTAGTAAGATGGCGGCAGCAATAATACTGACCAAAGGTTGAAAATACTGCACAACCTGGAGCAATAGCCAACCATTAAGAATGGCAATAGGAAATGCTAATCCTATAGTTAACCATCGCGGCAGTTTGTTTGCTGATTGCATTAGTGGTGACTCCACAAAATTTTTAAGTTTATTTTCGCTTTTGGCTACTAGACTCATAAAAACGCATCTCGCTATCTAAAAGATAGGGCTGTCAGTCAGCAAAATATAGAAGAATATTAAATTATCTAGTTAAGTAAACTGAGAATCAAACTATTTTTTTATACGCTGCATGTAGCAGTACGATCGCACTGCCTTCTATTATATTGACCTGACATACCTAATCCTATACCTGCCAAAATAGCAATTACAAAAAACCTATAACCTAAACTAAGTTAATCGACTTGGGTGTGCGAGAGAGGAATAAGGTTTAAGGCTGTTACTTTTTATCTATAAAATCCAACATAATTCGCTGATGCACATTCCCCAAAGGTCGCACTTCACCAGCGTTTTGCGAATAACAGTTACCTTGATGAATATCTTCTGGGGTCAATAACCCCATATCCCAGCCTTCATTCAAAACCAGTTGATTTAATTCCACCAACAATGGTGCATGAAAGACATGACGGACTACTCTTTCGTCAGGATAACAGCCAAATTCCACAACGGGTGGTAAATTATAGCCGATTTCTTCTAGAATTTCTCGCTTCACTGCTACCTCTGGCGTTTCACCAGGTTCGATATGACCGCCAAATAGTCCCCAGTAACCAGGGTAGAGAATACCGGGGATATTATCCCGCAGTTGCATGAGAAACTTGTTTTTTTGGTAGAGAATTGCGATCGCTACATGTATCGGTTTGTTCATATGTTCATTTTTAATTACTAATTACTCTTCTTCTAGATAAACTTCCCCCAATTCTTTACCAGCTAAGGGGATACTTCGGTAGCGAACTTTACCCTTAATTACCACTTGTGCCCCCTCGCCCAGATTCTTTTGATTAGTGATAACCCAAATTTTGCCAGTCGAGTCACTAATTTCATAAGCCCACTGCTTCATTAGAGGAGCTTGCTTTTCCACCTTACCTTGGATGTAAACTGTAGGCTGATTGTCTTGTTCTGGTTTAATTTCTCGAATTGGGGTGACATTGGTACCAATTTTGAAATTACTCCCATTCAAGCCAGATGAGGTTAAACTACCACAACTACAAAGTCCCACCAATAAAAAAATCAACCCCAGGCGGTAGGGAACAATACTATGCCTGTACAAGAACGGAAGGGACAATCTCGTTTGTTGCATGAAAGCCACCGATTGAGCAAATTTTTGCTTCACTGCTTGCTTTGTCGCCAGTTTCATCAGGTCTGTTCCCATCTATACTATTCTCTGCACTTCAGAAACACACTCTCAACTGAGCAAAAAAATGTTCTGAATTTTATCCGTAATTCTTTATTCTTCAGATAACGCCATTGATCTGAGAAAATAAACATTATGGATTTACTGTGAGAAGAACGCTACGACACCAATTAAGAAGCAGGGGGACTCGAGGCCCCCACGGAGTGGGGATTGGGGGAGAGGGGGCAGGGGGCAAGGGGAAAGACTTGTTGCAAGTGTTTTGACAAAAGGCGTATATAGCTGGGAATTCTCATGGAAACAAAAACTGCCAAACTCCTTGATGGTAAAGCAATAGCTGCAAAAATTCAGCAAGAACTTTCTGTTGCCATTACACAATTAGAACCAAAAATTGGACGACCTCCTGGTTTAGCAGTGCTGATGGTTGGCGATAATCCAGCGTCAGCGGCTTATGTCCGTAATAAAGAAAAAGCTTGCGCTAAAGTTGGCATCGCCTCTTTTGGTAAGCATTTTCCTGCCCAAACTACCTTTGGGGAGTTAGAAGAGGTCATAGCTGCACTAAACCAGGATGAACGGGTGGATGGAATTCTTGTGCAGTTGCCCTTACCTAACCACTTGGATGCTGTGGCTCTGCTACATCAAATTGATCCCAATAAAGATGTTGATGGACTGCACCCAGTTAACTTGGGGCGACTAGTACGGGGAGAAACCGGTTTACGCAGCTGCACCCCGGCTGGTGTAATGCGGCTTTTAGAAGAATATGAGATTCCCTTGCAAGGAAAACAGGCAGTAGTAGTGGGACGCAGTATTTTGGTGGGTAAACCAATGGCGCTGATGCTACTAGAAGCTGATGCCACAGTCACGATCGCTCACTCGCGATCGCATGACCTAGAAACCATCACCCAAAATGCTGATATTCTAATTGCAGCAGTAGGTCGTCCTGGACTAATCGCTGCTGACATGGTAAAACCGGGCGCTGTTGTGGTAGATGTGGGAATGAATCGCGTCACTGATGCTAGTGGCAAAAGCCGTTTAATTGGCGATGTCCACTTTGAATCAACCGCTGCTGTAGCAGAATTTATCACCCCCGTTCCTGGTGGTGTTGGTCCTATGACTGTTGCCATATTGTTGCAAAATACATTTGCCAGCTATTCTAGGGCAGCAAGAGCAGAAAAAGAGTAACGAGTGATGAGTTAAAAGTTAAGAGTTATTAATTCTAATATCCTAACTCCTGTACAGACGCGATTAATCGCGTCTCTCCTAATTCTTCATTTTTTGAGCGCCACAGCACCTTAAAATTGTGACGTATAAGACAAAAATCCCAAAATGTCAGGAATTTAAGAATGGTAGCAACTGATAACGTTCAAAAGACACCACCAGAGGAAGCCACGTTTAACTTAGCAGCTTATCTGAAAGAGCGACAAAAGCTTTGTGATACTGCTTTGGATCAGGCTATCCCAATCATTTATCCAGAAAAGATTTATGAGGCGATGCGCTACTCGTTATTAGCTGGAGGCAAGCGTGTACGTCCCATTCTTTGCCTTGCAACCTGTGAAATGATGGGTGGAACCATCGAAATGGCTATGCCAACAGCTTGTGCTGTGGAAATGATCCACACAATGTCGTTGATTCATGACGACCTGCCGGCGATGGATAATGACGATTACCGTCGCGGGAAGCTGACGAATCATAAAGTCTATGGCGAAGATGTGGCAATTTTGGCTGGGGATGGCTTGTTGGCTCTGGCTTTTGAGTTTGTTGCCATTCAAACCCCCCAAAGTGTTAATAGAGAGGTAGTCTTGCAAGTCATTGCCCGTCTTGGTCGGGCGCTGGGGGCAGCTGGTTTGGTCGGCGGTCAAGTTGTCGATTTAGAGTCGGAAGGTAAATCCGATATTTCCCTAGAAACGTTAAATTTCATCCATAAACACAAAACAGCCGCTCTTTTAGAAGCTTGCGTAGTTTGTGGCGGGATCGTAGCTGGGGCATCACCTGAAGATGTGCAACGACTGACCCGTTATGCTCAAAATATTGGGCTAGCATTCCAAATCATCGATGATATTTTGGATATCACTGCTACTCAAGAGGAATTAGGCAAAACAGCAGGTAAAGACCAAAAAGCGCAGAAAGTGACCTATCCTAGCCTTTGGGGGCTTGAGGAATCTCGCTTAAAAGCCCAAGAGCTAGTTAAAGCAGCTTGTGCGGAATTAGAACCATTTGGAGAGAGAGCCAAATCACTCCAAGCGATCGCTCATTTTATAACCAGCCGCAATAACTAGTAACGCTTTGAGGAATCCAGAATTTTCAATTTTTATACTGCAAGCGTTTCATTGATTCGGAATGGATGGTTTACTTACATCATGCTGTACTACACCGTCCAGCGGAATTCAAAATTCACTCATTCAAAATCCAAAAAGCTTACTTGATAAGCTTTTGGGTGAATTTGAATAATTGGTATGTTTTCACCATGATGTACTAGGTTAATTTTGGATTTTGGGTTGAATCTAAATGTTTCCTCAACCAAAAACTGCTGCTCATATTTACTAACCTAACCAAAATACCATGCAGGACATAGGCAACATTTTAGACAACCGGGTGCTGCTGGTTGCTTTGATAGCTTGTTTAATTGCTCAAGCCCTAAAGCTCGTAATCGAGATCATCAAAAATCGCAAACTGAATGTGCGTGTTTTGGTGACAACCGGAGGTATGCCCAGTGCCCACTCAGCTTTAGTTACAGCTCTAGCCGCTGGTGTAGGGCAAACACTCGGTTGGGCATCTCCTGATTTTGCCGTTGCGATGGTTTTTGCCATCATCGTCATGTATGATGCAGCGGGAGTTCGCCAAGCAGCTGGTAAGCAAGCTCGTATCCTTAATCAAATGATTGATGAATTATTTCATGAAAAACCAGACTTTAGCCAAGACCGTCTGAAGGAATTACTCGGACATACACCAGTTCAGGTAATAGCTGGGTCGGCTTTGGGTATAACTATTTATTGGTTAGCTAGGTCTGCTTATTAGTCAATAGTCTACAGTTTATTAACCAATGACTAATGACTAATGGCTAATGACTACAACCGCACAGTTGAGCGCAGCAGAATTACTTTACGGCTATCTACTATGCTGGCAACAAAACCGCCATTGTTCAGCTTTTGCAATGTGTTGTATGCTTCAGTTTGGTTAGTAGTATAAACTGCCAACAAGTAAGGGCGTTGTCCATAAGAAACAAAACCTACGTTACCTCCTACTACTTGCTGCACAGTATTTACTATTTCTGGACGGTTGTAATAATCTACCAGCACTGCATAACCTTCTCCTAATGCTTGAGGATTATAGTTAACTGTCTGCTGAGGTTGCTGTGCTTGTGCCTGTACCTGTGGCTGCACATCTGGCGTTGATGGCCGAGTGGTGATGATGGCAGACAAGCCCACAATATTGCTTACATACCTTGCCCATCGATTGGCATCATCAATTTTGTTAAAGCCCCCTATCCGCGTCACAGTTTCGTTGAGATATTTGCAGGTAATCGTCTTAAGTTCAGGTGGTAAAGCACTACGCAACTGCTTTTGATTATTTGCTGTGGGGCTGACTACTAATAAAAGATACTCACCCGCATTTGGTGGTTGACAAAGGGGAATGGCTTGTTGGGCAAACACAGAACTCATGCCACCAATCAACCCTGCCATCGCTAATCCTAAAACACTTGGTAAAGTCTGAAATCTATGCACAAAAGTTAGATTATGTAAATCAAGGTGTCTTAGAAGATTTTATAAGAAAAAAGTTGAAAACCCAGTTACTTCAGTATGGCGATAAAAAGAGTGTCAAAAAATATATTTTGTTCTTACTAAATAAAATTGGGGAGTGGGGAAGAGGCAGAGGGGCAGGGGGCATTGGAAAGAGGACTTGGGGACAAGGAGAAAGACTTGTTGCAACGTTTTGACCTTTTGCCACCTTGTCCCCTTGTCTCCCTCATCCTCCCCTGCTCCCCCTGCTCCCTGCTCCCCTGCCTCTTCCCAATAACCCCATGCCTAAGAGACGGTAGCAAGCGATGCCAAGGCATCTGGTATTGTCTCAGAAGGAGCCTGGAACTCACCAGTACTGACGTACTCTAAACGCAGTTTTAACCAAGTAATAAATTGGGGATTAGTAGAAATAATTGCTGCTGCTGGTTGGGGACACTTCGCCTTTAGCTCCGTAAACTGCGGTGTTTCCAAGAAAGCTGGTTGCTGCACCAACCAAAAATCTATTTGTTTTTCTTGTTCGTGGTAGTGACGAGTGCGCTCTTTGAGAACTTCGTGTGTCGGTTCTTCTTCGAGAAGAAATCTTTGACTAGCCAAAACGTAATAATATGTTTGCATTTTCATCCTTTGGTTGCTATGTGAATAATGTAAGGGCACAGTACTGCACTCTGTACCTCTCAAAACTAACTCTTGTGCAATTTCTTGAACCAAGAACTGAACGGACAAGCACTTCCCTGGCTTTGAGCATTTGTCTTGCCACCAGATGTTAGCTTTTCCAAGAACAGATTATTGTCAAAGTAGTGTTCCAAGGAAATAACTTTCAAGTCATCACTAACTTTTGCAATGCTCATGCCGATAATTTCTACTGTCTCTCCAGTAGGCGCATAATCTTTGTATTCTCCTTTAAAATGTCCCCAATGCCGCCACTTGAATGTGACATTTGGTGGCCCTGAAAAAACTTCTAGCACTTCCCAAGGAAATCCTTGGGGAAATGTTGTGTGGAAGACTTTTGCGGATGATTCAAAGTTTTCTTCTGAAGCCTTATAATGTTCTGAATCAGCCATAAATAAATTGTAAGTACCTTGGGCTGATAAATCTGCTGCTGTGTACTCTACTCCGCCATTAGTACTTACACGAAACTTGTCATTCACAATAGATAACCACTCTTGTGGGTTAGCTTTGAAGGATACCTCCATCTCGAAGGTTCGTACCAAGTTTTGCACGATCGCTTCCAGTGTACCTTCAAGGTGATTATAGGTACTTTCTTGAGCTAGATTCTCTTTGGAACGAGAATAATCAGGCGGTGTCTGATAACGCCACTCGACATCAGTGCTTTCTGCTATCACCTTATCCCGATCCTGTACCCAAAGCGGCAGGTTGTTAGACTGTGTTGCGCTCATAGAATTTTTTGCTGAAGATTTGCTCTCAATTTCTAGATTTCGCAGTAGACAACCCCTCTTTTTAGGTAGGGGACACGGGGCAGGGGGGAAATTGTAGTAAGTGTTTCCCCTATGCCTAATGCCCAATGCCTTACGCTCCATCCCCTCTTATAGCTTGTTTCATCTCGCGAACTGCCCTTTCTATACCTACTAATGCTGCCCGACTGATGATGGTATGACCAATATTCAGTTCTTCCATACCTGGGAGCGCAGCCACAGGAGAGACGTTCCAGTAAGTGAGTCCATGACCAGCGTTGACTCGCAATCCAGCTTGAATTGCTTGTTTACATCCTTTAGCTAATATGGCTAATTCTTGCTGGCGATTTGTTTCATCCTTAGCTTCAGCATATTGTCCGGTGTGCAATTCAATAAATCGCGCCTGCACTTTGACAGATGCTTCGATTTGTGCTGACTCGGCGTCGATAAATAAACTAACTGGAATATTAGCGCTTTGCAATTTATCGACTATCTCACCTATTCTAGCAATTTGCCCAATAATATCTAATCCGCCTTCTGTTGTGACTTCTTCGCGCTTTTCGGGGACTAAAGTTACATAATCTGGTTTGATATCAAGTGCGATCGCTAGCATTTCATCTGTAGCGGCCATTTCTAAATTAAGATGCGATCGCACTGTTTGTCGTAACAGTAGCACATCCCTGTCTTGAATATGCCGCCGATCCTCGCGCAGATGCACCGTAATCCCATCTGCACCCCCTAATTCTGCCAGCACCGCCGCCGCTACGGGGTCTGGTTCCACTGTCCGTCGTGCTTGCCGGATGGTGGCGATGTGGTCAATGTTAACGCCAAGTGTAGGCACCCCAAATTTCTCCCAAATCCACAGTCCTCAGAATTTGATTTTACCGGAAATACTGGTCTTGCGTAGCGAAGTAGTCAAGGAAAGATTAAATGTAGCGGGAGGTGGGGGCACAGGAGTAGAGTTCTGATGATCTGTGTTTGCGAGTATCAAAGACTCATTAACGGAGTTCTAATCGGAGTTAAACACGACTTGGAACGATGTCTGCATCAGTGGCAGAATTCTGGGATGATTGATCGCACCATTTGAATTAGGAAAACAGGATGGTCACTACACAGATGCCGTTACATGAAACTAAAATTTTTTATTGATCAACATAAGAACAACTGTATGCAAGTAGGAATTAAATTCAACTCTTAATTCTCTCTTGCACTATATGGTAGCCCACTAAATAGCTAGAATCGAAACACTTCAACTAACGCGGGCGAAAACATAGTTACGGGTGCGAGAATCCACGGGGTTAGTAAAGATTTTATTTGTAGTACCAAATTCAAGCATTTGAGTAATGCGATTTTCATTACTGTAAAAGAAAGCCGTAAAATCAGATAGGCGAGTAACTTGCTGCATATTGTGAGTAACTATCACAATTGTCAACTCAGAGCGCAAGTTATGGATTAGATGCTCAATTTTCATACTACCGACAGGATCAAGACCTGAACAAGGTTCATCCATCAACAGAACGTTCGGTTTGACTGCTAAAGCACGGGCAATACATAGTCTTTGTTGTTGACCGCCAGAAAGCTCTAAAGCAGATTTGTGCAGCTTATTTTTTACTTCATCCCAAAGTTCGGCAGCTTTGATAGCAGATTCAACAATTCCATCTAATTCTACTTTCGGATGCCATCCAACTAATTTCACCCCATAAGCAACATTATCATAAACGCTCATGGGAAAAAGATTAGGCTTGGGAAAAACCATACTAACTTGGCGACGTAAGCGATTGATATTGACACGACGCTCATAAATACTCTGCCCAAAAAATTCTACTTTTCCTTCAACCCTCACTTCTCCTTCTAATTCACTCATACGATTTAATGATTTAAGAAAAGTAGACTTGCCACAACCACTAGAACCAATAATTGCCGTAACTTTGTTTTGGTAAATATCCATTGACACGCCTTCAACTATCTTTTGAGTGTCGTAATAGAAGCTGAAGTTTTTGACTCTGATGGCTGGAATTAGTTTACTCATATTCCCAAAACGTGTGAAATAAAACTTGGCTAAGTAAAACAGTACAAATCAGCGCCGCTGTTTCACTATGTTACTCCCAAAAGGAGATATTCAAGGAAATTACGTAGCTATACAGTATTGATACAGCAGATAAACTGTTAGTAGATATTTGTATAAGGCTGTGTCCCAAAATTTATCTCTTATAGACTTTTTATACCCACGTTTTGCACCTTTATGCCATCCTTTCCAATTAAAAAGGATTTCGCCTGGTTTATAAAATAGCTATGTAGAAATAAAAATATTAATAAGCTGTCGCGCATTTAACTTGCACATCTTTTTGTATTGACTGTTGACAGTTAACCGTTAGCGGTCAACGAACTTAGGAAGTGACTGTGTAATTTAAAAGCGTAATAGCTTATCATATATCTCTCATGGGTAGTGAGGAGCTAGTTTATCTATAAAGATGAATTAGTAATTTTTTTAAACCACACTTTATTAAGTATCCTCTGGCGGCAGATGGTTCAACAAAAATCATTAAGCCACACCAGGGTATAACTTAACCGAAACGCCCTGAAATGTAGTCACAGGTGCGGGGATCTAGTGGGTTGTTAAAGATTTGCTCTGTAGTGCCAAATTCAACCATTTGACCAATCCGGCTTTCATCGGTGCTAAAGAAAGCCGTAAAATCAGAGACGCGAACGGCTTGCTGCATATTGTGGGTAACGATCGCAATTGTCAATTCAGACTGCAAGCTATGGAGCAGTTCCTCAACTTTCATGGTAGCGATGGGGTCAAGAGCCGAGCAAGGCTCATCCATCAGCAGAACTTTCGGCTTGACTGCTAAAGCACGGGCAATACATAATCTTTGTTGTTGACCACCAGAAAGCCCTAAAGCTGATTTATCCAGCTTATCTTTCACTTCATCCCAAAGAGCAGCGCTTTTAAGGGCAGATTCCACAATCTCGTCTAATTCTAATTTTGAATACCTGCCTGCTATCTTCATACCGTAGGCAACATTTTCGTAAATACTTATTGGAAAAGGATTCGGTTTTTGGAACACCATACCAATTTGGCGGCGTAACCGATTGATGTTAACACGAGCAGCATAAATATTCTGACCAAAAAATTCTACATCTCCTTCAACTTTCACGGGCCCTTCTAATTCGCTAATGCGATTCAGGATTTTGATGAAGGTAGATTTACCACAACCACTAGGGCCAATAATTGCGGTTACTTGATTTTGATAAATATCTATTGACACCTTTTCAATTGCTTTTGTTGTGCCATAGTAAAAACTGATATTTTTAACTTTGATAGCTGGGATTAGGTTATTCATACTTGCCCAAAGTGCGAAAAAATTTATTTTTACTTTATTCTTCTCTGCCTAATAACTAACCGAGAGAGAATACTGACACATAAAATTAAGCTGAGTAGAACTATAGAAGTAGTCCATACTAATTGGCTTTTTTGCGGGTCGGGGTCGTTGTAGAGGTTAAAAATCAATACTGGTAAGGAAGCTGTTGGACTTAACAATCCTTCTGACCAATCTAGACTAAATAAAGCAGTAAAAATTAAAGGTGCTGTTTCACCAGCAGCACGAGCTACAGCTAATAAAATGCCTGTAGTAATTCCGGGAATTGCAGCAGTGATAACGATGCGAAAAGTAGTTTGGAAGCGAGTTCCGCCTAAAGCAGCGGAGGCGAGGCGTTGAGATGTGGGAATAAGTTTTAAGGATTCTTCTGTTGTTAGTATAATCACAGGTAGCATAATTACGGCTAAAGCAAAACCACCTGCGATCGCACTAAATCCTTTAGTTACCAAAACTATCACACCGTAAGCGAATACGCCTACAACTATTGAAGGCACGCCTGTAAGAATACTGCTGATAAAACGAACAATGCTAGCAATTGAGTTAGTTTGACCAAATTCTGCTAAGAAAATTCCTGTCATTATTCCTGTGGGAATGCTTAAAACAGCACCAATTACCACCATAAATATGGTTCCTAAGATGGCATTGCCAAAGCCATTGTCAATCACTGCTTTGACAAACATTTCCGATTTCAGTCCAGATATTCCCCGGATGAGAATTTCCCACAAAATTGATAATAAAGGAATGAGTGCTAGACCTGTCAACCCAAAGGCGACCGCATTCATTGCATAAGTAAATATTACTCGTTCTCTTGGCAGAGGACTACATAATTCTGTTGCTAGAGATTCATCAGTTTCTGACTGGATGTAACCACTCATATTTTTTCCAACTTTTGATTGTTAAACATCTTGCGACACTAAGATTAAAAACTTATATGAGCTATGAAAATTGCATTTAATTAACCAATGACAAAGGCGTGAAGAGAAAAAATAAATAATTTGGTAAATGTTTTAATACTGCTATACTTTATATTTGTATTTGTTGCATCATCGTGGCGAAGTTCAACTCAAATAATATTATTTGTTTTTCCTCGCAACCCACTTCAACAATAATACAGCGCCAATATTTACAGCTAGAGTCAACCCAAACAAAATCAATGCCAAATAGCTTAAAGCGCCTATATGCAAACCCGGTTCAGCTTCGGCAAATTCATTAGCTAATACAGAGGGAATTGTATAAGCTGGATCGAGTAAAGAAGCACTGATTTGAGCAGAGTTACCAATCACCATAGTCACAGCCATTGTTTCACCTAAAGCACGTCCCAAAGCAAGCATTGCTGCACTCACCATTCCAGAAAATCCAGCTGGTAGCAATACCCGAAAAATTGTTTCCCAACGAGTACCACCCAAAGCCATAGATGCGCTACGCAATTCTTTAGGGATAGCCATTAAGACATCACGAGTAATTGCTGCCATTGTGGGCAAAATCATGATGGCTAGAATAATTCCAGCAGTTAACATATTAGTCCCGGAAGGGTCTTCTGTATTAAACAGTGGTATCCATTTACAAGTGCTGGCTAGCCACTTTTGTAGAGGTTCTAGAACTGGAATAAAGACAAAAATCGCCCACAAACCAATAATTACACTGGGGATTGCTGCAATTAATTCAACAACAAATGCTAGGATAGTTCGCAACGATGAAGGTAAGAAATTTTCACTCGTGACTAAGGCTACTGCTATTCCCACTGGGACAGCCAATAAAATAGCGATCGCACTACTTACTAAAGTTCCATAAATATAGGCTAATGCACCAAAAATCTGATTACCTGTATCCCAATCTTGACCCCACAAAAATCCTAGTCCAAACTGCTTAATGGCTGGTAGAGCTTCGTGTAAAATTACCCAACTCATCAAAAATAGCACTGCAATAGTAATCACGGCAAAAAAGTATACTAGCCGCGTAAAAGATTGGTCAAACCAGAAATTTGTGCCGCTAATAGCTGTTAGATTGAAATTTTCATCGCCTAGATTTGAATTATGTGATGAGTTTCTCTTGGCTGGTTCCGATGAATTTGCCATAACAAATTAATAAAATATATTTTTTTCTTGCTTGCTATTAGAGTGAGTTGTTAACTCACCCTATTAGGAGAGGAAAATAGTAATATTACAAGTTAAGGCTTGACTGAGCTATTCACTGTCTGAAGTACCCGATTTGCCACATTAGATGGAATTTTGGTGTAGTTAAGGTCATCGTTATACTGTTGACCGTCTTTCAATACCCAATTAATCCATTTCTTAATAGCATCAGCTTTAGAAGCATTAGCATACTGTTTGTAAACCATAATCCAGGTGAGACCGACAATCGGATAACCTTGTCCTGGATCTCCTATGAAAACGCGGTAGTTGTCTGGGAAACTCACAGTTGCTAAAGCTGTATTTGCAGATTGTAAAGAAGGAGCAACAAATTCTCCTTTTTTATTTTGTACCAGTGCTGATTTCAGGTTATTTTGGACAGCGTAGCTATATTCTACATAACCAATAGAACCGGGAGTACGAGCTACTATAGCAGCTACGCCTGGGTTACCTTTGCCTTTGAGGACGTTTGGCAGATTCCATTTGGGAGCAGTGTTAACTCCAACTCTGCCTTTAAAATAACCGCTAATGGCACTTAAATGATTGGTGAAAATGAAAGTCGTACCGCTACTATCAGCGCGAACAGCAAATTTAATTGTTTGATTTGGTAAATTGGCACCCGGATTATCAGCTTTAATTTTTGCGTCATTCCATTTGGTAATTTGACCCGAATAAATTGCTGGTAGTGTAGCGCGGGACAATTTAAGATCATTAACGCCCGGAAGATTGTAAACAACAGAAACAGCACCACCTGCTGTGGGTATTAAGATTACACCGTTCTTAACTTTAGCGATTTCATCATCTTTCATTGCAGCATCACTACCACCAAAGTCAACGGTTCCAGCAGTGACTTGACGAATACCGCCGCCGCTACCTATTGCTTGATAGTTAATTTTCAAGTCTGGATACTTCTTCTTCACTTCACGAGCATACCGTTCGTAAAGCGGAGCCGGAAAAGTTGCTCCTGCACCATTGAGAGTTTGAGCTTGTGCGATCGCACCAAAAAATGGACTAAGTGCAACAGAAGTTGTCACCACTGAAGTAGTAAGTACACGATTCAAGATGGTACTCGAAAAAATCATATTACCTCTGATTAAAGGAATACTTTTATGCTGTGATTTCAGCCTTAAACAAGTTAAATTTTTAATAGTTAAATTAAATTTAACGTTAGATAAAATAAAAGTTAAAATGCGTTTAAACTTTATATTTAAAAATCTATTTAATAATTTATATTTTATTCTTGAAATTAATACATTAAATTCTATGGTCAATATTTTATTTGGTGTTTTTACCATGATTATCCTAGCTTCAACTTATGACGATTTTTCTACATAGTTAAGTCATAAGTGGTAAAGCCTTAACTTAAAAGTATTTACCTTTTTCTAAAATATTATTTCAATTGGCCAATTAGCCGCAATCCAAATTATTTTATTTTTGCTTGCGGCTGCAATACATTACCAAAACTATAAATAATCCTATTCCTGCTAGATATTTAATTGCATCAGGTACGCTGGGATTAGGGGAAAAAAAACCTTCGATCGCACCAGCAATAATCAACATTGGTACAATCCCAAATAGTAGCTGCACCGCTTGAGATCCGTAGAATTTCAGTGCATCCCCACGGCGATATTTACCAGGAAACAAAATTGCTCTTGCTAATAAAAATCCTGCACCCCCAGCAAAAAAAATCGCAGGCAATTCCAAAGAACCATGCGGAAACACAAACGCCCAAAAAGGATAAGCAAGATTATTTTGACCCACTAAAGTACCAACAGCACCAATCAATAAGCCATTAAATATCATCAAATAGACTGTGTATGCTCCAGCCGTGATGCCACCAGCAACAGCCCCAAAAGACACCGACAGGTTATTGATCATAATACTGCTGGATGCCAAAGGTTCAATGCCGACAATTGACCCCATCCACAATTTATGCTCATCTCGCACCTTGGTAATCAAGCTTTCAGGTACGATCAAAGGCATAAAGCTGGGGTTTTGCCAAGAATACCACCAAGCCACTAATGCCCCTAGTAGAAACAGCGCCGTCGCCGCAGCAATATATCCAAATGTTTTCTGAACTACAGATGGTAATCCCCAACGGTAAAACTCTAGGATTGCCTGCCATTCCTGTCGCCGCGAACCTTGGTAAATCTGCGTATATGCACGAGTTGTTAAAGATTGTAAACTTTGTATCAAAATATTACCGATTTGCTGAGTGCGGGCACGAGCTAAATCTGCCGCTACTGAACGATACAAACTCGCTAACTCTCTAATTTCTGCTGCTTGTAAGGACTTGATCCCTTTTCTTTCTATCTGCCTTAATAGGGCATCCAAACGCTGCCAATTCGGTTCTCGTCGTGCAATCCAACGTTGAATATTCATGAATTTTGGGAACACTGAATTTAACTTAGTTTAAGATAGCCTCAAATTATCTCCGTAGTTTCCAGGGAAATTTGCCATTATGTCTGAAAATTTTGGATCTCCCAGTCAGATACAACCACTGAGTATCGGTAACGTTGTCAGTGCTGCGGTACGGTTGTATCGCTCTCATCTCAACACTTATCTTAAACTAGCTGCGATCGCTCACTTGTGGGTTCTGGTTCCGATCTATGGCTGGGCAAAATATGCAGCCATCTCTGGATTAATTTCACGCTTGGCTTTTGGAGAATTGATTTACCAACCTGAAACTGTCCAAGCCGCTAGAAGCCATGTTAACCCGCGTCTGTGGTCATTTTTAAGAGTTGGTTTCCAAGTAGGAATATCTTTGTTTGTAATTTATTTTGGATTGGCGATCTTGGGTGGTATCGCGGGTGCCTTGCTGGGGATAGTATTAGGAGGCATATTAGGTACTGCGGGTGTTGTAGTCGCAACCACATTGGCAATAATCTTAATGGTAGTTATTGTACTGTTGGCACTAACCTGGTTCTACTCGCGTTGGGTGGTAGCTGAAGTACCGCTAGCTGTTGAGGAAAATATCAATGGTAGCGAAAGTGTTGCCAGAAGTTGGGAGTTAACTAAAGCTTCAGTACTTCGCATTCAAGGCGTCGTTTTAGTTGCTTTTTTCGTTACATTGCCATTAATGTTTGTATTAAACTATATACCCAGCTTATTCCTTATAAAGCTTGAGCAAGGTACTCTTATCTACGGAATTGTGTATTTTATTTCTTGGATAGGCAGCTTAGTAGGTGGAGTTTTAGTGATGCCATTCTGGCAAGCACTAAAAGCCGTTTTATACTTAGACTTGCGTACTCGACGTGAGGGTTTAGGTTTGCAATTAAGAGAACCTCCCTCGCAAGACTTTCGTTAACTCAATACCTTAATTTAACTCCATTAATTTTGAATTAGTTAAAATATGCGCTTTTTTAATCGCATCACATTCCAGACTCCAGAAAGTGTAGAGTTGGAATTCACTTTAGCGGGAATTGGTAATCGAGCTTTGGCAGTGCTGATTGACTATACAGTATTGGCTGTAACCTTGCTTCTGTTAGTCCTTACCTGGAGTATCTTATCGACGCAACTGTTAAATTTTGTTGAAGACTTTTTTACGAATGACCAAAATTTAGGACTTTGGTTGTTAGCAACTTTCTTCATTATCGCCTTTGCAATTTACATCAGCTATTTTGTATTTTTTGAAACTTTATGGTTTGGGCAAACTCCTGGTAAAAAGTTTGCTAAAATTCGCGTGGTTCGAGATGATGGTAAACTCATTGGGCTACAACAAGCAACTCTACGTGCCTTACTGCGACCCTTTGATGAGACTTTGTTTATTGGCGCTTTTTTAATTATGTTGGGTAGCCGCGAAAAGCGCTTAGGTGATTTGGCCGCAGGCACAATTGTAATTCAAGCCCAAACGCCCACTGCATCCGCAACATTGATAATTTCAGAACAGGCAAAGGAGCTACATGAACAGCTAGTACAAATTGCCGATTTATCACCATTAATGCCCGATGATTTTGCTGTTATTCGTGAGTATTTACAGCGACGTAGTGCAATGTCGTTAAAGGCAAGAGCATCACTATCTCTAAAGCTAGCCGAGCAAGTTAAAGCTATTATTAATTTAGAAAAGTTGCCAGAAGCTGTTACACCTGATGTATTTTTAGAGGCTGTTTATCTTGTTTATCAACAACCAGAATATCCCTATTAACTGACATTAGACAATTTCTTTCATTTTCAAGAATACATAACTAATAGACCTCTTGCAAAAATAGTTTTGCACTCTTGGGGAAAGGGGTGCATGTTAAGGGGAAAGGGTAATTCTATCGCCGCTTTACCCCTTTCCCTACTTCTGCAAGAAGTCTAATAATGAGTAGTCAGTGATCAGTGAGTGTAAACTACTGACTACTAACTACTAACTAATGACTTAAAAATCTAAAATTGGCCAGTCTGGTTCACGATAATAGCGTGTCATATCGTCAAACTTTCGCAATTCGACGCGATTGATCAAAAATTCTGGCAAATTTAACAGCCATTGTTCATTCAATTGAGAAAGCATCGTGCTGAAATTTGTGCGGTCTAAGTCAGATGAAACCTCCCCAAAATAGGCTAATGTAACATGGGCTGTGAAGTGATAATGCTGCTCAATACCCAAAGCAATTAACTTGGGATTTTGATAAATTGTTCGGCGAAATTTAATAATTTCCTCGTAGCAGCGTTCATCTTGGGGTACTAAACAAACGGCTACAGCTCTTGGCATCAGTATCAGTCCCAGCATTTGCCATTTAATCGGATGACTCCTGTTTGTCATCAATTGTTGATATTGCTGAAATATTTCGGCTAAATGAGAGTGTAACTCCTCGTCAAATTTGGGATTTTTTTCACCAGCGTCAAGGTAAGCATTGTCCCAAATTAAATCCGCTAAAGTCAGATGGAAGCTAGCAGGAGGTAGAGGCACAATCAAATCACGGTTTACAGGCAACTGTAAAAGTTCCTGTTGGTAAGTCTGTAATTTGGCATAGAAAGCAGAGTTTTGCGATTCTTCTCCTGCCGGCGGTGTAATTAGCGTATAGCCAGGAAAGGACGCTGCTTGTCTCAACCCAGAATGTGGCTGAAATTTAGAAGATTCCTGGATATGCTGGACTTGGGATCTGTAGGCTTCTGGCAGCGTCAGCCGTGCTAACCGATTTAAGTAAGTTTGATAGTTGTCGTCCAATCTTCATAGCCTCATGCTCTCACTTGATAGATTTTAGGGAAAATTACCCCGATTAACAGAGTCATTTAAAAAGTATTTAGTTTTTGGTTGTAATAGAAACTGATTAGGACATATGGGAGATAAAGGGGATGAGAAGAATAATTGTTTGCCTGCTTCCCCTGCTTCCCCTGCTCCCCCTGCTCTCCCTCCACGAGGTTTAATCCATGCCAATCTATGTTTACTGGGGTGAGGATGATTTTGCTATAGAAAAGGCGATCGCTATGCTGCGCGATCGCGTCCTCGATCCCCAATGGATAAGTTTTAATTACACTTCATTCACCCCAGATCAAGCTGATGCTGCTATCCAGGGGTTAAATCAGGTTATGACACCCACTTTTGGCGCTGGTGGGCGCTTGGTATGGCTGATAAATACTACTCTTTGCCAGCACTGTCCAGAGAATGTGTTAGCAGAATTGGTGCGATCGCTACCAGTCATTCCCGAAAACTCATTTTTATTGCTCACCAGCCGAAACAAGCCAGATGAACGCCTCAAATCCACGAAACTGTTAAAACAATTTGCTACCGAATTCCGAGAATTTCCCCTCATTCCCCCTTGGAAAACCGAATTACTGGTGCAATCTGTTAATCAAGCAGCTCAGACGGTGGGCGTAAAACTGACTGCCAATACTGCCCAGTTGTTGGCAGAATCTGTAGGAAATGATACACGATTACTCTACAATGAGTTAGAAAAATTGCGGTTATATGCCCAAGGTAGCAATAAGCCTTTAGACATAGATACTGTTACGAAGTTAGTAAGAAATACTACTCAAAATAGCTTACAATTAGCAGCAGCAATCAGAACCGGAGATACAGCTAAAGCTTTGACAACCTTGGCAGATTTGAGCAATGCTTCCGAGCCGGGATTACGGATAGTTGCTACGCTGATTGGACAATTTCGTACATGGCTGTGGGTGAAGATTATGATAGAAAGTGGGGAGCGCAATCAACAAGCGATCGCTATTGCTGCTGATATCGGTAATCCCAAACGGATCTACTTCTTACAGCAAGAAATCAAGCTTCTTTCTGTGCAACAGTTAATCTCTTGCTTACCCCTACTACTGGAGTTAGAAGTGAGTCTCAAGCAAGGAGCATCAGAAATGTCAACACTCCAAACTAAAATAGTCGAACTTTGTCAAGTATGCCAAGGAAATTGACAATCAAATATAAAAGCTTGATGTATTGAGCAGTTGCTGGAACTTCCAACTCCGAAAATAATTCAACGTTCTTATAATATCCCTGATGTAGTTCTCTGTCACACACTATATGAAGAAAATTTCTGATTTATTTTCCCAACCTAGCCGAAAGCGAATTCTTTCCCAATCATTCTTTTTCGGAGCGATCGCTACTGTGGGTGTAATTTCCAACGCTTTTTCATTGAGTTCAAAAGCTTATGGTCAAACTCCACCACCAATAGTTAACAATACTGAAATCGACAGCTATGCTCAAGCCGTGCTAGCAATGGAGCCAGCACGTCAAAATGCCTTTGAAGAAATTAAAAAACTTATTGGCAATGGAGAAATTCCCAAGATTGTTTGTAACGATTCTAACAGTATAAATGGTCTTCCTAGAAAGGCTCAAGATATCGCAGTTAATTACTGTAACCGCTCTCAAAAAATTGTTCAAGATAATGGTTTGAGCATTGATCAGTTCAACAAAATTACTATAGAACTACAAAATAACAATAACTTAAAAAGCCAGGTTTACAATACCTTATTACGCCTGCAAAAAAGCCCTGACTCTCCGTAGTTACAACTTCCATAAATTGGAGAGGAACATGTTAAAAATAACTACCTCTGCATGAAAACGAGGGCTAGTATTATTTTTCTAAAAAACGCTGCGACCATTGATTCATGAAATACTTATTTGTGAATACTAAGCCATGAATTATAAACAAAGAAGTAGCGCAGCGCGAATAACTCCGTAAGCGTCTGAATCCAGGGTTTAAAATCCCTACTAAATGTGCCTCTTTAGTGGTCTTATCTACGAACGCGAACAGCGTTCGCAGACAGACGCTTTACGTAGCTTGCTTCCCCGTAGGGGTACACTACATGACGCAAGCGCGAACAATTAGTGGATCTTTTGAATTTCCCACTCATTGATTCTGAATTTACGCTTGGACAATTCTTCATCATCACAATATTACCATTCAACATAAGACATATTTGTTTGGCGCTTGGTGTGAATATTTTTCATGTGCTTCTTTACAGTGTTTATGGTGATGTAAAGCTTAGTGGCAATTTCTTTATAGGTGTAGTTGCTTCTATAGAGAAACCAAATTTCAGCTTCTCGCGGCGTTAGGTCAAATTTTTTAACTTCAGTGAGTGCTACCTTTTTCACAGACTCATATTTGTTTTCGATAGTCACTAATAAGCAAGGCAATTCAAAGGCATCTAAATCTAGTAGTCTTACCCTAATCCGAAAAATATTTGACTTATCAAACACAATCTCATCCGACAGAATTAGAAGTTTATCAGAAAACAAATACCAACTATTGAGTAACGCTTCACAAACATTCCAGATAGCGGCGGGTACAGAATTAGGGTTGAAATTGTCTTGATTGAATTGACAACAAAGACGACAAGCAGATGCGTTAGCATGAACTACTTCACCAGTTTGGCTTAAAATTAATATACCGTCTTCTAAGCCTTCAATTACTTCTTGTAAAAAATCAGCTCGCTTCGAGTTATGTAAGTCAATACTATCTAGCTGTTGTGGTTCAGCTACTTTTTTTACTAATGTCTTTGTTAGGGCGATCATAAGAGGGATTGTAATGTATAAAATACTGCTTATTAGTTAGATTTATGGAATTTGAAATATGCACATCTACTTTTTGCATGATTATCTGAATCAATTGGATGAATATTACAGAGCAATCATGCTAATGCTGTAAACCAATTCTTTGAAATAATCAATTTGCAATTTATGTAGTTTGTTTGGATTAAGTCAGGTTACATAATTCAAATACAACTCTTAAATTGCCTATTTCGGAATTCGCTTACAATAAGCTTTAAATAAGTTTTACTCGTCTAGTAACCAATACGCTTGGGTTGAACGAAGTCAAACCCAACAAATGCCCGAAAATGTTGGGTTACCCTGCTTTAAGCCCCTTTGGGTCTACGTTCTTCAACCCAACCTACGCAAATTTATTTTTCTGGTTTAACTGAACTGTATTGGCCTAGTAACCCCGTTAAAAATGGACTAAAGGAGGAAAACAGCCAACCTTTTTAAGGGTAATCATTGCTTTGCCTATTGAAGCCGCTTCTTTAAAATAGCGATCGCTCCAAAAGACAACAATTATTCATACTGAAATAAAAATATACATCTGAATATTTTGACAATGCAGGTATTGACCAACGACGCTAAATTGCAAAGAAAAAACTGCTTTTTGGTAATTAGAAAAAAATTGAAATGAATTTTGTATAAATTTTGATATCAAGAACAAAAGGAATGCCCTATTCTTTATTCCCCTTTTCTCTAAGTCCGTCCAGCAAGTCTGGCAACTACTGTAGCTAACTCAGCGGCCTCGATCGGTTTAGGTAAATGTAGCTGATAACCTTCTTGTATAGCTCGCATCCGATCCTCTGCCCTAGCATAAGCTGTTAACGCTGCGGCTGGAATATTTCCCCCTAATTCTGGTGGTTGCGATCGCACTTTGCGGATCAAAGAATAACCATCCTCCTGGGGCATACCGATGTCACTGACTAAAACATCTGGTTTCCACTGTGTAATTACCTGCAATGCTTCTGAAACCGATTCTACAGCCTGAACTTCGGCTTGGCACTGTTCGAGGACTGTAGTGATGAAATCACGGGTATCAGCTTGGTCATCTACAACCAGCACGCGCACGCCAAGGAGGGAGAGGGGCAGAGGGGAAGAGGGAGAAAGGGGCAGAGGGGCAAAAGGGTGGAGGGGTTCACTCTTGAGAAGTGGTAGTTTGACTGTAAACGTCGCTCCTTGTTCTGTACCTAGACTATTTGCGTGGACAGTACCGCCATGTAATTCTACTAAATTACGCACGATCGCTAATCCTAGTCCTAATCCACCATAGGTTCTAGTGCTAGAACTATCAGCTTGACGAAAGCGCTCAAAGACGTAAGGAAGAAAGTCAGGACTGATACCAATGCCTGTGTCAATCACCTGAATTTGGGCATATTTATCTGTTGTCTGTTGTTTTTCTTGTCCAGTAACTACAGACAATTGCACCTCTACCCGTCCTCCTACGGGCGTGAATTTGATGGCATTGGATAGCAGATTCCAGATGATTTGCTGCAAGCGCTCAAAATCACCAGAAACTAAGAATTGAGAATTTTCGCCAAGCAAACTTTCCGCTGAATGTTGATTGGTTTGGGACTGTGCTTCTCTTGATTCTAGATTTTCGGGATTGATTCCTAATCCCAAATCTGAATTTGACGTTTCTTTTGAGGGAATAAGGGAAAATCTCAAATCGATTTGCTTGGACTGAGCAGCTAGACTAACAGTCTCAATCGCTGACTTAATCATCGGAACTAAATTACAAGTGCGGACATTAAGGCGTAACTTGCCTCTAATCATCCGCGATATATCCAGCAGGTCTTCAATTAGCTGGGTTTGCGCTTTTGCATTACGCTCAATTGTCTCTGTAGCCCTAGCCATTTGGGTTTCACTAAGCTTGCTTCGTTGTAGTAATTGCGCCCAGCCCAGGATGGCATTGAGAGGCGATCGCAATTCGTGAGACAATATCCCTAGAAACTCATCCTTCATGCGGTTAGCCTCTTGCAACTGCTCAGTTTGTTGTTGCAAAGAAGCAATTAAACTAGCCCGTTCCATTGCGATCGCTATTTGGTCGCATACTGCTTGCATCATCCCCTTTTGATTCTCGGTGAAGCTTAACCGAGTGCGGCTGCCAAAAGAAAGAGTACCTAAAAGCCGTCCTTGGGCGATCAATGGGTATGCATAATAAGCAGTAATGCCTAAAGAGCGAATAAATTCTGTTTGCGGGTCAGTGGATTGCTGCACATTCTCTAAAGCTATGGAATGGCGTGAGAGCGCTACATTACCAGAAACCCCTTGACCAAATGGCAAGTACTCAATATCCTTTGCCATTTCCTCAGAAATACCACTGTAAGACCCCAACCGCATTACTTGAGAGTTACCCTCAACCAAATAGTTCAAATAAACTTCTATTCCAATTTGCTCTCTTAGTTTTTGGTAGACGCTATCGATTAGTAGTACTGGTTCCTGGCTTGATAGTAAATCGTTGGCTGTATCAAATAGTAGCTTTAGCCTTTTGTAACCTAACGAGAGGGCTTTTTCTGCCTGCTTGAGGTTGCTAATCTCTTGGAACACCAAAATACAGGTAGCCGGATGACCGTGCATTGCTGGCAAGGTATCAGCAAATATTAGTAGAGAGCGTACACCAGCGGGGGTGTGCCAGTCTACTTCCAATCCATTCAGGCGTTCACCAAGGGCAACCCGTACTCCTGGCATTTGTTCATTGGGGATGCGATCGCCAGCCGCATTCGTGTAGTGGTAAACTGTGTGATAATCTGCGGCTGGTACACCTTTGGGAAATTCGCCCCCAGCTAATTCGTTAGCAGAGCGATTGGCAAAAGTTACTCGCGCTGTTCCTGGTTCGATAAACAGCAACGGTCTTGGCATCAGATTTAACACATCCTCCAGCCATTTTTGCTGATTTAGGAGTGCTTCCTCTGCATGTTTGCGCTCCGTAATATCTAAAAATGCACCAACGCTTCCTCTGGTTTTACCCTCTTCGTCAAACAAAGGTGCAACGTACTCCAATAGGTTGACAATTTTTCCGTTTTCATGGATAACATCGAGTTCCCAATCCAGAACTTCAACACCATGAGTTGCGGAATATTGCATTGGAAGTTCTTCTGCTGACAGTTCCCTTCCCTCGCGGTAGATTTTAAAGTTTGTTGGTCTTTCATCCAAGGAAGCACTGAGGGAGGCATTTGTATCTGGCAATATCCCCAACTGCTTGGCAAAAGAAGGGTTGACCTTGATATTTTGGCATTCTGGATCTTCGGCAATGCCAATTCCAATGGGAATTACTTCCAACAAAGTTTGTAACTCAGTAATGCGGCGCTGTAGATCCTTGTTTAGTTGTAGGATTTTTTCCTTGGTTTGCTTTTGTTCGCTGATGTTGCGAGTCACAGTTGCTAAGGCAATTGGCTGACCTGTGTTTTTGTCTGTAACAGTGAAGATATTGTAATCAACTGGTATCGGTTGACCTGTTTGGAGATGCCGGAAGCAGAATTCTCCTTGCCAGCGCCCTTGTAATAGCACAGTCGGCAGTATATATTCTTTAAAATAGGCTTTGTCTTTGGGCATGACGTAATCTAATACTGCTTTTTGCCTCACTTCATCAAGGCTAGCAAGCCCTACCAGCTTTTGACCTGCATCATTTATGTAAAGTAATTGACCCTCAAGGGTGGCGACGCCGATAAAGTCAGAGCTATTTTCTACCAGCGATACTAATTTTTGTTGCTCTGCTTCTGCTTGCTTGCGTTCGCTCAAGTCGAGGATAAAGGCTACTGACTCTTCGCGGTTTTCTCCTAGCAGCACGTAACCAACTAAAACCGGGATGCGGCTACCATCTTTGCGGATATATTCTTTCTCGTAAGGCGTACAAGCAGCGTTGATGTTTCCTTGTGCTTCGGCCGCACCTCGGTCATCCAAGTATAAATACTCTGGTGGTGTGATATTGCTCCAACTTAACCTACCTGCTAACAAATCCTCCCGCGTGTAACCAATCATCCTCAAGAATTCGTCGTTTGCCTGCTGGATACCGCCGTACACGTCGCCTAACAGAATGCCGATGACGTTAGAATCTACAAAACTTTCCAGTTTATCTTTATAGGTTCTCAGTGTTTCTTGGGCGCGTAGGCGTAGCCCATCGGAGATATCGCGTTGATGGCTGAGGCGTTCAATAACTCTGGCACTTTGCCAAATCAAAATAGTAAAAATCACAATCAGGACGATCGCAAACACCGATACTGCAAACGCCGGATCGTATTGTCCTGCCCGTTGACCTTCAACAATTACCCACCCTAATCCAAAAGGTACTGCGATCGCGGCAATTAATAAACGACGTGCAAGTAAGCCGCCGTAGGTATCACTTGTAACTACCCTCATTAAACCCTGTTCTGCCTGCGCCCACAGAATGCCCATACTTAGTAAACTGAACAACACCGCTGTGTGTAGAGCCATTGATGTTGTATAAGGGGCAAGTCCGTAGAGAACTTTCACTTTGTAGGCATAGCCCATGAGCGCCTGAAAGGAAATTAAAGTAGCGATCAGAGCAATAATCTGAGCATACCAATAACTGCGGTGGTTTTTTGGATGAACCAGAAGTTGTAGGGCGACGCTAACCAGGATAAAGTTCAGTGCTGTGTTCACCCCCATTCGCCCTGGATGCGATGTCGCTATACTAATTAGCGAATCACGAAACAGTAGCTCGTCAATGCCGAGATTCCAGCCAAACAGATATTCACAGAGTGTAAGCGCAGCAATTGTGGTAACCGCTATTGCACAGACCTTAGAAATTAGAAGAGTAGGAGAGAGGGCGCTGTGGGGGTCATTTTGAATTGTTCTGTTCCCCTTGCTTCCTGCTGCCTGCTGCCTGCCCCTTCCTTTTAAAAACAGCCACAGCGACACACCACACAGCACAAAACACAGCGCTGTGTTGACTTTCATTGTGGCAGGACTACCAGGGAAGCCGCGTTTAAGAACTTCAATGCCAAGACACCAACCAACTAGTACCAAGCTGCCAACAAAAACAGCGATCGCACTTGCGACTTTTGCCACAAGTGAATTTGTAGGCATTTTAAATATATCTTGCAGCCGCAAGCGGTTAACGTTTAACATTTAGTGTTCTCTAACCGCATCTATCTAGCGTAGTAAACTTCCGTATTTCTTACGGTTTAACCATTTCTACCCTTTGTATTGTAGGTTACCCCTTGACTTGCTTTTCATCTACCCTTATGCATATTTTTTTGTTGCCCAATTTAGAGTAGGAAATAATGGTGGTTCAAAAAACTACCTTTGCAAGTAAGCTATTACGCTTTTAAATTACACAGTTACTCATGAGGTTTGTTGACCGCTGACGGTTAACTGTCAACTGTCAACAGTTAACAGCCAATAAAAAAAGATGTGCAAGTTAAATGCGCGACAGCTTATTTCAAAATTGCAGAGTATGTCGCTTACCATCATCTTGGAAACGTTGCTCTCCAACACCAACAAGTTCTAGAATCACTTGACGCTGTGGAGATATCCATTCTCCAACTCTTGCTGCAATTTCCACTACTGTTTGGTTTGCCTCAGTCAATACGCTTATATTTGTTAGCGAAAAGTTTTTATCTTGATACTTATTTGTTTGTCCATCATCTTCAAATAGCTGATATTTGTTATTACCAGGCCAAATCCGTAATCGCATCTCGTCGAGTGGAGCTTGATCAACGTATTGCCTGACGGGTTGCATGGGAACGATCGCACCGCCACGGACATACAGTGGCATTCTTTCTAGTGGTGCATGAGCAAGAATGTGAATCGGGCCTTCGTAGCGATCGCCACTCCACCAATCATACCAAGTGCCAGCGGGTAAGTAGACAGCTCGATGCTCAATTCCAGGGCGGTAAATTGGTGCAGCCATCAGCGACGCACCTAACAATACTTGATCGTAGAGGCTATAGGTTTTCGGATCGTTAGGAAAATGGTATAATAAAGGTCTTAAAATCGGTGCGCCCGTTGTTGCTGCTTCCCAGAAAAGAGAGTAGATATAAGGAAGTAGTTGATAACGTAGATTAATATATTCTCGACAGATATTTTCAACGCGATCGCCAAATACCCAAGGTTCATGACGAGCAGTAGACATTGCCGAATGACCGCGCATCAATGGGTAAAGCATTCCTACCTGCATCCAGCGAGCGAATAATTCAGCTGTAGCATTGCCAGCAAAGCCGCCAATATCGCAACCCACAAACCCCACACCCGAAAGTCCCATGTTGCAAAGCATTGGCAGAGACATTTCTAAATGCTCCCACAACGATTGGTTATCCCCCATCCACACAGAAGACCAGCGCTGCACACCAGCATAACCCGATCGCGTTAACACAAATGATCGCTCTGAGTTTCGATGCCGTTGCAACCCTTCATAGCAAGCTTTAGCCATCATCAACCCATACAAGTTATGCACTTCTGTATGAGTCACATCAATTCCTAATTTTGAATTTTGAATTTTGAATTTTGAATTCTCTCCCTCACTCCCCTGCGGTGCATCTAAGGGAAACCAAATCTTTTCACCATCATCGCCGAAAGGGCGATCGTTTATGGCGGGTTCATTCATATCATTCCAAATTCCTGCCACACCAACATCAGTTAGGCTTTTGTGTAAATCACCCCACCAGTTACAAACATCAGGACGTAAAAAGTCAGGAAAAACAGCTTTTTCAGGCCAAACGTAGCCGTGGAACAACGTACCATCAGCTTTACGCACAAAATAGTCGTTTTCTATGCCTTGGTCAAAAACGTGATAATTTGCTTCTGGTTCATATTTCACACCAGGGTCAATGATTGTTACTGTTTTGAAACCATCCTCTGCTAAATCACTGATAAGTTTTGCCGCGTTGGGGAAGCGTTGAGGACTCCAACTAAATACCCGATAACCCCGCATATAGTCAATATCGAGATGAATGACATCACAGGGAATGCGGCGTTGGCGAAATTCCTTTGCTAATTCCCGCACAACGGTTTCTGATTCGTAACTCCAGCGGCATTGATGATAACCTAGCGCCCATTTCGGCGGTAATGGCATTCTTCCAGTTAGCTGAGTGTAAGTCTCCAGGATTTGGGCAGGTTCGGGGCCATAAATAATGTAATAATCCAATTCACCGCCACGAGTTTCCATCTTCCAAATAGCTGGTTGTTCAGCGCCAATATCGAACTGACTCCAAAAAGAGGTGTTGAAAAAGATTCCGTAGCCTAACTCTGGGCGCAAAGCCATAAAAAATGGAATTGCTTGGTACATTTCATCAGTCAGGGCATCATAATCTAAAGCATCCGTTGTCCAGTTGGTTTTTACTTCGCTGAGTTTGTCCAGAAAGCCTGTGCGTTCACCAAAACCATAGAAATGTTCGTCGGCTGCAATTTCTTTCCATCCTGCAACTGCACCCATGCGCCAACCTATACCCATCTCTGCATCTTGGGCAAAAGAGCGATTAGCTTTGTCAAAACAGGCGATGCGACACTTTTCTCGCTGGACGGACACACGAATCTGTTCTGTTTCAATTTCTACCGTTGCTTCAGTTTCCCGGACTGCAAAAGGTATTGTCGCCCATTCTGCATCATCTAACGTAACTGCCCAAGAGCGGCGAGGCATAAATTCCCCAGTTGGTGCAAAACGCACGCGGATTAAATTGGGAGCAAGTACGCTGATGGTAAAGCGTGAGTCACCACAGTCAAAGTTAATAATATTATTGTCCCAGGTTACAGCTTTTACATTGCTAACAGTTGTCCAAGGTTGGTTCGTAGTGGGTAGTTTTCCGAAATATTGCGGCATATCAGTTATTCAGCAGGTTAACACTTGTCCGCATTCATGATTACAGAGATACTCAGCCTCAAACTCTTTCTTTCGCTAGAAGTTGGGTGAAAAATTAGCAGATATTTTTTTAGCAAGAGTAGTTCTTCAACCATCCTTGCCAGTTATCACAACCTACCTCCGGTAAGGCGTTACGTCTATTTCCTCTCTATCTGGTTGTAACTGCTGATTCCAGGCTGGTTGCAGTTAATCCTGGCTGAAGCACAATTATAGTTGCTCTCTAGTCCTGGCTTAAAAATACCGTTGCAGGTAGCTACATTTATTTTTATGCCGTTGAATTACGATAAAAAATTAGTGATAATTTTTGCAATTTCAGCAACATGGCTATAAACCAACCCATGTCCAGCTTCTTTAATAATTTTAAGTTCTGAACCAGAAATTTTGTTATTCAAAATATTACTATTGATAGCAGGAATGATCAAATCGCTATCTCCAGTCATGATTAAGGTAGGTGCTTGAATGCCTTGCAATAAATTGCATGTATCGTGAGCATGGTGCGCCTGTAATTGCCTTATATAAGCATCTGATTGGCTGTGATAGGGTGAGGTTTTTGTGAAAAAATCTTCTGCTTTTTTCCGGTTATTAGAGATAGCTAAGTATGATGCTGGAAAAAGAAGATCAAAGAAATCTCCTTGAATATTTGGGTTAAAATCGCTACAATCTCCACCAGCCATTGTGCAGGTCAATATCAATTTATTTAGCTTGGTAGGATGTCTCAAGGCAAACTGTTGAGCAATCATACCACCCATACTATATCCCAAGACATGAGCTTGTACTATTTCTAAAGCATTAAGCAATCCTGCTACATCATTTGCCATATCAGCAGTCGTGTAATTGTCTGTTGACTGGCTTTTTGTCCGCCCAGAATCGCGGTTGTCAAACAGAATGACTTGATAATGTTTTGCCAGCTCATCAGTGAACACATCTCCCCAGTCCAAAAGGCTGAAGTTGAAGCCCATTACCATGAGTAGCGGATAACCACTGCCTTTCATCTCGTAGTAGATGCAAATATCTCCAACTTGAACTTCTGGCATTTGAAGATTAAAAAAGATAAAGGATAGGAAAATATAATAATTAGCTTTTAAAAGATTTTTGAAAGCTTTTAGAGAATTCTAGTCAAATTAACCTCATGCTGAGTATCAATTTTTTATTAATCTAAAAAACTTAATATTACTAAATTTAATTAAAAGAGAGTGCAGGCGACCAAAAAAGTTTAACACTTACAGCGTTTTACAACTTGGTGACATCATACTTCCGCCTTGTTCAAACCAAGTTACTATATATCCTGCAGCTGCTCGTCTAATGACTTTAATGTATCTAGACTGCAACGCAAACGCGGGTTGTCAGGGTCAGTCAAATCTAACTTGTCCCAAGGTACTGTATAACCACCGTGGATTTTGTGCGCCCCCAGTAGATGCAAAATTCCTAATCCAATTGTCCAAGCAGATAACCGTTCTAACACCGCAGCGTAACCGATAAGATATTCTTTAACAATCCATTCTTCGCCTTGTTGTTCGGCGCGTACTTCTTCAATGCGTCCGACGGTTTTACCAGTTGAGTCTAATACTGGTTTACCTAACAGTAATTCCAAATGAATTTCAGTGGTCATGATCCTCCCCCAGGAATTCGTGCGATGATGCGATCGCGCAGCCATTTTTCATACCCTAAGGCTGGTGTTGCTTCAGCTTCAACATCGACTTCGACATCAATACCGACATCCCGCACTTTTGACCACGGAATCCGAAATGGTTCACTTTGTTTAGCACCCCATTTACTTGCAATTGCTGCTACTAAACGTGCCAAGCGAGGATTTAGCCGTCTGCTAAGGGTTGTCACTCCTACTTCAATATAAGCAAGTCGTGGTGGTTCGCGTAGGCTTTGCCCGCCGAAGGCATCGCGCAACTCCATGACAATGCCATCAACTTTACCTATTTTGCGTTGATTACGGTCAACTAATTGATTATCAAGAACATCTCTAATAACATCCATTTCCTACCCTCCCATGATTTCTAATGGAATAGCAACGATCGCTAGCACAAATGTCAGCGCAATTGTAAAAATGACAACACTGTTACTAATCCAGCCATTGCGATACTTGCCGACATATAATTCATCGTTCATCAAAACTAAAAAAGGTATAATTACAGGCGGCAAAATCACTGCTGTAATCGCCATTGAAAACAAAGTCAATTGCAATGGATCGATACCAAATACCATTAGTAACGAGGCGAGAAAAACAAACACGGTATACACCAAACTAAAGCGCGCGGCATCTTTTGGTTTAAGACTTTCGCCCCAATTCCAACCAAAAGCTTGAGCCACAATATACGCCGTGTCGAGGCTAACCTCCAGTGCTGCACCAAAGCAAGCAATGCCCAAAGATGCCGCAAATAGCACAAAACCCCAGTAACCAAAGGTTTCAGTTAACATCAGCGCCGCCTGTTCATAGCTATCAACCTGAATACCTTTGGGATTGAGTACCAGTGCTGCCACAATCAAGACTCCCAGCGATACGATACTACCAAAGCCCATCCCCAAACCAGCAACGGCGCGATTCACACCGATATACCCTTCATCCACTTATCTTCTACTGCACCAGATGAGTAGAAATAAAATAAGTACGGGCTAATCAATGCACCCAAGATGCCAACAGCAAGGTATAAGTAATGTGCGGTGTCTTGTTGCGGCACGGTTGGCAACAAACCAGAGCCAAGTTGTGTCAATGATGGATGCAGCTTAAAAGTAGCAACGACAAATACTAATGTAATTAATCCAAATAAAGAAATACCGTTTTCAATTAATCCAAATGTTCCTTTCCAAAGTAGTAACCAAATTGCAAAGGCCACGGGTAAAGCAAACCACTGAAAACTAATGCCTGTTACTAATTGCAGGGCAATACAAACACCTCCAATCTCCGCTGCTAAAACCAGAAAATCAACGGCAATTTCTGCAACTAGTGGAATGATATAAAAGTTGAACCCAAATCGTTCTCGCACCGCCGCAGCTAATGTATGTTTGCTAACGGCTGCTAAACGTCCAGACATTTCCACCAGAAAGATTACACAAATTGTCCCTAAGACAATCGCCCAGATTAGTTGAAAGCTATAGGTAGATCCAGCTTCTGCGGAAGTTGCGATGTCTACGACGGGCTACGCCTACGCACCTACATCCAGAAAGCCGCCGATACTGGTAACAATACCAAGAGCGATTTCCAAAATTTTATTTATTGGTTTGCCCTGATACTTTTCTGAGCTTGTTTAGCGATCGCTTTTCTGCTGCCAATTCTCTAAGTTTTTGCCGTACCGCTGAACGATTTTTTTGTACTATAGCCTTGGACATTTCCTCTGTTTTATTTGCTAACTGTAGGACTTCAGCTAATAATAGTGATTTATCATGCTCCGTTACATCTTTAGATAAGTTGATGTTGTCTATTTTATCTTTTTCTTTTTGCAGTTCTTCCGTGGCTTTTTTCAATGTTTGTTCAGCATATTTATTTGGTACAGCATCGCGTATCCAGGCATCACCAACCATATTTGCTGTTGCTACCCAAGAAGATATATTTTGTGTTTCTTTATCCATATCTTCTACGGACGTTTTACCACTGCAAGAGGATAACAATGTCAGTATTAATAAACAATTAATTACAGATCCTAATTTCCCAGGCTCTGGCATTTATAGACTCTCCATAGCCAACACAAATATTTTTTTCATCGCGTTGCAACAGTGTACATCTATCTAACGAAATATTTTGTAAAATATTATTCCAATTTTAATATTTATTGTCCTAACGGGAATTAACTTCGTAAATTAGGATAATGATTTCATTTTTAGTATATAAAGGCTCCAGAGCCAAATATTTTACAAAATAATTTAAGTTTTTGATATATCAAGTTTTGACAATTTCATCCCCTATTAAGCATACTTTTATGTCTATCATGATGCAGATACATTATTTACATTTAATGGTCTAGGCTTATACAATAACAAGCTGGAACACACATCTTAGCTTGGTTGTGGCAAGGTTAAAAGACACATAAAGGCACAATCAGAGAAGGAAAAATATCAAAATATTTTTCCTTTTTCTTTTCCGATTATTCTTACCTCCATAACCTTCTTTCAGCAGAATAATTTAGGCTTGAGACTCTAAAAAAATATGCGAAATGACTCTGGTAAAACTATTTCTATTTGGATGACAACGGCAGAAGTTTCAGATCAACCCGTGCTTACCGAAAATACTCATGCAGATGTGTGCGTTGTCGGTGCTGGGATAGCGGGGATGTCAACTGCCTATATGTTAACCCGCGAAGGTAAGTCAGTAGTAGTGCTGGATGATGGTTCCATTGGTGGCGGTCAAACGGCAAGAACAACGGCACACGTATCGAATGTGCTAACTTATCGTTACCAGGAACTAGAGCAAATGCACGGTAAAGAGGGTGCGAAACTTGTTGCTCAAAGTCATACAATAGCAATTAATACTATAGAGGCGATCGCTACTCAAGAAAACATTAACTGCGATTTTGAGCGACTTGACGGCTATCTTTTTCCGCCAGATATGAAATCAATAGATGAGATTCAGCAGGAGTTAGAAGCAGTACACCGGGTTGGACTCACTAATGTTGAAATGGTGAAGAAAGCGCCGTTAACTGGCTTTGATACAGGAGTCTGTCTGCGTTTTCCCCAACAAGGGCAATTTGATCCACTAAAGTATCTAGCTGGACTTGCAGAAGCCATACAACGCCGTGGCGGTAGAATTTATACGGGGACGCACGTAGAAAAAATCCAAGGTGGTTTACCCGCCCGCGTTGAGACGAGCAATGGTAAAGTTGTGACAGCCGATGCTGTGGTAGTAGCAACCAACTCACCCATCAGTAACTTAGCTATTATGCACTTTAAGCAGGCTCCATACATGACTTTTGTCATCAGTGCAAAAGTGCCTAGCGGTTCTGTTCCCAAAGCGCTTTATTGGGATACCCTCGACCCATACCACTACGTAAGATTACAAAGAATTGACGAACAATACGATCTATTAATTGTTGGTGGCGAAGACCACAAAACCGGACAAGCTGACGATGCCTCCTCACGATACGCCAGACTCCAAACGTGGACGCAAGAACGTTTCCCGATGGCACAAGAGGTTTTATTTCGCTGGTCGGGTCAGGTAGAATTCTGATGATGGTATTGCCTACATTGGCAAAAATCCCTTTGATGAGGAAAACGTCTACATCGTCACCGGTGATACAGGTATAGGAATGACCCACGGCACGATCGCAGGGATACTGTTAACTGACTTGATTTTAGGACGAAAGAGCACCTGGGCAAAGCTTTATGACCCATCGCGTGTAAGAATTGGTGGAGTAGGTGATTTTATCTCCGAAAATCTCAACGTTGCTGCCCAGTATTTAGAGTGGGTGACACCAGGGGATGTTGATTCCGTCGAAAAAGTTATTCCCGGTACAGGTGCAGTAGTGCGGCGTGGTTTGACAAAAGTTGCAGCTTACCGAGATGAAAACGGCACACTACACGAACATTCTGCAATCTGTACTCACCTTAACTGTATCGTCGCCTGGAATTCCTCAGAAAAGACCTGGGATTGCCCATGTCACGGTTCGCGGTTTGATATGCAGGGAAAGGTAATCAACGGCCCAGCGATTAATGGGCTAGCATCGGTGGAAAATACATGAAAAGTTAAGAGGCATAGCTTTAGCTTGACTCGAAACAACTATTTGAACCATATATTGCGATCGGTGAGAGGTCAAATATTCATAAATGTTTTATTGAGTGGACAAACAGCCCACTTTTTTATTGTCAATCTCGTAAATATACGGGAACTTCTTGTTCTCGGTTATGGTCACTTTATGTCACCTTGAACAGCAAGGAGGTTACCACTGTAACCGATCAAGCGTAGGCGTAGCCTAACCCAGGCATTGCAGCCCCCTATGTCCATTTAACTTACCCTAACTCTTCGACAAGCCGTCGTTCGCATCTATTTAATAGCTGAATACAGTTACTGTTATGCGTTACCAGCTTTTACTAGATTGTCTTTATATATACAATAATTACAATTTGTTAGTCAGATTGACGCAGACTTAAAACACTTTCAAATCCCTAAAATGGATGTTTACTCATGGAAAAATTTCGCGGTAATCAACCAAATATTAGCATATTTATTTATATATACACTAAAACTTTATGAAAGCTATATTAAACGGCATCTTAGACATTTTTGCGACCAAAACCCTATATACTGGATTAGACTTTGTTAAATTTGAGAGTTTTGTTAATTGCAACACCAAAAACTATTAATTTTTAGATGAAATACTAGCGTATCTTATAGTCTATAGTTTTTAAGGTTTAGTCAAAACTATATCCAGTATCATCAAAAAACTGCAAACTTCGTGTGGTGCAAAAATCAATCGGGGAGTGAAAACATGAATTTACGTAGAGATGCATTGCAAATCCTCAAAGAAACTAGCCGAACTTTTTATATTCCAATTAGTCTTTTACCGCCAGGATTACAAGAAGCAGTAGCATCAGCATATTTGTGTATGCGTGCCATTGATGAAATTGAAGATCATCCCGAACTAGATAACGCTACTAAAGCAAAGCTGTTAAGAACCATTAGCTTGACATTACAGGCAGGGGTTGATGGCTTTGCGCTAGATGCTTTCTTCGCAGGATTTAGTGGGTATGAAAATACCTTAGAAGAAGTCACTGTCAGGATTAGAGAATGGTCGCTGCTAGCACCAGAGACCATTGCACCTCGAATTTGGGATGCCACTGCTGCAATGGCAGACCGGATGGCTTACTGGGCAGAAAGAAACTGGAAAATTCATACAGAATCTGATTTGGATCGTTATACCTTTGGGGTTGCAGGTGCAGTGGGCTTGTTACTATCGGACTTATGGACTTGGTACGATGGAACGCAAACTAACCGTACCCAGGCGATTGGGTTTGGTCGGGGTTTACAGGCAGTTAATATCCTGCGTAATCATACTGAGGATTTAGGACGTGGCGTAGACTTTTTCCCAGAGGGTTGGAGTGCAGCAAATATGCAAGATTATGCGCGGCGCAATCTAGCCTTAGCAGAAGCTTACACCAAAGAACTTCCTACAGGCCCAGCCTTAGATTTTTGCCAAATTCCCTTAACCTTAGCTAATGGCACTCTTGACGCCCTTGCTAATGGTAAAGAGAAACTCAGCCGCAGTGATGTTTTTGCACTTATCGAACAACTGATTAGTGTGAACATGAAAGCCAGCTAATAGTCTCTTAACGACTAATGGAGATGATTCTAAATTGCCTCCAAATTTGGGCATCCAAAATCCTACAGCGCTTTTCTGTAGGGGAGCCAGTGCGGTCTTCTCCCATCGCGCAGCATCTCCGTTCGCGCAGCCTCTCGTAGAGAAGAGAAGGAGAAGTTCAGTTCGTCCTCTTGCTTGGCAAAGCCAGACGCTCTGTACGAGGCGCTGCGCGTAGCTAGCTTTTCCGAATTACGTTAGCAATTCGGTAGAGCAGTACGCTACATGTAACAAGCTTTAAGAGAGTTTTATACTGGTTTAGTATATGGTATAAAGTTATCTAAATAATATTTAACACTGGCAGTATAATAAATTATCTTGTTTTAGCAAGCACTTTACGTAATATTAGCTAAACTTTAGAAAATCTTTAAAGGATTTCCAGCAATAATTACCTGGCAAGAGTTGATTAATATCTAAATAATTGAAAGAGAGTATAACAACTCACCGTGATTATTCGTGCAGCGAGTTGACAGTGCATGAGCTACTGCTTAAATCCTACCTGTCCCAATCCAGAAAATTTGGTATATAGCCAAAGGTGTCAGTCTTGTGGCTCGCAACTACTGTTGCGCGATCGCTATCAGGTGATCAAACCATTAGGTCAGGGTGGCTTTGGAGCAACCTTCTTAGCCCACGATCAAGGCTTACCAGGAGAACCGAGTTGCGTAATCAAGCAATTACGCCCATCAGGAAGCGCCCCACACGTTTTACAGATGGCCAGAGAACTCTTTGAGCGAGAAGCCAAAACTCTAGGCAAGATTGGCAATCATCCCCAAGTACCAAGATTGTTAGACTATTTTGAAGATCATGAACAATTCTATTTAGTTCAAGAATACATCAGTGGTGATACCTTGCAGGAAGAAGTCAAACTTAACGGCATCTTGAGCGAAACTGGAGTCAAGCAATTTTTGAGCGAGATTCTGCCACTACTGCAATATATCCACGAGCAAAAGGTGATTCACCGCGATATCAAACCAGCCAACTTAATTCGCCGCACTCAAGATGCCAGAATGGTACTCATTGACTTTGGTGCCGTCAAAAACCAAGTTGCGACCAGTCAATCGGGACAGACAGCATTAACTGCATATGCCATTGGTACTCCTGGTTTTGCACCTCCAGAGCAAATGGCTATGCGTCCAGTCTACGCCAGTGATATTTATGCACTAGGAGTAACATGCATTTATTTACTGACTAGCAAAACTCCTAAAGATTTAGATTACAATCCCAACACTGGCGAGATGATGTGGGAGCAGCTTGTGCAAGTTAGTGACCACTTGAGCAATGTATTGCGAAAAATGTTAGACGTGTCTGTACGTAATCGCTATCAGTCAGCGGCAGAAGTTCTTAGAGCATTGGAAATAGAACCATATTTAGAAAGTTTAGCAAAAGGTTTACTGATTAAATCTGATACTAGTTCTAAAGAGCGAACACACAATCACCTGGAAAATTCTGCTGTTTTATGTAGCAACCCTTCTGCTGCTGTTACCAGTGCAGGAGTAGCACAGGTAGCAGCAGCAATTCGCGCTAGACGAGCCAAGGCAGCAGAAGCGGCTGGATCGCACCAAGGTTCTGGGATGGCCAAATCAACGACCTTAGCTAACAGCAACAGCAACAGTAATGGTTCACAAGTTCAAAATTCTAAAGTTGAGCGTAAGTTAGATACTCAAGGTTTGTTAACAGCCTATCTGAAGGGAAGACGGGATTTTGCCCTACACAATTTAAGTTTGCTGAATCTGCAAGGTGTCGACTTATCCCAAACAAATTTCCATTCTGCTCAATTACAAAAAACCAATCTCCAAGGAGCTGATCTCCACAATAGTGACTTTGGTAAAGCCAGTCTCACTCGAGCAAATCTTAAGGATGCTAATTTGAGCAAAGCATACTTTAACCATGCTGATTTAGAAGGGGCAGACCTGCGAGGCGCAGACCTCAGCAATGCTTATCTCAGCAATGCTAACCTTCGAGGAGCTAATCTGTGTGGTGCTAATCTCACCAATGCCAAAATTTCTGATGAGCAGCTAGCACTAGCAAAAACAAATTGGATGACCGTGCGTCCCAATGGTAAACGAGGCTTGTTGTAATTTGAAAGTTGAAATTTAGGAGCCACTTGCTTGCTCTGGTTGCCAAAGTTGAGCAAACTAAACGTAATTTTAGATTGGGAACTTAAATTTTGGATATTACATTCTATCTTTAGGGATGAATCATTTTTATTGAAACCGAGCATTTAGATTAGGAAAATAGCCTTCCTGCTTTTTAAGCTATCTATTATTTGCATTTTTATTAACAATTATAAAACATTTGTTTTATAAGTATTTCAAAGCTGATATTTTCTCGCTAGCTTGAAAACTCAGCGCTGACTATTCTTGATAAAAATCAGATTTATTCAGATAGATATAATGTTTGGGTTGATCTATAGCTATCACTCTGGCAAATGTTAATAAATATCCAATTATCTAGCAAAAATACGCAGATGATTGTTAATTCTTCATGAAATCTTTATGGTTTCTATCTGTTACAAATAACAAATGATTATTTACAATAAACAATAAAGCATCATAATAATTTGTTAAAGTATTTCCATGCTTTTTCTGGCTGAAACAACAGGGAATCTCGCACCTAAAAGTTGTAAAACATAACGCTTTTAAGCCACTCAAGTTTTCAGATGGCAGCGGAAAGTGAAAAATCAATTACCCCTGATTGTAGGCTGAAGCCGGATATTCATCACCGAAATCAGGTAATACAAGGTTTACATATAATGGTTGACTTTGCACAAACGGAAATAGAACGGCGATTAACTTTATATCAGGTATTCCTCAAGTTGTATGAACACCACAGCAGCTTTCTAGATGAAATTCTTCAGTTAGAAAACCTATCTCAACCGTCATTGACGAGAATGAAAGCATGTTACGTACATGGTGTAGTGGATACTACTGCTGTCTATTTGATGACTAACTTGTGCGACAATCAGACTCAAAGTTTACAACAGCCACAGCGGATCTGGACAATAGGCCGTAATCGCAGCAGTGGTATTTGCATAGCTGATAGTCATATGTCTCGTCGCCACGCTGCTATTCAACATATTGACGATCAAGGATTTTACTTAATTGATTTCAACAGTACCAATGGCTCGTTTGTGAATGGCAATCGCGTTGATCAGCCAATCAAGCTCAAAGATGGCGATCGCATCCGTCTAGGTAATATGACTTTTAATTTTTTCGTGAATTATAGATGTCGCGTTTTGCCAACTGTAGCAATAGAGTTATTGATGCAACTTGTGAATCGAAAGAGCGACAATCAAGTAGAAATACTTAGTTATTTTCGTGATAGACAAAAAACTTTACCTGAAAAAGCAGATAATAATTTAGAGATTTTCAGAAATTCCGGTCTAGTTGAGAAGTTTGAACATTGGTATGACAACTTCAGTTCAGAACAAAAATCAGAAATTTTAGACCGCTTTTTTAGCAGACAAATACCATAAAATCGCAGCTAAAAAATTGGAAATTATAGCAATTTTCAATCGCGTAAAGTTTACACAATTCGTACGGGCACAACAATGTTCATTGGTGTCAACTTAACGTAAAAACAAGCCTATAACAAGCTTTTAGAGATTCTCGTTTCCAGTCTCAGACTGGGATGCCCATTAGGAGGCTCTGCCTTCAGAATTGGCGGCAGAGCCGCAATTGAAGTGCATTTCCAGCCATAGGCTGGAAACGAGGTTTAAAAGGGATTTGGGCTTAAGTTGACACGTATCAACATTGTTGTGCCCTTACTTTGTACCTGATTACAACGAGAAATGCTATAAAAATGATTGCTCGTCATATAACGGCAATCATTTCGTTAGGCTATGCTATAACTCATCAATACTTTGGAAAAGGTGGGTTAGCCATCTATGTAACCCACTACATATTAAAAGTTGCAGATAAATCCGCATTCCTTATTCTTCTGGCTCTAAATCGACTTCTTCCTCTTCATCTTCTTCACTGGCTTTAGCTACAGAGTTAGCAGAAACAACAGCACCTTTATCTAGCTTTTCACGCACCAGTTTCTTCATTTCGTCAGCAAATTCGGGCTTTTCTTCTAGATATTTAATGGCGTTATCTCGTCCTTGAGAAATATTATCGCCGTTGTAACTATACCAAGCTCCTTTGCGGACAATAATGCCAGTTTCTTCTGCTAGGTCAACAAGACAACCTAAGGTAGAAATACCCTTACCAAAAATAATGTCGAATTCAGCGATTCTGAAAGGCGGCGCTACTTTATTTTTAGCGACTTTAACTTTAACGCGGTTACCAAATTCATCTGTACCTTTTTTCAAGGTTTGAATTCGGCGAATATCCAAGCGCACCGAAGCGTAGAATTTCAATGCGTTACCGCCAGTTGTGGTTTCTGGACTACCGTAGGTAACACCGATTTTTTGCCGTAACTGGTTGATAAAAATTACCGTACAACCGGATTTACCAATATTGCCAGTAATCTTACGTAGGGCTTGGCTCATTAACCGCGCTTGCAGACCAACATGGGCGTCACCCATATCGCCTTCAATTTCAGCACGGGGAACCAGTGCTGCTACTGAGTCAATGACTACAATATCAACCGCAGCAGAGCGAACCAGCTGATCGACAATTTCCAAAGCTGATTCGCCAGTGTCTGGTTGGGAAATCAGCAAATTGTCAATATCTACACCCAATGCCGCAGCATAAGTGGGGTCAAGGGCATGTTCAGCATCAACAAAGGCAGCAATACCGCCATTTCTTTGCACTTCAGCGAGCGCATGTAGCGCTACTGTGGTCTTACCGGAACTTTCCGGCCCATAAATTTCAATTACTCGCCCTTTGGGTAAACCACCACCCAATGCTAAATCTAGAGTAAGCGCTCCACTGGAAATCGTTTCCACCCGCATCCGGGTGGCATCGCCCAGGCGCATGATTGCTCCTTTACCAAAGCTGCGTTCAATCTGGTTGAGCACCATAGTCAGCGCTTTTTGCTTGCCAGAAGTATCGGTGTTGATAGCCATTCCTGCCTCTAATGCCTCTAAATATATGGTTTTAAGGAGTGTTGCTCTGGGAGTTGGAGTAGAACAGATATACTATTTTAACCAGAAAATTCTGGAATAGGACTTCTCAAATCAAAAAAAGGGTATGACAAGATCGTAACTCGATCGCTACCAGATTAGGGTAGTCTTGCACAATGATACCAACTTGCATTCAGACATAGCTTTTTTTGGCTAGGTAAGCAAGGGGTTTTAAAGAAAAAATAAATTACCGAAACAACACTGTCAGTAGAACCGGACTCGTGAGCATTTGCGAAGGTTGCTAAATTACGAGCGATCGCCATGCTAATAAGCATATCATTGACGACGGTGGCTTCATTGGGTAAACGGGAGATTCTTAATCATAGTCTTTACGTGACGGTTTTGCTTCTGTCTTTAGCGTAAGTAGGTTTTTCTGGGAGATATGCTCAGTGATGGGTTTAGCAATAAATAGGTCTGATTTGCAGGTATACTAAAATATCTAGTAACATTTATAACTGTTTTACAGCTAGTGTTAGGTAAATGAATCACCATCTTGATTTTGTCTTACGCAAAGTTGCAAAGGCACACATAAGAGGCAAGATTGTGGTTTTAATAAATGAAACCTGCTGTAAACTATACAAAATTAATTACATAAGTTAAAAGTGATGGCTACTAAAGTTAATTTGGATGCTTTGATTCCACGAGAAGATTTTGAAGTAGGAGAAAATAGTAATCCAGGCAAAAAGAAAGAAACAATTTCTATTGGAGATATAGAAATAGATTCGTTTTTCTTCCCCAATATCCGCAAACCTGATTTTCAAAGAGAAACAAATGAATGGGATAAAGATAAAATATGCGAATTTATAAAAACTTTTATAGAAGGTGATTTAATACCAGCAATTATTCTATGGCGAAGTACGGGCGGATACTTATTCGTAATTGATGGTAGCCATAGATTGAGTGCTTTAGCAGCTTGGGTAAACGATGATTATGGTGATGGAACAATATCAAAATTATTTTATGACGGGATAATCCCTGATGAACAAATAAAAATTGCCCAAGAAACGCGAAAATTAGTTAATAAAAAAGTTGGTTCATACAAGGATATTAAGTTAGCTCGAACATATCCTGATAAATTCAAACCAGAAATTATCAGATATGCTCAAAATTTATCAGCAAGCTACATTAATTGATAAAACTGAGCTAAAGCTCCTTGAATCTAGAAGAAAGCCTAATAGCATAGCTGCACGTGCAATTATTAGAAGTGGTACAGGACATAAGTATTAATCATCTTTTCCAGATGAAATACAGAATCAAATACAAGAGATAGCTAAAGAAATTAACGAAATACTTTTTGAACCTAAACTACAAACTCCAATCAAAAGTTTTGATGTGCCAGTTGCTGGAAAGCTTTATTCTGCTCAAACACTACCGCTAATTTTAGATTTTGTCAATATTGTTAATAATATAGATTTTAACAACAGGGGGATTGATGATGATACAACAGGAGAAGCAACAATACAAATATTAAAAAAAGTCAGAAAAATTGCATATAGATTAAATAGTAATCATGTTTCATCATTAGGATTGCACCCAATTGTTTATTTTTATTCAAAAGATGGAAGATACAAAACAGTATCTTTTTTATCTATTGTTGATTTGGTCATGGAATTAGATAAAATAAAAAAAGTTAATGACTTTATTGAAGTTCGAGAAGATTTTGAAGAATTAGTTCTAGAATATGATTATTTATTACAGCAAATTTATGTTAAATATAGGTCTGTTCAAAAAAGCTATAAATACATATCTAAATTTTTGCAAGAAGCCATTATTTGTTTAAAATCTAAGAAAACTATTGAAGAAACTATAGATGAAGTTTTAGCAGTTCAAACCTTTCAGTATTTAACGGTCCGTAAGACAATTCAACCAACAGATTCATCGGTTGAAGATTTTAATACAAATAGAAAAAGTGAGATTTATATAAAGGAAACATTCAAAAATATACCTCAATGTAAGATTTGCAATGGTTTTATCCATAGAAACTCCATTTCGTTTGATCATATACAGCGCAAGGCAGATGGCGGATTGGCAAGTGTAGATAATGGACAGATAACGCATCCATACTGTAATACAGGATATAAAAATTAAGTTATAAAATACATCTGCATTAGAGAATTTAGCTAATGGCTAAACTTGATGCCACTTCATCCATCACCATTGTCACTATAAACGCCAGTTATCTAGTCTTAGTGAATAACCTAAATCCTGAATCCTTTGATAATGAGATAAATTACCAGTAACTAAAGTTAGATTATGACGGATGGCAATTGCTGCAATCATACAATCAGGATAACCAATTCTTTTTCCAGTTGTCTCTAGATCAGCATATATTTTACCTGCTAATACTGCTTCTGTCAAATTAAAGGATAATATCTCCTGTGAACTAACGATAGTTAAAAATTGCTGAAGGCGTTCTTCTTGCTTACGTTTTTGCTAACCTTCTACAATTTCCATAACTGTAATTATAGAAATTGTATATTTATCAAACTGGTTTAAGTAGGTATTGGCTTTAGCAATAATACGAGGATTTGCTCGTTTAATAATTTCTGAAAGAATATCCGTATCAAGTAGGGACTTTTCTACTTTATTCATCTGATCCAGTATATCCTCTTTTTTCCATTGCCTCCGCAACAATTTCATCAACAATTTCTGGGACATCAGCATATAATCCCATTAATGGATCTTTTTTCTCCTGGATTTCTGCTAAACGTTCAATTACATGAGTAATTAGTTCTGATAGAGTTAATTGATTAACTATTGCCAAAGTTTGTGCTCGCTCAAAGGTGAGTCTATCTAGTTCAAGTTCTATCTTTTCCATGATAATTTTAAACTCCTATATAAATTATTAGCGTTCATTAACCTAGTGTAACTCAGCATTAATGGTGTGCAGTGGGGCAAAATATTTGTTAGAAGTGCAGAGTTGTTTGCTTGTAATGAATAAATTGGCGAATAAGTTTCTTATCCACCTATACAACTTAAACAATTCCTTGCACTATTTCCTGCTTAATTTATTTCTAATTGAATTTTGGGGTATTTCCAATTTGATAATTCAACACAACAAAAATTAATTAACGTTATTTGCTAAGATTTGATTAGGTTTTTGCTCCCGCGCATCTTTGATGACTCTCGATCTTCCCGACTCTCTCATTCTCGATACTGCACTTTCAGTTTCTGGATTAACTGACTATATCCGCTTGCTGTTAGAGCAAGATGAACAATTGCGGCAAGTTTGGGTAACTGGCGAAGTTTCCAGTGCTAACCACCATCGCAGTGGTTTATTTTTTACACTGCAAGATACCGACCGCACCGCCGGAATTAAGTGTGTGGTATGGAATAGCCAATTGCCAAAACTCGCCCAGATACCCGTTCCTGGTGAGCAGATAATCATTTTAGGCAGCATTCGCCTGTATCCGCAACGGGGAGAGTATCAGTTATCAGTTTGGCAGACTCTACCTGCTGGGGTTGGTTTACAGGCGCTACGCTATCAACAACTAAAAAATCGCTTGCTGGCTGAGGGGTTGTTCGATCCTCAAAGAAAGCGATCGCTCCCAACTCACCCCCAAACGATCGCTGTTGTCACTTCACCAACGGCTGCTGCTTGGGGTGATATTCAAAAAACTCTCAAGCAAAGGTATCCAGGTTTACACGTTTTATTTTCTCCCGCTACAGTGCAAGGTGAGCAAGCGCCGGAATCTATCGTTAAGGCAATTGAGCGGGTGGAAAGAGATGGTCGCGCCGAAGTGCTAATTTTATCACGGGGTGGTGGTGCGGTGGAGGAGTTGGCTTGCTTTAATGATGAACGAGTGGTGCGATCGCTGGCTAGTTGTTCCATTCCTGTAATTACTGGTATTGGCCATCAACGAGATGAATCTTTAGCAGATTTAGTCGCAGATGCTTGTGTACATACACCCACTGCGACAGCAGAAATGGTTGTGCCAGCACTTTCAGAGTTATATACTGAGCATCAACAGCGAGTTGTGGCTTTAAATGAGGCAGTGCATGACTCTTGGGAAAATGCTGAAAATAAACTGCAAGTATTGCAAAATCGTTTGCGACGTTTGCGCTTAGATCGGCAAGTAGAACAAGAGGTGGAAAAGCTAGCTTGGAAGCGTCAGCATTTGGTGCAAATTACGACGAGGCGATCGCAACAAGCAATGCAGCATCTAGAGTTGTTGCGACAAAAGTTGGCAACTCTTGACCCGAAAGCGGTGTTACAGCGTGGTTATGCAGTGGTAAGGCGGGAAGATGGGGCGATCGCTCGTTCTGCAGCTGAGTTGACTGTGGGGCAAGAGTTAGTGATTCAGTTGGGGCAGGGTGGGGTTAAAGTGAAGGTTATGGAAGTAAACGAACCGCCCTCCGGGTTCACAGTCGCCTACGGCGGGAAACCTGCCGTAGGCGCTGATTTACCAAGACGCAGAGGAAACAGAGAGTTCAATGGTTAAACGTAAGAGTTCTTCTAGTTCTGAGGAAGGTTGGAATTATGAGACAAAGGTTGCTGAGATAGAGGGAATAATTGCTCGCATTGAGGCGGGTGAGTTGGAATTGGAAGCTGTGTTTGACCAATTTACAACTGCTGTTGAGTATTTGCGTCAGTGCGAAGGTTTTTTGCAGCAGCGACAGCAGCAAGTGGATTTATTGATTGAAACTTTGAGTGATGAATAAATGTTTTGCAGATGTAATAGGAAACTTGAGGAAAGGTTTGGAACTGTACAGTTGATTCAGTGGCAACAGCAAGAGACTTGTATTTATGCATTAGAAAGATTCCAGTAGCATTTGTTTTATCTTCCCCAATTGCGATCGCAGGCACAATCAAGCAATATAGAAAAATTCTTTCTAAATAACTACTTAGCCTCCAAGGTTAGCGGTAAGCGCGAGTTTTTAACTTGTTTTGTTTTTAATAAACCTCTTGCAAAAGCCTCTTCACGCGGTAGAATAACGAAATTTTGCAAGAGGTATAATCATGAAACCATTTCTTTTTGTAACTGATTTGGATGATACCCTGGTGTATCGCACTGTAGGCGATGACAGCGCTTTAGCAGAACTAAATCAACTACTGAGTCAACATCGCCAAGAATACGGTACTAAAATTGTTTATTCTACCGGGCGATCGCCTGTACTTTACAAAGAACTCCAAGCTCAAAAAAATCTTTTGCAACCGGATGCCCTCGTTCTTTCTGTGGGTACAGAAATCTACCTTGATGGTACTGATACTCCAGACTCAGGTTGGTCAGAAATCCTCTCTCCGGGATGGGAACGGGAAACTGTATTATCTATTACTAAAAAATACCGTGAGTTAGTTCGGCAACCAGATTCAGAACAGCGTCCCTTTAAAGTGAGTTTTTTCCTGGAACAAGAAGCATCTGCGAATGTTCTACCACAACTTGAAGCGGAGTTACAGAAATATAAATTAAATGTAAAGTTAATCTACAGTAGCGGTATTGACCTTGACATTGTACCCCATAGCAGCGATAAAGGTCAGGCAATGCAGTTTTTGCGCCAAAAGTGGAAATTTGCAGCAGAACAAACAGTTGTCTGTGGTGATTCAGGTAATGATATTGCTTTATTTGCTGTAGGCAACGAACGGGGAATCATTGTGGGGAATGCCCGCAAAGAGTTACTCCAATGGCACAATGAGTATCCCGCAGACTACCGCTACCTGGCAAAAGCTTTTTGTGCAGGTGGAATTATCGAAGGCTTAAATTATTTTGGTCTCTTGTAATGATTAGTTATTTAAAAGGTATAGTCGCTGGTATCCAAACAATTGGCGCTAATCGCGTTATTTTGACTCTGGAAGTGAATGGCTTAGGGTATGATTTGCAAGTTCCGCAAAGGCTAGCAAATCAGTTACCAGAGTCAGGAGGAGTGGCGCAAATTTTTACCCATTTGCAAATTCGTGAAGAAGTGCCCTTCCTATATGGCTTTGCTTCCCCAGCCGAACGCGATTTATTTCGCCACTTGCTGACTGTCACCGGTATTGGTGCAGCCTTAGCGATCGCACTGTTGGACACTCTGGAATTACCAGATTTAGTCCAAGCAATTATTGCTGGCAATACACAAATATTAATTCAGGCTCCAGGTGTCGGTAAAAAAATCGCAGAACGCATCTGTTTGGAACTGAAAAGCAAATTAATCGAGTGGCGCAAATCAGCCGGGTTCTTCGTGGCCACAGGTGGGCCAGCACCGGGAATTCTCGAAGAGGTGCAAATGACCCTCTTCGCCTTGGGATATACTGCTCATGAGGTCAGTCATGCCCTGCATGTAGTGAGTGAAGATATCGGACTACCTAAAGACGCCTATGTAGAAGATTGGATTAAACAAGCGATCGCTCATCTCAGCAGCGAACAAGTTTAATAGTCATTAGTCATTGGTCATTTGTTATTCTCCCCCTGCCTCCCCTACTATGCCCACTGACCCTTATGCTTGGCTAGAACAGTCCTTAGCAACAATTCATCGAGCAGACTGGTATCGCTCAGTACAAACAATCCACAGTCGTCCGGGTGCAACGGTGGTTTTAGCTGGGCAAGAAGTAATTAATTTTGCCAGCAATGACTATTTAGGACTTACGGGAAATCAGCGGTTAATGGCAGCTGCAACGGCTGCGATCGCAGAATTTGGAACTGGTAGTACTGGTTCTAGATTACTCAGTGGGCATCGAGAATTACACAGGGAGTTAGAGGAGGCGATCGCATCTACCAAACAAACAGAAGATGCCTTGGTATTTAGTTCCGGGTATCTAGCCAATTTGGGTGCAATTACTGCCCTCGTTGGCAAGCGTGATTTAATTTTATCTGACCAGTACAATCATTCCAGTCTGAAAAATGGAGCGATTCTCAGCGGTGCAGTATTTGTGGAATACCCGCACTGTGATATCGCAGTATTAAAAACTCAGTTGAGTCAACAGCGACAAAACTACCGACGCTGTTTGATTCTTACTGATAGCGTCTTCAGCATGGATGGTGATTTATGTCCATTGCCAGCACTGTTGGATCTCGCTGATGAATTTAACTGTATGCTGCTAGTTGATGAAGCTCATGCCACTGGGGTACTAGGAAAAACTGGCGCTGGGTGTGTCGAGCATTTTGGGTGTACAGGAAAGCCATTAATTCAAATTGGTACCTTGAGTAAAGCTTTGGGTAGTTTAGGCGGTTATGTGGCAGGAAGTAGCGCCCTAATTGACTTTTTGCGGAACCGCGCAGCCACTTGGATTTACACCACTGGGCTTTCACCTGCTGATACGGCGGCGGCCTTAGCAGCAATCAAGATAGTGCAACAAGAACCGCAACGCCGTGCCCAATTGTGGCAAAATGTACATTACTTAAAAAATTTGCTGCAACAACAGTTACCTAATCTAAAATTATTGCCTTCAGAATCACCCATATTATGTTTTCAATTGCCCAGTGCGACAGATGCCCTTAAAGCTGGAAAACAGCTAAGAGATGCTAGCATATTTGCCCCAGCAATTCGTCCCCCAACAGTGCCTACAAGCAGGATCAGAATATCTTTAATGGCAACTCATGAAGCAGCACATATTGAAAAATTGGTAGCAGTGCTGAAGGATGTCAATATAATTCATAATTAATAATTAGTAATTAATAATTTAAAGAAACTAAGATAAAATACTTTGAAATTTAAGATATTCCATTAATTTATGAATCTCATCAAAGTATATATTCTGACAGCTTTATTTTCAGCATTTACATTTGCTAAGGCAAGCGCTACTGCCATTAGTGCGCCACCACTTGAGGTACAGGTCAAGGAAGTAACACAGTGGTTTACTGGTTTGTTCGATAATTCCCAACAAGTAGCAACTAATCCTTCTGTTCCACTTATTACTCTGTCAAGTTGTAGTGTGAAATTGACCAATGCCAACCCTGTAACTGGAATAGAGAATATTTATCTTGAACAAAAAAGTATTAATCGCTTCCGTCTTTATTCTTTTAGCCAAGAGAATTCAGCAGTGAATCTCAGCATTCGTCCCTTTGATACAAACTATTCTGTTACCGGATTATGTAATCGACCAGATTCAGAACATATTCTTGACTCTAGCAAAGTTTCGGCAGCAAGCTGCAATTTGGAACTTTTGTGGGAACCGACTGACTACATTGGAGATAACTCTCCTAATGGCTGTCCAACAAGTTCTGGTGGTAAGGTGATTTCTAGTGTAACTATCTCCAAAAATAGCATCGACTCTTTAGACAATATTTTTGGGCCCAACGGGAATTTGCTTTTCGCTACGCCGATTGAGTTTCGCCGAGTTGGCTCTATTCCTGAACCCTCATTCACATTAGGAATACTAACTCTAGGTGTCTGGGGTACAAGCAAAACAATTTTACGCAAACATAAACAGAAATCAAGAGTCAAGTAAGAGTCTTTGTTTGATTGTGATTCATTTTACTTTGCCTACGTCTTTATAACTAGATTTGGTGTTTGAGAGGGAACCAAAAGATATTTGGGATATTTAAAATTATCTTTATTTTGGTATTTGTTATAAACTTAAGCCACTGTATTTATTGAAATTAAGTATTTGTAAGCGGCAAACCAATGTTATAGATATAGAATATTAATGATAAATTATGATGTTGAATACTATATTACCGATTAATTAACCTCTAACAAAAGAAGTTTTCTAAATAAATAAAAATCTATCTGGAGATAAATTACTAAAATTTACAAACTAGCTTAGGGTATATACAACCTTTGCAATAAGTATTGGTTGTTTCAAAACATTTTCATGTATCATATTCATTCTTCCCAGTTACTGCGTTATGGCATCGCTGTATTAATTGTTACATTTGCATTAGTACTAATGTTGATGCTAGACCCCTGGTTAAGCATGAGTGGAACTCCTTTTTTGCTGTTTTTTAGCGCTGTAATGGTGAGTGCTTGGTATGGTGGTTTGAAGTCAGGACTCTTAGCAACTTCCTTGTCTGCGTTACTGAGCGATTACTTCTTTCTCCCTCCAGCTTATGATCTGAGATTTGACTTATCCAATTTTGTGCGAATTGGGTTGTTTGCATTACAAGGATTGCTCTTTAGTATCTTATGTGAGGCATTAAAAACTGCTAAAAGACGGGCTGATGAAAATCTACAAAAGCTGGGGGTTAGTGAGGAACGATTTCGATTAGCGTTAGGTAGTTCAGATATCGCGATCTTTCAGCACGATCGCGATTTACGATATCAGTGGATTCATAATCCTCAAAGTCTAGACACTGCTGAGGAAATTTTAGGTAAGTCTGATTATGAATTATTTCCACCCTTAGTAGCAGAGCAATTAAGAGCAATTAAACTGAAGGTACTAGAGACTGGTGTTTCAACTCGTGAAGAGGTTTATCTGACAGTTTGTGGAGAAGACCGCTATTATGATTTGCTGGTTGAACCGCTAAGGGATGTAGACAATAGCATTCAAGGTATTACCTGTACAGGTGTAAATATTAGTAAGCGCAAGCAGGCAGAACTAGAAAAAGCCATGTTGCACCAGGAACTTCAGCAAGCTATTCAGCAAAAAAATGAATCTCTGGCGTTACTCAATGCTTGGGTTACTAGTTCACCAGTGGCACTGGCTTTTCTCGATACTGAACTTCGCTACGTTCATGCTAATGAAGCCCTAGCCGCTATTAACGGTGTACCGCAAAATCAACATATTGGTCGCACCTTTAGGGAAGTACTACCGGAATGTGCAGGGCAAATTGAGCCTGTCTTTAGGCAAGTGATGGAAACTGGGCAGCCATTACTTAACCAGGAAATGAGCGGTCAAACCTATCCGCCTGGAGTATATCGTTATGGTCTTGTCAGCTATTACCCGGTGTGTTTGCCGGATGGGCAGTTGTTGGGAGTGGGCATTAGTTTAATTGATATTACTCAACTCAAACAAACTGAGCAAGCATTACGGGAAAGCGAAGCGAAGTTTCGCAGCGTAGTTGAGTCAAACATGATTGGTATTGGCTTCTGGGATAGAGACGGTAGGATTACAGAAGCGAATGATGCCTTGCTCAATATGCTGGGTTATACCCGTGAAGAATTAGTTTCTGGAACACTTCGCTGGCAAGACCTAACTCCTACAGAGTACGTGCCACTTGATAAGGAAGCACTAAATCAATTTCAAGATAGTTCCTTTTGCACACCCTATCAAAAAGAATATATCCGTAAAGACGGCTCACGCTTGCCAATTTTGATAGGTGGTAGCCACTTTGAAGGGACTGTAGATCGAGGAGCTTTTTTTGTTCTCGATATTACAGAGCGCAAGCAGGCTGAGGAAAAACTCCGCTATATTGCCCAAATTAGTAGTTTACTCTCTACTTCGCTAGATTATGAACAAACCTTAGAACAGATCGCCAAAATCTCAGTTCCCCAGCTTGCTGATTGGTGTAGCGTTGATATTTTAAATGAAGATGGTTCCATTCGCCGCCTACCCATTGCTCATGCAGACCCATCTCAAGCGGAGTTGGCGCGTAAACTTGAGCAGTATCTCCCAGATCCCAAGGGTATAAATGGCATCGCGAAGGTACTGCAAACTGGGCAAAGCAAATTAATCTCCGAGGTATCTGACTCGCTATTAGTAGCAAGTACTCAGAATCAGGAACACTTAGAACTTGTTCGACAATTGGGGATGAAGTCTGTGATGATTGTGCCGTTAATCGCACAAGGACGAGTACTTGGCAGCATCACCTTTGTCACCACCCAATCAAACCATCGCTACGATCGCTCTGACTTAACTTTAGCAACAGATATTACCCATCGTGCTGCCTTAGCAGTAGAAAATGCCCAACTTTATCGAGACATCCACCAGGCTTTAGTTCATTATGCCGAATCTCTATCTCTTCTAGATGCGCTACTAGGAGCTGCTCCCGTTGCCCTATGCTTTTTGGATCGGGAACTCCGATATATCCGAATTAATCAAGTTTTCGCTGACATTAACGGTTTGACCATAGAAGAACATCTAGGACGTAAATTTGGGGAAGTGTTGCCAGCGATGGCGGCTGAGTTTGAGCTACAGTTACAGCGCGTGTTGGATACTGGAGAATCCCTAGTGAATGTAGAAATCAGCGGTGAAACAAGGGGACGACCAGAACGTTACGGCTACTGGCTGGGCAACTATTACCCGGTCTACAACACAATGGGTGAAACAATAGGAATTGGGATTATTCTGGCAGATGTGACAGCAGCAAAGCAAACAGAAGTTGCTTTGCGAGAAAGTGAAGAAAGGTTCCGGGCAATGTTCAACCAGGCAGCTGTGGGTATTACTCTAATAGCTTTGGATGGACAATTTATTCAGGTTAATCCTGCCTTATGTGAGATTACTGGATACAGCCATGAAGAGTTAATCCAAATGAACTTTCAAGAAATTACCCACCCTGACGACTTAGAAGTTGATTGGGAAAATGCACGGCGAGTTTTAGCAAAAGAAATTAGTGGTTATTCCTTAGAGAAGCGCTACATCCGCAAAGATGGTTCCATTGTTTGGGTAAACTTAACTTCATCAGTAGTTTGGGATGCGACGGGATTTCCAAAGTATGCATTAGGCATTATTGAGGATATTAGCGAACGCAAACGAGGTGAAACTACACAAAACTTTTTAGTCGAAGCCAGCACCTTACTAGCTGCTTCATTGGATTATGAAATCACCTTGTCAAGTGTGGCTAATCTAGCAGTTCCTACCTTAGCCGACTGGTGTATTGTAGATGTTTTCCAGGAAGATTGGTCAAGTAAACAAATTGCGATCGCAATTGCCGATCCCACAAAACAAAATACTTTAGAGGAAATTCGACGGCGTTATCCACCCAAAACTAAAGTAAAACAGCTTGTGCAGCAGCTAGGAATGGGAATATCTGTATTTTATCCCCAATTATCTGACTCTCATCTTGTACAGATGGCTCAAGACGACGAACATCTGCAATTGCTGCGAAATCTGGGTATTCGTTCTCTAATGGTGATTCCAGTTCGTTCCCGTGGGCAATTATTTGGAGCCATCTCTTTTTTTACAGCTGAGTCAGGTCGGCACTATAAACAAACAGACTTGGCTTTAGCAGAGGATATTGCTCGGCGGGCGGCGACAGCCATCGACAACGCCAGACTCTACCAGGAAACTCAACAGGCAAAACAGGCAGCTGAACGGTCTGTCAATCGCACGGTACTTCTACAAAGAATAACTGCTGCCTTCTCGGAAGCTCTAACTCCCCAACAGGTAGCTGACGTAGTGGTAAACCAAGGCATTGCCGCCTTGCAAGCAACTGCTGGTTCCGTTATCTTACTGACTGAGGATGATAGTACTCTAAAAGTTATACAAGCAATTGGCTATCCGCAATCACTCATAGACACCTGGACAAATTTTCCCATCACTGCACCTAACCTAATAGCGGAAACAGTCAGAACTAGACAGCCGATTTTTTTAGAAAATTTAGCAGGCATGATTGCTAAATATCCTAACTTAGCAGGTATTGTGGCTCTTACAGGAAATAATGCTTGGGTTTGCATTCCCTTGATCGCAGAAGGCAAAATAATTGGGGCACTGGGATTAAGCTTTGCCACTGTACAAATATTTAATGAAGAAGACCGGGGATTTATGTTGACAGTGGGACAGCAGTGTGCCCAAGCGATCGCTCGCGCTCAACTTTACGAAGCCGAAAAGACTGCAAGGGCACAAGCCGAGACAGCCAACCGGATTAAGGATGAGTTCCTGGCTGTTCTTTCTCATGAACTGAGAACTCCCCTGAATCCGATTTTAGGGTGGGCAAAGTTACTCAGAACCCGCAAGTTCGACGAAGCTACGAGAATCGGGGCATTAGAAACAATAGAGCGTAATGCCAAATTACAAACCCAACTGATTGGAGATTTACTTGATGTTTCGCGGATTTTACAAGGTAAAGTCAGGTTAAATCTCTATGCAGTAAATTTGAAAGGAGCGATCGCATCTGCACTAGAAACGGTACGTTTAGCAGCAGAAGCCAAGTCAATTGAAATTAAAACGGTGCTGAGTCATGATATCGGCAAAGTTCTGGGCGATGGCGATCGCTTGCAACAAGTGATGTGGAATCTCCTCTCCAATGCCGTTAAATTCACACCCACAGAAGGACGAGTAGAAGTGCGTTTAGAGAAAGTTGGGTTAGATGCCCAAATTCAGGTGATTGATACAGGTAAGGGAATCATGCTGGAATTTTTGCCTTACGTATTTGACTACTTCCGACAAGCAGATGCCAAGACAACCAGGATATTTGGCGGATTGGGATTGGGACTGGCAATTGTGCGTCATCTAGTAGAACTTCACGGTGGTACAGTTCAGGTAGAAAGTCTGGGAGAAGGACAAGGGGCTACTTTTACAGTCAGACTACCTTTGCTCAAAAATCCTGAGTTACGAGTTGAGAGTGGTGAGGCTTCTCAACCAGAACTCAGCACTGAAGACACATTACTTTCAGGAGTGCAAATCCTGCTTGTAGACGATCAAGCTGATGTGCGAGAGTTTTTTAGCTTTGCGTTAGAACAATATGGCGCAACTGTAACAGCAGTTGAATCAGCAAGTGAAGCGCTAGAAACATTAACCCAATCAAAGCCAGATATCCTGTTAAGCGATATTGGAATGCCTTTGATGGATGGCTATATGCTGCTGCGCGAGGTGAGAAAATTACCGCCAGAACAAGGCGGACAAATTCCCGCGATCGCTTTGACTGCTTATGCTGGAGAAATTAACTATAACCAAGCAATGGCAGCAGGATTTCAAAGACACCTACCTAAACCCGTCGATCCAGCAGATTTAGCTTCAGCGATCGTCGATCTTATCGAGCAAAATCAACCTTGAAGGGAGCAGGGGGAAAAACCCCATAAATAAATTTAGGGCTGGCTGCTGAAACTTTTGACGCATTATTTATCGTGGCACTTTCCGTTTGAAATAAATATTTGGCATTGCATAGTTGCGGGATGATTTAGCAACTTTCAAAATTCTCCCCCTGCCCCCTGCCCCTTCAGTCAACCAATGGGGCGATTACCAGGATTGACTGCATGAATATATTCACTACCCGATCGCGGTCTTCCTCGTTTATAACAAGCTTCTTCTGGTTTACCCCATCCTAGCTGCAAAATCATTTCCAAAAAGCTAGAATTTTCCCACTTGCACAAACTTGCCCATTCTGTTCTTTGAACAATTCTCTCTATATCAGATGTGACAATTTGTTGGTATTGTTTATTATTATTGAAACTTAAGTATAAATCCATCCCCATAGAGACTTCATACCAAAATTCTACGATAGAATTTTTAGCAGTTTTTAATATCTCTAAGTCACTGGTAAGGGCTATTAACTCGCTGTCTACTTCGGGATAGTTCAAGTTTTTACCTTTGACTGTTACCTCCCGCCAGATAATACCTGAAACTTGATTTTCCCTCTGATAGTCATGAATTGCAGTTTTGAAATCTTGATAGGCAGTAAACTGTTGCAGCCCATCAGTCATCAGAAACTGGTCAATTACAGGATTGCCAGAGACTGGTATTTCTAATTTGAGGCGTTTTCCCTTGAGGCAGGCTTGGCGTTCGGCTGCCAAAATTTGAATTAGCTCCTGGGTTGTGTAAACCTTTGACATGAGAATACACTCTAGTTAGTCATTGGTCATTGGTCATTGGTCATTTGTTACGGACTGTAGACTATGGATTAACTTTCTAATCTGTCAACACAGGTATTTAAATATTATGCTTTGGCATCGGCAGAAATATAGTAACAGATAGCACGAAAAATTAGGGCAGACCAATTTGGTCTACCCCATAAGTTACTTAGCTAACTCACTACTGAACTCATTGAAGGCTCGCCGCTTTAGCTGTGCTGTTTCCGTGCGTGGTAACAAATCAAAGATTTTGCGAAATTGATCGTCTATTTCTTCAAAAGGTACTTGACCCTTCTTATTCAAAACTACTTCACCTGATTTATTAAACACCACGACTTGAGGAACACCCCCAGAATAGTAATATCCTGCTTCTGTAGGGTCGTAGGTCTGTTTAAGCGGGATAGCGTCTACACTAATAGGCATAATTTCTGCTACCCGACCATAGAATTCCTGTACTCGTGAAATGGAAATGGCATATCTTTTAGAATCGCTGCTGTCGTCTAAATAAAAGGCCAAAAATATAGGTTTATGTTCTGCTAAAGCCTGTGCCAGTGTTTGTCTGGGAGGAACCAATGAACCATTGCCAGCATAAACGACAAAGATGTTGCCATCATATAAATCATTATCAAGACCAGCGTATGCAGGTTGCATACTTATAATGAAAAGACTTGCAAGCAACAACAGGCATTTGGACAACCACCTTCGCCAGCCAGTAATTTGTTTATGTAAAAAAAGAAACTTTGTGCTATTCATCAAAAGGAACCTTGCAAGCTACTACTTGTCGTAAGTTTGTGCTGAATTCGGCAAACTGGGCTGGATATGTAATACGCCCGCGCACTATTTTTTAAGATAACGCCTACTGAGATTATCTCTCGTAAGTGGATGATGCAGATGAGGAGTAGGAGGCAGGGGACAAGGGGACAAGGGGACAAGGGGACAAGGGACAAGGGGACAAGGGGATGGGAAAAGAATCTATCAAGAGTCATGAAGATTTAGAGGTTTATCAGCTGGCGTTCTCCGCAGCAATGAAAATCTTTGAAATCTCGAAAAAATTTCCTGTTGAGGAGCGATATTCCTTAACTGACCAAATTCGCAGATCATCTCGCTCCGTATGTGCTAATTTAGCTGAAGCTTGGCGCAAGCGAAGATATAAGGCAGCCTTTGTGGCTAAACTGAATGATTGTGAAGCAGAGGCGGCAGAAACTCAAGTCTGGCTAAAGTTTGCGGTTAAATGTAATTATTTAGATTTAGAACAAGGCCGAGAATTGTATGGACTTTATAACCGAGTCCTTGGAGGATTGGTGAGCATAATTAATAACCCTTCTGTTTGGGTAATTCGGCAATAAAGCATACTCCCCTTGTCCCCTTGTCCCCTTGTCCCCTTGTCCCCTTGTCCCCTCGTCCCCTCGTCCCCTCGTCCCCTCGTCCCCTCGTCCCCTTGTCCTCTGTCCCCTGCCCCCTCATTTCCTGCAACTTGATTTTGACGCTGGCTTTTTCAGCTAGGATTCGCTAAACTCACGCATATTAAATTTGCAACTTAAAGACTATCAATTAGCAAACGCCAAAAGACTAGGATACCAATGTGGGAAACAAAATACAATTCATAGATAGGCTACGACTGAGTTTCGCGGTGTCAGTGGCAAAAAGTGTAACGTTTATAGTGCGAGGTCTTCGACGGATTGCGCCTACGCTCCGTCTGGGTGCTGGAAGTGTATTACCAGGCGCAATTGCTCGTCGCATTGAACCCCGACTTTTACAATTATTGAGTCAGCAAGTTAAAAACGGGGTGATTTTGATTGCTGGTACTAACGGCAAAACTACTACAGCGCTGCTTTTATGCACAATACTAGAACGCAAGGGTTACCGCATCGCTCATAACTCTACAGGTGCAAATCTGGAAAATGGCTTGATGACGGCGCTGTTAGAAAGCACCAACTTACTAGGTACGCTAAATGTTGACTATGCTATTTTGGAAGTTGATGAAAATATTGTACCGAAAGTATTAACGCCACTCCAGCCGCAAATTATTCTCTGTTTAAACTTGTTCCGCGACCAACTCGATAGGTACGGCGAAGTAGACACAATTAGTAAGCGTTGGACAAAAGTTATTTCTACCCTACCAGCAGAAACGGTGGTAATTCCCAATGCTGATGACCCAACTTTATCTAACCTTGGTCAACAGTTACCCCAACGAGTGTTATTCTTTGGCTTGAATGAACCAGAACATTATCTGGAAGCAATTCCTCACGCTGTTGATTCTATCTATTGTCCCAAATGTGGACATTCTCTAGATTACAAGGGTGTTTATTTGTCTCATTTGGGAGATTTTACTTGTCCTAAATGTGGTTTTAATAAAAGTCAACCTACTTTAGAAAGTAGTGAATGGTCGCAAATTCTGGTTGGTTTGTACAACAAATATAATACTTTAGCTGCTGCAACTGCGGCTATTGAGTTAGGAGTTGATGAAGCAACAATCAAAGATACTATTAACAATTTTCAAGCTGCGTTTGGTCGTGCTGAAGATTTGGTAATTAACGGTAAACGGGTGCGGATATTGTTATCAAAAAATCCTGTGGGGACGAATGAAACTATTCGCGTAGTTACTCAAAGCACAGATAAAACCACACTGCTAGTATTGAACGATCGCACGCCCGATGGCACTGATGTATCCTGGATTTGGGACGTAGATACTGAGAAATTAGTCGAACGCGGCGGGACTTTAGTAGTGAGTGGTGATCGCGTCTACGATATGGCGCTACGTCTACGTTACAGCCAAAAGTCCCCTGAGAGTCACTTAAATTTAATTGTAGAAGAAGATTTGCAACAAGCGATCGCTACCGCATTAGAGCATACACCAGAGAATGAAACTTTGCATATTCTGCCTACCTACTCAGCCATGCTAGAAGTGCGAGAAGTTCTGACTGGTCGGAAAATTCTTTAAATTGGTCATTAGTCATTGGTCATTAGTCATTAGTCATTGGTCATTTGTGATCGTCCCATTCCCTATTACCCATTCCCTAAATTTATGAGTTATCAAAATTTGGAATTAACAATTGGTTGGTTGTACCCAACGCTGATGAGTACCTATGGCGATCGCGGTAATGTAATTACTATAGAACGTCGCGCCGAGTGGCGGGGATACGATGTTAAAGTGTTACCCCTAGATCAAAATGCCACAGCCGCAGATATTAAAACTGTAGATGTAATAGTTGGTGGTGGCGCACAAGATCGTCAGCAAGAAATTGTCATGCGTGATTTGCAAGGTACAAAAGCTGACGCGATGCGCGAGAAAATCGAAAATGGTACACCGGGGGTATTTACCTGTGGTTCACCTCAATTACTAGGACATTATTATGAACCAGGATTAGGGCAGCGGATTGAAGGTTTGGGAATACTCGATTTAGTTTCCATCCATCCTGGTGAAAATACTAAGCGCTGTATTGGTAATTTAGTAATTGAAGTGACAGCCTCACGTCTGGCACGAGATTTACAAGAAATGACGGGTAGCACACCGTATCTGGTAGGTTTTGAAAATCACGGCGGACGTACCAAACTGGGGAAAGTGGAAGCTTTGGGGCGAGTGGTGTACGGCTTGGGAAATAATGGTGAAGATGGTACAGAAGGAGCATTTTATCAGAATGCGATCGCTACTTATTCCCACGGCCCTTTATTACCGAAAAATCCTTTTGTTGCAGATTGGTTAATTCAAACAGCGCTGCGGCTAAAGTATCAACAGGAAATTACCTTAAAACCTTTTGACGATAGCCTCGCTGCACAAGCACGAGAAGCGATGTTTAAGCGATTGAAAGTGAGTTTACCAAGTGCTGGTGCAGCGAAAGTTTAATTTTTCGTGTTTTTCTCGTTCCCTGACTTTCACAGGGAACGCAATTCCCCGGTTTCATATTGGGAAGGTGTAACAAACGCCCCAAACTCAGCCTCGATTTCATGTTTCTTTGTCAACAACTACTAACCCCACACCGCAACGAGTCGCCGCCTCTGCTAACCGAGTATCAAGAAGGAGGCAAAGTATGATTCAAGCCTTAGCCAAACAAGTAACATTTGATGAATTTATCGCCTGGTATCCCGAATCTTCAGACAGGCATTATGAACTACATGATGGGGTAATTATTGAAATGCCTAAGCCAACAGGGAAACACTCAGAGATAGCCGGGTTCATCAATGGTTCTTTGTTTATTGAAATCACCCGTCTGTCCATCCCTTGTTTTATCCCTAAAGAATGCGTCATCAAGTCAATTAACACTGATTCAGGTTATGAACCAGATGTCATCGTTCTTGATAGACAAGCTGTTATGGATGAACCTCGTTGGAAAAAAGAATCTATCATTACGCGGGGTAGTTCCGTCAAGTTGGTTGTAGAAGTTGTTTCAACCAACTGGAGTGATGATTATGCTTTGAAGCTAGAAGATTACGAGTCTTTGGCTATTCCTGAATATTGGATTGTAGACTATCTAGGTTTAGGTGGTAGGCGCTTTATTGGCAATCCTAAACAACCAACTATATCGATTTACCAACTCATTGAAAGTGAGTATCAAGTTAGGCAATTTAGGGGAAACGAGCGCATTCAGTCGCCAGCGTTCCCAGAGTTGAATTTAACTGCCGAACAGATTTTTCGGGCTGGAGAAGTCCTGTAAAAAACGGTTAAAGACGTAAAAGAGTCATTACAACTCATTAATGAGTTACAAACACTCGTGCGTAAGTCAGAAATACTCATCCATAAGGCTCAAATACTAGACTTCTTGCAGAAGTGGGGTAAAGGGTAAGGGGGAAAGCGGCAATAGAATTACCCTTGCCCTTTAACATGCAACCCTTTCCCCTAAGAGTGCAAAACTATTTTTGCAAGAGGTCTACTCATTCACAAGTTCCAAGTATTCGTGAGTGAGTTTCAAAAACTCGTCCATGAGTATTTGAGATTTATCGACGAATTACAAAGACTCGTGAATCGGCAAAATATCCTCATTAACGAGTAAAATATTCTCGTTCACGAGTATCAAAGGCTCATTCACGAGTCAAACTGAACACTGGTAATAATAAATTCTTTTTCAAACTCAGTAAGATTTGCTAGAATTTATCTATTTTTATACAGCATATTCAGTTGCTTTGATATTTTAGAGCATTCTCAATTAGTATCCTCGCCCGTCTGAAACTCGAAGTTTTAGGCTGATAGCGAAAGTCCACTTAAGAGAACTAAAAATCTAAGTATGGAAATAATTTAGTCCTCTTAAAAGGACTTTTGCTATTAGCTATAGGTTTCTAACCTATGGCGGCTGTTGGGATTAGTGCAAAACATTATTGATTGCGAGATTACTCAGTAAATCAGGGGCATTAAATATAATTTTCGATGACAGGTGAACCTTACTATGGCAAACACACCTCAACGTTTCCTTGAAAAAATCCGAGAAGCGAAAAAAAAACATCTGAAAGAATTAAATTTAAGCAATGATTTGCGTACTAATCACAAGGAAAAACTAATACAAATTCCTGCTGAGGTATTTGAACTGGAATGGTTGGAGGTTTTAAATTTAAGCGGCAATAAATTGACAAGGCTGCCAGAAGCGATCGCCCGCCTGCCACAACTCACTTTCCTGTATTTAAACGAAAACCAATTAACAACTCTGCCAGGAGCGATCGCTCACCTACCAAAACTCACCTCTCTAGATTTAAGCGGCAATAAACTAACGACGCTACCAGAAGCGATTACCCGCCTACCACAACTCACTTTCCTGTATTTAAGCGAAAACCAATTAACGACGCTGCTAGAAGTCGTCACCCGTCTGCCACAACTCACCTCTTTAGATTTAAGCGGTAATAAATTAACGGCACTGCCAGAAGCGATCGTCCGCCTGCAACAACTCACCTACCTGAATTTAAGCGGCAACCAATTAACGGCGCTGCCAGAAGCGATCACCCGCCTACCACAACTCACCTCTCTAGATTTAAGCGGCAATAAATTAACGACGCTCCCAGAAGCGATCGCCCGCCTGCAACAACTTACCTCTCTCAATTTAAGCGGCAACCAATTAACGACGCTGCCAGAAGCCATCACCCGTCTGCAACAACTCACATACTTGAATTTAAGCGTCAACCAGTTAACAACGCTGCCAGAAGCTATCACCCGCCTGCAACAACTTACCTCTCTCAATTTAAGCTTCAACAAATTAACAACACTGCCAGAAGCTATCACCCGCCTGCAACAACTCACTTCCCTAGATTTAAGGTTCAACAAACTAACTACTCTGCCAGAAGTCATCACCCGCCTAGAACAACTCACCTCTCTGGATTTAAGCGACAACCAATTAATGACGCTGCCAGAAGCCATAACCCGCCTGCAACAACTCACTTCCCTAGATTTAAGCGATAACCCCATCGAAAATCCACCGCTAGAAGTAGTTACACAAGGTATTGAGGCGATTAAGGATTATTTCCGACAACTGCAAGCCGAAGGTACAGATTATCTGTATGAAACAAAGTTACTAATTGTCGGTGAAGGAGGAGCAGGGAAGACAACACTGGCGAAAAAGATTCAAAATCCCAACTATCAAGTTCCACAAGAAGAAGACTCTACAAAGGGAATTGAGGTAATTCAGTGGCGTTTTCCAATGGAAAATGGGCGTGAGTTTCGAGTCAACATTTGGGACTTTGGGGGACAAGAGATTTACCATGCTACCCACCAATTTTTCCTTACCAAGCGTTCCCTCTATGCTTTAGTAGCAGATAATCGCAGAGAAGACACTAATTTTTACTACTGGCTGAATGTGGTGGAATTGTTGAGTGATAGCAGCCCAGTGTTGATTATCAAAAATGAGAAAGGCGATCGCTTTCGGGAAATTAATGAACCGCAACTACGGGGGCAATTTAATAACCTCAAGGAAACCTTAGCAACTAACTTTGCTACAAACCGGGGCTTGTCAGAAATAGTGCGAGAAATCAAGCATCATATTACTTGCCTAGATCATTGTGGCACAGTATTACCTAAAACTTGGGTAAAAGTCAGAGAAGCTTTGGAGAAAGATCCACGCAACTATATCAGCTTGGATGAATATCTAGACATTTGCCAGCACAACGGTTTTACTCAACAAAAAGACAAGTTGCAGTTAAGTGGCTATTTGCACGATTTAGGTGTCTGCCTCCACTTTCAAGAAGACCCCATTTTGTATAATACCCTGATTCTAAAACCCAGATGGGGAACTGATGCAGTTTATAGAGTCCTAGACGATAAACAACTAATCAACAATTCCGGCAGATTCACCTGGAAAAATTTGCAGAACATTTGGCATGGAGAACAATACGCCAAAAAACAAGGTGAACTTCTGCAATTAATGATCAATTTCAAGCTGTGTTACGAAATTCCCAGAAATCCCAGAACTTACATCGCGCCACAACTGTTAACTGAAAAACAGCCCCAATATCAATGGAATGAAAATAATAATCTGATTCTGCGCTACACCTACGAATTCATGCCCAAAGGTATTATTACCCAGTTCATTGTTGCCATGCATGAGTTGATTGATGCACAACAGTTGGTCTGGAAAAGTGGTGTCATTCTCAGCCAAGATGAAACAAAAGCAGAGGTGATTGAATATTACGATTTGCGGGAAATTAAAATCAAAGTTACAGGCATGTATAAGAGAGATTTAATGACCCGTGTTACTCATGAACTTGATAGAATTCATGCCTCGTATAAGCGACTGAAGTTTAATAAAATGATTCCCTGTAATTGTAGTACATGCAAAGATAGCCAAAACCTACAATTCTATTTATTTGAAGTTCTTCGCAAGTATTTAGCAGACCAACAGAGTCAGATTCAATGCCAAAAAAGTTACCAAATGGTGAATGTTTTGGGCTTAATTGATGATGTGATGGACAAACACCAACTTATTCAGGAAGAAGAAATCAGACGAGGTGGAGATAATTATTATATAAACGCTGAACAAGTTAAAATTCAAAAAGGTAGTAATCTTATGTCTAATCAATCTCAGCAAAAAAAACCTTCCAAGCCAGAAGATGTTAAGCTTTCTTTTGCTTTTCGCAATGGCATGTTCTATTTATTTGTATTCGTAGTTGTATTTTGTATCATTGCATTTTTCGGTGGTTCGCTACCATTTCATTATCTAGCTTTAGCAATTATTGCTACAGCAATATTTATCATCTTAATAGGCGTTCTGCAACTCCGCCAAGACAATCGCCTATCTGAGAAATCTTTTGTAGATTTAACAAAAATGGTACTGGAACAATTGCCTTTAATTAGCAATATTATTAAGCAGTTTCAAGGCAGCAAATAAAAGTATAAAAAGATCATATTTGAATTATGAAAAATTGATAACTATTCAATCAACTGCGATCGCTCCACCACAACATATTACTATTCTTCACCTTTCTCCTGAAGGAGCGATCGCCAATCTTCAATCGCCTTCTCCGTCCACAGCCAATTTTTAGCTAATTTATCTACCTGGAAATTTACTGGATCGGACTTAACTACCAACTGTCGCAACTTGATCGCTTCATTCAGATATTGTGTCTGCTTACCACTAGATTGACTAAGTGCAGATTTATACAGTCCGAGAGCTAAACCAGCATAGGAAGTTAAAGCATCTTGAGGCACTGCCGTTTTTCTGGATGTTGAGTCTGTGTTCTGCTCTTTAAGAGCTAAATTCAAAGCTTTGAACCAAGAATCATTAGCTCGATTCAAATTGCCTTCAGTGTAGTAGGCAAATCCCAAAGCGTTATTATACAAAAGCGATTCTGGGTTAGCTTTTGCAGCAGTTTCCCAGTAACGGCGGGCATCATCGACGCTATAGTTATTGTTTCCAGCTTGGACAGACTGCCATGCTAGTCGTCCTTTGTAAAAGTTGACAGATGGATCGTCAGCTTGTTTACTTGGAATTAGTTTAAGGGCAGTTTCAGCCGCAGTCACTGCGCCACGATTGAGTAGTTCTTCTACAGCCAATAACCCACTTCGCAAGTCGCCCTGGCTCAAGTCTTCCGTAGCGGTGGCGGTGACAATCCCAGTCGTTGCTGTCTCTAAGTCGATATTTTGCTGCTTTTGAATCGGTAGAGACTGGGTGGGAATTGCTGGTATTTTAGGTAGAGTTGCTTGAGGCCGATTTTGCCACCACCAATTTAAACCGATCGCAGCGGCGATCGCACTGATTCCCACAATACCCACAATTGGCCATAGTTTGCGGCGTGGACTACGATTTCTTGATGGGGCTGGTTGCGATGCCTGCGGCGGGCTACGCCTACGCAAAAAATCAGCAGAATTTTGTCGGTTTCCTTCAAAGTTTCCAGGAGTTGGAGGTGGCGGTGCTGGGGCTTCTCCCCATAAATCTCCTTCCTCTTGCAAAGAAGTCATTTCTTCCGAAACTTGTCTTTGCTGAAGACTATTTTCTGAAATTTGTTGCTCTACTTCAGTTGGAGTTTTTTGGTTATCTAGCTGACGAAACAAATCCGAAACTATAGCAGAATCTTCTGCATAGCTTGGGTCATCATACTCAATTTCATCAACAAGATCGCCCCAAGTATCTTCACCTAGCCAGTCCAACCCAGAATCACGCGCCAAACCAGAAGGGATCATTTCCTCCATTCCTAAAGGCATCTCACTATCATCTGCCATAGCAGAGTACATCGTGGAAGCTGCCCCTAAAGGCGAATTATATTGGTTGAGCGACTCCGCACTCTGGGATAACTCAGTTTCCTGGCTCAGAAAACCGTCAAATTCTGGCTGGAGATACAAAATCGGTAATGCCCAGTACATCTGGTGAGAACCATAAGCAGAAATTAATCCTTGGCGCACCCGACTGACGCACAAATCTACTGGATATCCCTGACTCAAGTTGCGGTAAAACAATTGTGTCAGTGTCAATGCTACTTCATCAGGAATCCGTTCTGACATAGCCAAAACGCTTCTAATTCCGCGCTTCACTAGACTTTCTGCCAGGTTTCGTTCGCCAGTATCTCCAGAGGGATCGGATGCAGCTGTGTACGCCCCCAAGCAGGAGTTAAACACTGCCATTTGGATGTTATTGTTGACGAGCAAACCAGCCAGATCGTCCCCAGTCAAGATTTCCGTTAAGCCAGTTCTGCGGCTAGCAAGATAAATTTCTCCGCCATTAGAACCTAAGTTACTATGACCAGAGTAGTGCAAAACGTGGTATCTGCCTTGTTCTAGAGCTTGCGTCAGTTCTTCCCGTCCTGGTTGATCTAATACAGTTAGTTCAATTTGTGGAAACCGATTAATACCTTCAGCAAGTCGCGGTATGCGGTGAAGTTCCGCTTGCAGTTTGATCGCTTCCTGTTTCTGTAAGTCAAGACGGACTTGATCTGAGGGAGAAGCAATTACCATCAATACTTTCACACCACCTTGTTCTAGTGGTGTGAAAGTATTTTGCGTAGGCGTAGCCCCCCGCAGGGATCGCAAAGGTGAAGCCCCCAAAATTCCACTTTGGAAGCGAGAAAAAGCGATATAAGGCCCAGTAGCTAGAGGGCGATCGCCTGCGTGCATCACTTCCCAAGGCAGACGAGCTAATCTAGTGTCTTTTAGCCCCAAGCGTAAGCGTAGTACTTGTTGATGGTTCTGAGCAATACCTTGGGCAGTAATCCAACTATCTCTGAGAGTGCCTTGAAATAGAGCGTTATAAAATTGTTGACCCAACGCCACCAAATTAACAGAGTTTCTGGCGATATCGCTTTCGTGCCCTCCAGAGGCGAATGGATCTCCTTGTAACACCGATTTCAACGGATCATTCATCAAATGCCCAGCAGCCATCAACCAATCAGCTACAGGCCAAGTCACCAATTCTTCTGCCAATGGTACCCCAGGCGCGACTTGTTCCGTCCGCACCAAGTAGTCATTTTGTCCTACAGGAGTTACCGAAATGTGGAATTCCTGGGTCACAGTTTCTCCTGTCCGCCTCCTAAATCTGGTTTGAAACGCGAAAGTTTCAAGTCGATTTTTCGCTCCCTCTGATAACTTAGATGCATCCCACCCCTGAATGTTTCTGATTCTAGTTGTTTTGCTTTTTTTGCCTTTACAACTTTATCCGGATCGGATTACTTGAGACTAGAACACTTAATTGGTAGATGCACCTTGATCTTCAACTCCCCTAGTTGGCTAACACCCACTAGGGGTTTTTTTCAATTTTGGCAAACAACAGCAACTTCTGACGCAGATATTCTCTACCAGAAAATAGTGCTTAACCCTAGAATACTTGATTAGTAGATGGATGTGCCTTGATATTTAACTCCCCTAATTCAGTTAATATCCACTTTTGTTTTTTTGACACAGTAAAACAATCAATTTTCTCAGAAATTTATCCGGAGCATGGTGATTAAACCTAGAACATTTAATTGGTAGATGCACCCTGATAACTAGCTCCCCTGGTTGGCTAACGCCCACTAGGGGGTTTTTTATTACTCAATAAGCACAAAGCTTACGGACTAAAAACCTGAAACCTATATCTAAATAAGCCTACACCAGTTGCTTCTCCTGTTCAAAAACACTCTTGCTAGCAAGCTTTAAAAATCGAGGAACCCTTGACGCTCGATTACTCTTACCGCTAACACCAAGGTACTGGCTTTCCTAAAAAAGTGGAACTCTAAAAACCTCCCTCTTTAAGAGGATTGGGGAATCTCTTGTGCGTAAGCCCTAAAGCAGCAATCATCGCTGACACACCCATTATTTAAGGCAGCGCACCAGTCATTTCATTGGCAGGTTGTCCTAATAACTAACCCCTGTGAGGTTTTTCTCTAATAAACAAACAGTAACAATTTCAACCTCTGCTAATTTATCCGGTAACTACCCACTTACTTTGGAAGAGATTATTGGTAGATGCACCCTGATAACTCACTCCCCTGGTTGGCTAACACCCACTGGGGTTTTTTTATTTTAAAAAATAATTGACCTTTGTACAGATTTATCCGGAGTATGGTGTTCAACCTGAGAACATTTAATTGGTAGATGCACCCTGATAACTAACTCCCCTGGTTGGCTAACACCCACTGGGGGGTTTTTTTGACGTAGACGCGTAGCTGCTTGTCGTTAGACATCGCTCACCCTAGCATTTGCTGCTCACATAACTGGGCTGAGTATCCTTCTCTTGCCAGGATAAAGCATAACCCGATAGTGACATCCCTGAATTGCTTTCTTTTTATTATGAGCTAGAGATGCCACACCAAAATGATTGCTATGATATTTAATCATATTCTTAATTTTTTTTCTACATTTTGACCCTAACTCTTTGTCTGCCAGGAATCATGCTGTCAACCTCAGATCAGAGCTTCCTTGCTGACTACATAATATATATTTATATTTCTCGTTAAGAACCTCAGCCTCCCAAAAAATTGCTTTCCCTACGAGAAGCAGGCAAGGAGAAAAAGATAATGGATCGGGGTTTCAGCCTTAAGTTGACACTAATGACCAGCTATATGGTAATATTTCATGGCGTTATGCTAAAAAACTTTGCCTAGAATCAAAAAGTGCCCAACCCATGAGTTTAGCTGTAATTAAGTTCTCTTCAGAAGAGTGCGGCATCTGCCATAAAATGTCTTTTTATGACAAAAAGGTGGCTGAAGAACTGGGTTTAGAATTTATCGATGTAAAAATGCAGGATACGGCTGCTTACCGCAAGTATCGCAAGATTTTATTAACTCAGTATCCCGATAAATCAGAAATGGGATGGCCTACTTACATCATCTGCAATTCCCCAGAGGGGGAATTTCAGGTTGTGGGTGAGGTAAAAGGAGGTCATCCCAAAGGGGAGTTTAGAAGCCGTCTTCAAGAGGTTTTGAATTCCACAGCTAGTCAGAACTAATTACCTCAAAAGATTTAACCTCCAGGACAGGGCCAATCATGGCAGTTGTCATGATATCTTCACGCACCTGTCCTTTAACTTTTGCTTTTTGTCCACCTTTGAGTAAGTCTTTATCAGCCCCTCTGAGGATTTCGTAAGTAACGCCCTCTTCTGTAACTAACGCCCATGCGCCTGTACCAATATCACGGCGTTGTATTGTACCTGTAAGTGTAATGCTCATAAGAAGTTGGGAGTGGAGAGTGGGGACTGGGGATGGGGACTGGGAACTGAGGACTGGGGACTGGGAAAGAATTTTCTCAATACCCAGTCCCCGATACCTAATACTCAATCCCTCTTTATACTGTTTTTTCTTCGTTTTTCAATGCTAAACGAGCAAGTCCATAACAGATTAGGGCGTTGGCGATGAGGAAGAGGCGTGCTAAGTGACCACTTCCCAAACCTAAAACTGCCGGATCGAAAAACGCACTTACCGTCAAGCAGGCTGCGACACCTAAGGTTGAACCAATGGCAAACCATTTCCAACTAGGATGTCCCAGCAGCAATGCCATTAATACAATGGGAATCAGTACGCTAGCAAATAGGGGATTCAATGCATCGGTTCCCTGGAGAGTATTGCCGAGTTCCGGAATTGAACTGCCCAAAACCCGGAAAGGCCATTGGGGAAGATCAAAAATATAGATTCCTTTGAGGAAGAATAACCCGGAACTACCAGCAATTAGCCCACTAGATAAAGACCAACTCCAAGTAAAGGGGAAGTAAACCCGTAAAAACCAAGCCAGCAGATAGGAACCAACTACCATTAAAATCTTGGGTAACAGTGCTACTGCACCACCATCAATCCAAAAGCCGGGGTTAAGATAGCCGTTATCCCGTAACCACCGGAAGAAATCTGGAAAACTGATTTGTCCGCTAAAAGCTAGTTTTACTGCTGCTTCTGCATTGAGTTGTCCAGCGCCATAATAGTTCAAACCATCATCCTGGATAACTCGTGCCGACTGCTTGAGAACTTTTAACACTTCATCTGGTTCTTTGATGCCAGCAGCTTTGATTAATGCCGCAACACCAGCAACGTGGGGAGAAGCCATGCTTGTACCCTGGAAGCCCAGAAATACCCCTTCGCCCTTTTCGTCGATAGTTTCTTGGAGAATCTTACCAGCTTCACTACCACCAGGAGCGGAGATGTCTACCCCAGCACCAAAGTTAGAATAGGGTGCTCTTTCGCCATCTGGGCCAATTGCCGAAACGCCGATGACGTAGGGATAGCGGGCTGGATAGCTTGCTCCATTGGCGTTTTCATTCCCTGCTGCGGCAATGATAACTACGCCTTTTCTATGGGCATACTCGATCGCTTCTTTCATCAACTTGCTTTCACCGCCACCGCCTAAGCTCATATTAATCACGTCTGCGCCTTTATCAGCAGCAAATTTAATCGCTTCGGCAATATCAGCAACAGTACCGCCACCATAGGAACTGAGTACCTTCAGCGGCATTAGACTGGCTTCGTAAGCAATTCCAGCCACCCCATATTTGTTATTTGTGGCTTGGGCAATAGTTCCGGCAACATGGGTACCATGACCGTTATCGTCTTTGGCTTCTTCTCGGTCGTTAACAAAATCATAGCCTTTGACGAATTTTGTCTCATACAAGTCCCGCACCTTGGTAATCCCGGTGTCAATTACTGCAACTGTGATGCCGCTGCCTTTGGTTTGACTCCATGCGCCTTCAATACCGATTTTATGCAAGTTCCACTGCTTGCTGTAATATTGGTCATTAGGGCCAATTAATGAGGGGCTTGTCTCATCATCATTTTCTTGGGGTCTCAAAAATTCTCCCAGCCAAGCTGCTTGACCGGGTTGTGGAATTTTATTGTAGATATAGTTTGGTTCAATGAATTCTGTAGCTTGGGCAAACTGAGATTTTTTCAGTTCTTGAAGCCGTTGGCGATCGCCCTTGATAATATAGACATTATCTTTTTTGGAAAACTTGTTGTCTAATTGGGGTGTAACGTTATATTGTTTAGCGATCGCTTGCAGATCCTGTTCCACAACCAGTGATGGAATATCTTCCCGAAAATCAAGCAAAATCGTCTCAAACTCTCCTTTAGCTGCCAATCCTTGGAAATTCAGGAAACCAAATATGGCAGATCCCAGCCCAATGACAAACAAGCACAATAATATAAGCTTTCTCATATTAACTCATCACCGCTTTTTGCCAGTTTTCTCACTACCATAACTTATCTCTATCCTTTAGTGGTGGATTTTGCACTTTTAGTTACAAGTTTCACTCAGGACTTTTTTAAACGATGGAACGTGGTCTTTTGTGGTTGCCCTTATTAGTAATGTTTTTCTGGTTGGCTTGGCAAGGCTCGAAAGAGTATCAAAAAGTTGAAGCCTATCGCGCTTGGGCAGAGCAATTTGAACGGGCTAAGTACGATATTTATTCAGTATTGGGTCAAAAAGGTAACAATCTAACTTGGGGAAAACCTACGCCTAAAGGCCCTATTAAACTAGAAACATTCTCTTTGCTTGATGTTAAAGAAATACATCTTTTAGTAGATGAGAAAAAAGTAGATTTAGAAAATATACCAGAGAAAGGTCGTTCTATAGACTTAGAATTTCTGTTTTCCGAATCTACTACTTCAGTGCGAGTTCCGTTTACAGAAATCCCGTTGGCAGCAGAATGGGGTAAGTTTTTGCAGGGGGCGTTAAAAAGTTTGCGATCGCAAACGAATCAGTAGTTATATCAAGTTTGGTTAATTATCTATGGCAGTAGCTATCATAATCAAAGATTTAATCAATCTTCATTTGAAGATAGCAGTGTTATCGCCCAGACTTATTGAAGTATAAATTCAAGCATCGCGTAGTGAAGTTGAGCAACACTGGCAGTGAGGTCTGTTTTTTGATGTTGCAAAATATTTTCTTTTTTGTAGTTTTACCAGACTAATGCCAGTTTTTGAACGCAACCCCTTAACTAAGGATAGGGTGTAGGGAAGCCCAGCAAAGAATTTAGTTACTCAATATTAAATCTTCTTTGTCTAGTTATTCCTCTACACCTGCTCTGTTGGCGCAGCCTCTTGTAGAGAAGAGACTTGGTTATCAAAAAACACAACTAAATAGTGATAAAAGTGGAAGGTTGAGCCAAAAGTATACTTGCAGTGACATTATCCAACTTCGCCAACACTTGATTGTCAGAACTATCCATAATGAAGGATTGACTTCCTTGTTGCTCTATCAACAATTGACCGAACTTGAGACCACCTGACAATGCAAGCTTGTCCTTACCCACTTCAAAGTCAGTAATGGAATCCGTGCCCTCACCTAAAGCCAATACAAAGGTGTCAGTGCCATAACCGCCAGTAAGTACATCTTTGCCATTGCCCCCATAAAGCCAGTCATTGCCTGCGCCCCCTAATAGTTGGTCATCGCCGATACCACCAAATAGCGTATCGTTAGCGTTATCACCCGAAAGCTTGTCATTGCCGCTATCGCCATAGAGCAGGTCATTACCATCATTTGCCCAGAGAGTATCGTTTCCGTCGCCTCCCGAAAGTTGGTCATTTCCTAGATTACCTACGATGTTGTCTGCACCCCCAAACCCATAAATCTTGTTGGCTGGAGCATTGCCTTTTAAGTACTCAGAACTATCAGTGCCATTGAGAAGATAAGTTTCGTTAGCAAGAGGGGGTTTAACTGTGCCACTGATGGCAAAGTTAAAGGGGCTTTCGTCACTATCGTTGTTGGTCAAACTGAAGCTGCCAGCATAGGTTCCAGGTGTAGGTGTATTCGTATTGAGTGCTACCGTTATACTTTTTGAAGCCTTAGCAGCCACGGTATATGGAAAACTTCCTACCAAACTAAAGCCGTCGGGGAGTTTGAGATTACTCAGGTTGAGCGTAGCTGTACCCGTATTCTTGATGGTGAAAGTTTTGGTTACGGTACTGCCGAAAGCGACGTTGCCAAAGTTAATGGCAGTGGTGCTGCCATCTGCAATGTCAACTGTGCCATTGAGAACTTGAATTTCGGGAGTAGGAGCGGGTTTAACTGTACCCTTAATGGCAAAGTCAAAGGGGCTTTCGTCAGTATCGTTGTTAGCCAAACTAAAGCTGCCACCATAGTTTCCAGGTGTTTTTGTATTGAGTGCCACCTTTATATTCGTCCAATTATTGATAGCCAAGGTAGCTGGAAGAGTTCCTACCAAACTAAAGCCGTCGGGGAGTTCGAGATTACTCAGGTTGAGTACAGCTTTACCTGTGTTCTTGATGGTGAAAGTTTTAGTTACGGTGCTACCGAAAGCGGCGTCCCCAAAGTCAATAGCAGTGGTGCTGCCATCTGCAATATTAACTGTGCCATTGAGAACTTGAATTTCGGGAGCATTAACTTTACCACTAATAGCAAAGTCAAAGGGGCTTTCGTTACTATCGTTGTTGCTTAAACTGAAGTTGCCAGCGTAGGTTCCGGCTGTAGTCGTATTTAGTGCCACCGTTATATTCGCCGAAGTCTTGGCAGCCAAAGTAGCTGGAAGAGTTCCTACCAAACTAAAGCCGTCAGGGAGTTTGAGATTACTCAGGTTGAGTGCAGCTATACCTGTGTTCTTAATGGTAAAAGTTTTGGTCACGGTGCTGCCAGCAATGACCTCGCCAAAGTTAATGGCGGTAGTGCTGTTATCTGCAATGTCAACTGTGCCATCAAGAACTTGAATTTCGGGGTTAGGAGTCTTATTGGTAGCGGCTTCGTATGCGCCAATATCAATCAATACATTGCCGTCGCCATTGCCATCTAGGGGAGTGTTCTTAGTGACGCTATTGAAGGCATTGGAACCGGCATCAATCGCAGGACTTCCAGATTTGAGCCTAAAGTCACCATTCGCTGCATTAACAAACAACGGGTCTTTGTTTAAAATATTTCCTGAGCCTGTGCCTTTAAAAACTCCGTTGTAAGCAAGGTTATTGTCAACGGAAATATTACTAGAGTTAACAATAGAACTGGTAGACTCTCCGTCCTTTGCATACATAATATTGTTAGAAACCCGAACATTTTTAGCACTGTTAATGAAAATTTCTCCTGTTGAAAGTTCTTGTGAGTTTTGGTAAGTTGTATTATTCACAATGTCTACAGGGTTTTCTCCTTTAAAAATCTGAATACCTGCGCCACCATTGTTGTAAATTAAGTTATTACTGATTAAGGCTTTGCCAGTGTAAGCAACATTTCCAATAGAAGAAGTGTCAAGCATTATTCCATGGCCTTCTGTTACTTTTCCTGCATCAACCCAAGGAACTAATTGTTTATTATCAAAAGAGGTATTACCTTCAATAACTACTTTGTAATCTGTTACGTTATTATCGGAATTCCAAAGGTGAAGCATTGTAATTCCTTGGGTTCCAAAAGGTGAGTACCAAGCATTTCCAGAAACGACATTGTTTTTTACTGTAATGTAGTCTGCTTCATTTGTTGAAATGCCGCCTCCTGGAAACTTAGAAACATTGTTATTCTTAATTGTGATGTGATGTGAATGCTTCTTTTCGTCGCCATTTATAAATGTAATGTTAATACCGTTCCCAGATGTTGCTGGGTTATTAAGATTATCTTTATGCTCGAGCGCATATTCTAATGTAGTTTCATCTCGTGCTCCCACCAGCGTAAGCCCTTCAATTACTACGTATGAAGAGCCTGTAATTGAGATAGCATTCCAATTGTTTTTGTGTGCTTCTAAAACAGGTGTGTGTCCAGGATAAGCAGTAAATGTGATCGGCGCATTAGCGCTACCCTGCTTATCTGAAATACTCAGGATATTAGGGTAAATATTTGTGTAAGTACCATTCATCACGTAGACGGTATCACCTGCTTGCACCAAGTCTGCGGCTTTTTGGAGGGTGCGAAATGCGGCTTTCTCGTTCAAGCCATCACTTTTATCATTGCCTGTTCCAGAAACGTAGTATGTTTTGCCAGCCATAGTTTTACTCCGAATGTGTGTAAGGGGAATTGGTAGTACGTTCTCAGCAACAAACTAAGTTGCTCAATAGTTATTTGAATGGGCCATTTGTCTGGACTTTTTAAGACAGTCGCAGTTATGCGATCGCGATTTGAAATCGCGTCGTTTGTAAAAACCCTGTTGTAAAATTGAAAATTTTTATCCTATTAACCGTTGATGGTTAAACTAGGGATGTTGATATCGCCAATCGTCAGTGTTTTATTAAGGGTGATCCGACGATTTGCACGTAGACAAAGCAGCGCAAAGCCGGAGACGTTTCCTGTCTTCTCTGCGTTTGTTGTTAGACATTCTGTGATTGCTAGAACTGGAGTTGAATGCTCGTATCTTCACTTGTAGCAGTCGTAATTGCTGCTCTTTGCAAACCAGGTTTCCTATTTGCTATATTCAATACGATGAGCATAAATTGGCATAGTAATTCCTCTAAACTTTGTCCATTGTCTAAAGTCAGGAGGTTGCCAAATAGGCATGGTAAAATGCACCCCTCGCTGATAACTGAGGACTTAAAGTTACAGTGGTCAAAGTTGAATTGGTTGAAACTTTAGTAGGTTTACCCCTTAATTTAAGGGGGCTAATGTAACAACTTAGTCGAACCTGTTGTAATCGGTGTAACTGAGCCTTGTGAACTTAGTTAAAAGTAACCTTTACAAACAGCACTTGATATCAGTAAATACCCAGATTTTAGTTATTTTTTTTACAACAAAAGCTAAGAAATTATGGAAGTGTTGTGGTGGAATCCTGTTAATTTCCAGAGTGATATGGGTGCAAAGAGCGCTTTGTGCAAGGATTTGATGAAGTTTATCTAAATATTTTTGAAAGCGATGCCTTCTTTAGGAGACGCTATGCGTAGCTTGCTTCCTCGTAGGGGTACGGCGAGCTACCATTGGTGTCAAATTAACGTAAAAACCAGTCTAGACAAAGCTTTGAGAAACTGTCTTGTTGTCTTGTTCCCAGTCTCTGGCTGGGAATACATAATGGAGGCTCCGCCTCCCTAAGTCGCGGCAGCAGCCCAATGAGGTGCATTTCCAACCTCTGGCTGGAAACGAGGTTTTAAAAGGCTTTCACCTTAAGTTGACACGTATGGGTCGCCAAGCAACGATATCTCGCCAGTAAATAGGTTGTCTTCACGAGGCAGAAGCTAGAAGAGAAGAGGGCGCTAGCCTAGTTCATTAATCTTTAAGATAGTTAGGTTTGATTGCGCCAACTAACTTAATCTTCATAACTATGAACACTGAAATAAACTCCAGAATACCTGTTGCTTTAACCATTGCTGGTTCAGATAGCGGTGGCGGTGCAGGAATTCAAGCTGATTTACGCACCTTTGCTTTTCACTGTGTCCACGGTACTAGCGCTATAACCTGCGTCACGGCACAAAACACTCTAGGAGTGATGAGAGTTGATGCGATGCCAACAGAGGCTGTTGTGGCGCAAATTCAGGCAGTAGTTGAGGATATTGGCGTACAAGCTGCCAAAACGGGAATGTTGCTTAACCAGGAAATTATTTTTGCTGTTGCCCAGCAGGTAGAAGCTTTACAAATCAATAATCTAGTAGTTGATCCAGTAATGGTGTCACGTACGGGGGCACAATTGATTGATGATGATGCTGTGAAGACTCTATGCCATGCCCTTATTCCCAAAGCGGTTATGATCACGCCGAATCGCTACGAAGCCCAGATTTTAAGCGGTTTACAAATTAATTCCTTAGAGGATATGCAAACCGCTGCTGAAATTATTCATAAGACTTTACGGACGAAGGCTGTTTTAGTCAAGGGCGGAGGTATGCAGGGAGATTTGCGTGGCGTTGATATCTGGTTTGATGGGGACAAGTTGGAAGTTTTAACTACAAAGCGAGTAGAGACAAAAAATACCCACGGTACTGGTTGTACACTATCGGCTGCGATCGCTGCTAATCTGGCTAAGGGAAAAGACTTGTGGCAGGCAGTGCAAGAGGCAAAGGAGTATGTAACTACTGCACTCGCTTACGCTCTAGATATTGGCGAAGGGCAAGGCCCTGTAGGACATTTCTTCCCATTGTTACGAAATTAACCTCGTAGTCAATTCTCAAGGGGGCTGGGAAAGAAATATGCCTACTAGGGGTGGTGTTTTAAACATCTCTAAAATTGAAGAAATCTGCCCATGAGAAGCGGGGTTTCAGCCTAATCCCCAATCTCTAATCCCCAATTCCTAATCCTTAATAAGAAATCTTTGCCCTTTCGGCATTTTTCTATTATTCTTGGGCATAGTTTCAGCGCTGACTATCTCTGTTAGCATCTCTGTACGACCTACTTACTTTGATTTTTAATACCAAGCCCCCGATGCGAACAACCATAGGTTCTGTTCACAGCAATTCGCCAACACCAACTACTCAAGCCTACCCTCCCTCTGTACCACTATCTGTATACAGGGAATTATCAACAGAGTTGCAAGCAGCACAGGCAAAGCTACATGCACTTACCACCAAAAATCAACAACTAGCACAAGAAAATCAACTACTACGCCAAGAAATTACCAAAGTTGTTGAGTCTTTTTCTCACTTGCAAAATTTTGTAGATTCCCACTCTACACCTAGCTATCACCAAGTCCCCCAAGGCTCTGGTGACAAAAATGCCGCCAAAGTGCCAGTAACCCAAACGCGTCCACGCCAGCAGGTTTCTCGCTCGCATCCACCCATTACCCCCAAAACACCACCCAAAAAAAGCCGCCGCCAAGACTTTTCTACACCTGTAATGCAAATGAATTTCCCGAAACCAGAACCAGTTTTTATAGAAGAGCAACAAGTAAGTTATTATTCCACTACTGAGCCAGATGCCAAGGGACTTAATGGCTGGTGGTTAATTATTACCATATTGTTAATCATGCTTACTGCCTTCAGTGCTGGATATTTCGTTGTGCGTCCCTTGTTTGAACATCAGAAACGTTAGTTGACACTCCCACAGTCAGCAGCATCAAGCTTTTGGGCTACCGAGCAATTTCTCTGCAATCACTCTCTAAAATATCTCAGCATATCTGCTAAATGGCGAAATTTATTTATTTTTAGGTTATAAAAGCTACACAAAATGCTAACCTGACAACAACTTCTTTATGTTAAAACCTCAAAGATTATCCAAATAATAAATCCTTGCCGCTTTTTATGTCCCAAACTCTCAGGCAAAGCATTTAACTTTAAAAAAGTGGTAATTATTACATATGTTTTAGGAAAAGCACTGCTAGTTACAGCTTCAGACAGCGGATCTGGTTAGATATATAAACGAAGCTAGTAGAAGTCAGGAGTCAAAAGATGAAAAAAGTAGAAGCTATTATCCGCCCATTTAAGCTAGATGAGGTAAAAATTGCCTTGGTTAACGCTGGTATTGTCGGCATGACTGTTTCTGAAGTCCGAGGGTTCGGACGCCAGAAAGGCCAAACTGAAAGGTATCGAGGTTCTGAGTACACCGTTGAGTTTCTACAAAAACTCAAAGTGGAAATCGTAGTTGATGACAATCAAGTTGATATGGTAGTGGACAAAATTATTGCTGCTGCCCGCACTGGTGAAATCGGCGATGGTAAAATTTTCATCTCGCCTGTTGAGCAAGTGATTCGGATTCGCACTGGCGAAAAGAACACAGAAGCAGTTTGAGTCCTGATAAGCTTTTGAATTATATGCCTATATACGACTTAATAAGTTACATATAGGCATATTCCTACGTCCTATTGGCTACAAGCTACGATAAAACTGGCTTTACTCTTGACATAGAACACATGTACTATATATATTTGATATATAATCTATATATAAACATAGAGGTAAAGATGTTTTGAGCAAAAAAACTTTAATCACGCTTAACTTGTCGGACGCTGAACTTGAGCTACTAAATAGTCTTAGTGAAAAAAAGGACATGAATAAGTCAGCGGTGTTAAGGCAAGCCTTACGGATGATGGGGCTGATTGAGCAACGTATAGAGCAAGGTGAAAAATTTTACTTTGAAACTGTAGACGAGAAGAAATCTGAACTTATACTTGTCTAGCTTAATTCAAACTTGTGAGTTGTTGCCTTGAATGCGATTGCTAAGTTACCCTTATTCCGTGTTAAAGATTCAGCCTTAGTTGAAGCAGAATTATGTAATCTATCTTCTAAGCACATTTCCGACTTTGAAACCTTTTGGAAACAAAGACTTCAAAACTCATCTGAAGAAGACAGCCATTGGTCATGGATAGATAAATTTTTTAAGCTTTCAACACCAAATTATGAAAGGCTCGCATTAGAATGCGAAGCGATTACTCAAGGACTTATGATTCTGGAGTTAGATTGCTATCGTTCCCTTTTAGAATCTACTAAGAATCTTGTTTATGTTGATTACTTAACTATAGCGCCTTGGAATCGTCGCTCTATAGAAAATCCACCAATGTATAAAGGTGTTGGAAGTACTTTACTGAAGTTGGCTATAGAGCGTAGCTTTGATTTAGATTACAAAGGTAGGATTGGTTTACATTCCTTACCTGGTGCGGAAAATTTTTACCGAAAATTTGGAATGGTTGATTTGGGATATGATTCCAATAAACAAGGACTAAGATACTTTGAGATTTCATCAGACCAAGCTGAGAAAATACTTAGCCAATCTAGTTAGCTGGTCAACTTGGTTGTGGATAGTTAGGAAGGGGTAGGGCAATGCAGTATTTATCGAGTAATTCTTGGTTGCAATGGGCGGTTCAACTTGAAGATGAAGTAGATTGTGATGTAGCTGCGGGGCTAGATTTAGGTCAAAATTTAGCTAAATATTTGGCTAAAACTCAAGCTCATATTAGTTATGAAAAATTAATAGCAATTTTGCAGGAAGAGTTGGGTAACATATTATCGCAGGAAGAAATTGAAGAAATCGTGCAAAAAACCGAAAATGATATTTTGGATTGTCTTCAACAAAAATTCCAACATTCCAATGTAGCGTAAGGATTTGTTTATGTCATCTGAGCCAAATTCAGAAGCTAATAATGTAACCCCATTAAGCCAAGCACGCCTCAATCGTAAGGGTACTAGCTCTATGATTGAGGTGTCTGAGGATAGGCTCAGAGATATTTTATCTTCAGTTGTTAGCGATCAATTAACCCAAAAGCTGACTCGATTGGAGAACAGTATTAACAGAGTGGTAAGCCAGTTTGAGGCTGTACGAAATGGAAGCTCTGAAGATGCTGCTTTAAGAGTCACAACTAATCTTGATAATACAGATATTGCTTTGAGTGCTATTAGCCTTCCTAAAGAAGAACATTATCCTTATACATGTACTCATCTAGCCGAAGTTTTAAATATACGTAACCATGATGTTCTTCAGAGAATAAAAATCTTAGCTTTACGTAACAATCCAATTTACCATATGTCTATTCCCGCTGGAAAAACCAGCTGCATAAATAAATGGTCTGAAGCGACTCTTCAAAAACTTAGGGAGGCAATTGTCTCAACCGAGCAATAAAGGTAAACAGCATTTACACTTTGGAAATTTGTGGTAAATCACTTTTAGCTTTGATATTACAAATCTTTGTTGTATTTTACTTGATTGCTATATTGAGTCTCACTATTCAGCAACGCCGAAACTACTAATTATCAGATAGCTTTTCATTTCTTAAATCAGTTTTTCATCCTAACTCAGGACTCAGGACTAAACAATGTGTCTAGTTGCGGAAGTAAAGCTGCAAAAGCCTTGCCTCTATGGCTAATTGACCCTTTCATCTCCCGTGTCATCTCAGCAAAGGTCAATTGCAACTCTTGCACATAAAAAATTGGGTCGTAACCGAAACCACCATTACCACGCGGTGCATGGAGAATTTCGCCGCGACAAATACCTTCAGATTGTAATACGATCGCACCATCAGGACGAGCGATCGCCACTGCACAAACAAATTGAGCTTGTCGATTTACCTCGTTATCTAATTCTCTCAATAGCCTAGCAATGCGTTCTGAATCGGTTTTGGCGTAACGTGCAGAATAAACCCCTGGTGCGCCATTTAGGGCATCTACTTGCAAGCCCGAATCATCAGCAATTGCCCAATTTCCTGTAGCTTTAGCAATTTGTGATGCTTTGAGACAGGCATTGGCAGCAAAGGTTTCGCCCGTTTCTTCAATTTCCAATTCTTCAGGTTTGAGGGTTAATTCCCAACCAGAATTTTCCAGATAAGCTTGCATTTCCCGCAACTTACCTGGATTTCCTGTCGCTACTACGAGTAATTTGGTCATTGGTCATTGGTCATTGGTCATTGGTCATTGGCCATTGGTCATTAGTCATTTACCAAGGACAAAGGACTAATGACTAATGACTAATAATTAATTTTACTCCGCCCACTGTTTCGCCCAAGCAAGAGTTTGATGCACTTGCTCAATTGTCGAAGCTTCGCAGTAGAGGCGTAAAACTGGCTCAGTACCGCTAAACCGAATCATTAACCAGCTTTTATCAGCGAGGCGATACTTGTAGCCGTCAATTGTCTGGCAATCAATCACTGCTAACCCGGCAATTTCTGTTAAAGGTTGGGTTTGCAGTTGTTGCAAAAGACGCGATCGCACTTCCATACTTGCTAAAGGTAAATCGATGCGATCGTATGCTGAGGTAAACCCTGTTTGTTTCTGCAAGTAGCGATAATACTCACCTAAATCTAAACCAGATTCTACAATTGCCTCTAGGACGTATAATGCTGACAACAGTGCATCGCGTTCGGGAATATGGCTGCCATAGCCAATCCCTCCCGATTCTTCGCCACCCAGCAACACTTCTGCTGCTAACATTCTGTCAGCGATGTATTTATAACCAACTGCTGTTTCAAATACCGACAGGTTATGTAGTGCTGCTACCAGGGGCATTAAGTCGGAACCACTAACAGTTTTGACTATTTCACCCTTAAAGCTGCGCCGTAGGGTTAAGTGGTCAATTAATATTGGGATTAAGGCTTGAGAACTCAAAAAATTGGCTTCCCCGTCTACAGCCGCGATGCGATCGCAGTCTCCATCAAATACCAATCCCACCGTTAAACCTGATTTATCTGTTTCTCGGTAAGTTTTGATGACTTCAAATAACTTTGAAAGATATTTAGGCAATGGTTCAGGCGCACCACCACCAAATAGGGGGTCGCGTTCTGAGTTGATTTCTTTGACTTGATTGCCTAGTAGTTTTGCCAATCCGCCAGCAGCAGCGCCATACATAACATCGACAAATAACGTCAATTTGCCAGATGCGATCGCTTCCCGAAGTTTGGCAATATCAACTTTAGCTTCTAATGCTTGGGTATAACTGGGCCAAGGATCAAATTTTTCTTGCTTTCCTGGGGTAGCTGCTAGTGGTACTGCAACCGACAGCTGCGCTTCTATCTCTTTTGTAACTTCTGGCGGCACCGACCCGCCAAAATAACCCTTGACTTTTAACCCCAAATATGTACCAGGATTATGGCTTGCTGTAATTACCAGCGCCCCTAAAGCATTGAGTTGTTTTGCTGCCCAACTATAAGCTGGGGTTGGGGCATAGGTTTCGCTTAGTAGCACATCAAATCCGACAGCGGTGACAGTATCAGCAACAGTACGAGCAAAGTCTTCGGCCATGAATCGGCGATCGTAACCGACAATTATTGTCCGACTACCCACCGTAGGAAAATACGTATCATATAATACTTTTGCGGCAACTGGCGCGACCAGGGCTAGGCGTTCAAAGGTAAACTCGTCACCAATAATGCCCCGCCAGCCGTCTGTACCAAATTTGATTGAGTTAGCTACAACTGGCATCTAAGTATCCTAACTGTCTACTTGAGGATTCTAGCATTTATACAGTGTACAAAGTAAAAAAAGAATCTAGTAATAATATGTACTAATAATGTTCAACAAAAAAGTGAGCAAATTTGTGCATTGTAGAGGTGCATAGACGTAGTATCTAAAAAGATGTAAATAAATGTAAATAATACAATGCAGGATAAAGTCGTTGTCGTTGTCGGTGCTACTGGTGGTATTGGTTCAGCCTTAACACACAAACTTGCGCTTACTGGAGTCCGGTTGGTATTGGCTGCCAGAGATGCAGTTCATTTAACAAAACTGGCAGCTGATTTACCAGGGCAAGTTTTAACCGTTCCCACTGATATTACTAACCCCCAACAAGTAGATACTTTAATAGAAAAGACCGTCAGTGAGTTTGGTCAAATCGATATTTTGGTGAATGCAGCTGGTGCTGGTATACTCAAACCTTACAACAGCCTGGAACCCGCTGATTTAGACAAGATGCTAGATGTCAACTTAAAAGGCAGCTTTTACACTACTCAGGCGGCTGCTGAAGAGATGCAAAAGCGTAAGTCTGGTCACATCTGTAACGTGGTTGGAATTTTGGGCAAGCATTCGATGGGAATGGCAGCGGCTTATTCTGCTTCTAAGTTTGGTGTTGTCGGTTTCAGCAAGTGCATGGCAGAGGAACTCAAGCGTTTTGGTATCAAGTTCACGCTATTCTACTTTGGTGGGGTAGATTCTCCTTTCTGGGATAACGTCAATTTAAAAGTAGACCGGAAAAAAATGCTCAGTCCTGAAACTGCTGCCAATGCGATTTTATTTGCAATTTCTGCCGAACCGCAAGCTGTGCCAATGGAAATTAACATTCAACCCGATAGTCATCTGTTCTTTTAAAGTGGGAATCCGCTTATATAATTCTTGCTTTGGAAAGACCTGAAAATTTAGCAAAAAAGGCAAAATTTACAGAGATATAAGCTGTTATGCTGGATTTTCAGTATCTATGAAAATTGATCACGTTCATTTCTATGTAGAAGATGCCAAAGTATGGCGGGATTGGTTTGTACACCATCTTGGTTTTCAAGCAGTAACCGATCGCATCAGTTCATTTCACACTTGTACAGAAGTGGTGAAAAGTGGTGCTGTCTACTTTTTTCTATCTTCACCACTTTTGCCTACAAGTCCAGTAGCTGAATTTCTACGTCAATATCCACCTGGTGTGGCAGATGTCGCTTTTGGTGTCGAAGATGTAGAAAGCGCGATCGCACTAGCTCAAAAACACGGTGCTACAATCCTACAACCCATCCAAGAACACCAGGTGGGTACGGAATTCCTTAAGTGTGGCAAAATTGCCGCCTGGGGTGGACTGACTCATACATTGATCGAAAGGTCATTGGTTTTTGATAAAGGACAAATGACAAATGACAACACTTTTACCACCATAGATCACATAGTGTTAAACGTGGCAGTTGGTGAATTGGAAAATGCTGTCGCTTGGTACGAAAATATCCTAGATTTTCAACCCCAGCAGGCTTTTAAAATTAAAACCAATCGTTCTGCTTTACACAGTCAGGTGATGGTTTCGCACAACGGCAACGTTCAATTGCCAATTAATGAACCAGCTTCCAAAAATTCTCAAATTCAGGAATTTTTAGATGTCAATCGCGGGCCAGGAATTCAACATATTGCCTTGCGGACGACTAATCTTGTGAGTGCGATCGCTAAATTTCGTGCCAGTGATTTATCCTTACTCTCAGTTCCCCAAAGCTATTACACGCAATTAAAACAACGTCCAGGATTGCCTTTATCACCCTTAGAACTGGAAGCGATCGCTCAGCAGGAAATTCTGGTGGACTGGCAAGAATATACTCCTTTAGAAGGAGGAAATACCGCGCCCTTATTACTACAAATTTTTACCCAGCCAATATTTGAACAGCCGACATTTTTCTTTGAGTTTATTGAACGCCGTTTTCAAGCTCAAGGTTTTGGCGAAGGTAACTTTCGCGCCTTATTTGAAGCCATTGAAAGCGAACAAATCAAACGCGGTACTTTGCAATGATGCCTGAGTACAAAATATCTGAAAAATAACCATACATCTGAGATAATTGTAATAAAAATTAACTTTTTCCGCCGATGCTAAGACTTATTACTGACTTCGACGGCCCAATTATTGATGTTTCCGAACGCTACTACCGTGTTTATCAATTCTGCTTAGAGAAAACCCGTCGCCCAAACCAAGTAGTGCAAGAACTTCCTAAAGCGGAATTTTGGCAGTTAAAGCGATCGCGCGTTCCCGAAAAACAAATCGCCTTAAATTCAGGGTTAGACGAAGCGCAAGCACAAGAATTTGCCCAGTTGCGACGACAAACTGTGCATACAGAACCCTACTTTGACTATGACACCCTCGCCTCTGGTGCTGTGGACGCACTGTTAAAAATTCAACAAGCTGGAATTGATTTAGCAGTTATGACCATGCGCCGAGTTCGGGAACTAAATTATGCCTTCAAAAAACACGATTTAGGGAGATTTTTCCCTGAAAATCGTTGTTATTGCCTGAATAACGACTACGTTAAAACTCGTGATATTGAAGATAAGCCCTTGTTAATGGCTAGGGCATTAAAAGAACTGCCCCCGGCGGCTGATACCTGGATGGTGGGAGATACGGAAGCCGACATCACCGCTGCTAAAAATTATGGTATTAAGGTGATGGCTGTGGAATCTGGCATCCGCGATCGCACCCAATTGGAACTTTACCACCCCGACTTAATTATTAAAGACTTCAGCGCTGCTGTAGATTTAGTCCTAAAACCTAAAGACCTTATCTAAAAAGGCTCTCTAGCTGCAACATATAGAATTAATCAGCATTCGTTTATTGTCTTTAGGTGATTGGGCAAGAATAAATTAAATTACGTGATGTAAAGTTAACTAAAGTTAATTAACTTACCTTTTGCATTAATCTTATAACCTAATCAACATTCCAGTTATAAATCAAAGCAGGAGTCAGCATACCTATTCTGACTCCTAACTCTTTTATTTAAGAAGAACACACATTAACCACGTCTTCTTTATAGAAACTTCCTTACGGATATTGATTTAGCGTAGAAAGCTACTAACCAACCACAACAATATAAACGTTAGTACACTAGAGAACTGATTCGATGACAAATTGAGGAATGATATTTGTGGTAAGAGCCAGCTAGCAACTAATCCCCCAGCTATTAAGCCAATTATTAAATTGACTAGGGTGAACAAAACTGCTCGGCCAAATTTGCCTTCCTTGCGATTGAGGAAGTAAATACTGGTGCCTACCCCAACCACCAATGCTAACTGCAAAACCTGATCGCCTCCCTCTGGGTAAAACACACTGATAGAACTCAAACCAAGAAACCAAGCTCCTGGTAAGAATATATCCGCAGGCGTTGGCTGATCCAGCATTCGTTGCAGCCATGCAGGTGACTGCTCACGAGGGGTTGGACTTTCTTTAGGAGGCGATTGTACTCGCAACTCTGGAAATCGAATACGCTCAGGGACTTTAATTTTACCTTCCTGGCGCATCCGTAAGCGATCCATTAAAATCGCATCGTAAGCTGCTTCAATTACTTCTAAATGCTTGGAATCGCCACTATGTTGCTCGAATAGGCGATTACGAGCATCCTGAATTTCATCGAAGCTAGCCTCTTCTGATACCCCAAGTTTGTCGTAGGGATTTTGATCGCTCATGGGAGTTTGTTACTTCAGCCTCAGTCAGCGGCAGTCTTTTGTCGAAGAAAAAACAGCGTTGGGTTTTGTTTTTAATCGAAACTAAAGTCTCGACCTAAATTCTTATGCCCTACCAGGATAGTAGCATGGGTTAGTTTGATCGACTTTGTAATTTCAACTATAGTCACTTTAACATATCGCCATAACTCCGTGTATACCCTCATGTCGTTACCTAGTTCTGGCTCTAATCTAGAATTTGAACGGAGAGTACCTAAAACACAAAGTTTTTATGAAAAAATCAACTTTACTGTTTCAAATTTGGCAACTTACTGTGCCTTAATAGAATTTTTTTAATTATACTGAATAATCGTTTGTGGTATATATCCGCATATCGATTTAAAATTGAAACGTTTTAAGTTACCACCTAACTGGGATCAAGAACGTGTCTTGGTGTCAAAAACTGTTGCGGCTAAGGTCAGAGCGCCTATATACTGTGGCTAACAGAAGTTTCGCGTTCTCATCGCCCACAATCCTGATTACAGTATTTATTTTTGAATGATCGGGATTCTCATACTGTAGCCATGTAGATTCTTAGTTAGCCCCAAAGTGGCAACTGCGTTTTTACGCAATTCTTTTGTTAATCTTACGAATTTTTGTGCAAAGTAATGGTCATGGCTCCTGCCAAGATTCTTGTAGTTGACGACGATCCTGCGGTTCGGAATTTAATCCAACGCTTTCTGATTAAGCAGAACTATCAGGTAGAGGCTGCCGAAGATGGAAAAACAGCCTTAAATCTATTTGAGCAATTTAACCCTGATCTGGTGATTCTAGATGTGAATTTACCAGATGTAACTGGGTTTAACCTCTGCCAAGAGATGCAAAGTCGTAATGGTGTTTTTGTTCTGATGTTGACTAGCCGTGCTGACGAAGCTGACAAAATTCGCGGCTTTGCTAAAGGCGCTGATGACTATCTCACCAAGCCTTTTGGGCTGGGAGAGCTAGAAGTCAGAGTCGGAGCTATTTTGAGGCGTCAACGAGTGATAACTACTGCCGAGCAGAAACGCTTGGTATTTGAAAAACTTATGATTGATCCAGTGCGACGGGAGGTGGCACTTAATAACCAAGCAGTCCCCTTAACTGCTCTGGAATTTGACTTGTTGCATTTTTTAGCCAGTCATCCAGGTCGAGTTTGGCGGCGTGCGGAGCTAATCCAAGAGGTATGGGACTATGAATATGTCGGTGACCAACGGGTTGTAGATGTCCATATCGGACAAATTCGCAAGAAGATTGAAATTGATGCTAGTCAGCCAGCATTAATTCAAACTGTACGTGGCGTAGGGTATAAGTTTGAATCTCCTGCTCACCCCCAGCACTTGGAAGCTAAGTCCTGAGTTGATAGTCTAGAGTTTTTTAACTCTTGACTGTTGACTTTTAGGGGAGTAATTAGTGAATTTATTTGGCTTTAGTAAAAGACAAATTTAGATAATCAAAATAGGTAGATATTGCTCAAATGACAGACTACGCAGTTATTTGAGATATTTATTTATCCGTTTAAGACAATGGACAGGGGAGAAAGTCCACTGGAAAATATTTCTTTGCATCTGACCTTTTTGGTAGATAGAGCGGTGCTTAGTAGGGACACCAAGCTGTGCGCCCCTATTAACGTGTTTATATTAAAAATAAAACCGCCATACAACAAGTATTAACGGTTAACTAATATATTTAAGTCCTGCCTCAATTCTAAATCTTGTGCTATTACCAACTAGTTTTAGCAACAAGAGAAACTATTAAAACCTTTTTAAGGATCAGAATTTACTGATCTTTTTTGTTGTAATATTGCCCCGATATGGCCGATCGCTTTGGATCAAAATCCCATTAATGGGGCGCGGAAAACCGTGCCCATATTAGGGGATGAGCCAGAATCACGAAGTTCATACTACTACCTATGGGGTATCTAGTAGATTAGCTGTTGCGGGTGAATCGATGCTGGGCATTTTTACTGTGGAGTGGTGGAACAAAGTTTCGAGATAAACTCGGGCAGCACGACGATCACTATCTCCATTTTGGAGTAAAAACAATGATAACGCCGCCGTCAATACTCTGTTTTCATCCCAATCAGGATGGGTTTCTAAGTAGTTTTTTAAGGATTCGTGGAGTGTTTCGGGAATTTCTGTAAAGATGCTAACCGTTGCTTTCATGAGATTTTCCTCCTATGAGGATAATCAAGAGGGACAAGTTGCTTGCGGTGAAACGGCAATCACGCTACCTCACACGCTCTTTCGCCAGCTCGACAATCTGCGCCTACATCTGGTGGTAATATATTTTACACATTTGATGCCAACGGTTGAACGAACTACAAAAGCAAGCCGAATCATTGTGCGCCAAAAGGGGGTGGGTTTGTCAATGCTGCGAAATGTTAAAAACGATTGTATAAAAAATAAATCCGAACCTAATAATCAGCATTAGAGCCTATTTTTCGTTACTCTACTTTACAAAAACTCAGTCCTTGAAGTTGCTTACCACCATTAATTAACAATCCCCAGTAAGACGGCAACAGCCTATTGACTCGTAGAGTACCTGTGGAAAACTGTTAAAATCCCTGTGGAAACCCTGTGGAATGAGTAAGGAAAATAGCAGCCAATGATAAGAATTACAAAAATGTCATCAAGCTATGACATTTAAGCTCATGAAATTAGCTTCTCAATCTCAGTTATCATCGTGGCTGCCCTCGATACATCCCCAGGTCTGGATTTTCGCAATTGGTAGATTTCTCTCGGAAGTTGGCACCGGCTGTACCCTGTTTTACGCCCCCATCTTTTTTGTCAATCAAGTTGGTTTATCTGCAACCAGTGTCGGGGTAGCCTTGGGTAGCGCCTCAATTTCCGGCATTGTAGGGCGGATTATAGGTGGTTCTTTGGCTGATTCTGGACACTGGGGACGCCGCCGCACTTTGTTGCTAGCGACGGCGATTTCCGCAATTGCTTCTCTAGTTTTAGCTGCAACCAATAATTTTACTATTTTGGTAATTGGTAGCTTGATTAGCGGTTTAGGGATAGGTTTCTATTGGCCGGCGGCTGAAGCTGTTGTTGCTGATGCTAGCCAGATTGACAATCGCCGCGAAACCTTTGCGATCGCCCGACTAGCTGATAATCTTGGGTTAGCTATAGGAATTGTGCTAGCTGGGTTTTTGATAGCAATAATTGGGAGTTATCGATGGCTATTTGTCATTGATGCCATCTCTTTTATGGTGTTTTTTGGGGTTATTTATGTAGGAATTAGTGAAACTGAACAACAGCAAATAGGGGAATCTGAAAAGATAGAACATTTTGTTTCTTGGATGGCAGTATTAAGCGATCGCCGTTTCCTGGTCTACATAGCAGTTAATATATTCTTCACAATCTATATTTCTCAAATCCACAGTACCCTGCCGCTTTACTTCAAAAACTTTGTTATAAAAAGTACTACCGAAGGATTTGCTCAAACTACAATTAGCGTTCTCTTTGCTTGGCATCTGGTGTTCGCCATCGTCTGTCAGTTGCCTGTCACTAGCATCTTAAAACGCTGCTCTCACACACTCGCACTAACTGTTTCTGCCATTCTCTGGGCAATTGGTTTTGGCCTCATTTGGGTAAGCGGCACTGCCCCATCTCATCATCTGGTTTGGGTAATATTGGCATTAGGAATATTTGCTGTGGCGATTGTCTCCTATACCCCATCTGCCGCCTCTTTAGTGACTGAGTTAGCCCCAGAAAATCAACGCGGCGTTTATTTCTCCATCAACGCTTTGTGCTGGGCTGTTGGCTCTTTTATTGGTCATCCCTTGGGTGGATGGGCATTAGATCAACCACAAATTATTACCAATAGTTACTGGCTATGCTTCATCTTGAGTGTGGCGATCGCTGTGGCAATTTTACAGTACCTCAATCGAATTTTGGCTGAGTAATCACCAAAGTGGTATTATGCTCATATTTGGCGATTTTATAGGGAGTGAAATCATAGTGGTACGTTGATACAACAAACGGACAAATCATTTAAATCGCTGCGATCGGTCTAAAAGTCCGATAAATTTTGATTTTTTGTTGGTTGTGATTGTGTCAGGATTTGCTGTGAATATTCCTTCCTTGTATCTCGAAAAAATTTGTGCTGTCTATCCCAATATTTCTATTGAGCATCTTGACTTTAATCAAGATGGAATGGTTAACGATGTGGTAATTGTTAATCATGAGCTTGTATGTCGCTTTGCCAAAGATGACTGGGGAAAACAGGTACTTTCCCATGAAGCTAAGGTGTTGGAAGTGGTGCAAAAGTATGTTGAAATGCGAGTTCCGCACTTTGAACACCTGGAAGAAGGCTTTGCAAGCTACAGATTTATTAGAGGTGAACCGCTATCCCGTAACACCTTGCTGAAGCTGACTGATGCATCACAAGCGCGTATTATCTCCCAACTAGCCAGATTTCATCAACAATTGCACAGCATTCCAAATGAAGTTTTAGTTAATGCTGGGGTGTCTTCTTCTGGTGCAGAACGTTCTCGTGAAGATTGGTTGCAGTTATATAAGCAAGTTCAGGAAACTCTCTTTCCTCATCTGTGGCGTCATCAGCAAAGTTGGATACACGAACTCTTTGCACCTGTAATTACAGGTGAACTTGACCTCAGCTACACAGCCGTACTGATCGATGGTGATAAGCCAGTGTACCACATTCTGTTTGACCCGATCTCAGAGAGCATCAGTGGTCTGATTGATTTTGGCACGGCTGGTTTGGGTGACGCAGCTTGTGATATTGCTGTGCAACTTGGCAATTACGGAGAAACTATTGTGCGGCGTATGGAAAGCGACTATCCCATGTTACCGGATGTCATAGACCGGGCGCGTTTCTGGGTGGGGACGCTTGAACTTCAGTGGGCTTTGGCTGGAGTAAAGTTTAACAATATCTCATTGTCGTTGGCACACATTGGTTTAGCCAGAGAGGTTCAACCTATAGGTACACAGTTAAATTAACTTGTCATAGCCAATAACAAGAGGGCACGTTCGTTTAATTCTAGAGACTGGCGAAGTTGGGGAACAAAGTTTTTTATCTACTTCCCCTACTCACTGATTCATTTGCCTACATTCTTTATTGACGACGTTCTTGCAACTTACGATATACAGATTTCAAATCAACTTGATGATGAGCTAAGGCAACCAAAGTATGATATAGCAAATCAGCGACTTCACCTGCGATCGCATTTGCTTCATCATCCTTAAAAGCCATTACCACCTCAGCGGTTTCCTCACCGATCTTTTTCAAAATTTTGTTATCGCCACCTGCGAATAGTTTACAGGTATAAGAACTTTCAGTAGGATTATCGCGGCGATCGCATATTATTTGAAATAATTGCGACAATGTATCCCCTGGTGGTGGGGCAATTTTTCCTTCTATTTGGTGAAAGCAACTGCGTTCTCCAGTGTGGCAGGCAATATCTCCTAACTGCTCTACACCTATGAGTAGCGCATCACTATCACAGTCATAACGGATACTTTGTACTTTTTGAATATGTCCAGAAGTCGCCCCCTTGTGCCACAATTCTTGCCGGGAACGGCTCCAAAACCAAGTTTCTTCAGTTTCTAAAGTCTTTTGTAACGACTCCTGATTCATCCACGCCATCATTAGGACAGTACCATCCAAATAATCTTGGACAATTGTAGGCACTAGACCCCGTTCATCGTAACGAATTTGCTCAATAGGGATAGCGTAATGCAATGTGTGAGAATCGTAAGAAGACATACCAGCTAGTTTGCTCTAGTGAGAATAATTCATGGATTTACGATACCATTCAGAATAGGATAACTGGCATGTTTTTTTTAATTGAACTATCTTATCTAGCTCTAAACAAGAGCATTCCGTTCCATAGCAGACTGCATCTTTACAGCACTCAACGCGACTTTGTGAGCTTTTGAAGCTTCGCCATACCAATGGATCGCCGAGTTAAAAGCTGCTCGGTAAAGATCCTGGTATGCTTCAGATAATCGAGTTTGAATATCTAAAGGCAAGTCTTTATTCGACTTGTATAACATATTATATTGTTGTTTTTTGGTTCAGCTAATTATATAGGATATAAATTCTAAGCAGTTTTTGACCCTATCCTAAGATAGAGCTTTTTATTGCCCACTGTTAGGAGAGAACCTTGGTAAATACCACAATTAAAACAACAAAATCACAAGAAGTCTTCGCTGCTGCTCAAAACCTCATGCCCGGAGGAGTGAGTTCTCCTGTTCGTGCCTTTAAATCTGTGGGCGGACAACCCATCGTTTTCGAGCATGTTAAAGGCGCATATATTTGGGATGTAGATGGCAACCAATACATAGACTATGTAGGCACTTGGGGGCCAGCTATTTGCGGTCATGCCCATCCAGAAGTAATTGCAGCCTTGCATGAAGCTTTAGAAAAAGGTACCAGTTTCGGCGCTCCCTCAGTCCTAGAAAATGTTTTGGCAGAGATGGTTATCGATGCCGTTCCTAGCATCGAAATGGTCAGATTTGTCAACTCTGGAACCGAAGCCTGTATGGGAGTTTTGCGGCTGATGCGGGCTTTTACTAAACGAGACAAAATTATCAAGTTTGAAGGTTGCTACCACGGACACGCCGATACGTTTCTAGTCAAGGCAGGTTCTGGTGTTGCTACACTTGGATTGCCAGACTCACCAGGAGTTCCTAAATCGGCAACTAGCACTACCCTAACCGCGCCTTTCAATGACTTAGAATCCGTCAAAGCCTTGTTTGAAGAAAATCGCGACGAGATTGCTGGCGTCATTCTTGAGCCAGTTGTCGGCAATGCTGGATTTATTGCACCCGACGCTGGCTTCTTAGAAGGATTACGAGAACTAACTCACGAGCATGGAGCGTTATTGGTATTTGACGAGGTGATGACAGGCTTTCGGATTGCTTACGGTGGCGCTCAGGAAAAATTTGGCGTCACTCCCGATTTAACAACCTTAGGTAAGGTTATTGGTGGTGGTTTGCCAGTAGGAGCTTATGGCGGTCGTCGAGATATTATGTCAATGGTTGCGCCCGCTGGCCCTGTATATCAAGCTGGGACTCTTTCTGGTAATCCCTTGGCGATGACTGCTGGTATTAAGACTTTGGAATTGCTGCAAAAACCAGGTACTTACGAGTATCTTGACCGGATTACTAAAAAGCTAGCAGATGGTTTGCTGCAAATTGCCAAAGAAACTGGTCATGCAGTATGCGGTGGTCAAATCAGCGCGATGTTTGGCTTATTCTTTACCTCTGGCCCAGTTCATAACTACGAAGATGCGAAAAAGTCTGATACAGCTAAATTCGGACGTTTCCATCGTGGTATGTTAGAACGCGGTGTTTACTTAGCACCCTCTCAGTTTGAAGCTGGGTTTACGTCTTTTGCTCACACTGAAGAAGACATTGAGCAGACTTTAGCAGTTGCACGGGATGTAATGTCTAGTTTGTAATCCTAACCTAGTCAAAGTAGGGGAGTTAGTCCTTTGTGGTGAGTCCAGCGCTGTATGCGGGTTTCTCTCCGTAAGTGACTGGCTTTCTTCTCTTCTTTACGAGAGGCTGCGCCAACGAGGCGCTCCGCAAATGTAGCGTTAGCAACATAAGAGCGTCTAAGCGTTGTGTTAGCTGAAAGTACTGCAGCTTAGATTTTTGATGGTGCGTTACGCTTTCAGCTAACGCACCCTACTGGTGTGGCAAGGCTAAAATAGCGCATTAGATGTAGGTTGGGTTTCGTTCTCATTGGTGTCAACTTAAGGTAAAAGCCAGTCTATAACAAGCTTTTAGAGATTGTCTCGTTGTCTCGTTCCCAGTCTGAGACTGGGAATGCCTAATTGGAGGCTCTACCGCAAGTCTTAAGGCAGAGCCGCGATTGAAGTGCATTTCCAGCCAGAGGCTAGAAACGAGGTTTTAAAGGAGTTTTTGCTTAAGTTGACACATATGTTTCGTTCCTCAACCCAACCTACAAATTTTTTTGCAAAAATTTAGTCTTGCCACACCAATAGGTTGAAATATTTGTGCCGACTTAGCCTAGTTGGCAATTTCATAGGATGGTTCTTACAAAAAAACCGTCCAAAATAACAATATCTGAACGGGCTTTTTTCTTATTAATACTTAATGCCAACCTAGTCTACTACAACTTGTACTTGTACCTAAAAACTACAAGTCAGGAGGCAAAATCACCTGATCAATTGCGTGGATTACACCATTGCTGCCTGTGATATCTGCCTGTGTCACTTTAGCATCATTAACAGTTACACCAGTAGTAGGATCAACTTTAACGTTGATTGCGCCACCTTCAAGGCTTTTAACTTCACCAGACTTTAAATCAGTGGACAATACCTTACCAGACACTACATGGTAAGTTAAAATCTTGAGCAATACTTCTTTATTGTCTGGCTTTAACAATTCTTGCAAAGCATCTGCTGGCAACTTAGCAAAAGCTGCATCAGTAGGTGCAAAAATAGTTAAGTTATCTTTGCCTTGCAAAGCTCCAGTCAACCCTGCTGCTTTTAAAGCCTTAGTTAAGGTGGTAAAAGAAGCATTTGACTCTGCCAACGCTAACAAGTTTTTACCTTGATTGTCGCTTGCCCCTGGCTCTGATGGAGTTGTAGTAGGTGTCTGAGTTGGTTGAGTTTCCGGGGTAGTACCTGGGGTGCGGGGTGTTGGTTCGCTAGGTGTAACATTACCACCACGGTTATAGGGAGGCTCATTGAAAATACTTGGTCTGGGATTTGTTACACCACTTTTCTGTGCTACTTGTTTGCGTTTGGTATTGCCCTTTTCTATTTCGGAAGCAGCTTCAGCAGGTGTGTATTGAGCGTTTACTTGAAGACGTTGGCCCTTATTATAGGGAGCTTCGTTGAAAATACTGGGGTTAGGATTTAGTGCCTGTTTCGCTTCAGATGGTAAAGTAATGAGGAGGCTAAAACTAGTAAATCCTGCTATGCCTGCCAACGTGGTCAGCAATTTGCTGTAATTTGTCTTCATAAATTTTGTTTGTCTTTTTGTCCACACATTACATAAAGATTTATAACATTTTGCTATGCACAAAATCTAACTTAAGAGGAAAGTAAAATTATTCCTCCGAAGAGTCTGTGTTGATGAGGTTAAATATCTAACCTCGACTCACGCTTAACAAGGATAAAATATACTTAGCATATATTTCATGTAAATTGAGTAAATTTCCTTCATCACACCAAAAGAATTTAAAAAGCCTTACATGGTGTAGCGTAAACTCTAAGAAAGTGGAAAATCTCATATTTACAAGTTATGATTTACAATAAGCTTTGATAAATATTTAGTTTTAAAGTAATCTTTTATACTAAAGATTACATAAATCAATATAGTTGATTCAAAAATCTTGAATTATATATTGGGCAAAAGCTGTAGTGTCTAAATTAACCATTGATTACCCAGTAAAGCCACATAAATTAAGTACCTAGATATACTAAAGTAGGCTACCAGTTACGAAAATTAAAATAACTGCTGAATAGTCACGACTGAGCGGTTAAGTTGATTTTATGTATGCCCAATTAAATTATTTAATTATTTGATATTTTAATAACTGAGAAAATAATATTTTTTCAATTGATAATTTTGCATAAGTTCAATTTTAATGTCAATTAGATTGACAATAAGCAACTAATGTCAAGAAAAATTACTTTAACTAAAGATACAATTGTAAAGTTAAGAAGTTGGCCAGTTATAAGGTATACAAGATGCTGGAATTATACCAATGGGAACTATCTCAATACTCAGAGAAAGTACGCCTAATTTTAGATTTTAAAGGACTAGATTACCGCAAAATAGAGGTTACGCCTGGGATTGGACAAGTAGAACTGTTCCGGCTGACTGGTCAGAAACAAGTCCCAATATTAAAAGATCGTAATAGATATATTGCGGATTCTACGGAAATAGCTAAGTATTTAGACTTAGAGTATCCCGATCGCCCAATAATACCGCAAGATCCCAAAAAACGGGGTTTAACTTTATTAATAGAAGAATGGGCTGATGAGTCCATAGGCATAAAAAGTCGCAAAGCATTATTTGCAGCAATAAGTCAAGATCAAAATTTCCGCAAGTCTTTATTACCCACCTCAACACCAGATATATTTAAAAGTCTGGTTGAAGGAGTACCTAGTGATTTCCTGTCAGTATTGGGTTTTGGGGTAGGTTATAGCCCAGATGTGATACAGTCAGCGATCGCATCCTTAAAACAAGACTTAGAAGCGGTAACGTTATTATTGGCAGATAGTCCTTATTTGACAGGAGATGAGCCGACTTTAGCTGACTTGGCAGTAGCAGGCTTATCGATATTGCTCAAGTTCCCCTCTGGCCCCTATCTAGATTTACCAGCTTCTATTAGAGGTAAAGGATTGCCAATCTTTGCAGAGAATATTGATTATGAACCATTCTTTACATGGCGCGATCGCCTTTACGCCCAATTTCGCAAACCATTAATCAGTACCACTCCACCAACGGGAAGTGCGCCAACTTCGATTCAGATTGACTAAGTAATTGGGACTGGGGATTGGGGATTGGTGACTGGGAGATAATAACTCAAGACAAATGACCAATGACCAATGACTAATGACTAATGACTAATAAAATGAATTCGGGACAGCCATTAGGTTCGGTTATTCAAGGTTCTTTAACTGAAGGTTTAGAAGTACGATTGCATCCTGACATTTCTGTGGAAGATATGCGGGTGGGTAAGTTTCTTGTTGTGCAAGGGATGCGATCGCGCTTTTTTTGTATGCTGACAGATGTAGCATTGGGAGCTGCTAATGCACGAATTATTGCTAATCCCCCCAACTGGGAAGACACTTTTTTACGAGATGTTTTAGCCGGAAGTGGTACTTATGGTACTATCAACCTCGCGCCGATGTTGATGTTCACTCCCGAATCAGAAGAATCTTTCTCTCCAACAAATGGCAAATCGACAAACCCTTTCCTCCCATCTGTGACGGGTTTGGCTTCATTTGTGCCACAAACCAGTACTACGATAGAATTGTTGCCTGTTAAAACTATTCCTAGCCACTTTAGCCAAGTTTACGAAGCAAGTGTTGACGATTTTCGCCGGGTATTTGGTTGGGAAGATGACCCCCAAAGGCGCAATTTTTCCATCGGCAAACCTTTGGATATGGATGTGCCCGTTTGCATCGATTTAAACCGCTTTGTGGAACGGAGTAATGGGGTTTTTGGAAAATCTGGTACTGGTAAATCCTTTCTAACACGGTTACTTTTAGCTGGCGTTATCCGTAAAAGTGCGGCAGTAAATTTGATTTTTGATATGCATTCTGAGTATGGCTGGGAAGCCGTTGCAGAAGGTAAGAATGTAAATACAGTTAAGGGATTAAAGCAGCTTTTTCCTAGTAAGGTAGAAGTTTACACCCTCGACCCGGAATCGACAAAGCGCCGGGGTGTGCGTGATGCTCAAGAACTCTATTTGAGTTACGAGCAAATAGAAGTTGAAGATATTAAGTTATGTAGCCGAGATTTAGGACTCTCTGACGCAGCTTTAGATAACGCCAACATTCTGTATAGCGAATTTGGCAAGTCTTGGATTGTCCAGTTGCTGAATATGACTAACGAAGAAATCGAGATGTTCTGCGACGAGAAGCGCGGACACAAAGGCTCGATTATGGCATTGCAGCGCAAACTCCTGCGGATGGATAGCTTAAAGTATATGCGAGCGGTTTGCCCCCAGAATTACATTAGTAAAATTGTCCAATGCTTGGAATCTGGGAAGAATGTTGTGATAGAATTTGGTTCCCAGTCTAATATGCTCTCTTATATGTTGGTGACTAATATGATCACCCGACGTATTCACGAGCATTACGTCAAAAAAGCAGATAAATTCCTGCAAAGCAAAAATCCTTGCGATCGCCCGACGCCATTGATGATTACCATTGAAGAGGCGCACCGTTTCCTTGACCCAGCTATCGTACAAAGTACTATCTTTGGGACTATTGCCCGTGAATTGCGGAAGTATTTTGTCACACTTTTGGTAGTTGATCAACGCCCATCAGGAATAGATAATGAAGTTATGTCCCAGATTGGGACTCGCATTACCGCTTTGCTTAATGACGAAAAAGACATTGACGCGATTTTCACGGGTGTATCTGGTGGTGGCGGACTGCGATCGGTATTAGCAAAGCTAGACTCTAAGCAACAAGCTTTAATTTTGGGTCATGCTGTTCCTATGCCAGTAGTAGTGCGTACCCGTCCTTACGACGCAACTTTTTACGAAGAAATTGGGGAACCAGCCTGGGAAGAAAAACCTGACGCAGAAGTATTCGCCGCTGCTGAACTAGCCAAAGCTGACTTGGGATTCTAGATAGTTATTTGTCAGTTGTCCTACCCTGCGGGAAGCCGCTGGCGCGTCTATGTCTTTTGTAAATGACTAATGACCAATGACTAATGACTAATTCGTGACATCCCTCCATCCTTATAGCAAATTAAGTTCGGTTATCCGGCTAGTTTTTGGCAACAGAAGAGGGGTTTTTGGCGTCACTATAGATATAGTCAGTAATTTCAAGGAAGTTTAATTTTTTTTTGCAAATAGGCAATTTTGAATTATAATTAAAGATTTTATCTGAAAATACTTTACTATTTGCCTGATTTATCGTACTATAAAGATAAGTAGAACTCATACCGACTTCGGATTTTTAGTTGCTGTCAGTAACTACCCAAAAGAAGAATTCTCAAAAACAACCAGCGTGCTTATATAGAGAGTAAAAATTTAGGAAAGGTAGGGGAACCTATCATTGGGGGCTTACCGTCTGAACAACGGCTGTATCAATTGATAATTACTTTTGATAGCTCCCGATATTTCGTGATAGATGTACTACCTTTATGCATCAATTTTAGTAAGAAAACATACATTGTGTTTACGGAGTAGAGGATAACGCACCAATGCCTACTGTCAACACCCAAACGGAAAACCTCAATACCAAATTCACAGCTGATATGGTGCGAACCTATCTGCGAGAAATTGGTCGTGTACCACTGCTAACCCGTGAACAAGAGATTGTCTATGGAAAGCAGGTGCAACAAATGATGAAATTCATCGACGCCAAGGAAGCTTTGGCGAAGAAACTGCACCGCGAACCGAATATGTCAGAGTGGGCTGACCACGTTCAACAATCGGAAACCGAGATACAACAAACGGTGGCCCAAGGTAAACGGGCAAAGCAAAAAATGATCGAAGCGAATTTGCGCTTGGTCGTTGCTATTGCCAAAAAGTACCAAAAGCGGAATATGGAATTTCTGGATTTAATTCAGGAAGGAACACTAGGATTAGAGCGGGGTGTAGAAAAATTTGACCCAATGAGGGGTTATAAGTTCTCAACTTACGCTTACTGGTGGATTCGCCAAGCGATTACTCGTGCGATCGCCCAGCAAGGTCGCACCATCCGCTTACCGATCCACATTACCGAAAAACTGAATAAAATCAAAAAAGTGCAGCGCGAGTTGGCTCAAACCTTGGGGCGATCGCCTACTCCAGCAGAAATTGCCAAAGAACTGGAACTAGAACCGGCTCAGATCCGCGAGTATCTGAACATGGCGCGTCAACCAGTGTCTTTGGATGTTAAAGTTGGCGATAACCAGGATACTGAGTTGCAAGAAATGCTCGAAGATGATGGCCCATCACCAGAGTATTACACTAACCAGGAATTCTTACGCCAAGACTTGAACAACCTGCTAGCAGAACTAACTCCGCAACAGCGACAAGTTTTAGCCCTACGCTTTGGTTTAGAAGATGGTAACGAAATGTCATTGGCGAAAGTGGGTGAGAGATTAAATCTCAGCCGTGAACGCGTCCGCCAGTTAGAGCATCAAGCTTTGGCTCATCTGCGTCGCCGTCGTGCCAATGTCCAAGAATACGTTGCTAGTTAAAATGAGAGACGCGAAATGCCGCGTCTTTCCACCACCTTGGTGATGCGCCTCCTGAAAATTCAGGGGGCTATTTTTTTAGATCAAGATAATTAACGAAAAGTGCAGTAATTTAGCAAATTTTCCCAATCTGGGACGCAAGCGTGATGAACTTTTACCTTTGTTACGTAGCTTTCCTGTAGATGATTATCTGAGTTTTCTATCGTGCGATGTCTACGATGGTCACTGAGCTTGTCGAAGTGCGGGCTACGCCTACGCTTTTCTTTCGGCTCAATGATATACCAAAATGAATGCGTGAATTACTCAAATGAGAAAATATTCAGGCAATTGAGAAAGTAAAAGCTTCTTTTGAGAAAGTAAGAGCTACTTTTACTTGCGGAAAACACTAAAATGAGAAAGTAAAAGCTGCTTTTGTTTGTAGAAAACACTAAAATGCGAAATTAAAAGCTGCTTTTGTTTGTGGAAAACACTAAAATGAAAAAGTAAAAGCTACTTTTGTTTGTGGAAAACACTAAAATGCGAAATTAAAAGCTGCTTTTGAAAAACTAAAAGTTGCTTTTGTTTGTGGAAAACACTAAAATGCGAAATCAAAAGCTGTTTTTGAAGAAGTAAAAGCTTCTTTTGAGTAAGCAATCAAGCATTTTTACTTAATTTAATATGAATTTTAGTCTAGGCGAATCGTGTGTCTAAGTTTTAGGATGGTACACTTTGCCGAAAAGTCAAATTTTACTGTGATGCGGAGAGGCGATCGCGAAAATATGCTAAATTTTTATGAGTAGTAACAGTATTAGGATGATTCACCCCTAACTGTCGCTCAAAAATATCTAAAGCTTGGATGTAAAGGGGTTCGGCTTCGCTGTATCTGCCTTGGGAGTCGTAGAGTAACGCTAGGTTGTTGAGGCTAGTGGCGACATCTGGATGTGATTCTCCCAGCAATTGACGCCTGAGTGCCAAAGCTTGGATGTAAAGGGGTTCGGCTTCGCTGTATCTGCCTTGGGAGTAGTAGAGTGACGCTAGGTTGTTGAAGCTTTGTGTGACATCTGGATGTTCATCACCCAGCAGTTGACGCCTGAGTGCCAAAGCTTGGGTGAAAAGGGATTCGGCTTCGCTGTATCTGCCTTGGAAGTAGTAGAGATATGCTAGGTTGTTGAGGCTTTGGGCGACATCTGGATGTGATTCTCCCAGCAGTTGACGCCTGAGTGCTAAAGCTTGGATGTAAAGGGGTTCGGCTTCGGTGTATTTGCCTTGGCAGTGGTAGAGTAACGCTAGGTTGTTGAGGCTAGTGGCGACATCTGGATGTTCATCACCCAGCAGTTGACGCCTGAGTGCCAAAGCTTGGGTGAAAAGGGATTCGGCTTCGCTGTATCTGCCTTGGAAGTAGTAGAGATACGCTAGGTTGTTGAGGCTTTGGGCGACATCTGGATGTGATTCTCCCAGCAGTTGACGCCTGAGTGCTAAAGCTTGGATGTAAAGGGGTTCGGCTTCGCTGTATCTGCCTTGGAAGTAGTAGAGTCCCGCTAGGTTGTTGAGGCTAGTGGCGACATCTTCCTCTAACCCTAATTCTTTTTGCAATTCCAGCGCTTTATAAATATACTTAATTGCTAAATCTAATTCTTGTTGATAGTCCTGGGCTTCACCTCTGTCTAATCTCTGTTTGTAAATGTTCGCCAATGTAATATACAAACTTGCTAATTTTGCGTCTTTAATTTCGCTTTGCTGTTCTATTTGCTGAATTAATCTTTGTAAATCTTCAATGGGTAAAAAATATTCATTCTCACTATTAAAGTTTTCTAATTCCGTACTTATTAACGCAAAACGTATAGCCTCAACTTCTCTCGCAGAAATTACATTTTTAGCATGGGAAACAAACCGAAATACTCCATTACGCCAACTCCAAAAATCCGGCGCTTTTTTCATTAAATTAATCATCAATTGATGCGTCACCCACAGGACAATCGCAAAAGGAAATTTCCCCAAACCCTCCCTTGTCCACTGCAAATAACCAAAGAACTTTTCTTGTGCTGATTGTTCTTCCCCCAGCCTGAGAAAAAGCAACTTTTCTGCACCCGTGATAGTTATCACTGCTGGTTGGTACTGTTGTAGACATTCTTCATTTTCTAAGAGTTCTTGAATAGCGGCTTTTAAATTAGGTTCTTGTTCGTATAATGTAACAGTATAAGTACAAAAATGAGGTTTTAATTCTGTTTCATAGCGGTCAATTATTTTATCCCGAAAATCAGCATTATCACAAACACCAATGAGTAAATTAAATTTACCTGCTCCCGCTTCAATGGAGACAATTAAATCATCAAAAGCATCTTGATTTTTTTTATCAGTGTTAATATTTTTATTCTGATTATTTGCTGTCATCAATTAAGCCCTCCTCACGCAACAATTCGACAACAATAGGATGAACATCATACCAATTTTGACGGTTGCGATATTCAAGCACATAAAGCCCATGTAGTAAATCAAGAAATTCTTGTTGTTTCGGGTCTTCTGGCTTGAAATTTTGATAAGTTGTTTGCAATATTTGATAATCTACCCTACCTAAAGGCATAGCAAAATCATTGCGAATATTATTAATTGCTTGGTCTAAAATTTCATCATTAATTATTACTTTATCTTCTGGTTTGCGGCGAATTAACCGCAGACAAATCCGACAACATTCATTAGAAATGCGAATTAATTCCCGCAACACGCCACCACTATTTAAAACTATTTTTTTTGCTGTTGATGATTCCAGTAAATTATTTGAGATTCGTTTAGTCAATATTTCACAAAGAATATTCAAATTTTCTGGAAATGGTGTAGCATTTGCTAAATGACTCTCCCCTTTTTTAAATAATTTTAAAACAGGCATCACCACAACTTGGTCATTAGTTTCATTTTCAATAGTTGGTTTGAGTGCTGTTTCCCGCAAAGCCGCAACGGGGATAGTATAAATAATCCTGAATCCAGGTAAACAAAGAGCTTTGATATTATCTTTAAAGAGATGATTGACTAGTGCTAAATCAAGTTTATCTAAATCATCAAGAATTACTAATATTTGTTTTTTTGTAACCGCTTGAATTGCTGCGGCGATAATATTTAATTGAGCGACTAACTCAGAAATTTTGCGCTCAAATTCTTGTTTGAGTTCATAACGAATTTTTGAGTCAACTTTTAATTTGACACTAAATAATTTCAATATATTAAAATCTTTAGAAGCTTCCCTTTCAATATTGGTTTCTTCCGTGCGGACGCGGGTAGCAAACCATTTATCAATGGCATTTTTAGTAGAAGCAGGAATATCAATTTGACGTGCTTCCGCTTCCAACATTAAATTAACAGCAATAGAAAAGAGGACATTAATATGATTTACGTCAGACATTTCTATAGTGTCAGCAATAGAAAATAAAACAACAAAATATTTATCTTCTATTCTCCGGCTAAATTCCGCCAACAAAGTAGACTTACCACATCCCCGATGTCCGGTGAAAACAACCTTACCATCTGAATTGGGACTATCTTCAATCAACTGTATCAATTCATCAATAGTATCTTCGCCATACTCTACCCGAAACCGTCGTAAATCATTCTCTTCAATTAAGGGTAACAGTTCCAAATTACGATAAGCTTGTTGAAACGACTTGAGTAAATCTTCAGTCATAGAATAGGGTAAATATAATTAACCTGCACCACAGTTAATTATCACCGATTTCCCCACAGATGGAAATCCAAAATGATCGTTTCTGGGTAGAGGGATAATTTTATCCAAACCCCCACAACCCATCAAAATTGCAACTTAATTTGGTCACAATATTTACACCATTGCAACCCTTTTTCAATCTGACGCACTTTCACGTCTAGGCGCAGTCTTCCTCAATCTACGGGACTACCTGCAAGTACCAAAATTACTTTGACTGTAGGACTATTACTCATAATCGAGTAAAAAAGTTATTATCAAAACTCAGTACTCATCTAAGGTGCAATCCTTTTCTATGAAAGCAACAAGGGAGCGATTTGCTACAAGGGCTACTTAATGGTAAACCAATAGCGGTGCAATCCTTTTTTATGAAAGCAACAAGGGAGCGATGCCTACGGCGGGCTACGCCTACGCAGAAATTGGCGGCACTTGGGAAGAGATTATAGCAAAGACAAGGGCTGAATTTGCTGAAAGAGCGATGAAATCAGCATTTTTATCATCTGAAAAATCTCAAAGGCAAGATATCAAACAATTAAATGTTAATTGAGAAGGTTTAATTTGCGATTAACCTCACCCAATGGGATGAATCTATTGGATGAAGAATAAATACTCTAAGTGATGGTAATCTAAGGTTGTTGAGCTAAATTAAATATAAACTTTAGTTTTTGACAGTTTTCTTTTTTGGACAATAGTAATATAAGTTGTAAACAAAGTCTTTGATAATTAAGACTTAGTGATAATTTAAGTAAGTTCTAAAGAACTTAGTTAGTTTTTTAACAGGAGAAGTAGGGTGCTTAACAACCTTCATCAGTTTTTATCTCCCCGTCAGTGGAGAATTTCCCTCGCAGGCTTAGGCTTACTTCTCGGTTTAGGCTTTATAGGCAAGCAGACTCAAGTAGTACCAGTTACAGATTCTCCATTATCATCGGCTCAGATTCAAAAAACCTCCGACAACTCTCTTCTGTCACAGCTAAGAAGAGTTCGAGAGCAGAGAAGTCAACTTAATGCGGCTTCTGGAGATAAAGAGCTTTTTGCCCATAAGAGCGGAAAAACAGTACCTATAATAACCGCGCTGGTTCCAGGTTCTCAAGGAGCTACAAAAGGCATAGGAGTTTTACCAAAAGCGAATTTTCCTGAAAAAGATGGGGTTTATCTCTATGGTCAATCCCCAAAACCAAACCAGCTTGGTCAAGGTTACATCATATTTCAAAAGCAGCAGGCTAAGGTAACGGGTGCATTATATATGCCCCAATCAGAGTTTAATTGTTTTCAGGGTACACTTAACCGATCAGGAGAGTTGGCGATGACGGTTAATGGTTCATCAAATCAAGCCAGTTCTGCTCAGTCGAATCAGGTCGCTACAAGCAGTAGACTGCCTAAAGTCGGTGAAGATCAGTCAAGTAGTTATGCTTACTCAGTGGCTTTGCAAGACTTTCACCGGTTAAATTCCATCACTGCTAGCGATCGCCGCACATTGCAAATGTGCAAGTAATCTTTAAGTTAATACTCAATTCCTGGTTGCGCTTTAACGCCTTGATCGCGGAAAGGGTGCTTAACTAGGGTCATTTCGGTTACGAGGTCAGCACGCTCAATTAAAGCAGCCGGTGCGCCTCTACCTGTAAGAATAACGTGCTTGTTAGCTGGTTTTTGCGCCAAACCCGCTAAAACGTCTTCTACTTCTAAATAAGACATTTTGAGGGCAATATTGATTTCATCTAACAACACTAGATGAAAATCTGGATTGCGGATGTATTCTAATGATTTCTCCCACGCGGCGCTAGCTTTATCGAGATCGCGATCGCGGTCTTGAGTTTCCCAGGTAAAGCCTTCGCCCATTGCGTGAAATTCTAACTGGTCTTCCCAATAGCTGAAAACTCTTTTTTCTGAAGGTTCCCAGCTACCTTTGATAAATTGGACGATCGCAACTTTATACCCGTGACCAAGCGATCGTAACACCATTCCCAAAGCCGCAGTGGTTTTACCCTTACCATTACCAGTATTTACAATAATTAATCCTTTTTCTGGGACAGCTTGTGCTATGCGTTGATCCTGTACTTCCTTACGCCGCTGCATCTTTTTGCGATACTGTTCATCAGTTAGAGATGAAGACATTACCTGATCAATCAAGCGTCCAATCTCTTGGTCTGGGTTCGATTCTTGTGGTGTGTCGTTTGTCATCAACCTTGTCTAGAAATAACTGTTAAAAGTGTTGAGAATGAACCAAAATCATCTTGCTTATCCAATTTTACTTAAATGACTTGATTGGAAATGTCCAGTAAGTTTCCATGTGAAATATTCATATTGTGTTAGCTTTATTAACAGGATTTGCAGACAAGTATGGAAATCTATATGATATACAAACTCAAATTATAATTTGAGTTTACTATTATTGTTTTAAATAATTTAATATGTTCATTAAAGCACTTTACCAGTAAAATTTGTTATTCTCTCGTTTGGTACAGTCATGAGTTAGACTACCAACTGAGGGCAATGCCTGTAGCGGACGAGTACGCGATCATACCCTTTGAAATGTCTCACCTATACTATTTGGCTTAACTGTCAAGGGTGTGATGTATGATGTTGGGAATTGCGCGTTTATGGATGCTGTTGTCTCCATTTTTCCCATAAAGGTTGCAAATCCTCTGGTTGCCCATCATAGTTGAGCAATTGGTCTGAAATTATCACCCATGACTGGGCACTGCGTGTCCAAACGTTGCCGACTGGGCGTAACCAACTTGTATCATCTAACGTTCCGGGTTTGACGTTGATAGTATTTGGGTTGTAAGTCCGTTCATGGAACAATCGCGTTCCGCAGTCGCCACAGAACAAGTTAGTTATTTCACGCCCGCTATCAGCTTTGCGAGTCCAAGCTTTCGGTTGTCCCTGAGCAATCACAACAGCATTTCGTGGTACGGTGAGAGACATTCCAAAGGCACTAGAGGATTGTTTCTGACACTCCTTACAATGGCATACGTAGAGGGTTAACGGTTCGGCATGAATTTCATAACGAATCTGTCCACATTGACAACCTCCAGTATATGGAAGACTCAAAAGTTTTATCTCCTTACATTTGGTGTTGCTTCATCATACTAACTAGAAATGGGGGACATGAAGACATTTTCATTATCCACGTCTCTCTAAATCTCCCTCATTCTTCATCTTCATCCAATTCATTATCTTCACTCCAATACTGTTGAGGTGCATTTCCGTGAACTTCTAAAATCTTTGGTTTTTTGATTTTATTATCAGGCGGATTAATTGCTTCTAACTGCACATCAAATTTCCAGTTGTCACCAAAATCATAAAGATAGGTCATTTTAGCACCCGGTTCTAGAGACAAATCACCAATCTGCACTTGGTCGGCAAATGGCGGTGTTTCCATGTAGGGATGACCAATTTTGATTGTACGACCAAAATGGTCTTTATAACTAAACTCATATAGATGGTCGTAGTCAAAATCAAAAGCATCAAGAATTGTCTCTGCTAGCCAGCCTAATGGTTTTTTCGCTGGTATGGCAATGCGTCTCCAAGCCTGAGAAATAGACACTTTAAAAATATAAATACCATCAGTAAAACCTTGCTTTGGAGCAAATAAATTCTGCTTCCATTCTGGAAAAAATGGTTGAAAATGTGACTGCAATTTTCCGAAAGTCACATTGACATCATCCTGCAATTCTCCTCGTATACCTAGCGGAAATAGGAATTGCAACAGAGCATCACCAAAGGGCAAGCGTTGTAAGCTGGTAATGCGCCACCCCTTGCCTTCTTGTGGCTTTCCTTGCTTGATAGATAACAATCCAAATAAGTCTAACAGGGCGACATTATGGAGTCCAGGATAATAACTAATATCGTGTTGATCTTCATATTTAGGAAATTTTAAACCTTTATTTGGGACGCGGGGCCAAAGTTGAATGCATCTAAATAAGTTCCCGAATGAGTCTTGATGCTCACCCAAAACTTCGTTATTTCCCCAAATCAACCAAGCTTCTAATAAATTGAAATAGCGTTCTGTTGGATTGAGATTTGACCATGATTTTAAGGTGGCTGCGTCTAATACTAAAATCTGCTTCTTTCCTTGGGATTTAATTTGCGCTATCCCAGAACTGCGTAATAACAGATATAGTCCATTAATGTAAGGGTATGATTTTTGTACAGGGCGTTTGAGTTTAGTTTCAATTGGGTGACTTAACCGACAATTAAGTTCTGATAGTACTTTCAGTGGTAAAAGGTTATTAACACTACTAACTTCCACTCCATTTGGTTGCAAGAAATCTATTAAAGTTTGAAAGTCATGCAGAATCGTACCGGGTTGATTTTGATCAATGCTGAGTTCTTCTAGGAGTTGTTGTGACTCTGTTAAGGAAGGTAGTTCAGGATTGAGTGTGCGTTCCAATCGCGCGAATAAATCTTCCATAAATAAAAATTCTAAATTCTAAATTCACAATTTAACCTTCCGTAAAACTCTGTTCTCTTTATACTATGGCTTCAGCAGTTACCCTAAAAAATATCGACCTGCCAAGTGTCACCGCAGGACTATCAACACCGTAAGCTTAATGAAATGTGAATGATAATATTTTCACCGTCTACTTGATAATCCCAAGAATTTGATATGAATAGTAACACTCGTTTACAGATGATTTTAGCTGATACACCTATTGATACAGTATTAAGAGCGATCGCTCAACTAAATTTACCTAACTGGTGGTTGGCCGGGGGTGCAGTCCGAAACACCGTTTGGCATTCGATGTATGGCGATAATTGTGGGTTAGGTATTAAAGATTTTGATATTGCATTCTTTGATATAGAGGGGAACCGTTCCCAAGAACTGGCAGCAAAGGCGACTCTCACAGAACAATTTCCTCATGAGCAGTTTGATGTCAAAAATCAAGCTAGTTTTGCTCGTTGGCGGCTTGGTAGCAGAACCTACACTAGTACGGAGGATGGCATCACAGATTGGCTGCACACTGCTACTGCTGTAGGAGTTCGGCTAGATATAGAAGGCCAATGGCAATTTTTTACTCCCTACGGGTTAGATGACCTGTTTGGTGGCATTATTCGACCTACGCCAGCACATACTCATAACCTAGATGCTCACAAGAAGGCTTCTGGGTTTTTACAAAAGTGTCCTTATCTGCGGTTGGCGTAAAAGTTATAGTCGGGTTGTAGCCACTGGTTTCTGTTACAAGGGAAATCAGGTTTTTAATTTACAAACCTTGGGTACGGAATCCCAATGTTAATAATTTTCTACCACTGGGAATAATTAAACTAGAACCCCTTCTAAGACAAGACGAGGGGTAATACTAATTTTGTAAATTTATATATAGTCAAAAATCAATGCCAAATCGTACTGGATACCAAATCAACTCGACTCTCCATGAAGGAATTCAAACAATTATTTATCAAACACAAACGCCAAAGACGCAACAGCGAGTTATCTTGAAGCTGCTTAAAAATGAATATCCTACCCTCGAAGCTTTTACTCGCATTAAAAATGAGTATCAAATTCAGCAAAGTTTAGACCATCCCAACATAGTTAAAGCCATCAGTCTGGAAACCTTTGACAATCGCGTAGGGCTTTTGTTAGAAGACTTTGGTGGTCAGTCTTTAGATCAACTTCTAGAGGCAGAAAAGCTTGACTTAATCAAGTATTTAAACATTGCTATTCAACTGACTAAAGCTCTAGCTTATCTGCATAAACACCAAATTATTCATAAAGATATCAAACCTAGTAACGTTATCATTAACTCCCAAACAGGTATTGTTAAACTCACTGACTTTGGTATAGCCTCCCGCCTCAATAAAGAAAATCCTCAGTTTACTAACCCTAACTGCGTTGAAGGCACACTTGCCTATATGTCTCCTGAACAAACTGGGAGAATGAATCGCATTCTCGATTATCGTACTGACTTTTATTCTCTTGGTGTGACTTTATATGAAATGCTTACTAAAAAGACACCATTTTTCAATCAAGATACCCTAGAAATAGTTTATAGTCACATTGCTGTTAAACCAATCAACCCGCAGTTATTAAATCCAAAAATTCCTGCTGTCGTCTCAGAAATTGTGATGAAGCTGATGGCTAAAAATGCGGAGGATAGATATCAAAGTGCCACAGGATTATTAGCAGATTTAGAATTATGTCTCAACCAGTTAGAAACTAAGGGTACAATTACTAACTTTGTACCAGGCCGTTTAGATGTCTTAAGCCAGTTATTAATTCCTCAAAAATTATATGGTCGTGAAGAACAAGTTAATGAACTGTTAGCTGCATTTGAGCGCGTTACATCTGGAACTAGTGAGATGATGCTAGTTTCTGGTTATTCTGGTATTGGTAAATCAGTTTTAGTCAACGAAGTTAATAAACCCATTACTCGCAGACAAGGTTACTTTATCTCTGGTAAATTTGACCAACTAAAACGAAATATACCTTATGCTTCTTTAATTCAAGCTTTTGCTTATTTAATGCGGTATTTACTGACAGAAAATAATCAAAAGATAGAAACGTGGCGGAATAAAATACTAACAGCTTTAGGAACAAATGGAAAAGTTATTACTGACGTAATTCCAGAAGTAGAACTAATCATTGGTACACAGCCTGAAATTGCCAAAATTGGTGCAACAGAATCACAAAACCGCTTTAACCATGTTTTTAAAGAATTTATCCAAGTTTTTACCCAAAAAGAACACCCCCTAGTCATCTTTCTAGATGATTTACAATGGGCAGATTCAGCCACATTGAATTTAATTCGACTGCTCATAACTGACACAGACAGCAAACATTTGTTATTTATTGGGGCATATAGAGATAATGAAGTTAGTCCGGCACATCCTTTAATCCAAAAAATAGAAGAAATTAAAAATAGTGGCACAGCTATCAATAATATTATATTACAACCTTTAAATTTAGAAAATGTGACTCAGCTAGTTGCAGAAACTCTACAAGAAACAGAAGTTAATCATGAGTTAAAAAACAGACTATTTGACAATAAAATTATCCAACTAGCCGAATTAATTTTTAATAAAACAGGCGGTAACCCATTTTTTATAACACAGCTAATTCATGCACTTCATCAAGAAAAACTTTTAAAATTTGATTTCGTTAATGCAAAATGGCAGTGGAGCCTAGAGGATATCCAATCAATTGGAATTACCGATAAAAATGTAGTTGAACTGGTTGCAAGTCGAGTTCAAAAGCTACCAAAGTTCACCCAAGATGTTTTAAAACTAGCAGCTTGTGTGGGTGACAGATTTAGTTTAGATGTTTTATCGATAGTTAATGAAAAATCAACTTCTTTGACAGCAAATGATTTACATTCGGCTTTGCAAGCAGGATTAATTCTGCCTTTAAGTGAAGCTTACCGCATTCCTTTAGTTTTTAATCAAGAAGAAGCAGCTAATTTAAATTTCGATACTTCACGGGTAATTTATAAGTTCTTGCATGACAGAGTACAACAAGCAGCATATTCTCTGATTCCAGAAGAACAAAAGAAATCTACCCATCTAAAAATTGGGCAATTGCTTCTGCAAAATATACCTAAAGAGGAAATAGAAGCTAATATTTTTGATATTGTCAATCAGTTGAATGTAGGTATTGTTAACTTAATAGAGCAATCTGAAAAAACTGAGCTGGCACGATTAAATTTAATTGCAGGGCGAAAAGCTAAAGCTTCTACAGCTTACGAAGCTGCTCTTAAGTACTTCACAAATGGAATAGAACTTTTAAATATAGATGCTTGGCAAACTGAATATACTTTAACAATAGGTTTATATGAAGGAGCCGCAGAGGTAGCATATCTGGGCGGTAATTTTGAGCAGATGCAACAATGGGCTGAGGTGGTGCAGCAACAAGCTAAAGTCCTTTTAGATAAAGTTAAAGTCTATGAAGTACAGATTATCGCGTCTATTATTCAAAGCAAACAACTGGAAGCCATCAAAATAGCAGTATCAATTCTGCAATTGTTAGGAATAAATTTTCCAGATGAACCAACATCAACTGATATTCAGCAGGGGATGGATGAAATCAGTGCTTCTTTGAAAGGGAAAGCCATTGCAGATTTAATTAACTTACCATTAATGACTGATCCTAACAAGATTGCAGCTATGAGAATCTTAATGGGAGTTCTCCCTGCGGCTTTTCAAACTGCTCCTGCAATGATGCCAATTATTGTCTGTAAAATGGTCAATTTGTCCTTAATGTATGGGAATACGGCTGTATCTGCCTATGGTTATAGTCTTTATGGATTACTTCTTTGTGGAGTTCAAGGAGAAATTGATTCTGGCTATGAATTTGGTAAATTAGCTTCATGTCTGGTGTCACAATTTAATGCTGAAGAACTCAAGGCCAAGATTCTGACAGTTGTTAGCGCTCATGTTATGCATTGGAAAGAGCATGTTAGGGAAACATTAACATCATCAATGGCAGGGTATTCTAGTGGTTTGGAAACTGGAGATTTAGAATATGCTGGGTATTGTGGTTATATTTATCCCTATCATTCATTTTGGCTGGGTAAGGAACTTTGGGTTTTAGAAAAAGAACTGATAGCTTATTGTGAATCGCTGAAAAAAATCAAGCAACAAGTAGCTTTAACTTGGAACTTAGTATATTTACAAACAGTTTTGAACTTGAAAGGAAGTTTTGAAGATGTGGACTGTTTAATTGGAGAGGCATACGATGAGCAAAGTATGCTACCAATTCATCAGCAAGTAAATGACCTTTACACAATTAACCATCTGTTTGTTAATAAGCTAATGCTTTCTTACATATTTGGGGAGTATTTTAAAGCTGTAGAAAATGCTGCGATCGCAGAAAAATCTTTAGGTGGTGTTACAGGATTGTTTGTTGTTCCACTGTTCTATTTCTACGATTCTTTAGCCCACCTAGCAATTTATCATACTGCTAAAGAGTCTGAGAAGCAAGCTATTCTCAAAAAAATCCAAGCTAATCAGCAAAACATGGAACTCTGGGCTACTCATGCTCCCACAAATCACTTACACAGATTTTATCTTGTCGAGGCAGAACGGTATCGGGTTTTAGGTCAAAAGCTTGAAGCAATGGACTACTATGAAAACTCTATTGCCAAATCTCAAGAAAACGGTTTTCTTCAAGAAGAAGCTTTAGCTTATGAGTTAGCAGGAAAATTTTATCAGTCTCTAGGTAAAGAATTAATTCATCAAACTTATATAACTAAAGCCTATTATGCCTATATTCGTTGGGGTGCGATCGCTAAAGTTAAACACTTAGAATCAAAGTATGGTTTTTTAGTAGGACAAACTACTACTCGAGAAACTACTACTTCAAAAATAGATACAATTCACTTTAGCACTACCACGACCACTAATAGCAGTTTAAGCGATTTTTTAGATTTTAATGCATTCATCAAGTTTTCACAAGCGATTACCAATGAAATTATTTTAGAAAATTTGTTGAGCAAGCTAATTAAAATTTTATTAGAAAATGCTGCTGCACAAAAAGCAGTGCTACTCCTACTTAAAGATAACCAACTGTATATCGAAGCTTCTGGAAATACTGCTGACGACGTAGTGAAAGTTTTACGTTCTATTCCTGTTAACAACTATCAGTATTTACCGCTTTCTGTGATTAATTATGTTTTTCGGACTCAGCAATATCTTGTATTAAATGATGCAATAATTACAGAACCTTTTAACCTTGATATTTATATTCAGGAATCTAAAATAAAATCAATCTTTTGCTTACCAATTATTTACCAATCACAGCTTACAGGCATTATTTATTTAGAAAATCAGTTATCATCAGGAGCTTTTGTTCCAGAAAGGGTAGAGGTATTAAAAGTCTTAGTTTCTCAAATGGCTATTGCCATACAGAATGCCCGATTGTACACAAGAGAACAAGATAAATCTAGAGAATTGGAACAATCAATAAAAGATTTACAAGAGGCACAACTACAGCTTATCCAAAGTGAAAAAATGTCTTCTTTGGGTAATTTAGTTGCAGGTGTAGCACACGAAATAAACAATCCAGTTGGTTTTATTACAGGAAGTATAGTCCAAGCAAAAGATAGCGTGACTGATTTAATAGACTATCTGCAACTGTACCGAGAAAAATTCCCTAATCCTGGTGCTGAAATTGAAGAGAAAGCAGAAGAAATAGATGTAGATTTCCTGCTAAAAGATTTACCCAAAATGATTGATGGTATGACACTAGGGACACAGCGTATTCGGAACATTAGTACTTCCCTCCGTACTTTTTCACGCGCCGATACTTCTTCTAAAGTATTAGCTAATATCCATGAAGGTATTGATAGTACTTTGTTGATTTTACAGCATCGTCTGAAAGCCGATCATAATCGTCCAGCCATTCAAATTGTTAAGCAGTATGGAAATATTCCATCAGTGAAATGCTATTTAGGACAATTAAATCAGGTATTTATGAATATTGTTGCTAATGCAATTGATGCTTTAGAAGAAGCAAATATTGATCGTAGTTTTATGGAAGTTCAGGAAAATTATCCTAATATTATAACTATCTTAACTAAAACAAATGAAGATAATAATCTGGTAATTAAGATTCAAGATAATGCCAAAGGAATGCCAGATGAAGTTAAAGCCTGCATTTTTGATAATTTGTTTACTACTAAATGTGTAGGAAAAGGTACGGGATTAGGATTATCTATTAGCCGACAAATTATAGTAGAAAATCATGGTGGTAGTTTGATTTGTGAATCAGTTTTGGGACAAGGAACAGAATTTATAATTTCTATTCCAATTTTGGGAGAATGATCTATATAGTAGAGGCGCATTACCAAAGCGATATAAAGTGCGATTTTGCGCCTCTATCTTGTCTATGAATAGGTAAATTATCTTTTGGTAAACGTATTGTTTTATAGCAACTACATTTGACTTATATAAATAAGTAAGAAATTATTGCGAAGCTAATAAAACTCTATAAATGATTATTTTAGTACTTAATCAAATCAACATAAACATCATTGCAATTAGCACTTATAAACTTAATAATTACTTGCTATAACTGTTTATATACATCAATTCTTGTATTAGCTTAATCATTTAGTAAAAAATATTTTTTTGCTGAAAGAGAGCGCACGTAAGCTCTAGCTTACACTGTAATAAATTTAGCCTGTTTTAATGTGCTAAAAGCTTCAGCTAAAACTTAAGTTTAGTAAGCTACAAGATGCGAAAATCATAAAAATTAAGGTGGTTATCCTGTGGAAAAAAGAAGAGAAGGTGGGCAAATAGTTCCAAAGGCTATCTCGCTTTTGTTAAATCGTATTACATTGATTATGCTTGCAGTTACTCTTGTGCTGTTTATTGGAGGTAGATTTGAGCCAGCAAGTGCAGCTCAACCTAACGCAGAATTAGAAATTCAAAAATTAACATCCTGTTATGCGCTGGGAACTGATGCCATTGGTAGAGGAAATCTTCTAGAGGGAAAGAATATTTATCGGGATTGTTTTACTCAAGATGCAGTCCTCACTGCCATTTTTCCTGATGGCGCAAGTGAAACACGTTATGGGACAGATTCTTGGGCAGATTTTGTCTATTCAGTATTCCAAGGAAATGGATATCAAGCTACTCAACACTTGATGGGTACGATAAACATTTCAGTTCAAAATAATCAAGCAACGATGACTTCTTATCTCCATGCGACTCACAAACGTTCGGAAACCAGCATTGATGTTGCTAATGGTACTTATGAAGATGAAGTCGTCAACAAAAATGGGCGCTGGAAAATTCGTAATCGTACTCTTAAACTCATCGATTTCTTGAACCTCAGTTCCCCGACTACTACTTCCTCAAACACTAATGCTCGAAGCGCTAATTCTTCAAGTACTTTGGTAATACCAAATATACCTCGCTTAAAGTAGTAATCGTTCAAAGATGAGGTTTGGATAAGTATTCTTCATTTTCCTTGTAGTTTGGAGAAAAGGGAAGGAGTGAATGAAAATATTCACTCCTTTTTTATTTCCAACTTAACCGAACTATAGTGCAATAAAAAATACCTTTTGATATTCAATAGACATCTTGCAAAAGTAACTTTTGCAAGATGTTGGGGAAAAGGTTAAAGGGTAAGGGGAAACTCTATTCCTTTCCCCTTTACCCCCGCCCCTTATCCCCAGAGGGAACCTCCCCTTTCTCCCACTTTTGCAAGAAGTCTAATAATTAGTGAAAAAAATATCTTAATCTAAGCTTTAGTAAACCTGCAAAATCAGCCTTTATTCTGTTTGATGCGTGAGTAGAGAAGTTCGCGATCGCTCCGGGGATTTACAATTAAGCATGGACTATTACCGCTACTTCCATTACTTACAATAACAACAGTAATGCCGGATTTTGGACAAACTCCTAAACAACTGGTGCTAACCACCCGAAATTCACCCCATAATCCCTCAAATTTTAAACGAGATTTTAACCAATTCTCTAAGTTTTCGGAAGCTGTTGAGCTTTTGCTAGTTGGATGAAAACTATTTGAGCGCTCGTTTGCACATTGTGAACACACAAGCACTAAACCAGATTCCCATCGGGGAGAAACACTGGAAATAGAAGTTTCTAATGGACGAGAATTTATTAAGGGCGATCTTTGCTGAGAATTGGATGCAAACTTCTTGAAGATACGTTGGAGCAATCTTTTAATCCGCTGGATCAGTTTTTTCATGGACGATCCTATTTATTTCTCTGAACAACTTAAAAAGACCTCTCCCTGGTTTTACTACGTAAAACCGTCCCTCTCCGAGACGGAGAGGGATAGAGTTGAACTTAAGGAGAGGTTTGTTGAACAGGATAGTGGAAATTTCCCGTTTAATCTGTTCTGCTAGATCATCTAGTTCCAGTAAGAATCAGCGTTTTTGAGCAATTTGCTGCAAGTATGCAATTAGCTGTTCTCCTGCGGTGTCAATGTGTCGTTTCAGTAACCTGACAGCAGCTTTTGTATCCTGCTTTTGACAAGCATCTAAGAGTTGATAGTGTTCTTTTTGCGATCGCTCTTGATAATCCATCTGCGCCAATTGTACCCGGACATAGCGATCGCAATTAACGTGTAAAGTTTTAATCATCGCCAGCAACCGGGGACGTTCAGCAGTGGCGTACAGCGTCGCATGAAATTCCCAGTTCAGTTTTGCCAACACACCTGCATCAGTTGCTTGATCTGTCGCTTCCAAAATCACAGCAGCTTTTTCTATATCTGTTTCTCTGAACTTGGGTATTGCCAACTGCATCGCTTTCACTTCCAAGGCGCTACGAATTTCACAAATTTCTTGCGCCTCTTGTGCTGTCAACACCGATACGATCGCACCACGATTTAAATGCAGTGTCACTAATCCTTCTGCTTCTAGCTGCTTGAGCGCTTCGCGCACGGGAATACGACTAACACCAAACTGAGTGGCGATTTCATCCTGTCGCAGAGATTGTCCTTCCTGAAATATGCCGCGCAGAATCGCTTCCCGCAAAGCATCGGCAATTAAATCTGGGGTACTGCGTTGTTGTTGCAGCACATTAGCCGCCAAGTCATTTAAGTTCATATTTTATATTGTATACAAAATTTAAAAAATTGTATACAATATCCAAAGCAAGATTTTCAAACATCCCTTCAATACCACGGGAGACAATTATGAGCATCGCATCTCAACCAGACCGAGTTATCATCTTCGACACCACGCTACGGGATGGCGAACAGTCACCGGGCGCAACCCTCAATGTAGAAGAAAAATTAGCGATCGCTCATCAACTAGCTCTCCTTGGTGTCGATGTAATTGAAGCCGGTTTTGCCGTTGCTAGTCCGGGAGATTTTCAAGCTGTTAAAACCATTGCTGAACAAGTCGGAGTAGTCGGTGGGCCAATCATTTGCAGTTTAGCTAGAGCCATTCGCCAGGATATTCACGCAGCTGCCGAAGCCTTGAAGGGAGCGGCTCGTCCGAGAATCCACACAATGATTTCTACCTCTGATATTCACCTAAAATATCAGTTGAAAAAATCTCGCAGCGAAGTATTAGCGATCGCATCAGAAATGGTTGCTTATGCCAAGTCGTTTGTAGACGATGTAGAATTTTCACCAATGGATGCCAGCCGCACTGAACCAGAGTTTCTTTATGAAGTTTTGTCAAAAGCGATCGCAGCAGGTGCAACTACAATTAATATTCCTGATACCGTTGGTTACTGCACACCCAAAGAAATCGGAAATCTGATTCAGGGAATTCGAGAACATGTCTCTAATATCGATGGAGTGATTCTTTCCATTCACACCCAAAATGATTTGGGTTTGGCGACAGCTAACGCTTTGGCAGCAATTGAATACGGTGTGCGTCAGGTGGAATGTACTATTAATGGCATTGGGGAACGAGCAGGTAATGCAGCATTGGAAGAAATTGTGATGGCGTTGCAGGTTCGCAAACCCTTTTTCAACCCTTACTTTGGTCGTCCGGTTGATACTGATACACCCTTGACTAATATTAAGACTCAGGAGATTTACAAAACCTCATCCTTGGTTTCCCAATTAACAGGAATGCTGATTCAACCCAATAAGGCCATCGTGGGAGCAAACGCTTTCGCCCATGAGTCTGGTATTCACCAAGATGGGATCATCAAGCACCGCCAAACTTATGAAATTATGGAAGCTGCTGCGATCGGTTTGCCAGAAAATCGCATTGTTTTGGGCAAGCACTCTGGACGAAATGCTTTTCGTACCAGGCTTAAGGAATTAGGGTTTGAGCTGAACGAGGCGGACTTGAACAAAGCCTTCAATCGATTCAAAGATGTCGCCGATAAGAAAAAAGAGATATCAGATTGGGATTTAGAAGCGATCGTTCGAGATGAGACGCAGATTCAAGTAGAAAGTGGCTTTCAAATTGAACACGTCCAGGTAATCTGTGGTGACTGCACTTGCCCAACTGCAACCATTACAATTGTTACTCCTGAAGGCAAAATCCTCACAGATGCGAGTGTAGGTACTGGCCCAGTGGATGCGGTGTATCAAGCAATCAATCAATTGGTGCAGATTCCCAATCAACTGATTGAATTTTCTGTCCAATCTGTGACTGGCGGAATTGATGCACTGGGAACAGTTACAGTTCGCTTGAAGCATCAAGAGCGGATATTCTCTGGACAAGCATCTGATACTGATATTGTGGTAGCCGCAGCTTACGCTCATATCAACGCCCTGAATCGTCTTTATCGTTACTTGCAAACCGAGAAATCCGAGTTTCATGAGATAAATTCTGCTGTTGTCTCTGGGTAAATCAGATGCGTTGCTGAATACAGGCATGAATCGTTGATGTAGAGACGTAAAATTTTACGTCTCTACAAGGGTTTTGGTTGCACAAGTACAGTTTTGCGTAAAATCTTAGCGCATTAGCATTGCAAAGGGATGCATTGGCATTGCAAAGGGATGTATTGGCATTGCAGAGCGACGCATTAGCATTGCAGAGCGATGCATTAACATTGCAGAGCGGTGCATTGGCATTGCAGAGCGATGCATTGGCATTGCAGAGCGATGCATTGGCATTGCAGAGCGATGCATTGGCATTGCAGAGCGATGCATTGGCATTACCAAATTTAATTTGCTACAAACTTAATGAAATGCTGTACTAAAGTGACTCAAACACGCCCATTGGCCCAAGCCGAATCGTCAGTATTTCCACATCCGTGATGGCTATATGCGGCCCTTGTTGGGTGTGGGCTGGCGTGAACCAAAAAATTCCACCAGAACAACTCTTTCCTCCAGTTTCGACAACTCCGTTCATCACATAAACATACTCATCACAAGGATGAGTATGAATGGGAATTGTTGTACCTGCCTTCATTGTCAGCAGGTGTATAGAACCTTGTGATACAGGCTCGGCTAGGGGGAAAAATTTAGCGCCAGGAAACTGCTCAATGTCCAGCAATCGCTCAAAGTCAGTTTGAATAAAGGTCTGTTCTGACATGTTCTTTACCTCTTTGAATACTGAATCAGTGTTCTAACATTATTAGGACTTACGCACAAGAGATCCCCCAACCCCCTTAAAAAGGGGGCTTTTAGAGTTTCCCCCTTTTTAAGGGGGTTAGGGGGGATCTAGGTTTCAGGTTTTCAGTGCGTAAGTCCTGTGTAAGACAAAAAACACTATTTGCAAGAGAATTATGAATCAACGACTAGAGTTGAATGAATACAAGCAACAGATTGCCGATTTATACAGTCGCAGAAGCCAAACTTATGATGAGGCCGATTGGCATCCTCGAATTGCTCATCGTCTGGTTGAACATGCACACATTAATCAAGGACAATATGTTTTAGACATTGCAACTGGAACAGGTATGGTGGCGATTGAAGCAGCACAGCTTGTAGGTTTTGCAGGTCGAGTTGTTGGAGTGGACATTTCAACTGGGATGCTTGAGCAGGCAAAATACAAGATTGAGGCGTTAGGGCTAAATAATATTGAACTTGTACTCGCGGATGCTGAGAAACTGAACTTTCCAGCCAACAGTTTTGATGTTGTCCTATGTTCCTCAGCCCTGATTTGGATGGCTGACATTCCCAAAACATTACGCCTTTGGCATCAATTGCTTAAACCTGGTGGACTAATTGGCTTTCATGCATTCGCAGACACCGCTTTTGTGGGTGGGGTAACTGTGCAAAAAGTCGCCGAAAAATATGGCGTTTCACTTGCATTAAGTAAACCAACAGGTACTATTGAAAAGTGCCATGACCTACTAAAAACAGCAGGCTTTGAGGCGATTGAAATTAAGTCTGAGCAAGATGGTAGCTATATTAGCCTAGAACAGGCAAAGCTGATGTGGGCTGGAAGTTCTCATCCAGCACCTGGGCAATTTCCAAATCCCATGAAGCAACTCTCATCTGGGCAACTGGAGGAAGTGAAGGCGGAATTTGAAGCAGAATTGGCAGCATTAGTGACGGAACAAGGTATTTGGAATGATGTCACAATTTTTTATACCTTTGGTCGCAAGCCAATAAGTAGGTCGGCGTAAATAATTATTGTTGGGATAAGGCAGGGGGAACGGGGCAGGGGGCAGGGGGAAAAAAAGGGTTTTATTGTGCCAACTTACTTAGAGTAATACAGTTGGGATCAGTAAATTCTCTCTTGGTAGAAAAAGCTTGACACCGAAATGCTTTTATAGTATATTTGTACTATAAAACTACTTAAGTGTGGCATAAAACTTTAACACTCCCGACTACGCCAACAGGAGAGTACAAAATTAATGAAGCTATCTAAGGTAGACTTGAGCAGTTTAGTCGCGATCGCTCACTCTGATGGATATTTGCAGTTATTGCTCGATCAAGGCGACGAACTGGAGTTTTTGGAAATTCCGGCACCGATACAAGCTTATGAAGGATTGCAAGAACTAAACAAGGTTATCGCCGAAACGACTGCACTACCCTTTGAAGAGGAACCAATTGTCATGCTACCAGTTGTCTCCTCAATGGCTATGGCTGTAGGCTACGATCGCAACGAACACATTTTGCAAGTTGAGTTTCAAAGTGGAGCAGTTTATCAGTACTTAGGCGTAGACGAGGATACTTGGGAAGATTTACATTCCTGTGACTCAATTGGTAGCTTTTATAATCAAGAGATTAAAGGTAGGTATGACTGCGATCGTCTAGATAATGCAGATTATACTATTGACTAATAACTGCATGTAGGGTTTTCAGAGACAATAGAAAAAGCCCGCATAATACCAACGCAATTATGACGACTACACTTACCTCTGCTGTTAAACCAAGAGCCGAAGATAGTTTTGCTATTAGCTTTGCACCATTGTCTCTTGAAGAAATATATGCCAAATCTGACGATCCAGCCAACGGTGCTGTGGTTGTCATGAGTGGGATGGTTCGCAATCAAACTGATGGTAAACCTGTAGTTGCTCTAGAGTATCAAGCTTACGAACCTATGGCATTGCGGATATTTTATCAAATTGCTGCTGATATTCGCTTATCTACGCCTGATGTGAATCGGGTAGTGATTCATCATCGCACTGGACGTTTGCAAGTTGGAGAAATTAGCGTTTTAGTAGCAGTGGGTTGTCCTCATCGGAGTGAGGCGTTTGAAGCTTGCCAGTATGCTATTGATACCCTCAAACACAATGCACCTATATGGAAGAAAGAACATTGGGAAGATGGTTCTAGTCGCTGGGTAAGTATTGGTGCTTGCGAACAGTTAGGAGAAAATTGTTCTTAGCAATTGGAAATTAGACAAAACAGTTCCAAGTTCTGAGTTCTGAATAAAGAAGTGAAATTCCCGACTAAGTACTGGCTCAACGCCCCGCTATCTATGTATAACCCTCGCTACTCTCCTTGTTGGAAGTCCCTTACCTACAATACTCTTTAGCGCTTTGAGTGGAATGAACGCTCACTTGTGACCATTCTCTAATCACGAATTCGCTTAAACCGACGTGGGGCGATCGCTTGGCATCAAGGCTTTGCCAATCACTTTGATTTCCCCAGTCGTAAGTGTATCCTAGTTGTGTCCACGGATAATGAACAACGGTAGTTGATGAGTTACTTGGTGAACCGTAGCGGCTCTTAAATTGCTGGATAAACCAATCTTGATAGCTGGTTGAGATTGACTCAAAGGCGTTAGGTAAAGGAAATTCCAGTTCTGCCTCATGGTCGGTAATATTAGGATCTCGACTGGGACGAAAGAGCGATCGCGGCTCCACCCAAAGTTCAACAATATATCTGGTTGTAGTTGGGGAGTCTGGAGGTAAACCCAAAAGTTGGTTCAGTCGATACTCTAAAGATGTTTGGCTAGTGGGACGGTATGTTTTGCAAAATTTTTGTAAGTCTGGAGCAGCCGTAACCCATAAATCGCGTGATAAAAGCATCGAGTTACCCAGATTATCTGCATATCCACGAAAGCTTGTCCAGGTTACTACTAAAACACGGCTCTTATCCCATTTGAGATCAGAGTTATACCAAACAATTGGAGTCAAGTTTCGATAGATTTCACGAGGTTCTGCGATTTTTGCATCCTCTACCGCATCTAGATACCCTTGTGGTAAGGATGATTGATCTGAAGTATTTCCTCTTGTTGATTGCGCCAGAGACGCAGAATGGAGAAAGGCTGCGGTAAGGCTGACAAGAATGGCAGCATAAGGGAAAACTCGCTTTTTGTAGCGATCGCAAGCCTGAACTAAATTCATATTATTTTTTGAGTTTTGGGAGGTTTAAAGATAAATATGGCGATCGCAAAGCAGCAAACTTGAGAAGATGTAAGCTGATGCGCGTCTAAAGTATATAAACACTCTCGATGGTCGTTAACTGTTGACTGTTGACTGTTAACCGTCATCAGTCATCAGTCATCAGTCAAAATGCGTAACACCTTAGCAAGCGATCGCTTGTTGAACTCCAGAATAGATATTTTCTTGTTCAGCCATTCTTAATGGAATATAAAACAAATTGTTTTAAACTCCAAGCAAACTCTTAAATAATATTCATATTTGCAAAACAACAATTTTTGTTGCATTTGTTTACATAATCTGCATTGCTCTATTGAGGTTTGTAAATAATTTGTATTTCTATAAGGAATATTCCTTTAGACTGATCTTCAACTGAAAAATGTGGGGATAAACACAAATGCATTCGTTAAATATATTTTGTCACGAATTTGTAGTTGCTGTTTCCTTTGTAGCTTGCATTGTTGGACTGGTGTTACTGTGGGACGGTAAGCAGGAAAAAAATGATGTGGAAGTAACAGAGCGAATTCTATTTAGAATGAGTTTTACTTACTGGTTAGTTTACTGTGTAGCCTTTGGTATAGAAAAAATAGTTTTACCCGACTGGGAATCTGTACTTATGACTTTGAGAATAACTACGGCTCTGTCATATTTCTTAACTTTTTCTTGCATCGTCAGTCTGCCACTACACAAATTTGCAGTACACCGTGTTGAAGAATAGTTATGAAGCATGAGGCATTAGGAATTGAGTATGATTAGGATTTCATAGCGATCGCTAATGCCGTTTCCAATTCTGACTGCGCCAAAGGGGTTAAAATAAACACCTCTTGTACCGTCTTCCCCTGCCGTGCAATTACTTTATAGCCGCCGCGAATCGGTACTGATACGCGCAATTGCATTTTCGGACAATGCCCTTTTGCCCGCCCAATCACTCCGGGCGTCACAGTTTGGATGTTATCCTGCTGACAAAGACGTTCTAAAATGGGGATGAGACCAGCAAGGTGTGTCGAGTGATTCCAAACCAGTCTACCAGCTTTTTGCGTTCGCGTAGCGTCTCGTAGAGAAGCCGCTCTGAGGGAATCTGCGGTGGGTTTGCCCATAAGAATTAAGCTGCTTCTAGAGGTGCCATTGTCAAACCTGCTCGGCGCAGCTGCTGATGATAGAGTTCCGCAGGTTCTTGGGGGCCAACCCAGACGATCGCTTGACCTTCATAGTGTACCTGATTAGTCAGATCCCACGCGCGATCGGCACTCATCCCTGGAATATATTTCATCAAACATTCAGTTACATGTTGGAATGTATTAAAATCATCGTTTAATACAATCACTTTGTAATTCGGATAAGTCTTACGGGTAACTTGATCAGACTGTTTAGGAGCTACAGTTGGTGCTGTGGCCATCCCGTAAACATTTGCTGAAAGTGTCGTAACCATAGAACAATTAGTCAAGAGTATTTTACAAAACTACACTATAAGTAACTAGTTTAGTTCATTGCCAGTTGTCATTGGTCATTTGTCCGTTGTCCGTTGTTCTTAACAAATGACCAATGACCAACGACCAATGACTAATGACTAATGACTATCTACCGCCAATTATCCCAGTTTTCGTTAAAAATGGATGTATCGGGGAAGGCTGTGGGGTTACCATTTTGTTGCAAAAGCCGTTTGAGTGCTTCTAGTTGTGGCTCTTGTTTGGGTAAGTCATCGACTAGTTGGTAGGGTGCGATCGCACTTTTGATGGCAAAACTAGCAACAGTTCCCGCAGCTGCGCCAGCCGACCATTCAAAGGAATGGACTCGATAGGCAGCAGCCGCAATATGACTAGTACCAATGCTTTTGCCTCCTACCAGCAAATTGTCAATTTTTTGAGGAATCATTGCCCTCAGAGCAATTTGGAAGGGATAAGCAAGACCAGCACCACGCCTTTCACCTGGACGTTCTGTGTTACCAGGGGCTTCTGGTGGACTATTCACCATGCAAGGATGGAAATCTATAGCGTAGTGACCAATACCCACAGCGTCGGGGAAAATGGTAGAACGAGTCCGTCGCATTGCTTTGTCTGGTGAGACTTTACCTTCAATTACTGATACTGCTTCCAAACCTGCAAGTGCTGCTCGTAGCCTCCGATACATATCTGCTGGCAGAGTCTTGGAGTAATACTCATCCTTGTAATCTCGGCGAGAAATATCAATTTCCCAAATACCAAAGCCACCAGGTTGTCCCCAACTGGGGCGTCCAATGATGCGCCGTCCTTCGCGCATATAAGGATATTTCGATAAGCCATGCACTGTCCCCATCGGGGAATTTAGACCTGACAACAAGCGGTTATTGCTTTGCTGCTGCTTTACACCCTCCCCCAACTGGGAATCTGTAGTCCCGGCTACTAACCAATAATAGAATGAGAGGGCATTTTCTTCAGCATTGCGGAGGGTTTCTGCCCGCAGTCCCCCCATCCAGCCACCAGGGTTTAACTGTCCAGTCCCTTGCAACTGTTGGCGACTGTAAACTAAGTTATCCTTGGCTGTTCCGGGGCGGTAGTCGTTACCCCAAGTCCAGTTTTGCATGGAGATATCCCCTGGTGTAGCAGCAGTAAAACTTACACCGCCGAATTTTGCTGGTTTCCCTTTGTTTGGACTCAAAATGCGACGATAGGTGAAAACTAAATCAAAGTTAGCCAGTCGGGTTAATTCATAGCTGAAATATGGTGCGTATTGTGAATAAAATGGGGGCATTGTCTGCGGTTGGGGTTCCTTAGTTGCCTCCATTGCAAAGGTGTAGGTAAAGCCTTGAGGGCAATAAGGGTCATTATTGGCACTGGACGCAGAAGGTTCTAGGTAAGAACGGGCATCAATACCCAATCGGTAGGGGACATCAGCTAGGGCGATAATTTCTCCAGTTTCGCTGGCGTCTACGACGTACCACTTAGGAGCATCCCCTTTCGCTTCCTTGGGGAGGAAACGGAGAATAGTTTTGGTAAATCGAGATGAGTTTTCGTAGCGATAAGCATCTTCAATAACTTGAGATAAAGTAAAAGTATTGAGGGGTGGTGCGCCTTTTGGTGGTTGATGTTGGATAGCGATCGCACTATTAATTATTTTGCCATCAGCAGCGATTTCCAAATCCTTAATTATCGTGTTGGGAAACCATTGCAACTTCCCTTTGCCTTGCTTCTCTGCATCTTTGAGCATCTGAACCAAAATGTTGTGAGCATCGCGGGGAAGAAAGCAGGATTCACTTACCCAACAGTCACCGGGATTAAGTTCACCGTATTTGCGTCCAATGCGGTTTCGCAATTCTAGGTAGCCGCGAGAATAAAATTTGAGGGCACGCTGAGTTGGGCGTTCGTCTAAGGCAGATGTCCCTTGAGAAGAAATTTGTCCTCCCAGCCAGTCAGTAATTTCCGTGAGGCAAACCGTTCGTCCTGCTAGTAACCCCTCGTAAGCTGTAGCGACGCCGGATAGTCCACCACCTACAACTAAAATCTCACAGTTGACACTTTTATCAGGGGTTCTTGGTACTGTGGCATTCGCTCCATTAAATGCAACTAAGGTAGATATGAAATTGAGACTGATCAGCGATGCCAAGCTATAAGCTACTTTGTGTCTGCGCTTCATTGTTAAAAAACCACTCCAAATCCTGTGTCACCTTGTAGAAGGTAGCATCCAGGAAATGATCATCACAAGTTTATAAGAGTAAATATATTTAAATACAATTTTTACACTTGAAATACTGAGTACTTAGGCTAAATTTTCCCTGAAGTTATTGAAGCTGAGTTAAGAGTGCTGATTACTGAGTACTTTTTTCCTCATATATGAGAAATATTGATTCAGACTTCTACACCAAGGATGCATAAGTGATCTTTTATTAGCTGTTTGCCTAAATGCATTGGATATGGTAGATGAGTATTACCCATAGACCACGCTGGTGAGATTCGTAAGTAGTGTGGTACTCGGCAAAGTGATTTTAGGCTTTCTTCTGTTTTTTGAAAATCTGGACGAATGAAGAAGGGAAGGATTTCTAACATCTGCTGGTGCTTGAATGCAATGTTTACACCGTATTCGTCATTTTGGGAGTCGAGCATATAGAGTTCGCGTGCTGTTGGGGTATCTTGAGCTTTTTGTGTTTTCGGTAATTTTCCAATAGAGAAGTAATGGAGCAACTCAGGTACAGAGGTATCGTAAAAACCACTTAAGCGAATTAAATCTCGCGCTGGAGAATTCTCATTCCAAGCTTGTCGATTGGTGATGTATTGAGTTGTCTCGTCGCCAGTGCGGAAGCGAATTATTCCCAGCAGGTTACTAAGTTGGTTATGGTGACGAGGATATACACAAGCATGGCCTGGAACGTGTTGGAAGTCTAAGATATCCCGTTTTGCAAGAAGATATTCATTTTTTAGCTGGAACCAAGCTTGACCTCCGTTTTCTTCACCACGTTCATTACGCCATACATCAGCTTCGATTAAGACAAGGGTAGGTTTTTCGCTTACTTGCGTTAGTACATCCGCCGCAAATTTTGCAAGCTCTATTCCCTTTAACTGAACTGTTTTGTAATTGCGATCGCACCGCGCCCGTGAGAAAATCTGTCCCAGTTCAATCCCCGCCTGTGCATAAGGAATCCAATTGTTGCGATCAGGAAATAATACCTCAACTGCACCAGTTGCCCGCAGACGAACAGCCAAGGCATAGTGAATATTATCTTGACCTTGATTGGTTTTTCGGCGACAAAGGGCATGTAAAGCGCATTTCCTACTGTGTTTTCCTCGCTGGCGTAGTCGCAGATTCGTAGAAGCATAGCAACCAGAAGACTTGTCTCTTCTGTATCTAGTTCAGATAATTCTGGATCAGCTTTCCTTACAGCACTCTTGGGTGCCCAAGCCGCATCGACAAAATAACCACGAAATGGGACACCTCCACGCAAAAGACGACCAACGGCTTGAATAACTAATCCAGCAGTAGTTGCAGCAAGATCGAACCGTGGAAAAGCAAGTAATTCCTGATTATCGCGCAGGGTTTTATAGTAAGAACGTTGTTCAACCGATCGCCAGTAACGCGCCGCCAGTTGGCGCACCTTTTCAGCACGTTGTACAATTCCGTCTCCTTGTTGCCATGCTAGAAAGTCTGCTCTATCTGCCCACTCTAAAGCGCGACGGTTCATTTCTTGGGCGATCGCCTGTGTATCATGTGGGTGTGGATATGGACGAGTCAGAAAGTAAACAGCACCAAATGCAGCCTTACCGTTGGCATTCAAAATATTGAAACCACGCCCGATCGCATTCATCGGAGCAACAAGAATCTTTCCTTTAATTTGCCCAAAAGTTTCAATATCTGCACGATTGAGCGCACCCTTATCGGGTGGTTTGACAAATTTTGCTAGCTTATCAAAGTTATCTTCCGTGTATGTCTCTATATTGTCAGGAACTAGGTGATAAACAAAGTCCTGCATACTTGACCAGTAATTGCGAATTTCGTTTGCTGCCCAACGAGCTTGATCATAGGAGTTGACTAGTAAAAGAAGGCGCTCGCGATCCTTCCAATGGTTACTTAAATCATTTTCGCCAAGATGTTTTAATTCCCTAAGTTCTTGCCCTAAATGCCCTGTACCGTTACTGCCAACAAGCGATCGCGCTATTTCCTGAAATAAACCCATTTTCTGCCGTTCAGGGCTACCAGAAATACGGAGGGGTTGCTTCTTTTGGTCAAATTGGGGAAGAAATTTGAAGTGGCTTTGAGCGATCGCATCTCTCGCCCCCTGTTCTGGCATTAAAACACCTTGGGGATTACCAACGTGGAAACAGGCGAATCTCAAAAGTAGAACTTTCCAGAAATAGTCTGCAAATTAGAATCACTTAAATTCATTCATAACTGGCAAAAAGTAACATAATTAACTAAATTTAGTTCAATTGTATTATTTTTTGTAGTTTAAATGTACTATTGTTTAATCTAGCTTCAATCTAAGCCATCTTTATATAAGCACCGAGTTATGACTGATTCTCTGCCAATATCCTGGTTTGCTCCCAAGATAATCTATGAACAAATCCAATACTACTTCCCAAAATGCCAATCCAAAATTCGTATTGCAACTGGCTATTTTACTGTAAATGGTTGGGATCAGATTCGAGATGTTGTAAAAGGAAAGTATGTTGATCTGTTGGTTGGAATTAACGAACGAACTAAAAGACAAGACGAAGGAAACGCACAGCGTCTTCTGATCCAAGAAATCACAAAAGATTTAGCAACAGGATTATCAGCAGGTAATCGCCGTCAAGCTGTAGCAGATTTGGTTGAGAAAATTCGGAGAGGTCAATTTCGGCTCGTGGATGCACGTGCTATGAAGCATCATGGAAAACTTTACTTGGTTGACTGTAAGGTTGCCATCGTAACTTCAGCAAATTTAACTAAACATGGGTTAATAGAACAGGTTGAAGCTGGTAATATACTGGCTCAGAATGATGAAGTTATAAAATTTGTCAAGGAATTTGATGGATATTTTGCTGAAGCAGTAGATTTAACTCAGAGGCTACTTAAAGCTCTCGAAGATTGGTTGAAACTTGCTTCTCCGTGGGATATTTACCTCAAAACCTTACTTGCTTTTGAGGATGTAGAAATTGATAATAAGTATACTCCGCCAACAAATTATCAAAGAGCAATGATTGCTGAAGCTTTACAGAAAATAAGCGATCGCAGCGGAGTTATGTTAGTTGCCTCAACAGGTCTTGGAAAGACTGTTGTTGCTACTCATATCGCCTTGAAACTTTTTAGAGCAGATAAAATTATACATATATTGATTATTGGCCCCAAATTAGTAAAAAGGCAATGGGAGTCTGAATTTATGGATGCGGGTATCCCTCAGACCTACATCGGCTATCAAGCTTTAGATAAAGAAGATCCAAATCATGATCGTAATCTTGAACACTTTATCGAAATAGAAGAAAAAATAAATAAGCAATGGCTCATTATTATTGATGAATGCCATCTATTTAGAAATTGTCATGATAGTGCAAAAGGCCCTAAAAGGCGCTCATTCCAAAGATTGATTTCCCGAATTAAAAAAAGCGGCTGTAAAGTCTTACTTCTCACTGGCTCACCTTACTCTAAAGATATTAGGAATCTCAATCACCAACTTTTACTTTTACCTCACACTGCGGAAATTGAAACTTTGTTGGATAAACAAAACAAGAAAAATTTCAATTGGCATACAGATAGTATAAAAGGATTTATTAACTTGCCTGTTGTGTCTCAATTAACTACACCTTATGTTGCACAACAGTATGGAAAGAAGCTAGAGACTGGCATATTAATTGAGTTTGGACAGCAAAAGCGATATATTCCGCTTGTCAAGTTATATCGGGTTAATTTCCATTTATTCATGGAAAGTGAAATTTCTCAAGTTTTTAGGGATGGTTGCTTTACTGTTAAAGATCCTCCAGAATCACGCAAGTTTATAGAAACGCAAGCAGAAGTTGCCTGGGCGAGTTCACCGTGGGCACTTCGTGAAATTATCAAAAAAGTTATTAACACCCCAGGCAAGCCAAACTTGTCATATGACTTTGAGTTCAAAATGTCTCAATCTCAGCGCCGTGAAATACTACAGCCGCTCCTAAATCGACTAAACAAAATTCAGTTTCCTGATGATCAGAAGCTTGCATCTCTATGTAAAATTCTTCAAGAAGTTCACTCCATTAATAAAAAAGTTATCATTTTTTGTGAACGTCGTGCGACAGTGGCTTATCTAGTAAAAGCCATTAATGCCTTACTTGACCATTTGCGAGTATTTGGCACAATTAAGCAAGGAAAAGGTCAATACCTATCTATGAGCGATCGAGATATTTTTCAGGCAATTAAAAAGTTTGCTCCAGTTGCAAACCGAGCCGAAGGAAAGTACGAAGAGACTTACGAAGTTTTTATTTCAACTGATGCTCATGGTGTTGGCATTAACCTACAAGATGCACCTGTAGTTATCAATTACGATCTAGCTTGGACAGCAATTGAGCCTACACAAAGAGCAGGTCGTGTTCTAAGACCTTGGATTGAACCGCGTACTGTGGATCTTTACACTTTTGTTCCACCGCTAGAAGGTGATGCTTTACGAGATTTAGGCATTGCAAAACGTTACAGTAACCTGACAAATCGCCACAGTCAATCTCAAGAAATTATGGAGCTTCCTGTTCTATCTATAAATGAGAAAGAAGAAGTTAATTTTTTCAAAAATACATCCAAAGTAACAATTCAATCGGGTGTACTTGACTTAGAGGCTTTAGTCGATGACAATGTATCACCATTTTATCACCATGCATCTAAGCTATATAATAATCGCGACTATGCCCGTAATATTCGTGACGATATTATTAGTGCAAAAAATTATTCTGATCGAACAATTTTGATTTACGTTTTATTTAAATACAAGGATGAATACAAATGGACTTTTTACGATCCTAAGTCAAAAAGCTTGCAGAACAAATCGCGTAATCAATTACTTGATTTACTTCAATGTGAGGAAAATACTGAGCTTGCCCTCGTCAATGCTGATGAAATTGAAGAACTTAGCTATGCCTGTATAAAAGAGTGGTGTAAACAAAATGATGCTGATTTAGATGATGTTGTCAGAGAATGTGCAATGTATCTTAAGCCAGCACGTAAATCTAATAATTATGATGATTTTGAAAGTTTAGCTAGATACTAGTGCGTTATATCTACTGGCTAGAAGTGCCACCTGCGGAGTTATTTAGAACAACAGTTGAGGATCAACTGGATACACCTGAAGCGTTCCCCCTTGGGGTTGCCGAAGGCATCGCTATTCAACTACGCGCTGACAAAAATCTTGATCCAGCGATCGCTAATGCTTTAGCATCCTTAGTTAAAGCAGCGTATCGCGATCTCTCTCAAAATGATGGCGAATTGAAGCAAGATCCCTAAAGATATGTCATTAATTCAAAGTCTATCGCCGGAATTTAGGCAACGCTGTGAAGCGATCGCAACTGAACAACGAAGCTTACTTGGAGTGCGATCGTTTGAACCCTTACCCGCAGACATTCTAGCAACCAAGTTAGGAGCAAGACTTTTTACACCCGATCAGGTTCCCAATTTAGAGCCAGAGCAAGTAGCAGTATTACTTGCTAGCGATGGGTGGTCAGCAGGGATTATACACCATAACCCACTATGGATTGTATACAACCCGCGTCATGCACCTGCACGGTATGAATCAAATCTGATGCATGAAATAGCTCATGTGCTGTTCAATCATAAGGCTGTTGGCTTTGATTCGGTAACTGGACTACCAAAACGTAAACAAAACAACGAAGATGAAGCGACTTATCTAGGGGGATGCCTTCAAATTCCCAAACGTGGTTTATTATGGGCGACACAACGAAAGATGCTGTTACCTCAGATTGCAGCACATTTTGGCGCTAGTGAAGCGATGGTGAAGTTTCGCAGCAATGTAACTGAAGTGTCTGTCAAATGCTAATGTATTACAATATTTGCTCTGCCAAAAAAGAGAATTCATTAATAAATAACTAATAATCTTTAGCTGAAACTGTAGTGATTTCGTCTCTTTTTCTAAAATTAAAAACTGCTCTTGCTAAAAGTAGACAAGAGCAGTTTTTAATAGCAAAGCCCAAAATAATAATTTAGGCATCTTCAAGTTCAAATTGAGCCACCGTAACAGCGTTAAAAGCGAAAGCCAAAACTAATGGCATTGGTGACTGCAACCAAAAGGTAAAAAGAACAGCTAGGATTGTGCCAATTACTGCGGACATTGACCACAATCGTTCTTCAAAAGTCAATCCCTTCTCGGCTTTAATAACTCTAAGAACGTGGACTGGAATTGGTTCCGGCATTACCCCACCCGGAGGGAAAGCCCAGAAGTTGTTACGTCGCTCTACAAATAAATCTGTCCAGCCATTTTCTTGGCACCATGCCTCAATCCATTGAAGTGAGTAATGATTCATCATCGGGTTTGGGAGTTCGGTTTGTGGAAGTTGTGTACTTGGTGGATGTAAACTCTTGGAGATTCCTGAACAACTAACTAATCGCTATAAAATTAACGCTAATTATCCAACTTTTAAGCTTTGTTAAGCAGTTGAGACGCATATAATTACGCTCAAACCTTGCTTTCATTAATTAAAAGACTAACAGTTGATAGGGGCTGTTGAATTTAAAAGACAATAAACTTTACTTGAAACATTGAAAATCAAGAATTGTAAATAAGTCCATAAGTATTACTGCTTAAGAAAACTCTTTATATCCTGAAATTCAAATCGAAGAATGAAGAATTGTAAATAAATCCATGAACTTAGGCTCAGTCATAGGAGAAATAGAATTGCGGATAAGGGCAAAAGGTAAATTTTTAATTAATTTTCTTTCTCAAGAAAGATGATTTAAATTTCTATACCTCTCTGAGGGTAAATAGAATCAAAGTGAAGCTAGGAGTAAAATATCTAAAGAAATAAAAACTTACTTGATTCAAATCAAATATATGTTGAGTATACTTTGGGGTATTGTTGTTGTACTGATTGTTTTTTGGGGATTAGGACTGGCACTTCATATTGCCGGAAATTTAATTCATGCAGTGTTGCTTATAGCGATCGCCCTTGCTATCTATAATTTTTTCAAAGCCCGTGATGTGTAAATATAGTGGTTCCCGATTTGGTAAGGTAGGTTTTCAAAGTTACTAACCTTGGCAAAAAAGATTTGAGTGTACCTAAGCTGCTTAGGAAACGCTATATTGCCGCTCTCTAGCTGCTAAGGGTGAGAAGCGATGTCTACCACAGGCTACGCATCCATCCTTTTTGCGTTACAAAATATTAAGCTAGGGAAATAGACGTTTCGCAAGTCCAGTAGCAAGGCTGGGAGTCTCAATTAAGATGATCCAATCTTGCTAATATTCAAATGCGGTAATTAAATGCAGCGATTAGACACCAAATTAACTCTCGATATGTTATTTCGGCAAGGGTTGGCGTTCCTTTTAGGAATTATTATATGGTGTGTGGCCGATCCCGCACTGGCAGTAGACTGGACTCATCCGCTGTCATTTAGCAATGCAGAGTTGTCAAGACGTGATTTTTCTGGTGAAAGTTTGCAAGCTGCAGAGTTTTCTAACGCCAATATGGAACTGGCTAACTTTACAAACGCTGACTTGCGGGGAGCAGTTATGAGCGCTTCGGTGATGACAAATGCAAATCTCCACGGAGCGGATTTAACTAATGCAATGATTGATCAGGTAAACTTGACTAAGGCAGATTTGAGTGATGCAGTTTTCAAAGAAGCTCTTTTGCTCCGCGCCATCTTTAATGATGTGAATATAGACGGTGCAGATTTTACAGATGCAATTTTGGATAGAGCACAAATCAAAGAACTGTGCAAGAAAGCCAGTGGTGTGAATTCCAAAACAGGCGTGCAAACTCGTGATTCTCTAGGATGTCAATGAAACGTGTTGGTGTAATTGGTGGCGGACAACTTGCTTGGATGATGGCGGATGCAGCACAGAAGCTAGGAGTAGAATTGGTAGTACAAACTCCTAGTGAATATGACCCGGCTGTATCAATTGTGAAAGAAACTGTTTTCGCCCCAGTTGATGATGCAACTGCTACGGAAATATTAGCTCAAAAATGCGATGTCATCACCTTTGAAAACGAATTTGTTAACTTAGATGCTTTATCTATTTTAGTACACCAAGGCGTTTCTTTTCGTCCCAGATTAGAAGCTTTAGCCCCTCTTTTAGATAAATATGATCAGCGTTGCTATTTACGCGACTTGGGCTTACCAGTTCCTCAATTTTTCGCCCTTGACGAGGTAGAAAATCTCCAATCAAAAATAGAATATCTAGGTTTTCCAGTAGTCCTCAAATCTCGCCGCCACGGTTATGATGGTCAAGGTACTTTCATAATCCAGGATTTTGCTACTTTAGAGCAAAAGCTAGGTGATGAAACCATAACAAAAACTTTAAATCAATCACTTTTCTTGTTAGAAGAATTTATCCCTTTTGAAAGAGAACTAGCAATTATTGCAGCTCGTTCTGTAGAGGGAGAAATTGTAACTTATCCAGTGGTAGAAACCCAACAAGAACAACAAGTGTGTCGGCGGGTAATTGCACCTGCTGAAATTACGCCTAATCAAGTAGCAGAAATCCAAGCGATCGCACATACTCTATTAAATAGCCTAGAAGTAGTAGGAATTTTTGGAATTGAGCTATTTCTCAAGGCTGATGGCAAAGTTTTGGTAAATGAAATTGCCCCCCGTACCCACAATTCTGGGCATTTTTCCCTTGATGCTTGTGAAACTTCTCAATTTGAGCAGCACCTTAGAGCCGTTTGTGGTTTACCATTAGGGAATCCAGCTTTGCAGTGCGCTGGTGCTGTAATGGTCAACCTTCTGGGGTATGAAAATTCTCATAGCGACTACCAAAGCCAGCGTCAGCAAATAGCAGAAATTCCCCAAGCGCACGTTCACTGGTATGGGAAGACAGAATCACGTCCTGGGCGGAAGTTGGGACATGTCACTGTTTTGCTAGATAATCAAAATAAAGAACAGGCAGGTGCGTACGCCCTTGGCGTCGGCGCAGCCATCGCCAGCAACATCGCCCACACCATAGAATCTATCTGGTATCCCAGGTAAATGGATCGAAAGTTTCGATATGGAACACACAACATCTTTTGAAAAGCTATAATGAGTGAGTTGCACTACGACGTTGGTGACTGCCATCAAGTTTTTTGATCTATGCCTTTAAAGACAAGGGAGTCAAACAGTTCTCGTGGCAGTAGACCGGGCATGTACCCGGAAACTTTAAACGAGGAATTTAGGTTCCCACCTGGTTAAACCAGGTCATAAACTTAGGTAAAACGGCGTCGCGGTGAACTCAAAATTACTAGCTCCCAAAGTCAGTTAGAACTTGGGAGCTTTGATTATTTGGCATTGCATATACAGTGGGATGAATTGAGGGAAGCAGGGGGAGAATTTTAGAAGTTGCTAAATTATCCCGCTTTCTCTGCAACGCTAATTTATTTAATCAGTATTACTTATAGGAAAAATAAGAAATTGCAAACTAAAAATCTGAAACAACGCAGATTAAGCATCTTAGCTGTATTAATCAAACAAATTTAATTAAAAGTGAGTAGTGCCTGGAGATAAAAAGAAAATCTGTATAATTTGATTCTAAATTGGGTATCGTTCAGAGTTAAGATGACAAAATTGCCTTAAATTGTGGTTAAAGCTACAAAAAATTGTCACAGCAACTAACTAATATCGCATTTCCAGCCTCGGTCTTCCGACTAGACAGTGGTTTAACGTTTATTCATCAAGAAATTCCCACTACTCCTGTAGTTGTAGCGGATATTTGGGTGCGTGCTGGAGCAAGCCTAGAGCCAAAACCGTGGTTTGGCATGGCGCACTTTTTAGAACATATGATTTTTAAAGGTACAGCGACGCTACCCCCTGGAATGTTCGATTCCAAAGTTGAAAACCGGGGAGGCGTGAGTAATGCGGCGACAAGCTATGATTATGCTCATTATTCACTCACCACGGCTGCCCCTTATTTAAAAGATACTCTGCCCCACTTAGGAGAACTACTGCTCAATGCGGCAATTCCAGAAGATGAATTTAGCCGTGAACGGGACGTAGTCCTAGAGGAAATTCGCTCTTGTCAAGACGATTCCGACTGGATAGGATTCCAAGCTCTAATTCAAAGCATCTATCCGCATCACCCTTACGGGCGTTCAGTGCTAGGTACTGAGCAAGAACTGATGCAGCAGTCACCAGAAGCAATGCGCTGTTTTCACCGCACTCACTATCAGCCGGAAAACATGACGGTAGTAATTGCAGGAGGTATAGCCCAGCAACCAGCTTGGGAACTAGTAAATAGTTCATTTGCTGATTTTGCCGAACGCTCTAGTTGTCCGCAGTTTGAGCAAACGACAAAGCCAGTAATAACAGGAATTCACCGTCAAGAACTGTGTTTACCACGCATAGAGCAAGCACGATTGTTAATGGCCTGGTTGGTACCCGGAGTAGAAGAAATCCGCACTGGCTATGGTTTAGACTTGTTATCGGTGTTATTGGCAGAAGGGCGGACTTCGCGTTTAGTACGCGATTTGCGAGAAGATTTGCAATTGGTACAAGGAATTTGCAGTAGTTTTTCTCTACAAAGGGAATCAAGTTTATTTACAATTACTGCCTGGTTAGAACCAGAGAATCTGGAGGAAGTTGAGTTTTTGATTCGCACTCATTTGGATGATTTGCAGACTATAGGACTTAGCGAACAGGAACTTGCTCGTACACGCAGACTGCTATGTAACGAGTATGCGTTTTCTACCGAAACGCCAAATCAACTTACAGGGCTTTATGGGTATTACAATACCATCGCGCAAGCTGAATTAGCTGTGACATATCCGCAGCAGATTCAGTCTTTTGATGCCCAAGAACTGCAAAAATTAGCTAAACAGTATCTCTCACCAGAGAATTACGCGGTTACTGTACTTAAACCGTGCTAGTCATTAGTTATTAGTCATTAGTCATTAGCAAAAGACGAATGACAAAGGCCAAAGGACAAATGACAAAGGACAAATGACAAATGACAAATGACAAAGAACAAATGGCAACCTTGCTGCAAAAATCACCTATCCATCGCACCGTATTGAACAATGGCATTGTCGTGCTGGTGGCAGAAAATCCTGCTGCGGACATTATTGCGGCGCGAATCTTTGTGCGTGCTGGTAGTTGTAACGAAAACCGGGAGCAAGCAGGGTTGGTACATTTGTTATCAGCAGTGATGACAAAGGGATGCGATGGACTTTCTAGTTTGGAAATTGCAGAAATTGTCGAGTCTGTTGGGGCGAGTTTGAGCGCGGATGCTGGCACTGATTATTTTTTGCTATCTTTCAAGACGGTAACATCAGATTTTGCGGAAATTTTAGCATTGGCAGGGCGGATTTTGCGATCGCCTACTTTTCCAGAAACTCAAGTAGAACTAGAACGGCGTTTAGCGCTCCAGGATATTCGTTCCCAAAAAGAGCAACCATTCAATGTCGCCTTTGAACAAATGCGGCAGGTAATGTACCAAAATCATCCATACTCCATGTCAGTGCTGGGAGATGAAACTACCATGAGCCGCTTAACTCGTGCGGATTTAGTGGAGTATCACCAAACTTATTTCCGTCCAGATAATGTAGTAATTAGTATTGCTGGTAGAGTCACAGCCACAGATGCAGCCGCGTTGGTGAAAGAAGTTTTTGCTGATTGGGAAGCGCCAGCCCAAGCACCGCCAATACTGAATTTACCTGAGATTAAGGTGGAACCGCAGGTAAGAGTTAAGCCAGTACAGACACAACAATCAATCGTGATGCTTGGTTATTTGGGAACATCAGTGAGTTCTGTTGATTACGCCGCACTGAAATTGCTGTGTACCTATTTGGGAAATGGGCTTTCTAGTCGCTTGTTTGTCGAATTACGGGAAAAACGCGGTTTAGCTTACGAAGTATCCGCCTTTTACTCCACAAGGCTATTTCCAGCCTCATTTATAGTTTACATGGGTACAGCACCAGAAAATACTAGCATTGCCCTAGAAGGACTGCGTACAGAAGTAGATTTATTGTCTACCACCGAAGTATCCCAAAGCGCACTTCAAGCTGCTAAAAACAAGATCCTGGGGCAGTACGCCTTGGGTAAACAAACGAATGGGCAAATTGCTCAGATATACGGCTGGTATGAAATTTTGGGCTTAGGAATTGATTTTGACACAAAGTTTCAAGAATTGATTGCGGCTGTGAGTACCAAGGATGCGATCGCAGCAGCTTGTAAGTATTTAAAAGAGCCTTACTTGTCTTTAGTTGGTCAAGAAGAAGCAATTAATCGAGCGATCGCGTAACTGAGAATCTGCAATCGTAAATGCAGCTGTTTTTTAGACCAAGCGGCTGTACCATTAGCATGAGAATATTCTGGGAGTAAATTCCATGCAAAGCAGCCTGACAGCAAGTATTTTGAGTTACTTAAAATTACTAGACCCAACTGTAAATCGCTGTAGAATGGAAAAACGGCAAAAGGGTTGGTGGCCAAAGAGGTCTAAATCTTTATCAGTCATTGAAATAATCTTGTTCTCCACTACGCCTCTACTTATTGCCTTCTCTCCTGTAGTATCAATAGCTGCACCACAAAAAATTGCCCAAGTAAATCCTGGAGATAGCATCAACCGCCCTATCCTCAAAGTTGGTAGCCAAGGCGAACGCGTATCTGAACTCCAGGCAGCTCTGAAACTTTTGGGTTTTTATTCTGGTGCTGTAGATGGTACATATAGTGAGAATACGGCTAGTGCTGTTGCCCGGTTTAAACAAGCAGCTGGCTTGAATCCAGATGGTATTGTTGATGCCAGTACTTGGCAACGACTTTTCCCTAATCAACCAGTAGCATCAACTGTCCCTTCATCCCAGCCAAGATTTAACTCAGCTACGAATTTTCCTGTTCCAACCCAAGCTAGCAACCTTACCAACGTTGCAAATCCCAACCCCAACCCTCCAAGACAACCTGTAACACAAGTTGCAGCTAGCCCTCAACCAAGACCTACTACCCCAAAAAAAGCCGTAACACAAGTTGCGACTAGCGCTGAGCCAAGACCTGCTACTCCAAGAAAAACTACAACTTCAAGCACACAGAAAACGCCGAATCGTACTACATCAACTACTCGAACTCAGTCAACTACACGGACTGGGCAAACTACTCGAACTCAGACAAACACAAGAACTCAGCGAACTCCTGGTATTCAATACACTTCAGAAGGATTACCAATTTTGCGTATAGGATTACGTGGTTCTGAAGTTGTTAAGTTGCAACAACAATTGAAAAAGCTTGGTTTCTTGAAAGGCGATGCCGATGGAGACTTTGGCGAGACAACTGAGGCAGCTGTGAAAGCGGCACAAAAGCGCTATGGTTTAGAAACTGACGGTGTAGTTGGTGGCTCTACCTGGGAGGTTCTTTTGCAGCGGCGTTAGCCCCAACAGCGTTAGGTTGATACTAAAGTTGCCATCCACTATAGTGCAATTTTGGCAGTTCCTTTAATAACTTTGGAACTTGCTAGTGGTAGATACCCTCTTTTAGGTACAGAGGTTTCTCGGTCGAGAGAAACCTCTGTAGAAGTTTTGCTGCTCTATTCATTAGACCTCTTGCAAAAATAGTTTTGCACTCTTGGGGGAAAGGGTAATTCTATCGCTGCTTTCCCCTTTACCCCTTACCCCTTACCCCACAACTGCTATAAGTCTATTTTTGATGAATTTAATTCGTGGTACATCCTGCAATACGATAAAGATACACCGATTAGAATTATCTCTCCATGCCAGCACTAATAAATTGCATTGCTTTTGGGCTGACAAAAGATGATGGTAACTTTAAAAGTCAAGCACAATGATGCCTGATGGTGTTACAGATCACAACTGGCAATAGTGAAATTAATTAAACTTACTGCTAATTCTTCTAAAAAAACTTATGCAACACTTTTTATTAACTTGGCTTGGAACTGCGGTGGCTTTATTTCTTACTGCTAATATCGTTCCGGGATTCTTTATCAAGAATTTTGTGACTGCCTTGGTTGCTGCCCTTGTTATTGGTCTGGTTAATGCATTTATTAGACCAATTTTGCGGATTTTGACATTTCCGATTACTTTGCTTACCTTTGGTTTATTCACATTGGTGATCAACGCTTTAACCCTTTGGTTAGCAAGTGCCTTAACTCCTGGTTCTGGTTTTGAAATTCAAGGCTTTTTACCTGCTTTGTTAGGTTCAATTGTGCTAGCTATTGTTTCTAGCATAATTAACTATTTTTTGAGAGTTGTTGACTAGAAAAATTAGTAAATTGTAATACTCATATTTGAGGCTTGGGCAACAGCTAGTACCGCAAGGCAAAAGTCAAAAGTCAAAAGTCAAAAGTCACTCATGCTTGAATTTTGAGCTTTCTGGCTGTAATAAAATGGTAGGTTTATTTCCGCCGACCTGTACTAGTGTTACTTTAGCTAATGACAAATGACAAATAACAAATGACTAATGACTAATGACTAATGACTAATTATATTTGAGGCTTGGGCAACAGCTAGTGTTACTGCTCCTGGTTGCCCTTGTCGCTGGAAAATCTGTTTAGGAACTAATAACCTCACTCCCAATGTTTCTGTGCTGGTAAAAGGGGAAGTAATCAACAACGGGGCTTGAGTAGCTGCAAGAATAGCAGCTGCCTCTGCTACGCTAGGTGTACCTACTTTGTGGTCGGTAATTGTGGCAGGGTTGGGGACACAGACAGAGCGAAGGTATTCCACAGAAAAGGTTTTTAGAGGCAAATTGCGTAGGCGACAAAGTTCTACTAAACCAACTTCCGAGGCTTTAGTGTCGATGGTAGTAATCCCTGCGATCGCACTTTGAAAAAGTTGATTTTCTTGAAAGACTCGCTCAATTGCTTGATCAATCAACTGCCATGAGGTTCCCCGTTTACAACCGATTCCTACCCATAAAACCTGTTGCACTTGGTGTATTTCCTTATCAATTCGTCAAGATTTGGTTTACTCCAACAGCCAACCGAATAAATCTTCTACTGTCAGCCTCAACTCACTTGCGAAATCTGGCACAGGGAGTAAAGCTTCTAATTCATCCAACATGACTGGCTGTTGATTGCGGATGTACACAAATACCGTTTGTTCTTCTGGATCAATCAGCCAACCCATTTGTGTTTCATAATTCAGGCAATGCAGAATATTTTTTGTAACTTTCGTTTGTCTTTGGTCAGGTGATAGAATCTCGATAGTCCAATCGGGATCTGCTTGGAATACGTTGGCAACTTCACCGTTTTCATCACGAGGAATTCTTTGCCAAGTAAACACAGAAACATCTGGTACTATTGACCTTCCACCAAAAGTACACCGTAGTTCTGGAAAAGCACGAGCAATTCGCTTGGGCTTGACCGTTAAGTTGACAGTGCTAACCATTTCACCTTGAATTATACTGTGCTTGCCCTGTGGCATAGGTTTTTGAATAATTTGACCATCGATGTATTCACTAGCGGGTTTTGTTTCTGGTAGTATTAGGAACTCTGCCAAAGTTATGCTTTTTGATGGTGTCCGTACCATTTGCGATCGCCTCCAAGTCCAGCAATTCTAATTAAAAAACCGCAAAGTACACAAAGAAAAAATCAGCTTAACTCTTACTCTGCGTACCTTTGCGCCACCTCAGCGTACCTTTGCGTTAAAAAAATTACATCCTCTCCAATACCTGAATTCCCAACAACTCTAGTCCCAACTTCAGAGTTCTAGCAGTCAAATCACATAAAACCAAGCGTGATGTCCGCTGCGGTTCCTCCGCCTCCAAAACCTGAACTCCCTGATTGCGGTCATAAAATTGATTAAACTTTTTACTCAGTTCGTACAAATACTCACACAAACGATTGGGCAGCAAGTCTTGTTCCACACTACTAATAACTTCATCCAGTTGAAGTAAATATTTTGCCAACGCTAATTCTGTTTCATGCTCCAACAAAACAGCATTGTTTCCCAACTCCTTAAAGTTAATGTTACCCTTGCGGCTAATCCCCTGAATCCGCGCATAAGCATACAGCATATAGGGCGCAGTATTACCTTTGAAATCCAGCATTTTGTCGTAGCTGAAAATGTAGTTACTGGTACGGTTTTGGCTTAAGTCTGCATATTTAACTGCACTGATCCCAACTACCCTAGCAACTTCATTAATAAATTCTTCAGTTTCTTGACGTTCTTCTTCTTGTAATCTAGTTTTTAGGTCAGCATGGGCACGAGAAACAGCTTCATCTAATAAATCCCGCAACCGCACAGTATCCCCAGAACGAGTTTTGAATTTCTTCCCATCTTCTCCTAACACCAACCCAAAGGGAACATGCACTAATTCCACATCATCGGGAATCCATCCAGCTTTGCGTGCTACTTGGAGAAATTGGGCAAAATGGTTTCCTTGTCCAGCATCTGTTACATAAATTATCCGCTTTGCTTCATCCTGCTGAATCCGGTAGCGTAGTGCTGCTAGATCAGTTGTGGCATAGTTAAACCCGCCATCTGATTTTTGCACAATTAAGGGCAAAGGTTCACCTTCTCTATTTGTAAACCCTTCTAAGAAAACGCATTTTGCCCCTTGGTTTTCTACCAGTAATCCAGATTTTTCTAAATTTTCTACAACGCCAGGTAGTAAGGGGTTGTAGAAAGATTCGCCCCGTTCATCTAACTTGATATCCAGCAACTCATAAATTACTTGAAACTCTTTTCGAGAAGCTTCACAAAGAAAAAACCAAGCGTGTTTTGCTGATAACTCATTAGATTGTAGTTCTACTACTGCTTTACGTGATCTTTCTCGAAAATCAGCATCTTCATCAAATTTTTTCTTAGCTTCTCTGTAAAACTGAACCAAGTCTCCTATATTTATAGAGGGAGAGTTAATGAAACCCGGTTGATTGTTCTCCTCATAATATAGACTATTCCAAAAGGAATTATTTTCAGAATCAGATTCACGAAGATGAGTAATTAACATCCCAAACTGCGTACCCCAATCACCCACATGATTTAACCGCAGTACATCATGTCCTTGAAATTCTAAAATCCGGGCGATGGAATCACCAATAATCGTAGAACGCAAGTGTCCAACGTGCATTTCTTTAGCAATATTCGGACTAGAAAAATCGACAATTTCCCGTTTGGGTGTTTTCGCAGCTGGAACTCCCAACCTGGGATCAGCTTGAATTTCGTTCAGTTGTGCTTCCAGGTATGCCGTTTTCAGTTTCAGATTGATAAATCCTGGCCCAGCAATTTCTGGCGGTTCGCAGATTTCGGATACATCTAGTTTCTCAACGATCGCACCTGCGATCGCTCTTGGTTGCTTTCCTAATTTTTTACTCAGGGATAAAGCCACATTCGCCTGATAATCACCAAATTTAGGATTGCTAGCAGAAACCAAAATTGGATCTACTCCAGCAAAATCAGCGCCAAAAGCCGCAACTATTGCCTGCTCAAGCTGAACTTTTAGTTTTTCTTGTGTAGCGTTCATATATAAATTTTATCTGTGAGAGAGGGAATGTAGCTCTGGAAAAGCTTGATTATTCACTTTAGAAATCTGGAGATTCTGAAGAGAGATAAAAAATCAACACGCCGCTTGCAAAAGTATTTTTACTAAGCACCTTGCTGTTTTTACAGCAAAGTCTTGACGCTGGCGACTTACCTTGAGGTATTTTCGAGTCAATTTCTTTCTAAACTATCACAGGCATCGCTAAAAACTCAACTGCCCCAATGGTTTGATTGGCGTGCGTTAAATACCAAGCTGCGTGACACAGGTATAAATTAATCTCAACAGCTAACCCGTAGTCAAAAACTTGACAATTAGCATTGATGTCTCTTACCGTAAATGTGTCTTAAAAGCTGCATGCACAGTTAAATATAGACATTTAAATAGAACTTAAAAAACTGAATAAATAGTTGACTTCTGATAATGCTCTCGTATCAACAAAGCGATTCTAACTATTGTTTTATTTCCAATTGGACTTTTTACATCTTCATGTGAGAGCCAAGTCATAGCTCAAAAAAATCAGACAAGTTCTCAAGTTTCACCTATGAACGCAGAACCAGCACCAAATTCTGAAGATAATAAAGGCCAACTACTTCCTGTAAATAATGATCCGTTACCAGATTTTTCAGTTCCAGCGAATCCTAATGCAGATATCGGTGAACAAGTTGCGGCTGAAAGAGCACTCAAGATAGTAATAGGAAAACGCTTTAACGCAAGTAAGTCAAAAGTTATAAAGTCTAGTTTAATGAGTTATAAAGAAGCTCGACAACTAGGGCCAGAGCCACTAAGAGAAGACCATCCACTCATCAATACACGGGTTCGAGTAGTAGAAATTTCGGGCACTTTTCAGGTAAGGGGTCGCCCCTCTCGCCAAGGAGTACCAACATCCACTCTGACTTACACAAAAGGCTATATTATTTTAAGAGCAGCAGATGGTTTACGATTAAGTGTCATCCTTTTAAAGGAGTAAATTAGTTATCGGCATTCACCGATGATCTAGCTAAGTTTAAAAGCTGTAATTTTTAACTCGCCAACTCTTACCAAGAACTCAATAACTTTGGCTTTTAATTCCAGAAAAGCGATCGCGCATGGGGTGACAAAACCGTTTATTGAACTATCCGATCGCTCCCGATTACTTACTCCCCTTTCTTACATGGGAAGTGGTTATATCTCTATTGAACTCAACTAAGAAGCGCTATATAGTCTATAGTCCGTAATAAATGCTTAATACCCAATGCCCAATGACTAACTAGAGTCTACTCTGATGTCAAAGGTTTACACGTAAATGTTTTTGTTTATCTACTTAGCAATGCTGAAACCCACGACAAAATGACGGACAGAAATTACGACACAATGTTGTTTACTTTTTTTTCTCAATAAGGCACTCTATCTGTAATCTAAATTTTACCTATACAGATAAGCGCTAGCATGAAAGTACGCGAAGTTATCAAACGACTAGAAGCTGATGTTTGATATCTTGCCAGAACTAAAGGTAGTCATCGACAGTTCAAACATCCAGATAAATCCAGTACTGTAACAGTGTCTGGTAAACCAAATGTAGATGTGCCAATTGGTACTCTTAAAAATATCTGGAGACAAGCTCAATTGGAGGAAGACTAATGCGTTATACAGTTGTGATTGAAAAGGGAGAAACTAGTTACGGCGCTTATGTCCCTGATTTACCCGGTTGTGTAGCTGTGGGTGAAACCTTAGAAGAAGTCAAGCAGATGATTGCAGAAGCTATTGAATTTCATCTAGAAGGAATGCTAGAAGATGGTTTACCTGTTCCTAAACCTACAAGCATCGCTCATGAGGTTGAAGTTGCAAATTACAGCAAAACATAATTATAGGAAACCACTAAATTAGCTCTAAACAATCCTTCTAGAATATTGAAGTCTATGTAAAATGCGATCGCACCGCACTTTTAGGTTACATAACTCATTCACTGTGTAGCTGCAAGTCACACAGTAAATGAATTAAGACAGAGAAGATGAAAGAATCGAGTTGTATTGAAGCTTCTCTCCTTCTGCCCAATCAAGGCACAACTGACGGAAATGATCGCCCCGCACCTCAAAATTTGGGTATTGATCGAAACTCGCGCAAGCCGGAGATAGCAACACCACGGGCGCTTCATACTCCTTAGCTAATTCCGCCGCTCTAGGAACTGCCCTTTCCATAGTTTCCACAATGTGGTAAGAATAATATCCCACCTCTTGCAGGCGTTGGGCAAATGCAGGTGCAGCAGAGCCAATCAATAACACAGCGGCAGCTTTGGTTTGAATTTGTGCTAGCCAGCCAGTATCATCACCTGCTTTGGCTTCTCCACCAGCAATTAAAATCGCTGGACTGTTAACGGATGCTAAACCAACTTCGGCAGCATCGTAGTTAGTAGCTTTACTATCGTTTATGAAATCAATACCTTCCCAAGTGCAGATATGCTCCAAACGATGAACAACGCCAGGAAATTCCCGAATTGCAAGTGCGATCGCATCACGATTAATTCCCGCTAATCTTGCTGTTGCTACTGCCATTAAGAGATTTTGCTGATTATGTTCTCCCACCATCCGCAAAGTAGATACTTTCACAATCGGTTCTGGTGCAGAGGTTGCAGTCAGCTTTTCCACAACCCAGTCGTCTTCGATGTAAAAGCCTTTTTCGCTAATCAGGAAATCTTTTCCTCTCACACTTGTCCAATAGGCATCAGGCCAATTACTTAAACCTTGCTGCCTCAAGTAAACATCATCGCCATTAAACACTTGCAACTCAGACTGATGCAATAGCTTGGCTTTAATATTGTAATAGTTCTCTAAAGTCTTATGGCGACTAAGATGATCCGGCGTGAAAGTCGTCCAAACACCGATGCGTGGTGCAAGAGAGACGGAAGATTCTACTTGATAGCTGCTAATTTCCGCAATCACCCAATCAAGTGAAGAGTTAGGAGAGACGCGATTAATGGCGTCTGTACAGGAATTATCAAATGCTTCCCCTGCTTCCCCTGCCTCCCCTGCCCCTCTCCCCTTCCAAGATAGGGCAACATCACAAGCGGCGTAGCCAATATTACCGCAGGCAGGTGCATCTAATTCTGCTGCTTGGAAAATGGCAGCAATTAAAGCTGTGGTAGTAGTTTTGCCGTTAGTGCCAGTAATTCCTACCCAAGGTAGCGAGCGCAAATTTCGCCAAGCGAGTTCCATTTCCCCAATGGTTTCAATACCTAATTGGCGTGCCTTGATTAATACGGGAATATCCCAAGGCACGCCAGGACTAACGACTATTAATTGGGGTAAATTATCACCATTCAATTCTAGAGATTGGCCTAGTTTCACGGTTATTTGCTCGGCAGCGAGTTTTTGTTGTTGTTGTAGAAAGGTTTCGGAGGTGTTGCTATCACTTAGCTCTACCTCCCAACCTTCCTCTTTCAACAATCTCGCCGCAGCAACACCGGACTTTCCCAATCCAATTACAGTAGCTCTAGGCATAGATTGCAGCAGAGTCCCTGGTTAAGCACTCCCTATAGTAGCGCTTCTTTGCAAAAATTACACAACTTTTTGTTAACCTACGCTACAGATTTTTGACGATCGCACCAAAGTCAGCTAAAACACGGGCATGATTGCGGACTAATCCCAGTAAGTGTAATCGATTACGTTTGATTTCTGGATCGGAGTCCATAACTAATACGCTATCTGGGCCATCAAAGAAGTTACTAACTGTCGGGGCAATTTTTGCTAGTGCTGCTACTAACAGTTGATAATTTCGTGTCTGCTGTGCTGCCCAGGTAAGCGGTACTGATTCAATTAAGGCATTATACAAAGCTACCTCAGAGGGCTTTTGCAATAGTTCTTGACGAACTACAATTGTTGGTTCTAACTGTTTTGTATCCAAATCACCTTGGGCGGCTAATCGTGTGGAACGGTTAACAGTTTCGTAGATGTTATCTAAGGTACTGTCATTGCGGATTTGTTGTAAGTATAAGGCGCGATCGCGGACATCCAATAAATCTTTTAACGTCCGTTCTGTGTATTCTGGATCATTTTCTCCCAAAACTGCATTTACCAAGTCGTAATCAATCTGTTTTTCTTCTTGCAATAAGGTGCGGATGCGTTGCAAGAAAAACTCTTGTAATGCTGCGATTAATGATGCCCGGTCTTTGTGATATTTTGCTGCAAAGTCTGTCGCTATTTGCGCCAATAAATCATCTAAATTTATCGGCAAATTATAAAACCAAGTAATTTTAACTACAGCATTGGCAGCACGGCGCAAGGCGAAGGGATCAGAGGAACCAGAGGGAATTAAACCTAAACCAAAGATACCCACTAGGGTATCTAATCTATCTGCCAAAGCGACAATTTGACCCGTGAGCGTTTCGGGGAACCTATCACTGGCTCCTATTGGTAAATAATGTTCAGAAATTGCCTTTGCTACTTCGGCATCTTCACCACTTGCCAAGGCATATTTTTCTCCCATAATGCCTTGCAATTCAGGAAATTCATACACCATTTGAGTCACCAAATCTGCTTTGCATAATAAAGCAGCACGTTGGATTTTTTGGCTTTGATTTTCCGCTAATTCTAATTGGGTGCTTATTCGCTCGGCAATCTTAACTACTCTATCTACCTTGGTACGCACCGAACCCAATTCTTCTTGGAAAGTGACTTTTTCTAACTGTGGTAAAAAGCTATCTATTTGTTTAGTTAAATCAGCTTCGTAGAAAAATCTGCCATCAGCTAATCTGGCACGAATTACCCTTTCATTCCCGACGGCAACAATATCTGATTTCTTGGGATCACCGTTAGAAATAGTTATGAAATTGGGCAGTAATTCTTTCTGATAGCTACCTGATTTGAATACAGGGAAATAACGCTGATGAGTAACCATGACTTCAGTAATTACCTCAGTTGGTAATTCCAAAAATTCTGGTTCAAATTTACCGACAACTGCGGAAGGATGTTCTACAAGGTTGGTTACTTCCTCTAACAAATCGGGGTAAAATACTGTACCGCCTTCTAATTTCTGTGCTACTGTATTTACTTGCTCTTTGATAATATTTGCCCGTTCTTCTGGGTCAACGGTGACATAGGCAGACTTGAGGGCGGTAAGATAATCAGTAGCTTGAGCAATTGTCACAGAATCAGGATGTAAAACCCGATGACCTTGGGAAATGCGATCGCTCTGAATCGTTTTAGAACCATTCACTAATTCTAAAGGCAGCACCGTCTCGTCTAACAAAGCTACCAGCCAACGAATTGGTCGGGAAAATCTCGCATCCCCATTTCCCCAACGCATCAATCGTTTACCTTCTAAACCCCAAATCCACTGGGGAATAAGTTCTGTTAAAATTTCCGCCACAGGACGGCCGGGAATTTTTTTTTGCACAAAGACAAATTCCCCTTTGTCAGTGGGGCGAAGGAATAGCGCATCCATTTCCACACCTTGCTTTTTGGCAAAGCCGATAGCAGCAGCAGTAGGCTGACCATCTTTAAAGGCAGCTTGGGCGGGGGGCCCTTTAATTTCTTCTTCTCGGTCTGCTTGCTGGGCTGGTAGACCTTTAATCACTACCGCCAGACGCCGGGGAGTACCATACACCTGAACACTTTCGCCCTTGATGCTGTTTGCTTCCAAACTTTGAGGAATGCGCTCTTGCCACTGTATTAAGGCATCACTGAGAAAGCTTGCAGGTAATTCTTCTGTACCAACTTCTAATAGAAACGCAGGCATAGGTCACTGTTTTCAACTTTGCGTAGCTCAACTTTATCAGTTATTATCAGGCGATCGCTCGTGATTTTTAGCTATAAACCTTGCTACATACATCAAGATGGATGAAGTTGAGCTTAGGTTTGTTAGATAGACTTGGCATTTTCTCCAAAAATTCACAAAATAAGTGTTTATCTTTATTGATTTATTACACTTACTACCATACTTTCATGCAGTATTTACTTATTCATATTGATATCATAAACTCCATGTTGTCTGATGTATTGATATTTGCATCATGGCAATCAACTTTGGAGTTACAACGATGAAAAATATTTTCGCCAAAATCGCTGCTACCACAGCAACCAGTGCTGCTCTTAGTCTTGCGATCGGTGCTGGTGTTAACAATCCCGCTCAAGCTATTGATTTAAAATTTGACTGGCTAGGTAATGCTGGTTATTCAGCAACAGGTTCATTCAGCTACGACGAGACTACAGCACCTACAATTATTTCAGAAAGTGGTAGTGGAGCCACCAACTTTTTACAATCCTTGAGTGTCTCTTTCTTAGACCCATCTAATAATCCTCTTGGAACTTATAACACTGTTACTGCTGGGGTGTCAGAATCTGATTTCTTCGCTTTCAACTTTGATACTTCCGCTCAGAAATTGTTTGGCCCCTTTGATGTAGCAGGAGGAACGGGTGTCATCGGAGAATATTTCTTGCAGGGAACAGTAGGCGACTCTTTGGCATTACTTCAGGATGTCAATCAACAGGGAACATCAATAACACTAGATCAAAATTCTGGTTCTATTCATGTATACCAAATCCCTGAACCTGCTTCTCTGCTTGGTTTACTTACATTTGCGGTATTGGGTGTAGGCTCAACTCTGAAGAAAAAGCAAGCCTCTTGCTAGAAAGTAGAGCTTCCTAGTTAGAGGTTGCCAAATTTAGTTTAATGAATCTCTATTCTAGCCCCAATAATTCAGTGAACTGGTAAGTCTATCATCCAACCTAATCAGTTTGCGATCGCTCGAATACTTGTGTGAATAAGTATTCGAGCGATTATAATCAAAAATATTTTCTCTAAAATTGCCCTTACTATAGCAATCAGTGTTGCGTAGGCTAGCAAAAACCGCAGGCATCGCTAGTGGTTCTAACAACCCAGATCACACACAGCTGTTGATTTCAAGTTGAACTGCCAAGGTGATATTGCGATGCATTACACTTTTTCCCAATTACAGCTTAAAATACGAAGCTACTCAAGACACTAATGTTAAAAAGTTAGTTCCTTTGAACTACTAAAAAATTGGATGTTTACCCATGAATGCAATACTGATTACTTGGTTAAAAATACTTCATGTGCCAGTTTACAAGCCGGAATGTAGGTTATATGCATGATATTAAATATCATGTTACAATCCCCTAAGCGTAAATTTAACGATTAAATTCACTTATTGAAAAGTGAACAATTATCAAACATATGGTAGTGAACTTAAATAAGTGAACAGTCAAAAGTTATTAGTTAACACTGGTAACTTCTGACTTTACGGTTGAGGGACTTTATCCAAGCAAAAAGCTGATAATTAATAACTAATAACTAATAGCTGTTAAAATCCACTTAGAAAATTCCTAAGCAGTGTTTATCGCAATTGTTATTTAAAAAAAATCATAATTTAATCACAACCTAAATTAAATAATAAAAGTAGCAGCGCCTACTGACTATTAAGCAATAAATCCGCTCATCTTAGACTATCTTTGCAAAATTCACAAATAGCTCATGCACATTCTGATCTATTCCTACAACTATCATCCAGAGCCGATTGGAATTGCTCCATTAATGACTGAATTGGCAGAAGGACTAGTAAAGCGAGATCATGAAGTGCGGGTGATTACGGGAATGCCCAACTATCCTCAGCGCAAAATTTACGATGAGTATCAGGGTAAGTGGTACCTTACTGAACAAACAAATGGTGTCACCATTCAACGAAGTTACCTCCGAATTAAGTCTAAACCTAACCTCCTAGATAGGCTGCTACTTGAGTTGAGTTTTGTTTTCACAAGCTTACCCCAAGCTTTTAAAGGCGGACGCCCCGATGTTATTATTTTAACAGTCCCGCCTCTTTTGGGTATATTACCAGCAGCAATATTTGGTTGGTTATATAACTGCCCAGTAGTTCTGAATGTGCAAGATATTTTACCAGAAGCTGCGGTACGTATCGGGCTATTAAAGAACAAGTGGATGATCCGAACTCTTGCAGCCCTAGAGAAATTTGCATATCGGACTGCACACACTATTAGTGTTATCGCCGATGAGTTTCGTGAGAATTTAATAAATAAGGGAGTATCTGTTAATAAAATCGTTTGTATTCCCAATTGGGTGAATGTAAATTTCATCCGCCCCTTACCAAAACAGAACAACTCCTGGATATTTAGCCATCAACTTGATGGAAAATTTGTAGTACTTTATTCGGGTAATATTGCTCTAACGCAAGGTTTAGAAACAGTAATAGAAGCAGCAGTTTGCTTGCGTCATATCAGGGAGATTGTCTTTGTCATTGTTGGCGAATCAATAGCATTGCAAAGGTTGCAAGAATATTGTCTTTTAAATGGAGCAGATAATGTTTTGCTGCTACCGTTGCAGCCACGAGAAAAACTACCCGAAATGCTAGCAGCATCTGATGTCGGGTTAATTGTGCAAAAGCGCAATGTGGTTTCGTTTAATATGCCTTCAAAAATACCATTGCTGTTAGCTAGTGGTCGCCCGATTGTGGGTTCAGTTCCTGCCACTGGTACTGCTGCAAAAGCAATCCAACTCAGTGGTGGTGGGATAATTGTTGAGCCAGAATCACCCGATGCAATGGCTGCTGCGGTGCATGATTTATATGCTAATCCTACTCTAGGGGCGAGGCTAGGTAACGCAGGAAGACATTTTGCCGAAGAAAACTATTCCTTCGAGCAAGCACTTGATCGCTATGAAGGACTGCTTTCTCATGTTGTTGCTAACCGAAAATCAACTGTGGGTATCTTGCCGAAATTGAATTCCAAAAAATCAGTTGTGGATGGTTGAAGAGGACTGGAGACTGGGGATTTTTTACAAAAATGGGATGCAATACTACTCGCTTTGTGCATTTTGAACTCCAAGTTTGGTTTTGGGAAAGGGTTAAAGGTTTTTTCTTTCCCTTTTCCCCAAAACCCGACAAGTATTGAAATGGGATGCTCTCTTAATTAGCGAACATTAAGCTACTAGAAAGGCAAAACCGTAATTAGGAAAAATTAAATCACCCAAATGGGTGAGTTAAAAATCAACCGATTGGGTGACCTAAGTGTAGGAAGTTAAGACTGCTCAAAAATAGGACTCTAAAGAACACTAATTGATTGCATGTCGTTCTTGGTGAAGGTAGCTTGATGAAACTTATAACCTTGCTTAATAAAGCTGAATTCAGTACGTAGGCGTAGCCCGCCGTTGGCGTACTCCTATGGGGATCTTGCTACGCGCAGCGTGTTGCAGACAAGCCTCAGTAGGCATCGCTCCATACTTTTCTCTTCCCTAAGATAAGTATTCACTACAACTTAAGAGCGATAGACTCATCTATAACTTATACCAATCTCGTATTTTATGTGGTTATAATGCAAGCAAGCGCTTGCAAACTCTGATGAAAAACTTAGCATTAAGGACGGCACAAACTCATACACGCTTGATAAAGGCAGCAACTAAGATGTGCTTTTTCCCTGAGCAAAATCCAGGGTTTATGCTGATTCAAAAAGTTTTAGAAATCATACGTATAAACAACTTATAGGAGTTAGAAAATGTACAAATTAACTATAGTATTATGAACATATTTGTGCGTTTTAAGTGCTAGACATCGTGAGCGATCGCCCAAATACCCAAGTATATATTTATTACCAACATCAAGAAAAAAAGGCTAAAAAACTATTCAAATAATGCTTTTTTAGCGAAGAGTAGATTGCCCAAGTCTAAATCCACAAGACGAGAAACCGAAGATGTCGCATTCTGAGTTCCCTGATTCTCCCCTGCCCGTTGAAATAGAACAGCCTGTTGTTAATGATGCTAATCAAGAGTCACAACCATTGCCAGAGCGATCGCCTAAGCCACCTCAAAAGCGGCGTTGGCCCTTGCTGTTGGGAATTATCTTGTTAATTGCGGGTGTTGGTATTGGTTGGCGCTGGTGGCAAACTAGCCGTGCTAGTGATGCACCAGGTGGTGCTGGAGCAGCTGCTGGTCAACCTAAGGCAGTTCCCGTCAAGTTAGCAACTGTGCAAACTGAAACTGTGCAGGAAAGTTCGGAGTTTATTGGCTCCTTAGAGGCTCCAAGTTCGGTAATCATCAAGCCACAGGTTGAAGGACGAGTTACGCAGATTTTCATCAAAGAGGGCAACCGTGTTCAACAAGGGCAAGTTATTATTAGCTTGCAAAGTGATGATGTTCAAGCGCAATTATTACAAGCAAAAGCCGGACTAGAACAAGCTCAAGCACGTCTTGCTGAACTCAAAGCAGGTACGCGACAAGAAGAAGTTGCCCAAGCTAGAGCAGAGTTAACCCAAGCCCAAGCTCGCTTTAAAGATGCCCAATCGGGATCGCAACCAGAAGAAATTGCTCAGGCTGAGGCTCAAATTCAGTCTGCTAAATCTAACGTGGAACTAGCACAGTCACGAGCTAAACGATACGCACAATTGAGAAAAGAGGGCGCAGTTTCCCAAGATGTCCTAGAAGGATATGTCAAAGAACAGCAAAGTGCTGAAGCTGCCCTTGTCGTAGCCCAGAAACGCCTCGACCAACTCCGCCAAAGCAGAAATTCTAGTATCAATGAGCTAGCTGGTGCCCTGGAACAACAGAAACAGAACTTAAGGCAGCTAGAAAATGGTTCCCGTCCAGAAGAAATTGCCCAAGCGCGATCGCAAGTAAGCCAAGCAGCTGCCCAAGTCCAAGCTGCCCAAGTTCAACTGCAATACACAAAAGTCCTTGCACCTTTCACTGGTATTGTTGGTGATATTCCAGCAAAGGTGGGAGATTATGTGCAAAAAGCAGATCAGCTCACTACACTGACTAGAAATGACTCTTTAGAACTGAATATTTCCGTTCCTTTAGAAGAAGCCAAAAAGTTGCGCTTGGGATTACCAGTGCAAATGCTGAACACCCAAGGCAAACCCACAGCAAGGGGTAAGGTGAGTTTCATCTCTCCAGATGCCAGTTCAGATTCGCAGACCGTTTTGGCTAAAGCCAACTTTGGCAATTCTAGAAGTCAACTAGTCAATCGCCAGTCAGTGCAAACCAAAGTGATCTGGAACGAACGTCCAGGAATTTTAGTTCCAGTTACAGCAATATCTCGCTTGGGTGGGGAGACTTTTGTGTTTGTCGCTCAAGCACCAGCAGAAAAATCTAAACCTGGAGCGCCATCTTTAGTAGCTCAACAAAAACCTGTGAAACTGGGAGTTATTGAGGAGAATAATTATCAAGTTATCGAAGGACTAAAAGCTGGAGACAAAATTGTTGTTTCCGGTATTCTCAACCTAACTAATGGCGCTCCCATCACTCCTGCACCGGAAGAAGTGGGTAGTCGGAAGCCTTAGTTGAAGACGAGAAGGGAGCAGGGGGAGCAGGGGGCAGAGGACTTGGGGACAAGGAGAATTAGGGACAAGGGGAAAGACTCGTTGCAAGTTTTCACTCAAGTAGGACTTACGCAGAAGAGATCCCCCAACCCCCTTAAAAAGGGGGGATCTGAAAAGCCCCCTTTTTAAGGGAGTGATTGGGTTGTTTATTGTTTCCTTGGGAATGACTGCTTGGCTGTACACCACAGTACCAACAGCCTTTCTCCCAGATGAAGACGAAGGCTACTTCATCACAATTATCCAAGGGCCGCAAGGGGTTTCGTTGCAATACACCAGCGATGTCATTGCACAGGTAGAAAAAGAACTTCTGCAAATTCCGGAAATGTTGGGGACTTTTGCGATCGGAGGATTTGGTTTTAGTGGTAACACAGCTAACAGTGGCATCATATTTACAACTTTAAAACCTTGGGACGAGCGCTCAAGACCAGATCAATCAGTACAAGCGATTATTGGCAAGTTGCAGGGTAAGTTGTTGTCCATCCCAGAAGCCAGGGTTTTTCCTGTGAATCCCCCACCAATTCAGGGTTTAGGCAACTTTAGCGGCTTCGTCTTTCAATTACAAGACCGCAGAGGTAACAGTGGCTTAGAAAATCTGGTACAGTCGATGGGTCAGTTGCTAGGTCGCGCCAATCAAGAACTGCAAACAGAAGCAGTTTCCTTGGATAGAAAAACTGTTGCATATTCAACAAAAGCTGAGGATTGAGTATTTCTTTTTCTCAGATCATTTCGCCCAATTGTAGCGACAGTTTATCATCCTCTGAACTGTCGCTGCATATCGTAAAAGTAAAATGAGACAATAGGGCAGACTACTTTTAAAGGTGAAGGCATAAGAATCGCTATTGGCAGTGATGAACGCACCAACTTTACCGACTGGATGTTGCAAGAACTTAAGCAGCGTGGGCATGAAGTTATACCCTTCGCTTCCCTAGCCGAGAATGATCTTGAAGTTGATTGGCCCCTCAGTTGTAGTAAAGTTGCTTTGACAGTACTCCTTTAATGAGTCTTTAATATTCATTAATGAGGCTCAGAACTCCTTTAATGAGTCTTTGATACTCATTAATGAGGCTCGGAACTCCTTTAATGAGTCTTTGATATTCATTAATGAGGCTCGGAACTCCTTTAATGAGTCTTTGATATTCATTAATGAGGCTTAGAACTCCGTCGCGTTCAAATTTTAACGTAGGGCTACCGCAGAGGCGCAGAGGACACAGAGAAAAGAGAATAGTGCTTATTTCAGTAATCTAAGACCACTGAGGGTAACTAACACTGTAGAACCTTCATGCCCAATGACGCCGATGGGTAGGTTAATATTTCCTAGAAAGTTGCCCACCAAAAGCAATATAATGAAACCCAACGCTACGACTATATTCTGTTTGACTATGGCTTGCGATTGCCTACCCAAATGCATCGCTACAGCAATTTTTTCTAGCCTGTCTGCCATCAGTACTATATCTGCGGTTTCCAACGCCACATCGCTACCAGATACGCCCATCGCTATACCTACAGATGCTTGTGCTAGGGCTGGTGCATCATTTATCCCATCGCCTACCATTGCCACAGTTTGATATTCTTGCTGTAAACGGCGGATAACATCCAGCTTATCTTCTGGTAGAAGTTGAGCATATACCCGATCAATTCCTACTGCTTTGGCGACACTGTTAGCAGTTTCCTGATTATCGCCGGTTAACATGACAATTTGTTCAACTCCCAATTTCTTTAACCGGGTAATGGTTGCGGCTGCTTGCGATCTTACTTTATCTGCGATCGCAATTACACCCATCACCTCTGCCCCTCTGCTTCCCTGTGCTACCCAAACCACAGTTTTACCTTCTTGCTCTAAAGATTGAGCCATTTCTTGCAATTCTTCAGGTAAATTTGTCACATACTGCTGTACAAAAGTGGCATTCCCCACAATTATCTGTTGTTCTTGGGCGATTCCCACAATTCCCTGCCCAGGTATAGCTTGCACTTGGACTGCACCAACCCAATCCCAATCACCAGCCGCCTGCACAATTGTCTTACCGATGGGATGTTCGGAAGAGGATTCCACACTAGCGGCGGCTTTTAATACATCTGCCTGGGTGTATTTACTAACTGAAATTATCTGAAATATCTGCACCTGTCCTGTTGTTAAAGTACCAGTTTTATCAAATGCGATCGCTCGGACTTTGCCAATTTTCTCCAACTGCGCCCCATTTTTAAACAAAATCCCCTGTCTTGCACCATTGGCAATTCCCGACAGCAGCGTGGGCATAATTGCAGCCATCAGCGCACAGGGAGAAGCCACCACTAGGAAAGTAAGAGCGCGATAAATCGTCGTTTCCCAATCCCAACCCCAGAGAAATGGCGGTAAAGTTGCTAGCAATATCCCGGCTACTACAATGACTTTGGCATATCCTTTCTCAAAGCGATCGATAAACTCTTGCGAAGGAGGTGCTTCTGTCTGCGCTTGTTCTACCAAGCGAATCACCCGTTGAATTAAACTGCTTTGGGCTGGTTTGTGTAACTTAATCTGCAATGCGCCATAGCCGTTGAGTGTGCCGGCAAATACTTCTGCGCCCACTGTTTTCTCTACAGGTAAAGACTCGCCTGTAATTGCAGCTTGATTGAGGGTGCTGTAACCAGATAAAATTATCCCATCAGTAGGAATTAGCTCTCCGGGTTTGACAACAATTTCATCACCCACTTTTAGCTGAGTGATAGGAATTTCCTCTTCCCTTCCCTGAAGCAAAACCCTTGCTGTATCTGGTGTCAGGCTCATCAAACTCTTGATACTTCGCTCAGTTCGCTGCATTGCATAGCCTTCTAATGCGCCACTGATGGCAAAGATGAGAATCAAAATTGCCCCATCAATAATTAGATGATATTCTCCTCGCCATAAGCCGAGGCTAGCAGCACCAATAGCCGCCACAATCATCAGCAAATCTACATCAAATTCTTTTTCTTTGAAGAGAGTAGTCAATCCCTCTCGCGCACTTTCGTAACCACCAATTACATAAGCAGCGGGTAGCAGCAGTAACGCCAATCCCAACCAACCGAGATGCAAGGCGAACCATCCGAGAAATAATAGGAATCCACACAAAAGGGCGGCTACGGTATCTGCGTGTTCTCTAGTAAATTGGCCCAAACGTTGGGGGTAGAGCATGAGAAGTGAATTAACAGGGACTCTCTCACGCTAAACCTTGACATTAATGTTAATGTCAAGGTTTATAATGATTTTGAAACGCTTCAGGCGCGCAAAGGTACGCAGAGTTAAAGCTTTCTCTGTATTCTTGAAGCGTTTTTTAAGCCGGATGTGGGGAAATGCGACGATTTAACAGTTATCTTTAAAATTGCGCTAGAAGGGAAAAATCTATGCTAAAGCGAATATATATTGATAACTTTCGCTGTTTGGTTAATTTTGATCTGAACTTTGACTCGATTAACCTGTTTCTTGGTGGTAATGGAACAGGTAAATCAACTGTTTTTGAAGTTTTGCGAAAAATTCAAACCTTTATAAGTGGTGACTCTAAATTAGAAGGAATTTTTAAATCTATTGACTGTACTCGCTGGCAGGCTTTTGCAACTCAAAGTTTTGAGTTAGAGATTGCTGGGAATGGTGGCAATTATAAATATGCACTTGCCATTGAACACAATCAAGAAAAGAGCCGTGTTATGTATGAACGTTTGTGGTTTGATAACCAACCTTTGCTGAAATTTGAGATGGGCGAAGTTCAACTCTTTCGAGATAATTATTCAGAGGGTCCAAAATATTCATTTGATTGGTCACAGTCTATGCTGCCCTCATTGATGCCAAGATCGGAAAATACGAAGCTGACTTGGTTCAAAAATAGAATGGATCGATTCATTATTGTAAAAATTATTCCTAGTTTGATGATTGATGGTAGTGAACAAGAAGAAATTCAATTAGCTTCTAGGATGGAGAATTTCGTTTCTTGGTATCGTTATATATCACAGGATCAGGGTAAGGTAGCCGAGTTAATGAATGTTTTGAAAGATATCTTAGATGGTTTTGTAAGTTTTAAGTTTGAGCAGTTCAGGGAAAAATATCTAACTTTGAATTTGCGGTTTTTAACAGATGCAGATAAGAAAATTATTGATTATAGCTTAAGTGAATTATCTGATGGGCAAAAGGTGCTAGTTGCACTGTATACACTTATATATTGCACTCAGTCTGAAGACTATACACTCTGTATAGATGAACCAGAGAACTTCTTAGCACTACCAGAAATTCAGCCCTGGCTAATTAAACTATCTGATTTTTGCAGTGAAGAAAAACTACAAGCTTTGCTGATTTCTCATCATCCTGAATTTATTAATTATCTTTTAACATCGCCCATCGGTTATTGGTTTGAGCGTCAAAGTAACGTACCCGTTAAAGCCAGAAGAATTAGCAATGAAGAAGCGGAGGGTACAGGACTAAAAATTTCACAACTCATTGCACGAGGATGGTTGTAATGAATCGACGGAGATTACAGATTGTCATCGTGTGTGAGGATAAACAACAAGAAGTGTTCGCACGTCATTTTTTGCAAAAGCGTGGTTTTATTTTAGACCGGAATTGCCGAATTGAAACTTGTCCTAAAGGCGCAGGTGAGCAGTTTGTTAGAGAAAAGTATGCGGAAGAAGTAAAAGCATATCGTAGTGGTAAAAATAAGCGTTCAGGAATGTTAATTATTATAATTGATGCAGACAAAAAGAATGTAAATGAAAGATTGAGACAATTAAATGATGCACTCTTGGATAAATCACAAGAACTTCGCCAATCTGATGAATTAATAGCAATATTTATCCCCAAAAGAAATATTGAAACTTGGATACATTATTTACAAGGTGAAACTGTTGATGAAGAAACAGAATATACAAAATTCAAAAAACAGTCAGATTGTAAACCTTATGTTGAGCAATTAGTAAATTAGTGTTACCAAGGCTTAGATGAAAATGCACCGCTATCTCTCCAGGCGGCTTGTGGAGAATTACGAAGAATTTTGCCGTTATTAGAGTAAATTTATGAATGCTGGTTGTTTAACTATTAAAGAACTCACTGATGCAGTCGGTGGCGGTTTAACTCCGCGCATGGTGCGCCATTACCATCAATTGGGACTGCTACCGCAACCAGTGCGATCGCCTAGCAATTACCGTCTCTACACCAAAAAAGATATTCTCCGGTTGCAACGGATTGTAGCACTGAAGCAGCAGGGGTTTCAGCTAAACCATATCCGCAATATTTTGGAGGTGGAACCCGAAGCCGACACAACTTTTAACCTCATGGGACAACTTCAGCAGCAATATCGGGCGGTGATGCAACAAATTTCTCAACTGCGACAAACTGCATCAGCATTAGAAGGATTATTGGGGCGCGATCGCCATTGTCAAATTATGCAGGCGGAAGTTTTGGCGCAACTCAAATTACTTGATGTCGAAACTCAAGCTGGATTGGGGGGATTGGAAAATCTCTGGAGTGGCTTGGATGCCGAAATTCATACCCATTCCGAAGCTTTTACAGAATCGCTACAACGCTTACTACCTGATTTGTCTCACCGTTCGGAAATTGAACAGCACTTAATTTCTCAATTGGTTTTGGCTTGTGGCGATGTCAGTTTAGTGTCCTTTGTTAAATTGAGTCGAGGTGCGATCGCCGCTAGTCGAAAAGCTTTATCTTCAAGCTGTCAAATTGTTGTCGATACCCAAACGGTTGCTGCTGCTTTGGATCAAACCCGATTACTTCATTTGGGATGCCGTATTGAAACCTTGATTGATAATCCTCATATTACCACCGCTACAGAGGCAGAAGTTGCTTTTTGGCAGCATCAACAATGGCAAGAAAAATTGCAGCAAGTAAGTAATGGTTGTGTGCTAGTAGTTGGTTATGCTCCCTCAGTACTTGTAGAAGTTTGTCAGGCGATTGCTAACCAGAAAATTCAGCCTGCACTAGTAATTGGAATGCCCATTGGTTTTAGCCATGCTCCCGCAGCCAAACGACAACTGATGCAACAAGAGATACCTTTTATTACAATTGCAGGGACTGTGGGAGGTGGCGCTTTAGCTGCTACTGCTCTAAATGCTTTAGTGGAGTCACTGATTGAGAAGCCAGATTGTCATTGTTATCTCAAAAATGTAATAGATTCCGATGAGTGCTGACTAATAAGTACTTAGTTAAGAGACTTCCAAAGAATAAATTATCTAAAAAAACTCAAGGATTGGTATTTTTATAAGAATAAAGCCAATAAACATTGAGGAATGATTATGGTGCAAATTGACCGGACTAATATGGTAAGTGTTGGATTGGATTTATACACAGTTGCACAGCGTCATCAATCAGGTTTAGTCGAGGCAATTGTTCAAGAGCAAATTAAATCTTGGAAGTGTAATCCTTATTTTTTGTCAGCCAGTGTACATCAAAGTTTGGATGGGGTTCGCGTCTTTACATACAGCCAGTGGCAACCCAAATTTGACCACCGTAGTTTACTAATTCCAACCGTGTTTGGTGAATTTTTTCCCCCTGATTCTCTTATGTTAGAAGTTTCTGCCAGCAAATCAGTATCAGCAGAAGTCGAAATTGTTCAGGGAGATCGCATTACTCATCTGGCAGAGTTTCGGATGATACCAGCTAATCAACCGGAAATGGTTCAGCGAACATCTTCTGAAGTTGAACGAGCAATAAGTAATTCACCAGGGCTAATTTCAGCAACGTTTCATCGCAGTCTAGACGGAACACGAATGTTCAATTATGGTCAGTGGGAGAGTAAAGAGGCATTTGAGGCAATTCTTAAGCAGCCTGGATTCAATCCAAATAAGCCATATTGGGAAGGTTTAGCCCGAAACGAATTTCATTTATATAATGTTGTTCACGTTGAGACAGCAGGATAACAATTATCATCGACTCAAACCTTGCCCCTGTTGCATTTGCTCTAGGATCTCTTGCTACCGCCTCTCGTTAACAAAAATGGCTGCCCCTGACTCCCCCTTTATAATGATTAGGACTTACGCATTGTACATAAGTACTATATGCTATTTGGGTATTCAGCCATATTTAGCACTCAGCAATGTCTACGACGGGCTATGACGCTTCTGCGGACGCTCGTTCCTCTCTACGAGACGCTGCGCGAACGCTACCGCTTCGCTAACACTACGCTATCGGTGTCGCTCATCTTGCGGGTAAATCAGGGTTATGCAAAAGACTTCTTGCAGAAGTAGGGATGCATGGTAAGGGGGAAGGGGTAAAGGATGGAATTTCCCCTTTCTTTACAAGAATACAAAAGGAACTTTTGCAAGAGGTCTAAAGTGCCTGAAACGGACAAATACCATAATACACATTATGGCTAATTTGTACAAAATATAAATTTTAATGATTATTAATTGGATATTTTATTTGTTGGAAGTCCCTTAGACAGCACGATACTCAGTATTCAGCACTACTGAAAATAATATTGTTAAATAATATTGAATTTGCTACACTTTACCAGTTTTAGTAATTCAATAATTCATAATCGTGGCCATAGGCTACCAACTTGGTATAACTTGCAATATAAATTAGAAAAATTTATAGTAAACAGACTCTAGCAATCAGAGTATAAATTATCATGCTATACATGCTAATGCAAAGTATAAATCAATATAAGTGCGTTGAAGGAACTTAGAAGTAAAGATAACTCAGATGTATAATTAGCGCGTCTCCTCCATAATCTTTAAAAAGATCGCGATTTAGGATTGGCAGGCTTTCTATTTTTTACTTTAATAAGGGGCATATGTGGCAACAAGAAAAAAAAGATACTTCGGTAATTAGACTGGTATTATGGCTTGCCTTAGCTACAACCCCTATGGCAGCAAGTTTACTGGTGTCAGAACCCATGCTGGCACAATCTAAACCTGACTCTTCTTCTTTTACACTGCCGCAAACAGTGCAGAATGGAACGACAGTAAGGATTGATGGTTCAAGTAGCTTGGGTGCAATCAACCAAAGCCTGAAAGAGAATTTTGAAAAACAGTTTTCCGGCACAAAGGTTGAAGTTGCTGCTAATGGCACTGAGACGGCACTGAAAAATTTGCTAGATGGCAAAATCGACATAGTAGCAATGGGGCGTGGGTTAACGCCAGCAGAAAAAGCCCAAGGATTAGAGCAACTTCGCTTGCGCCGTGAGAAGATTGCGATCGTGGTTGGTGCAGATAATCCTTTCAAAGGAAGCTTAACTAGTAGGCAATTCGCCCGCATTTTCCGGGGACAAATTACAAATTGGTCACAACTGGGAGGGCCTTCAGGGAAGATTCGCTTAATCGATCGCCCTAACACGAGTGAAACTCGTGATACTTTTCGTACTTATCCAGCCTTCAAAACTGCTGACTTTGCTACAGGGCCCAATGCTATCCAAGTAACTGAGGATAATACCGCAGAAATCATCAAACAACTGGGCAAAGACGGCATCAGCTATGTGTTAGCTAATCAGGTGTCGAAATTGAAAGGTGTGCGAGTTCTGCAATTACATCAAGCTTTGCCAGATGATGATAGATATCCCTTCTCGCAACCTTTAGTTTACGCTTACAAAAAAAATCCTAGCTTAACCACAGTCGATTTTCTCGGCTATACCTTGGCACCTCCAGGACAGCAGGCTATTGAACAAGCTAGAACTGCCGAAGCACAGGCGATCGCAACCAGCGTATTACAACCTGCTCTTACGTCTTCCCCCGGTGCCCAGACGACACCTGCGGCTACGCCTTCCCCTGGCGCAACTAATTCTGTATTTGGCGAACAGCCATTTGTGGCTCCTGTTACTGCACAAACCAGCCCGATTGTAAATAGGGGAACACCATTTTGGTTGCTCCTACCTTTGTTTTTGACAACTTTAGGTGGAGGGTTTTTATGGTGGATTTTGCGAAAACGCCCATTGCCCACTGAGAAAACAGACAACTTACCAGAATCAGATCCTCGTCCACCCAGCACAGAAGATGGAGAAATGGCGGTGCTTAACGCCAGCACAGCTACCTCCATTAACGGAGCGATGGAAGAGCAGCCAGTGCCGCACTTCCAAGAACAAGAAAGCCCCGATCGCACTCCTTTCAACATCTATGCTCAAACACAATCTGACCTGGCTCAGAATGCTACTCAAGGGACATCAAATTTAGTACAAGAGGGAACCAATAGCACCTCTAATTCTTATGAAAGCACGACATCAGGTGTAGCTAATGGCTCAGAAAATAACAACTTGGGAGCCGCAGCTTTAAGCAATGGTGCGGCTTTAGCAACGGGCATTGGGGCGGCTAGCTGGTCTGCTTTTACCAACAAAGAAACAGACGCGATTGATGAGACAATTGAGCTAAATAATTATACTGAGACGAGCAATCCTGAGTCTGATTCTGATGAAATTGCATGGGACATAGAAGCCCCAGCGGCTGTAGTCAATACTTCCTATCCTCACCTGGCTAATCTTCCAGAAGAAGCATCTGATGTGGAACTGTCTTTCTCTGAGGACACAGCCCCACTCCTAGAATTATCAGATGTGCCAGAAGTAACATCTGATTTTGGATATTGGGACACAGAAGTTAGTGAAGATCAGATAGATAAAGAACTTCAGGCAGAATTGAACTGGCTAGAGAGTATCACCTCAACTGAAGATACAGCCTCAGTAGATGAATTGCCCTTACCAGAGTCTGACGAAGTGACAGCCGATGTCGAACCATCAGCGACACAAACATCCTCACTGCTCGATTTCCCAGAATTTCCAGAAGATATATTGAATTTGGTAGCGGACGCATCTGAACCCACTGTAAATTTACCAGAGGAAGAATCTCAAGCAGAGCCTACTGTTGAGGAAGGTATTGCTGAAACTGACTCCAATTTTGCCGCTGCTGTAGCAGCAGGCGTAGGGATTGCAGGCTGGACTACCATTTCTGGATCGGATGCCGTTCACGTATCTGGTACAGAAGGACAAACTGATACTACAGTTGACAATGTGCCGATTGTGGCTGAAACAGCTATTGAGTTGGTAGATGCAGAAGAAGAGAGCAGTATTGTGCTTACACCGCATACTTCTACATCGGCTCATGTTTCTTGGGAGATTTCCGAAGCCAAGAAAGCAGCGCTGCGCCAACAGGGTGGCTCGCAATTGGTAGTGCGGCTCTATGATGTGACTGGAATAGACTTGAGTTATCAAAGTCCCCAGTTTGTCCAGCAGTATGAATGTGAAGAGACAGCACACGATCGCTTTGTGGAAATTCCCATCAGCGATCGCAATTACATAGCTGAAATTGGCTATGTCGCTGATGGCGATGCCTACGGCGGTAAACTACGCTGGTTGTTCATCGCCCGTTCAGCGATCGTTCGTGTCTTTAGTCCTGTCCATCCAGATCCCATAGTTGATCATGTGGCGGTGTCTACAACGGGCGATGCCTACACTGATGAAACAGGTATTGACTTGGTAGATGCCCAAGAAGAGATTAGTCAAGAAGAAAGTAGTATCGTCCTCACACCGCGCACTCTTCAATGGGCTGATGTCTCTTGGGAGATTTCCGAAACCAAAAAAGCAGCGCTGCGCCAACAGGGCGGCTCGCAATTGGTAGTACGGCTTTACGATGTAACTGGGATAGACTTGAGTTATCAAAGTCCTCAGTTTGTCCAGCAGTATGAATGTGACGAGACAGCACACGATCGCTTTGTAGAAATTCCCATCAGCGATCGCGACTACATAGCTGAAATTGGCTATGTCGCTGATGGCGATGCCTACGGCGGTAAACTACGCTGGTTGTTCATCGCCCGTTCCGCGATTGTTCGTGCCTTCAGTCCTGTCCCTACAGATCCTACCGTTGAAGATGTAGCGTTAACAAGCGAAACAGCTATTGACTTAGTAGATGTCCAAGAAGAGAGCAGCCAAACAGCTATTGACTTGGTAGATGTCCAAGAAGAGAGCAGTGAAGAAGAGAGCAGTATTTTGCTCACACCCCGCACTCCCAAATGGGCTTATGTTTCTTGGCACATTTCCAAGGCTCAGAAGGAAGCACTGCAACAACAGGGCGGCTCTCAATTGGTAGTGCGTCTCTATGATGTGACTGGAATTGATTTGAGTTATCAAAGTCCCCAGCTTGTACAGCAGTATGAATGTGAAGAGGTAGCACGCGATCGCTTTGTGGCTATTCCCGTCAGCGATCGCGACTACATGGTTGAAATTGGCTATCTCGCTGATGGCGATGCCTACGGCGGTAAACTACGTTGGTTACTCATAGCCCGTTCACCTAATGTTCGGGTTTTCAGTCGTTCCCACGAAGATTTCTGGTTTGTGGCAGATGCTGAGTTGATTATTCACGGAGCAACCCAACCACATACAAGCGTAAACATTGGTGGCCATCCCATCAAAATCAAACCCGATGGCACTTTCCACTTACGTCTTCCCTTTTCAGATGGTTTAATGGACTATCTAATAACGGTAGCTGCTGATGGGGAATCCACTAGAACGATCCATAAGAAGTTCTCTCAAGAAACTTCTGAAAGCTAGTAAGCTGTCGCGCATTTAATTTGCACATCTTTTCGTGTTGGCTGTTGACAGTTGACCGTCAGCAGTCAACGAACTTAGGAAGTGACTGTGTAATTTCAAAGCGTAATAGCTTAATTTCCTAAATTATCCCCTCTAACCCCATTCTCCCTTTTTAGGGGAAAATGGGGAGAGGGTTAATCAACAGATTTTATCTCTCTTTAACGCTCTCTAATCATTACACCCCACATTCCGCAAGTGCGTAGGCGTATCCCGCCGTAGGCATTGCACTTCAACCCATGCATACTTTTGAGGGGGACTAAATTCGGTTGTGGTTATCATCTTTAGAGCGCAGTGGCTCCCCTTCTCCCAAAGGCAAAGGCTAACGCCTGCCGTAGGAATGCGCCTTGTACCGCTAAGACAGATGTGATTCAAAAAAATGAAAACTGCTGTAATAATTGCGTATGAGATGGCCAAATCATTTTTTCCTAGCGCTGTTCACTGCATTTTTATGCATAGCCTTATCCCCAGTTTTGGCAAAACCTCCTACTTTCTACTCCCTACCCCCCCTTAAAAGCGCCCCATCCCAAACTGAAAGCGTAGTGGAACAGGGCAAAATATTATACGACACGGGACAGTTTACTGAAGCGGTCAAAGTTTTGCAACAAGCTGTTGCTGCTTTTAAAGCTTCTAAGGATGGATTACAAGAAGCGATGACGCTGAGTAATCTCTCCTTGGCTTATCAGCAACTTGGCTTGTGGGCTGAAGCTGAAGAAGCGATCGCTCAAAGTTTAAAATTATTACAGTCAGAGGAAAATACGGGCAGTTCCGGTAACCACTTGCAAATTATCGCACAAGCTCTAGATGTGCAAGGGCAGTTACAACTAGCACAAGGACAAGCACAAGCGGCTTTAGCTACTTGGCAAAAAGCCGCAGATATTTATCAGCAAATAGGCGACAGGGCTAGATTAACTCGTAACCGGATTAACTCTGCACAAGCTTTGCAAGCTTTAGGGCTTTACCTCCAGGCTAACAAGATTTTAAACGAGGTACAGCAAACCCTGACAAGTCTTCCAGACTCACTACTTGTAGCCACAGGGCTGCGTAGTCTTGGCAACGTCCGCCGAGTTGTCGGTGATTTAAACATATCACGGTTGGTGCTGGGGAAAAGTTTAGCAGTGGCAAAGCGAGTGCAATCTCCAAAAGCGATCGCTGAGGCTCAACTCAGTTTAGGCAACACAGCCCGCGCCCAGCAAGACACTGAAGTAGCTTTACAATACTACCAGCAGGCTGCTGTATCTGTTTCTTCCATCACCCGCATCCAGGCTCACCTCAATTTACTTAGTCTACTTTTGGAGAAAAAGCAAGCTCAAGATGCATTGGCGTTGTCGTCTCAAATCCAGTCGGAAATTAGCAACTTGCCACCCAGCCGAACCTCAGTATATACTCGGATTAAGTTTGCCCAAAGTCTTACACAATTAAAAGAAAAAACTAGCATAGATACTCCTTCATGGCTGAACATTGCACAGCAATTGTCTACCGCTATCGAGCAGGCACAAAGCTTACAAGACCAGCGAGCAGAATCTTATGCTATGGGTACTCTTGGTGAGTTGTATGAAAAAACAGTTCAGTTATCTGATGCTCAAGACCTCACCGAGAAAGCTTTATTCATAGCGCAAAGTATTAATGCATCGGATATTGCTTATCAGTGGCAATGGCAACTGGGACGCATACTGAAAAAAAAAGGAGATATTAAAGGCGCGATCGCATCCTATAATGTAGCCTACAAGACCCTTCAATCTCTGCGTGGCGATTTAGTAGCCATCAATCCAGACGTTCAGTTTTCATTCCGGGAAAATATCGAACCGGTGTATCGAGAGTTAGTTGAATTGCTGTTGCGTTCTCCCCAAGGCAGCAGCGCTTCTGTTACCTTCGAGAAGCTAGACCAACGAGACGCTGACGCTCAATCGCCTTTGGCGTCTCCCCTTGGGAGAAGACTCGCTAACGCTCCGCTATCGCTATCGCCACAAAAGGGTATTAATCAAGACAATCTCAAGCTTGCTCGTGATGTCATTGAATCTCTGCAATTAGCAGAACTGGATAACTTCTTTCGGTCAGCCTGTTTAAATCCTACGCAGGAACTTGACCCAGTGGTTGACAAAAAAGACCAACGAGCAGCAGTTATCTATCCAATTATTTTGCCAGACCGTCTAGATGTCATTCTCAAGTTGCCTAATCAAGACTTGCGCCATTACAAAACTGTAATAGCTCAAAATGATGTGGAAAACATAATAGCAGAACTGAGGAAAAACTTACTAAATGTCAGTAGGACTGTTCAGGTTCAACAGCAGTCCCAACAAATATATGATTGGTTAATTCGACCTGCACAAACAGAGTTAGTCAATAGTGGAATAAAAACTTTAGTGTTTGTACTTGATGGTGAGTTGCGGAATATCCCGATGGCGGTTCTCTATGACAAACAGCAGGAGGAATATCTGGTAGAGAAATATGCGATCGCCTTGACTCCGGGTTTGCAACTCCTTGATCCCAAACCTTTGCGACAGGTACAGCTAAATGCTTTAACTGCCGGAGTCAGCGAAAAACGCCCAGTCGAAGGCAGAGAATTTTCCGAATTGCAAAATGTACCACGGGAATTAAAAGAAATCAAATCTGAGGTAGCCAAGAGTGAAGAACTGTTAAATCAACAGTTTACCCAAATTAACCTACAAAATAAGTTGCAAACAGTTCCTTTCTCTGTGGTTCACCTAGCAACTCACGGTGAATTTAGTTCTGATGCTGAAAAAACCTTTATTCTCACCTGGGATAAACTGGTTAAGGTCAAGGAATTTGATAATCTACTGCGAGTTAGCGACAAAAACAGGTCTAACGGCATTGAATTACTCGTCCTTAGTGCTTGTCAAACTGCTGAGGGAGACAAACGAGCAGCTTTGGGACTGGCTGGGATAGCTATGCGGGCGGGGGTACGCAGTACACTAGCAACATTGTGGTCAATAGATGATCGCTCCACTGCCGATGTGATGAGTGAGTTCTATCGACAGCTAAACGCTGGGGTGAATAAAGCCGAGGCACTCCAGCGTGCCCAATTAGCTGTTTTTGCTAATGAAAAAGCTCCATATTTCTGGGCACCCTATGTTTTAGTAGGCAATTGGCTGTGATGTCTGCCAGAAACCTAGTTTCTCTAACTAATGCCAATGCGAAAAAAGAATGTGACAGATTTAAATTTGGCTTTCTTAATTTTGAATTTTGAATTGGTATAACCTGGTTTCTTAAGAACAAAAAGCAGGAGAAAGCCAGGAACTATGAGGCAAAGCTGTGGGTGCATCAGCCGTGAGTACAACTTCACCTTTAGCATTTCTCACCCACCCTTGCGCTTCCACAATCGGCGTTGGACTGGAACTATTTACCTGAGTTGAAACAGTTGCACTAACACGATTGTTACCATTTGGGTTGAGAGTTACCCAATCTAGTTGAACTGCATCAGGAGTGAGGGGTTCGGTTCTGGGGTTGGGTGGTAAGCCGCCGCGTCCGGTGATCGTAAAACTGCTTTGATTTTGACCAGGACGCACTTGACAGACTTGGGACACTTTCGTGTCAACTAGTACGGCTGGTAAGTTAATTAATCCTCGATAGGGGTCAACATCGAGCGTGTTGATTTCTACAATGCCGCTTAAATCAGGTCTTGTTTGGGAAATTGCTGTAATATCATTTGTTACAAGTTGACGTGGGTCTAAACCCCCAGCGCCCAACCTTTTAAGGTCTTCGCTAGTTAGTGAGGCAATTCCAAAAATCTTAGTAGCTTTGATTTTGACTGTTCCCCCATTGCCATTGTAGGCATTGGCGGTGATGTCGCTGTTTTCATTTGGTTTGGCGACGATGAAACCATTAGGGGCATCGATGGTGATATTACCGCCATCTCCACCCCGTTGATTAGTGCCTGCGGTAGCAGATATCTGGCTGTTGCCGCTTAGTAACAATAAATCTAGGTCGTAGAGTGTAATATCACCGCCATTACCGGATGTAGTTTCAGCAGTGATTTCCCCTCGATTGTCTAAACGAATGAAAGGAGATCCTACCTGAAGGTTCCCTGCCCTCCCTGACCCTTGAGAGCGAACAAACAAGCCACTGTTAAGAGACTCATCCTCAACAAGACCCCCACGACTTAGGACAAGCCGTTTGAAGGGAGCGCTGCCAGATATGGTCACCCTATCAGTAGCATTAACTGTGATATCACCTGCAAACCCACTGCTGCCTGTGAAAGCATTAGCAAGGATTTGCCCACCATTAACCGCTTCTAAAGTTTTCACATTCACTGTGATATTACCAGCATTTCCCTCACCAAAAGTGCGGGCATCTACAACCCCATTGTCTGCTACCCGAAAAGCATTGGTATAAATAATGATGTTTCCCCCCTGTCCCCCTTCATTGGTACGTGAAAATATTCCACTTGCCCCTTTATTAATGTCAACTCCAAATACATTAACAGCATCAGAAGCCTTAACTTTTATCTCTCCACCGTTTCCTTGACCCAAAGAACCAGTAGATATCTGTGCGCCATTTCCCACAATTAACTGCCTAGTGTTAATCGTCAAATTACCAGCATCTCCAACATTTTCAGTCTGAGTAAATAAAGCGCTAGGAAATTGCTGCCCATCTATTGATATTCCTGTTCCTTGCAATTCCACCAAATCGCTAGCAGCCACAAATAAATTTCCCCCCTGCCCTTTGCCTAGAGTAAAAGTTGATACTTGCGCTCCATTTTGGACAATCAAGCGTCTGGTATCAATCGTCAAAGTTCCAGCATCTTTAGCACCGTCAGTTCGAGTAAACAAACCGCTACCCACACCAATAACTTCCACGGAATCGGTGGCGGTTACAGTCAAATTTCCCCCCTGTCCCTCGCCTAGAGTAGAAGTTGATACTCGCGCTCCATTCCGAGAACTTAACCTTGGAGTGGTAATTGTCAAGTTTCCAGCTTTTCCAGCACCTTGAGTTTGAGTAAACAAGCCGCTTGTTGTTGTTCCTGCTAGTTCCACAAACTGCCAGGCGCGAACGGTAAGCTCTCCTCCCCGTCCCTTGCCGAAGGTGCCAGCTCTTATCCTTGAGCGATTCCCCTGAATACTCAACTGTCCAGTTTCAATCGTCACGTCTCCCCCGGTTCCAGTCGCTTCTGGTACAACATCGGCTGTAATCCGCGAATCATCGAGAGTCACCGCCTTTGTTGTGTGGACAAGCACCTCTCCACCAGGCTCTGTACCTTGTGTGTCGGCATCAATCCGTGAGCTTTGAGTTAAAGCCAAATTATTGCTCTGAATCTGAACATCACCACCGCCAGCACCGGTAACAGCAATATATGCTCCGTCTTGCAGCCGAATATCGCCAAAATTATTTACAGAGGCGTACCCCAATACCCAATCGTTATCTTTCTGGTTCAAGCTCACTTCTCCAACACCAGCCACACTACCTAGCTCAATCCGTCCTCCTGGAGCGGCCAAGTTCGGAGCTGCTCGTTCCCCTCCTTGCAACGTCACATCACCGCCCATAAGTGCTAAAGTTTTACCAGGTTCCACTTTGAGGTCAGATCCTTCTACACGAATACTTTTTGCTACTCCCTCAAATTGCAAGCCAATGGGAACATTTACTGTTAGCAAAGGTGTGTTTTGGGGAGGAAACGCGCTAAACAGAGCGCCATCTGCAAATTTGAAGCGGTTTGCTGTAGTTGCGATGAAAGAACCCTTGATGTCCAATTGGGCATTAGGCCCAAAAATAATTCCATTGGGATTGAGAAAAAACAAGTTAGCAGAGCCATTGGCTTTTATCAAACCGTTAATAACAGAAGCAGAACCACCCGTGACGCGGCTGATGATATTTTGAACATCTAAAGCGTTGTTGAAGTAAGCCTGACTGCCACCGGGTACAGAAAACTGCTCAAAACTGTGGAAAAGATTACTTCCAGATCGAGTTCCTCCTTCAATAATTCTGGTATTTCCATCTAATTTGACAGTGGAATTATTGGGTAAAGTGCTATCAGGCATAATTTGAGCAAAGGTGCAATCCCCACTATTGAGGTATGCGCCACTAATAGCTAAAGAAATCATTAGCCTTAAAAGCCAGCAGAAACCGCGTAAGTTTTCAGTCATTTGATGAATTTCCCTTAACAACAGTAATGATCAGGGCTTTTTATGCTGTCCAAACAGCATAAATTATAAAGTTTTGTCAAGAAATGGCACAATTGGCAGAAAAATTTATATTGCAACTTGGGTTATTAAATAGAGGTGATTTTACCTCTAAGGAAAAACAATCAATTGGGTGATTATTATGCATCATTCCTTGAAAATAAAAATCCTGGATTTAGACCATATTGAATCAATTGTTGAGCAGGACATCACAGATGTGGAGGCTGAACAAATTGTTGGAGGAACACTAAGTGTAAGTGGGTCTCAAGTAATTGCTAAAAAAACTATAGAAAAAACACTAAGTGTAAGTGGGTATGAAGTAATTGCTAAAAAAACTATAGAAGGAACACTAAGTGTAAGTGGGCATGAAGTAGACCCTCTGCCTGACCCTCCTCGTCCTCACTGGCATGAGTTACCCATAAATTTGCTATCCAAGGCAGATTTACAGTTACAAAGCTCTGTGTAACTATAAAGGATAAGGTGATTTTACCTTTAAGGAAAAACAATCAATTGGATGATTATTATGCATCATTCCTTGAAAATAAAAATCTTAGATTTAGACCATATTGAATCAATTGTTGAGCAGGACATCACAGATGTGGAGGCTGAAAAAATTGTAGGAGGTTCATGGGCAGACCCTTTGTCTATCCCTCCTCATCCGCCACTTCTAAGCAATAAAATCACCCATTACAAAAATGATAATCATTAAATCAAAATAATGCAGGAGAGAATGAAGGATAATGTGGTAGTTTTTACCATAAAGTGACCGCAGGGCAGAACTTAAGACTTAAGGGTGCTTGAGACATTTGAATGCGATTGGCTTTGCCACTGCCTGGCGATCGCTCTAGCTGCTGCACAACGTAATATAAGCATTCCAGCAATCCTTTGGCGGACATTTTATCATTTAAAAGCGACCACTTTATTCTTTAAACCACGATTTTTCTGAGCCATAACGCGCAACAATTGGCGCAAAGGCAAATTCTGATAAATCAACAGCTTTTAACAAATTAGTCCAATCATCGTTTCAGGTGCGATCGCTTGAATTAGTGCGGCGCATATTAGCTAAACTAGTTACAACATCCTGCCAAATATAATTAACAGCATAGGCAAGGTACTCCCTTGATTTTGCCGTCTTCAAGTTACTTTTAAGGTCTCTTGTGAGCGGCATCCGTTGTAACCACGATCTTAAATAAAAATACCCAAATGTGTTTTGGCGATCGCCACAATAAACTTTGAAGTACCATTGATACTTGTTGTTTGTTTTCAGAGCATATTGCGGACTTGGAGGTAGACCGATGCCATCACACCAGATTTTTCAGCCAGCCTCAAAGCCGTTCGGTAGATGTCTTTGCCCTTTTCATCCTGAAATACAAACTCTCCAGTGCATAAGTTTGTAAGTAACTATGGTAGATAAACCCAAAAGGTCGGATACCTAGAGACTGTTAATGTAAAATTTACTTGGACAAAATTTATACAGTAAAATTCAGAATACAGAATTCAGGAGTAAAACACGCTTTATACCTGGGTAATAGACTTAGCTTGTGTACCTCACCAACTTGAAATCTGCTGTAAATCCTAACGAAAAAGGGTAAGGTGCAATCGCCACCTTACCCTTTCATATTTAAAACCGAACGGCAAAATGACAAACTTTTACGTCAACGCCAATTATTTAGAGATTATTCGGGTTGATTCCCTTCTGTTCTAATCTAGCTAAAAGTTCCTGAAGCTGTTGTTGTGTTTGCTCTAGTTGTTGCTGTTGCTCAACTGTCACTTCTTCTGGTGTTGAGTATCTATTACCACTCTCCTCATACCAATACAACCATTCTCGCGTGATTCCTTGGTAGGTTCCCCGTTCACGTCCAATGCCTAAACCAATTTCCGGCATCCAGATTTTATCGCCTGGTTGTAAAATATATTCACCATTAACTAAACGATAAACTTCTAAACGCTGACGCTTACGACGTAAGCGGGTTGGTGCATAAATGACATAATACAAAATGCCTAATTGGGCATAATCTGCTTTCTTTTGTTCGTATTCAAAATTGTAAGTTTGGGAAACAATTTCTAAGGATAAGATTGGAGAAATGCCATCTTCTTCCCAAAGTACATAACTAGAACGCCCATTTTCTCCAACAAAACGTTCTACACCCAAACTTAAAAACCCATCGGGGACAATGGCAGGTTTATTGATTGTATAATAAATTCCCATGTTGATCCCAAAGAACCAATCATCACGGGTTTGCCAAATAGCAGCTAATATCGCTAACAATAAGTTGGGAATTAATATTTGCAGTTCGTTATCCACAGGCGTGTCATCAGAATCTGGCAATTCTGCTGATGAAGGTAGGCACTCTAATGGATTGTAGTTGAACATAACCAGTTCTCAATCCCAATTGATAAATATAAACTTGTTTTACCATAGCTTCAGGGTAGCTCAGGCTGCACATAATACTTGGTGAGTTCGTTACGTTTAATTTAGGTAAATCACTATACCTCTTGCATAAATGAGAAATAAAAAGTCTATCTATTGAAGACTAAGTAAGGATTATAGTCCACGCTTAGTGGACTTGAGCTATAAGAAAAGAGAATAAATTCTCAGGCGGGATAGGCTCTTTCAAGATATAACTTACCCTAAATGCAGAAACTGTCCTGGCAACATCACGTCTGAAGTGGTTCCCGTTAAGTCTGGAGTGGTTCCCGTTAAGTCTGGAGTGGTTCCCGTTAAGTCTGGAGTGGTTCCCGTTAAGTCTGGAGTGGTTCCCGTTAAGTCTGGAGTGGTTTCCGTTAAGTCTGGAGTGGTTCCCGTTAAGTCTGGAGTGGTTTCCGTTAAGTCTGGAGTGGTTCCCGTTAAGTCTGATATCATGTCCGCTTGATTACTTACTAAACCACAAGAACCCCAAAGAGCCAAAGCTACGCTTCGTCTCCCCTCTACGGTGTACACACAAGTCGAAGTAAACTACGTATCTAGGCTTTGAGTGCAGGAGTCACTGAAAATTCATTTCTTTAGTTTATCTAAAGTCGCATCTAAGTTATCAAATTACCTTTCTAAGATAGAAGCAGCAACTATAAGTTGCCATACACAACTAAAACCCAACAAACAGCTAGTGGCTGCGGAGAACGTAAAAATGGCTAAAGCGCCAGATTCTTTAGATTTATCTACCTACGATGCTACAGACAAATCCCTAGATCGTGATTGTACAACCTTATCTCGTCACGTCTTACAGCAACTTCAGAGTTTTTCGCCAGATGCACAGGATTTAAGTGCGCTGATGAATCGCATCGCCCTTGCAGGTAAACTCGTTGCTCGCCGCATGAGTCGCGCTGGCTTAATGGAAGGTGTTCTTGGTTTTACTGGGGAAGTTAATGTGCAAGGAGAATCCGTCAAAAAGATGGATGTCTATGCCAATGATGTATTTATCTCAGTTTTTAAGCAAAGCGGCTTAGTCTGTCGCCTAGCTTCTGAGGAAATGGAAAAACCCTACTATATCCCGGAAAATTGCCCTATTGGTCGCTATACGCTGTTGTATGACCCAATTGATGGCTCATCCAACACTGATAATAATCTCAGCTTGGGTTCTATTTTTGCCATTCGCCAACAAGAAGGAACTGATAGCGATGGTAAGGCAACTGACCTCCTCACCAATGGGCGTAAGCAACTCGCTGCCGGATACATCCTTTATGGGCCCTGCACGATGTTGGTTTATACTATAGGTAAGGGCGTTCATTCCTTTGTCCTTGATCCCAGCTTAGGAGAATTTATTCTCACAGAAGAAAATATTCGGATTCCTAAGCACGGTTCTGTTTACAGCGTGAACGAAGGAAACTTCTGGCAGTGGGAAGAATCGATTCGAGAATACATCCGCTACGTTCATCGCACAGAAGGCTACAGCGCTCGTTATAGCGGCGCAATGGTGAGCGACATCCATAGAATTTTGGTTCAAGGCGGCGTGTTTCTCTACCCAGGTACAATTCAAAACCCAGAAGGTAAATTGCGCTTGCTTTATGAAACTGCTCCTCTAGCCTTTTTGATTGAACAAGCAGGTGGTCGTGCCACTACAGGGCTAATGGATATCTTGGATGTAGTACCAAAAAAACTGCATCAGCGTACCCCCTTAATTATTGGTAGCAAAGAGGATGTAGCAAAGGTGGAGTCTTTTATTCAAAATGGGCACTAGTGTAGAAAGGCACGATTTAGGAGAAAATAAAGCTTGTAAATAAAGCTTTTTAAATTTCAACTGGATAGTTATTTTTGCCATGCTGTACTAAAAGACGGTAACAAAAGCATCAAGGATGCGTCTAGCATCTGCCATTAATTAAGAGTTAATCATGGTGATTTAGGATTGGGAATGCAGAATAGCGCTTCTTGAAGATGTATTAAAGATTATCTCAGCTGGCCGATGCGATAAGTGATTGGCAACGCCACAATTCAAAAGTAACCATCAAATTTATGATGGGTTTTGCCAGCTTATTTAGAAACATCACTATACAGGAGTGACACAAATTAGAGCTATGTCTACCAATCATCTACTAGAAATTAACCAATACGGTCAAAGTATCTGGATGGATAATTTGAGCCGTGACATTATTCAATCAGGCGAACTCAAAGACCTAGTTGAAAATCAAGGTATCTCTGGGATTACCTCTAACCCAGCTATCTTTGAAAAAGCGATCGCAGGTAACGTCATTTATGATGCTGATATCGAAACCGCAGTTCGTGCTAACTTACCGACAGACAAAATTTACGAATCGCTAGTTTTTGCAGATATCCGTTATGCATGTGATATTTTACGCCCTGTTTATAAAGCCTCGAATAGACTAGATGGTTATGTGAGTATCGAAGTCCCACCATCTATCGCCCATGATACTGAAGCAACTATAACCGAAGCCCGGCGCTATTTCCAAGAAATTGGTCGGGAAAATCTGATGATTAAAATTCCTGGTACAGAGCCTGGTCTACCAGCAGTAGAGCAGGTAATAGCCGAAGGGATGAATGTTAACATTACGTTGCTGTTTTCTGTAGAAAGCTACGTAAACACAGCTTGGGCTTATATTCGTGGCTTAGAAAAACGGCTAGCTGAGGGTAAAGACATCAGTAGAATTGCTTCAGTCGCTAGCTTCTTCCTCAGCCGGATCGATAGTAACATTGACGCCAAAATTGATGCTAAGTTGAAAAAAGGCGTTGATGATATTTCCGTGGAAGCAAAGCTAAGAGCTGTTAAAGGAAAAGTAGCGATCGCTAACGCTAAAATTGCGTACCAGGAATATAAGAAAATTATCGAGAGCGATCGTTGGCAAGCTTTAGCAGCAAAAGGGGGCACAGTGCAGCGGCTACTTTGGGCTAGTACCAGCACCAAAGATCCCAACTACAACGACGTGATGTATATCGAAGAGTTGGTAGGCCCTGATACCGTTAACACCGTACCACCAGCAACGATTAAGGCTTGTGCCGATCATTGTAACGTAGGCGATCGCTTAGAAACAGATGTAGATAAAGCTTACACGCTGATCGAAAACCTCAAAGATCCGGACATCAACATCGATCTCCATGCCGTAATGGATGAACTGTTAGTTGAAGGTATTGACAAGTTTATCCAGCCCTTCCAGTCCTTGATGAACTCTTTAGAAGAAAAGATCAAGGTATTGTCGCCAGTGTAGGGACTGAGTATTAGGGACAAGGGGACAAGGGAGACAAGGGGACAAGGAGAATAACCCATGCCCAATGCCCAATACCCAATACCCAGTCCCTAATACCCAGTCCCCAATCTCAAAACCCCTAATCCAAAATCCGAAATTGTTATGGTCAGTCTGCTAGAAAATCCCTTGCGCGTTGGTCTGCAACAACAAGGGATGCCCGAACCCCAGATTATAGTCATTTTTGGCGCTTCTGGTGATCTCACCTGGCGCAAACTAGTGCCAGCACTTTACAAATTGCGGCGAGAACGGCGTATTCCACCAGAAACTACCATTGTCGGCGTGGCACGTCGAGAGTGGAGCCATGACTACTTCCGTGAACAAATGCAAAAGGGCATGGAAGAGGCACATCCTGATGTCGATTTAGGGGAACTTTGGCAAGATTTCTCTCAAGGTCTGTTCTACAGTCCTGGGGATATAGACAACCCCGAAGGCTACCAGAAACTAAAAACCTTATTGAGTGAATTAGACGAAAAACGGGGCACGCGAGGTAATCGAATGTTCTACCTCTCAGTTGCCCCCTCATTCTTTCCCGAAGCGATTAAGCAGCTAGGAAGCGGCGGGATGCTAGAAGATCCCTACAAACATCGTCTAGTAGTTGAAAAACCCTTTGGTCGGGACTTGGCTTCTGCCCAAAGTCTTAACCAAGTGGTACAGAAATATTGCAAAGAGAATCAAGTATACCGTATTGACCATTACTTAGGTAAAGAAACAGTTCAGAATTTGCTGGTGTTTCGCTTTGCCAATGCGATTTTTGAACCCTTGTGGAATCGTCAATTTGTTGACCACGTGCAAATTACTGTGGCAGAAACGGTGGGTGTGGAAGACCGGGCTGGTTACTATGAAAGTGCCGGCGCACTGCGGGATATGTTGCAAAATCACCTCATGCAACTTTACTGCCTAACAGCGATGGAAGCACCTAACGCAATGGATGCTGACAGCATCCGCACAGAAAAAGTGAAGGTACTCCAAGCTACTCGTTTAGCTGATGTTCACAATCTGTCGCGGTCAGCAGTCCGTGGTCAGTACAGTGCTGGTTGGATGAAGGGTCAAGCAGTGCCAGGGTATCGGACAGAACCAGGCGTTGATCCCAACTCCACCACACCCACCTATGTAGCGATGAAGTTTTTGGTGGACAACTGGCGCTGGAAAGGTGTTCCTTTCTACTTGCGTACTGGAAAGCGAATGCCGAAAAAAGTCAGTGAGATTGCCATTCACTTCCGCGAAGTTCCGTCTCGGATGTTCCAATCAGCTGCTCAACAGACAAATGCCAACATTTTGACGATGCGGATTCAGCCAAATGAAGGTATTTCCCTACGTTTTGATGTCAAAATGCCGGGGGCAGAATTCCGCACTCGTTCCGTTGACATGGACTTTAGCTATGGTTCCTTTGGCATCCAAGCCACATCCGATGCTTATGATCGCCTATTCCTTGATTGTATGATGGGCGATCAAACATTGTTCACACGGGCGGATGAAGTAGAAGCAGCTTGGCAAGTTGTAACACCAGCCCTTTCCGTTTGGGATGCACCCGCCGATCCTACTACTATTCCCCAGTACGAAGCCGGTACTTGGGAACCAGCAGAAGCAGAATTCTTAATTAATCAGGATGGCCGTCGCTGGCGCAGACTTTAGAAAGTGATGAGTTAAAAGCGGAGCCAAAGACGCTCCGCCTCCGGTTGGGAGTGATGAATTATGAGTTATAAATTATGAGTTTTTAACTTAAGAATTTGAGTTCTTATAACTTTTAACTTCTAACTCCTAAATTCCAACTCTTGACTTTGTACAGACGCGATTAATCGCGCTCTTAACTTTTGTACAGACGCGATTAATCGCGTCTCTCCTAACTCCCAAATTATTCAACAAACAAAGCTGACAACTCAAAACTACTATGGCTCTCCAAGCTTCTACTATTTATTCACTCCAGTCACCGAAAGATATTTCGCTTAACGAAATAGATGCGGAACTGAATCAAATTTGGCAAAGCTACGGTATTACTGGCGAGGACGGTGGACTTCCCAGTGCTACTAGAGCAACAACATTTACTTTAGTGGTCTACGAACCAGAAGAAACTCAGTATTTGTTGGCTGCTTTGGGATTTTACAATGGTCCAATTGATGGGATTTTAGGGCCACAGATGGTAGCAGCATTGCAGGAAATGCAAAAGAAATATGGTCTGCCAGAAACTGGAACAGCAACAGTAGAGACTCTGACTGTATTACGAGAAGAATTCGCTAAAGGTCAGCGAAGCGGGTCTGGAGGTGAACATCCTACTGGTAGGATGTTAAATAGCGCCAGCCCCAGAATTGCCGATGAAATCGCCCTCCGCAACCCCTGCCGCATCATTGCCCTATTTCCTATTGCTGGCGAAGATGAAGGGGTTAAGGCTCAAGTTTCTGCCTATTGCCCCATCCAAAAGCAATCATCAAGCACACTTATCTGCTGCGAATACATCACTCTCAGTGGTACTGCCGCTGCCTTAGAACGCATCGGTGGCATGATTCCGGCATTATTGATTGGCGGCTTGCCGAAGTTTCTCTGGTGGAAGGCAACACCAGACCCTAACAACGGTTTATTTAAGCGCCTAGCAGCAGTCTGCAATAATGTCATTGTAGATTCTTGCAACTTTAACGAGCCAGAAAGTGATTTACTTCACCTACAAGAGTTGGTAGAAACGGGTGTACCTTTAGCTGACTTGAACTGGCGTCGCCTCGCATCATGGCAGGAATTGACAGCCGAAGCCTACGATTCTCCTCACCGTCGCGCCGCCCTCAAAGAAATTGACCGCGTTACGATTGATTACGAAAAAGGCAACCCCGCTCAAGCTTTGCTGTTTTTGGGTTGGCTGGCAAGTCGATTGGAATGGCAGCCAGTCTTTTATGAAAAGGAAAGCGGTGATTACGATATCACTCGCATCCGTTTTATTGCTCAAGATCAGCGACAAGTAGAAGCCGAGTTAGCAGGAGTTCCGGTTGCTGATGTGGGCAATATTATTGGTGATTTGATTGCTCTGCGTCTCAGTTCGACAAATCCTCAGGCAGACTGTGGTACAGTCATCTGCTCGGAAACTGGTGGTTGTATGCGGATGGAAACCCACGGTGGCGCTCAATCCGCCGGTTTGTTTCAACAAGTGACTTCACTTTCGGAACAAAAGGCGGAAGCTTTGCTAAGTCAACAGGTGCAACGCTGGGGCCGCGAGTCACTTTTTGAAGAAAGCCTGGGAGTGACAGCAAATATTTTCAAATTGGCGAATTAATTTAGACCTAATCCCCCTACCCCCCTTCCCGCGTCGGGAAGGGGGGAATTTTTTTAATTATTAAAGTGAATGGCAAGGAAAATTTAATTTATAAAGTAGTGAAGATTGTCTATTAAAATATTTTGTATCTTTGTTAAAAAAGAATTATGGAGTTTGAATTTGATCCTAACAAAAGTGCAATTAATAAAATTAAACATGGCATTTATTTTATTGAAGCACAGAAACTTTGGACAGATGCAAATTTTATTGAAATCCCCGCACGCACAACAGATGAGCCTCGGTTTCTAGTTATTGGCAAGATTGCTGGAAAATATTGGTCAGCAGTCATTACTTATCGTAGTGATAAAATAAGAATTATTTCTATTCGTCGCTCTCGTGCTGAAGAGGTAAATATTTATGAAAGCTGAAGAATTTGATGCTAAGTTCGATAATGGAGAAGATATTACGGAGTTTATAGACTTATCTAACGCACATCACCCAGGCTATGAGCAAAAAAGAGTTAATATTGACTTTCCCCTTTGGATGATTGAAGCTTTAGAACATGAAGCCAAGCGTTTAGGAGTGACATCTGATTCTATTATTAAATTCTGGCTGGCTGAACGTCTTGATAAAATTATTACTGATTAGCATAAAAACAATGATGTTCATAAAATAAATAATTCAATATTTTTGTTTGACTTTGATTTAATTTAATCTTACTAACATAGCTGACTATTTAGTTTAACCAATCAACAATTATCCATGTCTGTAATCATTGCTGGAGAACGTAGTGGGGTGGGCAAGACAACAGTTACGCTCACCCTTTTAGCATCTTTACGTCGTCGCGATCGCCTGGTGCAATCTTTCAAAGTAGGCCCAGACTACATTGATCCGATGTTTCATCAACATGTAACTGGTCGTCCTTGTCGCAATCTAGACCCTGTACTTACTTCTGAAGCCTATGTTCAGCAATGTTTTGCCCGTCATAGTCAACTAAGTGAATATGCCCTAGTAGAAGGGGTAATGGGATTATTTGACGGAATTGGGCATGGGCAAGAAAAGCAAAAATCAACTGATTTTGCGAGTACGGCACACATCGCACGGCTTTTAGATTTACCTGTGGTGTTGGTGATTGATTGTAGTCGTTTATCTGGTTCTGTGGCTGCGATCGCTCACGGCTACCAATCTTTTGATCCCCGAATTAAAATAGCTGGGGTAGTATTAAATCGGGTGGGAAGCGATCGCCATCTCTCTTTACTCAAAGATTCCCTAGAACCCTTGCAATTAGCTATTCTCGGCGTACTGCGGCGTCAGGATAACATCACAGTTCCCGATCGCCATTTGGGTTTAGTACCCACAGCCGAACTTCCCGAACTCAATGCTTTAATTAATCGCCTTGCCGATTTAGGAGATACTTGCTTTGATTGGCAATGCTTATTACCTTTATTAAAATCAGAACCACTCCCCACTACAGACGCGATTAATCGCGTTCCCTACTCCTCATCCCCTCCATCCTCAGTCAGGATTGCAGTAGCGCGCGATCGCGCTTTTAATTTCTACTACCAAGATAATCTTGATTTGCTGCAACAACTTGGTGCAGAACTGGTTTTCTGGAGTCCATTAGAAGATGCTGCAATACCAAAAGATGTGCAAGGAATGTATTTTGGTGGTGGTTTCCCAGAAGTTTTTGCCCAGCAACTAGCAGAAAACACCAGCGTTCGTGATGCAGTGAAAACAGCGATTCTTCAAGGAATGCCTGCGATCGCTGAATGCGGGGGGTTAATGTATTTATGTGAGCAAATTCTCGATTTTGAGGGAAAATCTTGGTCGATGGCGGGAGTTTTACCGACATCTGCTGTAATGGGTGGGCGTTTAACTTTGGGCTATCGTCGTGCAGTAGCGTTGCAAGATAATCTGTTAGTGAAGGCAGGTACAACTGTTTACGGACATGAGTTTCATCGTTCCCATTTAACCTTAACTCCTACTCAGCCCCTATTTGAAACTTCTCGCTACGATTGTGACCAAAATATGGGATGCGAGGGATGGGGTTTACCTACAAATGTTTATGCTTCTTATGTTCATTTGCACTGGGGAGAAAGTAGAAAAATTCCTCAGCAGTTTCTTAAAAAATGTCTGGAAGTAGCATCTTCAGGAACATGGATTTAAGCCAGCACCAAGTAACCACGTCTAGAAATTCTCTTAGTACAGCATTTCATTAATTCGTAGCGAATTAAATTTGGCAATACCCTACAATATTAATGAATCAGGATGCATTGTGAAGCGTCGGTTGTCACTAAAGCAAAACTTACAGGTTATGCGTTGCCAAGTACTGTCTTACTACCTGACCACGGCGATGCTAGATTCCTTACTTTTACGCTGACTAACAATAAATTTCCTAACATTTATAAACACTACCATTATTAATATCTCTTTCAGCTTTAAAAATGTTTTCAAAAGCATAAAGATTGAAAATTGTCTTATGTTCTCGATACTGATGATTATCTCCACAACCTACCTGAATATCATCAATAGACCAGTTAGCAAAACCGATGCCCTTAGAGTCCTTTAGAACTATCCGTATTCCCGGCATTTGAGTTGTTCCTGTCCTCCAACCTCTGGAAGTAATGTAATAAGACAAAGTTGCTTGAAATTGGTTATTAGTGGACTTGATTAAAATCAATTTCATGTCATCCAAAACAAAATGTTCTTGACCTCTATCAAGTACATTTCTCAAGATACATCTATTGTTCCATTTATTAATTTTGCTGGATGAGTCTGGAGTTTCTATAGGTTTAGAAGATTCTAACCTCTCATCACAACAAGTTGTTGCTTGTTCTTGAGTAGTACTCATATTGATTTCACATCCATCTATTAAAAGTGTTGAGATAAGCGACTGTAATCTTACCTCAATAAGGTGTTTTGTCGATAGGATTCTTAATAAGTTGCTATAAATTAGCGTCAGTTCAACCCCTATTTATTACTCTCTGCTCAAAGCCCCCGGATTTGTCCGTGGGGAATTCGTTACATTCATATCGTCATTCAACTTGCGGATCAGACGGGATAACTCACGAATGATATTTACCGCAATTTCAGGAGTTTCTTCAATTGCATCATACAGCTGCTCTTGGGTCAATTCCAAAAATTCGCAAGGTTCCAAAGTCGTTGCAGTGGCGGAGCGAGGTTGTGTATCAAATACTGCCATCTCGCCAAAGTATTTTCCCTGTTCCACCTCTGCAAGTTGTTTATTGCCGATGTGAACTTTAACTCGCCCTGACACAACAATATAGAGCGATCGCCCTTCTTCTCCCTGGCGAAAAATGGTGTAATTAGCTGGAAATGACAATTCGTTCATTACTGAAGTGAGCCGCACAATAAAATCATCCCGCAATTCCTTAAAAATTGGGACTCGCCGGACAAATAATAAACGGTCAACACTGGTTAGCATAATTACAAGTTAAATATCAAACATTAGTGTAAATTTTAAAACCGAAACTAGAGCGCGATTAGTCATATTAACCGATGTTGAAGGCTAGCCGTCAAGAATATCTTAAATACCGACAGAAAACCACTTAGCATTTCTTCAATAAGAGGGATACCTACGGCGGTAAACTACGCACAGAAGCTTCTCAAACAGTAGCTCAGTATTAGGTATTCTCTTATTCCCATGCTTTGCATAGGAATTGGGTGATTAGGAGTTGCTGCTTCCAGTCAGACATTGAGTCAGAGTCTCAATGAATGCATTCCCATGCGGAGCATAGGAACGAGGAAATGGGTAGAAAACCCAAAACACATGGTTCAGTTATTAATCACTTTTATTTATCGTTTTAAAAAACAAGAGTATTTGCTCTTATTTGGTTGCAAGCCATAATATTGAGTTCATGAGTTCCCAAGGTACCTTGCTAAGAAATCACCAGTTTCTAGAAGCGTAGTTTACCGCCGTAGGCATCGCCTCCAAAAACTAGGCAACTGGCTGATGACTAGCGAACCTAGATTGGTTGTCGTTTGGTAAAACAGCCACAAAATCTTCTGACCTGCGCTCACATCGACGAGCAGAGAAGGACTAGGACAAACAGCATTGAATTATCGTGAGCAACAATTATGAGTTGGCTAATTAGTACATTAATTATTGGAATCTCTGTCGCTTTTGCAACCACGTTTGATGACAATTTATACTTAACAGCTTTCTTCGGAAAAGTTAATCGTAGCTTTCGTCCTAAGCATATTATTATCGGTGAATTTCTTGGATTTACGACGTTAGTATGTGCTAGTCTCCCTGGCTTCTTTGGTGGTCTGATTATTCCAAGCACCTGGATTGGTTTGCTAGGTTTGCTTCCCATCGCTATTGGTATCAGTAATTTCATGAGTCGAGAAGAAGAAGGAGAAACAGTGCAAGCTGTGTCAGTTGACTTAACTCCTAGTAAATCTGGACGCAAGAAAAAATCACTATTAGCAACCATACGCGATCCTCAAACTTACCGGGTTTCCGCAGTAACCATTGCCAATGGAGGAAACAACATCGGAATCTATGTACCGTTGTTTGCCAGTAGCAATCTTCCAAGTTTGAGTGTAATTCTGTGTGTTTGCTATTTCAGTGTTGGGGTATGGTGCTTCCTCTCTTACAACCTGACTCGTAATCCTTTGATGGTTCCTGTTTTAACTCGCTACGGTCGGAAAATCTTCCCGTTTGTCTTAATTTACTTAGGACTCTCTATCTTAATTAAAAGTGAAACATATCGACTTTTACCAAGTCTAGCAATGCTTTCTCATTAGGGATGAAGCGATGTCTACGACGGGCTAATCGGCGTCGCAATTAGCTACTGAGAATTCTTGATGAGTGCTATATCCCTGATATAACCAAAAAATCAGCCCGTTTCCCATCCAAAAAGATTTTTCAATCAATTGAATTTATCAATTTGAATCAAAATAATATTTGATGTTATCAATCAACTTATCTAAAGTGAGAATAAAGCACATTATTGATGGCTCCTATAAAAGCAAGCCTACCACTACGAATCATCATAGGAAGAAACTAATGAGTAAACCAAATCCAAAAAAATTAACTCAGTGGATCGTAACAGCAGTATTTCTGGTACTTATAGCAGGATTTTCTCTCCTCGATCAGCCCAGCGTTAAAGCTCAAACACTAACACCATCCATACCTACGAAATCTGAACTAGCTCCAGTAATATCTCCCGTTACATCGCCAATGGAGTCTGTGACTTACCCAGTTATATCTCCGGTTGCATCGCCAATAGTGTCTGTAGCAGCAAACGTTAGACGTTTATTACAAACCAATGAATGTGTCGGATGTAACCTTACTGGAGCAATGCTAAAGGACGCAAACCTGCAAGCAGCAAACTTGGAGGGTGCTAACTTAGAAAATGCAGATTTAGAAAGGGCTAACTTACAGCAAACAAATTTACAAAGGGCTAACTTTCAAGGAGCAGATTTAGGCAAGGTAAACCTTTTGGGGGCAAATCTTTTGGAAGCAAACCTATTTGATGCAGACCTAGAGAAAGCCAACTTGCTGGGAGCAAACCTGCAAGCAGCTAACCTACAGGGCGCAGACTTGGAAAAGACAAATCTCACAAATGCAAACATGCAGGGGGTTAACCTGATGGGGGTTGATTTGGAAGATGCTATCAGACCGGAAGGATTCACTGTTCAGTGATTAAACTGAAGTTCTCCGTGCAAATTTAATAAAAAATTTCAATTGCCTGATTCAGTAATGAATACAGGCTTTATTTTTTTTGTCTGAAGATGATGAGGATGAATCTTTCTAATCTTTCCTTTTCAGGATAGGAGCTTGACATGTTTATCGAGTTCACAATTTTGACCTTTGACCCTTGACTCTTATACCAGAAGATATATGTGCCAGTTTCGTAAGTCCTAAACTATTTTCATCAATAAATATTCTACGCTGTTTGATTTGCCTCCAACCAGTTAAGTAAATCCTCAATCGCTGTAAAATCCAATAAAGCCTCGCCAAGTGCTTCTAATTGTTCTAGGGAAAGAGTTTCAATGCGTCCCCGAACCTCTTGTGGTAACTCTCCTACCCGTTTTTGTAGTAGCCGTAACACGAGTGTTTGTCCTTGTTCCTGTTTTCCCCGCTCGTAACCAATGCGTTCGCCTGTGGTAATGTAGCTCATAGTCCGCTCCTGCTCAAATTGCTTAAACTCTTGCCAAAATTCTGCTTCCAAGGCTTTTGGTAAAATCATAACCCAATCAATAAATCGGTAAAGGTTACGAATATCTTTTTCTTGCAATCCTAATTCATACAATCGGCGAATCAAGCTAAATTTCCAGGCTTTACGTTCTCCTGGCTTTTTATTTGTTTGCTGTGTCTTCAAATGCGCCATTACTACAGTTGCAAATGGATTGTCGCTGGCTTCTAATTCTGTCCAACGATTTTGATAATCCAGCAGCTTGACAGTTCCAAATTCAAAGTTAAGCTTGGTATTGGGATAATTATAACTATATTGATTGGGTCGCCATGTCGGATCTGTATCGCACAAAATCGCCAAACTCATGGCAGGTTTCGCAAATCTGTCAAAAATTCGCAGGTTGTAGGAAAACATTCTTTCTGTAAAAGAATCTTCTGATTTTGCTTGGATTTCTACATGGATTAATAGCCAAGTTTCTTGTCCTTGAATTTGCCAGACTTTAACTAATTTATCTGCATATCTCCTACCAAGTTCTGCTTCGCGGGCAATTTGTTGAAATTCCTTATCGAGAAATTCGTGGGGACGTTCCCAATTAATTAGTTCTGCTGTTTGGGAAAAGAAAAATTGCATTGCTTGGGGAAAGTAAGCTTCTAAAATTTCTTTCCACGGGCTATCATTATCTGCTCTTTTCAGTTCCTCGGTCATCAGTTGATTGCTATACCATTTAGTAACCCTAAATCATTTGTGAACAACGAGATCCCCGACTTCTTAGAGAAGTCGGGGATCTAAGGCTGGCAATTTTCATCAATATAGAAGAAAATAGAAGAGATTTGCACGAAAATAGCAGTCGAACTCACGTTTTTAAAAGTTTGTACCCACGTAATTGTCGGAACTTGCGATCGCAACAATAGTAGATAAAGGCACTTCGGCAAAATACTGTCGCTGAAATTGTTCTTCTCGGACAGCAGCTAAAAATCGTGCCACTGCTGCGTCGATATTTTCTGCACTATCGCTTGGATGCCAGGTGATTTGCAAATAACGGTCTTGTCGTTTGACTGTAAACCCTAAAGATTTTAAAGCTTTGATTCCTACAAGTAAAGTTTGGTCGCTGATGCCGATTTTCTCTAAAAGTTGGACGCGGGTAACTGGTTGATTTGTGCGACTGAGATATTTGGCAATTCCTACAAGAGTTAGCCAAATTTGATTAGGTGGTTGGTGGTTGGGTTTAGACCAAGCGATCGCTAATTGTTGCGAGCCGCTTATCGTTAAACACCGCCGCAACCATGCGCGTAAATCATCCCAGTTTGTGGGACAATCTTCGATAATCAGTGCTGTTAGCGGATAGCTAGGGTTTAGTCCGTCCTGAGTGCTAAGTGCTGAGTGTTCTTGATTTCGCAAGTCTAAGATGAGTGGTGAGTTCCGAGTGTTCAGTGCTGAGTTAACAGAAGAACGCACGGCAATTAATCTGATTTCATAACGTTTTTTGAAAGTGTTGTAGTCTAGTTCTGCTATGCAATCACACCTTCCTATAGGCAGTTCATCTTTGTAATGTCCCCACCAGATACCAGGAAAAGCACTTCTGCTGGAATCATCCCGAATGTCAAACTCGGTTTTAATGTACTGTACCTTTTTCCCTTGCCAATCCTGCTGATTGCGATGCCAAGCATTTTCAAACCAGCAGTTTTGAATTAGCAATTTCGGAACAGGGTTACCCATTCCACAAGGTTCTAGCAGTTTCAATTCCAAAAACAACTCTTTCCCTAAGTCTGCTACTGTTACCGTCAAGTCTGCTTGCACGGTAGGCGTTAGGGTTGTACTACCTATAGATTGCCGCAACTGCTGATTAATCGCCGCTGTAAATAAAGGTATATTCTCTACTAACAAACTCAAACCCGCTGCAAAGGGATGTCCCCCAAAACGATGTAACAAATGTGCTTGGTCTTTCACCAGTTGGTATAAATCGACAGAATTCACCGAACGAGCAGAACCACGGGCTAGCGATTGGTGATTAGGGATTGGGGATTGGGAAAATTCCTCCCCAGTCCCTAGTTCCCAGTCCTCAGTCCCCAGTCCTTCTGTACTCAACAAAATCGTTGGGCGACCTGTTTCTTGTGCTACCTGTCCAGCAACTAGGCCCAATACACCCGCAGGCCATTGGGCATCTTCTAAGACTATGACGCTGGTGGTTGATAAGTCTAATTGAGTAAGTTTTTGTGCTACTTGCGCTTGCACATCTTTTTGCAAAGATTTGCGGCGGGTGTTTGCAAGTTCTGTAACTTCGGCTAGTTCGTTACAACGTTTAGCATCCCGACTAGTTAATAATTCAACGCAAAAACTGGCATCGCCTTGGATGCGGCTGACGGCGTTAATTCTTGGGCCCAAACCAAAGGAAATATCTGTGGGGCGATCGCCACTTTTCTGGCACAATTCTAATAATCGCCCCACCCCAGGACGCCGACGCGCTGCTGCTGGCTGTTGAAAATCTGCTTGCAGTCGTTGAATTCCCAACTGTGCTAAATAGCGACAATCTCCACTTAACTGTACTAAATCGGCAATTAATCCTACTGCTACTAAATCTAATAAATCTTCTAACGGATATTTTGCAACATTAGGCAGAGTTTGATATATTGCTTCCACCAACTTATAAGCCACCGCTACCCCAGAAAGATTAAACAACCGATGTTTCCTTGACAAATAGCGGGGATTGATAATTGCTACAACGGGTGGACGTTCGGCAGGTAAAGTGTGATGGTCTGTAACTATTACATCTATGCCTAGCTGTTTGGCATAGATAATTTCCTCAATGTTTGTGCTGCCTGTGTCGCAAGTAACTATTAATTTGCAACCTTGTCTTGCTAGATTATCAATTCCTTGATTATTAAGTCCGTGAGATTCTTTCAGGCGATTGGGAATGTAGTAAATTAGCTGAGTATTTTGTTTGAAAAATTGCCCTAATCCATCCCAAAGTACAGATGTGGCGGTAATACCATCAGCATCAAAGTCTCCCCAGATGGCAATTTTTTCTCTGGCGTTATATGCTTGTTGCAACCGTGCGATCGCTAAGTGCATTTCTTGCCCAAACTCAAAGGGACTCGCTGGTTGATAAGCTTTATGGTTGATAAAAGCTGTTAATTGTTGATGATCTTTAATTCCCCGTTGCCACAACAATTGCGCTGCATATATTCCACTTGATGCGGGTGTATGCTGTTTAACCGCCTGGATGAACCATTCCGGGGGTTGCTCGGTTGCTGCTATAGTCCACTGCTGTTGTTCTGGCATATAAAGAAAGTTAGGAGTGAAAAATTGAAAACTAAAAACTTAGAGACTATTTATAAACAAAATATTAATTAAGCTGGGTTACGGCAAAGGGTAACTATAGATGTATACGGATTAGTTAAGGCTTGATCCTGCTTAACGCTCCTTAAAAAAGAGGGAATTAGAGCATTTTACAAATGGTTTTTTAAGAGTTTTAACTCCTAACTCATAACTTCTGTTAGGTTGAAGATTGATCCTCACTTGTTTGAGATTCACCTGCTAGAGGATTGAGGACTACTTCATTGGCGACGCTATCGGGTTTACGGGCGCGAATTGCTGGACGCAATCGCCTGTAACCTGCTCTTTCAGCTTTTTGGTGTTCGTAATCAATCAATCTGCCATAATATTCATGCTTGCTTAAATTCATCGATAAGAAAATATGCTGACGAATATTACCAAAACCTTTACGGTTAAAAAACTTTAATGCTGAAGTATTGGTAGGGTCAGTGTCTACCAGCATAAACCGCGCCCCATCTTCAATCATGCGGGCGACGACTTTATCAACCAACTTGTCTGCTACTCCCCGACGCTGAAACTTCGGACTAACTCCCAGCCATAAAATGTATCCATAAGTCCAGGATGCTTTGGTAATGATCGTTCCCAAAATGAATCCTGCTAATTCTCCGTCTGTTTCAGCCACAAGACAGTATTCTGGATCGGTGTTATAAAGTCCAATCACCTCCCATTCGTCCCAGGTGCGGTATAAATAAGGATATAAATCGCTGGTAAATAACCCTTCTCCCAAGTGGTAAACGGGAGCAATGTCATCAATTCCTAATTCACGGACATAAATGGCTTCAGTTTCGTCAAAACTTGACATAAATTTAAAAGTTGTAATTTCTTTACATACATAGATGATTCCGAAATTTTAGCGATATCAACAAAACATTTATTTAAGAAGATTTATTTTGTCAGCTAACACCACTATGTTAAATTTTAGCGACAAGGAATTTTAAAAGAATGTCAAAGGAAAATAAAGCATTTGTCGCCGAATTTAGCTCTTTTAATGAAAATGCTTTCAAATGCTTTATATTTAAAAAAAGGATTTTATATTGCTTTTTAACTTTTCACAAGAGTCTACAAGTATAAAGAATATGTTTTAGCAACAAAATGCTGCGAACAAAATCAAAGTGAGACTTCTTGAATGCTGTCAAAATTTGGTAATGAGTCATTTACTGCTTCTTTAGTCGCTTGGGTGCGTAGGTTACCGCCGTAGGCATCGCACCGTTTGGCAAACTGACAATAATCACAGATTTTGCTACCCTCCACCACTTGGGGAAACTGCTGGTTATTTTGGTAATCTTCCAACAAATTAGTTAACTGGCTTAACAGTTGATTAAGTTTCTTTGCTGTTCGTGTGTGTTGAGTAGTATTGTAATTAAATTTAATATTTTGCGGTTTGCCCTCAGATTGCACAAACCAGTAAGTCATCGAAATATTTTCTGGCAGATAGTCGCTAGTTTCTGCCAATACATATAGATAAAGCCGTGTTTGCCAGTTGGATTCTAACTTGCGTTTATTGGGTGGTTTAGGATAAGTTTTCCAGTCAAGAATTTGCGCTTGTTGGTTATCTGCAATCAATAAATCGTAGACAACCGTCAGCAAATAGTCCTGAATTTGCAGAGTGCGGTAGTGTTCACTTTCACGGAAACTTTGATTATCAGATGCAGACGTTAAAATTTCTGGGGCTGCGTCGGCAAAAGCTAGCATCCAGCTTTGCAGTTTAGCATCTGCTTGCAGGAAACTATCAATTGGCAAACCCATTTCTCGCTGCTGCATTAGCAAGTGAAAACGACTACCCAAAGTTTGCCGTTCTTCTTGTTCTGGATTTGAGGGCGAATTGAGTTGTTCTAGGTAGGTATGTTGAAATTTACGCGGACAAGCTTCTAGTAAGTTAAGTTGTCCTTGAGATAGTCGCAGTAGTTGAGTAGGAGTTGACAGCATTCTTCTATTTTAGAAGAAAATTATAATATGCAACTCACCTTTGGCAGACTATCTGTAAAAAACAGAGATTTTTTACTGCCTTCACAGATAGTTCTCATGTCTGTTATTTCAACTCGTCCTTATCTACATTATCCTGGTCATTGAAATGTTTAGTTTTTCCTTGGGACTGGATTGAACCAAAGCTGTAGGCCATAGCTATTTTAACTATGTCAAAATATGCTGGATGATTAGCTTTGTTAACAATTGCCAAAGAGATTGACCCTGCCACTAAGATAACTAAAAGTGGCGAAAGCGTTTCTCTCTCAGAGCCGTTGCTGTTGTTTGACATGATATAATCTCCTAGTGGAAAGCCTTGGGGTAACTTGCATTTAACCCAAGAAAGTTGATTAAACTTCACTACGAACCTAAAATTGCGATCTTGTTGCTGATGATGAGGATTCAACTCCAAGACTCAACAATCATGGCGATCGCAAATAGACAAAACAGAGATACTGCTATCCTCACAAAGCAAATCCATAGACTTGTGGATAACAGCATCCCAACTATTGAGACAGCGCCAAAAACGTGAGATAATACAAGAGCAATTGCTAAACCAAGCAGAGTCAGTAGGAAATACTTGAGTCCCTGACAAAACCACTTGAATAGTAGATTCTCATCATCTTTGAGATTGATTTTCATAGTTTTTACCCTGTTTTGAGAGTTGAATCTAAGCAGCAGCTAGGGCTACCTCGACTGTCTTAAAAAAGGAGTCAATACTTGCGTTGCTTTTAGCTAGTCAAAGCACACAGCAGTCCTACCAAACCTGAATCAAGTTTGAATACCAACGCTAGAGATATTGGTATTTACAAATGGTGAAAGTAAACTTTCAATGAATTGCAAAGATAATTTTGAAATTAAAGTTAGTGCTCAATGCTCGTGATGATGCAGAACGCACACTACGCGCATCAACCCCTAAAATGCAATTCTTACAGACAACAGACTTTGAATGTTTGTCTTTTTCAAAATCGATTAACGGTTCCAGCCTTTGCCTTTACCTCTTACTCACTAAATTTGGATAATTCAACCGCAAACTTACTAAGTTATCCAAGTTGCCTGTGTTAAACTCACTATAAAGTAACTTAGTTACCTAGTCAAGTAAAATTGGGAAAATTATTTAAACATAATGACTCAACAAGGCATTTTCATCACCAGACAATAGTTTAGGCGTCGTTCTGGACAGATTAATTTCTCACCTAGTGAGCTAAGATTGGAGTGTAGTTGGTTTTGATGTGAGTATGAGTGAGATTCCCGAAGACTTTCTTTTGGCTTTAGCCCAAAAACGGAGTGTGTCTAGCAGTGAGCTAGAGGTGTTGTTATATGCCGTTCAAGACAAATCGCCAAATGCGATCGCTAAAGAATTAAGTATTAGCGCCGAGGCAGTACGCAAAAGATTAAGTGAGGTTTATAAAAAATTTAATGTAAGTGGTGCTGGGCCAGGCAAGCTCACTAAGTTACAGCAAGTTATCGAAAGTGAGTATCGCACATCTTCAGTTACCGTGAAACCCATTGCCAACAATAACCCAGATTGGGGCGAAGCACCTAGTATTCGTGGTGTCTTCTATGGAAGGGAAACAGAACTGTCTAGGCTCAAGGAGTGGATTGTCAAGGATAACTGTCGCTTAGTAGCATTATTAGGTATGGGAGGAATTGGCAAAACAGCTTTGTCTGTGAAGCTGGCAGAAGAGGTTCAAAACAATTGTGAGCGCCTAATTTGGCGAACTCTCCGAAATGCGCCACCTATCGAAGAAATATTAGCAAACCTGATCCGATTTTTATCTGATGAGCAAGAAAGTGATTTGCCAAAAACAGTAGATGAGCGAATAACGCTGCTAATTAAATATTTCCGAAGGCGTTGTTGTCTTGTAGTGTTGGATAATGCAGAGACGATTTTGCAAGGAGGCGAACGTGCCGGACATTATAGAGAAGGATATGAAGGTTATGGTCAGCTACTCAAACGGGTAGGAGAAGAAGATCATCAAAGTTGCTTAGTCCTAACTTCGCGGGAAAAACCCAAAGAATTTGCACCCTTAGAGGGAGATGCATCACCAGTCAGAACATTATCACTAGTCGGTTTGGGAGAAACAGAAGGTCAAGAAATTCTTAAAGACAAAGGCTTGTTTGGTTCACCTACGAACTGGGCAAAACTGGTTGAGAATTATTCGGGTAATCCTTTAGCATTAAAGCTAGTCTCTGAGACCATCCGGGAATTATTTGGTGGTAATATCGCTGGCTTTTTAGATGAAGGAGAGATAATTTTTGGTGACACCCGTAATTTATTAGATCAGCAGTTTGAACGCACATCTGATTTAGAAAAAGAAATCATTTACTGGTTGGCAATCAAGCGTGAAGCAGTTTCACTAGAAGAGTTGCTGGATGATATTGTGCGTCCTTTAGCAAAAAGGGAATTACTGGAGGCAGTAGAATCACTACGCAGGCGATCGCTAATTGAAAAAAGTGCTGCATTATTTACCCTTCAACCTGTGGTTATGGAGTACGTAACCGAGCAACTAATTGAACAAGTTTCTCAAGAGATCAACAATAGTGAAATTGGACTATTTAGAAATCATGCTCTCATGGAAGCAACAGCAAAAGATGATATTAGGAATACTCAAATCAATTTAATAGTTAAACCTATTATAAATAGATTAATAAATATTTTTAGAAATCCTAAAAATATTGAATATAAGCTCAATCAAACTGTATTAAAGCTACAAGAAAAAGCTCTACCAGAAGCAGGGTATACAATTGGAAATATTCTGAATCTACTTTGTCAACTAGATATTAATTTAAGTGACCATGACTTTTCTCATCTAAACATTTGGCAATCTTACTTACAGGGTATTAATTTGCAGAATGTCAATTTTGCTTACTCTGACTTATCTAAATCTATGTTTTCTGAAACATTGGTTAGTATTTCGTCAGTAGCATTTAGCCCAGATGGAAAACTATTGGCCACAAGTGATACTAATGGGAAGACTCACCTCTGGCAAGTAGAAGATGGAAAGCTACTTTTTACCTGTACGGGGCATGGCAGTTGGGTCAGATCAGTCGCCTTCAGTCCGGATGGTCAGACTTTAGCAAGTGGTAGTGAAGATCAAACAGTGAAGTTATGGAATGTCCATAATGGGAAGTGCCTCAAAACTTTTCAGGGACATAATAGTCAGATATGGTCAGTAAGCTTTAACCATAATGGGGAGATTTTAGCAAGTGGCAGTGATGACCAAACTGTGAAGTTATGGGATATGCGAGAGGGTAAATGTCTCAAAACCTTGCAGGGACATAGCAGTTGGGTCAGATCAGTCGCCTTCAGTCCCGATGGTCAAACTTTAGCAAGTAGCAGTGATGACCAAACCGTGAAATTATGGGATGTGCGAGAGGGTAAATGTCTCAAAACTTTAGAGGGACATAGCAGTTGGGTCAGATCAGTCGCCTTCAGTCCCGATGGTCAAACTTTAGCAAGTGGCAGTGAAGACCAAACTGTGAAGTTATGGAATGTTGATGAAGGAAATTGTCTCAAAACTTTAGAGGGACATAGCAGTTGGGTAAGGTCAGTCGCCTTCAGTCCCAATGGTCAAACTTTAGCAAGTGGCAGTGAAGACCAAACTGTGAGGCTATGGGATTTATCTGAAGGTAGATGCATCAAAACCTTGCAGGGGCATAGCAGTTGGGTAAGGTCAGTCGCCTTCAGTCCCGATAGTCGGACTTTAGCAAGTGGTAGTGACGACCAAACGGTGAGGCTATGGGATGTATCTGAAGGCAAATGCATCAAAACCTTGCAGGGGCATAGCAGTTGGGTGAGATCAGTTGCCTTCAGTCCCGATGGTCGGACTTTGGCTAGTGCTAGTGATGGTCAAACAGTGAAGTTATGGGATATATCTGAAGGTAAATGCATCAAAGCCTTGCAGGGGCATAGCAGTTGGGTGAGATCAGTCGCCTTCAGTCCCGATGGTCGGACTTTAGCAAGTGGCAGTGAAGACCAAACAGTGAAGCTATGGGATGTATCTGAAGGTAAATGCATCAAAACCTTAGAGGGGCATAGCAGTCAGATATGGTCAGTCGCCTTCAGTCCCAATGGTTGGACTTTAGCAAGTGGCAGTGAAGACCAAACAATGAAGCTATGGGATATCAATGACGGGAAGTGCCTCAAAACCTTAGAGGGACATAGCAGTCAAATATGGTCAGTCGCCTTCAGTCCCGATGGTCGGACTTTAGTTAGTGGCAGTGATGACCAAACAGTGAGGCTATGGGATGTCCATGACGGGAAGTGCCTCAAAATCTTGCAGGGACATACCAATTGGGTATGGTCAGTCGCCTTTAGCCCCGATGGTCAAACTTTGGCTAGTGGCAGTGAAGACCAAACAGTGAAGTTATGGGATATACGTGACGGTAAGTGCATCAAAACCTTGCGGGGGCATACTAATCGGGTATGGTCAGTTACGTTCAGTTCTGATGGCCAAACTTTGGCTAGTGGCAGTGATGATAAAACAGTGAAGTTATGGGATACACGTAACGGTCAGTACATCAAAACCTTGCAAGGCAGTAACAGTTGGGTACCATCGGTAGACTTCAGTCCAGATGGTCGAACCCTAGCTAGTGGCAGCCAAGATGAGACGATTCAGCTTTGGGATGTTTTGACAGGTGAGCCTTTGAAAACACTGCGATCGCTACGACCCTACGAAGGAATGAATATCACTGGGGTAACAGGGTTAACCGCAGCGCAATTAGTGACGCTAAAAGCTTTAGGAGCAGTGGAAGATGGAGAGCCAAAATAAAAGGTAAAAGAATGAATTTTACCGAGTTCTTTCATCCTTTTACCTTTTTTATGTACCTGATGCTTATTTCATGTTAGCCCTTGCGTCCTTCACTGCGGCAAAGAAAAATAATCCTGTGAGTGGAATACTCAATGCCAGGATAATCGCCGTGGCTGTGAAACCAAAATCTGGTCGTCCGTAACTGAGTTCAAAAATCGAACCCACAGCTGCGATCGCACTTACACAACAACCACCCAGAAATAAACCGCTTTTTGGAGTTAAATACACTACTAGCCCCCTATGCTATTGGTTTCACCGCTTGATACGAGAAGCCATTCTTAGATAGCTCCTGCACTAAAGTCAAGGAGTTTTCCACACGGTCTACAAATACCACGCCGTTAAGGTGATCCATCTCGTGCTGAATGCAGCGTCCCAGGAGGTCGTTAGCTTTTAATGTCCGGGGGCGGCCATACTCGTCTTTATAGGCAATTTCTACGACTTCGGGGCGCTTTACGTCTAGATATACATTGGGAATACTCAAGCATCCTTCTTGGGCAACAGAGATGTCGCGGCTTACTTGTTTAATGGTGGGGTTAATCAGCACCAAAGGTAAATTAGCTGCATTCTCTGGTTCCAGGTCGATGACAATTAGTTGTTTGTGAATTCCTACTTGGGGGGCAGCCAAACCAATGCCATCTTTGCTGTACATAGTTTGCAGCATTTCGCGCACCAGTTGGCGAAGTTCGTCATCTACTTTCGGAATCCGCTTTGCAGCTTGACGCAGCACGCGATCGCCTAAATAATGAAGCTCCAAAGGTGGATTTTTTAACTTTTTTTTCTCTACAGCAATTTCAGAGGGCATGAGTCTCGATGGCTAGATGGTGAAAATTCCTACTATTTTAATTCTATCAATCTCAGTTAGAGGATGTTTAAAAAGTCCTAGAGTATACCAAAACCCTGCTTCGATTCCTCTCTTTGCTTGTCTAACGGCAGGCTGACGCCAACGGGGAGAGGCTTTGAAACCCCTATTTTATTGTAAGGAAGGTTTGCTAGGGGGGTTAGGTCGCTCAGGTTGTGTTGTTAACAACAATACTTTTCAAATATCCTCTTAGACCTAGCACCAATCTCCGAAATAATTCTTGTGAAGTCACGTTGCACCATACTTGGAGTCATAATTTTATCCAGGCTGATGTCATTAAACAGTACTTTTAAAGCTTCTGAGCTTCACCTAATGTGAAATTGATTGTAAGTTGTTTCACAATATCTAATTGCAACTAGGATTCTTATACGATATTTTTCTTAGTAAAAAGATTCCTTCAATCTAGTTTATATTGATGTAAACCTATATTTAACAATATTTTCTTGCATCCTCACCACATTCATTGACTAAATATAATAAACACTTAAAACGAAGACTAACTATTTGTTCATAGAGGGGGTTAATTTTACACAAAGGTGGAATCTGGAACAAAGTCCGGCCGAAAACCTTAATAGTTCTTTCAAAAGGGCAATTGGAAGGAATTACTTTGCACAATAGTTTGGCTAAATGATAATCATGTATTTCTACGGACTCAAGTTTATATCGAATCTGGCTTAATAAGTTATTATCCAAATTGGCTTTATTTAATAAGTTCATAATTTAAATACCCTTCAATCAATCTTGTTTGTTCCTTTAAAGTTACAACTAACCTTAGAGACTAAACATCGTAGAATTACTAAACTATTTTTACCCTTTTTTAAAGTCAGTTTTAAAAACAGTAAAATTGCTTAGAAATTAGAATAGGTAGCCAATTGTTATCAATAACTGTAGGAGCGACAGTGAAGGCATTAGTGTCAAATTAACGTAAAAACAAGTCTATACAAAGCTTTGAGAGATTGTCTTGTCAAGAGTCTCTGACTGAGAATAGATAATGCAATACGGTTCGGATAAGCATTTTGAACTCAGAATTACCTTTGGGTTAAAGGTTTTTTCTTCCCCCTTCTCCTTTTCCCTTTAACCGAACCGTATTGATACATAATGGAGGCTCCGCCTCCCTGACTCGCGGCAGCAGCCCAATGAGGAGCATTTCTAGCCAGAGGCTCTTAACGAGGTTTTAAAAGGGTTTTGCCTTAAATTGACACCAATGCAGTGAAGGTATCTATGCTGAATGGCACAAAGATAAGGTAAATGGTCGAGACAGCAGGAGGGTACCAAAGGAGTAGGAAAGAAGTAGTAATGTATAAAAGCTGATGTATTGGCAAACTTTGTACTATTGACTATAAATAGTGGTGTTATTGACGCAAAGACGCAAAAGCTGAACTTAGCTGTCTTGGCGCTAAGTTCATTCAAATTTTTAGGTGATGTGTGTTTAAATCTTTTACGAAACTTGACTATCTGCTCAAAGAAACTTTCCTCGGTTTACTGCGGGGAGGTTGGATGAATTGGGCAGCTGTAAGTACTGTTACGGTATTACTATTCTTATTTGGCTTGAGTTTGCAAACCTCTTGGCAAGTCGAAAAACTCCTCTATCAGTTTGGTAGTCAACTAGAAGTATCGGTTTATCTCGAACCGGATACGCGGATCGAAAGTATTGAGCCACTGATCGCAACAATGCCAGAGGTGGCGGCGATGCAAACCATTACCAAAGAGGAAGCTTGGACTAAGTTAGTTAAGGAAATGAGAATTTCTGATATTGAGGGTGCTACCCAACAGCTAGGTGAGAATCCTCTGGTTGATGAGATGAAAGTGAAAGCACGTAATTCTCAAGTGGTACCAACTTTAGCAACGCAGTTGGCTAAATTGCCGGGAGTTGAGACGGTGCAGTATGTCGATGAAGCAGTCAAACGCATTGCTCAGTTGCACCAAGGTCTGAACTGGGTTACTTTAACAATTACGATTATTCTGACTTTAACAGCGATCGCAGTTACTACTACGACAATTCGGCTGATTGTCATGGCGCGACGCCAGGAAATTGAAATTATGCAGCTAGTGGGAGCAACCAGAGCTTGGATTTACCTCCCGTTTATTTTACAAGGAATTGCTTTTGGTTTGGTTGGTGGTGCGATCGCTTGGAGTTTTATTTCTCTAATTCAACAGTTTCTCGGTAAGTTGCTAGCCAATCAACCTGAGTTTATTCAAGCCATCACCAACGGAGTGCAACTCACTCCAGCCCAAATTTTACTCTTGCCGCTGATTCTCTTAAGTTTCGGTGCAGCTGTAGGATTAATGGGAAGCTTATTCGCTGTCCGACGTTTTGCCAAAGGTTAATCATTAATCATTGGTGATTGCAAAGGACAAATGACTAATGACAAAACCTTATGAAATCACAATGGGAATGTTTTCTGCAAAATCTCGGTATATGGGAAGGTTCATTTACCAATTTTTCTCCCGAAGGTACACTTCTGAATGATACTCCTAGCCATCTTTCTCTAGAAGGTTTAAACAATAACCAGACAGTACGCCTAACTCTGAGCCGTTCAGGACAAGATGATGTCATTAGAGAATATAGTTCTGTGGGAGGGGGCCTGCTGTTTTTTGAAAATGGTTCATTTTCTGAGGGTTTAATTCAGCTAGGGCCATTTTCCGAATTTGGTGCAGAACTCGCTTTTGTTCATGAAAATCGCCGCTTACGTCTGGTGCAACTGTTTGATAAGACTGGTAATCTAAGTAGACTAGTTCTAATTCGAGAACATCTAGCTGGAACCCCAGCAATAGAACGTCCACCTTTGCAGATAAATGACTTGTTGGGAGAATGGCAAGGGCAAGCAGTGACAATATATCGAGATTTGCGATCGCCTGATATTTACTCTACAACTTTGAAAATACAACTTGATGATACTGGGCGATTAATTCAAAGTACCTCTTTTGGCGAGCGTACAATTACCTCAACTGCTACCATCAAAGGTTCCATCGTTCTCTTTGACCAAAATCCCCAAAAGCAAGTACAAGTATTATTGTTACCTGATGGCGCTTCTGCAACTTCTCCTCTAAAGGTGCAATTACGTCAACCATTATTTTTGGAAGCGGGTTGGTTAATCCAGTCAAACCTGCGCCAGCGGATGATTCGCAGCTATAACGATAAAGGCGAATGGGTTAGTCTGACATTAGTTACTCAAGAAAAGGTATAAGGGATTTGAGAGTGCGATCGCTTATCCCCGGTAATTTCGATCAACACTTTATAATCAGAATAATCAGAGTAAATCTTCTTCAGATAACTAAGCTATTTTCATTTAGGCTTGCAAGGTTCCAATCTCAACGTAGACAATCTTTTAACTACTACTCTCATTAACCACTTTATCTGTTAACGGCACAATTCGACCGCACCAACTGATTGATCCATCTCTAAAATAACAAATAGCAGTAGTACAACTTACCCCTTGTAAGGAAACCTTAAATGGTACAGACCCCTGCTAAACCCCTGACTCTAAGTGAATTTCTAAATCTGCCAGAGACAGAACCTGTCAGTGAATACATTGATGGGCGTATCATCCAAAAACCGATGCCGCAAGGAGAACACAGCGCAATTCAAACAGAGTTAGCACCTGCAATCAACTTGGTAGTAAAATCCAAACAGATTGCACGGGCTTTCTGTGAGCTTCGCTGTACTTTTGGCGATCGCTCAATTGTGCCTGACATTTCTGTGTTTATGTGGGACAGAATTCCTCGCAAAGATAATGGTGGGGTTGCTAACGTTTTCTCAATTGCCCCAGATTGGACAATTGAAATTCTATCTCCCGATCAAAGTCAAACTAAAGTTACCAAGAATATTCTGCATTGCTTAAAGTATGGAACTCAGATGGGATGGCTGATTGATCCTAAAGAACAATCTGTGTTTGTCTACTGGCCAGATCAACCAACCACTTTTTACGAAGAACTAAGAACACAGTTACCAGTGCCAGAATTTGCTAAGGATTTCAGCCTAACAGTAGAAGGTTTATTTAGCTGGTTGCTGGAGTGACTGTAGTTTTGTCATCCCTTCACCAATCATTTCAAGTTATCCTCGTAACTAGTGTTGCAATTAATATTGATTGTTTTTTGAATATTCCTAAGTGCTTGATGACAGGCGGTATGAGTATGATGCCTGCTCTAGACGATAGTTAACAAAACACTCAACAATAGACCATGTGATAGAAAAAATCTTTCCTCGATCTTCGTCTGTAATTATTGTTGGAACACCATGTCTAGCAGGAAATGCTAGTTTTCTTACAAAATCGATATCTTTTTTCTCTCCACCAATAGCTTTCTTCATAGCTAGCCATTGTTCAGCGTCTTTTTCAGATCCTGCCATATAACCAAAATATTGTTTAATAGTTTCTATCGCTCTAAAACAGTAGAAAGCACTATCATCCAAATACCGCATTGACATTCTTAAGTCATTAAGACATCTTTTGAGATAAACTCCTTCAGTCATAAAGCATAAAGGATAAATAGAGTTGATTGCTTCGTTTAATTTTTCTGCTTCATTATTAATATTTGAGTAGATGTTTTCTACTGTCTGTAAATTTATTCCAAAAATTAAATAAAAATTGCATTCGTCATTGAATACTTTAGTGATTTCAACATCATAAGCATAGCCTTTTATAAATCCCAAAAGGCTTACTACTGTCTCTATACTAGATTTTACAATATTCCTCAGAGTAAATACATCTTCATCATTTAAGTCACATTCAATAACACATATGATTTGATTGCATATGACGCTAAACTTCATCATTCCAAAAGAATTGCCGTCAAAATAACCAATCCTGATTCTAATTTCTTGAACAGTCAGTGATGCTCTTTCAGGATGAACCAATCCAGAGAAGTAATAACGCTTCATATGGAAGCTTTAGTTACAAATATTATTTCTAATTCTTACATAACAGATAAAAGCTATATTAGTAATTTTGTCAATTTTTATACCAAAAAGCAGCGACGTTGCAATGCTTGTTTAAGTAAAGCTTGATACTCTTCATCCTCAACCCGATAAGCCCCAAACCTCTCCAAATGCGGATTCATCATTTGGGCATCAAAAAATACAAATTTCCTCTGGCGCAATCTTTCCACCAACTTTACCATCGCTACCTTCGAGCCTTCAGGAATCCGGTAAAACATCGACTCGCCAATAAAAGCCCCACCAATAACAATCCCTAAAATTCCCCCAGCTAACTCGTCACCCTGCCAAGTTTCAAAACTAAAAGCATAACCACTCTGGTAAAGTAGCCAGTAAATCTTTTCCAATTCCGATGAAATCCAAGTTGTTTCGCGGTTAGCACACCCAGCCACCACAGCTTGGAAGTCCCGATTAATGTCCACGCTAAAACGCTCTTGATTCAGGACACGCTGCAAAGACTTGGGGTAACGAAACCTTTCATCCAAAGGAATAAAAGTCCGATCGCGACTTCCGTACCAACTCAAGCGATCGCGCTCATCAGCCATGAGAAAATAGCCTTGTGCATAACCCTCAACAATAGCGGCGATATCATATTGCATAAATAAATATAAAAAAAACACTAGAGAAACGCAATTTGATGCTATCTGTCATTCTCTGCGTTCCTCTGCGTTTCCCTCCGCGTCCCTCTGCGTTTAAGATAAAAAAGATGACTCAACCAATTCCACCCATCACCTTACCACCGCCTGAAAATCCCTTGCTCGAAGGTGAATGGTTACGAGAGCGTTTACAGCGGTGGCTGGATACAGAATTTATCCCCGAAGCAGTCAACCAAAACATCGCCCAACGAGCCGCACAGATTTTTGTGCGTCAACGGATGGAAGGAGAAAACGACCTTGGTTCTCTGGTAATTGCCATTGTCACAGAGATGCAGTCGTATGATTTTTCCAATAGCTTCTATGGAGAGTTTGCGATCGCCAACGCCGTCAGCGATCTACTCTTAGAAAGTCTGGGAATTGATAAATGTTGTGGTCAATAATTTTTGTCATTTGTCATTTGTTTTTTGTCCTTTGTTTTTTACCAATGACCATTGTACAGACGCGATTAATCGCGTCTCTACTGACTAATGACTTTTAACTACCAACTAGACTTAACAACTCCAGGCAATAGACCTTCATGCGCCCATTCTCGCAGCACGTTCCGAGACAGACCAAAATCGCGGTAAACGCCTCTAGAACGACCAGTCAACCAGCAACGATTGCGGTGGCGGGTGGGCGCACTATTCCGGGGTAGCTGTTGAATCTTCCGGTGAACTTCCAGTTTATCCAAGGGAGATTGTGCAATTCTGAACTCTTCTAGAAGAGCTTCCCGCTTGTCAGCATACTTTTCTATCAACTTGGTGCGCTTTTTCTCGCGCTCAATCATGCTCTTCTTTGCCATACATTTTTTAATTAATTAAAAGACAGCATTTTCCATTCTACAATCTCTCAATCAATTCTAGGGTTTTTATGTTGCTGACTGGTCTGTCAAGTTGAAATTGACGGATATACAGACACGGGGACGAAGAGATAGAAATTATATCATGTCCGGTAAAAGACTTATCATTAAGACCGCAGTTCTTGCTGGGAGCAGGGGGAAAGAGAATTTTAAGATTTTTGCATAGATGCCCGGAATAGTAACTAATTAAGCGGACATGATATTACGCACTAAAAACCCGCAACATTGATACCACCGAGCAACACTTAAAAAAGGGCAATTGAAAAAGCCCCCTTTCTTTTGAAGGGGGTTGGGGGATCTCTTCTGCGTAAGTACTAGGAGAGTAGCTTCTTTGCATCTTTCCGTCTTTGCACCGAAGACTACCCTACAATTACTGGCTGATTCGCAGCAGGGCACAAATCGGCAAGCTCACAAGCAATGCAAGCGGGAGAGCGGGCTTTACAAATAGCACGGCCGTGATAAATCAGCCGAATTGACCAATTTTCCCAATCAGCTTGCGGCAATAAACCCATTAAATCTTGCTCAATCCGAACGGGGTCTTTTGCTTCAGTTAAACCCAAACGTTCGCTAAGGCGCTTAACGTGAGTATCTACTGTCACCCCAACATTAATGCCATAAGCATGACCCAAGACTACATTTGCTGTCTTCCGCGCCACACCTGGAAGCTTTAATAATTGCTCCATTTGGTTGGGGACAACAGAGTTAAATTCAGTGACAATCATCCGACAAGCAGCTTGAATGTTCTTGGCTTTATTGCGATAAAACCCTGTTGAACGCACCAAGTTTTCTAATTCTACCAAGTCAGCGATCGCTAAACTAGCAGCATCAGGAAAACGAGCAAATAAAGTTGGTGTCACCTTATTCACCCGCTCATCAGTACACTGAGCAGAGAGAATCGTTGCCACCAACAATTGTACTGGCGTTGAGTAATTCAAAGAGCAAGTAGCATCTGGATAAAGACGCTTCAGGCGAGCTAAAATTTCTATCGCCCGTTGCTTTTTAGATAACGATTTGCGGCTAATGCTCACTGGAACAATTTTTGTACCCACTCCAATTGGCTAGTTAATTGAGTAGTTTCTTTGACTATCAGAAAAATTCCTAACCCTAAGAGTAACACCAAACCGGTTTGCATTACGCTTTCTTGAATACGGGCAGGCACAGGCTTACCGCGCAAACCTTCAATTAGCAGAAAAGCCAGTTGTCCGCCATCCAAAGCTGGTAAAGGCAAAATGTTGATAATAGCCAAGTTAATGCTGATAATTGCGGCAAAAGACAACAGATTTACGCTATTGTCATCAGCTAATTTTGCACCAATTTTGACAATATTAACTGGTCCAGAAACTTGTCCAGCAGTTTGTTGAAAGTTGGTAATCAACTGCCCAAAACCGCTGAGTGTCCCAACAAACAATTGTTGAAATCTGTTAGCAGCAATGCCAAAAATTTCCAAAGGGCTATTAGGACGGCGATAAACTGCTGTAGCATTTGGACTAAGTGCCACACCAACTACACCTTTGCCATCGGCTCCTAGTTTTGGTGTTAATTTCAGAGTTTGTTGTTGGTTGTCACGCAGAATTTTCAGTTCGATTTGCTGATTGGGATGAGTTTGAATCTCTTTTGTCAGCAAAGGAGTTGACTTTTCAGAAGCCGGGAGTTCTTGACCGTTAACAGCCAGAATAATATCTCCTTCCCGAATTCCTGCTTGATAGGCAACGGATTCTTGATTAACAGGCTGTACGGCGACACCAGCTTGATAGTTTAATTCCTTGGGAATGCCGACGATACCCAATTGCAGAACCAACACCAAATAGGCAAATATTAAATTTGCGATCACTCCCGCACTGATGACGATCGCCCGGTCTAAAACTGGACGGTTACGCAGCAGATTTGGGTCATTGGGTGGAACATCGCTATCGGGGTCATCATCGGGAAAGCCCACAAAGCCACCCAAAGGAAAGGCACGGACAGCATATTCGGTTTGTGAACCTTGGTACTTCAAAAGAACTGGGCCAAAACCCAAAGAAAAACGGTTAACGAGAATGCCTTGAGAACGTGCTGCAACAAAATGTCCCAACTCGTGTACCAAGATTAAAACAGCCAAAACTGCGATCGCTGCTAAAACTGACATAGAGCAAATTAGTGAAAATATTAAGCTATAGTTATCTCCATTCTAATTGGGCATTGGGCATGGGGCATTGGTAAAAGACAAAGGACTAATGACTAATGACTAATGACTAATTACAATACTTCACGCCCCAAGTATGGTTGCAGCACTTCTGGTATCCTGACTGTTCCATCAGGTTGTTGATAATTCTCCAAAATTGCTGCCATAGTCCGTCCCACCGCCAAACCCGAACCATTCAGAGTATGTACAAACTGAGTGCCTTTCTTCCCAGCCTCTTTGAAGCGAATATCAGCTCGTCGCGCCTGGAAATCTATAGTATTGGAACAGCTAGAAATTTCGCGGTATTTGCCAGAAGACGGCAACCAAACCTCTAAATCATAAGTTTTGGTAGAGGCAAATCCCAAATCCCCAGTACTTAAATTTACTACTCGGTAAGGCAACTGCAACGCCTGTAAAATTGCTTCTGCATTCCCTACCAATTTCTCCAGTTCATCAAAAGATGTACTGGGTTCGACAAATTTCACCATTTCCACCTTGTTGAACTGATGCAGGCGGATTAATCCTCGCATATCGCGCCCATAGCTACCAGCTTCCCGGCGAAAACAGGGAGTAAAAGCACAGTGGTAGATAGGCAAGTTTTCAGCAGCAAGAATTTCACCCCGGTAGAGATTTGTAACTGGAACTTCTGCCGTAGGAATCAGCCACAAATCATCATCAGCGCATTTAAAGCTTTCTTCAGCAAACTTGGGTAACTGACCGGTCGCCGTCAAAGACTCGGTATTCACTAACAACGGCGGACTGACTTCCACATACCCAGCTTGAGTATGAAGAGCCAGCATAAATTGAATTAATGCCCTCTCCAATGCCGCACCAGCACCTATTAATGTCACAAAGCGACTTTGGGCAACTTTTACAGCTCGTTCAACATTGAGAATATTTAGCTTTTCGCCGATTTCCCAGTGAGGGAGAATATTCGGATTTTGAGGAATGTATTCATCACCCCAACGGCGTACTTCTACGTTATCTTCCTCATTCTTACCAAGGGGTGTAGAGTCGCTTGGTAAGTTAGGAAGTGCTAACACAAGTTGGGCAATTTCAGCTTTGAGGTTTTTTTCCTGGGGTTCCAGTTCGCTCAATGTAGCTTTGACAGAGTTACCTTCATCCCGCAAAGCTTGAATTTCTGGGTCTTGAGGATTGATCCCAGATTTAATCTTTTGCCCAACAATTTTACCGATTTCGTTGCTACGAGCTTGGAGTTGACTGCGCGTCCCCTCTAGTTCTCGTTGTTGCCGATCTAACTGTAAAATCGGTTCAATATCATATTTACCACTACGACTATTCAATCGTTCTTGAACTAATTGCGGATTTTCCCGTATTTGCTTAATATCCAGCACAGATTTTTCTCAGTTTTTAGCCTAAAATCTTCCTGTCAATACAGTTAACTCATAAGCATTTAGCATATAGTAATTTTGCTTTGCTGTAACTGGAAAAACAAAGTTTATTAGAAAAATCAGTCTCAATCTCCGATCAAGATTTTACCTTAGCATCAATGCCAGGGCTAAGAAACCATATAATGTATTAAACCAATCATGAACTCGTATTTTGAGTCACTGTCGTTTCAGAAACCTGAGCAAGACTCTGACCATTACTATTATTGTTATCAGCGGCTGCAAACGTCCTTTGAGTGATATTTGGTGGTTCCTTATCGTCTCTAGTTTGTCCAGGTGAAGGTAACCAATAGGCAAGCACACCTGATAAACCACCCCAGTAAAGCGCAATATTCTTATCGTCCGCTGGCGAACCAAGCTTGAAAATACACAGCCCCAACACGATGCTACTAAAGAAAACCTGTACGCCAAATCTCCATACGTCTTGATTAAATTTCTGTGCTGGTTGATTTCTCATGGTGTCAAATTGATTTTTCATAGTGTTAGACTTCCAAAAAAGGTACATATTATCCCTGTACTAGTTTTGGCATCATCTACTACTACAGCTTGGCAAAATTCGCCATTACGCTCGTACCCTTACAGCGTACCGTTCTCCTGACTCGCTAACGTAATTTGCAATTCTTATACCGCAAATGTTCCGTTGATTTGAATTTCGGAGTGCTGTACTAGCAAGATGTTGTTCAAGGATTATGTAGTTGTCTTCACACCCAGTTTTGTCCGTTTCGGAAAAATATAATTAATTTGTTTTGACTTCTGAAAACTCAGCACTGGCTCAACGCCCCGCTATCGCTAACAGGACTCATATTAGGGTCGGTTAATCCGATTGAGCAACCACAGTGATGCAATAAGCCCTGCAAAATGCGCTGAGACAGTGTTGGTGTTTGCCTGTACCACAAGCATATCTAGACCGCTAATAATCCGGGTGGGGTCAAAAAATTGGGTAGTTATAGCTTGGGGAGATATGGATCTCGCTACCAGTGTACCAACGATCGCTTGCGCCCCCAAAAGAGTTACCAGCGTTCCCGCTAAATTTACCCACAGCCCTAAGCGTAATACTTGCACTGTCTCACTTTTACGAGGGCGGTTGCTGGGATTGGAGGATTCCAATTGCTTGCCAATTCTAGTGTAACGGTAAGCTAAATAAATGCCCCCGCCCAAAACAACCAGTCCACAAATTGCTAAAAATACGCCAAAGCCAGTCCCAGGATTATTACTAGGACTGCCAGTTCTTTGATTAAAGATGGCGAACAGCAACACAATTATGCTAGAAACAACGCCTAGTACTAGCTGAATCCAAAAGCTAATCCAACCTGTAAGGCGAAAGGTTTGGGCAATTGCCCGGAGAGTTGAGGAAGATGATGGGGCATCGGGAGTCTGTGACATACATACTGATCGCTAATGTACTGGGCGCTTGATTAAAGGACACGGGGACAGGGAGAACTTTGTTGAGAGGTATCACACTCCACGTCTCTGGCTCTCCTAAAACACCAATTCACTAATTCTGGAAGAACCTCTCCAAAGCAAAGAGGGGAGTTTGGCTTGCCCAACCCTTGTAGGGCTGGGGCTGGAAGGGTTAGGTTTTTGATTACTGAATTGATGCTCTAGTCTTTGCGTCTTCTTTGATAAATTTACTATCACATTTACCAAATGGGACAAGAGATTCTCTTGTCTAGCAAATCAGTAATGGTAGTAATGGTTAACTGTCACGCATTTAACTTGTATATCTTTTTGTGTTGGCTGTTGACTGTTGACAGTTAACCGTCAGCGGTTAACGAACTTAGGAAGTGACTGTGTAATTTCAAAGCGTAATAGTTTACTACTTAAATGTGTCCGCAGGCATAGCAGCTTTGACCCAGACATATCCCTTAGCTTAAGCTTTTAGAATCTGCATTGAGAAAATCACTGTAAAACAAAGTGTTTATTAAGTTTTACAGACAAAATTGCATTTTACCTGTAAAATTTCTTCGATGGCATTTTATTGCTTAAGCAGTTCTAACTAGCTCGGCATCACTTAACACCAAGACAGTGACTTTGCTACTGTCTGTTTGCTCCTCACCACACCGTATCGAGCTTGGGTATAGGTACACTATTTTGTGCCCCTAAAACTCGCAAACTCGTCCCACAACTTCACAGGCGTGGGTGATTATTTAGTGTTTACGCAATGGATATCTAGTCTAAGTAGCTTTATATGTATTACTCACTTAGTAGTAGCACTGTATACTGACTACAAGGATTGTAGACCCTACCTTAAGGCATTTTTTTAGCCATTCACTAACCATGAAACTTGAGGATATATATCAATTCTTTGAGAATCCTCCGCCAACTTACCTTTGTCAGGAAGTAGCAGTTTGTTACATACTGTCTGTTTTGTTACAAGGTGAATCCTACGGAACCGAGTTGATTGAGCAATTAGAAACTGAATATCCAACCTATAGGCTTTCGGATACCGTACTTTATAGTGCAATCAAATTTCTGGAAGACCAAAAGGCAATCACTGGATATTGGAAGAAACTCGAAGGACGAGGACGCCCCAGGCGGATGTACCAAGTTTCTTCAGAATGGCAAGTTCAAGCGCAGGATTTAGCTTTTCTTTGGCAAGACTACATCAATAGGAGGACAAAGTAACGAATAATTGATAATGAATAAGTCTCCTCCAGTCAAACAGTAACAATTAGTTATGGATACTGCTATTCTGCCATCTACATTCCTGCTAACCTTGTTGTTATCGGTTGGGCTGTTTTTCTTTATTCGTGCCTCGACTAAAGACCGCATAGAAACAGCGCAACTGGTATCTGAGCAAGACGAAGCTGCTTTAATGTCTCAATTAAAAGAGTATTTTCGCTCGCGGTCTTACCGAGTGGCAGCGGTAGACCGAGAACAAAATAAAGTGACTTTTGAAGGTAATGTTCGCCCCAGTTGGTTCTTAGCTATATTTTTAACTCTGCTGGCAGCAACTGGTATTGTTTGTCTATCACTAATCGTGTACCTGCTTTTTCCTAACCTCAGTACCTTTGTTCTGGCTATGGTACTGCTGTCGCCTTTAAGTGGTCTATTTTATTGGAAAAAATCTGGAAGACTTGAGAAGGTGTCGCTCAAAGTAGAAACAACTCAGAGCGAACAAACCTCCTCAAGTAAGATCACTGTAGTTGCCCATCGAGATGAACTGGGCGAGTTACAAAGAACTCTACAGCTCAAGGCTGGTGAATAATTATTGGTTTCTATGACCATCTATTAACTTATGATATGCAGACTTCTGACCTGACCTAATTCTTTAGGTAATAGAAAGTAGGAAGGAGAAAATTAAGACTTCTGCTTTGCCAGTTTTCCCCACGACAAAAGTCGTGGGGAAAAATTTAAATTCATTAACTTAAATTTGTTGACAAAGCTTGGTTAACAATATTACGGCATAAAAGCGCAACTTCACTAGCGCTTTTGGACGCGCTTGGCTCTATACCCACTCCCTTCTGCATCGTCAAAATAGTATCAACCCATGCAACATAGCCTGGTTTGAGACAAGTTAACTTTCCAACTACCTAGACTAGCTTTAAAAAGCAAATCAGCTCAAAACTAAAAAAAAATTAAATTCTGCATAAACTTAGCAATTTTGCCAGTTAATAATAGTCAGGAGCCACATTTAATGCGTCAGATGACCATTTATGGTTCACCGACTAGCTAAAGCAAGAGGTTCTTGACCTGGTGAAGGTTCTAACACCCTCAAGCTAGGAAACAAGAAATGATTTTCCTCTACGTATTGAGCACCAAACAGTCCCTTTTCTGCCCAGAAATAACGATCTGTGGTGTGTTCGTTTCGCTTTACAAGTAGCAACGCGGGTGGCAAAATACCTTCAGCTTGAATGAATCTTCTCGCTGCTGTCACAGGTTTTTCCTCGCCACTCTCGATGCTATATTGAGGCACGTGTTCCAAAATCCGCCGTCCTTCCTGACGACGACGACTTTTCCTTTTGCGTCTCCTTGCCAATCTATTGTCCTCCTCTTTCAAGCTATAGATTGTAGTGATAGCTACAAAATCCGTCGTCATTATATAAGTTCTAGTTCAAAATATCAATAGTTTTTAACCTTTTAATGTAAGAAAATTAATATCTTTGGAGATAGGCAAAAGAAAATCACCAAAGGATATAATCCCTTGGTACAAACCTTTCATGTAGAAGATTTTAGTTAAGCTTTATTAAATGGGTGAGCTAAAAACTAAGTATTCTTTCTTAATCATGCCTCAAAATCTGTAATCTTGAACAAAAGCTAAAAAATGTTAATGTCTGCCAGTTCCGATTTTATTGCTCTATGTCGAGAGCAAATAGCGCTGCTAACCCAAGGGCTGGGAGCAACTTTAAGTATTGTGTACCTGACACAAGAATTGGTAGAGACTCCTTCAGGTGAGGCAAAACTGATTCCTGTAGTGATTTACCCGGAAACAGCATTATTACCACCAGGGGAGGAGATTGCTGAGGCGACAGCATATAAACAACTTCAACTTGGAAATGTGTTTATATTACCCAATCATCAGAGAAGGTTATTAACAGCAGGGTCAGAATCTCCAACCTCGTCACGGGAGTCTAAAATACCAGATGCGTCTCAACCCCATGTAAAAGAGGAATACTTACTTAGTGGTAATCAAATTGTTTTACCTCTAATTTATGAGGGTGTGATGATGGGATTACTGGTAACGGGTAGGCAAGACCGGGCATGGAATGAACATGAGGAAAGTCAGATTCAACGGATAGCCCAAACACTGGCGATCGCTTGTATTTTAGATCAACGGCGAGCATGGTTTGAACAGGAGTTGCATGAACAACAAGTTCTCCAAGAAAAACAGCGGGATTTGCTGGATAACCTGTTGCATCAGTTTCGTAACCCATTAACGGCATTGCGGACTTTTGGCAAACTGCTATTGAAACGGCTCAGACCAGGAGACGCCAACCGGGATGTGGCAACTAGTATTGTGCGGGAAAGCGATCGCCTCCAAGAATTGCTGCAACAATTTGATCAAGTAATTGACTTGACAGAGGCAGATTTAGCACCACTACATCTCCCCGAACATGAAGTATTTGTAGAAGCAACTATCCAAAAAGACGCTAAACTGCCGCTATTATTGCCGGGAACGGGAGATAAAGTAGTTGACTGCTCGTTAGCAGATATATTAGAACCATTATTAATATCAGCCAAAGCGATCGCCCAAGAGCGAAAGCTAAAACTAATAACTGAAATTCAACAGAATTCACCCTTAGTACGCGCCAACATCAAAGCATTACAAGAGGTCTTAACTAACATCATCGATAATGCATTAAAATACACTCCCACTGGTGGCAAAATTTTCATTCAGGCGGGACAAGAAAAGGCTAATTTTCAAGGAATTGTGATCAGTGACAACGGGCCTGGCATTCCACCCCAGGATTTAAAACATCTTGGAGAACGGCATTATCGGGGTGTACAAGCGCAAACAGAAATCCCTGGCACAGGTTTGGGGTTAGCGATCGCAAAACAATTAATAGAGCAAATGCAGGGCGAAATCGAGGTTTTCAGCCCTGCAATCAACTCTAAGCTAACTTCACCCGATGCGCCGGGAACTACGTTTATTATTTGGTTACCGGAAGTGGAAAATTAGTCATTTGTCCTTTGTAAATATTAATGACTAATGACCAATGACTATCTTACGGAAACCAACAAGTTTTGATTGATGGTCATTTGTAAATCGGTATCTGGGTCAATCGCCACTAAGTCAACACTATTTCTGCCGAAGAACAAACCAATCAATGCACCGATACCAGCTCCACCCAAGACTTCTTCTGTAGCAATGGCGCGATCGCCGGTGACAGCAGATACCGCAGCGGCTGCACCTGCGCCCAATACAGTATTCTTGATAATTGAACCAGTACTAGTACCTTTGTTGACGGTTTCAGTTTTGGTAATTACTTCAGAGCTAGCATTAAGCTGATACTCCTGACCATTGGTCAAAACCAGTTTCTCGGCAACGAATTGAGAACCGCCTGTAGCAGGTTTTAGTTGACCAATAACTTGACTACCAGCAGGAATCACTACAGATCCTTCTTGCGTAACCACGTTTTGGGATACTGTCAATGTCAAAGGTGCTGTTTCATCCTTTGTAACCAGAATTTTTTCTGCCTTGTCATACTTCACAGGAATAGCAGTCCCTTGGGGAATTGTGACTGATACAGGTGTTGGGGTAGTAGACCCGACAGCCACGACATAGGGCGAGTTTATAGCTGAGGCTTGGTTAGAACTAACCAATGCTTGGTAGATAAAAGCTGCTACCTGGGCGCGAGTAGCGGTTGCGGTTGGATTCAGGAACTTTACATTAGGATAGTTGACCACAATTTGCTTCTCAGTTGCTGCTGCGATCGGGCTACGGGCATAGCTAGCGATGTTAGAGGCATCGTTGAAGTATTGCAGAGTGCTTTCGGTATTGCCACCAGGAGTATATTCTAGACCGTTAGCGAGGGAAACTAAAACCTGCTGGCGGGGAATAGCTTGGTTTGGTTCAAAACGATTTCCAGGATAACCTGATAAGAAACCAATGCTATAGGCTTGCCCAATGGCACTAGATGCCCAATAGTTGCTGGGCACATCAGTAAAATTGATTCCCTGTCGTTGGGCTGGTTTTTGGAAAGCTTTGTTAACCATAGCGGCAAATTGAGCACGTGTCACCGCTTCTTCAGGGCGGAAAGTACCATCAGGAAATCCGGCAATTACACCTCGCTGAGACAATTGTTGAATAAATTGTGCCGCCCAATAGTTAGATGAAACATCAGAAAAAGTAGTTTGAGCAAAAGATGGCGAAGCTGTAATGAAAGGCGCTACAGTACCGACTGTGACGCTTAAAGCCATGAATGCAGCTGTTCCAGATTGCAAACGATTTAAAGTAAACATTAATTTTTAATCCCGGTACAATTAGTTTTTTTACTGTTAATTAATTAGACCTTTAGTGAAGTATTAGGTTCCCAACTATTTCTGCTTTTTGTAAAATCCATTACTTCCGACATAGAGTAAAAATAGATAGTCAAAATCAGAAAATGCCTGCCAACATAGCTGGCAAGAGGTAATAGTGTAATCAGCCTCTTCCCGATTAAGGTTATTAAATAAGTATTTCAAAAAATATGAATACCAACTGAGACGATACAGAGATAAAATAGTTGCTGGTAGATAGATTTTTTAGGGTTAAAAATGAAAGCGATCGCACACTATAGTTAAGGTGGCGATCGCCTATTAGGGATGATTAAAGTCACGACTTGAATTGAGTTACGACATAAGGTAGTTAATTTCTGGGGCTTGACACAATATAAGGCGAGTTAATTGCTGGGGCTTGGTTAGAACTAACCAATGCTTGGTAGATAAAAGCTGCTACCTGGGCGCGAGTAGCAGTCGCGGTTGGATTTAGGGACTTCACATTAGGATAATCCACCACAATTTTCTTTTCAGTTGCTGCTGCGATCGGTCTACGGGCGTAGTTAGCGATTTTAGAAGCATCGTTGAAATACTTCAAAGTGCTTTCGGTATTGCCACCAGGAGTATATCCCAGACCGTTGGCGAGGGAAACCAAAACCTGCTGGCGGGGAATAGCCTGATTAGGTTGAAAGCGATTACCAGGATATCCTGATAAGAAACCAATACTATAAGCTTGCCCAATGGCACTGGATGCCCAGTAGTTGCTAGGCACATCAGAAAATTTGATCGCCTGCCGTTGCTGTGATTTTGGGAAAGCTTTGTTGACCATAGCGGCAAACTGAGCGCGTGTCACCGCTTCTTCAGGGCGGAAAGTACCATTAGGAAATCCGGCAATTACACCTCGCTGAGACAATTGTTGAATAAATTGTGCCGCCCAATAGTTAGATGAAACATCAGAAAAAGCAGTTTGAGCCAAAGATTGGGGAGAGCATCCCGCTTTGATGGGTTTGCTTTCCAAAGTATAAGTCATTGGCTTACAAACAAACCCTGCCGACTTAGAATCTACATAAGCCCGCCTTGGCGGATTTTGTTTATCTAGCTTTGATTTCCAATCGTTAGATATTTTTTTTATAGTGGGATGCTTATTTAAAAACTCTGAGTCTGCAACAACATCGTGAGGGCCCTTGACACTTACCTTAGAACTGTTGAGGTAGATATTATAGTCATAAATAACGTTTTTAGTTTGATAATTACTGTTAATAACCTTTCCCGGAAAAGCATAGAGAATGTTTCTTAAAATTTTGACATCAGATGACTTATTAGCAAATATTTGCCCATCTTTAATTTCTGGACTCTGATTATTTAAAACAGCAGTGTTATTTACAATATCAACATGATCGCTTAAAAATGTATGAATACCTGAACCACCATTATTAAATGTAAGATTATTTTTAACTAAAGTACGTCCTGTATATGGACTCAATTTTAAGTTCTTTTGATTATTTCTTAAACTATCGATAATGATGCCATTACCATCTGTAATTTTTCCGACTGCAAGCCAAGGGATGTACATGCGATTGTTGTAGCTTTTGTTGTTAGTCACGAACATCTTGTATCCCCGGTTACTGTCATAATTCCAATTGTTCAACATTGAAATGCCACTGTTACCATAAACACTATACCAAGCATTATTGAACACGACGTTATTATCTACTCTCACATAGTCGGATTGAGTCGCTGCAATACCTGCTCCTCCACAGTCATGCACTTTGTTGTTCAAAATACGGATGTGATGAACACGGCCATTGATTCGTCCATCAACGTTGATGCAGTTTCCATTCGTCAGTGGGTTTAGTTTGTTAGTCTTCTGACTCATCGCATAATCAAGGGTGATATTGGCATTGTTTCCTATAACCTCTAGCCCGTTGATCTCAATATATGAAGCTCCATTTGAAATCAGGATACCGTTCCATGTATTGTGCTGAATTTTTGGGAAATGACCTGGATATGCTTTATACCTAACCCATGCATTTGCAGTTCCAGAACGTTTAATACTTACTACACTGACAGCTTTGGCTTTATTTTTATATACTCCGTTCATAATCAATACTGTATCGCCAGGGTTGGTAAGGTCTGCTGCCTTTTGAATTGTTCTAAAGGCGGTTGAAGTAGAGAGTCCGCTATTTCCGTCGTTTCCGTTACCGCTAACATAGTATGTTTTCGGTGCTGAATTCGCGCTAATTAGCTCGCGGCTAGATAAGCTCATTTCCTGATTAGTTGATACCTGATGGACGTTTTCAACTAAAGATACTTCTATCGTTTTTACCTGAGCCAAAAGACTTAATACTACGGGAATTGCAAGATATGCGCTTATACCGAAACCTTGAATTACCACAAGCAAAAGCTCCTTTATTGCCACTATTTAACAAAAATATCAGGATACTACGTAATTTTGAATACTCTTTTGGATAGAGAAGAAAATAAAGTCGATTTTCCTAGCTTCGCACATAGTGCAATTAAATAAGTATTCTAATAAATATTGATACTAATTAAGACGATATAGAGGTAGAATGGTTGCTGTTAAATATAATTTTTTACTATTAAAAATGAAGGCGATCGCACACTATAGTTAAAGTGGCGATCGCCTATCAGGAGTAATTAAAGTCACGACTTGAATTGAGTTAAATCTAGTAGCGGGATTGTGGTACTAAATTCAAGTTAGAATTCAGTGTGAGCCTCAAATCCTGTGCGGGTCTAAGAACAAAGACATTTCCTTGTTTTTTTCGCAACAGTATACTTGCTCCTGCACCCGCAGCCCCACCGATAACAGGTTTTAAATCGTCAATTTTGCGGTTACCAGTAACTAGTGAACCTAAAAGACCAGCACCCGCACCGATAGCTGCATCAGTTAAAACCTGACCAGTGCTGGGCCCCTGTGAACCTTTTTGAGTTGTAGTGTATGTCCGAGAAGTTGCATTAATCGACTGACGCCGACCATTAGAAAATTCTAATTCTTGAGCTACAAACCGCACGCCTTTTCCTTGATTATCATCTGTATCTCTTGAATAACTATCTAGGTCAACAGATTCTAAACGTCCATTTACTTTAGTACCAGCAGGAATCAAGACATTTCTATTCCTGTCGATAATGTCATTCGCTATTCTTAGCGTTAAAGATTGACTTTCCCCAGGAGCGATAGTAATTGTCTCTTTATCATAGGTAACAGGTAAAGCAACCCCAGAAGGAATCGTAACGTTTCCATATTGTCCAATTCTGTATTGTGCATTAGCAGGAGCTAAAGTTAACAGTGGGGTAGTGACGCTTGCGGTAACGGCTATTGCCATGAGGGCAGCAGTTCCAGATTTCCATTGATGTAAACGAGTCATAGGTGGGTAAACCTTTGTGTATGTGATGTATGTAATGACATGTATTGACTGAGTTTGTTTCTGAAATTTATGAAACCTGCTTATAGGGGCATTCCGAATATTAAGATGCTTGTATAGCGTGGAGTTTGCGTTGCAGCTACGCCTATTGGAGATATTGCTCCTCAGAATTTGTATCCTGAATATGCGCCACAAAATAGCGGGTGAGATACTCTCAACATGACGCAAGATTCGTCTGATTGTTTCCGGAGTTGTTTCATTGTTTACGTCCACATATCTACACCACTGATAGAGGCGAATGGGCTGACTGCGAACTCTTGTTTCTATTCTAGATTTATTTGCTAAGACTTGGAAAATGTTTTCGTTTTCTTTGTCAGAACTCAAAAGCAAAGCCAGAGACGGCTCACCTCCGGTTAGAAGACCCCAGCACAAGTTTCACCCGTCTCTTGCGTGTCTTGTAAGAGTTGCCCCCGAATTTAAGTGCGAGAACAATTCTATATAAGCTGATGCGCGTCTAAAGTATATAAACACTCTCGATGGTCGTTAACTGTTAATTGTTGACGGGTTTTCAGTCATCAGTCATCAGTCATCAGGTAAATGTACAATATTATTTGCGTAACAGCTTATCCTATATATCCTGTTGAGTAAAATTATTTATTCAGAGCAACTGCCTACTCTACGGTAAAACGTAAGGCACAGGTATGAGGTCAATCTAAAATCTCAAATCCACAATTGTTTGACCTGTTCAGCTATTTTTTCAAATAGTAAAGGTTATTGACAATAAATTTTGATGCGATCGCAGCAATTCCTGTGCTAGGTTAAAATTTATTCAATTGCTATCAAAAAGTATAAAATATGAGGTTTATAGCGGTTCTGAATTGCGTGGAATACTGGAGCTAGTTGTATGGACGCGTTAACATTGAGCAAACTGGTATAGCGTTTGTTAGACTTGCCGCAGTTACGAGAAGCGCTATAAACTTCATATTGGAGCCGAAAAATTCTTTAGTGTAATTACATCCTTAAGGGCGAACAGCATCTGTTTTAACTGCCAAAGCTCTTAGTGTTTCTTATCCCAAAATTTTGTACGAGATATCAGGTATATTCCTAACAGGGATAGACCCACTACTGTTCCAGGTTCGGGTATGGTTTTGATTTTGGCATAAATAGCTGTTTTAGTTGTGGCTCCTTCAAGAGCTTTTATATTTATCTGGTCAAAGTCTGGATTAAAGCCAGTTACCTCAAGCATGTATTCATTGCCTTCAAAGATAAAACTGCGATTACTCAAATTTGTGTCTATAAATACAAAATCTGCATTATTATCTTCAGGGGCTGTTGCGTCATTAGCTGTATTTACTAAACGCAGGTTGAAGCCAAAAACTTGGCTGATTCCAACGGGAGGGCTGAAGGATAAATTGAGATTTAAAGGTACAGATTCAACGCTTGTACCTTTAACTACTGTTCCATTAAAGTAAGTTAAATCAGCTATTTTGAATACAGAGTTAATGCCAGTTGAAAATGAATTTCCATTAAAGGTGAGTTTATTTGAGCCTGTTATTCTACACCCACTAGGAATATTTGGACTTGGTGGACACACATTAGCATCACCCCAAGTAAACGTGTTGTTTCCCACACGTGTGTATATAGGATTGGGATTGGTATCGGTGCTTCCTGGAGTAGGTTCTCCCCATGTACCACTAGAGATACCAGAAAAAGTTAGAGCATGTGCTTGGTCAGAGAGACCAAGTGCTGCAGTCGTACCCACAAAAAAACTAGATATAGCAGTCGCAAAAACCAAACTTAGTTTCATAACTTAAGTATCCAAATCTCATTATGGAGCTTTTTTCAACTATGTCTCCAGTCTACCTTAGTAAATTTACGGAAAACATGCCAATATCTTAATTGTATTTTTTATAATACTATATATTACTAAATCTTATTGAAGGATTTATCTTATTAAGCTAAGTTTATGTATTGTTAAAATGTTCTACTATTTTGTAATTAGTAAAACAGTAATTGCGTAGGCGTAGCCCGTCGTAGACATCGCTACCTTACTTGGTTCCCTGATTAATTGTCAAGTCAATATAAAGTTACTATTTTCGTCATCCCCTGCGCTATTGGGACGAATGTGATTCGTTGGTCGAATTCAAGGATAACTGCAAGGAGTCACATCTCAAGTGGACTCGTTGAGCCAATAATCTAGGTGTCTTTAGAATGGAAAGTGCCAATTGAGAAGTACCTAATCAGTGTAATCCTCAAGGGTTTTCGGCATATGTTTTACAACTTTGACAAAATCTCTGGCAACAACTGACTAGGAACTTTAGATAAAGCCAGATTTTGTCCCTGTATCCCTAATTCATTATGAAAAGCACGAATAGTTTTCACTATATAAGTAAAGGTTATTTGATAAGCCTCTGGTTGTTTACTTAGCCCGTATAAGGCTTGCAAATGCTTATCTAATGCTACTTCTAAGTGTTGAGAACGTGTTGCTTTGTCACCATTAAACGACTTATCTATTACTAGCTGATAATGTGCTAGCCCCAGGTTATTATAAGAGGCAAGCAAATCAAAACTTAAAGGAATACCGCTAAGTGAGTCAGCCAAGGCTATGGCCTCTTCGTAAGCGCTGATACATAATTGCAGATACTTTTGCCGTACCTCTTTAGTTGTCTGAGATAGGTTTGCTAAATGCCAGTAGGCAGTACCTAGATTATTTTGTGTAGCAGCGCAGGCACTGGGAACATTAGCGGGAGTGCGATACTTAAGAGCTTCGCTGTAGACATCTATAGCTAGCAGAAGATTTTGGGCAGGTTGTTCGTATTGTGCTAGATTCCAACAGGCAGTGCCAATGTTGTTTTGAATCATGCCATACTTGAGCGGTTCCTCTTCGGGGTTGTAGTGTACAAGTGCTTCGTTGTAAGCTGCGATCGCTTTCTTTAAATGCACAATCGGTTGGTTGTATTGCCCTAAATGCCAGTAAGCAGTACCCAAATTGTTCTGGCAAGCCGCATACTTTGATGAGTCCATGCCGACTGTACGGTAGCTGAGTGCTTCATTGTAAGCTAAGATTGCTTGCTGCCAATTTTCAGATGGGTGAGAAAAACGAGCTAAATCACCGTAAGCCGTCCCTAAATTATTTTGTACACGAGCGTAAGTTTCTGGATGTGTCTGGGGCGAGATCATTTTTAACGCCAACTGATAAAATTCTATTGCCTGCTCTATGTAAGTTTTCCCCTCCTCAGAATTGGGTGGTGTGCGGTATAGCATCCAGTAGAGTGTACCCAAATCATTCAAGATATCTGGGAGTTGGGGTGATGTTTCGTCATAGCTAATTGCTTCCTGATAGGCAAGAATTGCCACCATTAGATTTTCTAAGGTTGAATCTCCTTGCTCAATGCGAAGGCGGTATAAGGTGCCCAAGCGATGATAAGCTTCTGCCAGTACCTCCCCTAAAACTTGCTTTTCGTGTAATTCTTCAATCTCCAGCAAAATCTGCTGTGGTTGCAAGTAATCCTCTGTATCTTGACCAATATTTGTATTGATTGTTGCTATTACTAGCTCTGTTAATTCGCTACTAATATGAGATAACGATGACAGCGATTGATTATGATTCTCAGTACCAGACCGATTAATAGATTCCTGCTGTTGTGATGCAGCCTTCAATAAATCCGCTGTTGACGGGGAAGCTTCCTGGGTTTTATGTACGCTATTCCCTTGTGGTTCTGCCAGAAAATCGGAATTATTTTTAAACTTTAACTCGGTGGCGGCGGTTCTAAGTTCTGCTTGGGTAACTGATTCATCTAGAATCGACTGCTCAAAATTCCCTAAATCCAAGCTTCTAGAACGTGAAAAACGTTCTGGATAGCCCAAATTCTGATTCGCTGGTGTGGGTTCTCCGGCAAATACAAATACGCCAGTTCGACAACGCCAAAACTGTGGCGCTGATTGCTTAATAGCAGATAACCAAGGACGCGGTATCCACAACAGCAAGTTAGATTCTAGGAATCGGCTGGATTCTTGTGTAGAGAAATATTGTTCGCTTAAGCGGAGATAGTGCAAAAATAACCGTTGTGTAGCGACTGGTTGCTTGGTGAGATGCTCCACGCCGACAATCTGAAATGCTGGTACTGGAAAAGGTTTTCCAGGAGTATCTTTTGATGCCCCAACAATTGGCGGTGGATAGTTTGCCAACCATTGATTTATTTGAACTATGGGATTGGGATCATTTAAATTCAAACGCAACGTAACTAATCGCGGATAAGCCGGAGTGCTATTTTCCTGGGAATTGGATGGCTGAGATAGTACTTGTCCAATAGGATAAGCCAATGTAGAATGCAAACGGGCTGCTACTTGATTTCTTAAGTGTAAATCATCACATACTGCTAAAAAAAGTTGTCGTCGTAAGCCAAGACTTAAGGCAAGTCTCAGGCGCTGGTATACTTGCCGATTCCAAGTAGAATTATCATTGTGTGCAGTATCATTCACGCTCATGGCGGCTAAAGAGCCAAAACACAGTACATATCACCTTTCTGGGCGCATCCAAGTGGGCTAAACTCATGATGGAAATGATTTTTAGGCGAACTTTGTGTCGCTGTAGATAAATTGAGCTTTTCAGGTATAACCGAATATAATAGTATATAATTATACAGTAATTTAATACAATTTTAACAAAAAATAAAAAAGCAGGCCCCTCTTAAAATCGGAACCTGAAAAACTATAAAGAAGATGAAATTTTATTAAAATATTTTACGATCAACTGCTCTGAGAAACAAAGAAGGCGACTGAAATCAATCCGCCAATCAAAACTGTAGCAGCGATTCCTAAGAAGAGATAAGTTCGTTTTTGCCCTTCTGTGGGAGGTTCTGCTTGATAAATCTTTGGTTCGCGGGCAAAATTATTCAGAAGACCGCCTTCTTCATTTGTATAGGGCATGAATTGAGTCCTTTATCTTTATTGTTCATTTAATGTTACATAAATGCTAGATCCGCTCTGAAAGTGGTAGACAAATCGTTACATTGTGGATGGAGTATTGAGTGTTGGGGACTGGGTATTGGGTATAAAATATATAAAATTATCCTAGTCCCCAGTGCCTAACTAGTAACCGTCCCAGTCAGAGGAGAACTAGGGCTGGCGTAGTCTTTGATAGGCATTCTGCCAGCAAGGTATGCCAAACGACCGGCAACTGTTGCTAAATTCATGGCACGAGCCATTGCTGCTGGGTTTGGAGAAAGAGCGATCGCACTATTAATCAACAAAACATCTGCTCCCAATTCCATTGCCTGGGCGGCTTCTGAGGGTGAACCAATACCGGCATCTACTACCACCGGCACACTCGCATTTTCGATGATGATTTGGATGTTGGCGGTTGTTTTTAGCCCTTGTCCAGAACCAATTGGAGATGCCAAAGGCATTACCGTAGCACAGCCTACTTCTTCTAAACGCTTGGCTAACATGGGGTCAGCGTTAATATAAGGCAACACTGCAAAACCTTCTTTAACTAATTGTTCTGCGGCTTGCAGCGTCCCAATTGGATCTGGAAGTAAATATTTAAGGTCAGGTATTACTTCTAACTTTACAAAATTATTATCTTCCTGCCCTAACAATTTCGCCATTTCTCGCCCCAAACGCGCCACCCGAATCGCCTCTTCAGCAGTTTGGCAACCTGCGGTATTAGGCAACATCCAGATTTTTGTCCAATCCAAGGCTTCAGCTAAACCTTCATGTCCGGGGGCCTTGGTTTGTACCCGTCGTACTGCCACGGTAACAATCTGGCAATCACTGGCGGTGACACTTTGCTGCATTTCTTCAATGCTGCGATACTTACCAGTTCCAGTCATCAAACGGGATTGGAAGGTTTTGCCAGCAATAACTAGTGGTGAGTCTTGAATGGGGAGAGACGTGATTAATTGCGTCTGTACTGGAGAGTCATGGGGCGATATGGCAGGGCGATGCCCGTTGGAGAAATTGGCAGAGTGAGTCAGCATTGGGGTGGAGTTAGATGGTTTGGACTGGAAGCGCGAATAGTGAAAATTTGAAAGTAGGGGGTCAGACTTTTGTTCCAAGATCAAATCGGCAATCAATGCTGCTGTTACGGGTGCAAGTAGAATTCCGTTGCGGTAATGACCAGTAGCAAGGGTTAAATTTTGACAGTGGCTGGTGCCAAGGATGGGCAACTCATCAGGGGTGGCTGGGCGAAATCCCCACCAAAATTCTTGGATGGGATAATGCTTTAGTTGAGGATACAGCCGGATGGCAGCCTGTAGTAATTTTTGAATGCCGTCTGGGGTGTTGTTGGGGATGAAGCCAACGTCTTCGCTTGTTGCCCCAATAACAAGGCGATCGCGTCTTGGTACGATGTAAATATCCTGCCCAAACAAAACCCGCTTCAAGGGCAATTCTGGCGCAAATTCTGGTATCCGCACACTCAGCATTTGTCCTTTTCTGGGTAGCACGGGTAGTAGTAACAACTCACTTGACCAAGCACCTGAAGCTAAAACATAGTGCGCGGCGCGAATTATTCCAGCAGTGGTTTGCACGCCAACTACTTGTCCTTGCTGCTGTAAAAATGCTTCTACTGTAATACCATCTTTAAGTTCAACACCAACAGACTCAGCCGCCGTCCACAATACATTAGCTAGAGCCTTATTATCAACTTGTGCGTCTTCAGGATACCACCAGCCACCAACTACCTCTGCTCCCAATCCTGGCTGATATTGATGAATTGCCTCTTTGTTTAACCAGTAAACCGGGGATGAGGGGGAATTTCCTGCTCTTACTCCCCTATTTCCCCCTACTCCCTGCCCCTCTGCCTCCTCAAAGACGGGTGCGAGGATACCGCAGGATCGGTAGCCAGTATTTAAGCCGGTCAGTTCTTCTAATTTGCGCGTCCAGTCAGGATATAAAGCACGCGATCGCCAACACAAGGAACGCATCGCCCCATTAGGGATGCTTTCCGCATCTGGTGCTAACATCCCAGCAGCAGCGTGGGTAGCGGCAGCTTGAAAGTCACGACAAAGCACGGTGACACTTGTCCCGCGCAGTTTTAGCTCAATGGCGATCGCTAAACCAATAACGCCGCCACCAATAATTACAATCTCACTAGTCATTAGTCATTAGTCATTAGTCACTTATCATTAGCCATTTATCATTAGTACATAACTAATAACTCATAACTAATTAACTCATAACTTATAACTTATAACTCGTAACTATAGACGGATCTATCGTTACCACAAGGCGCGAATTGGTTCGTTGCCTTGATTTGTATCGCTGGATGGCGTATTTGTTTGTGAAGTATCTGTATTACCGTCTGTTGTAGTGTCAGCAGGTGATGTTGAATCATCGGAAGGATTCTGGGCAACGCTGCTCCTGTTGTCAGGTCTTGGAGCTACAATACCCCGCCTGTTTTCGTTTGTTTCAGTTGTTTCATTTCCTTCATTTGCAGTTTCTTCATTCTTGCTGCCAGCACTGCTATTAACATTGATATTAGCTGGGAGGACTTGTGATTTTTTGTCACTGGGAGAGTTAGCACTTTGTACGCCCATAGGAAAGTTGATGCCCAGTAATGTACCAAGCAGAATGGCTAAACCTCCAGCCATTAAAATTAAGGGTGTCCATCTACCCATCTTGTCTTACTCCTTTTTAACCTTTTGGTGTCCACACTATTCGAGAACCTTGTCCCCAAAATCCATCAAACTTTGTCACTTTCACATCGTCTAAAACCTGAGTTTGACAGTTTCTTACGCAAGTCTGTTGTAGGAGAATGGGGAGGAAGCGAACGCCGTGCTCGATCACGCCAATTCGCTGCTGATACTTCACCCTCTACCTTAACCGCGCAGGTTCCGCAACTGCCAATGCCCCGACAGTTTATTACCTTAGCATCGTCATTGTAGAGGTGAATACTATCTTGCAGCAAAATTTTTCGGAGATTGCTTTTGCTTACGCACTCAATTGTTTTACCTTGAGCTAGTACCTTAGGCATTTTTAAATTGCCAAACTGGCGTTTTGTTGTATATTGACACATTGCCTCGAAAGTTGTCTCGTCGGTCCCAGTTTTATGACCACAAATTCCTCACCTCAACTTTGGCTCTATGACACTACACTACGGGATGGCACTCAGCGCGAGGGGCTATCTGTATCGATAGAAGATAAGTTACGCATTGCTCGTAGACTCGATCAACTGGGAATTCCTTTTATTGAAGGCGGTTGGCCTGGTGCAAATCCCAAGGATGTACAATTTTTCTGGCAACTCCAAGAAGATCCGCTCAAACAATCTGAAATTGTGGCTTTTTGTTCGACTCGACGCCCTAATTCCACTGCCGCAACCGAACCGATGCTACAGGATATTTTGGCTGCGGGAACTCGCTGGGTAACAATATTTGGCAAGTCTTGGGATTTACATGTTACAGCTAGCCTCAAGACGACATTAGAAGAAAATTTGGCGATGATTTGCGACACGATTGAGTACCTCCGTTCTCAAGGGCGTCGCATTATCTACGATGCCGAACATTGGTTTGATGGCTACAAGCACAATCCAAATTATGCTTTACAAACATTAGATGCTGCGATCGCATCTGGTGCTGAATGGCTAGTCCTCTGTGATACCAATGGTGGCACTTTACCCCACGAAATTAGCCAAATCGTTCAAGATGTCAGTAGTCATTTGTCATTTGTCATTAGTCAAGAAGCAATGACGAAGGACATAGACGCCCTAGCGGCTTCCTGCAGGGTAGGACAAAGGACAATTCCCCAAATTGGAATTCACACTCATAACGATTCGGAAATGGCGGTTGCTAACGCAATAGCCGCCGTTATGGCAGGGGCAAAGATGGTACAGGGCACAATTAACGGTTACGGTGAACGTTGCGGTAATGCTAACCTCTGTTCGTTAATTCCCAATTTACAACTGAAGGCGGGTTATAGTTGTATCACAGAAGACCAGCTAACACAACTTACAGAAGCTAGTCGTTTTGTGAGTGAGGTGGTCAACCTAGCGCCAGATGAACATGCTCCCTTTGTGGGACTTTCGGCTTTTGCCCACAAGGGCGGTATTCATGTATCAGCGGTAGAACGTAATCCCCTGACTTACGAACATATTCAGCCGGAACAAGTCGGAAATCATCGCCGCATTGTGATTTCTGAACAGTCTGGACTCAGCAATGTTTTAGCCAAAGCCCGCAGTTTTGGAATTGACCTCGAAAAGCTAAAGCCAGAAGCCAAGCAAATTCTCCAGCGCCTCAAAGATTTGGAGAGCGAAGGATTTCAATTTGAAGCAGCAGAGGCAAGTTTTGCGCTGTTGATGCACGAAGCTTTGGGAGGTCGCCAAAAGTTTTTTGAAGTCAAAGGTTTCCAAGTCCACTGTGACTTAATTGAGGGCAAAGAAACTAGCAATGCCTTAGCTACGGTTAAACTCGCTGTTGACGGGAAAAATATTTTGGAGGCAGCGGAAGGTAACGGGCCCGTTGCAGCTTTGGATGCGGCTTTACGAAAGGCTTTGGTAAATTTTTATCCCCAAATAGCAACCTTTGATTTGACAGATTACAAAGTGCGGATTCTCAACGGACATACGGGCACTGCGGCAAAAACCCGTGTGTTGGTAGAATCGGGCAATGGTCGTCAACGCTGGACGACGGTAGGAGTTTCTACCAACATTTTGGAGGCTTCCTATCAAGCCGTGGTGGAGGGCTTGGAATATGGTTTGTTGTTGCACTCCCAAGCGGAAGCAGCCGTGAAAGCTTCTAGTTGACAAAAAGTATTATGTAGTGTAGGTAGAGTTTACACTTTTTGAAGAGAAAAGGAAGCGATCGCACATTGGCGATCGTCGGGCAACTTTGTTGCACAGCATTTGGCTCAAGTGAACTATTCCTAAAATTGATATCAAGCGTCTAATTGGCAATTGCCATTAGACGCTTGATAGTAGATGAAATTTGAATAGTATTCAGTAGTAGAAACAGATATTTTCCTTATCTTGGTTAAATCTTCAAAAATAGCTTCTAAATCCTCGTACTTTTACTGTCCTCACTTTCCACTCCTTTCAGACAATTTAGATGTAAACTATACCCGTTTTTATCTTGGGTTGTAAGGAGTTAAGAATAGTGCGATTAACAACGAATAAATCTGTATCTAAATTAGTTGGAATTTAGACATTTGTTTTACTTCTAATATTTAAGGGAGCTTTTTCTAAACCAGCTTTTGCCTTCCTGTCGTCATTGGACGCTTGCGCTGCTCAACCTGAATGTGCCGCAGCTATAGGTTCTGAAGTAGCTCCGGCTATCACTGCTCCCACTGCTGCTGGTACTGGCGTTACAACTATCAGCACGACTACAGCTACTGGAGCCACTACTTCTTCTGTGCAAGCTGTTGTTGGGACTACAGTTGTTGGAGATATGCGCTTATCAGGGCTGGTTGGTTATTATATTTGGAATCAAGCTCAAAATCAGCAAGCTCAAAATAAAGCTAAATCCCCCTGATTTTGATTATGATCGTGAGCCTGATGAGTCAGACGTGGATGATGATGACGACGGAACGCCAGATTCTTCCGATCCTGAGCCGCAAAATCCTCTTGTTCCCGAAGCAAGCAGTGACACTTCTAACCCGTCACCCGAACCATCGCCTAGCCCCTCTCAGAATCCACCTTTTACAGTTCCTGAACCTGGGGTAGGTGGAAACGGTACTGCCTCTAAATTTGGTGACATGACCGGAATCTCGCAAGCTGATGCAGATGCCTTTTTGCGTTCGCTTGGCGCAACCGTAAAAACTACGGCGGATGGTTATACTCAGTATAAGTTTCCTGACAGATCAGAGGTATGGATTCGCCCTGACGGAGAAGTTGTACGTACACCAGCACCAAAATATGGGTCCGATGGCTCTCGAATAAACAGGGGATTGCGCCTTAACAAAGATGGTAATCTGCTTAGAACACGAGATGAATTTGGTAATTAAATACCTGGAACACACAGTACTGGAGAAATGATGAGTAATTAATATGCCGGACGATTATCATTTACTTAAACTTGGTGGTTTGACATCACTAATTACAAGTGTAAATGCGTCTCTATGGGGAAACGAAGTATCAGTTGAATGTGTGTATGATCCTACCGAGGATCGCTTGCCTTATGTGCTAGTTTTTCAGGACTGTCGTGACATAAGGTGGAGTGTGCATGACTCAGAGGAAGTACATGAACCAGAAGCTGATCTCATCGGCTTTTCTATGGGTGCAGAATCCCATAAGAAACCTGCTGTAATTACCACAGACATCTTTGAACTATCGATAATTTATGGCAGTTTTATTCTCCAAAAAAATTGGTAAAGACGGCATTTTCAACAGCGAACACGTTTGGTAGATGGGTTGACCATCAAAGGTAAAAGTAATTACTTTTACCTTTCGCCTTCGCCTTTTTTCTGATTAGTACCCAGTGCTGATATGGTTAAGTTAATGCCTTCTGTGCCGTAAATGCAAAAATAGCAACCCAATTGCCAATTCCAGACATGTTACTCCTATACCTAAAATGCGTAGGCGCAGCCCGCCGCAGGCATCGCCAACATTTAGGTGCAGACCTAGAAATCTAATGCTGCGACAAAAACTTCATCATATACAAGGTTTTAGGAAAAATTTTCCCAGGATTGGGCAACTAATTGGGTCAACCAGCGACGTTGTTGCTGATCCAACAGGGAATCATCTGCTAGCAACTGAGCGGTTAATTCTTCCAAAGATTGACCCTGAGCACGGACAATTTTAATTACTCCAGCGATCGCACTGGCAACTAGTTCTTCATCAATCGGCTGTTGTCGCAGGGCAACAATTTCCTGAGGGCTGTCTGGAATGGGATAATTCATGGCGTGGGTTTACAGAAATACAAAATGAACGACAAATTCTTAAAATTTCTTCACTGAATCTTTACGAAAGTAATAGGGCGGAGTTTACCTTACTTTGTGCCTTCATAAAATCTGTCTTAGTGAGTAGATTGCTCGGAGATGTCAGCAAACGATGAGAGAAATCCTTTATTTAGAAATTCCAACTCCGGATATAGCAACTGTGCGTAGCTGGCTACAAACAGATTTTGAACCCGGAAATGGAGAAAAAGTGCTTACCTCGGAAGGCTTTCGCCTCCAAATCCCCACTGCAACTACAACTGCTGGGGTGGCTCTTCCCGAAAACTTGCCTGCGGAACTTTCGGTATTTGTCTGGTCGGTGCAACGAACTACCTATCTAAAAGTGTTTCGTTGGGCAAAACAGCCCTTTCCCAATGAAAGACAAATCCTGCAACGCCTAACCAAGGAAATCAGAAGCCGTTTTCCGCATCATTACCCAGAACCGCCAGCGATTGATTTATCTAAGCAATCAATTTTTGCAGCGCTAGGCTCTGTTTACCCCCTTACCGTCAAGTATTTTCAGAAAATGCCCAACGGTGAATATGACCTAACACGTGCCTACTGGTGGGAACAACGATGGCGCCAAGGAGTACGGAATCCGCAGCAGCCGCATCAAGTGGTGTTTTCCAGCCAAGAGGATAGGAGAGCAGGGGAAGCAGGGGGAGCAGGGGAAAATAACAAAACAACATCTTCCTCATCTCCGACTTATGACATCATCTACATCGGCGGCGCACTAGGCGTAATCCATGCGGCAGTGATGGCAAAACTAGGATATAAAGTCCTGCTGGTAGAACGAATGCCCTTTGGGCGGATGAACCGAGAATGGAATATTTCTCGCGATGAAATTCAAAGCTTAGTTAACCTGGGTTTACTCACCCCCGCTGAGTTAGAAACCATCATTGCCAGAGAATACAAAGACGGATTCAATAAGTTTTTTGATGCTAATAATCCATCCAAACTGCGATCGCCCGTTCTCCACACACCCACAGTCCTAAATTTAGGCTTAGATTCCGAAAAATGGCTCCAAATGTGTGGGCAAAAACTGCAAGCGGCAGGCGGTGAAATCTGGGATGAAACAGAGTTTATCCGTGCAGATATTGATATATCACAAGTTCTTCTTAAAGTCAAGCATTTACCCAGTCAGGTTGAAAAGCAAGTAAGTGGACGACTGCTAATAGATGCAATGGGAACTGCGTCCCCCATCGCTTGGCAATTAAATGGTGGTCGTGCTTTTGATAGTGTATGTCCGACAGTGGGAGCGGCAATTGAGAGCGGATTTGAGCCGGAGGTATGGGATTCCCAGTATGGAGATGTTCTTTATAGTCATGGGGATATCTCGCGGGGAAGACAGTTAATTTGGGAATTGTTTCCTGGAGCAGATGATGAACTGACGATTTATTTATTTCATTACCATGAGGTCAATGCTGAAAATCCCGGTTCTTTGCTAGAGATGTACGAGGATTTTTTCACGATTTTGCCAGAGTATCGCAGGTGCGATATGGACAAATTGGTATGGAAGAAGCCGACATTTGGGTATATACCGGGACATTTTAGTGTGGGAAGTAGCGATCGCACAGTTGCCTTTGATCGATTGATTGCGATCGGTGATGCCGCATCGCTCCAGTCTCCCCTCGTCTTCACCGGTTTTGGTTCGCTAGTTCGCAACTTAGAGCGCTTAACAACCCTGTTGGATACTGCCCTCAAATATGACTTATTGAGTTTCCGACACTTGAACCAAATTCGCGCCTATCAAAGCAACGTTTCCGTGACTTGGCTATTTTCCAAAGGCATGATGGTACCCACTGGGAAATTTTTACCACCCCAGCGGATTAACTCCATGCTCAACACCTTCTTTGGACTGTTAGCAGACGAACCCCAAGAAGTAGCAGATAACTTCATTAAAGATAGGTGTGATTGGTTAACCTTTAACCGCCTAGCACTCAAAGCAGCAAGAAAAAATCCTGCCTTGCTTTTATGGATTTGGGAACTTGCTGGGCCTAGAGATTTAATGCGATGGCTTGGTAGTTATTTAAACTTCGGTCGTCATACCCTAATTAGTGCTTTGCTGAGTCCGTGGTTTGGGCGCTTCTTGAACCGGGTAGGTTTTTGGCTCGAACCTCGAAATCCGGGATTGTGGCTGTGGCTGTTGGCAATTAATTATGCGATCGCCACAGGCAAACCGCGATCGCGCGCTCAAGTAGTAAAAGCTAACCCAAAAGCTATAATTCCGAAGTCAGAATCAAGGATTCTTAATTAGTCATTAGTCATTGGTCATTGGTTATTAGTCATTAGTCTTAAATAAATGATTAAGGACAAATGACAAATGACAACTAACTATTGACTCTTAGGGCGAAAATTTGGCAGTTCCACAGACGCCAATGACTTACGCCCCTTGGGTGGACGCTGGGGATAAACTATTGGTGAAGGTGAACTTGTATCATTGGTGTTATCATCTAATGACTCTGGAGACAAATCAGTCGCCGACAATTCCAACTGCGTCAATTGTGAAACTTCTGACCAGTAGTCTTCAGTTTGTTCAACAGACGTCTCAGTATGAGGTGAAGTAAAGGAAACTGGTAAGTTATTAGCTGGTGAAAGCACAGAATCTGTCGTCCAAGAAGTGGAGATAGTTACAGGAGGATTGATTTCTGCTTTTAACTCCTCCTGTGGATTGTCTAATTCCTCATCGTCTTCTAGGATTGTTGCTAAAGTCTCCCAGATAGGCGCATCACACTGATTACTATCCACATCCGTTTTCGCAGCAGGTGGTGGTGATGCAGATGCAGACTCAGAGGTAAAAAACATTTGGATTAGACTATCTAATTGTTGATCTAAATTTGATGACCCAGAAGTTGAAACAGCTTCCGGTGTATCTGGAGAATCATTAATTTTTGGAGAGAGGCCGGGTTCTGCTGGTGTTGGAGTATTTTGCTTAACTGACCAGTTCCAAGAAGATGGTGCCGGAGTCGGTTCATTTCTTTGGAATGGGATTGGTGCTGACGGTTCGCCCCAAGAATTATCCAGATTGTCAGTCAGAGATTCTGGTTCTGCTGACCAAGGTTGAATTGGCTGGGCGTTAGGAAACAAAGATCGAGCTTTTCTAGAGAATCTTCCTTGCCCACTAGTTATGTCTTTGGGATGTTTTGCAGTATCTTCTAGGGAGTCATAGCTAGGAACCGATGTATCTAGACATTTTTCCAAAGCTGCTTTAAATTGCAGCGTTTGGCGTTGTTGTCGCATCAGTCTAGTACGTAACTCCCGACAAACAGTTTCTGATTGCAATAACTGCTGAGACTGTTCGCTACTATTAGTGTGTAGCAACGTACATTCTCGCTCTAGCTGGGCAAGGCGTTGTTGACTAATTTGTAGCTGTGCTTTATAAGTTTCGGTGAAAATTTCCTGCCGTTGAACAGTTTGTACAGCAGTTTCTAATTGTTGAAATAGGGACTTTATTTGTTCTTGAGCCGCAGCCAGTTCTTGAGCATGTTGGTTGAGCATCGACTCACTAACGCTGGAACGCGTTTTCTGCCATTGCAAAACCTTTTCTGACTCAGCTAGGTTGTCTTTTAGCTGCTCCACTTGTTCATACAAGTTATTGTTAGCTGCACGCAATTCTTCGTTCAATGCCAGCAAGTTCTGAAATTCCGAGTCAATAAGTGCTTGTTTGCCGCTTTCAGGCTCTGCAACCCAGTCCTGCTTGGTATCTTTTGAAAATTGTTTATCTTCAGCTGGCATGAGGAGCGGCAGTTTTCTAACTGCCATATTGTCGTTAGGTACAACTGAGTAAAAGGGACAACTCGCCTGCTCTGATTGTGGCGAATTCGCAGAATTTAGGGATTCCATCACAGTCCCCTTGTTTGATGTGTCAGCTTCATTCATCACTCTTGACCCACCTGCTTAAAAATATTCAGCAGTGCTGGCATTAGCATTGCTTATCAACTCTGTCTAATCAGGGTTTGCTCTAGAAGCTAAGTTTAACTCTCTCCAAGCACCAGCAATTAATCATCAATTGGTGTTACCCATTTTGTATCTAGACTGATGCCGTTATAACACTATGATGCTCTGCCCCGTCAAGAAGAGGTAGAAGGGGAACTCTGGCCGCCTTTGAGGATAGGGGGAGAGAGGAGAAACCCGATACGTTAAAAATTAAACTGTATTGGCTGGCTGATGAAGTTTTTTTATATGAAAAAACTGCCTCAACTTATACTTTATTTTTTATAATTGCATCTGTCTTAAGAGATAAATTATGATTGTCTCCTGAAATACATTTTATAATGCATTATTTAGTACTTAAATATACATGCTCGTACAAGTATCTACTCTTCGATAATAATTCTCTAATCCTAAGCGATCATAAATGCACACGGTTCAAGCAAACCATGAAGTTACCAAAGCGGTAATTCTTCTTCTTTGAAAATGCTTTTCTTTTGAAAAGAATGAATTTTTTGATGGTAATAGGAATGGGAACAATCCGTAGTTTATGACTTGCTTGAACCAGATGTTTTGTAAGGGCATATCTGCGATTTGGTATTAGTTCTCAATCCGATAACGTATTAACTGCTTTATTGCTGTTACGGGTAATTTTAAAGTTTGAGTTATCGCTGCATCAACTTGAGTAAATTCAGTCACAGGAAACTCAAATTCCATCTGCTTTAAAACTGAATCAGCAGTGTAAACTTTAATTTCAGTCAATTTTTCTCTGCGGTGAATTACAGCTTCAATAGACATGACAGCCAGTGAAGCAGAAAACTGAATTTGATTTTTTGAGTTAGCGTGGATTTGGGCGGTTGTGCCATAGGTGTAGCTCAATACTTGATGCGTTAGCAAACCCGTACTCAACCAAAAAAACAGTCCAATTAAGGGTATCGGCAGCCAAAACTCTAGTCCTAAGTTAATTAGAAATTGCAGCCAGCGAGGTCGAGCCATAATACAGAAAAAGTTTGATTATTAATTCATCATAGGAAAATGAAAAGGAAGTACAGCACAATGGTGAATGAAAATTTTAGTTGTAGAGGATGATGTAACTCAATTACAACCACTACATGGTGCGCTTTCTAAAGTCGGCCATATTGTAGATGGTGCTGAAGATGGTGAAATAGCCCACTGGTTAATGACTCAGAGAGACTACGACTTGTTAATTTTAGATTGGATGCTGCCTAAGATTAGTGGTCTTAGTCTGTGTCAACAGTATCGTCAAGCAGGAAAAACGTCTCCAGTGCTGATTCTCACAGCTAAAGATGCAATTTTGGATAAAGTATCTGCTTTAGATGTTGGTGCAGATGACTATTTAGTTAAACCCTTTAGTTTGCTCGAACTGTTGGCACGAGTACGAGCATTGGGACGCAGAGCGCCACTCTGGCAAGGTGACACGTTAGAGTTAGCCGACTTACAACTTCATCTCAACACTCTAACCCTACAACGCCAGGAAGTTACAGTCCAGTTATCGGGTCGAGAGTTTCAAATGCTGGAATATTTTCTGCGGCATCCCCGACAAGTACTCACTCACGATCAAATCGAACAGGCACTTTGGGAGTGGAATATACAACCAGATAGTAAAGCAATAACGATGTTAGTGCATCGACTGCGGCAACGGCTACAGATGGTAAAAGCAGAAGATTGGCTACAAACTGTTTACGGTATAGGATATCGATTAGCTGCCCCTGAATCATGCGATCGCTAATTCCTCACATGTTCAGCCGCAGTCGGCGTAACCTAGCTCGCTGGTTTACGCTCTCGATGGGAAGTATTCTGGTTATCTTTGCAACAATACTTTACTTTTTAGAAGCCAAAGAGCAATTGCGGGCATTTGACCAAGAACTTTACAACACAACTCAGTTGATGGCAGCTGGCGTTGAAGATGGACTTTACCAAGAACAGCAACGCATTAGTCTTGAAGATGTCCCCATCTTGGGTGGTGAAGCTTTGCCCTTTGACAATAAAATTATTTATGCCCGTTGGTACACTCCCAAAAAGCAACTACTACAGTTTTTTGGTGTTACTCCATCAGAGCAGTTAAATAATAAACTAGGATTTCAAACAATTGAGTTAAGCGATCGCAATAAACAGCTGCGTCAATTAACAGTTCCTGTTTTTCAGGATAAACAATTAATTGGCTATCTAGAGATAGCCGCTTCTTTAGCGCCTGTTGAAGAAACTTTATGGTCGTTGAGACTGTTTTTAATAGTAGGTGTACCCATTGCCTTAAGTCTAATTGGTTTGACTGGTTGGTTTCTTGGTGGAATGGCCATGCAGCCAATTCGCCAAGCCTACGAGCAATTACAGCGTTTTACAGCTGATGCCTCTCACGAGCTACGGACACCCCTCCAAGCAATTCGGAATAATGCTCAGTTTGCTTTGCTTGAACCAATTGACCCTAGTCAACAGCAAAGTTCCCTAGAAAATATTGACCAGATTGCTGAATCAATGGGAATGCTGATTAGTGATTTATTATTCTTAGCCCGAAATGAAGGACAGTTAAAGCTAGAAACACTTAAACTCGTCAATTTGGTTAGCTGGCTGGAAGCATTAGTAGAAGAATACACTCACTCAGCAAAGGCAAAAAACTTAGAATTCACAAGCCAATTTCCTGAACAATTGGTGATGTTGAGAATAAATCCAGATTTAATGTGGCAAGCACTAACAAATCTTCTCAGTAATGCCTGCCGCTACACGCTGTCTGGAGGTAGAGTTTGCTTACGAGTTTTCTTTGAGTCTCGTTGGGTGGTAATAGAAGTACAGGATACTGGTATTGGAATTCCAGAGGCAGATTTACCTCATATCTTTGAGCGATTTTATCGAGTAGATAGTGTACGTTCGCGCCATACAGGTGGCTTCGGGTTAGGATTAGCGATCTCACAACAGATTGTCCAAGTACATGAGGGGCAAATCATAGCCAACAGTCGTTTGGGAGAAGGCTCCACATTTCAAATTAAGCTACCATTCACGCCTACATCCTCACCATAACAAGCAATTAATACTGGGTTAGCCAGGATTTTCATTCGTAGTCAAAAAATTCCTCAGTTCGAGATCAAGCTGTTACTTTCTCGTTACTTTTATCCGGCAATCTGGAAATAAGCGTCAATTACACATCAGATTGAAGGATTTCACAAATGAATTTCAATCCTACACCCACCATTGTCCTAACTGCTTTGTTTGCGTTGCTCATTCCTTTTGAGGTGGAAGCACAAAAAGCATCAAACCAAATTGAAAATTTGCCTAATGCTCGTGTTACGACTATCTCCGGTCAAGTTACTCAGCTTTTAGATGACGAGTTCATTCTCAACGATGGTAAGGGACAAATCATCGTTGAGGCAGAACCTCAGTTAGGACAACCCATTAACCTGTCTGTAGGAGAACAAGTTACCGTAGTTGGCAACTATGACGACCATGAGTTCAATGCCCATAGTATTACTCGTGCTAATGGTGAAACTATTCAAATTCATGATGATTAACTCTTTTACGCTCTAGCATTGCTCCCAGAGAAGAGAGCGAAAATAAATGTTCGACCCTGGCACTCTTTTGTCGCTAATACTACGAAGGGCGGCTTGGTGCAGTCACACAGCTGTCGAACTCACGTTATTTTAGTACTGGACATCCATGTGGTGCTAAACGGAAAGCGATCGCACAAATAGACAAATCCCTCAGTGAATAATTAATCGTCTGAATTCGTCTTGGGTTGCTATCATAAAAGAGGTATTAGATGAAACACGATATTCTTATTCTGGCAGCCTTTTTTGCAATCACAGGCTTGCGATTTATCGGTTTATCTTTGTTTCCTAATACTACAAAATCTAATGCTACTATAACTAGCACTACCCAGCCTATAAAAGTGGAAACCACCTTGACTAAGAAAGCATTAAGTCTGGGTAGGATCTCCCTGAATGGTACTTTGGAAGCGGAAGAAACAGCCACTGTCTCCAGTCCTGTTATGGGACAGATTAAAAGTTTGCCAGTGCAAAAAGGCCAAACATTTAAAGCAGGCCAAATTATTGCCATTATTGATTTTCAAGATATTTTAGCACAACGTCATCAACTATTGGCTGCGGTTTCCCAAGTCCAGGCAGGTGTCACAGTTGTGACTGCTTTTCAAACTCAAGCCCTAGCCAACAAAACTCAGGCACAAGCTCAACTCAACCAAGCAAAGGCTCGTCAACAGGAAGCCGAAACCAAATTGCAGGAAGCACAAGCTCAACTAGATGAAGCCCAGTTAAATCAGCATAGCCATGCTTTGCTGCGAAAAGATGGTGCAGTCAGCCAGTCACAGCTAGATACAGCCAATACCCAGGTAACATTACTTAAATCTCGCATTCAACAAGCACAAGCTGAGATTGAACAAGCCAAGCGGGAAATTGAACAAGCCAATGCTGGCTTAAAACAGGCCCTTTTCCAAGTCCAGCAAGCACAAGCAAGATTCAAACAAGCACGTTTCCAAGTCCAGCAAGTGCAAGCAGGATTAAAGTCAGCGACTACTAACCTAAACCACCGCATCGTTAAAGCACCCTTTGCTGGTGTCGTCACTAAGAAACATGCACAAGTCAGGGCAATAGTGGGTTTTGGACAACCTTTATTGACATTGGAAAGTAGTGATCGCCTCCATTTTAACGTTGCAGTGCCAGAGTCAATGATGTCCTTGGTGAAACCAGGATCTGAAGTGGAAGTGCAGTTAGATGCTCTCAACCGTTCTGTGCGTGGACGCGTAAGTCAAATTATTCCTTCCGCAAACCCCAACAGCCGTAGTTTTACTGCCAAAATAGCCCTGAAAAATGCCACAAATTTAATGCCGGGAATGTTTGGGCGGATAGAACTACCTCACAAAAAAACACTCAGCCATCATAATTCCCCAGAGTGCCTTATTTAGAAGAGGCCAGTTAGAAGGAGTTTCTTCTTATTGCATTGTTTGTCTAATTTGTCACAATGCCTAAGTTCTAATAGTGTCCACCCTACAGTTATTACTACTCATAATTACGAATTATTCAATCAAGGTAGCCAGCGGGGACGAAATCCGGCTAAGGGGAGTTGTTCTGGTCTAATTTCAACAGTCGCAGCATCAGCAATGGGTAACAGAGGCATTAACCACAAGCTACTGGTTGCTATCGCATCTCCATCATCAGTTTTTAAAGTGTTTGTGGGTAATGATGCTGGGGGGTTTGTCTGCGGTACTACTTGGTCAAATAACAAGCCCAAACCGTCGGCAGATAAACTCATTTGCACATTCCGTTGAGCGGGAGGCAGTACTAGCAGTGGTTTCTGTTGCCCGGTTTTCAGATCAATTGCCACCACATAAGGCTGTTCTATGTATTGTTCTTTGGATACCAGCTGTGTCAGCAAGCAGTAGATGGTGGGTGAGGCGATGTCAAATTGGCAGCTGAGAATTGAGCCTGTTGTTTTTAGTAGTTGTTTCTGCACACCTTGGTTTGTCACTAAAAACAAATCTCGGGTGTAATCTGTATTAAACTTTACCATCGCTGCTTGAGAGCCATCTTTGGAGAAAGCCTGTACCAAGCCAAACTGCGGCAGAAAATCTAGGGGTTTACTGGCATCACCTTGTAGGGGTAGGATGGCTGCTCCCTGTCCTTGAGCAACTGCTACGGCTTGACTATCTGGTGTGATCATAAAGTCTCCCCCTGGTTGGCTTTCCAAACGTTTAGGGGTGGGTTTTTCTGCTGAACCGTCACTGGTTGCTGGCATAAACCATAATGCAAAGTCGCCGGGATTAGTTTTATTGCCCCGCTGGATCACAATAGTTTGCCCATCAGGTGATAAATCAAATTTCAGGTTTTGATAATCTTTACTATCTAAAATTAGGTCTACTCTACCTGCTGATTCTACTTCTTTTCCCGATTTACCAGAAACGCCTGTTGTCACTGTGTACAGTTGGGCTGAAAGTAAGTCTTGGTTCTTAGTGGTGCGAGCCGAAAATAAAATTTTCTCCCCATCAGGAAAGGACTCAAAGTCCATTACTATCAAGTCTTTAGGAGTAAGTAGCCTTTTTTGTTCTTCGGTTAAGTTGTAAAGAACTAATCGTCCCTGTTCTTCTTTATCGGTTCCTATGTAAAGAATAATGCGATCGCGTGTGCGGAAGCTACCAACAAAGGGCTGTATCACCCGATTTTTGCCTTCTTGCTCGGCAAACTTATCTTTGGCTCCCTGTAACTGCACTTTATAATTTGTGCCATAGGGTGCTGGTGTCACCAATGTATAAACCATCCGCCGCCCAGCCCAACTGAATTTACCTGCTAGGGGTGGCTCGATTTTCAAGTTATCCTCTACGCTTTTTACTTCCATTGGGCGGCTGAAGGTGAGGGTGAAGGAGTTATCATCTGCCCCAATTTGTTGATTTTGCCAGGTAAACTCCCGGACACGAGCAGTCACCACATCACCTTGCAATATGATTAACCCAATCAGCACACTCAGCAGTAACATCAGTGCGATCGCTATCCGATCCAGTGGTTGGATAAATGCTTTAGATTTTGTCATTAGTCATTAGTCATTAGTCATTTGTCATTTGTCATTTGTCATTAGTCATCAACAAATAACTAATAACTATAAGGATTTTGAGGTTGAGGAATCTTTTTGAGAGACGTAGCGGCAATGGTAAGTTGGCGTTTACCTGTTAGATTTTCTGTCACCATTTGTCCTTCTACTTCTAACCAGGTGTCAGGGGAATAAGGTTCTTGATTGTTTGGAAGTTTGACAGGTAATCCCACAGGGTAAGCATCTGCTGCACAGCAAGTTAAGACAAATCGCGCTAAAAACAAGTATTCTTTTCCTATATCCGGCGGGTGGATGACAAATCCCTGCACCTTGACTTTTTGTCCTGCATATACGTCTGGCTCTGGATAAACATTGACAGTGCGTACCCAGTCTACAAGCGATCGCTCCTCTGGACGAACAGTAGCCCGAAAGGCTTGAGGTTTGACGCGTGTAGTTCCTAATAAATCAGCCGTAACACCTCTTTGGAGTGCTTTGTCACTAGCAAAAACTTGCGGTGTAATGATAAAACCTAGAATCGCTGTAGTCAACAACAAAGCACTGCCCCAACCAGGGGGAAAAAAACTAATATGCTGGGTGTTTGGCATAACATCACGGCGACGCCGCTGCCAAAGTTCCTGCATCTTAAAGAAACCAATAATGATGAAGCTGATACCAGTTATAATCACCAACCAAAAATAATTTGGGTGAATCAACAGGTTCAGCTTGTTAGTTAGCCAATATCTCAACATCAAAATGCCCCAAGCTGTAATTGCTAGAGCATCCAGCCAAGGGAGTAACAAATTTTGGATTTTAGATTTGGAATTTTTGTTAGTCATTAGTCATTGGTCATTGGTCATTGGTCATTAGTCATTGAATAAACGAAGAAAGACAAATGACTAATGACAAATAGTTTTTTAAAAAACGTGCAAGTTAAGAAAAAGAGTAAACACAAATGTTAATTGTGCTGCTAAAGCAAATAAGTAAAAAATAGTTTTGGGTTTAAAAATAGATAACATCAAACCAACACTTTTGATGTCAATCATTGGCCCAAATACCAGAAATGCCAACAATGAACCACTGCTAAAAGTTGAGGCAAAAGATAGGGCAAAGAAAGAATCAACTGTAGAACAAATTGACACCACTACTGCTAATATCAGCATGACCACAATTGAGCTAATGGGCCCAGCACCCAAACTGAGAATTAATTCACGAGGAGCTAGCACTTGAATAGCAGCAGCGATCGCACTTCCTAAAATCATTACTCCGCCTAATTCCCGCAATTCTTGGATGCTATTATCCACTACTAAACGCAGTTTATCTGCAAGCGGTTTACTAGGAGTAGAAATTATGGTAGGTGGTACTAAATTAGAATCTATCCGCAGAGGTATACTTGCTTTCCCTCCTAAAATATAAGTTCCAGATTGCAAGATATTCGGTACCATTTCTTGCTGCTGTAATTGATAACGTTTCCCACGGCGTTTGGTTTGGGGCTGCGCGGACGGATTAAACTTCATATACCGAGCGATCGCAGGTTGGACTATGGGATTTAAGTCTTTTTGAAAACTGAAAACAAACCCGATAATTGTGGCAATTGATAAAGAAAATACGACTCGTAAAACCACTATTTCTGGCTGATCTCGAAATGCTGTCCAAGTTGCCCAAATTACAACTGGGTTAATTGTTGGTGCTGCCAGCAAAAAACCAATTGCAACTGGTGTGGGTACTCCCTGAATTAAGAACCGCCGCGCTACCGGTACATTCCCGCACTCACACACTGGAAATAAAAAGCCGATCATACTGCCAACTAAAGCACCCAGCAGCGGATTTTTGGGCATTTTTTCTACTAATTTGCGCTCATCAACAAAAAACAGCAGCAAACTGGAGAATAAAACCCCAAGAAGCAAAAAAGGCATCGCCTCGACTAGCAGACTTAAAAATAGCGTAAAACCATTGTTCAATTGATTCATGGGCGTCGCAGTCAAAAGCGGTTTTGAGTTTTAGGGTTCTGCCTAGTCATTCTATCGAAATGGGGATCAAAAACAGTTCGGGAAAATTAAACATTATTTAAGTAGCAAGTTATCCGACTGTTCAAATAGCGTTTAAGCGCTACAAACCTTTACTTCAGCCAAAATAGTAATTTTTATCTGAGTGCATTTACTGACGATGACCATTTCTAAGATTGTCTAAGTTCAAAAATTGTTCCGATCTAGAGGGCAAGTTGCTGCATAGATGATTTAGACTTCCCTATGTTTATACTTACAGTAATTTGCTGGATAAGATATTAGCTCGGCTGTATTTCATCAAGTATTTACAGTTATTCAACAATTGGGGTAGGCGTAGCCCGTCGTAGACATCGCTCTTAGTTACTACCATCATTGATTTTGGCTAGTTCTGGCAAAATGTAATCTGGGCTTTGGTTGATTTTTTACTATAAAAAATCTAAAAATGCAAGACAAAAGTTTAGCAAACAGGGTAAATGCTTGCAATACCTTGTCCTTTAGGACACGCTACACGAACGCCAATTTCCGAAAAGTCTCACAGGCTGGAAGTCGCTGGTTCACAAACGTAGGTAAAGCCTTATCCTTACAAACTCGTAATTACTACAACTAAGAGGCCGCGCGGTGAAGCAGGTTTTGGGAAAACCTCATGAACTACTGGCGTCGGGTTTATCAATTTATTACCAAATAGTTTGAATAGTTGTTAATGCCTGAATTTGCAAATTAAAAATTTTGCAAAATTCAATAACTCTTGCTGCTTATCTATAGGTAGCTTTCAAACATCCTCTAAGACTGCTTGCTCAATATTCATATACTTGTAACCTTGCCTACAGGACTACTGTGACACGATGCCTACGGCGGTAAACTACGCACTTCTCGCCACACATCATTCATATCCTGGACTTCTTTAAAAAGTTGAGGATCTGGTGTTCGCTGTTAATTACGTTTTGGTGGAGTTCCCCAAATTTTAATTTGTCGATCAAATCCACCACTGGCAAGAATTTTACCATCAGGACTAAAAGCGATCGCACTCACCCAGTCTGTATGTCCACTCAGTGTATTTATTAACTCGCCTGTAGTTAAATACCACAGTTTAATCCCATCTCTACCAGCACTAGCAAGGGTTTGCCCATCGGGGTTAATAGCGATCGCATTTACCCAGTTATTATGTCCTGTAAGGGTGCGGACTAATTCTCCAGTATTAATATTCCACAGTTTTATTGTGCGATCGCGGCTAGCAGTAACTAATGTTTCTCCATCTGGTGTAAAGATGACACTGCTAACAGCATTAGAATGAGCTACCAATTCATTGATTAATTTACCAGTACTCAAACTCCACAGTTTAATTACACCCTTATTGTCACCACTAGCCAAGGTCTGCCCATCAGGACTAATGGCTAAGGTATAAATCAAATTATCAAAACGTACTAGAGTCCCTAGAGGGCGCTGTTGTAGCAAATCCCATATCCGAATCCCATCCAAAGCTCCACTGATGAGAACTTTACTATCAGGAGAGACCGCTAAAGATAATACATTACTTGTATGTCCGACAAAAGAGCGGCTAAATTTTAAATTTTTCAGGTTCCAGAGGTTAATCGTGTTGTCATCACTACAACTGGCGAGGGTTTGCCCATCTGGTGAAATCACTAAAGACTCTACGGCTGCTTTGTGTGCTTTGTTAATGTTCCCCAACTTTTTGCCGTTTGCTAGATTCCACAGGCGAATTACACCCTCGTTTTCTGCACCTCCACTCACAAGAATTCTGCTATCTGGACTAAAAGCAAGGGATTTAACGGTTCCGTTATGTCCTTTGAGTGTGTAAAGTAGTTGGGCATTAGCAAAGCTGCTGGTAGCTTGGGAGTTTGGGGTTACTTCAATAGCAGCATGAGCTTGATGAATATAAAACCCTTCCCAGGTAGTTACTGGAAGGGCAACAGCTGCCATAAATGCCAGGATAATATACGGCCGCAGAAAATTACCCCCACCTCTTCCCTCACTACTCACTCTTTTTCCTCACTTTTATAGATACGGTTACTCCAATCAATTTTGCAGAGTTATTACTGAATAACTCTACACTTCCTAAAGAGGTGGTTTTTTCTTAGAAACGCTTAACATTGGTAAAGGCGCACTAGAAGAACGAGAGGGCAAATAATGTTGCACTACAGGCTCCTCTGGTAGAGGACGACGCTGCTGGAAACGCCACAACTTAAAAGCTAGCGCTATCCCTGTTGTTCCAAAACCAAAAGCGAACAACGACCAGCTATCATTCAATCCGCCAATCAGGGCATCTATAACGCCCATCGTAATCAATACACTGATTAGTGGCTCTTTTCGGTAGGTTGACTTCAAAAAACGAGGTAATACAGCATTCATCACAGCTTGGTTGGTTCCAGTTCACCTTTCGTGTATATTTACCAAGAATACCTCACCCATAATTTGCCTTTCTCATCTAAGGCAGACATTAGTATATGATTTTCTGTAGTCGGGGAGGAAGTAGACTCATTAATCAATCGCCTTGTATATACTAGTAGACTGTGGCGGAAGTTTGCCTATCTTTAACAATGGGATTTTGTCCCTTGCCAAGTCTTGTTAATTAACATAATGGCTGGATTTCCGCCGTACTGTACTAGTTGCAAGTCTATAATATATCTATCACTAATAAATATTTTGATTCCTCTCTTGCTTACATTCTAGGGCAATAATTTACGAATAAGTCTAATTCAAGTATCTAGGGCGAAGTACTTCGCTATCAATTGTTAAAGTCAAAACCAACTGGTTATTCCAGCTGGTTAAGACTTTTTTAACTACTAGCTTACAACTTCTACCTTGTGCTTGTTGTTGGCACTACTTCAGACCCAGCCATGATAGTACCCCTTGATTAGTTGTATATTCAATCACCAGCAACAAAGCGAAGCCAATCATTGCAGCTCGACCATTCAAGCGTTCAGCATATTCATTAAAGCCAAACTTAGGCTCCTCTAGTTTAGGTGTAATTGATGGTTGTGTTTGTGTCATTTTTAAAAAACCTTTTTTTGGCAAACGGTACTTGATATTAGACTTCGCAGCAGTTGTCTCTTAAGGTGCGGATAAGCAGTAAAAGTTAAAGGAATTGACTCGTTCTTTCTTTTGCCCTTAACTTTTAGCCTAGACTTGGTAGCTTATAAGCTGATTGCAGTGCTTGAATGCCAAGGTAACTTGAGAAATTCAGCAAACGCTTCCTAGTAGGGAGCTATACAATCGCCTTTTAATAAATTGTTACTATTCTTTATATATTGTATAAATACTGGGGCAATAGTCAAGGGTAAGAGTTTGGGGCTACCTAGATTGAATTGAGAAACTTAGATCAGAGATTAGCTATCTCTAATACAGCTATCTCCGATATGAACGTAGCAAGCTTGAGATTGGCAGGCTACAGTTAAACAAAAAAATTATCAGAGGCGGTATATGGAAATCGGCGTTCCCAAGGAAAATAAAGATCAAGAATTTCGGGTAGGTTTAAGTCCTTCTAGTGTGCGGGCGCTGCGGGAAAATGGTCATAGCATCTTCGTCCAGACGGAAGCTGGTAATGGCGCTGGATTCTCAGATGACGACTACAGTTGTGCTGGAGCCGAGATTGTTCCCACATCAGAAACGGCTTGGAACCGGGAATTGGTTGTTAAAGTCAAAGAGCCGCTGACATCTGAGTACAAATTTTTGCAGAAAGGGCAGATATTATTTACTTATTTACATTTAGCAGCTGATCGCAAATTGACAGAGCATTTAATTGATTGTGGCACAACTGCGATCGCCTACGAAACTGTAGAACAACCCGGTGCTAACAAACTACCCTTGCTCACCCCCATGAGCGTTATTGCCGGTCGGCTAGCAGTACAATTTGGGGCCAGATTCCTAGAACGTCAGCAAGGTGGTAGAGGAGTGCTTTTGGGCGGTGTACCTGGAGTAAAACCAGGCAAAGTAGTAATTTTAGGTGGCGGCGTTGTCGGCACAGAAGCAGCTAAAATTGCTGTAGGCATGGGTGCTAGCGTACAGATATTAGATGTAAGTGTTGAGCGTTTATCTTATTTAGAAACCCTCTTTGGCTCTAGAGTCGAATTGCTTTACAGCAACTCTGCTCATATTGAAACCGCGGTCATTGAAGCCGATTTGCTCATCGGTGCAGTTTTAGTATTGGGACGTAGAGCACCAATACTAGTATCTCGTGAATTGGTCAAACAAATGCGTCCTGGTTCTGTAATAGTTGATGTAGCCGTTGACCAGGGCGGTTGCATAGAAACTTTACACCCTACATCCCACACCAATCCGGTATACCTTGAAGAAGGTGTGGTGCATTATGGCGTTCCCAATATGCCAGGAGCAGTACCTTGGACAGCAACCCAGGCACTTAATAATAGTACATTACCTTATGTTGTCCAGTTGGCGAATTTGGGAATGAAGGCACTGGAAGTTAACTCAGCATTAGCTAAGGGTGTGAATGTGCAGAATCATCACTTAGTGCATCCCGCCGTACAAGAGGTATTCCCTGATTTGGTAAATTAAGGTGTGCAAGGATTAGGCGATCGCTTATTTTAATAGAGGTAGCGATCGGCAATCGGACTAATTTTCTTGCCAAATGCGCGGATGGGTAGGTGTACAAAATGAGAAAGGGCAAAAAAGGCTGTACGCTCCATCTATACAAGACTTTCAGGGCAATGGCACTTTTAAACCATCCGCGCACCTTATGGGGGCTAGCTTTCAGCGATTTGTATCTTGTGCTATGACTATTCCCTGTGTTATGATTCATCCATTCGCGCAACTGCACCTTGAAAACCAAATACAGCAAGGCTTTCAGACGCCAGCATTGCAATTCAATAAAATCCCTATTAGGGATTGAAACAAATATTATACCCGATGCACCAGAAGATACCCCAATATTGCAATTCAATAAAATCCCTATTAGGGATTGAAACTTACCGGACTCAAAGCCTACTTCAAGAATAGCATTGCAATTCAATAAAATCCCTATTAGGGATTGAAACATGAGAAAGACTAGCCTTAAGTTGAATCAGGCTAGATTGCAATTCAATAAAATCCCTATTAGGGATTGAAACTTAAAGGCGTGCCAGTTTGAGAGAGATGCCAAGATGATTGCAATTCAATAAAATCCCTATTAGGGATTGAAACCATAAAGAGCAATTTCATCAAAAACAACTATTGAATTGCAATTCAATAAAATCCCTATTAGGGATTGAAACCGGGCAAGATGGCTTACTCTCTGAAAGCTTGCCAATTGCAATTCAATAAAATCCCTATTAGGGATTGAAACAAAACAACTGCAAATACCGCTTTAAAAAATGCTGGATTGCAATTCAATAAAATCCCTATTAGGGATTGAAACATTGTGGTTTGCGGGAATTGAGCTACCATTTTTAATTGCAATTCAATAAAATCCCTATTAGGGATTGAAACTCCTCTAAGAAAATATGGGTTGTGGGCGTAGCTCTTGCAATTCAATAAAATCCCTATTAGGGATTGAAACCGGAACCCCTGGAGGCGTTGGGCTTACGGTCACTGCATTGCAATTCAATAAAATCCCTATTAGGGATTGAAACTTTACGATTACTCGCCAAAATTGAATTTGGAGTCATTGCAATTCAATAAAATCCCTATTAGGGATTGAAACCCTTGGGATTCCACTGACAATCATCTTCATGGTAAATTGCAATTCAATAAAATTCCTATTAGGGATTGAAACATAAAAAGGTATAGAAAGGAACTAGGGATTACTAATTGCAATTCAATAAAATCCCTATTAGGGATTGAAACTCCGCAAAAACACTTGGTTGACTGAGACTGTTGACATTGCAATTCAATAAAATCCCTATTAGGGATTGAAACTTTTTGATTCTCTGAAGTGTAACTTCTAATTCATTTTCAAGTCAACAATTCGTCCACAGCTATACTAAAACCCAGTAATACTTTTTGAGTACTAACCACATCACCAGCTTTAAACACCAAAACCTGATTATGAGTCATTACAAAAACTAACCGACTTTCAGGAAATACTAGCCAAACTTCCTCGCAACCAGACTGCAAATACTCCTGTGCTTTGAGAAATAATTCTTCAGCTAAATCGGTGGGTGAAACTATTTCAGCAATTAGTGGGAAACTCTGTGGCAAAGTGGGAACATCACCAAACTGAGCTACCAATTCAGGCGTAAGATAAGCCACATCAGGTCGGCAGCCCTGTTTATATGTGCGACATGGTACTTCAGTATAAACTTTCCCACCTTGTTGATTGGAGTTGATATAATTTCTCCAGTAAAAACCAATATTAAGCTGAATTTCGCTGTGTTTTAATGTCATCCCTGTTTTTTCTACTAGTTGCTCATCTATCCACTCCATTCCCTCTGGGGGATTTGCCATAAAGTCTTCTAAAGAGAGGATTTCGGGGATGGATACAACATCATTGTGTTTGGAGATTAACATTGCGATCGCCCACTTTATTTACGTAAAAATAATAATTTTAATTGTCATTAATCTATATGAAAAATATTCTATTTAACATATATTTTGTGGTAACAAAGTGCATTTTTTAAAGCATCACCAAACTACCTTGCGCTTCTTCCTCTAGTTCATAACCATTAGCCAGTTTTTCAATTGCTTGGTCAATCATTGCCAAACCTTGGTCTACTTTTTCAACTAAACTTAGCTGTCCTCGGAGTTCGGCGGCACCAACGAAACCTTTAGCATACCAAGTCATGTGCTTACGGGCTTGACGTACACCGCGATCGCCTTTATATTCCCATAAGGCTTGTAAATGATCTCTTGCACATTCCAAGCGCTGAATCGGGGTCGGTGATGGTAACATCTCTCCAGTTTTTAGGAAGTGATCAATTTCTCCGACCAAAAAGGGATAACCCAAAGTACCACGGGAACACATGACGCCATCAGCGCCAGTTTGTTCTAAACATTTCACTGCCGCTTCAACGGAGAAAATATCTCCATTGCCAATCACTGGGATAGAAAGCACTTCTTTCACACGAGTAATCCATTCCCAACGGGCATTGCCATTGTATCCTTGGGCGCGGGTGCGTCCATGTACCGTGATCATTTTTGCCCCGGCATCTTCCATCCGCTTGGCAAAATCGAGAATAGTAATTTCCTTATCATTCCAGCCAATACGGGTTTTTACTGTCACAGGTACATCAACAGCTTTTACCACTTCCCGCACAATTGCCTCTGCTACTTCTGGTTGCCGTAACAACGAAGAACCGCCACCATTTTTAGTGATTTTATTTACCGGACAACCCATATTAATATCAACAGTATCAGCACCTTCTGCAACTGCTTTTATTGCTGCTTCTGCCAGGAAATCTGGACGGCAATCAAATAGTTGAACGCTAATTGGGCGTTCATTGGGATCTACCTCCATAATTTTGGGTAACTGCTTGACATAATGTAACCCTGTAGCATTTACCATTTCGGTATACATCATCGAATCTGGCGCATAGCGACGCACAAGACGGCGAAACACCATATCTGTCACTCCAGATAGGGGCGATTGGAGAACCCGACTTTTTACCTCAAAGGAGCCAATTTTGAGGGGTTGGGAAAGTCTAGCTTGGAGAATGGGAGAGAGCGAAATCATATAAAAAATTAAAAATTGTGCGAATGGAAAATAGCAGGAATATTTAGAGGTATCTGCGATCGCGGATAATTGTAGGTTACGTATCCTGACTTGGAGGCTGTTTTTGCATTTCTTGCTGAATCTCTTCTAGACTCGAACCTAACTCTTTCGCTGTTTCTTCAAAAGTTAATCCCAATCTCAACAACAAAGGTATCATTCTAAACTTTTCTTCACGCGCTCCTTCTTGATAAACTCGTGTTTGTTTCAAATTACTTAACCCAAACATACCTTCAATCTCCTCTCGACTCATTGTCGGAAACTTGTAAACCAAAATTGCCTCTATCAATTCTAGTAAGCCAGTGTGGTCTTGGGGGTTTCCCCCATGAACAACTGGCGCACCCGAAGGGTAACTGCCGCCGTTGTGGTTCAATGTTGATTTCTTGCTGGGTTCTGTCTATTAACTGCCTAGCAGCTGTAATTGCTGTCTCCTCTTCATCGACCACTAATTTCATCGTAGCAATTCCAACTGGCAATGATGCAGTCTCACCTAATTCATTAAGATAAATGCGATTGACACGTTGGCTAGTAAAAAATTCACTCTTGGAGAGAAGGTCTAGTCTGAACTTCTTGTCGTCTAAGTTCTTGAAACTTGTCTTGAGAATCAACGAGCAACTTATCTTTTGGAAGAACATGATTATATTCAATTTCTTCTAGTAATTCTTTATATTTCAATACATATATTTTGGAGTGAATTCTCATTTTATTAGGACTAAACTCCTTATCAATGTTTTCTGAAACAGTAGAAAGAAAACCTGCTACAGCAGTGAAATAGGCAGCATTTTTATCTTGTGTTATACCAGTTACAAGTGCGCCAAAACTTGTGCAGATAATTGCAGTTAATTTAAATATTCTTATTGATGTTCTGATTTTGCCGTTGGCTTTTTCTTTATTGCTTATATGCTCAAATTCTTTTTTTATTTCGTTCTTTAAATCAGCAATTTTAATATCAAAATCGCTCGCATTTCCTGATAAGTTGGAGTTTTGAGCATCTTCTTTTGGAGTATTATTCATAATTGTACTTTCAATTGCTTGCTCTCATCAGGTTTAAAATGCATAATAGCTTATTAAGCCGACTGCGAGAAACAATCGGCTTAACAAACAAATTTATGATAAATTAGTCGCAATTTAGCCGTGAGTTGCACCTTGAGGGGGACGCGAGACAACTTTTTTGGCTAAACCCAAAGTCTGCAAAACTTGGATGCTCCACCAAGTAACATCAATCTCCCACCAAGACAATCCAGATTTCGCCATGTGGGGATAAGTATGATGGTTGTTGTGCCATCCTTCTCCATAGGTAACGATAGATACCCACCAAAGATTACGAGCGCCATCATCAGCATCAAAGGTGCGATAACCCCACAGGTGTGATGCTGAGTTCACAAACCAGGTTGAATGCCAAAGTAAGACACATCTGAGAAACACTCCGTAGAACACAAAAGACCATCCTCCTAAAGCATATAGGAGCAGCCCGAAGGGTATTTGCAACAGTAAGAAGTAACGATCTAGCCAGCGATAATAGGGTTGTCTTGCTAGGTCAGGGGCGTATTTTTTATAGGTGTCATAGTCAAAAAATTCTGGACGTGGGTAGAAAATCCACAGTATATGGCTCCACCAAAATCCTTTTTGGGCAGAATAGGGGTCTAGGTCAATATCTTCCGTGTGGGCGTGATGCTGGCGATGTCCACCTACCCAAAAAATTGGCCCACCTTGCAAAGCCAGCGCTCCAATGAGGGCGATCGCATACTCTAACCACTTGGGAACTTGGAAACTCTTATGGCTCAGTAGTCGGTGATATCCTAAGCAAATACCAATGCTCCCGAATAACCAGTGCAGAAACACTAGCAAACCTAATGCTGACCAGGAGAAAAACCAAGGAGCCAGAAGTGCTAAGGCATGAAATACACCAAAAAATACCACATTTATCCACCTGAGTTGAGGTGAGTTACCTCTCTCAGGAGCGATGGCTTCGCCAACGCCTTTGGCGAACGCCCCAAAATTTGCGGTCATAAAAATTCCTGTTGATGGATGAGAAAGCGATTTGCTTTTTCTTGGGCATAATCCCATAGGGATTTACCCGCCCTGTATATTAGTTCGTTACAGTAGAGTAAAGCAAGTATCACTTACATTTGTTATGCTAGCAGAATTCTGATATCCCTGCAAGTGCCACTTGCATTATTCTATGTCATCTCAACTCATTTCCACTCGTCAACGCCTGATTCAAGCTGCACTTGAGTTGTTTTCTGCTCAGGGAGTCAGCGCTACCACAACCCGCCAAATTGCTGAAAAAGCCGAAGTTAATGAAGTGACTCTATTTCGGAATTTTGGCAATAAGCATGGATTGCTTTTGGCTGTGCTGGAAGAGTCCGCAGCCTTCAAGGATTTAGGTGAGTCGCTGGTGCGGCGGGCAACGCCTCCCGGCAATGTCTACCAAGCTCTTAAAGATTATGCAAGTGACAGCTTACATGCATTGGAACGAGTGCCAGAGTTCGTCCGGTCTGTGGTGGGTGAAGCCGACCAATTCCCGGCAGAAAATCGCCGCGCACTAGGCAGGGGAGTAACAGAGGCAAACCGCTATGTAGCTCAGTATTTAGCTACTGTAATCCAGCAAGGGCACCTAAACACCTACTTACCGGCAGAGAAATTAGCCAGTTTGCTGAATGGGATGATCTTGGGGTATGCCGTAATTGAGTTCACCAGTGAATTTCACGAACTTTGGGAGGATCGCGATGATTTTCTGGAAAATTTGGTGGAGTTGTTTTTACATGGAGCGATGTCATTTTCAGCAGAATCGGCAATAAACTCTTTACAAGGAGGGTTCGTTACTACAGAAGTAGCTGATTTGCCTGCTAGTTTAGTTCACGAAATTCTGCAACAAGCCAGAAAATGGGGAGTACGAGATTATGCCTTGGCTTATCTGTTATTTGGGGCTGGGTTATCCGCTACAGAAATAATTAACTTGGAGCGATCGCACCAAATCTACGATACTCAAGGGCACTTCCTGCAAATTACAATTCCAGGATTTGTCCGTCAAGTACCTGTGAATCAGTGGATTTTGGGGAAACGCTACGGTTCTTTTACTAATAATCCTTTAATTAAATGGCTCAAAAGCCGTAAAGATGCTCAAACAGCCATGTTTTTGAATGAAACAGGCACACCCATCTCAGAATCAGAGCTTCAGATACGTTGGCAAGTATGGAGTGAGAAACTGTTAACTCCCCAAGGACAAACGCCAGCCATAGCACAAGCACAACAAACCTGGCGTGTAGAAATGTTAATGCGGGGGATCAGCTTGGAAAATTTGATTATTTTAACAGGTTGCGATCGCACCCAATTACAACCTTATGTCCGCCGAGCCAAAGAAAAAGCCGCCCTAGAGCAAGCGACTCGTTTGGATCATAAACCGGGATAAAAAATGGGAAGATTAGCTGTACTCTCATACTATTTCACTAAATTATTGATACAAATTACTTCCCCTGCCTCCCCTGCCTGCCATCTATATCAGTCTTAAAGTGAAACGGTATCAGATGGGGATTGGGTGTTGCTCGAACGGCGTGATAATTTCTTGCGTGACTTGCCTCCCGCCTGGACATATTGCAAACTGTCTTTGCCATAATGTGTTGCCACACTCATTAACATCTTTTCAGAATAGCCGCCCAATTCTTCTTCAATTAGAGAGAGGCGACCTGCCATTTCATCTATGCTAGAGAGTAAAGTGTTGTAGGTAGATAGCTGGGTTTGCAAGGTTTGGATGCGGCTGTCGTAGTCTGTCAAATTTAATCCGTTGCCAAATTCTAGCGTCGGGCTAATCGATCGCATTCCTGCAATTCGACGGAGAGCCTTTTCTAGAGTCGGTGAACTGCGTTTTAGTCGTGCCATAAAATGCGCTCCTGAAGGAAGTTATAGGATTACTGGATGTACTCTAGCCAATGCAACCATAAACTTCTCTGAGAGATAATTCGGAAAAATTAAAGCAAATTAAGATCGACCTAATTATTTTTAGTGGATTGTACTGAGTGATTTCTTAAATTTGTCAAAAAAGTAACATCAAATAAGCAACAGATACCTCAAAGTCGTGTTGAGGTACTTCAACATCGTGTTGAGGTACTTCAACATCGTGTTGAGGTACTTCAACATCGTGTTGAGGTACTTCAACATCGTGTTGAGGTACTTAAAAGTCGTGTTGAGGTACTTAAAAGTCGTGTTGAGGTACTTCAAAGTCGTTTTGAGGTACTTCAAAGTCGTTTTGAGGTACTTCAACATCGTGTTGAGGTACTTCAAAGTCGTGTTGAGGTATTAGATAATGAGTTTTTTTGCCTTAACCCGATTTACGGCGAAGGCGATCGCGCTGAAAAGTATCATAAATATAATTCAACTTTTTACTTTTCTGTTTTAACCAAATACAAGAAGGCTACAAGCAGACACTTTCTTAGTACATAGGTACTAACTAATCCAGTCAGAACTCAAATACCAACTTATAACCCTAAGTTGGTAAAACACACTTATGTGGTGACACCGCTCACGAGCACGAGTAATGAATACTTTCAGCCACCCATTCTACTTAATAGCCCAAAGGTGTAGCGCGACTATATATTAATGTGACGAATGGTGATCGTTGAGCGATCACCTAACATAGATTTTAACCAATGACCATCAAGTAATAATGATGAAATTAACTATGGAATTGGCAGTTTTAAGAAAATGTAGTAAGAAACGGAATTGATTGACTTGCCCAAAAGCTATATTTATAGGGGTTTTGGCCGCCAATGCTGTTTAACTTCCTTGCGAGGTCGGGGCTTTTCTAACTTTTTGATAATGTTTAACTTCCTTGCGAGGTCGGGGCTTTTCTAACTTTTTGATAAGTTTTTGGGCAGATAAGCCTGGAAAATACCAAAGTATTCTTTAGTAGAGTACTTTCTGTTTTTTAACTGGTATTTTTCGGAATGGCCTTTTTTACTTTTGTAGGTTTGTTTGAGAATCACGTACGAAAGTAGAAAGTTGAAAAAAGCACATTAGCATCACGGGTGGCTTAAAGAGGCGGTTCCATGCCACTTGTGTCATGCGGTCAAATATTATCTAAACGTAGAAGATAACTATTTAGCTATTACAAATTATTGAAGGTTAAATATGGAACCTATTTCTATAATTATTGCTGCTTTAGGTGCTGGTGCGATCGCTGCTGCTAAAGATACCGCAGGAACAGCTGTTAAAGATACATATCAGGGTTTGAAGACTTTGATTAAACAGAGGTTTGCTAATCAGGGTAAAGAAGATGACAGCAATATCGTAGACAAGCATGAGAAAAAGTTGGATTCAGAAGCAGTTAAAGCATTGCTTAAAGAAGAGTTAATCAATTTAGGAGTTGATAAGGATGCAGAAATTATTCAGTTAGCCCAGGAATTACTCAAACAAGAAAAGCCTGAAGAGTCAGCAGCAGGTAAGTATAACACAGTGTTTCAAGGAGAAGTTAAGGGTATTCAGGTAGGTGATAGCAACACACAAACAAATACATTTAGCTAAAAATACTAGAAGAGTATCTAAATGAACCATACAGAGTTTCAAGGAGAAGTTAAGGGCGCTCAGGTAGGCGATCACAACATTATCTACAATTATTTCTACTACAGAGAAGAGATAAAACCTACATCTGTTGATGCTGTTGATGAATATCTGCCTTGTCCTTATCGTGGGTTATTTCATTTTGGCCCCAATGATGCGGATGTGTTCTTTGGACGTGAAATATTTATAGAAGAACTTTATAGTGCAACTAAAACTCATAATTTTATTCCGGTGCTAGGTGCATCAGGAAGCGGTAAATCTTCGGTGGTATTAGCGGGATTAGTCCCTAAGTTACAAAAAGAAGGTGAAGATCATTGGCAATTTACTCACTTTCGTCCTGGTTTTGACCCTTTCTATGCTCTAGCTGTAGCTCTAGTTCCTCTTTATACACCCAAGTTAGATCAAACTGAGCAAATTGCCCAAGCCCGAAAGATGGCTAGTTACTTGCAAAATGGCTCTGTGCTTCTGTTGGATGTTTTTGCTAAAATTCGGCAAAATCACTCTAATAATCGGGTGCTACTGATTGCTGACCAATTTGAAGAAATTTATACTCTCTGTAACAATCAGGAAATTCGTCATAAGTTTCTCGACTGCTTATTAGCCAGTCTAGAAACTCCTATTTCTCTGTCTTCATCGGCTACGGTGTTGGTAACAACGATGCGGGCAGATTTTTTAGGAAATGCTCTCTCCTATCGTCCCTTTGCTGATGTCTTGCGAAATGCTGACGTGAAACTGGGGCCGATGAATCGGGAGGAACTAACACAAGTCATTGAAAAACCTGCCCAAAAATTAGAGGTGACATTTGAAGCAGGACTGGTAGAACGCATTCTCGATGATGTGGAAAACCAACCGGGACATTTACCTTTACTAGAGTTTGCATTGACAGAATTGTGGAACAAGCGAACGGCTAAACAATTAACTCATAAAATCTATGAAGAAATTGGTCAAGTAGAAGGTGCGTTAGCCCGCCATGCTGATAATAAATATGGCAATTTGACAGATGATAAGAAGGAAAAAGTCCGGCGGATTTTTATTCAATTGGTGCGTCCGGGTGAGGGAACAGAAGATACCCGACGAGTTGCTATGAAAACAGAATTAGGGGAGCAAAGCTGGTCTTTAGTAAAACAATTAGCTGATGCTCGGTTGGTAGTGACAAGCCGCAATCTTAGCAGTCAAGAAACAGTGGAGGTAGTCCATGAGGCTCTGATTCGCAATTGGAGAGAACTGCGAAAATGGATGGAGACAAACCGCGATTTTAGAGCTTGGCAAGAGCGACTGCGGGCAGCAAAGAGACAATGGAAAGCAACGGAGAAAGATCCGGGTTCGTTGTTGCGTGGCGCAGCATTAGCAGAAGCAGAAGAAAAACTCAAGGAACGCCCAGAAGACTTAATTGATGAGAAAGAATTTATCGAGCAGAGTATTCAAGAACGCGATCGCCTCAAACAGGCCGAAGCAGCCCGCATAAAGCGCGAAAAAAGAACCGCACAGCAAATTGCGGCAGGTTCGCTGGTAGCGGTGGTAATTAGCACTGGATTGAGTTTGATAGCTTGGGATCAGAAAAACAAATCGCAACTCAATCAAGCCGAATCTCTTAGTCGCTATTCCTTGTCTCTACTTAATGATGAGCATAAAGAATTGGAGGCTTTTGTCACAGCAATCAAGGCGGGAAAAATCCTGCACAGTCAACACACAACTAACCCGGACGGGATGAATGCCTTGCAGGAAGCTATTACTAAGGGAAGAGAACGTAATCGCTTGGAGGGGCATAATGGCTCTGTTAATAGTGTGAGTTTTAGCCCCGACGGCAAGACTTTGGCTTCTGGCAGTGGTGACAAGACCATCAAACTCTGGAATGTAGAGACAGGTCAACTAATCCGCACCCTCACCGGGCATAATAACGCTGTCGTCAGCGTGAGTTTTAGCCCCGACGGCAAGACTTTGGCTTCTGGTAGTGGTAACACGTCACATAGTTCTAGCAGTGGTGACAAGACCATCAAACTCTGGAATGTAGAGACAGGTCAACTAATTCGCACCCTCACCGGGCATAATAACACTGTTAATAGTGTGAGTTTTAGCCCCGACGGCAAGACTTTGGTTTCTGGTAGTGACGACGACACAATCAAGTTCTGGGATGTAAAGACAGGTAAACTAACCCGCACCCTCAAGGAGCCTGTCGCAAGCGTGAGTTTTAGCCCCGACGGCAAGACTTTGGTTTCTGGCAGTATTGAGACCATCAAACTCTGGAATGTAAACACAGGTAAGGTAATCCGCATCCTCAAGGGGCGTGATGACGCTATTGCAAGCGTGAGTTTTAGCCCCGACGGCAAGACTTTGGCTTCTGGTGGTTGGGACAAGACAATCAAACTCTGGGATGTAAAGACGGGTAAGAAAATCTACACCCTTGAGGGGCATGATTACTCTGTCACAAGCGTAAGTTTTAGCCCCGACGGCAAGACTTTGGCTTCTAGTAGTTGGGATAAAACCATCAAACTCTGGAATGTAAAGACAGGAAACGAAATTCGCACCCTCAAAGGGCATAATAACCGTGTCAGTAGTGTTAGTTTTAGCCCCGACGGCAAGACTTTGGCTTCTGGTAGTTGGGATAAAACCATCAAACTCTGGGAATGGAATGTAAAGACAAGAAACGAAATCCGCACCCTCACCGGGCATAATGGCTCTGTCACAAGCGTAAGTTTTAGCTCTGACAGCAAGATATTGGCTTCTAGTAGTTGGGATAAAACCATCAAGCTTTGGAATATAGAAACAGGTCAATTAATCCGCACCCTCACCGGGCATAATGACCGTGTCAGTAGTGTTAGTTTTAGCCCCGACGGCAAGACTTTGGTTTCTAGTAGTGAGGACGACGACACAATCAAGTTCTGGGATGTAAAGACAGGTCAACTAACCCGCACCCTCAAGGATACTGTCACAAGCGTGAGTTTTAGCCCCGACGGCAAGACTTTGGCTTCTGGTAGTTGGGATAAAACCATCAAACTCTGGAATGTAGAGACAGGTCAACTAATCCACACCCTCAAAGGGCATAATGGCGAGGTCACAAGCGTGAGTTTTAGCCCCGACAGCAAGACTTTGGCTTCTGGCAGTGGTGACTATTACACAACAGGAAATGTTTTTAACATTGGTGACTACACAATCAAACTCTGGGATGTAAAGACAGGAAAGGAAATCCGCACCCTCAAGGGACATGATAAAGCCGTCAAGAGTGTGGGTTTTAGCCCAGACGGCAAGACTTTGGCTTCTGGTAGTTGGGATACAACCGTCAAACTTTGGGATGTAAAGACGGGTAAGGAAATATACGCCCTAAAGGGGCATAATTACTATGTCAATAGTGTGAGTTTTAGTCCCGATGGCAAAACTTTAGCTTCTGGTAGTGGTGACGGGGCCACAAGTAGCGGAATTACTTCTAGCATTGATGATTACACAATCAAACTCTGGGATGTAAAGACAAGAAAGGAAATTATCACCCTCAAGGGGTATAATTTCCCAGTTGATAACGTGAGCTTTAGTCCAGACGGCAAGACTTTGGCTTCTAGCAGTGAAGACATAATCAAACTCTGGAATCTTCCAAACTTAGACTTAGACCCTTTAATCGAGCGCAGTTGTAATTGGGTTTCTGATTACCTGAAGAACAACCCCAATGTTAAGGATAATGACCGTCGCCTTTGTGATGATATTGCTAAAAGAAAGTAATGTATTATTCTACAAAAGAGCCATTAGGTGGAACACACCCCAATAACGGGTTATTTTCGACGGTAAGCGCAGCTCGCTTGTCAAAAATAACCCGCTATCATGAAGGCAACTAAAATAAACGCCCTTAAAAAGATTTTGTAAAAACCAATAAATAACCGAAAGCTGGTAAAACGAGAAAAAATTTGGCATACTGACGGTAACGCTACCCCTTGTTCCGTCGAGTTTCGTCATTTGTCTGCCTTGGACATCACAGCCGATCGCTAATTACCAAAAGTTGGTAAAACGGAAAAAACTGAGCCTGCTGTATCCAGACGCAAGTCGCTAAATCAGCGCAGATATAAGGGTATGCGATCGCGGGAATATCCAAGAAGATAAAGGCTAAAGGCAAGTCCCAAAATTCACATTGAGTCAAGCTGCTAAATTGAAAAAACCCCGTTACTGGAGTGTCAGTAACGGGTTCTATGTTAACTAGCTTGATTAATACGCCGTTTCAACTCAGCCTCTAATTGTTCTGGAGTGCTGACCACTACCCCCGGTTTCGCTCTCATGATGCTGAGGTAATGCTGAAATGCCTCCTCATCCTGGGGGTTTGATATCACATATTGTCTTAATTCTTGCTCATTAAGAGTTAAATAGTCTGTCATCCGATAATGTTCTCCCCATTACTAAGAATTTCTACTTGGATGGTTTCGCCTATCAAAATCACGATTCAGCTTGTCCTCTGAGCAAATCTAACCAATGCTATATCTCTAAGTAAATTACTAGCCCGAACGCAAAAGTCAAAGAATGCTTTAAATTGTTCGATGGTCGGTTCCATACCTCTTACCATTGAATAAAATTAAATCGCTTCATTCGTGACAAGTTAGGATAACATTGCTTTTGTCAATTATAAATTCCGCTAAAAAGTGAAGAGAGAATAAAGTATCAAATTAAGCTTAGTACTTAGCTTAAGCAAAAAAGTGAATGATGATGACTAAAAGAGCGATGCCTCCCCACATTAGAAAAGCGATCGCTCTCTCAAGTCGATTGATTTCATTTTGACCCGCGATCGCCAATGACAATCAAAAAAAGGGAATGAAAAGGATTTGACTGACCTTCATATTTGCCAGACTGACTGCAACGAACCAATACAAGTCGTCAATTATCCTTGGGAGTGATAGCGATCGCACAAACGCACTAAAATTTAAGAAACCATCTCGCGCAAGCGCTGCCTAAGATTAGCTAAATTATATTGCTGGACAAGTTGATTTCGCTGTTGTTGAGCTTTTTTGCGACGCTACTCTAGGTAATTGTCGATTTCTTGGCGATGGGTAAGATAGTATGCGATCGGTGCGTATATCTCCCCTAAACAGAGAACAGGATACTGAACAGCAATTTCTTGAGGTGTAGAGCCGTTATGGTATGTTGCTAGCAAGCTATCGAGAGTAACACGGCTTTGACCGATGCGAATACCTCCAACTTCATCCCAACAAAACGGTGGAGCGGTAACCTGAAATTCGATTTGAACGCTCATGGGGGCAATTCTTGGATTTGTGGTATTTCTGTCTTCAGTTTACTTTACCCGTTAAAGAGCGATCGCCCTTACGGACTTCCAAATAAAAAAATATACCATCGCTATAGAGGCAGGGAGCAGGGGGAGGGAAAGTCGTAGTCAAGTCCAGAAATTGGATAATTTATTTTTTAGAGTTCCCTTACATCAAAATTCAAAATTGAGGAAAAAGACTGGAGGGGATGTAAGTCTTTCCTCTTTGCCCCTTTTGCCCTATGTCCAATGCACGATTAATTCAATGGCTCCATAATAGCTCTTAAACCGTTAGTATAAAGTGTTTTGAGCATTTCTTTAGCGTTATATTCACTATTAAATACTCCTGCTTGCATAACTCTTTGACCTTGCCAAACTGTGGGAAACGCACCAGGAGCAAGGAATTGCACTAAATCTTTATCCTTATCAGTGAAGAGTGGAACTACTACGCGATAACGAATACCGGATTGTGTCGCAGAGTTACCGCCATAAGGAATACTTGCAGAACTTGTTTGGATATTGCGAGTATTACTAATGGGAATATTGTTATTAGGAACTGGTAAAAGTGCTGAAGCACCTGGGGCAGGAGTTTGTAGTGTTGGTAATGGCTGCTGTCTTTGATTACTCATACTTGGAACTGCTGGCTGTGCAACTAAATTGGATGGGTACTCAGGAGCAGTAAATTCAATTGTATTGGGATCAATCCGCACATAATTTAACTGTCGCGGATCAGGCAGTTCTGCTGGGCTTGAAGTTGCAACTTCAGTGTTAGTTGGTTTTTGTCTAGCCGACAAGCTGCTAGGAGTAGGAAATCCGGCAACTTTAGAGGTGGGTTGCTGTTGATTGGATATAGGCGTGGAAAGCGGCACATTGGCTGGCAACAATGGCAGCAGTTGACTGTTTAATTGTGCAGGAACAGGATTATTTGCTGAAATGCTGTTGCTGGTTTGCCTATTAGTACTTTCAGAGATTTCGGGAGCCGAGAAGGTGATTTCCCCAGTTGGTGGTATTTCTCGTAATACATTGTTGGGGGCAGGGGTGGGTTGAGAATTTTGTGTTGCAACGGCTGTTGTACCATTGATATCTACCTCGCCAGTGATGCGATCGCTCACAAGGTTGTTACCAGCAGCAGAAATCACCTGTTTTGCAGCACTAGCGTTAATATCGTAGCGAGCATTATTTTGAAATTGATTACCCCCAGGTTCGGATGCACTACCTAAATCTGGCATTGCTTGAGCGATCGCAACTAAACCATCTTCTTTACTATTTTGAATAATATTATTCCGCAAAATCGGGCGGGCCTTTGCTTGCACCACAATTCCCGATCTATTGTTTTGAATTTGATTCCCTATGACCATAGGAGCTGCATTTTGGGCAATATTGATGCCAAAACCCGTTTCGTGAAAGACATTTTCCTTCACTTGAGGACTAGAGTTACCGGCGATTGTGATGCCATTGGCTCCATTGCGATCAAAATAATTCTTACTAATGGTGGGTGCAGCATTACCACAGACAGAAATTCCATCTTGGGTACTGCCAGTAAATGTATTTTCTGCGATTACCGGATTACTAGATTCAACCCATAAACCGTAACCACGGCGATTAGGGTTCGTCACCGTTACCCCAGTGAGTAAGGTTTGGTTTGCTCCAACAATTGTGACATTTTGACCGGCAAAGCTCCGGCTCAGGTAATCACCACCTCCCTGAATTACAATATCCTTACCTTGATTGCTAGGGTTGCCTTGAATTGAAACACCCGGTTTCAATATTAAGGGAAATTCTTCTCCTGTCTCAGCGCTATAAGTGCCCGTGGAGAGCATAATTACAGTGTTGGCGTTAGCTAATCGCAACCCTTTGGTAATGGTTTTTATAGGAGCGGATTCGCTGCCATTGCCTGATTTGTCATCTCCACCATTTGGGTTGACAAACAGCACGTTAACCTGAGAATTTGTTTTCTCAACTAGAGGCGCTGAATCTGGTATTGATGGCATCTGAGCGATTGCGCTACCCAGGAACGCCATACTTGCCCCTCCCATGCCTACTGTAAAAGATAATACTGAAAAACTAAAAAAGAAAAGTCTTGCCGATTCCAGAAACTTAAGCTTTGCAAGCATAATATTTACTCTACGGTACTTAGAAGACATACTGTTGTGAATCATATTTAACACAACTCCTTAGAAGTAACAATAAATTCTTATACTCTTAGAAAGTATTATGTCGATAATATTACTCACATATTGACTAATTAGCGATTTTTAATACAGAGTAATAAATGATATTGTGTCTGTTCAACAATACCTTGTCCTAAAGGATACGCTACGCGATCGCCAAAATACCCTCACTCTAAAATTTGTTGACTATTAGTGAGGCAATATACAGCGATTCTTATTTAAATGAGGTATACGGGTAAGGACACGGCATCGCCATGTCCCTATGAGTATCTATGGTTAATTTTTTTTCTGTACTTTACCGATATGGGAACCGCTATATACTGTGAGCTTCAATAATCAATCGGCTCAAATAATATTTTGAGCGAGAAAGCGCTCTATTTCAAAGTTAAGATTTACCTTATAAATGCTTTCTAAATAAGCTATTACGCTTTTAAATTACACAGTCAATTCCTAAGTTCGTTGACTGCTGACGGTTAACTCTCAACAGTCAACAGTCAACAGCCAACACGAAAAGATGTGCAAGTTAAATGCGCGACAGCTTAGTATCAATGCAGTCTCAAATTTAATTTGCCCATTGGGGATTTTCGAGTGTATCTGCTCTTACCACGCCTTTGTAAGCTTGTCATTTACCCTAAAATACTTGACTAACCTTAGTGCGAAACTGTAGCCTCAAACTACCCTTATCACCAAAGCGGCGGGAAGCCCATTTGCTTTTTGGAGTGGGTGGGATAGCCGCCCCGCCGCCGTTAACTGTTAACTGATGACTGATGAATGTTGACTGTTAACTGTTGACGGTTAACAGTTAACAGTCAACGTGAAATCCCATCCCCTTTTAGGGGTGGGATGAGCTTAATGCTTATAGGAACATGGGATAATTTTCCGTAACTCTCACTAATACGTTATTTTGCGTATATTCAGCAAAATTGAGTAAAAAAAAGCAAATTAATTAACTTATGGTTACTAGGACATATGATAATTCACATTCCGATGAAAGCACTAATGGGGTTGTTGTAATGGTCGAGCCATACAGCCAAAAAGAGCAAATACAACAGGTTGTCTACCGCATTTTAGATGCCAATTTAGATCGCGCTCGTGAGGGCTTGCGAATTATTGAGGAATGGTGTCGGTTTGGATTGAATAATGCCCAGTTGGCTCTTGAATGCAAGCGGCTGCGACAAGAGGTAGCTAAGTGGCATACCCCGGAATTGCGGGCGGCGCGAGATACACCAGGCGATCCTGGGACTGAGTTAACCCATCCTCAAGAAGAACAACGAGCTAGTATAAAATCGGTGTTGCAAGCTAACTTTTGTCGTATAGAAGAAGCATTGCGAGTGCTAGAAGAATACGGCAAACTTTACCACTCAACTATGTCTAAAGCTTGTAAGCAGATGCGCTATCAGGTTTATACCCTAGAAAGTAGTTTAATGGGTCATCAGCGTCATCAATTATTGTGGCGATCGCGTTTGTATCTTGTTACTTCCCCTAGTGAAACTTTGTTGAACAACGTCGAAGCTGCACTCAAAGGTGGATTAACGCTTTTACAATACCGCGACAAAACCGCCGATGATTCTTTGCGTCTGGAACAAGCTAGAAAACTCCGGCAGTTATGCCACATCTACGGTGCTTTGTTCATTGTTAACGATCGCGTGGATGTAGCTTTAGCTGTCGATGCAGATGGAGTGCATCTCGGACAACAAGATATGCCTGTTGCCATTGCTCGGCAATTACTCGGTTCCCAGCGTTTGATAGGTCTTTCTACCACAAATAAAGAAGAAATGCAAGCAGCAATTGCTGAAGGGGTAGATTACATTGGGGTGGGGCCAGTTTATGAAACTCCCACGAAACTAGGTAAGGTTGCAACAGGTTTAGAATATGTCAGCTATGCTGCCAAAAATTGCTCAATTCCCTGGTTTGCCATTGGAGGAATAGATGCCAATAATATTAATGATGTGATCGATGCGGGAGCCGAACGTGTAGCGGTGGTGCGATCGCTCATGCAAGCCGAACAACCTACCCTAGTAACGCAATATTTGCTCTCCCAACTCAATCGCATTAAACCAGAACTTTAAAAGAGTCATTAGTCATTAGTCATTAGTCATTAGTCATTCGTCCAAAGTAAGTAACCAATACCTAATACCCCAGTCCCTATTCCCCATTCCCCACTCCCCACATTTATGTCTAATGAGATTACGATTCAGGTAAATGGGGAAACCCATAGCTGTTCGTTTCAAATTTTTTTACCCGACTTGCTCCAACAGTTGGGTTTTAATCCCCGTTTGGTGGCTGTAGAGTATAATGGCGAAATTTTACATCGCCAGTTTTGGCCGGAAACAAAAGTACAACCAGGCGATCGCTTAGAAGTGGTAACTATTGTTGGTGGTGGTTAGTTAATTTGAGCCAGCAAGCCCAAATCCTTGAGGCTGCGTCGTGTAATCTCGATGCGGGCGGGTGCATCCTCTGCTTTATCCATATCAAGGGTTGTTGCGAAAAAATAGACGTTTTTATTTTCCTCTAAATAACCCACGAACCAACCAACTTCTGGTTTAGTACTCGTTAACCATCCCGTCTTCCCCCGCAATGTGTAGTCTGGAGTTTGTTCACGTACCATAATGTCTTTGACAAGATTTATTGTCCGTTGGGAGAAAGGCAAATCACCTTGATACAACCGTTGCAAAAACTTAATTTGCTCTTTGGGTGTAATTTGCAATAGCTGCTGCTGTAACCAAAAACGATCAATGTCTGCGGCAGTTCCAATTTGACGGTTACCGTAGCCTACTTTGTTAATAAATTGCTGCATCCGTTCGTATCCAGCCCTACGTGCCAATACTTGATAAAACCAAACAGTTGAATCTTTAAAGGCTTGACGCAAATTTGTGTCATGATTCCAGGCATCAATTTCTCGGTGAATTCCATCCCAAGTAAGAACCGCCACATCATTAGGGACTACCCCTGTCTCTAAAGCTACCAACGCGTTAAAAATTTTGAATGTCGAAGCTGGAGCGATCGCAGTTGCATTACGTTGAGGATTGTGTTCATAGATGCGGTTGTTTTTTGAGTCGTAAATCAATATTGAGCCTTCACGCCCGAATTCTTGAAAGTGTCGCCCCAAATTTGGTGCTTTAACAGCGAGCATTGCTGGACGTTCAGATGAGGTTGAAGCAGGTTGAGCCAGAACATACATTGCGCCAAAGGTAATCAAACTCAATACAGCCAGACATCCAATGACGGTAAAGATAACATGCGTTCGGTAACGCCGAAGAGATGGCCACATACGAAATAAGATATTTTCCATTGCATATTTAATCGAATCACAAGCGAGATTTTACAACGCAATCTTGCTCGTTTCCAAAGCTATTTGTTACAGAAATCTAGCGAAAGTTTGCCTACCTTTAACAAGAGGATTTTGCCTCTTGTCTTGTTGTCTCGTTCCCAGTCTCCGACTGGGAATGCCCATTAAGAGGCTCTGCCTCCAGAATTGGCGGCAGAGCCGCAATTGAAGTGCATTTCCAGCCAGAGGCTCTTAACGAGATTTTAAAGGAATTTGGGCTTAAGTTGACACATATGGGCAATGCCATACCCTTACAATAAATATATATGTAAGCTGTCGCGCATTTAACTTGCACATCTTTTCGTGTTGGCTGTTGACAGTTGACAGTTAACCGTCAGCGGTCAACGAACCTTATGAGTGACTGTGTAATTTAAAAGCGTAATAGCTTATCAGAGTTTTCGTAAATTAGTATTACAGGTCGTTTATCAATAGCACTTATACAAAATCGCCATTGTTAGTATTTTTTGAACCTAATGATTTAGGATTGCTATATGACTGTGGCGGAAGTTTGCCTATCTTTAACAATTTGTTTGAGCAAATTGTCAAGTCTTCTTAATTGACATGATAGCTGGATTTATGCCCTGCTTTACTGGTATTAGCTTTTGGCTTTCGCTCAACGTGAATTCATCTTACAAAACCGCGTTTAGCCGTCTGATTTGTAAAGCGACCGATGAAGAGTTCTGCGCTTGGCTAATTCTTTACCTTTGCGACCAAGCTGCTCACGTAGTTGCTGGTCTTTGGACAACCGATTAAAAGCTTGAAACACTTCATAACCAGAATTGGGATTAACCAGTATCCCATTTTCTTCATGCTGAACTGTGTCTAGAACACCGCCTAAGCGAGGAGCAATTATAGGCTTACCGAAGTAACTTGCTTCTAAATAAACCATACCAAAACCCTCCATACTATTAGCTTTACTATCCAATAAAGTCAGCATGGCAAATATATCGCAAGCTGCATAATAACCTGCTAATTCCCGCTCTGGTACATATCCGGCAAAGTGGACGCGCTTATCTACCCGCAAACGATGCGCCAGAGATTTCAGTTCCGATTCACTTGACCCTTGACCGCAGATTATATAGTGGACATCGACCCCAAAAGTTAGTAATAGTGGGATGTTATCAACTACTCTGTCGAAACCTTTATGTTTTACTAGTCTACCGATGGAGAGAATAACTATTGCTGAATCGGGAATATTGTACGCTTGACGCACGCGAACACGTAAATCATCAAGGCTACTAGAACTCGCTACATTATTACCAAATTTTTCTGGTCTGATTACTGGGTTAATAACGTGTGTAGGAGTATCTAATCGGAAAGCGGTTCTGAGATAGTCTTGTGTATAAGAACTGTTACAAACAATACCTTCGGCTCGTTTGAGTGTTAATTTAAATAGCGATCGCAGCACGGGATTGTGTAAAGTACAATGAAGATCATTGCCGTGCAGATAGATATAAAAGCGAATCGGTAAGAAATAGCTCAATAGTAACAGTGAAGGAAAGTCATAGCCGTGGCCCCACTCTATATAACGGTAGTGATAGCGAAAATAGAGTTTAATTGCTAGGACAAATGAGCAGACGATATTTACCAAAGGCTTCAGGATACTTCCGACACAGCCACTACCCCAGTATCTAGAATAAAACCAGCGATACACAGGAAACTGTTGACCTTCATCAAATACTTTATCTCCTGAGCAACTAGCCGCCAGCACAATAACTCGTTCTGGATCTTGGAGACAACGATTATAGATATATTCCCCAATTACAGCTTCTTTCGGCAGGAAGATCCGGGATATGACTAGGATATCTGGGTATGCAGCTTTGTCTCTGATTTCGGCTGTTAGTTGAGAAATATGTTCCATAATAAAGCTGATAACTTTACTTCAAATAATTTTTAATTTATTTACAATTAGGATTATTTCAAAGCCATAAATCTTATTTTATTTCTTTTAAAACGAATGTGGTAGACAAATTTGGAGCCTATTTTAGAAGATTAGCCAGAAAGATTGTTTTTTATTGTGTTGATTTTCTTTTTGCTACAAATTTCTCACTATTTGAGAATTTCTGTGCATGATGAACAATAGACAAGTAATACTTGTATCTAAAATACCCAGTAATTAACGATTGCGATTACGAAATTTAGCTATGTTCAATAGAATATCCTGAATCCTCTCGACTGTTGTGCCAAAATGCCAAAAATTTAGATAAGTATTTGATAGCTATCTGGTATCTTGTTGCGCTTACTTATGGGCATCATGAACACTTTCTAGCCTGCTATGTATACGTGAGTTACAATCTGCTAGATGTAGTAATTGCTTCTCATGATTGAAAAATATCCTCCTACCTGATGACAAAACAAGTAAGGTTAAGTATTAAAAAAATTAGTCAAGACAATCATTAAAAATTAAAATTATCTGTATAAGTCAAGACTTGAACCTGAAAGTGCTAATCCAAAACGTAGCAATAATTCCTTGAGCGCAAATTTATGTAATTGTGAACATATCTTAAGGTACGGTTCCCCAGTCGAGAAATCCCCCCTGCGATCGCTGCCTACCCAAGAGAAGACGCGGTAGATTGAATATGTAGCCAATACTTGTGTATGCTACGTGAATGCTACAAAGCTTGCTTGTGACGGGCTGGCGTTAACGACAAATCGCAACACTCCTACCAGCATAAGGAGAAATCATAAATAATTCCGTTTTCCAAGCGATTGTATTATGCGTAAAAAACTACAACAAACCATCAAACCACTGTTAAAAACCTTCTTAGCCCTAGTACTAGTGTTAACTTTGGCTTTTAGTCACGCCGATGGAGCATTAGCGGCCCGCAGTGGGGGTCGAATCGGTGGTGGCTCCTTTAGAGTACCTTCCAGTCGCACCTATACACCGCGCACCTATGCACCTCCTGGCGGGGGCGGATACTATCCTGGTGGTGGTTTTGGTGGTGGTTTTGGCTTTCCCTTCCTACTTCCCTTCTGGGGTATTGGTGGAGGATTTGGTGGTCTATTTGGCATCTTAATCTTCTTTGCGATCGCTAATTTCTTATTGCAAACTTTCCGTCGCGTCTCTAGCGGTGATACTGGAGAAGTAGATTACAGCAGTAACTCTCCTGTTTCTGTGACTCGTTTGCAAGTAGGTTTGTTAGCTCAAGCTCGTGAATTGCAAAATGAACTTAACCACATTGCTGAAACTGCTGATACTAACACACCACAGGGGAGAGCAGAAATTCTACAAGAAGCCAGCCTAGCTTTACTACGCCATCCCGAATACTTTGTATATGCGGGTGGTGGCACTCAACAAGCTAGTTTAAATTCAGCTGAGGGTCAGTTTAATCGCCTGTCACTGGCAGAACGCAGCAAGTTTAGCGAAGAAACTCTTTCTAATGTCAATAACCAGCTAAAAGCAGCCCTTGCCAAAGATGCTTTACCCCCGGCTGGTGAACTTGACAACCCCACCCGCCTATTTACCGAAGGCCCTGGTGAATACATTATCGTCACCTTGCTGGCGGCGACACTAGGTAAGTTTGAAATCCCCACAGCGATTAACAGTGCTGATGATTTGCGTCAAGCTTTGCGGCAAATTGGTAGTATCCCCAGCGAGAAACTTCTGGCAATTGAAGTTCTTTGGACTCCGCAAGCTGAAAATGATACTCTGACATCTGATGATGTGTTGGCAAATTATCCTGATTTGAAACTTGTGTAATCTCTAAAAAAATTCGCGCTGCGCTTTAGTGCTAAAAAATAACTTGGCATCTTGGCGCAAGAAATAAGTTCCCCCTTGAGGGCAATACCTAGAAAACCGTTTGTCAATGACAAGCGGTTTTTTGTAGAGGTTATATCATTTTCAAAAAGCTATGCAACAAATTAATCGGCTGTAGGGACGTACGTCTGTACATATCTGTCAACTTAAGGCAAAACCCTTTTCAAACCTCGTTAAGAGTCTCTGGCTGGAAATGCTTCTCATTGGGCTGCTGCCGCGAGTCAGGCAGGTGGAGCCTCCATTATGTATTCCTAGTCAGAGACTCTTGACAAGACAAAGACAATATCTCAAAGCTTTGTATATACTGGTTTTTACGTTAAGTTGACACTAATGACATCTGTATGCCCCTATTCATGTATTTGTATCAGTTATTTAGTGAAATGGTATTAAATATACTTAATTGTATTTCAGAAAAATTATTCTTAAGTCCTGACTTTGGTAGTATTATCAAAATGCATCATACGCAAAGCGTTATCTTATGCCTAGTGTTGAATCCGACGAAAACCGAGAGCATCGCATTAAAACAGAGATCATTGTAGATGCTGAAGATAAAGAAGACCGGGCCATGGGTTGGTACTACTACCTTGAGGAGGCTCTGAATTTTCCCTTTTTGGCTAAATGGACTAAGAAGGGACGCAAATCGGCTGCTGCCGAGGAGAAACAAGTGGAAGTGCTGGGAATGGCCCCAGATGATGAGTGCTTAAAAGATATGCTTGTAGAAGTGGCTTACATTAATGGCAAGGATGATGATGTATATTCTGCAAAGTTATCTGAAATAGCAGCCATTGATGCTGACAGCGAAACTCAAGAAGCGATCGCAGACTGGCTTTATTGGATTGCTAGAGGATATAAGTTTTAAATTCTAGGATAAATACCGGATGACGCGGCAGGGATTGCCAGCAGCTACAACATTCTCAGGTATGTCTTTGACAACTACACTGCCAGCACCAATAGTTGTGTTATCACCAATAGTTACACCTGGACAAATAATTGCATTGCCACCAATCCAGACATTATTACCAATGTTAATTGGGGCAGCTAATTCTCTCCCAGAAAGACGAATTTCCGGCTCTGTAGGATGATAAGCAGTATAAATTTGTACATAAGGAGCGCATAAGACATTTTCACCAATATGAACTATATTGCAGTCTAAAATTACACAGCCATAGTTCATATACAATCTGTCGCCAGCGAAAATATTACTGCCATAGTCACAGTGAAAAGGTGGCACAATTAATACTTTGTCACCTATCTTTCCAAATAATTCGTGCAAAATTTGCTGCCGTTGCTCTTGCTGTTCTTCGGTTGTAGAATTGTAGCTTCGCAGCAGACGACTAGCTCGCTTATTTTCGGCAGCCAATTCTGGATCTTCCGCCAGATATAATTCGCCCGCAAGCATTTTTTGTTTCTCGGTTTTTTCCATGACTGACAGACTTATGGGGCTTCTCGATAGTGGACGATACACATTAGACCTCTTGCAAAACTATTTTTGCACTCTTGGGGAAAGGGTTGCATGTTTTAGGGTGCATGGTAATTCTATCGCCGCTTTCCCCTTTACCCCTTACCCCTTACCCCTCTTTTGCAAGAAGTCTATTAGTAGCGGCTATAGCATATTTCATCCACATGAAAAGCGCTATAAATCAAAATTCGAGATAGTTGTGAATAAAATCAGAGTAATTTGATTAAAGTGGCAGCAGAAAAGACTAATTAACTAAATATGGCATAAGTAGCTTTTCCCTGCCGTTTAGCTCGGTACATAGCAATATCAGCATCTCGCAGCAGAGTTGCAGGCTCGTCATAATTAGTAAAACTCCAAGTAATACCAATGCTAGCTGTAGTAGATAATTGATATCCATTTAGGTTAACTGGCAATCGTAAAGACTTTTGAATACGTTTAGCAACATTGGTGGCGTCAGTAATATCTTTAATATCTTCCAAAAGAACTGTAAACTCATCACCACCAAATCGTGCTACAGTATCGCCACTACGTAAGCACGACTCTAAACGTCTAGCGATCGCTATTAAAAAATCATCCCCTATTCCATGCCCAAAGCGATCGTTAATCTCTTTGAAGCCGTCTAAATCCAAAAATAAAACTGCAAAATAATAATCGCTTCTGCGTTTGCTACGTTCAATTGCTTGTGTAAGCCGATCTAAAAACAAAACACGATTCGGTAATGCTGTCAACCCATCATAAAACGCATTGCGGATCAATTGAGCCTCTGTCTGCTTCCGTTTGGTAATGTCTTGAAAAACTAAAACCGCGCCAGTAATATTGCCATTTTGATCGCGGATGGGTGCAACATTGTCCCCAATCGCTATTTCTTTACCATCTTTGGTAATCAATGTGCAGTTTTCTGGTAAATTGAAAACTTCACCCGCTTCAATTACATGTGTGGCTAAATTTCCAATTTTTTCTCTTATATCTTTGTCAACTAAGTTCACGACTTCTACTAAATTTTTACCAAACGCTTCACTTTGCTTCCAACCAGTAATTATTTCTGCTGTGGGATTCATCATTTGAATACAACCATTCGCATATGTCACAATCACTGCACAGCCCATACTGTTGATAATTGCCGTTAGCCTCTGTTTTTCTTCGTATAATATTTTTTTGCTCTGATGTTTGTAAAGAGCCATTTCAATGGCAAAATGTAAATCACTTTCAATAAATGGTTTGACTATGTAATTAAAAGGCTCGTTTAGTTGATTTTTATGTAATGTTTTATATTCCGAACGATCTGTTAGATATACCACAGGCACATGAAATTGATTCTGGATAATATCTGCTACGTGTACACCGTCAATTTCTCCAGCTAGGCAAATATCAATTAATACTAAATGTGGATGAGTTTCTGCTACCTTTTTTATTGCTTCTTCACCAGATTTAGTGATTTCTGAAACAGAATAGCCTAACTTTTGTAAACTTTTTCTAATATTTGAGGCTAGGATTTTTTCATCCTCAACAACTAGGATTTTGCGGGCGAACATGTTACAGTAACCTGTTTGCTAAGGTTAAAATTTTTGTTTTTAGTGTCAACTCGATCTAAAAGTCATTATCTTATCATAAACAATCTCTAACTTCCTGTCTTCTTGCCTGATATAAATACTGACTAATGAGCAAATAGCATCATATTATTAACCTTCAATAATTTCTCTGCTTGTCAAAGCTAATTCTGATTATTACATGCAGTTAATATCATGTCATTAACATTAAATATAAATTCATAGTAATCGAAAACTAATTGTTATAATAAAAGTATAGTATTTCCTCAATTTAATTAATAATAAAAGTTCATTAAATCACAGCATACTAGTTTCATCTAAATTTAAAAAATTAATCTAGTATGATGGATGTAATATGATCATAATATCAATTCAATACCTTACTATTAAAAATTAATCATGATCTGGAATTAAAGTTTAATACTGCTTTGGCTACAAATAGTTCAGAGTGTAAATTATCGCCTGAAACTGTCTAAAACTTTTAATTTTGAGTGAAATGGTATTACCTAAAACTATTTATCGCTTCTGGTTAATACTTAATCACAAATCCTGTGATCTGAAAATATGCAAGTAAAATGCTCATCAGCAGATGACATTATTTTTGAGGTTTTTGAGAATCAGCGGGTGCTGGGGGCAATGGCAAGAAAGGTTCTCTTTGTGAGATATTTCCACGCTCCATGTAAACCCCCTCTCTTTACTGGCTTATAGATATTGAGAAGAAAAACACGTTTTGTGTTTTAGAGATTGGACTTACTTTTAGTCAGTTCAATGCTAATTTTGCCACCAAAGTCTGGAATAGGTGCGGCAGGTTTACTCAGAATGACTTGTATTTGTGTTACACGATCGCATTGTTGGAGGATAGAATCTGCGATCGTTGCTACCAACTTCTCGACCAAAGCAAACTTAGACGTTTTGACCAGATGTTGTATCAAGCTAATGACGCTGCGATAATCTAAAGTATCTTCGATCGCGTCAGTCTTGGCCGCTGTGGAGATATCCAACCATAACCTCACATCCACCTCAAACCATTGTCCTAGCACCTGTTCTTCTCGCAGATACCCAGTGTAGCCATAGCAGCGAATTCCCGTTAAATGAATGCAGTCCATAAAAGTTTGAGAGCAAATTGTGCATTTTGTAGAAAGTAAAGCAAGTTTGCTTGGAGATTTTCTTTTCCACAAACTTGTGTGGCGGTATTGGCTTCCATCACCGCATTTGTGAGGGTTGGCTTACAACCCACCTTTAGGTCAAGCTGCTTTTGAAGTTTCGAGGATCGGCTTCCCTCCCTCGGACTTCTCTTTACCCAACTTTCCCAAATGGATTTTAAATTGAATTTCCCTAGACAAAATCTAAAATTTAGATTGTTTTATAGCTATGTTTGATTTAATGCCGACCGCCTATAGGAATGTTAATCAACTTTGGGCTTATATCTTAACAGAGACGCTAAAGCGGTTGGGATTGACTTGTGCCATCATTTGTCCTGGATCGCGCTCTACACCTCTAGCAGTCGCCTTTGCTCAACAAGTACTTGAGATTGAAGCGATTTCCATTCTCGATGAACGTTCCGCCGCCTTTTTTGCCTTGGGACAAGCTAAAGCAACCGGACGCCCTGTGGTACTAGTTTGTACTTCTGGTACAGCTGGAGCAAATTTTTATCCCGCAGTAATTGAAGCCTCATATAGTCGTGTACCACTGTTGATATTGACCACCGATAGACCACCAGAATTGCGAGATTGCCACTCTGGGCAAACTGTAGATCAATTGAGATTATATGGAAATTACCCGAATTGGCAAACGGAGTTAGCCTTACCCTCCGCCGATCTGGGAATGCTAGCTTACCTGCGACAAACGGTAATTCATAGCTGGCAAAGAGCGCAAACCCCTACAAAGGGGCCAGTACACTTGAATATTCCCTTTCGCGATCCCCTAGCGCCTCTTCCTGATGGAACTGACTTGAGTTATTTGCAATCCCAGTTTCAACCAGAAGACTTTTTTGCAGGAATAGGAAACACCACTCCATTTGCAATTCCCGATTCCCGATTCTCAATTCCCCAAGAATGGAAGGAATGCGATCGCGGCATTATTATCGCAGGTGTTGCCCAACCCCAGCAACCACAGGAATATTGTAGAGCGATGGCGCACCTTTCCCAAACTCTCAAATGGCCTGTGCTAGCTGAGGGACTCTCCCCAGTGAGAAATTATGCCGAACTCAACCCTTATTTAATTTCCACTTATGATCTGATTTTGCGAAATCAGCAACTAGCAAAGCAGCTAGCGCCGGAAATGGTGATTCAGGTGGGAGAAATGCCTACAAGTAAAGAACTGCGTACCTGGATAGATGCAACCCAACCACGACGCTGGGTGATTGACCCTAGTGAGCAAAACCTCGACCCTTTGCACGGGAGAACGACGCATTTGCGAATATCTGTAGAAGATATAAAGGTAGAGGAGATAAATTTATCTTTCTCCTCAGACTATTTGCAGCAATGGTGTGATGCGGAAGCTAAAGTCAGGTTAGTTGTTGACCAGACGATGGGGAAAATAGATGAAGTCATTGAGAGTAAAGCAGCTTGGTTAATTTCTCAGATTTTACCGCCAGGAACGCCTCTATTTATTGCCAATAGTATGCCTGTGCGGGATGTGGAATATTTCTGGAAACCGAATAATTTAGGAGTGCGATCGTATTTTAACCGGGGTGCAAATGGCATTGATGGCACATTATCCACAGCTTTAGGAATCGCCCATCGCCAGCAAAGTAGTGTGATGTTAACGGGAGATTTAGCGCTGTTGCATGACACCAATGGTTTTTTAATCCGCAATAAGTTTGTTGGACATCTCACAATTTTATTAATCAATAACAATGGCGGTGGGATTTTTGAAATGTTACCCATTGCCAAGTTTGACCCACCATTTGAAGAGTTTTTTGGCACTCCCCAGGATATTGATTTTGCTCAGCTGTGCGCTACTTATAATGTTCAGCATGAATTGATTACTTCTTGGGAACAGTTGCAGCAAAAATTAAACCCGCTCCCAACTCAGGGAATTCGGGTTTTAGAGTTGCAGACAAATCGCAAAGCAGATGCCAAGTGGCGACAAGATAATTTAAATAAGTTTGCCGCAAATATTACAATGAAATGAGGAAGATCAACTTGGAATTATTTATTCACCCAAAGACCTTTCTATTGCTCTTCGGATATACTTTTGATAGGGAATACCTTCTTTTTTCGATGCAGTTTTAACCGTTTCTAGCATTTCCTCTGATACTCTTAGATTTACAGTTTTGTCTTTAGGCTGAAATTCAAAAGTAACAGGCTTAAAGTTGTCTTTATGAAGATAATCTGACAAATCTTCATCTAGTAAGCTCTCTAATTCTTCATCAGTTTTGATTCTAGGAAATATTTTCTTCATATTTTTTAGCCTCTTTCTCTCTCATGTAACGAGTGCTGATAGGTCTAATTAACCTTTTTCCTTGCTTTTCCCGGAATGTAAATCCTACGAAAATATATCTACCTTTGATTGATACACCTGTTGCAATAAATCTATCTTCACTTTCAGAGTGCTTTATATCAGGTGAAACCCTAAGAGGATGTTTTAAAAGTCCTCTTGTCGGTAACAAAACGTTTTAGATCCTCCTAAATCCCCCGATAAATTGGGGGACTTTGATTCCGGTTCCCCCCTTTTTAAGGGGAGCCAGCGCGGTCTTCTCCCAAGGGGAGACGCCAAGGGCGATGGGGTCTCCCCAAGTGGAGCGACTGGCGTGGGTTAGGGGGGATCAATAAGTGCAAAGATACAGCCAACCACTTTTAAAACAACCTCTAAGACTTTTATCAAGGAACAAAGCCTCAATTTCCTCTAATGAGACTCCGTGCTTTTGGCATTTTTCAATATTTCCATCATCCCAGTCAAAGCCGGATACACCTTCTGTCATAAATTATAGTAACGCTTGTATATACAAATGTCAATACTAAAAATTAAATGCATCTCCGTTTTAATTGTCATAGGACGAGCGATCGCACTTTTTCTTCCACCGCTTCTGACATACCCGCGTGTCTGCAAATGCTTCTTGACTAGCGAAAACTTTATTTGTAGCTATGATTATTTTACGAAGTGCGTAGGCGTAGCCCACCGCAGGTATCGCTCTCCTCTGCGTCTCTGGGTAAAACTTACCCGCTTACTTCACCTTGTAACCATCGTTCCAAATCAGCAAGAGTAGAGAAATCCAACAAAGCATCACCTAAAGCTTCCAACTGTTCCACTGATAACCCTTGAATCTGGGACAGAAGCGCATCAGGAATATTACCTACGCGCCGATTTAATAGTCGTAAAACGATCGTTCTTTCTCCTTCGACCTTTCCTTCTTTCTTCGCTTCCTGAATAGCCCGTGGTTCTTCCAGATTTAGTCCCAACATTGCTGCAATCTCCTCTCGACTAAGGTTAGAAAACTTGTAGACGATAATCGTCGTCACCAAATCAATTATCGCTTGTTCCGATTGTTGCCGTGCTTGCTCCAGCAAAAACCGTGTCCCTTCCACTGCTTCGGCTTCAGAATTAACATTTGTCAGCAACATCAAACCTAATCCCAAAGGTTGTTCTCGCAAATCCCCCAACTCATCCAAATAAACCTGCTTGACTTGACCACTTTCCAACAAAGCGCGGTGAATTGAAGAGGAAGAAGGTTCCAGACTGCGAGAAGCAAAAATTATTACCCCAAACCAGTCATCGTAACGAATCGAGTTGCGGTAGAGAAACAAAAATAATTCGCTAAAGAAGCGGTGATACAGGTCTTCGTCCTTCTGAAACTGCACTTCAGCAAAAAAGACGGTTTTGGAAACTGCATTGGCGGGAGGTAAGAAGACTCCATCAATCCGAAACGCCGTTTCTTTCACTTCAACTGATTCAAACTGGTAGTTTTGGGCTTCTGGGGGTGGTTCATCTACTAATTCAAACAGCAAACCCGGAAATTGCTTAAATAATTTGTAGAAGATGGAGTGGCGCCGCATTTTTATTCCTCAACACCCAGACAACTACCAGATTGTAAAGGCTTAAGACAACAATTTTAGCGTAGGCGTAGCCCACCGCAGGTATCGCATGTCCCTACGTCCGCGATAAAATTCTCAAGCACAACAGCGCACTCCATACCAATGCAAATTAACTGGGAAACTGCCAAAACCTACGAAGATATTCTGTATCAAAAAACTGATGGTATTGCAAAAATCACCATCAACCGTCCCCATAAACGTAATGCTTTCCGTCCTGAAACAGTCTTTGAACTGTACGACGCTTTCTGTAATGCTCGTGAAGATACTACTATTGGTGTTGTCCTATTTACTGGCTATGGCCCACATACTGATGGTAAATATGCCTTCTGTTCTGGTGGCGATCAAAGTGTGCGGGGACATGCGGGTTATGTGGATGATACTGGCATCCCTCGCTTGAATGTGTTGGACTTACAACGCCTGATTCGTTCCATGCCGAAAGTGGTGATTGCCCTAGTAGCTGGATATGCGATCGGTGGTGGACATGTCCTTCATTTAATTTGCGACCTTACCATTGCAGCCGATAACGCCATTTTTGGACAGACTGGCCCCAAAGTCGGTAGTTTCGATGGTGGTTTTGGAGCCAGCTATCTCGCCCGCGTTGTGGGGCAAAAAAAAGCTAGAGAAATTTGGTTTTTATGCCGTCAATATGATGCACAACAAGCGCTAGAAATGGGCTTAATTAATTGCGTCGTCCCAGTCGAACAACTAGAAGCGGAAGGTATTCAATGGGCGCAGGAGATTTTAGAAAAAAGTCCGATCGCAATTCGGTGTCTCAAAGCCGCGTTCAACGCTGATTGTGACGGACAAGCTGGTTTACAAGAACTTGCTGGGAATGCCACCTTACTTTATTACATGACAGAAGAGGGGTCTGAAGGCAAACAAGCCTTTCTCGAAAAGCGTCCACCAGATTTCCGCTCTTTTCCTTGGTTACCTTAAAACTGCAAAAATCGCACCCTTTAGTGAGGTGCGATTTTTGTAAATGTCAATATTTACAGCACTAAAAATCTTAAAAACAAATCTTATCTTAAGCAAATTACAAAATCAGTTCAGTAATAATGGATGACTAAATAACCACTGCTTTAGTCTTTACCTGTTCAGATACAGAGGCAGTTATTTCCTCTACAGCGGCAAGAGCAGCATTGTCCAAATCTGAGGCTAGAGATTGAGAAGATGTTAAAACTGGGGCTGCATCTGGCAAACTCCAAGCATCTTCCAAGGTTTCCCAAGAAGGTGCAAAAGGTGGAAGCGCCAAAGAGCAAGCCTTCCAAGTTGCTTGAACTGGTGCTCCCAATTGCTGGCACGTTCCACCACGGCGACCCTCTGGCTGGTAATGACGGCAATATCTACAGGCAGATGCTAAAAATTTAATGGGTTTCATTTGGCTTCATCTTTAGTGCCGTTTCCGGCTGAATTTCATCCTTATATTTTGCTTCTATATATAAAGAAGGATAAAAGCCAAAAAGCCATTATTTTCTATAGGTTTCAGCGATCCCGACGAAAAAATAAACTTTAGGATATTTTTATATTCTTGTTATATTTATAAATAATGCTTGAAGTGGTTAACTATAGATTTTGGCTAAAACTTATTAGGGATCAAGACTAAAACCAAAGCTTTTGATTTCTCTAGCCTTTTAACTTCCTCCTTAAGGATAGCTTAAGGCATATAATTTCAGATAAATAGTCAGCTTTGCATACCACATTCGACATATTTTAGCGGGAAAATACATTTTTTCTCAAGAATTAAAACTATATTTATGTGGCAGCAGCAAGTTACTTTAGGGTAAATTCTGCTCAACGAATAATCGCTAAACTATTTTGCTTTTAATCATAGGTCAGGACTGATTACCTTCAAAACTGTTTAGCAGCACAAACAGAACAGACTTCCCAGCGCTGAAGTTCGCCGGGTGGAGTGGGAGATTGACACTGGGGGCAAAGGGGTAAGCCATGCGATCGCGATCGCATGATCTTCGCCCAATGTCCAAAAGCAGCATTTGCATCCTTGGTGGGTGTAACATCAGGACAGCTAATCTCATCACCAAGGTAACTGGGATGCTCATCAGGCGAAACCGTTTGTTGCTGTTTCGTTTCCACAGATGGATTCTGCCAGCCAGCTGTAGAGAAGCGAATATCAACCAAAGCCGTTGGCAGGTTTTTATTCAACTTTAAAAGCAGAGACTGACGACCAAAAGTCAGGTTTTGCGCCCAAGCTGCACTAGAAGTCGCTACCCACAAAACATCGCGCTGAATCGATAATGGTCGAGTATGTGCGGCAACCACTGGCCCAACAACTTCTGCCCAACACTTAACCAAACGTTGAAATGGTTGCTCTTGCCATTTAGCCTGCTTTCCTAGAACGTCTAAAATATCATTAATTGATTTAAACGACATCATTAAAAGTGCTGTACATGGATAGCGGGGCGTTTAGCCCGTGTTGAGTAATGAGTGAGGAGTAAGGAGTTCTCCTCCTGCTCCCCTCACTGCCCATACTCTATTTCCAAAATAGACCCCTATGAACTATCGTTCACAACAAATCTCTTTTCTAGCCCCCAATGCTCAGTCTATCTATTTAGATAATTTTCGGTAATATTGTCAAAAATATATCTAAAGTTAATTCCAGCAGTCTACGTTTGAGGCACAGAGACAATGACTCAAAACCCCCTGAACGATTCCAGTACTCAATCGTCTAAAACACCTGGGTTGAAACCAGCACTAACAGCAGCGCTAGCGAGTTTAGAAGTGCCGCTAGATCAAGAGTTAGCTCGATACCGACGCACGCGAACTGGTTTGATGTCATCAAAGCAGCCTCGTGTCGCAAGTTACATAAGTAATCAAACCCAGCCGTTGACTGCCATACTTGCAACATCAGGCACAGTTCAGTCATCAGTAACGGAAATTAAAACCAACGTGCCGCCTGCATCTGTACCCGTGCATTTTCAGGAAACCTCAGTACCAGATACGGCAAAAATTGACATACCGCCTGCATCTTCTGTAGCTGTGAATCCTGAAATGAAACCAGCGCCAGCTAAGGCAAAGACAGAGGAACGAAATAATCTGAATGTGACCTCTACTTCAGATTCTGCTAAAACACAAACTCAACTTCCACCACCCCCGCCCAACTTTAGTAGCAGCATCGTGCCAGCAGTCGTTAAAGATACTAAGAGCGAAAACCTCTTGCAACCAGATGACACCCCTAAGCACCCAGATGACTATTTGGAATCTAGTGAAGCACTACTGCGAAGTCTGACAGAAGAACAACCAGAAACCAAGAAGCCAAGCAATTCTAGCGACAGTCTGCTATCACCCTTGGGTATCGGCTCAATGTTGCTGCTATTAGTAGCAAGTCTTACCTTGGGTTATGTAGTGTTCAATCCCAAAAGCTTGTCACAATGGAATTTAGGCAAATTATTTAACGGTAACTCGTCTCCTGCACCAGAAAATACTGAAGAAGTTGGGAGTAATGTCCAACCTCAGATCCAGTCACCAAGCACATCAATACCCAAGTATCCCAATCTAGCTGCCCAAGAGTTTCCTGAGGTGAGAGACCCCAATGATGTAGTTGGCTTAAAACCCAAAGTCCAACCAACCCTCGCAGTAGTGCCTAATCCAGTCGTTCCCCCAAATCCCGCAAATCCTCAAGCGGCATTGCCTGAACCCAACACAGCCTTAAAACCGACAAATCCGATCGCCTTAGCACCAGTACCGACGCTACAGCCCTTGTCTCCCCTGAATTTGCCTCCCACTTCAACAGCAAAAACCTCGCCAAAGCCGGATGCAGAAATCAAACCAGCAACAGATGGGTTCTATCATGTAGTAATAGATAATAAAGAATCAGCTTTAGCCTCAGCACGGGAAGTAATTCCTGATGCTTATCTATCACCAAACAAAGAATTGATTTATCTCGGTGCTTTTAAGACTAAAGAGCAAGTACAACAACATATGAAATTGTTACAGGCAAAGGGAATAAAGGCACGGGTTCAGCAGCCATGAGTTGCAAAAATCTACGATACCATGAGATAACAGTCCTGAGTCATGAGTGCTGAGTCCTGCGTAAACAGGACACGGGTACACAAGGAGAAGTCTGTAGCTTCTGCGGCTTCCTGCAGCGTGCGTTGGCTTATGGCGTGTTGGCGCAACCCGCCGTACCCCTACGGGGATCTTGTTACGCGTAGCGTCTCGTCGCAGAGAAGGCATCAGAACTTTGGAGGACACGAGGAAATTTTAATTATCCCCGTTGCCGCATCTACCACTTTTTGCGTCCTTTTGGTAAAGTCAGAAGTTTTAATACTCAGCACTAAGTTAGTTAGGATGTGGCATCCACATAGGCAGTGATGAGTAATTATCAAAACTCATTACTCAGCACTGAATTTCGTGAATGGAGAGCCGACATGGAATTAATCAAGCGTATCCTGCGGGTGATTCGTGCTAATCTTAATAGTTTGATTGGCAGTGCAGAAGATCCGGAAAAGATTCTGGAGCAAACTGTCTTGGAGATGCAGGAAAATTTAGTGCGGTTGCGGCAGGGTGTAGCACAAGCGATCGCTACCCAGAAACGCACCGAACGCCAAGCTGCCGCTGCCCAGTCTCAAACAGAAGAATGGTATCGCCGCGCCCAATTGGCCCTGCAACAAGCCAACGAACCTCTAGCACGCGAAGCTTTGACTAAGCGCCAAGCTTATAAAGAAACCACTACAGCCCTCTTTTCCCAGATAGAGCAGCAAAACGATATAGTAGCTAGGCTAAAAAAGGATATGCGATCGCTAGAGTTAAAAATTTCCGAGGCGAAAACAAAAAAAGATATGTATATTGCTCGCGCCCGTTCTGCCGAAGCATCTTATCGCCTCCAAGAAATGCTCGGTGGAGTTTCTGCCACCAGCAGTCTGAGTGCCTTTGAGCGTATGGAAGAAAAAGTTTTGCAAATAGAAGCTCAATCAGAAGCAATAGCTCAACTCAGTAGCGACGATTTGGAAACACAATTTACCTCCTTAGAATCTACTAATAATGTAGATGCCGAATTGGCAGCGATGAAGGTACAGGTTTTAAACGGGGCAGAAAACACACAGCATAACAATCTCCTCACCCAAGAGAAGGAGAACACAAGGCAGCCTCCTCAACAGCAATTACCCAGAACTGAGGAGTCTTGAAGAGGTCATTTCCCCCTGCCTCTTGGTTGAAGTTCGGCTAATTACCCTACTTTGGAGATATCTTAACAATTAAGAGTTGTTAGAAGGTACTGATTCAAACCGGAAAGATTACATTGAAATAGGTAGCTATTAAAAAATAAAAAAGCTGACTGTCAAACAAAAAGCGTAAACCACACAAGGAAAAACAAAGTTATGGGATTATTCGATCGCATTAAGCGAGTAGTTAGTTCTAACCTCAACGACTTGGTTAACAAAGCCGAAGACCCCGAAAAAATGCTAGAACAAGCCATCCTGGAAATGCAGGAAGACTTGGTTCAGCTGCGTCAGGGAGTAGCCCAGGCGATCGCCGCCCAAAAACGCAGTGAGAAACAGTACAATGATGCTCAAAATGAAATCAATAAGTGGCAACGCAATGCCCAACTGGCACTGCAAAAAGGTGATGAGAACTTAGCACGACAAGCTCTAGAGCGCAAGAAAACTTATACGGACACCAGTGCAGCCCTTAAAGCTAGTTTAGATACGCAAAGCACTCAAGTTGAAACACTCAAGCGCAACTTAATCCAGCTGGAAAGCAAGATTTCTGAAGCTAAAACCAAGAAAGAAATGCTTAAAGCTCGGATTACCACTGCCAAAGCCCAAGAGCAACTTCAAGGCATGGTGCGTGGGATGAATACCAGCAGTGCAATGTCTGCCTTCGAGCGGATGGAAGAAAAAGTCTTGATGCAAGAATCCCGGGCCCAGGCACTAGGAGAGTTAGCAGGTGCAGATTTAGAAACCCAATTTGCCCAGTTAGAGGGTGGTAGCGATGTTGATGATGAGTTGGCAGCTTTGAAAGCGCAAATGCTACCACCTGCTACTCCAGTAACTCAAGCGCAACTGCCACCGCAACAAGAAACCACTGCTCCTAAGTCTAATGAGGTGGTTGATGCTGAGTTGGATTCTCTACGCAAGCAATTGGATCAATTGTAAAATTGGTAGAAAACTTATTTGAACCAGTCCCACGCCTGTTGGCTGTGGGATTTTACGTCATTAGTCAATAGTTAATAGTCAAAATAAATATGAATTATTAACTATGGACTATTGACTAGTTTGGGATAAAGTATTGTGTGTGCCAACTTTGATCGCCACCTGATGGAGACTGCAATGAGTAAGGCTGTAATCACCATAACTGATGCTGAGTTTGAAACAGAAGTGTTAAAAGCTGAACAGCCTGTATTAGTTTACTTTTGGGCTTCCTGGTGTGGGCCTTGTCAATTGATGTCGCCCCTGATTAACTCAGCTGCTATCAAATATAGCGATCGCCTCAAAATCGTTAAAATGGAAATTGACCCTAACCCACTCACTGTTAAGCAGTACCAAGTGGAAGGCGTGCCAGCCCTCAGACTATTTCAAGGCAAGGAAGTTTTGATATCGACTGAGGGAGTCATCGGCAAAGATAAATTACTCGAACTCTTAGATACTCACTTAAATAGTAATTAGTCATTGGTCATTGGTCATTGGTCACTTGTACTGAGCGTTGCCGTAAAGCCTGCGGCATAACTACGCTTAGGGCGCAGCCTCTCGTAGAAAAGTATTGGTCATTGGACAAAAGACAAAAGACAAAGGACAAAGGACAAATGACAAATGACAAAGGACAAATGACTAATATGCAATTTGCAAAGCGTTTACAACCCCTGCAATCTAATGTATTTGCTGATATGGACACAGCCAAGGCAGTCGCTTTGGCCGCTGGACAACAAATAATTGATTTGTCGTTGGGGTCTTCTGATTTACCAACTGAGGCACATGTCATTGAGGCGATCGCTCAATCTCTCCACGATCGCAGTACCCACGGCTATCTGTTGTTCAACGGCACTCTTGGTTTTCGTGAAGCCGCAGCCAACTGGTACGAACAAAAATTTGGCATCAAAGTCGATCCTCAAACTGAGGTACTACCTCTGATTGGTTCTCAAGAAGGCACAGCTCATTTACCTCTAGCATTGCTCAATCCAGGAGATTTCGCTCTCTTGCTCGATCCTGGTTATCCCTCCCATGCCGGGGGAGTCTACCTAGCCAGTGGTCAAATCTACCTGATGCCACTGCGGGCAGAAAACAGTTTTTTACCAGTGTTTGCTGATATTCCTGCCCCAGTCTTAGCCCAGTCGCGGATGATGGTATTAAGTTATCCTCACAATCCCACTGCTGCGATCGCTCCTTTATCTTTCTTCCAAGAAGCTGTCGCCTTCTGTCAGCAACATAATCTCGCCCTGGTTCACGATTTCCCCTACGTAGATTTGGTATTTGAGGAAACTGGGGAGTGGGCAATGAATTCTTCCCAATACCCAATACCCAATACCCAGTCCCTAGTCCCTTCAATTCTCCAAGCTGATCCAGAGAAAAGCGTCTCTATTGAATTTTTTACCCTTTCCAAGTCTTACAATATGGGCGGCTTCCGCATTGGCTACGCCATCGGTAATGCCCAGTTAATTAACGCCTTACGGCAGGTAAAAGCCGCTGTCGATTTTAATCAGTATCGGGGTATTTTGAATGGTGCGATCGCTGCGCTGACTGGCCCTCAAACTGGGGTAAAATCTGCTGTTGCTACCTTCCAGCAGCGTCGTGATGCTTTCATAACTGCTTTACACCGCATTGGCTGGAACGTTCCTACTCCCAAAGCCACAATGTACATCTGGGCAAAATTGCCCTCACCTTGGAGTCAAAACTCTATCGAATTTTGTACACAACTAGTCAAACAAACTGGTGTAGCCGTTTCCCCAGGTGCTGGCTTTGGCAAATCTGGAGAAGGGTATGTCCGTTTTGCCTTGGTGCATGAGCCACCTTTATTAGAAACTGCTGTGGAAAGAATTGCCCAGTTCCTTCATTGAATTTCTTCTAAAGCTAGACACCAAGGGTTTTTGGCGGCAAAGTTTATGGATACAACACCTAGCGGGACTTAGACAAAAATTAAGCCCAAATGTAACCCAAACTGGCTTTATAAGCAGCAAACACGTCACGGTTCAAGTTCAACCAATCAACAAATCGAAAAGACATGGCTGTTCTAAACGCTTCTAAAG
>NZ_JAIVFT010000069.1 GCF_020829665.1 Nostoc sp. CHAB 5824
AGCGTCCCAGATCAATCCCTAAAGCGCGGCAATGAGTTTGTATTTGGCGGGCAGGTCGGAACACGCGGCGTTTCTCCTTGAGTGTCTCCCGGTAGTTTTACAGTGAGGATTATAGGCAGGAAGCGAAATTTATAGAGGGTCGCACAGGAAATTTGTCGGGCGGCTTGAAATCTCTTCTATGGGAAGGGGGCAAGGTATACTAAAACCACGAATTTTATTTTTGCGGTGGAATGAATTCCCCGCTTGGAAAAACGCGATTTCCCTCTTTAGGGACACCAGCCCTCACCCTAACCCTCTCCCAAACTTGGGAGAGGGGAGGTAATTCCCCCAAACTTGGGGTGAGGGGGCTTGTCCGCGAAGGCGGACGTTGCGTACTTGTCAGCGGGGAATTCATTCCACCGCATTCTATATTCAGAAAGTTATGGTTTGGGCAGATTCGCCGCTGTCAGTGCTTTCGTTTGGTTCGTTTCCGTTTTGTCTGTTTTCTCGTCTTGGGGTGCGCCGTGTGTTTCGAGCGGCAGGGTCAGGACAGTACGCGCCGACGAAACGACAATCTCATCGGAGCGAATCGCGGCGATCCGAAACCCGTGCAGTTCATCGCCGACGGAAACGGTGCGCGGCGACATCTCCGCACTCTCGACAACGGCACTGGGATGACTCCCGCCCAGTATCGCCGTCACCCGCCAATTTGAGGGATTAGGGATTAGGGATTGGGGATTAGGAGACGTGCTGTCAGATTGTGTATTGTCCTGTTCCCTGTTCCCTGTTCCCTGTTCCCTCCTCTGGAGTTGATCCAGCAAAATCGTCAGCGAATAGGGTTCGGCTCCATAAGAACAGCCCGCGCTCCAAATCCGAAGCGGCTTGTTTTTCTCCAGCATCGGCGGCAGAATTTTCGTGCTGAGTTCGTTCCATTTTTCAGGATTGCGAAACAGTTCCGAGACATTGATGGTCAGCCTGTCCAGAAAGATTTCGTATTCCTGCGGATCGCTTTCCAAGAGCCGGTAATACTGCTCGAAATCGCCGACACCTGTTCGCTCGACCAGTGCCGACAAGCGGCGGTGCATCTGCGGCTGTTTGTAGAGATTGAGGTCTATGCCAGTGCGAAAATAGACACGGGATTTGAACTGGATGTAATCGGGCGTCTCCTCGATCAGCGCATCACGTCCTGCCGGGGCAGGAGACCGGAACGGAAGGGGCGCAGTCGTCTTCTGAAATGTCACGGGCGATCCGATTCTCTTTCTTGCCTATTGGGTCGGTGGGTCATTAGGTCATTGAAAACACAATACCCAAACTTTTACAAGGCAGAATGAATTCCTCCGACTGAGGGCGTTCCGCCGTGCGTCCTTCGGATGCCAATCCCCCGAATTGTCTCTCCTCGCAGGAGAGGGGTCGGGGGTGAGGTGTGCATTGACCTGTTCCCTATTAAGCGGCACGCCGACTCTCTTGGGCTTGCATAGTGATTATCTGACGCGCCACTGCCGCTGCCATCTCCTGAAGCGAAATCGAACGCGCAACGGCTCCGGCTTGCACGGCGGCACGCGGCATTCCATAGACAATGCAGCTCGCTTCATCCTGAGCAAAACACGTTCCCCCCGCTTGCTGAATCGCTTTGGCTCCAATGGCTCCATCGCGTCCCATACCCGTCAGGACAACACCGAGAACACGCGACCCGAATTGTGTCGAAAGCGAGCGCATCATAATATCGGCGGCAGGGCGAACGCCCCAAAGCGACGGGTCGGAGTTGAACTGAATCTGACTGGCGGCGTCCACTTCCAGATGCTTTCCTCCCGGAGCCACAAGCACCAAACCGCGTTCGATGGGAGTGCCTTCCATCGCTTCGCGCACGGTTAAATGCGAGGCGTTATTCAGACGCTCCGCAAGCGAATGGGCAAATCCCGGCGGTAGATGCTGTACCAGCACATAAGCCGCGTTGAGATCAGCAGGGAGCAGAGGCAGCAACTCGTGCAGGGCGGCAGGTCCTCCGGTGGACGAAGCAATCGCGACAAGAATCGTTTTGCTGTCCATGGCTTGCGGCGTGTGCAAGATGGGACTGGAAACAGAGGGAGCGTGCAAGGCAGAATGCGGCGAGCCAAACTGTGTCATGAGCGGCTTATCGGAGGGAATCTTGATGCTCGATGGCGCGGATTTTTTGACGCGCAAACGCGCCGAGGCGACAATACGAATGCGAGCAGTCAGTTCTTCTCCGATCTCCGTGATATTGAGACTGATCGATCCCGCCGGTTTCGCCAGGCATTCGATGGCTCCGCGCTCCAAGCATTGCAAGGTCGTTTCTGCGCCCTCTCGCGTCAAACTGGAGACAACAAGCGTGCGGGTCGGACACTGTTCCATCATCTTGTCGAGATATTCCAGCCCATTACAGCGCGGCATTTCGATGTCGAGCGAAACCACATCGGGCGTCCATTGGAGCGTTTTGCTTAGGGCGTCGGCTCCATCGAACGCGGTTCCAATGACTTCCATATCGGGCTGTGCCGAGAGAATCTCCGAAATCAGTTTCCGCATCAGTGCCGAGTCGTCCACGACCAAAATACGGATCGGACGAGTCGCTCCCTCACTTGCTCCTGCAAATTGTGTTTGATGATCCATGTCTTTTTCTCATTTCCCGACGGCAGTTCGATTTCGCAGGGCGTTCGGCGTTGTCTCCATCCGCGTCAGTTTGGGGCATCGTGGCTCAATCCATATGATTATTCCGTGCATTGCATGATAATACGTATTATCATCGGATCGAAGAAGAGTTTTCCTTATGTCGTTGCTGTGTCTCTATGCCGCTTTTTTCGATGCGAAGAAAGGTTGCTGCTCGGTGATGGTTTCGACAAGCCGCGCTATCATTGCGTCAATAGTTGTATTGTCGAGATTGCAGGCGACATAGGCAGTCGGGTCGATATTGAAGCACAGACCATCGGTTCCGAGTCCGATCCCGGCGATCAGACACAGACCGTTGGCGATATGGGTGATCCCCGCCAGCGGACACAGTTTGCCGTTCCGAACCGGCTGATGATGCCACGAAATGGCTTGCACCAAATTGCTCGGCAAGTTCCAATGTGACGCGATGCGCCCCCCGACCTCCGCATGATCGAAACCGAGAACGGAGCGTTCCGCCTCGATAAACGTGCAGGAATGTTTTGTCATGTGGTGTTGAATGCGTGAGACTGCGCCCTCGACATACATCCCGATGACCACTTTGCCGACATCATGGAGTAGTCCGGCGACAAATGCCTCTTCGCTTTCGGGATAACCGCTATGCACTGCCAGCATCTCGGCGGCGTAGGCGCACGCCAGCGAATGCCGCCAGAGGTCGCCCGCCTCCAAATCGTAACCGGAAATCGAACCGGAGAGAACATCCTGAGTCGCGGCGGCGAGTGCCATATTCCGCACGCTCTGGTGTCCGAGCATCGCCACAGCATCCGTGATCGTGCTGACGGCTTGCGGCAGTCCATAAAAAGACGAGTTCGCCAATTTGAGCAGACGCACCGAAAAACTGGGGTCTTGCGCGATCACCTGACCGATTTCCCGCGCCGAGACTTCGGGCTGTGCCGCCATTTTGACAACTTTGAGAATGACGTGCGGCAGAGCGGGCAAGTCTTTGACCTGCTTGAGAACATCGTCCAGCGTCACAGGCTGATTTCCATTCCCTTGGGGAAGCCGTGTCGAGGTCGTAGGCATTGCCGACCGCTCCGGCAAGCGCGTATTCGCAAGGCGGCTTGTCGGCTGTTCCGATTCTGTTTGTATGATGCGAGGAAGTCTGGTATTCTCCACGTCCGTGTTCCTTATGCCGCTTTTTCCGTAGCAGCGTGCAGTCTGTCCGCACCGCTCGACGGCACAAATGGCGTGTTGCTGCCGAGTGTCGCGAGTTCGCGCTCGCCCTGTCCGATGGTTTTGACTCGAATGCGCCCATCGCCGAAGAGGTGGACGGTACGTCCCGCCGAGCCGCCGATATCCGCCGCAACGACATTGCACGTATATTTCGACAATTGCTGTGTGACCGCCTCGATGTTGCGCGGTCCGATGTCCATGCGTGGGATCGCAGAGTTGACGGCAAACAACTGCGCTCCTCCGGTCAAGGCGATGCGGATATGGCTTTCGGCGGCTCCCGCTTCGATCATCAGGCGGAGCAGTTCAGGGATCGCGGTGTTCGCAAATTTTCCGGGCGGATGACTGCCGGTGTCGCCTTGCGGCAGGACGATGTGCGCCATTCCCGCGACTTTGGCTTGGGCATCATAAGCACAGATTCCGATGCAGGAACCCAACCCCAGCGCGATAAATACATCTTCCGGCTGTGAGGAGACTTTGACCTCTGCCATTCCAACCATGAGTGCTTCACCCATACGTGTTTCTCTCTTTACCCTTCTGGGTCGTTAGGTCATTGGGTGATTGGGTCGTTGGGACAATGCACCTCACCCCCGATCCCTCTCCTTGCAGGAGAGGGGAGACAATGCGGGGAAATCATCCTGCCATGATTTGGGTTTTTAATGACCCAACGACCCAATCACCCAATGACCCACATTACGCGGCTTTCAACTGCGGCATCTCCTGCGCCTCACGGCAGCGTTCCTGTGCCTTTTGCGTCAATTCTGTCGCCTGACGATATTCACTCGGCGAGACCGCCCAGCCGCACGCGACAGCAAGCGAAGTTCTGCCCCAATGTACTCCCTGCTTGCGTATCGAACCCGCGACTGCTTCTTCGACGCGAGAAGCGACAAGCGGCGCGTATTCTCCTGTGCAGGGCAGGATCACTGTAAAAGCGTCATCGGAATAGCGCGTGAGAATGTCAAAGCGCCGAAGTGTCTGATTGAGAGACTCT
>NZ_JAIVFT010000070.1 GCF_020829665.1 Nostoc sp. CHAB 5824
CGTCCTTTCGCCAAAGCATCCACTTGAGCCCGCACGGTGGCGTCTTCTTGTTTCTTTAATTCGGCTAACTGCTTGAGACAATGTGTTCTCTCTTCCGGAGAACTCGCCTTCTTTTTTTGGTGAAAAGTTCTTAAAGCACTGTCGAACTGTTCCGGTTGGCTGGCTAATGTGCGAAGATCGCGAATAAGCAAACTTTCAACTTCATCGGCACGAAGCGACTTTCTGATGCATACATGACCACCAACACTCCGATAAGTTCGGCTCTTTGCACATTGATAATAGCCTTTTCCTTTGCAATTTCCGCCAGACATTGAGTGACCACAGTGGCGGCAGCGCAAAAGGCCGGACAAGAGAAAACGCCGCTCAGGATTTCCGCCAAGTGTGTTTTGATTTGTTTTCAACCGTTCTTGCACAGCATTCCATGTGGCTTCGTCAACGATGGCAGGAACCGGAATGAACAACCATTCCTCTTCTGCTCTACGAACATTGAAATAGGGCTGTTTATAGCCTTGTGCCAAACGTGTTTCATCAACTCGTCGTGCGTGGCGTCCATAAACTGCTTGACCTTTGTAGACGGTATTGGAAAGAAGGGCTTTAACGGAAATAGGAACCCACACTTTGCCCCCTCTGGGAGCAAAAACATGATTTTCCGAAAGCAGGCGACAGATACCTCTCAGTGATTTGCCCGACAGATAGGCGCGGTACATTTCCCTGACCCACTTCGCCTGTTCCTCGATAATGACATAATCACCGGGTTTGTGTCCGGGAAACTCTGCGCGTATTAGGTCAGCTTTCGTAACGATATGATAGCCAAAGGGTGAGAACGTTCGGCAGACTTGAATGCCATCGGCAGCAAGTTTTCGTTTGCCTCCATTTGTGCGTTCGTGGATAAGTTCTTTCTCAAATTCTGCGAATGCGCCTAATTGGGTAAAGAGCAGTTTTCCTGTAGCGTTGTTTTCAAAGTTCATGCCGTCTGCGAAGACAAGTTGTCCCCCTGCCCGCTCGATGCGCCTTCGAATATCTCGGAGAGCATCTACCTCGCGTCCGGTTCTATCTAATTTATAGATGATGAGAAGCTTTGCTTTTCCGTCTTCAATGTCTCTCACTGCGGCTTGAATACCGGGGCGTGCCAAGTAAAGTGCGCCCGAAATACCGGGGTCACTATAGGTCGCAACTACTTGCGCCCTGAGTTCTACAGCCTTACGAAGACAGGCATATTCCTGAACCTCTAATGAAGTTCCATTCTCTGCCTGTTCTCCCGTTGAAACGCGGGTATAAATGATGGCTTGCTGTTCCAAGTCGGTGAACCTCCAAGCAGCAAAAAATAGTCTGATGACACCAGACTTTTTGATCACTCCACAGGTCTCCTGAAAAGAGGAAAATGGAAGCCTTAGATTTCTAAGAATCTTCTGGTACTTCGGATAATTGAGATATAGTTCGCGTTTCTTCAGCGCGTTTCCTGCGTCTTTCTACTTCCTCCCACCAATCCCAGCAGAGAGCAAAGAAGTGCTCCCAAGCATTGGCTACTGCAGGATGCGTCGCTAAATCCAAACTGTGTGTTCGTGGGTAGACTTCAGAACTTACCAAGAGTTCATCTTTTGCCTCAATGTCTAATATAGTCTCTTTTGGATATATGCGTTTTCCCATTGTCGACTCCTTCTCACCTCTTTAGGAGTGAGCATGATGCGCTTGAAGATGACTGGTTGCACCGGAAAAGACAATTCATCGCGAGAGTCTTCATCATGACTAATTCCTTCTGATATTGTGCGTTATGTTGTGGCGGATGACTGAGAATGGTCAAACAATAGCGAGAGGTTGTAAAGGAATGTGCAGAAGAAGGTCAATGAGGATACAAAGAGGTGTAAGTGCTGTATACTTTTGTCAGAAGGTGGTGTAGGTTCCACATCCACAAGCGTTATCGAAATGCTGGCTGCCTTTTCCCAGCCTACAATCTTCACCAGAACTGAAGGCAAAAAGTGAACATCGCATTAAAGCGGATTTTGTATTCTGTCGAAAGCATCCTAATTCAAAAGAAGGAAAGGCTGAGACCGTATTATTGTCGTGCGATCATTCCACCATGCAGACGGACATAAAAGGGGTTATGTCTGGCAATATTGAAAAAGCAAAGTGCAGTGCCGTCTGCATCCGAGCAAACTGACTCGCATTAAGAAGACGTTTTCACCGCTACGTTTGCTCCGTAGCGCAGCCCATCGACAAGCAGGGCGACCATGCGCCGCGCTTTTGGTGATGGAGACAGATTAAAGTGTTTTCTGACGCCGCTTGGAAAGTAATGCCAGATCACGGAAGACCCCCCACTTCACTGCTGTGTTTTCCTGCATTACGGCTCGAGAAACCTTGGCGTTTCAGAACCCTGCATCCAGTGTGCGGGGTCTAAAGTACAGTCTACAGTGGATTGGTTACGAACTAACCGCTTTGTTGGAGCATAAGGAGCCCTGCACAATGGAACTGCCCCCTCTCTATGTATCTTATGAGGAAGCATCAGAAACCGAGGGTCTTTTTGTCTACTTGCCGGATAGCCAAGCGGCTGCCATCGCCGTCGAAAACAAACGTCAGAAACTCCACCGTGTCACCCGCATCAAAAAGACCTTCCTCAGCCGGATCAGCCCACTATCGAAATCTTTTGCTTTACCTCGGAACCCATCAGCCAAGAACGTACCAGAGAGATCGCACAAAACGCTCTGGATTGGCTCATGGAAGAGGGATACCTTCAATGGAAGGAATAACGTCTTCTCCCCTCATGCGTCGCTGTTTCGTAAAGTGAGCCCAATTCTCCGTGTTGCTATGCCGCCTGAGGAAGGTCTTCCAGCGAGAGACGCTCTACCAATATCTGCACGAGAAATGAAGCCAGAAGAAGTTTGTCTTCTGCAATATGGCGACCCATGACAGTTATGCTGGCACTACTCCTTACTATGTCGGCTTTGCTTTGGAATCAAGATAGAGCTATTGATAGTAGCTCGCAGTTCACCAATTTCTCGTAAGAACGCTCAGTTCGGTATTTCCAGACCGTTCAGCCTTCTCTGTCAAAGCCAATTCAATAGCGTGAGCCAAGGTCATGGCATAACCTTCTTCCCATACAGAAATGAAAAAATTAGCACCCAGCGCAGTACGGGCGTGGTCAACAAGCTGCTCATTCTTCACTTTGGTATTGCGAGACATAGGCAGACCAATAGTTTCTCGCAGGCGATATGCGGCTCCCATCAGGCGAATCGCATCCTCAATTTTGGATTGTCTCAGCATCAATACAGCCAATGCTTCCAGGCTCTCCACCACACCCCTCTTGTTTTCCAACTCATGGTAGAGGCGCAGACCATCGCGGAGGAATGCCCGCCCAGACGTGAAATCGCTTTTCAGGTGAGCCACCATTCCAAAACCTTTCAGTGAGGCTGCAATGCCGGGCTTATCTCCTATTTCCTGAAAAATATTCAACCCGTCTGTGAGCCAAGTATCTGCTGCCTTTTGATCCTCCTGATCGATTGCCACCATTCCAAGTTCATGCAAAATCCATGCTATGCTGCGCTTATCGCCGAGATCCCTCAAGAGAGGTAGACTTTCCTCATACCGAGCCTGTGCGGCATCGTATCGGCACTGGTCATGGTCAACACCAGCGATTACAGAGAACGACCACGCTATGCCTCGTAGTTCCCCAAGTTCTTCAAAAAGAGGCAGACTTTCTGCCAAATACATCGCCACCGCTGAGTAATCAGCCTGTACGGAGGCGATGATCGCCAAATTATGCAAAGACCAAGCGATCATAGACCTGTCTCCTAACTCTCTGAGGAGAGTTAGGCTTTCTTCAAAGAGGGATTTCGCCTCTGCTATATCCGCTCTTTGCAAAGCCCAACTGCCGAGGTTGCCAAGTATCATGGCGATGCCATGTTTATCTCCAAACTCCCGGCGAATATGCATACTTTGCTCATAGAATGTCCGCCCTGAAACCTGATCCCCAAGATTGTGCATCACATTGCCTAAGTTGAAGAGTGAATCCCCAATACCACGTTTATCCTCAATCTGTTTACGAATGCTCAAAGCCCTCTCATGGTATTCTTTGGCTGAAGTATATTCCCCCTGCCGATAGAGCATTACCCCCTGTCCATGCAGTGCTTTCGCCCGCGCCTTCGTAGGCATTTGCTTAGCGTCTCTTGCAATTGCTTCTTGTAGATATCTATGACCTTCGATATAAGTACTCCGAATATACCAGAAACGCCAGAGAGCCCCGGTGAGCCGCAAACCTGCCTGACTTCCTGCTTCATCTTTTCCACAACTCGCTATGGCCACTCGAAGATTATCGTAGTCCCTCACCAAGCACTCTACCCAGACTTTTTGATCTGCTCCTGTGAGTTCCGGTTCCGCCCTCTCGGCTAACGTCACGAACCAATCCCTGTGTCGTGTTTCAATGTCTGCGGTTTCGTCGCTTTCCTGAAGTTTTTCGCGGGCGTATTGGCGCACAATTTCCAACAGCCGATAGCGTCCTCCGCCCCACTCT
>NZ_JAIVFT010000071.1 GCF_020829665.1 Nostoc sp. CHAB 5824
TCAAATAAACCGGAATCCTTCCCATCGTGACCCACCGCCGAACCGTCCTCGCGCTGACACCCATATATGCCGCCGCTTGCTGAGTCGTCAAAAAGACATCCTTGACAGCTTCGTCCGTCATTCCCGATATGTCGCCGATTTCCGGTATCCAGTGTTTGGGACGCCGCCGCTTGCGCCAGTTCTCCCGTTTTCGGATAAAATCCAAATAGAAATCCACGTCTTTCTTGAGCAGCCACACTTTCGTACCGTGCCGACAAGTATGTGTCCAATCCTGTTTTCTTGCCCGTTTTGCCAGTGCTTTCGGCTGAACGCCCGCCATTTCTGCCGCGTCGTCAAGCAGAATCCATTCTCGTCCATCGTCCGGCGGGGGATAGACATTGCGCTTTCGGTTCTCTCGCTTCATTGCCTCATGCGTCCAATCAATCTCAGCCGCTATCAGTTTCATTCCCTTCTCCCTTCCTCTTCCTAATCGCCCAACGACCCACCGACCCAACAAAAAATCCCCCTGCCCGAAAAGTGAGCAAGAGGATACGTTTGTCTATATTTTTGTTGTCCCTACAATAATAGTACGTCGGCAGGGGGTATTTTACAACCACACCGCCAAAATTTTGCAAAATTTATTCTTGTCGCAACTTCGTTGGAGAATCAATGGGAGCGTGACGGACGTAACAAATCGATCAGTTCTTCCATACTCCACCGTCCATCAATAATGCTGTCAACATCGCTGTCTGGATCGTCAGCCATACTTTCCACGTATTCATCAATCAGACCGATTTTACAGCGAAGGTTAGCGTCAATCCTTTCCTCGATTGTGCCTTTCTGGATGTATCGACTAACGTACACTTCGCGTTTCTGTCCAAAACGCCAACAACGATCTTCGCCTTGAAGCGCATCGACAGGATTCCACGTTCGATCAAAATGAAATACATGATTCGCTTCCTGTAAATTGAGACCGCGTGCGCCGGATTTTGTGGACATAAGCAATAATCTGCCCTCGGTGCGAAATTGGTGAAGTATTGCATCCCGTTGCTTATCACTAAGTCCGCCGTGATAAACAAGAGGACTGAATTTTGCCATGCGTGTTTCCAGATGTTGAAGGGTTTTGACAAAACGAGAGAACACAATCGCTTTGACCTCTGGTTGCTTTTCGGACAGAACATCTGTGAGTTGTCTCATTAAGTAATCGGTTTTTGCGCTTTTCTTAGTGGTCTCGTCGAAGTTGCAAATCTGAACAAGCTCAAGAAGAATAGCAAAAATATGCATTTTGTTCGACTTTGTATCCTCTTTCTGAAACACATCCCATTTACCTTGCTCGAAAACACGGTATCTTTCCCATTGTTCTAAAGACATCTCCAAGGAAATTGGCTCTTTAACAATTTTGGGCTTCAACTCATTAGATTCAACCAGATACTTTTGCTTAGTACGTCTCAAAAAATAAGGTGCCACCCTGTTTTTGACAGCGTGCGAGCTAGGCGCATAATGTCGTTCATGTGGCTTAAAAAGTCCCGGACAGACAAATTCCATCACATTGACAAAATCCTCAGGACGGATTTCCAATGGCGTACCGTTTAAGCACCATGAACGCTGACGCGGGATAGCACGGATTGCGCGAGTGATTTTCGCATCAGGATTTTTCAACATTGATACATCATCACATACCACCAAATCGAACTTTTTGTCTTCGATCCAATCTCGATCTCGTTCGACGATATGGGGCGTGACAAGTAATACGCCCGTATTATGTACCCAGATCAGTCGTCTTTGTTCTGGCGTTCCATCCACAACGCGAACGTGCAAATCGCCCCATTTCTTCGCCTCATCTTTCCATTGTGAAATTACGGCACGAGGACAAATAATTAAAGCCGTTCCAACACGCTCACTTTTTCGCAAAATAGCCAGTGCGATTGAACACTGCGCCGTTTTCCCCAAACCCATATCGTCGGCAAGCAAAGCATGATCACGCTGTACTAAAAATTGCACACCGTCTTTTTGGTAATCACGTAAGTCAGTAAATTTAGGAATAGACTCATCAGCAATCTCGCTCGGCGGCGGATACAGAAGGTCATAGAGATAGCCAAAAGGATCGATATTTGTGTGCGGCTTGCTTTCACTATTCGGTAATGATTCATTAGGCGAATTGAATAATGATTGTTGTCTTGTCTTACTTTCTGCTTCCTGCGAAGCGCGACGGAATCGTTTGCCGAAGACTTTGATGGAAAACGAAGAAATATTTTTCTGCTGAGTACTTATTTCCCACAATGCCAAATTATCCGTCACCATAGGTGGTAAAAGGAGAAGATGCAAAGAACGTAGTTTTACAGAAAACACAAGGGGTACAGAAACGGTTTGCGCTGCTAAATTCTCAGATGAAATTCTGTGGGATTGGGGGACAAGAAAACCTGGAACCAGTCCACCGCGTATTTCGCGACATTTCCATTGAGGAATGTCATAAATTTGAGCGTTAGGAGCAATGAATCGCGCTTTTGATAGACGCTTGAGGGCAAGCCCGCGTACTCCATTGGGGAGATGGGAAAGTTCAGTAACTTTCATCGCCGAGGCGTTCCGGTTTCGATTTGAGACACCTCAGTCAAAACCATAGTCACGCGGCTAAAGGGAGTGATAAGATTCATTGAGCGTTGTGCTGTACTCAAAATCTTATTGCCCTGCTGGTCAGTACTATCTTCAATATAAGCATAAATGCGTTCAGAGGAAGAACCTTTTAAATCGAACTCTTGTGCCGCAAGGAGATCGCCTTCAAGCGAAAGCATATCGTTGAATGCAAGATCACGATCTGCTAATGCCGCGAGGAGGGCGGCAGGACGATACTTCAGCAAAAAGGAGCCAAAAAGAGGTCGGCTTGGAGCCTCAATCAGAAGTATATGAGGTTTGATTGTCAAAGCATCATAGAGTGCAGGAGCAATTGCGTCAGTTCCCAAACTCGCTTCAAGGCTGTCTCCATATAACACAGTTTGCGTCCGTGTCGGCTTGACAGCGTCCGTATGACGAAATTCCTTTGGAACGCCGCGTGTGTCGGTAACCAGAATTCCTCCATAGTATCCACGTTGCGGCGAAACAAAATGGGCGAAATAGCCCAAAAGGTAATCATTGTCTGGCATAGTTTTTCCTACAGTAAATCAGTTGTGTCTGCCCGTAGCACAGTTCTTTTCGCCGAACAAATCAGGCTTTATTGAAAGTTTTTTGTCAGAATGACCAGTCTTCGATACGGAGATTAGGAACTTTGCTGAAATCTTGCGCGTTGCGCGTTAGAAGTGTGGCGTTATTGGCGAGAGCGATAGATGCAATTTTCAAATCCATTGTTCCAATATGGAGACGCTGAAGCCAAAGGTCTTGGAAAACCGTGATTGCCGCGTCATCGAAAGGCAGAATCGGTGTCGCGCAATAGCGTTCAAGCATCCTACTCAGTTCATAGTATTTGGGCTTTTGGCGTTCCACTGTTCGAGCTGCGGCAATTTCTGCAAGCCACCCGCGAGTTTGCTCTTCGTAGGTGACAATGCTCAGTACGACTTGACCTTTCGGCAAAGTCGAAATACGGCGCAGAATCCGCTGACCCTCTGCCCCACCTCTGGCGACCAACGAGATATGATCCGTGTCCATCAGGTTGAGAATCATTTTTCATCTCGAATTCTATCGCGTCAAAATTATCGAAAGGATTGGGTTGCGAGCGACGATATTCCGCTCCGCGTTCCATCGCGGCATCGTAATCGGGATTATCCTTGAATGCGCCGAACCATTGCTCCCACCACGGAACTGTCTGCGTTTCTTCTGTGGTTTCGTTTTCTAACTGCGCGACCTTCTTTTCGAGATCACTGACACGCTGTTCCAAAGTTTGTAGGGACATCGCGGGTTCCTTTCTCTTCGTATTATGCCTATTTTACCATAGAACCAAGAACTCTCCACAAAACGCCTGCATCACCCAATGAGCTAACGACCCATTACTGCCAACTCCCGCTCTTTTTGCATCGTTGCTTGGGCGCGGCGATACTCCACAGAGACCACCTTCTTGAACTGCGGCAGAACACGCTCCCAGTTCTCCAGCAGTTCCATGCCTCGCTTGCTCTTGGTGTACCGGACATGAACCTCAATCAAGTTCCGCAGACGCAGAATGTCCTCGGCATCCGTCACCGCTTCTAACTCCGTCAAGCCGCCGTTGGTATTGAGCCGCTGCGCGAATGTC
>NZ_JAIVFT010000072.1 GCF_020829665.1 Nostoc sp. CHAB 5824
TCTTAAACAGCAAATATTGAATTTTATTGACTACTTTAATCAAAAGTTAGCTCGTCCTTTTCAATGGACTTTTAAAGGGAAGCTTTTGGCGGCATAACCCTATCTAAACTTACGCCCAGTGTACTAGCTATATCCTAGGCTTTTTTGCTGTCTTGTCAGGATATCGAATCCGGTTGCATAATTATGATACAGTTTCCAATGCAGTTTTAATGTTAAACTGTATTTTTTAAAGCCAAGCACTGATGTCATTAAAAACGGAAAACTATTTTGAACAGAAACATCAGTCTAATCGATAATGGAAAGTCGGATAAGCTCAAAGGCTCCTGTTTAGTTCGGCGCAGGCTGTGTGTGGGGAGACTTGCTCTCTAGGCGACACGCCTCATATCTACATAGTGGGACTTAAACAAAACAGAAGGGAAAATAGAGTATTATGCTTTACCAGTATAATTTTACATTATTTCAGAACGGCTGGTTTTATCGATTTTTTGATTGGTTAACCCATAATCGTAAAGTATTTGCCGCTTATAAAGCCAGTTTGGGCTGCACTTGGACTTAATTTTTGTTTAAGTCCCGATAGTTTGCCTCTTAGCTTCAAAACAAAGTTTTAACTGAGAGAACCCAATAGAAAAAATTAAATTGTAAGGGAGACTGGACAAAAGATGAGTACCTCAATTAGACGGTTATCAATTCAAGGTAATCTTGTTCATCCAGATGACTCTTTTAGTGAATTCAAAAAAGTAGAGATTGAGCAATCGATCCCAGAGCGTTTTGCACAGCATGTCAATCAATATTATCAAGAAATTGCCGTTAGGACAAAGAACTATAATTGGACCTATAGCAAGCTGAACGAATTAGCTAATCGTATAGCGCATAAAATCTTCACTTTGTATGGCAGTAGAGAACAAAGAATTGCACTGTTGCTTGAGCATGATGCCCCAATGATTGCTGCTACACTGGGGGTATTAAAGCTTGGTAAAACTTATGTACCACTCGATCTTTCTTTCCCTCAGGAGAGGCTGGCTTATATGCTTATGGACTCAGAAGTAGAGGCTATCCTGACTAATTCCTTGAATCTTAACTTCACCCAAAATTTAGTAAAAAATACGAGTCAAGATATAATTCAAATTATTAATATTGACGAACAAATTATTGATATCTCTGAAATAAATATTAGTGAATCTTGCGATGAAATTAACCTTTCGATATCACCAGATACTATCGCTTATATTCTCTACACATCTGGATCGACAGGGCAACCAAAAGGAGTCATACAGAGCCATCGCAACGTTCTGCACCACACGAGAATTTGGATCAATAGCCTCCAAATTAGCAAACATGATAGACTAACGCTTCTCTCTTCTTACAGCTGGGATTCGGCAGTTCAAGACACCTTTGGTGCACTTTTGAGTGGTGCGTCTTTATATCCAATAAATGTCAAGCAAGAAGGTCTAGCGAACTTGGCCGATTGGTTAATAGACCAAGAAATTACCATCTACCACTCTACACTGCCTCTCTATAGATATTTTGCCAGAAACCTGACAACGGAAAAAAAGTTTCCCAAACTTCGCTTACTCATTCTTGGAGGCGATTTAATACACAAGGGAGACATTGACCTGCACAGAAAGCACTTCTCCAACGAAAGTATCGTTGTTAACGCCTATGGATCTACAGAATCGTCGACATGTCTACAATACTTTGTAGACATGCACACAGATATGACTCACAACGTTCTTCCTGTTGGCTATGAGGTTGAGGACACGGAAGTTTTATTGCTTGATGAAACAGGAAAACAGGTTGAAGTCAACGGCATAGGGGAAATCGCAATTAGGAGTGACTATTTGGCGCTGGGTTATTGGCAGAAGCCGAAGATAACAAAGACCAAGTTTAAGCCAGATCCCCAAGGCGGAACTCGACGAGTTTATTACACAGGAGATCTAGGCCGCTTAATACAGGATGGCAGTATTATCCTTGTAGGAAGAAAAGACTTCCAGGTTAAGATCCGAGGCTTCCGCATCGAACTGGGAGAAATTGAGGCTGTTTTGAATCAACATCCACATATACGAGAAGCAGTGGTTATGGTTCAGGAGAATGTACCTGGTGAGAAACGCCTAGTAGCCTACATAGTTCCAGACCAAGAACAAACACACACAATTAGTGAGCTCCGCAGCTTCTTAAAGAAAAGGCTACCCGATCACCTAATGCCCTCTGTCTTCATGATACTTGAGGCGCTGCCATTGACACCTAACCATAAGGTGGATCGTAAGGCGTTACCTAAACCTAGCCAGACAAGGCCTAATCTGGAAGGAGCTTTTGTGGTTCCTAGTACCTCTATTGAACAAAGGATGGCAAAAATCTGGTCTGAGGTTCTCAATCTCAAGCAGGTAGGCATCCATGATAATTTTTTTGAATTGGGTGGAGACTCTATACTCAGCTTGCAGGTCATCGCTAAAGCTAAACAGGTGGGTCTTCAGATTACGGTTCAACAACTATTTAAACACCCAACGATCGTCGAGTTAGTAGCGGTAGCAGACATGGCACCAACCATCGAAGCTGAGCAGGGTCTAGTAACGGGATCAGTTCCATTGACGCCTATCCAGCACTGGGTTTTTGAGCAGAATTTTCCCAATCTTGAGCACTGGAGTCAAGCAGTTCTACTTGAGGTACAGCAAATCCCAGATTTAACTCTTTTGGAAAAGGCCGTTCAGCAGTTGCTAATACACCACGATGCACTTCGCATTCGTTTTGTGAAAGGGGAATCGGACTGGCTGCAGGTCATCACCAGCCCTGACAATCTTATTGTACCTTTTACAAAACGGGACTTATCGGCACTGTCAGACAAGGAGCAAGAACCCGCCATTGAGGCAGTAGTAGCTGAGATGAAAACCAGTCTAAACTGTTCAGAGGGTTCGCTTCTAAGGATTGTTTTCTTGAACCTCGGATCTCACAAACCGAGCCGCCTTCTGCTGCTTATCCATCAACTGATAATTGACGGTGTCTCGTGGCGGATATTGCTAGAAGATCTCCAAACAGCATATCAGCAGCTTAAGCGCAATGAGACAATTCAACTACCGTCCAAAACTACGTCTTTCAAGTACTGGGCAGAACGCTTAACAGAATATGCCAAATTAGAATCTCTTAGGCAAGAGCTAGCTACCTGGCTTGCAATGCCTTTGAATAAGGATCGTCGTTTGCCAGTGATTTATCCTGAAAGTGCTGGCGTCTTGACAGGGGCTAACAATGTTTCAATGTTGCTTAGTATTGAAGAAACCCGGGCTTTAATACAGGATGTTCCCAAATTTTACAATACTCAGATAACCGATGTGCTGCTAACAGCTTTAGTGCAATCCTTTTCACAATGGACAAGATCAAGTTCTCTACTAGTTGATCTATTGAGCCATGGACGGGAGTCAATTATCGAAAATGTGGATCTATCACGTACCGTTGGCTGGTTTACTTCCATCTCTCCGGTACTATTGGATATCAGTGAGGCCGATACTCTGGAGAACGCATTGAAGTTAGTTAGAGACCAGTTAAGCCGAATTCCGAACCGAGGTATTAGCTATGGTTTGCTCCGCTTTCTCAGTAAAGACGTGGAAATAGCTGAAAGATTAGAGTCCCTTCAGTCTGAGGTGAGCTTTAATTACCTAGGTCAGTTTGACCAGGTTCTTCCGGAGTCTTCTCTGTTTAGAATAGCTCGTGAGTCAGCCCACATTCTACGAGGAAGGCCGAGCCACCCGATGGAGATTACTGTGACTATTATAGGAGGGCAGTTACAACTAGATTGGACATATAGCGAAAATACTTATCAACGCTCTATAGTCAAACAACTGGCCCAAGATTTCGTGGAGGTCATACGGTTGCTGCTCAGTATTATAGTTATCGAAGTCTAACTTTTTGACATCTCGCGCTTGAAAATCCCTAGAACACCGATTCAGTAATCAGGATGAAATAGCAGACTGCTCAGTAGTGTGAGTAAAAATTTTGGCAAGGACATGAAGATTGTGAACAACGGCAGTACGGCGAAGATCGAATAAATTTTTGCGAG
>NZ_JAIVFT010000073.1 GCF_020829665.1 Nostoc sp. CHAB 5824
ATGCTAAGTGCCGATTGGGTCATCTACAACGATGTGTCCCGGTCGGCGGTTGCTTCGCGCATGATGCAACACCGCGGCGTGCCGCTCTTCCCTTCTCCCCGTGCAACGGGGAGAAGGTGCTGAAGGCGGATGAGGGGCGCTGTTCGGTCCGCGCATGCGCTGCACGCTGCCCTGGGTGCGCTGCGCTTACCCGGGCTACGACATGCACGCGTCAGCGGCCGAAGAGCTTCATCGCATTCCCGCTGCGGATCTTCGCCTTCTCTTCGTCGGTCAGGTCCAGCCGCTCGAACGCTTCGACGGTGCGATCGAGACTGATCTGCGGATAGTCCGAGCCGAGCAGCACGTGGTCGAGGCCGACGTTGCGCAGGGTCCACAGGAATTCTTCTTCCACCGGGGAATCGGCGACCACCAGCACGGTGGCGGAGATGTCGAAATAGAGATTCTCGAAGCCGAAGCCGTCGGCGGTGCGTGCGAGGGCGAGGATGTTCCAGAAGCGGAAGTTCAGGCCGCCGATGTGCGCGAGGATGAAGTTCGTCTTCGGCACGCGCACCACCAGGTTGAACAGCTTCTCGCTGTCGCCGGGCAGGATGTGGGCGTTGTCCATCAGCACGGTGATGCCGAGTTCGCCGGCGCGGCGCGCGAGGGCTTCGACGCGGGGATCGGCCACATCGAAGTTCTGGGTGTGGGCGTGGATCTTCAGCACCTTCACGCCGGCGGCGGCGACGCGGGCGAGTTCGGCCAGGGCGGCGTCGCCGTCGTAGGGATGCACGGTGGCGATGGGGAGCACATCGGCGTGCTTCGCCGCCAATGCGATGACGCGGTCGTTGCCGGCGCGGATCTTCGCCAGGTCACCCTGTCGGGCCTGATGGGGACCACCGAACCACATGACGCCGATGCCGGAGAGTTCGAGGCCGGCGGCGCGCACGTCGTCGCGGTACTGCTGCAGCGAGGTCTCGCCGTCGCGCAGGTGCACGTGGACGTCGAACACCGGGGTGGCGGCGAAGACCGCCGGAGATATCAGGTACAGCGCCAGGACCAGGGCACGCAGCATGCGTCGTCTCACAAAAAAGGGGATGAGCGCATGGTGCCATGGGTGTGTGGGCGAAGGCGCTGACCGTCGTCGGGCCGCGGCCACGCGGCTGCGACATCGGGTTGCACGGGATCGGATTCGTCGCCGTCCCGGGTCGCCCTGCCCGTCTTGGGGATGTATCGGTGTGGGGATGGACGCGCTGGGCGGTGCAGTGCGCGGGGTTCCCGGGGCTGGGCTCGGGATGCTCGGCGCCGGTTTTGCGCCTTTTCGGCTGTCGCGCGAGGCTTTTCGGGTCTCGCGAGGACCTTTTTGATGGAACGTTGGGCCTAAGTGAGAGACGAGAGACCCTTTTTGGTCGAACGCTGGATCTTAGTGAGAGAAGAGAGACCCTTTTTGGTCGAACGTTGGGCCTTAGTGAGAGAAGAAAGACCCATTTTGGTCAAACGCTGGATCTTAGTGAGAGAAGAGAGACCCTTTTTGGTCGAACGTTGCGCCTTAGTCAGAGATGAGGGGCTCTTTTTGGTCAAACGTTGGGCGTTAGTGAGAGATGAGAGGCCCTTACTGTGAGAAGAAACACCCTCGGAGGGTCATGCGAGACCCTTTTCGGGTGTCGCGTGGGTGTTTGTGTGAGAAGAGAGGCGCGTCGGCGGCCATGGCAGCCGGATGCCGGGGGACCGCAAGCGTCACACACCGCAAGCAGGTGGGCCGGGGCCCACCCTACGCGATCCGACCCCTGACAGCTGGCGGGCGTAGGGCGGGCGTAGGGCGGGCTCAAGCCCGCCTTACGGGTTTTGGCCCGCCTCACGGGTTCATCCCGCCATACAGTTCGAAGGCCCGATTTCAACTTTAAACAAGTAAGAGCGGCGCCATGCGTTTCACTAGACCTCCGGCTCGTTATCCGAGAACTGTCGCTCCATCTCCAGAAAAGAACCAATGTTCTCGGCTAACGAACGCAGGGCTGCAGCCAGTTCGACAAGCTGAGATTGCACTAGCGACAAGTTCCCGCTAGGAGGGATGCGATCCTCAATCCCTTCAGCAATAATCTTTAGCAAGGGTAGCTCGCTTCTGAGGTTCGAACCTACGCCAGCAACTCGGCCGCGGGCATGTACTAGCTTCACCACCTCTTGAAGTTTTGATGAAACAGAAGCTCGAAGGGCTTCAATCCAGCTAGCAGGTTCATCCACAAAAAGCGCAGAAAGTAGCCACTCCTTCTTCAAGTCCCGATCGTCATCTCTACCATTCTTCAGCCAACTACGGACGTCCGCACGACGCCTCTTAAGATCAACTTCAATCGATTCGAGAACCTTAAGCTGCACCGCGTCAGCAACGCTCTTATCAGAATCATCCATCTGCTTCTGAAACCAGAAAATATCTGTGTCCGCATTTGGATCCAAAAGTTCGCCTGGCGGAATTCCTTCAATTGCGGACACGCAAAGGCTAGCCACATCACCTGAAGACAGAGATATTATTCTTCGCTGCGCCCAGTACTTCATCGAAGTATAGATTCTAACTATAGCCCCGACGGACCTAAATTCGGCATCAGTAAGTCGCACCAAAAGAGAATCAAAATGCTTACTAAAATCCTCTTGCGAGAATTCAAAAGCGCTGCTTTTAAGAATTGACTTATCTTCAACCGCCTCAATTTGCTCAACATCCTGCATTGCAAACTTCACTTCTTGTAGAAGCTTAAGCATCCCATCTGAATCCAGAATCCCGTCACTAAAATAACTCGAGAACGCTTTTCCACCTGGAAAATCTATTATCCCAGTACCCTCATACCTATCAAAAATAATCTCAGCGAACGACTTGTCAACGCCTACTACATCCTCATCCGGCGCCTGCATAATCATCGCCTCGTATGCAGTACGCAGACTAGAGTGAGAAAACAGATCAGCTACATCGTGCGTGATTGATGCATCTCTCTTTATCTCAAGCAGACCAATCAACAACCCCTCAACCAGTATTGACTTAACCGGATCGATAGATTCGTAGGAATTTCCTATAGCATCAATAACTTTCGCAATTTCGCGAACGGAATGCTTCACCGCACGAAAGCTCTTGATACCTGACTTATTAACAATACTAATCAACTCACCTTTTAGAGGCTCCATTCGGTCAGCCGCGCCTCGACTTGATAGCTCATTCAGCGCGACATCGACCATTTGCTCTGGCGTTGGAATCAATCTGACAGTTCGCCCGACGACCTTCTCTTTCCACTCACCCAGATAGTTAGCCGCCTTCAACAGCCTCTTCTCAGAAGCAATTACCACCACATGAAGCCCATTATTGTCGACAATATCGATAACAAAACCAAGAATAACTTTCTGATCCCCAGCAAACCTCTCAATGTCGTCAATGAAGACAACAACCTTATCTGGCGGCACGTCAGCTTTAAACTTAAGATCATTCGGCTCAATCTTCGCCCATCGCATAGCCGCTCTCGTGAATATACCAAGAGCCTCAGCGTACCCGCTATTAAGCATAGGCGCAGCAGCAAAGAAGAGAGATCTCTCCAGATCACTTCTATTTTCGAGACCTGCAGCGGAAAAGAAGACACATTTTTTTCCTGCACGAGAAGCTAAACGAGATCCGGGCGTACGAATAAAATGTGTATTTCCTGAGCCCCATTCGCCCTCAATCATCATCGACACAAATGGTGATCGTTCGTTAAAATATTCAATCAGAGCAGTATCCACCGAGCTCAGATTGCCAAGCTGGTCGGAATCGTCCTTCATTAACGCCTCCTTTTTTGATTATTTTATTAATTAAATAATTATAAAAGCCAGATGCTGCTGCGCATATATTTTACTAGCACCCTAGTACTCGGGTATCGTGCGCTTTGCTATCAAGATCTTGCGCTAATGAAGCCCCTCTCCCCGCAATCTTTCCCAACGGCCCTCACCCCCACATGAGCGACGCACCAAGCCGCACACACGCGGCGTCGCTGAGTCCGCTGGACACGGAAGACCGCTACATCAAACGGAACG
>NZ_JAIVFT010000074.1 GCF_020829665.1 Nostoc sp. CHAB 5824
ACAACGGCTCCTGTATTGTTTATATCAACCGCAGACGAGGAGTCTACAAGAGACAAACCCATCAGTTCTTGGAGATCGGTAATGTTGCCATTGTCCCATAAGACCGCATGATCCCTTTGGTTGCCGTTCACGCTGGAATAGCCGACAACCACCCCGCTGTCATTGAGTGCGGCGGCTCCGCTATTTAGACCGCCAGGTAATACCCCAAGATCGGTCAACTGCCCGCCCGCACTTACAAAGGCATGAATAGAATTTTGCGTGTCAACCCCGCCCCATGATGTTCCGACGACGTTTCCATTGCTGTTGATATCAGAGACGTTTGTCGAATAAACTCCTTCTGTACCGACATAGCCTCTGAAATCTCCAATGTCCTTAAACTGACCGTTTTCATAAAAGAATGAGCGTCTCGGCAAGTCGGCAGTGTTCGCCGTATATGTGCCGACAATCTGCCCAGAATTGTTGATACGGGTAGCAGTCGCCGACAAGCGATTGCGTTGAGCATCGGTAAATGTCGGCGTGAGCGGCTGAAGCAGTCCCCCGTTGGAGAAGGCGGGGCTTCCCTCGGTCACCGTAGAAAACGCCCCGACCACTGTACCATTGTCATTGATGGCATTGGCGGAAGAGAAGATCATGGAAGAATCGCCGAGATTCTGATAAACGCCATCTTTGTAAAGAAACGCACTGAATGAGCCGTCAAGTGAATAAAAAGAACCGACGACATCGCCTCGGTTATTGAAGCCGCTGGCAAGTACCACGTCGTTGTTATATCGCGGCAAGATGCTTGCGGTGTAGCGCGGAAAATTTTGCGCCTGTATCGGCAGGTCAAAAGCCAGCAATATAACGGCGGAAACAAAGCGGCGGATGATTTGCATCGGTTTCTCCATCTCGGCACAACATGAACGCTTCATAAAAGCACTGTGAGCAATGTCGTGGACAGCCTTCGTCAAACAGGCAGAAAATTCCTTCCTTTTTTGTGGATGAAAATTTGTGTCTGTTCGTAATCTGTTACTGCGTTCTTTTGCTGTGCTTTCGTGGATCGCATTGGGACTGCCGGAAGGGAGGAAAGTCGGGTATCCTTTAGGCAGATGATCCGTGAAGCAACAAATGAAGCGACCTCCACGCCGGACAACCCTACTCCCGCCTTTCCAACACGGTTCAGCGTGCGGCGTAACTTCGCGACAATTCTCCTCGATGTCGCCTTTTTCGCGCTCGGTATGGCACTGCTCGACCCGAATGCCGTCCTGCCGCTCCTGATGAAAAACTTGGGCGCGTCGGGCGTGCTGATCGGGGCGTTTGCGGCAGTGCGCTCCCTAAGCCTCAATGTCGTTCAGATTTTTGTGGCGTATGCGACCCACAACCGCCCGCGCCAACTCCCCGTTCTGCTGTATGCCGCCACTATCACGCGCCTTCCTCTGCTCCTTATGCCGTATTTCATTCTGCACGCTGGCGATTCCCCTGCGGCACAGACAACTGCGAAATGGGCAGTCATCATTATCATGGCGATTTGGGCGTTGGGCGACGGCTTAGGTTATGTGCCGTGGATGGAGATTGTGGCGCGTTCCTTTTCCGAGCGCACACGCGGCAGATTCTTCGGCGCGACGCAGGTTCTTTCCGGCATCGGCAGTATCGTGATCGCCGGATTTCTGACCAGCCGCATTCTCGACCCGAACTTTCTGGCATTCCCAAAGAACTATGCCCTGCTGTCCGGCTTGTCCGCGCTGATGTTTTTCATTTCGCTCCTTGGCGTGTTTCTGATCAAAGAGCCGCCCGCGCCCAAAAGTGATCCCACCGTCATTCGTCCGCCGCTCAGTGCCTATTTTCGCCGCTTGCCCATGATGCTCCGCGAGAACCCGGTGTTTGCGCGATTGGTTGTTGTCCAGCTTCTGACCAGTTTCGGCACCGCCGCCTCGCCGTTCTATGTGCTGTATGCGGTACAGCGTTTCGGTATCAGCGACAAATGGGGCGGAACTTATCAGATCATGCAAGCCGCGAGCATCATTCTGCTGTCGCCGCTGTGGACTGCCATCAGCGAGCGGCGCGGAGCCGCGTCTGCTGTTCGCGCCGTCGTTTTCGCCCATCTCCTGACGCCGATCATTGCCTTAACCGTCGGAAGAGTTTCGCCCGTCGCGTTCTGCCTTGTGTTCCTCATCATGGGCGGCAGTCTCGGCTGGGGAATGTGGATCGCGTCGAGCCATTATCTCATGTCGCAGGTGGACGAAAACGAACGCCCGATTTTTATCGGGCTTGCCAATCTCGTTCTCGCACCCTCCGCCCTGTATCCGATTCTCGGCGGGCTATTCGTACAACAAGATAAGTTGATTCTCGTTTCCGGCGTTCCCATTCTCTTTGTCCTGACCGCAATTGTCGTTGCGTTCGGTTTCGCCGCCGCCCGCAAACTGCCAAACACAGAGGGAGCAGGGAACAGGGAATAGGGCAATTCAGTCATTAAATTTTGGTTGTTTGCGGCAGTGTTTTTCGTGTTCTTTCGTGGATCGTTTTTATTATGCCTCTTCATGCAGAACTTCATCGGCATCTCGGCGGTTCCATCGTACCGCGCATCTTTTGGCGATTTCTCCATCGGCAGGGGCATCCGCTCGCCCTCGATTTTCCCGACTATGACGACTTCGAGGATTTCGTTACGCGCCCGCGCAACAGTCTGAGTGAGTTTTTGGAACTCCATACCATGATCGAACAGGTACAGACGATTCGGACTCTGCCCTACTTTATCACCAAATTGGTGCGTGGGGCGTATGTGTTCGAGGGGCTTGTCTATCTCGAACTGCGCCATACGCCCTACTATCGTACCGATCATCAGCGCGAAGAAGCCGAGCGAATTTTGCAGATGCGCGAAGTGGTTAGGGTGATCCGGGACGCCGCCAATCTTCCCGATTATCCGTTGCGTCTGCGCCAGATTTTGTGTATGCACAGCCGACTGCCGAACCATATCAACCGGGCAATCATTGAGTTAGCGGCAAGGGAGCGCGACACGGTCTGTGCGGTGGATTTGGCGGGTCCCGATGTGCTGTATCAGGAGCGTATCCCGGAATTTATCGAACTGTTTCAATATGCGCGGCTGTTGGGGCTGAAAACGACGTGCCATCTGTTCGAGACGGCGAACGGGGCGTATCCTGAGTTACTGCCTTATGTGGATCGCATCGGTCACGGCATCCATATTCCGCTCCAAATGCCGGAACTCTTGCCGCAGATTCGAGATCGGGGGCAGTGCCTCGAAGTCTGCCCGACTTCCTATCTCAAAACCGGAACCTTGCAAAGTCTGGAATCATTGCGGCGCGTGTTTGTCGAATGCGAAAAGGCGAACGTGGACATCGCGATTTGTACCGACAATCCGGGCTTGCACAATGTCCGACTTCCGTTCGAGTACGAAAATCTGCTGTCACTCGATATTATTGATTTTCATATGCTCCGCCGCTGTCAGAACGCCGCATTCCGTCATGCGTTTGCATGGCCTCACCGCGAGCCGCCCGACAATATCCTGCCCCTTCTGACGGGAAGCGGAAGCCCCGCGCCTTTCACCGAACGCGGCTGAAAAGTAAGAATAAGAAAAGCGGGTACTGAAAGTACCCGCCTGTAAAGTACAAGCGTCTTTCAGACGCACAATTCAGCGGTATTTGCGTCTAAAAGACGCTTGTTTTTTCTTGACGGGGGTTTTCAACCTCCGGTCAAATTTTGTTGTCCCTACAATAATAGTACGTCGAGAAGGGGTGTTTTACAACTACGCCCCGAAAAATTTCTGTTATTTTTTGCTCGTCCATCTCAAACCCTAACCAATGGAAGCATAGAAAAGCACCACGGGTATTACCACGAAACGGTTTCTTCGGTTTCACCATGTAAACGCCACAGATGGATCGCTTCGTGACTGACACGGACAACCGTTCCCATCCGTTGG
>NZ_JAIVFT010000075.1 GCF_020829665.1 Nostoc sp. CHAB 5824
AAAACTGGGCTCGTTTTGCGCGAGTAATGAATCCCAAGGTAAAAGGGGCATGGAACTTACATACATTAACCCAAAATCGGCGCTTAGACTTTTTTGTACTGTTCTCTTCTACTGCTTCTCTCTTGGGCAGTGGTGGTCAAGCTAACCATTCGTCAGCAAATGCTTTTCTAGATGCCCTAGCATATTACCGACGGGCGCAAGGACTTTCAGGCCTAAGCATCAACTGGGGAGCTTGGGGCGAAGTAGGAGCGGTAGCCAGAGGCAAGCTAGGCGAATGGTTAAGTCAGCAAGGAGAGGGAAGCATCTCTCCCCAACAAGGATTACAGGTCTTCGAGCAGTTGTTAGCACAGCCTTCAGTGCAGGTTGGAGTAGCATCCATTAACTGGTCGCAATTCCTCAAAAGACAAATGGCAATCTGGCCGTTCTTTACGGAGGTGGCCTCAATCTCTGAGCAGCCATCAAAGCCAGCAGCTAAGATGGAGTTACGCCATATCTTGGAGCAGGCTCCAGTGTCAGAGCGGAGAAAGTTGTTGATGTCTCATCTGAGTTCCCAAGTCGCCGAAGTGTTAGGCTGGAAAGAATCGGAGTCGATAGATTGGACTTGCGGTTTTTTTGATCTCGGAATGGATTCGCTGACCTCAATCGAGTTTAGAAATCGCTTACAAACCAGCTTAGGTTGCTCGCTGCCCTCAACCTTAGCCTTTGACTATCCAACTTTAGAAGTACTGATTGCTTACCTAGTTAAAGACATACTTTCTGAAGCTTTTAGTGTAGAGTTGCAAAAAGATAGTGAAGCCTCCAATTCTACCTTGGCGCAAATGCAACAGCTTTCAGAATCAGAGGCTGAAGCTTTATTGCTCAAGGAACTAGACAACATGAATTAGTAAGAAATTCTATTGGCATGAAAATCTACTTAGGACGACTATGTTGCAAAACTCATCAATTTAATATTAAGTGGCCGATACTGACGCGTGGACGAAGCCTACATAGAGGGCAAGGGTAAATAGAAGTACTTGTATCGAACACTGAATTCACTAGGAAACACCCTGCACTTCTTGCTCACCGCTAAACAGTATGCCCAAGCAGTAAAACAGTTCTTTCGTAAAACACTTACTACCACGACATACACTCAAGCTCTGCATATGATCAATGCCAATAATAACTCAGCTTATCTCAAAGCCACCGACACTCTAAAAACGGATGAAACCCTGTCTAAGGACACCAAACTGCGGCAGTACAAGTATTGAACTTGAGGAGGAGCGTCGGTTTATCAAACGCCTTGTTAGTCCTGGAGTTGGCTTTAGTTATTTAACACAACTTGACGAATAATTCCACGATTATAAAGCTATAGATATGCTCCGTAAAGGACAGGTTCAAGAGTCGACAAAGGATACATTTAGGGCGCAGGTAGGGTTCGTGTCTCCAATTTTTGTTTTGGAGTAACGGCATAGGTTGCTTAGCTTGAGTGAGAAACATTTGTCCTCAAGAAATTCCGGCTACACAATCCTTTAGAGGAGGTTATCTGAACTAATGCCTTTTCGAAATTTAGAAGAAACTATCTTATCATCTAATCTCTGTACTTCTTGCGGTGCATGCCAAGTAGGTTGTCCATCTGACATAATTAGGATGGATGGTCTGCACCCAAAACTTACAGTAGACACAGATGCAGTCTGTGGTACCTGCATAGATTGCTTGACAGTCTGTCCGGGTTTAGACACAGGGGTACCTGAATCAGAACAACAACTCTTTGGCAGACAACGACAGGTAGAAGAGCGCTGGCTTGGAATCTACGATTCTATTCATGCGGGATGCTCAACAGATCCAGTATTATTTGAGTGTTCAGCTAGCGGTGGTAGTGTGACAACCCTACTAGCATCTGCTATGAGCTGTTTGAAACTGGACTGTGTAGTAGTTTCAGGTAGAGAGCCACAGCGCCCTTGGCGAGCTGCCTCAGTAGTTTGTTATGACCCTGCCGAACTGCCTAAGACTGCTCAATCTACCTACCAACTCTTTGCTCATTTGAGCATTTTGAAAGACTTATTTCGCGAGAATTCGTCCTTGCGTGTCGGTCTAGTGGGGATAGCTTGCCAGATACAGGCACTTCGCAAGCTACAGCGAATGGACAACTTCTGGGGGAAACTGGCTCGCGAACAGATTCTGTTTGTGATCGAAATTGCCTGCTCTTCGAGTACAGCCCCATCTGGAACTGAGACGCTTATAGATTCGATGGAAATACCTTTGGAAAAGGTCAAAGACGTCCGTTACAGGGAAGGTAGCTATCCTGGTGAATTTGTAGTATACACTCAAGATGGACAAAAAGCTTCAACTACACTATGGGAAGCAGTTCGTCACTTCAAAAATCACAAAACCCATCGATGCTTATCTTGTGGAGATTGGATGTCAGGTCTTGCAGATATTAGCGTATGTGACGGCGACCCAAACATCTTCAAATCTAGTCAGCAGGAAGTTTCATCCTTTGCTAAGCATGGGACTATTTTAGTGCGTACTCAAACGGGAGCAAAGGTACTAGAGTGGGCTAAAGAAAGTCATGTTCTCAAAACATGGTCTACCGTGATCGGAGGAGCAAATTTGGGGCTAGAACGCAAGCGCAATCGTCGGGCCCATTACGAGGGGCTCCAGCTTCCAATTCCTGAGGGCCCTATTCCTGGATATCGAGAATTAATTGATGTTATCCCCGATGAACAATTGATTCCAAGCCTGAATCAAAATGATTGAACAACCTCTCCCCATAGACTTCGCTTACGCTACGTCTGTGGGGGTGTGGTCAAAACCAGGTTGTAAAGGCAACGGATTTGTAGAAAAAAGGGAAAATTGTAACTTAAGGGACTTGCAGAGAAATAAAATACCAGCCATTCTTCTAAAAGATAGGAAGCGCGGATCTGCCCGCGCCTGGTCTAAATCTTTAGAATGGGAATCCCAGGTTCATACTCACCGACACCATCAAATCTACCTTTAAAGATGCAGCGCAGAAACTGACTGGCAATCGCAAACGAGACTTCATGGCAAAAGTTACTGAAGATTACTTCGATAGTTCAGCCCGCAAAGCAGAAACAGTTTTGGGATGGAATCGCTCCTGTGTGCAACTCGGATTACATGAAAGGCGAACGGGGATAGTCTGTATAGATAACTATCAGGCAAGAGGACGGCACAATAGTGTTGAGGTTCTGCCCAACCAGCCCTTTCAAGGTGTCTGTTTTTAGGTATTATTTTTCAATACCTCTGCCAATTTACGAGGGTTCAACACCCGTAGAAATGGGATGAATACGTCCTAAAGAAGTAAGCTTGGCAAAAATCTGGGTTATAGCGTTTCCTGATCTGGTGAGGTACAGTTAATAAATTAGGTTATGCATTTTATCCAATAGAAATGAAGGCATACTCACTCGACTTACGTCAGAAAATTATCGATGCTTACTTTGAAGATAAAATATCTCAGCGTCAGATTGCAAAACGATTTCAAGTAGCCCTAAGTTTTGTGGAAAAATTGCTGAAACAATATCGAGAGCTAGGAACTATTGCTCCCAAGGTACGTATTAAACAAACACCAACAAAACTTTCACAAGAACAACTAAATGTTTTATCTTCAATTGTCTCTGATAATAATGATGCAACCTTGGATGAACTGCATATACTTTTAGAACAAAAAACTGGAGTTTTGATAGGTCGCTCAACCCTAGATAGAATGTTGCGTCTTCTAGACTTAAAACTAAAAAAAAACACTGTACCCCACTGAGAAAGAGACTGAAAGAGTTCAATTATTAAGGGTGGGATTTTGGAAAACGGTTCAGGG
>NZ_JAIVFT010000076.1 GCF_020829665.1 Nostoc sp. CHAB 5824
AAGGTTCTTACGTAGACATTTGTCTGCGGATGATTCTGCTAGGTGAATATTATGCCTGTTTTAAGGATATGCCGAAATTCAAGCGTGCGTGATCGATATCGATCACGCACGCTTGAGTTCATAAAGGATGCGATTAGTTACGTCCGCCATGGGAGCCGGCGCAACGGGCGGGCTGATGCGAATATCACCCAAGTAATAAGCATCCGGCACAGTTGAAGCGATAGAGTTCTCAGGGCGTTCCAAAATATCAGCAGACATTACAAAATTACTCCAAAGTAACACGAATGGTTATAGTATACCAAATGCTTGGAAATGGGGTTAAGGCAAGATTTGGATGAGAGAATTCCCTACATTTGATATTCAAGTGCTGAGCGAATAGCCTGCTCTATATCCATTGCGTACCCCTTTGCTCGTGCGTCTAGGAAAGTCTCTTGACCCAGTATGGCTTTTATGTTTTCGATAGTTCTCGCGTAATCTTCCTGTCCATTCGGAGAGACGGGAAAAGACAGATTTTCTCTGAAGTGCTCAGCTGCCCCAAAAAGTTGTGCTGCGTGCAGAGGATGCCTTAAAGTCGCGGCAATTGCGGCAAGGGCTTCTAAAGAATAGACAATGCCTATCGGTTCTTGTAGAGTGCGTTGAATGTTTAGATTCTGTTCATGGAAAGAACGTGAAGCAGCAATATCTCCTAAAAACCGTGCGATATTTCCTAAAGGTACCAGTAAAAATGCAGTAAGATGCTCGTTTTGCATCTGCCGCGCCAATGTGATCGCTTGCTCTGAGAATGACCATGCTGTCAGGTAATCCATCCCATCAAAATAGGCGGATCCAAGATAAAAGAGAGCCATCACTTCACCCCGCGAATCCTTCAACTCACGAAAAATCTCCAATGCTTCTTGACACAGCAACTGACCTTTGCGCCAGTCATTCTGCTCACTCGTAGCATTGCCTAACCTACAGAGTGCTTCTGCGAGGCTGCGTTTGTCGCCATTGTCCTTAGAAAGAGTTATCGCTTTGGTAAGATGCAGCAATGCCCCCTGATAATCTCCTTGATTGGCAGCAAGATGACCTGTGGCAATAAGTGCTTTTGTATATACCTTTGCCGAACTTAATCCTTTTTCTTGAGCCAAATTTCTTTCTAAATAATCACGCCCTTCACTCCATAAACCGCGTCTGTACCAAAATGTCTTTAGTGCCGCCGCCAGTCGCAGCCCCGCTTCTGTGTTATCGGCGGATGTATCGCACCATGCGAGCGCAGTCCGAAGATTGCCATGTTCAGCAACGAGCCGTTGCATACAAGATGCTTGTTCGACACCGTCCAAATCATTCTCTGCCTGCTCCGCCATTTCTACATAGTACAACAGATGACGATTTCTCACCTGTCTTTCTTCCCCAACTTCCGCCAAGTGCTCTTGACCATACTGTTGTATGGTCTCAAGTTGCCCATATCGAGTTTTTCCACCACTCTCTCCTGCATATAACAAGGATTTATCTACCAAGGCAGCTAGGAGGTCGAGTGCAGTGTCATTTTCAAGGAGACCTTCACTACAGATTGCTTCTGCCGCTTCCAGTGTCCATCCCCCCGTAAAAACTGACAATCGCTGAAAGAGGGTTTTTTCTGAAAGAGTGAGAAATTGATAGCTCCAGTCTACCGATGCACGGAGAGTTTGATGGCGTGTCAGTGCAGTCCGATCCCCTTTTGTCAAAAGACGGAAACGGTTATTGAGGCTGTCTGCGATCTCTTCTACAGTTCGATCCGACAAGCGTGCTGCGGCAAGTTCAAGGGCAAGAGGAATACCGCCGAGACGGAGACAGATATCGGCAACTGCGGCACAGTTTTCAACTGTCAGGTGGAAACCTTTGGATGTCGCTTCTGCACGCGTAACGAACAGTTGGACAGCCGAATATTTAACAAATTCTTCAAGACGGTTTGCTGCCTCGACAGGCGATTTTATCGCAGAGGGGACAGTAAGCGAAGGCACTCTCCAAACCGTTTCCCCCATAATACCGAGAGGCTGGCGACTGGTCGCAAGCACACGAAGTTTGGGGCAGTCTCGAAGGAGACGAGCAACAAAGGTGGCGCAATCCTCCAAAAGATGCTCGCAATTGTCCATGACAAGTGTCAAGGTTTGGAGCTTGAGGAAGTCAAGCAGAGCAGTCTCCAAGGACTTCCCTGCCTGCTCGCGGATCTTAAAAACCTCTGCCACAGCTTGGTTAATCAAAGTTTTTTCTGTGACTTTCGAGAGATCCGTAAACTTAATCCTTTGCACCTGCTCTTTGCCTATTCGTTCCGCTGCCGCCAGTGCCAAGCGCGTCTTGCCCACACCCCCCGTTCCCGTCAGAGTTACCAAGCGAGACAAGCGCAAGCGGGCAATCACTTCGATGACATTTTCTTCTCTTCCGACGAGTGCCGTCAGTGGGCAAGGCAGTTCGCTTGAGAGAGGAATAATTGAGTCATCAGAAGTAGCCACTGTGCCGACTTTTGCTTTGATCCGCGCCTCAGTCTGTAATCTTGCTGACAAGGCAACTGTTTCTGGGGAGGGCGACTGTGGAGGGTCTTCTTGGCTGAGGCGATAGATAAAATCTCGACAAATGTACTCGGCAACAGTATATTCCTGCTGAAGAGCCAGCACCTCCATCAAGTCACGTATGTTCCCTTCTCTGATGGGATCGATATCGAGTGCGCTCCGCAAGGATTTCTCTGCGCCCGCATAGTCTCCTGCTGCCCTTGTATAAGCCGCCAGACTCTCCAGTACTCCTCGGTAAGATTCTTGACGTGCTTCTCTCTCTTCCAGTACCCAGCCTTCCGTACATTCTGCAAGCAGAGGACCAGTATACAGTGAGGCGGCATTTTTCAGCGATTTCAAATCACTCCGCCGGACTGCCGCATCGAACTCTATGACATCCACGAAGACTTCCTCTATGTTCAACGCCAGAGTATTGCGTTGAGCCGTAAGCAAACGCTCGGCTTCTGCTCCCAGTGATTTGCGTAAAGCCGAGAGACACCGCCGCAGATAGTAAGCAGGATCACCATCATAATCATATTCAGGAAATAATAAGCCGGACAGAACCGTGCGTGCAATGGGTTGCCCTTTGGCAAGTGCCAACAATGCGATAAGCCATCTCTCCTTGCGAGTCGGAAAAGAAAGAACATACTCATCCACTCGTATTTCAAACTGGCTGAATAGGCGAAATTCGATCTTTGTTGTTGTCTGTTCCTGCGTTTTGGCTATCATCCTCTGTCCCACCTGAGAATCATACTGAGAGGGATTCTACAAATTGACACGCTATCCCTGCGTAATTTGACACGGCTAATGACACAGCACATTGTTTATACTACAGATGGAAGACTGGACAAACATCATTCATCGGATGAGATCGGTCATGATACTGACCTCAGTTGTTGGAAGCAAACGACGCACGTTTGCCTCTTGAAAGGAGTTTCGAATGTTTGGTTCAAATGTACTTGAAGTTGCTATTGGGATTATCTTCATCTACCTGCTTTTGTCGTTGATCTGCTCTGTAGTCAACGAATGGATTGCTGGAGTATTCGCGCTGCGTGCTAAGAATTTGGCTCAAGGAATCAAAAACCTGCTTCAAGATAAAGAGGGAACAGGTAAGGCAAAAGACGTTTATACGCATGGCTTGATTTTAGGTCTGAGTAAGACAACCCAATCCAAAGAGCCACAATCTTTCAGCGGTAAAGCTGGTCCCTCTTACATTCCAGCACGCACATTC
>NZ_JAIVFT010000077.1 GCF_020829665.1 Nostoc sp. CHAB 5824
AAGGATGAAAAAAATAGCAATTTTTACATCAGGGGGTGATGCCCCTGGTATGAATGCATGTATCAGAGCGGTGGTCAGAGGAGCAATTTACTATGGCATTGAGGTGTATGGTATAAGAAGAGGATATAACGGAATGATTTCGGGAGATATTATCCCTATGAATTCTCAGTCAGTAAGCAATATTGTACAAAGAGGCGGGACCATTCTGAAGTCTGCCCGCAGCAAGGAATTCATGACCCCGGAAGGTCGTAAGAAAGCTTACGAAAACCTGATGCAGCATGGTATCGAAGGTTTGGTAGCTATCGGAGGTAACGGAACATTTACAGGAGCTGAAGTATTTTGTAATGAGTACCAGATCCCGACGATCGGTTGTCCGGGTACCATCGATAATGATTTATACGGAACGGATTATACCATTGGTTTTGATACGGCGGTGAATACCTCACTAGAGGCGATTGACAAAATCAGGGATACGGCTGACTCTCATGACCGCGTATTCTTTATTGAAGTAATGGGAAGAGACTCGGGATATATCGCTATTCAGTCAGGTATCGGCGGAGGAGCGGAGATCGTCATGGTTCCTGAAACCCACACGCCCTTGAAAAAGGTGATTTCTACCCTGAAAGACGGTTGGAGCAGGTCTAAATCTTCTTCGATCGTAGTGGTAGCTGAAGGTGATGAAGAAGGTCATGCAGCCGAGATCGCTGAAAAGATCAAAGATCAGGTAGGAGATAAGCTGGATATCAGGGTAACTACCCTGGGTCACATCCAGAGGGGTGGCGGACCAACTGCCTATGACAGGATACTGGCCAGCAGACTGGGTCTCGGTGCGGTTGAAGGTCTGATGAAAGGATATAAAAATATGATGGCGGGTATTGTCAACAACGAGCTGGTGTATACTCCATTTATCGATACAATCAAAAAACAAAAGCCTATTCATGATGACTTGCTGAGAATGGTTCACATTCTGAGTATCTGATCAGGTTCTTTTTTATCATGACATCTGTCTCCTGTCTGCAGGGGGCAGATGTTTTTTTATTTCAGGCCGGATTGCTTTGGCGTACTATAAATTTCCGACATGATCTGCCGGGCTACCACCGGCCTGAAGTGGGAATCTTCATAATAATTGCGATAGTCTTCTGTAAACTTATTGATGCCTGAGTAATCGGATACGTTCTCCTCTCCGAAAGTTCTTTTTATAAAATCCAGGTCTTTACGGCTGATTTTTACCTGGTTGTACAGTGGATTAATGATGATTCTGTATTGGGTCTTGTGCTTTTTTAAAATTGCCGCCATTTCAGTTAAAAATCTGGTCTGACCGGCTTTGATGGCTGGTGGGGAATAAGCCGGAATTTTAGCCCTTTTATAAAAAACAGACATTCTTTCAGGGGTATAGTATTTATTTTCTTTAATCAGTCTTTCGTTTTCGAAGAAATAGAACTCATTGGTAATCAAATCGTGGGTTCTGTATAATGTATACCTGTCTGAGAATTTTGATTCAATAAACGTCGCTATAAATTTGGGAGAAAACACCGCTTTCAGGAAAGTAGCCTGGAAGTCAAGCCAGTTGCTGTAATCTACCAGTTGAGGCGAAATGATGAATAATGAACCCGGCTTGGATTTGTCATAGGAAAGAAGGCTGTTGTCCAGGACAATAATTGCATTTTTCATTATTACCCCTTTTTTATCAACGTACTGGAATTTTTTGTACATCCCGAACAAGGTTTCACCCGCAGCTACAAAATGGTAACAGCTGCTTTGCCCGGGGATGTGTTGTTTCCAGTCTGAAATTTCGAAAAATTCTGAACGGGAATTGCCGAATATAAAGGAATCGTATTTTTCAGTTTTATACCTGTTGTCAAAAATCGTAGTGCTGATGTAATCTCTGTTGAGCGGGTTTGGAAGCCTTGAGTGTGTCGGATAGAATGCTTCGTAGTGATACATAACCTTAAAAGGGTCCAGGATTAAATATAGCACCACCATCAGGATAAATGGTATCAGAAAAAGCAGGACTGAACGTATAAATGTCTTCATAGCCTAAAACTGGAAATAAATAAATTGCTGATTCTTTGTGCTGAAATTGATAATCGCAAGAATGATCAGGTAATATAAAGCATAGCGGTAATACCATTTCCATTGTTTTGCGGCCAGAGCAAACGGGTAAGGTTGTTTTCTGCCGGCCCACTCTGTCAGGATGAGCACGGAAACGGCTGTAAAAATAACGGACAATTCAGACCAATAGGCCCCCCGGGGAAGGGTGAGCGGGAAATACGGCCTTGAAAACAACGAGCTGGAAAATATTTTCCTGAATATATCAAATGCCTGCTGAATGTCTGTTGACCTGAAAAATATCCAGGCGAAAGTCACCAGCATAAAAGTGGAGAAGATTTTCAAAAATTCCTTTAAAGTGGGTATTTTTCTGTCTTTCCCGGCTATTTCAAGGTTATTCCGGTTGGTCCCTGATAAAAGCAGGGGCAGGAAGTAAACAGCGTGTAGAGTTCCCCAGGTAAGAAACGTCCAGTTGGCCCCATGCCAGAAGCCACTTATCCAGAAGACTATGAAGGTATTCCTGATTTTTTGCCAGGTGCTGCCCCGGCTGCCCCCCAGCGGGATATAGAGATAATCTCTGAACCAGGAGGTAAGCGAAATATGCCAGCGACGCCAGAACTCGGCAATGTCTCTTGAAAAATAGGGCAGGGAGAAGTTTTTCAGTAATTCTATTCCAAAGAGCTTTGCAGTGCCGATCGCCATGTCGGAATAACCCGAGAAATCACCGTAAATCTGGAAAGAGAAAAGGATCGCCCCGAACAGGAGCGTGCTTCCTGAATATTGGTCTGAATAATTGAAAATAAGGTTGGCGTATTCAGCACATTGATCAGCAACGACAATTTTTTTGAATAGCCCCCAGAGTATTTGTTTTAACCCGTCTATTCCTGTAGCATAGTCAAAAGCCCTTTTTTTCTGAATTTGCGGCAGTAAATGGGTGGCCCTTTCAATGGGCCCCGCCACCAACAGTGGAAAAAAACTTACGAAAAGGGCGTAGGTACTGAAGTCTTTTTCCGGTCTTATTTTATTGTGATAAATGTCAATGACATAGGAAAGCCCATGGAAAGTATAGAACGATATTCCGACCGGGAGGATCACTTTAAGGCTGAAGGCGTTGGCCTGGAACCCGAAAGAAGAGATAAGAGAGGCAAAGGATTCAGAGAAAAAGTTAAAATATTTAAATAGCCCCAGGAATCCGAGATTAATGACAATGCTTGTCCAAAACCATCTTTTCTTTACATTCTGACGGGTTGCTTCTGATATTTTAATCCCTGTGAAATAATCGAGGAGAGTAGAAAATAGAAGAAGAAAAGTAAAACGCCAGTCCCAGGAGGCGTAAAAAAAGTAACTGGCCATCAGCAACAACCTGTTTTGGCTCCGGAGGTTTTTACCGGCTGCAAACCAGTAAAGAAGAAAAACGACCGGAAGAAAAAGGGCAAAAGGAACAGAATCGAAAAACATAAGCTTAATCTATTTTATGTTTTTCTGACGGATAACCAGCCGGGCTCGTTTGGTTAACTGAATACATACGGATCGGTGTTTTCATGGGTTCCGGGATTTAAAGCAGAACAGGGCTTAAATCAACCACAATTTAGCGACCATATTTTGAAATATAGTTT
>NZ_JAIVFT010000078.1 GCF_020829665.1 Nostoc sp. CHAB 5824
AGCAACCAGGGACATGCCAATTTAATCATGGATAATCTGATCGCTGAGGGTAAAATAAAGCCCTTTATTATTGTGATGACCTATGGCATGACCAATGATGTGAAGCCGGGGGGAATACGGAATTTTAAAATTGAACCTTTTCAGACGGTTTTGATAGACGAGTTGATTCCTTATGTGGATGATAATTTCCGTACCGTCAAAAACAAAGACGGCAGAGCTATGGCCGGGCTTTCGATGGGTGGCTTTGAAACAAAAACCATTACACTCAATAAACCCGATGTGTTTTCGTACTACGGTTTGCTCAGCGGGGGAACTTATGCCCCTGCCGACATCACAGACAAGAGTAAAGTGAAAATGATCTTTCTGAGCTGTGGTAGTAAAGAACGCCCTGATGGAGTACGTAAAGCCGCTGAAGAATTGAAAGCGGCCGGGTTTAACGCCGTTTCCTATGTTTCCGAAGGTACGGCACATGAGTTTCAGACCTGGAGAAGAAGTTTGTATCAAATGGCTCCCTTACTTTTTAAATAAAAACGGGGCCTCTCTGAGATTTGCTTTTAAAAACTAAAAATAAATTATTCAAACAATGCAAAGAATACTCTTTTTAATATGGATCAATACGGTATTTTCTCTCCAGATTTTTGCTCAGAAAATGGAGAAAGAAATGCCAAAAGGATTTGATCAGGCCCGTGAAAATGTATCCAAAGGTAAAATAGATACCGTATTATATGATTCAAAAACCGTCGGCAGCAAACGCAAGACGCTGGTTTACACGCCACCAAACTTCGATAAAAAGAAGAAATACCCGGTATTTTACCTCTTACATGGCATTGGCGGGGATCATTTGGAGTGGTTTAAAGGGGCCAATCCGCAAAATATCCTGGACAATCTTTATGCAGAAGGCAAAATAGAACCGATGATCGTCGTGATGCCCAACGGACGTGCCATGAAAGACGACCGGGCCGTGGGTAATATATTCGACAAAGACAAAGTAGAAGCCTTTGCCACTTTCGAAAAAGATCTGCTGAATGATCTTGTCCCTTTTATTGAGAAAAAGTACCCGGCACTTACCAACCGTGAAAACCGGGCTATCGCAGGTTTGTCTATGGGCGGCGGACAATCTTTGAATTTTGGTCTGGGAAACCTTGACAAATTTGCCTGGGTAGGTGGGTTTTCGTCTGCCCCGAATACAAAAGTACCCAAAGAGCTGGTGCCGGATCCGGCCAGTGCCAGGGAGAAACTTAAGCTGCTCTGGATCAGCTGCGGTGATGGCGACGGGCTTTTGAGTTTCAGCAAGCGTACTCATGACTATCTGTACGAAAACAACGTGCCTCATATCTATTACCTCGAAACAGGGGTGCATGATTTCAAAGTCTGGAAAAACGGACTCTATATGTTTTCGCAATTTCTGTTTAAACCGGTCAAACCAGAGGAGTTTACAAAATATTCAGTGCTGGGAACTCCTGCGGCAACTAACATAAGAAACGCCAAGTATCCGCAGGTTCTTCCGGACAACCGCGTAGTGTTCAGGGTTAAGGCCCCGGAAGCACAAAAGGTGCAGATAGACCTGGGTAAAAAATACGATATGGTAAAAGATACGAGCGGATTCTGGAATGTAACCACAGATTCTGTAAGCAGAGGGTTTCATTATTATTCCTTGTTGATAGACGGCGTCGCAGTAGCAGATCCGTCCAGCGAATCCTTTTACGGGATGAGCCGCATGGCCAGCGGTATTGAGATTCCTTACAGAGAAGGCGATTTTTATGCTCTGAAAGATGTACCTCATGGTGATATCAGGATTAAAAAGTATTTTTCGAAAGCTTCAAATTCATGGCGTGAAATGTACATCTATACACCGCCTGGCTACGATCAGTCGACCTCTAAATATCCGGTATTGTATCTTTTGCACGGTGGAGGAGAAGACCAGAGAGGATGGGCCACACAGGGCAAAACAGATTTGATTCTTGACAATCTTATTGCTGCTAATAAGGCTAAACCTATGGTGATAGCTATGCTGGATGGAAATATGAATTTTTCAGGAGGACTGGCGGGCTTCAATGAGAATGTATTAAAGGCTTTTGAAAATGAGCTCAAAGTCGGAGCTATACCATTTGTAGAAAGCAATTACCGTGTAGAAACAGATGCTAAAAACAGGGCATTGGCAGGCTTATCCATGGGAGGGCTGCAGACCTTATATGCAGGTATCAAAAACACAAACATGTTTTCTTACCTCGGGGTGTTCAGTTCGGGGTGGTTTGCCAACAATACCAAGCTATCAGACCCCCAGTATGAATTCATGAAAAATAACGCTTCTGAAATTAACGGTAATCTGAAAAGCCTATGGATTTCAATGGGTGGGAAGCAGGATATCGCCTATGAAAATTGCAAAATCATGATGGGCAAATTTGATGACATGAAGATCAGGTATACCTACAGCGAGTATGCCGGAGGCCACACCTGGCCGGTGTGGAGACATGATTTGTTCGGATTCGCCCAGGTATTGTTTAAATAAAATGACTTTATAGCCAGGAAGAGTAATGTGCTTGTTTAAGATAGCCTGCCGTCAGGAAGAATATTTTAGCAAGCCATTACATGACAAATGAACATGCCGGACAGGCAGGTTAATTCAAAAAAGCATTTCGTATCTAAACTAAAACAGTGATTAATTATGAAAATGAGGTTTTTTTTATCTGTTCTGCTATTTGCCGGTCTGACCGCCGGTGCCCAGACCAAGATTACATTTAATACAGACTTAACCGGCCCACGGATCAATAAACACATTTACGGGCATTTTGCGGAACACCTCGGGAAATGTATTTATGGGGGCATATATGTAGGAGAAAATAATACCAAAATTCCGAATGTGCAGGGAATCCGGAACGATGTGGTTCAGGCTCTTAAAGAACTGAAAGTGCCTAATTTAAGATGGCCTGGCGGATGTTTTGCCGATACCTATCAGTGGAAAGATGGTATCGGGCCTAAAGCAGACCGGCCTAAAATGGTGAATGTCTGGTGGGGCGGTGTTACTGAAGACAACAGCTTCGGGACACACGATTTCCTGGATCTCTGTGAACGCATCGGGGCAGAGCCCTACCTGGCCGGAAATGTCGGAAGCGGCACGGTAAAGGATCTGTCAGACTGGGTATCATACGTGAACAATCCCGGTGGAAGCCCGATGTCTGAACTCAGGAAGAAAAATGGCCGCGAAAAACCATGGAACGTTAAGTTGTGGGGTGTCGGGAATGAGGCCTGGGGTTGCGGGGGAAATATGACCGCCGAATACTATGCAAATATCTATCGCCAGTATGCTACGTTCATGACTGACTGGGATAACAACGCTAAACTTTACAAAATTGCGTCCGGGGCCACTGACGGTGATTATGGCTGGACAGAAACCCTTATGAAAAATATTCCTCATAAAATGCTTGCTGGGGTGGCATTGCATCATTACTCGGTTTTAAGCTGGGAAGATAAGGGTCCGTCGGTAGATTTTACAGAAGCCCAGTATTTTAAAAGCATGCAGGAAGCATCGCAAATGGACGAATTTATCACAGGCCACAGCACAATCATGGATAAATATGACCCTGAAAAAAAGGTAGCCCTGATTGTCGATGAATGGGGTGGGTGGTATAACGTT
>NZ_JAIVFT010000007.1:0-248371 GCF_020829665.1 Nostoc sp. CHAB 5824
TAAGCTATTACGCTTTTGAATTACATAGTCACTCATAAGGTTCGTTGACCGCTGACGGTTAACTGTCAACAGTCAACAGTCAACAGCCAACACCAAAAGATGTGCAAGTTAAATGCGCGACAGCTTACTTATTGAATCATCGTTCCCATAACCCAGTTCAAAGCGTGGTTTCTTCCCAGTAAGGCGGATTACCAAATCGTTTGATTAAAAAATCGATAAATGCTTTGACCCGCAGCGAATTTCTTCGATTTGGCAAATAAAGCGCATAAATGCCCATATCTATACTGGTTTGAGGATATACTTGACAATCGGTTAGCAGTGCTTGCAACTTTCCTTTTCGGATGTCTTCACCAATTAACCAAGTTGGCATCAAAATCAGACCCGTCCCATCCAAACAGACTTGGCGGAGTACCTCAGAATTACTTGATATTAAGGAACCACTTACTTTAACCTCACAAAATTCGGTATCTCGTTTGAATCGCCAAATATCATACCCCATAAAATAAGTAAACAATAGACAGTTATGATTTGCTAACTCGTCTGGATGTTTGGGTTTACCATGCTGTTTGAAATACGTTGAACTACCGCAAACAAGGCGTGTATAAGAGGCAATCTTACGCAAAATTAGATTTGCTCCAGACCGATCGAGATTTCCAATGCGAATTACAGTATCTAAATCTTCTTCCACCAAGTTAGACAATCCATCGCTCAATCTCAAATCTAGCTTTACTTCTGGATACTGAACAAGAAAATCATTGACAATAGGTGCAATATGCAGTCTTCCAAAGGCAACTGGTACGCTGACTTTCAATAGTCCGCGTGGAATATCCTGCTCCATCACACACTGGTTTGCTTCCTCCACATCTTGCAAAATGCGAACTGCCTTATCGTAATATTTACGACCTTGCGCTGTAAGGGTAACGCTGCGAGTTGAGCGGTTGAGTAGTTGGGTATTGAGCATTTCTTCCAGAGCATTTATTTGGCGAGTCACAGAAGATACTGCCATCTGCATCTGTCGTGCAGCTTCAGAAAATCCGTCAGTTTCTACCACTTTGACGAAAGCACGCATCGCTGCAAATTGATCCATCGGTTTCTCTATACTTTTGCATAAAACGCAAAGGTGTTTGGCATATTAGCTCTATTATCATTCTTTATGAATGGAGTTATCGTTAAGAGGTCAGAAATTAATAGAAAGAAACCCGTGATCTTAACAATTGAAATCACTTCAGACTTTATCTGTCCCTGGTGTTTGGTGGTAGATAAACGACTCGATCGAGCAATTGAGCAACTAAAAGCTCCGGTTAAGATTAAACGCCTTTGGTATCCGTTCGAGTTAAACCCTACCATGCCAGAAGCAGGGATGGATCGTAAAACCTACCGTTCTAATAAATTTGGTAGTTGGGAATATTCACAAGCGTTAGATGCTCAAACGATGCAGGCAGCTACCCATGACGGCATTGAATTTCGCTATGACTTAATGCAGGTTACTCCAAATACTCTAAAAGCTCATCGCTTGAGTTGGTTTGCCGAGCTTGAAGGCAAAGCGACAGAAATGGTAGAGCGGATTTTGAACGCTTACTTTACGCAAGGACAAGATATTACCGATGTCGAAACTTTAGCTAAACTTGCGGCGGAAGTTGGGTTAGACGCTGACAAAGTTAGAGCATTTCTAAATTCTACTGGAGGTATTGAGGAAGTCAAAGCGCTAGAAAAGCAGGCAGCAAGTCGAAATATACGCGGCGTACCGTCGGTCAAAATTGGCCCTGAAACGATTGTTGGAGCGCAAAGTGTTGATGTTTTTTTGACAGCTTTGCAAGCTGCGGTAAATGAACTAGAAGTTGCATAACAGAATAGTAAGGGGTTCAATGACTGTAAAACCAACAGGTAATCGAGCAATTGTTATTGGTGGATCGTTAGGTGGTTTGTTTGCAGGAATCATGCTGCACTCTATTGGTTGGGATGTCGATATTTACGAACGCTCCGATCGCAATCTTGATAGTCGCGGTGGTGGCGTTGTACTACAAAGCGATGTTATTGAAGCCTTTAAACGCGCAGGTATCTCTACTCAATCGCTGGGCGTAATAGCGCACGAACGTTATTACCTAAACTCCGATGGTAGTGTTAACCAACCGATGCCAATGCGTCAAATTTTGACCTCTTGGAATTTGCTTTACGGTTCTATGCGTCGGCATTTTCCCTGTGAGCATTATCATTACGGCAAATACTTAACCCATATTCAGCAAAACGGCGAACAGGTTACAGCAATCTTTGCTGACGGAACTTATGACACAGCAGATTTATTGATTGGTGCAGATGGCCCAAATTCGACTGTGCGACAACACTTCCTACCAGATGCTCATTATCTTTACGCCGGATATGTCGCTTATCGGGGACTTGTGAACGAAAATGAACTGGAATCAGATGCGGCTACTTTGTTTACAGAACGATTTGTGTTCTATCAATTTCCCAACTCTCACATACTGCAATATGTGATTCCGGGCGATCGCGAATCTTTAGTACCTGGAGAACGCCGCTTTAACTGGGTTTGGTATGTCAATTATGATGAGACGACAGAACTACCTCGTATTTTGACAGACAAACAAGGCAAACATCGGGATTATTCTATTCCACCCGGAATGTTAGCACCAGCAGTAGAGCAGGAGATGCGTTTATATGCCAATACGGTACTAGCTCCCCCATTCCAGAAACTTGTTGCCGCAACTCAAGAGCCTTTTGTTCAGGCGATTTTAGACTTGGGAGTGCCACAAATGACCTTTGGACGAGTGGCGCTAGTTGGCGATGCTGCCTTTATTCCCCGCCCCCATACGGCAGCAAGTACTGCAAAAGCGGCGGCTAATGCAATTTCTCTTGCTGAGGCGCTAGTTAGACATAACCATAATGTTATTAAAGCTTTGCCAGCTTGGGAGCCGAGTCAACTAGCTTATGGCAGACAACTTATGGCATCCGGTCAGCAAATGGGCGATCGCTCTCAGTTTAGTTATGGAACAAGTCGATTTGGTGAAAATTTAGATATTCTCCAACAAAAAGCCTAAAAGATAATCTAAAGAAACTAAAATGACCCAACTGAAAAATTCCGATCTTTCACAAGGAAATCAGAAAAAAGTACGGCTTTACGGTCAACCAGACTCAGCACAAGCCTATGAAATTCGTGATTTTCTCAACCGCACCGTTGTCGAATTTGACTGGATTGCACTTACTGGTGATGATGATTGCAACAGAGAACTTGGATTGCCATCTCTGAGCAATGTTAGACTACCAGTGGTTGAATTGCCTGATGGAACTCAGTTATTTGCTCCCACTATCCGCGAAATTGCTCAACATTTAGGATGGGTAACGCAACCAAAGTTTAAAGAATACGATGTATCAATTTATGGTGCAGGCCCTGCCGGGTTAAGCGCTGCGGTTTATGCAGCTTCCGAGGGTTTGCGTACAGTACTAGTTGAACGTCATGCTGTGGGAGGACAAGCTGGCACAAGTTCCTTAATTGAGAACTACATGGGTTTCCCTGAAGGAATTAGCGGTGCTAATTTAGCTGAACGCGCACGGCAGCAAGCTGTTAAGTTTGGGATAGAGATTTTGCTATTACGCGAAGGAACGAAATCGGAATTTAAGAATAATCGTATTTATACAGATATGGCGGATGGCAGCAAAATGGTTGCACGAGCAAATATTTGTGCCACTGGTGTAGAATATCGGCGGCTAAATTTGCCCAACGAAGACCAATTTTTAAAGGTGGGATTGTTCTACGGTGCGGGCGCAAGCGAAGCACCCATGTGTCAAGATGAACACGTCTTTGTTGTCGGTGGCGGTAACTCCGCAGGTCAAGCCGCTATGTATTTCTCTCGCTATGCACGAAAAGTAACAATTTTAGTTCGTGGCAATAATTTGGCAGCAACCTTATCGCATTATTTAATTAACCGAATTACAAATACTAGCAACATTGAAGTACTGTTTCAATCTCAAGTTACTAAGCTAATTGGTGATACCTCGCTGCGCCAAATTGAAGTTACTAATTGCAGTGATGGAGAAGTGCAGCAAATCGATACGGGGCGACTATTTGTTTGCATTGGTGGTGCGCCAAATACCGAATGGGCAAAAGATACCAATATTATCCGCGATCGCTCTGGTTATTTAGTCACTGGCTCGGACTTGCTTCAAGATGGTCATCCACCCCAGTGCTGGACTCTAGAACGCGATCCTTTTTTCCTAGAAACGAGTGTTCCCGGTTCCTTTGCTGCTGGTGATGTCCGGCACGGTTCTGTAAAGCGCGTGGCTTCAGCCGTTGGAGAAGGTGCTATGGCGGTCACTTTTGCTCACAAATATTTAGAGGAAACGGCTTAAGTTGCGATCGACATTAAAACTAAGGATTCTATACTTTAACTTAGTGCCATTGGCCCTAATGACTAATGACTAATGATAAAAAACAGAATTTTAGTTTGCACTTTTTTGGCGCTATTATCAGGTTTTTTTGGTGCTTACACCAGTGGGCAAATTACCCTGATGCTGCATAGCCAAAAGTGTCAAAACCAACCTTGGGGTTTAAAAGAGATGTGCAATGCCTGGATGACACCAGGCGCAATATGGCAAGGTAGCACAGCAGGATTATGGACAGGTACTATCTTAGGCGCGTTTGTTGGCGGCTTGGTAACACGCCAAACTCGTGATTAGTTTTGGCGAATAGAATTCGTGCCTACACAAACATAGGCGTTCGCGTAGCGTCTCGTAGAGAAGCCTTCCCAAAGGGTAGACTAAGAGAAAATTAAGGTTTTTTAACCCACCGAGGTAGGTTTTACCTATCTGTGAACCCATAGCAAAAAACCCAGTAGCCAGGTTTGGTGTCAGCAAGGCTGGTAAAATCTACCCATAGCGAAGAAGAGTAAATTACCATGCCTACCGAAACTAACCCAGAAAATCAAACCACCACAGGTGCTGATGCTATTGATGAAGCAATCGCACAGGGAATTGATTTTGATGGTTCTCCGATTCCTCCTGCCAAGCTAGAACTTTATAGTAAAGTTATGGCGTTAGAAGCCAATAGACAGCGCAGTGGCGTATCTAATACTATGCGATCGCGTATTGTGCGAATTGGTGCAAAACACATTCCTCAAGCAGAACTAGACCAATTACTTGTAGACGCTGGTTTCGCACCCCTAAAAGAAAAAGAAATTGCCTTCTTTTATAGTGGTAAATAATGTTTTCATTTATTTGAACCAAATATGTTGTAGGGGCACAGCAATGCTGTGCCCTCAATTGTCTACCTCAAACATCCCAAATTGCCATCGGTATTTTGATTTCTTGAGTTCTTTCCTGATCGGGTTCAAAAGTGTATCTTCAGTAAGATTTTGTCAGATATTCCTTGTGTTTGAATTGGCAGATGGCTATATGTACTTAAGTAATAGCTGATAGACTTGGAGAACAGATGGCAGGAACTACGTCAAACTCAGAAATGCAATACCGAGTCCTCGGCAGTACAGGAGAGAAAGTTTCTGCGATTGGATTGGGTGGTTGGCACATCGCCTTAAAGCATCTTGATGAGCAACTGGGTATCCGAATTGTTAGAACAGCCATCGATCGTGGCATCACTTTTATGGATAACAGTTGGGATTACAACGGTGGAGTCAGCGAGATTCGTATGGGAAAAGCGCTACGCGATGGCTATCGAGACAAAGTGTTTCTGATGACGAAAATCGATGGTCGCTCTAAAAAAGCAGCAGCAAAACAGCTAGACGAATCACTCCAACGCCTGCAAGTTGATTGCATTGATCTCGTTCAGCACCACGAAATCCTTCGGCACGAAGACCCGCATCGAGTTTTTCACGAAGAAGGGGCGAATGCTGCCTTGATTGAGGCGCAAGAAGCTGGCAAACTCCGATATATAGGTTTCACTGGGCATAAAGACCCCTATGTTCATCTGCACATGCTGGAAGTTGCAGCCACTAACGGGTTTAAATTTGATACAGCCCAAATGCCGCTCAATGTGATGGATGCCCACTACCGGAGCTTTGCAAAGCTGGTTGTGCCAGAACTGGTTAAACAAAACATCGGCATTTTGGGGATGAAAAGCTTGGCAAACGGTATTCTTTTACAGTCAAATACTGTAACGCCGATAGAGTGTTTACACTATGCTTTGAATCTGCCCACATCGGTTGTGATTACCGGAATTGACAGCATGGAGATTTTAGATCAAGCCTTTGAAGCAGTGCGAACGTTCCAGCCAATGAACGACCAGCAGGTGCGATCGCTCTTAGCAAAAACGGCAGAAGCGGCATCACGAGGCGAGTTTGAGCCTTTCAAAACCTCATCAATCTTCGATAGCACTGCCCAAAATCCAGATTGGCTAGGAGAGGAGCCACAGCGCATCCAGCAATTGATGCCAACGTAATGCTTTCTTAGCGTTGTTTTTGGAGAAAGTTCATACGAGGATACAACATTAAAGCATCTTGCAGTTTAGTAATTGCATCGTCACCCTATCTAATGCAACCCCCTGCAAAGGCATTGTTTCGACTGACAATGTGATTGTTGCGGTTCACAATGGCATTGTTTCGAGTGACAATACCATTGTTTCGGCTCACAATGCGATTGTTTCGGCTGACAATGGTATTGTCTTGACCTGCAAAAATTAACTATAGCGGTTCTCGTTTACGTGAGTACACCCGTAAGGGCAAGGCACTGCCGTGCCCCTACACCTTGTCATTTAAATTTAATGTTGTACAGCATTTGAATGGGAACCGCTATAACGCTTTCCTTAACTTTGTTCTATCTAAAAACTGAAAGAAGTGATCCACGGGCAATATGCGTTAGATAGCGATCAAGCTCAAACACTTGAACTGAAGAAAAAATCAGAACGCAAACGTCCCAACCGGAAAAAATCAGTTGCGAGCGCCCATATCTAAAATTTCCGATCTGTTTAATTAAATCCTTAGTTCCCAGCAAAAAATCTTTACTCAAAATTCAATCTATCAAAATAGTGAATTCGTTTAATAACTAATGACGCAAGAACTTCTATCTAGGGATCGATATGGCTCATAAGCTAAATGAAGTAAAAATAGTATACCAAGTCACATGAGATTGTATTCTATGAAATTGAATTATGTTACAAAACAGCTTTCTACAGTAAAACGCTGGATGGCTACAACACTGTTTTGTATGTTAGCGATCGCTTTCGTTTGGCAAGGTGCATTTTTCTCCAACACTTCAGCAATGGCTGCTCCTACTGTAACCTTGATTGCATCGACAGACGCAGGCGATAAAGTTCAAGAAAAAACCAGTAAAGATGCTGGACGAGCCAAAAATTTCATCGAAGATACGAAAGATAAAGTTAAGGAAGCTGCCAAGAGCAACGCCAGTAAAGTTGATCAAGCAACAGACAATGGCAGTTTTGTTGAGCGCAAAGCAAAGAAAGATGCGGCTACAATTCAAAAAAGAGCAGACGAAGATGCCGCTCGGACTAAAGAAGCAGTAGACAACACAAAGAATGTTGTTGAGCGCACTGTTGATAATATCAAGGATGCTTTTGGTAAATAGCAATCCTATTTGATTTTTAAGCATCAAAAGGCTTAGATTCTCGACTTTTCAGAAAAGTCGGGAATTTTGCTGTTTACGAATAATTTAGGAAAGTCCAGATTTATTGCACAGATTAATTTATACACTTTGTGCTGTGTTCTTAATCGGCATGTTATTTGCTAGTTCTGTTAAGAAGTAAAAGTTTATAATTAATTTTGGAAGATTATTTTTCTATATAAATACGGAGTTTAGCTAAAAGAGTTGGGTATTTTTACATACATATTTTTTGCACCTACATGAACTGGCGATCGCTGATAAAATTAGATACTGTTAAGCAAGAAGAGAAGAAATAATTGCTAAATATTTACTAGAAATTATGCTGAACATATAGTTAAAGATAAGATGTTTAACTTTATTTTGTACTAGCTTTAAATGGCAAAAGCGAGTGTTCTAATTAAGGAATTTCCGCAAACTGTTCCTGAAATGCTTGTTTTTTATACGAACTATAGAGCATTTTTAAGTAGTATTACTTATTGACAAATGTGCATCGTTTGGACGAATTGTTAATAGGTAACAAATTTTCCACGATTATTAATTACGAAGTTATACTTTCCACTACAACTTAGTAACAATGTAAGAGTCTGATTATGTGAACAACCCGACCGTGGGAAAATCAAAATACCGAAAACCTGAAGTTAGAGAGGAAAACCCTATAATATGCATCTGAGCGAAATCACCCATCCTAATCAGTTGCACGGTTTATCTGTTCGCCAACTGCAACAGATTGCCCGTCAAATTCGAGATAAGCATCTCCAAACAGTAGCAGTTAATGGTGGACACTTAGGGCCAGGGTTGGGTGTTGTCGAATTAACACTAGGACTTTACCAGACACTGGACTTAGATCGGGATAAAGTGATTTGGGATGTAGGGCACCAGGCTTATCCCCACAAACTGCTTACAGGACGCTACGATCATTTCCACACCCTCAGACAAAAAGACGGAGTTGCAGGTTATCTCAAACTGTGTGAAAACAAGTTTGACCACTTTGGGGCTGGACATGCTTCTACAAGTATTTCAGCAGCATTGGGCATGGCTTTAGCGCGAGACTTAAAAGGAGAAAAATTTAAAGCTGTTGCTGTTATTGGGGATGGGGCGCTGACTGGGGGTATGGCTTTAGAAGCCATTAACCATGCCGGACACTTGCCAAAAACTAACCTGTTGGTTGTTCTCAATGACAACGACATGTCTATATCTCGCAACGTGGGCGCGATTCCCCGCTATCTGAACAAAATGCGCCTCAGCCAACCAGTGCAATTTATTAAAGATAATCTTGAAGAACAGTTTAAGCAAATTCCCTTTGTGGGTGAATCTCTGTCTCCCGAACTCGGACGCATCAAAGAAGGTATGAAACGCTTGGCTGTTCCTAAGGTAGGTGCAGTTTTTGAAGAACTTGGCTTTACCTACATTGGGCCAGTGGATGGGCATAATCTTGAAGAATTGATTGCTACCTTCCAACAAGCACATCAAATACCAGGCCCAGTTTTGGTACATGTAGCAACAGTCAAAGGCAAAGGCTATGAAATTGCTGAACTAGATCAAGTTGGCTACCACGCCCAAAGCCCCTTCAACGTAGCAACTGGCAAAGCCATTCCTTCTAGCAAACCCAAACCCCCGGCTTATGCCAAAGTCTTTTCTCACACTCTGGTGAAACTTGCCGAACAAAACCCGAAAATCGTTGGGATTACTGCGGCTATGGCAACGGGAACAGGCTTAGATAAACTTCAAGCGAAACTGCCCAATCAATATATTGATGTCGGCATTGCTGAACAACATGCTATTACCCTAGCAGCAGGACTTGCAACTCAAGGGATGCGCCCCGTAGCTGCCATTTATTCTACCTTCCTGCAACGCGCTTATGACCAAATAATTCATGATGTCTGCATCCAAAACCTGCCAGTGTTTTTCTGCTTAGATAGGGCAGGGATTGTCGGATCTGATGGCCCCACCCACCAAGGTATGTATGACATTGCTTATCTGCGTTGCATTCCCAACATGGTAATAATGGCACCCAAAGATGAAGCAGAATTGCAGCGCATGGTAGTAACCGGCGTTAACCATACCAGTGGCCCGATCGCTATGCGCTACCCTCGTGGCAATGGCTATGGTGTGCCCTTGATGGAGGAAGGTTGGGAACCGTTAGAAATCGGCAAAGGCGAAATTCTCCGCACTGGCGATGACGTGTTAATTGTCGCTTATGGAACAATGGTTTATCCAGGAATGCAAGCTGCTGAAATTCTCAGCGAACACGGAATTGAAGCAACTGTAATTAATGCCCGTTTCGTTAAGCCTTTGGATACCGAGTTGATTTTGCCTTTGGCTAAGAAAATTGGCCGCGTCATTACCTTGGAGGAAGGATGTATGATGGGTGGCTTTGGTTCTGCGATCGCAGAAGCCTTAATGGATGCAGATATTCTAGTTCCTGTCAAGCGATTCGGTGTACCAGATGTATTGGTAGATCATGCTGAACCCAATGAATCTAAGACAGAACTAGGTTTAACTAGCCATCAAATAGCAGAGAGAGTTTTGCAAACTTTCTTTAAGCAGCAAGTATCTGCTGTTGTTTAGTACACTGTGGCCGAAGTTTGCGTAGCTTTAAGACAAGGGGCTTAAGCCCCTTGTCTGTTAATTCTTTGTAGAATGAATCGCCCACACCTAAGTAAACTATATTTAGTCTGGGCGATCGCTATATCAAATTTAGGAAAACTTTCCTACTTAACTACTTTCACCAATCGCAATAAAATTAAAAGCAGACTTTTCTTTCGTAACTGCCACTTCTGGAGAACCTGCACCTGATTGTTGCTTAATTCCTAAATCCCAGATATTAACTTGAGCCTTGCTTGGGGTTATATCCTTAACAATAATTTGATTATCAGCACCCCAATCCTTCAAAGTAGCTACCACACTAGGAGGTTCAATAAAAGGTTCTAAAAAAGTAATTACATAGGTTCCTGTATCCGGTGATTGAACTTCAAACCCTTGTCCACTTTGTTTTGTACCGTCTTCAGCAACTGTTCCGTAAATAATTTTTTGGGTCATTTTTTTCACCTTTTTATACTCTAGTTTGCATCGACTCCCTTTGCCTGAGACATTCATCGCTAGGTTCAGCAACACCAGAAAAAGAAGCCTATTTATAATTAATCATTCTTGGGAAAAATCAAACAGTTGGTTCCTGATATTTAACTCCTCGTTTTTGATGACGGTCATTTGCAACGATAGGATAAACAATGCTGCGTAACCGATTGATCGCACCGACAGGACGATGCACTGCTAGACCATTCCCAGGAGAAAAACTGAGATTTTCTTCAAAGTCATTTTCTTTAGCAGAATCAACCTTCTGATGCTTAACTGTTAGGCGACCAACTGTAATGAAGGGTGATTTCTCTTCATTCCAAACAATAGTGGTATCATCAATAGACATTTCTGGGCTAGTTTGAAATTGGATTTGAAAGTCCCAACAATATTCAGCATCAGGCTTTGCTAAAGCTTGAATGATATCCTCTCGGTAGTAGTTGTCCTCTGAACCTGAGGCCTTGGCACGCTTAAGTTCACTTTCTGGTCTGGACTCGAGAGGAAGTTGTTGATGAGGTGGTTGACTGGAAACCGGAGTAAATCCATATTTAATCACAACCGGATATTCCACAGGAACTCGACCTGGTTTGTAGGGATCAAAATCAGATTTGAGTCCCAAAGAATACGCTGAAGCACTCCAATAGCGTTCGATGAGCAAACTCTTAGGAAACCGTTTGAAACTGGTTTCTAGAAGTGAGATTTCGTAGGGATGCAACTTTTTCCATAAAAGTATGAACGGTATCAGAAACGGAGACAACTTTGCTCGATAAACCTGCAAAAAAAAGCTGTGGAAGTCTTTGATGGTTCTAACAAAAAAGAATTCGGTATTGTGGACAATAATATCTTGGGTTTTTAACTCGTGACTTTGCGGTAGTCGTTCTCCTTCTACCCCGATCACCTTTACGGACATGGAGCGCGTATCCCCTTCATAATCATTCTTTACTGAAAACGCACCATTTGCAAATCGTAGCCAAACCGGATATTGTTTAGGTTTGGCAAATAAACCTTGTTTTAGGGAAATGGCTTGAAATTGAGCTTCAGTTAATGAGGTGCGTTTGCTCAATTCCTGTTTAATTGCTGCTTCATCAAAGTCAAAGATTTCTAGAGTTCCTTGTACAGCAGCGTTGGTTTTAGAGTGGGTATCTCTCTTTGCAGTTTTTTTCTTCTTACCTCCGTAAAGATTTTCCATGTTCTTTTTGACTAGCTCACTCATGAGAGCGCAATATTTAGCTTCGTCTTTTTCTGGGTATTCGGTAAATAGTTTCATTTTTTTTTGAAAGTAGGATTAATTAATAAATTGAGTTTATTCCAAGCTATGTTCGCTCGCTTGTTTGCAGTTATTGCCTAGTCAGCTTCGAGTGACAGAGTGAGAAAAGTATTATTAAGAGCGATCGCTTCGCCATACAAGACGCTACGCATAGCTTGCTTAATAGTAGGGCTAGAGCGATCGCACTAAAAGCCGATATTTATTGAAGGTCAAAACTGACTTTGTATTTTCTGTCTGAGAAAGGAACGTTGCGATTAACTAAATCGGAGACAGTGTTGGTATTTTGAATAATTTCCCAACCCACAGGAGAAAAGGTTTCTTTATTGAAGATATTCGGTGATAGTAAAGGATTAGTTAGCGCCTGAGAAAAGGCATCAATCCCAATTAAGCGTGCTACTAGGGGAGGGATAGTTGAATTTTGTCGTCCATCCTCGGCGTAAAGCCCCACAAAAAATTCAATATTATCAACATGACCATATAATTCTTTGAGTTTCTCTCGAGCAAATTCATCGCCGGTAACTTGCTCAAACGTCGTAACTCTGGGGAAACCACACATTTCTCGATAATCGTTATAGCTTGCTAATTGCAACCGTCGTCCCAGCCGTATTGAAGGTAATTCAGTTAACTCAACCAATATATCAGGGGTGTTAAATAAACCAATTTTTGTACCTGGTTGGGAACAAGTTTCCTCCATCAATGCACCTAAACCTTGATCGATAAACATCTTATTGTTCCAGAGAGATGCAGCAATATGGGTTGGTTTACCGTTATATTTAAAGGTTTCTGGAATTGCACTATGCCAGCGATAAACGAAGTCAAACTCAATTGCCATCCAATTGGGACGATGCCAACTTTCCTTAGTAAAAGCTTCAGGATCGGCAAACAACTTAAAGTGATAGGGAGTTATGTGGTTAATGTACTCCTCCATAATGATTTTGAGAATAATCGCCATGAGAATATTTCTGGCGGTTTGGAAGAGGCGCTCATCATCCCAATTTGGGTAATTGCTTGCTAATACATCACAAAGTCGATTATGTTCTCTGATACATAGAGTATTGAGCATTACATAGCCAATTTGCACATTTGCTCGTTCTACTCCCATCGCAAACATATATTGTTTTTTATCTACAGACTGTCTTTTTTCATCATTAAGAGGTTCATAAAGACCGTCAAATTCAGGTTGAACTTTACCCTCTGCTGCATCAGCATAATAAAACAAGGGATATTCTTCTTCTACGCCATCTTGGCGTTTGAGTTTCTGAGTTTTAAATTTACCTCCTTCAAAGGTTCTCAAAAGATGTGTTTGTTTTCTGGTTAAACCATAAACATTACACAAATCAATCTCGTGATTGGAAGTATTTTTTAATTTATTATAGTGATCGATGCGGAGAAAACTATCAGTAAACCACTGCACCCAATAGGGAAACAGCATAGTTGATTTGGTAGAATAAATGGTTTTACCATCTCTTTTACGGAATAAAATAGCTAGGTCTTCAAGTTTTGGTAAATTGCCCTCAGCGTTTAACTTTGGATCGGGTGGTAGATGTCGTCCTGTATAAGTGCGATCGTTAAGTGATTCCCAGGAAGTATAAGTATCAGTTTTCTTAGGAATTTTAGTATCAGGAATATGCTCATCTAAAGTCATCAGACTGTAGGGATTAGGACGAGTAGGAATTTTGGAGATGAGACTGTTAAGGAGAGCTTTATTAACCTTGCGTGCTAAAAACTTGTTACTTTGGATTAATTGCCAAATTCCTTTAAAGTTCGTTAAAACTAATGTTTGAAGTTTGTTATCTAATCCATCTTTGGATGTGTCTCTTTTTGTAGCCATAATTGTTTTTACCTGCTTTTTTCCAATTCTGTATTCAATGCACTCTAAATTTCTCTGCTTCAATTACCCAAATTCATTAAACTTATTTCAGTTTGGAAATAATTTTTTGTAAATTCTTGGGTCGATAGTCCTTTCGACTTTTCAAACGGTAGATCGTGCTTTCATGAATATCTTCAATCACATCGCTGACCTCACGAAACTTGATTCCTGCCAATTTAAAAAATCCAGCATCGTTTTTAAAGTCACATTCATAATTGGGGTTAATACCTGTAGGAATCACACTTGTATCTAAGTCAAGCCCCAATTTCATGTCACCGATGGAATCAATCATCCACTGTAAGGCAGCATCTGATAACCCACTATGTTCTTCGGTTCCACCACCAACGCAGCCGTGACCACCTGGAAACCACTTTTGAATTACCCGCTGGTTTTCAGCTTCAGGATGCTTTTTCATGGGAGTGACATCAAAGATTTCGCGGATTTCGTCGATCGCGATCGCGTGCAATGCATTCTGAACACATTTGTTTAAAGTAGTGTCATGAAATCTATACCGCTTATTTAGTTGCTCGTGCAACTTGCTGAAGCCGGGTATCCCAGGAATACCAAGGGCACCAACGGTATCAAAGCAACCAAGCAAGGCGATCGGGACGCGATCGCCGAAACTTTGACGGTATTCCACAGCTATCCTATCCTTGGGTTTAATACCCCGGTCACGGTAAAGCTCGTAAGCTTGATGTGCTTTGGTGACATGGGGGCGGTCTAGAAGACCGGAGCAATAGATCATCCCCGCTAGACTCCTAACTGTGTAAGCACCACGACTGAAACCGAACAGATAGATTTCGTCACCAGGAACATAGTTAAGGCTAAGAAATCGGTAGCCATCTTCTATATTTCTATCGATTCCTAGTCCGGTAGCTCCCCCTAAAACCTTTTGACCCTCGGTTCCAATGCCCTCGTCATAAAATATGATCTGTGCAACCCCGTCACTGGCGATCGGTTTCACGGATTGAGCTAACTTAACCACATTGCTTGGATAAGGACTCGTTAACTGTTGCCAGGTTCCATCACAGCAAACAACAAGACGTTTCATAGTTCTATTTCAAAGCCTTTGAGTAATTAGTTCAAGTTTTTATCCAAATGTGGGTTAGGCATACAGCCAGGGCAAACGCATTTACTATATCAACATACAGAGGTTTGCAAGTAAGTGAAATACAAAATGTAGTACTCAAAATCAGATATAAAGAGTTTCTACCTCGTGCCTCCTGCCTCAAAACCCGTAGCTTTGTACTTTATGCAAAAGGAAACTGCTGTATGTCTAGTTTGATAAATGCTTTAGCAAAAATTGCTTTAAATTAACATTAATATACTCTCACTTTCCTAATGGCAATGCAAGGACAGTTAAGACAGTTAAGCAAGGAATTAAATTTTATTTAAGTAGAAGAATATTTTATGAAGGCGATCGCAGCGCCAACTGAAGAGAAATTATGGTGATCGCACTTTATTTCAAATTCAGACTTCACTAATAATCCCTTTAAAGAAATAATTCCCGAATCAAAACGCTTCCGAAATTTCTAGGCAGTTTGCCTATATGAACGCTTTCGCAACAAAACAGCACTCGCCGCACCAGCAGCCAACAACCCTAGCTCTGAATTAGCTTCTGGCACAGAGTGGGGTTTAGCCTGATTCGAGAATAGCTCTTGGCTCGTAAATGGCAAGTTAGCAAAACTGGGATTTAAGCAAACATTTTTGATTTCAATTTGAGTTTGAGAATTGATCAAAAAAAGTTTGCTCGTCCAATAGCGTTCTGATGTTATTGGTTTGTTAGACAACTTCTTATTAAGGAAAAAAAGATTGTAGTAGAGCGATCGCTGCATCAATTTTAGGGAAATGTTCTCACTTAACTTCCTTCACCAATAACAATAAAATTAAAAGCTGATTTTTCTTTCGTCACTGCGAGTTCTGAAGAAACCGTGTTAGATTGTTGTTTAATTCCTAAATCCCAGATAGCAACTTCCGCCTTGTTTGGAGTTATATCTTTAACAATAACTTGATTATCAGCGCCCCAATCTTTCAAAGTAGCTACTACGCTTGGAGGTTCAACAAAAGGTTGTAAAAAAGTAATTACATAGGTTCCTGTATCTGGTGATTTAACTTCAAACCCTTGTCCAGTTTGTTTTGTTCCGTCTTCACCAACTGTTCCGTAAATAATTTGTTGTGTCATTTTTTTTCACCTTTAGTTGTTTTATTGGAGTAGAGTGCGTTATTGCATTGCTTTAACGCAACCTCTACACCATCAAATTTCAGACAACTTAGCTTTCAGCGGCTCAAGTTTAATTATTTGTTTCCTGGTAACTGCTGCGGTTGCACAGGTGACAGTGGTGCAGGATTTACTGAGATAGGTTTGAATGGTTTGAATGTGTTGATATCTACACAGGTGGTACTATCCAGCTTGACTCTGAGTTCAGCGCTGAAAGTGACTAGCTGCTCGACAAGAGCTTGGCGATCGGTTAAGCAGCCTTTGATTTCCATGAGTTCTCCCAGAGTCCACTCATAGAGATGTCTGTCTGCGTTGTTTATGATCACAGTGAGTTCGTTCCTGATTCTCAAGATTTGGTTGAGAAGCTCATCTACCTTGATGTTGATCACATTTGCAACCTGGATGTTGAATGACTCTCTGTCGCCTATTATGTTGATTAATTCATCGACGTACTGTCTAACCAGACTGATGAATGTCTGATTCCACTCGTTGCGGACGTTCTCAATCTTGATATCAATCTCTCTGTAGACGTTATTAATCTTGTTGTTAATTTCAGTACTGTTGACAACGAAGTTCAGAATCCTGTTGTTAATTTCAGTACTATTGATAACCACGTTCTCAATCTTCTGGTGAATTTGAGAATTATCGCTCAAGATATTCTCAATCTTTTGGGTTAATTGAGCGTTATCAAAAATTTGGTTAATGACGATGTTGTTGGTTACATTGTGCTGTAAGCGCCGATCAACGTACTGGTTTAATACGTCATTATCATTAACAATGTTCTGAGTAATTAACTTGATGTAATTTTGTACCTTTTGCTCGTAAGTGTCATCGATTTGCTTGCTGACATACTGATTAATATCAGTATTGTTATTGACAATGTTCTGGGTAATTAATCTGACAAATGTTTCTCTGCCACCTATTACGTTGATCAGTTCATCGACTTGCTGTGTAACCAAACTAATAAATGTCTCATTCCACTCGTTACGGACATTCTCAATCTTGCTGTTAATTTCAGTGCTGTTAGTAACAAGGCTTACAATACTGTTGTTAACTTCAGTATTGTTAGTTACGTTTTGCTGTAAGCGTTGGTCAACATACTGGTTTAATACATCATTATCATTAATAATGTTCTGGGTAATCACTTTAATGTGATTTTGTATTTTTTGCTCGTAGGTGTTGTCAATTTCCCGGCTGACGTACTGATTAAGCTCGGTATTATCGACAAGATTCTGAGTAATTAGATTGATGTTGTTGCGTATCTTTTGCTCAAAACTTTGGTCGATTTGCTGATCAACATGCTGGTCAATGTACTGGTTGAGTTCCTGCTTATTGACGATGTTGTTGATAATTAATTCAATGTTGTTACGTATTTTTTGCTCAAAGCTTTGGTCGATTTCCTGGTTGAAGTACTGATTCAGTTCAGTATTATTAATAATATTCTGAGCAATTACGTTGATATTGTTGCGTATCTTTTGCTCAAAGCTTTGGTCGATTTGCTGATCAACATGCTGGTCAATGTACTGGTTGAGTTCCTGCTTATTGACGATGTTGTTGATAATTAATTCGACGTTGTTACGTATCCTTTGCTCAAAAGTCTGGTCGATTTGCTGATCAACATGCCGATCAATATACTGATTGAGTTCCGGCTTATTGACAATGTTGTTGATAATTAATCCGACATTGTTACGCATCCTTTGATCAAAAGTCTGGTCGATTTGCTGATCAACATGCCGATCAATATACTGGTTGAGTTCCTGCTTATTGACAATATTGTTGATAATTAATCCGACGTTGTTACGTATCCTTTGCTCAAAAGTCCGGTCTACGTACTGGTTGATCTGCTGATTAATTTTCTTTGATATCTCAACGTTGATCCTATCTTCAACAAGCTTGTCTAAGTAGCCAGACCAGCCTTGTAAATGCTGATTTAGACTAAACTCCATCTGCTGTATATAAGCATCCATTGAGAATCTGACCTTTGCTATTTCTACAGCCAAATTCTTAAAGTGCTTCTCGTAGTTCTTCAGCAGCCAATTTTCAAGCTGATCCCAATACTTAGCCTCCAGCGTCACATCAGCTTCATCTATCACGTTGATAGATGCATTAATCTGCTGTAACTGCTCCTCCCACTTCTTTTTAAACTCGTCTTCGTTAAAACGGAAGGTAAATTCTACCGAGCTGTTCGCACTTACGGCTTCACGGCTCACAGATCCACCTGAGCCTTGAATATTTGTAACAGTCTCAGTTGTACTACTTGTAACAGAACCCGTTGTAGCAGTTTCAGTTGTACTACTTGTAACAGAACCCGTTGTAGCAGTTACCTTATTATTCTCCTGCTTTTTATAGTTTTCAGTCAGTTCAGTTGCACTTACTGGCTCTATTGCCAGAATAATTTGACCTTCGTTATCATCTTTGTAGGTGTCAATAAATAAACCTAATAAGGTAGTTTTTTCTTTGACCTCTAAAATTATTTCGTCTTTAAGACCATTTAATGAAAACCAACTTTCTTCAACTTCTATGCCAGTCAGTTTTGTAATAAATTTTCCACCTTGAATCAAAATTAAAGCCCAAGGTTCTAAATCAAACTTCTTACTATCCGACCAATAGGTGGCATTACCTTCACGAATTTTTATTTTATAATTTCCAGGTGTTAATTCAACCAAATTTGAACCCGATTGTTTTAAGCTAGACAGATTTGTTTCATCTAGCACATAACAATTGCGTTTGCTGTCTACTATTAAATTCTGAGTGTTGAAAAATGGTTTATTACTGCTAATAGAAAGATTAATTGCGCCACTGTTGTCAGCATTATTAACATCAAAAAACAAAGCGTTGAGAACTGCTTTCTTTTTTACTTCTAACTTCAGACTATCATTATATCCATTTAAGGTTGTCCAGGTAGCGCCTACTTCAAAACCTGTGCTTTTATTGATAAACGTACTACCATCAGCCCCATATATCCACAGTAAAACAAAAGGTTCTCCTTCTGTTTTACTATGAGCATAGCTGTAGCGACCATCAGTAATTTTGATATCAAAAGTACCTTTCTCGAAAGTAAAGGAAGTTGCAACGTTTTGTTGCAGATTGTTCATTTGATCGCGGTCAATAACGTAACAATTATTTTTGGTATCGATGGTTAAAATATTCATACTATCTTCCTTGATAAATTGAGTTTCTTGAGATTTTGTCTCTTCCGATTTTTCTTTGGAGTTTGCTTCTGGAGAGATTTCCGTTATTACCTCTGTAGCTGGTTCATAAATACTGATACCAGCCCAACGACCGATAGGATCGGTTATGGCAACTAAAGTTCCAATACCTGTGGTAGTGTCAATACGGATTAATTGACCGTCTTTACCTAAATTAAAGAAGTTGCCAGTTACGCCATAAAGAATATTACCAATAAATTCCATACTGGCAAGATCAGCAAAGCCAATATCGCCGATAGTTTTGACCTCACCTGTATCGAGGTTGGAACTTGCTAATAATTTCTTTTTGTCGTAACCAATCAAGGTAATATAAGCTTTACCATCAGCATCAAAAGCAACTTCGCCACAGTTGTAATTTTCATCTGTTACCGTTACTACTGGCGTACCTTTACCTGTTTCCAGATTAATAGCAATTAGTTGTTTAGCAGTTGTGGCGTAGAGGGTATGACGCTGGCGATTATATGCTAAACCAGATGTAGCAAAGCCAATATCACCAATTACAGTAGCATCACCTGAATTGAGGTCAATTTTAACTAGTCTCGTCTTATCCCCGTCTTGATCGAGTCCATATAGTTGGGAACCGACAAAAGCAATGTCAGAAACCTCTGTAACTATCTCGCCAATAAAAGTAGCTTTACCTGTGACTAAATCTAGAGTATAAAGTTTGCTTAATTCGTTAGAGACACAATCTTGGACATAAATTGCTCCTGGTTTGAGTTTAATAGTTTTAGCTGTGCGACTACCACAGATAACTTTTTCTAAGACTGCACTAAAACCACTGATAGCGTCTTTATCTGTAAAAAATTGTCCACCTGTTGAGGTTGCAATTCTAGCGTATTCAGTTTTGATACCTGCTTGATGCTTGCTCTTAGAAGTTCCAAAATAGGTGTGAATGGTAACTCCCACTGTTTGGGCTTTTTGGATAGCCAAATTAGCAGCTGTAATATCCTTTTGCTCTGTTTTATCTCCACCGCCTTCGAGTGCTTCATCGCCGAGATAAAAGATAGCTCGTGCTGTACCTTCACGCCAATCAAAGTATTCTGAGATATCTTCAATGGCACGGGCTGCATCTTCTTGCGCTCCTGCTGACTTTAGTTCTCCTCTCTTTCTACCCCGGAGTTTGGATTCAGACACCTGACATTTTTCAGTCAAATAAGCTCTGATAGTTTGGTCAAAGTTTGTCCCTTTCCAAGTACCTTCTATACCTAACCAAACTACCCTTAATTCTGATGGACAACTAGATTTAGCTTTAGCGATCGCTTCTTGGGCAGCATTACTCAAACTCTGAGCTTCATCTTTCATCGAAGGACTAGTATCGATGACAATCACTAAATCAACATGAGGTACGGAGCTTGCTTGTTTACTCATGCTTTTTTCCTTTTTTTTATTTTGGAACAAATTAAATAATCTCATACTTGAAGATGCTAATGATTTTTAATTTTAAATGTAATGAAAACCCAATATTTAAACAGTATTTTTGATTAAATTAAGTTTTGTAACCACTGAAACTTAGCAATTATTTAAAGTGCCTTCATATATCCAAAGTTTGGAGGACTCACTGCCTTATTCAAATCTGCAATGAGCTTGCTGTATCCAAATGTAATCACTAGGATTATTACCTAAATATATAAATATCAAACCTGTAATTTAACTAATTCACCAACCAAATGAATGTACTTCTCAATACTTTTATTTAAATTTACAGGTATTCTTGTATAATTTGCTACAAAATAGTGGAATTGGTAAACTTAAAGAAAAGTTGAGTTCTGAAACCAGTTAGAAAATGCTTCTCTGTGAGTACATTTATGCGATTGTGATTAAGATGCAAAGTTTGCTCTTTATAGATTTATACATAGCAGTCGTCAGACAGCTTAGGACTTTGGTAAATCGTAAGAGAGATTGTCACAGCTATGCATAGCAGACTTGTCCTAACCAGTATGGTAGCCGCTATACTACGAAAACTAATTTCGCTTAACTCTTAAAAATCTTATACCACTTATGTCAGAATTCATGCAATATTAATGTCATAAAAAAATACATTTAAATATTAGGGATTATTTGAAATAACGGTGGTTAAATTGTACATAAACTTACAACGGTGTAAATAGAAATGTGTATATTACAGTTAATGTAGTATAAGAAAATTAAGCGCTCATAGAACTTGAGAATTTATTGACTGAACTTTGAACTACATGTATTATTCTTAACTAGTTACTTCTTATACTATTATTATTTTTCCAAAGTAAAATATAAAATTCTGATTTTGATGAAATTTCATTAATAAAGGTATTTTCAAGGATTTAAATCGGGGTGTGATTGCTCAATACAAGAGCGTCTTGAATTTATATATAAGTTTATTTTTATTTTGCAAAATAAAAATAATGCTATTACCTGTCTCAATAAATACAATTTTTTATTCACATACATAACAAGCGTAAATGCTTTTTAGCGGATTGCCGTAGGCATCGCTGTTTAGCTAACTTAATAAGTTAAGCTTATGAATGCATAATTTAGCAAAATTTTTCCGTAAGACTATGAGATTTCAGGCAAATCTGTTGTATCAGTTCAATAATCGATATTTAGAATAGTTGCTATGATTGCATTTTTTTATTTTGAATTTGGAATTGTTTATGACACCTTCTACAAACCAGGTTTATCCCGTTATTTGGCACAACGACTCGGTGTCACTAATTGACCAAACCCGCTTACCCAATGAATATGCATTTGTGGAAATTCACCGCAGTGAAGATATGGCGCGGGCGATTAAAACCATGATTGTCCGAGGTGCGCCTGCAATTGGTGTAGCTGCGGCTTATGGAATGTATCTTGGCGCAAGGGAAATTGAAACAAGCGATCGCCACGAATTTTTGCAACACTTAGATAAAGTAGCCCAGTTGTTGCGTTCTACTCGTCCGACGGCAGTAAATTTATTTTGGGCAATTAGCCGGATGATGAAAGCCGCCTACGAAACGCTAGGAACAGTAGAAGACATCAAGCAAACCCTTTTCCAAACAGCTCAAGCAATCAACGCTGAAGATTTGCAAACCTGTCAAGCGATCGGCGACAATGGTTTGGCAGTCTTGCCCACTACTCCAGAAAAGCTGACCTTGCTTACCCACTGCAACGCTGGGGCATTAGCTACTGCTGGATATGGCACAGCCTTGGGTGTTGTGCGTTCTGCTTGGAGGGAAGGACGTTTAGAACGTTTATTTGCCGACGAAACGCGTCCCCGCTTGCAAGGCGCAAAACTCACAGCTTGGGAATGTATTCAAGAAGGTATTCCAGTTACATTAATTACTGATAACATGGCAGCCCATTGCATGAAACAGGGTTTGATTCATGCTGTAGTTGTGGGTGCTGATCGCATTGCTGCTAACGGTGACACTGCTAACAAAATTGGTACATATAGTGTAGCGATCGCAGCTAAAGCACATAATATCCCCTTCTTTGTGGCTGCACCCCTTTCTACCGTTGATTTTGAATTAGCCGATGGTAGCAAAATTCCCATTGAAGAACGCGAACCAACAGAAATCTATCAAGTTGGTGATACCATTTTTACACCTGAAGGTGTAGATTTTTACAACCCAGCTTTTGATGTGACTCCGGCTGAGTTGATTACAGCAATCATTACAGAGAATGGAGCGATCGCACCTCATCAATTAACAAAATCACAGTTAAAGCAATTACCGATTGGGTTAAATCCGAATTAATGGAGAACTTGCGCCGAGTTCTCGCTATAGCAGGAGGCAGAAGGCAAGAGGCAGGAGGCAGGAGGTAAAAGTATTACTATTCCTAGCCTTGAGGTTTTCAAAATGTCTTAACCTATGTAGCTACGGCTATAACTCTAAATCCGAATAACGGAAACTTTATAGGGCAATGCCCCAAAAAAATCTCCGACTTTTTAGAAAAGCCGGAGACTTTGTTTTTTGACTACTTTAAAATCTAACGGATCAAAATTTATCAGCAATTTTTTCAATAATTTTATCTAAACTTTATATTTTGACTAAATTTAATAAGCAAAATCCGCAATTACTTTCTCAAAATAAGCTTTTACTTTCTCAAACCCCAGTTTGCTTTCTCATTTTGGTGTTTTCCGCAAGTAAAATAAGCTTTTGCTTTCTCAAACCCCAGTTTGCTTTCTCATTTTGGTGTTTTCCGCAAGTAAAAGAAGCTTTGACTTTCTCAAACCCCAGTTCGCTTTCTGATTTTGGTGTTTTTTGCAAATAAAATGCCATTTCGCTTTTTTAAAATGGTTAGATTTATCAGAGGATGTCTGAGAAGTATTAAATATTTGTTGATCCCCCCTAACCCCCCTTTTTTAAAGCTACGGTGTATACACAAGTCTTCTAGAGTTGCGCTACAGGTTTTTGATCCCCCCAACCCCCCTTAAAAAGGGGGGCAAAAAGCTCTCAAAGTCCCCCTTTTTAAGGGGGATTTAGGGGGATCTCCAAGGTCTAGATGTATACAAAAAAACTTTTCAGACATCCTCTCAGAATTAGCGCCTTTGAGAATCTGTTTCTGGATTACTTAAGAATCCCCATCCGCCCATGCGGTGGGGAGTATCAATTGACTAATTAACCCTAATAGAATTAACCAAAATGCTGAATAATCGCCTCGGCAAATTCAGAACATTTTAAAGGTTCAACTGGCGGTTCTAGCAACCGGGCTAAATCATAGGTGACTTGACTACTCGCGATCGCATCGCTTAAACCTTTCTTAACTAGGTCTGCGGCTTCTTGCCAACCCAGAAATTCCAGCATCATCACACCAGACAAAATCACTGACCCAGGATTAATCCGATCTAAACCGGCGTGTTTAGGTGCAGTGCCGTGGGTGGCTTCAAATATGGCACTAGAATCACCAATATTTGCCCCTGGCCCCATTCCCAATCCACCAACAATGGCGGCAGCAGCATCAGACAAATAATCGCCGTTCAAGTTCATCGTCGCCAGAATCGAATACTCATCCGGTCTGGTTTGGATTTGTTGAAAAATACTGTCAGCAATCCGGTCATTTACCAAAACTTTCTCTTTCCATTTCCCATCGCCGTGGGTTGCCCAAATTAAGTTAAGAACAGTTTCAACTTCCTTGACAATTTGCGCTTTTTTCTCTTCGGTGAGACTATCAAACCCCGGATCAATCTCGCGGGCGTTTTCTTCTAAGGAAATATTGGAATTTTTTTCCTTGTTACTCAAAATCCAAGATTCTCGTTCAGTGACAGTTTCTTGGCGAAATTCACTAGTTGCTAGTTCATAACCCCAATCGCGGAAAGCCCCTTCGGTGTACTTCATGATGTTGCCTTTATGCACCAAAGTCACTTGTTGCTTGTGTTTGGGCAATAGCAAGGCGTGTTTGATGGCACGTCTGACTAGGCGCTGGGAACCAGTTTTGCTGATAGGTTTAATGCCAATACCAGAATCAAGAGGAATTCGTTTTTTCCCATGTTCTGGGGTAGCCGGGATTAGTTCTTCGTTAAGAATCTTAATTAAGCGATCGCCGATTTCGCTACCTTGTCGCCACTCAATGCCTAAATAAATATCTTCTGTATTCTCTCGATAAACAATTACATCCAGCTTTTCGGGATTTTTGTGGGGTGAGGGCGTACCTGCATAGTAACGGCAAGGACGCACGCAGGCATACAAGTCAAAAATTTGCCGTAATGCCACATTTAAAGAACGAATTCCTCCCCCAACAGGAGTAGTCAAAGGCCCTTTAATAGCTACACCATATTCTTCAATTGCCGTCAGAGTGTCTTGAGGTAAATACTGATAAACACCGTATAAATCACAAGCTTCGTCCCCAGCATAAACCTTGAACCAACTAATTTGACGCTGACCCTTGTATGCTTTGGCTACCGCAGCATCTAGTACTTTTTGCGTAGCAGGCCAAATGTCTATACCTGTACCATCGCCACGAATAAAGGGGATAATTGGATTGTCCGGTACGATTGGTTCACCATTTTTGAAGGTGATTTTTTCTCCGGCTGCGGGGGGGGTAATCTTGTCGTACATAGTTCACACACTCCTAATCGATACGCTGCTATTCAAAAAAACCTTATGTGGCAGGCTTGTATATTTTGCTGTGTCTTTTGTTCACCAAGCCATAAGGCACAGATTTTCCCCCTATTCCCCTTGTACATTATTTGGGGATTAAGTGTGGGATTCAGTGAAGCGATCGCAATTTTGTACGATCAAAAATAGTAAACTACTTTTCGCTATCAGTGCTTCACTTTGGAGAATGCCCGATAGCTTACCGCTCTTTCACTGACCGCTAAAACGAGAATGGCATGACAGACCCAATGATTTTATCAGGCCCTGCAAATGACATCGACTCCCTCCGACGACCGTTAATCGCTGGGTCTGAAAAAGTCCAACAGCAGATAATCCCACAGTTAGCTGAGTTGGGTAATGAGGGATTAGCCGTGTTGATGGAATTTTTACTGAAACGACGTGATAACCCCGCGACTTGGGTTGATGGCAAAGCTTACCAAGTCCTCTATAACTCTGATGCACCTCAAGCCAAAGAATTTCTACGCTCCTGTTTTCCTGAGGGAATTGTACCTCTAAAATCAGAGTGCGAGATTAACTACAATTCTTTGCAACAGCTACTTGCTGTTCAAGACTTCCAAGCAGCCGATCGCGTCACCATCGAAAAAATGTGTGAACTATCAGGGCCAACGGCTGTACAACGAAAATGGTTGTACTTTACTGAGGTAGAAAATACCTCGGCTGCTGACTTGCAAACCATTAACAACCTCTGGTTAGTCCACTCTGAAGGTAAATTTGGCTTTTCAGTGCAGCGAGAAATCTGGTTAAGTCTGGGTAAAAACTGGGAGAATTTCTGGCCAAAAATTGGCTGGAAAGAAGGTAATAACTGGACGCGATACCCCAACGCGTTTACCTGGGATTTAAGTGCGCCTAGAGGTCACTTACCCCTCTCTAATCAACTTCGGGGGGTACGAGTCTTTGCTTCTTTACTTTCTCACCCAGCTTGGTCGAAGAATCCAGAAAAATGATTTTGAGCCTACGTACAAAGAAATTATGATCAATCTCACTAATCGAGAATTCTACGTCATCATTGAACGGGATGAAGATGGCTACTATGTCGGAGAAGTCCCTCAGCTAAAAGCCTGTTACAGTCAGGGAGAAACAATTGATGAGTTGATGGTTAATATCAAACAAGTAATTAGACCTCTTGCAAAAATAGTTTTGCACTCTTGGGGAAAGGGTAAAGGTTAAAGGGAAAAGGTTTTTCTATCGCCGCTTACCCCTTACCCCTTACCCCTTACCCCACTTATGCAAGAAGTCTATTGAACTCTGTTTAGAGGATGTCTGATAAGCCAGAAATGGAAAACGATCTGCGTTCAGAGTATGACTTGAAGATCCTAAGCGTCAGAAAGTTCGGCCCTGAACGAAAGAGCTTTGGTAAGACAATAATTCGTTTAGAACCTGATGTTGCAGAGGTTTTTCCTAATGCCGATGCCGTGAATGAGGCTCTAAGATTTCTAATTAGAGTTGTGCAGGATAACCAATTTTCTGCACTTGCAAGGCAGCTTCACAGTTCCTCGGAGGGGGCAGATAAAAGCCCCTAATACTGAGTCGGAGGTTACTTAGTGCAGATCCCAAACTGAAAATATCAAATTGGATAATGGCAAACGTTCGTCTAGAAGATATTAAGCGTAGATTCAATAACGTTACCGCTATTGAGGACATTACCTTTGAAATTCCTGATGGCGAGTTTTGGGTTTTAGTTGGGCCATCGGGTTGTGGTAAGTCTACAATTTTGCGGACGATCGCAGGTTTAGAAACCGCTACATCTGGCAAACTCTTTATTGGCGATCGCTTGGTGAATAATATCCCAGCCAGACAGCGAGATGTAGCGATGGTATTCCAAAACTACGCCCTCTATCCTCACATGAGTGTGGCGCAAAACATCGCCTTTGGCTTGCAAATGCGGAAAGTTGACTCGAAAATCATTCAAGAACGGGTGATGAATGTGGCGCGATCGCTTTCTCTGGATCACCTGCTAGATCGTAAACCTAAACAACTTTCCGGGGGACAGCAGCAACGGGTAGCATTAGGGAGAGCGATCGCTCGTGAACCACAAGTGTTTTTACTTGACGAACCTTTATCTAATTTAGATGCCCAATTGCGCGATGATACAAGGGCAGAATTGAAACAGCTACATCAAGAACTAGGCATTACAACAATTTACGTCACCCACGATCAAGTTGAAGCGATGACTTTGGCTGATAAAATTGTTGTGCTAAATCGCGGGCGAATTCAACAAATCGGTGATCCCCAAACTATTTATGCAAATCCTGCTAATCAGATGGTGGCAACTTTTTTAGGCAGTCCGCCAATGAATATTTTGCCTGCAATCTATGAAAATAACGGTTTCGATGTGAGTGGGCAGTTATTAACAATCCCAGCAGTTGTGAAAGAAAAATTGCATCTGCGTCAAGGACACAGTTTTGATTTGGGGATTCGTCCAGAGCATATAAAAATCAACACTGACTCAGAACTAAGTACTCAAAACTCAGGATTATTATCGGTTGAAGTTAAAGTGGTGGAACCTTTGGGAAGAGAAACTTTGATTCGTGCTGGGTTACCTGGTTCGGCGGTGGTGTTGAATATTCAAGTAGGCTCTGATGTACGTCCTCGTCCAGGCGATCGCCTTTCTCTACAACTCGATTTAAATCAATTGTTTGTATTTGATCCTAAAACCGGGGACAGAATCTTATAAAGAGTTTCTTAAACTGCCAGAAATAATTATCAATTCCCAATTTTTTGTAGCCAGAATCTAAGAAAATAAAAACTGCGATAGAGACTTAATGGATTCGCTGCAAAAACTTATATGACTATTAATCGACGCCATTTCTTGTTTTTACTGACAGCAGGTGCGGGTGCTTTTGCATTAGATGCTTGTGCATCGGCAGAGAAATCTCCTGACCAAAACACTGCAAATCCTGAAACAACAGCAAATACAACAGCAGATAAAACAGGGGCTATCCAACTACCGCCTTTACCTTACCCCTACGAAGCACTCGAACCACACATTGATGCCAAAACGATGCAATTTCACCACGATAAACACCACGCAACTTATGTAAAAAACCTGAATGCAGCGTTAGACAAACACCCAGAACTCAAAGGCAAAACTGTTGAAGAACTGTTGCAGAAACTTGACAGTGTACCAAAAGATATTCGCATAACAGTACGCAATAATGGCGGTGGTCATGTGAACCACTCAATGTTCTGGAAAATTATGAAGCCGAAAGGTGGGGGAGAACCAACAGGAAATATAGCCTCCGCGATTAATCAAAATTTTGGCTCTTTTGCAGCTTTCAAGAAACAGTTTAATGAAGCTGGTGCTGGTCGTTTTGGTAGTGGTTGGGTTTGGTTAGTACGTAACAAAGGTGGCAAGTTGGAAGTGACAACTACAGCTAATCAAGATAATCCTTTAAGTGCAGGTAAATATCCCATCCTGGGTAATGACGTATGGGAACATGCATATTATCTCAATTACCAGAATCGCCGCGCCGATTATTTAGATGCTTGGTGGAATGTAATTAATTGGGATGAGATTAACAATCGGTTTGCAGCAGCAAGCAAATTTGTCTGAGGCAAGATAACAATTTAGAGTTATAGGCACTTATAAACTGGCAATAGACACAAGATTCTGCTGCCAGTTTTGTGATACAAGTCGTGTTGTCTAAAAGCAAATAGATAGTTATGGATAAGCGAGTATAAAAAACTAGATTGTGCGGTGATCTAACTCTAAGTTATATAAAATTTGAAGGTAAAAATAATCCTAAATCTAAAAGTCTTAATACCAATTTTGCATGAAATTGCTGTAACTATCCTTGGCAATGATAGAGAATTTTTCATGCAAACTCAGGTATAGACGATTATCTCAGAAACTTAACATAATGTTACTCCCAAACAACAGAAATAATATTGGATTAAAAGATTAATCACCAAGATTAATTTGGGCATCCTATAAATAGCAAATGATAATCGTCAAAATGTAAGGGGAGCCAATCTGAGGTAATGCCGTCAAATAACACAAGTTTTTATGCAAAACGCAATCTACCACTACACCTAGTGCTTGTACTTCCCTTCGTTTTGCAAATCTTTGCAGCAGTAGGACTAACAGGCTATTTATCTCTCCGCAACGGACAACAAGCAGTAAATGATTTAGCCAATCGATTGCAACGTGAAGTTAGCGATCGCATTGACCAGCATTTAGATAGTTACCTGAATACAGGTCGTCACCTAGCTGAAATTAACGGCGGTGCGATGGATATGGGATTACTTGACCCGGACAATCCACAGCAACTTGGGCAGTTTTTCTGGAAGCAACTTCAACTGCATAATATTGGCTATATTGGTTTTTGCTTGCAGACAGGAGATTTTGCAGGTGCTGGACGCTTCTTTGATGATGGTCGCGTTACAGTCGATGAAGTTTCCCGCAAGCGCAATGGCAACCAACATTGGTATATCTACAACACAGATAAACTAGGGAATCGGGCTAAACTGGCGATTGATAATGGCCCTTACATTGCGATGCAAGAAGCTTGGTGTGAAGAACCAGCAAAGACAGGCAAATCGATGTGGACGCTTTATCAATGGCAATCGCCACCTTACACGCTATCCGTGTCTGCCAATCGTCCAGTCTATGACAAAAACAAGAATTTAATTGGTGTTATTGGAGTTGACCAGCGACTTACGCAGATTAGTGATTTTCTCCAGCAGCTAAAAGTTAGTCCATCTGGGAAAACTTTTATTTTGGAACGCAATGGATTGTTAATTGCAAGTTCCAACAAAGAACAACCTTTTACACTTGTTAATGGCAAAGCTAAACGGCTTCATGGCTCTGACAGTAAAGATCCACTGATTCAAGCTACTGCAAAACATTTAACTGAGCGTTTTAAGAATTTATCAACCATCAAAGACAATCAGTCGCTGGAATTTCAACTTAACGGTCAGCGCCATTTTGTTCAAGTGGCACCTTGGCGGGATGAATGGGGTTTAGATTGGCTGGTGGTTGTGGCGGTTCCAGAATCTGACTTTATGGGACAAATTAACGCCAACACGCGCACGACAATTTTGTTGTGTTTGGGCGCATTAATATTAGCAACTATTTTAGGTTTCTACACCTCTCGTTGGATTGCCCGTCCTATTTTGCGCTTGAGTCAAGCATCAGAAGCAATTGCCGCAGGTGAGTTAAATCAACAGGTAGAAATACCTTCAGTAAATGAATTGGGTAAATTGGCGCAGTCCTTCAACCGGATGGCGCAGCAATTACGGGACTCTTTCACCACTATTGAGCAAACCAATAAACAATTAGCTAAAACTAACGAAGAATTAGAAAGTCGGGTAGAAGAACGCACCCACGAGTTAAAGGAAGCGAAACTTACCGCCGATGCTGCCAATCATGCCAAGAGCGATTTTCTCGCAAACATGAGCCACGAACTGCGGACACCGCTCAACGGGATTTTAGGCTATGCCCAAATTCTTGCCCGGACTGCATCTGACGAAAAACAACAGCGTGGCATCGATATTATCTATCAATGTGGTTCGCATTTACTGACTTTAATTAACGATATTCTCGACTTATCTAAAATCGAAGCTCGCAAACTAGAACTACAGCTGGTTCCATTTTATCTACCTGCGTTTCTACAAAGTGTTGTGGAAATCTGCCGCATTAAAGCCGAACAAAAGGGTATTGAGTTTATTTATCAGCCGCCGGAGAATTCAGCAATAGGTATTGTTGCTGATGAGAAGCGTCTGCGACAAGTTCTGATTAACTTGCTAGGAAATGCCATTAAGTTTACCGACAAAGGCAGTGTCACATTTAAAGTGGAAGTGCTGTTAGGGGATATAACTAATCTTCGCTTTTATATTCAGGATACTGGCATCGGCATGAGTCCCCAGCAATTAGAGAAAATCTTCCTCCCCTTTGAGCAAGTCGGGGATAGCAAACGCCAAAGTGAAGGAACGGGATTAGGACTTGCTATCAGCCAGCGATTTGTTGAGTTGATGGCTAGTCAAATCCAGGTTGAAAGCCAATTAGGAGTTGGTAGTAAGTTTTTCTTTAATATTGACTGTGCGATCGCAACTGATTGGGTACAAGCAAATTCCGTAACATCATCTGGCAGAATTATCGGATACGCTGGCGTTGGCGTAACCTCTGTGAAAGAGAATCGCAAAAAAATCCTGATTGTCGATGACCGTTGGGAAAATCGGTCAGTGATTGTCAATCTTTTAGAACCCCTTGGTTTTGAGGTCATTGAAGCCAACAACGGACAAGAGGGTTTAGAAAAAATTACAAGCGATCGCCCCGATATGATCATTTGTGATTTAGCCATGCCCGTAATGGATGGCTGGGAAATGCTTAAACAATTGCGTCAGTCCGAAACTTTACGTGATGCCATTGTGATTGTCTCTTCTGCCAGCGTGTTTGAGATTGACCGCCAAAAAAGTTTAGATGCTGGTGGTAACGATTTCTTGGCAAAACCCGTGCAAGCAGATGAACTTTATGCTGTATTAGCCAAGCAATTACAAATAGATTGGGTATATACAGATACTAATATAGAACATCCAATCGATACAGTTACAAACGCCAAAACCATTGTAATTCCAAATATTTCTGATTTAAAAGGCTTATTAGAACATGTGGAAACTGGGTACTTTAGAGGTATCCGAGAAGAATTGGATCGATTAGCTCAATTAGATGAGCAGTATCAACCCTTTATTCGAGAACTCAGGGAATTGGTTAAAGGCTTCAATATTCAGACAGTTCGTCATTTTCTCCAAGAGTCGATAAACCAATCTCAAAAATCAACAAAGATTTAGGTAGGAGATTGAAAACTGATGGCAAATAATGATAAAGGTCAAACAATTCTGATTATTGACGATAATCCAACTAATATCGAAGTGCTATATGATGCCCTTGACCGAGCAGGCTATAAAGTTTTAGTAGAAATGGATGGTTGCCACGGCATCGAGACGATAAAAAACTACCCTCCTGATTTAATCTTATTAGATGTAATGATGCCAGGAATTGATGGCTTTGAAACTTGTCGTCAATTAAAATCTCAACTGACAATCTGCGATATTCCGATTATTTTCATGACTGCTCTTAATGATACAACCGATAAAGTCAAAGGTTTAGCGTTAGGAGCTGTCGATTATATTACAAAGCCATTTCAACAAGAAGAAGTACTTGCACGCATTGGGATTCATCTGAAACTGCGACGAGCAAATTTAGAATTAGCGCAACAAAAGGATATCTTAGAGCACCGGGTACAAAAACGCACCGCAGAGCTTTCGGAAGCGCTAGATAATTTTAAAAACGCACAATTGCAATTAGTGCAAAGTGAAAAAATGGCAACATTGGGTAACTTAGTTGCAGGAGTAGCACACGAAATTAACAACCCCCTTGGATTTCTCAAAGGCAGCCTAAATAACACTGAAGAGTATATCCAAGATTTATTTCAGTATGTGCAATGCGTGCAGCAACATCATCCCCAGCTTGCACCTGCTGTCACCAACCTTGCAGAGAAAATTGACTTAGAGTTTCTCAGTGAGGACTTACCAAAGCTGCTAGGTTCAATGAAGATAGCGACAGAACGGATTACGGACATTAGCACTAGTCTCCGTACCTTTTCTAGAGCCGATACATCTGAAAAAGTTGCTTGCAACCTGCATGAAGGAATTGAGAGTACACTGTTAATTTTGAAGTATCGCCTCAAACCGTCAGAGAAACGTCCGACAATTGAGGTAATTACAGATTATGGTAAATTACCGCCTGTTAAGTGCTTTTTAGGACAGTTAAATCAAGTATTTATGAACATCCTTGCCAATGCAATTGATGTATTAGATACAGAAAGCGTTGAGCGAACATTTGCCCAATTACAAGCTAATTCTCAGCAAATTATAATTCACACTGAAGTATCCAGCGACCAGAATACAGTAGTAATTCAAATCAAAGATAACGGGCCCGGAATGCCAGAGGATATTAAAGCACATATCTTTGACCACTTGTTTACTACTAAAGAGGTTGGCAAGGGAACGGGATTAGGATTAGCGATCGCTCGTCAAATTGTTGAAGAAACCCATAATGGTAAGTTGATCTGCAACTCCGTTTTGGGTGAGGGCACAGAATTTATCATTGAGATTCCAGTGTCTTAATAATAAATTATGTTCTTAATTACGAATTACGTTAGCGTAGCGTAAAGCCTTCGGCATGGCTTCGCTTAAAGCGACGTAGGAGCGTCATTACGAATTACAATGACTTTTGCGTAGCTATACCAACAGCACGGGGAAAATTATCTGGTGTGTTTGCTACCTTACGTAAATAAAGGCAATGACGGATGCTGTGACTCAAAGGTGTTGTAAATTTTTCGATTGATTCAATGACACCACCCAACTGGTTAACAGCATTCTGCAAAGCAGTTGTTTCATCCTCCGTCCAATTACCGCGATAGATTATGGCTAAACCCCGCTGTTTGAGCAGTGGTAGGGTATATTCTGCACAGACAGAGGCTGCACCTACAGCACGGATCAGCGCAATATCGTAGGCTTGTCGGTGCTGCGGGTGCTGACCGATTTCTTCAGCCCTACCAACGAGAGTTTTGGCATTGGTAAGGGCAAGTTCACTTAATATATTGTCGAGAAAAGTAATTTTCTTCCGAGTGGAATCGAGAAGAGTAATTGTGCAATTAGGTACAGTAATTGCCACTGGAACACCCGGAAAACCCGCACCTGTACCAATATCGATGATAGCAGGGGAAGCAGAGGAGAAATTTGCTGATAACAGAGGTACAATTCCTCGTAGAGAATCCCAGAGATGTTTTTCCCAAAACTCTTGGGGGTCAGTGATCCGAGTTAAATTTAGTTGGCGATTACCTTCTAGAATTAACTCATAAAGCCTTTGGAATTGCGCTTGCTGTTGGACAGTTGGTTGCCAATTAAGAGTTTGCTGCCAGATTTCTGCCATCTCAGGCAATAAGTTTGTCATTAGTTATTAGTCATTGGTCATTGGTCATTGGTCATTGGTCATTGGTCAAAGAATCAATAGTTCTTCTTTCCCTGCCTCCTCTGCTCCCCTTGTCTCCCTGCTCCTCTTTCATACTGCTGGTAGAGGTTCTTTAACTTTGGATTTTAGTGTCTTTGGGTCTACTGATTCTAGTTCACCGTGGTTGAGTGTCCAGCAACGATCTGCGATCGCTAACAAATCCCCAGCATCGTGTGTCACTACCAACAGCGTCCAATCTTGTTTCAGTTTCGCTAATAAATTTACCAGTTGCCGACGCATTGACCAATCTAATCCAGCTGTGGGTTCATCCAGTAACAGTAAATTTGGCTGGCGAATCAATTGCACTGCCAAAGCTAAACGTCGTTGCTGACCACCACTTAAAGCATGGGGAGCAGCGGAAAGCGATAAATGCTCTAATCCCACCTCACTCAACGCTTGTCTGACTCGTTCTGAGCCTAACTCAGGATGTCCTAAACGCAATTCTTCTAAAATTGAACCACCACAAAAGTGACGCTCTGGAAACTGAAATACTAACCCGGCCAATTGTTGTAGCTGTTCAGCTATAAGTTCTTGTTCCCGCCAGAAGAGTCCGCCGCTAGTAGGTTCGGCTAGTCCCGACAAAATTTCTAGTAAAGTACTTTTTCCCGAACCACTCGCGCCAATAATCAGACCTAGCTGCTGGGGTGCTAATTCCAAGTTGATCGATTTGAGAATCGCTGTTGGGCACGCTGTGGGGTGATAAATTAGATTTCGGAGATAGAGCATTTGTTAAGATTACCAAAAAGTCAGCAAATTACTGATTAGCTACACTGAAAGCATCTGGGAAATTCTGGAAAAATTTCTGGCGCATTACCTGGATTAACATTTTAATTTAGCAGCAAGAATAATCCACTTTTTCTCCATTGTGGCAGACTCACCCTTAAAACTTTGGCTATAACCAGCCTGGGAACATGGGAAAATTACCAAAGTCAACTTTCATATAAGAAAATTTTGGTTGAAGCAGAGGCAAGTTAAAATTAACCATTTTTTGCATTCTAAGTAACACATACAACTATTTCAACCGCAATTATTCTGAGGGTTAAAATGACTAAAAGGTTTTCTTCGCCTCGATTATTAGTGTCTGCGAGACTCATCACCTTTGCTCAGACTGCGTTTGGCGCTGCGTTCGCCTTTGGCGTTGCCCCTTGGGCAATCGCACTTAATTTGTGGGTAAATCCCTCATTGGCTGGCGATCCGTTTCGCAATCGTGAACCTCATCAAATTGGCGACCAAACAGAAGCCGCTTTTAAGGCGATTTTCCAACAGGGTAACTATCCAGCAGCAGAGCGTTATCTGCAACAAGCACTATCCAAAGAGCCAAATGAACCTCTAGCTTATGCTATGAATGCATCTTTAGCATACGGAAATAAGGATTGGGCTAAACTAAGTACCTACAGTCAGAAAACTCTAGAAACCGGACAAAAACTGATTTCTAGCGATCCATTGCGTGGTAATTTATACACTGCTGTTGGTCATTTTTTAAAGGGTGCAGTAGTTCTTACCCGTGAGGGTACAGTCAACGGTGTACCACAAGCCTTTAGTCGGTTGCGGCAAGTTTATGAATATTTAGACAAAGCTGAAGCAATTTCTGCCAACGATCCAGAACTAAATTTAATCAAAGGTTATATGGATTTACTGTTAGCGGTTAATTTGCCTTTTGCTAGTCCAGATCAGGCAATTGGACGCTTAGAACAAAATGCTTCTCCTCAGTACCTAGTGGATCGGGGTATTGCTCTTGCTTACCGGGATTTAAAAAGGTATCCACAGGCATTAGAGTATGTCAACCGGGCGATTAAAACCACATCAGATAATCCAGAAATTTATTATCTCAAAGCCCAAATCCTTAAACAACTGGGGCAAAAAGAAAAAAGCCAGGAGATGATCCAGGAAGCGATCGCTAATTTTGACAAAGCATTGACTAAAAAATCCCAACTTCCAGGGGATTTAGTCAAACAAATTCAGAGTGAACGCAGCCGTGCTGTTAGCCTGAAGAATTCTTAGCCCCGATTCCCCACTCCCCACTTTGATATGCTTATTTGCAGAAGAGTAATTGAGATATTAGACCAAAATGCAGATTCAGTTCCGCGAAATTAATCCTTTTGATGTGTGGATTTGGCTAAAATTCAGCACAAATCCTTCTGCGCGTGAAAAGCAATATGTAGAAGAAGTTTTCAATTCCTGGTTTTATTTGGGTAAATTGGGTGGATTTAATGCAGAAAATCTTCAGGTGCAGGACACTGGACTCGATATCAGCTACATGAATTATGATGAGCAAGGGTATGACAAAAGCTTGCTAGCACTGATGCACAACATTGGTGAGTTTGAATATGAGGGTCAGTGGGGGCGTTGTTGGTTTGACTTAGGAACCAGTGATGCGATCGCTCTGGATATTTTAATCAACGCCCTCACACAGCTAAGTCAGGAATATGTCACCATCGAAGAATTATACATCGGTGGCGAAAATCCAGATTGGCCTATTGAGGATAGCGAAAGCCGTCCTCACTCTATTTACGATAATTAGTTACCAAAATGAATAAAGCAGGCGAAATTCGGGTAATAGCCTTGGGGCTAATTCGGGATGGCGAACGCATATTTCTTTCTGAAGGCTACGATCCTGTAAAGCAAGAAACATTTTATCGGGCTTTAGGCGGTGGTGTCGAATTTGGCGAAACCAGCCACGAAGCCTTAGAACGCGAGTTTCAAGAAGAAATTCAGGCATATTTAACGAATATTAAATATTTAGGTTGTATAGAGAACCTGTTTACATTTAATGGTAGGCAAGGTCATGAAATTATTCAGCTTTATCAATGTGACTTTGCTGATTCCAAATTTTATCAACTGGAAAGTTTAGTTTTTTCAGAATCACAAACTCATAAACATAGAGCGTTATGGATGGATATCTCTCGGTTCAAATCTGGGGAATTCAGATTAGTACCTGAAGTCTTTTTTGAATATTTATAAAGAAGATGGTAGTTCTGGATGTACTTTTTTGAAGCGCAAGTTTGGATGGTTCGGATTTTCTTTGAAGAGGCGGTATGCCTCACGCGTTTGCTCTTGAACTTGTTCAGGTAGAGCAGCAGACCCTTGACGAAACTGAGCGGTTATACGTGACTTCACAATGTATCTGGATCTAACTCTTGGGTTTTACCTGCACGGTATTCAGCCATTGCCTCGGCTGCAAGTTTGGCAAGTATGTCTGGAGAACGGGCAAAAGTTTCATCCCAATGGCGTTCATCTTCTAGTTCTGCCAAAATCATCGCCGCGATCGCATCTTGTTCATTGGCAGGCAAATTTTTTAGTTTAGCGATCGCTTGTTCAAGTAGCTCAGTCATAGCTGTTAATCGTTACAAAAGTCATACTATAAATTATCTCTGCTTGTAGTCTGTAGGGGTGGTTAGGGTGCGATCGCTCTAATCAACGCTCAAACGATTCCATTAAAGTAAATCTTCTTCAGATAGCTGGGCTATTTTCATCAAGGCTTTCAAGGTTCCAACTTTCAAATCTTGATTGCGGTGAACAGGAATTGACAGAATTTTTTGTACTTCAGGGTTTTCATAAATATGATGACTGCCAGTAATTCTTTGCAAAACCCAACCTTTTTGCTCCACAATCTTACAAAGTTGCTTTCCAGAAATCGATTTTATACAGCAATTTTGACAACTTGATCTGTTGACTCAATTGCATTACGACTGTTAGCAACTTCAAGCCAACCTTCAATAGCGTCCTTTAAATTAGCCATTACCTCTTCTATGGTGTCTCCTTCGGTAATACAACCGGGAAGCGCGGGAACCTCTGCCCAATAGCCGCCTTCTTCTGCTGGATGAATGATTGCTCTGATTTTCATATACTTTTTGAGCTAATTTGTGAGAATATGCTAATAACCATACCTGTTTACTTTTAACTGTGGCTACTCAAATTAATATTGCTATAGTTAAAATAACAGCTGCTTCTGCGATCGCTCCTCATAGCACAAGTAGTTAGGTTTGGGTATAAACAAATGTTCGGCTTCCTGCTGTCAACCAAATCTAGGGCAAAGGCAATCATCGCACTAATTGCGATCAAAGTTGAGGAGTTGTTGGAAGGGCGATCGCTGAAGGTAGGACGTAGCCCATCGCTTTCTCACTGCTAAAACTGCACAAATACTCTCTTAAATATCCACTTCAACGTATTTGTTAGAGCAACACTTGGGTTCATCACATCATAGAGTTGCTAAAATTTCCTTGCAGGCTTTCCGAAGCTTATCTTGATCAGCTTCACGACAATCGATGAATTGAATAAGCCTCATATAAGTTGGTAACTCTGCGCTATATAGATAAATCGGTAATAAAACACTATCTTCTGAGTTACGATGCCTGAAGACCGCAATATTGAACTCCTCTTTACAAACCTTTGAACTTACATAAGTGGGTGAATATACAGCCACAACTTTGCGGCAATCATCAAGGGCATCGTAAAGCTCTTGCTGCCAAGATACCCCTGTATTAAGATTTTTACGGTCAAGAAAAATACGAAGATTTGGGCGCTGCCGATGAAGCTCTTCAGCTAAAAAAATGACCTCATCCATATTGAGGTGAGAATAGCTAATAAAAAGATCGTACTTGAATTTAGAACTTGATTTCACAAAAGATCCCAAATAATTTCGCTTTAAAACCGAAAAAGCACCTTTGAGTTCAGCAGCCTTAAGTTCTGAGTATTCAACAATCTTCAAGCTTTCAACTGGTAAGCCCAGAGCCAGCCAATGGGCTGCCGCATCTAAGAGTGGTTCAAGTATATCGAGTAACGGCACACCTTGATTGCCTGTTGCTACTAAGGGCATAGCGATACTCGTAATTGAGGGACTTTCATTAACAAAAGGCATTAAGCTTTGAAATATCTCTCCGACAACTTCAGATGGCTTACCACGCATGTGTGGCTCGAAGCATAGAATACGCTTGAATTGAATACCGGGATCAGACGAATTAATCTCCTGTGACATCCAGCACGAAAATGATTTACGTAAATCAACTGCCTTTGTCTCAGCTAATTTAGCGACAGAAATACTTTTGCGATGAAGAGCGCCAATTAACGATCTAGATGTTGGTACATAGTTATCAGGAAATGCAGATACCACTAGTATGTCAACGGCTTCTTCAACAGGTATTTCTGTTAAGTCGCCATAATATATCTTTATATATTTATTTTTGGAGCCATACTGTATCTTTAACTCGTCAAGCAGCTTCATTAGAACCTCTTCACTAAAAATAAATAGTTGTAGATTAAAGTGTGTTTCCCATAATTCTTTCAACCCTTTAGTTGAATTCAGATCATCAAACAACTGCTGTCTCTGGAATCGCACCCTGCATTCTCCCGAAAGCATCAATGAAATTCTGTAATTGTTGATCTGCTTTAAAAACTCCTAACCCGCGTACCGTTACTTTACCAGGAGAATACACAAAGCGCGTCTTGAGATTATCTGGTAAATTCGCAGCCAATAAATTCCAAGCTGGTTTCTCCATTGGTATTTCTAAAACAACGTGCTACTTGTTTTCTGGTTTAATGTAGCTAAATCCAAGTTTTTCGCCAACTGTTTGAGTTCCATGACTCGCAAAAGTTGATTTGCAGATACTGGTAAAGTAGCATAGCGATCGCTCTCTATAACAAAACTAGTAGAGTTTGAGACAGTTCTACAATAAAAACAAAGACGTTGAGGTTGAACTAACCTAATGGGTGTACCTGAAACAAACCCAAATATACCAATGCTTTCACCAAGCCTCTACGAAACTGATTTTTACGCTTGGACACAGGAACAAGTAACTTTACTTCGCAATGAGCAGTGGAGTCAGATTGATCTGCAAAATCTGATTGAGGAGATTCAATCTTTGGGTAAACAGCAACGTCAAGAACTGCGAAACCGTTTTAGTGTGTTGATTGGACATTTACTAAAATGGCATTACCAGTCAGGGCGTCGTAGCCGTAGCTGGTTAGCAACACTTCGTATTCAACGCTTAGATATTGCTGAACTGCTCGAAGACAATCCTAGCCTAAAGCCCTACCTTGAAGAAGCACTTCGCAAAGCCTACCTTAAAGGTGTCGAATTAGCTGTTGGAGAAACAGATTTGCCTAAGCGGACTTTTCCAGTAGAGTGTCCTTACAGTTTGGTAGAGATTATGGACTATGACTTCTATCCCGGTGAACCAAGCAAGTTGGTAGATGAATTAGAGCAGGAAGTTGATTCTGAACACTGACAGACAAACTGTATTCTTCCTACCGACTTTTTGAAAGAGCTTTTTGTAAACTTTCTTTCTGTGATTGACTTAAGTATTCATGGTTGTCATAAGCAAGTCGGCACGATAAAACTTATGTATATTTAGTTTTGTAAAAGCTGGTAAATGACTAATTTCTAAGCTTTTTCCTGATTTGATATTTCGTCACATAGATTGATTTTTTAAAGCCGAAATTTAGATGTGGAACAGCTTACTGGCAAAGTATATCTTTACAGGTGGTGTGGGTGGCGTTGGCGTAGCCCACCGTACCCTTCGGGAAGCAAGCTACGCGTAGCGTCTGTCTGCAACACGCTGCGCGAACGCAGAGAAGGTATCGCTTTGTTTTCAATACATACACAATCAAAATTTTTAAAAGCGATAAATAGTTGACTAGCCTCTTAATATGCTGTAAGTTGATGTCTTGTAAGCTAATCTGTAAAATAAACAAAAAATCAACAAGCAAGACTCTCGATATTACTAGAGTTTTGATGAGGTTTTCTTGTAATTCCAGCATTGACGATAAATAAAATATTTAAATTCGGAGAGTTGCGTTGACTACAGCATCTAAGTTTGCGTTAAATACTTGTTTGCTCCCTCTCACACTCAGTGCTACCCTCTTGCCAGCTATCATAGGCAAAACCCAAAACCCTCCTCCACCAGAGGCTGGAAGTGGTCGAGTTGAGCGTGAAGCTGTTCGCACAAATAAGTATGTAGTGGTAGCTGCAAATCCACTAGCATCAGCAGCAGGACGTGATGTTCTACGTCGTGGAGGTAGTGCTATAGATGCTGCTATTGCCGTTCAAATGGTACTGACGTTGGTAGAGCCACAATCTTCAGGTATTGGTGGTGGTGCTTTCCTTGTTTACTACGATGCCAAAACGAAGAAGTTGCTCACTTATGATGGTCGAGAAACTGCACCGGCTGCGGCTAAACCAGATCGCTTTCTTGATGCCAATGGCAAACCCTTACAGTTTTATGATGCTGTTGTCGGAGGTAAATCTGTAGGTGTGCCTGGGGTGTTACGAATGCTAGAGTTGGCACACAAAAAATATGGCAAGTTACCTTGGTCTCAACTGTTTCAAGGAGCTATCCAACTGTCTGAACAAGGTTTTCCACTTTCACCACGTTTGTACACTCTGCTAAGTAAGGATCAATATCTATCTCGCAACGAGCCAGCTAAGAGCTATTTCTATCAACCCGATGGTACACCCAAGCCAGTTGGTACAAGATTGGTCAATCAGTCTTTGGCAGAGGTATTGCGTCAGATTGCCAAAGGAGGCGCTAATGCCTTTTATCAAGGAAATATTGCTAAAGACATAGTAGATACGGTGAGGCAAGCAGCTGTACCAGGTGACTTAACCACCACTGATTTAGTGCAATATCAAGCTAAACTGCGAGAGCCAGTTTGTGGTACTTATCGCATTTACAAAGTTTGCGGCATGGGGCCTCCAACTTCGGGTGGTTTAACCGTACTGCAAATTCTAGGTATTCTTGAACAATTTAATCTGGCAGCTTTAAAGCCAGCTTCGGTAGAAGCAGTCCATTTATTTTCTGAAGCTGGACGTTTAGCCTATGCTGATAGGAATTTATATATAGCTGATACAGATTTTGTCCCAGTACCAGTCAAAGAATTAATTAATCCTAACTACCTGAAGTTACGGGCAGCGATAATCAATCCTGAACGTTCAATCGGTCAAGCCCAAGCAGGGAATCCATTGTTACAGCAAGTATATCCCTTGGGTAAAGATCAATCTAAGGATTTACCCTCTACTAGTCATTTTTCAATTGTCGATGCGACAGGTAACGCAGTTTCAATGACTACTAGCATTGAAGATGCTTTTGGCTCAAGATTAATGGTACGAGGCTTCTTACTTAACAACCAACTGACAGATTTCTCTTTTTTACCGATATCAGAAGGAAAACCTGTTGCTAATCGCATAGAAGCCAAGAAACGTCCTAGAAGCTCAATGGCTCCAATGATGGTCTTTAATCGCAATGGCAAGCTAGTAATGGTAATTGGTTCAGCTGGTGGGCCGCAAATCATTAATTATGTCGCTAAAGCAATAGTAGGCCATCTGGACTGGGGATTGGATATTCAGCAAACGCTATCTTTGCCAAATTTTGGTAGTCGTAATGGGTCAACTGAACTAGAAGCAAATACAGATGTTGCCAACCTGAAACCTGCTTTAGAAGCCAAGGGTCATACAGTCAGCGTTATCCAATTAACCAGTGGTTCCACTGGAATTGTGCTGACTAATCAGGGGCTAGTTAGTGGTGCTGATCCACGTCGTGAAGGAGCGCCTTTGGGTGAATAACAGCTAGTGTTGATGATGTTATTAGCTCAGAGTTGGCATTGATTATTAGACAGTTAGCTTAATAGCATCCAATAATCAACTAGGTCGATTATAACAAGTGGTATAGCTAGTTTTGAGCAAGTAATTTCTCTTTTTAAATATCAAAAATTCTTCCATAATTTTCTGGCATAAAACTATGAGATGGTTCCCAAAAATAGCATTTACAACTACTATCAGTATTTTTACGTTGCTAGGAAGTTCAGTTAACCAAGTACAAGCTGTATCTCTGGACTACACCTTTACACAATCAGGCTGGGAAGGGGGAGGTATCTTGTCTGGTTCATTTTCTGGTGTGGATCAAAATAATGATGGGTTAATTTACATAAGTGAGTTAAATAAATTTGATTTAATATTTTCTGGTAACTCCAAAGTTACCCAAGAAAAATGGTTTGGTGTATCTAATTTAAGTTCTTTTGGATTTAACTCTAGTAATTCTAAATTAGCTTTCTCAACTTATGAAAATTTAGATGAGTATACTGCTAATATTGTTGGTTTGCCTTATCTTAATTATATTGGCAAGCCTTTTCTCACTAACTATATTACCTCTTCTGAAATTCAACCGCTTATAGTTGCAAAATCCATTCCAGAACCTACCGTTGGATTTGCTAGTTTAGCTGCCTTGAGTTTTGGGCTATTACTTAAATTGGGCAAGTCCCGATGATGGTCAACATCTGCTACTGTACGATATATCGTCAGGACTTACGCAAAAATTGCCAAAAAGCTGAATTTATCGAACGCCTTCTCTGTGAGATGCTTCCGCCAAGGCGCAGCGTTTCCAGAGAAGAGTTCGTCGAGTGTGCATAAGTTCTATTGATGATTAATCTTTTTCTAACGATTAAACAATAGCCGCCTCTGGAATCGCACCTTGCATTTTTCCGAAAGCATCAATCAAATTCTGCAATTGTTGATCTGCCTTAAAAACTCCTAACCCGCGCACTGTCACTTTACTAGGAGAATATACAAAGCGCGTCTTGAGATTTTCTGGTAAATTCGCTGCCAACAAATTCCAAGCGGGTTCTTCCATTGGCGTTTCCAAAACTACATGCTGCTTGTTTTCTGGTTTAATGCGGCTAAAGCCAAGTTTTTTCGCTAACTGTTTGAGTTCCATGACTCGCAAAAGTTGATTTGCAGGGACTGGTAAACTACCATAGCGATCGCTCCACTCGGCTGCAATCTGTTTTAATTCTGATTTAGATTTAGCTGTGGCCACCGCCCGGTATGCACTCATCTTTTGATCCAAATCGGTAATATAATCTGCTGGGATAAATGCCGTCAGGTTAAGGTCAATCTGGGTATCCTCCACTTGCGGAATTTCTTGTCCTCGGATTTCCCGAATTGCTTCTTCCAGCATTTCCATGTATAAATCAAAGCCGATGGCATCCATTTGACCGGATTGTTCCGCACCTAGCAAGTTACCCACGCCTCTGATTTCCATATCGCGCATCGCTAGCTGATACCCAGAACCTAGCTGAGTAAATTCTTGAATTGCTCGTAATCGTTGCCGTGCCGCATCAGATAATGCCCGTTGTTTCGGATAAAATAACCAAGCATGAGCTTGTATCCCTGCACGTCCCACACGACCGCGTAATTGATACAGTTGTGCTAAACCAAAGCGATGAGCATCTTCAATCAAAATTGTGTTGACTCGCGGAATATCTAAGCCAGATTCAATAATCGTTGTACAAACGAGGATGTCTGCATCGCCATTACTGAAGGTGAGCATGGTTGATTCTAACTCGCTTTCATCCATTTGACCGTGAGCGATCGCAAACCTAGCTCCCGGTATTACTTCTCGCAAATTGGCTGTTGTCTCTTCAATTCCATCTACTCGTGGAACTACATAGAATATTTGTCCACCTCTGTCTAATTCCTGACGAATTGCAGTGCGGATACTTTCGGAATTTATTGGTGATAAATGGGTTTTAATCGGTCGTCTGGTTGGGGGTGGTGTAGTAATCAAACTCATTTCCCGAATTCCCGACAAGGACATATACAAAGTCCGGGGAATGGGAGTGGCGGAGAGGGTAAGCACGTCCACTTGAGTTTTCAAGCTTTTAATTTTCTCTTTCTGGTTCACTCCAAATCGCTGTTCTTCATCTACCACCAACAGTCCTAAATCTCGGAATGTCACGCCTTTACCTAAAAGTTGGTGTGTACCAACTACTACATCTAATTCACCCGTTGCCAATCGCTTTTGAATATCGCGGCGTTCTTCAGCAGAGCGAAAACGGTTGAGTAAACCGACATTTACGGGGTAAGGAGCAAAACGTTCTTTGAGTGTATGGTAATGCTGCTGTGTTAAAATAGTCGTTGGCGCAAGGAGTGCCACTTGTTTACCGGCGGTGACTGCTTTAAAAACAGCACGAATCGCCACTTCCGTCTTTCCGAAACCGACATCGCCACAAACTAAGCGATCCATTGGGCGATCGCTTTCCATGTCGCGTTTTACATCTTGTACAGCTTTGAGTTGATCCGTCGTGGGTTGGTAGGGGAAAGAATCTTCCAATTCCTCCTGCCAAGGCATATCACCTGGGAAGCTAAAACCTTGTTGTTGCGATCGCGCTGCATACAATCTCAACAAGTCCACTGCCAATTTTTTGATCGCTTTGCGGACTTTATTCTTGGTATTTTCCCAAGCTTTACCGGTCATTCTGTTGAGTTCCGGTGCTTTATCACCTGCGGCGCGGAACCGGGATAAAGCACCTACTTGATCAGCTGCGACTCTGAGTAATCCGTCAGCATATTGCACCACTAAATAATCACGGGTTTCGTTATTAATCGTCAAACTTTCCAGCTTGACAAATTTACCCACACCATGATTTCGGTGAACTACATAATCGCCTGGACGCAGCTTATTAGGATCAACTTGTTTAGAAGTAGCTTTGTGGCGTTTGCGGATATAGCCGGGAGTTGCCAAAGAATGCTGCCCAAAAAATTCCCGATCTGTAACGATTACCAATCGGTACGTAGGCAGAATAAAACCTTCTAATTCCGCAAGACCAGAATATTTTAGGGCTATGGGAGTATGGTTGATTTGGAGCTTATCTATCGCTTGGTAGTCGCGGGGATTTGGGATAAACTGAGCCGGACAGTCATGTTCTTGCAATAAAGAGACAGAACGCGAAGGTTGAGCAGAAAGCAGCCAGATAGAGAAATTGCGATCGCGTTCTTGGCGGATGGTTTCAGCTAGTTTAGCAAACTGGTGCGGCGTGACTGGAACAGGTCGGCTAGCAAGATTAATCCCATCATTTTCCTCTGACAGTTCCGATAAATATAATGTTTTAAATTTTGCAACATCAGCCAGACACTCATCAAACGACCGATGAATTTTCGGGAGGTTTAATTCTTCCCCAGTCCCCTGTCTCCATTGTTCTTGGGCATTTTCTACCCAGCGATCGCTATGAGCATGACACTGTTCTGGTTCATCAATAGCAATCAGGGTGTTTTCTGACAAGTAGTTTAGCAGAGATGTCGGTTGCTCGAAAGCCAACCCCAAAAAGCGGCGACTACCCTCCAAGAGTGATGAGTTCCCAGTGCTAAGTTCTGAGCCAGAATTTAACTCAGCACTCAGCACTGAGAACTCAGGACTATTTTTTAGTGCCTCCATGACGATGGGAGCAAAGCTAGTGGGGGTAAGAATTAACTGATCAACTTTGTCGAGAGCGGAACGTTGAGTTGCTGGGTCAAATTCCCGTATTTGCTCGATTTCATCGCCAAACCATTCCAGCCGGACTGGAAACTCAGATGAAACTGGGAACACATCAACAATATCGCCCCGTCGGCTCCACTGCCCTTCTGTTTCCACCAAAGGTACTCGTTCGTACCCCAAAATAGTTATTTTCTCACTGAAGCTATTTAGGTCTAATTCCATCCCCCGCTTCAAGGTAAGACAAAATTGTTGAAAAGCTTCTGGTGGCGGTAAGTGAGGTTGTAGCGCCCCTTGAGTAGCCACAATTGCTAAATTTGTCATTTGTCCTACCCTGCGGGAAGCCGCTGACGCGTCTATGTCATTTGTCATTTGTCCTTGGTTTGTCTCTAATGACAACTGACTAATGACTAATGACTCTTGATTTTTGAGCAAATCTGCCAATACCTGCATTTGCCCCCAACTCATCTCAGTTTCCGGGTCAAAAGGTTCGTAGGGAGAAGCCTCGGAGGTAGGGTAAAAATGTACTGTTTGCCACCCCATTGCCTCCAGTTGTGCGTAAACGCGTCCAGCTTCTTCCAGAGTGGCACAAACCACAAACAAATTCTTGCCCTGAGACTGCGCCAATGCCGAAGCCACCAAACCCTTGGGTAGTCGAGGAATGCCATTTAACCGCAATTCTTGTTGTCGGTTTAGCTTAGAAATAAATTCAGTGGTGAGCGGCGATCGCGCTAAGGCACGCACAATAGAAGAAAATGACATAAGTACTACTAGCGGTGGGAGTCTTTGTGGGTCAGAAATTCTTGAGGCGGTTTATGTCAACTATTTTAAAAGGTTGACGCTTGACGGTTAACAGTCAACAGTCAACAGTCAACGCGAAAATAACTACTACTTTATGTACAGTCAAAGCATTTATAGAAGCACCTTTAATACTAGATACTAGGTATTGAGCTACGTTCGCTCTGATAAGCGGCAATTTTAAACATGTCCTCCATCACTTTTGAAATTTTAATCATTTTGGTGCTAATTATTGCCAACGGTGTATTTTCTATGTCTGAGATGGCGATTGTCTCAGCCCGGAAAGTTAGGCTACAGCAGCTTGCCAATCAAGGAGATGCCAAGGCAAAGGCAGCATTGAAACTAGCTGAGTCTCCAAATCATTTTCTGTCAACCGTCCAAGTGGGTATTTCCCTGATTGGTATTCTGACTGGTGCTTTTGGAGGAGCAACAATTGCTAACCGACTGGCAGTCTATGTAAAACTTGTCCCCTTGTTAGCACCTTATAGTGAACCACTATCTTTCGGAATAGTGGTTTTGCTTATTACCTATTTGTCACTCATTGTTGGCGAATTGGTACCGAAGCGTTTGGCATTAAACAACCCAGAAAGGATTGCATCAATTGTAGCTATTCCGATGCAAGCCTTATCGGCGATCGCTTCCCCAATGGTGTTTCTCTTAAGCGCTTCTACAGACTTAATCCTGCGATTACTGGGAATTACAGCTTCTACTGAGCCGCAAGTCACCGAAGAAGAAATTAAAATCTTAATTGAGCAAGGCACTGAAGCGGGAACCTTTGAGGAAGCCGAACAGGATATGGTGGAGCGAGTCTTTCGTTTAGGCGATCGCCCTGTCAGCTATTTAATGACTCCTCGTCCAGATATTGTTTGGCTAGACTTAGACGACTCTCCCGAAGAAAATCGCCAAAAAATGGTTGATAGTGCCTATTCTCGGTATCCAGTGTGTCAGGGGGGACTTGACAATGTGCTTGGTGTTATGCCTGTTACCGACTTATTAGCGAGGAGTTTCCGAGGAGAAGCGCTGGACTTGACAGTAGGATTGCGACAGCCAGTATTCGTACCAGAAAGCACTCGTGGTTTGAAAGTTTTGGAATTGTTCAAGCAAACCATCACTCACATGGCGCTAGTAGTTGATGAATATGGCGTGATTCAAGGATTAGTCACTCTCAACGACATCATGAGCGAAATCGTGGGTGATGTTCCTTCAACAGATGGGCAGGATCAACCCCAAGCCGTGCAACGCGAAGATGGTTCCTGGCTTTTGGATGGGATGTTGCCTGTAGAGGAGTTTTTGGAACTTTTCGGTATGGAAGAGTGGGAATCCGAGGAACGCGGCAGCTATCAAACCTTAGGCGGTTTTGTGATCACCCATTTAGGCCGTATTCCTGCCGCAGCAGATCATTTTGAATGGCAAAGTATGCGAATTGAAGTGATGGATATGGATGGCAACCGCGTTGATAAGGTGCTAGTCATACCAAAGGGAAGTAAATCACCCGATACGGCAAAATCTGACTAGTAATGGTTGGGAGCATTGGGAATTGGGGAGTTAGGAGTTAGTTTTACCCAACTCCATGCCCCATTCTGACAATTTGTCAAGTCTTAGATAGACGTTTGACAGCCTTACCTGTCAACATTTGATGCGCTTGTGCCAAAAGTTGGGGGATTTTATCGGCGTAGGGACTACGGGCGAGACATTGCCGCAAGTTTAATTCGTCTAGCCGATCAGCTTTGTTGCCAGGAAACCAATGGCTGGCATTGCCAAGCAGGTTGTAGCGCATTTTGGCATAGTCTAACAGGTCGTAGGCGATCGCTAGATTCCGCAACCACAAAATCACCCGAATATTTACCTCACCAGGGGTTTCCTCGAAGGTTGGTAGATTTGTCTGCCAGGATTTTACCCAATCTTCCCCCAAAGCAGCGATCGCTTCTTCTTCCAACCTTGCTAAAATTGGCGGCAAAATTTCTGATGCCCGATTTACTAATTCTAAAGTCTTCAGGTGTTCATCAAAATCTTCTGGTTTTGCTGCTCCCAAACTCAGGGTATGCACCTCTTGATGACTCAAACAAAACAAATCATTAAAGACCATTGGACTCAAAGGGGCGCAAAGATTTACTAATTTTTCTGGGGGTTTATACAACAAACCTCCTTTATCAGATGGGCTAATAATAAATACCCCCATATCGTGGCGTTTAGCTGCTTCAATTGCCGCCCAATTCCATTGATTAATGTAATACCAGTGCAGGTTCACATAATCAAATTGATTGGTATTAATTGTCTGCACAATCATATCTGTTGATCCGTGTGTGGAAAAGCCAATAAATCTAACTTTTCCCTCTGCTTGCAACTGCTGCGCTACTTCCAAACAGCCACCGAGGCGGATGCTGTAGTCTAATGACTCAGGATGATTTATGCCGTGCAACCCTAAAAGGTCAACATAATCTAGCTGGAGATTTTGTAATGATTGTTCAAATGCCTCACGGAATTCTTTCGCATCTGCCTTTGGGGTGACTTTAGTTTGAACAATCAACTTTTCGCGGGGAAATTTAGGTAGAACTCTTCCCAATTGCATTTCGGAAGTGCCATAACCACGAGCAGTTTCAATATGATTAATCCCAACCTCAACTGCTCTTTTAATAGTTGCTTCGAGATTCGCTTGGTTATTAGCAGGAATTTCATTATTGGGAACATCTTCCCATTTGAACTGATATCTCATGCCACCGCAGGAAAACACTGGCATCTGTAATTCTGTGCGTCCAAATCGTCTATATAGCATCAGTAAATCGTGGATTGCTTACCAACTTAAAATGTAAAAACAACAGCCATTCAAGTCTACAGCGCCACAATAATTAAGGACTTCCAAAAAATAAATTATTCAGTAGAGTAAAGTTAACGCCATCACCGCCTACAGATAACAGGTGCGTTATGTTGTCGCTCTAACACACCCGCGTGTTAAGGCTAAAACAATGCATTAGATGTAGGTTGGGTTTCGCGTTGCTCAACCCAACATTGATCGGAGTGTTGAGTTTCGTTCCTCAACTCAACCTAAAAATTTTTTTGCAACAATTTAGTCTTTCCACGCCACTACGACCTATTGGTTGGAATATTTTTTTGGATCTTTCAATCAAAAATTGGTTGACTTTTTTTGCTAAGGTAGCGGGTTGTCAGATTAATTCTTTGGAGACTGCGCCTGGATTAAGCAATTTCTTAATGTTTCGGCTAACACCTGTACATACGGTTCATTAAGTACGCCAAGGTGAGATCCGGGAACGTAATAGATATCTAATCCTCCAGCAGCTACTTCGCCCCAGCCGAATTGAGGGTCGTATTGTGTGCCTATAGCTTCGTCCCGACTTTGATCCTCTGTTCGCAAAAGAACAGCTCGACCAGGGTAAACTGGGAAAATATATTCACTAACAGCTTGAGTGTTAGCATCTATAATTTTTAAATGCTTGTCACTTAGAGGTATATCTAGTGCTACTTCTAAGTAACGGTTATATGTATTTTGGAGATGAGATTTACGCCAATAACTCCATCTCACAACTCTTTGCCAAAAGTAGCCTGCCCCTTGTTGAACAATATTATTTAAATGCAAAAAAACTCGCTTGAGAAATGATGCCCGCCAGCTATAACCTGGACGACAACTATCAAGCACAACTAGAATACCAACTTGTTCGCCTTGCTCTCGGAGTTGCCGAGCCATCTCGAAAGCAACTACACCCCCAAAAGAATAACCTCCCAAAAAATAAGGGCCATTGGGCTGAAGGGTCTGGATTTCTTGGATGTAGTGAGTTGCCATGTCTTCAACCCGTGTATGGAAAGGATGTTTTCCATCTAGCCCTTGTGGTTGTAGTCCGTAGAATGGTTGGTCTGAACCCAGATACAGGGCCAATTCACGGAAACACAAGACTTCTCCACCTAGTCCGTGAATACAGAAAAAAGGTGGCTTGGAACCATTGGGTTGAATTTCTACCAGGGATGACCAAGTACCTTTTGATTTGTCTAAGGTATCTACTAAAGCCTTGTTTTCTGCTAAATCTTCTGGGCAAATTATTTTGGCTAAAGCCTCTATAGTCCCTGACTGGAAGAGAATAGCAAGAGGCAGATTTTTTTTAAATGTTTTCTCAATTTGCCAAAACAGTTTTACTGCTAAGATGGAGTGTCCTCCTAGCTCAAAGAAGTTATCCTGAATGCTAATGGGCTGGACCCGTAAAGTTTGTTCCCAAATCTCTGTTAGCTGGCGTTCCACTTCATTGCGGGGAGCAACAAAGGTGGCTTCCAACTTTTGTCTTGATAAGTCGGGTGCAGGTAAGGCTCGGCGGTTTACCTTGCCGTTCGGGGTTAGAGGCATGGTGTCCAGCAAGACGAAAGCCGAAGGTAGCATGTACTGTGGGAGCTTTGTTAAAAGGAAGCTCCGTATGTCACTAATTGTACATGCCCGGTCTTGATTGGGGATAATGTAAGCCACTAAACGTTGATCTCCAGGGACATCTTCACGGGCAATTACTACAGTTTGCAGTACATCCGGGTGTTGGGCTAACACCGTCTCAATTTCCCCTAACTCAATGCGTATCCCACGGATTTTAACTTGATGATCTCGGCGACCGAGAATTTCTAGAGAGCCATCTGGACGATAGCAACCGCGATCGCCTGTATAATAAAGCCAATCTTGTTCGTCATTCCGATAAAGGTTTTTGACAAACCGAGAACGGTTTTCCTGTTGAGCATTTATGTAACCCAAAGTCCGGAATGGCGTTCGTATAACGATCTCACCTGGTTCACCAATGCCACAGAGTTGGTTATTTGGTGTTAAAACTAGTGCTTGAGTTTCAGGAAGCGGCAATCCTACTGGCTGTACCCCAGGTTTACACTCAACAGGTATTTTGTAATAACACTTCGCCAAAGTTGTCTCTGTCGGCCCATAGAGATTGACAATTTCACCTGATTCTGGAAAAGCATCGCGCCACCGATATACAAGTGTCTCTTTGAGAGGTTCTCCAGCAAAAAACAACCAGCGTAAGTTACGTAGATAGACTCCTGACGGCACATTGGCTAACCATGATTGCGCCAACGAAGGAACTGTGTGCAGCACAGAAATTTGCTCATGTTCCAAATAATTCAGAATTTTAGTTGGGTCTAGGTTATCCCCTTCCTGTGGCAAACACAGGGTTGCACCACTAGTCAAAGGTAAGAAGATATCTCTAAGGACTACATCAAAGGAAAGACCTGTTAATTGGGCAACCCGGTCTTGCTGACCAATTTCAAATGTCTGCCTCTGCCAGTTGAGAAAATGCGCCATTCCTTTGTGACATCCCAGCACTCCCTTGGGTACACCAGTGGTGCCAGAAGTAAAGAAAATGTAAGCTGGATCATTGGCAGTGATTTCAGGCAAATTGATTGCTTTACTGCTGTCCTGGGGTAAATAATTTATCGCTTCTCCTGTGTCTCGGTTCACACAGATGATAATTAAAGATTGGTATATTTCTTTGTCTTCTGGACACTGGCCATTAATATATAATATGTACTTAGCTTTAGCTTCCTTTAACATGAGCAGGTGGCGATCGCTGGGAAGTTTCGGATCAAGAGTCAATAGAACACCGCCACTTAAGAGTACAGCGTTCATACTCGCAATCAATCCAAAGCTTCGTGTCCCGAACACGGCTACAACATCTCTCCGTTCGAGTCCGTCGGATAATAAAACCTGTGCTAAAGCTTGAGCGCTTTTGCCCAATTTCCCATAGTTCCAAGTACGAGATCCTTGACGGAGTGCCGAATGTTCTGGGGTGCGATTTACCCAAGAGGTAAACATTGTTGTGACCAATTCGTACCGAGGTTCTAGTAAAACCGCCCTTGGTTCTGGCAGCAAAGTTCGGGCTTCTGGTGTCACAAGAGAATACAAACTAATCTGGCTATCGGAAGCAGCAACAATTTGATTCAACAAATGATGGAATTGATGCAGCATTTCCATCATCCGCTCTGAAGTAAACAGATCAGTGTTATAGACTAAATCAAGTTGGATTCCCTGATTTTTTTCTGTCACATACAAGGTTAAGTCGAACTTGGAAGCCGTTTCTAACATTAAGACTGGTTCTACCGCCACCCCAGGCAACTCCAGTTGGATATCCTTTAAGTTGAGCATATTAAACCACACTTGAAAAAGTGGGTTACGACTGGTATCTCGCTCTGGTTGCAGTTCTTCTACCAACTTCTCGAAGGGCATATCTTGATGGGCATAAGCACCTAATGCCATGTGGCGAACTCGACTCAGCACTGAACGAAAACTAGGGTTGCCGGAAAAATCAGTCCGTAAAACGACGGTATTAATAAAAAATCCGATTAACCCTTCAATTTCAGAACGGTTACGTCCAGCAATGGGAGAACCGATGAGAATATCTTCTTGCCCACTGTAGCGGTGCAGGATTGTCCCAAAGGCTGCCAGCAAGGTCATAAATAGGGTGGCACCTTCCTGACGCGAGAGTTCTATAAGCGATGCACTCAGGGTTTGGGATAGCATAAAGGATTGGGCCGCCCCTTGGTAAGTTTGCACTGGTGGCCGTGGTCGGTCGGTAGGCAATTCCAGTACAGTATTAGCACCTGCTAACTGGGTTTTCCAGTAGTTTATTTGGCTGGAGAGGACTTCACCCGATAGCCATTGGTGCTGCCAGACAGCAAAATCGGCATACTGAATGGGTAATTTTGCTAAAGGAGAGGGCTTACCGCTCAATAAGGTTTCATAAAGAGATGCTAACTGCTGCCAGAGAATGCCCATTGACCAGCCATCGGAAGCGATGTGGTGCATCATCAACAAAAGTATCTGCTCCTGTTCGTCTATCTGGAGCAGGCAAGCTCGCAACATTAAGTCAGATTCTAAGTTAAAGGGGCGTTGCGCCTCTTGATTTAGCAGAGATTGCACCTGCTCTTGTGTTACTTTAATTATCTTGAGTTCAACTGGCCGAGGCTTGCCAATAACTTGTATTGGGCTACCATCCGGCGATGTAATAAAGTTTGTTCGCAATGCCTCATGATGAATAATGATCGCATTTAGTGCCTGTTGCAATATACTCGCGTTGAACTTGCCCGTTAAGCGCAGTGCGTTGGAGATGATATAAGCTGGGCTGTTAGGTTCCAACTGCTCCAAAAACCACACTCGCTGCTGGGCAAAGGATAAAGGGACTGACTCCCGATTGGCTATTGGGGGAATAGTCTGGTTGTGGGGATCAATTTCTTGAATCTGGGTTGGAGCGTTCCCGCTTCGGGTTGCCGTAGGCATGGCTTGAGCTAAACTAGCGATCGTTGGATTCTCAAATAGGATTTGCAATGGCATTTCTATCTGAAAAGCTTGGCGAACCCTAGACATGACTTGAGTCGCCAGCAGTGAATGGCCTCCCAATTCAAAAAAATTGTCGTGAATGCCTACTTGTTCCAAACGCAAAACTTTTACCCAGATGCTAGCTAAGATTTCTTCTGTAGCATTTTGAGGTGGGACAAAGCTAGTTGACAGACCAAGGTCAGATGTATGCGGTACAGGTAAAGCGCGGCGGTCTATTTTGCCGTTGGGGCTTAATGGCAGGGTGTCCAAAAATACAAAGGAGGCAGGCACCATATATTCAGGCAACCGACCTTGCAAAAAGCGACGCAATTCAACCTGAGTAGGAATTTTTTCTGGGTTGGCAACAATATATGCTACGAGTTGCTTGTCACCAGGAACATCCTCTCTAGCTATGACTAGAGTCTGTGTCAGTGCCGGATGTTGTTTTAATATCGCTTCAATTTCTCCCAATTCAATTCGGAAGCCACGAATCTTCACTTGGTAGTCAATACGACCGAGGAATTCAATATTACCATCTGGTAGAAAACGTGCCAAGTCCCCAGTTTTGTAAAGACATGCCCCAACTCCAGAGCTAAAAGGGTTGAAAATGAACTTCTCAGTAGTTAATTCAGGACGGTTAAGATAGCCTCGCGCTAGACCAATCCCGCCAATGTGCAGTTCACCTGATTCACCAACAGGCACAGGCTGCAAATTTTCATCAAGAATGTAAATCTCTGCATTAGTAATGGGGCGACCAATGGGAGCAATGGTGTAATTAGTGCCGCGCTGACAAGTCCAGAAAGTGGCATCAATGGAAGCTTCTGTCGGGCCATAGCAATTATGAAAAACATTGTCCAAATTCAGTTTGGCAAAGAAATGTTCTATGAGTTCGCTAGGTAGAGCTTCACCACCGCAAGTAATATGCCTGATAAATCGACAATTCTCAATTCCCTTCTCTTCCAGTAAGACACGCAGTATAGAAGGTACTAAGGCCAAGATAGTGATTTGCTGCTCAATAATCACCTTCACAAGGTAAGCAGTGTCTTGATGTCCACCAGGGCGAGCCATAATCAATTGCCCCCCAAAGCATAATGGCCAGAATATTTGCCACACTGAGGGGTCAAAGCTAAAAGAAATAGTCAGTAAAACTTTATCTGCTTGAGTTAATTTAAAGGTTGTTTGCCGCCAGTATAGTTGATTGCAGATACCACGGTGAGGGATCATTACACCCTTGGGCTGTCCTGTAGAACCAGATGTGTAGATTACGTAGATGAGGTTATCAACCGTTGTTTGATGTACAGGATTTTCTTGACTGTTTTGGGTGTTATCTTGCCAATTTGAGTCTAGATAAACTACTTGCGCCTGATGCGGTGGTAGGTTATTGACCAACTTCTCTTGGGTTAATAAAACTGGTGTCTGGGTATCTGATAAGATGAAAGCTAAACGCTCTGGGGGATATGCCGGATCTAAAGGCACATAAGCGCCTCCAGCTTTGAGAATAGCCAGTATTCCTACGATCATCTCCAAGGAGCGCTCCACGCAAATTCCCACAAGTACTTCAGGCCCAACTCCCAAAGTACGTAGGTAGTGCGCTAGTTGATTCGCCCGCTGGTTTAACTGTTGATAAGTAAGTTGTATATCTTCAAATACTACAGCAATTGCTTGAGGCGATCGCTCTACTTGCATCTCAAACATCTGATGAATGCACAGATCGCGAGCAACTACTTGGGTATCATTCCATTCCTCTATAACTTGGGTATCGATGATGTAAGTTAAGGTATTTAACGGAACATTTTGCTTATACTCTGGAGTTTGGCTATTTATCTGCATTTTCTATACATCAACTCTATCAACAAATGCTATTTTTTTAATTTATTATTTATTGTAAATGTTTTTATACGAAATTTTATCTGAGGCTACACATTAATGCCTCAGGATAGGAGCCTGGGGCTACATAAACAAAGCCTAGCTAGGCTTAAGGGCAGTCCGGTGCGCGAACGGCTTCTGGTTTGCAGTACCCAAGCTAATTATATGCATTTCAAAGATAATTAATACTTAAAACTCTAGCTAATCGATTTTATTCAGCATAATAATCACCAAATTTTCACCAAATATTTTATTTTTAACTAAAAATTTAAAATGTATTTAAATTTAAAAAATTGCATGATTACATTGTTGATTCACAGTCAAGGACAAGCATTTAATTTCCAGATTTACATTTACTTTACATATATTATTTTTGCTTTTTTGTATATGTTTAAATACAATAACTGAAAAGACTTTATCTTTTTTTACGAAAATTTGCTGAAGTAAAAAATAATTATTACCGAATCTTCATTGTGTTTATTCAAATGTAAAAATAGTGTAAAGTCAAAAAATTGGTTCTCTCTCAGTAGGTAAAAATGTCTATAATGCAGATATGACAAAGCTCACAGATATCAAACACTGTTGAAATTACTTTATGACCAATTCTTTAGATATGCCCATGAAACTTATTCACGCTCAACTACTACAAAAAGTTATGTAAAGTTTTGTAACAATAATCAAATTTTTAATGCATTTTGTTATATGTTATGTGTGTAAGTTTTGTTAATCAGTAATTATGCGTAAAAAAACAGAAAACTTCTAAGCAAAGCGGAATTAGTCTAGCTAAAGATGCTACAGTAATTTCCGAAGGGATATCATTGTCTAATAGAAGTCGAACTCTGCAATGGAACTGTAGTAATTCAGTTCAACTATTACGCACCTTAAAAATTTTAATATTTTTACCTGACCTACTTGATTATTTCCGTCAGGAATTTTACTCAACTATTTAAGTTAACTCACCAAAAAATCTTTTTTTTAGCATCAAAGCTCAAAATTCCTAGGCTAAACTGGATTCTACCCTGCAACAAAAGCTAAGTATCTGGGTAGTAACCGCACTAAAACCGACCCTGGAAGATGCTTTTGATCAAGAATTTAAAGTCAGTGCGAAGCAAATGGTTAATAGTAAGCTACAAAGTCCAGATTTCTTTGAAAGAAAAATGCGATATGCGCCACTTGTCTTAATGTAAGTTTCCATCAAATTTTAATTACACCAAGTGTTTCCAACTATGAGTAATCAAAGCATTACAACAAGTAAATTCAATGAAGTGCCTTTAGATTTACGTGCATCTTCATTTGCTAGGGTACGCAAGGGTTCGTGGTGGTTGAGATTAACAACATTGTTTTTAGTAGACTCTACTCTTTTATCCTTAGCTTGGGTTTTAGCTGGATATCAATCTTCTTATGGGCATTTGACTTCGTATATACAGAGTCATTATTTGCCGATTTTAATAACTATTGGGATTCAAATAGGCTCATTAGCTATCGAGGGTATTTATCGAGAAGGTCAAAAACGCTATGACTATTTCAATATTATAAAATCGCTAACTTTTGCTCATGGATTAATACTCCTAGTTTGTCTTTTATATAAGCCAGTCATTGATATTACACGCCCAAGATTAATATTATTATCTTGGTTGCTAAGTATATTATTTATTTGTACTGGTAGGTATGCTATAAATATTACCCTTGAATATCTGCGTAAACAAAAAAAAATAGTTCGTTCCTCTGTCTTCATTATTTGTGATTCTCAAGACCATGAGCAGATAGCTAGCTTTATAAAAAAAGAAAAACATTATATTGTATCTGGAACTGCTAAAGCTAATTCATTAGATAGATATCAACGTCAAAAAACATTGAATCAACTTAATGAATTAGGTGTAACAGAAGTTTTTATATCTTGGGATGCTCTAAAAAATAGAATGTTTTTATGCTGGTTATTTCAAGCATCTGGCATCCAAGTGCATATTTTGCCGATGGAATTAAAACCAATTTATAAAAACATAGAATTTAATAAAATCGGGGGAATGCCTTGTCTGAGTTTGGATTGTCCGATAATTACAGGGAAAGATTTTTGGATAAAGCGCAGTTCTGATTTTTTGTTCGCTACTTTATTTGTAATGTTATCATTCCCTATTTATATAGCTATAGCTATAGCTATAAAATTGGACTCTCCCGGCACAGTATTTTACAGACAAACCCGTATAGGTTTACATGGGCAACAGTTTAAAGTATGGAAATTCAGAACTATGAGGTCTGATGCAGAAAAATTCCAGAAAGAATTAGAAGCATTAAATGAAACGAAAGATGGGATTATCTTTAAAATTAAAGACGATCCTCGCATTACCCGTGTTGGAAAATTCCTTCGACGTTACAGTTTAGACGAATTACCTCAACTTTTTAACGTTATCCTTGGAGAAATGAGTATAGTAGGACCTCGCCCTTTACCTACTAGAGATGTAGATAAATTTTCTGAACATCATTTTATTCGGCATGAAGTCTTACCTGGTATTACAGGTCTTTGGCAAGTCTCAGGTCGTTCAGATATTTTAGATTTTGAACAAGTGATAAATCTTGATCTTAACTACATCGAAAATTGGTCACTTCGGTTAGACTTTGAAATTCTCCTTAAAACAGTTATGGTAGTTTTGAAAAAAGAAGGTGCCTATTAAGGTCAGAAAAACAAAATTATAGCGGACAGCAATAATTATAGTATTTACATATTGATTGATGCAATTATTGCTGTTTTCAGTGGAGTTTCTGTTTATTACGCATTAAATTTAGATTTTCTAGTTACTGAGCGATTAACTACCTATTTAAGGGCGATAAAAGATTTTATGTTCATTACTCGGATTCTTTGTTTTGTTAATATGACGAAAATTTTGATACTGAGTAGCGCACTCAACCGTGCAATTATAGAAGGCAAACAAAAATGTAATCATGAAAATGCATTTTCCCTTTTGACTATGGAGTAGCTAGAAAAGCTTCTAACGATATATCCGAAAAAAAGTCAAGTTATGAAATATATAGGTATTAGCAATTCAAAATGAGCGAATTCAAGTGAATTAATAATTTAAGAATGGTAGAAAAGTACAAATTCATAAGTAATTCTCTCTCAATGATAATTAATCGGTTAGCGCAAAGCATCACAGCTTTTGTATTAACCGCTGCTATTGCTCGTAATCTAGGAGCTGAAGCTATAGGCCAATATCTACTAGCCTATAGCTATTACTTCATCTTTGTGGGCATTGCTTCACAGGGACTAAAGATATTGTTTACAAGAGAACTAGCCCGTGAACCACAAAAAACATCAGTTTATTTGATGAGTGGTACCTGGCTACAGTTAATATTTAGTTTGCTCAGTTATGGAGCGTTGGTCATTGTAGTATTTTTACTTCCCTATAGTTCCAAAACCTCGACTCTTTGCTACATAATGGGCTTAACGATAATTCCCTTTGCACTTTCCAACGTAACAGAGGCAATTTTCCAAGCTAAAGAAAAGATGCATTTGATTGCCATCGCTACAGTCCCAGTGTATGTACTACGCCTAATAATAATGATCTGGGCGATGCAACTGAAGTATGGAATTGAATATCTGGGAGCGATACTATTTTTTTCAGAAACATTAATTCTCGTAATTGAATGGATTCTGATTACACAGTTAGTTAAAATACAATGGCAGATTGATAAAGATTTTGTATGGACTACAATTAAAAGTGCACGAACATTTTTTGCTATTGAAGCAATAGCTGTAGTCAGTAGCAGAATTGAAATATTGATTCTTTCATTGTTAGGAAATGAGTTTTTAGTAGGTCTTTTCGGTGCAATAGTACAACTGCTGCAACCATTTTTAATTATTGCCAACAGTATAACTGTAGCAATGTTTCCGAGACTTTCAAAAGTAATAGATAAAGGACGGCAAAAGCAGCAGCAGATAACTGAAAGCTTTATTGAAGTTTTACTATCTATGGGATTACCCTTATTCCTTGGATTGTTATTTTTTGGTAAAGATTTACTGATTTTTATTTATGATTCTAGCTTTGCTCAAGGAAGTTTAGCTCTTAGTATAAGCGCTATATCTCTGCTTTTATTGCCCTTCACACGCACACTGTGCTCTCTACTTGTAGCCAACCATTTTGAGATAGTGAACCTGCGTGAACTGGTTATTACAACTATATTAGGAAGCTTAGGAGGTATAGTATTAGTTTCGCGATATCAGTTAGTAGGTGCAGCTATAATGGCATTGCTAATGACTATTCTTGCTTTTAGCCAGTATGTTTACTTCACTTATGCTCTCCTATTTCCATTAAATTTATGGCGAGTTATTCGCCGTCCTGTTATGATAAGCGCTTTGATGCTAGTTGTATTCTTAATTTTAGATAAAATTAATTTAAACTTTTTATTCACTCTAATTATTGCGATTTCTTTCTATATTTTCTTTATTATTTTTCTGAGTATTCATGCTTTAGGCGGAATTGATATTGTAAAGGAGAAAATTGTAAAAATAAGGATGAAATTTTAAGGAACACCCTATTTCTAAAATAGTAAATTTGCACAAATAACCAAAGCAATGAATATTGAATATCTTCAAGCAGAAAATTTAACAACTTAAAAATTAACAATGGTCAATGAAAGTAACCAAACAATAGTCAGCGTTGTGATTCCTACACGCAATAGACCACAAATTGTTGCTAGGGGTGTCATAACTGCATTAGCTCAAACGCTACAATCAATTGAAGTGATTGTAATAATAGACGGTCCAGATCAGGAAACAGTCAATGTACTATCTCAGATAGCCGATCCAAGATTGAGAGTGATAGAACTATCAAAAAATGTTGGGCCATCAGGGGCTAGGAATACTGGTGTGAGAGAAGCTAAAGGTACTTGGATAGCCTTTTTAGATGATGATGATGAATGGCTTCCACAAAAATTGGAGCGTCAACTTGAAGTAGCAAATAATTCTCATTATGATTTTCCAGTTGTCGCCAGTCGTTTCATTTCCCAGACTCAAAAAGGTGAGTTTATTCGTCCGACAAGGCTACCTTACCTCTCTGAACCTCTAAGTGAATATCTTTTTGCACGTAACTCCTTTTTTAAAGAAGAGGGCTGCATACAAACCTCAACTATTTTCGTGAAGAAAGAGTTAGTAGAAAAAATGCCTCTGAAAGAAAAATTTTACAGACATGAAGATTGGGAGTGGTTACTTCGAGTTACTGCTATGGAAGGTGTAGGAGTAGAGTTTGTGCCTGAGCCTATGGCAATCTGGCATTCAGAAATGGGAATCAAGCGCTTAAGCAACATCAACGACTGGAAATATTCCTTGGATTGGATTCGTTCTACCCGCAATTTAGTAACACCAAAGGCTTATTCAGGTTTTATTGCAACAATGATCACTCCTTCTGCGTCCTCAGTAGGTGATTGGAAAGCCTTTTTTCCTTTGTTGTGGGAAGCTATACGCTGCGGCAAGCCCCGCCCGATTGATATATGCTTATACTTAATTATGTGGCTGTTCCCTCAGCAGTTGAGGCAGCAAGTTAGCTCTATTTTGACCAAGAAGTTCAAAACATAAGATGCTCTTCACAAAAGAAAGGCAGAAAACAGAAAATAAAAATAATGTGACTTGTTTAATATATATGTATACGGTGATATTTATACATTACAAAAAATGAGGAAATTTCTAATTTCTGTTGAACAATTAGTTACAATTACTTTTTTGATGATCTATTCAGGAACTCCGCTAGATCCGTTGATGTCTAATGGCTTCACCATCAAAGAAAGTGATAGACTCATCGCCCGATTGCTTTTCACTTCTACATATATAGTTAGCCTTTTCTTAATTACTTTACGTTGGAAGAAAGTTACTTACGTCTTTGGCAGAGATAAATTTATTTGGCTATTGCTCGGAGTTTGTGCACTTTCTAGTTTTTGGTCTTTAGATTCAGATACTACTCTACGTCGTGTTTTGGGTCTGGCAGGAACAATGCTTTTTGGGCTTTATTTAGCTTCACGCTATACTTTAAAAGAACAACTGAAGTTATGTGCATACATGCTTGGGATCTCAGCATTTATGTGTATATTATTTGCTGTACTAATTCCACAGTACGGGATTGGAAGCGCTGGAGATCCAACGGCTTGGCGAGGAATATATCCACAAAAGAATGTTCTTGGTAAGAGATTTGTACTTAGTGGAGCAATATTTTTATTCCTTGCCATGACTAATCGAGAAAATCGCTGGGTTTTATGGCTTGGCTATGTTACTTCTGGATTACTCATATTATTCTCAAAATCAACAACATCTCTAGGGAATTTTATAATCATTACAGTTACTTTTCTTATATATTATCGAATTTTAACTTTAAAGTATAAAGTAATGATACCTGTTGTGACCTTGCTGTCAACAGTTGGCATAGCTTTTTATACTTGGTTTGTCTCACAAGCTGATACAATTTTAGGATCAGTAGGTAAGGACACAACACTTACTGGACGTGCAGAACTATGGCCTGCTGTGTTGGACATGATTGCGAAAAGACCGTGGCTAGGATATGGCTATGGAGCATTCTGGGACAAGAATAGTGAGTCTTCTATTGTTTTACAAACTGTACAATGGAATGCTCCTAATGCTCACAATGGTTTTTTGGATCTCTGGCTAGCGTTGGGTCTAATAGGAGTTTTAGTTTTTCTAATTGGGTTCGTTATTAATTTATTAAGAGCGATATATTTAATCCGATGGAATCAAACATCTGAAAATTTATGGCTTTTAGTTTATTTTACCTATATTATTTTTTCAAATCTAACTGAAACTACATTATTAGAGCAAAATAGTCTGGAATGGATACTTTATGTATCAGCAATATTATCAAGCAAACTTTCTACACGCGCAAATCTGTAAAAATAAAATCAATAGCTCTGACTCTATCTAAGTATAGGGCTAGGGAGCATTTTGAATTTTGGAAAATTAATCAAACTTGAAATTGTGATTTTTTCGTTGATACATTAATCGAAGATAGACCAAGTTTTGATAAGTTACAGTTAATGTGTCGAATTAATAGTCTTAAGATTATCATATTAATTTATAACTTACTCCAGCATAGTACTATTTCGGGTTATGAGAAGCTTTTTGAAATTTTTAATTTAAAATGTAACTTTGAGCCTTTCTCTAATATCTAAGGTAATAACAAGTGTTTTTACTCTGTAGTTCTTAATGCACCTGACTTTCCCGTTTTTGCCGAATGCCCTAAATCCCAATTACCGTAGAGTAGAAAAACTACTTGATAGGGTACATGGGCGTCATGGATGAACCAGAGAGAATTGATTATCTTCTGAGATAGGAGCCGACGGGCGACGCAGAATAGAGAAGCTCCTTGACTGGTAATATCAAGCTCCAAAACTGTTAGAGGCTTATGATTAAATTCGGCAAAACTAGTAGTTACTTTAAATTTCGGATAGAAACTAAATTTGTAACTTAGATAGTTTATACTATTGTCATAATTGTCAAATCGCATCAATCTTGTCAATTGCAGTGGTTTGTGCATTCTCTAAGCAAATTTTTAGTTTCTTGCTTAAAACCTGTACTTTTGAAGATTTATGTCAGAAAAATCTATGGAATCTAGAGAATCTATCGATTTAGACCTTAGTCGTTACTTATTGATATTAAAACGATGGTGGCTACCTGCTACTGCGATATTTGCAGCTACAGTTATGCTTAGTGCTGTAGCTACACAATTTATGAAGCCATCCTATGAAGCCGAAGGAAAACTGTTATTTAGAATTCCTTCTTTTAAAGTAGTAGGCTCCAATCTTTTGCCTACTAACGCTGAAGGAGGAGATGCAGGAGATTTAAAATCCCTGCTAGCAACTCAAAATCCTATAAACACTCAAATAGAAGTTATTTATTCACCTACTTTATTGCAGCGAACAATAGACAAACTACGACTTAAAGACGAAGAAGGTAAACCTCTGGAAGTAGAGAAACTACGAAATTCTCTGATACTGAAAATTGTTAGCGGTACAGATGTATTACGAATTAGCTATACCAGCCGTGACCCGGAACAATCAGCGGCAGTGGTCAATACAATCATGAGTCTTTATTTAGAAAATGATATTCTGACAAATCGTTCTGAGGCAGCAGCAACTCGTCAATTTATTGCCAAACAGCTTCCTAAAACTCAAGAGGCTGTTAATAATGCAGAAGTAGCCCTACGTATATTTAAACAGAAAAATCAGATAGCAGATCTATCAGAGGAGACAAGATCAGCCGTTGCAACTATTGGAAATTTAGACAATGAGATGAATACTGTTAAGGCTCAACTGGATGAGGTAAACGCCCAAACCAATGAACTGCGCCAGAAAGTAGAGCTAAATTCTCAGGAAGCGATCGCTGTGAGTGCCCTAAGTCAGTCACCAGCAGTGCAGGGAGTTCTTACACAACTTCAAGAAACTGATCGACAGCTAGCGATTGAGCGTAGCCGTTTCCTAGATGACAACCCCGTAATTATTAACTTAGAAGCAAAGAAAGCTAGCTTAAAATCTCTCCTGCAACAGCAAGTTGGTCAGACTGTTGGTAATCAAACACAAATTTCGCAGAACCTATTGCAGATTGGAGAACTCAGACAAAACCTGATACAAAGTTTTTTGCAGTCAGAAGTACAGCGCTTTGGTTTAGCTAAAAGACTTTCCTCTCTATATAATTCCCGTTCTACTTACGAGCAGCGAGTAAAAATTATACCTCAGTTAGCACAAAATCAGCGGGAGTTAGAACGGAAAGTTGAAGTTGCCGAATCGACATATCAAACTCTTTTGAAAAAGGTTCAAGAATTACAGCTAGTTGAAAATACAAATACAGCCAGTTCGCGGATTATTTCTCAGGCTTTGGTGCCAAATAAGCCAGTAGCAGGCAAAAAAATTATCATTTTATTGTTAGGAGTGATGTTCGGTTTATTTTTGGCTACTACAACTGTTCTCTTCTTAAGCATGAGAGATAGATCTCTGAATACACTCAAGGAAGTTAGAGATGTATTTAGATATACGTTGCTGGGAATTGTTCCTTTGTCTGTTAAAAAGGTTCGCTCTCGTTATTCAAATGTAGAATCAATAACTCAAAAAATTGCTGTCAGAGATACGCCTTACTCTTTAACTAGCGAAATGTACCGAATGATTCAAGCCAATCTGAAATTCCTGAGTTCAGATAAAGTGCTCAAAACTATTGTGGTCAGTAGCGCAGTTCCTAAAGAAGGCAAGTCTACAGTTTCAGCTAATTTGGCAGCAGCGATCGCTCAACTAGGGCGTAAAGTTTTACTAATTGATGCAGATATGCGAGTTCCTTCTCAGCATCATCTTTGGCAACTAACCAATGCAGTTGGTTTGAGTGAAGTTCTTGTAGGCCAGGCAGAATTTGACGTTACTGTATCTAAGGTAATGGATAATCTTGATGTCTTAACTGCTGGAGTTAGACCTCCCAACCCACTTGCTTTGCTTGACTCAAAACGGATGGCATCATTAATTGAAAATTTCTCATCTCAATATAACTACGATTTTGTAATTATTGATGCTCCTCCCCTCCTTTTGGCAGCCGATGCTTTGACTTTAAGCCAAATGACTGACGGTATTTTGTTAGTAGCTCGACCTGGGGTAATTGATTCTAACAGTGCAAAGGCTGCTCAAGAGATGTTAGAAAGATCCAATTACAACATACTAGGTTTAGTCGTAAATGGAATCATTGATAAAAATGAATCTAGTAGTTATTTATATCACGATCATGAATATTTTAAACCAAGGGAGTTAACAAAAGAACTTAAGAGATTTGCAAAAAAATAAACCCTTCAAAGGTTAGGAACTACTCCAAGACATATTAATAAACCATTATCCTGATTGATGTGACAGTTTGAGATGGGGAACGTAGGTTCAAACTTACAGTTCGCCCATTTTATTTTTATTAAAGTTAGGAAAAATCAGCAATCTAGTTTTAATCGGGGATGGAATATACAAAATGTATTGTCGTGGAAGGTTTAGGACGCAAGTACCCATGCATTAGGCTGATCTAATGTAGGTATTACCTATCTTCACAAACTCTGAAACCCTGATTATTTCCTACCACACTTTTTCTCAGTCCCTAATAAATGAGCAAACAGTAAGTTACAAAAACAGGTTGTAGACAAAAACGCTGTTTCAATAAGTATTTTGCCATACAACCCGATTCCATACTCTTAACTACTAACTCCCCTACCGAATTTCATATGCCCCTCTATCGGATCGTGAACCCTTCACGCGAGAGTCGCCTAAGAAATCAGTTGTCACACTCTTGAACTTCATACCACTATTGATTGCCGGACTCGTCGACCTCAGTCTAAAATCACCACCCGAGGCATTCATAAACTGTGGATCTGCAATCATATCACTAGAGCCGGAAGCATTTATCGAGGAACTATTGGCGTTGAGATTATAATCAAACCTAACGTTGTTACCACCGTATCTCACGTTTATCGGTTTCCCACGCTCAGAATAAAGAATGTTATTGAGAACGTTGATATTATTTGAAGCATTAACTGAGATTTGCCCGTATGAAATTCCCGGACTTTGGTTATTCAGATAACTAGTGTTGTGGACAATATCGATATTCTCACTTTGGAATGTATGAATGCCGCCACCACCATTTTTATATGAGATGTTGCTGGCAATTAAAGTACGTCCTCGATACGGACGCAATTTTGATCCTTTTTGCTTATTCGTTCCGCGATCAACAATAATGCCATTACCGTCTTGAATCTTACCAGTAGCAAGCCAGGGAACGAGCATCCGATTGTTGTAGACCTTGTTTCTGGTTACAAACATTTTGTAGTTTTGGTTGTTGTCAGAATTCCAATTGTTGAGCAGCGAAATGCCACTACAGCCGTAAACTGAGTACCAGGCATTATTGAACACCTCGTTATTATCCACTGTTACATAGTCTGATTCAATGGCTGAAATGCCGCCGCCTCCACAATCATGTACTTTGTTGTTGAGAATACGTATATGGTGGGAGCGACCATTTTTTCCTCCATCTATGCTGATGCAATTTCCATTGGTCAGCGGGTTTGATTTGTTATACTTTTGACTCAGCCCATAACCACGGGTCATATTGCCATTGTTCCCTACAACCTCCAGCCCATTCACCTCAATATATGATGCTCCATTGTTAATCGAAATTCCATGCCATCCATTGTGCTTAAGTTTCGGTCGATCTCCAGGATATGCTTTATACGTAATCCATGCATTTGCCCTTCCAGAGCGTTTAATATTTACCACTGTTCCAGTTGGGTATGCATTCCTGTATACCCCGTCCATAATGAGTACCGTATCCCCAGGGTCAGTCAAGTCTGCCGCCCTTTGAATTGTCCTAAAGGCAGATGAGGTAGTGCGTCCGCTATTTTTATCATTTCCGGTGCCACTAACATAGTATGTTGTCGCAGTTGAAATAGCACTGATCAGCTTGCGACTCGGTAGTGGGATTTCCTGAACAGTGGATGGCTGACGAACATCTTTAATTAAAGACTCTGTTATTTTCTCTCCTTGAACCAGACCTGTTAATGCCCAGGGAAGTACAAGAGATGCGCTCAAACTGAGAAAACCTAAACCATGAATCATCATAGGGAAAAAATAGGGTATGTTGCAAAAACTGATTCGTCAACGGTCAGTAGCTCTAGCCTTAGTCAGTAACTCAGTATTGGATACAGTCGTTTAACTGCCATTTGTAAGTTTATACAACCTTTATGAGGCTTCCACCTGAGAATTTTCACGTAAATACGACTGAAAAGCCTTTTTAGCTTGTCTTCCAAAAAATAGCAACTATCTAGTAAAAGTGCTGAAGGAAAATAATCAGTATCCAGAGTTACTCCATTAATGGACACCAAGCAACTGTACAAATAGCGTCATTTCCAATTCGACATCATTCTACTGTGTATACGTGGTATCTGTGGTTAAGATAGTATATCTGTCATCAATTAGTTAATTTACTTAAATAATTCTTATGATAATAATAATCAATATATAAGCGAAAGTAATGTAGAGGCTAAATTTTATCGCCTTTGTCTTTTAAAGTATTCTCATTATCATAAAAAATTAGACTAACTAAAACAAAGTTTTAAAAAGCTTATCAATAGCAGATTAAGATTTTTCTGTTAAAGCTTTAGTCCTATAGTATTTGTCAATAAGTAATACTACTTAAAACTATCTTAAAATAGAGATAGAAAATACAATTTTCGAGAAAGCGATCGCAAAAGGCAAGCCAGTTCTATTCTGTACCCTAGTCTTGTCTTATCCTGTGGTCAAGGCGCTGCGTAGCTTGCTTGTCCCTAAGAGTATGAGAACGGCTATTCTAGCCTACAAGTTTTTCTTTTGAATAAAAGACGCTTTGCATAGCTTGCTTCTCTGCAAAAGTAAGACTCTACACATCATTTAAGTAAGTGGGCAAGAATAAATCAAACTATGTTATGCAATGTAAATTTAATTAGATCGGCTCGTAGTCAGCGGCTCCAGGTCTTAAAATAGGGCTGGAGCCGCTGACTATAAACCTTTAATTATTCATGCCTACTTACATTATTCTTGCTCTTAAAAGGCAGTACAAGAGTTAATTTAATCCTGCCATTATGAGCCTATAGTTGTTTTCTATAGCGATCCAAATTAAATCGTGAAAAAATACAGAGATAAAATTAGGTATTTATAGGCTTTTCGAGTTTTTTGTCTCTCACAAATAATTAAGTAGGGCTATATTCACTCTTGACTATTGAGCCTTGACTCATAGATAGTGCAGTTTTGGGGACGAATACGCTTGAGCAACGTCCCCTATTTACATCCGTATTTTAAACTAGAGTCCAAACACCCTCAAAATACTAAATATAACCCCTAGAGGACCAGCTATGGTGTTTGTAGTATCGCCAGTTTTAGCTAAACCAGATCGGTTGACTACCACAACATCATTATTACGGAGTATAGGATTAGTTTGCTCATTAATCCCAGCGGAGAAATCCATTTTTACTATACGTTTAGTTACAGAACCATTAGGGTTGAGGCGAATTAAATCAACAGAATCACTACTAGCTCTGGCATCATTAAATCCTCCAGCAGCGAGTATAGCTTGATTTAAAGAGCTATTCGGCTGAACGTCTGTTAACCCTGGTTTTTTAACTTCACCTACTACACCAACTTGAATGCGTGCAGGGGACAAAGTAGTGGTAGCTAATTGAGTGGCTTCTGCGGGGTTAATTTCAGTTGCCGTCGGAATAACAATTGTATCTCCGTCTTGCACGATGATGTCTTGATTGGCGTCACCACTCTGCAATAATTGCCAAAGATTGATATCTATAGCTTGTTCTGAGCCGCTTCTTGTAGGTCGGCGTAGCTTGAGATTACGAATATCAGCCTGTGCTGTAATTCCCCCAGCTAGTTGAATAACCCGTGTCACATTTGGTAGACCATTGGGAGTAGTAGTACCACTGTTAGCGGTTGCGCCCCCCCCCTGTGCATCTGCGCTAGCTGGGGTAACAAGATAGGAACCGGGACGGTTAACTTCACCAATAATTGTTACCGTGCGGGGTGTGGTTTGGCTAGCGGCGAAGTTAGATGCAAATATATTGCGGGATTCTGCCACGTTGAAGTTGGTTGCAGTTGGCACAACTATAGTGTCTCCATCCCGCAAGGTAATATCCTGTGATAACCTACCTGTTTGGATGAATTCCTTCAAATTGATACTGACGACTTGCTCTGAGGAGCGCCCTATTTTACGCCGTAATTGAACTTGAGTTACATCCGCAGCCAGGGTTACCCCCTGCGCTGTTGTCAGTGCGGCTAATACAGTGGGGTATTGTACGCCTGGATTGTCTCCTGCGCCTCCGCTCAAGCTCAGAGTATAAGCGCCTGGACGTGTCACCTCTCCGGCAACGAAAATATTGATGGGACGAGACGATAACAAATTGACTGAGATCAAAGGACGTTTCAGGAAGCGAGCATATCTTCTGGCAATTTCGTCAGCAGCCTGTTCAGTTGTTAGACCGAGGACTGACACACTGCCAATTAAAGGTAAGTTGATTGCTCCACCTGGGGGAATTTGATATTCGCCTGTATATTCAGGTACTTCAAATACATTTACACGGATGCGATCGCCGCCTCCTAATGAATAATTAGTATCTAATTGTGTTTGTGTAGTTGGTGATTGTGTAGTTGGTGGTAATGGTTGTCCCTGAGCTAGACTGACACATGGAACAGCGGCATGGACAGTAGTTAACAAAGCCACACCCACAACTGGCTGAGTTAGGAATTTAAACAAAGTTGTGTTAAGCATATTTACCTGAGACTCTAAAACTACGATTAATAATGTACTGTCTAAACATTTTTATTTTGACTATACCTAAGTATTCAAGTTCCCCAACACTCTTATTTTCCTCGAAAAGTGTCATTTTCCGGAGTAAATTTATCTATTGAATTTAAATTTTTAGTGAAGTTAATTTAAAGTTAAGCCAACTTGAATATAGGAATTATCAAAAAATATTAGGACTTACGCAAATAAACGCAGTTTATACAAGAAATTCTCTGTTAACCAATAAACTACTTACGAATAAAACTTTCTTGTCAAAGTGAATTTGACAACATTTAAACTGTGAGTTTAAATCTGCTACGATTACCAAGATTATGAACAATTTCATTAAATAAGTACAAACAACCTTAAAAAGAGATTGGAATTTGATTTTTTGTGGATTAATCTGAAAAAGATAAACTCAAAAAAGCAGAAATTTTGGCTTTTGTTCCTCAAACCAATTCAAAATTTATTATTTCTCAACAAGATTAATTAAACGAGTTATTTTTTGTTTGGATTTGTTGAATAAAAAACTCCTCTAGGGAGTAACGCGACAAATTCATGGTAATAATTTTACCCTCCATGAGACGAAGACTGGCGAGAAAATCATAGTAATCGTCTTGTAGTATACCTTCCCAGGAACCATCAGGTTCAAATCTAAGAGTGGGTATCCATTTTTTAAGAATTTCCCAGTCACCACCTTGACCTTTGATGTGATATGTATTGTTTGTGCCTAAAAGTTCATTAAGGGAACCAGAGCAGATTAATTCACCTTGAGCAAGGATGGCAATGCGATCGCAAATCTGTTCTACTTCACTAAGAACGTGGCTGTTGAAAAAAATCGTCTTACCAGCGGCTTTTAGCGCCAGAATAATTTCCCGCATTTGGTAGCGTCCCACCGGGTCAAGACCAGACATCGGTTCATCCAAAAAAACCAAATCTGGCTCGTTAATTAGCGCCTGTGCCATACCAACACGCTGTAGCATTCCTTTAGAGTAGCGACGCAGAAGCTTTTTGCGGGCATCGGCTTGCGATAAACCTACTAATTCCAGCAGTTGGGGAATGCGTTGGCGTTGGACAGTTTTGGGAATTTGGAATAGCCCAGCGGCTAGCTGCAAAAACTCCCAGCCAGTGAGATAGTCATACAAATAGGGATTTTCTGGCAGATAGCCGATATGTTGCTTAATACTGCGATCGCCTATTGGCTTACCCAATAATAATCCCCGTCCAGAACTAGGACGAATAATTCCTAGCAACAATTTTAAAAGGGTGGTTTTCCCTGCACCGTTTGGCCCCAGCAACCCAAAGGTTTCGCCTTTATAAACTGTTAAAGAACAGTTTTTGAGAGATACGACTTTTTGATTTAGCCAAAAACCAGTGCGATAGACTTTTCGCAACTCAGAAGTCAGGACTACTGGTGGAGTGTCTGTCGTATTAAGTTGAGAATCAGGGTCATCTGCAACAGACTTCATCTCGGTTCAATTACTAATTACCAGCTTGGTATTAATTCCAGGTTACCCGGTAGGCTGATAATAACCATCACTAACCTGTGTGTCAATTATCGCAAACAGAGTAGCTGAATTAACACTAAAAATGTCACTCTTGGCAAGTAGTTCTGGCTAGCTTTACAAAACGCCTTTAGAACTCGGAATCACGCCAACACGACGGGGGTCAATTTCCACCGCCAGCCGCGTTGCCCTCGCAAACGCCTTGAATGTCGCTTCAATAATGTGATGGGAATTAATGCCATCCAATTGCCGAATGTGAAGTGTCATTTGGCTATGGTTCACGAGTGCCACAAAGAATTCTCGTACTAACTGGGTGTCATAGGTTCCTACCCGCTGGGTAGGAATTTGTAAGCCGTAGCTGAGGTGAGGACGTCCAGAAAAGTCAAGTGCTACCTGAACTAAGGCTTCATCCAGTGGTGCAAGAAAATTACCAAAGCGGACAATACCTTTTCTGTCGCCTAGTGCTTGGTTCAAAGCTTGCCCTAAGGTAATGCCTACATCTTCGTTAGTGTGGTGGTCATCAATTTCCCAGTCTCCCTTGGCTTGAACATCTATATCAATCAGCCCGTGGGAGGCAATTTGATGCAACATATGATCCAAAAACGGAACACCTGTTGCTGCTGTGCAAGTTCCTCTACCATCCAGGTTGATGGTAACTTGCACACTGGTTTCACCAGTAGTGCGGTGAACAGTGGCAATCCGAGGGGTTTTAGTTGACTGATCGTAGTTTGAATTAACTTGGCGATTGGTTGTTTGCATGGGGAATGGGGACTGGGGAATGGGGACTGGGGACTAGGGACTAGGGACTGGGGAATGGGGACTGGGAAATGTAATTAGGGACTGGAGACTAGGGAATAAATTCTTCCTAATACCCAGTACCTAATCCCCAATTCCCAGTCCCTAATTACATTCCCATAATTTCATATCCTGCATCTACATACAGCACTTGTCCGGTAATACCGCTAGACAAATCACTACATAAGAAAGCGGCAGCGTTGCCCACTTCTAGCTGAGTGACAGTGCGTCGTAAGGGAGCTACTTCTTCTACATGATGAATCATATCCAAAATCCCACCCACCGCTGAAGATGCCAAAGTACGGATGGGGCCTGCGGAGATGGCATTCACACGGATATTTTGCGGCCCTAGTTCGGCGGCTAGGTAACGCACACTAATTTCTAAGCCCGCCTTGGCAACTCCCATGACATTATAGTTAGGGATTGCTCTAACACCGCCTAAATATGTGAGGGTGACGATACTACCTCCCTCTGTCATCAAAGGTTTTGCTGCGCCACCTAACTGCACCAGCGAGTAGGTACTGATTTCTAAGGCGGTGTTGAAGCCAGAACGAGAGGTTTGGCTAAAATTTCCACTTAAATCATCTTTGCTGGCAAAGGCAAGACAATGGATGAGGATGTCTAGCTTTCCCCACTTTTCACGGATTGTCTCAAAGGTAGATTGAATCTGTTCATCATTTTGGACATTACAGGGAAGAAATAAGCTGGGGTTAAGGGGTTCTACCAATTCTGCAACTTTTTTCTCCATCTTGCCGCGTTCATCCGGCAGGTAGGTAATACCCAGGTTTGCTCCGGCTTTATGCAGCTGTTGGGCAATGCCCCAGGCGATCGAGCGGTTATTGGCAATACCTGTAACAAGAGCATTTTTTCCAGTCAGATTCAGCATAGAAATTGTTAATGCGATCGATCATTAGGAGCATACTAGAATCTGAGGCACGTTTTGTCTTTGTTTTATACAGGATTTGTAAAAATGAATATTCGTAAGGGTGTTTCCTGTGACAAAAATCTTGATTTTTTCTAAAGATATTCTCAAAATATCTTTATTTGTTCTTTAAAAAACCTTTTTTAATACTGCTATTGGAAGTACTTATCAACAATTAGTAGCTGAAAGGATCAACAATTATGTATCATTATAAACAAAGAGTTATGAAGACATTAGTTTGAGTATAGGAAAGTACAGAAAGGTTGACGGTGCTTTATTCATTTTTCGGGTGTATTCTTAGGTAATCAGTTTTTGTTTTTCCGGCATTGGGTAGGGGAAGGGAGATGATCGTGACACAAGATAAAGCCCTAGCAAATGTATTTCGTCAGATGGCGACCGGGGCGTTTCCGCCAGTTGTGGAAACGTTTGAACGCAATAAAACGATCTTTTTTCCTGGCGATCCTGCCGAACGAGTTTATTTTCTTTTGAAAGGTGCTGTTAAACTTTCCAGGGTGTACGAGGCAGGAGAGGAAATAACGGTAGCGCTGCTGCGGGAAAATAGTGTTTTTGGTGTATTGTCATTGCTGACAGGAAATAAGTCGGATCGGTTTTACCATGCGGTTGCATTTACCCCTGCGGAATTGCTGTCAGCACCAATTGAACAAGTAGAGCAAGCACTCAAGGAAAATCCAGAATTATCAATGTTAATGCTGCGAGGTCTGTCTTCGCGGATTTTACAAACGGAGATGATGATTGAAACTCTCGCTCACCGAGATATGGGTTCTAGGTTAGTGAGTTTTTTGCTCATTCTTTGTCGAGATTTTGGTGTTCCTTGTGCAGATGGGATCACAATTGATCTGAAGTTATCTCATCAAGCGATCGCAGAAGCAATTGGTTCAACTCGTGTTACCGTTACTAGGCTACTAGGGGATTTGCGTGAGAAAAAGATGATTTCTATCCACAAAAAGAAGATTACTGTGCATAAACCTGTTACCTTAAGTAGGCAATTCACATAAAATCAATTGGAGAAAGGGGAATCGGCACGTGTTCTATTTTGTTTGAAAAATGACACTAATAGCTAGAGGTAAATCTAAAATTGAGTAATTTCAGCTATTGCCAATTTCCACTTCTTTCCAGACAATGCTTAAAAGTAGTAGGCTGTATCTGGAAGGATTTCGGTAGCTAAAGATGACCACCGGATACATCCTCATCGCAGCAATTTTAATTCTGGGAGGCGTAATTGCAACCGTGGGCGATCGCATCGGCACACGAGTTGGCAAAGCCCGCCTCTCACTTTTTAACCTTCGTCCAAAAAATACTGCTGTACTGGTAACTATTTTTACGGGCGGTCTGATTTCAGCATCAACTTTAGGCATTTTATTCGCTGCTGACGAAGGCTTGCGAAAGGGAGTCTTTGAGTTAGAAGATATTCAAACAGACCTCAGGCAGAAGCGGGAACAGCTAAAAACCGCAGAAACTCAGAAAAGTCAGGTAGAAAATGAGCTAAACCAAGCAAGAATTGCCCAAGCAAAAGCACAACAGGACTTGCAGGTAATCAATCAATATTTGCAGGCGGCGAATGCTAAACAACGCCAAACGCAAGCTCAGTTGAACCGCACCATTAGTCAACAAGCTCAAACTCAAACTCAACTCCAACGCACTCAAGGTCAGCTAGAACAAGTTGTAACTCAGTACCAAAAAGCCATAGCTGAATTGCAAAGCGTTTACAATCAGAGAAAGGAGCTACAGGCGGCAGTTGGACTATTGAAGACAGAACGTCAACGACTCTATGCTGAAGCTAAAAAAGCGATTGACGAAGCCAAAACAGCTATTGAAAAACGCGATCGCGAACTTGCTAATCGTCAAGAAGCCATAGAAGCACGCGACCAAAAAATTGCCCAACTGGATCAATTGATTCAAAAGCGTAATCTAGAAGTTGCAGCGCGAGAGCAGGTGATTGCCAAACGGGAATCGCGCCTCAAAGAATTGGAAGGACAACAGGAGCAACTAGAACTAGAAGTTGCAAGGCTAGAAAAATATTATCAGTCCTACCGCGACTTGCGTCTGGGTAAACTAGCCTTAGTTCGCGGTCAAGTTCTGTCTGCTGCTGTAGTTCGTGTTACGCAACCTGCGGCTGCTCGCCAGGCAGTGGTACAACTTTTACAAGAAGCCAATCGCAACGCCAATCTCGAATTAAGTGAGCCTGGTGCAAATCCTGCAAATGTAGAGCTACTGCGCGTAAGCCAGGATAGGGTTGAGCAATTGAGCAAGCAGATTAGCGATGGTCAAGAATACGTGGTACGAATTTTCTCGGCTGGTAATTACGTCAGAGGAGAAAAACAGATAGAATTTTTCACCGATACAGCCCGCAATCAACTAGTTTTTTCGGGAGGCGCAGTACTGGCCACAACGACTGCCGATTCCAAAATCATGACATCCTATCAGTTACAGCAGCGGCTGGAACTATTGATTTCAGCTTCCCAATTCCGTGCCCGTAATGCCGGAATTGTTGAAAATGTGCAAGTAGAAGGGACTTTCTTACGCTTTGTTACCCAATTAAGACAGTACAATCAACCATTGGAGATTAAAGCGCTCGCAGCAGAGGACACTTATACAGCCGGGCCATTGAGAGTCAAATTAGTGGCAATAGTCAATGGACAAATTATCTTTAGTACTTAAAAAATTATTTGCACACTGTTATTAGTAAGATTTAAACATATTGAACAACAGCCAAAATAGTTGCTGTGATTGTATTTCTTAATTCGTAATTCTTAATTTTGAATTTTGAATTTATTATGACTTCCCGTGAATTTTCACCAACGCAACCAGTCATATTAGGGTTTGATCCAGGTCGAGATAAGTGTGGTTTAGCGGTGATGGGACTGGATCGGCAACTGTATTATCATCAGGTCGTGCTAGCAAAAGAGGCGATCGCTACCATTGAGACACTGCGGCAAAAGTTTCCTATCTCTTTAATGGTGATGGGCGACCAAACTACAGCCAAGCAGTGGAGAGAGAAGTTATATCAGGAATTGACAGAACCGCTGAGTATTATTTTAGTGGATGAGCGCTACACAACCTTAGAAGCACGCGATCGCTATTGGCAAATGTTCCCGCCTCAAGGGCTAATAAAGCTATTGCCACAGGGTCTGCGACAGCCACCAAGACCGATAGATGACATTGTTGCCATCCTCTTAATCGAAAGATATTTAAATCGCCTCACTGAATCAGCAGTCAGTCAATTTTAGATTTGAGATTTTTTCTCCAATCCAAAATCAAAAATCCAAAATTGAATCGCTCCTAACTTTTAAAGTTCCGCCCGAATAGTAAAAGCATAATCTCCTCCAGGCTCTAGCTGATAATCTTGTTGCTCCAAAAATCGACCGAGGGGTTCTTTGATTAAGGCTCGGCCTTGGGAAGGCTTGACGGCAAGTTCTCCCCGGCGAAAATGCCACTGGAAATGCCACTCAAACTCACCTGCACTCACTTCACCCTCAAGGAAGCCGTGTTGCCAGGATTGGCGGGTAATTCTGACATGGGCAGTGGTTTCTGGCAGTCGTCTCTTAGCACTCACTATGCTTTATGTCAAGTGTAGAATAACAGCCGATCATGTAGGCTATTTATTTTATTTACCAAACATAGCTTAATTAAACAAACTGACAAAGTGGGTATTTGTAGTTGAGGGAGTTGTTGTTAATAAGCAAAACGACTAATTATAGTGCTAGTAGCTACTTAATACATAATTTCTTAGGAAATATACATAAACCACATCTATACCCTTGAGTAGAGTATTCTCCTTATGGCTCATTCACTTATTACCAAGTCTAAGTACCAGGGAGGATTTCCGATGAATTGCTAAACAAGCTTTGGCTAACTGGTAGATAATTGGGGCAGAAAGCTATGACTGGAAGCATGGAAACCAAACAGCTAGGAAAAAGTGGTATCTTTGTGAGTGCGATCGGTTTGGGTGGTATGCCCATGTCAATTTCTAATCGCCCTCCCGAATCGGAATCAATCCAAGTTATTCATCATGCTTTGGATCTGGGTATTACATTTATTGACACTGCCGACTCTTACTGCAAAGATGAGTCAGATAAGCACCACAACGAGCAATTAATCCACAAGGCACTTAGTAGTTATCAAGGCGATGTTAGCCAAGTGATTGTGGCAACTAAAGGCGGGTTGATGCGTCCTAATGGAAACTGGACAAGCAACGGGAACCCAGAACATTTGCGCCAAACAATTCGAGTCAGCTTTGAGGCGTTAGGTGGTGCTAAACCTATCGATGTTTGGCAATACCATTCCCCCGATTCTAATTACACTATTGAAGAATCTCTTGCACCAGTGAAAGAAGCAGTGGAAGCTGGTTTGATTCGGTTTGTGGGAGTTTCTAATTTTTCCGTTGAACAAATTAAGCGGGCGCGGGATGTCGTGGATATTGTCTCGGTGCAGAATCAATACAGCCCTTGGCAACGACAGCCAGAAAATGATGGCGTGTTGAAGTATTGCGAACAGCAAGGATTGACCTTTTTGCCTTGGAGTCCTTTTGGTGGTAGGCGTCGTCATCATGACTTGCAAGATATCCCTGCGATCGCTAAGTTAGCTAAAGAAAAAAACGTGTCAGTGTACAATATCGTTTTAGCGTGGTTGCGTTCCAAGTCGCCCGCTATCTTGCCAATCCCTGGTGCTAGCAAAGTTTCCAGCATTGAAGACTCAGCACACGCTATCAATGTGAAACTATCTGATGAAGAAGTGCAAAAAATTGATCAAGCAACTTAATCATTCCAATAGCTAAGGTAGATTTAGTGGAAGTTGCCAAAGATTTATGCACCACGTTTAGTTAGTTTAAGACAGCGTAATCAACAATTTAAAATTCCAAGTCAACAGACTTTTAAAGCACTCCATTAACCCGGTTTATTAAAAAAACCGGGTTTTTTATAAAGTATACTATCCCTTAAATTAAACTTGATGTAATATTGCCATCTAAGTAATTAATCGAAAATTTATGCAGCCAAATCCTCTAACCAATAGGTCAAAGCAGATGGTAAATGCGTTTGTTTTGCTACTGGTTTCCTCATTTTGCTGGCAAAATTCAGTGAAGGCGCAGCCTCAGCCAGATACGCAACTTCTGCCGTTTTTTGATAATGTAGATAACCCGGTTACTGTTCGTTTTCCCGCAGGGCAACAGGTAGATATCACACCACCTCCACCGCTGCTCAATCCTTTTGACAAGGCTGTACTAAAACTCTGTGGCCCTATTAGTACAAGAGTTAGTGCTAATAATTTTCAACAATTGTTATCTTATTACCCAGATGTGTTGCAGAAACTTCAGCAAGCTAGCGGCGGTGAACTTCGTCCAGGACGTAAAAATAAAGCACAATTTATCGAAGATTTAACAAATATTTGGTTCCAACGCCGGGGGTTTGAACATATATTTTGTGGTGAAATATATAATGCCAATGATATTGGTGGCTTACATTTTTATGGCAGATATTTACAGTTACAAAATGAAGGAATAGGCGGACGGTTGCCAAATAATCAAGGACGAGAGGAAGTTATTCCTAATGTAATTTATACAATGGGTGTAGTAATTAAACAGCAAAATCGTACAGTAACAGATGTTATTAAAGGCTATGGCTACCTCAGCAATGCCGAAGAAACGCTTTTAGATGCCACCAAAATATTTAAGCTCCAAGGTAATAATGAGGGAGCATGTATTTATAATGTGCGTGACCGAGAAACGGGAAAATCCTTCCCTACGGTTTTTGTCAGTAAAGAAAAAGCAATCATTACCTATTATCCCGATGCTACTCCTCAAGGTGCAAAATGTAAAAGTTAAAATTATTATATCGCTTGTACTAAGTGCATAGAGAAAAGACATGATCTTAGAAACACACCGCTTGCTAATGCGTGATTTTATAGAGGCAGACTGGCAGGCGGTTTTTGCTTATCAATCTAATCCTTTGTACTTGCGTTACAACTATTGGACGCACCGCACAAAGAAAGATGTTTGCGAGTTTATCCAGATGTTTATTGAGCAGCAAAAAGATCAACCAAGAACAAAGTTTCAGTTAGCTGTTGTCCTCAAAAAAGAAAATCAGCTTATTGGCAATTGTGGCATCCGTGTAAACGATTCTGAACTGCGGGAAGCAAACATCGGCTATGAACTAAATACTCAGTATTGGGGACAAGGTTATGCAACAGAAGCAGCACAAGCCATTTTAAAGTTTGGCTTTGAAGAACTGGGAATGCATCGTATCTGGTCTTGGTGTGTTGTAGAGAATATCGCTTCTGTAAAGGTATTAGAAAAAATTGGTATGCGTCGTGAGGGTCATCTGCGGGAAAAAGAGTTAATTAAAGGTAGATGGTACGACAACTTTCTTTACGCTATCCTTGACCACGAGTGGAAAGCCTCGCGGTGTGTCTAGTTCTAGAGTAGTTTTATATTGAGTGAAGTACATCTCCTGACTGGTCATTTTTCTATTTATCTCTACCATATTCGGTATCAGTTAAAATATTGAATACAGTCTATTTCTCATGGGTTGGTAGTAATGCTATGACGCTTCAAAAGTTGGAACCAGAACTACTTGCTTTAACGCCAAACGAGAAAGCACAGGTGATCCAGTTACTAGCTCAAAGCTTAGGCAATCCTTGGCGTGGAATTGCAAAAGTTCCAGGAGTATGTGGTGGGGATGCGTGTATTACAGAAACCCGTATTCCTGTTTGGGTATTAGTTAATGCTATCAATTTGGGTATTAGCGAAGCTCAACTTTTGAAAGACTATCCAACTTTATCTGCAACTGATTTAACTAACGCTTGGGTTTATGCAACTGTATACCCAGAGGAAATCGCAACAGCCATTAAGGAGAATGAAGAAGATTAATGGCTCGTTTGTATGCAGATGAACAGTTTCCTTATGAGGTTGTGGAGCATTTACGTGATTTGGGGCATGATGTTCTTACCGTCCAAGAAGCAGGAAACGCTAATTTAAAAATTCCTGATAACGAAGTTCTTGCATTTGCAAGTAGCAATGACTGAGTTATTTTAACCTTAAATCGCAGAGATTTCAAACGCTTGCATCGTTTGCAGCCTACTCACGCTGGTATTATTATTTGCACAGATGATGCAGATAGAAGTGGATTAGCACAAAGGATTCATACAGCAATTTTGGCGGCAGAACTGTTGGCAAGTACATTGATTAGTGTAGTGCGTCCTATAAGATGAAAAAGATTTTGCGATGGTTTAGAGCGTATTAGCTAATTTATTCAGATGGTGTTATACCAGATGCGATGCCTGCGGCGGTAAACTACGCATCTAATTTCTCAGCATCAAGTATCATAATCGTCCCACCCCGACGATAAGCAATTACTGACTTGAGACTTTTAATTAACCGCACACATTCTTCATAAGTAATGCCGCTACTGCGAGCCATACGATAATAAGATAATTTGACTTTTAAAAACTTGCCTTGTGAAGTAGATTCAGTTCCTGATTCAGCAGCAAAATATTGAATTAACTTAGCAAGGCGAACAATAGCTCTTTCAGAAATTAATCCGTGGACTGTTTCATGTAATTGCTGAATCCGACTGTTAAAAACCGTCAGCATTCGTAATGCAATTTCAGGATTTTGCCCAATAGCTTTTAATAAAGCATCTCGCTCTACAGTGAGAATTTCACAATCAGATTCAACAGTCACAGTTGCCGGAGAAATTCCATTTCCTAACAAAGCAGGAGCCGCAAAAATTTCCCCAGTAGCTAGGGCGCGGAGAATCGTTTCTTTTCCTGTTGTTGCTGTTTTGGTAACTTGAATTGATCCATTGACAACAGCATAAAGTTTTGCTGGTAACCGATCGCCTTCATGGAAAATAATCTCTCCTTTGCGATGGCGTTGTACCTGAGTGTAAGGTTGCAAACTTACTTTATCTGCTGTTTCTAAACCTGCAAACACAATAATTTGTGAAAGTTGTTCTAGAGATGCCTGCATGATTAGCCTTATATTGCAAAGGCTGGACGATGATGAATCCAAGGGTTAGCTGCTTCTAATTGTGCTGCTAGGCTGATGAGTGTGGTTTCAGCCGCAGGTTTACCAATTAGCTGCACACTTATGGGTAAACCCTTACTGTCAAAGCCTACAGGAATTGCGATCGCAGGTTGTCCAGTTGCGTTAGCAGGCGGACAAGGGGCAACCCATTGAATAATATTTTGGAATGTCTCTTCTGCACTCAATGAAGCCCATTCCCCAACCAGTATGGGTGAATGTAGATAAACTGGCAATACCAGCACATCTACGGTATCGAAAAACGCCACAATTTGCCGTGCCACAATCTGCATTTGAGAAACTGCTTGGAGGTATTCTGCAACAGAACCTGTGCGTGCAAATAGCCAGCGATTCAATGGCTGCAAAACTTCAACAGGAAGTCCTGACGCAGCTACCCCAGCTTGCCAAACGATTTGAAATGGTTCAAGTAAACCACTAAAATCTGGAGATTTCTGTTCAACGTGGTGGCCGAGTTGTTCTAATAACTGGACTGTTTGGCGGACACCTTGCTGACAGTTGGCATCAGCTTCTCCCAAAGGAGAAATGCTAGTGTCAAAGGCAATTCGCAAGGCACCGAGTTTTGTCTGAGTGGCAGCGAGAAATGATGGTTCTGGATCGGGCAACCAGTAAGGATCGCCAGTGACATAGCCAGATATGGCATCCAAAAGAGCAGCAGCATCAGCTACAGTCCGGGCGATCGGGCCGTTAGCGGCAATTCCAGCGAGGCGTTCGCCTACGGGTGCTTTACTCACCCTGCCCCTTGATGGTTTAAGTCCCACCAAACCACAACAAGCCGCAGGGCCACGAATTGAGCCACCGCCATCAGAACCTTGAGCGATCGCACACAATCCTGCTGCTACCGCCGCCGCTGCGCCACCACTGGAACCGCCAGGGGTGTATTCTAAATTCCACGGATTTCTAGCTGGGGGAAAACCCGTAGGTTCGCTGTAAGGTAATGAACCTAGTTCGGAAGTGGCTGTTTTACCGAGAATAGTAAACCCAGCTTGCTTAATCCGTGTCACAACGCCATCATCATAGTTAGGGATATTGTTCAGTAATGCTGGATTTCCAAAAGTACAGGTAATACCTGCTACAGAGTTGAGGTCTTTAATAGAAATCGGCACACCAAAAAATGGCGGTAGTTCTGAGGTAGTTGTTAATAATTCTGTTTTGGCTTTGGCATCTGCGATCGCCAGTTCTGCCGTCACCGTAAAATAACTTCCTAATTGGGAATTCAACTGCCCAATCCGTTCTAAATATATTTCTACCAGCTCTAACGGTGATACTTCCCGGCGACGAATTAATTGCGCCAACTCTAGTGCTGGGGTAAATGCTAAATCAACTTCATTCATAGGTTAGTGAATGGGTAATTTTGGCTTTCTCTGGGATTTTGAAACTGAAATTGTTACTTTAGCAGGATTTCCGGGAACTATACATTTTATAGCTCCTGAGATTTGTCACTCAACTAGGATGCTGAGATGCAACAGGCGTGGTTACATTCTTACTCAAGCCATTTTAATTGTTTCGCATAAACTTTCGACAAATCCCTAAGGGGTATTTATGGCTAACCTAGAAATACTTGTTAGTGAATTGCCAACACTGATTCATAGCCTAAAACTGAATATTGGCGATTCTAATAAAATCATGGAGCAAATTATCCTGATCAATAATGCTCAGGAAAAACTACGGAATATTAACAAAATAATTGCTCAAGAATTGAAATTTGATCACATCAACAGTTCTGCGATCGCTACATTTTCTCGAATAGATACAGTAGCTAGTTTGTTTATACCTAATGTTGGATTAGTAGATCCAGCTATAGCAGATAAATTTGGCAATTCAGAAACTAAAATTTTATTAACTGAACTCCAATCAAAAATTGGTGGCTGGATTGAATGGGGTTATTTTTTGCAGGCAATAGCTGCTGATATTCTTAGTGATATTCAGTTGGTAAATCAACTAAATTCTGATATTAATCATTTAAGCCTACGCGCCAAATTTCAGGTTATTGCTGAAAGCTTAAATATTAACTTAGCCTTGGAAAATTTTCATGTTTTAGAGAGTCAAATTCAAAAAATCAGCAATTATCAAAATGAATTATTACAGTTAGAACATAAATTAGATTATATTTTTAAAACTATTAAAAATAGTCGTAGCTTATTAAATATTTTATTAGGAGTGTCTGCTTTTTATGGTAAATCTGGCTTCGCTTTAGAGTGGTTAGATGATGACCACGAGTTAATTATATCAAGTAATGGAAAATTTCAAGAACTGACAGATATTCTGAATGATTGTGATTTTTTTCGAGAACAAATTGCTGCTTTAATTATTCAGGGTGACGCATTAAGGGAACAGGCAGAAGAAGCCTTGAAAAAGATTGAACAGGAAAGTAGAAAAGAACCAGTTCTTAGCCATGATATAGAAATAGTACCAAAGTTTTCAGTAAAAAAAATAGTACGTTCGACTTTGTTCATAACCTCAAGTTTATTAATTTTAGGTTTTGCTGGTTGGAAAATTAAAGAGCAAAGTCTAAGTTTAACTCAAGAAAGAAGTGCGATCGCCAACTTTAAATCTGCTCAAAAACTCGGCATGGAGGCTGCTTCTCTGGTTCAAAAACCACCACATCCTCTAAAAGTCTGGCAACAAGCACAAAACAAATGGCATCAGGCAATAAAGTTGTTAGATACTATTTCTAATGAAACATCGGTTTCTGATCGAGCAGAGGAAAAATTAGCTTACTATCGGATTAACTATAAATCTATCAGTCAAAGAATCTTAATTGAAAAGCAAGCTTTAGCAAACTTAGAATCAGCCCAAAAGTTAGCAATAGAAGCTAATTTATTTGTACAAAACCCACCTCATTCGCTACTAATTCAGCGACAAGCGAAAGATAAATGGCAACAGGCAATCAATTTATTAGAAGCGATTCCAAAAAGTACGTCTGTCTATATACAAGCTAAAGAAATGCTTCCTAGTTATAAAACTAACTATGCGGCTATCAGATAAATATAGCGATTCTCATTTGAATTAACGTGAGTTCGACGAATTAAAAAACAGAAGGAGGTAGAGCAGACCAGTCTTTTGGATAAATATCAAGCGAGGGTTTCTTAGGAGAGCGCTAAAACCTCGGCTGCTAAAAACTTTGCCAGCAAAGGATTTTACTTAGTAAATTTATATCTTTCTTAAATTTGGCTAACCTGGACTAGACATGATTATGAAAGGGCATAATCTAATCGAAGAAATGAGGGTAAATCAAAGGTTAATTTATGAGCTGGAAGATGACGGCTGTTGAGTTGTTGGAGCGTTACGCTGCTGGGGAGCGTGATTTTGCTGGAGTTGACTTGAATGGAGTCGATTTGAGTGGGACTGTGTTGAGAGAAATTAATTTAGATCGAGCGGATCTTAGTGGAGTTAACTTTACTGGTGCCGATCTCAGTGGGGGTTATGGTAGAGATCGCCATCCTGCATATACCAAAATTAGATATGCAATTTTAAGAAATGCTATTTTTCGGGATGCCAATGTGAGTTACGTTAATTTCTCTCGTTCCGATCTAAGCTTCGCTGATTTTAGCCGGGCTTACGGTAACGGGGTTTGCTTCGAGGATGCCTGCTTGTTTTGTGCTTTGTTGAACGATGCTGAGATGGGAATTAGCAGTTTTGACGGAGCAAACGTTGAAGGAACTATCCTTGAAGATGCCGAGTGCGCCCGTCCCAGATATGACTAAGGACTTAATCGGTAAACTGTTTGGCGACCGAGGATATATCTCACAAAAATTATTTGAAGAATTATATGAGCGGGGATTGCAGTTAGTGTCACGAATCCGAGCCTTTCGATTTTCGTAAAAAATAAAGAGGCAAATCGCCATCTTTTGACGCTTCACCTCTCTTAAGAACAGATAATTACAACTAACAATTACACCTTAGAACGGTCAGTCAAAATCTCATAACCAGTCTCTGTCACCAACACTGTATGCTCAAACTGAGCCGATAAAGAATTATCCACAGTCACTGCTGTCCAACGGTCAGATAATGTCCGCGTGTGTCTAGAACCGGCATTTAAAATTGGCTCAATTGCCAGGGTCATCCCCGCACGGAGTTTAACATTCGGCATCTCACGGGTACGGTAGTTGAATACTGAAGGTTCTTCGTGCAGGTTACGACCGACACCGTGCCCAGTAAATTCTTCGACTATACTAAAGCCGTTAGATTTCACATGATCTTCAATTGCTCCAGCTAAATCAAGCAGGTAGACACCAGCCTTTACTTGTTCAATGCCCTTATATAAAGCTTCTTCTGCTATGCGAATTAATTTAGCAGCTTCTTGCGTCACTTCACCGACAGCAATTGAAATGCAAGAATCGCCATGAAAGCCCTGGTAATAAGCGCCCGTATCTACTTTTAATACATCTCCCACCCGAATCACTTTCTTAGGACTAGGAATGCCATGCACTGCTTCATTATTAATACTAGAGCAAATAGAACCTGGAAAACCGTGATATCCTTTAAAACTCGGTGTTGCACCCATTTCGCGGATGCGTTTTTCTGCATAAGCATCCAAATCAGCCGTTGTCATTCCTGGCTTTACTAGCTCAGAAATTTCTTTTAGGACAGTTGCTACAATTGCCGATGATTGCCGCATGATTTCAATTTCACGCGGCGATTTAATTTCAATTCCTCGGCGTTGCTTTTTCGCAGGTGCAGGCTGAGTCGCTTGAGAAAGTAAGTTACTGAAAATGTTCATGGGAAATTAATAATTACTGGTGGCTCTGGCGCTGAAGTATTAATGCTTTCTCTAGATTACTTGAGAAATAATATCTATAATTTAAGTTATTTTAATCCCTGATAGGGATTCTTCCGTTTAGCCGCTAACGTATATATAATAACACATTCGCCTACTCCCGATGTGTTGGGCTTCAATCAAAATCACTCTAACTTATTTTTTATTACACAGTATGGTATTTATCTCAATTAACTTTAATTGAAACATTAGATCGCTGGCAAATACTGAGTTGAATGATTTTTAATTCTTGATGGCAATCTCTCCAGTCATACCTGCTTCTGTATGTCCTGGTATTGGACAACGCAAGCCATAAGTGCCAGATTTCAGGGGCACAAATACCCATTCTGCCTCAGCACCTGGCTTAAGTTCCAGTTCGTGAATCGCTCCTTTGATTTCTACTTTGCCTGCTTCAACTTTTTGTGTCCAAATGCCATCAGCAAAATCTTTAGCAGTAAAATAGTGCTTCAGTTGGCTGGAATTGGTAAGTCTTAGTTGATAGCGTTTGCCAGCCTCGAATTCCAAATGATTTGGCTCAAACTTGAGTTCGTTAGCCGAATTACCCAAGCTAACTTTAATTTCTGTGGCTGGTTGCTTGAGCAAATTGCCAGATAAATTTGCCGCCATTGCTGGAGTCGCAGCGATGAAATTTAAAGCTAGGAGCAACGTTAATATCACGTAGTTCCGCCGTAATATTTGCAGCCAAGCAGTAGTTATAAAAGTAAGAGATGTAATTACAATTTGGTATAAATGGTTGTAACTTTTCATCGGTAGTTCTCAAAACCCAATGCTGATGAGCAGGAACAATTATATAGATAGTGGGAAAAACTACTTTACCCATTCTTTATATTATCCATGCTCAGTGCCCATCTCTACCTAATGTTTTTTTCTGCTAACACAGATGGCCCAGCAGTAACGACTACGATTTGATCTGGGTGGAGTAACTCACGAGCCGCTTGATTAACTTCAGTAAGGGTGACTTTCTGGATTTTGTCAGTAAAAGAGTGCAATTCTATTTTATCTAGTCCATATACCTCATTCATCAGAATTCTATCTGTTAATTCCTCTGGGTTTGCCAGTGAAACATTGTAGTTGCTGATAAGGGTGCGTTTAGCTGTTTCTACTTCCAGTGCAGTGACACCTTGTTGATGGATTTGCTGTAGCATTTGGCGGGTGCTAGCGATCGCTTTCTTGCTATCTTCTGGACTAGTTTGCATTTCTATCAAAAATGTGCCTGCATTCTTCCCAGCCTGGAAGGAGCTATAAATTCCATAGCTTAAACCTTGGCGATCGCGCACTTCTGCACCCAGTCTACTAGAAAGGGTATCGCCTCCCAAAATCTGGTTCAATACTAAGGCTGCGTGAAACCGAGGATCATAACGCTTAATACCTGTGTAACCCATATATGTAACAGCTTGGGCTTTACCTGGTAAAACTGGGTTGACACTGAATATTTTCTCTGGTATTGATACCGGGGGATATTTTAATGTTGGTGCTTGGCCGCTAACTTCCCAGTTCCCAAACTCATTTTTAATGAGCGATCGCACTTTGTCTAGATCAAAATCTCCCACCAGCGCCAACACTGTCGTGTCTGGACGATAATGTTTACCTTTGAAATCAATCACATCCTGACGCTGAATCTGCTGTAAACTCTCCTCTGTGGGAAAGGTGTGTAAGGGATGTTTTTCCGGGTAAATTGACTGAACAAATATTCTTCTGGCTACTTCTGATGGCTCATCTAGTTCCAGTTGCAGATCAGTTAAAGTTTGTTGGCGATGCAGTTCCAACTCTTTGGCTGGAAAGGTACTATTTTTAACAACATCAGCCAATATTTTAAGGAGTATCGGCAAATCAAGAGCTAAACTATCACCTTCGATATGCACGCCTTCGCGGTTGGCTTGAAAGTCTAAACTCGCACCTCTTTCTGCCAACACTTTGGCAATAGTTAAGACATCCTTGCTCTTAGTGCCATTTAGCAAATTCTCTGCGACAAAAGCAGCTAGTCCAGCTTTACTTTCTGGATCAAATTCTGTCCCGGCTTGAATGTAGCCGCTCAAGGTAACGGTGGGAGTACTATGATCGGGTAACAGTAATAACCGCAGTCCGTTAGTAAATTTGAATTCCTGTGGTAAAACTTGGGCGATGTCTTCTCTACCAGAGGTTTTGCCAACAACGGCAAGCAACGCATTTGTAGCTAAATCCACAGGCGGTAAGTACTTCACTACCTCAGGCAGAAGCACAGGTGCGCCAGGAGAGAAATTCTCTGTAGTTTGGGCCGAGTCTGGTTTGTCACCAACCCCTGTTATCCGCTTCTGGGTTGGTTCAAAAAAGCCTACTGTCCTGGCTCCTTTTGTGAGGTATTTGTTAATGACGGCTACAACGTCCGTCGGCTTTACCAGACGGACAGCAGCCAAATAGCGGTCTGTGTAGCGATAATCACCAGCAGTTGTCTCATCATTGCCCAATTGCATTCCCTGAGAAGTAATATCACGGTTACTCAAAATTACATCTGCTGTTAATTGGGTTTTAGCTCGTTCAACTTCCTCTAATGTCACGCCTTTTTCTGCTACATTGGCGATCGCACTACTCAACACTGAGTCAATTTTTTTCAAATCTTGTTTAGAACCTGCTGTCACCAACACCTCATACCAGCCAGATTCTCGCAAACTGTTAACAGATGCCGTTAATTCACTAGCTAAACCTGATTCCACCAATGCCTGATAAAGTCTAGAATTCCGTCCCTCTGTCAAGATGTAATCCATCACATCCAGCGCTGGCACATCCGGTTGATTCACATCGGGTAGCGGATAAACCGCCTGCAACAGCCGCCCTGCTCCCGGTTCTCGCAATACTATTGGGGATGATGAGGATGAGGGAGAAATAACTCCTGCCAACGCTCTCTGCGAGACGCTGCGCGTAGCTTGCTTCCACGAAGTGGTACGCGGACTCGCTAACGCTGCGCTATCCTGCCTCTTCGGTAGTTTGCCAAATACTTCTTTAATTGTTTCCAGGGTATTTGCAGTTTGAAAATCTCCAACAATTACTAAGACAGCATTATCGGGGCTGTAAAAATTGCGGTAATATTTTTGTACCTGCTCAACTTCAAATTTCTCGACATCAGCTTTGGTACCACCTACAGGCAACCCATAAGCATGATTGGGAAACACCGCCTGCATGACGGCGCGGTTGAGGCGATATTCTGGACTATTTTCGTAACCCTGCAACTCAGAAATTACTACCCGCTTTTCACTCGCCAGTTGTTCTGGCTCAATCTGGGAATTTTCCATTCTGTCTGCTTCCAGCATTAAGAGCGCTTTCAGCTTGTTTCGTTCCACAGTACCGTAATATGCAGTTTGGTCATAGCTGGTAAAAGCATTGGAATCACTACCTAAAGCACTAAACAAACGTCCAAATTGAATCGGACGATTTTTCGTGCCTTTAAACATCATGTGTTCCAACTGATGGGCAATGCCATTCACGCCCGGTTCTTCGTTGCGTGAGCCAACCTTGTACCACACCTGCACCGTCACCACTGGCGCAGTATGCACTTCCTTTGTGAGGACAGTTAGACCATTCTCCAGCACTGTCTTACGGACATTTTCTGTCAGTGTTGAGGGCATTATTCTTTTTGCTAACAAGGTTGACTGGTATTTTTCTTTGTTAGATATGGCTGCATGTTGGCTATGAGCTGGTTGATCACTCAGTAAAAAAACCGCTACTAGCCATAAGCTTAAGATTAATAACGGCGCGGGATATTTATAAAATCTGGAAAATTCATACATTTATTTAGTAGATATATCTGTAAATTAAATTACATAGTTATTTTGGGGAGCGACCATAGTTTAATCTGGCAACAAAATCTGTTACCTCGGTAACAATACAGAAAAACAATATATTAGCAATAAAGGTAATAAAAAAGCTAAATTATGGGAGTTTTGCTAAAACCCGAATAAATTCTAGAGGTAAGCCATCGGTATCGGCGATGAAAGCCACTTCGTAAATGCGATCGCCTATTTGCTGTTGTGTCGGTTCTAAAAGCACCTTCAACGGTTGTAATTCTTCAAGTTGGCTCTCAGCAGCTAGAGAAACACGTTTTTGTAAACTTGTCAACCAACTAGGTAAATCTGGTGTAATCTCAGTTAAATCAAACGAGAGATGATAATATCCCACATAATGCTCGTCAGCAAACGCATCTGGGGCTGGTTTTGGTTCAGGAATTTGGATCAGTTCAATTCTGCCGCCCAATCCTTCCATCCAGCAAGCTAGGGTGTAGCCTGTAGTAAAGCGTTCCGAAATTGTAAACCCTAAATGTTCGTAGAAAGCGATCGCTCGATGAATATTCGCAGTCCGAATAGAAGCGTGGTGCATAATTTGTCCTTTGTCAGTTGTCCTTTGTCAGTTGTCCTTTGTTATTCACTAATGACAAATGACCAAGGACTAATGACAAATGACCATTACTCAAACAACCTGAAATAGGGGTAGCGTACAGGGACGCCAGGCTCTTTTTCCAAGTCAAAATTAATCACTTCCCAACAGGGATCTTCTGAGGTATCGGGGCTAAACTCCACAGGTAAGCCGTACAAACGTGCAGCAATAGCCTCTGGTTGTCCAGAACGCCAAGGCGTGCTGCGTTCTAAATAGCCACTCATCAATTCCTGATAGCGTCGAGCAATAATTACTCGTGTTGCTCTATAGCCTTGGGTATAGAGCTTATCTAATGCTTCGTGAATTTCAAAGCGAATACCATCGGGATGAGTATGCTGTCTATACCATTCATTATTCCACCTCCGCCAATGACGCCCAGATTGCAAATGGATTAACTCTCCATTTTTAGGATTAGCTTCAAATGCGCCATGACGCGAACACAAATAGGTATCTGTTAATGTCAGCGCCGGAATAGTCTGACGACAATGGGGACACTGTATTTCAGGCCCAAACATTGGGTACTGCAAGCCTGGATTCATCATGAAGTGCGTACAAACATAATTTTGTCTTCACCAGCACTAGTGTATTGGATTATACACTTCGGCTCCATCACTTTGGGTTAATTGCTCACTGCTGCACAGACACGGAGTTGCAGCAGGAACATTGTTCACTAGTGTTTTCCTCACTATAGAGGCTTGACGCTGTGATATCCTAGTTGTGCAACCAGCCTCAAAGGTTGGAGTTTCTCCAGTGTTCCTGGGTACCATATTCATATTCTATCGTGTCTACCGCTTCTTACTGGACATCTGTCGATTTTTCTCAAGCTGCCTTTATCGCAGCCAATGCTATTGTTATGGGTTCGGTAAATATAGCAGCAGGGGTAAGCATTTGGTATGGAGCAGTGGTTAGGGGAGATGTGGAACGGATTGAAATTGGCGAATGCACAAATATTCAGGATGGTGCAATTCTACATGGAGATCCTGGTTCCCCGACAATTTTAGAAGATTATGTTACCGTAGGGCATCGCGCTGTGGTACATTCCGCTTACATTGAACGTGGAAGTTTGATTGGCATTGGCGCGGTGATTTTAGACGGGGTACGAGTAGGTGCTGGTAGCATTATCGGTGCTGGTGCAGTCGTAACCAAAGATGTACCTCCCTTATCCTTAGTTGTGGGCATTCCTGGCAAAGTCTTACGGCAAGTAACAGAGGCTGAAGCCGCAGAACTGATTGAACACGCTCAACGTTACCAAAAGTTAGCTTTAGTTCATGCTGGCAAGGGTACTGATATCGGCTTTAAGAAGTCTTAGAGAGTGCAAAGATGGGGAGAGGGAGCAGGGGGCAAAGAAGAAATAACTAATGTTTAATGCCCCATAATTTAAACATTCTTTACATATCTAGTTGGAAAAATTGCCCACTTCAGCTAAAAATAAAAATGAGAGCAGTTGACAAAACTTTAATTTCTACTTAAGAGAGGGGTTCTAGATATGGATATCGATTACCGTATAGCGATCGTTTTAGCACCAGTTGTCATTGCTGCTAGCTGGGCAGTGTTTAATATTGGCGCTGCGGCTTTAAGACAAATTCAAGGCTTTTTGGATAGAGAAGCTTAAAGTCGGCTCAATATCATCAACCTTCAGCCGATTGTTTCTCTTCACAGAGGCAGTCGGTTTTATTCATATCGATTAATTGAGCATTGGGCATGGGGCATTGAAAAAAGGCAGAGGAGCAAGGAAAAGGGTGCAGAGGAGAGGAATTTTCCCCCTGCCTCCCCTGCCTCCCCTGCTTCCCCTGCTCCCTCATCCCCCACCCCTCTTCCTTGGATATCGATTCTGTAATACAACCCCTGCAACGCTTTGGTGTCCATCTAGGACTCGATCGCATTGTCAACCTATTGGCAAAGCTTGGTAATCCTCATCACCAAGTCCCAATAATTCACGTGGCTGGCACCAATGGTAAAGGTTCTGTCTGTGCCTATCTTTCCTCAGTACTCACTGAAGCTGGTTATCGTACAGGACGATACACTTCACCGCATTTAGTCGATTGGACGGAACGTATTTGTTTGAATGAACAGCCAATTTCCTCTGAGGAATTGAGCCAATTATTAGAAAAAGTCCAAGTAGTTATTCGTGCTGGTGATGAATCGGCAACTCAGTTTGAAGTAATTACCGCAGCTGCTTGGTTATATTTTGCCCAGCAACAAGTCGATATAGCTGTGGTAGAAGTCGGACTAGGAGGACGCTTAGATGCTACAAATGTATGCTTGGAACCCCTGGTTACTACTATCACTTCCATCAGCCGGGAACACTGGCAGCAACTTGGCCCTACCGTCGCTGATATTGCTAGAGAAAAAGCTGGTATCCTTAAGCCTGGATGTCCCGTTGTGGTTGGACAATTGCCAGCGGATGCAGAAGAAGTGGTACGATCGCGTGCTTTAGAATTACAATGCCCGATTTTTACGCCTCAACCCGCTCGTCAAACAGATCCAGGATGGGCGGAATATCAAAGTATTCAAAATTCAAAGTTAATTAAATACCCTTTGCCTTTAGCGGGACAAATTCAATTAACTAATTCAGCTTTGGCTTTAACTGTTTTAGAAATTCTCCAACAACAGGGTTGGCAAATTTCTGAAGAAGCCATAACTAACGGCATGGCAAAAACTAAATGGCCGGGGCGGATGCAATGGACTACCTGGAAAAACCATAAATTATTACTTGATGGTGCCCATAATACAGCCGCTGCCCAAGTTCTTCGCCAGTATGTCGATAGCTTAAATGCAGTTAACCATGAGCCAGTCAATTGGGTTATGGGAATGTTTTCCGATAAGGATCATGCTGATATTTTTGCCGCCTTACTGCGGCCAGGCGATCGCCTTTTTTTAGTCCCAATACCCATAGAACCTTGGCCTGGTAGAACTTCCGCTGATTTAGACTACTTAGCAAACCTAGCTTACAGCCTCTGTCCAGAATTAAGCGATCGCCAAATACATCCAGATTTATTCACAGCATTAGAAGCCGCAACCTCAACCGCTACCACAGACGATTTAATCGTTTTGTGTGGTTCCCTTTATCTAGTAGGGAATTTTTTACAAACAGGGAGTGGGGAGTAGGGGGTGGGAGAAGCAGGGGGAGCAGGGGAAGAAGAACTATTGATTATTGCCCAATGCCCAATACCCAAAGCCAAATCCCCTAATTTATCTATTGTTCCACTCTTGCGCCGCATCTTCTACAGCTTTATCTACAGTCTTCTCCCCTAACATTGCTGCTTGCAAGTTCTCGTAAACTGCCTTTTGCAATTTATTAAAATCCTTCAATGTGGGAGTTAATATTTCTGCTTGTTGCAGTTGTTTAGCAGTGATAACTCGTGCTTTTTCAACAGTTAAAGCATTAGCTGGAACATTTTTAAAGTAACTATCAGACAATGCCTTGACTGTAGAAGGTAGCACATTTGCAGCTTTAGCAAAGGCTAACTGATTTTCGTCGTTGGTAACAAATAAAGCAAATTTCACAGCGCCGTCTGGTTGTTTGCTATCGCGGGGAATAACTAGGTTCATCACCGCGACATTTTTCTTACCTGTATCACCAGTGAGTTGAGGTGCTATTTCCGAAGCTTGAGCAATTTTCGGGGCATTATTAGCGATCGTTTTCAGAAACTCTGGCCCAGAAGCTAGAAACGCAGTCTCTCCAGATTGGTATAAATCGATCGCGTGGCGATGTCCTTGCGTCAAAGCTTCTTTAGGAAGCAACCCTTTTTTATACAAGTCTACCCAATACTGAAATGCTGCCTTACCTGGTGCTGAATTAAACGCCGCTTTCCCCTCAGCATCTACTAAAGTGACTCCCATTTGCACGAAAGATTCCAGCACTTCACCGGAATCTTGTGGTACGAAAGTCACAAAAAAGGCATATTTGCCAGTCTTATCTTTAATTTGTTGCGCTGCCTGTGCCAATTCTGCGTAGGTTGTGGGTGATTTATTGATACCTGCCTGTTTTAATAAATCAGTGTTATAAATGGTTAGCCGTGTGGTGAGATACCAGGGAATCCCAAAACTCTTGCCATTAAGCGTGCTTGCCTTCCATATATTCGGTAAATAGGAGGAACGTACATCATTTGGGACTTTCGCATCTAAATCTAACCAGGCATTTCGTCCCGCAAGTTGGGAAGCAAAACCCGGATTGAGGTTAACTACATCAGGTGGCGTTTTTGCTGAGACAGCTGTTAAAATTTTGTTCTCCATCGCCGCCCAAGGTACATCGACCCAGTTAATCTTTATACCTGGATTTTGCGATTCAAAATTTGCAATTAGGCTTTTGAAATAGTCGGTAAATTGAGGTTGAAGTTGCATTGTCCAAAACTCAATAGTTGCCGCTCCTGAAGTAGCTTGTTTTGTACCTGTACTAACATTACTTGTGCTGCAACTTACAATCCAACTGGTTAATAAGCCAAGAAGTGCCAAAGCAACAAGTTGTTTAAATTTTCTTAATTGAATCATTTTCCCAGTATTTTTACGCTTGATCAGTGTGAAAAGCTTAGTCAGAATTGTCGAGATTATAGGCTAAATAAATTACCTAGCACCAAGTCCGTTTCTTAGTATCATTTAAATTTTCAATTTAGCAGTCCAGCGGGCACAACTGTGGTAAAAAGCTTCAATAGTCTGTTTGGCAAATCGAATAAAGGGGTCGGCATTGAACTTGCTCCCGAACGGGTAAATGTAGTTCAGCTACGCAAGCAGCGTCAAGGCTTGAAACTAGAAACCTTTACATCAGTAGCAGTTCCCGAAGGTGTAGTTACTGATGGTCAAATCACCGACCCCGCAGCAATGGCGCAATTAATCCAGCAGGCGCTAGCTGAGAGCAAAATCAAAACTTCTCGTGTTGCTACTGGTGTACCAGGGCGAGATTCCATCGTTCGGATAATACCAGTGCCAGCAGAGTTAGATGACAAAGAACTGCGAGAAATGGTGCTTAACCATGAAGCAGGTTTATATTTACCCTATCCTCGTGAAGAGGCTGATGTAGATTATCAGAAACTTGGGTACTTTGTAGATGAAGATGGCATAGAAAAAGTACACGTACTCCTAGTTGCCACCCGCAAAGAGATAACGGATACCTATATAAGTACATTCGAGCAGGCAGGATTACAAATTGATGTTTTAGAAATTAACAGTTTTGCTCTGATTCGGACTATTCGCGAGCAACTGCGACAGTTTGGGCCGCAAGAAGCAGCAGTATTAGTTGATATAGAGTTCGATAGTACAGAAATCGCCATCATCGTTAACGGAGTGCCGCAATTTTCGCGCACAGTCCCAATAGGGACTTATCAAATGCAAACTGCCTTAGCAAGGGCAATGAGCTTACCCACATCACGAGATATGGAACTGTTACACGGAATGGTTATTCCCCCAACTCCCATAGACGGCGGGAAAACCGGCGTTACCGAACTCAATCCTGGTATGGCAGCCATATTGAGAGTATTGGGAGAACTAACGGATGAACTGCGTCGTTCCATCGATTTTTACCTCAATCAAAGTGAAAATTTGGAGGTAGCGCAGATTATATTGGCTGGGCCAGGAGGTGGACTCCAACAGCTAGATGAATTCTTTACCCAACGATTAAGCTTGCCAACTACCCAAATAGATCCAATAGGGGCTTTGTCTTTGGAAGTTGACACTGATAAATATCCACAGGTGCAACGCTCTGGCTTGGCGATCGTACTTGGTCTAGGAATGCGGGAGGTATAAGAAAATGTACAGTCTAGATGTTAACTTTCTTAAAGACCGTCCAGCATACCAGAAAAAGCCTGAGAGAAAGGGAGGAATAGGGCTAAACCTGCCTACAGGGAATATGACACCAGTGTATGTGGGAGTTGCACTAGGTGTAGGTCTTCCAGCTTTATTGGGAATTGCTTGGTGGTTGTTGCAAGGGAAGATTGTTGAATTGGAGGGGACAATAGCACAACTAGAGCAAGAAGGCAAGAGGTTAGATACAGAAATAGGAAATCTGAACAAAATCAAAGCCGAGACGAATGCAATTAAAGGGGAAACCCAAGCTTTAGTTACTGTATTTGACCAAATTCGACCTTGGTCAGCAATGTTGCAAGATTTGCGCGATCGCATCCCAGCGACAGTGCAAATTGAGAACATCAAGCAAATTCCACCGATTCCAGCAACGGAAGGAAAGCCAGCAAGCAATCCTGCCGGGGGATTAGAAATTACCGGATTGGCTCGTTCTTTTAACGATGTCAATGATTTCTTATTGAGTTTACAACAGTCTCAGTTCTTGAAGTCCACAGAAAGCAGAATTCTGACGGCAACGTTAGTAGATGCTCCCTTACCACCAAATGTAGGTCAACCTACTAATGGTGTAACAATTAAGCTACCCCAAGTAGTTAAATACACTATTCAATCGAGTATGAACGATGTTCCAGCTTCAGAATTAATCCGGGAGTTGGAAAAAAAAGGCACAGTGGGGTTAGTGACTCGAATTCGTAGTATGCAACAAACAGGAGTCATTTCAAAATGACGCTGAGTGATGATTTAAATTTTGCCGAACATGGTGGTGAATTCGATTCGGCAACGCCAGCCTACCCCGTGGTATTTGGTATTGCTTTCACACCAAAAATTATTGGGATCTTGGTGGGGGTAATTGGTTTAGCGGCAGCAGGTTATATAGTGTTAAACCTGCTGATGCCAGCTTGGGAAAGCTATCAGCAGCAGCAAGCAAAAAGCACTGAACTGCAAGGGCAAATTGAGCAAAAAAAAGCCAGTATCAAACAGATTGCCAAAGTTAAAGAGGAGCTAGCACAGGCAAAACAGCAAAAAGTTCAGGTTTTAGGTTTATTTGCTAACGAAAAAACCTTGGATACATTGCTGTTGGATGTGAACCGCTTAATTGAATCTGGCAATACTCCAACTTCTATGAATGTAGTGAGAGCCAAACTAAAGAAATTTATGCCGGTTTCCCAAAAACCAGAACCAATTATCGATGGAACTCTAGGACTACAGGTTGACGGTAAGCTGCAACGCAGCAGTATCAATGCCGAAATTACTGGAACTTATGAGCAAACACAATCGATAATGCGTAACATTGAGCGTTTACAGCCTTTGTTAATAGTTAAAGATTATCAAGCAACTTTGGCTCCAGTAGAATCAAGATCCCCATTAGATAAGACGCCGATGCAGGTAGGCCCAGCAGCGATTAATACATCATTCCAGTTACAGGTATTGATGCCACTTAGTCCAGAAGAAATAGCCGCGGCGGCAGCAGCTAAAAATGCCGCGAAAAAGTAATACTAAGGGCACACAGTTGTGCATTGGTGTCAACTTTAGGTGAAAGCTGTGTCTGATAATTATTTGAGATTTTTCAATGTACTGCCTAGATTTTCAATCCCCCCTAACCCCCCGATCAATTGGGGGGAACTAGAATTTTTTGCCCCCAATTGATCGGGGGTTGGGGGATCTAAAACGAGGGTAAATTGAGTGTTTGATCTGAAGTTGACACTTGTGGGAGTTGTGCGCCCCTACTCAAAATTGTTTGTAAACAAGGTTTTATTAGGTGAGGAATGAACTGTGAAACAGGTTCACGGTAATAGTTTTATATTAGGTACTGCCGCTTTTGTATTTTTGGCAGCTCAACCAGTTTGGGCACAAATTAGTCAAGTTACTGATGTACAGTTAAATCCAGTTAATGGTGGAATTAGCGTTGCTTTGAAAACTTCTTCAGGGTCGCGCCCCCAAGTTTTCACAACAAAAAGAGGCAAGGCTTTAGTCGCAGATATTATCAATACTCAATTACGATTACCACAAGGTAATAGTTTTCGTCAAGATAGTCCAGCACCAGGAATTGCTTCCGTCGAGATTAATCAGCTTGATGCCAATAGTATTCGGGTGACGGTAACTGGCAGCAACAACGTACCTGGCAGTCAACCAGTGGTGCGATCGCAAAATGGAATTACACTCAGCTTTAGTCCATCTGCTGGCACTACAGCATCAGTACCAACGCCAACAGCGCCAACATCCACAGCACCGCCTATTACTACTCCAGCACAAACTGGTCAAAAGCCAGGGGTTCTCGTTCCTAACCCGGAAGTCACCATTGACGGACAACCTGCACAAGCTGCTGGCCCAGGTCAACCTGTGAGTCAGGCTCCACCTTTCTTACCTAGAGCCGTCGCCCCACCGGTGGGAGATATTGCCATCTCCAATACTGATGCTTCTCCTAGCACTATTGACTTAGGAACTCAGGAACGTGTACCCCGTTTAGTACTGCGAGATGCGCCGGTGCGTGAGGTTTTGTCATTGCTTGCCCGTGCTGCTAGTTTGAACCTGGCTTATATCGGAGGTGAGCAAGCTGCTGGAGGTCAGCAAGGTGGTGCTGCTAATGCACCAGCAGTTTCTCAAACAATCTCGTTAGATATAGAAAACGAGCCAGTGCAAGATGTGTTTAACTACGTCTTACGCTTGAGTGGTTTAGAAGCTAACCGCAGTAATCGCACGGTTTTTGTTGGGCCTAAACTACCTAATTCCACTCGTGACATGGTTATGCGTAGCCTGCGACTTAATCAGGTAACAGTGGGAGTCGCCCTGAATTTTTTGGTCGGCTTAGGAGCAGAAAGTGCCGTCAGCCGCGAACGACAAGTTACCAGTGTTAATGCTGTGCCTGTTGGGGCTGGAGCTACGCCTATCACCCAAACTCAGACGACTACGGAAAGCAGAGTTGAAACTCAACGCGTTAATTTTACAGACTCTAGCCCATTACTTAGAGGTTTACAAGCATTAGGAGATGAGCGCACCAATTCTCTAACCTTAATTGGCCCTCCCCGGCTAGTTGAGATGGCAATGGGTCAACTAACTCAGCTTGATATTCGCCGTCGTCAAGTGGTAGTCAACGTAAAAATTATCGATGTTAACCTCTTGAACACCCAGGACTACAACACTAGCTTTTCCTTTGGGGTTGGTAATAACTACTTTACTAGTGATGGCGGTGCAGCAGCTCTCAATTTTGGCGGTTCGAGACCAGCTACAAGAGCTGAAACGTCTACCAGTGTGACTAGTACGCCAGTTATCCAGAATCCCGTTACAGGAACCCCTTTCGTTGACCCCAACACAGGCGTAGCTATTCCAGGAACTACTCCAGGTACGGTAGTAGTAGACGCAAATGGCAACATTACTAGAGTTGCAAACCCAGGAAGCGGCACTTTCTATCAACCTATTGCGCCTACTGGCAACCCCCTACAACCAGGTTTCTCTAATATCACCCCAGCAACCGATAACATTATTACAAGGAATGCCGACGGCACATCGAGTATTACACAAGGTACCCTTGGTACAGCCACTACATCTTTGCCAAGTTTATTCCAGTTTCCTAAACGTCTTCTTGCTAGCTTGCAGGCTCAAGTACAAAATGGCAACGCCAAGATTTTGACAGACCCGACGTTAATTGTACAAGAAGGCCAAACCGCTAATGTCAACCTGACTCAGGAAGTAGTAGGTAACATTGTAAGGGAAATAGTTCGGGATGCGAATCTTGCTACAGAAACGATTTCAGCAGAAAAAGACCGAGTAGGTTTAACCCTAGCTGTGAAAGTTGAACGAATTGACGACAATGGTTTTGTCTCTCTATCGGTAGCCCCCGTTGTCAAAGCACCCCAAGCTCCAGCTACTATCAACGTTGGAGGAGGCGGTAGCCAACAAATATTCTTGGTATCTGAGCGCTCTCTTAATTCTGGCTCGATTCGCTTGAGAGATGGTCAAACACTAATTCTTTCAGGCATCATTCAAGACGCAGACAGGACAACTGTCTCCAAAATTCCCATCTTGGGTGATCTTCCACTAATCGGTTCGCTATTTAGAAGCACAAACAGACAGAACCAGCGCAATGAGGTAATTGTGTTACTAACACCTCAAATCATGGATGACACAGAGAACTCCTCCTACGGCTATAACTACACCCCCAGCCCAGAAGTGCGGCAAATCCTTGAGCGTCGAGGGTTGAAAGTTCCGGCGAGGTAATAAAGATAATGAGCAGGTGAGTTACCTCTGGCAAAAACTCAGATCCCCGACTTTTTAAAGAAGTCGGGGATCTTCTTGTTCACAAGTAGGATTAAGTTTAAATGTCATTTTAGAATAAAACTACCCAATCACAATAGAAGTAACAGTAGTGGGTAAATACTAATGAGTTCAGAACAAGAGTTATTAACAAAGTGGCGTTCTCTTCCACAAGACAAACAAGAGGAAGTTTTAGATTTTGTTGAATTTCTTGGTTTGAAAAACTCTGCAAATAAAACCCCATTGCCAGAACGTTTGCAGCAAATTCGCACTAGGATTGTTGCTTGTGGTAAACATTTATTAGATGAAGATGAAATTGAAAAAGAACTCGCTAGTCGAAGAGGTGGGCTACAGGGTAGAGAAGAATGAAAATAACTCATCATGAGTTTTCAGATTGTCAGCCAAGATTCAACAAATAATATTCTGACTTGTTTAATACGCTAAAAGTCGCTATCGGCTGAGACGATGGTGAGATTTTGTTGCAGAGCGATCGCAGCAATCCACAAGTCATTTTCACCAAAACCTAAATCAGTTATTTTAGTTTTTCTGCGCTTGCTTTTTTCTTTTGGTGCAAATTGATTGAACATAGCAGCTTTGAGTTAACCACAAGTATTAGCAGTTTGCTGGTCAATATTGTAAATATAAATACTTCTAATAAAATTTTGTAATGCTAGGACTTACGCAAAAGTACACGCTGTAGGGGCAATTCATGAATTGCCCCTACCTGAGAATAAGGGTTTCGGCTATTATTTGCGTAAGTCCTGAATGCTAAATTACTTTGTTGCCTTTGATAACGTGTTGCCATATCTATTAATTGCCAAGTACCTATAGTTTTCAGATGTTCTAGAAGTGAGCTTCCTGTGGAATTAACAGTAGTATGACTAGCAAATTCTACTTGATGTTGTGTTGGTTGGACTTGGGTTTGCTTTGTTTTCAAAAAACGTAAAAAATTAAGTCTTTCAGTCAAAAGTGCATCTGGTGCTGATTCAATTTCTTCGATAAGTTGTTTTTTATTTTCATATTTACGCCTCTTTAACTGATATTTTTTATTAGTATAAAACAGCAAGGATGGTTGTGGCTACGTTGGTACACCTCCAGCTTGAAAAATCTGTTCGGCTGTTAAATTCAATTCCGGGAAAGTAGGCGAAACGATGCGGTCAGTGCCTCTAAATTGAGTAACTTGATATTCACCATCGATTAATTGATAAATAGATATAGTAGGCTGTTTGGGGTTGCCAGTGAACTTTTTAGCGCCTAGACCGAGATAATCTACAACCCAGTATTCAGGAATTCCAATACCTTCATACTTACCCTGTTTTGTGTAGTAGTCATCATCCCAGTTGGTACTAACCCTTACGGGTTCGTCAGTTGCTTCAACGCCGGGAACCCGCGCAACGCACTGACTCACTACCTCAACTACTAAGGGAATTGATGCTGCAAGGCTTACAGTTGATTCTTTTTTCCATAGTGGCTCATTCACTAAATTAGAGCGATTCAGTAATAGCACATCTGGGGAATAGGCAGATTCCGAATTAGTTGGTTTAACAAGCACAGTTTTGGGGATTGTTAATGGTAAATTTAATCGGTCAAATTCTACTGTTAGTTTTCTTGCTACAAAACCAACAACATCTTCATGGTCTCCTACTGGTTGTGCCATTTCAACAATCACGCCATCATGTAATTCGTATCTTCCACCCTCGGGTCGCCACGCTGCAAAATCTTCAAAAGTTACTAGTTTTGGTATGGCTTGAGTCATAATCTATCACCCTTAGTAGTAGTTTCGATCATATCGCTTTCTTACGTTCAGCCTTAACAGTAATATTAAGGGGTACAGTACTCGAAAAAGTTTGTTGCGGAGAACTAAACTATGGTGGCAATAACAACATCCGCAGAAAATCGGGTTTTACTCCAAAACATCAGTTGGCAGACATTTAAAACCATGCTGGCTGAAATGGGTTCAGAACGTAATTCCCGATTTGCTTATGACAATGGAACCATAGAAATTATGACCCCACAAATGCCGCACGAAAACTCAAACCGTTTAATTGAAGGTTTTGTTGGGGTGTTGTGCGAAGAGTTGGGTTGGGAAATTAAACGCGCTGGTTCATTAACTTTAACGCGGGATGATTTGCAGCAGGGAGCCGAGCCAGATAGTAGCTACTATATTCAAAATGAAGCCCTAGTTCGAGATAAAGAAAATATTGACATAGCGATCGACCCGCCCCCTGACCTTGTGTTGGAAGTGGAATATTCCAGGTCTGCAATAGACAAGCTGAGGCTTTATGCTGCGATGGGAGTCTCGGAATTTTGGCGTTATAACGGCAGTGTGTTGCGAGTCTACACGCTTGCAGGTGGGCAATACTCAGAAGTCGAAACCAGCCCTACTTTTGCGCTTGTGTCGGTCAAGGAGATTCCTCGATTTCTCCAAGAAGCGAAAAAGAATGGGAAAATTGCTACTACCCGTGCTTTTCAGGTTTGGGTGCAACAGAAAATTTATGGTAAGGATTGAATCACTTCGGCATTTTTCTTATAAGAGTTTGTTGAGTGCCTGCCTTTGTCCTACCCCTACGGGGAAGCAAGCCACGCGTAGCGTTTTGTAGGGAAGACGTTATCGCAGCGATCGCCCCACAAATGTTAAGAAAGATGTGATTAATAGATAGCCTTGTAGGGAAGAGGCTTTAATTTTTCCCTCTTCCCTACTAAAGAAGCTTGCTAGGGAGTTAAATTTCGCGTTGGTTTTTCCACATGAGATGAAAAGTGAGCAAAATCCCCGACTTTTTAGAGAAATCGGGAACCTGAGCCTTCGATTTCCATAAAAATTGGTTAATCTTAGCAATAACTCTTCAACATCGGTAATTAATCCCAACAAATGCTGATCATCTCTTATCTCCCCACTCCCCTGTTCTCCTCACATTCGCAGTTTTTACTAGGTATTTTTTCCTATTTTGGAGTGGTTTTTAGTGAAACAAGTACCCTAAAATTACAAAAAATCCTGAAATCTATATAAATTAATGGTTTCATCTATCCACATCAGGCTACAACACCTTAGAATGATTCATTGAAAAGTCGAGCCGATGGGATGTACAGCCGTTTTGAGTAAAGCTACTCCCAAAGGATGATTTTTGTATTTTCGCAAACAAAGATTTCAGTACAGATGCATCAGGGTGCATCCGTAAAGAATCTCAAGTAAACCTTCAGGAGTTTGACATGAACAAAGGTGAATTAGTTGATGCCGTAGCTGAAAAAGCTAGTGTTACCAAGAAGCAAGCGGATGCGGTCTTAACTGCCGCTTTGGAAACTATTATTGAAGCGGTTTCCTCTGGTGATAAGGTAACGTTGGTAGGATTTGGCTCATTTGAATCACGGGAACGTAAAGCCCGCGAAGGTCGCAACCCGAAAACAAATGAAAAAATGGAAATTCCAGCGACGAGGGTTCCTGCCTTCTCGGCAGGAAAACTGTTTAGAGAAAAGGTAGCACCCCCAAAAGCATAGGTTCTGTCTTCGGGAACCCTTTTTTAATGCGGCAACCTGCACACGGGGGAAATATAGCCTGGGCAGCAGCACTGGCTGGCTGTCCCCCTGACGCTATTCTGGATTTTTCTGCTAGCATCAGCCCGTTGGGGCCTCCAAATAGCGCGATCGCTGCTATTAAGTCCCAAATTGGTAATCTTAAGCACTATCCAGACCCAAACTATAGTGACCTGAGACTAGCTCTCAGTCACTTCCATCAATTGCCGCCTGAGTGGATTCTGCCGGGTAACGGCTCCGCAGAATTACTCACTTTGATAGGTAGAGAATTAGCTCAATTAGCCGCGACAATTTTAATAACTCCAGCCTTTGGCGACTATTACCGAACCCTGACAGCGTACAACGCTAAAGTGCTGGAGTGTCCTTTGTCATTAGTGAGCCAGTGCGGTCTTCTCCCAAGGGGAGACGCCAAGGGCGATGGGGGTTCCCCCCATGAGCAACTGCGAACCCGAAGGGTCAATGGTCATACCCTACGGGAAGGCGAAGCGCCTACGTCATTGGTCATTGGTCATTTGTCATTGGCAAAAGACAAAGGGTTATTGCTGAATAATCCCCACAACCCAACCGGAAAACTATTTTCGCGGGACTCTATTTTGCCCTACCTAGAGCAATTTGCTTTGGTTGTGGTGGATGAAGCATTTATGGATTTTGTGCCGCCCAATCAGGAACAAAGCCTAATTCCGGTGGTACAGGAATGTGCAAATTTAGTAGTATTGCGATCGCTGACCAAATTTTACAGTCTTCCTGGACTGCGATTAGGATATGCGATCGCACACCCCGACTGCCTAGCTAAATGGCAGCTATGGCGTGACCCCTGGCCCGTAAACACGCTAGCGGCAGCGGCGGCAATTGCCGCACTCCAGGATACGGAGTTTCAGCAGCAAACCTGGGCATGGCTACCACCTGCACGAAACCAACTCTTTCAGGGTTTGGCTGAAATACCAGGATTGCAACCCCAAGCAAGTGCTGCTAACTTTTTATTGGTTGAGTCCCAAGAGTCTATTTCCCAGTTACAGCAACAATTACTCAAGTATCACCAGATTTTAATTCGCGATTGCCTTAGTTTTAAAGAACTAGGCGATCGCTTTTTCCGGGTTGCTGTACGTGAAGAGTCCGATAATCAACGCTTACTAACAGCGTTAAAAGAGAGTTAGGAGTTATAAATTGAAGAAGGGTTTTAATTCCTAACTCCTAATTCTTAATTCCTAACTTCTAATTCCTAACTCCTAATTCTTAATTCCTAACTCTAACTCCTAACTTTAAATTCACGTGACCGTTGACTACGATGTTGTAATTATTGGTGGCAGTCTTGCTGGATACTACGCTGCTTTTGCTGCAACACAACTACGTGCTACAGTTGCCCTCGTGGAACCCAAAGTAGACTACGGGTTTACTCATCACCATGCTGTTACCGAAATCGGAAAACTGGCGCAGAAGTTGAATGATGCCACTAGTTTTGATATTCATGCGACACCCACTGATAGCTCAGAAGAATGCCACATATCTATGGCATGGCAAGAAGCTATGTTATATGCTCAATGCGTCGCCTCAAATCTCAAAGAACAGCATTCCCCAGCCATCTTAGCTGCGTTGGGGGTAGATATCATCGTTGGCAGTGGTCAATTTCAATCTTCACCCCAGCTGGCTTTTGCCGTTAATAATCGCCTACTACGCGCCCGTACCTATTTGCTAGCCAGTGGTTCGCGTCCAGAAATTCCGGAGATTGAAGGATTGGAAGCTACTGGCTATCTAACCCTATCTAATATTTGGCAATCTTTAGAGGGAGAGACATTACCCAAAAATTGGGTCATTATCGCCGGAGTTCCCCAAAGCATTGAAATGGCTCAAACTTTAGCGCGGTTTGGTTGCAGTGTGACGCTAGTAGTCAAGCATCCCTATGTTTTACCCAATATTGACCCTGAGATAGCCATATTGCTTCAGGCGCAGTTGGAAGTCGAGGGTGTGCGTGTCCTCACCGAAAAACCAGTAACTCAGGTAAGGCTAATTGAGGATAAAAAGTGGATTCAAGCAGGAGATAAAGCCATTGAAACTGATGAAATTTTAGTGGCGACTGGACAACAGCCGAATCTTGAATCTCTAAATTTGGCAACAGTAGGTGTGAAATGGCATCGGCGTAGCTTAGTAGTGAATGATAAACTGCAAACTACTAACCAACGCATTTACGCTTGTGGTGATGTAATTGGTGGTTACGACTTTGCCAATATTGCTAATTATGAAGCAAAAATTGCCCTAAACAATGCACTGTTTTTCCCCAGGTTACGAGTAGATTATCGCTCCATTCCTTGGGCAATGTTTTCTGTGCCAATGATGGCGCAAGTGGGTTTGACAGAGACCCAGGCAAAACGCCAATTTGGTCGAGATGAAGTTTTAGTTTTGCGACAGTATTTTAAAATAGTGGCAGCAGCCCAACTTCGGGACGAAACGACTGGTATATGTAAATTAATTGTGCTACGTAACGGCGAAATTTTGGGAGCTTCGATATTGGGGGCAGAAGCTGGAGAGTTGATTAATTTGATTGCCTTGGCAATGTCACAAAAAATTAAAGTCAAACATCTAGCAAATTTATCTCCTGTCTATCCCAGTTTCTCAGAAATTCTGGAACGAACTGCAAGAGAGTGGAGTAAGCAAAAGTTAAATAGCAATATTCCTTTGCAAGAGTTTTTAGAAGGCTTCTTCCATTTCCGCCGCAATTGGAATTTATAAGAGACGCGATTAATCGCGTCTGTACAAGAGTTAGGAGTAGAGTCTCCAACTGGGAACCAGGCAAATTACAAATTATTTTAAAACGCCTGCATGACAATCCAAATTACCCCCGCAGCTACTAGAGGCACGCTGAGATTATCTGTGCCGTGAGGTGAGACTGCCTCTGCTAGGGTGGCGAAAGTAGCAGTTAACACTGCGGTGAACAAGGCCCATGCCAAACTAAAAGGTTTTGCTAAAGGACTCAGCGACGAACCAGGTAGCAGCAACAGCACTAAGAAAATCCCTACTGTACTCACTACAAACATTGCTGCCGAACCCTCCCAGGAACGCACAGAATTTCCCACTTGGTACTTATGCTGTCCGAAGCGCCTGCCGATTAATGCTGCTAGTGCATCACCCCAAGTCATCGCCATTATCCCAGCTACAGCAATTGGGGCGCTGTCTACTGGCCCGTCTGGTCGCCACAGTAGCCCGAACAACAGGGTCACTGAGATAGCGAAATAAACCGTACCAGGTGAGCTATCCTGGGTATCCATTGCGCCGATGATTCGGTAGCGGTAAAACAGGTAATTAAGTCCGATAAAGCTAGCAAAAGGTATAATTCCGATTTCCCAGTGTTTAAACAGCAACAGGACGCCGAAAGCCCACATCCCTGCACCAATATGGATCACCTTGCGGGTCAAATCCGGCTTTACACCAAACAGCCTACGCAGTCCCTCGCCAACGACAAGCAGACTAGTCGCGTAAATATAAGAAACTACCAACCCGATAAAATCATTGTTTGTCATTAGTCATTAGTCATTGGTCATTGGTTATTAGTCATTAGCGATTGGTCATTCTTCCGCTGCCTCCCCTGCTCCCTTGCTTCTTTATTTAGTCCGATCGCTATTTCGTCTAAAGTTTTTTTCTACTAACGAAACACTACCAATACCTTGAAGAATACCACGACCGATTAAACCTAAACCTCGACCAATTATTTGGGTGAGAATGAAGACTATACCGCTACCTACAAAAGCTAATAGTGATTTTAAACGCGGTGCGATCGCATCACTAAATTCTAGGAGCAACGTCACTAGTAAAGGAATATTAGAAAGTCTTGCTAACTCCTGATTTCGAGGAGCATAAACTGAAGTATTGGCAATACCACGAGGCGCGATTACAAATAGTTCGTAGCGACTCTCAAAAACTAATTTTGGCTCATTTATATAATTTTTTAATCGATATTTCCACGATAAATCATTTCTGAATTGTTCAATATCTCTTGTGGAAATCAATTGCCGTCCATAAAAATTTTGTTTAATTGCTTCTACATCTGCTAAAGAATTTAGCAGTGGTTGCACTACCCCATTTGCTACCTGAATCAACAAGTTCTCTAAAATCATTAACGCTTGAGACTTTGCTTCAGCACTGACTACTGGATAGGAGGTATTATCAATGTTTAATTCTGTTTGAAACAGTAGATAAGAATACAACTCATAAACTAGTGGAATTTTATTTAAAATATCTCTTTGCACAACTTCTATACTTGGTAACAATGAATTAACAATTTCTATATTTTTATTTCTTAATTTTATCCGAGAAAACTTTCCAAAAAACTCTGTAATTGCTGCTTGCCATAATTCGCTTAATAAACTAAATTTTAACTCATATAATTGATTCATTTCGATTTGAGAAGCACGCAGTTCATCCAACTGTTGAGCCAGTTTTTGCAGAATAATATAAAGTAATTCTCGTTTTTTATCTTCACGAAAGATGTCAATTTCTAAAGGTACATCTGTGACATTTTGTAAAGAAAATTGAATTTTTGTAATGCAAGATGAAAACAAGGCAGATTGTAGTGTTCCCGGACTAAGTAAAGGTGGCACAGTTTCCCTTTTTTGAATGGCACTACTCAATGAAGGAGCCAGAGACGGCTCATCAGCAACCGGAATATATTCTTGCCTTTCTTGTGATGAAACCAACAAGCGATTTAGCAACCAACGAGCCGCTAGTAGTTCTCGCCGCCTTCCAGCTAGAATTGCTCCATCTAATACTGGAAGTCCGGGAACTTGTAATTGTGCTGTGACTGCGGCTAAGGTAGCTTCAATGTAAGCAATTCCTGACAAACGTAAATTATTTCGTAGTCTAGAGAAAGGGAGTGAGGAGTGGGGAGAGACGCGATTAATCGCGTCTGTACTAGGGAGTGGGGAATTAGGAGTTATTATTGCTTCCGTGTTTTGAAACCAATAGTCACCACCATCGGCAACTTCTTGCATGGCGGCGATTAACTCAGGAAGTGGTGTACCTTTAGGGCAGTAGCCATTAATACCAATAGATTTTGCAGCCAATAGCAGTCCTTGTTCTTGACCAGAACTGAGGAGCAAAATTGGCAGGTTGGGATATAAGGCTCTGAGTTGCCGACAGAATTGTAAACCTAGCTGTTGACTGGTGGTAGAGCGACCATTACCGAATTCCAAAACCACCAAATTTACCTGATTTGGGTCTTCTTGGGCAATTTCTGCTAAAATTTGCAAGGCAGCAGTGTAAGTTTCTACCACTCCTGTTACTTCCAGGCTAGGAATTGCTTCTAGAGCTACCCGTAATCCCAGACGAAAAATCGGGTCTTGGTCGATTAACAATAATTTTAGAGGGCGATCGCTCATAGTCTACTCAATTACGCAAGCACTGTTTTTTACCAATCAGAAAACAGCTTTGACACAAAACTTTGTCTTTCCCATTGTTACCTGTTTTCCCAAACTGATAAATCGATCATAATTGCCTTATGCAGCCGTCACTGTGTAATTAAATGAACCTGAGTATTCGGCACTGGTTGGCAGAACGCTATATCGCAATCAATCAAATCAGAGGATTTTCAGCGGGGCAATTGGCAGGTACTGATACTCAAGCTGAACAAGCACTGACTTTGGTTGCAGATTCATTACTGGTGCAACAAATAAATAACGCTGCTATAGCTTGGTTAGTTGCCAATGGTGCAGAGGAACCTGAAGCTACACTGCTAACACAGCGTTTGCTCAAACTTTAATCGAAACCTTAAATTCTGCCTTTGCTGTTAATTTTTCAACTTGGTTAGAGCAAGAAAATCCCCGTTGTCTTTTTCTGCTGGATGGTTTGGATGAACTACCCCCTTCTGCTCATGGTATAAGGGCAAAAGCAATTTTTATTCAGCAATTACTGAACTTTCAATCTCAGCATAGATACAAAATTTTGTTAACGAGTCGATCAACAACATTACAAGAAATTGCCCCAGAAATACCGCTGTTATTGAGGCGAATTATCATTCAGCCGTTGGATGCACAGGAACTCAAACAATGGTTTCAGCAGTGGGCAAAAGTGCATTCGTTGGCGATCGCTCAAAATTTCTTTACATTTTTAAAACAGGCAGGCTTATTTACCAGTCAATCAAAGTTAAAAGAATTATCTGCCCTTGCCCGTCAACCCCTAATGCTGCATTTATTGGGCATTTTACACCGCGACGGACTGCTAGATGATGAACTATTACAGTTAGCTGCTAACAACCCAAAGTCTTCTCTATTATGGAAAATTGATCATCGCCTGAGTCGATGGTTGTTGGGCTATCCGCTAATTGGCGGTATTAAGACGATACTACTACGCTCAGGATCGGCTCATATCCACCGGACTCCAGAAGCGATCGCTAATTTACTCGCTGGTCATCATCCCCAAGATTTAATCGAGCAGATGCAAGCGATCGCTCTCAAAATCTTACACTCGCAACGTCATCAAATTGATTTGGCTCAAGCAAATACAAATAATTTACCAGCTTTTTACTTTAAAATTCATGGTTCGGATACCTCACGCAGAGCCACAGGGGCAAGGCAGCAGCGCGTTGCGGGGGTTCCCACGCCACTCCCCCCAACGCAGGGAACCTCTGCAAGGGGGTGGCTCCCCGTTGTAGCGACTGCCGCGTAGAAAAGTTTAATTGAGTTTTCGCATATTAGCTTTAAGTGCGCTGATTGCTAGAACAAGCCTTTTGCATAAGAGTGCCTTCGCAATCCGAATAAAATCTCTGGCTGAACTGAATTTATCGGGAGCCTCTTTGTTACAAGTGATGTTAACTGGGGTAAATTTTGAGCAGACAAACTTATCCAATGCGGAGTTAATCGGGGCGAACCTCGCAGGCACAAACCTCCAAAAAGCAAACCTTACAGGCGCAAACCTGCAACAGGCAAATCTTATGGGGACAAATCTTAATTCTGCCAATCTCACCAACGCCTGCTTATTTGATGCCATTCTTGCTAAGGCTGACAAAAAATTAGCCAGCGATAATGATGCTTTCTTCTCCCAAGAGTCGTTTCACAAATTGAACCATTTGCGTAGTTTACCGCCGCAGGCATCGCAGCAGCCCTTCTTAAACACCGTTAAAATTGCGACAAATACAGATAATAATTGGAACAAACTCCCTGCAATCGGAGTAATGAAACCTTTGAGGGCACAATTGTACCAGTAGATTTATATGATGATGCCGATGATAAGACAGTTTTTGGCAATAATTTTATTGAGGAATAGGGAATAGGGCATTGGAAATTAGTTAATTATTCTTTCTCCTCCTGCTCCCTGCTCCCTGCTGCCTATTTCCTAGCCCTCTTGCGGGTTACGGTAGCCAAAAAAGTTAATACTATAATCAGTAATCCGCACTCCTGTTTGTTCTTCAATTTTGCGGATCAAATCTTCTGGCAGTTCCACATGGACATCAAGAATTTGATTTGTATCTATACAGTTTACATGACTGTGAGAGTCACTGATATTGCCGTATAAACGTCCATCACAGCGTTCAATACACTCAATGATGCCCTGACTGGATAATGCTTCTAAATTTTGATAAACAGAGGTATGACCAATGTCTTTACCTTGTTGGTTCAAGCGATCGTAAATCTCTCTAGCAGAAAGATGTTCATTTGCTTGCCAAAGTAATTCCAGAATAAAGCGACGCTGACGACTGACGCGCATACCCAGGATTTGACACTGATCAAGCGCATCTTCTAGGGAACGAATTGGTCTTGTAGAAATTGTTTGTTTTTGCATATTACAGCTTGTTAACTGTTGAGGGAATTTTCCCATTTCAATATTTATTGCTTATTTAATATATGCAATGATATTGCACACCACTTTTTCACCTGTTCTTGTGTTTTGGCTTTTGATGCTGCGGAAGTTACAGGTTGCGATAATGATTTTTTTCTTATTGACGGCTACTTTGTCAGACCTTAATCTAAAACAAACTCATTACAACTTTAACTTAAAATTGCTGTAAATGTCCACCTTGGGACAGGCGTTGCCTGTCTCAAGTAAGCTAATTCTAATGGCATACCATGTTCAATCGTGTAGTAATTTTTTATTTAAATGTAAGCATTTATCGCCATTACAAAAGTAACATTTAAGTGGAGAAATTCGGTGTATGTGAGTGGCGTAGGCGTAGCCCGCCGCAGGCATCGCCGTCTGCTTATATCAAGGCTAGCAACTAAATGTATATTTGTGATAACCAGCGAAAACTAAGTAAAAGTATCAAATAAATTAGAGAAGGTCAGACTTGTGTATAGACCTTGTATAGGTTGACCAAATTATCAGTAAAAGTAAATACTAATTTATTTCTAAAGGTGAATGTAGCGTCAATCCCTGAAAGCTGCTACTGTAGATTCTCGATCCTACAGTTGAGCAAAAATAAAGTGGCTGCTGAGTCAAAGACAATTGCGATCGCACTCAATAATGACTTCATTAACACTCTGGATCTGTCGCCTGCGTCAACGGTGATTGAACAATTGCTGCAAGATGGGGCTGCATCCCATGAACAGCAGCTACGCTTTGATATCCATTACGATCTCCAACCTGGCGATCCACGGGAACTCTCAGAAATTCCAGAGGTGCGACTGTGGTTTGTGCGCCTAGATGCCAAATACCCTTGGTTACCATTTTTACTAGATTGGAAAGCTGGAGAGTTTGCTCGTTATAGCGCCATGCTTGTACCACACCAGTTCAGTACCAAAGAAGGTATTCAGTACAATCCTGAAGCTTTAGAAATATTTTTGATGCACAAAATCTTTATTTTAGGTGATTGGCTCAAACAGCAGGATATCCCCAGCCTCTCGCGGCTGAAGTCTATGGCCCAAATACTGGGTTATGAATTAGAGGATGCTTTTTTTGAGATATTTTAATTCTGAATAACCGCAAAATCTAGCTGTCACGTCCAGATTTTGCGGTCATTCAACAAAGAGGCAGGGGGAAGGGGGCAGGGGGAAAGGGGCAGGGAGCAGGGGAGATAGAAAAGAATTGGGATTCTACACTTCGACCCAACGACTTGCTCAGGGCATCGCAGAGCTAACTGACTACCTCACCTGTTACTTTAGCTTCCCGCCCTTTACGAGAACCACGTTTGTGTATTGTGGGGAACTCAGACCCATGTATCCCTTGCCCCCTGCCCCCTGCCTCTTCTTGAGACAAACGGCTTGTTTATCCACCCCAAATTTTCTCCAAAACTGCGTTTGGTGAAATATCCGCCGTTTTCCCCGTGGGGGATTCAATGGCCAGGAATTTATCGTTTTTCGGCAACAACTTAGCTGGATCAGTGAGACCAAATAGGGCGATGGTATAGGTTTGGACTGCAACACTCAGTTGTAGTGCCGCACTATCAGTAGACAACATCAGATTTGCTCCGGCAATTATGGCAGCTAACTTGCCAATATCATCTGGGGCAGTCACCTTGATATCTGGAGAAGACCCCAGAAGCGATCGCACAAACTGCTCATCGTCAAGTCCCTTAATGACCACCACAGGCAGATCCGGTTGCTTATCTTGGAAGTTTTGAATAATTTGATGCCACTTTTCAACAGGGTAGATTTTATCCAGTTCTTTAGCCTGGGATAACTGGCCAGAACCGCCATGAATCAAGATATAGCCTGTTTCATGCACCCCTAAACGTTTTTGTTCCTTTTCTGCCCAGTCAATATCTGTTTTTGGCACATTTACTGCTAATTCTGGGACAGAGGTTTTTATGGTTAATGGTTGCAGCAAATCATGATATACTGCCGCCGCATACTGGGATGATTTGAATGGGACAGCGTGGGTAAGAAAAACCGCTCCTTTGCCTTGGTAGCCAATGCGTGTGGTAATTCCTGTCAACCAGAGTAAAAGACCCACCAACCAATTTTGCTTAACAGCAATGGCAATATCGTATTCGCGATCGCGAATTGTCCCCACCAAGTTACCCCAATCTGCCAGACTGTTACGGTCTTGAAAATCAAAAGTCAACACCTCGTGAACTGACTTGCTCACTCGGTAGGCAGCCTTTGACCGGGGTTCAACAACGACATCTATCTGAGCGTCAGGGTAATGGCGCTTCAGGTCATCTAGAGTCGGAAAGAAGAGAATTTGGTCGCCAATTCCGCCAGGTACAAGGGCTACTACTCGCATAATATTTATTGACGCTTACTCGCTCCCTATTTTAGGGGAAAATATATAGCTTAAAGATTGAGGAATTCTGTGTATTTACTAATTCCAGCTGCGGGAATCGGAAAAAGAATGGGGAGTAACCGCAATAAACTCCTGCTACTGGTGCGATCGCAACCAATTATTGCCTGGACTCTATTAGCCGCAGAAGCCGCGAATACAATCACTTGGATCGGGATTATTTCTCAGCCTACCGATTGGCCAGACTTCAACGCAATTCTCGCCAATCTCAAGCTGACTAAACCAGTAAAATTGATTCAAGGTGGCTCCACCCGCCAAGAATCTGTTTACAATGGCTTGCAATCCCTGCCAGTAGCCGCAGAACAAGTGTTGATTCATGATGGTGCTAGATGCCTGGCTACACCAGATTTATTTAACTCTTGTGCCGAGGCCATTCGCCACTGTCCCGGTTTAATTGCTGGTGTATCGGTCAAAGACACCATCAAAGTTGTCGATGAACAAGGCATAATTCAAGAAACACCCGACAGACGGCAATTATGGGCGGCACAAACTCCCCAAGGATTTGATGTCAAGTTGTTGAAACAGTGCCACGCTGAAGGTGTCCGTCAAGGTTGGGAAGTAACTGACGATGCCGCTTTATTTGAAAAGTGCGGTATTGAAGTGCGAATTGTTGAGGGAGAAGAGACAAATTTAAAAGTGACGACTCCACAAGATTTAGCGATCGCAGAATTTATTCTCACAAGTAGAGGCTTTTAAGGGACTGGCGACTGGCGACTGGGAGCAGGGGGAGCAGGGAGACAAGGGGACAAGGGGACAAGGGGACAAGGTGACTTGTGAGAACTTGAAACAAGTACTTTCCCCTTGTCCCCAATTCTCCTTGTCCCCAAGTCCTCTTACCCATGCCCAATTTGGCAATTTACGATATAATGCCACACACTTGTTGATTGTTAGTTGTCATCTGCTAATGACCAATGACTAATGACCAATGACTAATAACTAAATGATTACAGCCACAGCGACGAAGATAGAAGCAATTCTGTATTTAAAGGGTAAACCCTTGTCGCTCGGCGAAATCGCCGAGTATGCCGCGTGCGATCGCGCCAGTGTCAAAGAAGGCATAATTGAACTAATGGACAACTATGCCCACCGAGATAGCGCCCTTGAGGTAGTAGAAACTCCAGATGGTTACAGTTTGCAACTACGGTCTGACTTTCATGATTTAGTGCAAACTATGATACCAGTAGAATTGGGTGTAGGTGCATTGCGGACTTTGGCCGCGATCGCCCTTAATAGTCCCATACTCCAGAGCGACTTGATTAACCTGCGCGGTTCAGGAGTATATCAGCACGTTCCAGAACTTGTCGAACTTGGCTTCATCCGAAAGCGCCGAGACAGCGATTCTCGCTCCTATTCACTCCAAGTAACCCCGAAATTTCATCAGTATTTCCAAATCGAACAACTCCCGCAAATACTTTCCACCAGCCAAAAGGAAGAACAACTAGAACTAGAATTAGAACTAGAACTAAAGGGAGTGGGGAGTAGGGAGTGTGGGGCAGGGGAGGCAGGGGGAGCAGGGGGAGCAGAGGAGAAATTTAATAATCAATGCCCCATTCCCCATTCCCCACTCCCCTCCTCTTGACTTATACCTGTGGTGAATGCGCTACCCTTGTACTATGGTTTAGAGTAGAGTTAGCAATTAAGCTAAATAAAACTGCCAATGGTGTTTAATCCTGACTTTTTGAATGACAACTCCGAGGAACACCCTAATCAACTTCTTTCCGACCACTCTGAGGAATACCCTAATCAGTTACTCAAATATCTACAGCATCAGTCTCCTGATGTTTTAGCTAGGATTGCTCAGTCCGCCAGCCCCGAAATTAAACAAATTATCTCGCAAAATGTCCAAGGGCTAGTGGGAATGCTCCCGGCAGAGAATTTCAACGTGCAAATCACAACAGATCGGGAGAACTTAGCTGGGCTTCTAGCGTCCGCCATGATGACAGGGTATTTTCTGCGCCAGATGGAGCAAAGAATGCAGTTAGAGCATTTGTCTAATGGTCAATAATCAATAGTTAGTAGTCAAATATACTAGGACTATTGACTAATTTGTTTTAGGATAAGCTCCTGATTGTACTTTGAAGGTTTGAATTTTACCGCTGCGGTTAACTTCGATAGCTAAAATGTCCCCAACTTTGCTGGACTCTACCAGCTTTTGAACTTGGGCTGAGATTTTGACTGGTTTACCGTTAACTTTTTGAATCACGTCTCCAGGAAGCAGTCCTCCACGCTTGGCTGGGGAATCATCTGTGACTCCTTTAATCACAATCCCAGCTTCCTGCTGAATATTAATCTGGTTTTCTTGATTAATTTGCTGTTTTCTAATGGGGGAAAGGTCTGCCATTTCAATACCCAAGAAGGGATGTTCCACACGCCCTTTGGTAAAAAGTTCATTGGCAATGCGGGCGGCGGTTTCAATGGGGATGGCAAAACCGAGTCCTTGAGCATCAGCGCGGATGGCAGTGTTAACACCAATCACTTCACCTTGGGCATTTAACAAGGGACCACCAGAATTACCAGGGTTAATTGCGGCATCAGTTTGGATAAAACTAACTCGCTTATCTGGGACACCAACTTGAGTACTGGTGCGATCTGTAGCGCTGATGATGCCGATAGTGACAGTATTATCTAAACCTAGAGGATTGCCAATAGCGATCGCCCACTGTCCTGGTATTAAGTTTTGCGAATTCCCCAGCTTCACAGTCGGTAAATGATTTGCTTTTATTTTCACCACTGCGACATCTGTCACCGAATCAACACCTACCACCTTCCCCTCCAGACTTCGACCATCCTTGAGGGTAACTTGTACTGTATCTGTATCTGCTACTACATGAGCGTTGGTGAGTAATTCTCCATCTTCGCTCAAAATAAATCCCGATCCTGTACCGCGCTCAATGCGTTCTTGAGGAATTGGTTGCTCATCCTCTCCAAAGAATCGCCGCAAGAGGGGATTTTTCAAAGCGTCAGAAATAGGATTGGCGACTTTGCGAGTGGCATTAATTCGTACCACAGCCGGGCCAACTCTTTGCACTGCCGTCGCAATAAAATTCACATTATCGCCCCCAGTAGCACCAATCGCTCCGTTAGAAGAATTTGGCATTACAGATTCTGGAGGCGAAGCCATTGTTACATTTTTTAACTGCTGGAACGAGGGATTTTTGAGCAGGAGATAGCGACTACCAAATAAACCTGCACCACAGCCAAACACCAGTAAAAATACATAAACCGCCAGTTGCTTTAAAGATAACTTCATAATTATTCTGCTTAAGGATAGCAATGCAGTTGCTAATTTCTAAGTGTAGTCAAGCTAACGGCAAGTGGACAGATCAATTTACGAGGAATTGGGCATGAGGCATGGGGCATTAGTTATTCCACCCCCTTGCTCCCCCACTTACCAGACTCTCCATTTAAAATCTAAAGTTAATGCGATCTTGACCTGTATACATGACTTTACCCTTTCGTCAACTTTTTCTCTGTAGCTTAGTTAGCGCCTTAAGCCTAGTATCCATACTGCCAAACACCAACAGCGCCAACGCTGCTGTGGGTGGCTGCCCAACTCCAGCCCTATCTCGCTTTCAACGCCATAAAGTTGTTCGTGGCGAAACTTTGGAGAGCATAGCGCAACGCTACAATCTCATATCTACAACTATTATTGGCATGAATCCAGCTTTGCAGAGCGGTGCAATCGCAGCCGTTGGTAGTGTGCTTCAAATTCCTCCCTACAATGGGATTGTAGTTGAAGTGCCTCGTGGTCAAACTTGGCGACAAGTGGCAGCGAAATACAAAGTTCGTGCTGATAGTCTTTTTGAGGTGAATGGCTGCCAACAAGATCCCAGAATTGTGTTTGTTCCGGGGGTAAATTGGTCGCCCAATGGTGTTGTAACTAAATCTCCTTTACCAACTAATTCAGGTACGCCAAACCGTGCATCCCTGTCTGGATATCCTTTGGGGAAAATGGCAAATGTGGGATTAGCTTACGGCTGGCAAATTAATCCTGCTACAAGTCAAGTTTTCTTCCACAGTGGTGTTGACTTATTAGCACCAGTTGGTACAGATGTGCTAGCGATCGCGCCTGGAACCGTAGCCTTTGCTAATGACCAAGGTTCCTATGGCAAGTTGGTCATTATTAACCACAGTGGCGGACTCCAAAGCCGCTATGCCCAGCTTGAGAGTATCAAGGTTACTGTAGGTCAACAAGTGAACAAAGGAGACTTACTGGGAACAGTAGGCACTAGTGGACAACCAACCTCCAGTCAACCGCACCTCCATTTTGAAGTTCGTTCTAGCTCATCTCTGGGTTGGGTAGCGCAAGATCCAAAGGGTTATTTAAAGAAATAAGGGAATGGGGAGTAGTGAATAGGGAATAAGGTACAAGGGAGACTACAAAAATCAATGCTCCATGCCTCATGCCCAATTCCCAAATTCGGTAGATTTTACGATATGCATTCCTGCTTCTGCAAATCTTGCAAATGCCGCATCTGCTTGTTCTGTGTAATCCACAATACCAGGAACAACAACGGGGGAAGTGCAATCTTCTAGCAAATAGATTTTTTGAGCAAGGGTAGCATCTACCTGTTTAATTTCTCTTAATAAATCGTCAATTGTCCAGGCGACGCAGTGACTTTTAGCTTGACCACCAATAATTACTGCATCATATTCTAAAAGTTGCTTAATCAGACGCGTGTTCTTTTGAGCAAATGGACGTTGCTCAAAATCTTCCAACACCTCTGGACGTAAGATGGAATAGTTTTCCGTTAAGGGATTTTCACCTTTAATTTCAAATTGCGTCTGACTCTGACGAGCAATCCCGTGGAAAAATATGGCTTCTTCTACTGAAGAAACTAAAGCATGACCAATACCACCCAACATAGAATGATAAGGCCAAACTGTCAGGGGATATTTACCGTCTTGACTAAGTTGCTTAACGTAATGGTAAGTATGTTTTTCTAATAATTTATAATCCCCATTAGTAACAGTGTCAGCAACTGCTGGGTTAACTTTCCAAATACCTTGTTCGATGTCTGTTAGGGTGATGTTAGTAGCTGCCGGGGTGGGATGTTCTCCGGCGGCATTCACCCAAAATATGGGATGGAAGATTTGCGTTGCTGTGTGGGTATCTAGAGTAGGTACAATTTTTGTAATTACTGCCAAGTTCCGATAGATAAACTCACACAACCTGACGTTATCATCCACTGCCTCAGTCCCCGATTTTCCACCTACAAACAATTCAAATCCTGGGATACAGAAGGTGTTTTGGACATCAATTAACAGTAGACAAATACGGGTTTTATCTAAAGATGCTGGTTTAATGTCGTGCTTTTGTGCCCATGTTTCGCCTGCTGCTGCACATTCTTGGTAAGGTACGCGCCAGACTTCTCCTACCTTATTGGGGTTAAAATGCGGAGAAATTGGTAGTTGGGTTGTTGTTTGGGTATTCATATAATTCTGCACTTATGTTGTAATTATTAAGCTTGTCTCAGTTAAATATAATGCCTTAGTTAGTAAACCTCATCATGCGAACCTAAAGTTAGCAACAAAATTTCTTCCTCTCCTGATTCAGGATTTGTAACAAATTTAAATCAAATCCGATTCCGATAATCAATTGAACATGAGTATCTACCCGATGAATCACCTTTTTTTTCGCTTGTGACTACGTAAACTGAGTTGAAATGGGTCTTTAGCGATTTGTTCTAATACTTGCTCAATTTGAAAACGTAACTCAGGATTTTTCTTGACTAGACGCTTAAAAGCACGAACAAAAGTCGGACTCCAAACCCAATTTTTCACTCGTCTAACTCCGCCATCAAATCTGCAACTGAACCACGCCGGACATTAGCTTGAGCATAATCACTCTCTGCTTACGCGATTTCTTTTAATAAATGATCCCGTCGCTGTTGTTTGAGGCGCTTTTGGATAATATCTACAAGAATAGCCTGAGCTTCTGGATCTAATGATTCTACGGCTTCTATAGCTTTCTGGAATGTAGATGTTTTTTCTAGCATGAGCGTTAAATAATTTGGTGATAAGTCTAATTTAGCTGCTGATGTGTGTAATCTGTTTACTCAATAGTATATTTGTATCAAGTAAAACGGCATAAATAATTAAAGGTTTGTAGTAAAGACTTCAGTCCTTCTTTTAGGACTAAAGTCCTTACTACGAACTCGATTACAATAATTTTACATTACAAAACACATGGTTCGATTTATTCGCATAGACTTACTTCTGAAAACATAAATTTAGCGTTAGCAAAGCTTAATGAAGTTATCGCTTTCATCCAAACTTCGCAACATTGCCAAACGTTGATCTAACCACTCATCTGTAAACCAACCATAAGGCAAAACATCGCCAACTACATTTGTGCTGATTCCCATCACCCAAATATGAGCAGCTTTCACAAACACAGGAATTAATGTTTGTTCAGCCTCACTCAGTTTACGAATTGCCTGATATCCTGCAAGAAAACTGTTTCTGACTGTGCTATCTATCTTTATCCTCAACGCTACGTGCAAAAACTTCGCAATATCAAAAGCACGCCAACCATAGCCGCACTGGTCAAAGTCAAACAAAGTAGGTTCATTCTGTTCTGTAAAATGAGCATTTCCTGAATGTACATCTCCAACACAAATTCCATACTCAGGCGCTGTTAAATATAGTTGAAATACTGAAAGTTGGCTTTTAATTTTTATTATTTCTTTTTGAAGATCATCTATATCATGTTTTCGATATTCGTAGAGATGTGTAATTGCTCTCAGTGACCAATCGAGCAAGTATTCGTTGTTTAATGCAGGACGGGTAAAACTGCTTTTAAAATTGTCTAATTTCTGGTGAATCTTTGCCAGTACCTCTCCCAAAATATAACTTTGTTTACCATCAAGTTTGTCATCAACTGCGTGCCCAGGTGCGTAGTTAAATACTGCTACATAGCGCACACCTTCAGGTGCTAAAATGTTTGTAGTAAAGCTACCATCTTTTCTAGTAATAGGGTATGCAACTAGCTGTTTTTGCTCATGCAAAAATACTAGTAATTCCAGTTCAAAATCAATTTCTTCTTTATTCCTCCATCCACGCCGATAAACTCGCAAAATATAGTTTTCTCCCTCAGTTGTCACTAAATAAGTATCATTTAGACCTCGTTTGTATAACTTACAGCTATGAGGTTTGGGAATTGGATACTCACAAAGTACAGTGGTAATTAAAGCCGCCCCATCAGGAATTGAGTGAATTACAGGTATTACAGGTTGGGTCATAGAATTACCCTGATATTAGTAGTATTTATAACTCAGTGAAAGAGCGATCGCTACTCAAGCTACTCAGTTAAAAGAATTTTTCAGCAATATATCTTTATAAATGAGCAAAACCTTATGAATTGCTCTTTATTTCTTTGCCTGTCTTATTTTTATTTTTTTTCTATATTAATCGTTCAAAAAAGCCCTAGCTGTGGCAATCTGGGAAACAGAGATTTATCAAATCTGATATTTTAACGACAGCAAATTTACCTAATCAGGTTATGCAAACTCTGCCCATAGTAGATAGTTCAAACGCTACATCGAGTCAATCTAGCTTTGATACAACCATCAAGCGGCGTAAAACCCGTCCTGTAAAGGTGGGAAATGTCACCATTGGCGGTGGCTACCCCGTTGTAGTGCAGTCAATGATTAACGAAGACACCCTTGATATTGATGGTTCCGTTGCTGGTATTCGCCGTCTGCACGAAATAGGCTGTGAAATTGTCCGAGTCACAGTGCCGAGTATGGCTCATGCTAAAGCTTTAGCAGAAATTAAACAAAAATTAATAAAAACTTACCAAGACGTGCCCATTGTGGCTGATGTCCATCACAACGGGCTAAAAATCGCTCTAGAAGTTTCCAAGCACATAGAAAAAGTACGGATTAATCCGGGGTTATACGTCTTTGAAAAGCCCAACGTCAATCGAACCGAGTATACTCAATCAGAATTTGACGAAATTGGGGAAAAAATCCGCGAAACCCTACAACCTCTAGTAGTTTCTTTGCGCGATCAAGGTAAATCGATGCGAATTGGGGTAAATCACGGTTCCCTCGCTGAAAGGATGCTATTTACCTATGGTGACACCCCAGAAGGGATGGTGGAATCTGCCATAGAATTCATTCGCATCTGTGAATCTCTGGATTTCCGCAACTTGGTAATTTCCATGAAAGCCTCACGAGTACCGGTGATGCTAGCCGCCTATCGCCTCATCGCCAAGCGCATGGATGAACTGGGTATGGATTATCCGCTACATTTAGGCGTTACCGAAGCCGGTGATGGCGAATACGGGCGAATTAAATCCACGGCTGGTATTGCTACCTTACTTGCTGATGGCATTGGCGATACAATTCGCGTCTCACTTACAGAAGCACCAGAAAAAGAAATTCCCGTCTGTTATAGCATTCTCCAAGCTTTGGGATTGCGAAAAACGATGGTAGAATACGTCGCTTGTCCTTCCTGTGGACGCACTTTGTTTAACCTAGAGGAAGTGTTGCACAAAGTTCGCGAAGCCACTAAACACTTAACTGGTCTTGATATAGCGGTTATGGGTTGTATTGTCAATGGCCCCGGAGAAATGGCAGATGCCGACTATGGTTATGTTGGCAAAACACCTGGTTACATTTCTTTATATCGTGGCAGAGAGGAAATTAAAAAAGTCCCAGAAGATAAAGGTGTAGAGGAATTAATTAACCTCATTAAGTCTGATGAACGCTGGGTAGAACCGTAAGGGGAGCAGGGGAAGCAGGGGGACATGAGGGAGATGAGGAGACAAGAAAAATAACCAATGCCCCATGCCCCATGCCGAAAAAGTTTGTATCTTTAAACCATCAAATTTGCCGGATTGTCAAGTATTTTGTTTAAATTAGGGATACATACTCGGTCTGTACAGTGATAGCCTGTGTTAGATTGAGCATACTGACTATATATTTTCCCTCTGACGCAGCTGTCATTATGGTGATTACAAAAAGTAGGCTTGTTTTGGGTGCTACGGCAGTGACACTCTCCACGATCGCTGTTACTAGCCTTGGCATTCATTCGCGAGGTCAGGCTTTATTTAAAGCAAGTCCCAAAGAATTAGTAGATGAAGTTTGGCAAATTGTTCAACGCCAATATGTAGATGGTACTTTTAATCAGGTAGATTGGCAGGCTGTTCGTAAGGAATACTTAAGCAAGTCCTACAGTAATCCGCAGGAAGCGTATAAGTCCATTCGGGAAATGCTCAAAAAGCTAGAAGACCCATACACCCGGTTTATGGATCCATCCGAATTCAAGAATATGCAAGTGGATACCTCTGGAGAATTGACAGGGATTGGGATCACAATCAGCCAGGATGAAAAAACCAAGCAATTGGTTGTAATTGCGCCAATCGAAGATACACCAGCTTTTAAAGCTGGTGTTTTGGCGAAAGATATCATCCTCAAAATTGACGGCAAAAATACCAAGGGGATGGATACTAATCAGGCAGTATCCCTGATTAGAGGTGAAGCAGGATCGCAAGTCAGGTTGACGATTCAGCGCGACGGTGAGACAAAACAGTTTGACATCAAACGGGCGCGGATTGAAATTCATCCAGTTAAATATTCCCAAAAGAAAACTCCAGCAGGTAACCTTGGCTACATTCGCCTGAACCAGTTCAGCGCTAATGCCAGTAAAGAAATGCAAACCGCTATCAAGGATTTAGAAGCTAAACGAGTAGCTGGATATATTCTGGATCTGCGTGGGAATCCGGGCGGCTTACTCTTCTCCAGTGTAGACATTGCCAGGATGTGGATAGATAAAGGTAAGATTGTCTCCACCATTGAACGCCAAGGAGAGGCAGAAAAAGAAGAGGCAAACGGACGCGCCTTAACTAATAAACCATTGGTGGTGCTGATAGACAAAGGTTCAGCCAGTGCAAGTGAAATCCTTTCAGGGGCTTTGCAGGACAACAAGCGTGCTACTTTGGTTGGTACTCAAACCTTTGGTAAGGGACTAGTGCAATCGGTGCGTCCTTTGGAAGATGGCTCAGGATTGGCGGTAACAATTGCTCATTACTATACCCCGAACGGTACAGATATTAATCATAAAGGTATTAGTCCAGATGTGAAGGTAGATTTGACTAAAGAGCAGATGGAGGACTTATGGCTCCATGAACGTGATAAACTCGCTACTTTAGCAGATCCCCAATTCGCTAAAGCAGTGGATGTGATAGGTAAAAAAATTGCTGCTAAGGGCGCAACCACAGCAGAAAAATGACGAGTTAGGAATAAAATGAGGAGTTAGGAATAAAAACTATCATTGCTAACTCCTAATTTAAACTGGTTGGCACTTTCCAGCTCTAATAAGTCCGACACGCCGAGCGATCGCTTCTTCTTGCGAACTAAAAGGCCCCCAATGTTCTATAATTTCTAGATTATCGTCTCCAACTTTGTCGCTGGAGACAATTTCGCAATTACCAATAGAACGCTTGACAATATACCAAGTTTGTGATTTATTCATGCTTGAAAGAAAAAATTTGTTTTTTACAGTAAAGATTTTACGGCATATAGATAAATATTCTCGCGTGTATGCAATTGCATCGGATCTGATTTAGCTATAAACTACACTCACCAACCAGTTCTATACAGTTATAAATTTACTATTTGCCCTTGGCTACTCATTGATGAATTTTAATCAAAATATAAAGTGTAATTAAATAAGTAAATGAATTTATATATAATACATATATAATACTTTTGAAATTCAATGGATTGATATGCGTTTACCTATCATTCTCAGTGCTGGGTTATTGCTATCTTTCGGACTGAACCTACCAGTAATGTCCAAATCTCCCATAGAGATAACACAATCGCCAGCGAGTAAGAACTTGAATTCAAGGCGATTAAAATTTAATCGTGATTTGTGGAATCGGCAAAATATTTCTAACTATCGCTATACATTTAGCAATGGTTGCTTTTGTATAGGCGACGCTAGGGGACTAGTAGTAATTGAAGTACGTAATGGTCAAACAACTTTTATCACTTCTGTAGCTACAGGTAAAGCAGTTAATCCAGAATTATTTCAAAACTACAACACAATTCCTAAACTGTTTGGTGTGATAGAAGATGCTATCAACCGTAAAGCCTCCAGCCTGAATATGCGGTACAGTGCTAGATTCGGCTATCCAACCCAAATCATATCGATTATAACAGTCAGATAGCTGATGAAGAAATATATCTCACAATTGAGAATTTTAAGAAAATTAGATAGCCGCCGCAACCAGAAAATTAGATATTAAGGCAATAACTACGATCACCTTCATCATTAGAGGTTGTTTTAAACCTAACCCCCCTTTTTTAAGGGGGAACCGCAATCAAAGTCCCCCTTTTTAAGAGGATGTTTAAAAAGTATTTAGCTATGATTTTAAGTACTTATTAATCCCCCCTAACCCTCCTAAAAAAGGGGGGGAACGGAATCAAAATCCCCCAATTTATCGGGGAGCCACTTGCTTCACTTGGGGAGACCCAAGTGAAGCAAGTGGCGTGGATTTAGGGGGATCTAGAACGTTTTGCTACCGACAAGGAGACTTTTCAAACATCCTCTTAAAGAATACGAGGCTAATTTGGGCCATGAATATATTTAACGATACTAAGAGGATGTTTGAGAAGTATTGGTAACATCAAAACCTCCAAAGTTAACTTCTGAGTAAGCCTTTCCTATGGGAAATAGGGGTTTCAAAGCCTCTCTCCATTTTTGGGAGAGGTTTGGAGAGAGGTTATTAGTATACTTTGTGACTTTTCAAACAACCTCTAACTGTTCCGACTTCTAACTCTGATTTAATTATCATTTATTCACATACTCCGGAGAATTACGATTTTATTTTGTAGTTATATATAATATTCCGATCGCACTAGGTCACACTTACAAATGAATCGGGTTGCTCGCCGTTGTATTTCTTACTTGCTGTGTTTGGAATTAGTAGTCGCTTTAACAGTTTTTTCACCCTCTTCACTGCCAGTTTATTCCCAAAAAACAAGTCCTTTAACTACAGAAATTCGCGGCGTTTGGCTGACTAATGTTGCTAGTGGTGTACTATTTGTTCCTTGGGGTCTTAACCGTGCTATAAATCAATTATCGGCTCTTAACTTTAATACCATTTATCCTGTAGTTTGGAACCGAGGACATACTTTTTATAAAAGTGCTGTAGCTAAAATGACTACAGGCTCAGATACTCAACCTTTGCTCAACTTCATGCACGGTGGACAGGACGCTTTAGCAAAGATAGTAACACTTGCTAAAAATAAAGATTTGAGAGTCATTCCTTGGTTTGAATACGGGTTTATGACTCCGCATTATTCACAATTAGCAAGGCGTTATCCTGACTGGTTGACAATTGGGCAAGAAGGTATAAAGTCTACCCAAGATGCCCCACCAGAAGAAATCGATAATATTTTAGTAAGTAAGCTGGCTTGGTTGAATCCTTTACATCCGCAAGTGCAAGAATTTATTCAAGGGCTAATTTTAGAAGTAGTCAGAGATTACGATGTGGATGGTATTCAGCTTGACGATCATTTTGGGATGCCTGTACAGTTTGGCTACGATCGCTTCACTATTGAACTCTACCAGCAAGAGCATCAAGGCAAAAGTCCCCCAACTGATCCTTTTAACTCAGAATGGATGCGTTGGCGAGCAGACAAAATTACTGATTTTATGGCAGAAATCTATCAAGCTGTCAAGGCGGTTAAACCTAAAGTCAAAATATCTTTGTCTCCTAACTATCAAGCTTTTGCCTACAAATACTATTTGCAAGACTGGGAAAATTGGGTAAAAAAAGGTTTGGTTGATGAGTTAATTTTGCAAGTGTATCGAAATGACAAAAACTCTTTTATCGCTCAACTGGAACAATCATCTATAAAATTGGCTCAAAGTCTAATTCCTGTAGGTATTGGTATATCAACGGGAACGGTGCGTAATCCTGTAAAAATGGCACAAATTAGAGAACAAGTTCAGGTTGTGCGCGATCGCAATTTTGATGGGATCTCCTTTTTCTACTGGGAGAGTCTCTGGGGTTACATTGTACCAGAATCACCTCAACAGCGACGCAAAGCTTTTTTTGATCTGTTTAATGCTAAAACTGTCAGACTATTAAAACCAAAGAAACTTTGATGCGATTCGCGCCTGGAAATACTAGATTTGACTTTACATTGCTCTGGACTTTAGCTACTTTTGGCGGTTTTTTATTGAGTTTACTCTTTATTGAAGTTGGCGAAAAGCCAGATATTGGAGTAGTAGAGGCGGCTATCGGCGGATTTGTAATTGCACTTCCTCAAGGTTGTCTTCTCAAAGAACCTATATTTTGTATCAGGTGGATTTTGTCAAGTCTTTTGGGTTGGAGTATTATCACCGTTATCGGTATTGGTGCGGTGGGTTGGATTGTACCTAGCACTCAAATTCTTCCCCTGAGAATCCTTTCTGGGGCGGTTTATGGGGGACTTGGCGGCTTCGGGATTGGATTGACACAATGGTTGGCAATTCCCCAGCCTGTGGCGTGGCGATGGATATTTGTCTCTTCGGCTAGTTGGGCTGTTGCTGTCCCCGTGGGTTCTGCTGTGGGAATGATCTTACACCGCTTGACGCAATTATTCTTTGGCGAAGTTATGGGATTAGCCATCACTTGGCTGCTAGTTGGTATCCTCACAGGAATGAATGCTCACAAATTGCGGTCGTGAGTTCCCATTCTCTACCCTCGACCAATAAGTTTATTAAAAATTGTAAATTTAATTGATGTAAGTTGATTATTGCACCTAAGTATATGCAAAAATCTTGAAAAACCGTTTAAAAAACATATAAGTTTCCCCTAACCTGTAAATGTATTTTCGCCTTCAAAAAGCAGGATTTGTTAAGCTGACTCCTATTAGCTTTCCTAGATTTCTGACAAGAAGTAGAGAAAGATCCAAATTTCGATGAGCAACAGCTGACAATACTTTGCTATAGGCGCTAAAGTGCATCTACTACAAGCGTAACGACTAAGAGAGCGCCTAGAAGAGTCAGTAATACCAGAAAGGGACTCTCGCATGAATATAAATCCAGCAGAATCAACTAGGGAGTTGACAAAATTATCGCCTCCTCAGATTCTCTTCGGTACAGAAGTAGATGATAAAAGTAGTAGTGAGCAGTTTCTACTGAGCATGTACGATTCTGTGCAAGCATCAATATTTGTAGTTGATGTTCTGGAGGACGGAGATTTTCGGTATGTGGCACTTAATCCCACTCATGAACGGTGGATCGGGATTCGCTCAGATGATCTCCGAGGCAAAAAACCAGAGGATATTCTCTGCCCAATCGATGCTGCTAAGGTGCGTCAACATTACGCTGAATGTGTGCTATTTGGCAAAACTATTTCTTATGAACAATGTTTGCAATTGCAGGGAATTCCGACTTGGTGGAGTACGACTCTGACTCCGCTACGGGATGCTAACTCCCGGATTTATCGACTGATTGGTACTAGTAGCAATATTACTCCTGTGAAGCAAGCAGGACAAGCAGTTGGACTCCAAGTTGAACTAGAACAACTGCTAGAAGCGATCGCCGGACGGATTCACCAATCTGTAGAATTTGAGACAATTCTGCATCAGACAACAATTGAACTGCGGCAGTTTTTGAATTGCGATCGCGTCCTCATTTATCGCTTCGAGGCTGATGGCAGTGGGGTAATCATTGCCGAATCAACCGTGGCTGCCAGCGATCCCCTGTTGGGAAAGAATATTACCGATCCCTGCTTGGGTGGCAAACATCGAGAACACTACAGACAAGGTTGCATTCAAGTTGTTGAAGATATTTATGCAGCCGGATTGCATCCTTGCCATATAGATTTTCTGGCATCTTTGCAAGTGAGAGCCAATCTAGTCGTATCGATTTTCAAAGAGCAAGATATGTGGGGGCTGTTGATAGCCCAGCATTGCCACCAACCGCATCAATGGCAGCAAACAGAAACTGACTTGCTCAAGCAGTTGGCAATTCAAATTGGCATTGCTGTTGGGCAGACAGAACTTCATCGGCAGATTAAGGATCTCGAAGCAAAGTTAGAATTGCAAAAACAGAAGCACATCAATCAGTTGCAGCAGGTGCGAAACTTTGAAGCCTTGGTGCGACGCATGACAGAACAAATCCGCGACAATGTGGATGAAAGTCAGGTGTTGCAGAGCCTCACCCAGGAATTAGCAGAGTTACTGAACCTCGATCGTTGCCAAATCGAACTCTACAGCATCTGCCAAACCCTGGTGACTATTACCTACGAGTACAGCACGAACCTACCCCAGTCTCAAGGATTGACCAAACAGATTGCAGACTGTCTTGAAGTTTATCAGCCGCTATTGCAAAAACAACCTTTGCAATTTTTGGAAATTGTACCGGGATGGCAACCAAACTTGTTGGTTATGTCCCAGATGGCTTGTCCAATTTTTGATACTCAAAAGCTCTTGGGAAATATTTGGTTGACAAGACCGACACAAGAGGCATTTGATGAATTTGAAATTGAGCTAGTGCAGCAGGTTGCAAGTGAATGTGCGATCGCCATTCGTCAAGCCCAGCTTTACAAACAAACCCAAGTACAGGTAAAAGAATTAGAAAAACGCGATCGCCTCAAAAACCAATTTCTCAGAAACCTGTCCCAAGAACTGCGGACACCAATAACTAGCATCAGCCTTGCAGTCCAAACCCTCGAAAGTGTCCTCACACCAGCAGAAATATTAGATATAGAAATAGTTCCACAACTATTGCAGATTTTGCATAACGAGTGTGCGCGAGAAAGCAAGTTAATTAACGACCTACTCACACTCACATATCTAGAAGCCGAACCCGATCCCCCAACGTTGATTGCCATTGACTTACAAAGCTGGCTTTACCCCATTGTCGAGTCTTTTCGAGACCTCACCAGTTGTCAGCGACAGCAGTTAAACCTGAGTGTTGAGCGTGCAATCCCGCCTTTAGAGACAGATATCACCGATTTGGAGAGGATTATCACCGAACTACTCAACCATGTCTGCAAATATACCCCAGCAGGTGAGTCCGTCACAGTCTCTGCTCACCTGACAGGGGACGCAGTAGAGCTTAATATTAGCAATTCGGGACTAGAGCTTACCAGCAATGAACTCTCACGGATTTTTGAGCCTTTCTATCACCTTTCCAAACACGATCCTTGGAAACATAGCGGCACTGGACTGGAATTGGCATTAGTGCAAAAAATGGTCAGACATTTAGGCGGCTCAATTTATGTAGAGAGTGGAGCCGGTCAAACCACCTTCACCATCAAATTTCCCCTTTAATTCGTTTTTAGGGCGCGGCACTGGTTAAATTGTCAGAAGTCTGCTATGATGGTTATTCGTGCGGGTGACTAGCTCAACGGTAGAGCAGTAGACTCTTAATCTATTGGTTGCGGGTTCAAATCCCTCGTCACCCACTTTTGAAGTATTTTCAAAGCTTGTTAATCAATAATTCAGATGGGAATCTAGTATAGTGCCCTTCCTAGAAGCATCTGACTTTTTACCGTATGTGGAAAAGTCTGAAGGTGTTGGCTGTTGACAGTTGACAGTTAACCGTCAGCCGTCAACGAACTTAGGAAGTGACTGTGTAATTTAAAAGCGTAATAGCTTACCAACACAACCTGTTTTGTTACGAATGCTAATCCGTTAGTAACGACAACTTATGCGTTCGTTACTAACACAACCTGTTTGGTTACGAATGCTATCTGTTTGTTACCAACACAACCTGTTTGGTTACGACAACTTATGCGTTCGTTACCAACACAACCTGTTTGGTTACGAATGCTTATCTATTTATGGAAATGCTTATGTTGTCGTTACCACAGCTTAAGCAAAACTTATCAATGAACCACAAAATATAGCTATTCTCCTTTTGATGCTTGCTTATGCGTGAACTTCGAGAGTCATGCCTTTGCGATGCCCTCCAAAAAAGGATTCATAATCTGTAAGGCATTTTCGATAATTAAGCCATTTTGCATATCTTCTGAGGACAAAATACTTGCTTGCCCTAAAACTGCACTGGCAATAATGAGGCTATTGTAAAACGATAGCAAATAGCGAACGCGCAATTTGACCGCATATTGAAGCTTTTCTAGCGAGACAGCCAATATTTCACAGCCTTCTCGTAATTCTTCAATTATATTGTGTTAAACCCTTGGGCTAAACTATTGCTAAAGCACTCTAAAGTTTTTTATGACTCAATCACCAGTAAAAACTCTATATATAACAGACTTTGTATTATGGATTGAACAGACTGTGAATAGCTTAAAATCCCAAGATTATAGCAATGTAGACTGGAAAAACTTAATTGAGGAGATAGAAGGATTAGGGAGGAGAGATAGACGAGAATTAGAAAGTCGTTTGACAACTTTATTTGAACACGCCTTAAAACGGAATTATGTAAATTTGCCAGAATGTTATGGTGGTTGGGAAGCAACAATTAGCCGCACACAACAGGAATTAAGTTGTATTCTTCGAGATTCCCCTAGTCTGCGTAATTATTCCTTAACTATATGTAATGAATGTTATCAAAATGCACATAAAAACATGAGTAAGGAATATGAAACAAAATTTCTTGACAATTGTCCTTTTCCTAATGATGTAGAAACATTATTGAATGAAAGTTTTTGGTGTTGTTAAAAACCTATAGTTATTAGTTTTCGGTCATATCTGCATCTATTTTAGCTGAGAGATTGTCTCACCCAGAGGCACAAAAGCGCAGAGAGGATTTTGTGCTTTATTTACTTAAAAAAGAATATGGAAATCAAAAAAATTTGCGTGATTGGAGCTGGAATTAGCGGTCTGGTAGCAGCTAAAACTTTTGTCGAAGAAGGCTACGACGTTACTGTATTCGAGAAACAAAAAGGACTTGGTGGTATTTGGGAAAAATCTCGAACTTACCCAGGATTAACAACCCAGAGTACGGGTGACACATATAGTTTTTCAGACTATCCCATGCCTGCATCCTACCCAGAGTGGCCCACAGCAGAGGATATGCGGAATTATCTAGTTTCATACGCCCAGAATTTTGGAGTTATTGAAAGAATCCGCTTCCAAACGGAAGTTACTAATGTTTCCCGAAAAACTAGAGAACAGCCAGGATGGGTAGTTACCATCAGAATCAAAGAAGGTAATGGAGGTGAGACAAAAGAGGAACACGAATTTGACTTTGTGCTAGTGTGCAATGGAATATTTAGTTTCCCTAATTTACCTCCTTTACCTGGTATGGAGGAGTTCGCCGCATCTGGAGGGCAGGTACTCCATTCTACTGAGTTTAACGATGCCTCAATCATTGAGGGTAAGCGGGTAGTGGTAGTGGGTTTTGGCAAATCTGCCTGCGACATTGCGACTTTGGCGGCGAACACAGCCAAAGAATCCACCCTTGTCTTCCGTCAACCCCAGTGGAAGGTTCCTAGATTTTTCTTGGGTTTAATAAACCTGAAGTATATTTTATTAACCCGCTTTTCAGAAGCTTGGTTCCCCTACCGTCAGATGGGACGCATTGAAAGATTGCTGCACACTCTGGGTAAGCCACTAGTGTGGGCTTTTTGGCGCACGAACGAGATGCTGCTACGCCTGCAATTCGGTCTTGATAGCTGCGGCATGTTACCTGAACATCGGATGAATCAGGTTAACTGTCAAATTAGCATAGCTCCTCCAGATTTCTTCAAATACGTACACTCTGGTAAAATTCAGGCAATTAAAACCAGCATCGCCAAGTTTATCCCTGATGGTGTGGAATTAGCCAATGGTCAGCAGTTGCAGGCAGATATAGTAATCTTTGGAACAGGATTTAACCAGGAACTTCCCTTTCTCGAAGAAGAATATCGCCGACAGATAATCGATGAAGACGGTAATTTTAACCTTTACCGTTATCTGATTCATCCTAATATTCCACAGATGGGTTTTGTTGGCTATAACAGCAGTTTATATTGTCAGTTAACATCAGAAGTTGGTGCCTGGTGGCTGCTAGAGTATGTCAAAGGCAACTTGTTATTGCCTTCGCCCTCAGAAATGTATCAAGAAATGGCAGCAGATATGGATTGGTTGAAAACTCAATACAATAATGTTGTAGCGAGGGCGACATGCATCTCCTCGTTTTCCTTGCGTTATACTGAGCAACTCATGGAAGATATGGGTGCAAATAATCAGCTTGGTGTCTGGAAGGAGATTTCACAGATTATGATGCCTGTGGATTCATCCCTCTACAACAAACTTCGACAGGAATTAAAGTCGCAAAGACTGACAAATATCAATGATTCTCCTAACCAATTAACCAAATCATTGTGAGTTGAAAACAGGCGGTTAAACTGACTCTACTGAAGAAGCACCAAAACGATAGCCTTTGCCGTAGACTGTGTGAATCAGCGTAGTTTCTTTACCTACCTCAATCTTACGGCGCAGCAAACGAATTAATGCCGCGATTACATTACTACTGGGTTGTTCTTCCTCTTGCCACAAATTTTCCATAATCTGGGCATGAGTCATTAGTTGTCCAGTGTGTTCCATAAAGTATTGCAGCAATTGGCTTTCTTTTTGCGATAGCTCAATTATTCGTCCTTGGCGATAGGCTACTTGATTTTCACAATCGAGTTCTAAATCAGCTACAGTTAAACGTCCGGTGGTGGTTTCATAGGTTTGGGAACCGGAACGACGCAATAAAGCACGGACTCTAGCTAGTAACTCCCGCAGTTCAAAAGGTTTAACCAAATAGTCGTCAGCACCAGCATCCAAACCTTGTACGCGGTCATCTAGAGTATCTTTGGCTGTGAGAAACAGTACGGGAGTAGTTTTGCCTTGGCGTCGCAATTGCTGACAAATTTCTAACCCCGTTTTTCCTGGCAGCATCCAATCTAAAATTAGTAAGTCATAACTGCCTGCTTGTGCATGTTCGCTGCCACTTGTGCCATCGTAAGCGGCATCCACAGTGTAACCCTCACGAGTTAATAAGCGACTCAAGGGTTCAGTTAGTTCAACTTCATCATCAACTAATAAAATTCTCATACTGCTTGTGGTAAGCATATAGAGATATTCTCAATATTATTCAACTGCTGGGACGCCAAGGATACTAAAAAAAGAATGCTGACTGTTGCATTACCAAAAGGGGAACTACTTAAAAATAGCATCCGCTTGCTACAAGCTGTGGGATTAGATTTTAGTGCTTTTTTAGATTCAGGAACTCGTCAACTTCAAATTCTTGATACTAAGGGACTTGCGAAAGCTTTGTTGGTGCGGGCGCAGGATGTGCCTGTTTATGTGGAATATGGTCAGGCACAATTGGGTATTGTTGGTTACGATGTGTTGCGGGAGAAGCAACCGCAAGTTGCCCACTTGGTGGATTTGCAGTTTGGGCATTGTCGGATGTCGGTGGCGGTAAAAGCATCCAGTTCTTACCGATCGCCTTTAGATTTACCACCGCATGGTAGAGTTGCTTCTAAGTATGTGAATTGCGCTCGTGAATATTTTCACAGTCTGGATTTACCTGTGGAAATAGTGCCGTTGTATGGTTCAGTTGAACTAGGCCCGATTACTGGAATGTCAGAAGCGATCGTGGATTTGGTTTCTACAGGGCGGACTTTGCGCGAAAATGGTTTGATTGAAATTGCTACTTTGTATGAAAGCACGGCGCGGTTAATTGCCCATCCTCTGAGTTACCGCCTGAACACGGGTAATTTAAGTGATGTAATTGCCAAGCTGCGAGAAACCGTTTTAGTAAAGGTCTAATAGTAGTCCTGTCAAGGTGACGTAATTTATTTATCGAATAGCCCAAAGAAACCTCACCCTGGTTTTGCTTGTGCAAAACCTGTCCCTCTCCTTAGTAAAGAGAGGGATGTCCGTCAGGACAGGGTGAGGTTTTAAAGACCAGCAGATAGTCTAGAACAATTAAATCTCATCATGCAGACTAAATTTGTTTACACTAGAATTACTGCAATGTCTACGACGGGCGATTCGGCGTCGCAATAACTTACTTTGCGGCGTAGATAGAGAATAGCTTGCTACTAAGCATCACTTTTAATGTGAATGTAGCATTTTGACAAAATTTAACAGATTTCCCTGAACAGCCAGAAGCGGGGAAAAGACTAAGCTGATGCGCGTCTAAAGTATTATAAACACTCTATTGGGTCGTTAACTGTTGACTGTTGACTGTTGAGGGGTTTTCAGTCATCAGTCATCAGGTAAATGTACAAATTAAATGCGTAACAGCTTAATAATTATTAAAAAAGGTTAAGCTATTCTTGAGATAGCCACTCTACTAACTGAATATTACGTTTAGATTTTTTATTAAGAAAAGTTAATGAAAGCTGGATACATTGATACAGAAATGGCGAGGCTAAATGCCCTCCGTCAGTATCAAATTCTTGACACTGAACCTGAAGAAGCCTACGACAATCTTGCTCAGTTAGCGGCATTTATTTGTGGCACTTCCATATCCTTAGTAAATTTCATTGATGAAAACCGTCAGTGGTTTAAGGCAAAAGTAGGTTTAGATGTATCAGAAATGCCCCGGTGTGTTGGGTTATCTTACCTTTGCCAAGAGCGGCGTAATGTTGTGGTGATTCCTGATACCCTAGCTGATGAAACCTTGGCAAATAATTCGGTAGTAACTGGCTATCCATATATACGATTTTATGCAGGTGTACCCCTAATTACTCCTAAGGGAGATATGCTGGGAACTCTGTGTGTAATTGACCAAGCTCCAAAAGAATTGAGCCAAAAACAAGTGGAGGCGCTTGTCGCTCTGAGTCGCTTGGTAATTGACCAATTAGAACTCAGGCGTCATGTAACTGAGGTATCTCAAATTAGCGAGAAGCTCGTGGCGCACGAGCAAGCAGCATATGCCGAGTCAGAATTGGCCAGAATCCGTATTACTAATTTGCTCGAAAGCATCACTGATGCGTTTTTTGCCTTAGATAAAAAGTGGCGATTTACCTACATTAATGGTCAAGCAGAACGGCTGTTGCAAAAAACCCAGAATGAGCTTTTGGGTAAAAACATCTGGGAGGTATTTCCAAAAACCATCGACACGACATTCTATCGTGAGTATCACAGAGCAATCTTGGAACAGGTGAGTGTGGAATTTGAGGAGTTTTATCCGTCACTAAACTGCTGGTTTCAAGTCCACGCCTATCCTGCAAAAGACGGCTTGTCTGTTTATTTTCAAGACATTACTGAACGACGGCGAACAGCACAAGCACTACGGGAGAGTGAACAACGTTGGCAATTAGCATTAAATGGTAATAATGATGGTATTTGGGACTGGAACCTGAAGACTAATGAAGTGTTCTTCTCAACTCGGTGGAAGGAAATGCTCGGTTATAAAGACCACGAAGTTTCCAACGGTTGGGATGAATGGACAAAACGAATCCATCCCGATGAGCGAGATTGGGTACTTCAAGCTTTCCAAAACCACTTTGCCAAGAAAACACCGTTTTATGTCTGTGAATATCGAGTCCAGTGCCAAGACGGCAACTATAAATGGATTCTAGATCGAGGACAGGCACTTTGGGACGCATTGGGTGATATAGTTCGCATGGTGGGTTCTTATACTGATATCACAGATCGCAAGCAGGCAGATGAAGAATTAAAGTGGCAGAATTTGCGATCGCAACTATTTTCCGAAATCACCCTGAAAATTCGAGAATCTTTACGAATAGACGAAATCCTCCAAACCACAGTCACTGAGGTACAAAAACTACTACAAGCTGACCGAGTTTTAATTTTTCAACTGGAGGCTGATGGTTCGGGAACAGTAGTACAAGAGGCGGTGCTACCTGGTTGGCCTGTAATTCTAGGAAAAAATATTTTTGACCCCTGCTTTAAAGAAGAATACATAGAAAGATATCGCCAGGGCAGAGTCAGTGCGATGGAAGACGTTGAAACCGCTCACATTCAACCATGCCATCGAGAATTTCTTCAGCAGTTTGCTATCAAGGCTAACCTGGTAGTGCCAATTATTGTCAGAGAAAATATTTGGGGTTTATTGCTGGCTCATCAGTGTGCCACACCTCGACGGTGGAATAACTTTGAGACGGAATTGTTACAGCAATTAGCTAACCAAATTGGCATTGCTTTATCTCAAGCGCAACTACTAGAAAAAGAAAGCCAGCAAAGTCAGGAACTTGCTCGTTCCAATGCGGAATTAGAACAGTTTGCCTATGTGGCTTCCCATGACTTGCAAGAGCCGTTGCGGATGGTAACGAGTTATTTACAACTATTAGAGCGAAGATACAAAAATCAACTAGATGCCAATGCCGATCAGTTTATCAACTACGCAGTAGATGGGGCGCGGCGGATGCAGACCCTAATCAATGATTTGTTGAACTATTCCCGCGTTAGCAGCCGTGGACAACCCTTTATACCAGTAAATTGTAGTGTTGTTTTAGAACAGGCGATCGCTAATCTCCAACTTGCGATCGCGGATAGTCAGGCAGTTGTCACTCATGATACTCTACCTGAAGTGAGGGCTGATGCTACCCAACTGACACAAGTATTTCAAAACCTGATTGGCAATGCAATCAAGTTTTGCCAAAATCAGCAGCCCCGAATTCACATTGGGGTAAGGAAGCCAGATGCAAATTCAGATTGGAGTTTAAATGTTATCCCGTCGGCAGATGAATGGTTGTTCTGGGTACGCGATAATGGTATTGGTTTGGAATCCCAGTATGCTGAACGTATTTTTATAATTTTTCAGCGCTTGCACGGTAGAGACAAGTATCCCGGTACTGGAATTGGTCTGGCAATTTGTAAAAAAATTATAGAACGCCACGGCGGCCGGATCTGGGTTGAGTCGAAACCGGGTCAAGGCTCGACTTTCTACTTCACAATTCCAGATAGAGCAGGTAAGCAATCGTGAAAACCATAACAGCGATTATGCCTATTGAGGTTTTGTTGGTAGAGGACAATGCTGGCGATGCCCAACTCACACGTATCGCCCTAGAAGATAGTAAAATATCGATTCACCTAAACGTAGTTGAAGATGGTGTGGAGGCAATGGCATTCTTGCGAAAACAAGAAAAATATGGTAAGGTAGCCCATCCAGATATTGTGCTACTTGATTTGAACCTCCCCAGAAAAGATGGGCGGGAAGTACTGGCAGAAATAAAAGCAGATGAAAAGCTTAGGCGAATTCCTGTAGTAGTTCTGACAACTTCCCAAGCTGAAGAAGACATCCTCAAAGCTTATAACCTTGCTGCCAACTGTTACATAACTAAGCCGGTAGATTTCGATCAATTTGTTAAAATTGTCCAATCAATAGAAAATTTTTGGTTTGCGATCGTAAAACTGCCACCGGAGTAGTGGAAATGGCAGGTAAAAATATTAAAGTTTTGTTAGTAGAAGATAACCCTGGTGATGTCTTTTTATTACAGGAGTTTTTAAAAGAAGTTACCACAGTTGTAGTTGATTTAATACCCGTTGAGAAGCTTTCCGAAGCACTCATCTACCTAGCAAAGGAAATTTTTGATGTAATTTTGTTAGACCTCTCGCTGCCAGATAGCCAGGGGCTGGAAACTTTTGTCATTGCTCACCATCAAGCAAAAGCCACTCCGATAATTGTGCTGACGGGTATAGACGATGAAACCCTGGCAATTAGGGCAATGCAAGAAGGAGCGCAGGATTATTTGGTAAAAGGGCAAGTAACTGGCGACTTGCTAGTGCGCTCCATGCGTTATGCCATCGAACGTCAACGCGCAGACGACGCACTGCGCCATAGTGAGGAGCGATTTCGGGTGGCGCTCAAAAACTCTCCCATCTTTGTCTACAACCAAGATACGGAGTTACGCTACACCTGGGTTTACAATCCCTCCTATGGATTGACAATTGAGGAAATATTGGGCAAGCAAGATTTGGATATTATCCCAGTTGAAGATGCTCAATGTCTCACCAGAATTAAACGTGGGGTGTTAACCACTGGCATAGGAACACGAGAGGAAGTATCAATTACAATCAAAGATACAACTCGATATTACGATTTGACAGTTGAGCCATTGCGGAACGAGTTGCAAGAAGTTGTGGGTGTGACATGCGCCAGTATTGATATTAGCGAACGACAAGCTGCACTACGCGAACGCAAATTGGCAGAAGAAAAAATCCGCGAACAAGCAGCATTACTTGATGTCACCACAGATGCCATTTGCGTGCGAGATTTAAACAATCAAATTATCTTCTGGAACAAAGGCGCAGAAACACTTTTCGGTTGGCGAGCTACAGAGGTTTGGGGCAAAAATGCTAGTGAGCTTTTGTATGACGAACCTTCACCAGAAATCGAAGCGGCTCTGTTGCAAGCTATGAGTAAAGGTAAGTGGCAGGGAGAGTTAACTAAACTTACTAAAATGGACAAGGAAATCCTTGTTGCTAGTCGCTGGAGTCTGGTGTGCGATGAACAAGGGAAACCCAAATCAATTCTCACCGTTGATACAGATATTACCGAGAAAAAACACCTAGAAGCCCAATTGTTTCGCGCTCAACGCCTGGAAAGTATTGGCACTTTAGCTAGTGGCATTGCTCACGACCTCAACAATATCCTGACACCGATTTTGGCAGGAGCGCAACTGCTACCGCTCAAATTTCCCGATGCAGATGAGCGGACTCGCCATCTACTGGAGATTTTGGAAATCAACGCTAGACGCGGTGCTGATTTAGTTAAACAGGTGCTGTCCTTTGCGCGGGGTGTAGAAGGGAAGCGCATCACTTTGCAACTCAGACATCTGATTGTGGAACTTGCCAAAATTCTCAAAGAGACATTTCCCAAATCCATAGAAATCAGCACTGATGTACCGCAGGGTTTGTGGATGGTTTCTGGAGATAGCACTCAACTACATCAAGTGCTGATGAACCTCTGCGTTAATGCCCGCGATGCTATGGCTAATGGTGGTACTTTGAGTATCTCTGCCGAGAATCTGTTAATTGACGAAAATTATGCCCGCATGAACCTAGAAGCCAAGCAGGGGACTTACATAGTAATTACTGTCTCCGATACTGGAATCGGGATTCCTAGAGAAATCTTAGATAGAATTTTCGAGCCATTCTTTACGACAAAAGATGTGGGAAAAGGGACAGGTTTAGGCCTTTCCACCGTGCTGGGGATAATTAAAAGCCACGGAGGGTTTGTCAACGTGTATAGCGAACCAGGAAGTGGCACTAGGTTTAAGGTTTACTTACCAGCAGTCGAAGGAATGGAAACACTCACTCCAGAAGAATTACCACCACAAACAGGACATGGAGAATGGATTTTGGTTGTGGATGATGAAGCCGCCATTCAAGAAATTACGAGAACGTCACTAGAAGCTCACAACTATAAAACCTTAATTGCTAGTGATGGCATTGAGGCGATCGCACTGTACGCTAAAAATAGGGATAAAATTAGTGCCGTACTAATGGATATTATGCTGCCCTCGCTAGATGGTTTAACTGCCATCCGTACCCTGCGAAAAATCAACCCTCAAGTCAGAATTATTGCCAGCAGTGGACTTATGTCTGACAATAAGCTCAGTGCAGTAGCTGCTATTGGTGTCAATACGTTTTTGTCGAAGCCCTATACTGTCAACGAATTATTGCTTTCTTTACAGAAAGTACTATCGTGAGTCAAGTAAGTACGTAAGTAAGTTGAGAACTATAAGTACAAAATGCTGCTTTATTGATGTGAGTGCAAATTGCCTGGATTTGATATGATTGAGCATCGGCTAACACACTTCTCTTACCGATACTCACTTATGCGTTCAGCTTGGCTAAATCAATATGCCTCGGTTTCTTAGGTTAATCATCAATATAGTAATTTTAGGTGCATTGTTACTCATATCCCAGCAAGTTTGGGCGCAAGATTGGCGTCCAGTTCGCGGTGGTATCCCTTTCGGTATCAGCGGTATGGCTTTGATAGACCAACAAAGCAATACGCTCGATTTTCTGATTGCCCATGACAACAAACAAAAAAACCAAGGTCGTTTAGCAATCATCAGTATTAAGGGTAAAAACCAACTTGAATATTTACCATTAAACTGGCCGAATAACATAGAATTACCCATCGATTTAGAAGCTTTAACATCTGTCCCTGAGAAAACAAAATCCTCTTTTATAGCTATAAGTAGTTCTGGAAAAGCTTATTACATCAGGTTAGAGCCTGCCAATAAGACCATCTCTATTATCAAGGAATTCAATCTACCAGGAATTATTCAAGGAAATAATTTTGAAGCATTTGGATTACAAAATATAGACGGCGAACTAGTTGCTATTTGGGGACATCGAGGTGAAGGAGAACAACCAGCAACTATTTTTTGGGGAATGTTTGATTTGGCTAAATATCAAATTACTCTCGCAGGTTCTGCCAATCTGAAAGTACCGTTTCCATCTGGCAATGTTCGTCATATTTCAGATATTAAGATAGACTCTGTAGGAATTGTGTACATCACCTCAGCAAGTGATGCCGGAGATGATGGCCCATTCCAGTCAGCCGTGTATGTCGCTGGTTACTTAGGATTGCGTGGTAACAAAATTGCATGGCGGCAAAATCCTCAACTTGTTCCCCTCTACCGCTCTAATTATCACAAAATTGAAGGTATGGAACTTATTCCAGGTGCAGAAGGCGGTGTGATTATTGGTACAGATGATGAGAATTTAGGTTCCTATCTGTACATTGTAGGTGGAAATAACTGAAGTAAAGCAGATTGCAACTTTATTTGCGATCGCCTAACAGGTTTCTTGACGAGTAAACATATATTGAAGCTTTGGTCAAGTTATTTAGTGCGATGCCTACGGCGGGCAAAGCCTACGCAACATGGTGTAGGTAGACCATTATCTTATAGATAACGGCCACTCATTAATTACTCCTACACATTAAATCGGAACAACATTACATCCCCTTCCTGCACAACATATTCTTTCCCTTCACTGCGAACCAACCCTTTCTCCTTCGCAGCATTCATCGAACCAGTTGTTACCAAATCTTTATAAGCGACAGTTTCGGCGCGAATAAATCCCCGCTCAAAATCACTGTGAATTACACCAGCAGCTTGAGGTGCAGACATTCCCGCATTAATTGTCCAAGCGCGGGTTTCTTTAGGCCCAGAAGTGAAATATGTCCGCAAGCCTAAAAGCGTGTAAGTTGCCCGAATCAATGATTTCAAACCGCCTTCTTCCACACCTAAAGACGCAAGGAAATCAGCTTTATCTTCTTCTGGTAATTCCACTAATTCAGCTTCAACTTGGGCAGAAACTATTACAACTTGGGCATTTTCTGTCGCTGCAATTTGCCGCACTGTTTCCACAAAATGATTACCAGTTGCCAACTCATCCTCAGATACATTGGCGGCGTAGATAATCGGTTTATAAGTGAGCAGTTCTAATCCTTTAATAATTACTGCTTCTTCTTCATTCAAACTCACCTGACGCACCGATTTACCTTCATTTAAAGCCGCAGCTAATTTTTCTAAAACTGTAATTTCAAACTGTGCATCTTTGCTGGTGCGAGCTTGTTTGCGAGTGCGGTCAATTCGCCGCTCAATTTGTGCTAAATCTGATAAACCCAACTCTATATTAATGATTTCAATATCTCGCGCTGGATCAACAGAACCAGCAACGTGGATAATATCATCATTTTCAAAACAACGTACCACATGGACGATCGCATCAACTTCCCGGATGTGGGACAGGAATTGATTCCCTAATCCCTCACCCTGACTTGCACCTTTAACTAAACCGGCGATATCTACAAATTCAACTCGCGCCGGGATAATTTGTGCCGAACTGGCAATCTTAGCAAGAACATTTAACCGTTCATCCGGTACTGCGACAACGCCGACATTCGGTTCAATCGTGCAAAAAGGGAAGTTAGCTGCTTCAGCTTTGGCATTAGCAACTACAGCATTAAATAAAGTAGATTTTCCGACGTTGGGAAGTCCGACAATTCCGGCTCTTAGCATTTTGGATTTTGGATTTTAGATTTTGGATTACATTACCAAGGTAATCTAAACAGGTTCCGGTATGGTTTGAGGAATTGGCCCTGGAACTGTTTGAGGAATGGGAGCAGGTACTGGTTCTGGTACAGGCCCCGGTAAGGGTTGAGGAATCGCTGGCTCCGGTACAGGTTCAGGACTCGGTAACGGATTCGGCTCAGGATTGGGACTAGGTAGCGGGTTCGGGCCAGGAGTAGGAATTTGTGGTTCTGGTATAGAAATCGCAATAGGATTAATCATCGTAAATCTAAATTAAATTATTCAACCCCCCCACGCTAGATGACAACCTCATCTGTTGACATCTCCCCAAATACCTATACCCACCAACACATCCTTTAATAATCTACCCCTCTTCTCATCCTCTGCGTCCCTCCGCGCTTCCCTTTGCGCGACGGCAGTCGCTACAACGGGGGGAACCCCCGCAACGCGCTGCCTCCCCTCTGCGTTTAAACTCCAATCCTCAATTCGCCACCATTTGCACAAAACTACTCCTCCTTTACCTTTTCCACCACCTCTGGCACTGGATCGTAACCACCTGGATGAAACGGATGACAGCGCAAAATCCGCCCAGTTGCCATCCACCCACCACGCAACACTCCAAATCGTTCAATAGCTTCAATAGCATACATCGAACAAGTTGGTTGAAAGCGACAAGTCGGGAGAAACAACGGCGAGATAAACATTCGGTAGCCCCGAATCAGCCAAATCAATAATAATTTCATTGCAGCTACCCAAATCTTATAAATTAGTAACAAGGGTAAAACTTTTCATTTGTCGCATCTTTGTTAATTACATTTTCTGACTTCACCTCAATTCCGGTTTTCTGGCTGCAAATTGCGTCGGCTGCAATTTGGGTGTTACTCATCCTCCTGATTGCAGGGGTGGTAAATCGCTTTGCCGACAAGCCAGAAATCGTGCGGAAGATAGTTCATATTGGCACGGGTAATGTGATTTTAATTGCTTGGTCGCTAAATATTCCTGCCAGCGTAGGGATTACAGCTTCTATTTTAGCGAGTGCAATCACCTTATTATCTTACCGATTACCAATTCTTCCTGGTATTAATAGCGTTGGACGGCAAAGCTTAGGGACATTTTTTTACTCTGTCAGTTTCGGTATTTTAGTTGCCTGGTTCTGGTATTTACAACAACCCCAGTACGCAGCACTTGGAATCTTGATAATGACTTGGGGAGATGGATTAGCAGCCTTAATTGGGCAACGCTTTGGTAAACATAAGTATAAAGTTTTTGGGACAGAAAAAAGTTGGGAAGGCTCCCTAACTATGATGCTCGTTAGCTATGTTGTCAGTAGTTTGATTTTAGTTGGAACTCAAGGAAACAGTTGGCAAACTTGGGCAGTATCACTTGTGGTGGCACTTATAGCTACGGCTTTAGAAGCTGTTTCATTTTTAGGTATTGATAATTTGACAGTACCTTTGGGCAGTGCAGCCCTTGCCTTCTTTTTAAGTCAGTTAGTTTTGAGTTACTAAATTGCATTGAGTGCTAAGGGGCCTGTGGAGAAATAAAATACTAGCCATTCTAGAAGATAGGAAGTGCCGAACTACCCACATCTACTCTAAGTCCCTAGAATTGGAATCGCTGTTTTTATGCTCATTGACGCGATCAAATCTATCTTCAAAGACGCAGCCGAGAAACCAAGTAGAAAGCGCAAACGAGATTTCATGGTAGATATTCCAAAACCACAAAATAGTAGAGTCATATTAAGGAAAGATGAAGAGTCCCTGGAAATCATCTTTCCCTCACCAAGACTTAGCAAAGCTTATGTATCTCTAATTACTTTCGGGATCATGTTTCTGATCCCTAGTATAATCTTGGTTGCAATTCTCTTTGGTATTTATTGGGCTGATTTGTCCTCTAAAATTGTCTTAGCTTTATTCTCTATTCCTTGAGGGACTTTTGCCATAGCCATGTTCTTTATATTTGCCAATTATATTGGCAAGATATTGGCAAATACACGACTAGAGATTAATCAGCAAAAAATTTATTTAAGTAATGAAATATTGGGAGTGAAGATATATGAAGAGAACTCCAATCAAAGGCAAGACATTAACAAATTAGAACGTATTAAACGCCAGATAAGACTTAATTCTTTACCTGACTATGCACCTGACTACTTGGGTAGTATATATGAATCTGAAATTATTATTTTTGCTGGGGAATCTAAATACAGGATTTCTATATCTTTGGTGTCTGAAGATGAACTTGATTGGTTAGCTACTGAACTAAGTGACTGGCTAGGATTACCCATTGATAAAGACTAATTAAATTAATTTCCTATGTAAAAAACAAGAGCGTGGGTAATTAATAATACTCAAATCATCAAGCCTAGCCAAGCTACTACATATACTTATAATTTTTCAAAAACCAAATATGATTTCTGTATTTTCCCTTTAACTTATTGCAGAAGAAAAATCAATTTTCAATATACATTCTATAAATTTTGGGGTTAGCTTGATGTAAATTATTCCTCTAGCTTTGCCTAGTCTATTACCGCGATCGCTCCAAAATCCAATCGAGTAAAATCGGATTGACTAATTCCGGTGCTTCATCCTGCGGACAATGCCCCACTCCCTCTAAAGGAATAAACTTTTCTACTTGCGGAAAGTTAGCTAATTCTCTCCCTAACTTAATTGGTTCCCACGGATCGGCTGTTCCCCACAAGATAATCGCAGGACATGCTAACAGTGGCAAAAGGTCTTCTGGTAATGGCCCTGTAGAATAAGAAGTAAAGGCGAGAAACACAGCTACAGCCCCCGGATCGCTTGCTGGTGAAGTGAGAATATCTACCAACTCATCTGTCACAATCTCAGCATTGGCATAAGCTTGTAGCAGAATTTTTCGCACTGTTTTCGGTTTGGCGAGTTGATTGAAAAAGAAATCACCAACTGGTTTGATAGATAACAGGCGTTGCAGTAGAGGCGCTCCATAACGACGAGACAAAGGTAAAGTTTCCCGTTTGCGATCGTGCAACAGCCGTAAAGAACAGTTGAGTAAAGCAACTCCCAACGCAATATCTGGGTTGCTTACTGCTGCTTGCATAGCTACAATACAGCCAATCGAATTTCCAACTAAAAAAGCTGGCTCACCCACTACTTCGCGGCAAAAATCTGCTACCTGTTGTCCCCAGGTTTCTAGTGTGTAGGCAATTTTTTCACCAGGTTTAGGTTTTGCGGAAGCGCCAAAACCAATTAAATCGATCGCATAAACACGGCAACTTTGTGCTAACACGGGAATATTTTTCCGCCAATGCCACCAAGAAGCGCCAAATCCATGCACGAGGACAACAACTGGCCCAGTGGTTCCTTGGGTTTGATAGCAGATAGGGAAATCTTGCCAAATCCAGGTTTTTGTAGAGGTAAGTACTGTTTTTGAACTTGAGGTTGTCATGGGAAATGTTATAAACACAAGGGTAAAAGCCTTTCAGCAGCCAGACGCAAGTAAAATTGTTTTGAATTGGAATAAAATTTATCAGATTTTCAAAGTCAATCCTTTACTCTAGTGATAGCTTAGACATACACCATGAAAGCTTCTAGGCTGATAAGACTAGCATCAAGCTGATAGTTTTATCCAGCAGAGAGAGTTTTCATCTTGTTAATAGAGGTAATTTACTCATAAATTAGATTATGTCAGTATTAGAAATCATAACTTCTATAATATGAGTAATATTTTCGCTATTTTTTAGATGTGAGCGAATTAGAATCAGTTCTAGATTCAGTAGTTTCACAATTTACGATCGCTAATGTGAGTCTATAAGATTGTCGAATATGAGGCATCGGCTAAGGGGTGGTTTGCAACTGGAAACTGACGCTGAATTTAACAATATCTTTCTTGTTCCTAGTTCTGCGAGCCAGAAAACATGAATATACTAGAAACAATCGATACTCCCGTTGGGAGCTATGCACCCGATTTTGAACTGCCAGGAATTGATGGTCAAGTACACCATCTCAGGCGTTATCTTGAGAAGTTCCGAGCAGTCGGCGTTATTTCCATGTGTAACCACTGCCCTTATGTAGAGTGGTATATAGACAGGTTAAAAAACATTCAAGCCGAATTTGCCCCAGAAGGCTTCACACTAATTGGTCTGAATGGTAGTGATGGTAATTACAACACTAGGTCAAGCTTTGAAAATATGAAAGCTTTTGCCGAGCGTCACTACTTAAACTTCCCCTACCTGTGGGACTCGACGCAAGATGTAACCCGCAGTTTTGGTGCTATGAAAACACCAATGGCCTTTCTAATAGATACTAATGGTATAGTACGCTACAAAGGTAAGATTGACGATCATCCCCAAGACTCATCAACTGTGGGAGAAGATTATTTGAGAACTGCGATCGCTTCTCTGTTTCTTGGTCAAGAAATAGATATACCACAAACAGAACCAATAGGTACTACATTGATTTGGCGTAACTAGACATAGATAGTCCCCGTAACTGCTATCTTAAATTGGAGGCAATTGCAACTTTTCTGATAAAGCGGAACTTCATGGGAACGAATTACCGACGGGTTTTACTCAAACTGAGCGGTGAAGCCTTAATGGGCAACATGGGCTATGGCATTGATCCAGAAGTGGTCAAAGGAATAGCACAAGAATTAGCAGAGGTGATAGCCACTGGCACTCAAATCGCCATAGTTGTTGGCGGCGGCAATATTTTTCGTGGCGTCAAAGCGGCGTCGGCGGGGATGGACAGGGCAACCGCTGACTACATAGGGATGATTGCCACGGTAATGAATGCCATGACGTTGCAAGATTCGCTAGAACGTATAGGAGTACAAACGCGGGTGCAAACCGCGATCGCTATGCAAGAATTAGCAGAACCGTATATCCGTCGTCGCGCCATCCGCCATCTTGAAAAAGGACGGGTGGTAATTTTTGGTGCTGGTTCTGGAAATCCCTTCTTTACTACAGACACCACTGCGGCATTAAGAGCCGCAGAAATTGATGCGGAAGTGATATTTAAAGCTACCAAAGTAGACGGAGTGTATGATGCTGATCCTCATATTTATCCTGACGCCAAGCGTTACAATAGCCTCACCTACGCACACGTTTTAGCCAAAGATTTGCGGGTGATGGATAGTACTGCGATTGCCCTGTGTAAAGAAAATAATATCCCAATTCTGGTATTTGACCTAACGGTACGAGGTAACATCCACCGAGCAGTCTTGGGAGAATCCATCGGTACCCTTGTGGGAGGTTCTTGTGATATTAGCTGACGCGAAAAGTAAAATGCAAAGTTCTGTTGAGTCAACTCAACGAGCTTTTAACACGATTCGCACTGGTCGTGCCAATGCGAGTCTATTAGATAAGGTATTAGTGGACTATTACGGTTCGCCTACGCCCTTAAAATCACTGGCAAATATTAGCACGCCAGATGCCTCGACAATTCTGATTCAGCCCTACGAGCGCAACACCTTAAACATCGTTGAGAAGGCGATTTCCCTCTCAGATGTGGGTTTAACCCCCAGCAATGATGGTTCTGTAATTCGGCTGAATATTCCGCCTTTAACCAGCGATCGCCGTAAAGAATTCGTCAAAATGGCTACCAAGTATGCTGAAGAAGGTCGTGTTGCTATTCGCAACATCCGCCGCGATGCCATAGACTCGATTCGCAAGCAGGAGAAAGCCTCTGAAATCTCCAAAGATGAATCAAAAGACCAACAAGATAACTTGCAAAAACTGACAAACGAGTACACTGCCAAAATAGACGCACTATTGGCAGAAAAAGAAAAAGACATCACGACTGTTTAAAGTTTAATGTCTGAAGCATAAAGGCTGAAGGATGATGGATAAATTCTTCAGCCTTTATCATTTTTTAGGTATTTAACAAAAATTGATCGAGTATCTCAATAGAAAATCATTAATTCAGGAGCCAAAATTCAGCCATATGTATGATTGCATCATCGTCGGCGCTGGGCCAGCTGGTGGAACAGCTGCATATCATTTAGCCAAGCAAGGGCGCTCAGTATTAGTGTTAGAAAAAGAATCCCTACCAAGATATAAACCTTGTGGTGGTGGTGTATCTCCAGCGATCGCTCAATGGTTTGACTTTGATTTTAGCCCAGCGATTTCTGTGAAAGCCGATTCCCTTCGCTTTACCTGGAAATTGGGCGACCCCGTGGAAGCAAAAATTGCCACAAAAGAACCAGTCTGGATGGTACGACGAGATATTTTTGACCATTTCTTAGTGCAGCAAGGGCAGAAGCAAGGAGCTGAACTACGAGATAATACTGAAGTAACGGGTATTGAGTTTAAAAGTGATTATTGGCAAGTTAACACAGCCAATGGATCAGTTACAGGTCGCTACTTAATCGCGGCTGATGGTGTCAAGGGGCCAATGGCAAAATGGCTAGGCTTCAAAGACCGTAAACGCCGTTTAGCAGGAGCTTTGGAAGCAGAAGTTCTCGCAGATGTGAAGGACAAATCTACAATTCACTTCGAGTTTGGCTTAGTGAAAAATGGTTACATCTGGAACTTTCCAAAGGCGGACGGTTATTCAATTGGTGTCGGTACGTTTATCGGCGGCGAACCTCAAGACTTTAAGAAAATTTTAGATGAATATGCGCGATCGTTTGATGTAGATATCAAAACTAGCAAACAGTATGGTTATCCTCTTTGCTTGTGGGATGGTAACCAAAAGTTGCATACTCAAAATGCAGTTTTGGCTGGGGAAGCTGCTTGTGTAGTTGATCCCATGACAGCCGAAGGCATTCGTCCGTCAATTTTTAGCGGTTTGATTGCAGCAGGAGCTATTAATGAAGCTCTTTCTGGCGACACCAACGCTTTAGAAAAATATAGCGAAGCCATTAATGAAGAATGGGGTACTGAGATGGCTTGGGCGCAAAAATTAGCTGGAGCATTCTATCGCTTTCCTGGCATTGGCTACAAAGTTGGTGTTAAGCGCCCCTCTGGTGCCAAAATCATGGGTAAGATTCTGTGTGGAGAACTGCGCTATGGCGACGTTGCTGGTCGCGCTCTCAAGCGTTTAATTCCTGGTTTTGGGGGTTAGTCAATAGTCGTAGGTGCGTGACTTGAGGCTCTCACCTTTTTAACAAAACGTGAATTCGACGAACCTTTCCCTAGCTTTAACTAAAGTTCAAGTCTCTCCCTCTCCGACTCGGAGAGGGACTTGTTTTGCCTAACAAAACCAGGGAGAGGTTTTTTATTCGACTACCTAAGGCGAAAACCATGTGACCCGTCGAACTCACGTTACTGAGGCAATAATCCTCTCTGTGTTCTCTGCATCTAGCGTCTAGAGTGGTAGGCTTCGGCAACGCCTGCTGTAGGATGTCCGAACGCAACAGCGTCTCCCTTAGGAGAAGGACTGTAGGACGAACGTTTATTTAGATAATTTATTTCTTGGAAATCTCCTTCTTAAATTACAAATACCTAGAGAAAAACCAGATAATCAGTCCAGTTCCTAATACACAAGTAATTCCCGCCAAGCCAGCGAGGGGTTTTTTGTTCTTACCTGTGAACCAGTCAGAGACTTTACCTGTGTAAATTATTAGTTCTGCTGTATCTAGGGTTGCGATCGCCCATATCCATCCCGCATGCAGTCCCCAAGCTAAACCCAAATTCCCGTTTGCAGCAAAGCGTGCCAACACCAGTACCATTCCCATCAGCCATAATCCAGGAACTTGGGGTGCAGTTTCGCGTTGCTCCCAAACCAGGTGTAGCAAGGCAAAAATCAAGCTAGAAATTGCTGCTGCTACCCAAACAGGATAATCCTGTGCTAATTCAGTGAACAGGAAACCGCGAAAAACTAACTCTTCTATCCCACTGACTAATAACGCTATTAAGAAAATCGGTAGCAAGATGGGTAGTAGTAACTTGAAATTTGTCTTTTCAAAAGAACACCAACCTAACCCCAATTGTCCACTAAATACAATAGCTAGGCTCACTACTCCTACACAGAAACCTAGTGCTAAAGAACCAAGAGTTGAAAGATTCCCAACAAAGCCGTAATCCAAAAAAGATTTATTGGTCAGCAAACTAACTCCCCACAGGATTAGGGGAGCTAATAGGTAAAGTGACACCAATAACGGCATTTTTTGCTCTGGCTGCAAAGGTTTGGCAGGTTCCCAATTAAGCAATATTGCTGATACTGTTGCCACTGGCAACCAGCAAACTATCCAGAAAATAAAAAATGCCATCACTACTACTAGTGCTGGTGCATTTTCCATAAACGCCAGTAAGGCCTTGACCGAAGGCTCAAAGAAAGTTATCAAAATAAACAAAAAAAACACGATAGACTTCTTGCACTATAGATTTCTTGCTGATTAATCAAGACTCTACTAAATTTGATGACTCCTGCAAGGGGTCTAATCGTATTTTTCACTTGGGACAAAACTTTCTAAATAGAGTTATTAGTTTGCTGTCGGGGTAAGGACAAGTTATCATCACCTGAAACTTATCCCTACCATCAGCAAATTTACTCTTCCTCTTCCAAATCTTCGTCTGATTCGTCGGAGTCTATATCTTGTGAGGTTAGTTTTTTATCAGTTTCACCCAGTTGAATCAGGTGAATATGCTTGTATCCCAGCCTAATTTCAAACTCATCTCCAGGTTTTAAGCCCATTGCTTTGGTATACGTAGCACCAATCACAATCTGACCATTTTGATGGACACTAACCCGATACGTCGGTTCACGACCACGACCATCTTTTGGTGCTTCTGGACTTAGAGGAATTCCTCTAGCCGATAGCAAAGCGTCATAAAAATCAGTGAGATTGACACGAACCTGGTTATTCTTAGTAACAGTGTAATAGCCGCACTGTTTAGCTCTTTCTCGGCGTGGTAAAGTGGAAAGTTCTTTTACTTTAGCAAGTAGTGCTTTTCCGGTTAATGGTGCGGTTGCAGTTTCAGTCATTATGCTCAAATTTTCCTTACTCTCTCCAAACTGATAAACGATGTAGTCTTATGCTGGCATTTAGCTTTTTAGCATTTGCATAGACCTACTTAGGACTCTACTGTAACGGGTGAATTCCTGCCGATAGGAGCCAAAAGCACTTCTATATATGGTTGTCCACAACCAATTAGAGGTCATAGTTACCATAGAAATTAATTTTGCTTATTTCACGGCACTTTTAACCATTATTCGCCATCAGAAATGAAATTAATTTCTCTTTTGGCGCTACTGTAGCGGTGTAACTTTCAGCCACCTTTACAAATTGTGTTGGTTCTACTCCAAATAAGTCATAGACACAAAAAAATGCAGGTTTTACACTTCTAGTGCTTGCCCTTCTGGCCAATGAGCAGGTAGAGTTCTCTCTACTCGTCCTCTCAAGCTTAGGACAGCATAGTATTTCAATAGAGTCCTACGGGCATAAGCCCTTTTGTCCTGCGAGTAGAGACGCGAATTTTCTTGTCTCTACCTTACGAATCAACAAAGCAGTAGTAGCCGCGCTGATACGGCTATTGATTCTGTTTTATTGTCTTCGTAATTTTATATTAAATACTAGCATGGACTAATAATAGCAAAATAGTTGTTTAATTTTGAATTAAAGTTGGTGGTAAATTTTTATTTAAATTCCTGGACTTAAAGGTTGGAAAAAGCAGTGACGATTTTCCTAACCCTTTATTGCAAGCGTGAGTATTGCCGTATGCCTTTTATAAAAATTTATCTAATTTAGATGAACAGTTTTGACCAATGAGTTAAATCCAAGATTTTCTTGATTGAGAGGAGGCAAAAATATAAAACTCTCGCGCATCCGGGATTTCCAGTGCAAGAACTTTTATTTGGAAATGGTGAGGATTTTTCCTCGGTTTATTACCGTAAGCTCAAAAGTAGTCAAAGAATTTTGTACGTCTGTCTATGGGAAGAATAAATCTCTTAATATATACCTAGCGCTTGATTGCCACTACTATATATTGAACATGCCCTTTTACACTTCTATATAATCAAAAAATTCCGTCAAGCGGTAGCTAAGGCGAAATTTTACAGTTAGTTGCTCTGACTCAAGTTGACATCAAGACATGTCGCTAACCTGACATGCATTTAATTTGGATACGATCGCTAGGTCAGAGATGAACGTAAATCGCTCTCTTAGCAAACGCTCTTTCCTTTACACTCCTAAACAGGTAAATTCAATGCAAAGCTGTAATTACATTTTTGGCGTTTTATCTCAGAATTTGACACAAATCTTGCTTACAGCGCTCCTACAAGTAAAGTTTTAATGGTTATCCTGAAACTAGAATCAGCCGCTCTTTCATCGTCAGCCTGTTAACACCAGAGTTTGAATTAAGGGCAAAAAATATAGCTCACTTTTCGCAACTACCTGTCTTTACTGATGATTGTTAAGGCTGGTGAAGCAATTTTAAAATTTTGGTTAATTGTCATGGAAATTATTTTTAAGGTCATTCGACAGCAACAAAATTCCTCCCCTGTTGTGCAAACCTATCTTGTAGAGGCAGAACCAGGTAATACAATCCTGGATTGCCTCAATCATATTAAGTGGGAGCAAGATGGAAGTTTGGCATTTCGCAAAAATTGCCGTAATACGATTTGTGGTAGCTGTGCTATGCGAATCAATGGGCGTTCGGCTTTAGCTTGTAAGGAAAATGTTGGCAGTGAACTTACCAGATTACAACAAATACCATCATCCCAAAGTAAAGTAAATGCCATTGGCGAAATCACGATCGCTCCTCTAGGCAATATGCCGGTGATTAAAGATTTGGTTGTAGATATGAGCAGTTTCTGGAATAATCTAGAGGCAGTTGCTCCTTATGTGAGTACGGCAGCACGACAAGTACCAGAAAGAGAGTTTTTACAAACACCACAAGAGCGATCGCGCCTCGATCAAACTGGCAACTGTATTATGTGCGGTGCTTGTTACTCTGAATGCAACGCCCGTGAAGTTGATCCAAACTTTGTTGGTCCCCATGCCCTTGCAAAAGCTTATCGGATGGTAGCAGACTCCCGCGATAGCGACACCCAAAATCGTTTAGCAAGCTACAACGAAGGTACTAAAGGCGTATGGGGTTGCACCCGTTGTTTGTACTGCGATTCAGTTTGTCCAATGGAAGTTGCACCATTAGAACAAATTACCAAAATTAAACAAGAAATTCTCACCCACAAACAAGCCAGTGATAGCCGCTCAATTCGTCACCGAAAAGTGTTGGTGGATTTAGTTAAAGAAGGTGGTTGGATTGATGAACGTCAATTTGGTTTACAAGTTGTCGGTAACTACTTTCAAGATTTAAAAGGATTACTCAGTCTTGCACCCCTCGGTTTGCGGATGATCATTCGGGGTAAGTTTCCCCTATCATTTGAACCTTCAGAAGGGACAAAGCAAGTGCGATCGCTCATTGAATCTGTGCAACAAGTAGAAGGGGATAAAAGTTAGCTGTGATGAGTTAGGAGTTAGAAATTTCAACTCTTAACTCCTAATTCATAACTCTAATTCAACGTGGTTCCTGAGGTATATTCAACGGTCGCCCATAACGGTCGTATACTAAAACATCCCACTGCCCGTTGTTACTGGATTCAAAAGCAATCCTATTACCATCAGCGCTAATTGTCGGATTACGGACTTCTGCTTGTAGATTACCAGTCAAATTTCGTGATTGGCGTGTTTCGCGGTCGTAGAGAAAAATAGCCGATCGCCCCTGACGGCTAGCACCAAACACAACATAACGACCATCTTGGGAAACGCTAGGATGAGTTGCGATCGCATCAAAGGAGTTTAAACCTGGCAAATCAACCAAATCACGAGTCACCGTATCAAACATATAAACATCTTGGCTACCGCGTCGGTCAGTAATAAAAACAATGTATCTCCCAGAAATTTGCGGGTCTAATTCCGACGCTAAACTATTGAGACTCCGACCCCCCGGATCAAAGGGATAACTCAAAAGGCGAGGGTAGCCAAAACACCCAGTCAATAAACTTAAACATATAAATATAGGTATAAAAAAAATACGTTTCATATATATAGTTATTGATCAGTAATTATTCTCCCCCTGCCTCCCCTGCTCCCTTACGGAGGTGAACCTACAGTTGCACCGTTGGGAATATCTAACTCAATATTTGGCCCCCGGTCTAGGACTTCAATATCCCACTGACCACGGCTGGCAGTTTCAAAAACAACATAACGTCCATCTAGGCTGATATTTGGTTTTCTAACCCAACCGCGATAGGTTGGTGTGACGATTTGCGACTGTTGCGTAGCGCGATCGTAAAGTGCCACCACAGGTCTACCTTGGTCGCTAGTAATATAAGCAATATAACGCCCGGTATAGCTCAAGCTAGGACTTTCAGCAATTGTCTCTGCTCGGTTTATGCCTGGTGTGCCAATAAACAGTTGCTTCTCCAAATCGAAAACCAGTAGCTGTTGATTACCATTCCGATTAGATACAAACGCTAAAAAGCGCCCATTTCCACTCAAAGCGGGTTGCTCCTCGGTGTAACGACTGTTAAGGGAAGTAGGCCCTATGGGAATATTGCTAGAACCACAAGATGCAAGCAAACTTGTTAAACCAAAAACCAGGCTCCAATGAATTGGTCTTTGGAGCCAAAATGTAGGCGTAAATTTTTCCACCTCAACTGTTTTCCGTCGCCTTTAAACCTACTTCTGTGCAAACTGTTTTAAACATCGTCATCAAAATCAGTCGAATTATCTGGCCCCTCATTTGGCTTTTCAATCGGGTTGTATGGCACATAATCAGTTGGGATCGCCTCATCATCTTCGCGCCCTCTTCGAGAAACCGAGTCAGTTGGTGGACGACGCCTTCTTGGTCTAGGAGCAACATCATCTTCCCGACTTTCTGGACGCCCAGACCCGTTATTATTACGGCGAGAAGGTTTTCTGACTTCCCCTCCCGAACTTTCCCAATCATCAACTTGCCTAGATGAAGTACCCCAATTTTCTTCTTCAGAGGTTTCAGAAGGGCGATTCACAGGACGCCCAGAAGTCCGCCGCCGCGTTCTATCAACTGGAGCCTGTCTTTCGCTGCTGCTGTTACGGCGTTCTGTACGACGGGGGGGTTGCTCCTGGTAGTAGTCATCACGAGTTGAAATCTCATCCCTGCTACCCCGAATCCGGGCACGCACGGGGCGTTCCTCCTCGTCTTCATAAGGCAATGGATCTAAGTCTGCATCCATTTCAGCCTGATACTTTCTGCGATCATTGTAGGAATAGCGATCGCTAACCGGTCGGTCTTCGTCCACAATCGGAGTGTTGCGCTTTGCTTGCTGGGTAGCTATACTCCGCAGGCGAATACTTTCAACTGCAAAAAACACAGTTGTGCCAACTAAAAGCAGTTGACCAAATTGTAGAATCGGGTCTAGCCGCCATCCTTGAAACACGAGAATGAAGCCGCAGAGCAAGCCGACTGCTGCAAAAAATATGTCTTGATCCCGTGACAATTCTGGACGCACAGTGCGGAGAAAATACAGTGCTGCCCCAGCCACAGCCAGGAAAATTCCTAGAATACTGGCTGAGTTTGCCCCAAAATTTACCTGAGCCAGAAAACTGGCTGAGTTCAGCCCAAAATTTATCATTGCTGTTTTCCCAATATCAAATCTATGTTAGCGAGTCACAATTAAAATCACTACTCTAATTAGGCAAGATATATTGAAGCTTCAAAGCCTCTGGCAAAGAAGCTCTGAAGCAGTTCACCGAAAAGTAAAAACACCTATGTTTGTCATCTACAACTGCCATAAGTCGCAGAAAATGCTGCTTTTGGTGCAATTAATGTAGATAGCGGACAGACAATCGATTATGAGAGTTGAATTAACTCTCATAAGCATTATTAACGCTGAATTTTATCTTTCTGGCTAATGAAAATTAGACCAACTGTAGCGGGTATCACAACAATTGCAGTACCCCAAACCAAACTCCAAAGAAAATTTGCTAAAGAAGGCGTCATACTTCTCAACCTTTTTTTACATACTTCATCCTAATTTTAATAGTGTATTACTTTCTTGAGAAGCCTCTAAGTCTGAACTGCCAAACTTGGTAACTGCTGTGAGCGAGTTTACTTTTTTATTCCCGAAGAAAGTCACAGCATTTAGTTAAAATGATGATCGGAGTGCTTTACAAAGCTTAAAATTTTGTAGCGATGTCTACGACGGGCTATGACGCTCTCTACGAGACGCTAAAAGCGAACGCGGACTCGCTACCGCTACGCTATCGGCGTCGCGAAGTGCGGCTTGCCATTCGCCTAAGTTTTTTCTTTCTTTATAGATAGATAGTACCTTAAACCGATGACTGGTGTTGACCTGACTGCTTGGATTCTCGGCCCTGTGTTAGGGCTGATGACATTTTTATTTATATTTCGCATCATTCTCACTTGGTATCCGCAAGTGGATCTGAATCGTTTGCCCTTTAATTTAATAGCTTGGCCTACAGAACCATTTTTAGTGCCATTGCGAAAACTGGTGCAACCTATAGGTGGAGTGGACATTACACCTATTATTTGGGTTGGTATCTTCAGTCTGCTGCGAGAAATTCTGCTAGGTCAACAAGGGTTGCTAACTATGCTATCTCGTGTGAATTAGAGATGAGGCATGGGGCATGGGGCAGAAAAGAGGAATTTTCATTTTCCTGCTCCCTGCTCTCCTACCTCTTTCCCAGTCCCCGCTCGCCTAGCCGTTCATCTCCTGCACAAAATTTGTATAGACATTACCCTGCAAAAACTGTGGAGTTTCCATAATTCTTTGATGAAACCCGATCGTTGTGGGTAGTCCAGTGATGGCACATTCTCGGAGTGCGCGTTTCATGCGGTTAATAGCAGTAGGTCGGTCTGGTGCCCAAACAATTAACTTGCCGATCAAGGAATCGTAGTAAGGCGGGATTTGGTAATCTGTGTAAACGTGGGAATCAATCCGAACACCAGGCCCTCCAGGAGGCAGATAGCCACTTATGCGTCCAGGAGAAGGGCGAAAGTCATGATCGGGGTCTTCAGCGTTAATTCGGCATTCGATCGCATGACCCCGCAAGACTACTTGCTCTTGGGTAAGCTTGAGCCTTTCCCCTTGAGCAATCCGAATTTGTTCGGCAACCAAGTCTATTCCAGTAATCATCTCTGTTACAGGATGTTCTACTTGAATCCGGGTGTTCATTTCCATAAAGTAGAATTTACCGGATCTATCCAAGAGAAACTCGATAGTACCCGCTCCACTGTAATTAATGAATTGGGCAGCTTTGACAGCAGCTTGTCCCATTTTCTCACGCAGGTCTTCGTCGAGAGCCGGACTGGGAGCTTCTTCTAGTAGCTTTTGATTCCGCCGCTGAATAGAGCAATCCCGTTCGCCCAAGTGGATAACATTACTGTAGTTATCCGCCAAAATTTGAAATTCGATGTGGCGGGGACGTTCGATAAATTTTTCTATATAAACGCCAGAATTGCCAAAAGCTGCTCCTGCTTCACCTTGAGCCGCGAGGAAAAGTTTGACAAATTCATCTTCAGAACGCACCAGACGCATACCCCGTCCACCACCACCAGCCGTGGCTTTGATCATCACTGGATAGCCGATATCCTTAGCCAATTTTAATCCTTCTTCCTCAGATTCTACCAACCCCTCACTACCTGGTACTGTCGGGACTCCAGCTTTTTGCATGGTTTCTTTGGCAGTGGATTTATCCCCCATCAGCTTTATAGCTTCTGGAGTTGGGCCGATAAAAGCAATATGATGGTCGGCACAGATTTCTGCAAACCGGGCATTTTCTGCCAAAAAGCCATAACCTGGATGAATAGCAGTCGCATTGCGCGTCAATGCAGCAGCAATAATATTGGGAATATTCAAATAACTTTTACTGCTAGCAGGTTCGCCAATGCAAACCGCTTCATCAGCAAGTTGGACGTGCAGAGCATTACGGTCAACGGTGGAGTGAACCGCGACTGTCGCAATCCCCATTTCTTCACAGGCGCGGAGAATGCGAAGGGCGATTTCTCCCCGATTGGCAATTAATATTTTGTCAAACTTCATTTTTTAGTTTCGATATCATTACCAGTAGATTGACATTTTCTCTGATCCAACTTGAAATGGCGCTTTCGCATTATTTCAAATTATCACAGGAGATTCGCCACCCTGATTCTAAGCAAACTCAAAATCGCAGTCTTGCTGCCTCTACGGGTTTTACTACACTAACAACATTGCTGCTGTAAGTCTTGGCTAGCTTACGAAACTGGGTTTTTGCAACGCCGATAGCGAGTCTTCTCGCAACTCTTGGAGACGCTTTGCGTTGGCGCTAGCCTCTCCCAATGTGAGAAGGGGAGACGCGTGCCGTAGGATGCCCAAAGGGCTGTAGGGCGTTAGCGAGTCCGCGTTCGCTTTTAGCGTCTCGTAGAGAGCGTCACGAGCGTCATAGCCTGTCGTAGACATCTACGGCAAGCAGGTACGCCATCGTACCGCGTCTCCCACAGTTGCTCTACCCTTTTTAATATCACTTGTGCAGATGCTAGATTTCTGTCAGCCTGATACCGCCTTGAGGAAATTTATATTTTTGAGAAATATAACTTAGATATCACCTTACTATAATTATTTTCTTATGCTATAGTCTATGTTTAGACAACCCGTGCGGATGTGGCGGAATTGGTATACGCGCACGCTTGAGGTGCGTGTGGCTTTGCCTTGCGAGTTCGAGTCTCGCCATCCGCATTTTTGCTTGTTTAGTCAAGGGTCAATAGTCAAGGGTCAAAAACCTTAGACTCTTGACCCTTAAATATTGGTATAGCTCTAGTTTTTTGTGCTTTTATAGAGATAAGTAAAGTTTTGTAAAAAGCATTGACTATTACTTTTACGCCGACAAACAACTTAACACTGCCAGCAGCTTGGCATCGCCTCACTCCGATTTGGCAAGGGGGGGAGGAAATAATTCAACAAAGTTTACCTCACACTCAGCTAGCACCTGCTTGGCAGCTAATGCTTTTGGGTGACGGCTCTCCAACACGTCACCTAGAATTGCTTACAGGTGAGCCTGTAGAAGTAGACGTCATTGATATGTCATTGATTGGCATGGACTTAGATGGCGCTCCTGATTTAATCCAAGCTGTCCCAGGGCCGCGACTACGGCGACAAGTGTGGCTGCGTACCGCTTCTGGTCAGCGATTAGCCTATGCCACTTCGTGGTGGGAAGCTAGTCATGTAGATGAGTATTTGCAGAATCGTTCATTACCAATTTGGGCGAGTTTAGCTCGTCTTCGCACAGAGTTGTATCGGGATGTTCGAGGGATTTACTACGGTGGCTCATCGGCGCTAGAGTCTGGTTTTGATATAACTGGGCCTTTTTGGGGTCGCCACTACTTGTTTTGGCATCATGGACAGCCACTAACCTTAATTTATGAAGTTTTTTCGCCTTATTTAACCAAATATTTGGGAGCTATGCAATTAAATTAAAAAAATCATTGAAGAAGAATTGAGAATTCAGAATCCAGGAATCAGAATCAGAATCAAGAGCGTAGCAAGAAAGGCACGAGGAAAGGTTTAATGAATACTGTTGTGCTAAATCTAGAACCGATTGCTCATTTAACTGATGAGCAATTTTATCAATTGTGTATTGCCAATCGTGATTTAAGCCTGGAAATGAATGCAGCCGGAGAATTAATAATCATACCACCAGTAGGAGGAGAAAGCGGAAATCAAGAAGCTGGGCTGATCGCTGATTTAGAAATTTGGAATCGTCAAGCTAAATTAGGGAAAGTTTTTAGTTCTTCAACTATCTTTATACTTCCCAACGGTGCAAAACGTTCACCTGATGCTGCTTGGGTAAAATTGGAGCGGTGGGAAGCTTTAACGCCAGAACAACGAAAAAAATTTCCGCCACTTGTACCCGACTTTTTGATTGAACTGCGTTCGGAGACAGATCGCCTTGCACTAATTCAAGAGAAAATGCAGGAATACATTAAAAATGGTCTGCGTTTGGGTTGGCTGATTAATCCTCAAGATCGTCAAGTTGAAATTTACCGACTTTTGAAAGCTGTAGAAGTTGTACAAATGCCAGCGATTGTTTCGGGAGAAGATATATTACCTGGATTTGAGTTGCAAGTGTAGGTATGAAAATATTTTACTTATGATGTGGCGCGATAGCTACCGAGTAAAGCTAAGTAGCTGAAATTGAGTTGCAGCTTTGTCCAGTTAATTCTATTCTCTAAATTGCTTGGAATAACAAATTTACTTGCGGAAACTTTCCAACTAAGGGATTAATCTTAGGAAAACGTCCTACGAAATTCAACAAAGCGTGTTAAAAATGGTAACTGAGTCAAAAACACAGCTTTTGAAAGACTAAAGAAGGTTGATTACCAAAGTACCATCAGCATCAAGGGTGGAAAAATTTAATACAATTAGCTCCCTTAAAGAATGGTTAAACCAGTTGGTGTACTTGACTAATCAAGCAAGTAATGAGTTTGCATATAAGGTATAGGTTTCAATGGCACCGCCTCTTGTGTCTGTTCCAATGAAGAAAAATAAGAAACCGTCTCTGGTGCTGACGCTCTCGGCTGCTGGGCTATTGATTGGTGTGGGGAGTGTAGCATACTGGTTGTTAAGCCAGAGACAACTATCTTCTAGCGATTTGCTAGTAGGTGCAAATATTATTCCTGGTGATGCCTTGTTTGCGGTTTCTCTGACAACAGATACTCAGCAGTGGCAGAAATTGCGGGAGTTTGGCACAAAAGAAACCCAAGCAGAACTAGACAAAAATTTAGTTGAATTGCGCGATCGCTTTCTGACTAATAATGGTTACGACTTCCAAAAAGATATCGCTCCTTGGGTAGGCAATGACATTACAATCGCAATTCTTGCCCCAGCAACAGCCAGTAAACCTGCACCAAAACCAGTTACCACCAATGAAGATGCTGCGAACGATCAGCAGTCGATGGTAATGGTATTGCCAGTGAAAAACCCAGAAATCGCCAAAAGCATTTTGGCACAACCCAAAACCCTTAAACAAGGCAAATGGATTGACCGTACTTATCAAGGGATCGCCATTAAACAAAGTGAGGGACAAGCAGGAGAAAACTTCTCAGCGGCATTACTAGATGGGCGTTTTTTAGTCATAACAGATAATCCCAAAGCTACAGAACGAGCAATTGATGCTTACAAAAATAAAACATCTCTAGCGACAACAGGGGGCTTTGCTGAGAATTTTCCGAAAATTGCCAATTACCAACCCTTTGGTCAGTTCTACGTAAATGTGCCAACAGCGGCCAAAATAGCCGCAGCTTCTCCAAACCGCCCTTTACCTGCTCAAGTTTTGGCTCAACTGCAAAATAATCAAGGTTTAGCAGGGACAATGACCTTAGAGCCAGAAGGAATCCGCTTCAAGGGCGTTTCTTGGCTAAACCCTAATAGTCAACGTGTGCTAGCGGTGGAAAATAAAGCTGGAAAAATGCAAAGCCGCGTACCAGCGGAAACCTTAATGATGCTATCTGGCGCTAATTTACAGAGATTGTGGGGAGATTATGTTTTAACATCTCAAGGAAATCCCTTGTCGCCGATCGCACCAGAACAACTCAGAGGTGGTATAAAATCTCTTACGACTCTCGATTTAGATAAGGATTTGCTCAGTTGGATGAAAGGCGAGTTTTCCTTATCAGTGATTCCTACTACTCCAAAAGAAGGTTCACCAGATGATTTTCGTGCAGGTTTAGTGTTCATGGTACAGGGAACCAATCGCCAATCAGCTGAAGCATCCATAAAACAGCTCGATGAAGTGATGAGAAATCAATACCAGTTCCAAGTCCAATCGGCGAAAGTCGCAGGTCAACCTGTTGTTAACTGGGTTTCACCCTATGGTACGTTAACTGCCACTCACGGCTGGTTAGATGGAGATGTCGCTTTTCTAGTAGTGGGCGCTCCCATTACTGACAAAATTGTTCCCAAACCCAACAACATATTAGCTAGCACTCTTCCCTTCCAACAAACAGTTCCTACAGAACCAAATCCAACAAATGGTCAATTTTTCCTGGATGTGGAACGAACTGTGAAAAATTTCCCTTTACCAACTCTAATTCCCAATCAACAAACTTTGCTAGCTGCAACGCGCTCAATTGGGATGACATCTGCTGTCAGCGACAGCCACAGTAACCGTTACGACATTTTTATCGCACTCAAAAAAGTTAGTAACTCAACTGCTTTGCCTAGTCCAGAAAGCAATAAGAGCAGTTCTTCTACACCATCTACGACTTCTCCATAACAGGAATTTGGAGTTAGGAATTTGGAGTTAGGAATTTGGAGTTAAGAGTTGGATGTTTGGAGTTTGGAGTTGTACCAATTCTCAAAAATCTTGCTATAAATCAATATTCAAGTCTGGTGTTTCTTTACATCAGAGCGGTATCATCTTTAGCAACCTTAAAAGGAAATGGTATTAAAAATTATTAATTCATAACTCATAACTCCTACCTTTACTCTGTTTCATGACCCTCTAAGCATATAGGATCAGAACAGTCAGAATCCATATTTTAAATCATCCACGGAGAGAAGACTTTATGAATCTAGTTGTACTCCAGAACTGGCTGGACAATGCCTCCTTTGCCATATTATTCCTAACAATGCTCGTGTATTGGGGAGGAGCGGCTTTTCCGAATCTGCCTTATCTAGCCGCTTTGGGAACAGCTGGGATGGCGATCGCTAATTTGTGCATGGCGACTTTACTAGGGGCACGATGGATAGAAGCTGGTTACTTTCCCTTAAGTAATCTCTATGAATCTCTGTTTTTCTTAACTTGGGGAATTACCACCGTCCATCTCATTGCTGAAAGTAGTAGCCGTAGCCGCTTAGTAGGAGTTGTTACAGCTCCTGTGGCAATGTTGATTGCTGCTTTTGCTACCATGACATTACCATCCCAGATGCAAGCGTCAGAACCCCTAGTACCTGCCTTAAAGTCAAATTGGCTGATGATGCATGTTAGCGTCATGATGTTGAGTTATTCTGCTTTGATGGTGGGTGCATTATTAGCGATCGCTTTTTTAGTTGTCACTCGCGGTCAAAACATCCAACTACAAGGTAGTTCTGTAGGTACTGGTGGCTATCGCAGCAACGGCTACCGCTTACACAAAGCAGCTGAACTAATTTCTCAAACACCAGCCCCTCCTGTCGAAAATAACGGCTTTGCTAGTTTTGAAACTAGTAGCAACGGCAACGGTAACGCTAACACTGCTGTTTTAAATTTAGTAACTACCTCTGAGCCTCAAACTGTAGCATCTGCCGAACCCCTTTCACCCCAGCACCTTAGCCTTGCTGAAACTCTTGATAACATCAGCTATCGCATCATCGGGCTAGGATTTCCCCTGCTGACAATTGGTATCATTGCTGGTGGAGTTTGGGCTAACGAAGCTTGGGGTTCCTATTGGAGTTGGGATCCCAAAGAAACTTGGGCATTAATCACCTGGTTAGTGTTCGCCGCCTACCTCCATGCCCGAATCACTCGCGGTTGGCAAGGGCGTCGTCCCGCAATTTTAGCCGCCACTGGTTTTGTTGTTGTTTGGGTTTGCTATCTAGGTGTGAATCTTTTGGGTAAAGGTTTGCATTCTTACGGTTGGTTTTTTTAAGAATCTCACTAAGACAGTACTGAGTGTTGAGTAAGCTGTCGCGCATTTAACTTGCACATCTTTTCGTGTTGGCTGTTGACAGTTGACAGTTAACCGTCAGCGGTTAACGAACTTAGGAAGTGACTGTGTAATTTAAAAGCGTATTTTCGTGTTGGCTGTTGACAGTTGACAGTTGACAGTTAACCGTCAGCGGTCAACGAACCTTATGAGTGACTGTGTAATTTAAAAGCGTAATAGCTTACTTTAGGGGTTGCAAAGAAAGCGGGATGATTTAGCAACTTCCAAAATTCCTCCCTGTTTCTCCTGCCTCAAGAGCTTGCCCCAATTCATCCCAATGTTCTGCAACGCCCTAATTTTTATTTGACCAGCATTAAATCTATAAAATCATCATTTTATTTCGGATGAACTGTTATATCTCTGAAAATATAGATTTATTGACAGGAGATTTTTATGGAAGATGGATTCGAGAGACTAAATCATGATGAAGTTGTGTCTATAGAACCAGACACTTTTAATAAGTTAAATATTGCCAAAACTTTTAAAGTCCGTGATTTGATTACAGCAATTAAGGAATATATTGGAGCAGAAGAAACAGATGAAGCAAATTTGTATACACAAGGATTAAATTGTGAAGTTTTACAATTTAGTACTTTGGGATGGAAAAAAGGAAAAGTTAGACTTGCTTTAGAGTTTTGTCCTGATGAATCTGAGTCACCACTTGATGAAATTTTTCAAAAACTTAAACAAGTAGAAAACTAATATCCAATTACTAAAAGAACCCTGATTTATGTCATAAGTCGGGGTTCTTTTGCGTCTCAATGTTTACAAATAAAATAGGATGTGCTGAATTGCTATTAAAGTTTAGAAGTTTACAAATTAGTTAATAATACTTATAAATCAATACAGTTCACTTAAGGCTTGATCCTCCCTAACCCTCCTTAAAAAGGAGGGAACTAAGCCCCCCAATTTCTCGGGGGGTTGGGGGATCTTCCAAGGTCAAACATCACTAACTGAACTATATTGACTTATAAATTACATGATGGCGATCGCTTACAAGTCTACAAGATTATCCCGTTATAACGAAAAGCATTATCCCAAACATAATCAATCACTGCTTTAGCATCATCCAAAGGGAGAATGTGACATGCTCCTTGGCGATCGTAGGTTAGTAAAGGGATTTCTGGTACATTGTCTGTTGTTTCGCTATTTTGAATTACTTGGCCACGAATATCTTCTAGATTGCTCAGAGGCCCTTGAATATCAAAGTTAATCTTTGTGCCTAGTTTATTTTCCATCCAAGTTTCGATACGAGAATCTAATTGTTGAGGGCTTAATGGTGTGGGACTGGTAAGTAAATGATAGTATGCCAGAATAACTTCCTTAGATTCTTCTTCTTCTGCCAATTCAATAAACATTTGAAAAACACTGGTATTGTTCGCTAAATTTTTGAAGAATAGCGTATCAGTAACAAGTTTTTGAAATTGAATTTTTTTATTTTTGTAATTAGTGTATTGCTTAAAGGCAAATCCACCCAAAGCGATCGCTAATGATAAAGTTGCCACCAGAACAGGCATAAAATTTCTGACTTTATCCAACTCTACATCTAGAGATTCAACCAAAACGGGTACATTTAGTACTAGCAAAATTGCAGCCACTAGCAATAATAAATTCGGCAAAGTTTTTAATATCAAAGGAATTGCCGCTCCAATCGCCGGAATTCCAAATAGTAAGCGATCTTTCCAGGTCATACTTGTTTTTACATTGGGAAAGATTAAGTCAACATCTAGTTTGGGAATATTTTTGTAGAAGTAAACATACATCTTACCGGGAATAAATTTTAATTCTTTGATTTTGTTTTTCTTCCCAAGAAAGTAAGCCGCTTCTTTGAACTTGACTAATAAAACAATCCGTTCAAAAAGAGCAATTGTCTTTTGTTCTTGCCAAAAGAAGAACTTTTTTACTGAAATGTTTTTATAACTATCACCCCGGTAATAACAGATAAAGCGGTCAAAATCCTCAAAATTGACTTGAGTTTTCAATTCAATTAGAGATTTGGTTGCCAGCGATCGCTTGAGAATCGATTCAGGTAAAAGAATATAATTAGCCCTTTCAACAATATGCTCAAAGGCTTCAACTACTTTCAACTCCATATCATCATATTGCTCGAATGTTGGTGGAGTTATTGGTTCAATATCTGCATTAGGGTTAAAGGGTATGTAGTTATCTTTGATGACTTCTAAGGTTTTGTGGAAGCGAAAGTGATAGTATGCAATGAGGATTTGGCAAAAATCTTGAAATTTTTTGGCATCAGTTTCATCTAGCTGACCGTCTTGCAGGCAAAGCTTGATAATATCACTGCGAGTATAGGGAATGAACGCTTCTCTATTTTCGGAAACAGCCATGTTCAAAGATAAATCAGAATCTAACTAGGGTTTGCCACATCCCACGAAAACGGCGAATATTAAACATTGTGTCTTCATTGGCAACTAAATTATAGTATCTTGAGTGTTCAATCTAGCAGTTTTTTCTGAGCCGATGGAAAAAGTGAGTAGGTAGACAAGGACTTACAACCGTGAAGAAGGCAGAAGGAAAGACTGATTGAAAAATGCGTAGGCGTAGCCCGTCGTAGACATCGATCGGCATAGATCCTGATTCTTTCACCTAAATTGCTATCAGAATTCATTTATAAAATAAAGGTGTACTAATAACTGAGGAACGGTAAATCCATATCATGGTAAATTACGATCCATCAGCTCGTTTGCCCTCTTCAAAAGAACTACCTGACTCTGACGATACCCCAGTAGATAATCAATTACAAAAATCAATTCCCGATTTACTCAGAAGCGTATTAGCAATGGCTTGGACAGAACGCATGGATTGGTTTTTTGGTATTCGCATGGGTATTTATTACGACCCAGATTTGCCAGCTATAGTCCCAGATGGATTTTTGAGTTTGGACGTAGAGCGATTTTATGATGAAAACCTCCGCCCCAGTTATGCGCTTTGGGAAGAAAAGAAACTACCGATACTAGCGCTGGAAGTGGTATCTCAGACATATCGCGGTGAGTATTTGACCAAAAAAGCAGAGTATGCAAGATTAGGGTTTTTGTATTATGTGGTTTACAATCCATTTCGTCGCCGTAAGCCACGTTTAGAAGTTTACAAATTAGTTAATAATACTTATGAATTACATGATGGTAATCCCGTTTGGTTGCCAGAGATTGGTTTAGGAATTGGCGTGGAACGGGGAACTTATCTAGGCATTCCCCGCGAGTGGATGTATTGGTATAACCAGCAAGGGCAAAAGCTTTTAACACCAGAAGAAGACAAAAAACTTGCAGAACAAAAAGCTCAACTTGCAGAACAAAAAGCTCAATTATTACAAGAACGGTTGCGATCGCTCGGCATAGATCCTGATTCTCTGTCCTGAATTGCTATCAAAATTCATTAATGAAATAAAGCATAACAATTGCGTAGACGCATTAGCGAAGCGGTAGCGACGAAGGAGCGTCAGCGGCTTGTCGTTAGACATCGCTCGGTGTAGCTCGTGATTTAATCTAAGAGGATGTTTTAAAAGTCCTCTGCTCGGTAGCAAAACGTTTTAGATCCCCCTAAATCCCCCTTAAAAAGGGGGACTTTAATTGATTCTGGTTCCCCCCTTTTTAAGGGGGGTTAGGGGGATCTAGAAGTGCCTAAAATTACAGCCGAACACTTTTAAAAACATTCTGCTACATTAATAAAGCCTACAACGAAGCTTTGAGGTTCATCAACGAAGCTCCAAGGTTCACGAATGAAGCTCTGAGGTTCACGAATGAAGCTCCGAGGTTCACAAATGAAGCTCCGAGGTTCACAAATGAAGCTCCGAGGTTCACAAATGAAGCTTTGAGGTTCACAAATGAAGCTTTGAGGTTCATTAACGAAGCTCCGAGGTTCATCAACGAAGCTCCGAGGTTCATTAACTAAGCTCAAAGGTTCACGAACGAAGCTCCGAGGTTCATTAACGGAGTTCAAAGACTGATTCACGAGTATCAAAGGCTCATTACAGCAATTTTCATTTATTTATAGAACACTCTCGCGTTCTTCTTTGCGCCTCTGCGCCTTTGCGTGAGACAAAAATCTTTCAGTAATTACGAACTTGTACTGAGCGTAGCCGAAGTATTACGAATTACGAATTATCCTATCAAGACTTGCACTCACACTTTCAGCATGTGGTGACTTCAATCGCTGCAAAATCTCTAAAGCTGGTTGCAAATAGGATATCGCTTTAGTGTATTCACCCTGTTGTTCTGCCAAATCTCCTAGCCACCACAGAGTCATTGCTTTGTCTTGGACATTACCAATGCGTTCATTTATTTCCAAAGACTGATTGAAAAGTGCGATCGCTTCATCCACTTCCCCTTTATCGGCGTAGAGAATTCCCAGTTGGTGCAACGTCGCCGCTTTGCCTTGGACATTTCCAATGTGTTCATTTATTTCCAAAGAGTGATTGTATAGTGCGATCGCTTAATCCACTTCCCCTTTGTTGGCGTAGAGATTTCCCCGATTGTTCAACGTCGCCGCTTTGCCTTGGGCATCACCAACGCCTTCAAATATTTGCAAAGACTGATTAAAAAGTGCGATCGCTTCCTCGACTTCCCGTTTTCAGCGTAGATAATTCCCAGTTCCTGCAATGTTGCTGCTTTGCCTTGGACATTACCAATGCGTTCATTTATTGACAAAGACTGATTGAAAAGTGCGATCGCTTCATCCACTTCCCCTTTTTCGGTGTAGAGAATTCCCAGTTTGTACAATGTTGCCGCTTTGCCTTGGACATCTCCAATGCGTTCATTTATTGACAAAGACTGATTGTAGAGTGCGATTGCTTGATCCACATCCCCTTTATCGGTGTAGATACCTGCCAGTTTGTACAATGTTACCGCTTTGCCTTGGACATTACCAATGCGTTCATTTATTGACAAAGACTGATTGTAGAGTGCGATTGCTTGATCCACATCCCCTTTGTTGGCGTAGATATATCCCAGATTGTTCAACGTCGCCGCTTTGCCTTGGACATCATCAATGCGTTCTTTTATTGACAAAGACTGATTGTAGAGTGCGATCGCTTGCTCCACTTCCCCTTTGTTAGCGTAGATATATCCCAGTTCGTGCAACGTCGCCGCTTTGCCTTGGACATCACCGATGCGTTCAGATATTTCCAAAGACTGATTGTAGAGTGCGATCGCTTCATCCACTTCCCCTTTGTTGGCATAGAGAATTCCCAGTTTGTGCAACGTCGCCCCTTTAGTTTTCACATCTCCAATGCGTTCACTTATTTCCAAAGACTGATTGAAAAGTGCTATTGCTTCATCAACTCCCCCTTTGTTGGCGTAAATCATTCCCAGAGAGTGCAATATAGCCGCTTTGCCTTGGACATTACCAATGCGTTCAAATATTTCCAAAGACTGATTGTAGAGTGCGATCGCTTGCTCCACTTCCCCTTTGTTTGCGTAGATACGTCCTAGATAGTGCAATGTAGCCGCTTTGCCTTGGACATTACTAATGCGTTCAAATATTTCCAAAGACTGATTGAAAAGTGCTATTGCTTCATCCACTTCCCCTTTGTTGGCGTAGATATCTGCTAGATTGTGCAACGTCACCGCTTTGTCTTGGACATTACCAATGCGTTCAAATATTTCCAAAGACTGATTGTAGAGTGCTATTGCTTCATCAACTTCCCCTTTGTTGGCGTAGTTCAATGCCATACAGACCAACGTCTCCGCTTTGCCTTGGACATTACCAATGCGTTCATCAATTTCAACTACTTGATTGCAGAGTGCGATCGCTTGCTCCACTTCTCCTTTGTTGGTGTAGATACCTGCAAGTTGGTGCAACGTGTCAGCTTTGGTTTTGACATCACCAATGCGTTGAGTTATTTCCAAAGACTGATTGTAGAGTACGATCGCTTGCTCTACTTCCCCTTTGTTGGCATAGATACGTCCTAATTGGTGCAACGTTGCCGCTTTGCCTTGGACATTTCCAATGCGTTCATCAATTTCAACTACTTGATTGCAGAGTGCGATCGCTTCATCCACTTCCCCTTTGTTGGTATAGAAACCTGCCAGGTTATGAATTATTGCAGCTTTTTCTGTTTCGTCTGTTTCCAAACAAAATTCAAGCGCTTGCTGATAATAATGCTGTGCTTGTTCAACTTCACCGAGTGCTGCTTGAGAGCCAGCTATTTGATGTAAAACACGGTAGTCTTGAGTCAGTTCTAGGGTAAATTTGCACAGTTGCACCGCTTCTCGAAAACGGCTTTGATTGTTCCAGTAATTTGCTAAAGAGCTAGCTATTTTCCCCGCAATGTCTTCATCCTTCCCCAACAACGCCAAGCGATGAATTTCTAAGCTTTGCGCCTCCGTAGCACCTTCCGCCTCCCACCACAGACGATACAAAATTTGTGCAGCTTGTTTATACAACTCTTCACCCTTGGGGTTTTCTGGAAACTCTAGCAACGGTGACAAAATCCGGGGAACACGATACAACCTCTCGGTGTTGTTGGTGAGGGTAACTTCCAACAAACCCAAAATTTCAGCGCGTTGAATATGACTTTCCCAACTTGAGATATCCTCACAAATCGGGGAAATCACAGCTAGAGGAACAGGTAACTCATACACCAACAACTTGCCCAGCATAAGACGCAAAGCTGGAGTTTGCTGCTTCAGCAATACCTGTGCCAAAATATCCTCACGAAATTCCTTTTCCTTATCTGCCATCTTTTGCAGAATCATCTCAACTCCCCTCTCCGCTTCCGGCGACTTCGGGGAATTTTGCAAAATCTTATCTAACCATTCCAACAGCCGAGGATTTCCATCTGCTGCTTGTTTGGCACGTTCGGGTAAATCTGGCTGAAATTGCCAACTGCCATTAAACGAATCCAGACGATTATACTTTTTAATTAAATCTGCCCCAGCCAAAGCCCCCAGAGGTTCGCGGTACAGACGATGATTCAGTTCCGACAATGTGAAATTGTAGCGACAGGTAATAATTACCTTGTGGGGAAGTTGGGAGTTTTGAATCGCCTTCAGCAACGCCAGCAGTACATCCACAACTTGTGGTTGCAAGACATAAACCCCATTTCGTAAATCCAAATTAGCCTCAAAGTCATCCAGCACAAAGGCAAAGCGCTGTTCTTTGGTATTCAATCCATCCTTGAAAAACTTGGTGAGGCGCTGCATCAAGGGTAACTTGCCATTGAGAATTTCATGCCCCCGTTCCGAGGTACATTGTTCAGCAAGGGTTTTGAGCAGTTTGTCCTCATCCAGTTGCCGAAAGTTCACCAGCCTGTGATAGCCAACCATCCTTTCCAGAAGTCGCGCCGTCACAGTACTCTTACCCACACCCCCAAGTCCGTGAATGAGTACCCCTAATGAAGTGCGAATTGCTTTGAGACAACGTTGCAAAGTCCGCCGTCTCCCAACAAACTCAGAGGGTTTCGCCACCCGCACCTGTTGTGTATCGGGATCTAAAAACTGTTCATAAGCAGGTTCCGGCGCTGACGGTGGCGTATCTCCCACCACATCCATCAACGCACCGGGACATTCTCCCTGGACATATAACCGCAACAAATGCCAGTCACGCACATTCTGTTTAAACAACTGCTGGTAAGTGCTAGCGAGTGCTTCTGCTAATTGATATCCGGCTGCCAATTTGCCGTAGAGGTGCGCGGCGGCGGCTGTAGCTGTCCGATCTTCCACAGGCCGCCCCCAACTTAAAACCGCCCTCGCCCCTTGTGCAATTAGCGCCTCAGCCATTGAAGCGACAGCCCCTTTATCTGCCGCTTGTCCAGTCCGACACCCAGACAAAAACACCAACTTGGGAAAGCGAAACCGGAAGACTTCGGCAAGTTCTGCGGCTGTGGTTTCGTGGCGTTCCCCGATTTCCGTCTCAGTGAAAAAGTAAGGCGTGTAAGGTGCTTCATCTTTAATTGAGGCGTGTCCTGTGAGGTGAAACACATCAAAGTCATTAAAATAGCGACTCCACACTTTACCCAACTCGCTAACGCAACCGCTTTCTTCCACCCGCAAATCCAAAGCAAAATCTTGCGTATCTGCCAAAATTTTCGCTTCTTCCTGTTCAAACTCTAACTTTGGTTCCACATCTTCCGGGTCGGTTGCCATAAACAATACTCGCAATTGTCGTGCTTCCACAGAAAACCCTTCCGTTTCTTTTTCAATCCAGCGCAGAGGTAACACCACTGGATTAACCCGCTTTACCAAAAAATCCTCACCATCATGCAGCACTTCCCAAGGTAGATGTGCCAAATTTTGATCGGTATCAATGGCAATTACCAACCCTTCACCGCGACAGTTAGCAATTCCCCGACTCAACCACCGTCCATCCCCATCCAACCAAAAAAATAACTGCTGCCCAATTCCTGGTAAATTAGGCAGCAATTTATAGTAATCTCGTTCACCTTGCTTGAGTAAATCAGCGATTTCTGCTAATTTGAGGCGACGTGATTCATAGTGATTTTTTTGAGGTAGCCAATACCTGAGTTCAACTGTTTCCTGCGTACTTTCCCGAAGTTGAATGCGGATAGTTTGCACTTATTTGCTGATAGATTTGAGGATTTCCGTGATTTCCTCTATAGTAGCTTCTTCGAGTAAAATCCTGTTTCCAGTATCAGGGTCAAGAATTATCACATCAAATTGCTTCCCTGGATGAGATTTATACCATTCTTGATACCATTTGCGGATTTGTTCCGCTAAAGCCACAGCACCACCCACAATGGTAATAATAGTTGCAATGGCGGCGAGAGTTCCCTCTCTTTGCGTCGGAACTTCATAGCTTCCCGATATTCCAGGAATTTCTAGCAAAGCTTCGGCTGCTGCTGGTGCGCCTTCACCCTCAATACCCACTTGAATTTCTGCCATAAAGTTACCTGTGAATTTATACAGTATTTTTATCTCACGCATTCGCCTTTAGGCGTTCCCGCAGGGTAGGCGCAAAGAAGAAAGCATTTCTAAATTATTTACTTCGTGTTGCAAGAATTGCCTAAAATAAGTCAACAGACGCAAACCTGGAAACCCAGATTGAATCTGACTTTCAAAAATTACGAATTACGTTAGCAATGTAGGAGCGTCATTATCAGTTACAAATTACTTTAAATCCTTTTTTAGCAGGTGAACAATATGGTTCAGACTCCAGTTAAAAAACTAACTTTTGAAGAGTTTCTAGAGCAATACCCTGATGGTGGCATTTACGAACTGATCAACGGAGAGATTATAACAGTGGAGCCAACTAGAGCGCATAAGAATGTGGCAAGGTTTTTAATGCTTGGATTCAATGATGAAATTAGGCGCTTGGGACTAGATTATATTGCTGACAAAGATATCATCATTAGGACGTTTACTGATACTGGGGAAGAACGAGGTAGAAATCCAGATGTAGGTGTAGTTAATGCATCACAGTGGAATACCAATGTTCTAGCCTATGGTGCGCTGATTGAGCCTATCCAACTTGCTGTAAAAGTCACCTCAACAAACTGGGATGATAATTATGTTGACAAGCTAGATCAGTATCAGCGACTCGGTATCTCTGAATATTGGATTGTAGATTATCTGGCGATCGCTTCTCGTGCTTATCTCGGTAATCCCAAACTCCCCACGGTTTTTGTTTACCAATTGGTTGAGGGTCAGTACCAAGTCCAAAAGTTTACGGGCAATGACCGCATTATTTCTACTACTTTCCCCGAACTGGCGTTAACTGTTAAACAAGTTGTAGCCGCAAGTCAAATCCAAAAACTATGAGAAGTTCTAAGAATGGTATGGACTCCTCTACACGCGAAAATCCATCGCACAATCCGATCGCGCCACTTATTTGAACGCAAGCAGCGTCTATTAATCGCTGTCTCCGGCGGACAGGATTCTCTGTGTTTAATAAAATTACTTTTAGATTTACAATCCAAATGGGGATGGGATTTAGGTATTGCTCACTGCGATCATCGCTGGCGTTCTGACTCACAAGCTAATGCTCATCACGTAGAAAATTTAGCTAAAACTTGGGATACATCCTTTTATTTAGAAACAGCGAACGAACCTATAAATAGTGAAGCTACGGCACGCGATTGGCGCTATCAAGCTTTAAGTGCGATCGCCAAAGCAAATAATTATCAATATATAGTTACAGGACACACCGCAAGCGATCGCGCCGAAACTCTTCTCTACAACTTAATTCGCGGTACTGGTGCTGATGGCTTACAAGCCCTGACTTGGCAACGCCCCCTAACTACAAGCATTATGCTAGTGCGTCCACTTTTAGAAATTACTCGCCCACAGACAGAGCAATTTTGTCAAGACTTTAACTTACCAATTTGGGAAGATTCCACCAATCAAGATTTGCAATATGCCCGCAACCGCATTCGCCAAGAGTTAATACCATATTTGCGGGAAAACTTTAATCCTCAAGTAGAAACAGCCTTAGCCCAAACAGCAGAACTTCTCCAAGCAGAAGTAGAATATTTAGAACAAGCTGCCCAGCAGTTGCGAGAAAAGGCGATGTCATGCGGCATTGGGCATGAAGAAGATTCCCTTACTCCTCTTCTTCCCTTGCGGTTAAATCGTCGGGTATTGCAGAAAGCACCACTGGCACTACAACGTCGCGTCATGCGTCAGGTGTTGCAGCAAATACTTACTGACGCAGCAAGTTTTGAACATATCGAAAAATTAACGGCTTTAATTACAGCGCCAAACCGATCACAAACTGATCCATTTCCTGGTGGTGCGATCGCTCAAGTAGAAGGCGACTGGATCTGTTTGAAATAGTTATTTAACGTCTTTTTGTTATCAGGGACGATGCACATTATTAGTTTTAGATTCTTAAGAGAATATGCAGAAAACCATGCAGATTCTCAAGAAGCATTAAGCAATTGGTATAAGGTTGCTACCAAAGCGAAATGGCAAAATTTAGTTGAAGTACAGCAGGTTTTTCCTAAAGCTGAAGCTATTGGTAATTTTACAGTTTTCAATATTAAAGGAAATAAATATCGCTTGATTGTTAGTATAGATTATGAAGGGTAGTTAATTTATATTAATTATATCCTCAACCATGCGGAATATGATAAGGATAACTGGAAAGATGACCCTTACTTTTAATCCAGATAAATACAAGGAATTATTAACAGCTTATCTTCGCAAACTGATAAAAAGTGACGTTGAAAATGAGCAAGCTTTAAAGATAGTAGAAGATTTAATGCACCGGGAACGCATCCCAGAAGAAGACGAACTTTATCAGTTATTAATTACTTTAATTTAAAAGTTTGAGCAAGAATTTTATCAGCTAAACCAGCAGAATAATCCTGTATCTATGTTGTTATTTATTTTAGAGGAATCTCAGAGAAGTAGAGATGATTTAGTAGCGGTTTTAGGGATAGAAGATTTAGTTGATAATATTCTAAATGGACAAGAGAAGATAAATATAGAACAAGCGCGTAAGCTGGGAGAGTTTTTTCATATAGAATCTAGTTTATTTATAGAATAATAACTAAGCTCGTAGTTCGTACTTGGGCTTTAGCCAGGCTAAAGCCCCAGAACTTGTTAAGACGCTAGTAATTCTGGCTGAGGCATTAAATTCTGAAGAGTATGACGCAACTGAGCGATCGCTTGGACTTGATAATCACCAGTTTCCTGGAATTGATCCAAAGATTCTCCAATTCCTTGCAGCTTTTGTCGTAATCCATCTAGAGAATCCTGAATTGGTTGTAGTGTTTCTTGATAAAGATTCACTCGACCAGAGTATTCAGCAGTTGTTCTTCGCAGGGACAGCAAGTTTTCCTCGATCGCTTTTAGTTCTTGGCGCTTTTCATCTAGATCGTGATTTTGATTGTCAATCATTCCCTGATTTAGCTCAATACCAGCACGTATCTGCTCAATCTCACGTTCCAACTTTTGGATCTCTTGTGAATATTGTTGTCGCTGGGTTTCAATTTGTAACAGAATCGGTTCTAAATTAACTTTATTACCCTCTTCTTCATCAGCAACAGTATGTCCTTGTCGCCGTAGCAATACAGTTTGATGTTGCTTGAGAAACTTCTGATGCTGTAACATATTGCGGCGTTGCCCCACCAAACTGGAGTTTAGCATCTGATAGAGGTCTTTTTCATCTGTTAGTTCCAGTTCCAAATTCATGTGTTCATGGTCAGATGCGTGATTTATTTTAGTTTGGAGTTCTTCTATAGCTTCTTGTTTATATTTCAGTTCTTGTTCTTGATCGTGAACAAAGCTAGCGTCTATTTCTAACTTGTGCTGCAAATCTTGCACTATCTTTTGTAATTCTTCTAAAGACATTTTCTCTAAAGCTTCCACATCAGCTTGCTGACCGAGAATTACATCGCCAGATGTTGCAGCTAAAGAGTGAATTTGTTGATATAATTCTTCGGCGTTTCGTAACTGCTCTTTGATTATCCGAGCATACTCTTGTTTGCTGGTGAGGTCTGCTGTATTTATCTGCAATTGGGCTGTTTGCTGAACTAGAGAATTTTGTGCTTCTTGCAATGCATTTTGGCGATCGCTGAAGGTTTGTGATAAGCGCTCGACTTCTTCTTGTTGTTGAGCGATGGCAGTTTTTTGTTCCTCCAGTTTTTGCCAGTGCGGGGTAAGAGTAACTTGCTGCTTTTCGACCAATTCAAAGGCTAGATGCAGCTGTTCTCTTACTGTCTCCGTGGGAGCAACACGGCTAGACAAGCGATCGAGTAACTCACCCATTACCCGACTTTGCTCCTCATCTAAAACCGTCCCCTGTTGGAAATCCGCTTGACGCTCCTCCAATCGGCGCTGCTCACCCCGTAAATGCTCCCAAGCGCCTTCCAATTCTAGGCGGTTGCGTTCAACTTCTGTTTGTAACCGTTCAATTTCCTGGCGGGATGTGTCAACTTCCTGTTTTTGCTCTTCTAGTTGTTGCAACTCATCCTCCAATTGTTGCAACTGTTCTGAGCGTACTTCCATGTCCATTTCACGGCGATTCAACTCTTGCGCCTGAAACGTCAGCGATTGCTTCCACTGATCAATTTCATCTTCCTTGAGCTTAAATTTCTCCAATTGGCGGGAAAAATTCTGCAAAATGTTGACTAGTGGCCGCCCTGCTTCTTGAATCCGCTGCACTTGACGATTCGGATTCAGTTCAACCAGTACCAAAGCACCATCATTTAATTTGCTTGCATCCTCAGCGGCAATCACTTCTTCCGACACAGTACTCCAATTCTGGTCAGTTCGCTGACAAGCTAGCAGTTTCAGTTCAGTTTTGGCACCGCCACTGAGTAAACCACCTTTCTGTTTTTGTACTTCTGCTAAATACAGCACACCGTTAGTCCTTTATTGATGCACTTAAAGTTCATGTTTTGGCATATACCTTAAATAATTCTGTTAACTTGTCTCACTGAACCGAAGTTTAGGAGAACAAGACAGACAAAACTATAGACGCGAGATATTACGTCTTGATACTTATAAAAGCGAGTTAGTCGCGCCTTTATATTTTGTACTGATGACAGTGATGATGACTTCCGTGTTAACACTAGCTTTGTGGAAGTGTATTACGAAAAATTAAGGTTTATAACTGAATCTATTCCCTAATGGCAACAAGGAACAGGGTAAAAATCTTGCCAATACTCCATAATCAATACTTAAAGAAGAAGTCAGAATTCAGAATTCACAACTCAGAATTCAGCAATACTTAAGGAGCACTTTTTAGATAAATGCAGGGAAATTTAAATGAAATTGATATTTGCAGTATCCTGCAATTGATTGAGTTAGGACAGCGAACTGGGCAACTATGGGTGAGAGCTACTAGCTCTCACCATAACAACAAACTGGGTGGAGACGTAGCAAGCATTTATCGCTCTAAACAACAGTCTTGGTTCGTCTTTTTCCTCAATGGCCAAATTATCTATTGCCAGGAAGGCGAGAGTAGTTTATCCAGAATTGACGATTATTTACGTCATTACCGAGTTGAGATGCGACTCACCGACAAACAAATTGCCTCTCTACCATCAACCGACGCGCCAGAGTATGCCTATCTTTGGGCACTCTTGGAGCGGAATATCATCAACCCCAAGATAGCTGGTAGTATCATTCGCGGCTTGGTGCATGAAACCCTCTTTGACTTGCTGAGTTTACACCAAGGTAACTTCATTCTCCATCAGGGTGCGGCACTTGCCCCACAATTAAACACTTTCGAGATTACTTTTTTTGTTACAAAAATTACGAAGCAGGTACAAGAGTGGAAGCAACTGTATCCACATATTCAGTCTCCAGAACAATTGCCAGTGCTATCTGACAAAGTTCAGCTACAATCATCGCTACCAGAAGCAACCGTAAATAAGCTACAACATTGGGCTGATGGCAAAACATCCCTGCGTCAACTGGCTCGCTATCTCAACCGAGACATTTTGACGGTCGCTAAGGCAATATATCCATATGTGCAACAGAGTTGGTTACAACTAGTATATTCAGTTACAACTAAACCAGATACCCACACTGATAGTTGGGAATTGAAGGGAAAACACAAGGGGCGGATAGTATGTATTGACGATGCGATCGCCATCGGTGAGACTATAAATTCGATCTTACAACCACAAGGTTATGAAGCGATCGCTCTCACCAATCCTTTAGAGGCACTGAGTCTGGTTTTTCAACTCAAACCGGATTTAATTTTATGCGACATTGCCATGTCGGAATTGGAGGGGTACGAGGTTTGCGCCATGTTGCGACATTCAACAGCATTTCGGCTCATACCGATTATTATGCTCACTGGTAAAGATGGATTTATTGATCGAGTCAAAGCTAGTATGGTCGGGGCAACAGATTATTTAACAAAACCATTTACAGACACTGAGTTACTTATGCTCGTAGAGAAATATATCAACATAGACTCTCAATAAAGCATGGGGCGCATAAAGAGATCCAAGATTTGTTGATCTACTAAAAGATCAGGTAAAAGATGTTATCACAGAGTCAGCTAACTCAGTGAAACCTCAATATCCAGAAAAATAGTCAAAAACTAGAATTAATTTATACAGTTAATACTTGCTTGCGGAGGAATCAGGGAATGTTCCAAATAGGAACGTCTACATCAGGAGGTAAATAGACATTTATGAGTACAGTTCTGATTGTGGAAGACAGTATCGCGCAAAGGGAGATGATTACAGACCTCCTGAAAGCAACTGGTCTAACAGTAACCCATGCCAGTGACGGATTAGAAGCATTGGAGGCAATTCAAATAGCGCCTCCCGATTTAGTGGTATTGGATATTGTCATGCCCCGGATGAACGGCTACGAAGTTTGTCGGCGGTTAAAATCCGATCCAAAAACCCAAAATGTCCCTGTAGTTATGTGTTCTTCCAAAGGCGAAGAATTTGATCGCTATTGGGGCATGAAACAGGGTGCAGATGCCTACATAGCCAAACCATTTCAACCAACCGAGTTGGTAGGAACAGTCAAACAACTGCTGCGAGGATAAGGACAAAAGCAATATGGTCAGCAAACCGGACTTTTTAAGTGGCAGTGGTCAAGACCATTTCCGACCAGAATTACAAGTAGAAAGTCCTGAAGGTGAGTTACATTTGAGGTTTTACATTCCCTCGCATCAGGAGTTTGCACTACAAGCAACTGGCATCCGGGAGGTAATTGAACTAAGTCCTGATAGAATCACCCCGATTCCTAATGCTTCTCCTTTACTTTTGGGTACTCTAAATTTACGAGGTCGAGTTATTTGGGTGGCTGATTTGGGTCAATTTCTTGGGGAAGCAAGTGCATTAAACACAGATAGAGCTGAAATTCCGGTGATTGCTATTGAAGAGCAAGACACAATAGTGGGTTTAGCAGTAGAGGAAATCGGTGGTATGCACTGGTTGGATGTCCAGAATCTCATGCCACCAACTAGTGTTCCAGATACTATGGCTCCCTTTTTACGTGGAGAGTGGTTATTAGGTGCTAAAAACAATCAGTGTCTACGGCTGCTCGATCAAATGGCAATTTTACGGAGTGCTAGGTGGGCAGGATGAAATTGGAGGAGGAAATGGCAGCAAGTATTGATAATTACGAGCCAACATATCAACAGGCGATGACCGCCTATGTTCAAAGAAATTATGAGGTTGCCGCCACTTTAGTTGACCAAGTGGTGCAAAATTTACCAAATGACCCTAACTCCCATTTGTTACGGGGTCACATCTACTATGTTTTGCAGCAGTACGATGTAGCAAAAGAAGAATATCAACAGGTATTACGGTTAACTAACGATCAAGAAATTATTGGTTTTGCCAATAATGGAATTGAGAATATCAATCAATATTTACAGTCATTCAGTGGGGAGATTGATACATCAGAAAGTCAACAGCAAATAAATTCCCCAGAGATGTCTGATGCACTGGCATATAGTGAACAAGAATTAAAAAATTTGGGCGCTGGTGAGGAATTTGACAGCAAAAACCTTGATTTGAACTTTTTTGGAGAGCATGAAGAACCTGTAAATGGCGTTGAGGAACTATCTTCAAATAGCCCATTTGATATACCCACAGAAGATAGTATTGGAACGAGAAAAATATCAGATTCTTCTATAACTTTTGGTGACGATCCTTTTGCCTTCAATGAAGAATCACAGGAACAAGAGTCCAATAGCAGTAGTTGGGAGGATAAAACAGAATTAGAGTTGCCTGCCTTCTGGCAGGAAGATATGTCAGAAGAGAGCCACGAAGAATCATTAGTAAATAGTCAGTTTTCAGATAATGGGATAAATTCTGATCGCGTAAATTCAGCTATTGACAATAATAACTCTTCATCTTTTAATTCAAAAACTGGGAATGACGAGAGTAATTTTCCTGATTTGTTGAGTGAGCCAAATTCTCCAAAGCCTAGGATTGAAAACTTAGAATATACAAAATCTAGTTTGGAGGACGAAACTTTTCTTATTGTTGAAGAAAAATTTAAAAATAGTTCGTCAACAAATAACAACAGTCAATATGATTTGCCTGAAACCGAACCAAATGATTGGTTGAAGTCAAAAAAAATTGGCGCAAAAGAAGCTTTTGCGCCGGATTTGTCTGATGAGGCTTCATCCTTTAGTAGTAACCTTCCTGTAAAAGAAAAGCAATTCAAATCAGGCGAAGTCATCAGTAAAAATAGCTTTGATGACGATGATAATTTTGATATGGAAGCATTTGAGTCTGCCTTTGGCTCAGAGGGGTTAAGCCCTTATGAAGACTCAAACAATATACTGAATGGAGAAAATTCTAAGAGCAATATAGAATTTTTAGATGACTTTGAGGAATTTGATGATTTAGGCAGCATTCCAGGATTTGACTTGATTGAAGGAGATTCTAACTTTGGTGATCTAGCAATGCATTCTGCCCCATTAGAAACCAGTGGCAGTGGACGCTCTCAAGTTGTGGAGGCTTCTGCAAGTAATGCAGCTGATCGTGAAGAGGAACTATTCACAATGACTGGTTCCCATGAAGGAGTTCCAGTCTTTAGCCAAACAGATGTCTCGAAACTAGAACCCACTGTCAGTATCGAGCAAGGATGGTTAGCACCATTAGAGAATGCTTCGATAGAAAGGAAACAATGGTTAATTGCTGGAAGTGTGGGCATTGTCTCGGCGCTGGTTGTAGCCACAGTTAGTTTTGTCGCTACCACATTTTCGCCACCCCAACAACGAGAATCAGTCCGAAACACAGGTTGGGCAATGTCACTCGCAGCTGGGATTGCAGGTTTTGCTACCGCAGGCTTCATGGGGAATCTTGCACTCAAACAAATTCGGCGCACAACTGATGATCTCCAAGCTCAGTTTGAGGCTGTACGTCAAGGAAATTTGAATGCTCAAGCCACAGTGTTTTCCGAAGATGAATTGGGCCATTTATCCACTGGCTTTAATGAAATGGCGCGGGTAATTTTCACGACTACAAGTGAAGCCCAACGGAAAGCCGATGAACAAGAGGAAGCCAAAGAAAACTTGCAACGCCAGGTGATTCGCCTTTTGGATGATGTGGAAGGAGCTGCTAGAGGTGATTTAACAGTCCAAGCTGAAGTCACAGCCGACGTATTGGGAGCGGTAGCTGACGCTTTTAACCTGACAATTCAAAACCTGCGGGATATTGTGCAACAGGTAAAAGTGGCAGCGAAGGATGTGACAAAAGGTGCAACCAACTCCGAAACCTTTGCTAGAGCCTTATCTAGTGATGCCTTGCGCCAAGCAGAAGAGTTGGCAGTGACGCTGAATTCTGTACAGGTAATGACCGACTCGATTCAGCGGGTAGCAGAGGCAGCGCGGGAGGCTGAAACCGTCGCCCGTGATGCTAGCACGATCGCTCTTAAAGGCGGCGAAGCAGTAGAAAATACCGTGGCGGGGATTTTGGAAATTCGAGAAACCGTTGCCGAAACTACTCGAAAAGTGAAGCGGCTGGCGGAATCTTCCCAAGAAATTTCTAAGATTGTGGCGTTGATTTCCCAGATTGCTTCGAGAACAAACTTACTGGCACTCAATGCTAGCATTGAGGCGGCAAGAGCGGGAGAAGCTGGACGCGGGTTTGCGATCGTAGCAGACGAAGTGCGCCAGCTAGCAGATAAATCTGCTAAATCCTTGAAGGAAATTGAGCAAATTGTGATGCAAATCCAAAGCGAAACAGGCTCTGTAATGACCGCAATGGAAGAAGGCACACAACAAGTAATTAAAGGTACAAAATTGGCAGAAGAAGCCAAGCGATCGCTCGAAAACATTATTCAAGTGGCGAATCGCATCGATATTCTTGTGCGCTCAATTACCAGCGACACTGTGGAACAAACTGAAACTTCCCGCGCCGTCGCTCATGTAATGCAATCAGTAGAACTTACCGCGCAAGAAACTTCCCAGGAAGCACAGCGAGTTTCAGGTGCCCTACAACACTTAGTAGGTGTATCCCGTGACTTAATCGCCTCCGTTGAACGTTTCCGAGTGGAAACTATGGAAACCAGATAAATTGTCATTTGTCCTTTGTCTTTTGTTATTTGCTAATAACCAATGACCAATGACCAATGACCAATGACCAATGACTAATGACTAAAAAACTATGCTGCCGGAACAACAACAGCGGATTTTGGGTTACTTTATCGAAGAAGCCAGGGATCACCTGAATACCATTGAGCAGGGGTTGCTGAATTTAGAGGGTACCCTGAACGACCCGGAAATGATCAGTGAAGTCTTCCGGGCGGCTCACTCCATCAAAGGAGGAGCTGCGATGCTTGGATTGACTAGCATCCAGCATACCTCCCACCGTCTGGAAGATTGTTTCAAAGTTCTCAAAGAGCATCCGGTTCAGGTTGACCAAAAGTTAGAGTCTTTATTTCTCGGTGTATCTGATACCCTGAAAGCCCTGTTAGAGCATTTGAGCGGACCATTTGGTCTTTCTGAAGATGCAGCTAATACTTTGATGTCAGAAACTGAGCCGGTCTTTCAATGGCTAAATCAGCATTTGGAACTACTTGTAGAACAAGGGAACAGTGGAGTAGCTAGCAGTCCTGACGCAACAGAACTACACACAACCTCTGTAGAAAATGTCTCTACACTTACAGAACTTTTCCTGCGGCGAGATATTCCCAGTTTGCCAGAAGACACCCATCAGGAATCTCCAGAAATATCCTTCTCAGTAGCACCCCAAGAGGTACAAGACGTTCGCGGAGTCGCTAACGCTGCGCTATCGCCAGTCACCGCCAAAGAAAATAATAATTGGGGCGAGTTTCAAGCCCAAGTGTTGCAAAGGCTGCGGGAAATGTTGCAACTGTTTAAGCAAACAACAACACCCTCAACTCGACAAAATCTTCAGCAATGCTGTTACCAGTTAGTTAGACTTGGTGAGACTTGGAATTTGTCCAAGTGGTGTGGTTTGTGTGAAGCAGCAGCCAGTGCGATCGGCAATCCTGAAAATACTTATCTGACTTTAGCTAAAATTGTCATTACCGAAATCAAGCAAGCTCAAGAATTAGTCTTGCAAGGTAGGGAAGCCGAAATTGCAATTAGTCAGCAACTAGAAGCACTTTTGAGCTTTGCAGAAATTGAGTTGTTAGAAGTTTCCTCTGATTTGTTTGACGAACAGTCTGCGGCTTTGACAGAATTATCAGCTGCGTCAGAGCCAATTCTATCTGGTAACACCGAGCCGTTAGTCATAACTAACCTAGCCCAGACAACCGAAGAACTTAATCTAGATGAGGATACTAGTGTTCGCCCCTATCTTCATCAACAAGGGACACCACTAAACGCTGCGACTCACACTAGCCTTAGTTTCACCACACATGACGAAGCACATCCAATCAGTAGCAATCTTGACCCCAATGGGCCAGAGGTAGGAATAGCTGAGTTAAATACCCTTGCCGATTTATTTGAAGGTGGTACTCCTGAACTAGATGAAAGCTGGCATCAAGAAGAAACCTTAGATATTGTTGCCAGCGATAACTTTGGGATTGATTTCAGTAGCACTGACGCTGAGGATGCTCATAGCGATTTATCCGATTTCCTCTCCTTTGATGAAGACACAAGCAACGAGCAGCATTTAACAAACACAGCCATGACAGAAGATTTATCCCTGTTATTTGGCGATAGTTTCCTAGAAAAAGAGAATTCAGAACCAGAAAATCAACAAATATCTGCTACTACTTTAGAGTTGAGTGCTTTTAACGTACTTGATATAAATTTAGACTCTTCTTCTCCCGAAAATTTACAAGAATTTATTGATATTCCTAGTGATATAAACCAGTCTTCTGGGGAGATTGTCCAAAATAGTGTCAACAAAAACGATGTAGTTGAAGATTTATTAACACTTGCCCTAGATGATGATATTGAACTATTACCTACAGGCGAAGTAACTCAAGCAGAAACTGAGGCGAACGCCTCTGTAGAAGAACTATCTACCAATCAACAAAACAGTTTTGATAACTTATTCTTAGAAACTAGAAATGCAAATTGGGTAGAAGAAATTACCCCTAGTGACTACATAGAATTACCCCAGCAAACAGGCTTGTCTTTGGACAGCCTGTTTGCTGAAATGGAAGAACAGATATTACTGCCTACAAGTGAACCAGAAAATGACGATTTATTTGATACATCTATAGCAACAGCACCTGAGTTTTCTCAATCAGAAAATGATCTGAGCAACTTTTGGAACCAGGAAGCCACAGAGGAACGGGACGAATTCGATTCCTTAATTGAGCAAAATGTGGAAAAGGCGTTAGAGGAAAGTTTGTTTGCTGCGGCTGATGACATTTTTGCCGAGACTCAGCAGGCAATACCTTCTCCTATAGCCAGTTTTGACATAGAAGAAGATTTTGATATCAATTTCCAGCACCAAGAGCAGCTAGATTTGATATTCTCATCAGATTCTGGAGATGATTTATTTGATGAGTTAGCACTGAGTAACTCAACTATTTCCCCTGCAATCAACGATCGCATACAATCCTCAGCGTCTGAAACGCCTTTGTTCGCGCAGCATCTAGGGGAAGAAATTATCAAGCGATCACAACAACCAGAAGCTTTAGATTTTGTTCCAGAATTTACTAATCAGCTCCCAGATATATCTGTTGTTGATCATGAACTTGATTCATTCGGCTCTTTCGATGACAATTCGCAACTGCTGTTTGAGGATGTAGCTATAGATGACTCCACCTATATTCAGATGGAAACTACAGTTAATACTGTAGATCTATCGGCTACAGAAAATTCTCTAGATATCAGCTTTGGGGAAACTTCAGATTCAGCATCAGCCCAAGCACAGCCAGATGATTTGCTCGGCTCTTTCGATGACAATCCGCAACTGCTGTTTGAGGATGTAGCTATAGATGACTCCACCTATATTCAGATGGAAACTACAGTTAATACTGTAGATCTATCGGCTACAGAAAATTCTCTAGATATCAGCTTTGGGGAAACTTCAGATTCAGCATCAGCCCAAGCACAGCCAGATGATTTGCTCGGCTCTTTCGATGACAATCCGCAACTGCTGTTTGAGGATGTAGCTATAGATGACTCCACCTATATTCAGATGGAAACTACAGTTAATACTGTGGATCTATCGGCTACAGAAAATTCTCTAGATATCAGCTTTGGGGAAACTTCAGATTTAGCATCAGCCCAAGCACAGCCAGATGATTCGCTCGGCTCTTTCGATGACAATCCGCAACTGCTGTTTGAGGATGTAGCTATAGATGACTCCACCTATATTCAAATGGAAACCACAGATAATACTGTGGATCTATCGGCTACAGAAAATTCTCTAGATATTAGCTTTGGGGAAACTTCAGATTTAGCATCAGCCCAAGCACAGCCAGATGATTTGCTCGGCTCTTTCGATGACAATCCGCAACTGCTGTTTGAGGATGTAGCTATAGATGACTCCACCTATATTCAGATGGAAACTACAGCTAATACTGTGGATCTATCGGCTACAGAAAATTCTCTAGATATTAGCTTTGGGGAAACTTCAGATTCAGCATCAGCCCAAGCACAGCCAGATGATTTGCTCGGCTCTTTCGATGACAATCCGCAACTGCTGTTTGAGGATGTAGCTATAGATGACTCCACCTGTATTCAGATGGAAACTACAGCTAATACTGTGGATCTATCGGCTACAGAAAATTCTCTAGATATTAGCTTTGGGGAAATTTCAGATTCAGCCCAGACAAGCCCACAAGTTTTAGAGACTGAGCCGAACAATAATTTAGAAACTGTCTTTGAGTTCACAGAAAACACAGATTTGGAAGTTACAGAACTTGGTTTTGCAAATGATTTATTGTTTACAGAAACTACTCTATCAGAAACAACAAACCAAGAAGAATTAGGAGAAAGTGCGACAACAATCGATTCGCAAACGGTTATTCAGGAAGGTGTAGAAACCTATCTGTGGGATCTAGCAGAGACATCTGAACCTGTGTCAGAGGGCGAAAACGCTATTGTTGCCTCAACTGAAGAATTGGCAACGACAGAAAACGTTGAAGTAGCTGCTCCAGAAGACGATTTTGCAGACTTGGAAGCATTACTAGGAGAGGAAGTCGCACTTAACGCCAAAGCTCCCTCCAGACCAGAAGTGGATTTTGCAGCCCTGGAAGAATTGCTAGGTACAGATAACGATAGCGATGTCTACGACGGGCTACGCCAACGCCAACCCTTCAATACTCAACTAATCTTGGCGAAAAATGCCATTCCATCACCAGCTATAGATGAATTTGGTGACTTGGAGAAGTTGCTGGCAGAAGCGGATCAAACAATATCCCATTCACCATTAGTAAAATCTAACATCAACAAAACTCCCCGTCCCTCTACTCGTCGGGCTGCGAGATTTGAAGAAACGATGAAGGTTCCAGTTAAGCAACTGGACGATATGAGTAATTTAGTTGGGGAGTTGGTGGTAAATCGCAATACCTTAGAGCAGGATCATGAACGGCTGCGGCAGTCATTAGACAACTTGCTAATTCAGGTACAACAACTCTCGGATGTGGGCGCAAGAATGCAAGAGTTGTACGAGCGATCGCTACTGGAAGCTTCTCTGTTAGCTGGACGCAAAAAGAAAGACTCCGGCTTACAAGCGTCTGATTCCAATGCTGATAGGGGTTTTAGCGAGTTAGAAATGGATCGTTTTACTCCCTTCCATACACTGTCCCAGCAGATGATTGAGCGCATTGTGCGAGTGCGTGAGTCGGCAAGTGACATTGATTTCGTTACCGAAGAAACCGAGCGAGTAGCAAGGCAGTTCCGCCAAGTAACCACCCAGCTACAAGAGGGACTAACAAGAGCGCGAATGGTGCCTTTTGCCCAAACTATTGATCGCTGGCGGCGAGGAGTGCGCGACAACGCCATCAAGTGTGGGAAACAAGTGGAATTGGTGATCGAAGGTGGCGATACCTTAATTGACAAGATGATTTTGGATCATCTGACCGATCCGCTGACTCACATGCTGAATAATGCGATCGCTCACGGTATTGAAACGCCAGAAGAAAGGCAAGCTGCTGGAAAACCACCTGTGGGAATCATTACCATCCGTGCCTTCCACCAAGGCAACCAAACAATCATTTCTGTAGGCGATGATGGTGCAGGCATCGATTCAGCAAGGGTTAAGGCTAAGGCGGTGAAGATTGGCATGATTACAGAAGCGCAGGCAAAAGCTATGTCTCGCCTGGAAGTCTACGATCTGCTGTTTCAGTCTGGTTTTACGATCAAAGACCAAGCAGATGAAATTTCTGGTCGTGGTGTGGGTATGGACGTAGTGCGCTCCGAGATTAGCGAAATTCGTGGGACAGTGAATACCGATTCTGCGATCGGTAAGGGAACCACCTTCACCATTCGTTTACCACTGACTCTAAGTATTTGTAAAGCTCTCTGCTGCGTCTCTGATCGAGCCAGAATCGCTTTCCCAATGGACGGTGTAGAAGATACGCTGGATATACCAGTCAAAAATATCCAGCACGATGCCAATGGGCAATCATTTATTTCTTGGCGCGATACGGTGTTGCCATTCCGACCCCTGAAGGAACTTTTAACCTTCAATCGCCAGATCAGTCGTGGTAATGTCTATGGCGGTACCAGAGATGATGATATGGTTTCTGTGGTCGTGGTGCGATCGGCAAATACCCTGATTGCTCTACAGATTGACCTAGTGTTGAGCGAACAAGAAATTGTAATTAAGCAATTTGAAGGCCCAGCGCCTAAACCCATTGGTGTAGCTGGTGCTACAGTCCTGGGTGATGGTCGTATTATGCCCATTGCTGACGTGCTGGAAATAATTGATATCTTCCAAGGACGGATTTCTACACAAATGGGTGGCAATTCTTGGCAACAGAAAGGGATTCCCGTAGACACCTCTCCTGCGAAGATTGACCCGACAGTGCTGATAGTCGATGACTCGATTACAGTGCGAGAATTGCTATCCCTGACATTTAACAAAGCAGGTTATCGCGTAGAACAGGCGCGTGACGGACAGGAAGCTTGGGATAAACTCCGCTCCGGTCTGCCTTGCGATATTGTATTTTGCGACATTGAAATGCCCCGTTGCGATGGTCTGGAGTTACTCTCTCGCATTCAGAAAGACTCTAACCTCAACCACTTACCGATCGCTATGCTCACCTCTCGAGGTGCAGACAAGCACAGACAAATTGCCGCTCAACTCGGTGCTAGTGGCTACTTTACCAAGCCTTATCTTGAAGAAGCTCTACTTGAAGCTGCGGCGCGGATGTTGAAAGGGGAGAAACTTGTTAGCAGTACAAGTAATGTTTAGTAAGCTATAATAGACCTTGATAGTAAACCTGTCAAGGTTTCTTATTTAAACGAGATAAAAATTAAAATATAACAACCGCCACAGCGCTTAAGACACTAGTACACTATGGCTAAAGTTTGTCTACCTTTAACAAGGGGATTTTGCCCCAAGTTTTGTTAATTTGAGACACTAGCAGATATTAAAGACAAATGCTTCAGCTAGTTCTTCGATAGGCTGCTAGTAATAAATAAAAAATAATTACTCAGTTTGAATAAATAATCGAAATATACTATGGCGATTCTCATTTGAATGAGGTATATGGCTAAGGACATGGCATTGCCCATTGGTGTCAACTTAAGGTGAAAGCCAGTCTAGAACAAGCTTTTAAAGATTATCTCGTCAATAGTCTTAGGTTGGGAATGCCCATTAGGAGGCGGAGCCTCCTGAATTAGCGACAGAGCCGCAATGACAGGCATTTCTAGCCAGAGGCTGGAAACGAGGTTTAAAGGAGTTTTAGCTGAAGTTGACACGTATGAGTATTTCCCTGCCCCTACAAGTATGTATGTTTATTTGTTGTTAGTATTTTTTTGTACCCTACTGATGCGAGAACCGCTATATGCATGCATTTTATTTGGCAAAACCAAACTAAGATAAGGATCTTTCCAAATTTCTGTGCTTTGGTTAGTACAACTTTTTGAGGATAATCCCAAAATAGCTGAAAATATTGCCTAAATGGCAACATTGCTCTGCTGAGTTTAGGTATTGTCAGTGTTGAGTTTATCCATTATGGATTCGACACTCAGACTTGTCTATTAATTACGTAAAGTTTGTATAAAGGACTATAACTAACCTGCTTTTAGTACTGAATATCAAATTTGCACTGTCATCTGCTCAACTTTATATATACAAAAGGAGCGAATTTGGTATACTTAATCGTTTGCTTATACCAAAATCTACGTTAGAAAGAGAACAGAAGAAACATCTAAGCAATAAATACTATAACGATGTAAAACTACGTTATAGCCTCTTAGTAAGACCTATTTGGGCTGCACGTCGCCAATACAAGCGAAATATGTAGCTTTTCTGTAGTTGACTAGTGCTAAATTTAAGTTACTCTTAAAGCGGATCGCTTCTTGTAAGAATCTACCCTGACAGAAGTGTATAAAGATATAGTTAAATTTAGCAATTCTGTCCGAGATTTTTAATTTGCAAACTGAATAGTTTGATACGGCGCTCAAAACTCTGATCTACTACCCTAAACAAGGTAGTCAATTAACGACTCAATATCATCTGTCTTGTAATTGTAATGAATAGTTTACAATACCAGTGGATGAGAAAATCTAAAGAAAATATAAAACAAACTCAAATGACTGTGGTGTCTGGAGGACAAGAGTGTTTCTGAGACTAGCACATCAACATCGACAATTCGTCCAAGACTTGGTAATGAACCTGCAAGCCTTGGCGGTTGTATTAGAGCGGCGCGGGTATCCTGCGTCTTGTTACACCTGTGGCGACCAAATGAATAGTGCATCGTTTATGGTTAGCTTGGGTGATAACCATCTGATTCGGTTTTTGGTGTCCGATTACGGGATTACTTGGACAGAAATGCGGGATGACCGCGAATTAATGAAGTTAGAAGGTGCAGAGGCAATTAGCCAGTTAGACGAACTAGCTAATCTTGTCAAGCAATCTATGCAAACCGATACAGGCTCTAAAACTCTTGCCAAGAAGTATTAAGGTTCCAAAGGTCGATGGCAAACTAGAAATTGATTATCGGTAACTGGTAATTGGTAACAGTGGTTTCATTAGCGATCGCTCTTACCTATTCTCCATGACCATTAAGTGATTGCCTCATAGCTGGCCCATCGCACATTTTTTTGTATCTGCCAAAACCTTTCGAGCCGGATTTTGAGCCTTTAGCTGGAAAGTTGATAAAAGGCAGTGGTAATCACAATCAAGATAATTAGTAATTACTAATTCATAATTCATAATTAAAAGACAGGTTAAAAAAGCCTGCAACTATCAAGCAAACAACCCCGTTTTGCTTGGGATCTAAATCTAATTACATAACGCAATTATGAATTATCAATTATGAATTATGAATTTTTAATGAATTTTCTAGCTGACACCTCAGCCAGAAGCTTGACAAAAGCATCCTCTGACAAAGGTGAGGAAGGATCAACACCTAAAGTCCATTGCCAATCAAAATAAAGGATGCCCAGTAGTATGGGTGACTAAAATCACTAACGGCTGCTACAGGTAAATTCTGGCTTTTTACCTTCCAGTCCCCAGTAATTAATGAGACTTGAGCTTGTCGTAAAGCTTCAGTTTTAGTCAACTTATCAGTCGAGAGGATACCATAAAAAGCACTCATAAGTGCTTGTGTACCACCATCATCCACAGACCACAAAGAGGCGATCGCAGTTCTTGCGCCGGTTTGTTGCATTTGATAGCCAAAGCCCAAAATTTCCTCACCATTACCTAACTTGCCTCCCAAGCCGGTTTCGCAGGCGCTCAACACTACCAAATCTACATGGGGGAGTGACCAAGTGGCGACATTTCGGAAGTTAACGCGATCGCCATTCCCGAATAAAATAAATGAATCTTCTGGTTTACCCACTACAAAGGCTGCATGAGTCGCTAAATGGACAATTGTATAGTCATCCATTTGGGGTACAGCGACTCTGGGAGTAAAGGCATCGTCTAAAAGCTTCGTAGTTTCAGGAACCGCAGCTGCTAGACTTTCCACCTCCCGCGTTGCAAAAGGTAAGCCAGCGAAAGCAACCTGTCGATTGCCAACTTTGATTTGATAATTACCTTTAGTAAAAGCACCGGCTAAAACTCGCAAAGTCGATTGTTGTGGGGTATTTAAGTTAGTTAGGCTAGCGGATGTAATGTGATTCACATTGAAGCGCTGCACTAGCCATTGTTTCCCATCATATAAACCAGTTAAAGGAATGTAGCGTAACTGGTCATCTGGAGCGTAAATCAGAGTTTGTGTACCTGATAGCTTCAGGTCTTTTTCTATCGGTTGAATTAGCCAGTCATACAGTTGTCGTGCAGGTGCTTTAATATTTCGACTGGGATTGATTAAAGCTTGGCGGAAAGCACCAATAGTCTGATAGAGGTTTTCGCGTTTTACAGCAACGGTGCGATGAATTGGTGGAGATTCAGGAGTTACTAATACCAATTCCAAGCTATCTTTTAAAATCAGTGGGTAGAGTAGTGCCGATTTTTGAGGTAATCGCGCCAAATTATCCCGAAGTTCATTAAGACTCTCCAAATCCAAATTTTGCCGCCTAGCTGTACGGCTAATTTGCTCTACCTGTGCTTTCACTGAAGGACTATTGATAAATTCGTTAAATCCATCCAGGAGTTGCTGTTGATTTAGGACTAATTGCTCTATGCGTTGTTTCTGTTGGAGCGATCGCTCTTTGGGAGAAATTTTCCGTAGTGTTGTCAGTTCTTTACCCAGCACAATAGCATTATCCACGGTTTGATCTAACTTTTGTTTAATTGGTTTTTCTATTGCCGCTATATTAATACCTTTGACAGTACGTTGATTACCTGACACATTCTGGAGATATTCCTCTAGTTCTTCAACTTTGAGTAAATCCATCGTCCTTTGTGCTTCAGCAACACGTTCCTGTTTGAGCAATAGTTCACCCAAAATGCGATAAGTCTGGCTAACAGTTATGCTGTAAGCATCTGGTTGTGGCGCACTAAGTGCTGATGGATTCAAGCGAGCTTTCTCACGATTAATCAAGCAATGCTTGTAGAAAAAAATTGCTAAGTCTGGTTTATTTTGGATATCAAATAAGAAACCTATGTTACTGTAGGTTTTACCAAGTCGAACGAGATCCCTAAGTTCTTTGTTAATTAATAGGGCTTGCTGATAGGATTGAAGTGCTTCGGGATACTTTCTTTGACTTTGGTAAATTCTGCCGATGTTGTTGAATGTTACCGCTTCCCAAGAGCGTTCTCCAAGTTCTCTACTGATGGCTAATGCTTTTTGTAATCTCTGCAACGCTTCTTTTGATTGACCTTGCCGAGATTCTTTGATAGCTTCTTCGTTGAGCCTTGCAATTTCTGAGAGTTGATTGTTCTTGGGTAAAGCTTGAGCTTTTTCTCTAGAGTTGTACCTCAACCTTGGATTTGTGCTTACCTGGTTATTGTCTAGATAAGTCATCCCAAAACCTAGTAAACTAAGTAGAGTCAAAGTAACAACACTTACATACCGGAGATTAGGCTGCATAACAAAACACTCCCTATACTCGGAAGGTAAATATTAAATCAATAAGTCCGGCAACGCAATTAATTTTTATGCTATTCAAGAATTTGGAAAATTTATAGGTGCTGAGAAATTTGAAGATGTCAGAAGAAAAACCTAGCCAACCAAAATTACCACCAACCACCGCCCTTGACAATCCATCAAGTCATGAATTTGGGAATTGGTTTGAATATCCTGTTAGAGTGCAACCTCACCACACTGACTATGCAGGTATTGTCTGGCACGGTTCCTATATAGCTTGGATGGAAGAAGCGCGGATTGAATGCTTGCGATCTATAGGGATTGAATTTGCTGATTTAGTCGCTATAGGTTGCGATTTACCAGTTGTAGAACTGTCGGTGCGCTATCACCGTGCAATTCAATTGGGTATGACAGTGGTGGTAAAAACGCGCATGGCTGAGGTTACTGGCGTCCGAATCAATTGGGACTATGCCATTGTCTCAACTGATGGACAACAATTGTGCGTCACTGCCAAGGTGACTTTAGTAGCTTTAGATCGTGAAAGAGGTAAAATTATGCGTCAGTTGCCGACGAGTGTTAAAGATGCATTGGCTAAAATTTCAGTATTAAATAATAATTGAGCAACAAAGGCTACCGACACTATTTGCTTCAATGCTGTAAATTTTATTGATTCATTTTTTGTTATTCACCTTCATCAATAAAGGTGAATTTTTAATTTTTTACTTGCCGTTTTGAAACTGTGATACAGTTTGCGTAAACTGCATTATATAATGCCAAATATCTTGTGGAGTAATGCCAAAACTAATGTTTAATAAAATTAGGATTGCGGCAATAGTTAATGCATTACTCATGGTTGCTTTTAACAACTTCCACAATATTATGAAGATAATCCAAGCTACAATCAACGTAGCAATCATATATATTAATTCCTTAATAATTGCTTTTGTCTGAGAGTGGTTTTATGCATAAAGAGTAAGTTTTTGCTTTGGTAAGAATCATTAGTATAAAAGATGCTGAACCTAATTTTTAATACCCACTATAATAGTTTTTTGTAACAATCAGCCTGGGGATATTTTATCTAAAAATGAGATAATTATTTATATATCATGTGCTTTTTTTTTGCAAAGTTTTTGTAAAGATTTTTGATTCTTGTTTTGAGATAAATTATAGATATACATAAAAATGATGGCTGATCCGGAAGCCACCGAATATGTTCAATTTGTTAACTTTTTTCAGTTCTGCAAGTACATTTTTGTTATCAGGTAAAATGATTTCCATATTAATTGGATTCGAGGATGGAGATTAAAGATTGAGGACTAGGCATCAATTTCTAATCCCCAATCAATCTGAATTGAAGATTTTTATCGCACAGAGATTATCCGCGAGTGAGTTTCTAAGTTTTCAATCACTGTTAAAACTTCTTGTCTTGCCCATTTATCTGCTGCCAAAATGTCATCTAAAGAGGGATTAGTACGGTTATCATTTTGATGGCGATCGCACACCCATTCGATACACCGGGGAATATCTAAAAACCGAATTTTTTCTGATAAAAATAAAGCTACAGCTTGCTCATTGGCGGCATTCAACACAGCTGGCATCGAACCACCAGCTTTACCCACAGCATAAGCCAACTGCATACAAGGATACTTCTGGTGATCTGGTTCACGGAAGGTTAAATTTCCAGCTTTGACTAAATCTAGTCGTTCCCAGTTGGTGTAGATGCGATCAGGCCAAGATAGGGCATACAGTAAAGGTAAGCGCATATCCGGCCAACCGAGTTGGGCTAAAACTGAACTGTCTTGCAGTTCAATCAGCGAGTGAATAATGCTCTGGGGATGAATGACAATTTCGATATTGTCATAATCCAACCCAAACAGAAAGTGAGCCTCAATTACCTCCAGTCCTTTATTCATCAAAGTAGCAGAGTCTACTGTGATTTTACGCCCCATCGACCAATTAGGATGCTTGAGAGCGTCAGCAACGGTTACATCTGCTAGCTTTTCTACATCCCAGTCCCGAAAAGCCCCACCCGATGCAGTAAGCAAAATTTTCCGCAAGCCATCCTTGGGAACACCTTGGAGGCATTGAAATATTGCGGAATGTTCGGAATCGGCTGGGAGTAATTTTACCCCATGTTTTTCAACTAGGGGTAGAACCACAGGGGCCCCAGCAATCAGAGTTTCTTTGTTCGCTAAGGCAATATCTTTACCAGCTTCAATCGCTGCAATCGTGGGTAGCAAACCAGCACAACCAACGATACCAGTGACAACGGTTTGGGCATCGCCGTAGCGAGCGACTTCTATCACTCCGGCCTCACCTGCCAGTAGAATCGGTTGGGGATCGAGGTCAATGATTGCTTCTTTGAGCGCTGGTAATTTATCTTCTGAGCAAATGGCTGCTATTTCCGGTCGAAACTGCCGAATTTGAGCAGCCAACATCTCTACATTGTTCCCAGCTGCCAATCCCACAATCCGAAACTGCTCAGGGTACTGAGTGACAATATCTAAAGTCTGAGTACCAATAGAACCAGTGGAACCAACAAGAGTAATCGCTTTCACAATTGCTTAAGGATTTACAGACAACTCCCACTATAAATTGCTGGGGACTCATTAATAACAGCAATCCGCATAATCGATATACTGATGCAAAAGAGGAGAGACGTGGAAGGGGGAGACACAAAGAAGGAAAATTTACCCGTGTCCTCGTCGCTGCACCCCAATTCGTTAATTTTAACTCGATACACTGCTAGCTATAAAATACTAAAATTGCTCAATTTTTATAGAACTAGACAAAATTTGTATTTATAAATACTATATTTTTAAAGATAAATTCCGAGAAAATTAGCAAAAGTAAGCAAGTAGGGAACACTTTTAAGTAATTTTTAATCTGTCCAGTTTGTTAATTATGTTGTTGGAGGATTTAATATGCAAAATGTTACTCAGAAATTGCTGTGTTGCAGCCATAGGTAAAAGGATGCATAAAGGAGTTTGTTGAAGCACTCAACCTTATGGCCAAAGTTCAGATACTTATAAAAAAAGTTTTATGGAAAAATGATTTCCTGTTTCCAGCAGCAATATGGCTCACCAGCCGAATATTCATCTGGACTGTTATGTTCCTGGTTGCACCAAAGCTACCGTTAGCAGCAGAAGAATTTTTGCCTCATTTTGGCTGGAGGGTTTTTGATGCATGGGATAGTATGCATTACCGAGCGATCGCTACTTCTGGATATGAATATGTTAATGATGGCAAACAACATAACCTTGCCTTCTTTCCCCTTTTTCCCATAAGCATTTGGGTTTTGATGAAGTTGGGCTTACCGTTTGAATTAGCAGGTACGTTAGTCAACAACCTGGCATTTTTCGCAGCGCTTTACTGTTTGTACTTTTGGATCAAAGAGCATTATGGCATCAATGCAGCGCAGTGGACTACTGCTGTAGTTTCTTTGTATCCATCTTCTATGTTTACGGGGGTGGTTTACACAGAGGGGCTATATTTGTTTTTGAGTACGGCGGCTTTGCAGGCATTTGATCAAAAACAGTATGGCTGGACTGCTCTTTGGGGTGCGATGGCGACAGCAACACGTCCTACAGGTATGGCACTAATTCCAGCATTTGCGATCGCAGCTTGGAAAGAACGCCGATCAGCCATTGCCTATATAGCTGGTTTGACTACTGCTATTGGCATACTTCTATTTAGTTTGTATTGTGCGATTTATTTTGGCAACCCATTAGCATTTATCGAAGCACAGCGGGGATGGCGGCCAACTCTGGGGTTTGATTGGCAGGGTTGGTTAAATATGTTCATGCAAATTGCAGTTGGCACAAAGAATTGGCAATATGGTTGGATTCAAAAACCATCTGGCGGCATTCAAGACCCCTGGTATCTCTTGTTGTTTAGCGTGATTGTTGCCAGTAGCTATATTTTATGGCGTTTCCGTCAACACTTTCGTTCTGTAAAATTATTCTATGGGTTTTATGCTTTAGTTTTATTTTTGTTGATTCTAGCGAGTGAAGAGTGGATCAATAACTTGCTCAACTTGTTCATGATCTTAGGTGGTGGCTATGTCTTGTGGCGCTTACACACACAATTGACCGCAGTTACAGTTATTTACGGCTTTTGTGGTATTGGTTTGCTGCTAGCCTCTGGAGGTACTATCTCCTTAAGCCGTCTCGCCTATGGTATTGTGCCTCTGAATATAGCCATTGGTGTGCTGCTATCTCGCCATCCTCGTCAGGGATATTTAATATTAGGCGCTTTTGTGACATTACTAGCCAAAATAGCTGTAGGATTTGCCCAGGAGCGTTGGGTTGGTTAGAGGGTTTGATTCTTTATTGGTAAGAAGTTGAATTTAAATTTCCTAATGAATGTATCCAATCAAACGAAGATAGCGATCGCTTCATTATTTGTAGGTGTAGGTGCCATCTCTTTTGGCTCTATTTTTATGAAATTGAGCGAAATAGAACTCAGCCCCAGTGCCACTGTATTTAATCGTTTTTGGCTTGCTAGTGTAGTTTTCTTGCTGTGGCATGGATACAAGGCAATACGACAGCGATTTTCCTTAGAAAAACCTGTAGAACAGCAGACCTACACCAGTCAGGATCTGTGCCTATTGCTAGGCGCTGGTATTCTTTGGGCTGCCACTTTAGTCTTTTTGGCTTGGTCGCTGACTCAAACTAGCGTTGCGATTTCTAGTGTGTTGCATAACCTTGCCCCCATATTTACTAGCTTAGGAGTGTGGCTGTTATTTCGTCAGGGTTTTGAGAGCCAGTTCCTGATTGGGATGGTGATTGCGCTTGGGGGAGCGATCGCCATTGAATTTGAGGAACTGCAAATCGCCACAGACGAAGTTCAAGGAGGCTTTGCTGCGATCGTGTCTGCGGTTTTCTTGGGTGCATACCTGCTGATCGTAGAAAAATTACGAACCAAATTTTCTCCTGCCACAATCCAGTTGTGGATCTGTGCGATCGCGGCTTTAGTTATTTTCCCTCTACTTTTGTTCACTCAAGATCAGCTTTTTCCCTCTACAGTCAGTGGGTGGCTTTGGGTCATTTCCCTAGCCCTGATCTGCCAAGTTTTAGGTCATGGGCTTTTGACCTATAGCCTTGCCAGGTTTTCCTCTGTGGTTGTCTCCTTGGTGCATCTGTTAGAGCCAGTATTTAGTGGCATTTTCGCTCTTGTAATATTTTCAGAAAAATTAACTTTCTCAAATTGGGTAGGTTTTGCTGTAGTTTTAATGGGTTTATACTTAGCCATATCTAGCCAAACTGCTGTTAATTTGCCGTTTCAGGAATCAGTCAAAACTATAGTTAACACTTTCGTTAAAAGTATGACGAGCAAACTGTCATTACTAAAGCAACAATTCTCCGAAACACCAGCTTTATTAGGAACTGTCTCATTATTTATTGCTCTGATTCCCATATCTTTAGCACCATCTCTAACTAAATTGTGTCAACAAGAGATTGGTGCAAATGCTGTAGTATTTCATCGCAGTTGGATCGCCACAGTTGTCTTTGCGCTATGGAATGGACTTGAGGCTTTCCGCAGCCAACAGTCCGATCAATCTATAGAACAGAAGCCTTTTACGAGTCAAGAAGTGTGGCTGTTGTTGGCAATGGGAACCGCTGCTGCAACCTACCTCCTCTTGTGGGCTTGGTCGCTGAGTCAAACCAGTGTTGCCAACGTGGCTTTACTATCTAATTTGAACTCCTTATTTGTTGCTTTGGCTGGATATCTGTTATTCGGTCGGCGCTTCGATAACAGATTCGTTATTGGTCTAGTTATGGCACTCTTAGGAGCGATCGCGTTTGAAATTAATAAGGTGCAATTTGCCACTGACCAAATACTGGGTGATGCATTAGCATTGCTAACTGCGATTTTCATGGCTACGTGTATGCTGTTAATAGAACGACTCCGAACCCGGTTTAGCACTGCAACCATAATGTTGTGGCGCTGTGGAATCACAACAATGTTTCTACTACCCGTCCTCCCATTCCTCGAAGATAGACTGCTCCCCTATTCCTGGATGGGTTGGTTTTTCATCATTTTCCAAGCTCTCTTCTGCCAAGTGTTAGGCCAGGGACTTTTGGCTTATAGCCTCAGCAGAATTTCTTCAGGTGTCGTCGCCGTCACACTTCTGATCGAACCAGTCCTAGCCTCCATTTTTGCTTGGTTCATTTTTTCAGAACAGGTAGGTTTGTTTGACTGGGCGACTTTTGCCGTAGTTTTAGGGGGTATCTATCTAGCTCAATCTAGTCAATCCACAGTTCAAGTAACGAACGAAGGCTCGTAGCGTTATGACAGCTAGTAAAAGTTCATTTATCTATCTGCAAAGATGAATATAAGGAAAAGAATACTAATGTTGACATTTTCTATTCGATTTGCCCGTAATCTTTGGGTCGCTTAAATTGATTAATATTATTTATTATTGGTTAAGATATCCGACTGGTTGAAAAATTTGGTTATCTCAGATAATCTACTATTCAATATTCGTTGGTATAATTAAATTTTGGTAATTAGCGTAAATCCGTTAGCTGCTCCTATAATTTTAGTACCAGTTAAATTGATTTGCGCTAAAGCCCCATCGTCTAATAGCAAATAAGATTTATTTGATAACATTTTTTGTAAAATTGGCACAGTTGCAGCAGTTACCTTGCAATCGCTGTAAAAGTCCAAACTTGGACGATTATAAGCAAAAGAGGTGTAAATTTGTGTTCTTGGTAAAACATTTGCGCGAATTAATTCTGCTACTGGTTTAACTGGGAAAGCTTCTTTTAATTCCCAAATCCAAGATTGCGAACTTACCAACAAGGTTAAAACTAAATACATCCCTGTAAATAGCACTGGAATAAAGTTGCGATCGCGCTGTTTAACTAGCCATGCTGCGATGCCCATACTCATTGCTAAAACAATACTCATAACTATTAAAATAGGCTCTTTCTTAATCAGAAAGTAAACAAAACCTCCTAAACCAGCAATAGAAATAATAGCTATAAATATTGTCCAACTTAGCACCCTAAAATTACGAGACTGCCAAATTTCGCTAAGTTTAGCACCAATCGCTAAAGCTAAAAATGGATATACAGGCATGATATACCACGGGAGTTTAGTTTTCATTAAAGAAATAGTTACTAAATAAATAACTATGCCGATAATAATTAGGGTTCCCCAGGTAGTACGACGTTTTTTCCAAGCTAGATAAATACTTTCCGGTAAAAATAATAGCCAAGGAAAACTATACTTAATTAACTCGATTAAATAGTACCAGGGAGGGCCAGTATGACCTTCAACAGATTGTGTAAGGCGATCAAAAGTTTGTGCTTGAAAATTCACTTGGAAGAAATTTTCGCCATAATGTAGCCATTGAGCAGCAAACCAAGCGATCGCAGGTGCATTTCCTAAAAACATTCCCACTAATAAATAGGGGCTTGTTAACAAAGCAAACTGCCGCTCTGCAATTAGGAATAAACAAGCGATCGCTCCTAGCGGCAAAACCATCATGCCTTTAGTTAGAGTTATTAACCCTAGACAAAATCCCACACCTAGAGCATACCGACGATTCTGACGTCCTTTTAGCAAACAAAACAACAAAAGCAAGAAAAAGGTAATAGTTGTACCATCTAACATTGCTAGCCTTCCGTGACGCACCACAGGCAACATCGTCAGGTAAACTAAAGCGGCAAACAGAGCTGGTAAACTTTCGTTAAAAAGCAAACATCCGACTAAATAAAGCAAAGGCACACCCAAAGCAGTTAATACTGCACCCGGTAGACGTGTTGTCCACTCATTCACGCCTCCGATAGAGTAAGTCCAAGCAATTAGTAAGTGCATGAGTGGTGGCTTATTATGATAAGGTTCACCTCCCAAGGTGGGGAAAAGCCAATGCATTGAACCAAGTGGGGCACGCCAAATTTCACGGGCAACCTGTGCCACAGTACCTTCATCCCAATCTCGTAAAGGGGAGTTTCCTAAAAATATCAGCCATAGAACTAGAGATATTACCAGTAGGCTAAATAACCATTCTTTTTCTCGGAATAGATGCATATCTAAAATCGGGATAATCATCTCAACGGCTGTAAGGCGGTATTGTACCCCAGATTTCGTAACGAGAGTTTGGTTAATTTTTAAAAAAGAGCGTTTATATGGTGCAATGTCTACGACGGGCTAACAAATTCAACTTTGCGATCGCTCAAAATGTCAGCGTCAATCATACGATGATATTCTCTCTAATAACTTAGGCTAATTCCGCAGCTAAAAGCCTACCTTCAATTGGTTCATACTCATCTTCTAGTAACCATAACTTGGCTGCATTATAGTCATTACTAGAAAATACAATTTTATAACCCTGCACCGGATCATAAACTTGACAGTTATCTTGACTGTTGCAAAGCAATAAAAGAATATATGGAGTGGATAACATTGGATCTATCCATACTTCTGTAAATTCCCAGTTATTCTTCACTTGGTCTTGTGCGGGGGATGACGTGGTATTGGTCGTCTGCATTGATTTTTATCTCCCCATAGTAAAGTAGAATACGGCTACCATCTGGACTAATCTATAACCTATCTGTTCATTAAAAAATATCCCATAACGGTATCTAGCCAAAATACAAAACTCACAAATCCTGAATGTTGTTTTAGTTGATGTTTACCCCGGAAATGGTAGATTCAATTCCTTCTTCATCACGCTTTCTTTGCAAAAACTTTTCCCAATTGGCGTGTTCTGTTTTATAACCAGATTTTGCTGCCCTTTCAGCATCCTTTAGAGCATCATCAAAAAAGTTGCGCTTACCCATAATTAGCGATAGGTGGTAAAAAGCCTTCGACCTTTCATAGCGAGCCTCAGCAGCGAAGCGATGATACTGACCATTAAGATTTTCATCAGGTTCGCCGTTCAAACCTTCTAACTTAAACAGAAGGGATACTTTTATATCATTGTCAATATAGACAAATGGAGAAGCTAACCACCTTTCTGGATCTTGATTACCTATTTTTTGCCATTCCCAATATGTTTTATCATCATCAATGCCAAGAACTTGTCCATAATCAGCACTACCGGTTACATAACTACGTTTGTTAGCAATTTGTCCACATAGAGGTGGATGCCATTTTGTAATATTTGGATTGGCTGTTGGAGGTTCTGCTTGCCAGTCCATTAAAGGGGTAAGTAATGATAGCACTTCTCTACGAAGACCTGTGTGTAGTTTCCTAAATGTATCCCCCGAAATAGGAACATGAGCAATTTTATTGCGAAGTGAATTGATAGCGAAGAATCGTCCTAGACGTGAAAGATTGTTATCTTCATAATTTGAAGTTACTGGTGCTATACTTTGCCAAGTTGTAAGGAAAGCTAATGGAACTCCCTGCTGTTTACTTGCTAATTTGTTTGGATTGATAGTAGGAATCTCTTCAAGATACTCTTTGACCGCAGCAATGAATGGACATGGAGGATATTTCTCAGCGGTAAGGCGTCCAAAGCGGCTAAGTATATCATTCCAGTTACCAATACTTCCATTTTCAAGACAGTCTATAACCATCTTTCGCAATTTTTTCATATCCTCAATAGAATTTGGTTCATCTTTCCAGAGATATAACAGCCTGCTTACCAGTGCAGAACCAAGTGTTACTACTAATGATTCTTGGATATGAATCAACCGCCAAGTATGCTCGTAGAATGCTGTAGGCTCAGAGATAAGACGCCGACGATAGGCATCAAAAGCATTCGCAATAGGTGTCCATAAACGATATTTTGCCATAAATAACTGCTTCTTTTAGTAGACATTTTGCTTTAACTCTTTGACTTCAGACCCCAATATGGTGCAAGCTTATTTTGTTGCTTATTCTGGGTTTCCATCTAGTTATAGTGCCATTCACGTCTGATGTCCTCTAGCTTCTCTCTAAAGATGACAATCCCACGTTTATTAAGGCTTGCTTTAGCTGTAGCCATCTGCAATACTAAAGGTTCTGGTAGCACTGGCAGAGGAATCTACGTTAAGCCCAAGATGCCTAATCAAACAAAAGATTTGAATAGCTTTTAGGCATATTATTGTAATCATCAATGTATAATATTATGGTATTCAAAATGTTTATAAAGATGTATTATAGGGCCTACTAAAACTGATAATGCTAATGCCTTATCGGTAAATGTAGAAATTGCAATTATTCCAAGAATCAACCAAATAACAATATATAATCTTTCAAAAATTTGATTATAGAACTCATTTTTTCTAAATCCAACAGTGACACCTGCATATATTACATATACAAAATAATACAGAATTAAAGAAGCAATTGATTGCAAAACAATGCCCATAAGCCAGTATTTTTGCCTATATGATCTGATATCTGATGTACTGAGTCCAGTATTCCCTATAATCAGGAGGAAGTAACGGGATTTTGTAAAAAACTGAACAAATTCGTAATTAACCAAGGGGCGATCACGGACTAAAACACAATACATCTCAATGAGTGAAGGAGTTACGGGGATTAATCCCAGAGCCAACCTGTGCTTGTAAGCCACCTTGATAACCCGAACCTACAGCGTTGAGACGCCATTTACCATCTTTGAAGTAAAGTTCAACCATAATCATGGATGTTTCTATGAAGTAGTCCTCCACAAGGTCCTAGCGAACAACTTCTTCACTAGTTTGAGAATTGACAACTCGCACAAACGCATTTTGCACCTAACCAAAATTCTGACGCCGCACCTACTTTCTGCGTTAACTTTAGATGATTGTTATTTGACAACAAAAAAACGGTAGAGCAATAAATACTCTACCGTTTTCTAATTTTCTATTTGAGACTTAAATCCCAAACCCTAAATCTTACTCAACACCTTGGGGTAACAATTCCCGACGCTGTTGAGAACTAACTTGCACAACGCCATTTTCATCCACATCAACTAAGGCTGTATCGCCATCCTTAATGCGACCAGACAGAATTTCTTCTGCTAGGCTATCTTCTAACAGGCGCATAATTGCCCGACGTAATGGCCTTGCGCCGTAGCTGGGACTGTAACCTTCAGTGATTAACCGATCCTTGAAGCGGTCTGTGACTTCTAAGGTGATACCCTTTTCCGTCAGACGACCAAATACTTCCTTGAGCATAATTTCGGCGATTTGGGTCACTTCAGGCTTGCTCAACTGACGGAAGACGATAATTTCATCGAGTCGGTTGAGGAACTCTGGACGGAAGTACTGCTTCAATTCTTCGTTGACCAAAGAGCGAATCCGGTTGTAAGTTGACTCGCTGGCATCTTCGGAGAATTCAAAGCCGATACCGCTACCGCCTTTTTCAATTACCTTAGAACCAATATTGGAAGTTAAAATCAGCAAGGTGTTCTTGAAGTCCACTGTGCGACCTTTGGCATCAGTTAACCGACCGTCTTCCAAAATTTGCAGCAGCATGTTGAATACATCGGGGTGTGCTTTTTCGATTTCGTCAAACAGCACCACGGTGTAAGGACGCCGCCGCACGGCTTCGGTCAGCTGACCACCTTCGTTATAGCCAACATAACCTGGAGGGGAACCAATCAGCTTGCTGACGGTGTGACGCTCCATGTATTCGGACATATCTAAGCGGATCATCGCTTCTTCGGAACCGAAGAAGTAAGCAGCTAAGGATTTCGCTAACTCGGTTTTACCTACACCAGTAGGCCCAGAGAAGACAAAGCTAGCAATGGGTCGATTGGGATTTTTCAAACCGACACGAGCGCGACGAATTGCCCGTGAAACTGCTCTCACAGCTTCGTCTTGACCAATTAAACGCTGATGCAAGGTATCTTCCATGTGCAGCAGCTTTTCAGATTCAGATTCGGTGAGTTTGTTCACCGGTACACCTGTCCAAGAAGCGACAATGTGAGCAATGTCTTCTTCTGTAACTACAGGTTCTTCATGTTCTGTGCCAGTTGCATTGGTCTTGCTTTGAGCGATCGCTCGGATTTCGGCTTTGATTTCCATTTCGCGATCGCGCAATTCTCCAGCTTTGTCAAAGTCTTGAGAGCGCACCGCGTCATCTTTTTCTTTTAATATCTGACGCAGTTCTTTGTCTAACTCTTTGGCTGCGGGTGGCAGTTGGGAGTTAATCAAGCGCACTCTAGAACCAGCTTCATCAACTAAGTCGATGGCTTTATCTGGGAGGTAGCGATCGCTAATGTAACGGTCTGATAATTTCGCCGCCGCTACCAATGCTTCGTCGGAGATTTTCAGTTTGTGGTGTTGCTCGTAGCGTTCGCGCAAACCATATAAAATTTCAATTGTTTCATCAACTGTAGGTTCGCCAACCATTACTGGTTGGAAACGCCGCTCTAGAGCTGCATCTCGCTCGATGTGCTTCCGGTACTCATCTAGGGTTGTAGCACCGATGCACTGCAACTCACCTCTGGCCAAAGCTGGCTTGAGGATATTCGCTGCGTCAATAGCACCTTCTGCTGCACCCGCACCAATTAAGGTGTGTACCTCATCAATCACGAGAATGACATTACCCGCAGAGCGGATTTCATCCATGATTTTTTTCAAGCGTTCTTCAAATTCACCCCGGTACTTGGTTCCTGCTACGAGCAAACCAATATCCAAGGTGACGACGCGTTTATCTTCGAGGATGTCAGGGACATCTTTGGTGGCAATGCGTGAAGCTAAACCTTCAGCGATCGCTGTTTTACCAACCCCTGGTTCCCCAATTAGCACTGGGTTATTTTTAGTTCGGCGACCCAATATCTGAATCACCCGCTCAATTTCTTTAGCGCGTCCCACCACTGGATCGAGCTTATTGTCTATTGCCATCTGAGTCAGGTTTGAGCCAAATTCATCCAGAGTCGGGGTTTTTGTGCGCCCGGATGAACCGCCTGGTGAAACTTCGGCAGTTTCTCCCAACATCCGAATGACTTGGGTTCTTACCTTAGATAAATCCACACCGAGGTTTTCTAGCACTCTGGCTGCGACGCCTTCCCCTTCGCGGATTAGGCCCAACAGCAGATGCTCGGTGCCAATGTAGTTATGCCCCAGTTGGCGTGCTTCTTCCAATGAGAGTTCTAAAACTCGCTTTGCCCGTGGCGTAAACGGAATTTCCACGGCAACAAAGCCTGATCCCCGTCCTATAATTTTTTCAACTTCAATTCGGGCATCTTTGAGATTGACGCCCATTGATTTCAGCACCTTGGCAGCCACTCCAGTGCCTTCGCCAATCAGACCCAGGAGGATCTGCTCGGTTCCGACAAAGTTGTGACCTAAACGGCGGGCCTCTTCTTGGGCCAGCATGATTACCTTAATGGCTTTTTCTGTGAAGCGCTCAAACATGGCTTTATCCCATCATCTGCGGTCGTGCCGGTATGCTGATTTTAGCACAGGCAAAGCTTTTGGATGCCTGTATAACAGATTATAGACATCCTGAAGCTATGACTTGGGTTGATGGGCTAATTGTTACTATTGACTACTTTTATCTGGCTAGTGTACTGAGGAGCTTTAGTTCACCAGCCTTTTTGGGATTTATTACAAACAGTTCACTGCTTACATTAAGAGTTGATTTACTCAATCCCAAACATTTATATTTAACATATATATTTTTTAATATCAAGTAAAAATAATTTATATATATTTTTTTTATATAAATTATGCTTTAGATAAAATATTTAAATCTAAATAGACGCAGCAAAGTTACATTTTTTTGCTGAAGCTGATCGCAAGCCCCAATAATTCAAAATTAATAATGCCCAACACTTAGATAATTCGTAATTAATTACGAATTACGAATTAGTTAAAAAGCAAGTGCCAAGAGGATTTGTCCAGGCGATCGCTGATCAGAGAATACCACTGGTCTAAAGTTGCTTTAAATTTGGGGTGTTGTAAATCTGGGAGCCAGAGGATTAGGGCATCCTCATCGTTATCTTGGTAGTAACGCCGCCGCCGCCCAGCTGTTTTGAAACCAAATTTTTGATATAAAGATATTGCCGCCAAGTTGGAAGCTCGGACTTCGAGGGTAGCTCGCTCCATTTTGCGATCGCAAGCTGTCTTAATGAGTGAATATAATAAAGCCGCACCCATTCCTTGACGGTGATATTGAGGATGAACCGCCAAAATTGTAATGTGGGCTTCCTCTAAAATTGACCAAAAGCAACCCATTCCTAGCAAACTTATGCTAGAGGAGGGGCAAAATAAACCGAGTAAATCGCTGTTGGGACTATCCAATTCTCGTTTGTAGCCGTCTAGAGTCCAAAGTCCGCCAAAACAGGCTTGATCGAGTTCCAGAATAGCACTGAGATTTTCTAATGTCAGTAATTTAATTTCTAAGTCTAATGAGATCACATTTATTGAATAACGTTACAAACCCTTTGTACACTGGGAGTCGGGAGACAAACTCAAAGCCCGTAATTTGAACAAGGAAAATTTTTATAGTTATGGTATCGACTCACCCCACTGGGGTTCAACATTCTGGAAGTCAATATTTACCTCAAAGGCACGAAACCAAGGCAAATCCATCGCCTAATCAGGAACTTTTACCCTTAACTGCCAGAGTCCATAATCATGACTCCCTGGAAATTGGTGGGTGTGATATCACAACCCTAGTTGAGCAGTTTGGTTCACCTTTATATATTTTAGATGAAGAAACCCTGCGTTCGGCTTGTCAGCAATACCGAGATGCTTTCAAGCTATACTACAAGGGCGTATCTCAAGTATTGTATGCCTCAAAAGCTTGGAATTGTTTAGCAGTTTGTGCGATCGCCGCGTCTGAAGATTTAGGAATTGATGTAGCATCTGGGGGGGAACTCTACACTGCGCTGCAAGCAGGCGTCAATCCTGAGAAAATCTATCTTCATAGCAACAATAAATCTCGTGAAGAACTGATTTTTGCCACAGAAGTCGGTTGCACCATTGTCGTGGATAACTGGCACGAGTTACGCACTTTGGTAGAAATTGTCAAAACGGCAAATTCCACCTCGGTACAGCCTCGATTCTTGTTGCGCTTGACTCCGGGTATTGAATGTCACACACATGAATATATCCGCACGGGGCAACTAGATAGCAAATTTGGCTTTGATCCGAATGAGTTAGAGGAATTATTTACTTTTGTCAGTAAACAATCTCTCATTAACTGCGTAGGGTTACATGCTCATATCGGTTCCCAAATTTTTGAGCGCCAACCGCATCGAGATTTAGCGGCTCTGATGGTAAAGTGGTTACGTGATGCGGCGAAGTATGGTTTACATTTGACAGAGTTAAATGTCGGTGGCGGTTTAGGTGTTAAGTATATAGAATCAGACGATCCTCCTAGTATTGAAGAGTGGGTGAAACCGATTTGTGAGGTAATTCAAGAAGCTTGTGTAGCCGAAAATTTACCTTTGCCAAAATTACTGAGTGAACCGGGGCGATCACTAATTGCCACAGCTTGCGTCACTGCCTATACTATTGGTTCATCCAAAGTTATCCCAGAAATTCGTACCTACGTAGCGATCGATGGGGGAATGTCTGATAATCCCCGCCCGATTACTTACCAATCAGTTTATCGGGCAGTAGTTGCCAATAAAATGTCTTCTCCCTTAACCCAAACAGTCACAATTGCTGGTAAACATTGTGAATCAGGAGATATTCTGATTAAAAATGCCCTACTCCCAAAGACTGAAACAGGGGATATTCTCGTAGTTATGGGAACTGGTGCGTACAATTACAGTATGGCATCTAACTACAATCGCTTGCCCCGACCGGCAGCAGTTGTTGTGGCGAATGGCGAAGCAAATTTAATTTTGCAACGTGAAACTTATCAAGACTTAATTCGACAAGATCGCCTACCAGAAAGACTAAAAAATAGTCATTAGTCCTTGGTCATTGGTGAGGCAGCACGGTCTTCTCCCAAAGGGAGAGGCTAACGCCAAGGGGGTTTCCCCCATGAGTGACTGGCGTTAGCGAAGCGGTAGCGACGCAGGAGCGTCACCCGTAAGGGTCATTAGCTAGGAGCTAAACCCGTCTATTTTGAAACCTAGAGTTTTTGAAGAGAGTATATTATTCTGTTGTGGCTTGAGTTTTGAGCTTTAGCCTCATTACAAAAAACTACAGTTTTCACAGTAGACGCGGTTTAATAACAAATGACAAATGACAAATGACTAATGACTAAATGTAATTAGAGGCAAAAGTGTAATCCAGATGTCATGAGAGATTGGTGGAAGCAATGGCTGATAAACCTAGGATGGTCACAGTCCTTGCTACTTGGGACTCTGGATATTGTGTTAGTGCTGGCGCTGACGTACATGATACTAGTTATTATTAGTGAGCGCCGGACACTGTGGATGGTGAGGGGATTCATTATCTTAATGCTAGCCTCAGCACTAAGTGGCAGATTAGGACTACCTCTGCTAAGTTTTGTACTGGAAAAATTGGTGATTGGTTGTGCTGTAGCGATGGCAGTTGCTCTACAGTCAGAGTTTCGGCGGTTTTTGGAGCAATTAGGGCGTGGCGAATTTCGCCAGCTGTTTCAACCTGATGGGCTGGCAATCCCCAAATCTGATAGTGTAATTGATGAAATTGTTGAGGCTGTTAAAGAATTGTCAAAAAACCGCATTGGAGCTTTACTAATTGTGGAAACCACAGGGCCAATTGATGAGCGAGATTTCTCTGTGCCAGGAGTAAAGCTAAATGCGGAGGTTTCTAAAGAACTGATCCAGACAATTTTTCAGCCAAAAACTTTGTTACACGATGGAGCGACATTAATTCGTGGTTCACGGATTATATCATCCGGTATAATTTTACCACTTTCGGGACGCACAGCCTCGCGCCAGTTGGGAACACGCCACCGGGCGGCAATGGGAATTACTGAGCGGGTCGAAAATTGCATTTGTGTCGTTGTATCTGAAGAAACAGGTTCCATTTCCTTAGCGGAACGGGGAACCCTAAATAGACCACTGACGATTAGGAAGTTGAAAGAGTCATTAGAGGCTCTTTTGTCCCCAACCGTGGATAGGGAAGCTGTTGCTCCTGGTCTGTTAAGTTTTGTTCATCGGATAGGTAGGAAGACACTAGCACTGGTTTCACGTTTACTCGGATTACCATCGACCGCTTCTCGAGATAAAAAATGACAGCACAACAAACTAAACTGCAAGATTTGCCTACTGACTTAAAACGAGAACTATTGCCGCAACACGTTGCGGTGATTATGGATGGCAATGGTCGATGGGCTAAACGTCAGGGTTTACCTCGGATTATGGGTCATAAGCGAGGAGTAGATGCTCTCAAGGATTTACTTCGCTGTTGTCAAGATTGGGGAATTCAGGCGCTGACGGCTTATGCTTTTTCAACGGAGAACTGGAAAAGGCCGCAGGAAGAGGTGGATTTTTTGATGACTCTGTTTCAAAGAGTTTTGCGTCAAGAACTGCGGGAAATGGTCGAAGAGAATGTGCAAATTAAGTTTGTGGGAAATTTGCAAGACCTGCCACGATCGCTCCAACAAGAAATATCCCGTTCAGTGGAAGCAACTAAAGACAATCGTGGTATCCGGTTTTCAGTAGCAACTAATTATGGCGGACGGCAGGAGATTCTACAAGCTTGTCAAGCGATCGCAAAACAAGTCCAGCAAGGTCTGCTACAACCCGATGAAATTAATGAACAGGTCTTTGAGAGCCACTTGTACACAGCCGGAATTACTGACCCAGATTTGTTAATTCGCACCAGTGGAGAAATGCGCCTCTCAAATTTCCTTCTCTGGCAAATGGCTTATGGAGAAATTTACATCACAGATGCTCTTTGGCCCGATTTTGACCGGGCTGAGTTTCACCGCGCCTTATGTGCCTACCAGCAACGCGAACGGCGATTTGGAAAAGTATAAATCAAGAATCAGAGTCGTGAAATAGGGCTTTGATATCTCGATAGCCACTGACGACACGGAAAATCTCTACATCTTGCTCTATGGGCATGTAGAGGATGAGGTAATTATCTATTGAGAGGCTACGGATACCAGGTAAAATTTCATCACGTAATCGTCCGAGACGAGGGAACTGAGCAATTTGGGCAAATTTCGCGTCCAGCTTACTTAAAAAACCCTCAGACTGAGCCAAACCAGATTGTCTCGCAATATAATCTGCTATTTGCTCGATATCTTGAATTGCGGGTTTGGTAAGGCGAAATTGTTGTGTCATGCTTCGTCCGAAACACCGTAGCGCGATTGCATATTGGCGCGAATTTGGCCCATTGCAGCCGAGCCATCAACAACTTCGCCCCGCCCCGATGCTTCCCACCCAATACGCGCTTCTTGTTGCAAGTCTTGCAGCCGTCCTTGATAGATGTCTTCTTGCTGTTCCAGGAGTTTTATGCCTGCAAGAATAACTGCGATCGCGTTCTGATACTTACCGCTAGTGATTTGGCGTTGAACTAGCGCTTCTACTTCAGGTGGCAGAACGATTTGCATAGATTTTTGTCAGAGTAGGAGTAACTTTAATTGTAAGCGATCGCTTTTGTCAGCTATACCTTACAAGATTGGCAATCACATTTTTACGATGAACTGGACTCAGGACTTCATCTATGGCCCAGAAAATACCGCTTGTTCTACATCATCTCGACTAAGAGAATACTTGAATGAACGTTGGATATCTTGCCCATTTTCCCCAGATTGGACATATCGCACTACGATTTGCTCAACATCGAGCCATAGTTCAGCTTTCCAACTAGGGCGCTGCACATGCCAGCAATGCCTCTGTGTGTCGTCTTGTTGACAGCCTTGGTTTTTTAACCACTGTTCAATTTGTGGCAGAGGATGATTATATAAGGGGGTATCAGAGGGAAGAAGAGGCATAGGAATTTTGGATTTTAGATTTTGGATTAGGAAATTTTTTAGTTTTTAATTACTATAGGGGTAATTAGTTGCAATACATGGTTAATTTGCTGTTGTAGAGATGGAGTTGGCTGTAGCAAATGCGTTTGGAAAGCAGCCTCACCACGCGTTAAGCCAATGGCAATTGCTAGTAACAGACAACCTACAAATGTTAACACCAGCATAAATAAAGCAAAAATTTCGCCAGATGAGAGGGGGCGATCGCTCGCATCGAGGTAAGCTGATTTTGACCAGTCATGACGCGAGACAGGACGGTTCAAGTCAGGAGGTGGTTGAATCACCGCAAAGCGAGAATAGCCAATTTTGAAATCGTAGCTTAGTCGCCGTTCTGGATGGCTAAGGGTAGCGTAGGCTTCATTGATTTGCTGAAATTTGAGAGTGGCGATCGCAGTAGGCAAGTCTGTAGTATCAGGATGATAGCGTTTGCTCAGTTGCCTATAAGCACGACGAATGTCGATTACCGATGCCGAGGGATGCAGTCCTAGCAGGGAGTAATAAGTTGGTTTACTGCTTTGTGGCATTGCCCCGTTGTGATTCACGGCTGTTTGAGTCACCTTGCTCAAAGATATTTTTTATATTCTAAATCCTTTGTGATTGGCGAAGACGGAAGAAGACACAGCAGGTCAAGTATTTGATAAAATATTTGATAAAGCATTGAATTAGATGCGATGGATATCAAAATTAATCTCGAAAATATTCAAACTCTCACCGATTTTAAACGCAATGCCAAGGATTACCTAGAGCGGATCAAGTCCACAAAGTCGCCACTTGTACTAACTGTAAACGGGAAAGCGGAGGTTGTGGTACATGAAGCGCAAGCGTTTCAGCAGATGATAGATAAACTCGCTCGTCTTGAGGAAGAACTCCAAAAATTCAAGCTAGAAGCGTTACGCAGTCAGATCGACACTGGTATTAAGCAGCTTGAGAGCAGTCAGTATACTGAATATAATGATGAGTCACTTTCGGCTTTTTTTGCAAATATTAAAGCACGAGGGCAGGAAAAATTGGCTGACAGCGATTCTTTATGAGTCGATTTCGGATTTCTACTCAAGCAGGGCAAGATATTGAAAATATTTGGAAATATGTAGCGCCAAATAATTTAAAAGCTGCTAATAGACTTTTTGATAGTCTGCGAGAAAGCTTTCCAAAACTGGCTAAATTTCCCCAATTAGGCAGAGAACGACCTGAATTAGCACCTTTTTTGCGAAGTTTTCCGGTAAAAAATTATTTAATTTTTTACCGCCTAATAGACGAAGGCATAGAAATTGTACGTATATTGCACGGCTCACAAGATATAGAAACTATTTTTCAAGATGAAGGTTGAGGTCAAAATAATTCGTAATTCATAGTTAAGTCCCTACGAATAAATGAGAGGGCTTAAAATATTGATTACATTTTTTCTCCATTGATAAATTAAGCTATTTATAGCATTACTTACAAATTATTTTGGTCAATAGCTTGATATGCTATCTCATCCCTAACCTAGTAAATTAGCACGGGGTTTGAAGGTTTCTATTTGCCGTAACTTTTCGTACAGTTCTTGTTCTTCTTGACTAATATTTTTAGGTGTGACTATTTGAATTTCTACTAACTGATCGCCACGTTTGCCATCATCGCTGGGGTAGCCTTTATTCCCTAGCCGGAATTTTTGACCAGACCTAACTCCTTGAGGGATGGTCATTTTTACAGGACCATCGAGAGTTGGTGCTTCTACCTGTCCTCCTAAAACTGCCTCAGTGGGAGTAACTGGGACTTGACAGAGGATATTTAAACCTTCTAGCTTAAATAATGGATGAGGTTCAACAGTAATTTTTAAGTATAGGTCGCCACCACCTACGCCTTGGTTCCGCAAACGGATAGTTTGACCTGTTACCATACCTGGAGGCATACTAACTTCTAGCGATCGCCCATCTTCCAAACGAATTCGTTCATTACCACCTTGATAAGCTTTTTCTAGTGGGAGCGTTAATCTGGCCTCTATATCCCGACGAGTAGTGCGAGGTGGGGTGCTAACTGTGTAGGCAACTTTTGTTCTGGGGGAACGAAACGGATCGCTAGTATTGCCATTATTGGACTTACTTGCCGTATTTTTATTTTTGACGCCGATAACTTGATTAATAAAGCTTTCAAAATCAGAGAATTGGCTTGGATCTACGTCCTGATTGCCGTTGCGATCGCTAGCATTACTTTGCCAAGTTTTAGCCTTTGGCGTCTGTTTGTTGCCCGCAAAGCCTTTTTGCTTCCAGTAGCGGCTAAACTGGTCGTACTGCGATCGCTTGGCTGAGTCTGAAAGGACTTCATAAGCCTCGCCGATATCCTTAAATTTTTCCTCAGACGCTTTGTTACCCGGATTTAGATCAGGGTGATATTGCCTTGCTAACCGCCGATAAACTTTTTTAATTTCCTCACCAGAGGCATCTTTAGATACTCCCAAAATCTCGTAGTAATCTCGAAAATTAGGCAAATTTTGCATAGTTAGTTATTTAAATTTTAGATTTTAGATTTTGGATTAATTAGGAGTAGAGACGCGATTAATCGCGTCTGTACAGGAGTTGAAAGATTTAATTTTTAATTTATCACTCCTAACTTCTAACTTCTAACTTTTATGAGGAGGATTACAACCAATCATTGTCTTCTTCATCATCCCAGTTATCTTGATAACTTGGACGGGATTTGCGGGGAGGACGGTTGTCATAGGAGGAACGACTGTCTCGACTATAGTCTCTGTTATAGTCTTTACCGTAATCTCTGCCATAGTCCTTTCCATAAGAGTCGCGTTCCCGATATGTATCTCTGGGAAATTCGCGTTCTTTATCTTTATCACCAGTAAAGATGTCACGGATTGTACCAAACAAGTCGTCATCTTCATCTTCAGCATAAGTCTGGCGGACTTCCCGGTTTAGCTCATAGAGAGCATCTTGCAAATCGGCGTAGGCTTGGTCAATACCGCGATCGCTATTTTCCTTAAGACTCTCTTTTAAGTCTCGGCAAATATTATCAATTCTTTGGCGACGGTTTCGGGCAAACTGCATACCAAATTCGAGTGCGACTTCTCTGAGCTGTCGTTCTGCTTGGAAAATCAACGCCTCTGAACGAGTCCGCTTTTCTACCCGTTCTTTACGTTCGCGATCGACATCAGCGTATTTCTGAGCATCCTGAATCATCCGATTCACTTCTGACTCGTTCAAGGTGGAAGCACCTTGAATGGTGATACTCTGCTCTCGCCCAGTGGTTCTATCTAGGGCTGTTACCTGTAAAATACCGTTAGCATCAATATCAAATGACACCTGAACTTGGGGAATTCCTCGTGGCGCTGGTGGGATGCCATAAAGCTTGAACCGTCCGAGAGACTTGTTGTTTGCTGCCATTTCCCGTTCGCCCTGGACTACGTGAATTTCCACTGTATTTTGGTTATTTTCGGACGTGGAAAAAATGTCAGAACGGCGGACTGGGATAGTGGTGTTGCGGGGAATAAGTTTTTTCATCACGCCGCCGATGGTTTCCAATCCCATAGAAAGGGGCGTGACATCCAAAAGCAGCACATCTTTGAGTTCGCCTGCGAGAATTCCTGCTTGAATTGCTGCACCCACTCCCACTACTTCATCGGGGTTGACGTTTTCGTTGGGTTCTGTACCAATCAAGTCCCGCACTAGCTGCTTCACCATTGGCATCCGTGTAGAACCGCCAACTAGCACAACTTCTTCAATGTCTCTAGGTGAAAGTCCGGCATCTTTGAGGGCGCGTTTTACTGGTGTCCGCAACCGCCCCACTAAATCACCGCACAAGCCTTCAAACTGGGAACGCGTTAAACGTGTTTCTAGATGTTTGGGGCCATCTTCCGTAGCGGTGATGAAGGGTAAGTTAATATCGGTGACGCTGACAGCAGAAAGCTCTATTTTGGCTTTTTCAGCAGCTTCCATTAGACGTTGCAAAGCTTGGCGATCGCGTCTTAAGTCTACCTCTTCTGTTTCCAGAAATTGCTCTGCTAACCAATCTACTATTATTTTGTCAAAGTCATTCCCGCCAAGTTGCGTATCTCCACTGGTAGATTTGACTTCAAATATGCCATCGCCAACTTCCAGAATCGATACGTCAAAGGTACCGCCACCCAAGTCAAATACTAAAATAGTTTCCGTGTCACCCCGATCCAATCCATAAGCCAAAGATGCAGCAGTTGGTTCATTGAGAATTCGCAGCACCTCTAAACCAGCAATTCTCCCAGCATCGCGGGTTGCTTGCCGTTGAGAATCGTTAAAATAAGCGGGTACTGTAATCACTGCCCCTGTTACTGGTTCACCCAAATAGCGACTCGCATCGTCTGCCAATTTCTTTAGCACCATTGCCGAAATTTCTTCTGGGGCGAAATCTTTATTGAGACGGGGACAGGCAATTTTAATATTACCTACTTCGTCTTTGCGGATGGTGTAGGGTACACGCTTGGAATCTGGATTAAGTTCGCCATACTTCCGCCCAATGAAGCGTTTAACTGCGAAATAGGTATTTTGTGGATTGAGGACGGTTTGTCGCCGTGCCATTTGCCCAACTACTCTTTCGCCTTCTTTGCTAAAGCCAACTACGGAGGGGGTTGTTCGCATTCCTTCTGCATTGGCAATCACCACCGGCTTGCCACCCTCCATAACGGCGACTACTGAGTTGGTTGTACCCAAGTCGATGCCGACTACCTTGCCCATGCGTTACTCTTCTCCTAAAATGTCTTATATATTTATTATGATTGGGCGGAACTACCTCTAGCTTTGTGCTATTGGATGAAAACACCTCAATGGTATAATAGTCATCATTAAGGCAGTGAGCTAAGAAGTGCAGCTAAAGGAGATAGTTGCAAGACTAGGATAGCATTGACGATGATTGGTGTGTCCAAGCAGCCTCAATTCTTGTTATCCAGCTACTTCTTAGGGGATCTGCAAGTTCGTAAATGCACCTTAATAATACTTGTTCTGGTTCTTTGAGTGCCTGAAAACCTTAATATTGCTACTATATTAAAGATTTGAATTTAACAGAGCGATTACAAACTTCCTTGACTGAGATTGCGCGAGAACGCGATCCTTACATGGCAACCGCTGGACATTTTTTTGTCCAAGAATACATTCGCCAGCAATTTTCCCGATGGGGGAGTGTGGAAATCCACACCTTTGAAGTCAGAGGTAAAGTTTGTAAGAACTTGATATTAAATTTACCCTCCGAAGCGAGACGACACAAAAAGGATTTGCCACCTATTTTAATTGGCGCTCACTATGATGGCGTTCCGGGAACACCAGCGGCTGATGATAATGCCACAGGTGTGGCGGTGTTGCTGGAATTAGCCAGAAAGTTTGCTGCCCAAGCTATAAGATATCCTTTAAGGCTAGTCGCTTTCGATATGGAAGAATATGGCTTACTGGGTAGTGCTGACTATGCAGCCTTGTTGCACGAACAAAAGCAACAGCTACGCTTAATGATCTCCTTAGAAATGCTGGGCTATACGGATTCTACGCCTGGTTCGCAAAGTTACCTCCCTCCCCTGGAACGCTTCTACCCAGACAGAGGTGATTTTATTGCTTTAATTGGCAATTTGCGGACATTGCCTGACTTAATTAGCATGAGCCGTAATATTCGCAAAGTGGGCGTACCTAGTCAATGGCTACCCGTGCCAAATCGAGGTTTAATAGTCCCCCAAACTAGACTTAGTGATCATGCACCTTTTTGGGATTTGGGTTATCCGGCAATCATGGTCACAGATACGGCATTCTTGCGAAATCCCCATTATCACAAACCTAGTGATGCGATCGCTACTTTGGATTTAGATTTTCTTACTGGTGTATGTGAAGGGTTGGAAATTGCGATTCGGCGGTTGTGAAAAATTTTAGGGTGAATCACGATCTACTTGACGAGTAGTTCTGTGACATCCTAAGTAAACTCTGCGTTATCATCCACATCTTAATCTAAAAAGTGGATTTAAAAGTAAGTAAGCTCTGCCCGCTCTTGCATAGATAGCTGATACCATTTCTTTTTAAAGATGCGCCTATGGGACTTACCCAAAACTGCGCTGTAGGGGCAATTCATGAATTGCCCCTACGTGAATAAAGCGCAGCCTCACATAGAATCGGTATGAGGGAGTTGAAACTTAAATTTATCTATTGTCTAACTCAAAGCATCCATCCAAAAACCCACTTCATAAAGGAAGCGGAATTCAACGCAAGCATCTTAACTTTTCCATTCTCAACACCGCTGAAAGCTTAACCAAAAAGTATTAGAAGATGAAGAAGCGGGGGAGCAGAGGGGCAAGGGAGCAGGGAGGAAAGAGGTAATTTTTTATTATCCCACTTGTACCTTGCACCCTGCCCTATTTTCAATGCTCGATGCCCTATCCCCAATTTAGTTGTTACCAATTACCATTTTGTGAGTCGGAGGATTGTACGAATTGACACGAAACAATAAGGCTGATGAATGCCAAGATCAAAGAAAGAATGCGCCAAGGATATTAAAAGTACTATGCCAGAATTACACCAATCAATTGCCCAGCATTACCACGAACGGACTAAATACGACCCTGAGACTCTTGCCTCCAAAAATCAGCAGTTAGACTGGGCTAAACAGCCAGTACCTTTCAAAGAGTACAAAATTGGCTCTACTTTTGATCTCAAACCCTATATTCAAGAAAAACCAGAGGGATTTGCTAATAAGTTAGATGCTCAATGGTGGCAAAGACTTTCACGGTTGCTGTTTCGCAGCTATGGATTGACGGCGAGAATGCCTTCTATGGGTAGTGCAGTGTATTTACGTGCTGCTCCCAGTGCAGGCGGACTATACCCTGCCGAGGTGTATGTGGTTTCCCGTGGTACGTCGTTATTGCCACCCGGTCTGTATAACTACCAGTGTCGGACTCATTCCCTGATGCATTATTGGGAAAGTGATGTTTGGCAAACTCTCCAAGCAGCTTGTTTCTGGCATCCTTCCCTAGAAAATACCCAATTAGCAATTATTGTCACTGCGGTTTTTTATCGTTCTGCGTGGCGCTATGAAGATCGGGCTTATCGTCGGATTTTTCTAGATACGGGACACCTATTAGGTAATATCGAATTAGCTGGTGCGATTACTGACTATCGCCCCCACTTAATCGGCGGTTTTGTGGATGAATCGGTAAACAATCTGCTTTATATCGATCCGCAGCAAGAAGGTGCGATCGCTGTCTTACCTCTGGCAGACTTGTTAGATGTTAATCAAAATTTGCCATTGGGATGTACTGCTTTACCTTCTACCACCGAAACCAGTTATCCCGAAATCCCCGATGGTGAATTGCTGAAATATTTTCATTTACACACCCAAATCGAATCAGGTGTAACTGGCAATCTCAATTTACCAACTATTAAACAAGAAAAATCTTTGGAGGATAAATATAACTTTCCTTTCTGTTTGAAAATTCCCACCACCACCGCACCTATAGACTGGGGACAAAAGCTGTCAGAACTGGAAATTACTATGTATAAGCGGCGTTCTACCCGCGCCTATAATGGTGATGATTTAAGCTTTGATGAATTGAAAAGTTTACTCGATTTCACTTACCAACCGCAAAATTACATTGACCAAAGTTTAGATATTTATCCAGACTACTTTGATTTGAATTTAATAGAAACATTTATTGCTGTTTGCGGAGTCAAAGGATTGGATGCAGGTTGTTACTATTACGCACCCAAAGCCCAAGAATTACGCCAAATTCGGTTTAAAAACTTTCGGCGAGAGTTACATTTTCTCTGTTTGGGGCAAGAATTAGGGCGGGATGCAGCAGCGGTGTTATTTCATACAGCCGATCTGAAAGCTGCGATCGCACAATATGGCGATCGGGTTTACCGTTACTTACATATGGATGCCGGTCATTTAGGACAACGCCTAAATTTAGCCGCAATCCACCTGAATATAGGTGTTAGTGGTATTGGTGGTTTTTTTGATGACCAAGTAAATGAAGTTTTGGGTATCCCTGCTGATGAAGCTGTTCTATATATCACTACATTAGGACGCCCAAGATAAAACAAACCGCAAACAACACAAAGTACACAAAGATTCTTTGCGTTTTTTGCGGTTCCTTTCCTAACCTCAACTTCTGGGGATAAATCTATGCTGTAAAAAGTTTTAGCTTCTAGATTTTACGATGCTACCATTACTACTTCAGGTTGCCATTACTTTTCATAGTTCCTAACAATTTACAACCTTATAAAGATTAAGAGAAACACGATTTTTATTCCGCAGTTTTTACAAATAAATATTTAATTTTTTAATTCCATTTAATTAAATCTGTTACTACAAAATGTTTTTTCATACAACCACTCATGCTATTTCCAGAAAATGAAAGCCAACGGCTAGAAGTACTTAATCAGTATCAAATTTTAGATTCACCACCAGAAGAAATTTTTGATGAACTAGCTCAATTAGCTGCTAACCTTTGTGAAACACCAATCGCTCTCATTAGCCTAGTTGATGCAGAAAGGGAATGGTTCAAATCAAAAATCGGAGTAAATATATCAGAAATTCCTCGAAGTATTTCCTTTAGTAGTTATACTATCTTGCAAAATCAAATATTAATCATCCCAGACGCTTTGCAAGATGAACGATTTGCTACAAATCCCCTTGTAACATCAAATCATTATTTCCGCTTCTATGCGGGGGTTCCCTTAATTACCTCAAGCGGCTTTGCATTAGGTAGTCTTTGTGTAATTGATTTTGCACCGCGAAACTTGAGTGTTAAAGAGCAAGTAGCCTTACAAAAGTTGGCTCGACAAATAATCAGGTATTTAGAGTTACATCGGCAAAAACTTATTGATGATAGCCAAAAGAGTTTTAATCTCCTTTTCTCTAAAAATCCTAACCCAATGTGGGTATATGACCAGAATAATCTGCAATTTTTAGATGTAAATGAAGCTGCTGTTGTTCATTACGGCTACTCACGAGAAGAATTTTTGCAAATGCGAACAACTGATATTCGTCCTCCAGAAGATGTGCCTATTTTGCTAGAGTATTTAGGACAAAAGTACTCTAACTTACATTTTGCTACACAATGGCGACATCGGCGAAAAGACGGACAGATTATTGATGTTGAAATTGTCACACATACAATAGACTATGGCAGTTATAATGCTCGGTTGGTTAATATACGAGACATCACAGAACACAAACGAATAAAAAGAACTCTTCAGGAAAGTGAAGCTAGATTTCAAGTCATTTCTGAAGCCATTCCTGTTCCATTCGTGATTTCGCGTGTGTCTGATGGGTTGATTTTATATGCTAATCCAGAATTACTTCAAACATTTCGGTTTTCTCCAGAGGATTTAGTTAATCCCAAAAATTTATTAGATTTATATCATAATTTGGCAGATTTAGAAACACTCTTAAAAGTTCTTAATCAACAGGGGTTTATTCATAATTATGAACTTCAATTAAAAAGAGCAGATGCAACTTATTTTTGGGCGATCGCTTCCCTGCAATATTTGACTTTTAACAGTGAAGAAGCAATTTTAACGGTGTTTTATGATATTACAAACCGAAAAAATGCAGAGACAAAGCTACAAGAGCAAAATGAGTTTTTGCAGAGAATTTTTGAGAGTATACCGTTGATGATTGCACTGTTTGATGTCAATGGCAAACTTCAGTGGGTAAACCAAGAATGGGAAAGTGTTTTAGGCTGGAAATTTCAAGATTTCCAAGCTGGCAATGTCTTGGAAGCGTTATATCCTAATTCTGAATATCGACAAGATGTAATTAATTTTATTCAGTCTGCACAACGTATTTGGGGTGACTTTAGAACTCAGGTGCGCGATGGTCGTTTATTGGATACGTCTTGGACTAATGTTTACCTTTCAAATGGTCAAATTATCGGTATTGGGCAAGACATCACAGAACGTAAGCGAACTGAACTAGCTCTAACAGCCCAAGCCGAACGAGAGCAATTGATGCGAACCGTTGCTCAACGGATTCGTCAATCTTTGAATCTCCAAGATATTTTAAATGCAACAGTTCAAGAAGTGCGACATTTACTCGAGGTTGATCGAGTAGTAGTTTATCAGTTTGACTCAGAGATGAGCGGCACAATTGTGGCAGAATCGGTGGAACTTGGATGGACTGTTTCTTTGAGGGTACAAATTCATGATACATGTTTTCAAGCAGGCGCAGGAGTGGAGTATTATCAAGGATGCAAACGAGCGATCGCTAATATTTATGAAGCGGGACTAACTGATTGCCATATTCGCTTGTTAGAACAGTTTGAAGTCAAAGCAAATTTAGTCGTGCCCATTTTACTAGAAGTAAGCTCTAAAAACACAGGCTCTCACCTTTGGGGTTTACTGATTGCTCACCAATGCTCTAATTTCCGCGAGTGGGAAGAAAGCCAATTAAATTTGCTCGATCAGCTGACAGTCCAATTAGCGATCGCAATTCAACAATCCAGCATCTTTGAGCAAGCTCAAACTGAACTTATTCAAAGACAAAAAGCTCAAGTCAAGTTAAAAACTGCCTTAGCTGAAAAAGAAGTTCTATTAAAGGAAGTTCATCATCGAGTTAAAAATAATTTGCAAATTGTTTCCAGTTTATTACAACTCCAGTCTCAAACACTCAAAGATCCGGAAGTAATCAAAGTTCTTCGAGAAAGTCAAAACCGCATTGAGTCAATATCTCTAATTCATAAAAACTTATATACTTCCGCTAACATTGGACAAATTGATGTTGCTGACTATATCCATAACTTGGCAGCAAGCTTGCTAATTTCCTATCAAATATGCCCTGGTAGAATCGCTCTAGAAACTGATATAGATTCAGTTAGTTTGAATGTTGACCAAGCTATTGCTTGTGGACTAGTTATTAACGAATTAATCTCCAATGCCCTCAAGCACGCTTTTCCCAACCACCAAGTAGGGACAATCAATATTGCTTTACATAATGTTGGTAATAATATTGAGATGATTATCCGAGATAATGGTATTGGTTTACCAGATAATTTAGATTGGACAAATACTGATTCTTTGGGTCTGTCGTTAGTATATGACTTGGTTACAGAACAACTAGAAGGCGATATTACTCTAGAACGCAATCATGGAACAGTATTCAAAATCCAATTCACGCAGTTAACTTTGCATTAGTAAATATCAAATGGGTCAAGCTAGGATTTTAGTCGTTGAAGATGAAGTGATTGTGGCTAGAACTATTGCCAGCCAACTCAGACAACTAGGATACATTGTTACGGGTACAGCTTCATCTGGAAAAGTTGCCATTGCCAAGGCATGGGAAACTCAACCAGAACTAGTATTAATGGATATTATCCTTAAAGGTGAGATGGACGGTATTGCTACTGCCAGTCTTATTCGTGAGCAGTTAGACGTTCCTGTAATTTTTTTAACTGCATACGGCGACGATCATACTTTAGAAAGAGCAAAAATTACCCAACCTTTCGGATATATCGTTAAACCCTTTACTACAAAAGATTTAAGAATAGCGATCGAAATCGGTCTTCTAAAACATCAATTAGAGCGTGAATTGCGAGAAAATCGAGATCAGTTAGCAACCCTTTTAAACTCAATGAGCGATGCTGTAATCGCTACAAATGAGCAGGGAACTGTGACATTCATGAATCCCGCAGCTGAGGCACTGACCGGCTGGCAGCAAAAAGATGCTTTAGGAAATGAGGCGGCGAAAGTTTTTCATATTGTCGATGACATTACAAAGACTACATTAGAAAACCCAGTCACAAAAGTGCTACGGGAGCAACAGGTTGTTTATTTAGGGGAATTCACATCTCTGATTACAAGAGACGGAAAAAGAGTTCCAATTGGCGATAGTGCTTCACCACTGAAGCGACGACCTGACCAGATAAATGGTGTAGTAGTTGTTTTCTGGGATCTTAGCGAACGACGTCAAACAAAGTTGCTAGAGCAAGCATTGGAGAGGGAACAAGAACTTAATCGTCTCAAATCCTTATTTATCTCTACCGTATCTCATGAGTTCCGTAATCCTTTAACTGTAATTCAAACGGCAGTAGAACTCATAGAAATGCAAGGAGCAAATTTGACAGATGCAAAAAGAGCCATTTATTTAAAGCGAATTCAAGGTGCTGTGCAATCTCTAGAAAAACTCATGGAAGAAGTGTTGTTTATGGGCCGAGCGGAGGCAGAAAAACTCGTATACAACCCTGTTCCACTTAACTTAGAGCAATTTTGTCGAGAGTTAATTGAAGATTTTTCTATTGTTGAAAATAGCGTGTGTGAAATTCTTTTTACTTGTCATAGCGATCATACCGACGCTGTAATGGATGAAGGACTTTTACATTACATGTTTGGAAATCTACTCTCAAACGCGATTAAATATTCTCCAACAGGTGGCAACATTCAGTTTGATTTAGTCTGCGATCCGGTTGAGAAAGTAGCAATTTTTTATATTCAAGATCAAGGTATGGGGATTCCGGAACCAGACCAAGCTCGGCTTTTTGAGTCATTCTACCGAGCCTCAAATGTCCAATCAATTCAGGGTACCGGATTGGGATTAGTAATCGTTAAAAGGTGCGTTGATGCTCACAGGGGTAAAATCAGTGTTACAAGTCAAATTGGAATCGGTACTACATTTACAGTAATGTTGCCCTTAAATTCCGAATTATCCTTGACAGAGGCTTCTGAATTCTGAATTCTGAATTCTTCTTTAACTTACATCCCGATTTTTGGAATTAACTATTTGGGTTTGATAGTGCCGCCATTTTTCCTGTTGACGCGCTCTTTTCTCCTCGGTGAGGCTATCAAAACAATAGGGACAGGAGATACCTTGTTCATACTTTGGAGACACTTTATCTGACTCAGAAATTGGACGTCCACAACAGAGGCATAACTCATAACTTCCTTCTTCCAACCCATGACTGACGGCTACCCGCTCGTCAAAAACAAAACATTCCCCTTCCCATAAACTTTCTTGTGCTGGAACTTCCTGTAAATACTTGAGAATACCGCCCTTGAGATGATAGACTTCTGCAAAGCCTTGGGCAAGCATGAAGGATGAGGCTTTTTCACAGCGAATGCCACCCGTGCAAAACAGAGCAACCTTTTTGTGTTTACTTGGGTCGAGGTGGCGTAGCACATAATCGGGGAATTCTCGGAATGAGCCAGTTTGCGGATTTTCTGCTCCTTGGAAAGTACCGATATTCACCTCATAATCATTGCGGGTGTCAATCACCGTTACTTCTGGATCACAAATCAAATCGTTCCATTCTTGGGGACTGACATAAGTGCCAACTTGTTCATTTGGGTTAATTTCAGGCAATCCCAAAGTAACAATTTCTTGTTTCAACCGCACCTTCATCCGCTCAAAGGGCGGGGTTTCGGTATAGGACTCTTTGTATTGTAGGTCTGCTAGACGAGGGTCAGTACGCAGAAACCGGAGAACAGAATCAATCGCCTGACGCGAACCTGCAATTGTACCGTTAATCCCTTCTTGTGCCAGCAAAATTGTCCCCTTGACACCTTGCGCTTGGCAGTAAGACAGCAAGGGATCTCGTTTCTCGGCAAAATCTGGCAGCTTGACAAATTTATACAGTGCTGCAACAACTTGGATATTTTCTGGCTTCATCCCTTTGGTAATTGAACAATATAAGTTACAATAACGACGGCAACCATAAGTTACCGACTATTTTAATTTTATGGGGGTTTAGCTCAGTTGGTAGAGCGCCTGCTTTGCAAGCAGGATGTCAGCGGTTCGAGTCCGCTAACCTCCATTGGATATAATTTATCTTAATTTGCGATGCCTGCGGCGGGCTACGCACATACAATGTCAATTCAAAACCCCGTTCTCTATGAAGGAATGGGGTTATTTTATTTCGTAGGCAATGGGCATCTAACATGCGTGTCAACTTAAGCCAAAACCTTTTTAAAACCTCGTTTCCAGCCACAGGCTGGAAATGCAAATCAATTGCGGCTCTGCCGCGAGTCAGGAAGGCGGCAAAGCCTCGTAGTAGGCATTCCCAGCTTAAGGCTGGGAACAAGGCAATCTCTCAAAGCTCTGTCTAGACGGGTTTTTACGTTAAGTTGACACCTATGGGCAATAAATAGCTGTAAAACACGATCAAAATGGCTAACTCACCATGATAGCGGTGCGTTAGGCTAAAGCCGTAACACAGTCTACCGGCTTAATTACGAATTACGTTAGCGGGGCGTAACCCATTACGAATTACTTTAACGTGCATCACCAATCAAGACAAATGGTGACCAATAAAAAGGATGGCGATGGTCTTCAATTAACTTCAACTTAGCTTGTTGCAAAGCTTCCCCTTTGGTCATACCCTGCTTGAGGTTCTGATAAAACTGACTCATCAATTGCTGAGTTGCTTCATCATCAACTGCCCACAAACTAGCCATCACAGCTTTAGCACCAGCACGCTCAAATATATAAGCAACACCTGCAATCCCTACGCCATTAAAGTTAGTTTCTACAGCAGTTTGACAGGCACTAAGAGTAATCAGTTGTGTGCCTTGTAGCCCTAAAAGAGCAGCATTGGCAATGTCTAAGGGTTTGTCAGCAAATAGTAATCTATTATTTAGTAAATTGACTTTGTTGCAGTCTTCAGTTTGGAAACAGCCGTGAGTTGCTAAGTGCAAAAATGAAAAGCGCAATGCTTGGGATCTAAACTTTTCCAAGGTAGCTTCTTTATTGATATAAACTTCACTGTCTGGGAGTATTTCTTTTATATTTCTGACTTCTGTTTCTGCGCCTGGGAGATTTTGCGGGTCACGGGGTACAGGATTACCAAATGCTAAAACAGCTTGTGGTTTCCGGGGTACGGCATTTTGCATACCTGGAGATTTTAAGGAATTATTGGAAATGCGAGTGAGATAGTTGACAGGATATTTCTGGATCAGAAATTGGTTAGTTTTACTGTCGTAAAGAGTCTCAAAAGGTAAATGGTGCAGTTGATTGGTAGCAATAATACTCAGTTGTTTAGGTGACAAAGACTGAACTTTTGCTTCCACAGGACGAACGAGAATATCATAAAGTTTACTACCTGTTTCAAGGTAGCTAGGATCACTATCGTCTTGTACCTGTTTTAGATAATCGGCAATAAGTTTATTAAATTCAGTAAGATTAATAGGTTTTTTAATAACACTCAGTTGCCCTTTTGTGAAGATAAAAAATGCGATGCTATTAGGCATGTCCCTTACATTAGTCAGCAAGACAGGTTGAACTACGGCTGTTCCTGCGGGTATGGAGGATGTCAGGTTTTTAATATCTGCGGGTGTAGTTTCAAATAGTTCTGCTACTTCAGGAAAACGGCGAGAGATATTTTCGGCTTCTGAATAAACTTGTGATTCTAATTGGCGAATTTGTTGGGATAAAGCTTGAGAAAACTTTTCTTGCAGTTGTTGTCGCAGGGATTTCAATTGTTGATTTTTTTTACTCCATTCATCAAGGCTATGCTGTGCTTCTGGGTTGGCAACTTTGGCATTAATGAGGCGAGTATAATCAGCAAGGTCGGCTGTGGTAAATAGGTTAACCCATTCAAAGGCTTGATCGTATTTTTTTTGATTAATGAGGATGTTGACTAAAGCAACTGCACTTGTATTATTGTCCTGTAAAAACTTTTGGCGATTTTCTCGTTGCAAACCCCGGCGCATTTCTAAGCTTATTTGAAGAGATTGCTGCAAATTAGTAATGGCTTCATTTGGTCGATTTGTACTTTGGAAGAGTACACCAATATTACCCAAGGTTACAGCTTCACCTGCACGATCGCCCACAGCCCGAGATAAGGGCAGAGCTTGGTTGAGGTAATCGAGTGCTTTGGGCTTTTCTCCTAATGTGTCGTAGACTGCACCGATGCTATTGAGTGTGACAGCTTCAACAGAGCGATCGCCCACAGCCCGAGATAAGGGCAGAGCTTGGTTGAAGTATGAGAGTGCTTTTTGCTTTTCTCCTAAATCGGAGTAGACTGCACCGATGTTACTGAGGGTGTTGGCTTCCCCTGAGCGATCGCCCACAGCGCGTCTCATGGGCAAAGCTTGGTTGTAGAAATCGAGCGCTTTTTGATTTTCTCCTAAATCGGAGTAGGCAGCACCGATGTTACTGAGGGTGCTGGCTTCCTGTGAGCGATTGCCTACAGCACGCAAAAGGGGCAGAGCTTGGTTGAGGTATGAGAGTGCTTTTTGCTTTTCTCCTAAAGTGTAGTAGACTGTACCGATGTTATTGAGTGTGACAGCAACACCTGCCTTGTCGCCCACAGCGCGTCTCACGGGCAAAGCTTGGTTGAGGTAATCGAGTGCTTTTTGATTTTCTCCCAAATCGCCGTAGACTTGACCAATGTTACTGAGGGTGTTGGCTTCCCCTGAGCGATCGCCCACAGCACGCAAAAAGGGCAGAGCTTGGTTGTAAAAATCGAGTGCTTTTTGCTTTTCTCCCAAACTGTCGTAAACTCCACCGATGTTATTGAGTGTGACAGCAACACCTGCCTTGTCGCCCACAGCGCGTTTCAGGGGCAAAACTTGGTTGAAGTATGAGAGTGCTTTGGGCATTTCTCCCAAATCACTGTAGACTTGACCAATGTTATTGAGGGTAGTGGCTTCTTTTGTGCGATCGCCTACAGCCCGAGACAGGGACAAAGCTTGGTTGAAGTATAAGAGTGCTTTCGGCTTTTCTCCCAAATCGTTGTACACTCTACCGATGTTATTCACAGTGGTGGCTTCCCCTGAGCGATCGCCTACAGTCCGAGAAAGGGGCAAAGCTTGGTTGAAGTATAAGAGTGCTTTGGGCTTTTCTCCTAATTCGCTGTAGACTTGACCGATGTTACTGAGAATAGTGGCTGACTGTGCGCGATCGCCAACTGCCCGAGACAGGGACAAAGCTTGGTTGAAGTACAAGAGTGCTTTGGGCTTTTCTCCCAAATCACTATAGACTTGACTGATGTTATTGAGGGTGGTGGCTTCCCCTGAGCGATCGCCTACAGCCCGAGAGAGGGACAAAGCTTGGTTGAAGTACTCTAATGCTTTCGGCTTTTCTCCTAAATCACTATAGACTTGACTGATGTTATTGAGAGTGCTGGCTTCTTGTGCGCGGTTGCCAACAGACCGCAAGATAGGCAAAGCTTGGTTGAAGTACTCTAATGCTTTCGGCTTTTCTCCCAAATCACTGTAGACTTGACCGATGTTACCCAAAGTGGTGGCAACACCTGCGCGGTTGCCCACAGCCTGAGAAAGGGACAGAGCTTGGTTGAAGTATGAGAGTGCTTTTGGTTTTTCTCCCAACTCACCGTATACTCCACCAATGTTATTGAGGGTGGTGGCTTCCGCATCGCGGTTGCCTACAACCCGCGAAAGGTACAGAGCTTGGTTGAAGTACTCTAATGCTTTGGGCTTCTCTCCCAAATCACTGTAGACTTGACCAATGTTACCCAAGGTGGTGCCAACGCCTGCCTTGTCGCCAACTGCCTGCAAGATAGGTAGTGCTTGGTTGAAGTATAAGAGTGCTTTTGGTTTTTCTCCCAATTCGCTGTAGACTTGACCAATGTTAATGAGAGTGGTGGCTTCCCCGTTGCGGTTGCCAACAGCCCGCGAGATGGGCAGAGCTTGGTTATAGTATGAGAGGGCTTTGGGCTTTTCTCCCAATTCGCTGTAGACTTGACCGATATTATTAAGGATAGTGGCTTCCTGTGGGCGATCGCCAACAGACCGCAAGATGGGCAGTGCTTGGTTGTAGTATGAGAGGGCTTTCTCTTTTTCTCCCAAATCGCCGTAAATTTTACCAATGTTATTGAGAATGGTAGCTTCGCGTGCGCGGTTGCCAACAGCCCGCGAGATGGGCAGAGCTTGGTTATAGTAGGAGAGTGCTTTTGGCTTTTCTGCCAAACTGTCGTAGACTATACCAATGTTATTTAGGGTGGTGGCTTCTCCGTCACGATCGCCAACAGCCCGAAAGATTGGCAGTGATTGGTTAAAATACTCCAGTGCTTTCGGCTTTTCCCCTAATGCCTGGTAGACTCCACCGATGTTGTTCAGGGTGGTGGCTTCCTCTGGGCGGTTGCCAACAGCCCGCAAGATGGGCAAAGCTTGGTTGAAATATGAAAGTGCTTTATCCCTTTCTCCTAATTCGTGGTAAATGATCGCTATGTTATTGAGGGTGATAGCTTCTACAGAGCGATCGCCAACAGCCTGAGTCAGGGGCAAAGCTTGGTTAAAGTATGAAAGTGCTTTTTGCCTTTCTCCTAATTCGTAGTAAATAATACCGATGTTATTGAGGGTGCTAGCTTCACTGTTGCGATCGCCAACAGCCCGTAAGATTGGCAGTGATTGATTCAAATACTTCAGTGCTTTCTGCTTTTCTCCCAAATGGCTGTAGGCTACACCAATGTTATTGAGGGTGCTAGCTTCCCCGTTGCGATCATTAACAGCCTGTTTGAGGGGTAAAGCTTGGTTGTAATATGAAAGTGCCTTGGGATTTTCTCCTAATGCGAAATAGACTGTACCAATGTTATTAAGAGTAGTAGCAACACCTGCCTTGTCGCCTACTGCCTGTCTGAGGGGTAAAGCTTGGTTAAAATATGAAAGTGCTTTTTGCCGTTCTCCTAGTTGGTTGTAGACTCGACCGATGTTATCGAGGATAGCGCCTTCCCCGCCACGATCGCCTGTTCCTTGAAGTAGGGGCAGAGCTTGGTTGTAGTATGAGAGTGCTTTCTGATTTTCTCCCAAACTGTCGTAGACTACAGCAATATTATTGAGGATAGAGGCTTTTTGTGTGCGATCGCCAACAGCCTGGGAAATAGGCAGTGCTTGGTTTAAATACTCCAAGGCTTTGGGCTTTTGTCCTAAATCGTTGTAGACTCGACCGATATTATTTATAGTGACAGCTTCTTGTGTGCGATCGCCAACAGACTGAGAAATAGGCAGTGCTTGATTGAAGTATTTGAGTGCTTTTGGCTTTTCTCCCAATGCCGAATAGACTCGACCGATGTTAGTGAGGATGACAGCTTCTTGTGTGCGATCACCAACAGACTGAGAAATGGGCAGTGCTTGGTTAAAATAATCTAACGCTTTTGGCTTTTCTCCTAAATCGTCGTAGACTTCACCAATATTACTGAGGATGACAGCTTCTTGTGTGCGATCGCCAACAGCTTGAGAAATGGGCAGTGCTTGGTTAAAGTAATCTAACGCTTTTGGTTTTTCTCCTAAATCGTTGTATACTTCACCAATATTACTGAGAATGACGGCTGACTGTGTGCGATCGCCAACAGCTTGAGAAATGGGCAGTGCTTGGTTAAAGTATGAAAGCGCTTTTGGCTTTTCTCCTAAATCGTCGTAGACTTCACCAATATTACTAAGGATAATAGCTTCCTGTGTGCGATCGCCTAGAGTCCGAAAGATGAGCAGTGCTTGGTTGGAGTAATCTAGCGCTTTTGGTTTTTCTCCTAAACGATTGTAGTTAAACCCAAGACGACTCAGTGCAGCTGCTTCCAGTTTTTGGTCTTTTAGTTTTCTTGCAATAGTCAGAACTTGCTGTAATATTTGTATTGCCTGTTGGCGTTCCTGTTGCTGTGTCAGTTTTGCCCCTTGCTCTAGCAGCTTTTCTGCTTCTTGCGCTTGGGAGTTTTGAGTTTGTCCCCAGGTGGGTTGAGCCATCAGCATTACTGTTATAGGCGTTAGATAAACGCCCACAGCTAAAAAACTGGTGAGAATTTTTTTCATAGAATATTACAGATATAATTAGTTTTCATTGAGCATCAGCCGAAGCTGGAGTTAGAAATATTGAACTTGCTATAAGAAATACTTAAGCTGTTGTTAAAACAACTGAAGCTGTTGTTAGAACAACTGAAGCGTTAGTAACAGACGCTTCAGTTGATATAAGAAATACTTAATCTGTTGTTATAAAACGGAAGCATTTGTTATTAATGCTGGAGTTAATATAAGAAATACTTGATCTGTTGCTAAAACAACTGAAGCGTTTGTTATCAATGCTGAAGCTGTTGTTACTAACGTTGAAGTTGTTATTACTAATATTGAAGTTGTTGTTACTAACGTTGAAATGATTGTAAAGAACGTGTTGCTGAAATAATTCACGATTAATAAGGTTTTGCCAGAATGGTAAGCGTTCTTTGTTGCGAATTGAACTGGATTTCATCCACAACATATTGCCGATTTCTAGCCACTGACTGAATACCCTGCAACTGTGCTGTGGTAACTACAGGTGGTTTGAGCTTTACCACCGCTTGCCCTTGAGTAGCATTTTTGACGGTAAAAGTATTTAGGGGAATACCGCTCCAAGTTACTGGCTTGCCTGTGGGACGGTTTCGCTCACCCCGAATAATTTGAATTCCATTGCTTCTGTAAACCAACGCCCCATTCTTGAAAACTACTCTTGTAATTTGGCTCAGAGGAATCGTGGCAGTTTTTCCACTACGCTGAATTGATAGTGCTTGCCCTTGTGCATCAATTCCTATTACTCGACCACTGCTTGACTCACCGCCTTTAAAGATGATCTCTGCTAACTCTGGTAATGCTACTGCAAGTTCTAATTCATCTGCGTTGACTGGTGTCTGTGCCAACAAAAAATTTTCCGTCTTGACATCCTGGCTAATTACAGCTTGAATATTTCCTGCGATCGCTGCTGCCATTACTAAGATTGCTACAACCCATCCCTGGAAAAAAGCTTTCATGGCTTTAACAGTATATTTGACTATAATTTAACTTTCTCATTAAATTTCAAAAGCTTGTACAAAATTTACGTAAAATTACCAAAAGAAACTGATCATTCACCTGTAGGGGTTTGCAGTTGAGTGCAATATAGACCTAACCCCCAACCCCTTCCCTGCAAGGCAAGGGGAGTAAGATTCAAAGCCTCTCTCTTTTTAAAAGAGAGATAAAAGTATATTTGTATACAAACTATTAACATGATATTGTTTCCCTGATCTCCTCCATCTCCTTTATGACCAAAGCCCCCAACCCCAACCAGGAAACTAATATTTTAGGTAAATTCACTAGTGTACTTGGCTTGCTGGGTGCGGCGCTTTTCTTTGCAGGCTGGATTTACCGTTGGTCATATTTCTACTTTTTTCAGCTAGAACTCAATACCCTCGACTTACCTGCACAGTCTTTTCTCATAGTTCCCCTGCAAATATTTTTAGGGGATGGCTGGGCAATATGCAAAACAGTGATCGCCTTTTTTATAGCTGCGATCGCAATTCAGGTTACATTATGGTTAATTAAAATCATCAGCGATACGGTAGTCTCTGCAAACCAATTACTACTGAGTCGCATTATCTCTGCAACTCAACACAAACGCTCATGGACAGCTAAACAGCTAAAATCCCTAGCTGAATTTAGTTCGGGGCAACTGCGCTCAGTTGATTTTCTGCGATCGCTGGTCAATGAGATAGTAATAGTATCCTGGGTATTAATTGTGATATTTTGGTTAGCTCGTTGGCAAGGCATTGCAGATGCCAGGCGTGATGCTGGACAAAACTCCACCTTGCCGATTGTAGCGTTAATTACACCTGAAGAAAAGTTTGCTGTGGGACGCAAACTTGATGATATATTTGCCGATCCGTCTTTGAAAGGTTATCGGATTATTGGTGATCGAGGTTTATTCGACGACTTGCGAGGCAGAGAAGATAATGATATCAGCAATCCACAGCAGCCGCGAGTCTGGCGTTTACTCCTAGAACGTGGCGGCTGGATTTATTTGTTTCGAGCATTGCCCCCAAATGCAAAACTGGATGAGCTACCGTCGGTGTTAGCTATTCAAGAAAGTGATAAGGGACATATAATCATTCGCAGTCCAGAAGCTTCCAAAACTAGTTCTCCTTGAAAATATTTATCACCTCTGCGTTAAATAATTAAGCAATCATCTTCTCTAAAGCGATTTGCAAATCCCTTGTCAAATCGCTCACAGCTTGTCTAGCTGCATTGCGATCGCCCTGAGAATTTTTCCAGCGTTCCGTAACTGAAATTGGTTCCCCTACGGTGATTTGTGCCTCTCGTAAACCTAATCGAGGTCGCCCCGGAAGTGTTGTATCCTGAATTCTAGAAAGCATATCGAAGATGAGCAAAGTCGTTTCCGCAAACCGTTCTGCCGTTGGTTGTTCCTGAATATAAGTAGCGGTAACTGCAACAAAACTTTCCACTATCCGCATGTGCCGCATCCGCAAATCTGCTTCTTGGGCAATCCAATCTGCTAAACCGCGTTTGAAAGGTGGTAAAGCATTGATGTCTGGTAAATCTTCCCGGTAAATGTAACTCCAACCAGTTTCTTCTAGACGACGACAGCGATCAATGAAATTTCCCTGCGCCTGAACTCCAAAATATTGTTCGGCAACTTGTAAAGACTTATCCAGTAAGCGATGGAGTCGGGCAATTAATACCTGATTAGGAGTAGCAGATTCTTCAGTTGTAATAGTTTTGGGAATATCTTGATGATAAAAGCGACGATAAAACTCTTCCATCTCGGTAATGAGATATTCAGCCAACCTATAGAGGCGTTGATAGTAAATCTCTTCACGCTTGCCCTGCTCAATTTCTATTGCTGGCAAGCCGCTATCAGCTTCCAACTTACTTAGCAACCAATCCAGTTTAGACCAAGGTGGCTCAACGTAGCGATACTGGATGGCGATCGGTACAACGATCACAGTCTCAGGTCGATTGGCTTTTTGTAAGTCTTCTACACACCAGAACCCCATTTGAGCAACACCGGGTTCTAAAGGGCTAACAATACCACTATGACCATTAGTACCACCTTCCGGTGCTACTGCGATCGGTAGTTTGCCATTAGCAAACAACTCCCGTGCTGTTTGAATAGCTTGGCGATCTAGCCGCTTACCGCGATGAACCGGCACACCCCCCAGCCGTGAAAACAACCAACCCAAGCAATCTCCAGCCCAAACCGTCATACCCCGGTCATAGAGAAAATAGCTGTGAACAAGGGATTGCAGTGTAATACCTTCCTGACGAGCAACCTGCGGCACAATGCGGGAAAGCAGATACAGCATACAGAGAGGATCTTCCACCTCTGGGTGGCGAAATGCTAACAAAAAGCGGATTTTTCCAGCCTGAAATTGTTGATAAAGTTCAGCTAATACCTCAACATTCTTGGCTTCAATACGGACAATACCAGCTGTTAGCCAAGGTCGAGTGCGGAACCGTAGCACCATCGGCAATAACCACCGAACAATCTGGAGTATCAGCGGGTTAAACCGTTGAGTAATAAATTTCAGTGGTGGTTGAGTAGACTGAATCGATCTAGGCAAGTCGCTCTCCAGATTGTATTTCTAGCGATTGTACAACGTGGGGTCTTGGTTTTGTGTAGACCCAAAGAGAAGCCTGTGCCCCGGAAGCCACTTGTTGTTAAACATCGCTCAGTTTACCTCTCCAACCATAGAGCTTAAGTATCGAATAAAAATTAGTTTGGATGTTTAGGAAAATTTCCGAATAACAAACACTGCTAAATTCAACAAAAAAATCAATATGCGTAAAAGAATGGTTGTGAATTTTTGCCAACACCGATTTCGCTTTGTTTCACGCCGCAGACATTCATTCTCGCGCCGAATTAGAATCTTTGTAACAAGTTAAATCTTAGTGTTACAAATTGAGATTGCGATCGCTAAAGCTACTTTTGTTCAAGATAGCAGCAAAAATCTGGACAATTAGCTTAAAAACTTATAGTAAGTCCTAATCTTATCGAGTAATTTGAGATTATCAAAAGTGACTGTTTTGAGTCAAGTCCTCAAACATAATAAATTCGTAGAATAGTTGAGAAGTATTCGCACAAAATCAACACAACTTAATCAAAAGGTTAATTTTTATGAGATAAGAAATTTCTATGATTCTGTATTAGCTGGGTTTAAAATCCTCAAAATTAAAAATAGTTTAAATTATAATAATCCTCCTCTTACATGAAGTACGAGGAGGATTCAAGATCCCTAATTAGCAATGCTGATGATTACAGTTATTGGGATCTAGCTGCAAGTTAAGTTTGCAGACATGTCTTAAATTCTGTGTGATTACGTAACGATCTCAAAGTTCCTAACTGCTAATACTGGTGCGTTATCAATGTTGGCAAACAACCCACCTGTCCCAAAGCCTGGTGATGTCAAGTTTTCGTTGAAGAACAAATTGCCAGTTCCAAGACTGTAAGTAATGACTCCCAAGCTAGTTGCAGCTGCTGCATCACTAGCTACTATCCTAATATCGGACAGATTGTCGAGTCCGACGAAAGTTGTATTATCCAGAACAATTATGTCAGAAATACGGTTGAAGTCAGTAATTTGATCTACGCCTAGATCATCAGCATTATACTCAGCGCCTGAAGTGAACACGAAGCGATCGCTACCACCACCGCCTGTCAGGAGATCATCACCGTTACCACCTCTTAAGAAGTCATTACCAGCATCACCATTGAGGGTGTCATTGCCAGCGCCACCATAGAGGCTGTCACTGCCGTTACCGCCAAAGCCGCTTAACGGTGTAGATGTACCACTACCATCAAGCAAGTCACTGCCAGCACCACCTGTAAAGCTGACTGCACTAACGCTAGTTTCCTCAAGGTCGTTAACCTCGAAGATGTCATTGCCTCCGCCACCATTGACTTCAAAGCTCTCTGCGGTGTCTACAGTCAGGGTGAAGGGAACTAAGTTAAGCCGATCAAAGATTGCTCTTCCTTGGGCGTCTTGTTCCAGACGGAAGGTGTCTCCCGCACCTGCTGCGCCATTGACCTCAACCACGTCAGAGCCAGCGTTACCACTGATTCTGTCGCTACCGTCACCGTTGTTCCAGATGAGTCGGTCATTGCCGGCTCCACCACTGAAAGTGTCGTTGCCACGATCTCCTTGTATAGTATCGCTCCCGCCCCCACCGGCTAGTAAGTCGATACCGTCGCCACCTTGCAGGAGGTCATTACCAGCGCCACCATTAAGAGTGTCACTTCCAGTTCCACCAATTAGGGTGTCATTTCCATTATCACCAGAGCCGCTTAACGGTGTAGATGTACCACTACCATCAAGCAAGTCACTGCCAGCACCACCTGTAAAGCTGACTGCACTGACGCTAGTTTCCTCAAGGTCGTTAACCTCGAAGATGTCATTGCCTCCGCCACCATTGACTTCAAAGCTCTCTGCGGTGTCTACAGTCAAGGTGAAGGGAACTAAGTTAAGCCGATCAAAGATTGCTCTTCCTTGGGCGTCTTGTTCCAGACGGAAGGTGTCTCCCGCACCTGCGGCGCCGTTGACCTCAACCACGTCAGAGCCAGCGTTACCACTGATTCTGTCGCTACCGTCACCGTTGTTCCAGATGAGTCGGTCGTCGCCGGCTCCACCACTGAAAGTGTCGTTGCCACGATCTCCTTGTATGGTATCGCTCCCGCCCCCACCGGCTAGCAAGTCGATACCGTCGCCACCTTGCAGGAGGTCATTACCAGCGCCACCATTGATGGTGTCATTTCCATCGCCACCAATTAGGGTGTCATTCCCACCAAAACCACTGAAGCTATCAGAAGCGGCATTACTAGTGCCTGTATCTGCTCCATTGGTTGGTCCTGAACCTGGGCTCCAAATTACTGCCATGATTAATACTCCTGATTCTTAATTTCTTAGTGAACAATGAGCCACTAGTACTTCATTTATAAGAGAAGTATGAAAGTACTAGTTTCTGTCTACAAGCTACAAAACTTATAGTTTTTAGCTGCTAAGTATTATTCAGGGATACGTTCTTATTTTATGCAGAATATTTGTTTTTATAAAACTTATTTACTATGAATTTTACAAACATACCTTACTACATGGTGATTTTTTCGGTCATATGGAAAATAAAAACATACTCGTGAATGCCTTTACTGAAGCAGCTTTCAGCCGATTAGATAACTTTAAATAAAGTTAAAACAATAGATGATAATTAAATAGTATAACGTGCTTATATTGTGGCTTTAATGACAATGTTAAACTTCTTTAGCAGTATTAGTAAACGAGTATTTACCTGTAAAATATAGTGAGTTTTTATCTAAAGTACTTAAAAGTGTCACTGGACTAAAAGCAGTAATGAACAATCGATCCATGCTGTTACTAACCAAGGGTTTTTACTTAAGGTTGAAGCATGGATTTTTGCATTTACTCTTAAATAAGTATTTATCTAACGAGTAAAATGTAACACTTTAATCTAATTGAATATTTCCGTTCTAGAGTTAATTTCAGTAAAGTGAAGCGTAGGGCTACTGAACGCACGATTTTATCGTTGCAAATCACTTATAAGTTAATAAACCAATATGATTCAGTTAAGAAAAATTCTAGGTTGGGTTAAGCAAAGCGCAACTCAACAAAGCCCAGAAATGTTGGGTTTCTTTTCTCAACCCAACTTACACAGCTTAAGGTTTTTGGCGCTAACCCAAGCGTATTGGTTGATAAGCTGTCGCGCATTTAACTTGCACATTTTTTCGTGTTGACTGTTGACAGTTAACCGTCAGCGGTCAACGAACTTAGGAAGTGACTGTGTAATTTAAAAGCGTAATAGCTTAACCCGCAACTTGGGTTGATGATTCAATTTTTGATATTTTTATGGAGCGGTTATAAAATTCTTGGAATTTTCTGATTCTCTGACTGAGAACCGGAGAATAGACCTCTTGCAAAAATAGTTTTGCACTCTTGGAGGAAAGGGTAATTCTATCGCCGCTTTCCCCTTTACCCTTTACCCCTTTCCCCACAATGCCAAGAAGTCTAATGAGGGAAATTAACTCGCGGCTAAATTGCCCCAACCTACGTAGGGTAATTTTGCAGCCGTTGCTCGAACTTGGTCTGCATTCGCCACTAACTGACCGCAAGCGTCCCAAGTTCCAGAAATAAATGTGCTTCTTGTGCCTTCACCGATCGCAACTGGGGCTGTAAAGTCACCAATTTGCACTTGCAAGGTTTCCAAATTCACTGTGACGACGGCTTGAGGATTGGCAGTCACTAAATCTTGCAGTTGTTTAACAATAACAGCATCGGCTGTCACACAAGGTATCCCCATCGCCACACAGTTACCGAAAAAGATTTCGGCGAAGCTTTCACCGATTAAAGCTTGGATTCCCCATTTTGCGATCGCTTGGGGTGCGTGTTCTCGTGATGAACCACAGCCAAAATTTCTATTGACTATTAAAATATTCGCCCCTTGGTACTGGGGTTGGTCAAAAGGATGTTCACCTTTAAGCGCTGTCCGGTCATCGATAAATGCGCCTTCGCCTAACCCATCAAAGGTAACGGCTTTCAAATATCGCGCGGGAATAATGCGATCGGTATCTATATCATTGCCCACTAAAGGTATACCGCGCCCTGAAACTGTTTTAACTTCACTCACCATAGATTTTATCTATTATTTCAATGACAGTCTATTGAAAAAGGGACTGGGGACTAAGGGAGATGGGGAGGTGAGGGGCAGGGGAAAAGGTTAAAGGGTAAAGGGATAAATTTAACCAGAACTGGTGATTGCACTCCACCTCCAGAAGGAGGCTAGGGGAAAAGGTTAAAGGGTAAAGGGATAAATTTAACCTTTCCCCCTTACCCCTTTCCCTTTCCCCATTCCCAATGCCCCTCTAAAATTACAAGAGTTCGCGCACATCAGAGACTTCGCCTTTAATCGCAGCAGTGGCGACCATCGCCGGACTCATTAACAATGTCCGACCGGAAGAGGAACCTTGTCTACCTTTAAAGTTGCGGTTAGAAGAAGAAGCGCTGATTTGTCTTCCTTGCAGCTTATCGGGGTTCATAGCCAAGCACATGGAACATCCCGGTTCGCGCCACTCAAATCCGGCTTCCTGAAAAATTTTGTCTAGTCCTTCAGCTTCCGCCTCTTCCTTCACCCGTTCCGAACCAGGGACAACGAAGGCTTTGATTCCCTCAGCGACGTGGCGACCTTTGGCGATTTTTGCCGCTTCTCGCAAATCACTAATTCTGCCGTTGGTGCAACTACCAATGAAACAGACATCTATTTTAGTGCCTTTGATGGGTTGACCAGGATATAAATCCATATAGCGGTAAGCTTCTTCAGCAATAAATCGGTCTTCTTCCAGCAGTTCTTCTGGTTGAGGTACTGACTGGTTGACACCGATACCTTGACCGGGAGTAATCCCCCAGGTGACGGTAGGAGGAATTTCGGCAGCGTCGAATATCACTATATCATCGTACTGGGCATCAGCATCACTCTTGATGGATTCCCACCAAGCCACTGCTTTATCCCAATCTGCACCAATAGGTGCAAAATCTCTGCCTTTGAGGTAATCGTAGGTGACTTGATCGGGATTGACGTAGCCGCATCTAGCACCACCTTCGATCGCCATATTGCAGACAGTCATCCTCTCTTCCATATTCATTCGCTCAAATGTCGTACCTGCAAATTCGTAAGCATAGCCTACGCCACCTTTCACGCCAAGGGTGCGGATGATATGCAGGATGACATCTTTGGCGTAAACTCCTGGGTTGAGAGTACCGTTAACTTCAATTTTGCGGACTTTCAATTTTGAGAGGGCGAGAGTTTGGGAAGCGAGAACATCGCGGACTTGGCTAGTACCAATACCAAATGCGATCGCACCAAATGCCCCATGACTGGAAGTGTGGCTATCTCCACAAGCGATCGTCATTCCTGGTTGAGTGAGTCCGAGTTCTGGAGCGATCACATGAACTATACCCTGACTGCCAGAACCAATGTTGTAAAAAGTTATGTTATTTTCTTGACAGTTGTTTTCGAGTGCCTGAATCATTTCCTCTGCCAAGCTATCTACAAAAGGCCGCGCCTGGTTTTCTGTCGGCACAATATGATCGACTGTAGCAACGGTACGCTCTGGAAACAGTACTTTTAGACCCCTCTCGCGTAACATAGCAAAGGCTTGGGGACTGGTGACTTCATGAATTAGGTGAAGCCCAATAAATAGTTGCGTCAGCCCTGAGGGAAGTGTACCAACGGTGTGTAAGTCCCAAACTTTATCAAACAGGGTACCTTTGCTCATACGTCAATCAGTATTTAAAGAGTCCGGTCTTAAATAGTATCAAAAAAAAGTCTCGGTTTTTCTATATCACTTAAATATTAGTTACAGCTTTGCGTAAAATCGTGGCGAATTGAGGGGTGAAGTTTAAACGCAGAGGAGCGCAGGGGTAAGCGCAGAGGCACGCAGAGAATTCACGATGTAATTCGCTTCGCTCACCTTTGCGGTAGCAAAAGCGAAAATTCTCCGAAATATTGAGATGCAAAGATGTAAATAACTTTATCCTTTTCCACAAGGATATGTTAAGACAATACGAGATAATTGCACTACCAGTTTATGCCCATAGATTTACGGGAATTTTATCAGGCTAGCGATCCCAGCAGAACTCTGTTTGTCAACAATAGCTCTGATGGCAAGTATTACATAGATTTTTCCTCGGTACGAGGTGGTGATATTCTTGGCAAGCTGAAGCAGAAAATTACTTTTTTTAAGCCGAATGAACCCACTTGCACTTTATTTACTGGGCATATTGGTTGTGGGAAATCCACAGAATTATTACGGTTACAGGCAGAACTGGAAAAGTTAGGCTTCCATGTCGTCTATTTTGAGTCCAGTGACGACCTGGAAATGACCGATGTCGATATTGCTGATGTACTACTGGCGATCGCTCGTCGTGTGAGTCAAAGTCTGGATAAAATTACCCTGGAGGAACCTAACAAGTTTAATGAGTTGCTGCAAGGTGCTTGGAAGGTCTTAAATTCTGAGGTAACGGCGGGAAAAGTTAAGCTTCCGGTACTTGGTGATGTCGGTTTATCCACAGATAAAGAAAAGTTTTCTCTGTCTATGGGCATTGGTGAAATCACCGCGAAGATGAAAAATGACCCAACACTGCGAGAAAAACTCAATCAGTATTTAGCACCGCAAAAAACTAAGCTGCTAGAAGCGATTAATCAAGAATTATTGGAACCTGCTGTGGCTAAACTCAAACAGCAGGGTAAAAATGGTCTAGTGGTAATTGTCGATAATCTTGACCGCATAGATAATCGTGCCAAACCTTGGGGTCGTCCGCAGCAGGAATATTTATTTGTCGATCAGGGTGAGTTTTTGACGAAGCTGAATTGTCATCTCATCTACACTATGCCCTTGTCTTTGAAGTTTTCCAATGACTACGGAATGCTGACTCAGCGTTTCCCAGAAGATCCTAAGGTGTTACCAATGGTACCTGTACAATGGTCTGATGGCAGTGTTCATACACAGGGAATGGCGCTCATGCAGCAGATGGTACTTGCTAGAGCTTTTCCTGACTTGACACCAGAGGAGCGTTTAAATAAAGTTACCGAGATTTTTGATAGTGCTGCTAGCCTAGAACGGTTATGTAAAATGAGCGGTGGTCATGTGCGGGATGTGCTGAGGCTGCTGAATACTTGGATTATGGAAGAGATGAGTCTTCCACTAACCCGTGAAACCTTAGAGCAAGTTATTCGTTCTCGGCGGAATGAAATAATGTTACCGATTTCTGAAGATGAGTGGCAATTATTACGTCATGTCAAGGAAAGGAAAAAAGTGAGTGATGACCACGGATATCAAAAACTGATCCGCAGTCGATTTGTATTTGAATATCGGGATGGTGGCGAGTCTTGGTTTGATGTTAATCCGGTTTTGGTTGAGGCGAGGGAGTTGCAGTGAAAACAATCCAAGAGTTAAAGACTCGTATTCAAGAACTCAGTAAACAAGCTGTTGAATTTAGTAGAAAAGCATCTGAAGTGTGTTTAACTGACCGTCAGCAAGCCAAGTATTTTAGACAGCAAGCAAGAGAAGCTAGCAAACGCACTCAAGTATTAATACAAGAGTTAAAATCCCAGGAAGTTTAATTTTGTAGTCAACTTAAAGCCAGGACAAAGGTCATTCGCGGCTATACAAACATAGACCCTTTGCGGCTACTTTTATGAGAACGCTTTCAGCGAAACCGCAGGGTAGTCCACGGAGATGGACTAAAGAAAAATTGAGTGTTTATAACCCACGGAGGTGGGTTTTGCCTGTGTAGACGCGGTTTCTAACCGCCCTTTTAACTTATGACTTATGACAGACTCGCAATCATCCGAAAATGACCATGTAAACAGCGAACGCACTCTGAAACAATTAGCTTGGGCGATCGAGTCCTCTGTAGGACAGTTTAAGCTGATTTTGGCACGGTGTAATTATGCTAGCCTGCGCGATCGCTTAATCTCTAGATTGCGAGAAATTTGTCAAGTCGAAATTCGCCTCTTGGCGGTGCAGCAATCTAACAGGACTCTTTATACTGCGATTCTGGAAGAATTCGGCGAAGAAATACCAGCCTGTGTGATGGTTGTGGGTTTGGAATCAGTGCAAAATTTGTCTGTGATGTTAACTTCTGCTAATCAGGTGCGGGAAGAGTTTCGCAAGAATTTTGCTTTTCCCTTAGTGTTGTGGATTGACGATGAAATCTACAAACAACTAATACAGCTTGCACCAGATTTGGAAAGTTGGGCAACTACGAGAAATTTTGCAATATCAACACAGGAATTAGTAGATTTTATTCTCCAAACGGCTAATCAATGGTTTAGTGATAATTTAAAATTTAGCGCCAATGTATATATCAAACTGGAGAGTGAATTAGAAACGGCGCAAAGATATTTGCTCAATAAGCCAGAACTTTATAATTTAGAAATCCAAGCTAATTTAGAATCTTTATTAGGTTTTATTAAACAGGTAAATAATCAAAAAGATTCGGCTTTAGAGCATTTCCACAAAGCTTTAGAACTTTGGCAGCAAAGTAATAATTTAGAACGGCAGGCAAAAATCATCGGTGAAATGGGATTTTGCTGTTATCTGAAGGCTTTTAAACATCCAGATATCAATCATCCAGATTGGCAAGCAACTTGGCATTATATTCAAAAGTATATAATTTTTATTAACCAGTTTCAAAGTCCAAATTTAATCGCCAATTCAGTAATTAAATTTGGTGATATCTTGCGAGACTTGCAAAAATGGGAATTGCTACAGAGTCTTTCTGAACAAGCTTTAGTAATCCATCAAACTAACAAACAGTTAAGGGAATTAGCCAAGGATTACGCCTTTTTAGCTGAGGTGGCTTTGGCTCAAAATCACTGGGTTAAAGCAAATCAGTTTGTTAACCAAGCCTTAAAAGTTTTTGCCGCGGTTCCCAATTTGAAATCAGCGAATATATCAGGGGTTTTATCTGATATTTCCGAAAGAGTTTTAAAATCAAATGACTTAAGCTTATATCAGTTTATTTTAGGTCGTTCTCAATACCATTTAGGTCAAACTCAAGAGGCAACTCTTAGCTTAGAAACTGCTAGAGATGTAGGTAATCCCCTAGAAAATGTCAGACTTTACTTGGAGATTATCAGGTTTTTGCAACAGCTTTATTTTGAGCAGCAAGAATATCTCAAAGCATACAAAATTAAACAACAACGGCGTTCCATTGAACAGCAATTTGGCTTGCGAGCATTTATTGGTGCGGGTAGGTTAGAAGCTACAAAGCAGGCATTTGTAGAGACATTGCGCTCAAACTCTCCCCAAGGAAATATTGCTTTAGAAATTGCTGCATCTGGTCGCCTCTTGGATGTAGAACGTTTAATTGAACGCATGGGTCGCCCTGATTATAAGTTGATAGTAATTCATGGGCAATCGGGTGTCGGCAAAAGTTCACTGGTGAATGCGGGACTGGTGCCTGCTTTAAAGAATAAAGCAATCGGTACTCAAGATTATTTGCCGGTGGTAATGCGCGTTTACACCAACTGGGTGGAAGAGTTGGGGAGGCTTTTAGGAAATGGGGGAGATGAGGGAGAGTTAGAACTTCAAGTTTCGACCTCAGAACCTCAACGTTCAGCCTTTGAACTCGGAACTTCAACCTCAGAACCTCAATGTTTAGCCTTTGAACTCGGAACTTCAGCCTCAGAACCTCAACGTTCAGCCTTTGAACTCGGAACTTCGACCTCAGAACCTCAACGTTCGACCTTTGAACTCGGAACTTCGACCTCAGAACCTCAACGTTCGACCTTTGAACTCGGAACTTCGACCTCAGAACCTCAAAATCCCCACTTTGTACAGACGCGATTCATCGCGTCTCTCCCCACTCCCCACTCCCTCCTCTCCCAACTTCGCAAAAACGAACAGCACAACCTCCGCACAGTGCTAATTTTTGATCAATTTGAGGAATTTTTCTTTGTTTACACCGAACCTGCACAAAGGAAGCAATTCTTTGAGTTTCTGGGAGAGTGTCTGAATGTTCTATCGGTGAAAGTTATCTTATCGCTGCGAGTGGATTATATCCATTACTTGCTGGAATGCAATGATTTATCCAATCTCAAGATTATTGGCAATGACATTCTCAGTAATAATGTACTTTACAAGTTAGGGAACTTCTCACTTGCTGATGCGAAGTCAATTATTCAGCGTTTAACTGAAAATACTAGTTTTCGTTTGGAACCTGCTTTAGTTGAACAACTCGTGCAAGATTTAGCCGGGGAATTGGGTGAAGTTCGTCCCATTGAGTTGCAAGTTGTGGGGGCGCAACTGCAAACGGAGAATATTACAACTCTGACAGAATATCGGCAGCGTGGCACTAAAGGGGAATTGGTTAAACGTTATTTGGATGAAGTTGTTAATGATTGTGGTGAAGAAAATCAGCAAGCAGCAGACATATTACTGTATTTGCTGACGGATGAAAAAGGAACTCGTCCTCTGAAGACTCGTGCTGAGTTGGAACGCGATTTGTTCCCGTATTTCTCGGAGATCCCCCCAACCCACGCCAGTCGCTCCACTTGGGGAGACCCCAAGACCGCGCTGGCTCCCCTTAAAAAGGGGGGCTTTATTCTTTCTACCCCCTTTTTAAGGGGGTCGCCGCAGGCGGGGGGATCAGAAGCTAGGGCAGAACAAGCTTCTGAAATCAGTAAATTAGATTTAGTGTTAGAGATTTTTGTTCAATCCGGCTTAGTGGTTTTGCTACCAGAAAACCCCGCTGACCGTTATCAACTGGTACATGACTACATCGCCACCTTTATCCGCCAGCAACAGGAACCGAAGTTAAAGCAGGTAATGGCGGAACTGGAAAAGGAACGAGAACAAAGAAAACTGAGTGAAGCGAAACTGAATAACTTTCTCAAACGCGCCCTTTTTAGTTCCATCTCCGCAGGTTTAGGATTTGCTGGATTGGCAGTGGTAACATTCCAGTGGGCAGTAGAGGCAAATGTTAATCAAATTAACGCCATCAATAATTCTTCTGAAGCCTTTGCTGTCTCTCAACAATACCCAGATGCTTTAATAACAGCCTTAAGGGCAAGTAACAAACTCAAGCATACACTTTGGGCGCAGCACAGAAGCGATATCTCAATGCTAACTGTGGCAACTTTACAGCAAGCGGTTTACTTAAAGCCAAATGAGAAGAAAGAAAATCGTGCCATAGAGGTAAATACCTTAGAAGGGCATAGCAGTAAGGTCAATAGCGTAGTCTTCAGCCCTGATGGCAAGACACTGGCTTCTGGCAGTGAAGACAAGACGATCAAACTCTGGGATATCAGCACAGGCAAAGCGCTCAAAACCCTGACTGGGCATAGCAGTAAGGTCAATAGCGTAGTCTTCAGCC
>NZ_JAIVFT010000007.1:248470-248695 GCF_020829665.1 Nostoc sp. CHAB 5824
CCTGATGGCAAGACACTGGCTTCTGGCAGTGAAGACAAGACGATCAAACTCTGGGATGTCAGCACAGGCAAAGCGCTCAAAACCCTGACTGGGCATAGCAGTAAGGTCAATAGCGTAGTCTTCAGCCCTGATGGCAAGACACTGGCTTCTGGCAGTGAAGACAAGACGATCAAACTCTGGGATGTCAGCACAGGCAAAGCGCTCAAAACCCTGACTGGGCATAGG
>NZ_JAIVFT010000007.1:248794-343082 GCF_020829665.1 Nostoc sp. CHAB 5824
CAGTAAGGTCAATAGCGTAGTCTTCAGCCCCGATGGCAAGACACTGGCTTCTGGCAGTGATGATAACACGATCAAACTCTGGGATGTCAGCACAGGCAAAGCGCTCAAAACCCTCCCTGGGCATAGCAGTAAGGTCAATAGCGTAGTCTTCAGCCCCGATGGCAAGACACTGGCTTCTGGCAGTGATGATAACACGATCAAACTCTGGGATGTCAGCACAGGCAAAGCGCTCAAAACCCTCCCTGGGCATAGCGATTGGGTCAATAGCGTAGTCTTCAGCCCCGATGGCAAGACACTGGCTTCTGGCAGTGTTGACAAGACGATCAAACTCTTGGATGTCAGCACAGGCAAAGCGCTCAAAACCCTGACTGGGCATAGCAGTTGGGTCAATAGCGTAGTCTTCAGCCCCGATGGCAAGACACTGGCTTCTGGCAGTGTTGACAAGACGATCAAACTCTGGGATGTCAGCACAGGCAAAGCGCTCAAAACCCTGATTGGGCATAGCAATTGGATCATTAGCGTCGGATTCAGCCCCGATGGCAAGACACTGGCTTCTGGCAGTGTTGACAAGACGATCAAACTCTGGAATGTCAGCACAGGCAAAGCGCTCAAAACCCTGACTGGGCATAGCATTAGGGTCAATAGCGTAGTCTTCAGCCCCGATGGCAAGACACTGGCTTCTGGCAGTGTTGACAAGACGATCAAACTCTGGGATGTCAGCACAGGCAAAGCGCTCAAAACCCTCCCTGGGCATAGCATTAGGGTCAATAGCGTAGTCTTCAGCCCCGATGGCAAGACACTGGCTTCTGGCAGTGAAGACAAGACGATCAAACTCTGGGATGTCAGCACAGGCAAAGTGCTCAAAACCCTGACTGGGCATAGCAGTTGGGTCAATAGCGTAGTCTTCAGCCCCGATGGCAAGACACTGGCTTCTGGCAGTGGTGACAAGACGATCAAACTCTGGGATGTCAGCACAGGCAAAGCGCTCAAAACCCTGACTGGGCATAGCAATTGGGTCATTAGTGTAGTCTTCAGCCCCGATGGCAAGACACTGGCTTCTGGCAGTTATGACAAGACGATCAAACTCTGGGATGTCAGCACAGGCAAAGCGCTCAAAACCCTGACTGGGCATAGCAGTACGGTCTATAGCGTCAGATTCAGCCCCGATGGCAAGACACTGGCTTCTGGCAGTGGTGACAAGACTCTAATTTTATGGGATTTGGATTTTAATGGTTTATTGCTCAGTGGTTGCAACTTGCTGAATAATTACCTCATTGCCCATCCAGAAGTGTTAGAAGAGTTGCGATCATGCCAAACTCCATCTCGTTTGGCGCAAGGTGCGACAGTGTTAGTCATCCAAGGTGAGAAGTTAGCGCGAAATGATGACATTAATGGCGCTGTTGAAAAGTTTGACAAAGCACAGCAGTGGGATAATAAATTAAAGTTTGATTCCCAGGCGAGAGCGAAAGAGTTGGCGAATCAAGCTAAGGGTGATAAGGGGACACTACCCTAATGAATAGACGAAATAGATAATCACAAGGTGGAAGGATGGCATACAGCGATTTTAGTCTCGCCAAGGTGAAAAAGAGTTTTGACTTGACACTCGATGAAACTCGGAATTTATTTGTTGATACAAAACCTGTTACACCATCAGAAACTCTCAGAACAATTTTAATAGATTATATCCCTTTAGCAACTGCAATTTCAACCGAAAAAGCCAGGTCAGAGTTTTTAATTGCACCAATCCTTGCAGAGGTCAGACGATTATTAAACAATCAAATATCACTGTTCTCTGGAAATGAATTTAATGTTGATGCAACTCAAGGTTTGCAAGGTTTTTGCGATTACATTATCAGCAATTCCCAGGAGCAATTATTTGTTTCTACTCCAGTAATGTTTATTTTTGAGGCAAAAAAAGAAGATATTATCGGCGGTCTGGGTCAATGTGTAGCGGCAATGATTGCAGCGCAACTGTTCAATCAAAATCAAGGTAATGAAGTTGGGCGAATTTACGGCTCGGTTACTAGTGGAACTAACTGGAAGTTTTTATTTTTAGAAGAGACAACTGTTTATATAGATTCAACTGAATACTATATTAAAGAAGTTGATAAAATTTTAGGTATTTTATTGCAACCTTTTCAGCCTGTTTTAACTGCTGTTTGAATATATAGCAGGTACTGATGTAACTTACTTAGTCAAGGTTAAAAATTTGCTAAAAAATAAGAGAAATTAAAAAACTCGTCCACCATTACTACTATTCAATTGATATGAGTCTATATTGTCTAGTTCACGGTGCCTTCCAAGCCACCTGGTGTTGGGATTTGCTAATTCCCCACTTAGAAACACAGGGTCACAAAACTGTAGCAATGGATTTGCCAATTGAAAATGCATCTGCTACTTTATCCCAACTTGCGGATGTAGTAATTCAAGCGCTGCCAAAAACTGATGATGATATTGTCCTAGTCGGTCACTCAATGGCTGGTACTATAATTCCCCTAGTTGCAGAAGCAGTAAAAGTGCGTCAACTAGTGTTTGTGGCGGCGCTACTTCCATATCCTGGAATTAGTACACTCGACCAGTTTTCTCATCATCTTGATTCTGATACGCTCAAATCATTCAATTACCAGCCAAAAGACCCAAGTAAACTCGAACAGTTCCACGATGAGCCTGATATGTATAAACCGGCTTCTGTAGGGAAAGATTATTCAAACGAAGCAGTATTAAGGGAGTTTTTCTTTCATGATTGTCAACCAGATGTAGCACAGTGGGCAATCTCGAAAAGTCGTCCGCAACAATCTATGGCATATATTTTTGAAACGAATCCTCTAAAAGCTTTGCCAAATGTTGAACGTAAATATATCGTTTGTACCAATGACCGAATATTGTCTCCTACATGGTCACGCTACGCTGCACGCAAGCGCTTAGGAGTCGATGCCATTGAACTACCTTCTGGACATTGCCCACATCTGTCTCGTCCTGACCTTCTAGCCTCAGTATTAACTAGTGATTAATTGTTTGAGTTTGGCTCGATTGTTGCTATAGCAAACTTACTTCCCAACTGCTGCATTTTTGACCAATCTGGTAAAAATGCGAAATATCTTACTGGTGCGTTGGCGCAGCCCGCCGTAGGCATCGCTCATAATAAATGAAGCCCCATAAAGGTAAACTGGTATGGATTGGAGAACTTATATTCATTCAGATCCAAAAATTCTCTTTGGAAAGCCTGTCGTCAAAGGAACGCGGCTATCTGTGGAATTCATATTGGGGTTGTTTGCTGAAGGTTGGACAGAACAGCAAGTTACAGAAAGCTATTCAACTCTCAGCGCTCCTGCAATCCAAGCTGTGTTCGCGTTTGCCGCGGGAATTAAGAAATACCATAAACTCAAAAAGGCTAGAAACCACATCTAAGCTGTTTCTAGCCTTAATTTACTAAATGGGCAGTACCAGACTCGAACTGATGACATCCTGCTTGTAAGGCAGGCGCTCTACCAACTGAGCTAACCGCCCGTTTGACTAATCCTTAACTAATATAGCAAAACATTTCGCATTACGCTAGTAGTTTTGGGAAAATCTTTTTTTCTCTTATACTGACTCAGTATTCAGTTAATCAGCACTGGCTCAACAACCCGCTATCGCTAACAGGATTTAGGATGCCCTCTGGTCGGACGCACGATCGCATTACTATGTATGCTCTGCCGTTCGTGGCGGGCGTTACTTTTTGGCAAACTCGCAGTAGCAATGCGACTTTGTTGGTTGCAGGCGGGTTTCTATTTGGTGGGCTGATGTTTGGCCCCGATTTGGATATTTACTCTGTGCAATTTCAACGCTGGGGTTTCTTGCGCTGGATTTGGCTACCTTATCAAAAAAGTCTTCGTCATCGTTCTTTTTTATCCCACGGGCCGATTATTGGCACGATTTTGCGGATACTTTATCTGGGATGTTTGCTAGCTATTTTGGCAATTTTCGTTTTGGCAATTGCCGAAAGGTTGTGGAATCTGAGTTTTACTTGGCAGGATTTGGGACAAACTGTCGGGCGATCGCTCCTGCAATACGATACTGAATATATCGCCCTGTTTTTGGGTTTAGAACTCGGTGCGATGAGTCATTCTCTGAGTGATTGGGGCGGTTCGGCATACAAGCGCTTTCAAAAACAGGGCATTCGAGGGTTGCTTCCTAATGGCAAAATTAAGAAGCGTAAAGTTACAAGTCGCGGTAATCGTCGAGCTACAGTTACTAGAAAGAGCAACGGGAAAACCACAAAGGACAAATGACAAATGACAAATGACAAAGTTAATACTTTGGCGGCGTTGCAGGAATTAATTGAGGTGGTGGCAAAATTGCGCGAGCCTGATGGTGGTTGTCCGTGGGATTTAGCACAAACTCCCGAAACGCTCACACCTTATGTGATTGAGGAAGCTTATGAGGTGGTGGACGCGATTAAGAGTGGGGATAAGAGTGCGATCGCAGAGGAGTTAGGCGATTTATTATTACAAGTGGTACTCCAAGCCCAAATTGCTAGCGAATCTGGGCAATTTTCCCTCAAAGAAATAACTCAGGGGATTTCCCAAAAGTTGATTCGCCGTCATCCCCATGTGTTTGGTGATGTGTCGGTGACAAGTGTAGATGAGGTGCGGCAGAATTGGGAACAAATCAAAGCTGCGGAAAAAGGCGAAGCATCTCCAGATGCACAAAAACTTAGTGCGAAACTCGGTCGTTATGGGCGCACCCTTCCCCCACTGGCGGCGGCGATGAAGATTTCTCAAAAGGCTGCGGCGATCGGGTTTGAATGGGAAAATATTCAGGGTGTCTGGGATAAGTTTCATGAAGAGTTGGGGGAGTTTCAACAGGCTTTAGCCGAGGAAACACCAGCGCGACAACAAGCAGAATTAGGCGATTTACTATTTGCAGTTATTCAGCTAGCCCGTTGGCATAATCTTGATCCTAGCGCTGCTTTGCAAGGCACAAATCAGCGATTTGTTCAGCGATTAGAAAAAATGGAGGCAGTTGTTGACCGTCCCCTTTCTGATTTCAGTTTGGATGAGTTAGAAAAGTTGTGGCAACAAGCAAAAGCTCAACTTGCTCAAGAAGGGAATGGGCATTAGTCATTAGTCATTAGTCATTAGTTATTCTTCCTCTGCTTCCCGCAGGGGAAGCAAAAGCTACCTCTTTTTCAGTCTTTTCTTCTCTACGAAACGCTGCGCGAACAATTTTGAATTTTGAATTTTGAATTGATTTCTCCCCATTCCCTTCTTCAAGATTTTTCAGCATCGAACCACTTTTCATATAGCGATTGATAAGTGCCATTTTCTTTAAGACTCAGGAGAGCCTGATTAATTGGTTTCCGGTAGGGACTGTTGTTAGGCAGAATGATGCCGTAGCTTTCTTCACGCAAGATACTGCCAACAATCTGTACTTTCCCTTTGCCTTCGTTGGCAGCATAAAAGAGGAGTACAGGTGCATCAAACACCACGGCATCAGCTTTTTTTGTTTGCAAAGCATTGTAAGCTTGCTCAATTTTGCTAACTTCTAAAACTGAAATCTTATGTTCTCGCAGATATGCGGCAGCTGTGCTACCCGCAGTTGTTGCCACTACTTTGCCCGGTAAATCGTCTATACTCCTGATATCGCCCTGAAGCTGTTGTACTGTCAATGAGGTAGTAGCGCTGGCTGTAAAGTAGGCGGCAAAAAGTACTCCAATGAACATCCAGACAATACCTACTAGGCGTCCCAGTACTCCCTTGGGCATTTCATCAGCTTGAGTTGCTAATGTGGCAGCTGCCCACCAACAAGCTTTGAAAATGCCAGGAAAGTATGATTTGGGAATCATCCCATCTTTATGATGGCGCTCAGATAACCAAATAATGTGGGCTGCTACGACAATTAACACTAGGGCAACGCCTATTACCTGCAAGAGGCTAGTAGAGAAAAATAATTGCAAAATATTTGGGAAGGCACTGTGGTTGGTTTCTGAGTTTCGTACCATAATTTGCAGCCCCCCAGCCAAAATAGGTAATGAGAAATCAAAATTCTGCTGGCGTTCGGCTGTAATTGAGATAGCTGCAATCCCCAAATTAGCTTTGTTGTCTTTAATAGCAGAAAGCAATTCCGGCACAGAGGAATATTCAATAAATTTAGACTCTACACCTATTTGGTTAGCGATGCTGCGCCAGAGGTCGATACTGAATCCCGATAACTCACCTTTATTTGGTACCACAAAAGGCGGTATAACTCGTGTAGCTACTAATAAAGGTTGTTGGAGTTGTGGTTTTTGGGCCAGTCCTGGGGCTGTCATTAACAATAATGCCAGAATCCCACTTACTAATCCTATGCAGGTATACAGTGCTAAGAAACGCTTGATTTTATTTTTACGGTCATATCTGCCTATCGGGCTTTTTCTTCCAGCCATAAGTTGGCGAAATTTAGTAGCGATCGCATTTATCATCAGAATTTTCTTGGGGTTGTATGCAAAGTATATTTATCATGCCCACCCCATATCAAATATCACAATTATCATCCCCCTGACACCGATTTTTTCAGATTTAGGGGGATGAATATGGCTAAAGCTATACTCAAGTCGAACTACAATTTGATGGTAACGGTCTTAACTTCGGTGTACTGTTGCAAGCCATATTCGCCGAGTTCTCGACCAATACCAGACTGCTTAAATCCACCGAAGGGTGCAGCAGCATCGAATACGTCGTAGCAGTTTACCCAGACAGTACCAGCCCGAAGATTGTTTGCAATTGTGTGTGCTTTAGTAATATCCTGAGTCCACACAGCGGCGGCGAGTCCGTACATTGTGGCATTCGCCCGTTGAATTACTTCGTCGATATCTTTGAATTTGATGATGCTCATCACTGGGCCAAAGATTTCCTCTTGAGCAATCTTCATGTCATCGCGGACATCGGCAAAGACTGTGGGGGCGATAAAATAACCCTTGTCGCCAACTCGATTCCCACCACATAACATCTGTGCGCCTTCGCGCATTCCAGATTCGATATAGCTCATCACCCGATCGAATTGGTCTTTGTCTACTTGCGGCCCTTGTTCTGTGTTGGCATCGAAGGGATTACCGACAACGCGCACTTTAGCTCTTTCTACACTTTTAGCAACGAACTCGTCATAGCATTTTTCTTCGACAAATAGCCGTGAACCAGCACAACAGCACTGCCCTTGGTTAAAGAATAAGGCATCGTGGGAACCTGCGATCGCCCCGTCCATATCCGCATCGGCAAAGACGATGTTAGGACTCTTACCACCAAGTTCCAAAGTGACGCGCTTCAGGTTACTTTTGGCAGCGGCTTCCATAATTAGATGACCGACTTCAGTAGAACCAGTAAATGCCACTTTGTCAATATCCATGTGACGAGCGATCGCAGCCCCGGCGGTTGGCCCGTATCCTGATAAAACATTCACCACACCAGGCGGAAAACCAGCTTCAATAATCAATTCACCTACCCGCAGCGCTGATAATGGTGTTTGTTCCGCTGTTTTCAGAACTACAGTATTACCAGTTGCCAAAGCCGGTGCTAGCTTCCACGCCTGCATCAACAGGGGAAAATTCCACGGGATAATTTGACCAACTACACCCACCGGTTCATGGCGAGTGTAGCAAAAGTATGGCCCGTTAATTGGGATGGTTTTACCTTGTACTTTATCAGCCCAGCCTGCGTAGTAACGATAGCAGGCCATTACTAGCCCCAAGTCACCTAATGAATCTTGTAATGGCTTACCATTGTCGAGAGTTTCTAGCCGCGCCAACTCATCGATATTTTGCTCAATTAAGTCAGCTAGCTTGTAAAGCAACTCGCCGCGACGGGTGGCAGATATCTTTCTCCATTCTCCATTAGTAAAGGCAGCCCGGGCAGCTTGTACTGCTTTATCTACATCTGCGGCGTCTGCTTCTGAGACTTCACAGATCACCTCGCCTGTAGTCGGGTTAATTGTTTCAAATCGGCGATCGCTGACACTATTTACCCACTCATTGTTTATCAGCAATTGGGTTGGGCCAATTTTGACCTGTTGTTCTGGTACTATTGCTGTAACCATCAGGCCCTCCTTAAGCTATAAAAAAATTTTCTTAAATCTACTTATTATGTTTATTGCTGTACAGCATTCTAGGTGGATTTCTTTATGAATTCTTTATTTTAGGATAGTAGTTAGAGGTTAAGACTACTATGAGGAAAAAAATCCTAGCTGTAGCACTGACTGCATTTGCTAAAGATGAAGAGTGCAAGCTGGCTCTGCAAACTGGATTCCACGTTCATCTATCCTAGCCAATCGAGCTAGATAAGTTGGTGACAGTGTGGCGAACCCGGTCAAAGGCAGCAAACAAGTTTAATGCACAAGTAAGTTCGCGATAAAAACTGCGATCGTCAAAATAGCAAATGCGTAGGCGTAGCCAGCCGTAGGCATCGCCGAAATAGCAAATGCTGTCGCCGAAATAGCAAATGCGATCGCCGAAATAGCAAATGCGATCGCCGAAATAGCAAATGCGATCGCCGAAATAGCAAATGCGATCGCCGAAATAGCAAATGCTGTCGCCGAAATAGCAAATGCTGTCGCCAAAATAGCAAATGCTGTCGCCGAAATAGCAAATTCCGCTATTGCACACAATACTCCTCGGTTAAGGTGCATAGTCAGTCATTGAAGATCCCCCTTAGTCCCCCTTAAAAAGGGGGAAATAAGCTGCTATTGCACGAGAGTATTCTATGACCTGTTGATATTCTTTGGGAGTCATGGATGCACCTGGTATTGATCGCTTTATTCTCCCTTTATAGAGTCTAATTACTGGGAGCAACGCGATTTTGTGAGGTGCTAAAACTTGGGACGCATATAGGTTGTTTCAGGATGCAATAGTTGTAAAAATTAAAGGTATAAATTGCTAAAAAGGCAAGGACTTTGACTTCAGAAAACGAACGTTTACACTCCTCCCCGCCAGACAAAAATCGTCAAATCTAAGGGTTTTCTGCCAATCAACTTTGATTCGCACTGCCGCTACCCGTACTGGTAGTTGACGGCGGGCAATTTCTGGCGGTGGTTCTACAATATATTGCCCAACCTCAACACGACCTGTACCTGCTCTGATAGTCTCTACTCGTCCTTTCCATTGAACATTACTTAAGTTATTAAGGTTGATTTTGGCTTCTTGTCCAACGACAAGTTTATTAGCATCAGTCTCATTTATGAATGCGTCTATCCAAAGATTCTGACAGTTGAGTAACTGAATAATCGATTTATTAGCTTCGACTATTTCCTGAGGCTGGGAATCAATTGACCAAATCACGCCTGTTGTTGGTGCTAGAACCAAGACGTTTTGTTGAACCTGCAATTCTTTGCTGGTAATGGATAGCTGTGACTGAATACTCTGGATTTGTTTTTCGAGGTTTCTTTCTTGTTGCTTTAGGTCTATTAACTCTACATCAAGTTCGAGAACGCGAGTTTCAGGATAGCTTAAAGTGCGAGTTCCTTCTAGCTGAAGTCCGGCTTTCGTTGCTTCTAAGTTGAGTTTAGCTAGCTCAATTTTTGATTGAGCTTCCTTTACTAAAGTTTCGGCTTGCTGCGCTTCTGCAATTTGGTTTTCAGCTCTGGAAACGGTTTCTACCCCCTTCTTTGCTAAACTAGCAAAGCGTTGAGCGTCAGCAAGCGCTACTTTTTTTCTGACTTGTTCTCTAGCAATTTCCTCTTCAAGTTGTTTTATCTGTTGATGGGCGTATTTGATTTGAAGCATCTTCTGGGTAACAGTTTGTTGTTTAAACAAGTTCATTAATTTGGTTCGATTTTGAATTTGCTGTTTTACCCCAGAGATTTGCTGTTGAACATCCTGTAGGCGAGTTTTCAATTGCTGCTTCTCAATTATGAGGATTGATACTCGTGGATTTTCGACAGTAGATTTAATTGTGCCGATTTGTGTACCTTTCTCAAGTTGGTTGCTCAACTTAATTTTCTCGCTTTTCAACTCTAGTTCGCCTGGGATGGATGCTCGCACAAAAACGATTTCACCGTTAACAAAAGCTTGTACACTACGAATTTGAGAAAAGTTGCGTCTTAGCCTAACTCCAATAACAGCTAGACAGCTAAGGACTAGAATCGAAAGGATAATTTTTCCTGAAGCTGTTTTAATTAATTTCATAAAATAAATAGCAGAAAAATTTTTCTGTATCGGAAGCATTATTATAATTAGCACTACTACGACGAAAGGAAAAATTACCAAAACTATTATGTAACAGGACGTAATTTCATTCCTTAAGCAACAAACTCGCTTTTCGGCAGCCTCATGAATCCCAGGTAGCTCCATAAGCTGGAATACCTTTTCCCAAACAAGTCTTGACTACCTTTTCAGTAACCGCTTTGTTGGATACACAAAACACAGCTTGCGCCCTAAAATCTCGAACGGCTTGAATAGCTAGCTGCTCTACATTTGGTCTACCATGCATTCCTGTATCGAAAATATTGCAACGAGGATGAGAGTCAAGCAAAGACCAAAGCTCTTTGCCGTAAGTTTGTTCGTGTTCGTTAGCAATCCATACAATACAAAGTTTATGACTATTTTCTTTCACATGAGGTATTACTGGTGCAATTCCTGCTCCAGTTGCGATTACAACTACTCGTGAATAAGCGTTAATTGAGAACATAAAACCAGGAGGCTTGACTCGACGAACCCATAGTCGTTTGGGTAAATTTCCTTTTTCAACTTGCCGAATCAAATTTTTAGTCCAGTCGCCTACCGCGCCGATTATTAGATGAATTTCTGATTCGGCTTTTTGTTTGCTGAAACTCGTTCCTGCGACAGAAAAGGAATGCCATTCAATACCATCTAGACTAATTCGAGCAAATGTCCCTACATCAGCCCTTCCCGGAAGAGTTACAACTAAAACCCCAACAGATGGACAATGCATTCTAAAATTCTCAAAACACTGCACGCTTATCCAAGGCAAAAATATACTGAAAATCATCAGCGCAATCATGAGTAAAACTGGATTAGTTAATAAAGTTTCTAGAGGATAAGCTTGGTTGAGAGCGATGATAAATTGAAATCTAATTTGATGCAATACGAGAATACTCAAACAAGACCATCCCAGATAGCGATGGCTGATTTCAAATGTGTCATGGAACTTATCGCGTAATGGGGGAATAGCGGTGAGGATAATAATAAATAAAAGTGTTAATAGTATACTGGATGTAGCGATTGATATAGGATCGCTGGATGTAGCCATTGATAGAGGATCGCTTGGGTTTCCCAACTGCTGCAATACATCAACAATTAGCCACAAAAAACCCCAAGTAGCACATGAGGCGTGAACGCCGCCGATGTAATGAACGCCACTATTAAGATAGTATTTGCCATAAACAATCTTTACTGAAGTCCATACTGCCAAACGATACAATAAATGCAAAATCAGTTCATTACGGACTAAAACAGCCACTAGTATATTGCCGACACTAAAAATTGCAGTTGAAATGTCAGTCAAATATATTGTTTCGTAAAAAATAACTAAAAGTAAAATATTGACTAGGGAAACCAAAATCCACCAAAAAACATGCATATTGAAGTTTTGCTTAAACATCAATCTGTCTCCTGAGGTCAAGTTCAAAAATCATCCACAAATTTGATAGTTTCAGCAGGCTCTCTTCCCCCAAACATACTCCAGGAAAGAGTTTTCGATATTTCAATCTATTATTCTCTCATATTAGTAATGGAAGAGTGCTAAAGCTAAATCAAAATTTCTCATTGCAAAATTTAAAGAATTACCCTTAATTTTATTTATATCATCACTTATATTTTTAAAAAACCTAGAAACTCCCAAACTTTTTGACTAAATCAATAGTGCTACCAATAGTAGTAGCAAAAACAGAAAATTCCAAATCCAAAAAACTTCTCAAATGGCTTTCAGATTCCATAATTAAAACCCTACAAAAACTAAAACAAATTTTAAAAAGAGACTATCATAAATTTACAAGATTTCATACCTATCATCCTTGTATAAAGCATATTAATTGTGAAATATCTTTCTTTAGGTAGATAAAAAAATTTGTCATTTTAAATAGTTAAATTAATAAATAGGTGTGAATCACTGTAACTTATGCAGTTTTTTAGTCAATCTGCAATAAAACTTTAAAAATCATTTTAATATTGCTCTAAAGACGTTTAAGCACTTAAGAACCAGAAACTGCAAAAACCCTAACTCGTCTTCTAGCCGTTTCCAGACACCGCTAATTAAACGCACAACTTTAACCCCCTATGCCGTGTAGTGTGGGGGTAGCCCTGTCAAGGTGACAAATAGCAGGACAACCGATGCAGAAGAATTGTTACTAATGCAGCGAGTTGTTTTAAAACTCAAAAAACCAACTCGCAATGGAGAAACATAAATTGCGATTTTCACGATGCTTTCACATAGTGTTGCAACAGATGCCATTGAAAGCCTCTCTTCTTCTAGGGGAAAGGAATGGAAGTGAGGTTTTCCAGATACAGATACATAGATAGAAACGTACATCTGTACAACCCAACAGCTGATTTATATATAAGTTGCATAAAAAAACGGAGGCAGTTACTAACTACCTCCTGGTGGACGATGTGCCCTAATTCATGGGCGTAGACAGCAATTTCATCGTCATCCAGATATGTGAACAGTCCCTGACTGACGACTAAACGGGCGCTGTTCGGTAATGAACCATAAGTAAAAGCCGTGGGGTTTTGGTCATTAATAATTCCTAGCCGTGGTGTTTTAAGATTTTTCTGCTGACAAACTTGGCGAATAATTTTAGCTGTCTCTGGACTGAGAGTTTCAACTCTGCTAACTTTACCCAGCGAGTTTGGTAAAGCCAGCTTTGGGTTAAGTCCATGATGAATGGAGACAGAAAAAAGGCGGCCAGCGTTCATCACTGCAATTTCGTAAAAATTCAAATAACGGAAGTATAAATTATTGACTTAAGTAAAAGGCTAGAGAAACATAAATTACGATGTCTCTCTAGCCTCCGGTACGCATAAATCATATTTAAGACTTTCAAATAAGCTATGCAATAATATTTAGAATATTATTGCTAATGTCAATTTACTATCTATAATCTGCCAGTGTTCGATAATCACAGAATAAATGTTTTGAACTAAGTTTTGCTTCACCCGATCAGAGTAATTATTGATTACCCAGATGGTTCACCCGATTGGAGGAAGACGATAAGCAATGTTTAACTCAGATTGATAAGATGAAGAAAAGGTAAAGATTTGTGCTATGACTATTTTTAACATTGCTACTCCCCTGATTGTGATCGCAGGGCAAACCCGCCAAGCTGCAAGTAAGCTAGCGATTCTCTCTACTGAGGCAAAAAATCAAGCACTTGTTGCGATCGCTCAAGCTTTAGAATCAGCTAGAGATGAAATTTTACAAGCAAATATTGCTGATTGTGAAGCTGCTACTGCTGAAGGAATCCCCAAACCACTTTATAAACGCTTGCAGTTGGATGAACATAAATTAAGAGATGCGATCGCAGGGGTACAAGATGTTGGTAAGCTAGCTGATCCAATTGGTAAAATACAAATTCACCGCGAACTTGACACTGGTTTAATTCTCAAGCGAATTACTTGTCCTTTAGGCGTTTTGGGGATTATTTTTGAAGCGCGTCCAGAGGCGGCGATTCAAATTGTTTCCTTAGCGATCAAATCAGGTAATGGTGTGATTCTTAAATGTGGAAAGGAAGCGGTGCGTTCTTGTGAAGCAATAGTTAAGGCAATTAAGCAAGGGTTATCTGAAACTGCGGTTAACCCTGATGCGGTACAGTTGCTGACAACTAGAGCAGAAACTTTAGAACTTTTGAAATTAGATAAATATGTAGATTTAATTATTCCCAGAGGTTCTAATTCCTTTGTGCGGTTTGTCCAAGAAAATACGCGTATTCCTGTATTAGGTCACGCCGATGGCATTTGTCATCTTTATATAGATAAAGCCGCTGATATTTCTAAAGCAATTCCAATTACCGTCGATGCCAAAGCACAATATCCTGCTGTTTGTAATGCAATTGAAACTTTGCTCGTTCACTCCTCCATTGCTACAGAATTTTTACCAAAAGTGGCTAAGGCTTTGCAAGAACGCCATGTGGAATTAAGAGGTGATAAACGTACCTTAGAAATTTTGCCTAATATTGTCGCTGCAACAGAAATAGACTGGGAAACAGAATATAGCGATTTCATTTTGTCTATTAAAATTGTAGATTATATAGAAGGTGCGATCGCCCATATTAATGAATATGGTTCTCGTCATACTGACGCGATTATTACTGAAGATTCAACCTCTGTTGAAACTTTCTTTGGACTAGTAAATTCAGCCAATATATTTCACAACTGTTCCACCCGCTTTGCTGATGGCTTCCGCTACGGTTTTGGTGCAGAAGTAGGGATTAGTACACAACAAATGCCTCCCCGCGGCCCTGTTGGTTTAGAGGGATTGGTGACATACAAATATCAAATGACTGGCGATGGCCATATTGTTGCTAGTTACACCGGGGCGAATGCTAAGGCTTTTACTCATCAGGATTTGGGGTAAAGTATTCTCAAAATTATTGGTTTTAGTAACGCTATAAATACACCGATTTATAGCGTTAATGTTTATCTGAGTTGTTAAAAGTTTTAATTGGCCCATGCCATCGGTGATCATTTAAGAAAACCTCGTCAAAGACTCCATTAGTGTATTGACTAATTACCTTGCTCCAAAAGGCTTGTGCGCCTAAGTTCAAAGCAGTCTGCCGTACCTCCCAATTACCCGGAAACTGGTCGAAAATTTGAGTAGCTACCTGTTCACCAATGCCCTGACTTCGATACTTCTTAAGGATAAAGAACTCGGCAATAGACATAGCATGGTTATCTCGATAAAGGTAGATGTGCTGATTAACAAGTACAAACCCTGCCAGTTTCCCATCAACTTTAACTAGAAATGGGTGTCGCTCTGGTTCTGTCCAATAGTAATCAACATATTGATAGCCAAACAAGCCGCAGGCATTTATATCTTTAGCTTCTATCTCACTCAGGTCATACTGGTATAGTTCCATTAAATTACACAGCACTGACTTCTGTTGTTGAGTAGCTTTTACCACTTCTATGTTCATAAAGCATCTACGATACTGGAACTAAAGCATAAGCTTTCATAAGTAAGTAGGGGCAAATAATTGAGTGTGTTGTAACCAAAAACCTTAAATGATGCCCTACAGAAGCCGTAACACCCCCTACAGCTACTACATTACTAAGAAAAGTGAGTGTTAAGCTGACGCGCATTTAAATTTGATAATTTAGCGTCTGAAACCGTTTGCTACCTTAGATTGCCCTGTAAAACTAGATGACGAACAGCTTATTGCATCTCACAGAGAATTCTTTATTGCCATTATGAGTGAAACTGTCTACATCGAAACCAGCATAGTAGGATATCTAACTGCTCAAACAATCAAGTCAGCAGTCTAACAAATAGCTGCACCCGACCCAAGCAAATTTTAGTGATTGAGTGTTCCAAAATCATCGGTGGCTGAAAAATTAGCCATTAAACTAATGCTTTGAGTAACGCCTGAAGTTTAAGCTGCACCTCTGCAAACTCCTTATTAGGATCAGAGCCAGCCACGATACCAGCACCAGCATACAATCTCGCGCGATCGCCATCAATCAATGCTGAACGAATCCCCACAATAAACTCGCAGTTTCCGTGAGAATCTATCCAACCCAGAGGCGCAGCATACAAACCCCTCTCAAAGCTTTCGTAACGGCGGATTTCGGCACAAGCAACATCTCGCGCTGCACCAGCAACAGCTGGTGTAGGATGCAATTGCCCGACAATCTTTAATGGATGTATATTAGCAGGAACCATAGCACTTATTGGTGTCCATAAATGCTGGATGTTAGATAATTGTCGCAGACGGGGTGCTAAAATTTGGGGTAATAAACCTAGCTGGCATAGGCGTTGTGTAATGAAATCTAGTACCAGCGAATGTTCATGCTTTTCTTTTTCACTATTGAGTAAACGATTAGCATTGGCTGCATCTTCAGCAGGGGTTTTACCCCGTGGTGCAGAACCAGCCAAAGCATCCGTAATTAACTGTTGATTATTAATACTAATTAATCTTTCTGGACTTGCACCAATAAAGTTTTGTCCTTTGCCATTACTTGTAGAAAAAATATAACAATTAGGATGTATTTGCCTGAGATTATTTAAGGATTTAACTAAGTCAAAGTGGTTGCTTGACTTTACGTCTAATATATCTGCTAGGACAATCTTGCTTAAATGACTAGACCGAATTTTTTCCAAAGCAGATACTACTGAACGTTTAAATTGTGCAGCATTTGTGACGGATTTTTTGTAGAAGTTTGCTGAAAAATAATCAATATTAGCAGAGTAATATTCTAAAGATTGGATAAATTCAATTTTATCTTGCACCTTCTCCAATAATTTTTGAATATTTACGTTTTTATTGATAATTATATTTGTTACTAATATACAACGCTGATTTTTAACAGCTACTTGCCAACGTGGAAGAAAGACGGTAGCAGATGGAAATGGATAATCTATTTGGGTATTTTTATCAAAAAAGCTGAAATAACAAAAAAAGTGAGGCCCAGAAAAAGGTTGGTTAACGTTACCAAAGTTAATTATATTTTTCAGACAAGATTTGATAAAATGTTCAGCTTGAGTAAAACGGTCTACGCCATCAATTTGTAACTTTGCCACAGCATTAATTGCTGCGATCGCTTCTCCTTTACTTTTATCCTCAAAGTAAAAATTTATTTCATTTGCTTGTGTAAGTTTATCTAATACAAGTAAAGGGTCAATTAAATCGATCTCCTGCGAGATACTGACAATTTGCCTGCAATTATTTTTGACGCACTTTTCTTGCACTGCTACCAAAAATTGATATAAATCTTTGTGTACAAAGAGGTTGCTACGACATGGTGAAACTGTCATGGATCTATAGTAAATTTTTTTTAAGTTAACTTCCTAAAGTGTAATTAATCGTGGTCGTATTTCTACAGGTAACATATTAAGTCGCCATTTCACCAGCGTAGAGTTGACCTTGCTCGTGGTGTTCCTAGACCCGGACAAGCCAGTTCCAGCTTGAGGCTGCAACATGAGGGTGGAGTGTTAACAACGCAATGTGAACGAGCCACAGTAAAAGGGGGAGTTGTTTTTAGCTCATGTATATCTAGCGTCTCTTTAAATCATAAAATCTCAAGTGTAAGTAATATTCCGGCAATTTAATTAATCACAACTGATGACTACCAAGCAGATTTTATATCCCAACACTAAGTTATGGATGGCAGCGATTAAACCGCCAATGTACAGCGTTGCCATTATGCCCATTTGGGTAGGAACAGCAGTAGCATTTGCAGAAACTAAAATTTTTAATGGTGCAGTATTTTCTACTTTTGTAGCTGCGGCAATTTTAATTCTTGCCTGGGAAAATATCAGTAATGATGTCTTTGATTCCGAAACAGGTATTGATCAAAATAAGCACCATTCTCTGGTGAATTTAACAGGCAATAAGCCATTAATATTTTGGATAGGAAATTTGTGTTTAGGTTTGGGGTTGCTGGGCATACTAGCGATCGCCTTTTGGCAACAAGACCTAACTGTTATCGGCATCATTCTACTATGCTGCGGTCTGGGCTATATGTACCAAGGGCCTCCTTTTCGCTTAGGATATCAGGGTTTAGGCGAAATTCTTTGCTTTTTTGCCTTTGGCCCCTTAGCTGTGGAGGCAGCATACTACAGCCAAACTCAAACTTGGTCAATGACAAGTTTAGCAGCCTCAGTGATTGTCGGGATTGCCACAACCTTAATTTTGTTCTGCTCACATTTTCACCAAGTTAAAGATGACATAGCCGCAGGTAAGCGATCGCCTATCGTCCGTCTGGGAACAGCAAAAGGGGCCCAACTCCTAATTTGGTTTACTGGCAGTATTTATCCCCTTACCTTGTTGTTTGTGCTGTGGGGAATTTCTCCACCTTGGACGTTACTTAGTTGGGTAAGTTTACCCTTTGCGTTCAAATTATGCCGTCACGTCCAAAAAAATCACAACCAGCCGGATAAAGTTAGTAACTGTAAATTTATCGCTGTAGCTGTGCATTTCTGGGCTTGCTTGCTGTTTGGACTGGGATTTATGCTTTAGCAATTACTAATTGATGCGTTATCAATTTAAATTTCGTTCCTATCGGCGAAGATTTGTGCGATCGCTTACCACCAATCACGGTAATTGGAATATTCGTGAAGGTATTATCCTCCGTCTTACCGATGAAACTTTTAGAGTCGGCTGGGGAGAAATCGCCCCCATTAGCTGGTTCGGTTCCGAAACCCTAGAACAAGCCTTAGATTTTTGTCGCCAACTCCCAGAAGAAATCACAGCCGAAACGATTTTCTCCATCCCAGATGAGTTACCTGCTTGTCAATTTGGCTTTGAGTCAGCGTGGGAGATGGGGAGTGGGGGAGATGATTCTATAACTCCTAACTCTTCACTCTTGTACAGTGCCTTATTACCAGCAGGGGAAGCGGCTTTAAATCAATGGGAAACGTTGTGGCAGCAGGGATATCACACCTTTAAATGGAAAATTGGTGTGTATGCGATCGCTGATGAACTAAAAATTTTTGAGTCACTGATACATACCTTACCAGCCTTTACCAAACTGCGATTAGATGCCAACGGTGGACTCAGCTATGAGGAAGCAAACTTATGGCTGCGGACTTGCGACAATCTCAAGGCAAATAAAGAACTAGCTCTAGAAATTGAATTTATCGAACAACCGCTAGCCGTGGAGCAATTTCAGGGGATGTTGGAATTGAGTACGAGTTATCAAACTGCGATCGCTTTAGATGAATCTGTCGCCACACTTGGACAACTCGCCGCCTGTCATCAACAAGGCTGGCGAGGGGTTTTTGTCATAAAACCTGGGATAGTTGGATCACCATCTCGTCTGAGAAAGTTTTGCCACCAATATAAAATTGATACTGTATTTTCATCAGTATTTGAAACTGCGATCGCAAGACTTGCAGCACTCCAACTCGCAGCGGAATTATCCCGAAACAACAGGGCAATTGGTTTTGGTATCGACCATTTTTTTGAACAAGAAGAAACGTGGCTTGAAAGTTTATGGAACGACCTTTAGACTATCTAAATAACCTAACTCAGAATGATTGGTTTATCGGTTACAACAGTAGTCAATTTAATCAAATAGCTCAACAATTATATTTAGAACTAGCACAGTTATCAGTCTGTGGAGCACCACCAAAAATAATCTTAGCCGAACGCGAACCATTACAATTTTTAGCAAGTTTTATAGCCGCTTGTGCAGCTAATTGTCCAGTTTTTCTTTGTAACCCCGACTGGGGAACACAAGAATGGCAACAAGTTTTTGATTTAGTACAGCCAGATATTATTTGGGGAGAACTCCTGCACACTCCCACTCCTGCGCTCCCCCACTCCCCAGTACAGACGCGATTAATCGCGTCTCTCCCCACTCTCCACTCCCCACTCATAATGATTCCCACGGGTGGTTCATCTGGACAAATTAAATTTGCCATCCATACTTGGGAAACTCTCACAGCATCTGTACAAGGATTTACAGAATACTTTCAACTCAAGCAAGTCAATTCATTTTGCATGTTGCCGCTATATCACGTTAGTGGTTTAATGCAATTTATGCGCTCTTTCACTACCGCAGGTAAACTAGCTATTCAACCATTTAAAGCCGTAGAATCTGGTCAAATATTAAATATTAAACAATCAGAGTTTTTTATATCTTTAGTACCAACGCAGTTACAACGCCTCCTGCAAAATCCAGAATTAACTGAATGGCTATCCCAATTTAATACTGTACTTCTGGGAGGTGCGCCAGCGTGGAATGAATTACTAGAAAAAGCCAGATTTCATCGCATCCGGTTAGCACCTACTTATGGCATGACAGAAACCGCCTCTCAAATTGCCACTCTCAAACCAGATGATTTTCTCGATGGTAAAATTAGCAGTGGTCAAATTCTTCCCCATGCAAAAGTAACTATTTGCAATCAGCAAGGCAAGATTTTAAATTTCAATCAAATCGGGAATATCACTATTTATGCTCAATCTATAGCCCTTGGTTACTATCCTAAAACTAGAGAAAATCATACTGATTTTCAAGTAGATGATTTAGGTTTTTTAGACGAACAAGGACATTTAAATATTGTCGGACGTAACAGCGATAAAATTATTACAGGTGGAGAAAATATTTACCCAGCAGAGATTGAATCAGCTATACAAGCAACTCAAATGGTTGCTGATATTTGTGTAATCGGTATCCCAGATAAACACTGGGGACAAGCCTTAACAGCGATTTACATTCCCAAAAAATCAGATACCTCTGCCTTAAAAATCCAAACTCTACTCAAAGACAAACTCAGCAAATTTAAAATCCCTAAATATTGGATTCCCCAGCAAAACTTACCCCGCAACTCTCAAGGTAAAATTAACCGCCAACAGTTACAGCAAATAGCTACGGAATTCCTCCAAAATCCCATCACATAATTTCTCTAGACTTTCTTCTCTCTGCACCCTCTGCATCTCTGCGGTTCGTTTCTAGCCACTGGATAATCTCTTCAGGTAATTCCTGTTTACTTCTACTACTTGCATCAATACAAACATGCCTAGTAATAGCCTTAGCAACTATCACCTCAGCCACTGTAATTTCGTAAGTAATTTCAAACTTATCAATACCTATTTTTTGGGGAATTAAACTAATCAGCAACTTGTCCCCGCCAAACATAGGGCGCAAAAAATCGACACTAGCATGAACAATGGGGAAAGCTACAGAAGGATTAGTAAAAAAATCTTTGAGATTAATACTTGATGCTTCTAGAGATTCTTCATAAGCTTCATGGCAAATACCCAAAACATTAGCAAAATAAACTACTCCAGCAGCATCAGTATCTTGAAAATGAACCGTGCGGTTATAAGTAAAAGGCATTTTTGACAATTGAATATTAAAAAAACAGTAGGTTTATACCCTGCTCTACAAACTAATTTTATTGCAACTAAGTAAGTCGGTGATAAAAATTCAATTTCCCCAATTCTGAGTTTGTATCGAAATGTTTAGTCTTATTTAATGCTTTGGGGTTAAATATATGGTGAGGAAAGGCGATCGCTTTTACGATTCCAACGGTGGAACCTCAAAGTCATTAAACGAGCAAACATTGTAAGACGAAGCGGCTAGGGCTTTCACCAGCTTACCGTCGAGAGTCAGCAAAGTAGCACCTACTTGCTGTGAAAGTGCGACATAAGAGCCATCGTAGGCGGAGATTCCATAATTTAATGCGATCGTAACTGCATCCGCCATCAAATCAGCCGTCGAGACAACACGCAAAGGGAAAGCTTTCAGACTAGCTAAATTCCCTTGAATCAGAGAAACATCGTAACTACCTGCACGAGCATACTTCCACAAAACGTTTGCACACTCAATATAAAACAGGTCAGGTACAAAGATTTCTGTCTGGGGATAGGCAAGGTGAGCAAACAGTTGATTAACCTTGGCTGTTAGCGGATCAGGAATAAATTGCTTAACGGACACACTGGCATCCACGACGCACCTAAGAGGAATTGTCATCTGTCCCGATCTTCTCTAATCATGGCAGTGCTGTCAGGCCATTCGATATTAGTTGGTAGCTTTTCACGGCGAAGACGGATTTCCTCTAAAAGTTTTGGGACATTTTTTCGTCTTTCTTCTTCTGTTTGCTGTGCTTCAGTTTTTAAAGCTTGTTCTAACAGAGTTATAACTTGGGCGTTAATTGAACGGTGTTCAGATGCCGCTAACTCTTGCAGTTTTGCATACAAATCATCGGGTAAATTTCTTACATAAAGGGTAGCCATCGCTTTACCTCAAAGTAGGATTTTTCTTTATGCTAGCATGATGCAAGCAAAAGGGGGAGCGATCGCCAGTACTATTGAAAAACAGGGAAAGAGCTATCGTTTCAATAGACAAAGCGTGATTGTTCGGTTAACCGTAATTGCAATTTCCAGAAAACCGAACTTATACTTGCTCTCATCCTAGAAAAGGACTATATTTATTAGATAAGCCTTTTCTTTTTCTTTAGGCTTGGGTGAGCATAGACCCAAAATGCTTTAGGGGTCTGTGTCTTAATTTGTATAAAGTTGTCCTCACAAATGTTCTATCAGCTTTACTCAACTAGATGGAGATCAGGAATGCCTGGGCATCAAAAATCAGTATTAAGCAACTGTAACAGTGTTATAAATTATCGAATTAAAGAATTGGAAGCAGAAGTTAATTACCTAAACATGGTGATTAGCACTCAAGCCCAAGTGATTGCTGAACTCCAATGGCAGCTAAATCCATATAGCCAAGATGGTGAATCTCTGTGCAATTCAACTTTTGAAAAAGGAATGGATTAAAAAGTAAATGCTTTATTCATTGAGGAGTGTCTCAAAAATAAATTAGTTATGGGTAGAAGAAAGAATTTTAACTATTCTCTAGGGCAACTATCCTTATTCGATTCTTCAGTTTGCGGAGAAGATACGAGTTCTGCAAGTTCGCCAACGCCACTTTTGCACTCGCAAACTAAACAGCCATCTGGCTTAGTCAAAGAAACTGCAACTGCGTATAAAGTAACTACAAAAGTAGATTCATCCTTCCAAGTTGCTACTGCTATCGAACAGCTACCTCAGATTTCCGTATATGTTGGAATCACTTTTAATGAGTGCCAAGGTATGCGTGAGGTTAAACAGAGGTGGAAGATAAATCCAGTTCCTTCAAAAGTAGTATTTGATTGTAGAGCAATAGAGTTAGCAACCGAGTACGCTTGCGAAGCCAGATTAACAGAGTTACTTGAGCCAGAAGAGATATATCTTCAAGAAACTTATCTTCGAGGGGGAGGTGGTTTGCTGAATATTGGAGTTTTTGTCAATTTATTACGGTGCTATGGAACTTTACATAAGTGGTCACGTGATATGCACAAGGCAACTGGAACAAAACCTATAATTGACTTCGAGTTTATTCCTCCAGATGTTAATACCCCTGTAGGACAACTATGGAAAGTTTTGGGAATGCACGGGTTAACTCAAAAAATACCCAAGAATGAATGGATAGATGTGATGGATTTCCAATCACGTATAGTTACTCCATTACTAATGGCTAACAAAAGTAATCGTAAGCCTGTACTTCATTATGTCCAAGAATGGTTAGACTTTATCTCTGACCGAATAGACAACAAAACACACAACAAATTGTGGCAACTTGTTTGTGAAGTTGTCAAAAATCTTATAGATCATGGTCATAGAGGAGTATTTGGAGTTTCTATTTGGCCAAGTGGTCACATAGAAATCATTTGGTCTAACCCAATTGATCATTTATCTGATTGGTGGCCTCCAGATGATAATGCTGTTGGTCTTGCCAATAGCCTCTTAGGTAGCCAAGGTGGTGGAATGCCTTGTATTTATGACTTGCTTCATCTTTATCAAGGTGTACTTATTATTAATTGGAAAACACATCATTTAATCTTTCGTTCATCGGGAAAAAATGAAGAGGAGAAAAATTTATTTAATAAGCCACCAAGTTTTTCAATAATGGGTTTGCAACCTCGTAGTGAGGCTTTTTTACCCAGAAGTATTCTTTTCCATCTACATTTATTTGACCAGGAAAAGAGAAATAGGAGTTCCAACAATGCCAGTTATTAAACAACTTGATTTGCTAGAAGCAATCAAAAAACCGGATTGGCATCCTGATGGTGTCATTGAAGGTCGCAGACGCAAGATTATTACACTGATAGAATTGGGTGGCAAAGATTTTCGTAAACCAGAGATGGTAAGTAAGTTAAAAGAATATTGGCAACCTGACAAGCAAGATATTCTGTACATTATTAATCTTCAAGATATAGATGTACTTACACCCTCTGCTGCCAAAGTTTTGGTAGAGTCCGCTCCAGATATTGCTTCAGATTGTAAGACACCAGTTATATTTACAAATGTACGACTCATGGTTAAAGAAAGCCTAGACAGCGAGGCTTGCCGCTTTCATCCGCCAAAAATTTTGTGGATCATAAATGAAGAAGGAAAAGCAGACTTAATTGGTCAAATTCCAAATAAATTTCAAGAGTTGTTAGACTTTTTAGAACAAAATGGTCCAGCTAGTGCCAGTAAAATAGCCCTAATTCAAGAAGGAGAAACTTCTAAAAAAGCTGTAGGTAATATCAGTGTTTACTTACAGAAGCTTTTCAGTGCTGGATTACTTGGTCGAGAAAAAGTTACTGCTTTGGATCGTGAAGATGCTGAACGTGGCTGGACATATTTATACTCAACAGCTGTAACTATTCGGAGAAATAATAAACCAGAATATTACATTAGGAGACCTTAATGAATCTTGATGAACGCCATCTCGAAGCAACTCGAAAAAATTTTGAAGCAGGTATGGATCGGCCACTTCCTGCTACCCTGCCTCCTCATAAGACTGTAGAACCGCATATTTATCCATCTACTTATTATATTGCTGCCTTAGACGGTACAGATCAACAGATGTTTTTTTTGCCTTACAGCCCCGATCAAGGGATTGCTGCTTGGGGTGTTCTTTATGTAGAACTTGATACACAATATCCTCATCAAGAACCTTACCGTGATGGTCCCAGTGGGGGCTTCTTAATCACAGAGGATTTATTTTACTATCATCTGACAATGGATTTGCCGAACAGAGAAGAAAGCCGTCGCTTTCGTAATGACTTTTACGCAATTAGGCAAACTCTATCTTCTGCTAGACCTACCGAACCTCCTCTTTTAAACCCAAAATTCAACAATAAGAAAGGGGTGCGAACTTTAGCAGCTGTTGAAAGAGCTACAGGTGAATGGTTATCTCTGCGAGCAGCAATTACTCACCAATTAGCACCAGGTAGTTTGGTACTAAAGGATGGACGATTTAACTGTCAGATAGAACAAGCAGCCTCTTGGGTGGATGAATTGGGGCGAACATCTGTTCGTAATGATGTCCGTTGTGTGGCAGTTGTCAAGTCTGGTTCGGTTTATAGTGCTTTGTTTCCAATTGTACGAGAAATTGCTAAGAAGGCTGACAGAGCTTTCTACTTTCTTATCCCCTCAGAAATTATTGAAGAAAGCTATGCTAACGATAAATATAAACGCAAAACACTAATGCTTGGTGGAAAAGACCATACAGACCTGGCAGGCATCGGCGCACTCTGGACTGCTTTTTGTCCCGATCCTAAAAATTTTACAACCTTCGTCATTCTTGAATTTAATCTATATGACTTACATCATTACAAACGTCTTGCTTATGAACCCCAAAGCTTAAGAAAATGGCAGAAAGATATTCTGAAAGCAAAAGTTAATGAGAGTGATATGACAAATATTATTCACGTGAATGACTTAGTTCTCGATGACAAGGACATCGAAAGACTTGTCGAACCTACTATTAGAGAACTTCTCTGGCTGTGTGAGCAGGAAGTATCTCAATTTGGTTATCCTAATTTACTTGGGATTGCCCATAAAGAGGTAATTCTTACTTCAGAAAAAATTAACATAATTCGTCAAAGATACCGCGAAGCTTTTGCAACGTCAAACGAATTATTGAATGAATTATTTGATAATAGTTTAGATATTACAGCACATAAACTACATAATATTTACTGATTTAAATAGCTGAAAATGACTGAAACTAAAATTGTACTTAATCAATCTAAAAAAACAGCAGAGAATGACGTATTGGAAGATTTTCCTAAACGTGAGATTCCAAAATCCAAGGAAATAAATTTTGTAGTCGGAACACAATTAGATGGCGAACACAAGTGCTATCAGGTAGAAATTGATGTCAGTTTTGATTGTCGAGTTGGAGATTTACTTGAAGCAAGAGATAATCGAACTGGAAGAAATTATTTACTTATGGTTACTGACATTGAGTATGCATTCTCGCATCGTGAAGAACACGCTCAAATGTTAGACTTACTCCGCCGTCGTCCGGATAAAGAAATTGACGATCCAACTTTTCGCGCTTTGTGCAAAAACCTTGCTATATGTAATCTCCTGGGAGAAATCCGCAGTGGAGAGATTACTGAACAAGGATACCGTCCTAGTAAATACACTACAACAGCTATTAGAGCCAGCCTTAATACTGAAAAGTTAATGGCAAGTGAATGGCAAATTGGTATAAATATTGGTTCTCTACGTGTAGGCAGGGATGCAAGACAAGATATTCCTGTACATTTTTCTACAGTAGATTTAGCTGGGAAAAGATTTTTAATAGTTGGTCAAACTGGTAAAGGGAAGTCTACAGCAATGCGCCAGCTATTAGATGGTCATCTACGTTTGATGAATTCATATAAGGATAAAACAGATAAGCGCAAAGTAGGCTTTCTGGTAGATGATTTTAAAATGGAGTATCCCTTTGATACATATAACCAAGCAGGGGAAACTGTACCAGGATTGGTCAATAAGTTGGGGAATACAGCTAAAGAAAAACTTATTATTTTGACTTGCAATCGTAATGAATATCAAAAGTATAGAGACAAAGTTAGAGATATACTCCAACTTAAACTACCATTAGAAACTCTTTCATTATCAGTTTTTTGTGATTTAACCAATTTAACAGAAGCTCAAACTAATGTAGTGCGACTGATAGAAGATACTGACAGAAAGCCATCTGAGTTTTTTAATGATTTGTTAGCTGTAGATCAGTATGGTATGCCTGATACTGTTGTATGGGGTAAAAAGTATGGCCCCATGTTCTATAGCGAAGCAGGGAAAAAAAAAGCTAGGGCTAATAAGGAAAGTAAGCAGAAGTCTCAACCTTTGAATCAAGGATCACAGGAAGAACTCGAAGAATCAGATATTGATAAAGGTCTGCGCGATCGCTTATCTTATATTCGTCGTGCAGTGCAGCGTCTTTTGAAGATGCCTTTTATGACTAAAAATGCAACTCAGGGTGACTGCACTGGGAAATTACTTCAGTATTTGCGTGAAGGTTGCACTGTAATTGTTGATAAAAATCATCTGGAGGATCACCAGCGTGAAATGCTAACAGTGATTCTTCTCTATCACATATTTCGTCACAATCAGGCATTAGCGAGTGGAAGCGAAGAGCAGCGCAAGCAGATGATTCCAGTGGTAGTCGCCGTTGAAGAAGCCCAATATCTTTTATCAAAAGATAAGGTAGCTGATCCAGAATCAATTTTTGCCAAGATAGCCTTTACTGGACGCAGCTATCAGATTGGATTACTCGCAATTACCCAACGTCCTCAAGCCATTCAGAAAGAATTATTAGGTCAATTTGACGGTTTTTTAGTTCTACCATTAGAACATGCAAACGACTTTCGCCATCTGGCAGATGCTTGCCCAGTTCTTTCAGGTTATCGCAATGATTTAGCATCTGCCCCACTTGGTGGAGGCGTTCTGGCTTATGGTTCGCCAAAAAAAGTAGTGTCAGTTCAAATTGAGAATTATATTTAGGATATTACGGCTCAATGTAACTTAGCCTTGAGATGTTTAAATTGGAAATTACCCAATCCACCCCTATATTTTTTGAATAATTAGAGGTGGTAGCTCTTGTTTTTAGAATAACTCTAATGCTTTTGCAATAGTCTGTTTACCATCTATAGAACATAAGCATCGGTTATTAGCACGTGGTAGACAATACCGTTCTTTCCAAAATTCTGCTAATTCCTGGAAAGGCTGATCATTATATTTTGGAGTTTGTTCTTTTCCTGCAAGAATATCTTCTAAATTGTCTGTGTGAGATATAATAAACACTTCTCTTTTAATATCATGCTTAAGATAAGTTTGAGGTAAACATAATTGTCTAAGTACATGGCTAATAACTAATTGTTTAACTTTTGGGCCTGTACCAAATCCTCTAACTGGTTTGTCTGGAAATAACTTTTGATGAAAAATTTTTATTTTTTGGTAAAGATCATCATTAAAGTAAAAAGTACCCCAACCCTTACAACTTCCCAGAGATGCTGTAGCCCATAAGTTTTGCTTGCCTTTCTTTCCCTTACTTACTCGGTTGTACAAAGAACTACGCCCAAATGCACTTAGTGTAGTCACTGCAATTAAATAAGCAGGCAACACTCTTTTTTCCATTTCAGTTATTCGTCCTTCATAACGTTGTTCATAGTCTTGACGCACATCTTTTGATGCAGCAGCCAAAACAACAAGCTTACCTCCAAGTAAATCACTGTAAGGTGGTACTGCACCTACCGAATAAGCATCCATGGTCTGATTTACTATTTCAGGTTTCCGCTCTTTAGGGATATTAAACCTTGTATCTCGTGCTGAAAAACCGATTGGTGGCGACTGTAAACCAAGAATACCCATTAGTTTGTGGTTGGAATCATCCCATATCAAATAATTGAGTCGTCTACCGTAACCCACACTATATGGCAGACTCCAAGATAAACGGGCAATACGAAAAATATCTCTTTGTGCTTGTTTTGTTACTAATTCCAACCTTGGTTGAATAGCTTCAGGAAATACTTCTTTTGGTTCAGCAAAAACATTACTGTATTTTGGCCAGTTTTTCTCAAGCCATTTCTTATGTTTACCAAGAGTTACAAGGCGTGAAGATGAATGTGCATTCCGATAATCAGATTTTGGATTAGTATCTACTAGCCGTATCAAATTACGACGCATCGCATGAATCTCATTCATTAGTTCTTCCGCCTCTTTCACTAAGTTTTTCTCATATACAAGAGGAGAAAATTTGCTCTCCTGCATAGATTCAACACAAGGTAAATTCATTTATTTATCCTTTCTATGAGTCTAATTTCAGGCTACGAATCCACTCTCTTAAGACTTCTGTTTTTGTTTTTCCGTGTTTAATACAGTAAGCCTCAAGAAGCTCAAGTTCGTTTTTTGGCAAGCGAATTTTGAGTTCTTTATCAGATGGTGGTTTTGTCCTTGCCATAATTTTTAGTCTACCATATTTGTGTGAACATTGTGGGAACAAAAATTTTGAGCCAGTTTTACTGGCAATTCGCTTACGTTTATAAAGTAAACTCTTGCCCAGACAAGTTAAATAATGAAAGGGTTGCTCCATCTTCTTGGTTTGCATACAATAAAACTTGAAAAGTTGGCAAGCACATGGAAGCCCACCAGCAAGCAGTATCCCCACATAGGGAACCATAGTATTTAGACGCAAGTTTTAAGTAGTTATATATTCAAAAACGGAGAAGGGGAGATTCGAACTCCCGGAGGTTTTAGCCTCATCCGATTTCAAGTCGGACGCAATCGACCACTCTGCCACCTCTCCAGTAAATCTGTCAAACTTATGCATACCCTACTTTCAGACGCTATTCAGGCGCTTTTGTTGGTTAGCACTAAAGCTGACAGATAACACTATACCCTATCATCTACGCAGATTGCACTATTGGATGCGATCGCTCATACAAAATTTCCTCCTCTGCCACCTGGAAGTCATTCCCCACCCAAATTAGGGAAACTTGCGAAACCACACCTGCCTCTAGGGTGACAATGGAAAAATTACGCAACTTCTCGCTGTCATTTTCCACAATCCTGGGGACACTAGCCGCATTTAAGTAAATTGTCCCCTCTGGACTTCTAAAGATGGGTTTGCGCTGCACTTTCTTAGTATGGCGTAAATCTCGATGCATGTGACCAAATGTCACCAGGGGAATGGTTTTACCAGCAGTCAAGGCTTGAGAAATCGCCTCGCCCAAATCTGGATCGCCAAAATCGCCGCCAATTGGGTGCCAGTCTTTACCGCAGGGGTCTTCGGGGCGATCGCCTAACCCACTAGGGCCATTGTGACCCAAAAATATAATTGTCTCGTAAGCGGCGCTTTTAACAGCTTTCACGATGCGATCGGCGGATTCTTCCAAACTCGTCACACCGTAACGTTCTTTACAGATTTCCGCGAATTTCCACTCTGGGCCACCCCAAGTAAAGGGACGACCCCCCACTACAGTTAAATTCCAAGTGGGAAAATCTAACTTACCGTAACCAACATGGGACAGGCCTAATAAATCGAGTTGTTCCTGTACCCAGTCTTCCTTAGAGCGGTCATAAGGAGCCTTTTTGCGTCCCCATTCGGTGGCGGTGTACCAGGCATCGTGGTTGCCCATCACGGCTGCTTTGGGAATATCGAGAGAAGCGATCGCTCTGACCACTTCCACCGACTCGTTGCCAAAATCCCCGACAAACAGCACTAAGTCAACACCCAAATGCTTGAGTGCAACGCCATCTTCCACTTCCCATTGGTCGTGAATATCTCCAACTACAGCAATTTTGAGGTTTATCGATTGAGTTTTCTGACTGGTCATGCCACTTTCCTTGCCGTCTATCTCCAGGATATGAAACTCAGCCCGATTTGGACACAACCCCAAAATATCAACCATCCACTATTTTTGGTAAAAACTACTATAATTGAATCCACAGGACATACATTTGCAACATAAAGCACCCTTAAACTGTGTTTACCACTGCACTAGCTCAACGAGAAAACACCCAACTGGGTGAACTACCATTAGATTTGTTTGCCGCAATTCAGAGTCTCAAAAAAGAACTCAACGCCGTTATCCTGGCGCATTATTATCAAGAGCCAGATATTCAGGATATTGCAGACTTTATTGGGGATTCATTACAACTAGCAAAAGCCGCAGAAAAAACTAATGCGGATGTAATTGTTTTTGCTGGCGTTCACTTCATGGCAGAAACAGCAAAGATACTTAATCCCGATAAATTAGTACTTTTACCAGATTTAAATGCCGGTTGTTCTTTAGCAGATAGTTGTCCACCAGATGAGTTTGCAGCTTTTAAGGCAGCGCATCCAGATCATCTGGTGGTGTCCTACATCAACTGCTCTGCTGATATCAAGGCGATGAGCGATATTATTTGTACTAGCTCTAACGCTGTCAAGATTGTAGAGCAGATACCGAAAGAACAGCCGATTATTTTTGCCCCAGATCGGAATTTGGGGCGGTATGTCATGGAACAAACAAGACGAGATTTGGTGCTATGGCAAGGTAGCTGTGTTGTCCATGAAACCTTTTCGGAAAAGAAAATTGTCCAGCTAAAAATTGCCCACCCCGAAGCAGAGGCGATCGCACACCCAGAATGTGAAAGTAGTGTATTGCGCCACGCCAGTTTTATTGGCTCTACAGCCGCCTTACTCAAGTATTGTCAAAACAGCCCTACCAAAGAATTTATCGTTGCTACGGAGCCTGGAATCATTCACCAAATGCAAAAACTAGCTCCTGACAAGCATTTTATTCCTGCACCGCCGATGAATAACTGCGCTTGTAACGAATGTCCGTTTATGCGGTTAAACACCTTAGAAAAGCTCTACTGGGCAATGAAAAATCGCACTCCCGAAATTACCATGACAAAGGATATTCGGCTGGCTGCACTGCGACCAATGCAACGAATGCTGGAGATGAGCGTGTAACCAGTATTTTTTATCTAGATGGTTGAGACGCAGTTTTGTTGCGATCTCTACCTGCAAGTTATTTTTTCTAATTACTTGCAATTTCTAAAACATGGTGCTAATATTTTAAATCGTGAGACAAATCGGGTCGGTGTCCGAGTGGTTAATGGAGACGGACTGTAAATCCGTTGGCTAGCGCCTACGCTGGTTCAAATCCAGCCCGGCCCACCACTTACGAAGTTATAAGTTATAATGACTGGGTTAAGAGCAAAGCTCCCAGCATTGTAACTTACAACTAAAAAAACCAAGTTTATATTTTGCCCGTGTGGCTCAGTGGTAGAGCACACCCTTGGTAAGGGTGAGGTCACGAGTTCAATCCTCGTCACGGGCTTTTTCGAGAGATACTTACCAGTGCTAAGACATCCTAGATTGTCCTAAACGTGTTTTAAGCATAAGACAATCTAACGATGGTTTGCTAGAGATATCTCAAATCTTTAACTTAGTGTAGACCTGTAAAATTTTTAGGTATCCTTAGACTCCCTGGCTGGCGTGGGTAAATCAAAATATTTCCCAGGCTATCGAAACCTTTGAGTAATAAGTGGTGAGTAGGGAGTCAGGAGTTAGCGTACCTGATGGGTATTTGGTTGTCTAATACGTGTGGTTAGTCCCTAATGTTTTTTGGTTTCGATGGAGCTAATGTATTTTATAGAACTGGGTATTCTAAAGGGTATAAAGTTAGTAGGTTAATCATACAAGTGCTAGTTCTTAATATCCTCCCACCTGCACACGTAGACAGGCAAATAGAAGTAGTGTATTTGAATACATTATCTAAAACCCAACTGGTTAAGCGTTGGGAGGAAGCATTAACATACCCAGAGCGCTATATAGTAGCTAAGGCTGAGTCTATGAAAGAATTATCAGGGGACATACCAGCTAAAGAGCTATTAACTGTAGGGCAATACTTAGACGAAAATAAAATACAAGTAGATGAATCAGACTACCATAAGCTAGCTACACGTGTGGCTGATAAGTACAGGGAAGTACACGGCATAAACCCAAGAAAGGTATCTCGTAACGTCAATGGGAAGTGGAATAACAAAAGTTACGCATACTCAGAGGAAGACCTCGGTATTATTGAGGAGTGCCTGTTAACAGTTAGGCATTCTATAAAAAACTAAATAGCTTTTGTTATATTAGTAGGTCTTCCTCTTATGCTTAAACAAATGAAAGATTTAAGCAAAATTATTCTTCCACTTTTCCATAAGCTTTCTTAACCCAATACCCTCTAGGTGGCTTTTCTAACCCATAAGCCTTACACCACTTCTCTACAGCCTTATCAGACACGCCAAAATCTCTACCAATTTGTGCAGTTGGCTTTTCCCACACCAATTTTTCCAGTTCTTCTTTAGATGGTCTTTCAACTTTTCTGGTATGAATCCTAGAGTCTGGGTTAACCTTTCTGGTTGTTAAATCAACGCCAAACTCCTTGTAGGTTCGCTTAGAGGCTGCTTCAGTAAAGTCTGTAAAATCTTCCCACCAGTAAAACGGTGTAGCTGAATTAGGTATCTGGGTAGTTATGTAGCAACCATCAAAGTTAATTGATGGATAAACAACTTTATCTATATCAGGCAGATAAACAGCATAAAAGTCAAAGTCATTTACTTTGTACTTCTTTTGATGAGTCCCATTTTTATCTACCCAAATAGTTTTATTGACTACCCTATTGTCTGCTGCGTATTTAGCTTGTATTTTGTAAAATTTATCGTCTTTGTAGACAACAAAATCAAAAGGTAAATGTTCACAAACAAGTGGCGTGAGGACTAAATAACCTTTAAGGGTTAGATCAGCGATCGCTTTCGTAGCAGCAATATCGCCCTTGTTCTTAGTATGATGCAGCAATAACGAACCCTCAATCGATTAAATCATCATACCACTTCACGGTGCTTGAGGGTTCATATTTTATGAAAACGAGCGCGGCAGGGTTCGAACCTGCGACCGATTGCTTAGAAGGCAATTGCTCTATCCACTGAGCTACGCGCCCAAAACAAAATAATGGCTCCCAAAAGAGTCATCTACATTATTATATCGTCTTCACCTACCAAGAAGCAATCGAAAATTGCAGATTTACTACTAGCAAGGCTAAGATGCTAGTCGCTAGTTAGTTAATCTACACCGAAAACGAAACAGATGGAGTATTGGTTTAGATATATTGAGTTGTCAAAGGGTTATTTGCCTGTTAACGCCACCGTCCTCTGGGCGGCTACCTTTGGGAAGGATCTGGCGATCGCTAGGCCCATTCCCACAGTATGCTAGGTAATTTCAGCCTTGGCGATGCTGCCAAATGCCATTATATATTCCATATTAAGAGTGCCCCTGTGAGGAGTTATTTGCTAGTGCCATGTTTATTCTCAAACGGCAGGATGTTGAAATATCAAGCATTCAGCACCCAAAAAAGGATCAGCAGGTGCCGATCCTCAGTTATCAAGGGCAGACTTTTCGCTTGATTAGTGTCTTCAAAGCTAGTCAAGAGGAAGAAGCTAGAGCCTTATGGAGAGAATTAACGGATAACCGAGGTAAAGCCTGTGTTTTGCTGGAGGAACCGGAACGCTTTAGTGTTTGGGGTAAAATCCGTTTAGAGCAGCTGGATAATGACACAGGTGGTCACGGCAAAACGGCGATTTTAATCCAAGCCGGTATTTTGCTGTTGCAAGGTGTTTCTATCGACATTAAAGAGTTTTTAGGTGCTAGGCAAGCTGCATTATTTGAAAAAGATATTGCGGAAGTGTTCAAGCAGAAGCAATTTCCTCAAGTATCTTCCCTAGAAGCAGTGAAATACTTGGTATCTACTAATCCGTTACCGACAGTCAAAATACCTGATTGGCAAGAAAATCATGTAGTTATCTTGTTACAAGAACTGCATCGATTAGGAAAGGCTTATTTTGGCAACGCTAATTTTACCAAACAAGTGATTTATAAGCTAGAAGATATGCCAGAAGCCGAGCGATCGCTATTTCTCACTTGGCTAAATCAATCGCCACTCGGTAAACTATGGCAGTAGCATGGAAATCTTTTTACAAAGTTCCTGCTACTGGCACTTGCTTTTGGTGTCCAATTATGTATTACCTAGCAGACACACTACTAGATATACAGTCCTTTAATTTGAAATACTGCCAGAGTGCATCTACATAGTCAAGTCCTATGAATAACTCTTACGACAATTCGTTCCTTTCTAAATCCATTTTTACTACTCAGAACATTGTTTTAGCTAATATTGGCTGGGCCGTACTGGCACTGCTATACTTTTTGTTGTTTAGTGCTAAAGTTCCCGGAGCAGATGGCATAGAAAGCCGGGCCGAGTGGTATGTGATTGGCACAAATATTTTTGAAGCTTTAGCTTATTTGGGTGCCGGTATCTTATGCTTGAGGAACTGGCTGAGTCCGCAAATCGTCAGTGGTCGAAATGTTTGGCTTTTAATTGGCTTAGGTATGCTTTCCTATTTCGTTGGGGGGATAATTTTCGGCTATACCGAAATAATTTTAAAAGATGAACCGGATGTGTCTTTAGGCGATATATTTTTTGTACTTAGTTATCTATTACTTGGCGCAGGCATGATTTTAGCTGTGACTTCCAGGCGAATCAATCTGGAAAAATGGCAGTGGCTAATTGTGTTAGCAATTGCAATGTTTGGTAGTTTGTTAGCATGGTGGATTTCTATGCAACAGGGAACACCCTCAGAACTGCTAGTCGCTATTTTGAATTGGTTTTACGTAGTTAGCGATGTGGTTTTGTTAATTATTGCTACCACTTTGCTGTTAGCCTTTTGGGGGGGAAGAGTTTCCCAGTCTTGGCGAATGATTGCAGCGGCGGCCTTTTCGCTTTACATTGCAGATATGTGGTTCAAATATGCCCAAGACCCCAATTATCAAAGTGGGGAGATATTAGAAGTGTTTTGGGTGTTTAGTGGAGTGTTATTTGGAATGGGCGCTGTCTTAGAATATGACGCATCACTAAGACGAACCCGGCGTACCAGCGGACGAAAACGAGCTTAGTAAAGATTTTTGGTATCTACCGTGAGAAAACTAACAGACTCTGACAAGCAAGAAATTCTTAAGTTATATCGAGAGACTGCCGAAACAACCTCAACTTTGGCAGACCGCTATGGTGTGAGTAACTCGACAATTAGTCGCCTGCTCAAAAGCACTTTGCCAGAAGATGAGTATGAATATTTGGTCTCCTTAAAGCGGGCTGCGAGAACTCCTGAGGGAAGGGCGCAGGTAAGCTACGAGCAGTTACCGCTGCTGACTCAACCAGAACCTGAGATAGAAGTTCCACCCAGCGAAACTGAAAGCCAATCCTTGGAAGTGCCAAAGGTTGAACCGCAGCCACGTAAGGTAATTCGTGTAGAGGAGCAACTTTACTCAGAGGAAACGGCGGAGTCAATCGCTGCTAGTAGACGAGTGCGACGACGCCCCTCGGCGTCGGAAAAACCGAAGCTCCGAGTCACAGAGAAATTAGAAACTCCAGAGCAAAAGCCGCCGGAAATAGTCAGCATCCCTATCCCACCGCTAAAGAATGAACATCCAGGAGCGGCCGTCATCGCGCACATGTTGGGCGAAGATTTGTTAGACGAATCGGAGGATTTGGACGATTTAGAAGATGATGATTTAGAAGATGATGATTTTGAGGAAGAAGACTTTGATGATGATGAGCTAGATGACCAAAGACCTTTGGTCACAAAACGAAGACCAGGTGAAGCATCAGTTCAAGTTTTACCTCTATCTATAGCCAATTTGCCCAAAACTTGCTACTTGGTAATTGACCGTTCTTCAGAATTAATTACTCGACCTCTCAAGGACTTTGGTGACTTGGGGCAAATTCCCAGCCTGGAAACCCAGCAAAGAACTTTACCGGTGTTTGATAACCATCGCGTTGCAAAGCGCTTTTCTACCAAGCGCGATCGCGTGATTAAAGTTCCTGATAGTAAAATGCTCCATAAGGCTCGTACTCATTTGCAAGCTAAGGGTATCACGCGACTGTTGATTGATGGTCAGGTCTATTCCTTGTCTACGACGGTTTAGAGATTATGGAGACACCTGCTGGCTATGGTGTGGTATTGGTGACACCTGGCAACATACATGAGGCAGAAGCAATTGCAAATGCCCTTGTGGAAGCTAAACTCGCTGCTTGTGTGAGTCTGTTACCAATCCACTCAATTTACACCTGGTAAGGGGAACTGCATAAAGAGCAAGAATGGCAATTACTGATTAAAACTGATTTGGCGCAATTTCCTGCAATGGAGTTCAAAATTAAGGAACTGCACCCTATGAAGTGCCAGAAATTATTGCTTTACCAATTGTTGCCAGTTCTCAAGCCTACTTACAGTGGATTTCTCAGCAAGTTAAAAGTAAAGATTGAGAAGTTAGGATTTTCATAACTCCTCACTCTTTATTCTCAACTAATAACTCTAAGTACAGCTTTACGTAAAATCGTGGCGAATTGAGGGTTAAAATTTAAACGCATAGGCGCTTCTCTACGAGACGCTACGCGTAGCTTGCTTCCACGAAGTGGTACGCCTTCCCGCAGGGTAGGGGCGCAGAGGTAAGCGCAGAAGGGACGCAAAGAATTAATGAAATGATGTTGTACTAAGCGTAAACAGCCCTTGCAAAACGCTCTGCCAAGTAGATAATGTCCTGTCTACGAGCAATTTGGTTCATCCATTGTTTGGGAATATTTTCTACGCCGTAGTAAATTCCCGCTAACCCACCAGTGACGGCGGCGGTAGTATCGGTATCTCCGCCTAAGTTGACAGCTTTCAGTACTGCCTCAGAATAAGACGAGCTATTTAATAAACACCACAGGGATGATTCTAAGGTATCAATCACATAGCCACCAGAATTAATCTCTTCCACTGGTATCTTGGCAATCTCACCACTGAAAATTCTGCCAAAATGCGGCTTCTCTAACAAAAATTCTCGGACAGAATAAATTGTTTGGATGTCTTGCAATCCTTGTAAATAAGCTGTTTGGGGGTCAGCCCCTTCCAAGAGCGCCACTGCAATACTAATATAAATGCCACAGGCCATTTGCGATCGCGCATGGGCATGGGTAATCGCCGAAACATCATGCACCCGCGCCAGCAATTCACCTAAAGTTAAGTTTCTGTGACAATAAGCTATTGGCAAGATTCTCATCAACGAACCGTTGCCATTACTATTTTCAACCTTGCCACCCGCCTGATGAGGAACAACTCCCTGTTTCAGGCGCATAATTGCTGTATGGGTAGTTTGACCAATATCGAAGACATCGCCACGGGGAGTCCAGTAAGCCTCCTTGTACCAGCGCCAGAAGGAATTGGCTATAGCATCCAACGAATACCCTCTACAAAGGCATTCTGCCAAGCAAAAGCTTAAGGAACTGTCATCTGACCAAGTTCCTGGTGGTTGATTCCATGTGCCATAACCCAACATTGTTGTCACTGGAGATTTTACTCGTTCAGCACGGCTAGTAAACTCCACCGGCACACCCAACGCATCACCGACACATAAACCCATCAAACCAGACAACGTTTTTGCAGCGGTTAGCATTATTCAATCTCCACAAGAATTGCTCAAAATTAACTTTATAGATTCCCTCTATAGCTTGTTGCAACGGATGCTACAGCCTACTTTTCATCATCTGTGAAAAGCTCGGCAAAAATTGTTAATCAGGTATTTTTTACCAGTTTCCGGCTTAGTTTTAGTTCCAAATCTTGTGCCAGTTTTAAAAGCGTCTATTTGTGGAACAAAGAACCCAGATGAAAAGACATTGAATGTAATTATAACAGCTTATTTATGATTTTTCAGGACAGTTAACCTATAAAATTCATGCATCAATAGGAACATTAAGTTAATAAAATCTGGAAAATATTTGGAACATTCTCATACAACTTTCGACTTGGAATATACAAGTAAAAAATACAAAATTTGGTAAAAGATATGAAGCGCTTACTCAAGTCTTTCATGACAGTTTCTGCATTGTCTTCTTTAATAATTGCTCCTCTTGTTCTATCAGCTAGTCAAGCTTCTGCTGAAACTAAAAAAGGTACTGATGCTAGTTATGTTGGTGCTGGGGTTGCAGCTGGCGTTACCAGTGGTGGACAAGGTATCAATGATGATGCAACATTTGGTGGTAATGTCACAGGTCGCGTGAAGTTAGGAACTACGCCATTTTCTGCACGCGGTAATGTCCTTTGGAGTGATAAGACAAGTGCCATTATCCCAGAACTTTCTGTGGATGTACCCATCGCTAATAGAACTAATGCCTATTTAACTGGTGGTTATTCTTTTGTAGAGAAAGATGGCTCACCAACTCCCATAGGTAACAAAGATTCAGTAGTAGTAGGTGCTGGTGTTGAATCGGAAGTTGCTAACAATTTCCTCGTCTACACTAATGCCAAAGTAGGGCTTGGTGCTTACCAAAATAGCGATACTCCTGCTGTTAGCATCAATGGTGGTTTAGGCTATCGGTTCAAATAAATGATTATTGAGTCCTCGGTCAGTCTATACTTTACTTAAGTACTCAGGACTCAGCACTGGCTAAACGCCCCGCTAACGCTAACACAACTCACTACTCTAAAAAGCTGGTTTTGTTAAGTGTTACATCACTGACAAAGCCTGCTTTTGTCATGGTAAAATTAAACTATTCCTCATTATTCCGGCCGGATTACCGGGGATAAAATAGCCGAAGGGTGCTGATTCGGCGTCTACGTAATGCTTTATTGAGAATACTATACAAGTCTAATGGTTAAATCTGCTCCTTCCCCCATCGCAACCCGTAAGCCTTCCAAAGTAGAAGGAATCAAGGAAAATAGTAATTTTTTGCGTGAACCTGTAGCAACTGAGATCCTTCAAGACACTACCCATTTTACTGAAAATGCGGTACAGCTTTTGAAGTATCACGGTTCTTACCAGCAGGATAACCGCGACAACCGCACCAAGGGACAGGAAAAAGATTACCAGTTTATGCTGCGGACAAAAAATCCGGGTGGTTTAGTACCGCCGCAGCTATATCTGGCTTTAGATAAAATAGCTGATGAGTATGGCAACCACACGTTACGAGCAACTACCCGTCAAGGTTTCCAACTGCACGGAATTTTAAAGAAGAATCTTAAATCAGCAATCGCCACCATTGTCAAGAACCTGGGTTCGACTTTGGGAGCTTGCGGCGACATTAACCGCAACGTGATGGCACCACCAGCCCCCTTTAAGAATCGCCCAGAGTACCAGTATGCTTGGGAGTATGCCCAGAATATTGCTGACTTGCTGACAGCGCAAACAGGCGCTTATTACGAAATTTGGTTAGATGGGGAAAAGGCAATTAGTGCTGAAGAAGACCCAGAGGTGAAGGCAGCGCGACAACGCAATGGGAATGGCACAATTATCCATGACAACGAAGAACCGATTTATGGCACGTACTATATGCCCCGCAAGTTTAAAATTTGCGTGACAGTGCCAGGGGATAATTCGATTGATTTGTATTCTCAAGACCTGACGTTGGTAGTGATTACCAATAAGAAGAAGCAATTAGAAGGATTTAATATTTTTGCTGGTGGTGGTTTAGGTAGAACCCACGGTAAAGAAGAAACTTTCGCTAGGTTAGCAGACCCCATCGGTTATGTGGCGAAGGATGACGTTTACGACATCGTGAAAGCGATTGTTGCGACTCAGAGAGATTATGGCGATCGCACCGATCGTCGTCATGCCAGATTAAAATATTTAATCAATGATTGGGGCCTAGATAAATTCCGTGCCCAAGTTGAAGAATATTTTGGTAAATCAATTGAAGCCTTCAAACCACTGCCAGAGTTCAAATATTACGACTTCCTCGGCTGGAATGAACAAGGTGATGGCAAGCTATTCTTAGGAATTTCCATTGACAATGGTCGAATCAAGGATGAAGGTTCGTTTCAACTGAAAACCGCTTTGCGGGAAATTGTCGAGCAGTTCAACTTACACATCCGCCTGACAGCCAACCACAACCTAATTTTTTACGATATCGAGCCAGATAGCAAGCAAGCTATTCAAGACATTCTTAGCCGTCACGGCGTCGCAGACGACCCTAGTAAAATAGAACCTTTAGTGCGGTATGCAATGGCTTGTCCGGCTTTGCCCACTTGCGGCTTGGCAATCACGGAATCAGAACGGGCAATACCAGGGATTTTGGAGCGGGTTCGCGCCCTTTTAGATAAAGTAGGTTTACAAAATGAACATTTTGTAGTAAGGATGACAGGATGCCCCAACGGTTGCGCTCGTCCCTACTTAGCAGAATTGGGCTTTGTCGGTAGCGCTCCAGAATCTTACCAATTATGGTTAGGGGGTTCGCCAAACCAGACTCGACTGGCACAATCTTACACAGAGAAATTGCACCACAATGACTTAGAAATCTTCTTAGAGCCAATTTTTGTTTACTTTAAGAAATCTCGAAAATCGAAGGAAAAGTTTGGTGATTTTTGCGATCGCGTTGGTTTTGATGCCATCCGTGAATTTGCTGCCACCTACGAACCTAATACGGCTAATGGTGCAAACAAATCGCGCCATCGGGTAAATTTGAAAGAAGAGGTTTATAGTAAATTGAAGGAAGTAGCAGAAAGTCAAGGTAAGCCGATGACTCAGTTAGTGACTGAAGCGCTAGAAGCCTATTTCCAGAATCTTTCGTAAGCCGAAAAATTGAAGATAATGAAGTCAAAGAGAGGCACAGATAAATTCATCTGTGTCTCTCTGGCGTAAATCCTAATACAGTTAGGTGACACATCCACAGGAAAACTGAAATATGGTAACCACAGCAAAATTCGCAGAAACTAGGGATGTGCTGCAAAACATTAGCTGGCAGACATTCAAAGCTATGCTGGCAGATATGGGATCTGAGCGAAATAAAAGGCTAGCTTATGACAATGGAATAGTAGAAATTATCACCCCCCTGATGCCACACGAGAACTCAAACCGTCTCATCGAAGGTTTTGTTCTTGTGTTGTGTGAAGAATTTGGTTTAGAAGTTAAAAGTGCTGGCTCGTTGACTATGACGCGGGATGATTTGGAACGAGGAGGCGAGCCAGACAGTAGTTACTATATCCAAAACGAATTCTTAGTCCGCAACAAAGAAAATATTGACCTAAATATAGACCCACCACCAGACATAGTACTAGAAGTGGAATATTCCAGACCCAAAATAGACAAGTTGACCCTTTATGCTTCAATGGGAGTCCCAGAATTCTGGCGGTATAACGGAAATGTCTTGAGAATCTACGCCCTTAACAGTGGACAATACTCGCAAAGCGATCGCAGTCCAACTTTTGCGCCTGTGCTGGTGACGGAGATTCCCCGATTTATCTAAGAAAGCAAGAAACTTGGACAAATAGCAGCAACTCGTGCTTTCCGTACCTGGGTTAGACAACAGATATCTACAGCAGGGCAGTAGTTTATTAAGAAAAATGTCTCAACTGCAAAGAATTGCGATCGCATCCTCCCAACTCCAACAAGGGCAAATTTTACTTACAAAAGAACAACAACATTATTTGGGGCGTGTCTTGCGCTTGCGTGAAAGCGATCGCTTTATTGCAATGGATGGTCAAGGAAAATGGTGGTTATCACAGCTAGCAGGGGAACAAGCACGGGTTTTAGAAGCGCTTTTGGTAGAAACTGAATTACCTATATCAATTACGCTGATGGTGGCGTTGCCTAAAGGCAATGGATTTGATGAAGTAGTGCGGTGTTGTACAGAGTTGGGAGTAACTTGTATTGCACCAGTATTGAGCGATCGCACTTTACTTCATCCTAGTCCTCAAAAGCTGGAACGCTGGCGGCGCATCGCTGCGGAAGCCGCCGAGCAATCAGAGCGCTCATTCGTACCGACAATTTTAGAGCCTGTTACTTTTAACACTGCTGTCAGCGTTAATCAGACAATTCACCGTTACATTTGTGAGGCTCGTGGAGAGTATCCTCATTTAAACAAAGTTCTGAGTGGCATCTCTGACGAGATTATCATTGCCACTGGACCAGAGGGAGGATGGACAACAGAAGAAATCGAGAATGCGATTGCATTTGGATTTCAACCTGTTTCCCTTGGTCGCCGCATCCTGAGAGCAGTTACAGCCCCAGTAGTAGCATTATCCTTGATTACCGCAGCTTGTGAAGTATAAATGATTTATAGCTCACGCAAAAGTAATTTTGCGCGAGACATCACTCCAACGTGTATTTAAAGTAAGTGATGATTGAGCAAGTTGCGATCGCCTTTGACCAAAAAGATTATCAAACAGCTGCTAAATTACTGAAACAGCTGCTAGTAGAATCGCCAGAACATCCTTGGGTACAATTTTATCTCGGTCAGCTGCATGAAGTATCTGGAAAGCGCCAGGATGCGGAAAAAGTTTATCGGCAACTCCTGCGAGATACGAGGAATACTAGAATAGTGACCCTCGCACGTCAAGGTTTGCGACGGCTACAAGAAATGGAATTAGAAGAAAGACAAAGAGCTATTTCCAAAGCAACAGCCGAAGCGAATAACACCGAACTTGGCGTACTAGTTTTAGAGCCACTTAGTAACGAACTGAAAGCAGAAGCGTCTCGAAAATTTGCCCAGATTATGCAGCTAGACTCCTATACTGCACGGCTGGTACTGCCAAGTCGTGGCTGGAAGTTGTACCGCACTGGCCAAGTGGGAGAACTAAAATTTTACGGGAAACAGTTACAGCAGGCTGGCATTCCTTGCTTTTGGGCAACAATAGCTCAAATTCAGCAAATTCAAGTTTATCAAGTCAAACATTTCCAGGAATCTACCTCACAAGCTACCGTTGTTTGCCGTAATCAGACAAATCAACTCGGTTCTCTCACCTTTGACTGGTCAGAAGTCACAGCAAGAGTAGTGGGACTGTTGCCTATTTTTGAGGAAGTCGTAGATCGTGACGTGCGCGGTAAACTGGAAAGGAAAACTCAAACACAAGACTATGCCCAGTTTTGTGATTTACACCTACCTGGTAGACGTTGCATTCTCCGGCTTGATGATAACGGCTATGAATTCCAAGAAGGTTTAGAAATCATTCCCCAAGCTAGCCAAAATACAATCAGAATTAATTGGAATAGTTTATCAACTTGGATTGACCAGCAATTACCTCAAGTCAAAATTTGGTCAGATTTCACGTCTTTTGCAGATACAATATTAGATCAAACAGAAATGCTGGGTCATATTAAGTCTCACATTCATTTGTTGCGTAGGGAACAGACTAATTGGGACTCAGCTTTTCATTTATATAGTGGACTGGTGTTTCTTAAAAATGCCAATTAACAAAGAAACCTATCCTAAAAGATGCAGTTGTAGTGGAGAAAATTAAGCGATCGCTCCTAGTTTGGAGAGTTCCCCCATCTACAACTGGTAAACTTGTCTTAATATTACTTATTCACACTTAACTTCTAGAGACACGAAAGAGACGCGAAATTTCGCGTCTCTGTGATTTAACCAGGGGTTTTAACCTGACGTGCCATGTCTAGGTAAACACTCATATTTGCCCCTGGACGCCGACGGCCATTAGAGCTAGTAGCCGAAGGAGCAAGATATTTAGGCGCAAAGGTAGTTTCTTTTGGCTCCTCTTTGATTACTTTGGCTGCTGCGGCTTTTGCATTTTTGCCAGGTTCAACTTTAAGACCCTCAGCAGTCTGCACTAGCGTAACATCGGCTGGTTTGGGATTTTTAGCTGATTTTGCTGGTTTTTCCTTAATCTTAGCTGCGGCGGTTTTTGTTCCGTTCAATGAAGCTGGCTTAGATGCTTCTGGTGCTTCTGATGCTTCTGATGCAAGTGTTGCCGTTACTTTTTTAGCATTCGATGCAACTGTCTCTGCTACTTTCTTCGCGTTCGATGCGACCTCTTTAGCAGCATCTTTAGCAGCATCTTTGGCTTCGTCCAATTCCAAGAAGTAGCCGTTGCTTTTCTTCTTTCCTCGTAACAGTCCGGTAACGAAATCCAAAATACCTGAAATTAACTTTTTGATAAAATCCATTACAATTACTCCTGCCTTTTACCTTTTATATTTGGAACTCAACCGTAATTGTTAAAAATTACGACAAAATGTTACATTTTCTGTTTTGCGTCACCTCATTCTGGTGGCAACCCTTATAGGCTTGTGCTTAATCAACATTGTAATAAAACTATAGGGCAAATGTTCTTTTGCAAGCACTTGCAACTTATATACACCGAGAACTAATTATTAAATTTTACTGTAACTAAGAGCAAGATTCTGAAAGCAGGCTTCACAAAAATTAATATTTCTTTGTTTTAAAATTACTGATTGGAGAAAAGTAAGCGGATTATTTTCAACCAGTGGGGGGAGTGTCATAGCCTGTTCGCAGATGGTGAGATTAATTAGTTAAATTTTATACTATCTATCTTTAGAAGTATTTCAGTTTTGTAAAAATATCTTTTAAAGAATCCGAAAAGCAATAGTTTTAGTTTGTAGAGCAGTATGTACCTACAAAAGTGAGATATACCCCTTAATTCAGGCAAATTTTGTAAATGAACATTGAAGATCAACAACGCAATCCCGTTTTGTTAATACACGGGATTGACGACACGGAGGCAGTTTTCCATAAAATGGCGGCTCAGTTAAGACTACAGGGTTGGTCTGTATATTCGCTGAATCTGGTACCTAATAATGGTGATGTGGGTCTTGATGAGTTGGCAAAGCAAGTAGCCGATTATGTTACAGCCACCTTTGCCCCAGAACAACGCCTGGATTTAGTAGGCTTCAGCATGGGAGGAATTGTCAGCCGTTACTATGTCCAGCGACTGGGAGGAATTAACCGCGTTCAGCGGTTTATCACAATCTCTTCGCCCCATCATGGAACTGTGGTTGCTTATGGTTCCTGGCGTCCTGGTTGCGTACAAATGCGCCCCGACAGCGTTTTTCTCAAGGATTTAAATTCTGATGCTGTAATATTGGGGCAGCTAAATTTTACGTCTATCTGGACACCTTATGATTTGATGATTGTCCCAGCGAATAGTTCACAAATGTCCGTAGGAAGCGAAGTAATAGTACCAGTTACTCTACACCCTTGGATGCTGACAGACCCCAGGAGTTTAGCAGTAGTAAAAGCAGCTTTAGCAGAGCGTATTAAGCTGCCCTTCCTTAAAAAAGTATCCAGTCAGTAGCTAGAATGCTTGCCACGCTCGATTTATTCATCTTTAATTACAAATTACGAATTACGAATTTCTTAAGACCTATCCCCAATTTGCGTATGTTCGTAACTCCCAAAAATCGCCTCTGGGTGACGATAATACTTGAACTCCATAAGGTTATAAAAGGGATCTTCTAAAAAGAAAGTGCGATGCTCAAGAGGAGAACCAACAAAGCGGTTTTTGGTTTCCTCCCGAAAAAATAGCTGTTGTTGTTGTGCCCTTTCTAGTAAGTCTTGCCAGTCACTTTTTTGGGTAAAAATCAGCCCAAAGTGTCTAGGATATATAGTATGTTGCGGTGTCAAGGGTTCTTTGGTGACGTGAGCCACTAGTTGATGACCGTAGAGATTAAGAATCAGGGCGTGATGGTTTTCACGACCAGGAATGCAGCCCAAGCCATCTACGTAATATGCTTTTGTTTGGGCAATGTCAGTCACAGGAAAAGCAAGATGGAATAAAGTTTGGCTCATAGCTTGTGTAGAAAAGACTAGTAGTTGATAAGCTGTTACGCATTTAATTTGTACATTTACCTGATGACTGATGACTGATGACTGAAAACCCGTCAACAGTCAACACTTAACGACCATCACGAGTGTTTATATATTTTAGACGCGCATTAGCTTGCTATCTACAATTTATGCTGTTAAGTCTTGATTGTGGTCAACTTGAACACAGTTTTAATAGACATTAACTTATATCCTTTATCCTTATAACTAAGATTGAGGACTGAGTACCACTTCAGCCGCTACACCCTGCGGTTACGGACTTCGCCCTGCATCTACATAATTTACATTGAATTATTTAGGTGACTGCTTTATCTTGTGCAGCTATACTAATTTAGGTTTGCATGGGCACAGACTTAGGAAGATAGATTTAATAACTTACAACTTTCGTAAGGTATTTGGTAACTTAATCTACCTTACAAAAGTGCTTTGAGTATGTTACACGCTCGAAGAGTCCACTCAACTAAACAGAGGTTTTGCATTTTATTTGATCCACGTTCTATGGTCAAGATTGCACTGTATCTCTAAAACAATGTTTGTCATTTTACACTCAGCTTTCAGGGTGATGCCTATGAAATTTAGTTAATAATACAAACATATTACCTAAGTTGGGGAAGTGTCAGAAATTAAGCACTAGGGGCGATAAATTCGTTATTCTGTTGATATTCAGACAAAATTACTCATGATTAATTGCTGATGTCATCCTTAATTGATTCTGTTAATCCCTGGTTAGTGGCGGTAGGATTAAACACAATTCTATTGGGTTTAGCTTGGATTGCTCCGAAAAAGCTGCTTACCCCTGCTGGATTATTCCACGCCTGGTTTCTGGCCATCCTAATTTGGGTAACTCTAAGCTGGCAAGGATATGCAGTAGTAATGTTCTATTTTCTGGTTGGTTCTGGCGTTACTCGCATCGGTATGGCGCAGAAGGAGGCAGAAGGAATTGCCGAAAAGCGTTCTGGGGCAAGAGGCCCAGAAAATGTTTGGGGTTCGGCTTTGACTGGGGCGCTGTGTGCTTTGGGAGTAGGGATAATAAATTCAGGATTTATTGTACCTAATCCCCAATTTCTAGTCCCCAATCCCCAGTCCCTATTATTGTTAGGCTATGTAGCGAGTTTCAGTACCAAGCTGGCTGACACTACTGCAAGTGAAGTCGGTAAGGCGTATGGTAAAAGCACCTTCCTAATTACCACACTCCAACCAGTGCCTCGCGGTACAGAAGGAGCGGTAAGTTTAGAGGGGACTTTAGCTGGTATTGTGGCTTCTGTAGCGATCGCATTTGTTGGTTGGGGAGTTGGTTTAATTGATCTATTGGGAGTAGCTTGGTGTGTACTGGCAGCATTTATTGCCACAAACTTAGAAAGTGTAATTGGAGCAACATTGCAATCTAAGTATACCTGGCTGACCAATGAGGTAGTAAATATTTTTAATACATTAATCGGTGCGATCGCGGCTGTGTTACTTGCCTGGACATGGATAAGTATAATTAAGTAGACAGTTAGAATAAACAATTACTCGTTCAGGTTCCGCATGGGAAGGGTTTCCTACCTCAGTTGCTAGAAGTTTGGTTACATGAGCAACGCAGTGGCTCGACTTTTAGCAACTGCATAGAAAACTGACAAGAAACAATTCTTAATATGTTTTACTTTATTTTCGCCTATTTCCCTAGCTAATTATTTCTCTGAGTTTATAAAGATTTGGTTACACAACTTGTTTTACCTTATAACTGATATTTTAAATCCTGTTCTGTCCTCGCTAGACCGTAAAAGTAATTATGGGAAATTATTGTATTTACTAGCTATATAATTTTTTGACCATTTAGATGTAATTAGTTCATAAAATCTTTATCATATTTATTCATTAATGAGCAGATGATTTTTATATGATTTAATTTAAAAGTCCTATAAGTAGTTTAACCATTTTCACATACTTAGTTCATGGAATCTTTATCATTTTTGACAATCAATGACCAAATAATTTCGATTCAGGAAGCAGTAAAGTACCTGCAAGCCTCTGGAAAATTGGGGCAGTTCATTGGGGATATTCTCCGCCAGTACGTAATTGAGGAAGAAATCCGAACACGAGACGATGTTGAGATTGGTACAGCAAGAACTGAGCAGGCAATTATTGACTTTAGGTTGAAAAACCAACTGATTGACCCCCAAAGTTTTCAAGAATGGTTAAAAGCCAATAACACAGATTACGCTACCTTTCACACATCGGTGGCTTTTGGTTACAAGTTAGAAAAGCTAAAAGCTGTAGTGACAGAACCAAAACTCCAAGAATATTTTATTGAACGCAAAATTTTTTTGGATCGGGTAGTACTTTCTCGGATCGTTGTTGATAATCAAGAATTGGCAGACGAACTACAAACCCAAATTGAAGAAGGAGGTAGTTTTGAGCAACTAGCTAAAGAGTATTCACTTTCAGATGACCGAATTGTGAACGGCATGATGGGAATAGTCAGCCGAGGAAGTATGCCAGATATATTACGGGCAGCTATTGATGTGGCCAGTCCTGGACAATTGATAGGGCCAATAGAAATCGTTGGCAAAGACTCTCCCCAAGGAGAAGGCCCTTATGGTTTGTTTCGAGTAGAACAATTTCTACCAGCGTCTTTAGAAGATACTCAACTAAAGCTTGCACTACAAAATGAGTTATTTGAGAAATGGCTAGCAGAGAAAATTCAAAAACTGACAGTCAAATTACAAGTGAGTTAAATATTCTGGATAATGAATCTTTACAATTAAAAGTGCTAGCTTCTTTGCTTTGGAATCAGCCACCGCTATGCTGGCTGACTCCCGAACAACAATCCAAATTACAAAATGAGTCCCAAATCCGTCAGTATCGTCTTGGAGAAAAAATTTGGTCAAACGATGTCGGCGGTTACCAATTCTTAATTGTAGCTGGGAAAGTCCGCTTGCGAGACGACAGTCGCTACAAGTCGGCAAAGCCGACGCCACTTGCTTCAACCGGGGAAACCCCGGCAACGCAGTGGCTCCCCAACGCGCTGTCTCAAGAAGGCGTTGGCAAACCAATAGCCGCCCTAGATGTGGGGGATTGGTTTGGTGACTTACAAAAGCTGTCTGCGGATGTTAAAGCTGTAGCTGCTAGTAAAGAAGTAATAGTAGTGTGTTGGCATACAGCGCTGTGGGCAGAATTTTCTAACCCACAAATTCAGGAATTCTGGCAAGTGTTACCAGTGAACATGGAGAAAGAGGGAGAGGCATTTTCCTTTCCTTCCACACCTTCACTACCGTCAGTCTCAGAGAAAACTTCCAGCCCCCACAGCCTCCAACCCCAAAGAGGACTCCCAGCCGCCAATCTGATCATCTCAAATTATCCGTTTGTTGCCAGCTGGAACACTGCTGCTGCCTGTTTAACAATGGTGGCGCAACAGTTAGAAAATTCTGTACAACTGGAATGGGTGCAGCGCCAACTCAGAGGACAACGCCCAAAACAGGTTGTAGAAGCAGGAGAAAAATTAGGGTTAGTGTTGCGACGGTTACAAGTGAGTTGGGGTGAGTTGCGACAGTTGTCATTTCCAGCTTTACTACTGTGGAATTCTGATTCACCCCAAAGTCCATCCTGGGTGGTAGCTTATGGAGTTAAAGGCGATCGCTTGATTATCGCTAATCCTCTCAATCCCGATCGCATTTGTGAAAGCTTGCCGCAGCCAATAGTTGAAGCGTCTTGGGATGGACGATTGTGGCAAGTAGAACTCATATCCCAGCAAGAAAAATTTAACCTTAGTTGGTTCACTCCAGCAGTTTGGAAGTATAAGGGATTGCTCACAGAAGTATTGTTAGCATCTTTTACCTTGCAGCTTTTGGGGTTAACAACACCACTAATTACGCAAGTCGTCATTGATAAAGTGATGGTGCAGGAGAGTTTGCCGACTCTCGATGTAATGGCGATCGCACTTTTTTGCGTAGCCATATTTGAGTCCATACTTGGCATTCTGCGCCTATTCATTTTTACCCATACAGCTCGTCGTCTGGATTTGAGTTTATCAGCACAGCTATTTCGCCATCTGATGCGTCTGCCATTAGCTTATTTTGAGTCGCGGCGCGTCGGAGACACAGTAGCACGAGTCCAGGAACTCGAACAAATTCGTCAGTTTCTCACAGGTACAGCATTAACTGTGATTCTAGATAGCATCTTTGCTGTGGTGTACCTGGCATTGATGTTTTACTATAATATTCCACTCACCTTTGTCGCCTTAGCAGTACTGCCGCTATTTGCGACTTTGACGATAGTTGCAACACCAATTCTGCGTAACTGGCTCAACGAGACTTTTAACCGGAGTGCCGATAGTCAATCGTTTCTAGTAGAGACAATCACAGGAATTCACTCCGTTAAAGCTCATGCAGCCGAACCAGTAGCCCGCGATCGCTGGGAAGGCTTATTTGCTCGCTTCATTCGCACAGGTTTTAAAGCTTCTACAACCTCCAATATCAGCAGCAATATCGGTGACTTTCTCACCAATTTGTCCACCCTGCTGATTCTCTGGTTTGGAGCCAAGTTAGTCATTGAACAAAAGCTCACAATCGGTCAACTAGTTGCCTTTCAAATGCTGTCTGGTAGAGTCACAGGCCCACTTTTGCGCTTAGTACAGTTGTGGCAAACTCTGCAACAAGTACTACTTTCTGTAGATCGCATTGGTGATATTCTCAACGTCTCCCCAGAAGCTGAACTGGGAACTGGTCTAGTTTTACCACCTCTGAAAGGTCAAGTCACCTTTGAGCAAGTATTTTTCCGCTACCGGCCGAACTTTGAAGCAATTCTGCGGGGAATTTCTTTTAGTGCCGAACCAGGGCAATTTGTTGGCATTGTCGGACGTAGCGGTTCTGGTAAAAGTACCTTGTCTAAGCTATTACAACGCCTTTATCAAATTGAATCAGGACGCATCCTTATTGATGGTTTTGATATTAAAAGTGCCGATTTAGCATCACTGCGGCAACAAATTAGTGTAGTTCTCCAAGAAGACTTTTTATTCAACGGTTCCATTTTGGAAAATATCACTCTCGGTAGCCCCGACATTAGCGCAGAGCAAGTAGTAGAGGCGGCAAGATTAGCAGTAGCCCACGACTTTATCAGTCAATTACCCTACGGTTATGAAACTAATGTTGGCGAACGCGGTACAGCTTTATCTGGCGGACAGAGGCAACGTATTGCCCTAGCAAGGCTGTTTCTTTCCCAAGCGCCGATTTTAGTTTTGGATGAAGCTACTAGTGCTTTGGATAGTGAAACTGAACAACAAGTACTGCAAAACTTGCAAAAAATTTCCGCTAACCGTACCGTGTTCCTAATTGCTCATCGCTTTGCTCCCCTCAAACGTGCTGATTTGATTTTGGTGTTGGAGCAAGGCGTGATTGCCGAACGTGGTACTCACTCACAATTGTTGCAACAAAAGGGTTTGTATTGGTCGCTATATCAACGGCAGCAAGCAAACATTTAGTAGATTTAACTAATGAAGAAGCTTGTGGCTATATAAAAGATAAACGTTTGGAAAGCGGCTTGAGGATAGTCTTTGGCGAATGGAGCATAACTCCATTCGTCATTTTAATTTTGATGATTTCAATAATTACTCTCGCTCCAGTCTGAGTAATGTAAATACTTTTATAACCAGCGATCGCAGTAGTTTTAAGAGTAGTAAAAATACTCATAACGTCTGCTCTCAATCTTGCATTAGTCTTCATTAATACAACACAAATATTTAAGATCCATTTGATAAATTTACTCTTAATAAAAACTGTATTTATCAGAATGTTTTTTGGTAATAAAATTAGCATTTTGTTATGAAAATTCATAGTAATTATTGACAATGGGGCTTATTTACACATTGAAATCTTATTGTAAAGATTTTAATGCTTCAAACTGTCGAAAAACAATTGCTATCTTTGAGAAAAAATACTTATGCTCATTGATGATGTTAATAACAATGTGTTGTCAAATAAACAGCTAAATGTCACTTCAATCTCCTCATTAGATAGCTTTAATACAAAGGATGATTACAGCCTCAACTTTAGCAGCCGTAGTAGCTATAACTCAGCCGATGCTGATGTAAAGTTGCTAAATAATGGTAGCTCCGAAAATAGTAATAACGCTACTACTAATGCTTTTAGTACTCAAAATTATAACTCTACCAATGGCTATGGCTTAATTAATGGAGCCGCAGCAGTGGCTAGAGCTATTGGTCAGAATACCTTTGCTGATGTTCCCGATCTTGGTGGCAATAATTGGGGAGCAGACCTTGTTAAAGCACCAGAAGTTTGGGCACAGGGATACACAGGTAAGGGCGTTATCGTCGCTGTTGTAGATACTGGAGTTGACTATAACCACGAGGATTTAAGAAATAATATCTGGACGAATGCCAACGAAATTGTAGGTAACAGTATAGATGATGATGGCAATGGCTATATTGATGATAATTACGGCTGGAACTTTGCTGATAAAAACAACAACACCCTAGATAACAACGGTCATGGTACTCATGTTTCCGGCGCGATCGCAGGCGAAAATAATAACTACGGTGTCACTGGTATTGCTTATGATGCCAAGATTATGCCCGTCAAAGTTTTGAATGAATCTGGCTCTGGTTCCTATAATTCCATATCTAAAGGTATTCGCTACGCTGTGGATAATGGAGCTAATGTGATTAACCTCAGTTTAGGAGGCACATCTTCCAATCGTACTTTAGAGTCAGCCATTGACTATGCCAGCAGCAAAGGAGTGATTGTCGTCATGGCAGCAGGTAATGACGGTGACTCATCACCAGACTATCCCGCCCGCTATGCATATAAGTCGGGAATTGCCGTTGGCGCAGTGGATAAGAATAATAATATGCCCGACTTCTCAAACCGCTCTGGAACGGATGAAATCGCTTACGTCACAGCCCCAGGAGTTAAGGTGTATTCCTCAGTTCCAAATAATCAGTATGCTACTTATAGCGGCACGTCTATGGCTACTCCCCACGTTGCTGGTGTAGTTGCTCTGATGCTTAGTACTAACTCTAGCCTGACTGATGCTCAAGTCCGTCAGATTGTCACAGAAACAACAGGAAATAGTACACAAACTACAAGCTCTAATTTTAATCTTTCTAATGTCAGTTCTTTAGCCACTCAGGTGATTGCAGACACAACAATAAATAATACATATACAAACTCTAGTTTTAATAGTTCCAATTTTGGTTCTCTGGCGAGTCAGGTGATGTCTAACGACAACCTGTTACGCATCGGCGCACAAACAGCAAATTATCTGACACCAGAGACAATTTCTAGTTTTAATAGTTATGATGTCGGTTCTCTAATAGCTCAGGGAATTACAGAAACAGCAAATTATCTAACACCAGAGACTATTGCTAGTTTTAATAATTCCGATGTCGGTTCTCTAATAGATCAGGCGATGTCTAACGACAAGCTGCTAGGCATCTACGCAGAAACGACAAAATATCTGACACCAACCGAAAGTAATAACGGATTAGCCAATCCAGAATTATGGCCGCAATTCCAAAACTATGAAAAGATTCTGGGCAGCATCAATGTGGATAACAATGATGATAATAAAGATAAAAATAATCTTGACTTTGGCAAATTAGTAGAGGAAATGCAAAAACAAATGGATCAGTATAGAAAATTCTTGGGTATCGCTTGAAAATTATAGCAATTTGCAGTTGAGTTTAATACTGCTTGGTTGAAGAAAATCAACCAACCCGCTCATATATCGTGAATCAATGTAGGGGTTTAGCAATGCTAAACCCTTACGTTTTAGGTGTGGTTTGTGGAATGTGTAGACGTAGCTTTTGAAATAGCTATAAAAACAGGAGAAGCTACAAAGCTACCTAACGGAAAATGCCTCATTGAACCGCCGTGTTACAGGCTCAGTGATGAACGTCAAAATTGACTTTTTACGAGTGACAATTTCACCTGTAGCAGCCATCCCTGGTGTAAATTCTACTTCTTGACCCCGCACGTTCGCTGAGTGTTTATTGAGCTTAATTCTGGTGGGAAAAACTAAGCCTAATTCTTTATCAACAATTGCATTCGGACTAACTTGAATGACTTCGCCATTCACAACACCAAATTCCTGGAATGGGAAAGTAGCCATTTTAACTTTTGCTTTCATCCCTTGGCGAATAAACCCAATATCGCGGTTGAGAACTTTCACCTCTAAGAGCATTTCTTCCCCTTCCGGCAAAATTGAGAGCAATTCTTCACCTGATTGCACTGGTCCCTTGGTGGCTTTAACTCTGTAAATTGTACCGGCAACAGGAGCCTCAATCGTTTCTAAAGCTTGCTGCTTCCTCGCTTGCTCTAATTGGCCTTGAACAGTTGTCAGTTCTTCTTTACGCTTATTGAACTGGGTCAAAACTTCACTTTGGCGTTCTGATGCTACACGCTGGGCCTGACTGCGTGCAGCATTATAAGCTTGTTCTGCTTGACGAATTTCTTGGACTTGAGCAGCAATATCTCTTTCTAATGATGTGACTCTATCTTGAGCCTCTGTGATTTTATTCTGGACGTTAATCACTTCATCTTGTGCTTTAGTGATTTCTGTCTGTGCACGGGTTAATCTTTCTTGGGCATCCAAGTAATCGACACGAGGTACAGCGCCAGGAGTAACTAGGGTGCGTAAGCTTTTTTCCCTTTGTTCGGCAAGTGCCAAATTACTTTCAATTTTAATTCGGATGCTATTTGTGTTGGCAAGGTTGGTTTTGGCATTCGCAACGCTGCTTTTGGCATTAACTAAGTTGTCTTGCAACCGAGTCAAGCGGACTTTGGCTTGATCTATGAGTGCTATTTGGCGATTTGCTTCTGCTTCTGCTCCTGCTTGACGAGCTTGGAAGTCTTGTAGGCGAGAGTTTAAAAGTTCATCTTGCAGTTTTGTCCCAGTAGTTTTGCCTCCGGTGCGTTCTGCATCCAAACGTTGCAAATCGTCCTGAATCAATCTAGTAGATTTGGCTAGGCGGGAAACATCGGTTATTTGCAAGTCTGGATCTTTTTGAATGAGAATTTGACCTTTAGTAACGCGATCGCCTTCTTGCACTTTAACAGCAACAATTGACCCCCCACCCAAGGATGTCACCGGTCTTACCTGTGTAGAAGCAATTAATTCTCCTGGTGCTGTTGCTACTTCATCTATTTGCGAGAAGTACGCCCAGGCGATCGCCCCAAATACGATGGCGCTGATCGTTCCCGCTAATAATCTAGTGTACAGGGGTGGCAATTCCTGTACCGCCTTCCCCAATTCATAGGTGAGTTGTTCCTCTGGTTGGGCGAATCGCTCTTTTGTCTGACGTGCTTGAGCAGCATTTACCATATAGTTTTGTCCTTTGTCCTTTGTCATTAGTCATTTGTCCTTTGTTATTCACTAATGACAAATGACTAATGACTAATGACTTGTATTTAATTCAAACTGCTAGATAGCGCCGCAAAAAACTTTCTAATGTCTCCAACTGCAAGTTATAAATCGCCTCCAAATTGGCAATTTCATCTTTTGTACAGAAAAATTCATTTGCTAGCAATGTGCGATAAGTTCCCAAAGCTTTTTGAATTTGGGGATTGATTAAACCCAATGCACTCTGTAACCCATCAATGGCAAATAGTGGTGAGTTAATTATTACTGGCTGTTTATTGAAGATCCGACCAAAAATTCGGGGAATATCTTCTCTTAATAAAATCTCCGGCCCTCCCACAGGTAAAATCTGGTTGCGAGCGCCTTCAACTGTTACAGAATCCACTATTATCCTTGCTAAATCATCGGTACTGACAATTGAAGTACGGTTTTTGCGATCGCCAATTAGCAGATACAATCCCGTCTCCCGAAATTGTTCTACTAGTGGCAGCAAGTTAGATGCTAATCCAGATGGGCGTAAAATAGTGTAATTTAAGCCACTAGCTGACAAATATCGCTCTACTGCTCGTTTAGCTTTAAATACAGGAGCGTCTTCATATCCGCGATCGGCTCCCAGTACAGAAATGAAGACAAAATGCTCTACACCATTGGCTTTTGCTTGGTCAATGAGTTCAATATTGGCGCGGTAGTCTAAAGATAGGGCATCGCTATCAGAACCGTGAGCGCTGATAATATACTTGACACCTCGACTAGCTTTCTGGATATCTTTTTCTTCTAGCAAGTCACCGATAAAGATTTCTGCACCCCGGTGTTCTAACTCGCTGTAGCGCGATGTCAGGCGGACAAATGCCCGCACAGACTGTTCTCGTCGCCGTAGGAGTCGCACAACTCTGCGACCAATTCCTCCTGTTGCTCCAGTTATTAGAAACATATAAATACCTAAATTGAATAGTTACAGGGTTTATACTTCTCGAAATGCTCGATATATAGCGGTTCTCGTTTACGTGAGTACACCCGTAGGGGCACGGCATGCCGTGCCCCTACACCTTGCGATAAATGTTGTATCGCATCTGAATGGCAACCGCTATATGCTCAAAATCCGATGAGCAATACTTAAACAGAGATATGAGCATATTTTTATACTTTGTTACCATGCTCAAGATATTCTCATGCCAATAAGTCACACCTTATTCATTTTAATACTCTAAAAATTATCCCCCATATCTTTAGTAGATGCAGGGGATAGGGTAATGGGATTAGTTTTACTGGCTCAACAAGTTAATAGCTTGTTCAAGCGACATCTTAGCCTTGTGCAGATTCAGCAGGTTCTCTTGGTCGTATCGGTCAGGATAGTTCATTTTCCTGCCCTCTAAAGTTATCCGAATTAGTGCTGCTTGCTCATCTGTGGGTGAATTCATCTCTTCTATAGCAGAACTGATTATCTGGATAGCGTTAAAGTTAGGGAATTTTAACCCTTTGCCTTGCTTCATTTGTTGCAGCGCTAAAAGTGGAAATGCCATCAGAGTTACGATGTACGAGGTTTTGTATCCTGCATTCCCAGTTGGTTTGATGCCGTATCTACGACACAAGTCGCGTAATTCTTTAATAGTCTTGATTTCAAGTTCGGAACGCGTGAACATAAAATAGTAGTGTCCATTTTTGAAATTGGATATTGGTGGTTGTACTTCCGGCAAGTTGTAGCAACCACCAAAAAACAATTTATTGTTTTGGCACCAAGTAAATCAACCCTTGTTTATATTTCTCAATAATGCCTAATCCTAAAGGGAACCCACAAAATTTACAACCAATTAAATCAAATAGAGAAGAATCATTAACAGAGAGGATTAACCTACGCATTACCAAGACTATGAAGGAAGAACTATCTACCAAAGATGATCCTCCAGAATTTTGTCGTCGTGCAATCCAGGAAGCGTTAGATAAAGATAGAGAAAAGTAATCTTAAAGGGATAGTTGTCACGAGTGCGTGAATTACTGCAATGAATCAGCAATTAAGCATATTGCTTTCTCAATATGCTTGATTGCTTGCTGAAAACACTGAAATTAGTAAGTAAAAGCTCATTTTACTTGCGGAAAACACCAAAATGAGAAAGCAAACTGGAGTTTGAGTAAGTAAAAGCTCATTTGGCTTGCGGAAAACACCAAAATGAGAAAGCAAACTGGAGTTTGAGAAAGTCAAAGCTTATTTTGCTTGCGGAAAACACTGAAATGAGAAAGCAAACTGGGGTTTGAGAAAGTAAAAGCTTCTTTTGAGTAAGTAAAATGCCATTTTGCTTATTAAATTCAACTTTAGCGACTCCCAAATAAAAAAATACTCAGCTACTTCTTATGGGGTGAGCATATAGGGACTGTTTTCAAACTCGAATATCCCCCCTAACCCCCCTTAAAAAGGGGGGAAAAGAAACTCTAAAGCCCCCCTTTTTAAGGGGGGTTGGGGGGATCAAAAGCTATGGGTAAATGTTAGAAGACTTGTGTATACATAGTAGCTTTTTAGGAGCGAGAAATGGAAGTGAAATCAGAGTATAATGCGTTGACAATTATTGCCGATATAGAGAAGTGGATGTAAGGAGACTTATAGATGTGTGACGAAGATCAGTATGATGTCTTCCTTTGCCACAATAGCAAAGACAAACCTGAAGTTATAGAAATTGCTCATGAATTAACAAGACAAGGAATTAAACCTTGGCTAGATAAATGGGAACTTCGTCCTGGTTTAGCATGGCAGGTTTTACTAGAAGAACAAATAGAAAACATTCAATCAGCAGCAGTTTTTGTAGGTAGCAGTGGACTTGACCCTTGGCAAAGTCAAGAGATGAGAGCTTTTTTAAACGAATTTGTCGAGAGAAAATGTCCCGTGATTCCCGTTTTGCTTGGGAATACACCACAGCAGCCTAAACTCCCAGTTTTTCTTAGGGGTAATACGTGGGTTGACTTTCGGACAGATTCTGAGGCTATGGAGCAGTTAATTTGGGGTATTACTGGAAAACCGCCAGAGCGAAAATTAAAGCTACAGCCAGTAATTCAAGCCGATGACCTCAGTTCTGAGAAGGGAGTAAACTACACGCGATTGCGTGATTTGCTAGCAGCAGGCAAGTGGAAAGAAGCGGATGAGGAAACTTTAACTGTGATGCTCAAGGCATCTAGCAGGGAAGAAGAAGGCTGGTTTGATGTCGAATCTATCGCTAATTTTCCCTGTACTGACTTACGCACCATTGATCAACTTTGGGTCATATATAGCAACGGGCACTTTGGCTTTAGCGTTCAGAAGAAAATTTATCTGAGCGTTGGTGGAAAAGCTGACGGCACATTAAATCAAGAAGCGTGGGAAAAATTTGGCGATCGCGTAGCATGGAAAGTGAAAAGAAATTGGATTGATTACTCTTTGATTACTTTTAACACTTCAGCACCTGAGGGACACCTTCCGAGGATTTGGGACGGGGAGGGATGGGAATTTGATTGGGACGGGGAAGGATTTGATTTTTATATTTTTGAGTGGTCATGGATGGTGGATATTTTTTCTCGCATCGGGACTTGTGAAGTGTAATATTTCAGCACTTCAGACTTTTATAAATATTTATAACAGGGTTTTTTTCAACGAGTTAATCAACATTTCAGAGATCCGATACCTGGCACGGTGCAATTCGCAATTCGCAATTTGTTTAGAGTAAAATAAATAACATTTAAGTCTGGTGAAAAGTATTATTAATTCAGACTCAAATGTATGAATCAAAATATTTCTATTAGCGATAGAACGAAAGCCTTGGCAATCAGGATAGTTAAAGCTTGTAGTTTCTTAGATGAAAAGCCTGGAGTTTGTCGAACGTTATCAAATCAACTACTACGTAGTGGTACTTCCATTGGTGCAAATGTCAGAGAAGCTCAATCTGCTCAATCCAATAAAGATTTCCTTCACAAATTGGAAATTGCACTTAAGGAAGAAAGAGAAACTGAATATTGGTTAGAAATATTAATCGAGTCGGAATTAGTTGAAAAAAATAAATTTGAGTCTCTTCTCCAAGAAACTAAAGAAATTGGTAAAATTCTAGTCGCTTCTACCCGAAAAATCAAAGATAAAATTAACGGCAACCTATCTAGTTAATTGCGAATTGCTAATTGTCATTGAGTGATACCATCGTTACTCAATCTGTCATTAATGCCATAGTTGCTGAAATCATAGAAAAATCCTTGCTGCACTCCTGCCGTTTTAGGGTTAGCGTGGATATATCGCAGAGTATTTAACAAAGTTTGGGGGTTTAAATCCCCGTCACAAAACGTAATTGCGAATTGCGAATTGCGAATTGCGAATTGGTTTAAAAGTTTTCCCAATTTAAAATCCCCCCACATCTTTGTAAATGCAAGGGGGAGTATTAACAATTCAAAATTGTTTCAGACGGTGATTTAAACCCTTTGTGCAAACAGCCCACTTCAAAACTATTCAGAAGCTTTGTTATTAGCTCTATTAGCTCGCGCCTCAGCCGAAGCCATCACCTCTTCCATATTCTCTAACACTTCGCCAGGGAAGTTTTCCAAAACTCTGGTAGAAAGAGCAACCCGCCCTTTACCCTCATCTAAGTCAATAATTACAGCTTTAATTGGCTGACCAACTTGAAATACCTTTTCTAATGAGTCGATGAATTTTTGGCTTACCTGCTTGATATGAAGCAAAGCCCCCATACCATTTAAATCGACAAACACACCAAAAGGTTTGATACCAGTAACTTTACCTTCCACCAGTTGACCTAGTTCTAATAAGCTGAAGTTGCTAGAACGAGTTGCTAAACGCTGGGAAAGGATGAGTTTGTTGGTGTTTTTATTAATTTCCAAAAAGCCCACAGTCAGATTTTGACCTTTGAGTGCTTCTAAATTATCACGCTCTGCCAGGTGCGATCGCGGAATAAATCCCCGCAAAGAGAGAATATCAACTGTGACACCACCTTTATTCACACCCACAACCTTTACTTGCACAGTCTGAGCATTTTCCTGCATTTCGGCCAGTCGTTCCCAGATGTGCTGAATTTCCAACTGCTTTCGAGAAAGGGTGACTTGACCTTCTGCATCCTGATCTCGGATAATCAAAAACTGCATTTCCTCTTGCAATGGCAGCACCTCCGATAAATCGGTAACTGCTCTCAAAGAAGCCTCATCGCGCGGCAGAAAAGCTGACGACTTGCCACCAATATCGACATAAGCTCCATCATGGTCAAGTTGGAACACTTTGCCATGTACAACCTGTCCTTTTTGAAACTGGTAGTCGTGTTTTTCTAGTGCTTTAGCAAAATCGTCCATTGTAAACGACGAATTGGCTGTTTGAGAAAGTTTCGATTCGGAATTCATGACTTTTGAAGATTAATTGTTATTTGATATGGTGCAACTGGAGTTTAGATTGTTATTTGTCATTTGTCATTTGTCCTTTGCTAATGACCAATGACCAATGACTAATGACTAATTCAGTTGACTAAAGAGTTGTTTAACTTGCTCCCAAGCATCAGCAGCAGCTTTAGGATTATAACTGCCACGATGGTCACAGAAAAATCCGTGATCAGCTCCATCGTAGCGGAACACCCGATGAGGAATTTTATATTTTTCTAACTCTGCTTTAATCTCATCTACTTGTTCGGGTGGGATACTAGCATCTTCTGTGCCAAAGAAGGCATAGAGAGTACCTGGAATTTCTCTAGTGCGGGTAACAGTGGGAGCGCCACCTCCTGGTGTGCGGGTGGTAATTCCAGCACCGTAGAAGGAAGCCGTAGCTTTAACATCTGGTAAGGTAGCTGCAAGATATGCGACGTGACCGCCAAAGCAGAAGCCAATACAACCAAAGCCATCTTTTTTCACTTGGGGCAGATTTTTGAGGTAGTCAATTGCTGATTGAATATCGCTCAATAACTCTGATGCTTGAGTTTGCATGGCGTAACCTCTACCCGTTTCAATATCTTCGGGTGTGTATCCAGTTTCAAAGCCAGGAGCAGTCCGTTGGAAAAGTGCAGGTGCGATTGCTACATATCCAAGTTTGGCAATTCGTTCTGTAACATCCCGAATGTGAACGTTGACACCAAAAATCTCTTGTAATACTACGACTCCTGGGTAAAATCCAGCTTCTTTTGGTTCTGCTAAATAAGCTGAAACTTGAATATTATCTTGCAAAAGATTAACTGTTGTGGTAATTATTGCTTGCTCTGTCATAATAATTTTTACCAGTGCTGTATGATTAGCCGTGTGTTTATTTGATATAACTATGCCAGTATGCCCAGGTCATTTCCATTTAAATTATCAATTACCAATAGGAGCGCATTAGAAATTTGTACCAGAAAAACTTCATGTGTAAATAAAATATTTGACATGTAGCAAATGCAGCTGGTCACTAAAGGAGGGCTGAGTTAAAAGTGCCGTGTGCTGAGTAGTAAATCAACACTCCCCACTTCCCACTCCCCACTCCCCACTCAGTATTCAGGAGGTTTGCTGATGATTCAATTCCGTATTCAGCCAGACAGCGAAATTCCCGCATCAACCCAGCTGTTTAATCAAATCCGGTTTGCGATCGCTTCTCGGCAATATCCCCCTGCTTACAAATTGCCAAGCACAAGAGCGCTGGCAATGCAAACTGGATTACACCGCAATACCATTAGTAAAGTTTACCGTCAACTAGAAGAAGACGGATTTGTTGAAAGTATGGCTGGTTCGGGGATTTATGTTCGTCCCCAAGGTCATGAGGGCGGTAGCAGGCTGCAATCACCGATTCTCAAACAAAATGCTGATGCATATCAAGTTGTCCAGAAAGCACTCGATGATTTGCTCACCCAAGGATGTTCACTCAATCAAGCCAGAGAGCTATTTTTAGCAGAAATTGACTGGCGCTTGCGTTGTAGTGCGCGGGTACTGGTTGCAGTTCCATCTTATGACATCGGTGCTGGTGAGTTGATGGTTTATGAATTAGAGCGATCGCTAAAAATACCAGTCCAGTTGGTAGCAATGGAAGAATTAACAGCTGTGTTAGATAAAACTACCTCTGCGACAGTAGTTACAAGTCGGTATTTTATCAGTAATGTGGAAGCGATCGCAGCTCCGAAAGCTGCACGGGTAATTCCTTTGGATATCTACGACTACAGCAAAGAACTCAGCTTATTGAAAACCCTCCCAAAAGAAAACTGTGTAGGCATAGTTAGCCTCAGTTCCGGGATTGCCCGAGCAGCAGAAGTCATCCTCCACGGTTTGCGAGGGGATGAACTATTAGTGATGACTGCACAACCAAAAGATGCTTATAAACTTCAGGCAATGGTTAAACGGGCTGAGGTAATCATAAGTGATCAAGCCAGTTTTGCAGCAGTGCAAGCAGCCGTACAAACATGTGATGAAGATATTATTCGTCCACCGAAGCTGATTAAGGTTGAAAATTATATCGGTACTAACTCAATTAACTTGCTAAAACGAGAACTGGGTTTGGGTTAATCCAAAGATAATTCGACCAACATCTATAAAGGAGGGATGAGGTAGTGCAAATTGTGATTGTGGGCGCAGGTCCAACAGGTGTAACACTTGCTCTGCTCCTTGCAAAACGTGGTACTGCTGTAACGTTAATTGAAGCAGCAAAGGATTTTCATCGTGTTTTCCGCGGTGAAGGATTAATGCCCAGTGGGTTAGAAGCATTAGAGCAAATGGGTCTATCACCGTTGTTGGAGCATATTCCCCATCGACAACTCGACGCATGGGAATTCATTATAGGGGAAAAGCAATTGTTTCGAGTTGATGAACCAATGGGAGCAACCCGACCCTGTACACTGGTTTCACAACCACCGCTACTCAATGCACTGATTTCGGAAGCTCAAACCAATGATGGGTTTGAATTTATCCAGGGTGTTCCAGTCAAAGATTTACGCTGGAGTAATCAACGTGTCGCAGGTGTAGTACTAAGCGATGGGAGAGAACTGGCTGCTGACCTAGTGATTGGGGCAGATGGTCGAAATTCTCTTGTGCGACAACGTATAGGGTTGGAATTGGTACGCCAGCCTAAAAGTATTGATATTCTCTGGTTTAAACTTGCCGCCAGCCCTGAGTTTGCAGTCGATAATGTGTTCCGTACTATTGTAAATGGCGATCGCGTATTTACCATCTTTCACGGGGCAGAAGAAGGAAAACTGCATCTGGCTTGGGTGATGTCCGCAACCGAAAACACTGACTCCAAGCAAGCCAACTGGGGAGAGATTTTTGCCTCACTATCACCCTCATGGCTAGCAGAGCATTTCTGTAATCATGCAGACACCATCGAATCCCCCATTCGGCTTTCTGTTGTGGTTGGTTATTGTCCACAATGGCACGCACCAGGGGTACTGCTTCTGGGTGACGCTGCACACCCAATGTCTCCTGTCCGTGCTCAAGGAATTAATCTAGCATTCCGTGATGTGATTGTCGCTGCTAATCATCTTGTGCCACTGTTGCACAGAGAAGCTGGACACCAGGACATTGACATGGCACTATCGCAAATCCAAGCAGAACGTGAGCCAGAAATTATCCGCGCCCAGCAACTCCAGTTAGAGGAAGCTAAACAAGGCGAATTACTGCGAAAAAATGCACTGCTGCGATCGCTGTTGATTCAACTTGCTCCCTTACTCCGTAAAATAATTAAAAAGTCTTGGTTAAGGCGACAATATAAAATGCGTCAAGGTATCACACAGGTACACTTAACTGTCTAAAAAACCGCCAGCAGTTATCCGACTTGTGGTTGTGGGGTGTTAATTTGCAAAAACTCTTGTACCCGTTGCAAATAAGTTGGCGCATCTTCCAACATTGGGAAATGCGCTGTGTTGCGAATCATCACAAATTCCACTTTGTCACTCAGTGCGGCTGCTTGACGCCCCATCTCGGCTGGAATAATCTTGTCATACTCCCCCGCCACGAGTAGAGTCGGTACTGTCAGCTTGGCAAACTCTTGCGGCATCACTTCAGATTGAGCCTTACTGACTGAAGTAAAAATTGTTCCTAAAGCCGCATCGTAATCTGCTTCGAGAAAATCTTCCAAAAAAGCTTGCCGCTCAGAATGTGGTATGGAACTATACAGAAATCTGGCCATAAACATCCGGTCAACAAATGGAATTTTGCTTAACCACTTGGGACGGAATTTTACTACATAGCCACCAAATTTATGAAAGGCACTAAAAGATTTTTCGTCGTACTCAAAAACGCCGCTACAAGTTAAAATTCCTCGTTCCACTCGTTGGGGGTAGCGGTTAAAAAATAAAGTAGCAACAGACGCGCCCATTGAATGAGCATTGATATAGACACGCTGAAGATGCAACCCATCTAACAAAGCTGCCAAATCATCAGCGTATTCTTCTAATTCATAGGTTAAGTCTTTGATTGCCTGTGATTCTTCCTGGGGAGACTCAGATTCGGCAACAGCTTCACTTGCTTCGGCTATGGTTGGCTTCCCACCAGAACGGCCAAATCCCCGCATATCGTAGAGTAAACAATCAAATTGCTCTGATAAAGCATTCGCGGTATTTCGCCAATACCTAGCCGAACCAGCCCAACCATGAATGAAAACCATCACTGGTTTTACCAAAGAACCAGATGGTTTTTTCACCCATTCGTAGTAATGCTCAACGCCACGAACATTAATATAAGGCATTAGTCATTAATCCTTTATCAGTTGTCATTAGTCATTTTCGCTTAATACATGGTTATTAGTCTTTAGTTTTTGACTAATAACCAATAACTAATGACCAATGACTATTAAGCTGACTCCGGCTTCGGTAGTGAAGATGGATGTATTATCAGTTCGGCAGTCGATCGCTTCTCGACCATCTCCCGTGTTACTGTACAGCGTGTCACATCCTTACGCGACGGTAACTCGTACATTACATCCAGCATCAGTTCTTCGACAATGCCTCGTAGCGCTCTGGCACCAGTTTTACGCCGATAGGCTTCTTGAGCGATCGCTCGTAAAGCATCTGGTTTAAAATCTAACTGGACATTATCCATCTTCAGCAGTTTTTGGTACTGCTTGACTAAGGCGCTGCGTGGTTGGGTGAGAATCGCCATCAACGCTTCTTCATCTAGCGGATCTACTACTGCTACCATTGGCACACGTCCAATAAATTCTGGAATCATGCCAAATTTTACTAGATCATCTGGTGCTAGATGCCGAAGAGTGTCTGCTGCCCGTTTTTCTTTCGATTGCCCTTCTCCAGGTTGCACAAAGCCTATTGCTTTTTTGCCAACTCTCTGATCTACAACCTTTTCTAGACCTACGAAAGCACCACCACAGACGAACAAGATATTACTTGTATCAATTTGGATACAGTCTTGATAGGGATGCTTACGCCCTCCTTGGGGTGGTACATTGGCGATCGTTCCCTCTAACATTTTCAACAAGGCTTGCTGCACGCCTTCGCCAGAAACATCGCGGGTAATTGACGGGTTCTCACTCTTGCGAGCAATTTTGTCAATTTCATCAATGTAGATGATTCCTCGTTGCGCTTCCTCTATATCTAAATCTGCCACTTGTAACAGTCGCAGCAAGATATTTTCCACATCTTCTCCCACATACCCCGCTTCTGTCAGTGTCGTAGCATCAGCGACGGCAAAGGGTACATCCAAGATTTTCGCTAAGGTTTGCGCTAAGAGAGTTTTGCCGCAACCAGTCGGGCCAATTAACAAAATGTTAGACTTTTGCAGTTCTACAGCATCATCTACCGCAGCTTTGCCACTGGCTTTAGATTGAATCACCGCCAACCGTTTGTAGTGATTGTAAACAGCTACTGAGAGCACTTTCTTGGCTTCGTCTTGACCAATAACGTGTTCATCTAGATACTTTTTAATCTCTCTTGGCTTGGGTATTTGATTAAACGAAATACTAGAAGATTGAGTACGCCGTTTTTGAGGTGGTTCTGCTCTTGGTGCGGGTTGTGCTGCCGCACCATTGGTATCGAGTAACTCCTCGTCTAGTATTTCATTACACAAGTCAACGCATTCATCGCAGATGTAGACTCCCGGCCCCGCGATTAATTTACGCACCTGCTCTTGAGACTTGCCACAAAACGAACATTTTAAATGGGAGTCGTACTTAGACATACCAGCCTCTTATTTCAGAATGGTGACGTTTTCCCCTGCTGTGGGAAGATTTTGCCTGGAAATGACCTGATCAATCAAACCGTAGTTCTTCGCCTCTTCTGCCGACATGAAAAAGTCGCGCTCAGTATCTGCTTCAATTCTTTCTAAGGGTTGACCAGTATGATGAGCCATTAACTGATTCAACTTAGCCTTAATGTAAAGAATTTCTCTGGCTTGAATTTCAATGTCAATGGCTTGACCTTGAGCGCCACCAAGAGGTTGGTGAATCATAATCCGGGAGTCAGGCAGAGACATTCGCTTACCGGCAGCCCCTGCTGTCAACAAAAATGCCCCCATGCTCGCGGCTAATCCAAAACAGATGGTAACAACATCAGGGCGAATTTGTTGTATTGTATCATAGATTGCCATGCCTGCGTAGACCGAGCCGCCGGGAGAATTAACATACAATTGGATGTCTTTTTCTGAGTCTTCAGCATCTAGGAATAACAACTGAGCCACGATTGAGTTGGCTACAGTATCATCTATTGGCGTTCCCAAAAAGATAATCCGCTCTCGCAGCAGGCGGGAGTAGATGTCGAAAGCCCTTTCTCCCATGCCAGACTGTTCCACCACCATCGGCACGATGTTGCTAGGGCTGTTTAACTGGGAGTTAATGTTTATTCGACTTTGGTTGCTGATGGGGTAGTTTCCCGACTGCGATACAAGCATACAAACAAATTTGACGATAATTTAGGACAAATGTTTCAGCAGCAGATGCTGCCTTTTCGACGAATCGGATTTTTATAGGTACGTGTTAACCATTATGCCTCATATAATTTTCTCTCGTGTAACACAGTATCAAGTTCAGGCGATAACATGTGTCACAATTTGCTTAAAATTCATTAATTCTTTAATTATCCTGCCTTCATTCCTGAGTTTTGAGGAGTCAAGAGTTATGGGGCATTGGGCATTGGACAATAATTAATAGTTCTTCTCCCCCTGCCTCCTCTGCTCCCTTATCTCTTTTACCTTACCCATTTCACCAGTACTTTAACTCAGAACTGGTGAACTCATGGCTGTGGGATTTTTAATTATCCTTCTGTGACTTCTATTGAAGCTTCGCTGGTTTCTTCCTCTGTCTGAGGTGCATCAACATCTGATTCTGCGGCTTCTGTTTCCTCTGTGGCACTCAAGGAGCCTTCGGATACAAGTTCAACTGAGGAGTGTTCTAAGAGCCAATCAATGGTTTTTTCAGTTAATAGTTCGTTTTCTACGATTGAGCGCAGTTTATCTTCATCAACGTCTTGTTCCTCTGGGTACTGTTCCAAAAGTTCTGTGACTCTGGCTGCGATTTCTTCTGGTGTTACCTCGATAGATTCGCGTTTACCGACTTCACGCAAGGACAAGGAGCGTTTGATGCGTTCAATTGCCTCAGTGCGCGATCGCTCCCGCAGTTGAGGAATAATATCTTGAGTAAACAACTTCCTTACATCTAATCCCTGCTGAGACAGCCGCATTGCTGTTTGCGTTAGCATTGCATCCACTTCTTGCTCAATCAATGTTGCTGGTAAGTCAACTTCTACGTGCTTGAGCAGTTCCGTTAACAAAGCTTCCTGCTTATTTGTTTTTGTTTTGTCGTCCGCCTCTTTTTGATATCGCTCTACCAGAGAGGCGCGTAACTCCTCTAAGGTTTCAAACTCGCTGATTTCTTGGGCCAAATCGTCATTTAATTCTGGTAGTTCCTTTTCCTTCAATTCTTTGAGCGTCACTGTGAAAGTTGCCGCTTTCCCAGCTAAATCTTCATTAGCATAGGGATTTGGGAACTGCGCCGCAATTTCTCTGGTTTCTTCAGGATTCATCCCGACTATTCCAGAAATAAAACCTGGAATAAACTTATCTTCCTGCAACTCAACTTGAAAATCAGTTGCTTCTGCTCCAGGTATAGGTTCTGGTTCGGCTGTTTCGTCTTCGCCGTCGGCTTTAGAGAACACACCTTTAAAATCGACTACGGCGATATCACCGATTTGGGCTGCACGTCCTTCTACAGGAATCAATGTCGCCAATTCTTGACGTTCCTTATCCAGCGCGTCCTCCACTCGTTCTGGATCGTACTTGACTTCTTCAGCTTGGAAAAGCAAATCAGTGTACTGCACTAGATTAACTTCTGGTTCTACATCGACAGCAGCCGAAATCGTCAGGGGTTGTCCAGGTTCATAATTCTTAATCAAATCCTCAAAGGAGGAGCGCAATTGGGGCTGACCTATTGCCAGGATAGCTTCTTGTTTAACTGCTTGCTCAATGCCATCTTGAATTAGTTCTTCCAGCGCTGCTGCCTTAATTCGAGTTGTACCCAGCCGTTGTAGCAATATTGACCGAGGCACCTTGCCTTTACGAAACCCAGGAATATTGGCAGTACTCGCTAAGTTTTTAATGACCTGTTCGTAAGTTTGCTTGGTAATTTCCGGCGTAATCTCTATTTCCAGCCCAATTTGGCTGGCGGGAAGTTTTTCCTGGGTAACTTTCATGCTTCGTCTCTAGTTTTCTGGTATTTTAAACTCCGAGTACACACAAGACGCAATAAAATAATTGTTTGCGTTATGGCTTGATGTCTCTTAGGGGCAATGGGAGGTTGCCACAAGGCTTTATCACATCTAAGGATAGATGTTTGTCTAGGGGCAAAGATCCAGTTTACTGCCAATGACCAAGGACTTGACATTTTACCTTCATAACAATTAGTTAATTAGTCATTGGGCATGGGGGAGTCACTACTACGTTGGACGGGTTCCCCGGCTTATTCGCTCTTAGCGTTCTCGCAGGGTAGCAAGTGGCGTCATTGGCAATTGGAAAACTTTTCCCAGTCTCCAGTCACTCTGAACTTAGGAATTAATTATTCAGCTGGCTAACGCCGTGATATCCTGGTTCTCAGCGAGTGATTAGTACTCCAAAGTTAAAGTTATAGTATTAAGTCTAGCTATTATTAGGTTGCGGCACCAAAGGACATCTGTTACCTAACCGTGTAGTTTAGTTTTATGGTGTGCTGGTTTTATAAATTCCTAGCATAGTATATTCATCATCTTGGTAAGCAAGTTTGCAGCTAAGACCTTCGTTCGCCTTACAAGTGGGATGCCTGTGAAACACCTAAGTGCAGATATCTCCATTTTTCTGCTAAATGGCTGTTTGTTGTATAATAATATATAGTTTAGATCAATGTAAAAATGGGATAGCCATTGTTATACAGTGCAATATCACTTAAATTAATTAAATAACCAAGAAAATAAATGTATTAAATACTTAGAGAGCAACAGAGATAGATTAAATTAGAGAAAAATCTAAACCTATTCAAAATGCATTTAAAGAGTGCGATCGCCATTTAAATATAAGTAAATCTTCAATTGTTCCAAGAAATTGCAAATAAACCTCTTAAAGGAGGAAGTGAGTTTGTCTAAATCCTATCGTGTGGCTATTTTGGGGGCGACTGGTGCCGTTGGTACAGAGTTGCTGGAATTATTAGAAATCCGTAATTTTCCGATCGCTGACTTGAAGCTATTAGCATCAGAGCGCAGTGTAGGGCGATCGCTGCAGTTTAAAGGAGAAAATTTACCAATAGAGGCAGTGAGCGATCGCGCCTTTGAAAATGTAGATATAGTACTGGCAAGTGCAGGTGGTTCCACATCAAAAAGTTGGGCAGCAATTGCTGTCCAAAAGGGCGCAGTGGTAATTGACAACTCTAGTGCCTTTCGGATGAACCCGGAAGTTCCCTTAGTAGTGCCAGAGGTGAATCCACTAGCTGCAGCTAATCACCAAGGCATTATTGCAAACCCCAACTGTACGACAATTTTAATGGCTGTGGCAGTATGGCCATTGCATAAAATTAAACCAGTACAACGCATCGTAGCCTCAACCTACCAATCTGCTAGTGGTGCTGGTGCCAGAGCAATGGCAGAAGTCAAAACCCAAACAAGCGCTATACTACAAGGACAGCCGCCAGTTGCTGAAGTATTGCCTTACCCATTGGCATTTAATTTATTCCCGCATAACTCACCATTAAACGATTTGGGTTATTGTGAGGAAGAAATGAAAATGGTCAACGAAACCCGAAAAATATTTGGTACGCAGCAAATCAGAATCACTGCTACTTGTATACGGGTTCCCGTACTCCGGGCCCACTCAGAAGCCATTAATTTAGAATTTGAGACTCCCTTTAGTGCAGAGGAAGCCAGAGAGATTTTAAATTCCTCCCCTGGAGTGAAATTGGTAGAAGATTGGGAAACTAATCATTTTCCGATGCCAATCGAAGCAACTGGTCGAGACGAAGTTTTAGTGGGAAGAATTCGTCAGGATATTTCTCATCCATGTGGCTTGGAATTATGGTTGTGTGGCGACCAAATCCGCAAAGGCGCAGCATTGAATGCAGTACAAATCGCCGAGTTGCTGGTAGAAAAAAATCTACTCAAACCTGCTAAAGCTTATGTTTCAAGCTAGTCATTAGTAAAAATAAACAACTAATGCAAAAAACCAAATGTGCAAATCACTGTTGAAAGCAATTTGCAAATAGGTTATCACAATAGAAAACCACCAAGATACAAAAACATGGGTAATCAGGAGTGAAAACAGGGTGGGAGATTTTGGCAATGTTTTAACCGCTATGATTACGCCGTTTAAAGCAGATGGTAGTGTCAATTATGATGTAGCGGCAGAACTGGCAGCACATCTAGCTAACAACGGCACAGATACATTGGTAGTGTGCGGCACAACCGGAGAATCCCCTACGCTGAGTTGGGATGAGGAATACCAATTGTTTGTCGAGGTATTACAGTCCGTGGCAGGAAAAGCCAAGGTGATCGCAGGTTGTGGTTCAAATTCCACCAAAGAAGCGATCGCAGCCACCCAAAAAGCGTCTAAAATAGGAGTACATGGTTCCTTACAAGTTGTACCTTATTACAACAAACCGCCACAAGCGGGATTGGAGGCGCACTTTCAGGCTATAGCACAAGCCTGTCCCGACTTGCCTTTGTTGTTATACAATGTCCCCGGTCGTACCGGACAAAACCTTCAGCCAGAAACAGTTGCCCGGTTAGCTGAGGTTAGCAATATTGTCGGAATTAAAGAATCGACTGGTAGTATAGATCAGGCAAGCGAAATTCGTCGCTTGACACCAAAAGAATTTGACATCTACTCTGGTGATGATTACATGACTTTGCCCTTGTTAGCAATCGGGGCAAAGGGTGTGGTAAGTGTGGCTTCTCATCTGGTAGGAAACCAACTACAGCAGATGATCCAAGCTTTTAGTGCGGGGAAAATTGAGGTAGCAAGCGACATTCATCTCCAACTCTTCCCGTTGTTTAAAGCTTTATTTCTGACTTCAAATCCCATTCCAGTGAAAAAAGCACTGAAACTTCAAGGTTGGGAGGTTGGTTCAACTCGTCCGCCCCTATGTGAAGCTGACTTAGAAGTAAGTCAAAAGTTAGAAGCAGTTCTGAAAGAACTTAGTTTAATCTAGCCACCATCTGGTTAAGCGTTGGTAATCTGCTGCTTTCTAAAGATACATATAAAGAACGACCATAATTGTTCATAAGTTGCAATTTAAAAATCTGTGCTAGGACTGATAGACATACTATAAATTCTTCAGTGTACAGTCGATTTTATTGAATAAAAAATTGAAATCTTCAATTAAAACTTGATTGCTTTGGAACTGAATTAAGAGACAAATAATGTTGTCTTAAATACAAGTTCGTTAACTATCAACTAAATTAACCACAAGTAACAATCTAAGGAGAAAATGGCTAAAAACGAAGCTAATAATTCCGCCTTGAAAATTATTCCTTTGGGCGGTTTGCATGAAATTGGGAAAAATACCTGTCTTTTTGAGTATGACGATGAAATTATCCTGTTAGACGCAGGATTGGCTTTTCCCACAGAGGCGATGCATGGAGTAAATATTGTTTTGCCAGATACGACCTATCTGCGCGAAAATCGCCACAAAATTAAAGGGATGATCGTTACTCACGGTCATGAAGACCATATTGGCGGGATTGCTTTCCATCTCAAGCAATTTGATGTCCCTGTGATTTATGGGCCTAGACTAGCAATGGCAATGCTAGAGGGTAAATTAGAAGAAGCAGGAGTGCGCGATCGCACAGAAATCAGAACAGTTTTACCACGTGATGTGGTGCGGATTGGCAAAAACTTTCTGGTGGAATATATCCGTAACACCCACTCCATTGCTGATAGTTTCACTGTTGCCATTCATACTCCCCTTGGTGTAGTCATTCACACAGGGGATTTTAAAATTGACCACACCCCGGTAGATGGTGAAAAGTTTGATTTGCAACGGTTAGCAGAACATGGTGAAAAAGGCGTTCTTTGCTTACTAAGTGATTCCACTAACTCAGAAGTTCCAGGATTTACACCTTCCGAGCGTTCAGTTTATCCCAATCTTGAGAGAGTATTTAGTCAAGCTACTGGGCGATTATTTGTCACTACCTTTGCTTCCAGCGTGCATCGTATCAACATGATTTTGGATATCGCCAAGAAGCAGAACCGTGTAGTGACAATTGTGGGGCGTTCCATGCTGAACTTGATTGCTCATGCTCGTAATTTAGGTTACATCAAGTGTGAGGATAACCTGCTGCAACCATTGCACGCAGTCCGCAATCTACCTGATGAGAGAGTACTAATTTTAACTACAGGTTCTCAAGGTGAAACGATGGCAGCAATGACCCGCATTGCTAACAAAGAACATCCTCACATCAAAATCCGTCAAGGAGATACAGTAGTATTCTCCGCTAACCCAATTCCCGGAAATACGATCGCAGTAGTCAACACCATTGATAAATTGATGATTCAAGGTGCAAAAGTGGTTTATGGTCGGGATAAAGGGATTCACGTCTCCGGTCACGGCTGTCAGGAAGAGCAAAAGCTGATGATTGCCTTAACTCGACCTAAATTCTTTGTGCCATTTCACGGCGAACATCGGATGCTAGTGAAGCACGCAGAAACGGCTCAGAGTATGGGCATTCCCGCAGAAAATATGATCATTATTCAGAATGGTGATATTGTCGAACTGACTGAAGATGCTATTCGCGTTGCTGGTAAAGTGCCATCTGGTATTGAATTGGTGGATACTACTAGTTCGGGTATGGTAAGTGCCAAAGTGCTGCAAGAACGGCAACGCATGGCTTCAGAAGGCATTATTACAATCGCAGCTGCCATTGATTGGAATGGTAAACTGTTGGCGAAACCAGAAACTCACCTACGAGGTGTAGTTACAAGTGTAGAGCGATCGCTGCTACAAACCTGGGTAAAACAACGCATTGAAGAAATCCTTACTGTACGCTGGTCAGAATTTGCTCCTGGAGAAGGTGAAGCAGCAGATATAGACTGGGGTGGATTGCAAGGAACTTTAGAACGAGAATTGCAACGTTCCATCCGTCGGGAATTGCAATGTCAGCCATCTGTGACTTTGTTGATGCAAATTCCTGATGAGCCACCTGTAAAAGTTGCCGATGGCAGAAGACGGCGGACTCGGACTGCTGCTCAGGTAGCATCATAGAGAATTTAAGATAAAATCTCATACACAAGCGCAGAGACGTAAAGTTTTTCTAACGTCTTTGCGCTTAGACCTGAGATATAGTCTTTTACTATAGGTATAGAACCCACAGTAAATAGTACTTGCCTATAGTTCTTGGAGGCGATCGCTATGACTAAAACACCAATAAAAATTAGTACTCTTGAGGAATACATCAATTTTGATGATGGCACAGACAAGCGCTATGAACTTGAGGATGGGGTGCTTCTAGAAATGCCTCCTGGTACTGGTAAGCATGAGGCGATTATCACCTTACTGTTAGTTCGCTTTTTTTTAGAAATTCAAAAAATTGGACTGCCTTTACAACCGCGCCCTAACGGTACAGAGGTGCTGACCAATCAACAACTTAGAAGACCTGATATTTGTGTGATTACCAACGAACAGGCAAAAAGTATTGAGAGTACCTCGGCTATCCTTAAAACTGCTCCACCCCTTTTAGTTGAAGTGGTAAGTCCTGAATCTATTGAGCGGGACTATAATCAAAAAACCTCTGAGTATGCAGCTATTGGTGTGGTCGAGTATTGGATTGTTGACCCCTTAAAAAATAAGGTGACAGTGTGTTTGCTAGACAATGGTAGTTACAAGCAAACTATGTTTACTGGAAACCAGCAGATTATTTCTCAAACATTCGCAGAACTAACCCTGACAGCCTAGCAGGTGTTTTCAGCTTAGGGTTGTTGCTACATATCCTCAATGAACCCAGAGGTATACTAGAACTAAAGTACATACTGTTAAAGGCGCTCCAAACCTTAGATGTTCCCAAAAAGTTAGCTTGTAACCTAAATCCGCAGCAGCTTCTACAACTATCAAGTTTGCAACTGAACCAAACAAAGTTAGATTCCCTGCCAAAGTCGATCCGGCTGCCAGCAAAAGCCAATACTTAGTGTCACCTGGAGGAACTAGGGGATGCAGCAGAAGTACAGCAGGCACATTAGAAATTAAGTTAGATAAGACAACAGTTACACCCAAAAAACTCGCAGCAGAGTTGATTGCATGGGTAAATGGTTGGAGTAAATTCAGCTTTTGCGTGACTCGCGTCAAGATAAATAATCCAGAAAACATTACCAGCAGGTTCCAATCTACCTTTTGCAAAATGCGTTGGGGTTTAACCCGGCGGGTGATTAGTAATAAGCTAGCAGCAACTAAAGCAGACTGCGCTAAGGGTAAGCCGACAGTAAATGCAATTAGCAACCCAATTGTGATGACTAATGTTTTTTTAAATAAGGGTTTAAAAATTCGTTGGTTACCAACTGTTACCTGTTGGCAAGGTTTGACTGAGCGAACATCTGGGTAAAGTAGCCAGAGTAATCCTACCTGAACTACCAAGCCGACAAGGGCAACTGGGGCCAATACACGCAAAAAATCTAGATAGGAAATGCCTGAAAAGGAGCCAATCAGGATATTTTGAGGATTACCGCTCAAAGTTGCTACTGAGCCTATATTAGTTGCACCTGCGATCGCTAGTAAATAAGGAATCGGATTTAAACCCAAAGCTTGAGTTAGGCTCAAGGTTAAGGGTGTAAAAATTAACGCCAGAGTGTCATTAAGAAAAAAGGCGGAGAGAATACCACTGCCAAAAGTTAAAGCAATTAACAAACCTAGAGGACTGCGAGTGATACTCAATATCACTGATAGCGATCGCTTAAAAAACCCTGCATAGGATAGGTTGGCATTAACTACCATCATACTTAAGAGAAATACGATGGTATTGGCATCAATAGCCTGCCATGCTTCATCTAAATCCAGAACACCTAAAGCAATTAAAAAGGCAGAACCGACCAAAGCGATGGTGGCGCGGTTCATGCGTAAACCAGGAATGTAGCCCAATGCTAACCCCACATAAGTTAGCCCTAAGACGCTATAGATTGCGAATTGGAAAAGAATCACTTTCTTTGCCGAGACTTTGCGACGACCGATGTTTTATGATTAGCCGCTCTGTATCTACTGAGAAAACCAACTCACCTGGCTTTAAGCCGCAGCTGCGTTACAGACTTCTCTCTACTTCTACGCCATTCAGCCAGCAATGAACAGGATACTCTTACATGGGGAAGTGAGAATACGGGGAGGAAAGACGCCTGCTAGGGTATTACTGATATTTATACTTACTAAAAATGCTCTCAAGAATATCTCATATTAAGTTCTGTAAATGTTACACTAAAACCTATCCAATGGCAGATGTCTTTATTAAAATTTAAACTGTGTCAAGTTATGAACAAGATCGTAATATTACACTACCGATCCCCATGAATTTGCGATTAACTTGACGTAGTAATAAATTAGGTTCTGACTTAAGTGGCTAATCAGGTATTACATTATATCGCAGTCAGAACGCGATTTTTCCGGGAAAGTTCGTTGCCACGTTGTATATATTCATCAAAAAGGTGAATAGCCTCAATAACACAGAGGGTTAACCATGAAGGTATTCGACAATACCACAAAAAAGATTTTTCTGGCAAGCTGGGTATCAATCAATCAAGCAGAGACTAGTGACCATAAAGTAACCCAGCTAAACCGTTCTGTTTCCAAAACTTACTGGAATATTTTGCAACCCCTACGGCAGCGGGTAGAAAACATTCAAGTCCGCGATCGCCAACTAGCTCATCGTTTATGTAAACTGATTCCATCTCAGTGCCCTTTTGAGCGAGATGTCAAAGTATTTGGGAAAACCTTGTTTCACATTCCACCCATGTGCAAGCTCAACCCCTTATATGAAGAAGTGGTTGGTTTACGTTTCCGAGCGCTGTGCTATCTAGCCGACGAATGTGGCGAAGATGTATCGCAGTATTGCTGAGTGTTAAGGGAAAACTTAGGAGTGAGGAGTGATTAGTAAAGAATTAAAACTCCGAACTTCTAACTCTGCCAATTTTAGATTTGGAATTTTGGATTAAAGGAAAAATCTAAAATCTAAAATTGAATAATTCCTAGCTATTTTTTTACTGTTTTTTTTGCCATTTTTGAATGGCATCCTGAGCATCTTCGTAAGCGCCTGTTTCCTCTGGCACTAAAGCAGCGGTAGCAATTGCGGCATTGCGTTCTCCTTCGGCGGCGCGACGCTTGGCCAAATCTAAAATTTTCTCACTCCATTTATTGATCGATTTTTGAGCAGTATCGAAGCCTGGTTGACCTGATGGTACTTTCTTGGCAACTTCGATCGCACGATTGTAGGTAGATGCCTGTCCAGACTGAATTAAGGCATTAGCTGCATCTAAAAGAGTTTTGTTACTCACATACTGCTTACCCTCTAGCCGCCACAGGTTAATTGCTGCTTGTGCTTTGGCATAGGGGGCTTCATCTTTAGTGATTAATCGAGCGGCAGCAATAGCGCTAGCATACTGTCTTTGTTTAGCACGACCCTCTGCTAAATCTAAAATCATCTGGCTCCAAATCTTAATATTCTCCTGAGCTTGTTCGTACAGTGGTTCACCGGGTTGAATTTTTCGGGCTGTAGCGATAGCCAAGCTCAAATCACTAGCTTGAGTTTGTTGAAGCGACATTTTCGCCAAGTCTAATACTGCTTGATTTCGCTTTTCCGACTCGGAACTAGAAGTTATTTGAGCGCTAGATTGATTTTTAAACCTAACTGGTGGAGTGCGTAGGCGTAGCCCGTCGTAGGCATCGCTTGGTAAATTCTCGATAACCTGGCGATCGCTAGCAGTAGCATTAGGTGATGTGCTTGATATTTGCTTAATTCTAAAAGTTTCTTGATTACGGAGAAAAACTACGGCGATTAAACCTGCTACCAGCAAGCTGCCTCCGCCCCACAAGATAAACTGTTTCCAAAAAGGGATGCTTGGTTGATTTGATGGCAATCGAGAAACGTAGCCTTGGGAGGAATTAGGGATAAATCTTCCTTTCGTATTCACTCCTAAAGAAGTTTCTGCCATTGGCTGGGAAATTAAGCCACTCGCTGACTCCTGGACTGGTTGACCTTTAGGCTTTTCGACCTTGTGAGCCTTCACCTGTTGGGAGGAGTTTACACTAGCTTCTCCCCATCTGCCCCGATCTGCCGAAATTTTAGGGTAATCGTCGAGGGGAGGAGCCGCAAGGGCAACAGCAAAGGATTCTTCGGGATAAATCGTCGGTTCTGATTGAAAATCGCTTTCCATTGCCAATTTTGGCAAGATTACTAGCTGCCTTGATGGGATGATCGTGGCAGGGTTTTGGACAGGACGCCAGTGGTGTTGACATAATTTTGGCATGAGCAGACTCAGGTAGCTTTCTAAATCTGCCAAATTACTGCCATTACCAGAACGCAAAGCTTCTAACAAAGCTGCTGTAAAAAATCCGTGACCTAATTCGCTACTTTCGTGGGAAAACTGCTCTGGTTGGCAAGAAAGAATTGTAGCGAGTTGTAGTTCTTGGGCTAGTTCTATTGTTTCTTCGCCAACGGGAGCATCCGCTTGGGTGCCAAAAGCGCGGTTAATATCGAGTAGTAGCAATACATTCAAGTCAGCAAGTTGGAGACTTTGCATTAGTGATCGCAATTCTATGCCAGTCTCTTGCACTTCGGGGTTGCCCTCTGCTGGCATTAAGTAATCTTTGCCCTTGTAGTTGACCCCATAACCGCTAAAAAATAACCACAGATAATCTTCTGGTTGCCAACTTGTTGCTGCCAAATCCTCAAGCAGCAACAAAATATTCTCCTTAGTCGGATAAGTTGATCTATCCCCAATCGGCGGCGAGGTATCCGTCATTAGCAGGCAGTGTTTGGGGAGAAAACCTGCATCTGTAACCAAAAAATCCTCTAGTGCCTCAGCATCTGCTTGGGCACAACTTAAAGGTTGAAATAACTGATATTGATTGATGCCAATCGCGATCGCCCAGTAATTTGCCATCCCGCTCTTTGTCAGTTATTGTTTGCTGGTCTTAAAATTGCGGTTGGCTTTGCCAAAAAAACAAAGCTAACCTATGTCTTATAGTCTAAGTGATTCCGAGCGAATCTTAAGTTAGAATGTAATTTTTATTACGTTAATTGGTCGGAAAATACCTTTTACCTAATTTCAATAACAGATCATCACTAAGGAGATAGAAGGTCATGAGCAAGATTTCTGCTCACCTACCATCATCGATCACTCCCTTTTCAGTTATTAGCCAAATTGCCAGAAGAATCCGGATAGTTCCTTTAGTAGTTTTGCTCATATCTACCGTTCCTGCTTGGTTTTTGACGGAAGCGATCGCACCTCAGGTTGTGCGAGCTTACACCGCTAGAGTTGATCTAGGTATTGACCGCCTGCCAGATGAAAACTATGAAACCGTTCTCAGGAGAGCAGAAGCAGCCGCTAGAGCAGCTGCTCAACGCAGCTTTGATCAAGATATCTTGGTGACAGATGTTTCAATCATTGTGTCCGTACAAAATTATGGAGCGATCGCACCAGTTCTGACATTAGAAGTCAGTCGTCCCCAATGGCGATCGCGTCCTGATGCTCAAAATTGGGCAACTTACTTCAAAACTGCGCGATCGCTACTCTTCTTTGAAAATAGCTCTAATCCAGTTCCAACAGCTAGTGGTGTGTCAACCCAAAAATGACGGGTTGAGCTATATGCAAAGAGAAGTTCCGAGTCAAGGCTTCCCTGGCTCGGAACTTCTTACTTAATTCCTGACTCAACTGTTGTCCTTGGCGTCAGTGGATGGCCTAGAATAATAAGGTTGTCAAGAATCGCGATATCTGCTGACATGGCTGTTCCTAAGAAGAAAACTTCCAAATCAAAACGAGATAAACGTCGAGCTACCTGGAGACACAAAGCTGTCGTCGAAGCTCAGAAAGCCCTCTCTCTGGGCAAGTCAATTTTGACTGGACGTTCTACATTTGTATATCCAACTGCTGAAGAAGAGGAAGAAGAATCATAATTTCCCAGTCAGGAAAAGCATGAACAGCACCGATAGATTTGATTGGTAACTTTGCCAATTAAGCTTCTCACTACTGGATAAACGCTTTTTCTTAGCTTTCCTGATTGCATTATGAATCATAGACACTCTACACAAGCTCATTAGATCGAAAAAAATTGGTAGTGAGTAATTGGGAAAATCCATTACCCATTACCTATCATTCGTAACGATCAAGTAATCATATAAAAAGTAAAACATCCGGTGCTATTGGCAACTCCACAAAAAAGCTTGTAAACACCTTGAGAAAACTTATTTTTCTCCAACTATGCTAGGAAAATTTTTTCAGAAACCAGGGAAGGAAGAAAGCGAACGGGTTCCTCCTGGTCAACACTTAGCTAAAGGTTTCCCCGTATTAACTTACGGTGCAACTCCCCAAGTCAGCACTGAAGAATGGGAATTTAAAGTTTGGGGTTTAGCAAAACCCGCTACCTTTAGTTGGTCAGACTTTATGGCGTTACCTCAGCACGAATTCACGGCGGACTTCCACTGTGTAACGCGCTGGTCTAAACTTGATGTCAAATGGACTGGGATAAAAGTTACAGATTTCATGGGTCTGATTGATCTAGATCCCAAAGTAGCCCACATTATGGAACACTGCTACGGCGGCTACACTACCAATATTTCTGTAGAAGATTTTATGCGCGAAGAAAACTTCTTTGCCTTTAAAGTCTTTGGTGAAGACCTTCCATCTGAACACGGTGGCCCCATGCGGCTAGTTGTGCCCCATCTGTACGCTTGGAAAAGTGCTAAGTGGATTAATGGTTTAGAGTTTTTAGCTGCTGAAGAACTTGGTTTTTGGGAGCGTAATGGCTACCATCGCCGTGGTGAACCTTGGGCTGAAGAGCGTTACAGCAACGCTTTTGGGTTTTAATATAGCGGTTCTCGTTTAAGTGAGGTACACCCGTAGGGGCACGGCATGCCGTGCCCCTACACCTTGCGATATAATCTTGTACCGCATCTGAATGGGAACCGCTATAGTTAGGAGTTGTAGATTTTTATTACTGACTCTTTACTCATAACTTTTAGTTTTAACCCAGAAGTTTCTTTATTAAAGGCAATTTGCCTTCATAGGGAGCGTATCGCCATTTTAAATCGAGCCAGAAGGAGTTTTGCAATACACTTTTGTTATGGGAAAAAGTGTCAAAACTAGCTTTACCGTGATAGTTGCCAATACCACTATCTCCCACTCCACCAAATGGTAAAGACGAGACACCAACCTGCATAACTGTGTCGTTAATACAGACTCCACCAGAGGAAGTTTCTTGCAAAACTCGCTTTTGCAGGTTTTTGTCTTGAGAAAATAAGTATAACGCCAAGGGTTTGGATCTAGAGTTAATCAAGGCGATCGCTTCTGCAATGTCTGTATATTCAATAATGGGTAGAATGGGGCCAAAAATTTCTTCCTGCATTACAGAATCTTCTAAGGAAACATTATCAACCACTGTGGGGGCGATATAACGCTCTGAAGGTTGAGCTTCTCCACCAATGATAACTTCACCATCTTTAAGAAAGTTAACCAACCTCTCAAAGTGTTTTTGACTGATAATTCTGGCATAATCAGGACTGTTTACTGGATTATCGCCATAAAACTCTTTTAAGGATTTTTCTAGACCATCTATTAAATCTTTTTTGATTTTTTTATTAACTAAAAGATAGTCAGGGGCGATACAAGTTTGTCCAGCATTAATAAATTTGCCCCAAGTAATTCGTCTGACAGTGTGTTCAAGATTAATGTCACTATCTACGATACAAGGACTTTTACCACCCAATTCTAAAGTAACTGGTGTAAGATATTTTGCTGCTGCTGCCATAATGATTTTACCAACGGCTGTGCCACCAGTAAAAAAGATATGGTCAAACTTTTCTGCTAGTAGTTTTTGACTTGCTTCCACGCCTCCTTCAACCACTGCAATATAAGCAGGGTCAAAATGTTTGGCAATCATCTTAGCAATGACATCAGAGGTATGAGAAGCAATTTCTGAAGGTTTGATAATTGCACAATTCCCGGCTGCAATCGCACCTACTAACGGTGAGATAATTAACTGAAATGGATAGTTCCAAGGACCAATAATTAAGACAACCCCCAACGGTTCTGGATAAATTCTCGCCGAGTAGGAAAAAAAATCAAAGGAAACGGCTGCTTTTTTGGGCTTAGCCCAGGTTTTGAGGTGTTTTATGGCATAATCGATTTCTTTGATAACGCCAATTTCTGTAAGGTAAGTCTCCACTTCTGGTTTATGTAAATCTGCTTGTAATGCCTCGACTATTGACTCTTCATGCTCAATAATTGCTTGCTTGAGATTTTTAAGTTGCTCAATGCGAAAAGTGACATCTTTAGTTTTGCCAGTTTGAAAGAACTCTCGCTGATTCTGGATAATATTGCTAATGTTAGATAATTCAGTGGTAATCATTGTTGTGTCTCAGAAAAACTATTTATTTAATGTTAACGCTGTTATCCCAGCATATTTAATTCGTTATTTTTTAATATTTGAATTTATAGCTATAACATTTATTTTAAATTTTTGATGGAGATTAATAAAGTTATAAATTATGAATTATCATGGAAGAACTCAATAATTCATAATTTATAATTGCTAATTTTCTCATTTATTTGATGGGTAGAAGCACAATAAATACACTACCTCTGCCCAACTCAGAATTAAGGAGAATTATGCCTTGATGTGCCTCGACAATTCGACGAGCAAGGTACAATCCTAAGCCACTACCAGAACTCTTATGGCTGCCTTGGCGAAATCGTTCAAATATGGTGGCTTGTTCTTCAGGGGGAATACCTGGGCCAGTATCCGCTATTTCCATTCTAATGTAGTCAACAGAATTGGATTTTCCAGATAACTGAGATTGACTACTGTTGTCGAACTGGCGTTGAGAATTAAAACGAATAGTTACAGAGCCAGAGTCAGTAAACTTGATCGCATTCCCTATAAGATTAGTGAATAGACGATGCAATTCTAAGCGATCGCCCATCACTGTGTTGGTGATTGACTCCTCAGTAATGTCCAAATTTAGTGACAGTGTTTTATCTTGAGCTAGAGGTGCTAATTCTCCAGTGACTTCATTTAGCAATTGGCCCAGATTAATCGGTTGAAATGCCAAAGTTTTGCGACCTGCTTCAAAACGATAAACTTCTAATAAGGTATTGACCATAGAAAGCAGGTTGATATTGCTACGGGCCATTATGGCGATTACTTCCTGCATTTGTGCTGATAATGCTCCTAACGCACCTTGCTGAAATAGCATCAACATGCGATCGGCGGCTACCAAGGGAGTGCGTAAGTCGTGGGTGAGGCGCGAGACAAAATCTTCTCGCTGACGGGCAATTTCATCACGTTCATCCATACTATGCTTCAAACGCAGGAGCGATCGCACTCGTGCCAGCAATTCATCTACAGTTACAGGTTTGCGGATAAAATCATCAGCACCCAAGTCTAATCCGTGGGCGACGTTGGGTGCATCGTGGGCAGTGATCAGCAATATGGGGATGTATTGCGGCAATTTCATCTCTCCACGAATGTGCTTGGTGACTTCGTACCCATCCATATCTGGCATCATCAAATCCAGCAGAACCAAGTCACAAGGAGATGCTTTCAATTCTGCCAAGGCCGAAATTCCATTTTCTGCGGTGCTAATGGTGTAACCTTCTTCCTCCAAAATAGTTTTGATCAAAAACACGTTATCAGGAGAGTCATCAACAACTAGAATTTTGTCAGAGCGAGAAGATTGTGAAGTCATATAGATGCAAGGTATGGGTAAAAGTAAATTTTTAGGGAAACTGGTTTATTGGTATAGTTTTTTAGATAGTACTTTTAGGTAAACTCCCTCCAAAAAAATTGTTTACCAAGAAATTTATATAAATGTGTTTTAAAAACTACTTTACTTACCTTTTTAGCAGATAGCCACAAGCTAATTGAATTATGGCTCGTAAACTTCTAGAACTTAATACAGAGGATAGCGATACGAATATAGTAGTATTTTTTATCACTAAATCAAAATATAAGTAAGTAGTGTATCGACTACTAGCGAATTACTTTTGGAAACAGGTAGAGACTAGCTTCGATTCTCTACATTGATTGCAAAAAATAGTCAAATTTGTCAAAATTTCTGGATATTGAGCCGAATATGCCAACTTTGCCAGCAGCCAGCAAAAGCGCCAGATTTTTCATTAGCTACCGCAGCCAAGATCCAGACTTGAGCCTTGCCAAGGATTTTTATGAAGCCATTAAAGCTGCTGGACATGAAGCATTTATGGCCGGGGAAAGTATTCGCTTGGGGGAAAAATGGCCCCAACGCATTGATGAAGAATTAAAACTATGTGATTACTTTTTATTGCTGTTGTCTGAGCGATCGGCAACTAGCGAGATGGTGACAGAAGAAGTAAGACAGGCCAAGCAGTTACGGGATGCTAGTAATGAGCATAAGCCAGTTATTTTGCCCATTCGCGTCAACCTTCCTTGGAGTACGCCACTGAATTATGATTTGCGGGGCTATTTACAACATATTCAGCAGCGAGAGTGGAATTCACCTGCCGATAGTCCCAAAATTTTACAGGAAATTTTTAGTTTAGTGACAAACGGGGATGTAGAAAGATTTGCCGATGGAGAGATGAGTAGCGATCTTTTCCCTTCATTACCCCCTCACCCTCTCAACCTCTCACCGCCTCTGCCAGTGGCAGAACCAGAATTACCTGAAGGACAGGTGGATTTGGCTTCAGCGTTTTATATCGAGCGCCCTCCTATTGAATCTCGCTGCTACGAGGCAATTTTGAAGCCAGGATCTTTGATTCGGATCAAAGCGCCCCGACAAATGGGTAAAACCTCACTTATGGCGCGGATTCTTTATCAAGCCTCACAACAAGATTATCTAACCCTACCTTTAAGTTTTCAATTGGCAGATGGAAAGGTTTTTGCAGATTTGGATAAGTTCCTTCAGTGGTTTTGTGCCAGTGTCGGACGAAGGTTGAGAATACCCAACAAGTTAGAAGATTACTGGGACGATATTTTTGGCAGTAAGGATAACTGCACCGCTTATTTTGAAGAGTATCTTCTGGCAGAAATCAATCAACCGTTAGTTTTGGGATTGGATGAAGTCGATTGTGTGTTCCAACATCCTGAAATTGCCGCTGACTTTTTTGGGCTGTTACGCGCTTGGCATGAGGATGGAAAAAATAGAGAGATTTGGAAAAAACTGCGGTTGGTTGTGGTGCATTCCACCGAAGTCTACATTCCAATGAATATTAATCAATCGCCGTTTAATGTAGGCTTATCGATTGAATTACCAGAGTTTAACGCTGAACATGTGCTTGATTTATCAAGAAGGCATGGACTTAATTGGAATTTTAGCCAAGTTGAGCAATTAATGGCAATGGTAGGAGGGCATCCCTATCTTGTACGAGTAGCACTTTATCGAATTGCCAGACAGGATACTACGCTCAATCTGCTTTTGCAAACAGCCCCCACAGAAGCTGGCCCTTATAGCGACCATTTACGTCGGCATTTGTGGAATTTAGAACAGCGTCCAGAATTAGCTGCTGCTATCAAAAAGGTAGTTGCTAATACTAGCCCAGTTCGGTTGGATTCGATACAATGCTTTAAATTACTCAGCATGGGCTTATTACAACAGCAAGGAAATGATGTAACGCCACGTTGTGATTTGTATCGTCAATATTTTTGCGATCGCTTGAGAGTTAGCTGATGAACACAGCACCAACCCCAGCATACGAATATCAAGTCGGTGGCAGTCTGCCAGCTGATGCCCCTAGTTATGTAATGCGACAAGCAGATACAGATTTATATGAGGCGTTGAAGGCTAGAGAATTTTGTTATGTTCTAAATTCACGGCAGATGGGCAAGTCTAGTTTGCGAGTGCAAACAATGCAACGGCTGCAAAATGAAGACATTGCCTGTGCGGTGATCGACTTGACAAAGATTGGTAGCCAACAAGTTACACCAGATCAGTGGTATGCAGGTGTAATGCGTATTTTAGTGAGTAGTTTTGAGCTTTCAGGAAAGTTTAATTTACGTAGTTGGTGGCGAGAACGAGATCATCTTTCACCCGTACAACGATTGAGTGAATTTCTCGAAGAAGTTCTACTGGTTGAGATTTCTCGACCGATCATCATTTTTGTAGATGAAATCGATAGCATTCTCAGCCTGAATTTTTCAACTGATGATTTTTTTGCATTAATCCGAGATTGTTATAACCAGCGTGCTGATAAGCCACAGTATAAGTGTCTTACCTTTACGCTGTTAGGGGTGGCTACACCCTCGGATTTGATTCAAGATAAAAACCGCACCCCATTTAACATTGGTCGAGCAATTGAACTCAAAGGTTTCCAACTTCATGAAGCTAAACTATTGGCCCAAGGATTAGTGGGGAAAGTTAGCAATCCCCAAGCAGTGCTAGGTGAGGTTTTAGCTTGGACGGGTGGACAACCATTTCTTACCCAGAAGCTTTGTCAACTCATCCCTGCTGATATAGAAGCGGCTGGAGTTGAAGAATTGGTGCGATCGCGCCTCATTGAAAATTGGGAATCGCAGGATGAGCCGGAGCATTTAAGGACGATACGCGATCGCATTTTGCATAATGAACAACGTACTGGTAGGTTACTAGGTTTATATCAGCAAATTTTGCAACAAAAAGAAGTGCTAGCCGATGACAGCGCAGAACAAATAGAATTACGGCTGACAGGACTGGTAGTCAGACGTGAGGCCAAGCTGAAAACTTACAACCGCATTTATGCAATGGTTTTTAATGAATTTTGGGTTAATAAAGCTCTGGCGGAACTTCGACCGTATGCAGAAGCACTAAATGCCTGGATAGCTTACGGGAGTAAGGATGAGTCGCGCTTGCTTCGGGGACAGGCGTTGCAGGATGCTATGTTATGGGCAGCTGACAAAAATCTGAATCAGCAAGATTATCAATTTTTAACCGCCAGCCAAGAACTTGACAAACAAAACTTTCAAATTGCTTTGAAGGCAGAAACAAAAGCAAAGAAAGCAGGCATTCGTGTAGGGGTTGTTACTACGATCATAGGCTTTTTGTTTGCTGTCATCATTATTATTCTTACGTCGAAACAGATCGCTATTTTGTTCAACAATGTAGGACTTGAATTTTACCAGGCTGGGAAATTGCAAACAGCCCTACAGGCATACAACTTGTCACTCTTATTAAACTCGGGCTATGGAATAGCCTACTATAACCGGGCATTAGTTTACATAAAATTAAACGACATCAACAATGCCCGCAACAACTTAGAAGCTGCTATACGGGAAGAAGATTTCCCCTCAGCCTACAGTGAGTTGGCTCGTCTATATATTCTGGATGGAAACTATTCCCAAGCTGTTGAACTCCTATTAAAAGATTTAGAACCACAACCAGTAAATAGGGTGAAGTATGCCCTTCTCAAAAACTTGGGCTGGGCGCGATTAGGGCAACGACGCTATGTAGAGGCTGAGTCTACCCTACGAGGAGCTATTGCCATAGAGGAAAAGATCGGATCGGCTCACTGTTTACTAGCACAAGTACTAGAAGGTAAGAACATCAAGAAAGAAGCACTGGCGGAATGGAAAAAATGCATTAAATTTGGTGATCCAGAACACCCCGATGAGAAGGGTTGGATTGATTTAGCTAAGAAACGCATTGGTTCTGGCTAGTATGTTGATCGAGCAATTTTACTTCAAATATCGAAGATACCTTATAGCGTTTCCTAAGCAACTGAGGTACAACCAAATCTTGTTTACCAAGGTTAGTAACTTTGAAAACGTACCTCACCAGGTCGGGAACCGCTATATTATTCTTTTTGATGCCACAATTCAATATAAAAGTACCCTCAAGGGTACTATCGGAACTTGAGAAAGTTTCTAAAATATAAATGTTAGTATTTAGAAATTAAAGTTTAATTTAACACTTTAAAGGTCAAGCAAAAATGCAAGTCTTGATGTATCGTAGCAAGTACCTTTTCACAGTTTTTATCTTAACGCTCATAACTGGCGTGTTAGCAATTAATATTTACATTGCCCAAGCAGGTGATTGCCGATATTATTTATGGGTCTGCACCATTTTGGGTAAAGGTGGTAACAGTGGTTCTCCTAATCTACCGCCTGATGAACAAATTGCGAGACTGGAAAATTTGATCAGCCAAGGGAAAGCAACAGGAGATGATTACTTGCTTCGAGGCTATTTCTATGGGCTACAGAAAAATTATCCTCAATCGGAGTCTAGTTATCGCCAAGGGTTACAACGTGCAACAGATATCAACCAGCAAGCCATAGCCCAAAAGGGTCTGGCAGAAGTATTTGCAGCCACTGGAAAGAAAGAGCAAGCAGTCATTAATTTGAGAGAGGCACAGAAGCTATATGAAACTTTAGAGCAAAAGCAACAGGTTATTCAAATTCAACGACAGCTAATACAGTTCCAAAAGCAATAGCACATATTTACCAAATTTTAGGTTTCTACGACTCCAGCAGCTAGTTTATGCTAGTACAGTCTATTTGGAATATCCTTTTTTAAATTCATCTATCTGGGCGCGATCGCACTCTTAACCCAAAATAGGCATCGCGCTTTTGAGAAGCATTTTCATAATCATAGGACTTACGCAAACTCTACGATTATTGGCGTTCTTCTCTTCGAGACGCTGCGCGGAGGCGTCTTAGCGGTTCGAGAAATTAAGCTTTTTGGCACTTTTTGCGTAAGTCCTAAATCAGTAAGTTGCTTAGTCATAAATTAAAACAAAAAGTACCTTTGTGTCATTGGTAAAACTGTTGCAGGTTCGCAAATCAGCAACTCACCATCAGCCCTGACTTCATAGGTTTCTGGATCTACTTCAATGTGAGGTAGTGCATCATTCAGCTTCATATCCCGCTTACTCAATTGGCGTGTCCCAGAAACTGCAACTGCTGCCTTTTGTAAACCTAGCTGGCTGGGAATTTCTTTCTCTAAAGCTGCTTGGGAAACAAAAGTTAATGATGTGGCATGACGCGCCCCTGCAAAACTACCAAACATCGGTCGCATATGCACTGGTTGCGGTGTGGGAATACTGGCGTTAGCATCGCCCATTTGCGACCAGGCAATCATTCCGCCTTTAATCACTATCTCTGGCTTCACGCCAAAAAACGCCGGACGCCATAAACATAAATCTGCTAACTTTCCCTGTTCCACTGAACCCACATATTGAGCAATTCCGTGAGCGATCGCTGGGTTAATAGTATACTTAGCAACATATCTTTTTGCACGAAAGTTATCTGCTTTTTGCTCAGTTTCCTGTGGGTTAAGAGTTCCCCGTTGCACCTTCATTTTGTGAGATGTCTGCCATGTGCGAATTATAACTTCGCCTACCCTTCCCATTGCCTGGGAGTCGGAAGAAATCATGCTAAATGCGCCTAAGTCGTGCAAAATGTCTTCAGCAGCAATGGTTTCTCGGCGGATGCGAGACTCAGCAAAAGCGACATCTTCGGCGATCGCAGGATCGAGGTGATGGCATACCATCAACATATCCAGGTGTTCATCTAAAGTGTTGAGGGTGTAAGGACGTGTGGGATTTGTGGAAGAAGGGAGAACGTTGGCTTGGCTGCAAACTTTGATAATATCTGGTGCGTGTCCTCCGCCTGCGCCTTCAGTGTGATACGTGTGGATGGTACGATTCTTGAAAGCAGCGATCGTATCTTCCACAAATCCGGCTTCGTTTAGGGTATCAGTATGGATCGCTACTTGCACATCATATTCATCGGCAACGCTGAGGCAGGTATCAATTGCTGCGGGTGTAGTTCCCCAGTCTTCATGTAGTTTTAACCCCATTGCACCGGCGGCTACTTGTTCTATAAGTCCTTGGGCTTGACTGGCGTTACCTTTACCCAAAAATCCTAAGTTGACGGGAAAAGCATCAGCAGCTTGCAACATCCGGTAAATATTCCAAGGCCCGGGGGTGCAGGTAGTGGCATTTGTACCTGTAGCGGGGCCAGTACCGCCGCCGATCATGGTGGTAATCCCAGAAGCGATCGCAACTTCAATTTGTTGGGGACAAATAAAATGAATATGGGCATCGATACCGCCAGCAGTGAGAATCATTCTTTCACCAGCTAAAGCTTCAGTACCGGGGCCGATAATAATATCTACATTGTCTTGAATATAAGGATTCCCGGCTTTACCAATTTTGAAAATCTTGCCATCTTTAATGCCAATATCTGCTTTGACAATACCCCACCAATCGAGAATTAAGGCATTAGTAATTACTAAATCTACAGCACCATCAGAGTTAGAAATTGGGGATTGTCCCATTCCGTCTCGGATAACTTTACCGCCGCCAAATTTTACTTCGTCGCCGTAGGTGGTAAAATCTTGTTCAACTTCAATAAATAATTCTGTATCTGCAAGTCGGATGCGATCGCCTACTGTTGGGCCATAAGTTTCGGCGTAGGCGCGGCGATCCATTCTGTAACTCATATAAAATCCTTTTTTTAAACGCAGAGGGACGCTGAGGGAAGCGCAGAGGTACGCGGAGGTTTCTAGAGGTTTCCGTTAATTTTGGCGTTGAAGCCGTAGATTTGGCGAGTACCAACGAGGGGGATTAGAGTTATTTCTTTTTCGTCGCCTGGTTCAAAGCGTACTGCGGTTCCGGCGGGGATATCGAGGCGCATTCCTCGCGCTTGTTCTCTATCAAAGTTTAAAGCGATATTGACTTCATAAAAGTGATAATGGGAACCTACTTGTATGGGGCGATCGCCTGTATTTGATACTTGTAATTTTATAATTGGACGACCAACATTTAGTTCAATTTCACCTGCTGGTGTGATAAATTCCCCAGGAATCATAATTTATTTTTCCAAATTTAAATATTTTCTAAGAAATCAACAAAAAGCCCAAAACCTTGAGGACATTGTTCTGCAATGTCTTGATATCTAGCATTTCCCAATATTCTTGGTGCATCTACAGTACCTTTATATTTTTTGCCACATTTTATAAAAATTCCCTCTACAATGTTTTTAGGTGGAACATTATGATTTTGATCTTCAACTGGTCTTGTCCATGTTACAGTCAGAGAATTAACACCAAGTACGTTTCTTAATTGCGATTCAGCAGCTAAAATTAATGCTTCTAAATCATGTTTAAAGCAAAAAACTTTAAAACGTTCTCTTAAGCGATTATCATTAATTCCCTTAGACTGTAGTGCTTGATTAAAATTATTTAAAATACCATTTTCTAGCTCTTGAACTGTTTCATGTTCAAAACCCTTATTTTTGGGATACAGGTCTGGCATGACTACTACTATTGAATCTGGTGGATTGCAGATAATATCGATTGCTGCTATTGGAGTCTTTGTCACTAAGTCTTTTTTAGCATCCCCTCCTTTACTATTATCAGTTCCTTTAACAGAAAAAAATTTAATACTGATACCTTGTTGAAATTTATCATAAATTAAACTTGCTAATAATGCTTCCATTGCTAACTTATCAGATGGACCTTCTACATAAATCAAAACTCTCATGGCAGCCGCTCCAATTGATCACTACGGTGTAACTGTTCTATTTCATCTGAGCCAAAATCATCAAGCATATCTATTAAAACTTGAGAATTTCCAGGTTTAATAAACTTTGCTTCCCCATTTTCTTTTCTGAGTACAGCAATTTGAGATATGTCAAATTGAGTGAGGAAGTAAGAAGCATGAGTAGCCAAGAAAATTTGGGTGCGTTCAGAAGCTTTTTCAAATAAACCAGCAAGAACAGGAAGGGTTCGAGGATGAACGCCTTGGTCTGGTTCGTCGATACAAATTAAAGAAGGTGGATTTGGCTGCACACAAAGACAAATCCAACAAATTAGGCGTAGAATACCATCTGATAAATCAGCAAGGCTAAGGTCTTGATCAATTCCTGATTCCTGCCAAAAAGCTATCACTTCTCCTGGCCCACCACGAGCTTTTACTGTCAAACCTTTAAAACCAGGAACCACAGAACGCAAGTGTTGTTGTAGTTCATCAAATGCTGATCTATGTTCAGTCATTAAGTAATGCAAAATTGAACTTAAATTTCCTGCATCTTCACGTAAAACAGGTTCTTGTTCAATCGGAACTGATTTGCGTATTTTATAATTTGCTATATTAAAAGAACTATAAAATTTCCAATCACGAATATATTCACGTAAGTTATATAAATCCTCAAGTGATGGATTTGTCATTACACTTAAAGCAAGCTGATTAGGTCGCTTTAGCGCAATCTCTTGCTGTGCAAATTTTTTGGTGTCAGGGTCTTGAACAACACCTTTATTACCTTTAATATCCATATATATATATGGATTAGTGTATTTATCACTAAAAGGTTTAGATGATTCTACACGTTCATAGGAAACTTGAGTTCGACCAACAGGCCCCATAAGTTCCCCTAAATATCTAATCCCAACTGGACGACCTGTATCAATTTCTATATCCCATTGAAACTTAGCTGGGCCTGGAATATGAAAAATCTGTTGACCAATAGAATCAGGAACTATTTCTGCTGGTATATCTTGAGATAAACTTTCTCGTAAAAATCTCATAAATTCAAACAAACTAGATTTTCCAGCACCATTAGCACCAATAATAATTTCTAATGGTTGTAATGGCGCTTCAAAATTTCTAAAAGGTCGATAACCCTGAATTTTGACTGATGTTAATCGGTATGGTGATACCATTTCGTTACCTCTATTTGCCTTATCTCTATTTTTACTATATTAAGTTCTTATTCATTAACGAATTGGATTATGTACTGTTACTAACTTTGTGCCATCAGGAAAAGTTGCTTCTACCTGTACTTCATGCACCATTTCTGATATTCCTTCCATGACGTCATCTTGCGTTAAGAGAGTTGTACCATAACTCATCAATTCAGCTACAGTTTGCCCATCCCTTGCACCTTCTAAAATGGCAGCAGAAATATAAGCGATCGCTTCGGGATAATTTAGTTTTAAACCTCTTTCTTTTCGTCTTTCTGCTAATAAAGCAGCTGTAAAAATTAGTAGCTTATCTTTTTCCTGCGGCGTGAGTTGCATTTGTACTTCCTCCTCTGTGGTTCGTTTAAACCTGCCACACTCTTGGTATACAATTACCACAATTCAAAAAAGAAACTCGCAGCAATTGCCAAACATCAATAAACCAGTTTCTCACCTCAGATGTAGAAGCACCGCGATATCGACACAATAATCCATTTTGTAATCGGCTAACACCCGCTTCTCCTTTCCCATTCCATAAATTTCGCGTTTTTTCGACGATTTCTGCTGAAACTGCACTACCAATCCAAACTAGACTACCTACTATTGGTTTTCCAGCCAAGCCGTGGGGACTATGGAAAATGTCTTCGCTACCCCATAACCATTGCCGATCAATCCATAAAGGAACATCTTCTTGCCAAATTTCGGTGTGCGATCGCCATTCTCCAAGGTAAAATTTTTCTCCTCTAGCACTGCGACCAAATCGGGTAATTTCCCAACCTAACCAACTGCCCCCGGTTGCTAATTTTACCCGTAAATCTTGCCGATAAATTGCACCGTTAAATAAAATTGTCTCTTGCGGCAACCATTCTAAACAAGCACCAGCGTCAACTTGCATCTCGATGGTTTGTCTAGCTTGTAAGCCATTGCTGCGGTATATTTTGCTTGCAGCAGCTGTAGTGATTAAGGCTTGGGTTTGGGGTTGGAGGTGGATGTTAGAAGATAAGCGATCGCCTCCCACCATTCCCCCGGCTGTATGTAAAATGACGCTATGACAAACTTTTTCCCCTTCTGGGTAAAATGGGCGTTGCACCTTCAGAGGCGCTTGTTGGTGATTGTAAACTAATTGGGTTTTACCCTGGCGATCAGCATAGACTAAATTAAGTTTGCCATGCCAACCTTCTGCTATTTGCGAGTTGCAGGTCATTTATAAATTGAAGATTAAAGTTCAGATACCTTATATTTATTTAATCTATTCTCTGCTACTTTACTTGCAATTTATCATTGTTTTTCACCAAGGTGTACACTAGTGCGATAGACCATATAGATAAAACCACTTTCATCACGAAAGCGCTGATATAATTCTTGAAAATTATCAATAAGCTGTTCGTATGCCGAGCCTTCACGCGGTAAATAAGAAACACTCATTGCTCGTCCAATAAGTCCAGTTAAATCTAACTGTTGCCTATAAGTCAAATTCAGAAATGTTGAATTCTGATACAAAACTTTACATAGCTAGCTACACTAACTCTAAAAAGTCTAAAATAGTCAACCTGACATCATCTCCTCAAACCAATGAACATAACTGATTTTCTGACACATACAAGATTGTAAATA
>NZ_JAIVFT010000079.1 GCF_020829665.1 Nostoc sp. CHAB 5824
TCACTAACTTTTCTAGGGCTTGTTGGTCAGTATCACTCAGGGTGATTGTTAGCGGTTGGCACGGCATGAGTGGTCAAATTAATCTCGTCATTCATACCCTAACTGAATTTACGCCGCAGTGTACTAGATTAAAATATAAATACTTTTAAATGAAGTCTTACTCTGTCGATCTTCGAGAAAAAATAGTTGCAGCACATCTTGAGAAAAACATCTCAATCAGGAAAGTGGCTAACATTTTTTCCGTCTCAAAGAGTTTAGTACAAAAGCTTGTAAAACAACAAAAACTTGAAGGAAATTTACAATCAAAGCGGCGAGGAAAGCCACAATTTAGTCATTTAATAAATGCTGATATAGAGTTGAGAGAATTAGTTGAATCATATCCAGATGCAACATTGATAGAGTTGTGTGAATTTTTTGCAGACAAGACTGATAATTGGGTAGGTAAAAGTGCAATGTGTCGTGCGTTACAGAAATTAGGATTAAATCGGAAAAAAAAACGAAGCGGAGTACCCAAACAGGCACAGAGCGAGTCCTGAATTTAAGATTAGATTATTGGGAAAAGGTCAAACATATAGAGCCAGAAAATTTAGTATTTTTGGATGAAACTGGTGTCCTGCTCGGGTTAATGAGGACTCATGCCCGTTCACAAATGGGAACAAGAGCTTACTCTCTTAACCCCTTTTATAGAGGCTCACTCATTTACAGTAATTGGAGCAATTAGTCTTAAAAAAGTAGTTGCATTAATGACAATGAATGGTTCAATGGATGGCATTGCGTTTGAATTATTTCTTGAGAAGTTTTTAGTGCCAAATTTATGGTCAGGAGCAGTGGTAGTAAGTAGTAATGGATAATTTATCCGCACATAAACTAGATTCAATTGTGCCAATGATTGAAGCTGTAGGTGCGAAAGTTATTTGTTTATCCTCATACTCCCCCGATTTTAATCCAATTGAATTATGGTGGTCACAACTTAAATCTTTTTTACGCAGTTTTGCTCCGGCTACAACAGAAATGGTTGATAAATTAATCTCAGTTGCACTCGATTTAATAAATCCTCAACATTTAAGAAACTGGTTTGCTAGTTGCTGCTACTGTACCTCATAACAGCCGCAAATGCTGTATTCTGGCTCGTCAATATTTAAATGAGTTTGCCTTGGTGTAACACCTACTCCTTCATTACTGCGGTGATTCGTCGCAAGTCATTCTCATTAATGACGTATGGGGGCATAGTGTACAGCCACTTGCTGTACGGGCGGAGCCACACTCCCCGATCTAAAGCAAACTCCCTGAATCCCATGAGATTTGAAGGAGATTCAAACTCTAGGACTCCTATGGCTCCAAGCACTCGTGCGTCGCAAAGCGATGGCCCCTCCAATCCCTGGATCTCTTCTTTGAGTACTTGCTCAATAGCTTTAACTTTACTAAGGTAGTTTTCGGTTTCGATAAGGCTGATACTTGCTAACGCCACCGCGCAGGCGACTGCATTTCCCATGAAAGTCGGCCCGTGCATGAAGGCGAGTTCTGGATCGTCGCTGAGGAAGGACTCGTAGACTTGACTTGTAGCGATAGTTGCTGATAGCCCGAAGTATCCCCCAGTGAGCGCTTTACCAAGCACCATGATATCCGGGGTGACATTTGCAAGCTCCGCTGCGAATAATGCTCCTGTTCGCCCGAAACCCGTCGCTATCTCGTCGAATATGAGTAGCACCCCGTGTTCATCAGACAGTCTTTGGGCATGGAATAAATACTCGGGGGGATAGAAGCGAAAGCCACCCGCTCCTTGAAATATCGGTTTGAGGATCAAGGCGGCAATCTGGTTCTTGTTCGATTCCAGAAGTCCGGCGAGTTGAGAAAGCGATGCTTGGCATTCGTGAGACTTGATGTTAACCCCGCCCGGTGCATCGACAAAATACTGAGGGAGTATGATCCCTTTAAACAATCGGTGCATCCCCTCGTCGTCGTCACTCACCGACATTGCCCCTGTCGTATCGCCATGATATCCCCGGCGAAGCGCCACAAAACGGCTCTTCTGTGGTAGCCCTTTGTTGCGCCAGAACTGAATTGCCATCTTTAACGCGACCTCTACCCCCACTGAGCCGCTGTCAGCAAAGAAGACATGATTGAGCCTCTTAGGAGTAATTTTGACTAACGTCTCGGCGAGATGAATAGCTGCATCATGAACCAGACCCCCGAGCATAACATGAGCGAATTTTGCAAGCTGTTCTTGAACCGCCTTATTGAGGACAGGGTGATTGTATCCGTGAATAACACACCACCATGAAGAGATGCCGTCAATGAGTACCGTGCCATCATCGAGGTAGAGCTTGACCCCCTCTCCTCTAACTACTTTCAACGAGGGCGAAACGGTCTTCATTTGTGCGTAAGGAAGCCAGAGCGAATGAACTTTGTCATCATTGGGACTCATGTTAATAACTTGACATAGGCAATGTTATAGATCAAGTCTAGAGCCACGAATGGCGTTGTTGCATGAATACGGAAAAATGGTAAATTTTACTTATTCCTTCCTACCTCTACTAATCCCCTCCTAGTTTCTTAGTTGGACTATGAAGACGAAAGCCAAAACTAACTACAGAGTCCGTAACTGGCAAGAATACGATGCGGCGCTCAAGCAGCGAGGGAGTCTGGCTTTCTGGGTGAGTGAAGAAGTAATCGAACAATGGCGCAACGAAAAGAAAACAGGACGGAAAGGAGCCTCCAATTATCCCTCGGGAGCATCCCAGTTTTTTGCAAAGAGGGCGAAAATCAGTCAGGATAAGTAGGACGAGTGTATTTACTGACCAATGACCCCAGAACAAAAGCAAGCTCTTCAAGAACATATTCAAGCGATTGCTAAAATACTATACGAAGATACGTCGCCAGAAAGATTAACAAACCTTGCAGGAATTGAAGAGGCAGTGCGAAATCAAATGCAGAAGCACGTCATGCCAGAAGTAGGGGTTTTTTTATCGAAACAGTTACGGACACAAGAGCAGGATATAAACGACGACTAAAAAGTATTTTGGGAGAATTGCCAATCACAACTAAGCAAGCGCAGCAATTAGAAGTCCCTTCTAGCAATCAACTGAGTCCGTATCTGGAAATTTGCTGTCTACGTGTGAGTGCCAATGTCAGCTATGAAGATGCAGCAGCAGATATCAGAACTCTTGCATAAATATTTTGTGGTATGATTGGGGGTTATTTTAATTTCAGCTTTTGGTGAGAGGTTATAAATTTTTTCGAGCAAGTATTACTAGGCGATGGCGTTCTGCCCACCGGAGTGAAGGCTCACAAAAAAAACGGCAACAAACGTTGTTTCAGTTATTAATTAATTACTGAAAATATTTGATAGATTTTATTTTTTACTCGATTTATATGGCTAATTCGTGACTATAAATCCCCGTAATTAAATTAGACCTTAAGAGGATGTTTTAAAAGTGGGGAGGGGTTGTAAGAAAGCTCACAAGGCTTAAGCTGAGATTTGTAGATACCAGCACCTTGTGAGTAAATGACTAAAGCATATCCTAGTAACCTCACATGGGAACAGT
>NZ_JAIVFT010000080.1 GCF_020829665.1 Nostoc sp. CHAB 5824
CGCTTGAGCAAAGACTATGAAAGATTACCGGAAACCTCGGAAACTTTTATCTATATTGCAATGATTCGTATTATGCTCAGACGACTGGCTTGATCATTTACTAGCTTTGACTTTTAAAACATCCTCTAAGAAGAGACAGAAATTACCTGCTCAAATGTAAGTTGGTCGAATATTTTTTGGATGCGTTCGCGTAAAGCTTGTAAAGAAGAGAAAAGTTAATTTTTAAGGGGTTTTTTGAGAAATTGCCAAAGTCTTTCGATAGGATTGAGTTCAGGAGCCGATGGTGGTTGAAATAGAGAAATAATATTTATATTTTACCCCCAAAAGCCGGGAGAATCAGATTATATTTGATAATGTAAAGTCACACCTATTGCATATTCGGGGTTTTTGAAGAGGTCATATGCTGCTGGAGCTTCTTTAAAGTCAATGCGGTGTGTGTGAATTGCGGCCAATTCTATTTTTCCATTATGAATTAGTTGTAGAGCTGCACGAAGATTGTTGTCTACAGAAGATTCTCCTGATTGAGGGGGGTAGTTCCGGCGACCATGAACATAGTCGTCATCTCGGTATCCTCCGCCACATCGCGCTGAATAGCGAATATCTATGTTGCCCATCTCAACATTGAAGTAAATCTGGGCATTGAAACGGCCTACACAAATAACAATGCCTCGTCGATGACCATCTGGAGTTATTGTGAGTGTTTTGATAGATTCGTTTAAAATAGATGTACCATCCCCGTTGATGCATAAAAAGACTTTATTTATACCCTTACTTGATGTCGCCCTTAACACTGAGCTAACCCATCGGTCATCTAAAGTATTGAAGACATTCTGAATTCCTGACGTTTGGGCTACATTTAGGCGGCTGCTCAAGAGGTCTACTATGTATATATCAGCAGCATTAGTTTTGCAACATTGAGCCACAAGCTGTCCAACTAACCCAGCTCCTACTATTAGAACCCGTTCTCCAAACACCTGGCCGGCTCGATGAATGGCATGAATGGCAGTAGCTACAAGGTTAGCAAACACAGCATCATCGAAAGATATCTGGTCGGGAATCTTGACACATAATCGGTATGGAACACAAACATATTCCGCATGTACTGCATATCCCCAACCCATAGCAATTACCCGATCTCCGATGGAAAATCCTTCTGTCTGAGAAGCAATCTGCTCAACGTATCCGCTGGTACAGTAACCCAAGGGAAAAGACTCACGAGTCTTCTTAGCCTCGGAAATATAGTGCAACTCAGTACCCGGACTAATTAAACTACATACAGAGCGAATCCCTAACTGTCCGTTACACACTTTCTTTTGAGGTACATCTCGGATTCTGACTTGTCCATCTTCATCAACAAAAACTGATTTCATTCAAAGATCCTTTGTTTACTGATGATTTTGGGTATACACATCGAATCCAAAACAACGCATTAATTCAGTAAAGTCAGGGAATGAAGTTTTATAGCAACTACCTTCCAAAATCCTAGAACGACCAGGAAATGAGCATGCAAGAGCCACGGCAGTCATGGCAATTCGATGATCCCTGAAGCTTGGTATAATTCCATGCTTGAGAGGTATATCTCCAAAAATCAGAAGAGAATCACCCACTATTTCTACGTGAGATCCAAATGCACTAAGCATGTCACGAGTCGATATCAGTCGATTAGTTTCTTTAAACAATAACTCTGCAGCACCGTAAATTGCAGACTGACCCGAACATAACGTTGCAATTGCAGCAGCAAGAGGAATCTCATCAATCATTGAGTGAAAACTATAGTCATCTTTGATCTGAAACGGCTTTAGTTTATTAGGAACTTCACCAATTATGATGTTTCCTACTGGTTCTCCAAAAGCTTCGTAAACATTTTCATAGCGGATGGGTATACCACATTCTTTCAGGAGATTGAAAAAACCTATTCGAGTTGGATTTACCCCCACATTTTCCAAAACTAGCTCATCCTTACGCCTTTGGAAAACATGGGCAGCTACTAGGTAAGCTGCAGCTGATGGATCTGAAGGCACAATATACTCTGGAAGAGGTCGTGGTCTTCCACCACAAATGCGAACCCCTTCGGGAGTGTTTTGAATATTGATGCCTATGTAACGCAAAAGCCGAATGGTATGATCTCGAGAAAGAGTCAAATGCTTAATTTCAACATTCCGTCCAGATCCGAAAGCAGCAAGTAAGATTGCTGAACGCGCTTGGGCACTGCCTACACTTAAATGAACTTTACCATCATAAACTTGACCACCAGCGATTTCAACGGGAAGATGACCAGGAGTTCCTAGCTCTCGAATGTCTACACCAAGCTCTCGAAGTGGCTCAATTACCCATTCCATGGGCTGCCTCTGTAAAGAGGTATCACCGTCCACAATAGCGTTGATCCCTAAACCTGACAGTAGCCCTAATAGTAAACGGGCTGCTGCACTAGATGCCCCCAAGTTCAACCGGAGTCCTTTCCTAGAGTATAAGCCGTTTGAGGGAGGATAGACGTTAGTCACCGCATCTTTCTGTTCAATATTAACTCCCAGGGCTTGGAGCGTTGGTATGAGTACTTTTACAGCACTTCCATGGTTCAAGTGGTGGATCTGTGTTATGCCTGGTGTGGCTGCCCCTACTAAGAGCACTCGATGGGAGATAGACTTGTCACCAGTAACTCTTAACTTTCCTTGACTGAAAGAAGGCAATTGTGTACCTGAGACAAGTAAGTCGTCGTATGAAGAAAGATTATTTATAGAACTCATTTGGTATCTTTACAAAAGAGGTATAATTAACCTGAGTTCGGGCTACACAGATTGAGGGAAGAGCCAATCGAGATAGAGATTTGGCTTTTTAGGTTGATGACAATAGGCAATTAATCCGCACAATACGTTACAAAAAAGATTGATAAAACCTCGATGTCTGGAATGTTCAATTTGATAAACATTTTTCAGATGCTCATTAATTATCTCAATAATTGAGTGCTTATGGTACATAATCATATCATGAAAGCGTATTAACTTATTCTTTCTATTCCGACGAAGTTCGGCGAAAAATTGAATATCAAACTCTTCTAAAAGCTGAGAAGCTAATTTCTGACACACATAATACCAATTTAAACGTTGCATAAATACGGGATGAATCAGCTAAATACAGGTATTTCTCTATACTTTAAATAGTGAAGTAATAATAAAATTGAGTATTTAAGCATATCCCTCTTCTGTCACATTCCGAGTATTCTGAATAAAAGGATTAAAAGAAAAAACTCTGGAAGGTAAGCAGGGCAATGGATGTATAATTACAAATCCTGAAACCTTTGGCAAGAGATGCCCACCTCAACAGTTGCCATTATATCTTTATTTTGTCACTCTAGGCAGAGGAAAAAGAGAAAAAGTCTGGACAAAAGGATAAAAATAAATAATTATGCAAGGTATCCCAGAAGTGTTGAATATTAAGAAAAATCCGATAAAAATAGCCCAAAATATGTTAAGTTTTGGGCGGAAGATTAAAGTATATCTATTTGATAGTGATTATAAATTCATTTCCCAAGATTGTCAAAGAT
>NZ_JAIVFT010000081.1 GCF_020829665.1 Nostoc sp. CHAB 5824
ACCGTCGTGGCGCCCGTCCGGGCGCTCTCGACCACCACCCGCACCATCGCGGCGGGAATGGCGAAGCCGATGCCATGGCTGCCGCCCGAGCGCGAGAAGATCGCCGTGTTGATGCCGATGACGCGGCCCTGCATGTCGACCAGCGCGCCGCCGGAATTGCCGGGATTGATGGCGGCGTCTGTCTGGATGAAGGACTGCGCGTCGCCGACGCCGATCTGCGTGCGCGCCAGTGCCGAAACGATGCCCTGCGTCACGGTCTGGCCGACGCCGAAGGGATTGCCGATCGCCAGCACCAGATCGCCGACTTCCAGATCGTCGGAGTCGCGCAATTCGAGATGCGGCAACGCCTCGCCCTTAGGGTCGATGCGCAGCACGGCGAGGTCCGTGCGCTCGTCCGCGCGCGCGACGGTCGCTTCGAATTCGCGCCGGTCGGCGAGGCTGACGACGATTTCCTCGGCCCCGCGGATGACATGGAAATTGGTGACGATCAGCCCCGACGGATCGACGATCACGCCCGAACCGAGCGAGCTTTGCACGCGCTGCCCCATGCCCGGAAACTGGTCGCCGAAGAAGCGGCGGAACATCGGGTCCTGCAACAAAGGCGAGGGCAGCGTCTGCTGTACCCGGCGCGTGGTGACGTTGACGACGGCGGGAGCGGCGCGCTTCACCACCGGTGCGAAGGACAAAGTGACCTGATCGCGGCTATCGGGCACGGCGCGGGTCTGGGCGAAGGCAGGCACCCCAGCCAGGACGGTCAAAAGCAGGATCAGGAACATTACGGCGCGCATGGGCTGATTCTTTCGCACTCGGCCCCCGGGGGCAAGGGCGACGCCGAAAGCCGCTGGATCGGCCCTAAAACGAAACGGCGCCGGGGATACCGGCGCCGTTCGTAACTTCGAGCGGGAAGTCGGGGGCTTACGCCGCCGCGCCTTCCTTCTCCGCTTTTTCGGCCGCTTCGCGTTCGGCCGCGACGCGGGCCTTGTCGGCCTTGCCCTTGGCTTCGACGTCGCGGTCGACGAGCTCGATCACCGCCATCGTCGCGGCGTCGCCGTAGCGCATGCCCGCGCGCAGCACGCGCGTGTAGCCGCCCTTGCGCGCCTTGTAGCGCTCGGCGAGCGAGGTGAAGACCTTCTCGGCGACGTCCGTGTCCTGCAGCGTCGCGATCGCGGCGCGGCGATTGGCGAGACCGCCCTTCTTGCCGAGCGTGATCAGTTTCTCGACATAGGGCTTGAGCTCTTTCGCCTTCGAGAGAGTCGTCTTGATCTGCTCGTGGACGATGAGCGACGCCGCCAGATTGGCGAGGGTCGCCTGGCGGTGGGTCGAGGTGCGGCCGATCTTGCGGCCCGCGGCTCCGTGACGCATGGGAACTTACTCCTTAGGAAGCGCCGCTCAGTACGGCTCTTCGAGTTTCTTGGCGAGATCCTCGATGTTCTCGGGCGGCCAGCCGGGGATCTGCATGCCCAGATGCAGGCCCATCTGCGAGAGAACTTCCTTGATCTCGTTGAGCGATTTGCGGCCGAAATTCGGCGTGCGCAGCATCTCGGCTTCGGTCTTTTGGACCAGGTCGCCGATATAGATGATGTTGTCGTTCTTGAGGCAGTTGGCCGAACGGACCGACAGCTCGAGCTCGTCGACCTTGAGGAGCAGGTTCTTGTTGAACGGCAGATCGCCCACGCGCTCTTCGGCGCGCTCGGCGGTCGGCTCCTCGAAGTTGATGAACAGCTGCAGCTGGTCCTGAAGGATGCGCGCGGCGAGCGCCACGGCGTCTTCCGGCGTCACGGCGCCGTTGGTCTCGACCTTCATCGACAGCTTGTCGTAGTCGGTGACTTGGCCGACGCGGGTGTTGTCGATCTTGTAGGAGACCTTGCGGACGGGGCTGAACAGCGCGTCGACCGGGATCACGCCGATCGGCGCGTCCGGCTGGCGGCTGGACGAGCCGGCGACGTAGCCCTTGCCCGTCTCGACCGTCATTTCCATGTTGAGCTTCGCGCCGTCGTCGAGCGTGCAGATCACGAGCTCGGGATTCATCACCTCGATGTCGTGGCCGGTTTCGATCTGGCCCGCGCGGACTTCGCCGGGGCCCGTGGCCTTCAGCTGGATGCGCTTGGGGCCTTCGCCGTGCATGCGAAGACCGATGGTCTTCACGTTCAGCACGATGTCGGTCACGTCTTCGCGAACGCCCGGCACCGACGAGAACTCGTGCAGCACGCCGTCGATCTTGATCGTGGTGATCGCCGCACCCTGCAGCGACGACAGCAGCACGCGGCGCAGCGCGTTGCCCAGCGTCAGGCCGAAGCCGCGCTCCAGCGGCTCGGCGACCACGGTCGCTTCGCGCTTCGGGTCGTCGCCGGGCTCGATGTCGAGCTTCTGCGGCTTGATCAGTTCTTTCCAGTTCTTCTGCAACACGTGTTCCTACCTTTCGGTCGGAGGCGGCGGCGCATTCGCCCTTGAAGGGGAAACGCGCAACCGCGAAATCGTCGTTACGAGACCCGACGCGGAATGCGCGTCAGACGCGGCGGCGCTTGGGCGGACGGCAACCGTTATGCGGGATCGTCGTCACGTCGCGGATCGACGTGATCTGGAACCCGACGGACTGCAGCGCGCGCAAAGCCGATTCGCGGCCCGCACCCGGACCCTTCACTTCGACTTCCAGCGTACGCATGCCGTGTTCCATCGCCTTCTTGCCGGCGTCTTCGGCGGCCATCTGCGCGGCGTAGGGCGTCGACTTGCGGCTGCCCTTGAAGCCTTGCGTGCCGGCCGACGACCACGAGATCGTGTTGCCCTGCGCGTCGGTGATCGTGATCATCGTGTTGTTGAACGACGCGTTCACGTGGGCGACGCCCGACGTGATGTTCTTACGCTCGCGGCGGCGGGTACGCGCGGCGCCTGCGGCTTTCTTCTCGGCCATGGATATCGGTCCTTCGGGGTCCGGAAAACGGGATTACTTCTTCGTCGCGATCTTCTTGCCGGCGATCGGACGGGCCTTGCCCTTGCGGGTGCGCGCGTTGGTATGCGTGCGCTGGCCACGGACCGGCAGGCCCTTGCGATGGCGCAGGCCGCGATACGCACCCATGTCCATAAGCCGCTTGATGTTCATCGCGATTTCGCGGCGCAGGTCGCCTTCGACCCGGTGCTCGCGATCGATGTATTCGCGGATCTTCAGCACTTCCTCGTCGGAAAGCTGGTTCACGCGCTTGGCGTCGGGAATGCCGATCTTCTTGCAGATCTCGGCCGCGTTGGTCGGCCCGATGCCGTAGATGTAGCGCAGCGCGATCACGACGCGCTTGCCCGTGGGAATATTGACGCCAGCGATACGCGCCACGATCTTCTCACCTTCGTCTCGACGTCCGACTTGGACGCCGCTGGTTTCCTTCG
>NZ_JAIVFT010000082.1 GCF_020829665.1 Nostoc sp. CHAB 5824
CGCACTCTTTCAAGGGTGGCTGCTTCTAGGCAAACCTCCTGGCTGTCTGTGCCTTTCCACATCGTTTTCCACTTAGCACGAAATTTGGGACCTTAGCTGTGGGTCTGGGTTGTTTCCCTTTTCACGACGGACGTTAGCACCCGCCGTGTGTCTCCCGTACATTCTGTCTTGGTATTCGGAGTTTGCCATGGTTTGCTAAGACGCGATGTCCCGCTAGCCATAACAGTGCTCTACCCCCAAGAAGATTCATACGAGGCGCTACCTAAATAGCTTTCGAGGAGAACCAGCTATCTCCGGGTTCGATTAGCTTTTCACTCCTAATCACACCTCATCCCCTACCTTTGCAACGGGAGTGGGTTCGGGCCTCCAGTACCTGTTACGGCACCTTCACCCTGGGCATGACTAGATCACCCGGTTTCGGGTCTACTGCCCGCGACTATGCGCCCTTATCAGACTCGGTTTCCCTTCGCCTCCCCTATACGGTTAAGCTTGCCACGAACAGTAAGTCGCTGACCCATTATACAAAAGGTACGCAGTCACCCTTGCGGGCTCCTACTGCTTGTACGCACACGGTTTCAGGATCTATTTCACTCCCCTCTCCGGGGTTCTTTTCGCCTTTCCCTCACGGTACTGGTTCACTATCGGTCGGTCAGGAGTATTTAGCCTTGGAGGATGGTCCCCCCATGTTCAGACAGGGTTTCTCGTGCCCCGCCTTACTCGTCTTCACTGAAATGGTCTTTTCGAATACCGGGCTGTCACCGTCTATGGCCAGTCTTTCCAGACTGTTCTTCTAAAACCAATCCAGCTTAAGGGCTGGTCCCCGTTCGCTCGTCACTACTCAGGGAATCTCGGTTGATTTCTTTTCCTCCGGTTACTTAGATATTTCAGTTCACCGGGTTTGCTTCCAGCAGCTATGTATTCACTGCAGGATACTGCCGAAGCAGTGGGTTTCCCCATTCGGACATTACGGGATCAATGCTTGTTGCCAGCTCCCCCGCACTTTTCGCAGGCTGCCACGTCCTTCATCGCCTCTGACCGCCAAGGCATCCACCGTGTGCGCTTATTCGCTTGACCATATAACCCCAAGTCGCCTCGGAGTTACATGCCGTGTCAATGGGGTACAAAGCCATTGACGCGAACATACGACTCAATTTTTAGGGACTCGAAGTCCCCGCCTTAGCCTCAACGACACGTCTAGATGAAAATCTAAAACGCTCGCTACGTCACAAGTTGTTAAAGAACACGAAGCCGGCTTCAGCGCCGATCCGTTTCAAAATAATCTTTTAGTGTGCGATTGCAGGTTTCAGAAGTAATAGCCAGCCTGGTTTTGGTGGGTCTGGGAGGACTCGAACCACCGACCTCACCCTTATCAGGGGTGCGCTCTAACCACCTGAGCTACAGACCCAAAAGTCGTACCCAGTGGTGGAGCCTGTCGGGATCGAACCGACGACCCCCTGCTTGCAAAGCAGGTGCTCTCCCAGCTGAGCTAAGGCCCCGTTGTACGGGCTTACTCTGAAAAATGCAGGTGTCTTGTGTGGGCGCCTGACAAGAAGCGCTTGTCATGCTCAAAAGGAGGTGATCCAGCCGCACCTTCCGATACGGCTACCTTGTTACGACTTCACCCCAGTCATCGGCCACACCGTGGCAAGCGCCCTCCCGAAGGTTAAGCTACCTGCTTCTGGTGCAACAAACTCCCATGGTGTGACGGGCGGTGTGTACAAGGCCCGGGAACGTATTCACCGCAGCAATGCTGATCTGCGATTACTAGCGATTCCGACTTCATGGAGTCGAGTTGCAGACTCCAATCCGGACTGAGATAGGGTTTCTGGGATTGGCTCACCCTCGCGGGTTTGCAGCCCTCTGTCCCTACCATTGTAGTACGTGTGTAGCCCTGGTCGTAAGGGCCATGATGACTTGACGTCATCCCCACCTTCCTCCGGTTTGTCACCGGCGGTCTCCTTAGAGTTCCCACCATTACGTGCTGGCAACTAAGGACAAGGGTTGCGCTCGTTGCGGGACTTAACCCAACATCTCACGACACGAGCTGACGACAGCCATGCAGCACCTGTCTCACGGTTCCCGAAGGCACCAATCCATCTCTGGAAAGTTCCGTGGATGTCAAGACCAGGTAAGGTTCTTCGCGTTGCATCGAATTAAACCACATACTCCACCGCTTGTGCGGGCCCCCGTCAATTCCTTTGAGTTTCAGTCTTGCGACCGTACTCCCCAGGCGGCGAACTTAACGCGTTAGCTTCGATACTGGGTGCCAAGTTGCACCCAACATCCAGTTCGCATCGTTTAGGGCGTGGACTACCAGGGTATCTAATCCTGTTTGCTCCCCACGCTTTCGTGCCTCAGTGTCAGTGTTGGCCCAGGATGCCGCCTTCGCCACGGATGTTCCTTCTGATCTCTACGCATTTCACTGCTACACCAGAAATTCCGCATCCCTCTACCACACTCTAGTGATCCAGTATCCACTGCAATTCCCAGGTTGAGCCCAGGGCTTTCACAGCAGACTTAAACCACCACCTACGCACGCTTTACGCCCAGTAATTCCGAGTAACGCTTGCACCCTTCGTATTACCGCGGCTGCTGGCACGAAGTTAGCCGGTGCTTATTCTTTGGGTACCGTCATCCCCACCGGTTATTAACCGATAGGATTTCTTTCCCAACAAAAGGGCTTTACAACCCGAAGGCCTTCTTCACCCACGCGGTATGGCTGGATCAGGCTTGCGCCCATTGTCCAATATTCCCCACTGCTGCCTCCCGTAGGAGTCTGGACCGTGTCTCAGTTCCAGTGTGGCTGATCATCCTCTCAGACCAGCTACCGATCGTCGCCTTGGTGGGCCATTACCCCGCCAACTAGCTAATCGGACATCGGCTCATCTAATCGCGTGAGGCCTTGCGGTCCCCCACTTTCACCCGTAGGTCGTATGCGGTATTAGCGTAAGTTTCCCTACGTTATCCCCCACGAAAAGGTAGATTCCGATGTATTCCTCACCCGTCCGCCACTCGCCACCCAGAGAGCAAGCTCTCCTGTGCTGCCGTTCGACTTGCATGTGTTAGGCCTACCGCCAGCGTTCACTCTGAGCCAGGATCAAACTCTTCACTTAAAACTACTTAGCCCGAAGGCCAATGCTTTGAATGCAGATCGTCTGATCACAAGCTTTACGTATCGCTTGCATTTCTACAATTGACAAGATGCTCATGAATCGAACGTCTGCAAGATGGACAGCTAGTCCTTCCTGCAGGCGCCCACACAAGTCACCTGCGCACACTGTCAAAGAGCTCGAAGTAGGCCTCAGCGCCTTCAGGCGTGACCCCGTCGTGTCCGTCGAG
>NZ_JAIVFT010000083.1 GCF_020829665.1 Nostoc sp. CHAB 5824
CTCGCAAAAATTTATTCGATCTTCGCCGTACTGCCGTTGTTCACAATCTTCATGTCCTTGCCAAAATTTTTACTCACACTACTGAGCAGTCTGCTATTTCATCCTGATTACTGAATCGGTGTTCTAGTTTTCCTGATTCGCCTTTGGCACCCCTCCTCGGTGACAAGATTAATGTGAAATTGATTCAGGAATCTTGGGATGAGATTCTACGCCTTGCTAGTTCAATTCGGACTGGGACGGTGACTGCTTCTTTGATGTTGAGGAAATTAGCTTCTTATCCTCGCAGAATCGTTTAGCTTTAGCTTTGCGGGAGTTGGGAAGGATTGAGCGGACTTTATTTACTCTCTCCTGGTTGCAGAGTCCAGAACTGCGGCGACGGGCGACGGCAGGACTAAACAAGGGTGAGGCCAAACATACTCTGAAAAGGGCGGTGTTTTTTAATCGTCTGGGTGAGATTCGCGATCGCTCTTATGAAGACCAGTTCTATCGGGCCAGTGGGTTAAATTTAGTGATTGCTGCTATTGTTCTGTGGAATACAGTGTACTTAGAAAAAGCCGTTGATTATTTGCAGAAACAGGGGATGGATATTCCTGAAGAATATTTGCAACATTTGTCACCGTTGGGTTGAGAGCATATCAATCTCACTGGCGATTATGTGTGGAATCTGAAGCAGGCGACCAGTTTTGACCAGTTGCGTCCTTTGCGGATTAAGAAAAACAAGTATCGCTGAAATGCTTATTTAATATGGGTTTCAGCCTTAGCGTACAATTTTCCCGTTTTGGCACGGTGATGCCAGAATTGGCAAAAAGGTCACAAAAAAATGCCGAGACTTTTTTGTACCTAGATTATATTTAGGACTGGTCTATTGGTGATCGATGAGAGCAGTGAGGATCATTCGCTTGCCATTAAAGGCAGTTCTCCCGTGAGCTGCTAGAATGTTATCTAGTATCAGCACATCAGAACTATGCCAATATATGGGTATTGCAGAGTCGTCTAGTACATCGAAGATGTGCAGCACATCTTCATTATCTACTGGTGTACCGTCCCCGTAAAACACTTGATCTAGTAGCTCAGGATACATCTTTATTGCAATTTCTAGGCGCTGCACTAAATCGAACAGCCCATCTTTGCGCGCCCACTTCAAACAAGCAGCTGGAGCGAACATATGCGCCTGATTAAACCAAACTTCATCTCCAGTTACGGGATGCTTCTTAGTTGCAGGAAGAATTTCCTGCCACAAGTGCATTGATTCGTCCGACAACCATTCGATTTTCCAACCACGTTTATCGGCTATGTCTTGAGCTTCTATACGGTCGGTGGTGTTTAAGACCTCAGCCCACGACTTAAGCACACCAGGTATTTTATCAATATTGTCTTGAGTTGGTAGGTTGCGACGTAATTGGACTCCTTGCTTTTGTTTGAAACGTTCGCGTACGACAGGATCAATACGTTGAGTGATGGTACGCATATCACCTACTGTAGTATGCCCACCGCTGGTAGGTTGCACTTGGCAGAAAAAAGCAATCCGTTCGGGTGGATTGCTGGTATAGGACATCTCTTGGTGCAATGGAATTGAATAGTTAGCAGGAATTTCGCTTGCGGTCATTATTTTGCCTTGCACCACCTTGCGGGGTGAGGCACCGCCAATATAGTCCATTAGATTTGCCGTGATGGCACTAACTACTTGTTCAAAGTCAGCAGCCGTAGTTAACTTGTGAAACCCACGCAGTAAAATTCCACTATGTTTATTGAGTATCTGATTAACTTCGGGTTTGTGTTCACTCAACCAAGCGTAAACTTCGTTAACACTAGCATTGTTGCCTTTGGTAATTTGCCACATTATTGGCGAATTATTATCTTTTAAAAAGCTTTGTTCAAACTGAATCATGACTTTTACCTTCAGCAATAACTTTAATTTCTTTGAAAGCGGGAGTAGTTCAATACTCTAACAATTAATGCAATAACCTATCCTGCTAACCTATTTACTACGTCCGTTCGAGATTTTGCTGTCGAAAGTATCATCAGTAGCGTGCAAAACTTAGAAAAAATGGGTATTGTATTTGTGATTAGGAAATAATCGTGCGATTGCCTACGGCACTGGCTAAGCTAATCGCTTGCTATGCAAAAGCTCTAGAATTCAGCAATAGTAAATGTTTTCGGAGAATAACAGAACAGGGATATAGTTTAAGCTAAAGATCTGAATCTGAAATTTTTATTAATCTAATAAGTCAGGTTGTTGATTTACTATCAAGTCGTAGAGTGGTTGAAAGCTAAACCAGCCTGCGTGGTGTGACCCTATCTCATGACGTGCTTTTCGAGCATTTTCTGAGTCAATCAAGATGGGTTTGCCAGCAGCCTCTGCCATGAGTTGTGCTTGACAAGAACGTTCCATTGTAATAAACCACCAGGCAGCTTCATCAACTGAATGACCTACTGTGAGTAGACCGTGGTTACGTAGAATAATAGCTTTGTTGTCTTCTAATGCATGAGCTATACGTTTGCCTTCCTCTGGTTCGAGAACTACTCCCGTATAGTCGTTAAACAGACTATGATCCTCATAAAAGGAACAGGCATCTTGGGTGAGAGGGTCAAGTAAGCGACTAAGACTAGACCAGCTTTTGCCATAAGTTGAATGGGCATGTGCAGCTGCTACAACATCAGGACGAGCTGCATGAATCTGGGAGTGGATGGCAAAAGCAGCCTCATTAACTGGCTTATCACCCTCCACAACCTCACCTCGATAGTTTACTAAGATAAGGTCACTGACTTTGATGAGACTGAAGTGCATTCCGAACGGATTGACCCAAAAATAATCCAGATATTCGGGATCACGAAATGTGATGTGTCCTGCAGCGCCTTCACTAAATCCAAGACTTCCAAAGAGCCGTAGTGCAGCTGCAAGGCGCTGCTTGCGGTGGCAGCGTTCTTCCTCAACGGTTGCAAAAGTTGGCGGTTTAGGAATGACTTCTGGAATTCTTAAAGTGGGCATAAATTCAGCCTCTGGCAAGTATTTTAAACTCTGGACGTTTCGAGAACTACGATTATGGCTAATATAAAGTTGCGATAGTAATGAACAGATTGTATTATGCATTGACGCCTTTGTATAGCAGCGGAGAAAAAATGCAGCAATTCTCATTTTCAGTAGACCGAAAACTTTTGCGATCACTAAAAAATAGTAGTCTGTGATCATCAGTGATATGATGTCCGGTAAATCACCCATAATTAAATATAGATAGGTGCATGAATTGGTGCGGTCGCAATGCCAAAAATCATAAAAATTGAGCCACATCTAAGCTTGGAAGAGTTAGAGACAGGTTATCGC
>NZ_JAIVFT010000085.1 GCF_020829665.1 Nostoc sp. CHAB 5824
CTAACGACAAGTAATGGAGATGTGCCTTGGTTCCATAGCTGCCTGTGTGCCGTTCGCATTGCTGTCGGATCGATCTTATCAGTCGAGAAATCCTTGAAATATGCAATCGGCTTATTGTCTGAACATAGAATGCCACAGAGAGATAACTTCTCCCACGCACGCCTCATTGCGTGAGCATAGAGAGGCGGTGCGAACTCCTTTACTTCCTCAAGTGTTCGGAAGAATTCAGGCGGACGGCGTTCGTCTAAATCAAAATTGTTTACCCACTCAAAATTTGGCATGGCAGTCATTACTGAACCACCTTATTTCGCTTCTCCACTTTGCTCGGATGCCGATACGAGCGAGGCTGATAAGCCTCCACGTCAGACCATGTGACGAATTTGACGCCATCTATTGTGGTAACGGGTAAATCGCCCCGCTGTATCGCGTAATCTATGGATTGACGCGAAATGCCTTTGCGATCTGCTGCTGTTGCTATCCTTACCAAGTTCGATATTTCCATGTTGCGAGTTTACAAGATAACTTGTAAATTGTCAATACCGATTAAGTGTGCGATTTTAGTCTATCTCTCACACGGGCAGAGCGCGTTTGCATTGGCGGCGACCCTGAGCGTAAGTTCGGCGACGGCAAGCGCGTGGATCAAGGAGTATTTTGACCGTCTGCCGGGCGTCAAGAGTTATGTGGAGGAGACAACGGCACTGGCGCACCGCCAAAAGTATGTGAGTACGCTGATGGGGCGGCGGCGGTTTCTGCCGGAACTCGACAGCGGCAACCACAATCTGCGGCAGTTCGGAGAGCGGGCGGCGGTCAATATGCCCATTCAAGGCACAGCGGCGGACATCATGAAGCTGGCAATGCGGATTGTCTACGATTATTTGCGGAACGAATGCGCGGGCGGGTGTACCATGCTGCTGCAGGTTCACGATGAACTGCTGTTCGAGGTGGACGCCGACGCCCTGCCGGAGATTGTCGCGCCGCTCCGGGAGAAGATGGAGACGGCGTTCCCGATTGATGTGCCGCTCAAAGCCGATGCCAAAGCGGGCAGCAACTGGGCAGAGATGCAGACGGTTGGTTAAACTTGCTTTAGTCTGCCAATACCTTCTGTCTGATCTGACAATACAATCGTGAATCTCACTGCTTGTACTCAATTATATGGGCAAAAAAATATGGTGCAATGTGAAACTTCGGTCTAATAATTGATGGATTGTTTCTTTGGCATGATGCTCGTTAGGTAGCAATAAAGACGGAGATAAATTATCAGTAGTAGCCATTTGAAGATCAGCCTTATGCTGCTTCACTTGGGAACTCACAGCGGCAATCGCTTTGTCTGTATGACCATCCATAACGTAGCCCAACATTCCGCCATCAGTTAAGCCAGATGCGTACTTGCCTTCCATGAAACACATCATGCCATCTTTGCCGACGTAATCAGAAGCCTGCGACCTCCATTCTCCATTATAGATGACATTTAGCCGTTTACACTCGAAAGCGAAATAGACGTCTTCGTTATCATTACGCCAACTGGTAAAATAGTCTACGCGCCTGCCTTTTTCCTTACCTGTTACAAGATCATCTTCAAATATCTCTCTGTGGATACGAAAAGGCAATTGTTCTTGCTTTTTTGCATTCATAAGATGGACGCGAAATCTTCTCGTGATTCTGATTTCAATCTCATCAGGTGTAGGATGAGTAAAGTTTTGCCATGCAGAGAGAATCAACTCCAAAATGCGCGGTATGAGGGTACGATCAAACGTACCAGTCCAACGGGCGGAGCTTCCGTAAATCGCCACTATTTTCTCCCCGCATATTGCAGAACAGCCGCCGCAATTTCGTCTGCGTCATTGAGAGCGTATGTTTCGGTCCAATAGCGTCGTGCCAATGGCTTGAAAATATAAAGTTCATTGTCTATGAAAATTTTGAACGCACGCCGCCGACTGATATTTCCCTGCTTCTCTGGTATTGCTTCCCAAAGTTTTTTCATCACTTCGGTCAAATGCTCAGATGATTTTTCTTCAGGAGAATGGTTTCCTTTGTCCTCTCCCTGTTGTCTTGATAAAACAACAATGCCGACGCCAATCCGCTCCGAAAGGATAGACGAGCATAGAATCGAGCTGCCACTGCCACGCGCCCATCCATTCAGTGTTTCGCACAATAGTGCAATATACTTCGTCCTTATTGCTTCATTGCTCGGCAGTGATGCTGGAATGTCGGACCTATCACTGCTGGGGGTAGAACTCGGCTCCCACAGATTAACAGTGTCATCAATGAGTTTTTGTTCAAGAGGACTGATGCCGTAATACTTGTAAACAAGAGGCAAAATTTGCTGCCGTATATCCTCAATCACAAAATCCTGACCGAGTACATTGCCCTCCAAATCTGCCTTTGCGTTACGCATCAATGTTGCAACACTGTGTACAATTTCCCCTGAATGTTCTGGCGTATCTATTGTCTCAGGCAAAGGGAAAGGCATGCGTAGAAGTTCTGTTTCTAATACCTTATCGCGTTCTGTCCCCCAATTTGCGGCAGTATGAAAAAGATAATAGAATGCCAATTTTGAATCAAGCACTGCTGCTAAAAACATGAGTAGTTCTTCATCTTGTACAGGTCCATGAATTCCTTGAATTGATGAAAGAAATACGACATCAAAGTCAGCAAAAGCGACTTTTAGCCCTCCGCTACTGCCCTGCTTGATAACGACGTGCGGAGGCTGAAAAATTCGTTGATCAGGCGAACGGCGTAATCTTCTAAATCGGTCTCCTACAGCGGTACACTCCGCTTCAGGAAGGACAAGACTTATCCTCTTGTTATTTGCGTCAAGAAATAAATGGCTATCGGCAAATGGACGTACTTTGAGTTTTTCGGGCGTGTCACTGGCATACTCTTTTTGGAAACCTTGACCAATCAACCATTGCTTTGTTCCCTCTGGTTTTCCGACAATATCTTCAAGATGGGGTAGCAAGGATAATCTATCTAACAATTTTATATCACGCGGCGTTCCCCAAAATGCTTGCTTCCAGATCAAAGGTGCTTCGTCATTACGTAGATCGCATATTGGGTTTCGCAATCTAATTTCACTTCGGTCTTCTATAGAGAGAGCGAGTATTCCCGCACGGAGAGTTGCCAACTCCGTTTTAGGTGTGAAGTACTCAATATAATGAGACACTTTGTCCGGTTTGTCTTTCCGATAACGGGAGATGAGTGCTGGACGGTCTGCTA
>NZ_JAIVFT010000086.1 GCF_020829665.1 Nostoc sp. CHAB 5824
TGACAGTCTCAGAGATTGGGGAAGGAGAATTTCTCAATGAAGCCCTTGTCAAGGACTTGACTGGCAACGACACGATCACGGCGCGATTTCTATATGGGGAGTTCTTTACATTTCAACCTATGTTTACGGCGTGGTTGTACGGCAACCACAAACCGATCATTCGAGGGACGGATGAAGGAATATGGCGGCGTATACGCCTAATTCCTTTTCTCGTGACCATCCCGGAGAGCGAAGTTGACCCGGAACTCCCCGACAAATTACGGGCGGAACTCAGTGGCATTTTGAACTGGGCGTTGGAAGGCTGCCGCCAGTGGCAACTGGAAGGAGTTACGGTTCCGCTCGCCGTTCGAGAGGCAACGAAGGAGTATCGAGAGGAATCAGATGTCCTCAAACAATTCCTTGACGCATGTTGCGATATGGAAGGAGCCGAACTCAAAGTCAGTTCCAGTGATCTCTACCTTGAGTACAAAACGTGGTGTGCAGAGAACGGCGAGCGTGCAATGAGTCAAGCCCGACTGGGCAAGCGCCTCAAAGAACGCGGGTTTCAGCCTGACCGGAATGCCCGTTCGCGTGGATGGGTGGGATTACGTCTTCTCACGGATGCGGAGCGAAATGACAAGGATCATCAGGAGTACGGTGGCTCGTTTAAGGACAACATGACATCAAGCCACCCTTCCTACCCTATAGCAGAGATCGATTCTGTGGACGAAGTGAACAGTTTAATGCACTGGTAGTTGTGACACAATGACACGATGGCAGGCAAAATGGCAAAGTCTTGTAGAAATAGTCTCTTATGTGATTTTCCCAGAATCTCATGTCATCGTGTCATCGCGTCATTTTGAGGAGTTTGAGGAGTTTGAGGAGAAAGATGGAAATACCGTTTCTTGATTATGACTGGATTTGCCCTGGATTGCTCAGTTCCTACAAAGTGCCACTGGGCAAAAATGGAAGTGAGACAAGATGCCTGAGCGATTGTGAGACGAACGGAAAGACTTCTGGTGAGAGGTGGCTCTATGCTGATCTGCTCGAAATTTCTGAGGCCTATTGCCCTGTACGTCAAAAGCATTTTTACCGCTGGATTTGGCAGGCGGCGAGATGCAACATTCTCCTTGACAACACAGACAACGAAGGCAATTTGTACATTTGGCACACAGTCACCGACACACTATACCATGAGGGCGCAACACTCAAGCCGTTTCTTGACAGGCTGGCAGACAGGCAATACGCTCTTGCGGAGTGGCAAACCGTCGGATTGGCGGAATTGATTGGGCGGAGATATATGGTCACTGTATGCGAAGGATGGGCTGATCTTGTGCCTGCCGCCGTACCGGAATTTATATTCTTTCCTCCACCTATCTTGCACGAGCATGGTTGCTCTGTCACATCCGCAGAGATGACGGATACGGATCGCGCATGGTTTGCCGAGCGAGTAGCCACAATGACTGCCCCACCGACACCAACAATCTTAGAGATGAGCATAGATGACGAAGGAGAATCACAGCCTGTGCCTTTCGTACGAAACAAAAGAATTCCTGGGGCGACATGACAGAGGGGATGAATGTCTGGGACTGCTACTAATCGGGAAAAACCGGCAAGAATACAGAGCGTAAATTTCCGGCAATCTGCCGATAATTAAAGTACAAGTTTGAAGCAATTCCCTTCGCTACTGTGCCAGCAACGAAGGGAAGAGCAACGGAAGCCTTCTACATTCTCTATCGTGTGGAATTGGTATAAACTGGTAAAGGCACTTGTCCCTTTTTGCACTCATTCAGGGAATAATAAGAGTGTAGGCGCATTCATCGCGCCCATAAAAAATAAAACGCATGGACAGTCTGGCAGTGAGTGGCAGATGTTAGCGCATAAGACCACTCTGAAATATCTCCCGCTTTTTTAATACAAGTCCGGCGTGGTTTGAGTCAGATGCTCAGGGCATTATTACGACTCGCCACGCCTGATGTATGTATTAAAAAAGCGGGAGATTTTGTGTTTGGCTGTACATCAGAGGAGAATACATTGAACGAGCCAACAATTGATGTGGAAACCATTGTTTAGGAGACGAGCGAGAACACTGCTGATGTAGTAGTGGAAAATGCAAGCACTGCTACCGAAATGATATTGGTGGAAACAAAGGCAGGCGAGGAAGTTGCGCCTATGACCGCGAAAGAAACAACACGCTACACTACACTCTGCACTTCTATTCGCAAAAGTTTTGCGACTGGGTATAAGGCGGCTGTGGCAATAGGCAATGCCCTAAAAGAAATTCAGGAACAAAAACTCTACCGCGAATGTTATGATTCATGGGATGACTTTCTTGAAAAGGAATTTAATGGTCTCAAACAAAATTATGCATCACGACAGATCAAAGTGGCAAAATTGGACGCCACTTTAGACAAAGGTGGCGTCTCTTTGGCGATGCGCCCTGCGACGGAGAGTCAGGCGCGAGAACTGTTGCGAGTTCCTGATGATAATTTAGTAAAAGCCGTGGAAAGGGCACATCAAATTGCAGGTCATTCTCCTCTTACTGCGGAGCATTTTCGTCGCGCCGCAGAGGAGTACGGAAAATCCTCTGGCAAGCGCACAACCAAAAACAGCACTAAAAGCATTGGGGTAGCGTTTTCCATCGGTTTCAATGCTGACACTGCCCAACTCATCTTGTCGCATACTGGTAGTCAGGGGGTGGAAATGATGTCACTTTCTGATTTGTTCCGTGCCGCAAAAATCCCGGAGCAGATGATCCGCGAGGCATTGCTTGTTTGCTTCGAGCAGACCGACCCTGAGATTTCTGAAGAGGATTTCGCGGAGATGAACGAAGCCGCAGCAAGTGACTATGGCGACAAGGAAAATTATCGAATCGATGCTGTCATGGCGGCGTAGTCCAAATGCCTTCAAGTTCGATTTTACAGCAGTGAGTGAAAGCACAATAACAAATTGGGATGCGTGCCAATTGGCATGCACCCCAATTTGTTATTCCAGACACCCCATCAAAACATTGTTTTGGCTGTCACATATTTGGCATAAATATCCCGCCATGGCTCATGTTATGATGGTTGCTGCCAGTGCCCGTAAACTCTCGTCCACGAGGGTTCGCACTTGCTTCAATGGCACGCCGTCTGCCAGCCGGAGAACGTGCTGTGTCCAACCGGGAAGTTCAGTTACCAAAACTACATCATGTTAATCTACGTTGCACTTGA
>NZ_JAIVFT010000087.1 GCF_020829665.1 Nostoc sp. CHAB 5824
AAAAGCATTGCAATATATAGTAAAGTGTTATATGCTTGTACCATTCAGAAAACACAGTACATTTACTGGTAAATTGCCACAAAAGTCATCTGCTGCCATATTCTACAGCAAGCGTGCTATAGAATATTCTGTCCGTTTGAATTCTACGTCAAAATGTCATACAAATGACGTGGAACATATCAAATTTCTGGTGTTATACAGCGAGTTGTCTATATAACATCATATGTAGTCGCATTTGCGACATATAGTTTTTTGTTTGAGTCGCAACACAGGAGGAAACAATGCGAAAGTGGTCATTAATCGTGGTTGGCTTATTCCTCGTTCTGAGTGGGCAGTTCGCGTGGGCTCAGACGCCGACGCTCTTTCAAGGTACAGCCTCTGCACGGTTCATCAATCCTGTTCCCAGCACTGCCGTTATCACGGGTGTCGGAACCAGCAGTATTGCTTGGGGAACCCCTATAGGCACTCCTCCAAGCAGCCTCAACTTCGGTGCTTCTTCCGGCTATCGCGTCAATGAAGATGAGGTTTTCTCACTGGGAAATCTGACTTTTTTCAATGGAACCATCCAATTAGGAACAGAAATTAATTCCATTGATTTTGAGGTGACAGCGCACATTACCAATCCCAGTGGCGTTGGTTCCCAAGCATACACCTTCCGATTCAGCATCATCAACTCGCCTAATACGGGCAATCCAATCGGAGACTCAGACTCCGTTTTCTTGCCGTCGGGTTTCTTCTCTCAGATATTCACGACTCCAGATGGCAGTCAGTTCACGCTGGAACTGGTTGGTTTTGGAACCGTCACGGGCAGCGGTTTCAGTACGATAGACCAATTCTTTGTGCAGGAAAGTGCTTCGGCTTCGGCTCAGTTACTGGCGCGTTTCGTGCGTGTTCCTGACCTCCGAGCGACCGCTTTTGAGTATCGTGTCCCCATCGTTCGCGACGAGCTTGAACTGAACAGTCCAGTGGCTGTCAATGTTCCTTATGTTGTTACGGCAACTGTCGAAAATCGAGGTCAAGGACGTGCGGGTTCTTTCACGGCTACGGTTTACCTTTCCTCTGATAACGTAATCGATCCTGAGCGAGATTTTCCTCTACAGTCAGTGACCGTTGCTGGTCTTGCTCCTGGTGCACCACCAATGACTTTGACCATTAATATGCAGCCTCCAACAACTTGGCCAGACACCCTGCCTCGTTGGTCAGGAGTTGTCACCATCGGGTTGGTCATTGACCCACAAAGGCGCTTACCTGACGGCGATTTTACGAATAATCAGAATCGAGGGATCGGCACTGATACTCGACCATTGCAACTCTATGACGCTGTCCCACCTGTAAGCGATCCAGTCGATGGTCTTAATTACCGGCAAGCGCTCCTTTGGATGTTCAGAAACGGCTTCCACCCAATCGAATTGCCTGGACCAATTCCAGACATCGTCGGTAGCGGTTGGAGTAAATGGCTGTCGCCATCGTTGAATATACGTTCGCCACTCGATGGTAAAATCCGGAACGGTACTGCTTATCGTCAGAATGCATTCATTCAAGAACGTCCTAGAGGAAGCGGTAATTACAGAATACGCTTACAGGGTACCGCGACCTTTGGGGAGCCGAACCCTGAGACTGCAGTCTTTTTCCTCTGGCCTTTTTATGTTTATGATTGGCATGAACGATATTGATAGTCTTTGGTGAGCCTTTGATACTTAGAACTCCTAACAAAACTCGCATTTCGAGTGCGAAGCACGGCACAGCCGAAGGCTCCGAGCAGAGAAATTCATTTCGCTGGGCGGTTTTGCTAGAAGTTCTTAAATATGAAAGCGAACCGAAGCACTGGCTAATCTCAAGCATCCGGCTCAACATAATAACGCGAGTCGGATGCACAATTTACCCACTTTCTGTAAGAAAGGATCATCATGAGACTTCTGCGTAACATGAAGTATATCATTGCTGTTCTCTGTTTGCTAATTGAGGCATTGCCAGCATACGCCCAGTTCTTAACAGATTTAACAGTCACTACTTCGACTTCATCGGGGCAAACGGTTTACCAATACGAACTTACTAACGGGCAAAACAGCACTTTGCCCGCCATCGGTTTCCGGATTGATGTTGATCCTTTAGCAGACCTAACGAACATTTCTTCCTCACTCGATTGGCTGGCTAATTACAACGCTGGAGATGCGTTCATTGTTTGGGAGTCGTCTGACCCAACGACAGATTTGCTTCCCGGCAACTCGGCGCAGTTCTTCATTACCAGCCCCCTATCGCCTGGGGCGAGTCAATATGCCATTCTTGGGTTTGACGAAGTGACAAACGATTTTATTTTCAATCAAGGTTCGACTTTAAGCCCTTCATTACAGACTGTACCTGAACCATCTTCTTGGGGGGCGGTGGCATTGGGACTAATTTGCATCGTAATGTACTGGAACCGATTACGCTCTAATCGTCTGATGACAAAGTAGGCGTCTGCCGAGTGTAAAAGAGTGATCAGCGAACTGTCACTATCTTGGTTCTGGTTTCGAATCGTGTTCAAGCCTTCCTGTGGTTGTCTACAGGGAGGCATTTGTGTTTGCGGGCGCGGCGGCGTGTCTGCGAAGACGGACAAGAGCGTCAACCTCCTGCACGTCCGACGCTTGCGGAAGTTAGCCGACCCGTTCCGGGTGTCGCGTCTCATCAAGACCAATGAAATGCTGAGAACGATTGGCTTACCCAAAACGGAAGAAACGCCGAAGGACTGAAGTTCTCTCGTGTTGAGGAAATAAGAAGCCGCGCCAAAGTTGGCGCGGCTTCGTTGTGTTTGAGAGTATCGAGTCTTGATTATTTGTCGCGGTCAGGGATGCCGATGCCCGTTCGGACAGGATACTTAGTGCCGCCAACAAAACCTCGCCAGCGGAATGAATTCCTCTGCTGTGGGCGTTCCGCCATTCGTCCTTCGGACGAGAAAACGCGGTTTTGTTAGGAGTTTTTAGGACGCTTCGCCGGAACGAAGGCTTTGGTCTTGAGTTATTTCGTGCTTATGTGAATTTCTGGGCAAAAGGACGGGCAAAATAGGGAGGACTCCCTCAACATAGGACACTTGCAATACGCTAAAATGGATTGGTACGAGGGTAAAAGACAAGCAAGATGCAGGGGCATTTTAGGCATCAAACAAATGGCAGTATATAGTTTGGCAGCATCTGTCTAGAAAATTTTT
>NZ_JAIVFT010000088.1 GCF_020829665.1 Nostoc sp. CHAB 5824
AGGGCGCAAGCGTGGCACAACCATGGAAATTCTTGTAGGTATAGCGACAGGAGTAGGGGTAATTGCGGGCTGGATTATCAGTGCCATGCTCTCAAATTTCGACATTGTTGACGCCATTGTAATGGGTTTAAGCGACCCTTTGAACTACCTTGCTATCGGTCTCGCTGTTTTTGCGGCAGTCAGTCGTGTCCGTCATCTTTAATTTCCCTTTTTTCTTAATCTGCCCTTGACAATTCGGGTAGGCTCTTGGTATATTAACAAGCCTCACGGAGGAACCTTCCAAAGTGAGAAAATGTTCTTTGAGAAGATTGAATAGAGTTGGGTGGTTATGCTTTGAGTTTCGGTGTGAGCGAGGGTGCATCGTGAGGGCTTTAGCCGCTCTTGTTGGTGTCTTGCTCCGCCTTGCGGTAACTTTTGGAAAACTTCGAGCCTGTGTGCGGTGAAACGCTTTCTGCTCTTCGGAGTGGAAGGCATCAAACAAACACAAATCCCATTTATTGGATGGGTGGATATAGACAATCTATTTTTAATGGAGAGTTTGATCCTGGCTCAGGACGAACGCTTGCGGCGTGCCTAAAAAATGCAAGTCGAGCGGTTCGCTCTCCCACAGGAGAGAGGGAACAGGGAACAGTGGACAGGGAACAGGACAATGCACCTATGCAGAGTGTCTCTTCGTTTTAGGGAGAGTTCTCTCGCGGACTGGGCAGTGTGCTTGTTTCTCTGGGAGAGGGTTGTGACCGGACACACTGTGTTGACGTGTGGTGCTTGCCGGACTGCCCTGTGTTGTCTCTACTGGACTGAGTTTTGTCTTTCGTGTGGGGGAGCGGATAGCGGCGAACGGTCGCGTACCACGTAAGCAACCTGCCCCAAAGACCGGGACAACTCTCCGAAAGGGGGGCTAATACCGGATGTGGCTGCGAAGAGACATCTTTTTGCATCTAAATCATTTATGGCTTTGGGAGGGGCTTGCGCCCTATCAGTTAGATGGCGAGGTAACGGCTCCCCATGACGACGACGGGTAGCTGGTCTGAGAGGATGGTCAGCCGGACTGGGACTGAGAGACGGCCCAGACTCCTACGGGGGGCAGCAATTAGGAATCTTGTGCAATGGGGGCAACCCTGACACAGCGACGCCGCGTGGAGGAAGACGGTCTTCGGATTGTAAACTCCTTTTGGATAGGAAGAAGACAGTGACGGTACTGTCCGAATAAGCCCCGGCTAACTCCGTGCCAGCAGCCGCGGTAATACGGGGGGGGCGAGCGTTGTCCGAAGTTACTGGGCGTAAAGGGCGCGTAGGCGGGGTGTCACGTCCGCTGTGAAAGCCTGGAGCTTAACTCCAGCGGGTCGGTGGATACGGACACTCTTGAAGGCGTTAGGGGAAGATGGAATTACCCATGGAGCGGTGAAATGCGTAGAGATGGGTAGGAACACCGGTGGCGAAGGCGGTCTTCTGGGACGTCCTTGACGCTGAGGCGCGAAAGCTGGGGGAGCGAACGGGATTAGATACCCCGGTAGTCCCAGCCGTAAACGATGGATACTAGATGTCGCGGGTATCGACCCCTGCGGTGTCGTCGCAAACGCAGTAAGTATCCCGCCTGGGGAGTACGGCCGCAAGGTTGAAACTCAAAGGAATTGACGGGGGCCCGCACAAGCGGTGGAGCATGTGGTTTAATACGTCACAAACCGTAGAACCTTACCAAGGCTTGACATCCTCTGCACCGCTCTGAAAGGAGCGTACCCGCAAGGGACGGAGAGACAGGTGTTGCATGGCTGTCGTCAGCTCGTGTCGTGAGATGTTGGGTTAAGTCCCGCAACGAGCGCAACCCTCATCCCCTGTTGCCAGCGCGTAGTGGCGGGAACTCTGGGGAAACTGCCGGTGCAAGCCGGAGGAAGGTGAGGACGACGTCAAGTCAGCATGGCCCTTACGCCTTGGGCTACACACATGCTACAATGGACGGCAAACAGAGGGAACCGAAGGCGCGAGCCGGGGGCAATCCCAGAAATCCGTTCTCAGTTCGGATTGCAGGCTGCAACTCGCCTGCATGAAGCCGGAATCGCTAGTAAACGCAGGTCAGCGAAACTGCGTTGAATTCGTTCCCGGGCCTTGTACACACCGCCCGTCACGTCACCTGAGTTGTCTGCACCCGAAGCCGGTGGGGTAACCCCCTTCGGAAGTCCTGGTCTGGGGCGGGGCGTCTGTTTTCCCAACGGAAGAGAGACCCGCGCTGCTGGACAGACCGAAGTGTCTGTTCGCGAAGACCGGCAGGGCTTGCGATGGGGGAGCCAGCCGTCGAAGGTGTGGGGAGTAAGGGGGACGAAGTCGTAACAAGGTAGCCGTATCGGAAGGTGCGGCTGGATCACCTCCTTTCTATGGATAATTCGGCGGGAGGAGAATAGGGGCAATCATGGGGCAACCTGTGCCTTATCCTTTCCCATTATGCCGTTATCTTAGGTCGGTAGTTTGGAATAACTCACGAAGTGGATACAGTGTCACCCTCAAAATGTTACCGCAACTTTCAAGATCATTTGGGCTTGTAGCTCAGTTGGTTAGAGCATTCGGCTGATAACCGAAAGGTCCTTGGTTCGAGTCCAAGCAGGCCCATGGTTTCGGGGGCTTAGCTCAGTTGGTAGAGCGCCTGCTTTGCAAGCAGGATGTCAACGGTTCGAGTCCGTTAGCCTCCACCAAAATCCGCAAAAAGAATTTCTGAAATCGTTCTTGACAATCGGCGCAACGGGGTGTATATTATAAAGCCCTGCCCGATGAACGACGTAAGAAGTTCGGATGTGGGAGAGCAGTGGTAACAATGATTACCCTGCCAAAGATGTTCTTTCAAATTTGAATAGTGTTGTCAAAACTCAAGCGACGCATGGCTTGCAGTGAGGGGCGGGTTTACTCGTTTCTAAAGTGTAGGCGATGTGGTTTGTTTTAGAATTGGAATGGGAAATGTAGTGTTCATGAGTTCTGCAATTTCTTGAGCAAGAGAGTAAGGCTTTTCGGTCTTTCTACGAATGTCGAGAGGAATGCGAGCAATCTGTACATTAAGAAACCGTTGGGATGTTTGAGGTTTGGAACCGGTCATACCATAGCCATTGCGTATTGTTTGATTGTTTGTAATGTCTTTTAGAGTAATGTTCTTGTGTTTAGTGATGTTCTTGTCT
>NZ_JAIVFT010000008.1 GCF_020829665.1 Nostoc sp. CHAB 5824
TGTATGTGTCAGAAAATCAGTTATGTTCATTGGTTTGAGGAGATGATGTCAGGTTGACTATTTTAGACTTTTTAGAGTTAGTGTAGCTAGCTATGTAAAGTTTTGTATCAGAATTCAACATTTCTGACCTAAATACTTACTATCTTTCTTCCTTCCTCCTTCTGCCCTCTGCCTTCTGCCTTCTGCCTTAAAGCGCGTAACCTTTCATCATCACCAAAAGTTGCCAAGACCCAAATTATGTTTCAAAATCATCCAGAAATCAGAGAGCAATTTGATATGTCTGCTCAAGCAGATGGTTCTCAGCCTGCGAGGTTGGCTACAGCAGTTTATGGCTATGCTGCCCAAATTGATAATTTGCCTGCTTTAAAATCGATGGTTGAAAAAATTGCCCATCGTCATGTGCAGACCCATGTTACACCAGAACAATATCCTATTGTTGGAGAAAGTTTACTGCAAGCAATGAAAGATGTTTTGGGGAAAGCAGCTACAGAAGAAGTAATGGCAGCTTGGACAGAAGCTTATCAGGTATTGTCTGAGGTGTTTATCAACAGAGAACATGACATATACAGAGATTCTCAATTGTGTAAAGTATGCTAAAAAAATTTAACTTATAGTCCCTTCCTTGACAATTAACAGTTGGACGTAAGCGCAATCCAATTCTCAAAGATTGAGGTCGGACAATCCGGGATGATCATCGGGACGACGACCCAGTATCCAGTGGTATTTGCGTTCGCGTAGCGTCTCCTTCGGAGAATCGCTCTCCTGAATTGGCAGGTCATTGATGCTGGCAATACGTCGTCGCATGAATGGCCACATCAGGATTTGCAACTTAATATGTGGGCCCCCTTTCGCTTTCGCCATCAAAGTGGTTACAGCCGTCATGTTACCGCCGACACTGTTTCCGACTACTGCCAGATTTTTGCCATCAACATTAATCTCCTCACCATGCTCCGCTACCAAATGGGTAGCGGCATATACCTCATTTACAGCCTGCGGATACTGAGCATCTGGAGTGCGAGTGTAGTTGACAAAGACCGCTGCAAAACCTGAAAGCACAACGAGATCGTGAACCATGCGCTTGTGCGTTGGATAATCGCCCAGCACCCAACCGCCGCCATGAATAAACATGAAAACAGGCAATATGCCTTGGACACCCTCAGGTCGCACGATGTTTAGCGTGATTGGATAACCGTCAGCCGTAATCGTCTTCTCAAACTCGTCAATGCCTGAAAGGTCTACTTTAACCGAAGCCTGTGCATTCACTAGCACTTGACGCGGATCGTCTGCGACTTCCAAAACTTTCACCGCTTGCGAGTTTGCTTGACTAATCATAAGTCCTCCTTGGATTTATAGATGGTGGATAATCTGTTGAAGTGGCACTGTCAAGTTAACTGGTTTAACAGTGTTAATTGATGGGCAATGATCGTGGAATGACAATCACCTACTATTGACATCGCTTCCTAGTAGTCTGCCAACCCCAAGATGCGCTTGTGAGGGCTGGGGAAAGGGGAAAGGGATCCCCTGGATCCCCTGCCCCTTATCCCCACTTCGTGGGGGTCCCACCTTCCCCTTTACCCCGCCAAGTGAACTTGGCAAACTACTAGTCGAGATTATTTCCTACTGGGTGAGGTCGGGAAGCCGTGCAACAGGAGAATTGTCGGATTATTGCGAGAACCAGCTTCTCGATAAAAGATATCTAAACCATCAATCTTGATCGTGTGAAATGTGGTCATGAGTTTACTCCTTGTCCGTTGCTACAAGTGATGAAATTGTGGTGTGAAATTCATCGTCAGTGATTACCCATAACTAAAACTCGTTGCTTTAGGTAAGTCCTGGTAGTTTTACGGTAATTCGTCGTGTTGTCATTGCTTAGAAGGCGGGGGAATAATCTCGATGCCGTACTTAGGTGAAGTAGTGAGGATTTTATCTAAGTCTTCAGGACTCAATGGTGGGGCAGATGTAATTTGACCATTCACCGCCTTTCCAACTTCGGCAATAAATTTCTCAAATCCAGTGGGTGTCACCCAAACCAATAGTTTGGCAGGTACAGAAGTCGTATTGGTAAATCGATGAAGCTGACCTTTGGGCGAATGGAGGAAGGTTCCACCTGTTGCAACAAGGGTGCGATCGTCAAGCTGGAATTCAATCTCTCCATCTTGAACATAAAATGATTCATTTTCTCTGGTGTGCCGATGGGTCGGCGTACCACCTTGAGGTGCAACGATTACCTCACAAAGCGCATAGGCTTCCCCTGTCTCTTCACCAATTGCTTTGAAGGTATAGAGGTCTTGACCAAAGTAATAAGAACGACCTTGATCCGGTTGAAGAAAAAATCCGTTTTGATGAATTGTCATTGCAACTACTCTCCTTTTTTAGTTGGGTTTCGTGCCTCAACCCAGTCTACACAAGCCCTACATTTAATTCCATCTATCTACTTCCCGCTGGAAATAGTCGCGCCAACTTTCGGGTAAAGCTTCAAGTTGAGCAGCACGGCGAAGTAACTCTGGATTGTCCTGCTCACGCACATAAAGTTGAGTGATATCGGCAACCGTAATTTTGTTATCATCCCGGCTCACCAACTCTAAAGTGTCTCCAGCTCCGACTTCGCCCTCTTGCAAAACACGGAAGTAAAATCCGGTTCGACGACTCGCGAGAAATCGTTTAACCATATCAGGTCGTCCAAACCGAATTCCAAGTTTGTAGCAGGGCAGGCGAGGTTGTGTCACCATTAACGTTACAGTGCTGATACTAAAGCGATCGCCAATGTTCACTTCCTCTTCTCTGAGTCCAGTGGTCGTGAAATTTTCACCAAAGATACCTAGCGGCAACTCTGTGTCAGGTAATTCACCTCGCCAGTAATCGTAATGCTCGAACGGGTATACATAGACCGCTTTGTCTAATCCTCCATGAACGGTTAGATCAGCCTGTCCATCCCCGTCTAAATTAAGCGACCGCAGCATCACGCGATCATTAACTGGCTCTTTAAAGATTCCAGTGCTAACTGTTTTCCCTTTCCAGTCCACTTTACATGGAAGCCCTACGTTGACAGAAATGAGTTTCATCTTTAACTCCAAAGTTTTGGACTATATTCGATTAGTTCCTCGCGAAACATGGGAGGCGCTGTTCAAACCCGTGCCCTCAATGCGCTGGACAATTACGCAATCTGTCTTGTTCTATGGGAAACCATGAAAGTCGTTGAACAATAGCTTTCGATCAGATCGTACTGACCTGCGGTAGTGGTGTGATTGGCAATGATGGTGAGGCGAGAGCCAAAAAATCAGAGAGATTGTGCCATGAGATTGCTCCTGTTGATTAGTTGCTTGCGTAATAAGCAATAATTTTGGTTGTGTGGTTAAAAATCAGGAAAATTAATGATTTGCAGTAATAATAGCTAGCTGCCATCAATTGCTCAATATTCCAGCGATGCCTGCGGCGGGCTACGCCTACGCTATACGGAATTCTATCAATAAATAGTGTTGGGGTAGCCATTACTCCACTGGATAATCCACTTTTAATATCTTCATTGATGCGATCAATGTACACTTTTTTGGATATATTTTGCAGAAATTGGGAAATATCAAGCCCTAAATTATTGGCATACTCCACCAGATATGAATCGTCAGTTGTGCTCCAATCTGTTCTGCACGCTCACTCATTCCCAACAATCCAAATGTGCCAATAGTTTTGCATCCATTGCTCCAAAGACTCTGCTCCAAAGACTCTGCGCCAAAGTCTTTTAAGAGGTTTTAAATTCCTTACCCTTTCCCCTTTCCCCAGCCCTCACAAGCGCATTTTTGGGTTGGCAGACTACTAGAAGGTTCTCTTTATTTGCTTGGTAATCATGCTACTCGCGCGTTAATGCCTGATAATTAATAAGACAATTTACAGAGAGCAAAGATGCAGACTCTCCAAAAACTCTCCCTCCCAAGCATGGGCTGCGGGACTTGGGCCTGGGGCAACCAAGTGCTCTGGGGATATAACGAAAGTATGGATGACCAGTTGCAAGCCGTCTTTAACCTTTGTGTAAGCAACGGCGTGACTTTATTTGATACTGGTGATTCTTACGGAACTGGGAGATTGAATGGTCGCAGTGAGCTCCTTCTGGGACGATTCAGCCGAGAATATGTAGGTTCAAGCAAAGAAAATATTTGTATTGCTACTAAAATTGCTGCTTATCCGTGGAGATGGACACGCCAGTCAATGGTAATGGCTTGCAAGTCATCTGCCCAACGCCTGGGAAGAAACGTAGATTTGGTACAGATGCACTGGTCTACAGCGAATTATGCTCCTTGGCAAGAGGGAGGGCTGTTAGATGGTCTTGCCGATTTGTATGAGCAAGGACTGGTTAAGGGAGTAGGGCTATCTAATTATGGGCCTAAGCGGCTGAAGCAAGTGCAGAAAAAGTTTGCTGAACGAGGCGTTCCGATTACTACTTTGCAAGTTCAATACTCTTTGTTGTCTACATATCCTGTCACCCAACTAAAGCTCAAAGACCTTTGTGATGAGTTGGGAATTAAACTAATTGCCTATAGCCCTCTAGCTTTGGGGTTACTGACAGGAAAATACTCTGAGCAAGGCCCTTTGCCTAAAGGCATCCGAGGTCTGCTATTTAGGCAGATATTACCAGGAATGCGATCACTTTTGGCATGTTTGCAAGAGGTGGCACAGTCCAAAAACAAAACGATGTCACAGGTAGCAATTAATTGGTGCATCTGTAAAGGAACCATTCCTATCCCTGGAGCAAAGAGCGTGGAACAGGCGAGGGAGAATATTGGTGCATTGGGTTGGCTATTAGACGCCAGTGAGATTGCAGAGTTGGATAGGGCGGCGGCGAATGCAGACAAAAAGATGGTACAAAATATTTTTCAAACTAAGTGAAATTTCCAGGTTGCTGAATTTAAATATGAACTATTGCAAAAACCTGGTTTAAGTCTGAGAAGAAAAATGCTTAGATTGATCCCACATTTCGCACTTCAAGTTGAAGTTTAAATAGATTACAGTCAAGAAAAAAGCAAGAAATGACGATAATTAAGAAAACAAAACTAAATTAATTTACGGTGTGAAGAGAAATAATTAAATATCTTATATTTGACTTATAAAATAGCACTAAAAATTGGAGGAACAATTACTATTTCTTCGGATATTGATAAATTATTATTCACTCTCTAGATTTCTTGAGATTAAGAAAGTAGATAATATTTTTGACAAGATGATGGCAGACAATTCAAAATAAAATGGCGTTCTGACGTTAAATTAATAACTTGACTAACACCATTTAAAGTTAAAAGATGAATTCCTTGAAAACATTGAAATACCCATTTTAATGTTGGACTAATCGTTAACTTACCTAGTTGATTTTTGATTCCGATTTTGATTCGTTTTAAGCTATTTCTGAGTTCCCTTTGACCAAGATTATAAACTAACAAGCACAAAGACATTAAAAATAACATTGTCTCGATTCGTTCGGGGTTTTCTACAAATAAACTATCAGCAAAAAATAAAGGGTCTTTTAAGAATCTAAATCCTCTTTCACAAGACTGTTGATTTTTATAATTTTTCAGAATTTCTGATGGCTCTAATTTATTATCATCAACTAAATTAGTTGCTAAAATAAATTTTCCAGCTTCTCTTCTTCGTATTTCTATCTCTTCTGGTTTTTCGTAACCCATTCCTTCCATTTTATAAAAAATCTTATTGTCTTTAGATTTACTTTCAATAAGTTTAACTTCTTTAATTTCAAATAACTTCAATTTTTTATTGACGACTTTTAGCTTGTATTGAGCTTGCTCGGAAGTGGCAAAATTTTCTTTTTTTAATTCTTTGAGCAGCTTTTCAACTTTTTATCTAGCTTTTCTAAATCACTTTCTTTTCTATTTTGACTTTCTACTATTAGCCAAATTTGCTTAATCCCACCATAATTTACTATTTCTTCCTTCCATTTGTATCCCTCTAAATTTAAGCTCCCTCTTCTGTTTATTTGTAAGTATTTAGGTGTTTAAAAACCAGTCACAGAGCCAGTTTCAAAATTGAGTTTCGCTTATTAACATACCTTTAGTCGCAATAAGGCACGAAAATATAGTCGTTACGCAATTTTTATTGAGAATATAAATTTGTGACTAATTCCCGGAAACCTTTATCAGCAAAAGATTGTAGAGATTTTGGTATGACCTGAATCCTTACGTTTATTTCTTTTTCGTCTATCTCTTCTATCTCTACATTTTGAACTAGCTCTTGCGCCTTTTTAATTGTCATTGGTACTCGGGTTATCCATTTTAAATGCTCAATCAATTGGAGATTATCTTGGCTATATAAGGCGCTATCACAGACCATAATACTATCAAAATTTATTTGTTTTTTAAACTCTACTAAGATTTTCCCAAATACGGCTTTATCCGCTTCATTACCATCTCCCGCTCTCATTAATAATGGGATGTCTCCATCACTACTCGTTATTAAATCTAAAACACATTGTTTCAAATCTGGTCATGATCGCAAGAATATCCTTTGGTTATAATTATTGGTCTTTCTCTGATTACTTCTGATTCTTTTTCCTGATTATCTTCACTATTATATTTTCCATGTAGATGAAACGATGTCGCATCCAGATGTGAGTATTTTGTATCTATTTTGAATTTTTTAATTACTGATAATCCAATTTCTATAAACAGATTATTCAATCCATATTTATATAATTTATCCATGACTCTTCCAATTTTATCATCATTTATATAATCATTTTTTATATCTTTCCCCAATAATATTTCTATTCCTTTATCATCAAAAAATTGACTAAATAGATATAAAGGTCTTGATACAAACCCTAATCCGTTGAGCAAAATAGCTTTTACTAATATTCCTGATGAAATTTTTTCCCGAACATCTATTCCTAATTTGGAGGTGATTATTTCAACTATTCCTATTTCATCAATTAGACCAGCTACTATTCCTAAGTGATCTAAGTTTTTAATCTCAATGTCTTTTTTTTGATAATCCATTTTTTGGGTGAGATTTTATTTATGAAAGTTTGATTCCTAATTCTCTCACTTTTTTTGATCATCCCTATTTCTTTCGCAGCAAAAATACTTATCATCCCACTTTTTGTACTTCACTTTGTAACATACTAAAATGACCAAATATAGCGATCACTATAGGTATCGTCCAACCAACAATTATTCTCAGCATTAATACTTAATAATATGAATATTCTTAGTAACTATTTTTGTATTATTTATAATACGTTTTGAAGTGCGGAAGATGGGATTGATAGAAATATCGACATAAATCTCTTAATTATGTCTGTGCGATCGCCTCCAGGCCTGCTCATTCTTTAGCAAAAGTCAAGTCCCTTTCAATTATCTTGGCACCTCTTAGGTTAGCCCCACTCAAATTGCACAAGTGAAAATTTGCCCCTCTTAGGTCTGCTAGTGCTAGATTGGCTCCTCTTAAGTCTGCATTAGTGAGGTTAACTTCACTTAAGTTAGCACCACTTAGGTTAGCCCCCCTCATATCAGCTAGTTGCAGGTCTGCCCCTTTTAGGTTTGTCCTTATTAGGTTTGCTTTACTTAGATCGGCTCCATTTAAATTTAGCTTGACTTAGGTCTGCCGCCGTTAAATCAGCTTTACTTAGATTGGCTTGACTTAGGTCTGCCCAACTCAACTTTGCATAACTTAGGTTAATTTCACTCAGCTTCACTGATGCAAGTACTGCACACCGCAAATTAGCATTAATAAAATTTCTTTCTCCGATTGCATAACGGCGTAAAATTTCATCAGTTGTTAGTCTGTCTAAAACAGCTTTTGATGCGCCTTGATAACACCATGTAACTTCTAATAGTTTGGTAGCAGTGTTAACAGCTACCTCATCACAGTTAGCTATTTTCACACCATTGCAGCCATCCCACTGACCGTTAAGCATGAAGGCAATTTCACTAGCGGCAGCAATTGAGTCAAATAGTAAAATAGATTCTTTGTGTTGCTTTAACCAGCTATTCCAACCAATCGAGATAATATTTTTCATTTCTATAAGTTTTGGCGCGTTAAGTAACGATTACGGCTCTAACTTCAAGATATTAATAAACTCTGCTGTACTCTACCTCTGTCTTGAGTTATTTATTCAAGGTTAATTCCACCAGTACAAAAGACTAGGCTTCGTTTTTCAACACTGCCTCTTTTTTGCGCCAGTTAGTGACAGAGCGCTGCACAAAGACCTACAACACTGATGCAGCCCATTTACAGCGCTCTGTCACAAAGGAGTTACAATCGGCTTAAGTACAAACTCTGCAATAACTAAGTTCTAAACTGCTGAGTTTGAGCGTTCTATTTGCTGCCGGATGGTATCAATAGAAGCATTAATGCCAGCTAGTTTGGACTCTAAATCATCTCGCATCCAAATCAAGAATTTTAATTTCCGCTCTAAGCTAGCTTTGTGCGAAATGGGTTCGCTTCCATAACAGGCATTACCCCAAAAAGGAAACATAGTTTACCTCTGTATTTAGCTTTTGTAACAGTGCAATATATTGCACTACTACACTACATTATGACTAATCACAATCAGACTGGTGTGTGTAACAACCGACCTAAATTGTTCGTGCTTAACGAACTTTGCTAAAAGTTATCTATTGAACTAGTAGAGTTTCCCATACGGCGATCAACTTTTTCCATTCGTCCTTTAAGAAAAAGTTGAAGTGACGGCGGCACTTCAATTGAAGACAGAAAGATTCTACCAATTTGGCATTACAAGTCTCTGTTTTGCAGTTTAAATAAGATATCAAGAGAACGGGACAGCCCAAAGGTTACACGAGGAATGGTTTACCTATGCCTCAGTAACTCCACAAATCGCCAGTTGTTGACCCAACGCTGTAGAATATTTTCTTAGGCAACTTACTTACAGCGCTCGGTCATCGCAACTCTTGGAGACGCTGCGCGAACGCTACAACTGGCTAGTAATTTACTAGAAAATACATAGCAATTAGACCTCTTGCAAAATAGTTTTGCACTCTTGGAGGAAAGGGAAAAGCTTAAAGGGAAAGGGTTTTTTTGAGCCGCTTTCCCCCCTTACCCTTTTTCTCTACTTCTGCAAGAAGTCCATTGATAAGTCTATCTACTAGTTCGATTTGGTAGACATCCCTGCTGGTATATTTTCTCTTTTCTCTACGAGACAGTATGCGGATGGTTGAATTAAGAAAATGAAGCGCGATGCCTACGGCGGTAAACTACGCACTTCATAAAATGGGAACCATGTTATATAATTGCGTTCCTCACCGCCATGAAATTATTGAATTTCCTCAAATCCAAACCAGCTATTACAGCCTTAGCGATCGCAGTAAACATCATTGTGATTGTCATTGATGTACATTCTTCCAGTTCAAATCCCCCCATTGGCAAGAGTACAATTACTCAGCCCAAATCACATATTCAACTGGTTCATACACTGACTGGGCATAAAAAAGTAACTTTTGGTGTTCCAGCAGTTGTTATTAGCCCAGATGGGCAAACCCTGATTAGTGGAGGTAGAGATGATACAATAAAAACCTGGAATCTACGTACTGGAAAATTGCTGCGTAGTTTAAATGCTCACTCAGATGGTGTTACTTCAATTGCTATTAGTCCAGATGGCAAGCGGATTGTAAGTGGTGGGATAACTACCCCAACAATGAAGGTTTGGGATTTAAGCACTCGATTAATGCTTAACGTCGAAAGTGGACATACCCAGCCAGTAGAAACAGTTGCTATTAGTTCAGATGGTAGATTGATTGCTAGTGGCAGTGATGATAACACAATCAAGCTTTGGGATTTACACACGCTTAAGCTGCTTGATACTATTGCTGCACACTCAGGCTTTGTGAGTAAGGTTGCAATTAGCCCTGATATGCAAACCCTTGTAGGTGCTGGGGGTGGCGGCGATGACAATACAATTAGGCTTATTGATCTGCAAACTAAAAAAACACGCCATATTCTCAAAGGACACAAAACCGGAATTGATGCTATTGCCATTACTCCAGATAGCAAAAAGCTCGTTACTGGCAGTTTTGGTCAACTAGTCTCTCGAAATCGTGCAATTAGCACCCTAAAATTATGGAATCTTCAAACTGGAAAACTGCTGCATGAGTTTCCCGACAATTTTAGTTCAGTTGAATCTCTTACCATCAGCCCCGATGGAAAAATTATGATCTGCGGTAATTTTGATGGCAGTATTAAACTGTGGAGCTTAGAGACTTTGAAACTCTTGCACACTTTTCGGGATGGTTCCAGTTCGGTTTTAGGGCTTGCTCTTAGCCCAGATGGTAAAACCCTCGCTAGTAGCAATGAGGATAGCACTATCCATATTTGGCAAATTAACTAACAAACTAAGATAAATGGGCAAATCTCTAGCTAGATAGGGATTTTAGATTTTACTGTGATGGGATAATTGCTGATTTGCCTTTACAAGGCTAGTAAACTCTTGCAAAGTTTTCTGATACTTTTCTTCAGCTACCCAGAATAAATCATTGTGATTTGCCTCTTCAACCCACAAATAAAGTTTTGGGGATATTGCAGCATTAAACAACTTTTCTCCATGAGCAAAAGGAATGATATCATCTGCTTTTCCATGAATTACCAATATCGGACATTTAACTTTTTTGATATTCTCCAGATTGGGAAATTTATCAAAAGGTAAAATCCGAAATGGTACTATTACTTGGAAAGCGGAAATAAACGAACTTTCAATAATTAAACCAGCTACTGGTTTTTGCATTGCCAGGCTTACCGCAGAACCACCGCCAACCGAACGTCCCAAAACTATAATTTTTTTAGGTGATATTTTTAAATTTTGAGTCAAATAATTGTAAGCGCTATTGATATCTTCATATGCATGACTTTCTGTTGCTTCTCCTTCACTCGTACCATAACCACGATAATCATAAGCAAAGACACTAAAACCCCAGGCGTGTAATTTTACTAGAATCTGTTTGATCTCTCCTAAATCTTCAGAATTACCATGAGAATAAAGAATAGTATAATCAGCTTGATTGTTCAATAAGTATGTAGCTGATATATTCGTATTTTCTCCACTTCTTAACTTAATAATTTCTTGATTATCCTGATAGCTAGAAGGTTTAGACAGAAAAATCATACTATCTGCCCGAAAATATACATATCCACTAAAAAAAATATAAATAAATATTAAAGATTTAAGCGATCGCAGCCAAGTCAAATCACCAATTAGCAATTTTATAAGTTGCTGTTTTTCCATTAAATTTTATTTTTAGGGTAAAGCTTTTGATTTACAGCCAGTAAAAAAAAGCTTTTTACTGGCTGTAGCTGTGATGACTGAGATATCATACCCAATAAAAACTATTTTGATTTTCGTGCCGATTTAGGCGGTGTTCGGTGTGCGCCAAAATACTTCTCACTACGATAGCGCAGCCACACCCGCAACACTTGCGGAATCTGCTCTTTTTGTTCCTTGCTCAGTGTATTGTAAAGGAAGATTGCGCGATCGCGTTCACCCCGACAAGCAGCGTTATTGTGGGCATCCCAATAGCTTCGGGCTACCCGAATCCGCCGACAGACTTCCTTAATCAGCGCTTCTCCTGTAAGTGGAGCGTCCTGCTTTGCCATACTCAGATGCGATAAATTTCTAATGCGATCGTAACGAGTTCAGACTCATTTTCACAATTGCAACCCAAACAAGTCAAACCTGCAAATCGATTTCATTAGACTTTAGACACAGACAGCAAAAGCAATTCAGCAATTAAATTCTGTAAAAACATAAATTTGTTCACTCCTAAGTATGTTGATGATCCATATTTTTTCGTCTTTAAAAGAGATTGATGCTCAGTAGAATAATTTATGCGTATTCATCATCTTAATTGCGGTTGTATGTGCCCGATTGGTGGGGCACTCTTCGACGGTTTTAGCCGCGGACTAACAGCCTGTTTGGTCTGTCACTGTCTGCTCATCGAGACAAATCAGGGACTCGTTCTCATAGATACAGGCTTCGGTCAGCGCGATATTCAAGCGCCATTATCAAGACTCAGCCCCTTCTTCATGAATTTGAATCGCATCAAGTTTGAACAAAAATACACGGCGGTTGCGGCTATTGAACAGCTCGGTTTAAATCCGCGCGATGTCCGCCACATAGTGCTTACTCACCTCGATTTTGACCATGCAGGCGGGTTAGAAGATTTTCCAGAAGCAACCGTGCATGTAATGCTCAGTGAGATTGAAGCAGCGAAGGAACGGCACGGCTTTGTCTCATCTCGACGTTACCGCCCTGGCCAGTGGGACGAAGTAAAAAATTGGAAGTATTATTCGCCTGGTGGTGAACCTTGGTTTGGCTTTGAGGCAGTACGTAACCTCGAAGGGCTACCGCCTGAAATTCTCCTGATACCGCTCGTCGGTCACACACGGGGTCATGCAGGTATTGCTGTTGAGACATCCGAAGGCTGGCTCTTACATGCAGGCGATGCTTACTTTTATCGGCACGAAATCGGCTCTCCTAAACGAGTTTGCACACCTGGACTGCGTGCCTACCAGTCGTTCATGGAGGTAGACCGCAAGGCTCGACTTGATAATCAAGATAGGTTGCGTGCGTTATCGCTCGACCACAGTAGTGAAGTGCGCCTCTTTTGTAGCCATGATGCGATCGAATTCAAAACTTTTGCTGACCAAGATAATTTGCAATTGCAGAAAGACAATTCGCGCTCAACAACCTTAAATTAGCTCAAAAACTCGACGCATCTCAACGGAATTATGCAGTTTTCAAGGTTCGGCTGAGATGCGTTGATGAGTTTTAACGTACTTAATTCAAAGTAAAATATCTTACCTAAGCTTGTCAAGCTTTTAATACCTGCTCAAGTCAATTTCAATAAGCATAGGACTTACGCACAAGAGATCCCCCAACCCCCTTAAAAAGGGGGCTTTTAGAGTTCCCCCCCTTTTAAGGGGGGTTAGGGGGGATCTAGGTTTCAGGTTTTCAGTGCGTAAGTCCTGAAGCAATCAAGCATATTGCTTTCTCAAAATGCTTGATTGCTTTCTCATTTCGGTAGATTCAGCAAGCAAAAAGACATATTGCTTTCTCAAACTCCAGTTTGCTTTCTCATTTCAGTAGATTCAGCAAACAAAAAGACATATTGCTTTCTCAAACTCCAGTTTGCTTTCTCATTTCAGTAGATTCAGCAAGCAAAAAGACATATTGCTTTCTCAAACTCCAGTTTGCTTTCTCATTTCGGTATATCGCGCATTCATGACAACATCGCTATGTAACAAAAACCATTAGATAATTGCCGGAGTTCTCTCAAGCTGATCAATACGGAAGTTTTTTAAAGTAAAGAATATTAACCATATTAGATTACAAGGTTCATATCATGGCTCGGAGAAAAAGAACGTCTCAAGTGTTAGAAAAAGCAGCGCGTCGTGCTGCTGGCATCAATTCAATTGATCCGAATTTAAATGTCGGCAACGGACTCACCCTACCGGCCTTCTCAAACCTAATTGAAACAATGCGAACTAGAGAGCATTTATATAATACTGCTCTTTCCAACCTCGATAAGTTGTACCATGAAATGCTCGAAACAGAGCGCGAGTTGGCAGATATGGCAGAGCATATGCTGTTGGGTGTTGCTACTCAATATGGTAAAAGCAGTGTGGAGTACGGCATGGCGGGAGGTGTTCCTAAGAACCAACGCCGTAAGGGACTGCGAGGCGAGTCATCAACTGCCAGTTCACAGCAACCATCATTCATTGCCGATGTGAACGGTAACGGCAGCAAAAATGGCAGCCAGAATGGAAACAAAGCAGCAGCGACAAGTTAGCTTGAGCATTTTTCTTTTGAGAATCGCTATAGGCTGACGCTTCATCAAAAATTATTCTGATTTATTGTCATTCATTACCGATGCTATTGCACTTGTGAACAAGTCATAAGTGTTACAAGCTGGTACTTATTTGGGAATACTTTTATAGGAGTGATAAAGAAGGCGATCGCGTTAACACTTTCAATTCAAATGTACTACGTCACCTGACAATCACTCCTATTTTACAGAAAAGACGTATCAATACTCACTAATCTACCAGGAGTAAGCAAGATGGGATTCACTTTAGTAAGTTGTGGTTACAAGGCTTAAAACCGCAAGCCAGAAACCAAAACCTAAACACAGTATCCCTATTAACTTCATTCGTCCCCAAGGATAGCCATACAAATCATCGTAATAGGTTATAAAGGTCGATGGCAGAGATAATCACCATTCGCCAAATTCTTCTAACTCTTTGATAAATTTTTGGATATCCATGTAATGACAGCTAAATTTTTAGCAGAAAGTGTACCTAATCATGCTAGCCTCAATCCCCACCCGCGCTTCTAAGTAGATTTTGCGAATCACTATCTGTAGGGGGATACTATTGGAGGTTACTACAATTATATTTCTTTTGCTAAAACCTCCTTTAGTTTGTCTAAAAATTCTTTAGAGTCAGCAAAATAATTTGGAAATCCTTTTTTTAATGCCTTTATTGATGTGGCGTTAACTAATACAATATCTACTTCTTTTGTATCTTTGTATTTTTTCTCAAAATTATTATAGTCTTCAGTTGCTTGAAAACGGTAGTTTTCTTTATAAGACCATATCTGAACATCTTGTTTATCAATATTAAGCAAGATCAGGAAATAAGCACAATCATTGCTATTTCCATTATCAGTTATTTGATGAGTTGAAACTGAAAATGCTTTGAGTTTTTTAAATACTTCTAATTCTGCTACTAGTATATTTACTTCTTCTTTAATTTGTTTTAGCATTTCGATAGTTATATCTTTTGGTAAACAATTTTCTAGAAATGCCAAAAGTAAGCTTACTAACTTAAAAAAATGTAACCATTGTTCAGAACCTTCTCCTGATTTTAGAGATTGTTTTAAGAATGTTCCTGCAACTTCTACTGCTGTGGCCCATGAGTGCTGTATCTTTGTTCTTACTTGTATTTCAATTGTATACCCATTATATATATTATCTTTTTTACCTTTGTATTTATAAATTAAATGTATCCCTCTATATCCTGAAAGTTGAGGATTTTCAATATAATCATTTTGTTTTACCAATTCATTTTTTGTTTTGCTATTTAATAGTAAGTCTCTTAAAATATGTACTTTTTTTACATCTGATAAAACTACTCTACACCCTCCAATATCCTGCATTGTGTTTAATTTCATATTAGAAAAGCGTTTGAGCTTTTTTAATATTGATGGAATCCGCTTCAATCTTTGGGTAATTATTGCATTTTTCTCAACGTCTTTTACCTTAGACCTTAATAAACCTGCAATAATATGTAAGGGAAATGTATATGATGATCTCCAGTTGCTGACAATATCTAATGATTCTAACTTTTCTTCTTCAGATGAATCCGAATCTATTAATTTATCACCTGCTCTGCTTACTGCTTTCTTGCTAGATTTTGGTTCAACCCAAGTCATGTATTTCTTGTATATTTTATATTCAAGGTAAACATTAAATATACTTTAATATAACTTTATCGTAAATATTTAAATGTAACTTTTTATTTTATCTGATGTTGCGAGATAGAAGCAGCCAAGCATCAAGCATTTACCCCAAATGTAATCAGAATGGAAAAATCAGCTTAACTCAAGGTATCTAATACAAAACGATACTTACCCAACTATCTTTATGCTGTCTCCCATCCTGAGACTTGAATATTTGTAGACAAAGGCAGATTGGGAATAACAGCATAGTCAAAAGACAAAGTTATTAAACTAATTTTTTCATCAAATCCGATTTTTGCCTGCCAGCAAATTAGCGATCGCAGTACTAATCGCTTGTAATATTTATTACAAAAAAAGTGGCTCTGCAATCAGCAGAACCACTAAAGCTTTCGCAAACCTGTTATAACTTAACGAACTGCACCCTGAGCAGAAACAGTATCAATCGGTTTCATCAGGTACAGGCGCAATAACTGCCAGCCATTAGAGATGTAAAGCGGCAGTTTTTGGAAGATTTGCAGGAATTTGGGAGTGCTAGAGTTAGCGATCGCACCCAGCTTCTCGTTATTACTTATACAAGTATCTAACCGTTGATAAAACTCTGGATTCTCTACATCCAGCATCAGTGGGAACACCCGACCTGCGTTTTCATTGGTCTTCTTAATTACATGGATGTCGTATTCTCGCGCATCCAATCCAAGGGTTGCATAAAAGTCCTTGCGTTGGATGTCGTTAAGATACATTGTCGCAAACACCGATAACAGGAAAAACCGACTCCACAGCCGTGCTTTCCAATCATTCAATATTTGCGGCTGGGATTTCATGATTGCATCAAAGAAATCGCCGTGACGGTTTTCATCTTGACACCAGTTCTCAAAAAACCGGAAGATTGGATAAACCCGGTCTTCGGGATGTGCTTCTAAATGGCGATAAATGGTGATATAGCGCCAATAACCGATCTTCTCAGAAAGATAAGTAGCGTAGAAGATGAATTTCGGTTTAAAGAAGGTATAACTGCGGCTCTTAGTCAAAAACCCTAAATCTAGGGACAGATTAAAGTCCGACAAAGCTTTGTTCAAAAAGCCAGCGTGACGTGCTTCATCCCGTGACATCAGGTTAAAACACTCTGCCAAGACGGGGCTTTTTCCTTTCAAACGACGGCCAAGTTCTTTATACAGCAAAAAGCCAGAAAACTCTGCCGTACAGGAACGTTCTAGAAACTCAACGAACAATCGGCGAGTTTCCCCGTCAATATGATCCCAGGATTGTTCAAACTCGGCATCCCGAACAAAGTGATGGCGGTTGTAGTCAGTGCGGAACTCTTCGAGAATCGCTTGTAACTCGTCTTCATTGACGGAGATATCCATCCGCGCCATTTCATCAAAATCGGTAGTATAAAACCGAGGTGTTAACAGGGTTTCTTTTGCCGGGACTTTAATCCCTGGACGGATTTCTTCAAAGCCTGGTTTTTTGAGGGAATCTACCATGTCTTGATTGCTCTTTCGTCTTTATTATCTTAAGTAGACGCTTCGGGTTTAGCAGTTTTTCATGAGGGAAATCCCCTCTGAGCAACTGTCTCACCAGAAAGCCAAGGGTAATGTTCTGTTAAGGCGTAACAGCCCACAATAATCCAATTGTATAAAGTTCAGTCTACCAAGGTGCGGGTTAGAAATTTGTAAGCAAAAGATTAAGAGTTGCAACAATCATTCAATGTTTACAGAACCAAGAATCGCTAAAGTTCACGGGAGCTAGCTTTGCTGAAATGAAAGCTACTTTCAATCAGATGTACAAATCAGGTTATGTAAAAATTGATAACGACCCCAATACTAGAGCCGTTATCTATCATTTCCGCTAATTTTAAATTGTCATTTGTCCTTTGGTTAAAAAACCAATGACTAATTTATACCTAGCCACTTTTGGCCGTCCAAGCGCTGAACTAAGCCAAATACTAACAAATCGAGGGTAATTTTGCGCTCATCGATTAAGAATGACTCAAGAGTACTAGGTTTTTTGCCTTCATTACAGGAAAATCCCTTTTTCCCTTGAATATCTTCTTCGGGGAAATACAGGTTAAACTGACGCAGACCAGTTTCTTTCCAACTGCCGATAATTTGCCAGCATTCTTCAGCAGATTCAAAGCCAGTAATTGGCACTTTCTGCTTGGCAAAAGACACCTGTAAATCTTGCACACCTTGTTGAGCGATCGCTTTTTGTAAAGCTGGTAAGTAGTCTTGCTCGATGAACTCTATAAATGGCTTATCTTCAACAGATGGGGCTTTTTCCTTTTTGGCGGCTTTAGCTGCGGCTGCGGGTTTTTCTCCTGTTGCTGCGGCTGCGGGTTTTTCTCGCTTGGATGATGCAGCAGCTGGTTTAGCAGCGTTGGGGTTATCTTCGGGGTTTGCGGCTTTAGGATCTGGCGCGTTAGCAGTAGGAAGGTCTGTGGCTTCGGGTGAGTCTGTACTAGGAGCATGTTCTTCAGCCACACTGGGAGCTTGCTGGTCAACAGTGCTGGGAGCTACTTCTCCCGCTTGATTGTGATTGGTTGGGTCTGCCATTGCTCAGGTCAATCCTTTAATCTAGCTTTTGGAGCGATCGCTCACCTTAAGGTCTCGCGTATTTTTATTTTGACATACTAGTGCAGCAGGGTAAAAATAACCGTGCAGTTAGAAATTTGCTAAAACCAATATGTATAAAGATGTACATAACAAGATACCCCTGTAGTCCCGCCGATGCTTTGGGAGGAAGGTGTAGCCGGGGGGTAAATATATGCAGCCTCATAAAGAATTGGTATAAAACCAGAGGAGCAATTTCATTGCATTTAGGTTGCGATGTCTGACAACAAGCCCAAAGCAACGGAAACATCTTTGGCTTTGCGCTGTGCGTCACGCCCTAGCAAAAGTCTGATTTAGTCCTCCACAAAAGGCATTAAACTTTTTGCAGAATCAGGTTAAACGGCAAAGTAAAAAAGATGAGATTTTCTTTTTACCTTTGCCCTTTAATCTTTTTTTATTCTTTTTGTAAAAGGAACTTTCAAGTGAACAAGACCAAGACTTACGCACTGTACAAATTAATCATACTACAATACGGTTCGGTTAAAGGGGAAAGGGGAAGAAAAAACCTTTAACCCAAAGGTAATTCTGAGTTCAAAATGCTTATCCGAATCGGATTGAATCATAGTATGCATTTACCAAAATAGTTTTTTCAGGCTTTTATTGCTCATTTTTTGGTGGTAAATATACCCGCACTATAGGGATAATTAATAAATTAGCCCTAAGACAGATGTAGTTTTTAAATCATCCATATTTGGTATGTACTGTCAATGCGTAAGTCGTAATGCCAATAGCGATCGCTTGCAAAGATTAAATCGTTTAATAGCTATTAAAACAATCGAGTTATGCTTGCATCAGTAAGTAAAATGAATTAGTAACTACTAAAGTTTAACCGAAATATTATAAAATCTTAACATTACTCAAATATAGTCTTATTAAGATAATTCCAAATACAGTTTTAACCTTAAACTTTGACTTTGAATCGGCAAATCAAAGACCCTTTTCTATCCGTTCATTGAGTAAATAGTAACTAGAGCAGTATTGAGTTAAGTTGTCTTAACCTATTTACAGTCAAAGGTTTAATAGTGTTTCAGTTTTGCAAGCTTATAGGCTATATAAGCAAAGTTAAGATAATGCAAACTAGTTTTAACTTTTAACCTGCAAAGGAAAGCTTTTGTTTGTGTCATTAAAGACTTTTAGCCAGATAGCAATTTGCACATTTGGAATGCGGCATATTTGGAATGTTCTCAAAAGTTTAACAGTTGGAATAAGGAGAAAATTCTCATGGCTCTTTACGGCTATACCATTGGAGAGGATCGTGACTCAAGCGCTAGTAACGGAAAGCAACTTGACGTTTACCGCTTTTTGATCCCTTCTGCACCTGGAGGTTCTATTACTCCTACACGAGTAGGTACAGTCAATCTTGCAAGTACTGCTGCTACCGCAGACCTAGAAGGTTTGGGAACTAACCCCACTACCGGAAGGGTAAGTGCGGTTAATGAAGCACGTGTCACTGGTTCTACAACACCAATTGATCCAGCTGTTCTTCGTGTTAATAATGTAGATCAGCCTTTTGCTCCAGCCACGGCCTCCCCAACCCGTACACCATCTGACCTACGTCGTTTTGGATTTGATTCAGGTGCTGACTTTGGACGTGACTTTTCAGTAGGTAGTCAACCAGTTGTTTTATACAACATTTCAGGGAATGAAGCTAGCAGTAATGGGGTGCCAGTAGGAAGCTCTCTTTATAAAATTACTACAGCTAACCCTGGAAATATTAGCCTTGTAGACGGCTTTGGCGCACCTACTACTGCTCCACAAAGACAAGGAACTCAACCTACCAATCCTGGAAAATTTGCCGATGGATTAGCTATCGATAATCTCAATCCTGGTCGAACTCGCGCTCTTGCTAGCGATTTCAGCACTGATGATGGAGATGGAAACCAGCTTTACAAAGTTGATCTGCTCACTGGTGAGCTGTCTGCGCCGATTACTCTGAGAACTCCTTCAGGGCAACCTCTCAACTCAGATTCTGGGTTGTCATTTACCAACAGCGGTTCTCAAAGATTGTTGGGTTGGCTGGAAACTGGCGCTGTCTATGAAATCACTGGCTACCAAGATGAACTTGCTGCATCAGGTCTAGGTTTAGGTAGTGCCACCGGTACTAATGGCGCTGGCTTTGCAACCGCCACCTTACTTGGTACAGTCACTTTACCAAATGCTGTGAGCGGAGCCGTTGATTATGAAGGCTTTACGATTGTTAATGAATAACAGTCGTTAGGATACTCTTTCTTCAACTCTTGTAAAAGGTACTTTTTGCAAGAGTTGAAGAAGGGAGCTAAAAATAAAAAAGTTTTATTTGCCAAACTACCTGTACTTTGTAAAGACTAACTGGATTTTTATTCTTAAATTTATTCAATCTATTTAATTCCTTCTAAAAACTTGATGCTTATGTATGAGTGCTAGGGGTTACACTCAGGGTAAGCGCGTCTGATAGTGTGTTAAATAATATTATCAATTAAAGTGGCGTAATCCAATAAGTAATGCCTCCGGTAATTTGTTTTTTAAAACCAAACAGAGGTAAATCCTCTTCAGTTAAACCCACATAAGTCCAATGTGGAACATCATTTTGTACAGTCTGAAACCAACCATTTTGATTAAGAGCTTTTCTTTGTTCTTTACTGCCTACGCGTAAATCAATTGCTAATCCCCAGAGATGTTGTGAAGTTCCAGGAGGTGCAACCACACCGAGAATTTTTGTTTCTTTGCCCTGTTGAACTTTTGCCAAAATTTGATTATTAGCATATTTGCGCCAAAATCTTAAATTCGTACTGAAAGTGCGAGTACAATCACCAGAACCATAACCAGATTTTAGCGGAATTTTTTGTAGCGATCGCGCTTTATTTAAAGCGTCAGATGCCGATTTTTGTAAATAACAATCCTTAGTACCATCAACATTACCCATTGTTAAAGTAGCTTGAAACTCTTGGGTTTCTTGTTCATTAGCAAAGAGATGTTTTGGCGGCAGTTTAATTCCGACATCCTGATTTACAAAGACTGCACCGTATGCCCGTAGCAAAATATATTCATAAGTACCAGCCTGTGGAACTGTGGTTAACTTTCTAGCGATCGCAGATAAAAAACGCTGTTGCTCATTTAATTCTGGGTTGGGAATAAATGGCTTTGATGTTGTCTCTGTAGAGATATTTGGACAAGGTAATGAATCAGTATTCAAGCATACGTTTAATGGTTGGGCAGTTCTAGCTAATTTATGATGGGTAATCTCATTACTGGCTACTAAAATAAAAATAATCAAGATAACTATACTGATGAAAGTTGCCTTTCTGATCGCTCTAGTAATGATTTTTTTGTTTCTGATGGTGAGTTTCATTTTTAAATAATTGCTTAGTTAATTAAAGAATAAAGTTAATAGGCTTTTTAAACACATTTGTTACTGATGATTTAAAACCACAAATAATAGAGATGAACACAGATAATTCATTGGTATTAACTTATAGTTAGATACAGCCTACACAAAATATTTAATATATATTAGGAATAAAATATTTTGCGTTGATGGCTAACCATGTGAACAATAGCTGTGGTAAATAACCCGGAACATTGCCATAGGATTTAAAAAAGTTATGTTTTTTACTTAATACTCAAGTTTAAAAATATAAAATTGTCTTTGATTGAGTACTAGTAAATTTGATAACTTTTTTATCAGAAAGATACATCCATGAAACCACTGGAACAGTTAAAATTGAAAAGAACTATAAGCTTGCTGATCCTGTAAGTATGACCATGCACAATTCCGTTGAATTCCAAGACGCTTTTGATGTCATAGTCGTCGGTGCAGGTCACTCCGGTTGCGAAGCAGCTCTTGCCTCTGCACGCCTCGGTTGTCGTACCCTGCTATTGACGCTCAACTTAGATAAAATCGCTTGGCAACCTTGTAACCCAGCAGTGGGTGGCCCAGCCAAATCCCAGTTGACCCATGAGGTAGATGCACTTGGTGGAGAAATTGGTAAAGTAGCAGACCGCACCTACCTGCAAAAACGTATCCTCAACTCTTCACGGGGGCCTGCTGTTTGGGCATTACGCGCCCAAACGGACAAGCGCGAATATGCAGCGGTGATGAAGAATATTGTCGAGAACCAAGAAAACTTGACAATCCGCGAAAGTATGACAACAGATTTGGTGCTGGGTGCTAATGGTGAAGTTATCGGCGTTGAAACTTATTTTGGTGTAGGGTTCCAATGTAAAGCAGTCATCTTGACAACTGGCACCTTCCTGGGGGGCAAAATTTGGGTTGGTAACAAATCAATGCCAGCCGGACGCGCTGGAGAGTTTGCGGCTGAGGGATTGACACAAACCCTAAATCGCCTGGGATTTGAAACCGGAAGGCTCAAAACTGGAACTCCAGCACGGGTAGACAAGCGATCGGTGGATTATAGTAAAATGCTTATCCAGCCAGGGGATGAAGATATGCGCTGGTTTAGCTTTGACCCAGAGGCGTGGGTAGAACGGGAACAAATGCCTTGCTACATCACCCGCACAACCGCCGAAACCCATCGCCTAATTCAAGATAATTTGCACCTGTCGCCAGTTTATGGCGGTTGGGTGGAAGCCAAAGGGCCCCGTTATTGTCCCAGTATTGAAGATAAGATTGTGCGCTTTGCCGATAAAGAAAGCCACCAAATCTTTATTGAACCAGAAGGAAGGGATATACCCGAACTTTATATCCAAGGGTTTTCTACAGGATTACCAGAAAATTTGCAACTGCAAATGTTGCGGACTCTCCCCGGTCTGGAAAAATGTGTGATGCTTCGTCCAGCGTATGCTGTGGAATATGACTATTTACCAGCAACTCAGTGTTACCCCACACTGATGACTAAGAAGATTGCGGGGCTGTTTTGTGCTGGACAGATTAACGGCACCACAGGTTATGAAGAAGCCGCAGCCCAAGGGCTTGTAGCGGGAATTAACGCAGCTCGATTTGTTCGCTCTCAAGAAATGATTGTCTTTGCCCGCGAGCAAAGTTATATTGGGACGCTAGTTGATGACTTGTGTACAAAAGACTTGCGCGAACCTTACCGGATGCTTACCAGTAGGTCTGAGTACCGATTGATATTGCGTTCTGACAATGCCGACCAACGCTTGACACCTTTGGGACGAGAAATTGGTTTGATTGACGATCGCCGCTGGGATCTATTTACCCAAAAGCAGGGGAATATTACCACAGAAAAACAAAGATTGCAAGCTACACGAGTCAAAGAACATGATGAAATAGGAATAGCGATCGCATCTAATACCCAACAAGCTATCAAAGGTTCAATTACCCTCAATGACTTGCTGCGCCGTCCCGGATTCCATTACGTTGACCTCGACAGGTTCGGACTGGGAAACGCCAATCTCAACCGCGCCGAAAAAGAAGGCGCAGAAATTGACATCAAGTATTCTGGCTATCTCGCTAGGCAACAAAATCAGATTGACCAAATTGCTCGCCAAGCACACCGCCAGTTACCTGCGGATTTAGATTACACAACAATTGATACTCTTTCAAAAGAGGCACGGGAAAAACTAACTCACGTAAAACCACTCACTCTTGGTCAAGCTGCACGTATTGGTGGTGTAAACCCAGCGGACGTTAACGCCTTATTATTATATTTAGAATTGCGTAGAACCAAGAGCCAGTCAGAGTTTCCAGCGTTAGCTTAACACAAACTTGATAAAGACTGAGTATAGTAGTAGGGAGGAAGATTGGTATGATAGATGACATAACTATTAGTAGTGGCATCATCAACAATCCCCAGATTAAAGTTGACTTTAATACCAGCGCTCAACCAACTCGTCTCAATAAGATGGCGGATTGGATATTTTATCTATAATCCTAATTCCCAGGCAGTAGGCGCGGCGTTTCCTCGTCCTAGCAACAAAGATAGAAAGTCTATGTTAAAAGAAGCCAGCACCCGTCTCATAGTACCAGAACCATCAGAAGACTTAATCGCCAACGAGCCTTGGTCGATAGAAAACTATGCTGATGGTTTAATGGATGAACTCTTTGCCGATATCGACTACATTCTGGATGCTAGTGGTAATCTGCCTTCTCAAACCGTTAGGCACAGTAGACAGAACAAATCGAACCAGTCTGTTGCTGGGGTTTCCCCCCAACCTCAACGCCAGTCGCCTCCAGAAAATGTGCTGCAAGTTACGATACCCCAGATTATCTTACCGAATACAGTGAACCAACCAGTACAGTCAGTTGCTCAAGATAACCACAAGCACTTGAGTACCGTTGTATTTGACACCGCCACCGTTAAACCAATTAGTAGAAAGCGTCAGAAAAGTAGTCGGAGTTTGGGCAAACTGCTGATAGTGGGAACAACTTTAGGCGTGGCGATCGCTGGTATTATCTACCTGGTACAGTCTGGAGTCGTATATCTTTTAAATACCAACTTAACCCAGCCAGCTCTTTTAGTGCCGCAACCGCAGTCACAGTTGCCCGTAAAAACAGAAATTGAGGCAGAGTTGGTTGACTACATGCTCCAATCGCTAGCAGTTATAGATAAGCAAGGAGCAAAAAGCAATCAAAAATCTCTCATACCTGGATTCTCTAGTCAGGCAAATACTAACCAAATAGCCCTTAGTAACGGGCAAACAACTGGTAATCTACCACCACTTCCACTTCTAGCTAACAATACACCACCAGCCCCCAACCGTTCTGGAAGCGTTGTTGAGCGGATCTACGTCCCCGTTTATCAAACGCCCTCGCCAATGCGCTACGCGCTGCCGGCTATTCCTGGTAGTCCCACACTTTTACCACAAGTTGCCAGTGCATTACAGGGATCTCAACCGAATGTTGTGAAAAATGCCTTGAATACGGTGCGACAAGCTGCCAAGCCTGTAACTGTCAACATGTTAGCTGCGGCTGTAAGAGCCGAACTTAAACCTGTAGCTGCGAAAACTGCACCCATTACCGTGCGGCAAACACCTAACCCTCTGCCTGCATTACCAGTAGTTCCATTACGTGCAGCACTTGCACCAGAGTCAGAACCAACTATCACCCAGGAACAAGTATATCCGGCAACTGCGATCGCAGTTGCTCCTAGTAATACCTTAGAAGGATTGCTAGAGTTGGGTAACAAATCCGCCGCTTTGTTTAAAATTGATGGCGTGACTCGCCGCATTAATATGGGTGAAAGCATTGGCTCAAGCGGTTGGACATTAGTAGATGTTAGTAATGGCGAAGCTGTTATCCGCCGTAATGGCGAAGTGCGATCGATTTACGCAGGGCAGAAACTATAAAAATAAACTTTTTAAACCTCTCCTTAGTAGTCCACCAAAGAAACTTTACGCGGTTTATAAGAAAATCAAATTCTTTTCTCCCCCCTGCCTCCCCTGCTTTCCTTTACCCGTCATTTTTGGGTTGGTCAAGTACTAGTTGAGGAGAATTTTGCAGAGTGGTGAAATCCAATGCATCAAACTTACCAAGAATTAGCTCCTTACTGGTGGGTTAATTTCAAAATGAATATGATTATCGTGACCATTCAGAGAAACACAAAGTCTCTCTCTAATTAGCTGTTGATCGTTAAAAAAGACTGCCCGTACCAGCTTTTGCTTACGAATAGACTTGAGAATAGCTCGTGCAGCATCTTGATCATATTCAGAACTTGACCAAACAATGCCACCAAAATTTCGATTTTTTTTGGGTAAGTAAACATCACACATCATGCCAGTTTCATGTCCATGATGGTCGGGAGTATCGCCTCCATGAGGAAGGCTAACATCGTTAATTGCGAATGGAGCAGATGTGGGGTGAGTGTTGCGATAACTGTTTTGATAATCTTGGGCAATTTTTTTAATAACATCAGCTAACCAGTGTGTTCCAAAATCGTGGTGATCTTGGGTGTCTTCCAGTTCCCCGTTAACGAAACCATTATCAGGGTCACTTTTTGGCATCAACTCCCACCGTGGTGCGTTAGCTGCTTGCAACCATCGATGAGTTATTCCACCAACATCAACTCGACCATCACCATTAACAGTACTGCGACCAGCAATAATTGACTGAAATAGTTTGATCGCGTCAGATAGTCCTCTGTCTCTGTCTACACTGTTAGGATCACCTACCCATGTGTAGCCTAGCTCATGCAACCGCGCCTTAATAGCTTTAACATCATCAGCTTTATTGACTCCACCAATTCCCACACTACCACTGAGTTTAATTACCTTCGCTCCTGGTAAACTGGATGCTGTAGGTTGTTGAGTGTTCTCATCGTCCTTGTTATCGAAAGGAACAACAACTTTAATGTGGATCTCTAGAGTTTGATCATCAACGGCAATTATCATGCGGCGATCGCCTTCTTGTTTAAAGACGAAATCAAATTGCCATTTGCCGTCCTGACTAATTGCTACACTTGCGGCTGGAAATTGATCGTCGATCAGAATCGACAAAACTTTGCCACTGTCAGCTAAACGAGCTATACCTTCAACCCGGAAATTTTGCCCTAATTCAACTTCTTTTGGCGCACGAATTAGCTGTAGTTGTTCCACTGAAGCGGGAATGGCAACCCCACCTGCATTAGCTAGTAAACTCTGCGCCTCTGGAAGTAAGTTCACAACTTTACTCACATATTTAGGATCAGATGAATAGCCTTTAGCCTTGAGAAAACCAAGAAAATTTTCTGGTGTGTTGGTATGATCTTCTAAGCCTTTATAGGGAGTGCGAGTTAAAAACTTCCAATAACCAATAATAAAAGCATCTATATCTGTAAATTTACAGAACTCAACTTCTTCTGGCTCAGAAGGAACTTTCATTTTCAACGGTTCGGCAAACCCTTTCATGTCAGGATCTCGCCATTTTAAACCGGCAAAATTGTTAGCATTGACAGCAAGATCACTTTTCCCTCTAGTAGACTCTAGTAACCATTGAGCAAGGGTAACTTCTTTTAAAATTTGCCGATTTATCTCGGTAATTTTTGCACTCTCAACGCCAACTTTTGGAAATATTGTTGCTAAATCTTTATTAAAATAATTGTTGACTAAATCATCTAGTAATGACATATTTTTACCCTATTTATTATATATAAACCCTTTTTATATCCCCAAATTCTTAGAGAAGTCGGGGATATAGGTGTTAACGAATGAATTAGATATAAATATTAGAAATATTTAATCTTTTTCTATAACTTTGGCATATCCAGCAAAAACAAAATGCTCGTTTCGGTTTGCTTTACTTTTATCAGGCCACTTAACCCAATAATGATTTTCCTCAAAACGGACATCTAAAACGGGATAACTCCCTGGCTCAATATCGATTAGAGATTCTTTTGGTAACTCTGATGCCTGTTCTGTAGATGGTTTTAAAACAGTTGTTTTTGTAATTTCCAAAATGTAATTTTTATCAGGTTTAGCTTCATCATCATCTGACTCACCAATTAATCCATCTTTAATCGCTTCAGCTATTTTTCCAGCATCAAAACGATCCATATCTACTTTGGCATCACAAAAACAGCACTCAATTAAAATAGCTGGCATTTGTGTATTCTTCAGAACAAAGAAACCTGTATTTTTAACTCCTCTATCTTTGAATCCAAGTTTAAGAATCTCTTTGAGAACTGATTTAGCTATACCTTTTGATGCATTACTAATAGCGAAAACTTCTGTGCCGTTGGCTATAGTGTTAAATTTATTAAAGTGAATTGAGACAAAGACATTAACGTTATTGGCATTCGCTTTACTAGCTCGCTGTCTAAGAGAATCGTTTACATTGCTAGCGCTTGTAGGAGTGCAATCAATAGCAGTATGACCTGCTGCTTTAAGTTTTTGTATCAATTGTGTCCCAACTGCTTTAGTTAAAGTATCTTCTTGTTTGATGCCTGTTGCCCCTGTATCGTGAGGAGGGCAATTGTGCCCCATATCAATACCAAATTTCATAGATTTGATTTCCTTTTTATAGTTTAAGAGGTACGCATTAACTTACTACACTGTATTAATTATTAACCCAAATGCGATTGCCTTGTCGGTGAGATAAAGTGAGTTGTTACTGTAAATAAATGTAACATTTAACGTAAAAATCTCATTAAAAACAGAAATCTCATAAGTTCAACCTATAAATAAAGCAGGCTAACCCATGACGGCACAAGAGGCGCTGAATTTAGTCGATACTCTTTTTTGCTCTACCTTTGGGCAAAGACTCAATGACGTTCAATCTGTAATTTTGTTAGAAAGTTGGCTGGGACGCACCTATGCGGAAATTGCGGTGCAGATAAGTTATGAACATGACTACATTAAACAAGTCGGTTCTCAGTTGTGGCGTTCGCTTTCTCAGGTAGTTGGTGAAGAAGTTTGTAAAAAAAATATCCAATCTGTTTTGCGTCGCTACCAGCAGTCTCAAAGCTGTGGAGAATCAATAAGCGATGTCTACGACGGACTACGCCTACGCAGTTTGGCGTTTCAGACTAATATTCTCATAAAGACTAGCGATCGCCACCATACCTACTTATCTGGTAATTAGAGATCATTGTGATGAATTTGACGAACCTCGTATCTTAATTTCTATATTTCCTATCATCGATTCTGATTCTGCAAAAGCTTTTGCTAAATCCTCAATAGAACTCTTATCGGCACTGAATCTTATTGTTTTAGCTATTAAGTGGACTGGTATATAGCGGTTCTCGTTTACGTGAGCTACACCCGTAGGGGCACGGCATGCCGTGCCCCTACACCTTGCGATATAATATTGTACCGCATCTGAGTGGAACCGCTATAGTAATGGATTTTGTAAGTTTTACATTATTAAGTATTGAACAAATTGGTTCAGAAATTGAAGAACCCTTTGAATTTGATTCCAATGATTTACCTTTAAATACGATTTGCAATACAATCTCAAACAATGTTGAAGAATTAATCAGGCTAGCTTCTAACAATGTTCGTTTTTACTAAAGTTATAAACAAGTTTTACCAGAGAAATTCCTGATGAGATGGGAGAAAACTTCTCTTTTCTTAAGAATAGATAATACTTTGGTTAAAAGGCGTAAGTGTAGCGCGTTGTAGACATCGCTTAATAAATGTTTCGCCAAGCTTTCACCGTCTCTTTGCCAATTTCGCTATCAACAGTTTGACCTCCTTCTAAAACTAGTCTGATGTCTAAGTTTTCATCTGGAGCATTTTTCAAAGCAGTGGCTAATTCTTGACTGACAGCAAACGTGCCGATTGAACCGTCTAATTGAAAAACTTTTTCCCTGACCTTGAGCAAAAGTTTATCGACTTTCTTAGTAGTGACAAACCTAAGAAAGTCAGGTCTGGGATACACACGACCTGCGGTGTAGAAAGAAGACATTGCTTGACCCGAATTTACTGTTACTAAAACTCGAATGCTCGAACGAGTCCACAAACTAATAACTTGCTTTGAACCCTCACGGTATAAATAGCCGCCTAAAGAGTTGCGGTCAAAAACTCCCAGAAACTCCCCTTCAAAAGGGTCAACGATTCTTACGGCTTTTGACCAAGGCACATCCATATCGGGGGACAGTCCTGCTGATTTGACTACTGGTAAATCACTTGATGCTTGAGCAAGGCTAGCTACCTCTTGAACAGTAAAAGCAGAGCAAACTTGAGGTGAAAGCACAGCCAAGCTAGTTCCTAAAAAAAGAACTGGAATTGTCTGCGATAAGTTCATCATAAGTCAAGGGTACAATCTTCAAAAACAATAATTGGACAGCCTTTATTAGTCATCCTCCGCAAGACTTTTGTTTGCGATGAAGCTTTGACAATTAAGCAAATTCCAGTGGCTTGAGGCAATGTCTCTTAACTCGCCGCATTCTCTAGGAAACGCTTTGTATAGCTTACTATCAATAATACACAAGTACTAATGTTTATGGATACTTGAGTAATATCATTTAATATTGCTAAAGGGTTTGAGGTGTTTGTACAAGAGTTAGTAAATGGGATTTTATTTTTGACATACAGATAAAAGCAAACATTCCCAAACTAGCCTTGGTTGAGCATAAGAAAGCAAGTATTTACGAGCTTGTTCTAGCTGGTTGATGATGCTAGGTTGATGCCACCGCTGCCAGTAAAATTGCTGAAGATAATCAACTAACCACAGTTGGGCTTCTGTATCTAAATCCTTATCAATATTCTTGGCTAACTCCAAGGCTTTGCGGTAAGAAGCAGGGGCTTTTTTCAAATCTTCGAGTAACTCAGAAGGAATAGCTTGTAATTGCTCGTAAGATGCGATCGCACTTCCCGCACTGCCAGCTGCTATGCTCAATACTGCCTGATTTTGCAAAATTTCCTGATGACCAGTTTGTGTGAGTACAACAGCCAAAGACTGTGCATCTAAGCGATAAAAAGGAATGCGTTGACAGCGTGACACCAAAGTTGGCAGAACAGACTCAGGTGTAGGTGCAATTAGAATTAACGTCGCCTGTCCCGGTTCTTCTAAGGTTTTAAGTAAAGCATTCGCTGCGGCTTCTGCCATTGTTTGAGCTTCTTCCAGTACTACCACATTCCTCGACGCTTCCAAGGGTGGACGACTTAAAAACTCGGTAATTTCCCGAATTTGCTCTAGCCGAATTACAGGTGGTGCTTTACGCTTGAGTCCTTTCTCGGCCGCTTCTGCTGCTGTTAATCGTTGTCCCTGGTGTTGGTACGTTGGTTGCACCCACAACAAAGCTGGGTGGTTCCCTTGACGCAAACGGTTTTGTAAAGCCGCAGTGACTCCTATTTCACTAGAAAATAGCAATTCCACAAAACACTTGGCTGCCAAACTTCTTCCTACACCATCTGGCCCCACAAATAGATAGGCTGGAGCAACCCGATTTTGTTTGACAGCCTGAGTGAGTAATTCTATGGCTTGTTGTTGTCCTACAAGTGGTGCAAATGGGTTAATACAGTACCTTCGCCAAAACAAGAATATGAAAACAGAGGGCTGATGTAGTAGAGTTGTTGTCTTCCAGAACGACAACTTAGAAGCTACAAAATGCCAATATTTGACATACTAGCACTGTTGCAATGACTTCTACCGCGCAGGGCCGTAGCCTTTTTAAATGAGGACTTACGCAACTGTCACAAGCAATGGCGTGCGGTTTTAAGCGATCGCATTTTGCAACTCGCCAATACACCGTGTAGTCTCTCTGTCTCTACAGCTAATCCTGTGGATGATGCGGCGAAATTAATGAGCGATATGTCAAGGGGTCAAGTTGTGGGGGCAGGATTATGAGTTTATGAAAATTTTTCATAGGGACAGACTTAGATATCTTAAGATTAGTAAACAGGAATCGTTATTTTTCGTCTTAAATTTGTAGCTTACTAAAAACGTGAGGTTATGCCGCAGTTGGGTAATTTATGACACGCCGTGACTATCTTAATCCACCAATAGAAGAAGCAGTCTGTGAGTTTCGTTTTGCCCCTAGTACGGAATGGAATCTTACAGTGCCAGGTTTAGTCTATGAAAAAATAAGAGATTTTTATCCAGGTGAGCCACGGCAACAGAATTTGATAGCAGCTGAAATCCTCGCTGGAAAAATACCCACAAACCCTGAAATTACAACAAGGACGAGTGTTACCAAGCTGCTGTTCTCATCTGTAGACAATAAAAGGTTAGTGGGCGTGGGGCCTGATTTACTGAGCGTCCATAGTCTTCGCCCTTATGAGGGGTGGGATGATTTTAATAAAAGAATTGATCAGGCACTCGAAGCTTATTTAGAGGTGTCCAAGCCTGCTGGAGTGACACGTATTGCCCTTCGTTACATAAATCGAATAGTTATTCCATTTGTAGATGTCGTTCGACTAGAGGAGTATTTTACCTCATCTCCTCAGATACCAGATGGCATCCCAAGTAATATGTCAGGATTCGTGACTCGAATTGAGTCAATCTATGATGATATCCCAATCAGGCTAGCGATAGTTTTGACAGATGCTGAAGTCCGTGAGGGACAAGCTGATTTTATGCTTGATTTGGATATTTCCCAAGATTGGGCAGAAAAATCTTTATCTCTCGAAGAAGTACTTTCCAATTTACATGAATTAAAACAGAGACAAGGACAAGTATTTGAAAACTTGATAACTGATAGTACAAGGAGTTTGTTCGGTGTCAAATAAACTTTACTATGCGAAAAATAGGCATTCCAATTCGGAACAAACACTACCATCTCATGAATACAAAAGATTAGCTCCTTATGAACTACTCTTAAGAGAGAATGGTGGTGAAATTGCACCAGTTTTTCAAGAAACGGGCGTTGGAATTTTTGAGAAAGGCAGCACCTCATCTGTGGGGGATTGGAAGTACCAATCTAAGATAACTGGCTATTCACTTCAAAAGACTGAATCCGTCCTTTGCGATAGTGAACTCTTTCAACCTTCTAGTCAAAGCTATTCACCAATCCAGCGATTACTAAAGCGATTAGATGAGAATAGTGAGCGCCGTCATCAAGAGCTTAAAGTGTATCTTGACACATTGCGACCTCAAGCAAATTCTACTGGCATAGAGGGGTTTACAATATCAGTGCTTGATACCGCTTGGCAGACCTGGGAAAAGCTAAAAGAATATTTCTTATTAAAAAGTTTGTCTTTAGAAGTACCAGATGCTTGCCCTGGTCAAAGCGATAATTTCATGTATGCTTGGTCTAAAGGCGAACATTATCTTGAGTGTGAAATTTTTGGCAACAAAGAGCTAGAATTCTTTTACCAGAACAGAAATACTAGTGAAATATGGGGAGAAGACACCTCGCTTGAACAAGAGTTCTCTGCCGCAGTTCTTGAGAAAGTTGCGCTTTTTTCTTGGTAAGCTACCAAGTATTTTTACACTTAGGCGTAACTTAACCCCAGTTCCAAACAGTTGTCGTATACTTCGTTTATCTAGTGTGCCAAAGGACTATCGAGAAAAAGGAAAGATACTGGCAATTCAGCTAGATAAAGAAGTTAAAGCGTTCGATCTGTCCACATCAGACAAGAAATCGGCTCCTCCCCACTTAAGCGTCTGGGAGGAATCTTTAACAACAGCAAAACAGGCCTATAGCTTCTTGCAGGAAAATTCGCTGTGCAAACTGGTTATTCGCTTGAATGTTGATGAAGTTCGCAAGATTGAAGTTGTTGCGGAAGACAAAAATAAATACTCAGGGTTGCTGGATGTTATCTGGGTGCATTTATTTCAGGAGTCTAACGGCAAGAAGATTAAGGATCGTCGTCCAGGCGCAAAGGGTCATTCCGGCATTACTGGATTAGATGAAAAATCTACTCCAGAAGGATTGACCAACAAGCAAGCAAAAAATTTCCGTAAGTCCTTGCGATTCCAACTGGCAGAGCTTGCTTCAAAAGATCATAGCTTGTTGGACGAGTAGTAGCTTTTATAGAAAATCCTTACTTTCGCGTTGAACTTGTCGCATTAATCGCTTTAGTACCTGCAAAATTCTCAACATTTTACAGGATTATCAACGCATTCGCTAAAACCGCTATCTGTATCGCCAATATCTGCAACATTCAGTCACCGACCCATGCCGCAATTCATAAATAGCTAGGGCAATGCTTAAAATTCTCTTTCGAATTAGGAAATATAGTACTGTTACTCCTTGCTTGACGTAGTGAGTCAGAGCGAAGTCACTCTGGGCAAACACTGTGGTCACGGTCAAACCAAACAATGCTGTTCTTGAACTGTCAGGACTTCCGCTAGTTTGTTTTCCTGTCGTTTTATTTGCTGCGCCATTTCCTCCACCAGTTTCTTGACGCTGGGTGGAGTTTTTCCCCAATCATCAGGGGATATCTGATCTAAATGATTTAGGCGCTTCTGTTCCATGTCACTTAATTTATCAGATTGGGGTGGTCATTTTTGACGATCTCTCTCCTACCCCCTCAACGGTTACTACAAAGTCTTTTTGAAGGGAATTTGTTAGAACAAATTTATGCAATGTTGTAATCAGGAAGTCTCAGATGTCGTACAAACAATTTATTTATTACTGGCAAAAATGGTTACCTTCCATCTTGGTACGTGTTGCTGTACGTGCAGTGGTAATGATTTGTCTAACAGTAGGGGTGTTGGGCATCTTGGGAAGCACTGCTTCTATAAGTAATGCTCAAGCTGTTTTTCCTGGTTCTGTTGCAGCTAATGCTCAACTGGTAAGTACCACTAAGCGTATCCAAGATAAACAGACACCATTAAAATCAACAGCGCTAAATGCCACTGTATATCACAGTCCTGATTGTAATTGTTGTGGCGGGTGGATTGACCACTTAAAGACACAAGGTTTTCAAATCACAGACTTTTCTACGCTTGACATCGAAACAGTCAAACAAAAGTACAATGTGCCAGATCACTTGTCATCTTGCCACACAGCAATTGTTAATGGATATGTCATCGAAGGACACGTCCCAGCCGACGATATCAAACGTTTGCTTCAAGAAAAGCCAAATGTTGCTGGTTTATCTGTTCCCCAAATGCCTGTAGGCACTCCTGGAATGGAGATCGGGAATCGAAAAGACCCATTTTCTGTGTTTGCTTTTGATCGCAAAGACTCTGTTACGGTATTCAATAAATACCCGTCCTCTTGATCTAATCTTGCTGTATTCAGAGGATGTTTTAAAAGTGGATTTTCATGTGTTTTAGCGATTTGTAATTGCCAAAGCCTTTTAAAACATCCTCACATTACCTGAATCAATGGTGGGAGATGTTACTGATTAGAACCAGTTTTGAGCAACTGCGACAAATGGCTTAACCATCTCCCTAACCAGAAGCGAGATGCTGTACTTGCAACATTTTGAGAAAGAAGCTCAATCGCATGGTTACAATCTTGCAGACTTGCATCGAGTCCCATTGCGTGATAGATTTCGCGGGCATGGCAAAAGGCATCCATCGCTTCTGATTCTCGATTGATTTTTTCTAATACCAAACCCAAATTAAACCAGGCGTTTGCTTCTGCATTTTGGTCATCAAGATCCCTTCTGATCTCTAATGAATACTGATAAAACTCAACCGCCCTTTGGTACTGTCCCAGAGCATTATAAGCATTGCCCAACCCACTTAAGGCCATGGCTTCACCATTGCGTTGGCTTTGCCCGCCGTAGGCATCGCAGATGGATCTTGCCAGATATAACCATTGCTGGTAAAACTCAATTGCCAGCTGGTAATGCCCCAATGACTCATAAGTATTGCCCAAACTTCCTAGACAAATGCATTCCCCAGTCCAATCGCCTAATTTCCTGGTGATACTCAACCACTGCTGATAACACTCAATTGCTTGCTCATATTTGCCCAGGTATTCATAAGTATTGCCCAAACTTCCCAAGCAAATGCCTTCCCCAGTCCAATCGCCTATTTTCCTGGTGATACTCAACCACTGCTGATAATATTCAATCGCTCGCTGGTATTTCCCCAGTGATTGGTAAGCATTGCCCAACCCAGATAAAGATTTGGCTTCCCCTAAGCGTTGGCTTTGCACACCGTAGGCATCGCCTATGTCTCTAGCTATATCCAACCACTGCTGATAAAACTCAATTGCTAGGTGATACTCACCTAGTGAGTGGTAAGCATTGCCCAAACTTCCTAAACAATTGACTTCCCCTAAGCGATCGCCTATTTCTCTGGCTTTGTGCAAGCACCGCTTTTCAAACTCAATGGATTCGATGTTATTTAGGCTCCCGGATCTAATTACTTCTGTCATTCTCTATAGAAAAGGAAATTTGTGGTCGATAGGCTGTCGATTATACAATTTTCTGTGCCTTTAGCACACTAGAAGTGCAACTTATTTATAGGTACAACTTCTCTGAAAATCTAGAAATTTTTATGCAATATTAAACTTACTTTTATACACAGTAATTCCTGTGTATAAAAGGCTTTGATTTATATTGGTAATAAGCGCATGAATATACTATAATTAAAAACTTTGCTTTTTAAAAAGATATAAGAAAAACCAAATCAATCAGCAGCAGCATAATCAGGCAATGCGTTGAGTTGTAAATTGACAGCACTTAGATAATTTTGGTCATTTAAAACTTGTGATGGTAATTTATCTGCATTAACAGCAGCCTTCACCAAATCTTTTGCAATAACATTTCTGTTCTGAGTTTTAAATACTAACTCTCCTCCACTAGGAATCCCGTGCTGCTTTAAACCTCCCTGATAAGCAAAACTAACTAGATTGAAAGGCTGGAGGTAACTAACAGAAGTAGAATTTCTGGATAAGTTGTTAGAGTTAATAGCTATATCGCTACTGTTGTTAGTAGCTGTTTGAGCGCTAGCGATTCCAGGTACAAGAGTAATAAAAGCAAAAATCAATCCAGAATTTATTAAAGTAACAAGTTTCATAAGGTTTTTTTTAGGTAAAATGCGATCGGTGTTCTTTAGTAATAGATTCTTCTTTATTATTAATCTCAGCTTCCTTCAGTCAGGTCACCTGATCGGTTGATATATGACTCACCCAAAAGGGTGAGCTAATTGAGGGACACAAAGAGCGATGGAGACTCCTTTAAGTCCAGACACAGAACAGATTGGTTGAAATTTTCAATTACTTAACTGAGGCGAGTTGAACATTTATGCAATTTTTAATTCGCCTCTTGAGTTCCTCAAGCATTGCAGAAATTGCCGCGATCGCACAATTTCCTACATCAGGCGATCGCAGCAATTATCAAGTCTCCCAAGATTAGCTAAATTACGATTCTTCAAACAGGCGATCGCCTTTATGCAACCGATAGGCAATTTGATAGGTTTGTCCTTGCGATCGCATTGTGGGCGCGTGTGCTGCTAGATAACGAGCAGCAGCAACTAGTACATGGATACCAGCAGCCGTCGTTTTACCTAATAGCGAGTATTGTCTAAAAGCTGCTTCTATTTCCTGAATCACATGAAAATCCCGGTTTTCCCGTAGCATCAACTTACCCAACATTGCCATCAGTCGCTCAACAGAGCCGCCACTATACAAATAATCAGCCACTAACTGACCTGTCTGATTTACTTGTTGTTGGCGATTTAATAAATCTGGTAATTGCTTGAGCAATTCTTCAGGATTTTGAGCAGAGTCTTTTGGTTCTGGGAGTCTTGCTGGTGGCACATTCAAAAAACGATTCAGATATACACTCATCGCAGCATCAAACACACCTCGTAGTAATTCTGGCGAAGGCACCCGTCGTAATCCTTGATGGACTGCATTGGCAAAAGTGAACGGATGGTGCGCTGAATTCCAGTCCCCAAAGTCATTGTTAGTGTGGAAACGAGCTACCCGCAGTGCTGCTGTGTAAGTAACGACACTTGCCAATTGTTCTTCAGTACAACCAGCTTCCAGGGCAGTCAAAAGAGAGTTGGCAATTTTCTGTGGGTCTTCCCCTAACAAAATCGGCACTAATTCCTCCTGACCTGACCAAGTTCCTTGTCGAGGTCGTCCCGCTGCCAAAGCCGTAGGTAACTGCTCAAAGGCTGACTCCAGAATTGCTACCAAATCCACAGGGTAGCGCCAGGAATTGGATTCTTCCATACGGGAAGCAGTTGCTAAACCAGAAACTAGACTCGCCAAAACTGACTCTGCCCCTCGCCAACCAACAGCATCCAGGGCTTCCAGTGCCTTGTTAATAAAGTCAAGTGTGTGACCGCTATCGATGTAGCGGTGGTCTGTAGCAGATGTGAATAGCATGTCTGCAATTTGCTCAGAATTAGCTCCCGCCCGAATTGCAGATACCAGACATCTCTCTGCTGCTTCACTATCCCGCACCTCAATAAACTGGCAAAACCAGCTTTTAAGGGTACTCAGGTCAACGGTAGAATTGGGCAATGGATGAACTACAAAGTGAGGCGGTGCTCCAGCACTATCACTAGCTACTGCTGAAAGTCCTTGGAAAAGAGCGCGGGGTTTGTCTTCTGCATCCAGATAAGGCAGCAAATTCATCATGCAAGTATGGATAGTTAAGCCTGTACTCCAGCCTGCTTTGTTGTAACGTGTGCCAAATTCCAGTCCCACCTGAAATGGTTCGGTAATATCTGCCCCTATGTCCAACAATGCGATCGCTGATTTGGCAATAACCAACGAAATACTCTGTTCTAAACCATCCTGAAGACGTTGGCGGTGGTGGGCATGAAGGTCAACTGGGGGAGATAGATTTACCCAAACTTCCCCATCGCGGATTTCTACACCAAAGGAGGGAACATCATCTGCCCACGAGTCAAATGTTCCGCCGCTGGCGAGGTCAAAGCGGGCATAGTGCCAAGGGCAAGTCACAATGCCATCTTTGCAAGTGCTACCGTGAAGAGGAAAGCCCATATGCGGACAACGGTTATCTATTGCATAAACTTTATTGTCTGAGTAAAACAGAGCAATGGTGTGTTTTTCGCTGCGAACCAACAAACTACCTGCTGCTTGAACATCTGCTAATTTAGCAACACGGATGTATTTGTCTCTATGGGTTGGGGCTGCAAATTTTTGAGTCATTTCAGTTTTCCACAAAAGTGATGTAAAAACTCCTACTTTTACTCTGGCGAATTTTCACCGGTTTGAGCAGCGATGCAAGTCTAATTTTTGTTAACTATAGGCATTTGCCAAGAAAGATCAGCCACCGCCTTATCGTTTATTGGTGAGATGTTACAAAACACAATAGAGTTGCATTAAGACAATTGGCAAAATCCACACCTGAAAGTATCCGGTTTTGCTCACCAGCCCTCAAGCTAGCTTGTTAAGTTAGAGAAGTGCTCAATTGCAAGCTCAATCTTTACTTACAACAATATCATCAACAATTGTCAAAACTATTGTCTTTAGGGTTTGCAGAAAAGTTTAATGCAAAGAAAAAAATGGCTTTTAAGAACGGGGCTTGCTCTCCTAATTTTTATCATGCTTGTAGCAGCAAAATTTATGGATAAAACTCATCCCATCACAGAACTTTATGTATTTGGGGATAGTCTTTCGGATACAGGGATGGTATTCCGGGCGACAGGAGGAATGTACCCGCCTAACCCAACTTACTTTCAAGGGCGTTACTCGAATGGTCGGGTTTGGATTGAGTATCTTGCCGAATCCCTTCATCTCTCCTCCAAGCAAACTAACAATTTTGCTTATGGAGGAGCAACTACTGGCAGTGTTGGCAACAGCTATGTACCTAGCTTGCTAAATCAAGTGCAGTCATTTACGCAGACACATCAAAAGACGAATCCAGATGCTTTGTATGTGCTGTGGGCAGGAGCGAATGATTATTTGCAAGGGGTAAGCAGTGCAAATGTTCCTGTTAAAAATGTGACAACAGCAATCAACTCTCTAAGTGATGTGGGTGCTAAAAAGATTCTGGTAGCAAATTTACCAGATTTAGGACAGTTACCTGCCACTAGAAATAGTACAAATTCTGTGAACCTCAGTGCATTAACACAAGCACATAATCAAGGCTTGAGGCGATCGCTCAAAATCCTAAGTCAACAGAATTCCGATCTGGATATTGTGCAATTAGATGCTAATGCGCTGTATCGAGATGCGATGTCTGCGACGAGCTACGCCAACGCAAATCCGGCAGCCTTTAACTTTACCAATGTCACTAATCCATGTTTGTCAGGCTCTAGCACCTGCGGTAAACCAGACCAGTTTTTGTTCTGGGATGGCATTCATCCGACGACTGCGGCTCATCGCATCATTGCGGAAACTGCTTTTTCAACAATTCGAGAGGCAGGGATGATTAATCCTCGTTCAATGTTGGTTCCCTAACTTACTTGAACAGTTTTTGCAGGGATAAAATTATTTTTGTCAAAAATCTTTAGATTACAGCGATTTTTCATCTATTTGAACCACGATACCTTGTAGGGGCCCATAGCTAGCTGTGCGCCCTTATAGTATGTTTAATTAACTAAAAATAGCTGTAAAATACGGTAAGCCTGACGAATTACCGTTGATTAATCTAACAGAAGACTCAAATAGTATATTACTTGCTTATATAATTGGAAACTCAAATGACTGCTTATGTCTGAACAATATCGTTTTGAAACCTTGCAAGTTCATGCTGGACAAGAACCGGCTCCTGGAACTAATGCTCGTGCTGTACCAATTTACCAAACGACTTCCTACGTTTTTGACGATGCCGATCACGGAGCGCGGTTATTTGCTCTCCAGGAATTTGGCAATGTTTACACCCGGATCTCAAACCCGACGACCGATGTATTTGAAAAGCGAATTGCTGCTTTAGAAGGGGGTGTAGCAGCATTAGCAACAGCTAGTGGGCAGGCGGCGCAATTCTTGGCAATCAGTACGATCGCTCAGGCTGGGGATAATATTGTTTCCACTAGTTTTTTGTATGGGGGAACATATAACCAATTTAAAGTATCGTTACCACGTTTAGGTATTAACGTCAAATTTGTCGAGGGAGATGATCCAGAAAGTTTCCGTCAGGCGATCGATGATCGCACCAAAGCGTTATACGTTGAAACCATTGGCAACCCCCAATTCAACATCCCAGACTTTGCCGCTTTAGCTCACATTGCCCACGAAAACGGCATACCTTTAATTGTGGATAATACCTTCGGTGCTGGTGGGTATCTAGCTCGACCGATTGAACATGGTGCAGACATTGTAGTGGAATCTGCAACTAAATGGATTGGTGGACATGGTACTTCCATTGGTGGCGTAATTGTCGATTCCGGTAAATTTGACTGGGGTAACGGCAAGTTTCCCTTGTTTACTGAGCCAGCACCCGGTTATCATGGGCTGAATTTTCAAGAAGTGTTTGGCCCTAGTGGTTCCTTTGGTAACATTGCCTTTATTATCCGCGCCAGAGTCGAAGGGTTACGAGATTTTGGTCCGTCCTTGAGTCCATTTAACGCCTTTCTTTTACTGCAAGGATTAGAGACTCTCTCCTTACGTGTAGATCGGCATGTGAGCAATGCCTTAGAATTGGCTCGGTGGTTAGAGCAGCAAGAGCAAGTATTATGGGTTAATTATCCAGGACTTCCTAATCACCCTTATCATGAACGAGCGAAGAAATATCTCCGGCATGGCTTTGGGGGAGTTTTAAACTTTGGCATCAAAGGCGGATTGGAGGCAGGTAAAGCTTTTATTAATCATGTAAAATTGGCGAGTCATTTAGCAAATGTTGGCGATGCTAAAACCCTCGTTATTCATCCCGCTTCCACAACTCATCAACAGCTAAGTGATGACGAACAGCTTTCAGCAGGTGTGACACCCGATTTGGTGCGAGTATCAGTGGGAATTGAACATATCGATGATATCAAAGAGGATTTCCAGCAGGCATTCTGGCAAGTTAGTAGTTAATAAATCGGGAATGGGGAATGGGGAATGGGGTATTGGTTATTAATTCTTCTCCCCCTCTTCCCCTGCTCCCCCTGCTCCCTCATCTCCCCACTCCCTATGATCTACTCAGACTTCATCTCACCGCAAACCCAGTTTTACCAGCTGACAGTGCCATTTCAACTGGAAAGCGGCGAAACATTAACTGGGGTTCAGGTTGCTTATCGCACTTGGGGACAGTTAAATGCCCAAGGCGATAATGGGGTACTGATTTGTCATGCCTTAACTGGTTCTGCTGACGCTGATGATTGGTGGGAACCTTTGTTTGGTTCAGGGAAAGCCTTCAATCCAGAACGTGATTTTATTGTATGCAGCAATATCTTGGGAAGTTGTTACGGCACAACCGGGCCAACTACTATTAACCCCATAACGGGGAAGCCTTATGGTGTATCCTTCCCTGAGATTACAATCCGAGATATGGTTCACCTGCAAGCTGTACTACTAGAATACCTGGGTGTTCAATCTCTGCGGTTAGTAATAGGCGGTTCGCTCGGTGGGATGCAAGTACTGGAGTGGGCGTTATTATATCCAGAAAAGGTGAAAGCGATGCCTACGGCGGGCTACGCCTACGCACCCATTGCTGTTTCTGGCAGACATTCAGCTTGGTGTATTGGATTAAGTGAAGCCCAAAGACAGGCAATTTATGCCGATCCAAACTGGCAAGATGGGAACTACACCCTAGATGCGCCCCCAAATCAAGGACTAGCTATTGCGCGGATGATGGCAATGTCTACTTACCGTTCTTGGGATAGTTTTACAATCCGTTTTGGGCGGGAGTATGATGCATCTGAGCAGTTTGCCATAGCCAATTACTTACAGCATCAAGGTCAAAAGCTGACAGAACGATTTGATGCCAACACTTACATTAACCTCACTCATGTAATGGATCGCCATGATGTTGCACGCGATCGCACAGTTCCTAATCTATCAGGTTATGAATCTGTTCTGCGAAGCATCCAGCAACCGACTTTAGTTGTTGCCATTGATTCTGACATCCTCTATCCTCCTGTAGAACAACAAGAATTGGCAAATTTAATCCCTAATGCTCAACTGGCTTGGCTCAAATCAACCCACGGGCATGATGCATTTTTAATTGACATGGATGCATTGAATGAAATACTAATCTCTTTTGTGCAAAATTTAGATTTCCCAGCCTCCTAACTCGACGGATTGAGATAAAAGCTTGGTGTTTCGAGTTCTGAGCATGAAGCTTCGAGATAAAAGCTTGGCCTTCCGAGTTCTGAGCATGAAGCTTCGAGATAAAAGCTTGGCCTTCCGAGTTTTGAGCATGAAGTTCCGAGATAAAAGCTTGGCGTTTCGAGTTCTGAGCATGAAATTCCGAGATAAAAGCTTGGTGTTTCGAGTTCTGAGCATGAAATTCCGAGATAAAAGCTTGGCGTTTCGAGTTCTGAGGTGGAATGATGAAGTTGAAAAGGCGATGTCTGACGAGAATCAGCCCCACCTTTACGTTTTTGGGGTGAGTGGTGCGATGCTCCTAAAAAAGCCAACAAAGTATACACCCTTTGACAGCACCGTAGATTATCATAATTATATTTAAGCAATCTAACTTCTATCTCAGCCTCTAAATGAACAGAGAACAACAGCGTCGATTAGAGGAAAAACAAGACGAACTTCAACAAAACTGGGATATCCGAAATGAGAAAGTAAAACGGATACGGCGTGACTTAGCTATTGAGACTGATACGACAGTAAAGTTTAAATTAGAGCAGCAGCTTCCAGAAGAAGAGGCTCAACTGGCGCATCTTGGGGATGAACTCAATAAAATTGAAGCTGAACTGCGATCGCCTCTACAGACAAAAACAAGCACTGAAAAGCGATTGGTGGTAAATCCAGCAATTCCCAGTGTGCCAGTGTGGAAGGGACGAGATGAACTACTTGAGCAATTGCAGGCAAAATTACTCCAACTGGAAAACCCACCGAAAGTATTAGCACTTATTGGACAGGGGGGTATTGGTAAAACCAGTTTAGCCGTGAAACTGTTAGAGGCACTGGGTGTTAATTTACAGAGCCGGAATTTGACAGACTCCCCTTATGAGTGCGTAATTTATTTCAAGGCACAAGAGGGGACAAGTTTTGATGATGTAGCAGAATTTCTCCTAATTGATGGCTTAGGTATTCAAACAGCAGAGACGTTAAAAACTGCTGATGAAAAGATAGCGAAAATTATTGAGGGGTTGGCACAAACACGCACTCTCGTAGTGCTGGATAACCTAGAAAGTATTTTACACTCTGCCAACCATCCGCAAGCGGGACGGGCAATTTCAGCAGATTGGGGTAAACTGCTAAATGCTTTTGTCTGTCAGCATCAATCACAAACCCTATTAACCAGTCGGGAAGTGCCAGCAGATTTGGCAGGTATCCGCTATGAGGGTGCAGAACCAGATTCAGAATTGGTGTATATCGAGAGAGTTTCTGGAGTGGCGACAGTCGCGGGAATTGAGATTTTGCGACAGCGCCAACTGAAAGACAGGGAAGCAGATTTGCAGTGGGTATCTGAGCGAGTTGAGGGACACGTATTTTTGTTAACCCAACTGGCGGCTATTGGTAAGGGTAAGCCTGGGTATCTGCGGAAGCATCCAGAATTTGTGACGAAAAAGGCTGAACCTATGCTCAGAGAACAACTGGCAAGGCAAAGTGAAGCAGCGCGAGATTTACTCAGCCGGATGTGTGTGTTGCGGGTGGGGATAGATATTCGAGGTTTAACTTTCTTGCGGTTATTTACAGATGATCAAGAGCAAGATGATCGCTTTGAAATGGCAGCAGAATTAGAAAGACCTGCTGAATTGACAGAGGAAGAAATTAGGGAAACGCAAGCAATTTTAGAGGGATTAGTCGATAGCAGTTTGGTGCAGAGTCGCTATGATGAACAGCAATGTGAAGTATTTTATGACTTGCATCGGGTGATTGTGGAGTTTCTACAAGGGGAATATAAAGACGAACTGCCCAATCTGCTCAAGAGTATCTATAAATTTTACTGCTCTGGCAAGAGTGTTGAAAATCCTAAAAATTTAGAAGATTTGCGCCCAGTGCTAGAGGCTCAATATTTTGCTTTTCAATTGGGCAATTACAGCGAAGCATATTATTTGATAACGAGAACTTTGGGAAAATATCTGAGATGGTGGGGACACTGGAGTTTATTAAAAGACTTATGTGAACAAGTTTTGCCACACATTGACGAGGAGAAACACTGTATCTGCTTGCAATGGATTGGAGTTATTCATCGTGATTTAGGCAATTGGGATGAAGCAGCAAGATGTTTTCAGAATGCTTTAGCCATTGCACAAAAGCAAGAAAATAAAAGGAGTATTGCATCTTGCAATGGATTGTTGGGAGATATAGAGCGCAATCGCGGCAACTGGGATGCAGCTAAAACCCTGTATCGGCAATCTTTGGAAGTTGAGACAGAATTAGGCGATCGCTTTGGAATGGCTACTAGTTGGCGAGTGTTGGGATATATTGAGCGCAATCGCGGCAACTGGGATGCAGCCGAAACCCTGTATCGGAAATCTTTGGAAGTGAGAACAGAATTAGGCGATCGCTCTGGAATGGCTTCTAGTTGGGCATCGTTGGGATATATTGAGCAATGTCGCGGCAACTGGGATGCAGCCGAAACCCTGTATCGGCAATCTTTGGAAGTGAGAACAGAATTAGGCGATCGCTCTGGAATGGCTACTAGTTGGCGAGTGTTGGGATATATTGAGCGCAATCGCGGCAACTGGGATGCAGCCGAAACCCTGTATCGGAAATCTTTGGCATTGATGACAGAATTAGGCGATCGCTCTGGTATGGCGAATAGTTGGGGAGTGTTGGGATATATTGAGCGCAATCGCGGCAACTGGGATGCAGCCGAAACCCTGTATCGGCAATCTTTGACAGTGAGAACAGAATTAGGCGATCGCTCTGGAATGGCTTCTAGTTGGAGAGCGTTGGGATCTATTGAGCGCAATCGCGGCAACTGGGATGCAGCCGAAACCCTGTATCGGCAATCTTTGGCATTGATGACAGAATTAGGCGATCGCTCTGGTATGGCTTATAGTTGGGGAGCGTTGGGAGATATTGAGCGCCTTCGCGGCAACTGGGATGCAGCCGAAACCCTGTATCGGCAATGTTTAGAAGTTGAGACAGAATTAGGCGATCGCTCTGGTATGGCTGAGTCTTATAGTTGTTTAGGAAAAAATGAACTTCATCGCGGTAATCTTAAAGTAGCAGAACAATTTTCTAAGCAAGCTTTAGTAATAGCCCAAGAATTAGGGATGATTTACCTAGTGGCAGAGGTTAACTATGATTTAGCACGGCTAGAGCGTAAGCGCAGCAATACAGAACTTGCACAACAGCATTACAACACAGCGCATCAAATATTTCAGCAATTGGGTGCGGCGAAGGATTTGGAGAAAATCGAGCGAGAGTGGGAGCAAGATTAATCCCAATGATGAGCGAAAACACATTAATTTCCATCTTGCAGGCTAATAGATTAATGAGTTGTTTATTGCGCGGAGATCCCCCCAACCCCCCTTAAAAAGGGGGGCTATTTTCCTCCTTTACCCCCTTTTTAAGGGGGTCGCCATAGGCGGGGGGATCTTATCCAAACCATTTGCGATCGCATTAATATTCTAGTTTTATGTTCCCATCTCGAAGCTTCGAGATAAGAGCTAGACCTTCCGAGTTCTGAACACGAACTTCCGAGATAAGAGCTAGACCTTCCGAGTTCTGAACACGAACTTCCGAGATAAGAGCTAGACCTTCCGAGTTCTGAACACGAACTTCCGGGATAAAAGCTAGACCTTCCGAGTTCTGAGCATGAACTTCCGAGATAAAAGCTTGAGTGATGAGGTTCTGAGCATGAACTTCCGAGATAAAAGCTTGAGTGATGAGGTTCAGAGGTGGAACTATAGAGAAAAAACCTTGGCGCATCCCATTTGCTGCTACAAAAACAAATGTAGAGCGGTGATTTATGATTGCCAAGACGTGGTGCATTGTGTAAATCACCTTCAGCGCGAAGTAGATTAGGACATCTGTGCTAACCTACAAACTGTGAACAAGCGGTTGATAATTAGATATGCGATGTTTAACGACAAGCCGCTCTGTATCTACACATCCTTTGGAAATATACTTTTTCAGCAACTTACCCACAATCGAAATACCTTGCTCAATCTCCTCTGGCGGCATACAGAAAGTCAGACGCATCGCTGGATAACCCTGCTTATCGGGGAAAAATGCCGAACCGCACGCCAGGTAGACATTTTGTGCAAAGGCTTCTTTACGAATTGCCCCAATCGGAAAATCATCTGGTAACTGTACCCAGAGAAATAATCCACCTGTGGGAACTGTCCACCGGATTTCTTCAGGAAAATAACGCTCTAAAGCTTGCAACATGGTATTACGACTTTGCAGATTATCTGTGCGAAGTCGGCTGAGGTGACGGCGGTAATGTCCTGAAGCGAGATATTCGCTAACTATTGTTTGCGAAATACTGGATGTGTGCAAGTCATGGAGCAACTTCCGCTCAATAATTGCTTGATAATGCTTACCTGTAACTACCATATAGCCTACTCGTAAACCAGGCATTAAAGTTTTAGAAAAGGTGCTTAAGTAAGTCACCAAATTATTTTTATCTAAAGCTTTAATTGGTGCTGGTACAGCATCAAAATTTATGCCTTCATAAGCATTATCTTCTAAAATAGGACATTCATATTTTTCAGCTAATGCTAATAATTGCTGACGATGAGCTTGCGTTGTCGTCAATCCAGTTGGATTGTGAAAAGTACTAATCGTATAAATTAATTTCGGGCGGTGGCTGTGTAAATATTGCTCTAATAAATCTAAATTCATTCCCTCCGCAGTCATGGGAATGCCAATGATCTTAGCTCCTAAGTTTTCTAAGATAGAAATTGCACCATAATAGGTAGGAGCTTCGACAATCACCCAATCACCAGGTTGTACATAATAATTCATAGCTAATGACAACCCTTGCTGAGAGCCATTAGTAATAATTAAATCCTCTGGAAAAACCTCTAATCCTTGATGCACTAACATCTGAGCAATTTGTCTGCACAGAGTTAGCTGTCCTTGAGGCATCTCATGAGGAAAGAAAATATCAGCATCATCTTGCCTTAATGCTCGTCTGGCAATCAGGTTAATATCTTTGGGTGGACGAGGATAACCGTAGCCAAAATTAATTATTCCTGGCTGCGTTTGTGCTTGCACCAGTGGAGTGTACATCTCATAAAAAGAACACTTTCCTGGTTTTGTAATTATGACATTTTGGGCTGGAGCGAATTTAGATTCTAGATTGGTGCTTTTAGGAGAAACGCTGCTGACAAAATATCCTGAACCTTGACGAGCAGAAACAATACCATCTGCTTCTAAAACGTTATATGCTTCAATAATCGTGAGTTTGTTAACTTGTAAACTTTCTGCAAGAGAGCGGATAGAGGGGAGGCGATCGCCACTTTTGAGTGCGCCAGATTTAATGAGATGACTGATGCGATCGCGGATCTGTAAATAAATCGGTTTGGGTGACTGCCGTTCTAATAAAATGTTCATTTTGGCGCACTCGTCAATGACTAAAAAATCATCAATACAGGCAATATAAACTATTTTTGCCAAGTTTACCTAGTACAGTTGCGAGATTTTTTACTATACCAGTTGGGATGGCGCTTAACTGTACTAGGTCAAATCTGCTAAAACTGTACCTTATCAGTTGAAAATTCTCATGTGAAAGTAAAAGTAATAGTTCACCATTTATTAGGTGCTTTCACTATGAATAAATTTAATTTACTGTCAAATTTACGAAAATATTGGCAACATTTTACCATCTGGATCGCTAGTGCTTCTGACCTCCAAGTATGGCAAGAATCAGACTGGCGCGGTCACATTTCTTGTTGGCGTGCCTACGATCCAATGACAGGACGTTCTGTCTGTTTTGGTTCAGAAGAAGAAATGCGAATTTGGATTGATAAATGTTACTACAGATAAAAACTTTTACCCATCAATACGAGAAATAGACAGTTCAGAACAAGCGATGAAATTTGGAAACTTTCAATTCAGGAAAGTACTAGTACTAGGAGACTTTACCAAATCCGCCTCCGCCAGGAGTTTCTATCACAAAAACATCCCCAGGTTTCATATTTACTGTTGCTGTGCTGTCTAAATTCTCTTCAATTCCATTCTGACGTTGTATCCAGTTGCGTCCGACAATCCCGGCTTCTCCACCATTTAATCCAAAGGGAGGAACAACCCGATGTCCAGAGAGAATATTAGCTGTCATGGGTTCTAGAAAACGGATGCGACGCACAACTCCATTACCACCGGAATATTGCCCTTTACCACCGCTATCGTGACGAAGACTAAAGCTTTCTAAAAGTACAGGATAACGGGTTTCTAAAACTTCTGGATCGGTCAAACGGGAGTTAGTCATGTGAGAGTGAACACCATCAGTTCCATCAAAATCAATTCCTGCTCCAGAGCCGCCGCAGATAGTTTCATAATATTGATATTGCTCATTACCAAAAGTAAAATTATTCATCGTTCCTTGAGAAGCAGCCATGATACCCAAAGCGCCATATAAAGCATCGACAATAGTTTGAGAAGTTTCTACATTACCCGCTACGACTGCTGCTGGATAAGTTGGATTTAGCATACAGCCGACCGGGATAATAATTTCTAGAGGGTTAAGACACCCGGCATTAAGTGGAATATTATCATCAACCAAAGTCCGAAAGACATATAAGACTGCGGCTTGAGTCACAGCTTTGGGAGCGTTAAAATTACTATTTAGTTGCTCAGAAGTCCCAGTAAAATCAATGGTAGCACTACGGCTTTCTTGATGAATCGTCACTTTAACTTGAATTCGTGCCCCATTATCCATTTCATAAATAAATGATCCATCCTTGAGAAGATTAATAGCCTTTCTCACCGACTCTTCAGCATTAGCTTGTACAAACCTCATGTAAGCTTGAACAGTATCGAGCTTGTATTGAGAAACCATTTTACGAAGTTCTTGTACCCCCCGTTCATTTGCGGCAATTTGTGCTTTAAAATCAGCGATATTTTGGTCAGGGTTACGAGCAGGATAAGTATGATTTGAAAGGTGCTGTCTTACTGTGGTTTCTCGAAAATTGCCCTCTTCAACTAAGAGAAAATTATCAAAAATAATTCCTTCCTCTTCTACTGTCGTACTGTGGGGAGGCATTGAACCGGGAGTAATTCCACCGATATCTGCTTGGTGTCCACGAGAAGCAACAAAAAAGAGGGGAATAGGGAATGGAGTATTTTCACGACTCTCTAGAAAAACAGGGGTAATTGCAGTTACGTCAGGAAGGTGGGTTCCGCCATTATAGGGGTTATTAGATAGATAGACATTTCCTGGTTTTAGGGTATCGCGTTTTTCATTAATTAAACTGCGGACACTTTCACTCATTGAGCCTAAATGTACAGGAATATGGGGAGCATTAGCAACTAATAATCCAGAAGAATCAAAAATAGCGCAGGAGAAATCCAGCCTTTCTTTGATATTTACAGATCCTGCCGTATTTTGGAGAACAATTCCCATTTGTTCGGCAATAAATTGATAGAGATTTTTGAATATTTCTAAGCGGACGGGATCCGGTTGCGTTGTTGTGTACATATTTGATTCCTATTCTTTGCTAGAATTATCTACTAAAGTGACTAAAAGTAGTTCAATGAAAATTCGGCCTGCTACACCTGATGACATATTACTAATTTTTTCCTTTATCCAAAAAAAGTCTGAATTTGACAGAAACATTGGTGCCTATTCTGGTGTACTTCAAGTTACTGAGGAGAAAATACGTAAAACAATTTTTGGAACAGTACCTTTCTCTTACGTTTCATTTGCAGAAACCTCAGAGTGTGTGGTTGGGTTTGCTTTATATGGATTCAGATACTCATCTTTTATAGGGCAACCGAGTATCTGGCTTGATGATTTGTATGTGGACGAAGATATGAGAAGTCAGGGAGCAGGAGCCGCGTTAATGAGTTATTTAGCTCAAGTAGCAAAGGACAATGACTGTACCCATCTTGCTTGGAATGCTGATATTCGCAACAGTCGCGGACTTAGTTTTTATAATAGGCTAGGTGCAAAAGTTACGGAGCAGAAAGGTAATCGCTGTTTTTTAAGCTGGACACCACAAATACTTGCTGTATAAGGAGTTTATAGACGCTGTAAAATTAGATGATTATATTCAGTTAATATTGCTTGCCAATTAGGTTCCACTACAATTGTGCTAATTTTTTCGACAACGATCGCAGGCCCACTAATACTGTCTTCTGGTTGTAAATCTTCTCGCCGATAAACAGGCGTATCATGCCATCTATTACCAGTAAACATCCTTACTATCTCAACGGCTTCGGTAGCTTCATCTATAGAGCGTGTACGAGTAATTAAGGGTTCTTCGGGAGTCTCCATTTTCTGAATTACTTCTACTGAGGCTGATTCGGCAATTAAAGTTTTATCTAATTGAATAAAACCATAGCGGGATTTATGTTCATCCTCAAATTCTTGCCGCATCAACACCACATCATCAGCAAAGTTAACGGTTAAAGTAGAGTTAGTTCCTTCATATTTTAAGTTGACTTTTTTTACTATTTCTGTTTGAGCATTAACTTCATTTATTTCACTTCTAGCTTGAGTTTCTAAATATTTCATTAACTGGTGTAATTTAGGAATTAATGCTTGGGTTAAAGGCTGTTCTACTCCTCCTTCTCTAATCGCCCGGACATCAGCTAATCCCATTCCATAAGCAGAAAGAACACCAGCATAAGGATGTAGAAATATCTTTTTCATTCCCAAGGTATCGGCAATTAAACAAGCAACTTGTCCGCCTGCGCCGCCAAAACAACAAAGCACGTATTGGCTGACATCATAACCCCGTTGTAGACTGATTTTTTTAATTGCATTTGCCATATTTTCCACTGCGATCGCAATAAATCCAGCCGCTACCTGTTCAGGAGTACAATGATTTAATGTAGCTGCTTGAATATCTTGGGCTAATTGTGTAAATTGCTGAATGACAGTATCTTTATCTAAAGGTAAATTCCCATCAATTCCAAAAACCGAGGGAAAATATTGCGGGTGGATTTTACCTAACATCACATTAGCATCAGTAACCGCTAATGCCCCCCCGCGTCGGTAACAAGCAGGCCCAGGATTTGAACCAGCAGATTTGGGCCCGACACGATAACTAGAACTATCAAAAGAGAGAATTGAACCGCCTCCAGCCGCAATGGTATTAATTGCTAATACAGGAACTCGCATCCGCGCCCCAGCAATTTCTGAATCTAGTTGTCGTTCATACTCTCCTTTAAAGTGGGCGACATCTGTACTTGTCCCTCCCATATCAAAGGTAATAACTAACTCAAAACCTGCCCTTTTACTAGTTTGGACTGCACCAACAATACCCCCAGCCGGGCCACTCAAAATACTATCTTTGCCTTGAAATTGTTCGGCTGCAACTAAACCGCCATCAGATTTCATGAACATTAATTTGACTCCAGGTAACTGACTCGCTACTTGGTTGACATAGCGACGTAGAATCGGAGTTAAATAAGCATCGACTACTGTTGTATCTCCTCGGCTGACTAATTTCATTAACGGACTAACTTCATGGGATACGGATATCTGTGTAAAGCCGATTGTTAAAGCAAGCTGGGCTATTTGTTGTTCGTGATCGGGATAGCGATCGCTGTGCATCAAAACAATAGCACAACTCCGAATTCCTGTGTTGTAAACTGCTTGTAAGTCATTTTTAGCTTGTTCAATATTTACAGGGATTAATTCATTCCCATGAGCATCATAACGTTCATCAATCTCAATCACCTGCTCATAAAGCATGGTTGGTAAAACGATATGGCGGGCAAAGATGTTAGGACGGTTTTGGTAGCCAATTCGCAGCGCATCTTTAAAACCTTTAGTGATCAGAAGAACGACGCGTAGGATGGAGTCCTTGCCGCAGGCATCGCCTTTCCTTTCTAAGAGTGCATTTGTTGCTACTGTTGTCCCCATTTTTACCACTTCTATGGCTTCAGTAGGAATGGGTTCCTTGCCGGAAATACCTATGATATCCCGAATTCCTTGGATAGCTGCATCTTGATATTGTTCGGGATTTTCTGAAAGCAGTTTGTAGACTATAATCCATTGCTGATTAGGCAGAGCCACAATTAAAAAACGTTCAGGATGTCTTGAGAGTCTGTCTATAATTGCTTGATTATTAGTAGCAGCAACAATATCTGTGAATGTACCACCGCGATCGGCAAAAACCTTTAACATTATTCTGTTTCCTGTATAATCATAAAAAATTACGAAATAGCTCAAATACCCGTTGTCAATTAATATTCATCTACAAATTGAGGATGAACCCAAAGAAATTCACGGCGTTTGTTTTGCACCCGCATTAGACCACCAAAACTAGGATCTTTCTCTTTTAATAAGGCGTGTAATTCTCGCAAAATGGAGCCTTGAGCGCGGATTGCATCGCCTTCCAAGAAGGAGGCATCGCTCTTGGACTTTCCCGCCAAAGCCATATCACTTCCCTTCAAAGTAGACTCGATGCTTTTCTGTCCCAAATCGAGTTGTTCTTCAATGCCTTTGTAGGTGGTATCATCCAGTATAAATTTAGTTGCCGAACCTGCCACAGGTAAGACTAGGCTCAGGGTTCCGGTCAAAATTCTGAGATAGGGGACTGCCTTGGTGAACCACTCACGCGGCAAGTCTAATTCATAGACTCCCCTTTTCTTGTCGTTAGGATTTAAAGCTGGAAGTGGCTGACGTGCGTGTTCGCACCAAAGGGTGAGTTGAAACTTGGCACTAATCCATTTGGGGCGATCAAAAAATTTCGGATCAATGGGCTTAAAGCTAAACAGGCGCGGGCCGTCTTTCGCTTCATCGGTGAGCATCTGCATTAGTTCTGCAAACTGCTGATCGACCTGGCTTAAAATGGTGCGTTGCTCGTGAGACAATGCCTGAAAGCGTGCTTGATCTCGACGCTCTAAAATAACCAAATCTCTGCGGATGATGTTTAGCTCATCTTTTACAATGTATCGGAACTCCTCAATGCCAATTTCTTGGGATGGAGGTTGAGCAGTCGGCGCGTTATTCAGCAGTCGGTCTATGTTTTGCCATTCACCACACCCGGAAATGGGACACGGGAACTCATGGCGATTTTTCTTTTTACTTTCAATTAGTTTCTGTACCTCAAACAGTCCGTTTCCAGGCACATTCATGCTGCAAGGTGCAATACAGGGAACCATCACATTACAATGCAACCCTTCCCAGAAATTCTCGACTAGCCATTTAATCTCTTCCGTGAGATAAGATAGGAAACGTTCTGGATAAGCTGCCCGCACTGTGATTTTTACATCAGTGCCAACATACTCTAGCAATGCCCGACCGTTGTAGTCATTGTCAAGCATTAAGCCCCGTTGCCAGTGGATGCTGTCTTCGTAATTCGCCCGCCCCAGTGAGTATTTGTGCAACCGGACAATCAATTGGTAAAATAACCCTTCTGCTACTGCAAACTGTCCGCGACTGTCCACAATGCGGCAGATTTGCACCTGTTGTCTGTCTCCAGGTTCTGGTTGCTCTCCCCAATTCGGTAATTGCGCTGGGCGTGTGTCGCGTACTAGTTGAGCAATCAGACTGGTATTGCTAGGTTTTGACGGATCGAACACCACTTTGTAAGACAGATCAAAGCGTTCCATCAATCGCAGAAAGATTGGATGTAATTTTGAGGGGTAGCCTTCTTCGCCTACAAATGGCGGATGGCTCCACAACTGGCTAAGATGCTTAAATTCCACCAAACCGTTGCGTTTACGTGTCATTTCATCATCCAGCACGAAGCTGATCGCCTTTGCCAGCCAGTCGGGTTTGAGGATGACAATATCGCGTAGTGTTGGGTCGTAATGGTAATGGATGAAATGCCCAAGAGTATGGGAGATGCGAAGGAACAGTTCTGCTTGCTCCTCATCGATTCCCTGTTCAGCGCAGATGGCAATGACATCATCGTAGGGCAGATAGGCTTTGTCACTTGTCTGTAAGGTTTCCCGCACCCGTTGCCACTTTGCTGGAACGGAGCGCCCCATTTCAGGAAGAGATGCGGCGACACGAGCAATAGTATCTTTTAATTCTGCAAGCCCGGTGCAATGTGTCGTATCCTTGTTGGGTTTGCTGTCTATATGGAAGAAATCAATTACCGTATCTTTGCCGAAGTGATCCAAAATTTCTTGTCTGTCAATATCCGGTTGTCGCTGTCCGGGGCCGCCGTGGGTTGCGACGACCAACACCTTTGCATCTGGTTCTCGATTTTTGATCAGCGTAATCCACTCTTTGACAAAGCCCTGCTGGGGGCCTTCCCGTGGCTTCCAGATAACCAGATACACGGCTGGCGCACTAAAAAACAACTGGTGCGTTGGTCGATAAACCCGTTGACCGCCAAAATCCCAACCATTGAGTGATATCTCTGTGCCACTGTCGGGATCGATGACAACTACAGGCTTAATCTCAATGCCGTGAGTTGTGGGACGACCTTCTACCCATTCATCGCCCCGCAATGCCCCCAAAAGACAACTCTTGCCTACCTCACCCTCACCAATTAGGATTAGCTTGGCTTCATTCAGAGTTATCTTTTCTTCTGCCTGTGCCCGCAGGTATTGCAAAACAGTTTTTGTGCCTTGTTTATAAGCGGCTGCAAGGTCAGGGTTAAGAGGGTTATCGTCGAGTTTAAGCCGTTGCAACTGAGTCAGGGATGCAATCGCTTCTGGCAGTTGGGTCAGTTGGTTGTTGGAGAGGTAAAGATTTTGCAACTGAGTCAGGGATGCGATCGCTTCTGGCAGTTGGGTCAGTTGGTTGTTTTCAAGGTTAAGCTTTTGCAACTGAGTCAGGGATGCGATCGCTTTTGGCAGTTCTGTCAATTGGTTGTCGGAGAGGAAAAGCGTTTGCAACCCAGTCAGGGATGTGATCGTTTCTGGCAGTTGGGTCAGTTGGTTGTTGGAGAAGTAAAGCTTTTGCAACCCAGTCAGGGATGTGATCGTTTCTGGCAGTTCGATCAGTTGGTTGTTGTCGAGGTCAAGCACTTGTAACCCAGTCAAGGATGCGATTGCTGCTGGCAGTTGGGTCAGTTGGTTGTTCTGGAGGTAAAGCTGTTGCAATCCAGTCAGGGATGCGATTGCTGCTAGCAGTTCGATCAGTTGGTTGTTCCGGAGGTAAACCTCTTGCAACCCAGTCAGGGATGCGATCGCTTTTGGCAGTTCTGTCAATTGGTTGTTGTCGAGGGAAAGCTTTTGCAACCCAGTCAGGGATGCAAAAGCTTCTGGCAGTTCGGTCAGTTGGTTATTGTGGAGGTCAAGCAATCGCAACCCAGTCAAGGATGCAAAAGCTTCTGGCAGTTCGGTCAGTTGGTTATTGGAGAGGTCGAGCCATTGCAATCCAGTCAGGGATGCGATCGCTTCTGGTATCTCAGTGAGTTCTATGTTGCTGAGATCGAGTTCTATTGCTCTCTCTTGCCGTGCCTTTTCAATGCGCTGCTCTGCTTTTTGATAAGCTTTATCTCTTGCCATGAGCAAATCCTTTCTTTCACTACCAAAATCGGAGTAATAGCCAGACTCTTATTCTAATGTCAAAAGTAAATTCAGCTTGGGAACGTGAACTAAATAAAATGCAAAACTTCATCCTGTATCTAGTTTCCCTCTCCCTATAAACAAGAGGGATTGAGGGTGAGGTAAGCTAGGGACATAAATTGTATGTTATTTAATTCTTATTCCTTGGTACAGAATTTCATTAATTTATAGCGAATTAAATTTGGCCATAGTCTGCATTGTTAATGCATCAGCCTGCATTGTTAATGCATCGGCTTGCATTGTTAGTGCATCGGTCTGCATTGTTAGTGCATCGGTCTGCATTGTTAGTGCATCAGCCTGCATTGTTAGTGCATCAGCCTGCATTGTTAATGCATCGGCTTGCATTGTCAATGCGTTATCTTGTATTAAAAACGCTGCTACGCTTTTACGCAAAACTGCACCTGTTTATTTTATTTTAGTTAAAAATTTAACCACATCAGATGATGTTGACAATTAGATAGTTTGTTGATTTAGCGGAATTACAATTACGAATTCTGTCCCCTTTCCAAAAGCAGAAATACATTGTAATATTCACTGATGTTTTTGAGTGATAATCTGATAATTAATAGATAAACCTAATCCCGTACCTTTACCAACTGGTTTAGTAGTAAAGAATGGTTCAAACAACTGTTTTTGTAGTTTTTCTGGAATACCTGTACCATTATCAGCAATGCGAAAAACTACCTTATTTCCGTTAGTGAGTTTAGTATAAATGTGAATTTGAGGAGTAGAGAGTGCAGCTTTCTCTACTGCCAACTTACCATTATGCACCGACACCTTTACTCTCAGTTGAAATCACTAGCTGCAATTGATGTCTTCAAGGAATTACAAAAGTAACTTAAAAATCTCGACCACCTGGTTGGGGCAACTTCTGCTACACTCGTTGCACAATCCCAAAAATACCAGTATCAAAAATAGTTGATCTGCCAAATTGCCAAAAACCTATTTTTGTGTATTTAGAGACTTCCAAATAAAAAAAATATCCAACTACTGATTGTGGGGTGGGCATCTCGCTCGCCCGTAACACTTCACGCTATTCTTGATCAAACGTCAGCGAACAAGTTTATTGCAGCGAACTTTAAAAAGCATGGGTGGCAAATTAATTGTATTTGAAGGGGTGGAAGGCTGTGGCAAAACTAGCCAAATGCAGCTTTGTTGTGAGTGGTTGGAAAGTCTGGGTATTTCTGTGGTGGTAACCCGTGAACCTGGGGGAACAGAGTTAGGCTTACATCTTCGCCGCTTGCTACTAGAAAAGGCAGAGGATAAACCAGTTGCACAAGTGACAGAACTTTTGTTGTATGCTGCTGACCGATCGCAACACGTTGAACAAGAACTCAAACCAAATCTTGCAGCAGGAAAATATATATTATGCGATCGCTACACCGACTCTACTATTGCCTACCAAGGATATGGTCGCGCTTTGAACATGAGTTTAATCAATCAGCTTAATTATATTGCCACTGGTGGTTTAGAGAGTGACTTAACTATTTGGCTAGATGTCGATGTCGAAGTGGGACTGGCCCGCAAACGGGGAGACGGAGTAGGACTAGACCGCATTGAACAAGAAACAATCGCTTTTCATCGGCGCGTTCAGCAAGGATACGTAGAGTTAGCAGCATCCCATCCCTCACGAATTGTTCGGGTAGACGGCAGCTTGAGCAAAGAAGCTGTACAACAGGTAATTCAAGGAGTTTTGCGCGTATACCTGAAGGGGTTGCCGTAGGACTATATCTCCAACAAGTTAACCCTGAATCTAAGCCAGAATGGGTAAGGTAATCACAAATTCAGTTCCTTCACCCAACGTCGAATTCACATCTAGAGTCCCGCTATGTTTTTCTACAACAATGGACTGAGCGATCGCTAATCCTAATCCTGTTCCTTTACCAACACCTTTAGTGGTAAACAAGTGGTCAAATACTTTTTGTTTGACTGATTCACTCATACCTTTACCATTATCAGCAATCTTCACCTCAATCTGTTTTTCTTTTAATGAGGTGGTAATTGTAATCCGGTTCGGATTAGCTTTAATCTCCTCAAAAGTCCGACCTATATTTGATTCATCCAATGCATCAATAGCATTCGCTAAAATGTTCATAAATACTTGATTTAATTGTCCTGGAAAGCATTCAATTTCGGGTAATTTACCATACTCACTTAATACTTCAATTGCCGGACGGGTGTCATTGGCTTTAAGACGATGTTTTAAAATTAGAATTGTACTATCAATGCCTTCATGAATGTTAAACGGTACTTTGTAATCTCTATCGGCACGGGAGAAAGTGCGGAGACTGGTACTGATATTTTTGAGCCTGTCACACGCCATAGTCATGGAATCAATCATCTTGGGGAAATCTTCCAAGCTATATTCCAAGTCAATTTCTTCGGCATGGTTGAGAATTTCATCTCCGGGAGTAAGAAATTTTTGTTCATATAGTTTCAAGTGTTCGATAACATCAGTAAACGTTGGTTTAGCTTGTTTGAGACTGGCAGCAATAAAACCGAGAGGATTATTCATTTCATGAGCTACCCCAGCAACTAAGTTACCCAATGCAGACATCTTTTCATTTTGCACGATTTGTAATTGAGCTTGTTGCAAATCTTGTAAAGCTTGCCCGGCTTGTTGATAAAGCCGTGCATTTTCTAAGGCAATTGCTGCTTGGGATGACAGTAGATTAATCACTTGTAGACGGTTACTAGTAAATACTCCTTGATTTAGTTGATTTTCTAAGTAGAGAATCCCCACCAGATGACCTTGGTTAATAATGGGTGTACATAATACACTTTGAGGTTGATGTAGGAGCATATATTCTCCAATTACACCAGGAATATTTGTTTTGCAATTGTCTATGATGACGGTTTCTTGAGTATTCTTAACGTAATTGATCAGTTTTCTAGGAATATCTTGACAAGCATCTAGTAGTTGTGAATCAAGAATGGTTTTGACATCAGTCTGGGAATTTGACTGTTGGTCGATAAAGGTAATTGCCCGCACTTGCCAAGTATCTTCTTGAGGAAGAATTAATACAGATGTTTTCGCACCAGAATTTTCTAGGAGAATGCGGGTGAGACTGCTGATGAGCGCGTCTAATTCGATACAACTGGAGATGGTTTGAGCAGCTTTGAGAATGCAGGTCAAATCTAGAGCATCAGAAATATTAGTACTGCTTGTAGTGTAAGTAGATGTACGGGCAATGCTGGCTATGGTTTCTAAGGGATTGAAGTTGAATTCTTGCTGTTGCAAAATGGGTTTGAGTAATTTGGGATAGTGTTTTTCCAAGTCATCAGTTTTGGCTTTTGCTCCCCAACGGGCGTAGCAGTAATATGCTTGTTGCAGATATCCTTCTGCGGCTTTTTCTTTACCCCATTCTAGGTAAAATTTGGCAGCAAGTTCGTTAGCGATCGCTGCTTCCTGAACATAGTCATTGGCGATCGCTTCTTGGATAGCGATTTCATAATAATCTGCAGCTTGTAAGCGATCGCCGTTTACACGAGCTTGTTCAGCCAAGATTAAACTGTACTTATGCTGATAATTGATTGGCGCATGATTTGCCCATTCTTGCATTTTTGCTTGGTTTTCAGCTACCTTATGAAGATAAAGCTGTTGCTGTGCTTCACTTACCTGAGAACAAAGGGTTAACAAGCTCAGAGATTGATAAAAATTCCGCAAAGGAACAATTAATAAACCTGCTGCTCCCTGCTCATACTGCTCAAATTTTTGGGAATATTCCCAAGCAGATTCGTATTCACCAAAAAGATAAGCCAGTAGCGTTTTTGCCAGATAAACATAACAAATACCATTAATATTCTTAGTTTCAATCAAAGTTGGTAACATTTCTACTTCGTGAAAATGCTTACCAACTAAACAGCAGGGATTGGTCGCTTCTCCTTGTAAATTTAAAACCGTCTGCCGCCAGATATTTCCCCAAACTAGAGATACTTCTTGTTTAATTTGCTGCATTAGATCGCAATATTTATCTGCCTCCAGCACAGCATTTTCTAGATTTTCCCCACTCCAAAAGAGAAACTGACAATAGCAATTAGCACAATAGCCTACATATTCTAAGTTTCCGGTTTCTAATCCACTTTGCAATCCATCCAAAAATAAATTTAATGTGGATTTAATTGAATCTTTCCAGTGTTTAATAAACAGACTGAATGTTAGATAAACTCTGCTTTTAAGTTCTTTAGTTGGAAATTTATCTAAAAGTTGTACTGCCAGTTTACCAAACTCATACCCATCTTCAATTGCACCAATACTGCACAAGAATAATCCATACAGACTGTAAGCAATAGCTGCCTGTGGTGAGTTGCCATACTGGAGACAAATTTTGATCATTGTAAAAATCTTGAGAGGCAACAACATGGGTTTGGCTATATAAACTGGGGCAAACAAACCCGATAAAATGCGGAGTGCAACTAATCTTTTGGGATCAGTTATTTCTGGTAAATCTGCTAATGCTGCAATCGATTGATGAACCAGCATTTGTTGCAACTGGTGATATTCATCAAAAATCATTTGAGTGTTACCCTCTTCAGGTAACGTCAAATCTAGTAATTGGAGTGCTTCTCTACCTGTGGCTATTGCTTCAATAAATTTATTTTGCGCCGTATAAGATTGGATTTGAATCTCATAGGTACGAACTTTTTCTAATGGGGATTTAGCGTTTTTGAGGATAATCTCTACTAATGATTTTGATGACTCAAAGTTTGTATTGAGATATTCTGCCTCAGCCGCAGATTCATAAACAGCAAGGGTCAACTCGTAGCTGCTTTGCCAAGCATTTATCGGTAACAAAAGCATCGCAACTTTTAAATACTCCACTGCTGTTGCATAAGCAGTTGAGTTCTTGGCTTTACAACCAGCTATCAAATTTAACCGGGCCAGATGTTCTCGTTCGCTAGGTTCCTCCAATAACCCCAGTCCGTAATTGAATTGGTTAACGATCGCAAAAATTCCTGACTCTTGCTGCTCTGGAGGTGTATTCTGCAATAACAATCGCCCAATTTGCAGGTGTGTTGACTGTTTTTGTGCTTCTGGAATGAGTGAATAGGCAGCTTGCTGGACGCGATCGTGTAAAAATTTATATACAACCATCTCAGAATGTTCTTGAGTAGTTGCTTGATTTTCTGAACCAACAAAAAACTTATAAACTTCACTTTGCGGCAAAATCAACCCTTCTTGCAAAGCCTTCCACAAACAATCTGCGGTTTCTACCTCAGATTGTTTGGAAACAATCGCTAATGTTTTTAGATCGAACTGATTCCCAATACAAGCAGCTAGCTTCAATTGTTGCTGAGTTGATTCTGGTAGTCTTCGTAATTGGAAGACCATAAACTCAACAACATCGTCTGCTAGAGTTTGCTGATTTATTTGGGAAATGTCACATTGCCAACATCCCTCTACAAAATTGAATTGAATCAGTTGGTCTTGATGTAATGATTTGAGAATCTGAGTCGCAAAAAATGGATTACCTTGAGCTTTACGATAAACCAATTGTGAAAGAGATAATGCTACATTCTCTGAGCAATTTAACGTATCGGCTACAAGTTGATTCAATTGTAATTGGTTGAGGGCTTTCAGGGTAAGGCTATTCACAGTTACACCTGTTTTGCGAATTTCATCCAACATCACCATCAACGGATGTGCTGGAAAAACTTCATTGTCTCGATATGCACCAATTAACAATAAATATCCCTGGTTAGCTTCATCCATTAATAATTGTATGAGTTTCAATGAAGCCGAATCTACCCACTGCAAATCATCTAAGAATATTACTAAGGGATGGTCTTTAGTTGTAAATACTTGGAGAAATTTTTGAAATAATAAATTAAATCGATTTTGTGCTGCGTTACCTGATAATTCTGGGGCAGGTGGTTGTTTGCCAATAATTTTTTCTAATTCAGGAATGACTTCAATAATTACCTGTCCGTCTTCACCTAATGCTTGAACAATTTTATTTTTCCATTCTTGTATTTGGATACCGCTTTCTGCTATTAATTGCTCCATAAAATTACGGAAAGCTTGGACAAATGCCGAGAAAGGAATATTCTGATTAAACTGGTCAAATTTGCCTTTAATAAAATAACCGCGTTGACGAACAATAGGTTTATGGACTTCGTTAACAACCGCAGTTTTACCAATTCCCGAAAACCCAGCTACCAGTGTTATTTCTGTTGCGCCCAGGCTAACATTTTCAAATGCTTGTAGTAGGGTTTTTACTTCTGCTTCTCGTCCATAGAGTTTATCAGGGATAATAAATCTATCGCACACGTCCCGTTGTGCAATTGGAAAACTTTCAATTTTACCTGTTGTTTTCAGTTGAGTAAAAATAATTTCTAAATCATACTTCAATCCTAATACACTTTGATAGCGGTATTCAGCATTTTTTGCCATTAATTTGCTGGCGATATCCGAAATTATAGGCGGAATTTGTGAGTTAATTTCATGTATTAAAGGGGGTGCTTTAGCAATATGACAATGCACCAACTCCATTGGGTCATTTGATTGAAAGGGTAACTCACCTGTGAGTAACTCGTAGAAAGTTACACCGAGTGAATAAAAATCAGTCCGGTAGTCAATTCCCCGATTCATCCTTCCTGTTTGTTCTGGGGAAATATAAGCTAGTGTCCCTTCTAACACATTGGGGCTGATTAAAGTTTGTGTTTCCCTTGGTAATAGAGAAGCAATACTAAAGTCGATTAATTTAACTTGTTTGGAATGAGGATTAATTAAAATATTGCTCGGTTTGATATCTTTATGAATGATGCGTTGATTATAAAGTATCTCTAAGGTATTACACAGTGCGATCGCTATTTGTAAAAACTCTTGCAAAGACCCGATGTCCCGCGTCTGGTATCGAGCAAAATAATCTTTTAAAGAAATGCCACCAAAGTCTTCCATCACCAACATATAGCCATTTTGATATGCTTCCAGGCTGTAGGTTTGGATGATCGGAGATGAATTTAAATTTTTAGCAATGGTGTACTGATTGCGAAACTGCACCAGTTCATTGAAAGTGGGATATGGATTTTTCAGTAGTTTGATCACTACAGGTAATGAGTCAGTTTCTCGATACCCTCGATAAACTATGGTTCTTAAACCATTGTAGATTTCTTCAATGATGTAATATCCGGGAATACTAACACGAGTGCTGAACATACTGCTAAATTTTAGTGATTACTAAATTTAGTATTCCCAAATTAGTAACAGCAGTTTATTGGTAAATATTATTGTGACTTAACTTTAGATTTAGAATTCCCAGGCTCTTGATAAAACTCACTGACAATCAAATTTATCCAGACGTTGTTTCTAAAGTCCAGCAGTGGGGACAAAATTTTAAGGCATCAAATGCAGACATAGCATACCCCACACAAAAGCGTCGAGGTACTCAGTAGGAAAATGCAAAGTGTCAGCTAGTAATTTGCCAACCCAAAAATGCGCTTGTAAAGACTGGGAAAAGGGAAAAGGGGAAAGGGATTAAAAACCTTTCCCCTTTTCCTTTTAAAGAGCCAACTACTAGCACCTGCTGGGATTTATAGTTAAGTTTCGTAGTCTGACTAAAGGCAATTACCTGCTCAATGCTCAAATGGGAGAGACTATTATTGATGGGCAGGAGCGGGAGTTTTTTACCCCGCCTGCTATTATTGGATATTGGAGTTATGTTGGAACCAGTCCTCAATCACGTTTTTCTGGAATTGCCGCATAAGCATCAATTTCAAACAACATACCGTCAAGTGCAAGTCTAGGAACGGGAATAAGAGTGTTTGCTGGTGGTTTATACCCCCACAAATTCCTAATTTCACGTCCTAATGGGATCAATTTATTTTGGTTGTAATCCACTATAAGAATAGTAGTTTTTGCTACATCTTTTGGTTGTGCACCAACCGCTTCTAAGGCAAAACGGAGGTTTTTAAAAGCCTGTACTAACTGCTTTTCAAAGTCATCGGAGACAAGATTACCTTGTAAATCCGAACCAAATTGACCAGAAATATAGACGGTTTTCGTCCTTGATGGTGCAACAGCTATATGACTATAGCCATTTCGGGTTGCATCATATAACATTGGTGGGTTAACCAATTGCAACTCTTTGTTTTCTTTAGCGCTCACTTCCTTTTGTGTTGCCACGAGAATGGCGGTACTTACTCCGCTACCTCCAAGCCACAAAAGTGCATTTCGTCGCGATAAGTTTGTTACTAATGAATTTACAGCACTGGTAATACGTCTAGTCATTAAAGCTCCTTGAATATGAGTTCTCTATTTTTGCTCATACTTAGTTCTATTATCTACTCAGTTGGAGTAAAAAAGCACTAGTTAAGAAGTTTATTTAGGGGTACTCACGTAATTGCAACACTTCAATCGGAGTTAGTTGGTTTGGCTTCCGATATGGGGACAGGCAAAAGCTCAGTTGGGGATTATCTCTTCTGATAATCCCCAACTGAGCTTTTTGAACAACGGGCATCGGGTTAATCTATACACAAATCTTAGCGTAGGCGTAGCCCGCCGTAGGCATCGCCTGCAAACAGCAATGTACTCTGCCCTAACTTGGAGTGACTGGGCTAAAATCAAAACACATAAAAACAATGATAATATTTTTGATAATGATTATCATTGTTTTATGTTGATTTTATTTTTTGGAAGTCCTTTAACCAAGGTTAGGCATAACCATCATCATAGCGAGCGAACACTGATGGGGCATGAGGTTAGACAATCGTGATATTGGTAGTCCAATCAAATGGCAAATTCAGTGGCAAGGTGGCAAGTCGAGTGGTGTCAAAATAGAGTCCACCCGTTGCTGGGTCGTAGCCAAATCGACTAAAATCATTTGCGCCAATCCCAAACCCAGCCCCAGAGATTTGTATCTTGTCTGCCTGTTCAATTGAGAAATCTGTGATCGTATCAACTCCTTCCAATGGCGAACCAAAGGCAAAAGTATCAGATCCCGCACCGCCAGTAATCGTGTCATTCCCCAGTCCGGCATTAATGTAATCGTTGCTGTCACCTGTGATGATTGTCTTGTTATAGTTATCGTTGGAGTTGATGTTAATTGAGCTTTCGGCTGTGCCTACAACTTGGGAATTTGTCGAAGTACCCGTTAGGATATCAAATGTGCCAGAAGTTAAACTTACCAGTGGAGTACTAAACAAGCTGTTGCTCAGGTTGGTGAATACCAGCAAATCCATGTCGTTCTCCTTTGTAATATATTGGTTGACTATTGAGTGTAATCAGGGGCTACAGTATCTGCATGAATGAATGAATTGCCTAGTATGTATTTAGAATTAGAGTCTAATAGTTTTACTTTAAATCTAAACAACACTCAAGTTCATATAGAGGGAGACCGCAAAAAAGTAAAGATTTGTGTTTTTAGTTGCTCGTAGTGTGGCGTGGATCTAGATAGTACTTTTGTATTTTTTTCCTGGCTTGTGCCTAAGTGTAGACGGAATATTGGATGATCTGTTTGAAGAAGCCTTTTCCTTGTCCCTACATCAAAAATAAAATTATTCGCTTGACAATACTTCTCGCTTGGGTACTATGAACTATGAAAATAAATTCTTCCTTTAGGGAGATTACTTGAATATGAAAATAATTCATGTACACAGCTTTGCCACATGAATCAAAAAAAAGATATGACCCAATACATTCTTGACAGGTTCAGGTCATCAAGAATTTGTCAATGAGTAATAGTGCTTAAAATATTGCTAAAAACGCGGATGGAAAACACAATTTTCCAGAAGTTTGAACTTTAGTTGACTTTCGGTTCTGTAAACAGAGACAATTGCCCAACAGAAACATTCCCTCAAATATACAGTATGTAACTTCTGTTGAGCGATTTAGTATCTGCTAGGGATTGTTAGTATTCAGGCGGCTGCGATCGCCACTCTCCATGAATGCAGTAAAATTCTGCTGTTAGACCGAGCTAAGTTAGATGCGATCGCCCAAGGTGAATACAATGTCTAGAAATCGCGCGAACGAATCCTCTTAAACTTCTCCTTTGATCGGTGAAGCTTTTGCCGCAATGACAACCGTATGGGGGCTTTTGAAGGTTTGCCGCGCTTCTGGTTTCTGGAGTGCCCCCATTGTTTTCACATGTTCACATTCGTCATCGCGGATGTTTACGAACACGTCGTAGAGATTATCTACACTAGGACGGCGAAATTTATGATCTGATGTAAACTGCGTTTCTTCAAACATATAGAGATCGCCATCGCGGTAGTAGTTAATTGCAACTTGGGGTGCTTTTTGAGCTTTCAGTTCTGCTTCATGGGCTTTCAAGTAGTTGTCATAGGTATGGTAGGCATGATTTTCAATCAGTTCCATCAGGTAGTAAGCATACTTGGGAAGCAACATATAGAGTGGGACAACCACCCAGTAGTACGCCACTGCAATGTGTTTAGCGATGAAGCGATCAATCCAGTGACGATCGCCACCCAGTGATTCCATAATTAACAGATGATGTAATTCGTTCCAGGTTTGGGCGAAATGAGCTTTCAACAAATCAGCTTTGCGCCAAAAACCTAGCGTTTCGTAAAGATGCAGCACCGAAAGATAGGAAAAGTAAGGAACGCGAGCGATCGTTTCCAGCACATAAAACCGAGGGTAAGAACGATTTGCATAAACGAAATCGACAATAAATACAAAAAAACTGACGATCGCTTGAATTAAAACTTTCATGGTGAATTCCTCTAAAATCAGAACACATTCCTGATTTTACGATTTCGAGATATTACTTCCGCCAGTAGTTATTAGCAGCTGCGATCGTGGCAAACTCTGTTGCAACCGTCTGTCCAACTGCAATCAGCATCATGGCATCATTGCCATATACATCTCGCAGTTGTTTGCGTTTTTCTTCATCCGGCTGAGTCAGTCATCAGGTTTGCGCCGGTGATGTAACCGGACTCAGGGCCAGCCAAATAAGCAACCAACCCCGCAACCTCTTCAACGGTGTCGTAGCGGACTACCGCAATGTGCTTTTTGAGCATTTCAGCAAACTTACCCTCCGAGGGAATTATATCCGTAGCGATCGGCCCGGGCTGCACGTTGTTAATCGTAATCCCGCGCGGGCCGAGGTCACGCGACGATCCTTGCACAAGACCTTGTAGAGCAGATTTGCTCATAGCATAAACGCCGCCACCAGCAAATGGCATCCGTTCGGCGTTGGTGCTGCCAATGTTGATGATGCGTCCGCCCTCTTTCATGTGCTTAACTGCGGCTTGCGTCGCCACAAACACGGCACGCACGTTAACGGCAAAAGTTCGATCAAAGTCCGCCAGTGTGAAATCGTCGATCGACCTGATCGCCAACACGCCCGCATTGTTGACGAGAATATCAATGCTGCCCAATTTAAGCAGTGCTAATCTCTAAGTTGCTCTTGCCCCTTGCCATCAGGCGTAGCACCTCCAATTGATGATCGCTCAGTTCTGGGCTACCTAGCCGCTCTGCCAGTTTTGCGCCCACGCCAGGGGGGATGTACTTTTGACCGCTGTGAACTGCCCGAATCGCTGTCAGTAGTTTAGTCTGTTCTGTATCCTTTAAGACATAGCCCTTGCCGCCCGTTCGCAGTCCCCGATAGATGTCTTCGTCCCCGTCGTAAGTTGTCAGGACAATGATCCGAGCGTTTGCAAACTCAGCACAGATGGCAGCGATCGCTTCTGCTGAATAACCCAGTGTTGAATGCTGCCCAACAATTGGGGCGGTTTCCTTCTAGAGACTTCTTGCAAAAGTGGGGGAAAGGGGAAGGTGGGACCCCCTCTGGGGATAAGGGGCGGGGGTAAAAGGGAAAAGGAAAATTCCATCCCTTTCCCTTTAACCTTTACCCCTTCCCGAACTTCTTGCAAAAGTTACTTTTGCAAGAAGTCTTAGGAACAGGGACGATGTTACTATTACGTCGCAGGACTAAGTAACGAATTGAAAGAATATAGCAAATAAAATGACAAAAAGCACCTATTACCTCAGTAAAAATACTAGCTTTTATCGCCGTTTCAAAGCAACCCTAGTAGTTTTATTGGTTTGGGGTGGTGTGAGTTTGCTACACTGGCTACCAGAAACACAATGGTTGATGCTGGGATTAACGGCAATCTTGACTTTGCAAACGTTACGGATGCTGGTAGCAAAACCAGCGGCAGCGATGATGGAGAGTGAGATTTATTTACCGCCAGTCTCGATTTTAGTTCCGGCTAAAAATGAAAGTCTAGTGTTGGCTGATCTAGTTTACAGCTTATGCCAATTGAATTATCCAAGCGATTCCCTAGATATCTGGGTCGTTGATGACGGCAGTACTGATGAAACCCTCCAGGTTTTGACGGAATTACAAACTCAATTTCCATCTTTGCAAGTTCATCGGCGGGAATCAAAAGGTGGTAAATCAGGGGCCTTGAATGCGGTATTTCCCTTTACCCAAGGGGAGATTATTCTAGTCTGCGATGCGGATGCTCAGTTACCTGCTAATTTTCTCCGGCAAACAGTACCTCTGTTTCAGAAGCAAGCTATCGGTGCAGTGCAAGTGCGAAAAGCGATTTCTAATGCTAATACCAATTTCTTAACCCGTTGCCAGCAGATGGAAATGAACTGTGATAGCTTTCTGCAAACCCATCGTATTGCTATTGGTGGAATGTGTGAACTGCGGGGTAATGGGATGTTAGTTCGTCGGGAATTGTTAGACAAGTGCCAAGGTTGGAATGAGAACACTGTCACTGATGATTTGGATCTTTGCTTCAGACTCTATTTAGCAGGTGCGGAAATTAAGTTTGTTACAGTTCCATCAATTCAGGAAGAAGGTGTAACTACTTGGGAAAAACTTTGGCATCAACGCTGTCGTTGGGCTGAAGGTGGCTATCAGCGTTACCTGGATTATTTTCCTCAAATTCTTACTTTAGGTTGGGCGAAAGAAATTGATTTACTATTATTTTTCCTCTTGCAATTTCTTTTGCCAATTGGACTAATACCAGACTTACTTTGGACAATATTTTATAGCCATCATCCAGTTCTTTTTCCACTCCAGACACTACTCAGCATCATTCTGACAATTGCTTTTATTGCTGGACTTTATCAATTTCAAAATTTACGAGGATGGTCTTTGGTTTGGACAACAATTCAAGGGTCATCATACATGGTGCATTGGATTCCTGTAATGATTGTGACAACTTTAAAAATGTGTGTGCAGGAGCGATCGCACTGGGTGAAAACTGAGCATCGCGGTCGAATTACTTAGGTAAAGTTGCAGTAGAGTTTATAATTAGGTAGTAAAATCTTGAACTAGTAAGCTTTTGAAGGAAAAAATCTCCGAGTTCAAGTTTATTTATGGAGTAGTTGAAACAGATCAATATCTGCTTTCAATTTATAGCAAATGGTGTCAGCGATTATTAATTTTTAGAAAGTAGGGAAGCAATACTACTGTTCCAGTGGTAGCTAGTATTCAGAAAACCGTTGGATATAGAGGCATAATCAAAAGGCGATCTTTGGGATGCGTTTTCACACAGCGTGAAAAATATTATTTACTGCTTTTACTCGTTTTCTAGATAAAATCGTTCAACTAGATCGGCAATTAAATCACATGGATCTTCTCCTCTTTCCTTAATGAAGAGCATTTCCGTCAGATGCTCCTTCGTCATGAAGAGAATGACTCTGCGACGCCGACTGTAAATATTATTTCGCTGGATATGAGCGCCATCATTAGGAAGTTTGTTGCACACCATTATTGCAAGCTTACCCATAGGCTTTGTCAAGTAATTATCAGTTTGAATTACTTTCTCATGTCCAATATCTGTTGCATCGTAATTTTTGAACTCAAATAGCACCAATCTTGCTTCCAGTTCACGAAGAAGCAAGCCCCAACTGTGTTTTTCATCAAAATTTCGATTTGGAAATACTGCATCGCGTCGATTTGTACCAGAGTACGTTCGTGGCTGAATAATTGGTCTTACCAACAGCGGGACAAATAAAAATTCAAGAATTTCTACATTGATATTCCGCGATCGCAGACCCTCCACAATTACTCGCGCAACTGCTTTATCGGCACTTGCATAACTTACGAAAACTCGTGGTCTTGTCTCCAAGTTATAAATATTGCTCATCTTCCAGTTTTTTGGCTCAGGAGCAGAAGAAAACTACTCATATTACTAACATAACTTATAGGCGTTAGACCTCTCTATTAGTAAAGAATCGGCTCTTGCTCTTTGACTGTTAAAATCCATTCTTCTATAAAGTTTCGCTTAGATTCGATGTGTATGAAAGATTTTTCTTCATCGGTTAATAATTTTCCGTGTCTCCACCGCAAACGAATGTAATTTCGTATTGAAAGTGATAAGTACAATACACAGGCTCGTGTTGACAGCGACAAAAGATGCTGTTTATTAAGCGGATTCTTTGAGCCTCCACCAGTAACATTCTGAATTCCTAGAGGAAAGAGTGGGTACTTGTTGAGAATAATCTATAGAGTGCTGACTGTGCTTCTACACCGATCGAGTCATTGTTTATTTCGCTTAGATTACGGAGAAATGCTTTGTCACATTTCAACAATCTCTGCTTTAGTTTGATATCAAGATTTTGATAAAAATTAGATTACGTTAAATATAGTGAACTACATTCTTTTATCCATTTATAGAAAGAAGATGTGCTATTGTCTGAATCAAAACCCAACAATTCTATTATCTTAAGCATGTCACATGATTGATGATGCGACAAAAGATGGATACGAAATTCAAACTCTTCTTTAGATAATTTATCAATGCAGATGTGCTTAAAGACAGAGAACGCCTCAATTACGTCTCTGGTCAAACTTGCAATAGATGAAACATCTATATCTATCCATCTTTCGTTACTAGTCTCTAAATTCGGTAAGAGACGTATAATACTTCCAGCATGTTGAACTATTTTTGTAAATAAAATTTCACCATAATAGGTGCGGTTTGTAGTGCAATTTATTCCTGTTTCCAAAATAGAAATTTTGTATCCAATCTCGTATACATTGTGTAATTTTTCAATAATTGAATATAACCGAGTCATTTTAGTAACTTTTTAGATGTACATGGGTTGCGTGATTGTAACACAAGCTATTGCTGCACTAGGCAACAGTTTGGAGCTTACACCTTGGTTGCACAGGATACTGTAAGCTTTGCCGTTATACTACTAAGCAATCGGGGTTCAGGAGGTTATCGGTATGTTGACAATATTCAATCAGAAGCGATCGCCATTTCCAATAAATTCCCAGCCTATAATTACCCTAAACAGATCCAATAACAACAAAAAGGCAACAAAGAATCATGTTGGATTTGCTGATTCAAAACGGATTAATTTTTGATGGTTTAGGAGCTGCACCTGTTTGCGGCGATGTTGGCATTGAAAATGGACAGATTGTGGAAATTGCTCCATCTTTACCTGTTGAAGCCCGTGAAGTAGTTGATGCTTCTGGGTTATGGGTGACACCTGGATTTATAGATATTCATACCCACTACGATTTAGAGTTGGAGATTGCACCAGGACTGAGTGAATCAGTTCGTCATGGTGTTACCAGCGTGGTTATTGGTAACTGTAGCTTGTCTGTTGCGATCGCAGAACCCAAAATCCTGGCTGATATTTTTCAGAGAGTAGAGACACTTTCCCATCGGCTGATTGCAAAATGGTTACAAAAGTCGGTTTCCTGGCAGACACCAGCAGAATATTTACAGCATTTGCAACAGTTACCCCTTGGCCCCAATGTTGCCCCAATGTTTGGACACAGTGCCTTACGCGCTCATGTGATGGGATTAGAACGCAGCTTAACTGTTCAACCGACAAAATTTGAACTAAAACTTATGCAGCGCATAACCACAGATGCTTTAAACGCTGGCTTTATTGGCATTTCTATTGATATGTTTCCCTGGCATCGGATGAGTGGAGAATGGCAAGGCTGCACAATTCCCTCTCAACACGCGAAATTTAAAGAATATGCAATGTTGGCGGATTTATGCCGGCATAGCCAACGTGTTTTTCAAGTCACACCCAATTTACAACGACTTGCTTCCTTTGTGGATATTGTGCGTATGGGTTCAGGGATTGGACAAAAACCACTGCGGCTAACTGTCCTCTCAGCCTTAGATGCCGTACATGATCGCAAATTATGGCGAATATTTTCTCCCCTACTTTTTATTTGGAATCGGCTTCTAAATGGTAATGTGCGGTTTCAAACCCTAACTGAACCCTTTACCATTTACTCTGATGGATCTGTGACTCCCTTATTTGAAGAATTCTCCACAGGCGCACAACTCAATGGTTGTCAGTCACGAGAGGAAAGGCAACAACTATGGGCATCAAAAATATTTCGTTGTCAATTTCGCCAAGAATGGCTCAGTAAACGGCGTAAATCATTCCATCGTCGATTAGATTTGATGGAAGTTATTCACTGTCCCGAAGCAAGTTGGCAAGGGTTAAGTTTTGCGGAAATTGCTCGTCAAAAGCAACAAGAACCAGTGGATTTATTTATCCACGCATTACAAAAATACGATACAGATTTACGCTGGGTGGCTACAGGAGCAAACGATCGCCTAAAACCCCGTTTAGCGATGATGCAGCATCCCCATATTTTGCCTGGTTTTACCGATGCTGGCGCTCACGTCCGTCATCTGGGCTACTATGATGGAGCTTTGTCTTTGCTCAAACAAGCAGTTGCAACAAAATTTCTTTCACCTGAAGCTGCGATTTGCCGCGTTACGGGAGAACCTGCTGGTTGGTTTCGTCTGGATACGGGAGTTCTCAAAGTTGGTGCGAAAGCGGATATAGTTTTACTCGCTCCCAATGCTTTAAATCAGCCAATTAGCCCGCAAGTGCAGATATTAGATCCCGTTTTAGATGGTGAACCTCGGATGGTTAAGCGCGGTTCAGATGAGATTGTGCAAGGGGTTTATATTAATGGGATTCAGGTTGTTTGTCGGGGTAAGGTGAGCGATATTTTGGGAAGGCAAAGGTTGGGAACTGTTTTGTTTCCTTATTGAATTATCTCATGCAGAGGCGCAGAGACGCAAAGAGAGATAAAAAGCCTGTAATTACCCATAAAATCAGGGATTTATGCTGTAAAATCACGTAAGTCCTAGTTGTTTATTTTGGATAAACTTTATTTGAAACATAAATATGCATGAGTTAGCATTAGACAATAGGAAATTAAAAGAATTAATTAAGAAGTGTAGACATTTCTCAATCAAGCCTCTTGACCTACCTAGCTATGAAAGAGGTATCAAGCAGAATCAAAACGTTAGGGAATTGCTCTCTGAGCTTGTCGATGCAGCCGTTCAAGATTTATTGGCTTTGTCAAGTGACGAAAAAAAAAGCTTAGTAAAAAGCTTTCCTCCTGCAATAGGGATGTTTTCAGATTTAGATACTTCTCAAAATGATGAAAAGGAATTAAGGAGAATTGCAGTCTATTACATTGTTGCTGAATTGCATCGCAGCAATTTTTCATTCAAAGCAATAGTTAATGAAAATATTGACAACAGTACAGTTTTCCAAATTTTTCCTGAACTTAAGGAAAGGTTAGACAAAGATAACTTGCTATTTATTGATGGCGAACTGATAATGCATGATTATGGTATTGAGTACAAAGACTATATTATTCAATACCATCGTTTTTTACGGAGTAGATACCTTTCATACTCAAACTCAGGTTTTTTAGGGCGATGGATAACTTATTATCAAAAAACACAATCATTCAATCAATTCAGAATTGCAATAGATCACCACAGTACATTGAAATCAAAAGAAGAATACGATCAGATACTAGAATTCGATACTTGGTATGGGCCGGCATTTGATCCAGAAAAACTAGATGATCCGAATTATGTTGGGTTAACACTTTTAGGAAGAAATAAAAACTCCCTTTTTGAACATGAGTATAAATTACATCGAACTGAATTCTTCTGGAGTTTTAGAGATGGTATCAAAACATTTGAGACAGAAGAGATTTCTGATGATGGTCAGTGGTATGACTGCTATTACTTCAATAAGTATGTTCACAGTGAGAGAAACATTACCCAGAAAGTTACTCGTCACGTTGATGGAGCCGTCAAAGTTTATTTTAAAACCGATTATGCAAATAGAAAGAGCGCAAACTTGCCAAATAAAGACAGTTACACAAAGATAAAGCTTTGGAGAATAGATGGCAATGTAGACCTTGAGAATTGGATTAACTTAATTACTTTTTTCTATAAGGGTAATGAGATGGTATACGAGTATTTTGATCCAGTTGGTTTTGAGGATAAATTTGAGTTACGTGTTAGAGATTTTGAAGCTTGGAAGAAGCAACAAGAGAGTTAAAAAATTATTGCTACCAAATGACTATTAAAGTATAAATTCTATTATTTGCTAGTAAGTATGATTGTTTTAGTTCATGTGGGAGGCTAAAACCATCAAAACTATAAATTAAGGGGATAGTTTGGATCAAAAGGAATCATAAGTTGCCGTGAAGGAAAGCATCTATATTGAAACCAGCATCTTAGGTCACTTGACCGCTAGACCAACAGATAACCTCATTCTTGCTGCCAACATCAAAATCACACAAGACTGGTGGAATGAAAATCGTAGTTTATTCATTCTCTATGCTTCAGAAATTGTTGAAGATGAAGCAGCTAAGGGAGATCCAGCGATCGCATCTCAAAGGTTGAGTATGTTACAATCCTTCATGCTCCTTGAACTCACAGAAGAGGCTCTAGAGCTTGCCCAAGCATTCCTCAACCAAAGTAATCTCCCACCAAAAGCATCAAACGATGCTTTACATATAGCATTGGCAACAGTCTATGGCTTAGACTATCTGCTAACATGGAACTGCAAACATATGGCAAATGCCCAAATCCAACGCAAGCTATCACAAATTAGCTCTGAACTTGGATATGTTTTACCAGTTATTTGTACACCTTATGAACTCATAGGATATAACCAGGAGACTTAATTATGTACAAAAACGAAATAGTAGAAGAAATTCACAAATACAGAGAAGATTACGCTCAATCATTTCAATATGATTTGCAAGCTATATTTAACGATTTACAAAGAAAACAAACCGAACACAAGCATAGACTGGTAAGACTCCCAATCAAGCGGGGGTCTAACAAATCACTGCATCCGAACGCAAGCTAGATCCTACAGCGAAGCGATCGCTGTTATTGTAGCTTGGGTTAAGTAACGCAACCCAACACTAATATTATCGCTGTGAAGATAAATTTTATTCAATTCTATCCAACCACTGTTTTGGATTGCGTTTTGCATGGAAGCAAGCAAGTACAAAAACTGTATCTTGGTCAAAAACGTAGAGAATTATGTATGGAAAACGGCGGATTAATGCTCTTCTTACCTGTTTGTGGATGACTTGGGAAGCAAGGGGTTGTCGTCCAATTCACGACAGACAAGCATCAACAGCACGGACGAATTCAGAACCTAAACCTGGATTTTGAGATTCCTACCACTCAAAAGCATCCTGAATATCATATTGTGCTTCTGGCTGAATAATCAGGTTATAGTTCATTAGGAGAATCTTAACCGTTTTTTAACCTCTTTCCAACTAGAACCAGTTGTAGGGTTTTTTTTGTAATTTTCTAACCGTTGATCTAATTCCTGTTGTTGTCTTGAACTCAAGGGCAGTTCCTCTTGCTGTTCTAAGATACTATCCCATAAATCTTCAGCCAGTTGGATACGTTCTGCAATGCTGAGTTCAGAAATATCAAATTTCAAGAGGGGATGGAGACTCATGAGTACAGAGTTAGGGTTGAGCTTTGGCCTATTTTACAACATAGTGTGATACCTACGGCAGATGGAGCGATCGCTGATTAGGAATGTTAGGCTTAATTCGGGATAAAAGTTAGTATCTCTTGAAGTGACTCTATCTAAATAGAGGTTGATGTATGGAATTACGTCCAATTAAAACCCAAGCTGACTATCAGGAAGCTCTTCGAGAAATTGAGTTGCTGTTTGATGCCGTCCCCAATACACCTGAATGCGATCGATTTGATGTGCTGAGTACCTTAGTAGAAGCTTACGAAAAGGCACATTTTCCTATTGAAAAACCCGATCCTATCGATGTAAAACTCCAGATCGAAAAAGACAAGCTACAGGCAAGCAGTAGTCTAAACATAAATAAAGAAACAGAAAACGAAAAAGTTCTATGTCCTCATTGTCGGCACACTGCTACAAACGGTATTAAATGTAAAGGTATTTGTGTGGCTGATAATGACTATTGATGTATAAAATATATCGCTTTCTCACAAAATCTCTTATGAGTAATATCAATTATAATCCTCAACAAAGTTTGAGAAATCAGATTAATAATCAAATTATAAATCATCCTTTTACAGATTATTGGGATATTTTTATTCTTAAACATCAGCATCCAATTAATATTACTCTACACATTCTAGGAATATTATTTTTTTACACTTTACTTTTTTATATTTGGAAGTTGCAAAACTTTTGGTTGCTCTTGGGCTTACCGTTAACTCAATTATTGGGATTAACTGGACATTTTTTATTTGAGCGTAGCCATATTGATTTACAAGATGCTGTATTTTCTTGGCGGGCATCTTATTGTTTAGGTAAAATGTTATTTAGAATTTTGACAGGTAAATATCGAGATGATATTCGCCAACGACAAGAAATATTAAATAATTATTTATCAAACAATCATGCAAATATTTAACAACTGGAATGTAATTGCTAAAGGTTGGTATATTGCCTCTCCTAGTCATGAAATACCTAAAAAAACAGCAAAATCTGTAGAAGTATGCGGTCATAAAATTGCCATTTTTAGAGGTGAAGATGGGCAAATACGGGCTTTAGATGCTTACTGCCCTCATTTGGGCACAGATTTAGGAATTGGGAAGGTTGATGGTAATTGGATTCGTTGTACATTTCATCATTGGGCATTTGATGAAACAGGGCTTTGTCAAAATATTCCCTGTCAATCAGAAATTCCTACTCAAGCTAAGTTACAAGCTTATGCAACAGAGGAAAAGTATGGATTTATCTGGATTTATCCAGATGCTAAAGCACCAGAGGGAGTAGCTGATTTTGATGAATTGAAGGGTAAAGAAATTGTTACACAAGCTGATATTGCATTTGAAAGAAGTTGCCATCACCATATTTGTATGATGAATGGGATTGATGCTCAACATTTAAAAACAATTCATCATTTAGATATCAAAATGGATCTGTCGCTACATCGCAGTGAATTAGGGACGCAGATTGATTTTACAATGCGGGGAAAATTCCCTCAAACTACTTGGAGAGAAAAGTTAGGTCAAAGATTTCTTGGTTCTACATATCAGTATTCAATGCGTTATGCTCATGGTTGCATTGGTTTGTTAACAATGATGAAGGATGTCAGGCTTTTTCCGCCACTTTATATGATATACGCTTATACTCCCATTGCACCTGGAAGAACGAGAATTCAACCGATTTATGTAACTGAAAAACGTAAAGGTATTGTGGGATATTTGCTGAGTCAGTTTTTGCTATTCTGTACTCGCTTGGCTTACTATATGCTCAGAGATGAAGATGGTAAGATTTACGACAATATTCGCTTTAATCCGAAGTTGCTCCTTAGTATCGATCGGCCATTAGCTCAATATATGGAGTATGTAAACCAGCTAAAACCGTCTCGATGGTCAAAAAATAGGGGTGTAGAATAGTAGGTTGGGTTAGCCTCCGGGAAGCCGCTTTGCATCTACGTTTCTCAACCTAACTTACATCTGAATTATTTTGTAGAGTGGGCGATTTCCATCAACCCTTATTGAAAAGGCGCAAGATGTGAATACGGAATTGTAGTGTAAATAACCATTTAGGAATCTGTCACATTAGACCGTAAATTTACCATAATGGTCGATAAGGTGTTAATTAAAAACATCATACAAATCGAGTCTAAGTAATTTCCGAATAATGAAGAGTTTGCTGATTCCTGTTCAAAACTTGCAACCAAGCGATCGCATCGCCATGTATGCGTTGCTGCAAAATCACTTTAAAGGTATAACCTGGGATGGCTTTCAAATTGATCTAGAGCGCAAAAACTGGATTTTGTTGTTGAGAGATGAAACATCCAATGCACTCAAAGGATTTTCAACTCTGATGTTATGCCAAGCGACTTTTTTGGGAGAACAAATTAGTGTGGTATATTCCGGCGACACTATTGTTGATCCTAGTGCTTGGTCGAGTACAACACTACCACGTAGTTGGATTGCCGCTATCAATTTTCTGCGTCAACACTATGCAGAAAATAAACTTTACTGGCTGCTAATTTGCTCTGGTTTTCGCACTTATCGTTTTCTCCCTACTTTTTGGCAAGATTTCTACCCCCGTTATGATGCCACAACACCTGTGGATGTTAAGAATCTGATGGTGAGTTTAGCGCGTGAATACTATGGTAGTTTATACCAAGAAGCAACTGGTATCGTCCATTTCCAGCATCCCCAAATTCTCTGTGAGGAGTTAATTGAAATCCCCACAGGAAGACAGACTAATCCCCATATCCAGTTTTTTGAAGAAAAAAACCCCGGCTATCGATTAGGGGATGAATTAGTTTGTTTAACTGAAATTAGCTATGACAATCTCACCCGTGCTGGAAAACGGATGTGGGAGTCAGAATCCTCGTTACAATTTGTGCAAGATTGTGTCCTCATTTAACTTTTATGGTATTTACAAACCCACAATCAAACTTTAACAATCCGACACAATTTATAGAGGGATGGTACTGGACATTACCATCAAAAAAATTAAAAATTGGCAAGGTAAAAGCTATAACTTTGCTAGGTAGAAATCTGGCAATTTATCGGGGAGTTAGTGGTCAGGTAGTAGCTATAGATGCTTATTGTCCACACATGGGCGCTCATTTAGCAGAAGGTAAGGTAGAAGGTGATGGAATTCGCTGCTTTTTTCATAATTGGAAGTATGACAGTCGCGGAATTTGTGTAGATGTTCCTTCTCTCGGAAAACCGCTACCTGTGTGTATTAAAACTTGGCATACGGCGGAAAAATACGGCATGATTTGGGTTTGGGTGGGAGAAGAAAAGCCAAGTTCGCTGCCTTTTGTACCAGAATTAGAACAGGCAGATTGTGATTATATATTGGGGAATCGCTTTATCAAAAACTGCCATCCCAATGTCTTACTAATTAATGCAATTGATGCTCACCATTTCAATACAGTACACAATTTACCTTTAGAGATTGTATTTGATTCTCAAAACCTCAACCTCAATGCTATTACTTTCAGGAATACTACACGAGGAGGGGATGATTCGTGGTTAATTCGCCTGATTCGTCCTCTATATCGCAACGAAGTTACTTATAGTATGTGTTACTGGTATGGCAGCACTGGCACTGTGACGCTAGGCCCGGATTTTCTGCATTTCTACATTATATTTACACTGCGAATGATAGAAGGTGGGAAAACTGAAGGGCAAACAATTCTTGTCACTCCCAAGCGTCCGGGATTTTGGGGATGGGTTTTAAATCGTGGTTTGTTATGGTTAACTCAGCAGGTTGGTAATTACTTCGCAAAAGGGGATACGCAGGTATTCCAGACAATTCAGTTTGATTTGAAGACTCCCACTAAAGCAGATCAATCTATTCTGCAATTTATTCAGCACGTTAATCACCAGAAAGCCTTAAGCTGGGGAACTTGGGACACTGTTAATTATCCAAATATTCAAACCCTATCAACACCTAATAGTAATTCGCTATGAAGATGCAGTTAATTATTGAACGAACTGCCAAGTACGCCAAGAGAGAGAAGGAGTAATTCTTAAGTGTAAATTTACAGAGAATTAGTATAACCCTGAATTCACTTTAATTGAACAAAAAAAATGGATTTAAAATATAATCTTGTTGGTTTTGATCTACCGCATAGAGATTATGATGACCGTTTGCGACGGATACTGACAGCAGCATTACCCAATCAGAATAATTTTGCTAAATACCCACAATTAAATTATTGGGAGGCGGAGTTTTTCAACTTATATCAAGTTAAAATTTTTCAGCAATCTAATATTAATGAAAAATCTGCTATTCTGGAACTTGCCAACCGCAGTTTGTTAGAAGAATCATATTTTATTGAGAAAGCGGGCGTTGGCTACATGGCAAAAATGGTACTGTTAGCAGAAACAGTTGAAGAACGAATGCTTTATGGATTATTTACGGCTGATGAAGCTACCCACCTTCACCAAATTAGCCATTTTTTACCAGAAATTGAAGTAACTAGCACGGACGATCCGTTTTTGCGCTTACTATCAGAAGTGGTTGAAAGTCCAGATAAAACAGTTTTATTGTTTGTGCTTCAAGTCGTTTTAGAAGGATGGGGTTTAAGCCATTATCGGCGTTTAGCAAAGGAATGCCGCTATCCAGTTTTAGCAGAACTTTTTTCCAGTTTTTTACAATCTGAATCCCGTCATCACGCCACGGGAACCACCTTGTTTAATCAAATTACTGTTTCAGCATTGAGTCAAACAACAATTCTCAATGTATTAGCACAGTTTTTGTTTATGGTACAGGTGGGGCCACAAAGTTTACTTGTAGCAATCGAACAAGTGAAAGGACATCTGACGCGATCGCAAAAAATCCAAATTTTAGAAGAACTAGATACAGAGACTCACAGCGGAACGCGATTACAAATATTGCGATCGCTCATGGGGGCAAAATCAGCCCAACCTATCCTGCAAACTTTAGAAGAACGTGGAGCCTTTGAACCACTCCCCGCCCATCAATGTGTGTAATAAATATCAATTTTATCTCTGCGTTAAATAAAAACGGATATGGAAAAAACTATTCATCGCAAATTACAAATTAACCACACCCGCAACAAACAGCAAGATCATACTGCTTTAATGGATGAAGCAGTTACCAATTTTCGCTATGAAGATTGTCAAAACGAGTATTGGAACCCAGAAGAGTTTTCCCTACTATATGGTACACCTTTATGGGAACAGTCCAGCCAACATCAGCGTATAATTTTGAACCAACTTTACTGGGTAGCTTACTACTCACAAATTGTTTCTGCCGAAATTGCAACTATCTTTTTCAATCAAACCAGTGCAGCCGGACTTTACGCCCAAGAGGATTTTCGCTTAATCTGCGATACCTTAGATTTGGAATCCTCCCAGGAGCGATCGCACATTAACGCCTTCCGCACAATTGCCAAACAGGTTGAACAAGCATTATTTGGGGAACTTATCTTTACCTACCCCATGCGCGGCCCCTTTACAGAAACGATGGTTTATGCTGACACCAATGCCCTAAAAACTTGGTGGAAAAAAACTCAACTTCAATACTTTGGGCTGATTTCTGCGAATAATACTTTTTTGGCTTGTCAGTATTTCACAGTACGGGGAGTGCGGACACTAAACGGCAAGTTAGTACAGCACAAACTCAGCAATTATTATCAAAAACATCCCCATCCTGAAGCGGCTCCAATTCCTGCTAAAATCTCATATTATCACTTTTTGGATGAAAGTTTTCACTTCAATAGTTCGACAATTATATCTCACGATGTTATCACTTGTCTTAAGCCACCGACTGCTTTTGAGCAACTGGTTGCTAATTTAGGATTGCTGGGATGTCAGCGCGATCATTTTCATTTTTCGGCTGCGATTAACGGGATTTTCTGGTACGATCCGGCGCTGTATAGCAAGATTTATCGGGTCTTGCGATCGCCAATCTTTGAGATGAGTGACAATGATGCTAAAGAAATGATGCGGCGTTGTTTTACGGAGGAGTCGAAAGGATTAAAACGCAGTTTTTCAACTCATCAGGAGGCAATGAAATCTTATCAAGTGTATATTGAAAAACTCGATTATCTTTGGCAACGTAATCGGGATATGTCGCTGATGGGAACTAATTCAATTTCTCGATATTTGGCAACTCAACAAATGGCTTTTCAAAGTTTTGAACACCAAGAGAATTTGTTTTTATCTCACGTAGAGACGCATAAGCGTAGAGAGGAATTGGAGAGTTTTGTTTAGATAAAGTTGTTTTGTATTATGGCTGACTTCTGTACAATATCCTTTCCGGGAAGTGATTTTCTTCCTATCAGTCTGGAATGTCATCAAAGTTTGTCTGAACATCTCACGATTCAGAATTCACCTGTTTTGTTTGGTTGTCGGACTGGTATTTGTGGCACTTGTTTGGTTGAGGTTATTGGTGATATTCCTCCTCCCCAACCTGATGAACAGGAAATGCTGGAGACATTAGTAGCTAATCATGCTCATGTGCGATTAGCTTGTCAACTTGAGCTTACAGGTAATGTGCTAATTCGTAGGCTGGAAGGATGAGTTTGTTTAATGTAGTGATTTCATCAACTAACCTGTGAAAGTTCTTTTGCTTTTTTAATAAGCAAGTCAGCTCTTGCAACTAAAAAGCTATCATAATCATCTGTAAACATATTAGTTGGGCAGAAATGAGTTGACAGTATTTCGTTCAAAATTTTATTGTCAGGGGGCATTTCAGGGCGATAACGGCTAGGTGATTTATCTTTGATTTTATTGTTATCGGTTCTAGCAAGTAAAGAGAAGTTTGCCAGACAGTTGATTTGTTCATCCTGATACTTACTTGCCTGGCTCTCTAGGTAGGCTTTAGGAAAGATATGATGAAACTCTTTTCGATTCCCTTGAGATAAAACTTCTTGCAAGGATATATTCGTACCTTGAATAAAGTTCAAGGGCTTACCTTGTGCTAAAAGGAGAATAAAAGTCTCAGTTGCAACTGAAGACCTTCGGAAGGTTTTTTTAATGAAGAAATCAACATCCAGTAATACATCAAAATCTCCGAGTTTATGAGGTTCACCAGCCTTAAGTTTTTGCACTTCTACCAAATCTATATAAGTACTTTTAGCCCCTCCTCTTGCATATCGTTGCGAAAAACATGCACGCCAAAACCACTTTTTAATAACTTTATATTGTTCTTCAGGAATAGGAGAAGGCTGCTTTTGTGAAGAAGCAAAGAACGATGCTAAAACCGTTAAGAGATTCTCCATTGGTAAAAGTTTAAGTGAGAAAACATTTAACTCATCTTTCAAAAAATCTATAGCTCTAAATATTCCTATACGGATTTCATCAAACTTTTCTCTTACTGCACTACCAGGAAGGTTCATAAAATCTTCTGGATCAGCACTATTCATTACTACAGCCGAACAACACTTGAGGAGTAAATCTGAACCAACTTCTTTGAAGCCAAATGGTTCCAGTTCTTCGGCAAGTTCCTTAAATTTTTCCTGTAAGTCAAAATCATCGCTCCAGTTCCATACAGATAAAAGCTGGAAAGTATCTAATTCAACACCTTGTCGATTGATCCTCTCAAAAACCGTTGCAACATACTTACGCTCTTCGCTTTCAAACCTTTCTAAAGGAATCCGAGCTTTTGTAAATCTTTCTACTAAATCATCTATTTGTTGTGCTAAACTTTCATCCAGATTTCTAGTCACCTGTCTATATTTAGGAGAATCAAAGACGTATTTTAATGGAAAATATTTCTTAGGCTCATAGTTTGTGAAATCTTCTAAATATTGAAATCGAACTGATGCTTCAGTGTTGAGTTCAAAGAACAAATGTGTCCAATCAGTGTCTTCACCTTCCTCAGCAGTAAGAGAGGTTTGAAATATCCCAAAAATAGAGGTTATTCTTTGCTGCCCATCAAGAACATAATCTATAGGATATTCTGGATCATTTTCAAGAAGTCTATAAGGCCCAAGATTCCTTTCAGTTCGTAGAGGATTTCTAGTTCTCCAAAGTAATACAGATCCAAAAGGAAAACCTTTATAAATACTATCCATGAAGTAAGCAACTCGATTTGGTTGCCAAACAAAGCCTCTTTGAAAAGACGGAATTCTAATTCTTCCTCTTTCCAAATCATTGATCAAGTCTTTAATAAAGTAATAAGTATCAGCCATAGAAAATCCCCCACATTCACCATGCAATTTTCAGATTGTATATTGTCGCACTAAGCGAGCAATTACAAGCTAACATTGTACTAGTATGATCGCTGTTAGTGGGAATTGGTGATATTTCGTCGCAAGGATTGATAACCCGTAGCTTTGCGCGATCGCTTTATTTACTAACTACCTATATTTTTTAACTCCCCTGGTGCAATTACTAAAATTCCTGCGCTGACAAATCCAGAGGCATCACGAGTTACGATCGCATCAACCCCATGTGTTATTCCACAAGCACACTGCACCGCATCCTCAAAATCTTGAAAATTAAGTGCAATCGCTCGTTCCAAAATTCCTTTATCGACTGTACAAATATGTAAATCTGTCAGAATTTGTGCAATTGCATCTTGAGCAGCGATGTCTACGACGGGCTACGCCTACGCACCCGCTGCTTTGCGGACAATGTAATAGATGTTAGTAATTGTTGTTGCTGCAATAAACCCCTCGATTTCACCAGCATCAATTTTTGCAAACAGTTTTACCGCATCCTCTACAAAAGGTTCTCGCTCTTGTAAACAATCAAGCACAACATTTGTATCAATTAAAATTCGCATTATTGATATTTTTCAGTCAGATAGTTAACATAATCTACTTCAACATCTTCACTTGATATTTCTGTACCTTTTGCAATCCCTCGCAGTCGGGACAAGTTACCTTTTTTCAATTCATAATTAGTTTCTTGCTGTAGCGACTCCAAAAGAATCTGCACTAGTGTCCAGCGATCGCTAATTGGTAACTCTAATACCTGCTTTTGCAATTGTTGTAATGTCATGCTCGTTTTCCCGTCTTAGGTTATCTCATTTTTAATTGTAAATTAGCTGTTTTGGAATTCGATAGATACAGCAATGCAGTTCTACTCAAGACATTGCCATAATTTAAATACGATCGCTCCTACCCACCATGCAATTTGCAGATTTCTGGTACATTGTCGCACTCAGCGAACAGTTACAACCTAACAAGGTATTACCACGAACCGTTTTAGGAGAATGGTTAGCGATATTTCGCGGTGAAGATGGACAACCCGTAGCTTTGCGCGATCGCTGTTTACACCGCAATAGCCGTCTGTCAGCAGGTAAAGTTTGTGACGGTGCTTTACAATGTCCCTATCATGGTTGGGTATATGACGGGGTTGGAAACGTTATTGCTGTTCCAGCCGAAGGAGATGATTTCAAACCTTCCCCACAGCGTCGAGCCAAGTGTTACGCTACTAAAGAACAGGATGGCTATGTTTATGTGCGGTTAGCCGATACTCCAAGTGTTGCCCCAAGTTTTAATCTTGAACCCTTTTCTATGCCTCACTACCGACAAACAGGATGGGAAACGGTGCGGGTAATTAACCGTTTTGCTAACAATGTTACTAATTGTGCAGAGAACTTTATTGATATTCCCCATACGGCTTTTGTTCATCCTGGTGTTTTCCGTACTTCCCGCCAACAAAAGTTAGAGATGACTGTTGAACGCTGTCATGGTTCGGTTTTGGTGGAGTATCGCAACGAAAACAGTAATTTGGGATGGTACAACCGTTTTCTGAATTTGCAGGGTGCAGAGATTAAACATAGCGATCGCTTTTATATGCCCAATATTACCTCTGTCGAATATAAAATGGCACACAATCGCCATTTGTTCATTACCAGTCAATCTATTCCAGAAACCGATAATTCAACTCTGGTTTACACGGATGTCACCTACAACTATGGTATTTGGAATAAGTTAGCACGTCCCTTTGTGCGCTGGACTGCTCAACACATTATCCGCCAAGACGTGGAAATTTTGGGTATTCAGGGGGAAGCGATCGCTAAATACGGAACACAATTTTATAATACGCCTGCGGACACAATTCATATATTTGTCGAGTCAATTATAGCAGCTATATCTCGTGGAGAAGATCCGCGTTTATTGCCAAATCAATCAGTAAAAGTTACATTTTGGGTTTAGAAATAATTCGTAATTAATCAATATCAGTGTGAGCAATCAGAAGTGGGAATACAAAACTTTTCACAACTACTAATTTTTGGTTCTTTTATCGGATTAGTTGGTTGGACTATTACTAATCAAGTTGGACGAACTCAACTTAAAATAAAAAGTCGTGAAGATTGGCTGCTAGATGGTATAGGATTAACGATTCAAGGAATTTTGATTCCCTTACTACAAGCTACTTTAGTTTATCGGCTTTATCAACATTTATTACCCAATCAACAAGGATATCTAAAAATATCATTAATTCCAGCTTTTATTATCAGTTTTGTTGTAATTGATTATTTATATTATTGGAATCATCGTTTATTACATACTAAATTGTTGTGGAATGTTCATCAAGTTCATCATACTGTTACTCAGATGGATGTATTAGGAACTTCTCGCAACACACTTTGGACAAGTTTGTTAATTGTTTATTTATGGGTACACACTTTATTTTTGTATCTGTTAGCCAATCCAACAGGTTATTTACTTGGAGTAAGTCTAACTTCTGCCTTAGATTTATGGCGACATAGCCGCTTGATAATTTCTGCAAATAGCTGGCTTTATCAATTTTTATCTTCTTGGTTAATCCTACCACAAGATCATGCTTGGCATCATTGCCGCGAAATTCACAATTATAACTATGGGGCTAATCTGAAAATTTGGGATAAGTTACATGGAACATACTATGAAAGCAAACAATTGCCATCTATGATCGGAATTCCTAGCTCATTAAACTTGTTTCAAAAACTTTTCTTTCCATTTTCATGACAGTTATAAGTAAAATCCTTTTGTTTTTTCCCATCCTTGTATTAATAATAGCTGGGGCATCAATAGTCTACCTCGCTTATTCACCCAACATCTTCAGCATTCTGGCGGTGTTCTTTTCTATTTATGGGCTACCAGTGCTAGTTTACCGCTTACATGAATGGGTTTATCCTGTGCGAGAAGGTATTAGTTATTTACAAAATAAAGAATATAATCCCTGGTGGGGTAGTCATCAAATCCAAGTAATTTATATTGCAATTCCAGTATTGGAAGCAGTGCTGCGGTTGATTCCGGGGGTATTTTCTTATTGGTTGCGATTGTGGGGTGCTAAAGTGGGGCGAGATGTATACTGGACACCAGGTTTAGAGATTGCCGATCGCAGTTTGTTAGAAATTGGCGATCGCGTCGTTATCGGGCATCGTGTCGGTATTTATTCCCATATCATTAAACCCCGCAAGCAAAATTTAATGTTGTATGTCAAAAAAGTCAAGATTGGCAGCAATGTTTTTGTGGGAGCCGGATCTAATCTTGCTCCTGGTGTAATCATTGGTGATGGTTCTTATTTACCAGCAGCCAGCAACCTTTATCCTAATCAAAAGGTGCAATAATGCGTCCGATTATTCAGCTTTTTGGGCAAATCCTCGCGCCAACTGCGAGGCGATTTCATCAAGCTTTGGATAACCCAGAGTTAATGCAGACATCTGTACAGAGAGAAATTTGCGATCGCCTAATCAAGAGTGAGTATGGTAAAACTTTGGGGATTCATTCTGTCAACGATTGGCAACGTGTACCAATCGTAGATTATGATGCACTCGAACCCTGGTTAAATCAAAAGCATCAGCAAATTTCCCTTACTCCCGAACCCATTTTGTTCTATGAAAAAACCTCTGGTAGTAGTGGAGCAGTAAAATGGATTCCTTATACTCAATCTTTGCGGCGATCGTTTAATCAAATGTTTTGTGTATGGGCGCATGATTTGATTGTACATGGCCCGAAATTTTCCACAGGGAAGCTTTACGCTTGCATCTCGCCGCAATTAAATGTAGCTGATAGCCAAACTTTACAAAATGATTTAGATTACTTAGATGGTTGGTTGCGTTGGTTTTTGCGTCCTTGGTTGGTGATGCCAAATAAACTTAATCGCCTGCATGATGCGAACGTGTTTAAACATCAACTGGCTTTGGCATTATTAGAAACTGATAAATTAGAAATTATTTCTATTTGGAGTCCTAGTTTTCTAGAAGTACATTTAAAATATATTCAAGAAAATCAGGATTTATTGCGAGGAGAATTACACAATCGGATTTCAGATCATCGCCTGCAACTCCTTAGCGAAAGTAATATTCCCTGGATGCAACTCTGGCCAAATTTGAAGCTGATTTCTTGCTGGGATAGTGCCAATGCAGCAGATCAAGCTCAGGGATTGCGTTCTGCTTTTAGCAGCAGCGCCTCGCTATCGCAATTTCCAGGTGTATTAATTCAAGGTAAAGGACTACTAGCAACCGAAGCACCAATAACGATTCCGTTAATTGTCGCTGGGGGATGTGTTCCAGTTCTGGATGAAGTGTTTTTAGAGTTCGAGGATGATACTGGTTCCCTGTATGGTTTACATGAACTCAACATTGGCAAGGAATACAGTATCATTTTATCGCAGAAGGGAGGATTGTATCGTTATCGAATTGGCGATCGCATCCGGGTAACTCATTACTATCGCCACACACCCTGTTTAGAGTTTCTTGGACGACATCAAGCCATTAGCGATTTGGTGGGCGAAAAGTTGCAAGAAAACTTTGTCAATAATGCTCTGACTCTGTTGAATTTGCAAGAAACTAATTTTAAAAGCTTGATGCCGATTGCCGATCCTCCACACTATATTCTATTATTAGATTCGGCAAAAGAAACCCCAGAAATTATTGCTCAACAACTAGATCTGGCTCTATCAGCATCACATCATTACAAAATAGCGCGATCGCTCGATCAACTTGCACCACCACAGGTTTTAATCTCTAGTCAAATTCTGGAAGTGTTAGTTTCTCATCGTATCCGCACTGGAAGTATTTGGGGAGGTATTAAGCATCCAATTCTTGCAACATCACCCATTAGCACTGAACTTTTACAAGAATTGAAAAGGTAAAGCCACCAATTAGTCCAATACGGTTCGGATAAGCTCTTGAGACAGGGAGGGCATTCACTGCAAAAAAGCCTTGCCCTGTTAACCCAAATAGAAGCGTTATTTTTACATCATGCCTAAAATCGGTATTTTGCACCGAACATAATTAACTTGTAAATAATAATGGGCAAAATAAGTACCTCAGCAAGTTAAATCTATATTGAACATGAAAGCGATCGCTTTGCTTTTATCTATTGGTGTTGTTACTGGTGGTACTATTTTCAGTATTAGTTCACGTAGGTATTTCAGCACCAACCAAAACAACCTACAAGAAACCTCAAGTAATCAGCAGACTATAAGTCATGTAACAGCTTTAGGGCGCTTGGAACCTCAAGGAGATATTATTCATCTGTCTGCTCCAGCCTCTAACCAGCGTTTGGCTGAACTGCGTGTGCAAGAAGGCGACCAAGTTAAGGCGGGCCAAATCATTGCGATTATGGATAACTTTAATCAATACCAAGCCCTTGTGGAAAATGCCAGAGCAAAAGTGAATGTGGCGCGATCGCGTTTAGCTCAAGTACAGGCTGGCGAGGAGTTTGGCCAAATTGAGTCCCAACGAAAGAAAGTTGCAGAAATGGAAGCTCAATTACTTGAGGGTGTAAAGGTTCAGAAAGCAGTTATTGCCCGTCAGCAAGTGGAAGTACGCAAAGCCGAAAATGACTATGAACGGTACAAAACTCTCTCGCAAGAAGGGGCTGTTTCCACAGCTGACACTGAAACCAGACGTTTGCAGTTAGAGATTGAGAAAGAAAAGTTGCAGGAAGCAAAAGCAAAGCTGACTGAGCAAATTAGTACGGGTAAGGAACGGGTTAAAGAGTCCCAAGCAACTCTGGAAAGTCTCAATCATGTGAAGCCAACAGATATTCTGGTAACCAAAGCAGAGTTGAATGAGTCCTTGTCTCAATTACGAAAAGCAAAAGTTGATCTGGAATCTAGCTATGTGCAAGCACCCGTAGCAGGGCAAATCTTAAGTGTCAACGCTAAAGTAGGTGAAGTTGTTGGCAGTAGTGGCATTGTTGACATTGGCCAGACACAGCAGATGTATGTGATGTCTGAAGTTTACGAAAGCGATATTCAATACATTAAGGTAAGTCAGCCCGCAATCATTGTCAGCGAGTATGGAGGGTTCACTGGGGAAATTAAAGGAGTTGTCGATCGCATCGGATTACAAATTGATCAGCCGGGAATCGTGAATGATGACCCCTCTGCTAAAGCAGATGTCAGGATCGTGAAAGTTAAAATTCGTCTCCATCCAAATGACAGCGAACGGGTGAAAACTCTAAATAAGCTACAGGTAAGAGCATCGATTCAAATTCGTTAAACCAATTCACAATTCGCAGTTAGAAAATAAAGCTCCAAACCCAGTTTCTGTAGCTTGTTTAGAAGTTGACTGGAATTTTTCTTTGACCAGAGTGATAAAAGAGGGATAGGTTATTAAGTTAGTAATAATCATTTGTTCACATTTTTACGAAGATAATGGTCGCCTGAACCTGTGTCCATTTGGTTCTACAACGACAAAAGCCATTGCCAATTGTGTTTCAGAGTAAGTTTCCAAGATCCTTGCTAGTTCGTTGTGAACTGCATTTACAGTGTTGGGTAGGATACGGAGATAAATCACACCAGTTCCGATAGCTCTGACAAAAACGAGGTTTCCATAATCCCTATCTCGTGTTACTAAAATTCGGTTCTGTTCCTGAGTAATCCTAAGTATTTCTTCATCAGGCGCTTGCGATAAACCAATTTGGACAACGAGGACTACATCATGTCCAGCATCAAGCAGGAATCTTGCTGTCACAGCATATACATCTTGATCAAGCAGAAATCGCATGCTTAGGCAGGTACGAGACGAATATCCTCAGATGCAACCAATGCAATAGCATATTGTAGACATGCACGAATGTCCTCAACTTGCAAATCAGGATAGTAGTCTTGAATTATTGATTCAAAAGAAAGCTCTTCATTAAGCAATTCAAGAATGCTTTGAACAGTGATGCGTGTACCTGCTACACAAGGCTTACCAAAATGGATTTGAGGGTTCACCGAGATTCTGTCCATATCTTTCACTGGTTCTGCATTTCCTCCATTCTAGAGTATGGTCGCGGCAAGCGCTGTCAAGAACTCATCAATCGGTGACGAAGTACAGAAGCAACGATATCCTGATTTGTATTTGATTTTAAAATCAGGCTACAGAAACTTTCTCGATCAATTACCATTACTTCCACCTCAGTGAGTTCGGCCCGAACTGTAAAGGGATAGTTTTGCCCATCAACTAACTGTGCATTACCAAAGTACTCCCCTGATTTGAGCGTATATGATGTTAATTCATGATGAAGATCCTGCACAGATACTTTAGCTTCTCCTTCTAATATCAGGTAGAATTTCTCAGCTACTTCACCTTGTTGAACAATAGTAGAATTGGCTCCATATCTAATTACCTTCGCTTGGGAGGCAACTGCTATAATTTCGGACGGATCGACGTTGGGTAGTGCATTTGAGAGATGACTTGTCATCACACGTTGATGCAAGCGACGCACAATGTCAGCTTTAGTTAATTCAGAATTGCCAAGGAAAAGCTGGAACAGTTCTTCCTCAATCACCATCACTTTGACTTCTGAATTTCTGGCAACGCGTACTGTAGCTGTACGTTTACCACCTCGAAGCAAACCCACTTCACCAAAATAATCCCCACGACTGAGATGATTTAAAAGGCGAGGCGGTTCATCAGGAAATTCTTGGAGAATTTCGACTTCACCTTCCAAAAGAATATAAAATTTACTGGCTGGCTCCCCTTGGTGAAAAATTACTTCCTCTGATTCGTAAGTCAAAACAATTGGTTTAGTGGTTGCTTTTTCTAGTAAGGCTTCATCAAAACCAGGCAACACCAGCGAAAGTTCTTGGTTGAAAGCTAAACCCAACTTGCCATCTTCAACATTAACAATCCGATCTGCCAAATCAAGTATCCGATTATCATGGGTGACAATCAAAACAGCACTGCTCTGTTCTTTGGCTAAACGATGCATCAACGCTACTACATTGCGTCCTGCTGTTTTATCCAAAGATGCTGTGGGTTCATCGGCGAGTACTAACTTGGGTCGAGTTACCAAAGCACTAGCGATCGCCACCCGTTGCTTTTGCCCCCCAGAAAGATTTCCTGGATAGGCATTGAGCTTCTCAGCTAATCCAACAGCCTCCAATATAGCTACTGTTTTTGCACGGGCTTCTTTAGGTGAGAAATCTGCTTGCAATTCCAATGACATCTGAATATTCTGCTGAACTGTCAAGAAATCCAACAAATTGCTTGATTGAGTAATATAACCAAAATTCCGACGCATTTGGACTAATTGCTCTCTGGTAGCACCATTTAGTTCCTGTCCCAAAATCTTGAGGCTTCCTTGGTGAACAGAACGCAGGCAACCAATTAAACTGAGCAATGTGCTTTTTCCCGAACCTGAAGGGCCGGTCAAAATCACGAATTCTTTGGCTTTAACTTCTAGATTAATATCAGATAAAACTTGCTTTTGGAGTTCACCTTCTCCAAAGAAGTAATTGAGATTTTGAATCGAAACAACTGTTTTGTCATTAGTCATTAGTCATTAGTCATTGGTCATTGGTCATTAGTCATTAGTCATTAGTCATTAGTCATTGGTCAAAAATCAATAGTTTTTCTTCCTCTGCCTCCCCTGCCTCCCCTGCCCCCCTTGTCCCCCAATCCCCAATCCCCAGTTCAAAACAAGTCTGCTGGATTAGCATCTTTCAGCTTATTCATAGTAATAGTGCCGGATGTAAAACACATAATAATTGTTAGTAAAAGTACTAATGATGCTCGTGGAAATGTCATGTACATAGGCAAAGCAGTTGCATCTTTGACAATTTCATACAATCCTATAGAAACAATTAGCCCAGGAATATAACCTAATACTGCTAAAATAAGCGCTTCCTGAAACAAAACGTTTAAAAAATAACGATGTTTATAACCTCTAGCTTTGAGAACAGCGTAGTCTGGTAAATGATCGGAGACTTCGCCATATAGAATTTGATAGACAATAATCACGCCTACTAGGAAACCAACGAAGACTCCTGTACTAAATACAAATCCAATGGGAGCGCTGGTAGCCCAATAATGTTTTTCATAATCAATAAATTCTTGCCGTGTCATCACTTGAACATTAGCGGGAAGTTGAGTACTGATTTTTTTAGCGATCGCTTTTCGATCAACACCAGGTTTAAGGTTTACTAAGCCGATAGTAATATTGTTTGCAGAACGTTCGGGTAACAAATAATTAAAAGTCGTACTGCTGGTAATCACATTACCATCATCGGCAAAGGAAGCACCAGCAAAATCAACTAAACCGCTAATCCAAACTTGCCGATTACCTACTTCTGCTGCAATTGATTTTCCTGAGTCCAAATCGTTTAAGATATTGCCATATTCTTTTAAGTCAGAGTTGCGATCAAATAAAATCACGCCTCTAGTCCTCAACAAATGAGCAACTCGATCGAATTTGGCAATTTTAAAGGGAGAATTATCTGGGTTTATGCCCAAGATAATAATTCCTTTTCCTCCACTGACATTGCCATACTTGAAAGAATGCTGTCCGTGATACACATAGTTAACAGAGTCAACTTCGCTGAAATTGAGTGTACGATACAAATGTTGCCGAGGAAAATCTCTGGTGTTAGCCAAAGTTTTCATTTGAGGGTTAATTAAAATCAAATCAGCCACCAGACGATTGTGTAATGCTGTTTGACTATCGTAGAGGGAATCTAAAAAAGCCAATTGCATAAAGATAAGAATTGCTGCAAAAGCAATACCTATAATCGCTACCAACAGCCGTAGCTTATAGCGAGTGAGTTGCAACCAAGCTAAGGGGATTCTTCCAAAAGAATTCATATATCATTTTTAAATCGAAATTGATTATATTGATTTGTTAGATCCCAACTTTACTAGTTTGCAATGATTAAGCGATGGTTTGCCGACAGTATTTTCCTCAGCAGAATCATGAAAAATGCTACTTGGCTGTTAGGGGGGCGAGTGATCACTGGACTCAGCAGCTTAGTCTATTTAAGTATAGTTACCCGTAAGCTTGGTGTTACAGGTTTCGGTACGCTGGTTCTCATCCAAACTTATATTCAGATAGTTATAGATTTAACCACCTTTCAATCTTCTCAAGCGGTAATTCGTTACGGCACTATTTGTCTTGAGCAAAAAAATAAACTTGCTTTGCAACAGCTATTAAAATTTACCACCCTACTGGATCTGCTAGGAGTGGTGATTGGTTTAGCGATCGCAGTTATTATTGCCCCCTATATTGGTTCCTATATGGGATGGAATCAGGCGACAATCGTTCAAGTTCAGTGGTGTAGCTTAATTATTCTTTTCACGAGCGTTGCAACACCCAGAGGTTTGTTACAGCTTTGCGATCGCTTTGATTTATTAGCGTTACAGATTACTGTTCCTACGTTTATTTCCATGTTTGCAGCGTTCGTTGCTGCCATTGTGAATGCTCCTCTATGGGGATATCTTCTAGTTTGGTTCCTTTCACAGGCTTCTGGAGGGTTACTGTTGTTCTTTGTTGGTTGGCGAGAAGCCTGGAAACGAGGAATGTTAAAAAATATGAATTGGTCTGCGATCAATTTGAGCTACCACCATCGCGGCTTGTTGAAATTTTGCATTGTATCTAACTTTGATTCTTCCCTACCAACGATCATGAGACAAGCTAGCCCTTTAGCAGTAGGAATTTTCACCACTCCCGCAGCAGCAGGACTGTTTCAGGTAAGCTATGAATTGTCTACTCCGCTCAAGGATCTAGCTCAGATTTTGACTCAATCTGTATATCCAGAACTGGCTCGGTTAGATGTTCAAGAAAAGTGGCGCTTGTTCATGGTGTTGCTACTGAAATCAAGTGCGATCGCAGCAGGAATTGGGGTAGCAATTTTGATTGTAATCCTTTGCCTGGGTCAGTTCGTCTTGAAGTATGCTTTTGGCGAAGCATTTATTTCCGCTTATGGTATTTTACTGCTGTTAGTGGCAGCAGAAATTTTCACAATGGGAAACTGTGCTTTAGAACCTGCCTTCTATGCAATCGGCAAGCCGAGTTTTCCCTTAAGAGTAAATGCGATCGCCATTTTGGGAGTTTATTTACCGTTGCTGTTAATTTTAACTCCATCTTTTGGCATCGTAGGTACAGGAATAGCAACCTTATCATCTACAGCTTTAATCCTGATTCTCAATAGTGTACTAATCTGGCATCAACTGCGTCAAAAGTTACGAACATAGGCTGGGATTAGTGTTGATCTCTGTGTGGGGATCGCCCAGCTTTTTCAACATAAAGTAGTGCGATTTGATCGCACCAAAAAATGTTGGGTAATAGTTGTATGGTACGCCATGTTTCTGAGCCACCTCACGTACAATCTGGCTGATCGCCGGATAGTGAATACTGCATACTTGTGGAAACAAGTGATGCTCAATTTGATAATTTAAGCCACCAATGAACCAAGATAGTAATTGATTCTCATGAGCGAAATTAGCTGTAGTTACCATCTGATGAATTAGCCACGTATGCTCTATCGCGTCGTTTTCATCTGGTACAGGGAATTCCAGTCCTTCAACTACATGTGCCAACTGAAACACCACACCGAGAATGAGTCCTGCTGTGATGTGCATGACTACAAACCCGATGAGAAACTGCCACCAGGTTACATCCAAAATTAGCAGTGGAATTGCGATCGTGTAGGCATAGACAAATAACTTTGTCCAAATCAGGTTTACAACCTCAGCACGGGAATGTACTAAGTCTTTGCATGGCCCAAAATCCCGCAGTTGAAAGCAAAGAAAATCCTTCATGAAAAGCCAGTTGAGTGTGGCGAAGCTGTACGCGAAAAAAGCATAGATATGCTGATATTTGTGAATCGGTTTTAGGGGAGTAGCCGATGAAAACCGGATGAGCGGTGAAACCATCAGGTCTTGATCTATTCCGGGGATATTGGAGTATGTGTGGTGGATAGTGTTATGGGCAATTTTCCATATATATCCGTTAGCACCCAGCAAATCGAAAGTATAGCCGATGAATTTGTTCACTTGTGGGTTTGCCGAGTAGGCTCCGTGCAAAGCATCATGTGCAATACAAAAGCCAATACCTGCTATTCCCACACCCATTAATACAGCCAACCAGAGCATCTGCCATGCTGAAAATTGGTTGCTCAAGATTAGCCCATAGCTGCCGTAGGTGATTAAAAGAAAGATAATTGTCTTAAACACCATTCGGGAATTAGCCTTTGACGAGCGACCCGTTACTTCAAAATAAGCTGCAACCTGTGTTTTGACTTCCTGTGCAAAGAGGGTAGCTTCATGGTTGGAAAAGCGAATCTTAGTAACTTGCATAACTTCTCTCTTACATAATGTCGCAATTATCGCAATTTTTTCTGACTATAGCGATTCTCATTTGAATGGGTACTGGGTAGGGACGCACAGATGTCAAAATAAGATGCATTAGCATAACAGGTCGATGCATTGGCATAACAAGCCGATGCATTGGCATAACAAACCGATGCATTAACATAACAGGCCGATGCATTGGCATAACAAGCCGATGCATTGGCATAACAAGCCGATGCATTAGCATAACAAGCCGATGCATTGGCATAAGAATACTCCAAGTAAAAAAATGCCCAATTGTCATTGCGAATGGAGCAAAGCATAATGAAGCGATCGCAATGACTTTGAGATTGCTTGTTTACACTTCAATGCGATCGTTATGACGGGAAATGTATCATTACAGCAGTTTTCATGTATTTGAACCATATTTGTCGTAAGGGCACAGCAATGCTGTGCCCCTACTTCGTGGTCTATTTACCTGAAAATAGCTGTAATTCAAAATGGTATTAGGGAACTCCAAAAAATAAATTATTCCGCTTGAGGTCGTTGACTGTTGACTGTTGACTGTTGACTGTTGACTGTGAACCGTCAACGATCAACAGTTAACAGTAGCAATGGAATATTTTTTTAGTTGGAAGTCCCTTACCACCAACGGATTTGCAAATATCCACCCTGTTCTGTCTTCAACTCAGCCTCAGTCCGCCAATTTACAGGTTTATAAGTTCTAAAAACTCGATCCCACCAGTCAACACCAATACCAAAGTTGTGATGCCATTGGTCATATTGGTGATGAACATAATGAACTGGCATCGCTAACCAAAAACAGAGCTTGGGGTTATCGTGTTGAAGTTGATGGGCATAAGCTGCAAACACAGAATAACTTAAGCATCCAATTAACCAGCTAACTTTAATGTACCAGTTTACCCCAATTAGCTGAAGAACTAGAACTGTCAACAACAGTATAGGCAAACTACCAACAATATAATCTCGAAATTCTTTCACCACACCTTGTCCTGTTCCATCCTGATGGTGATCGACATGAAATCGGCAAGTTTGGGGAAATATATGCATCAGACGATGACCCCAGTACTCGACTAGACTAGCGATCGCCAATGCTGCGGTAAAAGCAGCGACGATCTGTGCAATATTAGTCAACATATATTTTTTTACTCACTTTGAAACATTTCTATTCCTTCAAATAGGAATGCATTATTATTGTTTTGCCTGCACCTTATCATAAGAGTTTTGTTATAGTGTCTTCCCCCTCGTTCAAATCTCTAATAGACCTCCTGAGCGATCGCGCTCAAAAACAACCCGATAATCAAGTTTTCACATTTCTCAAAGATGGGGAAATTGAGTCAGATTGCCTTACCTATCAAACCCTCGATGGACAGGCTCGTGCTATTGCTGCTAGTCTCCAGTCCGTCACTTCAGTTGGCGAACGCGTTTTATTAGTTTATCCTTTCAACGCTTCTCTGGAGTTTATTGCAGCCTTGTTTGGCTGCTTCTATGCTGGCGCGATCGCCATACCTACAAGACCGCCTCAAAATACAGAAGAATGTGCAGATTTTGGCTTTCGCATCCAAGAATGTCAAGTGGGTATTGCTCTGACTTGTGGCGCACTCATAGATAAGTTACAGAATTCATGGTTAGAGTGGTTGGCTGAATCTTTGGATCGTCCACAACTGTCTTGGATAGCCACGGATCTAATTTCATTGGATACTGGCTCTAACTGGCAAAAAAGAGAGATTGATCGTGATGCGATCGCTTATTTCCAATACACCTCTGGTTCAACAGGTATTCCCAAAGCAGTGACAATTTCCCACAGTAATGTGTTGCAAAACTGCGCCAATTTTCAGCAGATATTTCCTACTCTTGATTTTCGAGGGTTGAATTGGCTGCCTTTAACCCATGACATGGGTTTGGTCGCTGGCATTATGCAAACCATTTATGCTGGAGCCTGTACTGCTTTAATGTCACCAATAGCCGTTTTTCAAAACCCCAGTCGTTGGCTCAAGGCGATCTCAACCCATAAAGCAACCATCAGTGGAGGCCCTAATTTTATCTACGATCTCTGCGTGCAAAGAGTTAAACCAGAACAAATCACAAATCTCGATTTGAGTAGTTGGGAAATCGCCGGGAATGCGGCTGAACCTATACGACCTGAAACACTGGAAAATTTTACAGCCTTATTTGCACCTTATGGCTTTCGACGAGAGGCATTTTATTTATCTTATGGCATGGCGGAAGCAACTTTAGGGATCTCTGGAGGTGCTGTAAAAGAGCGATCAGCTATTCAGTTTGTGGATGAGCAAGCCTTGGAACAGAATCGAGTTGTGATGGTAGCAGAAGGGCAACCTGGGGCGCGAAGGCTGATTAGTTGCGGTCATCCGTGGCCGGGAAACCGGGTGATAATTGTTAACCCAAAGACTCTGACTCCTTGTTTATCTGATGGTGTCGGCGAAATTTGGGTGCAAGGCGCTGGGCTGAGTCGCAGTTATTGGCATCGACCCGAAGAAACTGAGCAAACCTTCCAAGCTTATTTGTCAGATGGTAGTAAAGACGCCTTTTTAAGAACTGGAGATTTAGGTTTTCTTTACAACAACCAATTGTTTATTACTGGTCGTCTCAAAGACATGATGATTTTTTGGGGACGCAACTTCTATCCTCAAACTCTAGAGCAAACCTCAGAAAATAGCCATCCAGCATTATCAGCTAATGCCAGCGCCGCTTTTTCAGTGGATGTGAATGGAGAGGAAAGACTGGTAATTGCTCAAGAAGTCGATCGCCACGCCCTCCGCAAGTTGAATTCTGAGCAGATTGCAGAGATAATTGGTGCTATTCGTCAAACTATGGTGATGCAGCATTTGGTCGAAGTTTATGCGATCGCCCTTTTAAAACCTGCTACTCTTCCTAAAACCTTAAGCGGCAAAGTGCAACGCCGTCGCTGTCGAGATCAGTTTTTAGCAGGCACATTAACGGTTATTGAACAATGGTTTTGCCCGATATCGGAGCGATTAGATCCGACTGATTTGACTAGTTTACCAGGGATTCAAGAAGCTTGATTGCACACATTATATGTCTGATGCTGCCAAAATTAAAATTTTGATTGTCTATGAGCGATCGGGAATGGGTCATGAAGTCATGGCTAATATTCTCGCCAAGGAAATCCTACAGAATAGTCATTTTGAAACCCTCAGCTACACCATAACTGAATTACTGCAAGACCCTTTGAGCGAACTATTGACAAAAACCTGGGTTAGTGCGTGGAATTTCTTAATATCCCATAACTGGATCGAGTTGGCAGATATACTAATTAATTATTTGATGCGCTTGATCTTATTGCCTATCGGTGAGGTTATCTCAGTTGCAGCCATGCACCAAACTTTAGACCAAATTGCGCCAGATATTCTAATTTGCACTGCCGATACTGCTGGTAAATGCTTGGGTAGTTGGGCTAAAGAAAAGCAAATTCCCTTTTTTCTCGTAATTACAGATTTGTCTGTTTTTATAGATTTAGTTTCCCCAGATGCTACCCATATTTGTTATTTCCCGGAAACTGTGAACGCTGTACAGAGTTTCCCTTTTACACTTACTTATTGGTCTTATGAGTTAACCCGTTCCAGCAGATTGTCTGAGCAAATCTGGTTTATTGGTAGATACCTTTATGATTTTGTGATTTGCTACCCACAGAATAGAATATATCGAAATATAGATAAAGATTACAAACCTCAAAATCAGGCTTGTTGCGAGGTAATCGGGCCCTTGCGTGAAGCCAAGCATTTTAAAATTAGAGAGCGAAAAACACTACGCGATCGCTTTGAACTATCCTCTACTGATATTTGTATTTTGATTGTTAGTGGCAGTTTCGGCGGCAACTTTTGTACAAAATATCTGAGATATTTACAAAGCCTATTTTTAGACTCCTTAGTTGTGATAGTAGCTTGCGGTCGAGATGAAAATCTGCGGATAAAAATCGAGCAGATGGCTGGACAAAAGCAAAATTACAAAGTGCGAACACCTACGGTGCGCGAGACGCGAACGCTAGGTTTTGTAGATAATCTCGATGAATGGATGTCTGCTGTAGATATTATTCTGGCTCGTCCTTCAGCAGGTATTTTATTAGAAGCAATGCTTGCTCGTACACCATTGCTGCTTCCTAGACAAGCAGCAGCTAACGACCGCGGAGCTATTAGCTTTGTCGAAAAATATCAATTAGGTGAGTGCTTTAGCGATCGCCAGGATTTGAATTTGAAAATAAGGCGTTTGCTAGACGAAAAAGAACTGTACCAAAATCGGATCGATGCATTACTCAAAAATTATCCATCGACCTTTGAAGAACAAAGTGCAACCTTGTGCAGAATCTTGCTGCGATCGCTTGAGAGTTAAAGGACTGACGTGAGGACATTTTAATAATAATATTAGTTAAGCAACAACTCTCTAAAAAGTTTATTTTTTTGCTTTATTTAACTGTATTAAGAAATAACTGATTAAATGTATTTAAGATAACACTAACTTTTAATTTGTATCCAGAATGCCCTGTAAAGTATCAGTAACTTCAAATACAGCTTGGTTTTGAATAGCTGCAAGATTTGCCTTGTAGCGAAGCCAATTCTCAGGTTTTAAGAGTTCCTCAACGGCTGGAACAATCTTGCGAAAACTTTTAATTGCCATACCAACTTGTTTCTCTAATATCCACTCAGCATTGTATTTTTCATTGATGAGTGTTGAATAATTACGTTCGACAATCACAGGTAAATTCATGACCATCGCTTCACTAATACTAATAGAACCAGGTTTGCCAATAAAAAAATCAGCCAAACTCATGAAATATGGCACTTCATCAGTAAAACCTTGTACGTGCTGTCTTAACTGAGTTGGACGTTCTTGTAATGCTTGGGCAAGTTTCTGATTATAACCGCACAGAAAAATCAACTGCACTCGATCGCTGATACAATCTAAATATTGGGCAATCTTGAGCATTGTTGCACAACCTTTACCGCCAAACAAAACAATTCCCGTTACTCGGTCTGGATCTAATCCTAAACGCTGTCTTTCTAAACGGCGATCGCTAGACATCGGTTGATAGAAACGAGGATGTACAATCATTCCTGAAGTTTGTACAATGTATTCTTCTGATACACCTAAAGAACGCGCTTGCTCAGTAGCGCGATCGGTTCCACAGATTAAGTAACTTTTAGTTTTAGGTTCTATCCAGAAATGCGGAGGATTATCTGCAAAATCAGTCATGATTGTAACCATTGGAGTGTTGACTTTAACTCGTTGCAGACTGTCCCAAATTGCTCGGTTATACAGGGGAATTAAAGAAATGACTAAATCCGGGGGAGGTTGCTGTCGCCAATGTTGTTCGCCCAATTTGACACCAATCGGATGCAATATGCGAATGAAAAACTTATCAAGAAACATCATCACTGGATGTAGCCATGTCCAATCTGCACCGATCATCTGGTTGTAGAGTTCATTACCGTCTGAACCGAACAGCTTTTTGTAGGGGTCTAGCGGCTCTGATAGTTGACCGATATCTGTTACAGTGATTTGCCAAGGTCGTTTTTGTTGTTGTGCGATCGCACTTAAAGCTTTTAGGGTAGCGTAGTGACCTCCACCTGCATTGAGTGTAAAAATATGCACTGAAAAGGTTTTTTCATAACTCATAATTAATCCAAATGTAACTGTGAGATTTGGTAACGCAGTAACTTACGGCGTGCAAGCGATGTCTATAAGTCTTTAACCGGACATGATAAGCTATTACGCTTTTAAATTACACAGTCACTTCCTAAGTTCGTTGACCGCTGACGGTTAACTGTCAACAGTCAACAGCCAACACGAAAAGATGTGCAAGTTAAATGCGCGACAGCTTATTAGCCAGCGTTTGTGTCTATTTTGCCATTATTGCTCTCAATAACGGAATAAAGACAAAAAGTGACCAATAATTCAGATTTTCATTGACTATGAACTCAAAATCATTAGCAGGGGTTGCTACTGCATTCCCTGGTGATTCCAGCTTTGAATCGGTTGAATGGCTGGCATCGGCTTTGTTGTGGCCAACGTTAGAAAGTTTGATGGTTGTAGATGAACATAGGAATAATCGAGTCTTACAATAGCGGATTTCTAGAGGTTGTACCAGAGGGTGAAGACAGTGACTATTGGCAGATTGCAGCTATACATATTAATGGCCAAGCCTACTGCCCTACCCCTCGGCTTTATCGTTCAGAAAAAGTGGCATTAGCAAAAGCTGCACAAATTTATGATTGGCTAGCTGACCATGAAGGAAAAATTTGTAACGGGGCTTACAACTGCTCTGAATTGAAACTCATCTTATGGCAGCAACCAAAAGTGTGCTCAGAAGCAGAAGTTATCGACGGTGGCTCAACTTAGCCGTTAATATTTTGGGCATTTTCCAAAAATTTCATGTATTAAATTAACTGTAGCATTATTAGCAATTACTCATTATTATCGGGTTTACTGATGTTGCGCGATCGCCCTACAATGCGATCGCAATACCATTGCAATATGGGAGCAAAAAGGCTGTGAAACCGCATCAGTAAAAACATTTCTCTTCCTGGTGTAATTACAAACAGTTTTCGTTTCACTCCCAATAAAATATCAAAGGCGACCTTCTCTGCTGTCATAATTTGGGCAGATTGGGTAATCAGTTTTGTTTCGATTGGCTTAGTTTTATTTTCGGCTGCCAATTGAGGTGTATCGGTATCTGGTGGGTAAACAATGGAAATGTAGATACCTGCGGTTTTGAGTTCGCCCCGTAGCGACTCAGCTAATCCTCGCACAGCAAATTTACTGGGACTATAGGGGGTATAACCGTATAAACCAATTAATCCGGCTCCCGAAGAAATTACGACAATATGACCTTTTCCCTGCTCTATCATGCTGCGTAAGACAGCCTTGATACAATAAAGAGTTCCAAAGTAATTGATCGCCATTGTTTGTTCAAAAATCGCCATAGGTAGTTCTGCAAAATACCCTGGATGGGCAATGCCAGCAGAGGTAATCAATAAGTCCGGTACACCTAGCCCAATAATGGCAGATGCGATCGCACTTTCCACTTGTTCGCGTTGAGATACATCTGCGGAAATAACTAATATTTGCTGATTGCGATGGGTTTTAAAGGTTTCAAGTTCTGCTTTGGTAGAGTTGAGCTTAGTCTGAGTACGAGCAATGATGGAGATACTACTACCAGATTCCACCAGAAGTTTGGCGATCGCTTTACCAATACCACTGGAACCACCAGTAATAATTGCATGTTTATACATCTTCTATTCTATGGGGTACTTGGGTAAATGCAACTGCCAAGGCAGCGATCGTGGTGTTAATCTGTTCTTCTGTGTGAAGACAACTCATAAAAAATCGCAGACGTGCAGCATGGTTGGCGACGGCTGGATAAATAATTGGTTGAACGTTAATACCTGCTTGGAAGAGGAAATGAGAAAGCTGAATACAGGTTAAAGAATTCCCCACGACAATAGGAATAATTGGAGAATTTTGGCTTGTGGCTGTATTCCAACCCTGAGTTTTAGCCAGTTTTAAAAAGTATTGCGATCGCTGTTGTAAGATTTTCACTCGTGTGGGTTCAGCCTTAAGTAAACGCAAGGCTGTTAAAGCGGCGGCGGTATTGGCGGGGGATAATCCCACACTGTAAACAAAACCAGGGGCAGTGTATTTTAAATAATTCACCAAGGCTTTAGACCCGGCAATATATCCCCCACAACTGGCGAAAGCTTTACTGAGAGTTCCCATCCACAAATCCACATCGGTTGGCTGCACACCAAAAAACTCACCAATACCCCGCCCCTGCTGACCCAGTATCCCAATAGAATGAGCTTCGTCTACCATGAGTAAGGCTTTGTGCCGTTGCTTCAACTCAACAAATTGAGGCAAGTCCGGGATATCCCCATCCATGCTATAAATGCCTTCAATGACAATCAGAACTCGCCGATAATGTTGACGTTGGTCTTGTAGCATCTCATCTAGGGCTTGCCAATCATTGTGGGGAAAAGGCACAGTTTTAGCACCGGATAAAGCACAGCCTTGCAAAATACTATTGTGACTCAGGGCATCATAAAAGATTAAATCCTGGGAATTAAACAGGTGTCCAATGGTAGTAACATTGGTTGCATGACCGCTAACGTAAACAATGCAGTCTTCTACGCCAAGAAACTCTGCAATTTCTTGTTCTAGTTCTTGATGTAGAAGACGTTCACCTGATGCCAAACGGCTAGCACCAACCGATGTACCATAGCGATCAATCGCAGCTTTAGCTGCTGCGGAAACTGCCGGATCTCCTGAGAAGCCCAAATAGTTGTAGGTGGAATAATTAATCAGTGTACGTCCTTGAACTTGAGTGCAATCCTTAGTTAGGGATTCCTGCATCTGAAAATAAGGATTGGAAATTTCCAAAGTTTGAATGTGGGTTAATCGTTGCTGGAGTTGTGTATATTCTGGAAAACACTCAAATTGGTAATATTCGGGTGGAATTTCAGTCAAAGGCTGGTCATTGTGGTGAGCGAGTTCTTGAGTGAGATACTGTGCTAAAGTGGCGATCGCTTCAAATGTTTGCAGTGTAGAAATGTTGAGCAAATACCCTGACCAAGCCTCCAGGTCTTGGATGAATTTTGCCACTTGAATAGAATCCAAACCATAGGTTTCAAAAGATTCCTTCTGGTCAATAGATTGTCGGGGAATATTCAATTTTGCAGCTAACCATTGGGATATCCAATCTTGGATTGACTCTACACTATACGGCTGAGAATACTTGTCTAGGTTAATCGGTTGAGGAATATCTATCGCTGAGTTTACAGATGACAAACTACCCACCAAGAAATTCTCCCGACAGACAAAGCGTTGAATCTTGCCACTGGAGGTTTTGGGGAGAGTTCCGGGTTTTAGCAGTAAGACTCGATAAACTTGGAGATCGTGTTCCCTTAAGACTTCTTTTCTAATAGCTTTCACAACTTCGTCAACATTGAGATTCCGCAGATAAGTTCGCTTCACTTCACAAACAATAATTAGGCGTAGGCGTAGCCCGTCGTAGACATCGCTTCCATCCATCTCCACAGTAAAGGCTGCACTACTGTGAAAGCCTAATCCTGGGTGGCTAGTCTCCACTGTTTGTTCAATGTCTTGAGGATAGTGATTCCGTCCTCGAATCACTAACAAATCCTTGAGACGACCTGTAATAAATAACCCTGCTTCATCCTCCCAAAACCCTAAATCTCCGGTTCGCAAAAACGGGCCTTCTCCCGTATCAGCCAGATAAGCGCCAAATGTTTTCTGAGTTTCCTCAGTTCGATTCCAATATCCCTGTGTTACACTCTCACCAGCAACCCAGATTTCTCCTACTTGCCCTGCTTCACATTTAGTTAATGAAACTGGATTGGCGATCGCTACAATTTGATTCAACCAGGGATGACCGCAACTAACTAGTTTCCGGTCGGCTCTATCGGCATCGGTTGCGGTGCAGCTAACTACTTGGTTTTGCTCTAAAGCCTTGGCATCGCAAACCTTGATGGTCGGTACTTCTGCTTTCTTTACTCCAGTTACTAGCAGGGTCGTCTCTGCCATTCCATAGCAGGTTTGAAAGGTTCTGGGGCGAAATCCGTAGGGCGAAAATAGCTTGTTAAAGGACTCTATAGTTTCCGCTTGAATGGGTTCGCCACCATTGAGGGCGATTTCCCAACTGCTGAGGTCGAGGTTCTCTAATTGTTCTGGCTTAATCTTTTGGATGCAGAGTTCATAGGCAAAGCTAGGCCCTCCACTAACTGTTGCTTTGTAAGTTGAAATTCCCTTTAACCAACGAATCGGGTTTTGCAGGAATGCCATTGGTGGCATGAATATTACAGGAAATCCCGCAGATAGAGGTTGGAGTATGCCTCCGACTAATCCCATGTCATGGTAAGGCGGCAACCAAGAGAACCCAAGACTTTCGCTGGTTTCTTCAAAGCATTGCCGGATTACATTACAGTTGTGGATCAAATTGCCGTGGGAAACCATTACTCCTTTGGGAGTACCAGTTGAACCAGAGGTGTACTGTAATAATGCTAGGGTATTGGGTTCCACGGCTACAGGGGTGAAGTCATCAGCTGTTGTTGCTACGCTATCAGTGAAAACCCAACGTGACTGCGTGAAGGCGGGTTCTTCCACTCCATTTTGCTCAATGAGTTGGAACATATCTGCGGTGGTTAATAACAAGGTAGCCTGAGCATCTCGAATAATTGCTTGCAATCGAGATAGTTTTTGATTTCGTTTGGGTGGATAGGCGGGAACGGCAACAATGCCTGCATAGAGACAGGCAAAGAAGCCTGTGATAAAGTCTAATCCAGGTGGGTAAAGTAGCAAAGCTCTATCTCCTGGTGAAGAGAGGGATTGAAGATGAGCTGCGATCGCACGTACTTGAGATTCCAACTCCTGGTAGGTTAGACGGTTAGTTTCTATTTCACCATCTTGAAGAAATATGTAAGCTTGCTGATGCGGCTGGTTTTTCACTCTTTGGCATAGCAAATCTATCAGTGTTTTTTCTTGTCCAAATAAATTAGATTTAGTTTGAAAGTTTATCATCATGATAATCAATTTAAGAATTGGATGTAAACAAAAAATCAACTTTTACACTAAGCTTGTTTCAACTTGAGTTTTGCTATTGGTTGCAATTTTCGTTTGATTTTTGGAAATCCCAAAGTTCCCTCAATTTTTGTTTACAATTTTGGCAATCATTCTCTGCTAGATTAGACTAAGAGAGTGTAAAAAGCAAAAAAATTCGGGGAAAATGAAGAATACAATCACCCCTATAAGGTAGAACTTACTAGGGGTGGAAATTTATTAAGAGTGGGCGATGTCTGGGACAAGCCGCTAAGAGTGTCTAGGCATTATTTGGTTAACTAAATTACTCTTGCTCACAACCAACATTAAGAACCAACGAAAGAATCAGCATTTATCGTTTGGTTTAGTTTCTTAAACTCAAAGCCTTCGCTAAAGCTGTGTCAAGAAGCAGCTATTAATGCGATTAGTTTTAAGTATATTGAGAATAAAATCATTTTATTGACATGAGGCGGCCGCCCTGCTATGCCTGCATTCAGATGATTTGCCTTCACCTTAAACTATCAAGCTGAGTGGAATACTATTCAGACAGCTTGAAGAAGCAACTAAAAAAGGCTTTTTCTTAACGTGCGATGTCTGACGACAAACCGCTCTGCGTCTACGCATGACACGCATTTTGTTATTAGACCTCTTGCAAAAATAGTTTTGCACTCTTGGGGAAAGGGCTGCATGTTAAGGGGAAAGGGTAATTCTATCGCCGCTTTCCCCTTTACCCCTTACCCCTTTCCCTACAACTGCTAGAAGTCTATTCCACTGGCAGCCAAGTAGGTCGGCGTAAAAATTTTCCGTTTGGCTGCAAAGATTTTTGAAAATAGTATTACATAGCAACTATAGTAAATAAATTTATGTGACGACGCGCAAAGTGTCACCTTGTTTAATTCCGATTGCGGTATTGAGGTTTTATACTTCGCATATATTATGAAAAGTTTAAATAAAGCATCGAAATATAGGAAAATCTTTGCATGTTCCAAGCCAGCCCCAATCGAAATGCACTACTAGCTTTGTTGTTGCTTGTGCCAGTTCCTAGCATTGGTGTTGCAACCCAACTGTACATGCTCCCTGGAGCAAAAGGACATTTAGTCGCTTTATTATCTAAAATATGGTTGCTAGCTGTACCCATTATTTGGTTGTTATTTGTCGATAAAGAGAATTTAAAATTTCAATATGCTAAGGGACGCGATTTGTTAGCTGGAGTTGGATTAGGACTATTGATGCTATGTATCATCCTGATTGTTTATTGGCTGCTAGGCGCACAGTGGATAGATGTTGAATATGTTCGAGATAGAGCAACTCAGGTTGGATTGAGCAGCTTTGCTATTTATTTGGTAGGCGCAGCATATTGGATATTCATCAACTCTTTGCTTGAGGAGTTTGTCTGGCGTTGGTTTATGTACCGCAAATGTGAAATGTTAGTAACTCCCCCTTTAGCTGTAGTCATGTGTGCGCTATTTTTTACAATTCATCACACTGTTGGTCTAGCAGCCTACTTCGATTGGCGAACGACTATATTATGCTCATTGGGCGTTTTTATTGCGGGAGCAGTATGGTCGTGGTGCTACTTAACCTATCGCTCAATCTGGATTGGATACATCAGTCATGTTTTTGCGGATATAGCAATTTTTATTATTGGCTGGCAACTTATTTTTACTTAACGCATAATATTATTTTTTAATTGTATCTAAGGCGATCGCCTTTAAAACTTCATCACTCAAAACGTCAAAAAATCAAAGGGATGTCTGACGACAAGCAGCTGCAAGTCTATGCAACAAAATTTTCAATCGTTACATTTATATCAAAATATCAAAAAAAAGCGATCGCTCCCTTCAATTAAAGAGCGATCGCTTTTTTTTAGATTACAAAATACAGCTTAAGCAGCAACAGGTTCCAACAATTTGATGTCAGAGAAAATAAATTCCTGAATAGATACTTGTCCTGCTGTCTCGGTGCTAATCTCCCGACGATTTAGGATGAAATAGTCACCAACTTTTTCATACTCATCGGTAAATTCACTTCTACCGCCCTTTTGTTCCCCAGTTTTGGGGTCATGGTACACAGAGTCATAGGTATGGGACAAGTAGCCTTCTCCAGTGTCGTGACTGCTGAAGGTGTCAATTGTCACAAAAGTACCGTGGATTAGACGGTGAACATGGCATACTTCATTATTGCGGACTTTGTATTTATCGCCCTCAGCTTTACCACCAATTAAAAGCTCAACCGCACCAGTTTCGTCAGTTTTACCATAGCTAAACGTATTGGCGCTGTGGGTGTCTTCAAAGCTGCGGCGGATGCGGTGAATTGCTATCTCCCATGCTTGACCATGAATTGCCTGTTTGGCTGACTCGTCATCTACGTCCAAAACTTCCGCTTTGAGATTGGCGTTGACGATTACTTTGCCTGTAAACACCTTATCATCTTGCTTAAAGGTGATATTTGCGGTATAACCAGGGAAATTTTTGTCCCAAGTGTAGCGGTTCTCATAAGCAGCCCGGAAAAGTTCCTGAGCAGAGAGTTGTGTAACTGTCATGTGCTTCTCCTAGTCGCTACTGTAATTAGCGTTTTAGTTTTCTTGGTATTAGCATAGAAGTAATTGTTGAGGCTTGGATAGTCCCCAACTGGGTACACTTATGGTTAATTCTCTTCACGCCGTATTTCATGCGATCGCCAATGTCCAAAATGAGCAAGAATTAACACTAGCTCTCACGGATAAAATTGGTGAGCATTTTGGCGTGCAAAATTGGGGCATTTATCTCCTAGATGAGCAACCAACGGCCCAAATCGATGTTCAGGGCATTCCGGCAGTATGCTTAGAAAGCAATCCAGTTGGGCGCTACGTCGTTGAGCGTCACGCTCCCGCCCATGAACAGTTATTATTATCACCAGGAGACTGGAAGCATTTTTGCTCGCGTTCCGATCATGAACACGTGATGACTGGGCCAATCGTGTGCGATGGACGTCTTGTAGGAACGCTGAACTTGGCTCGTGACAAAGGAAATCCTGCTTTTAATGGCAACGATTTAGCTGATCTAAGTGCCTTATGTATTCATTTGTCAGCAAAAATGGCAACTCTACGGACAAAACCAAAAATATCCAATTCCCTTTTAGTAAGTCCTCTAACAGCGCGTGAGTTAGAAATTGCCGATTTAGTGGCGCAGGGGTTAACAAACGCAGAAATTGGGGAAAAACTTTGGATTACGCAAAATTCCGTCAAACAAGCTTTGAAGAGGATGTTTCGTAAGTTGAAGGTTTCAGCACGTGCGGAGATGGTGGCAAAGCTACAAGATATACAAGTTTCATAAAAAGACGTATTTTTGTTAATTCGCACGATCATAAATTTTTAGAGCGCCTAAGTCCTAAGAGATTGTTTTAAAAGTGTTTGGCTGTGATTTTAGGCACTTATTGATCCCCCCTAACCCCTTTTTAAAGGGGGAACCATAAGTACAAAGGTGTCAGAAAAAAAACACCCGATATTTTTCTTAAGCACGTTTTTGCAATGATTTATATTGAAATTCAGCAACGCCTAGTTGTTTTTTAAAGTAAGCACGGTAGAGTTGGCAACGCGGTAGAATGCGATCGCCTTCATAAGCGATCAACCCCAAGCTTTCGAGCTTATGAGCATCAACTGGATTGAGAGAAATGCTTTGGTTTGCAGTCACAATTTCAACATATGCCTTTACCAAACTGGTATTTTCTTGCAGGATTGCCCAGTGTCGCCATAAATGATAACGATAAATACCACCGTTAGCGATCGCCTCATGTAACAGTTCTTCTAAAGTGATTCCTTGACAGCATAGATAATACAGAGCAATCCGAATTAGTGCTGGATGTCCCCCTACCAGAGACATCAGTTGGGTAACCTCGTTACTAGAAGTCCAGTCTAGCCCATGCCGTTGGGCTAAGTATTCTACTTGGTGTTCAGTAAATTCTGGCAGACGGATCGGCAGTCCGATATTAAATGGAGAGCGGTTGATATCCAAGGAAACATACACTTCAGTGGAGTAAACCACCACTAACCTCAGTTTCTGCAAATTAGTATTTTGTCTTGCTTCCTCATACCAAGAACGCAACAAAGCAAAGAACTCCTCAGCAATTTGAGGATATTCAAAAAAGCGGTCAACGTCATTTAACACTAAAACCACTGGACTTGGACTCTGCTTGAGCAAATAAGATTGCAAGTATAAACTGCAACTCAACTTACAACCTATTTCCTCATGCCAGTTGTCATCTAGCTTGGGGTCAATCCCTAATTCTGTTGCAATTTGCCAGCAAAAACAACGCAAAAGCTTATTTAAGTCTGTCAGACAGCTTGCATCAATTTGCTTGCAATTCAGGTTGACTGGGCGATAACCTTGCATCTGGGCAAAGGCTAACAGCCGCAGCACAAGAGAACTTTTTCCCATCTCTCTTGGTGCTCGAATCCGAATCACACAGCCTGGTTGGATTATTTCTCGATAAACTAGTTCCTCAATAGGCGGACGTTCTACATAGAAGGGGGAATCTAAAGGTACGGGACCATCTGGGTATGACCAAAGATTTTCCAGTTGGTTATGGTGTTGAGTAACAAATGAATCTAAGGATAAAAACGGATAAACGTTTTCCTTCTCTGTATCTAAACTCTGTGAAATTTGAGAGCTTTCAGTATTATTCGGTTCACTCAGGATTGCATAGTCTTCGGTGTGTAATTCTAGGTTAAAGGCGCTAAAGCACAATTTCAGGGTTTTTTGATCCACGCCTTTATCCAACGACCATAGTCGGTTCAGAGTTTTGGTAGAAACATTCATGCGTTCGCCTAAATCTTCTAAAGTGAAGCGTTCGCCATTGTTTTGAACCTTTTCCATAGCCAGAATTGCCGCTTGTAAACGCTTCAAACCAGCGTTCGTTAGGACAAGCCCCCGTCTTCGCGTGCTTTTAGATTGCTTCATATCGCTAATTATCTATCTGCTTTTTTATTAACTGTATTTTCATTGTTTCATGTTTTTAGACAGTTATTCAGCAGTTATTTAGCTGTTAAGAAGCTATTAGTTGGCTGGTAAAAAAGTATACAAATTCCTTGAAAGCAGTTAGATGAATAGGTATAAATAAACGTAACTATATTGTATTGATTGTTATATTTACTACCCCTACGCAAAGCTACTAAGGCTTCTGCACCGAATGTTTTTTACTGCTTGCAAATAACAAGCTTTAATAGTTCTCTTTATTTGTGTCAACTTATTAGGATATTACTTAAAGTTATTTCTTATCTGGTATTAATTTGAATTTTGCAGTGCAGATGTATCAAACAAGGTGCAGGCGTATGACACTCAAACACAAACAGCGTGTCGCAGACAGACGCTAGGCGTAGCTTAGTTTCCCCGTAGGGGTACGCTATCGGCGTCGCTTCTCAAAATTAGCATTTCTTTGGATGCAACATGCAGTAGGGGCGTACAGTAAGCTGTGCGCCCCTACTAAAGGACTATATTTTATGCAAGTGAGAAACGCTACAATCTATTATCTGCAAGGTAAGCGTGTTCCCCAAGTATTAGAATTGTATGCTTAAACACTAGCATCCCTATTATTACTGTTTGTATTGGCGAAAAGTTATTAGTACTCGCTGCCAATGGAATATTGTAACGCATTTAGCGCCCAACTTTGTTTGAGACATCTTTGGCTGCCTCTGCCGCACTGTCACCTACATCACTAGCAGTTTCTTGAGCGCCCTTTACGTATCCAGACCCAAATTCTTTAAAGGCTTCTCCTGACTGTTGCCCAATCTTCTGAAGTCGTTCACCAGGAGAATCTTCGGTTTCACGAGCATCCTTAAACCACTGCCCTATTGTTTTCGGTCTTTGAGCATCATTTTGCTCTACCTGTTGGCGAACTCTCTCCTTCAAGCCTTTGTCATTTGGCCCATCACTAACATTTGTCGTCAGTACTAGAAAACCAACTACGACCACAGCCAAAAAAGATTTTACCTGAAGTCCTTTAAGTAGGGAACTGATGTTACCAATCGTCCTAGAAATTAAATTTATCATGCCAATTAGCTTGTTTTTTGACTACAAATTAAACATTAACTATAAAAAGGTAGTTATCCTTCTGACAAAAGGCATATTTTAGTTATAAAAAAGAAATAATTTTTAAATCTTGGGGAAGTATTTGCTCTGCGATATTTAGTCACCCACGATATTTTTCATGTCTTGCTTGGTTTTGACACCAGCTACATGGGAAAAATGGTGTACTTGTTGCTGCTACACAAAACTACAGCAAATCACTCCAAATCGGTTTGTGGCTAGCCAAATTGCTTTATCCCATCTTGGCTTCCTGCCAAATCAAAGGAATTTTCGTTAACCTGGCAGAAGAGCGATAATTGTTGGGCTACCGTTTTGAAGACGATTGGGAAGAACTAATTGAGGATGTGAGGAAAAAGTTGGGATTATCATAAATTTCTACAATTCATCCGAAAAAAGTATTTTCCTGCTCAATAACAGCTTTTTTAAGAGTCTGGCTTTCTGTTTATAAATCATGCTTGAGATTCCTTTGGCTCTTAAATGTAGCACTAAATACATTTTTAGTGCTACATTTGGTTTTTAATACAGATACAAGTTAAAAAAAACATGTATCTTTGGTTGGATAAATTTTCTCTCTTAAGATATAGATGCTTAATGAATAATTCCTAAAGAGCTACTAATAATCAATAATCACACAACTTTTAGGCTAGAAGCAAAATTTTGTCTGACTGAGTGGATTTATAGCGTAATCCTTAAATATTTGAGGGACTTGCAGCATTTTTGCTCAATACGAGAGAGAACTGCTTTAGGTGGAAAGCTAAAGGATGAAATACTGGATAAGGAAATTAGCAATCTGTATAGTATTAATACTGTATAACTTGTTATTAATAACTAATTACGCAGGAGCAAACCAACTTTCAAATATTGATGTGCAACAATTCAATGCACTCCCAACTGTTGAAAACTTAGCAAGTGCTGACAATAATTTTAGAAAAAGTAGAAAGGAAGATTTTCGTCGATTTAGTGAGATAGTCAAAAGGACAGATAAACTAGAAGGACTATTCACACTTTATTGTAGTGAGGATTCAGGAAAAATTTACTTAGAAATTAAACCAGAGCAGCTAAATAAAGATTATTTAGCCATAGTGACATTGGAATCGGGCGTGGGCGAAAGTGGCATTTATAGTGGATTACCTCTTTCTGATTTTCTCTTCTACTTCCGACGAGTAAACAATAGATTACACTTTGTTGTTCGTAATGTTAAATTCCGTGCAGAAAGTAGACCGGAACAGCGATCGCTTGCTCGTTCCTTTAGCGACTCAGTTCTTTCTTCACTCGAAATACACACTATTGATCCACACAACAAAAATATTTTTATAAACCTGGATGAACTGCTAATGCAGGATTTTCCTGGATTAACTCCCCTATTAAAATACTCTTTGCAGGCTGATTACCACTTGGATACCAGCAAGTCTTATTTTGGGGATGTTAACAGCTTCCCAGAAAATGTAGAAGTTGATTCAATTTACGGTTTTTCATCACCAGAAGGAGCAAATTTAGTCACCTTACCTGATAGCAGGGCGCTCACTCTGAAGGTACACTACAGTTTTTCTCAGCTTAGAGAAAACACTGGTTATATTCCCAGACTTGCAGATGACAGAGTGGGATATTTTATTACCGCTTTTCAAAATTTCTCTAATAATAATGCTCAGGAATCATTTGTACGTTACATCAATCGTTGGCATCTAGAACCATCCGATCCTAACGCTTCTTTATCTCCACCCAAAAAGCCAATTGTATTTTGGATTGAAAATGCTGTGCCACTGGAGTACCGCGATGCGATTCGTGAAGGTGTTTTGATGTGGAATAAAGCATTTGAAAAAGCCGGATTTCAAAATGCTATTGAAGTGCAGCAAATGCCAAATGATGCTGATTGGCAACCAGCAGATGTACATTACAATACTATTCGCTGGTTCAATTCTTTAGATGCAGGTTTTGCCAGAGGGCCAGTGCGCGTTAATCCACTCACCGGGGAAATATTGGATGCAGATATTATTGTGGATGCCAATATGGTGCTATCAATTCAGCAAGAATATCACACACTAAGGGAAGCAAATTCATCTTTTATGGATGGGCACTTTTCCCGACTGGGCAAAAACCCATGTTCAGGGAATTCATCTGCAATGTTCTCGAAAGGTTTTAAAGCTTTTCCTGAACAACATTTAGCAGACAATGACTTCTGCTATAGCATGGAGTCTTCATCTCAAGCCGCAATGGGGGCGTTGGTGTTGTCAATTTTGCCGAACACTACGCCCAGTAGTGAAACGATGAAGCAGTATGTGCATCAATATTTGCGTTCTCTCATTGCTCACGAAGTCGGGCACACTCTCGGTTTGCGCCACAACTTTCACGGCAGCACCATGTTAGCACCCGAAGAATTAAATAATACTAAAATCACTCACACTAAAGGTTTAGTGGGTTCGGTGATGGACTATCTACCTGTGAATATAGCACCACAGGGAGTACAGCAAGGTGACTATTTCCCAGGAGTTGTTGGGCCCTACGACGAATGGGCAATTGAGTATGGTTATAAAAGAAGCCCATCAGTAGCGCTTGAGGGAATCATTCCAGAATCAGAAAAAAGTTTTTTGGAGCAGATTGCGCTGGTGTCGCCTCAACCAGAATTATCTTATGCGACTGATGAAGATATCTGGGACATTAATCCTTTGGCAAATGTCTGGGACATGAGTAATGATGTGCTACTTTATTCGCAGTGGCAAATGGATAATGCTCGTTTTATGTGGCAGCGTCTTGACAAGGGTTATCTATCGATTGGAGAAAGTTATAGTAACCTGCGCGTCTCATTCAATAGAGTACTTAAATATTATTTTAGCAACGCTACCTTGCTTTCTAAATACATTGCTGGACAATCGTTTCGCCGTCTCCATGTTAGTGATGATGCTTCTTGGGCATTTGTACCAGTTTCACTTGTAAAACAACGTCAGGCATTGACAAAGCTACAAGAGTATGTATTTGCTGAAGATGCTTTCAGTTTTTCACCACAATTGCTAAATCAGCTAGCACCGTCGCGCTGGGAACACTGGGGTAGTTATGTACCTAACAACCGCCTTGATTATCCAATTCATGAAAGTATTTTGAAGTTCCAAAGTGCGGTATTGCGATCGCTATTAGACAGCGATCGCCTCAATCGTTTACAAGATATAGAATTAAAAACTCTGCCTGGGCAAGCACTTTCCATCCCGGAACTATTCGATACCTTGCAAACAGGCATCTGGACAGAAGTTTTCGCCCCAGGAGAACCAAAGCCAATTTCTAGCATCCGCCGTTCATTGCAACGAGAATATCTGAATATTTTGCTAGAGATGATGTTGGGTACTACTGATACACCTGAAGATGCTCGGACACTGGCTTGGTATGAATTGCGCCAACTGCAAAAAGCTATTGATGTCAGACTCAAACAACTTAGTAAGCAGCGCGTTGGCGGGGTTCTCCCGGTTTTACTCCAACAAAGAAGCAAGCTACGCGCAGTGTCTCCTTTAAGAGAAGCGACTGCGAACCTGGAGGGTGAAAGCCTTGATATTTCCACCCTAGCCCACTTAGAAGCTTCTGGCGATCGCATCACCAAAGCCTTAAATGCACAGTTACTCTCTAAGTAGAAGAGACTTCTAGCAGTTGTGGGGTAAGGGGTAAGCGGTAAAGGGGAAAGCGGCGATAGAATTACCATGCACCCTAAAACATGCACCCCTTTCCCCAAGAGTGCAAAAATAGTTTTGCAAGAGGTCTGATACCAATTCACGAAAAACCTGATACATATAGATTTCTCGTAGGGGCACGGCAATGCCGTGCCCCTACCAACGTATTTGTATCATTATTAAAGTGAAATGGTATAAGGTAAAAGTGAGAAGTGAGGAATTCAAACTTATAACTCAATACGCTTGGGTTAACGACATTTAGATCCCGGAGATCCCCCAACCCCTTTCCAGGCTTGCTCTAATTCTCTACTTTTTAATGAGGGTTAGGGAGGATCGAGCCTTAACTGAACTGTATTGACTTATAACTCCTAACTCCTAAAGATACCGCTGCAATAGACCAATAACAACTTCTGGTATTTCCAAATGAGGTAATATTCCTGCATCTGCGATCGCATAAAAATCTTGAATTGCACTTGGATTGAAATTTGCCAAGCGTTGTCCTAATTTGATGCTGGTAAATTGTGCCTTTTCTCCCCAAAAAATGACCGTGGGAATTGTCAGTTGTTTAATATATAAACTCAGATCAAAGTAAAGATCGCCCCGCAAAAACGACAAAGCGGCAAACTTGGCATTAGGCTGTTGTGCAGAGGTTAAATAAGCCTCCACCATCTCTTGAGATACTCGTTGTGACTTGGCAAACAGAAAACTTTGTAAAAAATTTCGGACTGCAATTTCATTTTCAGCACCAAGCATGTAAATAAAATTGTCCAACAGAGGCGTATTGATTACCGAAAGTGGAAGTCTGCGTCCAGCACCCTGCCCAAAATCATCAAATCCAGAGGGGGAAACCAAAAACAGGGTTTTAAATAAATTAGGTTGAACAATAGCTAGGCGAATAGCAAAAGCGGCTGTTAGAGACGAGGCTACCACCGTCACTGGCTGGCGACAAGTTTCGATGATAAACTCTGCGATCGTGCTGAGATAATCCCTAATTTTATAATCCCGGACTGGATGAGCCGATTCTCCCCAGCCGATTAGATCGGGAGCTAAAATGTGGTAATTAGAGGCAAAAGCCGGGTAAACTTTAGACCATTCATACGCAGACGCACCACCACCAAAGTTATGGAGAAATAGTAGTGGAGGTAAATCTTCAGTATCAGCAAACGCCCAAGGTGCATTCGTTTGGGTATAGTAAACCATTGCCCCCAAGGATGTATGGATAAGTTTATGTCCAAAGCCAGGAGGTTGAAACTGAAGCATAAAATTAAAAAGTTTAGTTTAATGGCACTTTACCCGAAGGCAAAATTACGAGGTATAAAGTAAAGCTTACCGATAAATATTGGAGTAAGTAAACTTTTTGTCTCCTAAGCTATTTCATATTTAATTTGCATACAGTCGAACTAATTTATAATTCATTCTTACTTTTGATTACTATCTCCTGTGATTTGAACAAGTTGATTAAGGTTATTACCACTGATGTGATAAGCTGCCCCAAAACCAACTACAAAACGCCCTTCACTAGGAGTTAGCTGAAAAATCCGAAAGTCAGACAAGCCGCGCAAAACCTCGATAATTTGACCAAACCGCCCTTGAAATTGCTCAACAATTTGATTCCACTTGTCAGTTTCACGCTCTATCAAAGTTGCCGTACAATCAAAACTCAAACGACGACGGGCAAAAATTAGATTACTCTTGGCTTCATCCTCGATAAACAAGACACTAACATGAGGATTGGCATAGAGATTTTTGGTATGAATTGAAAGACCACTGACGTAAATGTAGATATTCTTGGAATCATCCATTACAAAGGGAGCATAACTAGCATCAGGTATTGCCTGTGCGTTCACAGTGCCAATAATTACACTCTCTAATTCTTCTGGAAATTTTTCGTACTGAGCTTGAATGTTTTCAAGTTGGCTCATAAGTAAATTATCCTTTAATTAGTAACAATTAGTTGTTTATTGTAACGTTAACATTTGTAAAATTGGAATGCTTTCCTTGAAAAACTAAGCGATTGCCTTGACTGCAATCTGGAGCATAAAAAGCACAAACTACGGGGCGATGCCTACGGCGGTAAACTACGCTCCTGTGCTTTTCTCTCTTCTCTACGCTATGGTGTACACACAAGTTGAATTACCCCCCTTAATCCCACGCCACTTGCTACAACGGATAGCGAAGCGGTAGCGAGTCATCGAGCGTCGGGAACCTCCGCAACGCAGTAGCTTCCCTTGGAAAGCTACCGTATACACAAAAGTCGAATTTATTCTTAAATCCCAAAGATTACCTACTTAATTGCGGTGATGGTTAGGGTGGGGTAAAACTAAAGCTAAAACCTTAGTAAATCAGGTTTCAGGTAAGGTTTTGAGAATTTATACAATAAATATATTGAATTCGGGTGGTCGTTTATTGAATTCGGGTGATCGTTTATTGAATTCGGGTGGTCGTTTATTGAATTCGGGTGGTTGTTTATTGAATTCGGGTGGTCGTTTATTGAATTCGGGTGGTCGTTTATTGAATTCGGGTGGTCGTTTATTGAATTCGGGTGGTCGTTTATTGAATTCGGGTGGTCGTTTATTGAATTCGGGTGGTCGTTTATTGAATTGGAGGTATCGTTCATTGAATTCAAGCAGTGGTTAGGGTGGGGTAAAACCCAGATTCAAAGAACAACTTCAGACTTGTGTGTACACCGTAGCTTCTCTACGAGAGGCTACGTCAACGAGACGCTACGCAAACGCTTGAAAGCTGCTTGCTATTCGTGCGATCGCCTCAGCAGTCAATAGTAATTAGTCATTGTCAGTGGGTTTAATGAACTTGAGGGTCATGCGATCGCTCTCCCCAATGGTGAGGAAGCGTTGTCTGTCATTTTGACCTTGGCTCAAGGTTGGAGGTAGTGTCCAAACTCCGCCCGGATAGTCCTTGGTATCTTTTGGGTTGGCGTTAATCTCTGATTTGCTCACCAATTTGAAGCCAGCCTTCTCCACAGCAGCAATTACCTCATCTTCAGACATATAGCCAGTTTTAATACTCTCTTGTAAAGAAATTCCCCTAAGACCGCGGTGTTCTTCCACTCCCAGGATACCCCCTGGCTTGAGTGCTTTGTAAGCCGCCGCGTAAACCTGCTCGGCATAGCCAGCTTTGACCCAGTTGTGAATATTGCGGAAGGTAACAACTATGTCCACAGAGTTGTCTGGGGCTAGGGTAAGTTCATTTGGGGGATTGATTTGGGCTACTTTGACCTTACCAAAAACCTCTGGATTAGCTGCCAGTTTTTCTTGGAAAGCCAAAGCGGGTTTACTCGCGCTCTTAACCAAGTTAGTAACTATAAGTTGTCCCTTGGGCGCTAGAAATGGGGCTAATATCTCGGTATACCAGCCGCCCCCTGGCCACAATTCAACTACGGTCATATTTGGGCGCAGGCCGAAGAATTCCAAAGTCTGGGTTGGGTGGCGGTACTTGTCTCGAAGGCGATTCTGCTCTGAGCGATGACTGCTGGTGAGTATAGTTTGCAGCGTGGTTGTACCATCGAAGATTGTGGCTTTTTTGCTCTCGTTGGCTAGAACAGTTGGGGGCATTACGGATGCCAATACAAGGATTGCTAGAGTCAGGGCTTTCAGTAAGCCTTGGCGGTGGGTGGGATTTTGGGCAAATTTCATAGCTGTTATTTTTACTTTCGGCTTCAGTATAAGGGTTAATAGCGTTCTCATAAATGGGGGCGATGAGCAAAAGCGAAAGTAGGGTGGATTGATTTGGTTATTAAAACAACACAGCCACAAAAGTTCTCTCGTAACATTCAACATTCATTCTTCTGTGATTTGCATGACTAAACGCTCTCTCTACCAAGCGTCATAATGCCTGATGGTACGATAACATCAGCATGAAAGCGTGAACACAAAACTCTTGATTTCTCCTCAACAACTCACATATTTGTTAGCTCAAAAGTCATCACAAACTGTCATTATCGATACACGAACTCCAGAAAATTATGCTATTTCTCATATTCCTCAATCCATAAATATTAGAGATTTTTTCACCTATCTTTTAGAGAATTCCTACCCAGCAGGATTAAAGAAATTGCAAGAGTATTTTGCAGAAATTATGAGTAAGCTGGGAATATCGGGTGCGGAACGGTTAATTGTGTATGAAGATGTTTTAAATCAAGGTTATGGTCAATCTTGTCGAGCAGCTTTCTTACTGAAATATTTGGGTTGTACTCAGGTATCTATCTTACATGGAGGATATAGAGCATGGCTAACAGCCGGATTACCTACTACCGATGAAGTAACCTTACGTGAAAGCAGCATATTTAGATTGCATCCCAATGCTGATATGATAGTGACTACCGCCGAGATGCTGCAAGCAATTGACAATCCAGCAATTATTAAACTAGATGTGCGCGATCGCGAAGAATGGCTTGGGTTGAGTTCTTCTCCCTATGCTGTTGATTTTTGTCCTCGCAAAGGTAGAATTCCTAACGCTGTATGGCTAGAATGGCATCGGATGATGACATCTGATTTAGAAATCCCTACGTTCCGATCGCCAGATGAAATTTTAGAAATTTGTCAGTCAGTCGGTATTACTTCAGAATCCATTGTGTACGTTTACTGCTTTAAGGGTTCAAGGGCTGCTAATACATGGATAGCCCTAGAAGAGGCAGGAATTTCTGCCAGAAATTATTTTGGTTCTTGGAATGAATGGTCTCGTGAATTCTCACTACCGATTGATAACAGAGTCATGCAATGAGCGTGTAAGCTGGGTGATAGTTAGCGATGCCTACTGTTCTCAAAAAAATACTACAAAGCCAGGTAAAATCATCCGTTACCTAAAAGATAATAATTATTCAAATTTTCCCGACCCAAGAGCGTAGGCATCGCTCTGAATTTTTCAGTTTAATCTAGACAATATCCGCCCAATTAAATTCTAAATAAGTTCCTTTCGAGAGGAAAAATATATATGCCTTACGATATTACTATGTGTCCAGGACAAAATTGCCCGATAAAACAAAGTTGTTCCCGTTTTACAGATGAAATTGTGGGTCGTCAAGATTTTTTTGGAGAAGCTCCTTATAATTTTATTACTAATTCCTGTGAATATTTTATCAGTAACCGCCCAGATGAAAATAAAATCCGTTTGAAAGCTTATGAAATCTGGCAAAAAATGGGCTATCCAAATGGCGAGTCTGTAAAACATTGGCTTCAGGCTGAAAAGGAGTTGATAGATTTGAAAATTTAACTTTATTTGCTAAATTAAGCTTTGAATTTACCTGTTAGCCATTAGTAGACCTATTGCAAAAAAATTTTGGTAGATGGCGAGTAAATACTTCTAATAATAGATGACTTGGTGAGCGGGAAAGGGATAATGCTGAAAGACCTAATTTTCTCTGACCAATTACTGACTAGGAGATTATTTTATGAAAACTATAAAGCTAGGCAAACAAGGGTTAGAGGTTTCAAATATTGGACTTGGTTGCATGGGAATGTCTGAGTTCTATAGTGGTCGTGATGAAATTGAAGCGATCGCTACAATTCATCGAGCATTAGAACTTGGGGTAAATTTCCTCGACACTGCTGATATGTATGGGCCTTTTACTAATGAGGAACTAGTAGGCAGAGCAATTAAAGATCGCCGAGATCAAGTAGTATTAGCAACCAAATTTGGCAATGTCCGCACTGAAGATGGTGGTTGGAAAGGGATTAGTGGCAAACCAGAATATGTCCATCAAGCTTGCGATGCCTCGCTAAAACGCTTGGGAGTTGAAGTGATTGACCTTTATTATCAACATCGGGTAGATCCAACCGTCCCTATTGAAGATACTGTAGGGGCAATGGCAGAATTAGTCAAACTTGGTAAAGTTCGTTATTTAGGACTTTCGGAAGCTGCTCCTGCAACGATTCGACGGGCTGTGGCAGTTCACCCGATTACTGCACTGCAAACAGAATACTCTCTTTGGAGTCGAGAGCCAGAGGATGAAATTTTACCTACTGTGCGGGAATTAGGAATTGGGTTTGTTCCCTATAGCCCATTAGGAAGAGGGTTTTTATCAGGTGCAATTACCAGCCCTGATGATCTTGCACCTGATGACTATCGAAGAAATTCTCCTCGCTTTCAAGGTGAGAATTTTTATAAGAACCTGGAATTAGTAGAGCAAGTGAAGGCAATTGCTACCGAAAAAGGAGTAACTTCTAGTCAGCTTGCACTAGCATGGCTTTTGGCTCAAGGAGAAGATATTGTGCCAATTCCTGGTACAAAACGCCGTACTTATCTGGAGGAGAATATCGCAGCTACCGAAATTACTCTGACTCAACAAGAGTTGAATCGGCTTGAAGCAGCTGCACCAAAAAATGTGGCAGCAGGTGAGCGCTACCCTGACATGAGTACTGTTAACCGTTGATCCATCTCAGTGCTGGAGTATTTTTTCAAATTCTGCTTTTGATGAGCGTAGGCGATAGCCTGTGGCGGTAAACTACGCTCCTCTATTTTTTCAGCGTTGCAGAACAGTGGGATGAATTGGGGCAAGTTCTTGAGGCAGGGGAAGCAGGGGAAGCAGGGGGGGAATTTTTGGAAGTTGTTAAATCATCCCGCTTTCTTTGCAACGCCTTTTTTCTCTAAAAATAAGGGCGGCACATTGGGGTAACCTGTATTTTCGTGCTAGTTTAGAGACTTGGGATGGCTGCGATCGCTATGCCATTTTCTTGGCGAATCGCCTCTAAAACTTTAGCTTAATTGACTGCGAAACTTACTAATACTAATAGTTAATAACACAACAGCAAAGACGATTAAAGCCAAAACATTCATCCACAGCACATCTAAGCCAACACCTTTGAGCAAAATACCTCGAACGATCGCAATGTAATGGCGCAGAGGATTAAGTAGGGATAGGATTTGAAAGAAAGGAGGCATGGCTTCAATGGGTGCGATCGCTCCAGAAGTTTGTACCATTGGTAAATTAATAAAGAAAGATGTCAAAACTACCTGTTGTTGGGAACTACTCACAGTCGCCAACATAATACCTAAGCTAATCCCCACAAATACATACATACTTGATAAGGCTAAAAATAGCAGAAAATTACCTCGAAATGGTACATGAAATATGACTGTTGCTAATGTGATAGCTAATAAGACATCTCCCATCAATAAAAATGCTAAAGGGACAATTTTCGATAATAATATTTGCCAGTTAGCAGCCGGAGTCATTAATAATTGTTCTAAAGTTCCTGTATCTTTTTCCCGGACAACAGTAACTGCTGATACTATTGTGCCGATCAATGTTAAAACTAAACCCATAACTCCTGGTACAAAAAACCAACTACTCGTCAGTCCGGGATTGTAAAGAAATACAACTTCAGGTGAAACTGGGGGACTTACTTTACCTTGGGTTAATTGCAGATTATATTGCTGGATAATTTGATTCATATAATTTGCTGCAATCCCGGCTGTATTGGCATTTACTGCATCAATAAAGACTTGAATTTCTGCTGATTTTTGTGCTAGTTGACGTGGAAAATCAGGAGGAATTATGACTCCCACATCTAGCTTTCCTTCTTCTACCTGACGACTCAAAGCTTTTTCACTGTTTGGTACAGATTCTAAGGTGAAAATTCGATTTGATGTCATAGCTGAAACCAACTCCCGACTGACGTTGACGTTGGCATAATCGATTACACCTAATCGTAAGTTATGAACGTCAGGATTGAGAATAAAGCCATACAGTAATAATTGGATTGTCGGCGGGACAACTAACAATACAATTAATTGCTTATTACGGATAATTTGATTGATTTCTTTCCGCATTAATGCCCAAAATGGACTATCAAATAATCGCTGAATAACTTTCATAAATGGGGATTGATAAGATCAAATTAGGAATTAAAAATAACGAAAAATTAACTTTAATTTTTGGAAATTTCTTAACTAGATAACTGCATTCGACTTAAGGCTCGGCGTGATACGTTGAAAAATACTAATCCCAAAGCTGCAAGCATGATTAAATCAAACCAAACTCCGGCAAATCCTGTACCGCGCACGAAAGAATCACGAGTAATATCAATGTAATAACGCGCCGGAACTACATTAGGTGCTAGTGATAAGGGGAAAGGAATATTATTGAGGGGATAAATAAAGCCTGAGAGTAATAAGGATGTGATAAAACCTACGAGGGAAACGCCTTGTACAGCAGCATTTTGATTACTACTGCGGACTCCTAAAAGTAAACCGAAAAGAACACTATCTGTTAAAAATAGTAAAGTACCAATTAGTAATGTTATAGGGTTGCCAACTATGCCAACTCGGAAAATAATTGAGCCTAATATCATAACTATTAATGTCTCGGCGATCGCAATTAGTAAATATGCTAATCCTTTACCAAGTAATAGTTCTGTGGCGCTAATACTAGAAGCGTAGACTTGTAAAATTGTACCTTTTTCTTTTTCTCGTACCATTGCGATCGCGGACAGCAATGAAGGAAAAATCCACAATATAACACCGTAAGTTCCCGGCACAATATACAGCGATTCTAATCTCCCAGGATTAAACCATAAACGCATTCGTACTGTAATACTAGTAGCAGGTAGAAGTCGATGCTCCTGCATAAAAAAGTTTGTGACTCTTTGAATACTATTTCTAATTACACGGGCATTGTTAACATCAGTTGCATCGATTAATACTTGCACATTTGTACTTCTATCTGCTTGAATATCGCGGTTAAATTCCGGCGGAATAATTACAGCAGCTTTGGCGATTCCTTTATCTATAGCATCGCGTATCGGATTACCACCAGACCATTGTTTAGGTATAAATTGATTAGTAGCATACAATCTTTCAATATAGCTGCTACTTAGGTTTGTGTGGTTGAAATCTTGCACAATTAAGGGAATATTTTTACTCTCCAATCTAATAGCAAAACCAAAAACTAGTAAGGTGATGAATGGCAATAAAAATGCTAACGCCAATGTCAGGCGATCGCGGCGAAATTGAGCTATTTCTTTTACACATTGAGCAAGAATTCTTTTCATATATACTAGATAGTGTTTTTAAACGCAGAGGGGCGCGGAGGTTAACGCAGAGGAACGCGGAGTTTTTCGGGAGAGAATTTGCTATATGACTACTACCTTGTTATCTTTGCGATCGCTGTACTATGCCGATAAAAGCATCTTCTAAAGAAAAGGGAATGGGACGTAGAGAATTGATGGTAATTTGATTGGCTTCTAAAAGTTGAATTAATTGATTTATTTCTTGTTCAGGGTGATCGAGAACAACGTGTAAACTATCAGCGAAAATCGAGATGCGCCAAGACTCGAAGTATTGTTTGAGTAACTTGGAAGCAACTTGGTTTTGATTGACGATGATTTCTATTAGTTGTCCTGGTTGCGATGCTTTGACAGAACTTGGCGAACCTTCGGCGACGGTTTCTCCTGCAACCATAAAACTCATGCGGTTGCACTGTTCAGCTTCTTCTAAATAGTGTGTTGTCACTAAAATTGCTGTACCGTTGCGGGCAAAATCATTAATTAGTTTCCAAAACTGGCGACGCGCTAAAGGATCTACCCCCGATGTTGGTTCATCTAAAAATAAAATATCTGGTTCGTGCATCACGCAAGCACCGAAAGCGACTCGCTGTTTCCAACCACCTGGTAGCTGTCCAGTAATCATATTTGCTTGTCTTTCCAAGCCACAGGTAGCAATTACCCAATCAATTTTTTCCCGTCGGAGTTTACGAGGTACGCCATAAACTCCGCTATAAAATTCTAGATTTTGCAGAATAGTTAAATCGTCATAAAGGGTGAATTTTTGACTCATGTAACCAATGCGTCGCCGTAAGTCTGCACTGCGTAGATTTCCGGTTTCACCACCCAAGGAAATTTCACCACCACTTGCTTCTAGCAAACCGCACAGCATCTTAATAGTGGTGGTTTTTCCAGCACCGTTAGCACCTAACAGCCCAAAGATTTCGCCATAGCGAACTTCGACGTTGACATCTTTAACGGCTTGAAACTTGCCAAAAATACGACTCAGGTTGTGAGCATATATTGCTAGTGAAGAGACAGAGAAAGCATCTGTCCCTTCATTCTCTTTGTCCCCTTGTCCTCTTTTCCGAGAACGGGGGAATGGGAAAAACTGCGGTGCTGAACCTTGTTGTCGCAGCCGCGTGACAAAGACGTTTTCTAATGTAGGTTCGCCATGCTCGATACTGGGAAAAGGTAACTGATGTTGTTGCAGTAATTCGCGGACTTGGGTTTCGCCGGAACTGATATCTTGAACTAGGACATCCAAGCGATCGCCAAAAGTCTGCACATCTACTATATTTGTCTGGTCACTCTGGGATAGTATTTCTTCTGTAGCTTCCAGGTTGGCTGTTCGTACTTCTAAACGATGTAAGCCTAAATTAGTCCGTAAGTCTACGGGTGTGCCAATTTCATGAATTTGCCCACCATACATCAAAGCCACGCGGTGACAGCGTTCAGCTTCGTCTAGGTATGGTGTAGCAACTACAATTGTCATTCCCTCGGCTGACAATTCCCCCAGCACATCCCAAAATTCCCGCCGGGAAACTGGATCGACACCAGTGGTAGGTTCATCTAGTAATAAGACTTCTGGTTGCGAAACCAAAGCACAACACAGCGCCAGCTTTTGTTTCATCCCACCAGAAAGTTGTCCCGCCAAGCGATCGCCAAATCGATCCAAATCCATTAATTTTAAATATTTATGGCGGCGTTTCTCTAATAAATCGTCTGGTACTTGCCGCAACCCACCTGCATAACGCAAGTTTTCATCAATACTCAAATCCAAATACAACGAAAACTGTTGAGTGAGATAACCTGTCATTAATCGCGCATCTCGTGCAGGCTGATTAAATATTTGCACCTCTCCCGCCGTCACTTCCATCACACCGCCCAAAATGTGAAAGGTGCTAGTTTTCCCCGCACCATCAGGCCCAATTAATCCAAACAGTTCACCTTTATTAACATTCAAATCAATTCCCCGTACAGCAGCTAAGTTTCCATAGTGCTTGTGCAAGCCATGAACTTTAATTGCTGTGGTGGGCAGACTAGATGGTTGCGGTAAGTTTGCAGAGAAAGTAGTAATTTGCTGTTTCATTCCCTTCTACCTCCTGCCCCCTCTCCCCCAATCCCCACTCCGTGGGGGCCCCGAGTCCCCCCGCCTCCTGCCTTCAAATTAATTTCGGCATCTGCTGGCATTCCCATTTTGGCGCAGGGTAAATCTGATTCAGTATAGGGATTTTCGGGGTTAAAGCAGCTATCAGGGTTTTGAATTTTGATCCGAATTCCTACTACTTGTCTGACTCTATCTTTTTGAAAGTAAATATTCTCTGGTGTAAATGAAGCTTGCGGATCGATGGCAATTACTTTACCTTCTAGTGGTTTGTCCGGGGCAGAATCAATCAAGATTTTCGTTGTTTGTCCTAAACGCACTTTGCCAATATCGCCTTCGGGAATAAAACCTCTAAAATACACTGTTTTGGGGTCAACAATTGTCAAAATATTAGTCTGACTGCTAACTACTGCACCCGGTTCGACGCTACGGGCAGTCACTACTCCATCTAAAGGGCTAACTACATTCAAATCTTTTTTGGAGTCTGCAATCTGGGTAAGGATTTGCTGCTTTGATGCTTGGGCATCTTTGACTTTGGCACGGGCAGAGCTAACTTTCGCCTGGGCAGATTTAAGTTGAGCATCACTTTGCTGCTGCTTTCTGACTAATGCTGTTAACTGGGCGTTACGAATGTCAGGATTGAAACCTGTAGTTTTAACTTGAGTAAACGCCCCTGACGTAGCACTTAACTGTTGACGTTCGGCATTAACTGCTGCAACTCGTGCTTCTAGGGTTGCTATTGCTGTATCTAGAGTAGTTTGTGCTTGGTCAAATTGTTGTTGATTGATCGCCCCTTCTTTAACTAATTGGGCATAGCGATCGCGGTTGATTTTTGCTAAATTAACTTCTGCTACTGCTTGCTTAACTTGCGCTTGTGCTTGCACTAATGTGGCTTTGGCTGCTGCTACATTTGATTTTGCCTGCTCAATTCTTCCTTGGGTATCCCCTTGGGACTGCTGCAAATTCAATTTGGCTTCGCTAATTTGGCTGTTAATTTCCTGAGTTTCTCTGGCGACTCGTTCGACATCTGAAATCGCTTGCTGTTCATCATACTTAGCAGATGTCACTCTCGCTTCGGCACCATGCAGTTGATCTTGCAACAATTGATCGTCTGTGTTGTCTAACTTAATTAACTTTTGCCCCTTTTTAACTGCTACTCCTTCCCGCACGGCAATTGACTCAATTCTTCCAGAACGCTTGATCCCAATTTCGGTTTCATAGCCCTCAATCCGTCCGCTAACTTGCAACACATTGGCTGATACTTGCGGTTGACTGCGCCACACAGCGTAGCCAATGCCACCTACCACCAGCAGCACCCCAATCAGTAAAGGAATCGGTTTCTTACGGCGCTGCTGCTTCGATACTGGGGCAGCTGTGAGATTTTCCGGGGATGTCGGGATAGTATGAGTCATGGTAGCACCCTGGATTGCGAAAATATTTTGTAGACAAGAATCGAAAATTTTAAATTCTTTGTCATCATACTAGACTGTCTAGTATGATATTACAAGATATACGTCAAAAAATTTACTATTCATGCCCAAAAACCCTACTTCCCAACTAGAAAATCCTTTACCTGTTATCACTCAAAAGCAAGAGCAAATTTTGCAAGGAGCTATACGGGTATTTTTGAAGGAGGGTTACGCTAAAACAAGTATGGATCGTATCAGCGCGTCGGCTGGAGTGTCGAAGCAAACGGTATACAGTCACTTTCAAGATAAAGAAGGGCTGTTTAAAGCGTTGATAGAACGGTTAACGCTCGCTTGTTTTCAAAGCATTTTTAGCATAGAAGAATTGCACGGTGAACCAGCAATTTTGTTACGTCAAGTTGCTGAAATCTATTTAACTAAAGTCGCTGATAATCCCGATCATTTGGCATTGTTGCGTTTGATTATCACCGAGTCACAAAACTTTCCGGAATTAGCCAAACTTTATACTCAAACTGTTGTAAAACGTGGTCGGCAAATACTGAGTCAGTATTTCGCATCTCATCCAGAATTAGGAATTACTGACTCAGAAGCAATGGCTCACATTTTTTTTGGTTCGCTGGTATCCTACGTAATTGTACAAGAAATTTTGTATGGAAAGGAACTTGTGTTTTTATCACGCGATCGCCTGCTAGACAGCTTAATGAACGTGGTCATGAGCCAGTCCTTAAATACGTAGGGTAAATAACAGTACTACACCCGCCATCCTCCGACACCATCAGATTCTACCACAACTACCACAATTTGATATCAGGAGCTATCACCGAAATCGGAGTGTAGGAAAACTTAAAAAGTATGAGTATCTCCTAAACTCTCACCCATATCAACACCTTGGGATCTTTATCATAGCGATAGGTAAAGCCGTCCCTAGTAATAATAGATTCCCCTTTACTTGCCTTACTTCTAATAGTAGTAACAAAATAGTACGTTAATGCATTCATTTCTTTATGAGACAACCCTTCGACTGTGCTTATTTCTGCTTGAATTAAGAATTTATCTTGAGAAGAATCATCTATTTTTATTTGAGAATTTGTGGAAGGAATAGTGACAATTGCTTTTTGAGTCCGATAATCCTGCACAGTCACAAGTTGCCAACTGGAATCTTGTGAAAGTTCCAGAACCCATTGATGATAATTAAATAGGCTTTCTCGATGCCCAACACTGATAAATGTTGTTTTCGTTGATTGTAACTGTTGATATAACCTTCCTTCATTTTGCAAATCCAAAGCACTCGTTGCTTCATCTAATATAGTAAAGCTAGGATGAGTAACTAAAAGTCGTGCAAAAGCCAGGCGTTGTTGTTCTCCTATGGATAATATATTTTCCCAAGGAACTTCTGTATCGAAGCCATCAACTCGACTTAGCAAGTTTTACAAGTTTACTTGTTGCAAAACTTCTTTGAGTTCTGTGTCCATCATCTGACGATTCGTATTAGGATAAAGTAACTGTTCGCGCAAAGTTCCTAGAATTATATAAGGTATAAGGACGTTGTGGCAAAAATAGGACTTCTTCTAGGGGAGGCCGTACCAGACGACCAGTTCCCGCATTCCACAAACCAGCGATCGCTCGCAATAAAGAACTTTTACCTCGACCACTAGGTCCTATAATTAATAAACCTTCTCCTGGTTGAACGGACAACGACAAGTCTTCGACGATTACCTGCTCATAGTTAGGCGTTTGTAAGGTGACATTCTCAAATGCGAGATGATTTTCTTCTACTGTTTTAATAGTATAGAACTTACGCATTGATAAAGAATACTAAACATGCATAAGTTTAAAAACCACATCTTTCGTAAGGGCACAGCATTGCTGTGCCCCTACAGCATGGTCTATTTACGATCGCAGGATAATTAAGAAAAGTCTGAAAAAACGTATTTTCGTTAACTCACATTATGATGCATTTGTACAGTGCGTAAGTCCTATAGTAGTTACATTCTGTGGCTGTTTGGTAACAGCTTCCAAAGCATCTGAGAACTCAGATAAACGCTCAACGTAACTCGAAAAATTTCCGGAAGTGCCAACCAAATTCACGGATTAGTTCTCCCAAAGCTGTGGCAAACATATAGCTAGCGAAAGCAGCTTGTCCAACTTGACCGAAATCAATTTCATTTCTAATAGATAAAGGTGCAAGTACTAACAACGGAAAAAATTCAATAGCCGACTGATATCCTCTGTTAAAAATTTCGTTATCTCTCTCCCATCAATCTTACGTTCAGTCTTGGTATTGTATAGGCACAACTTTCGCCTTCCAACTGATGCAGAAACCACAGGCGTTCCTGTGCCCAAGATAGAGGTATGTCTGTGCCTCTAGAAACGGGCGCGATCGCCGGAAGCATAAGACTCGAAGCAGTTTGAAGTTACGTTAGGATCGCTTCACTTAACTGGGCGATCGTCGGTGATTTCAATAAACACTGTACGGGTAAAGAAATCTGGAAAGCTGAGTTAATCCGTGACATTACTTGAGTAACTAGCAGGGAATTCCCCCTAACTCAAAAAAGTTGTCGTGAATGCCTGTAATCGGAGATTTGGGTTTCCATACTTGACGATAAAACCAGTCGGGAATGGTGTTGGCGTTACCCAGTAATATATCAATCTGTTTAATAATTGGTTTAAACTCACCTGTATTGAAGCGCTGGCTAAGTTGCGATCGCTGGATTTTGCCAATGGCAGTTTTGGGAATAATTTCTTTATTTACTGGAATCAAATAATCTGGATTTACTCCCACCTTGTTAACAACTTTGCTGCGAATTTCCTTGAGAAGAGTGACTAAACTGGCATGATCAGAAAGGGGAGTATTGAAAATTCAAGCCAAGCAATCGCTAGTTAACCCACAAATTAGTTTTATGTTTTAAAGTAGAAAGTAGTTTGATTGAAAATGTTTGTTACTACCAATGAAAGTTTTAGGTTTAGTCCTGCCAGTCCTGTTGCTGCTAGGCACGCCTGCTATGGCAGTTGAGTTGAAAGGGCAAAATATTGATGGTCAAAAGCTGCCTGCTAGAGCTTACTATTATGCAACTGGTGGTCTCTACAAAGTTCAGGTAAGCTTTCACAACAAACGAGCCACAATTTACTTTGACGACGGCAACCAAACAACCATACAGTTAAACCAACAAGTGATCGCTGACTCAAACAATATTGAAGGTTTTGGAAAACTAGGGCAATATCCTTTAAATAGCACATTCAGTGTTGGCTTGGTGTATGACAATAATTGGCTCGGCAGCAGTGATAGTCAATTGCAACAATCCAATCCACTAGAAGGGTTGTGGAAAATTAGTTTGGAGTGAATACTAATGTTTCCTAATTTTCTGCCATCACAAGTTAATCAACTAACAGACCCAAAAGCGATCGCTTTCGGACAAAGTATTGAGAGAACTGCTCTTGAAACCTCCCTCAGTCAACACCCAATCCTTACAACATACGTTCACAAAGGTAAAGGAGGAACACCAATTGTACTGCTGCACGGCTTCGACAGTTCCATCCTTGAGTTCCGTCTTCTTTTCCCATTACTTGCCGCTCAAAATGAAACATGGGCAGTAGATTTGTTAGGTTTTGGCTTTACACAAAGGCAAAAAGAAATAATCTACAGTCCAACTACAATCAAAATTCACCTTTATAACTTTTGGAAAACTTTAATCAACAGACCGATAATACTAGTAGGTGCATCAATGGGAGGGGCAACTGCAATTGATTTTACTCTCACTTACCCTCAAGTTGTAAAATCATTAGTATTGATTAATAGTTTAGGTTACACTTGCGCTCCTGCTTTTAGCAAATACTTGTTTCCTCCTTTTGACTTTTTTGCTGTAGAATACCTACGTCAACGCCACATTTTGGCATTAAATTTATGTAGTAGTTTACCTAATTTAGATACCAAAATCCTTTTGGCTATTCAGTGCGCTATGTTACATCAAGAAATGCCTGGTTGGCATGATGCCATGATTTCTTATGTCAGAACTGGGGGTTATAGCGACTTGGCAAATAGAATTGCCCAAGTTGATAAACCAACACTGATTTTATGGGGAGAAGCTGATGATATGCTCCCACTTGAAGATGCAGAAAAGTTTCAGCAAGACATTGGGAATTCTCAATTAATAAAACTCAATAATTGCGGTCACGCCCCCCAAATTGAACAGCCCCAAATGACCTCTAAACATATTTTTTACTTTCTGAATAATGGTAACTTTTAATTAGGTTTAAAGTGGATTTATAGCCATCAGTAAAAAGCTAAGGTTACTGGGTTTGAGGAAATTCCATTCCTTTCCCCTTTACCCGCAACCCCATTCCCCCACAACTGCTAGAAGTCTATAGAGTTGGTCGTGAACCTTCAACCAAGTACCATCTTTACCCCATCTCCAGCAAATTTCGATAAACTGTTGACCATGCGGGAGAATCCCCAGGCAGACCTCGCCATGTACACCCTTCTCTACGAGACGCTACGCGAACACACAGAACATAGAGAATCGCATTCACCACGGTAAATAATGTTAGTTTTCGGGGACGATTCCCCGGTTTCTCTTCTGGGAACAGGTCTGAAATTAGTTCCCACTGTTCCCATGTCAAATTGCTACGGTATGCTTTAGACATTCGCTCATAAGGTGCTGGTTTCTACAAGTTTCAGTATAATCTTTGTAAAGTTTGTCACAATAATTTTACTTTTAAAACATCCTCTTAATCGATTAAAAAGAAATTAATTTACATTTATAGTGGTAGCCGTTAAGCGTCTAATTAAACAGTTTTTTATCCTGAAATGGCCTACTGTATATTTACGGTTTGTTAGCGAAATGTTGTTACGTTTATTTACAATTAAATTGCTTATTTTTAAGCCAGCTTGATTTTAAGTTTCTTGACTTGCTTGTTCATTACTCAAGCATTTTGATAAAAAATAAGACAAAATAATCTTTTTTAAGATATTTTATGTTTTTATTTTTTAATAATTACCATTAGCGATCGCTACATTAATAATGTTGTACCGAAAGCCAATAAACAAGTTACAAAAATTCATTCAAAAACAAAGTTATTTACATATAGGGGTTTTCCTGGCAACTCTGTTGAGCATCATATTGTTCAGTTGGGTAGCACTCTCGCAGCAACCAGTTACTCTCAATCTGTTAATGACTGCCCCCGATGCCCAACCTTGGAGGCAGGGTTTGATTAGAGACTTCGAGGCTGAGAACCCAGGTATTCGCATTAACTTGGTTGAAGGGCCGAATGCCACAAATTTGCTCGAAGACCTATACACCTCATCTTTCATCTTGGGTGAATCCCCTTATGACCTGATCAATATGGATGTTATCTGGACATCCAAGTTTGCTGCGGCTGGATGGTTGCTACCCCTAGGCGATCGCATTTCTAAAGAGGAGTTGGGAGTATTTTCATCCCAGGATGTAGAAGGGGGACGTTATCAAAACAAGCTGTACCGCATTCCAGTGCGTTCCGACGTGGGAATGCTCTACTACCGGGAAGATTTAATCAAACAAGCAGGATTGAAACCGCCAGAAACCTTTGATGATTTGATCCGAATTTCCCAAGTCTTGCAAAAGAAAGACGAGGTGAAGTGGGGCTATGTTTGGCAGGGTCGCCAATATGAAGGGCTTGTGGCGATGTTTGCGGAAGTCCTCGATGGCTTTGGTGGTTTCTGGGTTAATCCCGACACCCTGGAAGTTGGACTAGATCGACCAGAAACATTACGAGCCATTGAGTTTCTGCGTAGTACTGTTAGGGAAGGCGTTTCTCCTCCTGGAGTCACGACTTACCAAGAAGAAGATACCCGCCGCTTATTTCAAAGTGGTCAAGTAGCATTTTTACGCAGTTGGCCCTATGCGTGGCCTTTAGCCCAGGCAGAAAATTCGCCAATCCGGGGCAAAATTGCGATTAAACCGATGGTTCATGCTCCTGGGAAGACGGGAGCGGCTTGTCTTGGGGGCTGGGGTTTAGGGATTGCTAAATCTTCTCAACATCCTGAAGAAGCTTGGAAAGCAATTCAGTATTTTACCAGTCGGGAAGCACAGCGCCGATTTATTTTCAGTGCAGGCTATGTGCCAAGTCGCCGGGAATTGTTTACAGACCCAGAGATTGTTGCCAAATACCCCCACTATCCGCAGTTATTGGAGGTCGTGAACAATGCAGTTTTACGTCCGCCAATCGCGCAATATGCTCAGACATCAGATATTTTGCAGCGTTATCTCAGCGCCGCGTTATCCGGTCGGATGAATTCTGAACGAGCAATGCAAGCTGCTGCTGCGGAAACGCGGCGATTGCTTGGGGCAGGGGGAGAGCAATTAAAAATTAAAAATTGAAAATTAAAAATTAAACAACTTGTGCCTTCTGCCTCCAGCAAGAACTGCCTACTTTTTGCCAATGACCAATGACAAATGACAAATGACAAATTTACATACACTCAGAGGTCGTGAACAACAGACAGCCTGGATTTTACTAACACCAGCATTGCTACTACTGTTGTTTGTATTTGCCTACCCGATTTTACGAGCATTTTGGTTAAGCGTATTTACTAGAAATCTAGGAACAGAGCTACAACCCGTATTCTCTGGTTTAGACAATTATGTGCGGATGGCGGGGGATGGTCGTTTCTGGCAGAGTTTGTGGGCGACGACGGTGTTCACAACAGCATCCGTACTTTCGGAACTACTGCTAGGACTAGGGATTGCCCTAGTTCTCAATCAGGCGTTTTTTGGACGGGGCATAGTGCGTACAACCGCCATTATCCCTTGGGCTTTGCCTACCGCTCTGATTGGTCTGGCGTGGGCTTGGATTTTTAACGACCAGTTCGGGGTTGTCAACGATATTCTGCGGCGGTTGGGGCTGATTGAGACTGGGATTAACTGGTTAGGAGATCCAACGCTGGCGATGATCGCACTGGTTTTTGCTGATGTTTGGAAAACTACGCCCTTTATCAGTATCCTGTTGCTAGCTGGGTTGCAGTCGATATCACAAGACCTCTATGAAGCTTACTCGGTCGATGGAGCAACTGCTTGGCAAAGCTTCCGCAATATTACTCTGCCACTGCTGCTGCCGCAAATCTTAATAGCAGTGCTATTTCGGTTTGCTCAAGCTTTCGGGATTTTCGACTTGATTGCTGTGATGACCGGGGGTGGCCCTGGTGGCGCTACTGAAGTAGTGTCATTGTATATTTACTCCACGGTGATGCGCTACTTAGATTTTGGTTATGGAGCAGCCCTTGTAGTGGTGACATTTTTAATATTGATTGCTGCGGTAGCGATCGCTAGTTTCTTGCTTAACAAATACCGTGCCAAAACATCAGGAACCATTTAACCCATGAGTGTAACTCCACAAGCAGTTCCAACGACTCCAAAACGAACAGGGAAAACCAAGTTTTCTCTTAAAAAAATCTTGCTGCCCATAATAGTTGTATTAGTGGTGTTATTCAGCCTAGCACCCGCTCTATGGCAATTGTTGACCTCGTTTAAAGTGAATGAGGATATTGCCGCTGTTCCTACTGTCTATTTCCCCACACGATTCACTTTCAACCACTACATTGAGTTATTTACCCGTCGCCCATTTTGGCGCTACATCTTCAACAGCGCCTTTGTATCGATTACTTCTACAGCTGTATCTTTAGCGATCGGCGCACCTGCGGCTTATGCTCTGGCACGGTTACGCCCTTGGGGTGAACGAGTTATCCTCGCTAGTATTCTAATTGTTACCTTATTTCCTGGAATTCTATTGTTCTTAGGACTGTTAGAAATTATCCAAGCGCTTAGATTGGGCAACAATTATCTGGCGCTGATTATACCCTATACTGCCATCAATTTGCCGCTAACAATTTTGGTGCTGAGAAGCTTTTTCCAACAATTGCCAAAAGACTTGGAAGATTCTGCTAGGGTCGATGGCTACAACACCTTTCAACTGCTTTGGCAAATCGTGCTGCCCATGACCCTTCCCGCCTTGGTGACTACTGGAATCCTCACCTTTATTTTTGCTTGGAACGAGTTTATCTTCGCCCTGACGTTTATGACCCGTGAAGAGTTGAAGACAATTCCCGTTGCTGCCGCTCAGTTGGGTGGTGCGACAATATATGAAATTCCCTACGGGCCGATCGCTGCTGCTACTGTCGTGGGGACATTACCCTTAATTTTATTAGTTTTGTTTTTCCAGCGCCGGATTGTCCAAGGTCTTACCGCTGGTGCTGTAAAAGGATAGAAATCAAAATGGCTAAACTCGAACTCACAAACTTGAATAAAACCTATAATCCTAAAGTCGTCCCTGTCAAAGACGTTAGTTTAACTGTAGATAACCATGAGTTTCTCACTTTACTTGGCCCTTCTGGCTGTGGCAAATCCACCGTCCTAAGAATGATTGCGGGTCTTGAAGAACCTACTCGTGGTCAAATTAAGATTGGGGAGGTGGATGTCACCTATAAACGAGCAGCCGATCGCAACATTGCAATGGTATTTCAAAGCTATGCACTCTATCCCCACATGACGGTGTACGAAAACCTCGCTTCTGGACTCAAGCTGAAAAAAGTACCACCTACAGAAATTAAACAGCGAGTGGCAGAAGTGGCAGAAGTTTTAGGATTAGCAGAGTTAATGAACCGCAAGCCTGGCCAAATGTCTGGAGGCCAACGGCAGCGGGTTGCTGTCGGTCGTGCTTTGGTGCGTAATGCTGATGTATACCTGCTGGATGAACCTTTAAGTAACCTGGATGCACTACTGCGGGAACGAGTCCGAGCCGATATTAAGCAAATTTTTGCAGCACAAAAAGTGCCAGTTGTCTACGTCACCCACGACCAAACCGAAGCGATGACGCTCTCCACGAAAGTTGCATTGCTCAACGATGGCTATGTCCAGCAACTTGACCCACCTGAGTCCATCTATAACCATCCAGCTAATCTATTTGTGGCTGGATTTGTTGGTAGTCCGCAAATGAATTTGCTAACTTTACCTTGTAGGGGACAATATGCGATCGTGGGTAACTTCCAAGTGCTTCTTCCAGATATACCAACTGTACCACCGGAGATTGTTCTGGGAATCCGCCCAGAAGATGTCCGCATTGCTCAACCAGGTGATACGCAGACTATCCAAGGGCGAGTGTTTTTAGTGGAAAACTTGGGTATGCACTATTTGGTAAGTGTCAGGATTGAAGGTTCACAAACCGGAGCGATTACGGTACGTGCTTTGTTGCCAACAGACCAAAATTGGAGTGGCGAAGATATTACACTGGCATTGCCCCCTGAGGATATTCACTGGTTTGATGTTCAATCTGGCCATGCTGTTGTTAAAAGACAAATGTTAGGTGTGAAAAGTTAGTACTACAGTTGTAGATAGCGCAACTCCTGGTTGGCGTTGTACCAAATGGAAAACGCGAGTTAAACCAGGGAGCGTATGAATGGAAAGTTTTAGTAATAACCCAAGTTGCTAGTTATTCTTATGGACGATGGCTTTGGGATATTCACTGCGCTGACAACAGCCGAACACCCACCCCTGCTGCTCAGTGCGCGGTCGTTCTTGGCTAGAATTTGGCAAACTTTAGCTATTTCTGAAGCGCCTGTTGAAAAGTCTTGATGGCATCAACATGATTCACCATATTAATGCAACGTAACAACAAATCCAGATCGATCCCTTTGACCTCCTCACTACTGGAAACCCTTTCATAGTCAAGTGCGTTGCCCTCTTTTTGCAGGTGATAAACTTCTAACACACCATCTTCCCAAAACCACACTTCAGGAATCAAGAGCCGCTTGTATGCTTCCAGTTTGTTGATCCCGCCACTGGTAAACACCACCTCGATTGCCAAATCGGGACACACTCGACCAGGAGCAAGTTTATAGGATTCATCTGCTTCTCGCTTGACAGCACCCGATTCACTTTCCAGCGTCATTGAGCCAGTTGGGGTAAAGTCAAACCCTGCCACAAGTAAGTACAGTTCCAGCAATGCGGCAATTCTCTTGTTGACTGTTTCGTGGGGTTCTCCAGGCATTCTTCGGATCTCTAAAACTCCATCCAGAAAAGACAGCCGATGTCCCGGACGGTCTAACAATTGCTCAACTGCTTTGAATTCCCTCCAGGTCAGTCCCTCAAACAACAGAGGTGATTCTTTTCTGGGTGTAGCGTAGACGCTTTGCGGTGAGGGGGTCGCAGTCTTGGCGATTCCCGTCGTTAGCGCAGCGTTAGCGAGTCTTCTCCCAAGGGGAGACGCCAAGGGCGAACGAGCGTCTTGCGATCCCCCGAACCCGTTGGCGCAGCCTCTCGTAGAGAAGGGCTTGTCGTCAGACATCACTGCTAGGGTCATAAAAGTCTCCAGTCTGTTTCTAGATGAGCAATAATCAGGGGTGGAGCGCTGGCTTTTTATTTTGGGAGCAGATGATCGCTTACTGCCAGCCTCTAATTGTATGGTAATTTATCAGAATTTACCGCAACAACAAAGAAAAATGACTGGGGAATTTGTATTAGCGCTCTTCCATCACTTTAGGCAGAGGAAAATAAGAAATCTTCAGATTTTCTTGGGCATAAAACCAATACTAATTCTCTTACCATCAGCCCAGATGGGTAGACTGTAGTTAGTTGCAGTTTGGACAAAACTATTAAAGTGTGGGGGCTGGCTTAGACACAACATAACTAGCTCATTGGGCTAGACTAAAGAAAGTTATGAGGACGCAAATATGACTGATAAAAATCGTTCTCAATGGGACTTAGGCAGGTTTATCGAAACCCTGACTTACTTTGAGGTAATTCCTTTCCTTAACTGGGTACAGCAGTTAATCCAAGGTCGTCCTAAGGATAATCAAGATAGACCCAATGGAGGAAGAAACGTGGGTGTAATATTAGTAGCGGGTGCAACAGGTGGTGTAGGTAAACGAGTAGTGCAGCGATCGCTCGAACGAGGTTATAAAGTTCGCGCACTAGTTCGAGACATTGACAAAGCGCGGTCAATTCTTGGTAATGATATAGATTTAGTAGTTGCGGATATCACTCAACCAGAAACTTTAAATCCTTTAGTTATGGCTGATATCCAAGCTGTAGTTTGTTGCACAGCAGTGCGCGTGCAACCAGTTGAGGGAGACACAGCAGATAGAGCAAAATATTATCAAGGTGTTAAATTTTACCAACCAGAAATTGTTGGCGACACTCCAGAAAATGTAGAATATCAAGGTGTTAAAAACTTAGTCCAAGCGGCGGCAAAATATTTACCCCAAGCAAACGAAAAACCGATATTTGATTTCACAAAGCCATCAGCAGAATTAAAGGATAACTGGGGGGCGCTGGATGATGTTGTCATGGGTGGCGTGAGTGCCAGTAATATCCAATTAGTAGAAAATACAGCCTTGTTTGCTGGTAATGTCTCCACCGCTAACTCTGGCGGATTTGCTTCGATCAGAACTAAGAATTTTGATCCCCCCTTCAACTTATCTGGTCACGAAGGTGTGAAATTGCGCGTCAAAGGTGACGGTCAGCGTTATAAAATCTTTCTACGAACAGATACAAAATGGGATGGTATTGGCTATAGCTATTCCTTTGACACCGTAGCTAATACCTGGATAGATGTTCACATTCCCTTTGCAGATTTGATTCCCGTATTTCGGGCAAAAGTTGTCAAAGATGCGCCGCCAATTGAGCAAAGTAGAATTTGTTCATTCCAACTAATGTTGAGCAAATTTGAATATGATGGCGCTTTGAATCCCAAATTTTCTCCCGGTGGTTTTGCTTTGCAGTTGGAATCAATTAAAGCTTATGGCGGGACAAGTTTACCACAATTTATCCTCGTCAGTTCAGCGGGCGTGACTCGTCCCGGACGCCCTGGCATTAATTTAGATGAAGAACCGCCAGCAGTAAAATTAAATGACCAATTGGGAGGAATTTTAACTTGGAAGTTAAAGGGAGAAGATAGTTTAAGAGAAAGTGGAATTCCTTATACGATTATTAGACCTTGTGCTTTAACTGAGGAACCAGGGGGTAAGGAATTAATATTCGAGCAAGGCGATAATATTAAGGGCAAAATCAGCCGCGAGGATGTAGCAGAACTTTGTGTGCAAGCGCTAAAATTAGCAATAGCTTGTAATGTCACGTTTGAGGTAAAACAGGGAGACAATACTGTTAACTCTATCGATTGGCAGAAGCTATTTTCTAATTTAGTAAAAGATAAATAAGTGAAATGACTATAGAGTATAAGTCTGTAGCCATCCCAACAGATTCTGTCTAAATAGACTGTTATGAAAAAAATCCAAGTGCTAATAGTTGCTGGGATTTTAGCAACAATTATCTGGGGTGGGTTATTTGCAAACACTGCTTCATCGCAACAAGTAGAGTCTCGCATCAACAACCTGGAAGCGGACTTTAATCGTGTGGAGTCACGATTAAACCAGATAGAGTCTCAACTCGGTCGAAGCCGCCAGTCTCCATCGCCAAGAACAACACTTACCCCACGACAGTCAACTGGTTCCAGAAGGAACTTATCACAGCAAGATCAGATGTTTGATCGCCTAGCAACTTTGGTGGTTGAATTGAAGCAACAAGTTAATAAACTAGAGGCGCGAGTTTCTAAATTAGAAACTCGCTGAGTATTTCAATTATCCTGTCTAGTTTTCAAAACTTAACCTCTGTCTTTAACACCTTGTTATTACCAACATTTTTTAAATCTTGGGCTTCGTTACCATTTCCGCCTTGGAATTTATTCCAAGACTAATAGCTTGCATTCCAATACTGCTCGGTTAAGAGTCGATCCCCCCAACCCCCCTTAAAAAAGGGGGGCTTATTTTCCCCCTTTTTAAGGGGGACTAAGGGGGATCGACTATGCACCTTAACTGAGCAGTATTGGCTTGCATTCTTCTCAAGAGGACTAAATACAAAATTTTTAGCCATGTAGAAAGCTATCTTATATAAAAGGGAAAATTGCAGTCCACTTGAGTGGACTTTAGCTATTAGCCTTGGAATTTATCAAAACAGAATTCAGGAGTCAGGAGCCAGAATTCGGAATTAAATTCTGTGTGACTATCGGATGAATCAAAGGGTTTAATACCCCCACTAAATTGAAAATTTAGTGGTCTTTAATCAGTGGTGGGTCAAATCCCCCACTGATTGATTCTGACTCCTGAATTCTGACTTCTGAATTCTTCTTCAATTCGAGGCGGGATATCGGGTGAGCGCAACATGACTGCTACAAAAATGTGGGTAACGACAAGCCATGAAGGGAGCAGTAGAACCAGTTTTATTAATTACATATTATAGGCTGGCTTCAACTTCTGCAGGAAGTTAAGCATGGCTGATACCACAGCATCCGGCGACTCAATTAAGAAGCCATGACCACCACTGTTGAGGGCTACAAGTTCAGCCTTGGGAATACCTTGAGCAAGTTGCTGGGAAAACTTTAGCGGGGTGAGAATGTCTTGTTTACCAACTAGAACTAGGGTAGGACAATGAATTTGTTGAAGGCGATCTGTTGTGTCAAAGTCAAGCATGGCTCGGCTGTGATGATAGAGTGAATGAGTCGCAGGTGGGAAAGGATATCTGATTGCAAATTCGATCAGTCCTTCGATCATCCCAGGAATCGAGTAGAACGTATCTGTAAATATCCAAGGTAATACGGCTTTTTCATAAAGTTTCAGGTCTACATTACCGCAGAGTTCGCCCCAAGTCTCAATGATGCTGTTGAATAATTCATCACCCTTTGCCAAGGATGAAAGTAGCATCAGACTTTCTACCTTTTCAGGATGTGCTAATACTAACTCTTGGGCTATCTGACCACCCATTGAATGACCTGCTACATGCACCTTATCGATCGCAATGCGATCGAGCAATGCTGCAACGTCACTTGCCATCTGTTTCAGACTATAAGGACTTTCGGGAGCAGAACTTCGCCCCATACCTCGGTTGTCTAAGCGAATAACTTGATACTGCGAAATCAGCGATGGCATAATTAGCGACCAATAGGCATGATCGCAAAGGAAGCCAGCTATTAATAGCAAAGGCTCACCGGTTCCCTTAATGTCGTAGAACAAATCAATCCCGTTAATCTGAACCTTGGGCATAGTAAATTCTGCTAAACCTTATTTTTAAGCAGGGATAGACAAGCCTCATTGGTGTCAACTTAAGGTAAAAGCCAGTCTATAAGAAGCTTTTAGAGATTGTCTCGTTGTCTCGTTCCCAGTCTGAGACTGGGAATGCCTAATTGGGGGGCTGCCACCTCAAGACTTGTGGCACCGCAATTGAAGTGCATTTCCAGCTAGAGGCTAGAAACGAGGTTTTAAAGGAGTTTTTGCTTAAGTTGACACCAATAGACAAGCCTACACTCCTACGTCTTGAATTTCTCGTCCACCGGAATTTGATAGCCGTTGGCGAGGCGATTGGTCATGTTGGCAGTGGCTGCGATCGCCATTAATTCGGCGAACATGGTATCATTCATACCCTTGGCACGCGCCGCCGCTGTGTGCGAGGCAATGCAGTACTCACAGCCATTCGTTGCACTCACGGCGATGTAAATTAGTTCGCGCATCAGTGGATCAATCTCACCAGGACCAGTCATTACTTCCTTCACCGCTGGCCAAGTTCGTTGCAAGGTAGGGGGATGATTGGCTATAGCTTTCCAAAAGTTATTGATATAGTCATTCTGGCGTGTAGCGCGGATGTCGTCATATACTGCCCGTACTTCGTCGCTGGCTTCTTCGTATTCAATTAGCTTACTCATGATTTGACAATCACTCCGCTATTCCTTGTAATCCTATGGGATTTCTCCTCATGATTTTAGACCTATTTTTAGATACCAAAATATAGGATAAGCTGTCGCGCATTTAACTTGTACATCTTTTTGTGTTGGTTGTTGACAGTTGACAGTTAACCGTCAGCGGTCAACGAACTTAGGAAGTGACTGTGTAATTTAAAAGCATAATAGCTTACTACGTTTTTAACTGCGAACATTAGCGGTGATGAAATTCGACCTCTTTCTCCAGAATCTTTATATCATAGTTGCCAAAGAAATCGTGACCGAGTAAGCCGATGCTTGCTTTTGGTGCGATCGCTACCTGAAGATTATTGGCTGTAACTCCACCTGCTGCAATAGATTTTACCTTACTGGTTGGGAATTCTACTTCGCTACCATCGGCAACTTGGGCTTGCATTGTACCTGTAGCCTGGAGTTTAAGTGTATTCGCCATAGCTTGAGTAATAATGGTTCCACTAGCACCTGTATCTACAATCATCTCAAAGGTTTTTTTGTCATTGAAGGTTACGTCAATCACAGGAGTTCCACCAAAGCGGCGTTTAATTGAGACTCGAAAAACTCTGTTGTCTACAGTGTCTACAGGTGCAGCTATATTAGTATTGCCACAAAGCCTTCCCAATCCAACGGTTTTACCAGAGGAGGTTATCATGTAACATACTCCTGGGTCGTCAGCTGTTGCTCGATGAGAGAATGCTAAAAATATCAGCGTCGGCATTAGCGCGATTGCGGCTAGGTTAACGGTCGTAATCCAACGCCTCCAAGCATTCTTCATATTATATTTTTCTCCAATTTTACTGACATTTGTTAATAAATGAATTCATTGTAATAGCTCCGAATATTGGTGATGCAAACCCATCTTTTTAAGAAAACAAGCTAATTTTTATAAACCTTTTTTACAACAAATTTTAAAATAGCTAGCATTGTTTTTGTTATAATTATTATCTATGCTAATCACACAATTTTTGTAGTTTGAAGTTATTTAGTGGTTTTTTAATTTTTATATCATGTCCGGCTAATTAGTTATAATTTCCACATCTGTACAAAAACCGGGAAACCCTCTTTCCCTCTGCCCCTCTGCGGTCTTAATGATAAGTCTTTAAACGGACACAATATTATTTATGTGTCTCAATAAAATTGCATTCTACTCAATATATTTTATCTAGAATTACTGATTGAGAAATTAAAGATTAGGTAAAGACATGATAAAAGTACTTAGAGCATATTAAATCTGGCAGACTAAGAAGTTTAGTAAGAGAAATTTGTTAGCTTATTCAAGGTTTACTGCTGCATGTACAGCAGTTGCGATCGCATTTTTAACAGCAATATCCCTTTGTTCTGAAATGATATTTTCACTAACAGTACGACCAGCTACTACACCACAAATAGCTGCTGCTGCAAAATTATACACACCTGCCATTTTGAATAGTGTGCCGCATTCCATCTCATAATTCAAGATATTTAAGCGGCGATATTCTTCTGTAATACCATGCAGCGATCGCATTAAATTTGGATTCGCTGAATCAGTGCGTTCTTGTCCTTCATAAAAAGTATCAACTGATGCCGTAATTCCTATGTAATGTTCAATCTCTAATTCTCGTGCTGCTTTAACTAAGGCGACTGTGAGAAAAGGATCAGCTACAGCTGGATACTCCACAGGTGCAATGTCATTTGCTGCACCTTGGCGACACAATGCTGCACTGCTAATAACAACGCTACCGACTGGTATATAAGGTTGAATTGATCCACAAGTTCCAATGCGAATAATTTGCCGGATTCCTACTTGTACTAACTCATTGACAACAATACTTAATGAAGGCGCACCCATACCACTGGTAGCTGATAAGATGGTGCGACCATTAGGCAAATATCCTACATAGCTATTGAGTCCGCGATTTTCTGACAACAAGCGTACATCTTGTAAATAAGTTTGAGCAATGAGACGCGATCGTTCCGGGTCGCCAGATAATAAGGCAATGCTGGGAGGGAATGAACCTAAATCATCTTGTCCAAAGTCAATGTGATAAAAGCGTTTATTTGGCATGAGTAAAAGATTAGCGATCGCTTTTACTAGGGTTTAAATCATCTGCACCATTTGGTGAATCACTACTATCTAGTTGATTTGACAATATATTTGAAGTTACTGCACTATTTTTTAAATCACTAATAGCGAGTTGATTTGGCAACATATTTAAACTACGTATATCGGTTGTTAATTCATTAACAACTGGTTGATATTCAAGGTTATCTCGGTTACCACCTGCTATTTCTTCTGCTTTGCCTATAAAATCCTTGGCAAGCCTTTCACTAAAACCAACAACGAATGCTATTACAAAAATCAGAGACCTTTGTTGGTCTTGAGATGATTGTTGATTGGTAGTTGGATTTAGCTTAAATACACTGGGATTAATAAACATTAATATTATTCCAGAGTTAATCAAGGCTAAAAACAAAACAGCAAATGCTCCTCCGATCATTGGTTTAAAAGCACCAACAAGGAATGGAGTTAGTGGATCAGAATATTTTTTCTTTTGAAACTCTTCAATTCTGATCAAAATACTGATAATGCTACCTAATGTTCCAGCCGAAATAGCTAAACTTAATTGGAGAAGAAATTCATTATACTTCTCATTTACGGATTGCCGTTTACTATATTGTGCATTTAATTCCGCAAGATTACTATTTAGCGTTGTTAGCTCTGTACTTTTAAATTCTGTATTTTTTTGTGAAATTATACTTAATTCTTTAATTTCTTCTTTACTTTGTTTTAATTTATTAACATTATCTTCAGAAGTAGAATTTGTTTTTTCTGATTGGTTTTCTTGGTCAGCTTTGTTTTGAATTTGCTCTACCCGCTTATCTGTATATCTCTGGATCTCTTTGATTTCATTTTGTAATGCCTTCTTGCTAATATTATAATTATTATTATTGTAATAATTCACAACTTCTGAGAAAATCCAAAGCCCTGCAATAGAAGAAGAAGTAATTCCTCCATATATAAAAACGGCACTTATAAGTCCAAAAATTACTTTAGTCGTTGTTGAGGGTGAACGGTGAACTGATAAAAATGGGTTGATGATAAATCCTGTTAGAGGATGTTCATATTTGCAAACAATTTGTTCAACGTCAAATCTAATAGCCTGAGCAATATTTATATTCGATGATGATTCACGCAGAGCTTCTATTGCAAATATTAAAGCTTTAGATAGTTCAGTCAGTTCTCTTTGAATTTTATCCCTATTGTCAGGTATAACTATTCTCGGTATTTTGTCCCACCAAATTTTTCGAGGTGCATTTCTATTGATGAGTTTTTGAAGTCTATTAAATAAAATAATTATTTGAGATATTTCTTTACCAGCTGCTATTATTCCTTCTTGTTTAATTGAATCTGTAAAATTATTTAGATTATTTTTGTAAAATTCTTTTATAAGTGCCTGAATAAGTATTCTACTTTCATCTAAATTCCAATCATTATCAGTTATATTTTTATTAGAAACCATTTTGCCTCCAATTATTTTCTAAAGTTTATAGGTGTTGAATAGGGCTAGTAAATATCTGTGAATTGGTTTGAGGGAATTGACCAAAGTACTCAATCACTTTGTTTTTGCTTAGTTGCTGCTTATAATCCACATTATTCTTAGCATGGAATATACGATTAGGCTGTGAATAGTACACTCAAGGGTACTTTTTGTGTAGACGCAAAACTGTTTGTTGCCAGACATCGCTACGGTTATTCCAGGTAGAACCAGCTTCACAGGTGGCATTGCTATTATTCCCAGAACCGCTTCTTCGGTAGACTGGAAATTGGATACTCAGGAGTTTTTTGTGCCTACTTTAAGAACGCTGCAACCTGGCGATGAAGTATCGCTGGAAGCATTTCTCTTGCAACACACCGATACTTCTATGTTTTTGCGCTCTAATTGGCGAGCTGCGGGACTGCTTGACCAAGGTGCAAGATTTCAAGGAACTTACATAGCGGCCTACACAGATGAAACTATAGTGGCAGTTGCAGCCCACTTTTGGAATGGGATGATCGTAGTCCAAGCCCCTGTACATTTGCCAGAGGTGGTGCAAGCAGTTGTGGCACAATCTAGACGTGCTATTTCTGGAATTAGTGGCCCAGCAGCACAAGTTGAAGCGACAAAAAGCATTTTGGGATTTAGCAACCGACCAACTCAGCTTGATGAGTCTGAGATATTGTTTTCTCTACCACTGCGAGACTTGCAAATACCTCAAGCCTTAGTATCGGCAAAGGTGCAGTGTCGTTTGCCATATCCAGAGGAGTTGGAGTTACTGGGCGAGTGGTGCGCTGCTTATAATGTGGAAACTTTAGGACAAAGAGATAATCCTAGTTTAAGACCTGCTTGCGATCGCATAATTGAAACACGTCAAGCTATGGCTATGCATTGGGTTTTGGTAGCAGAAGATACCCCAGTTTCCTATTCTGCTTTCAATGCCAGTCTACCTGATATTGTGCAAATTGGTGGAGTGTGGACACCGCCAGCACTGCGGGGTAAAGGCTACGCCAAAAGTGTGGTAGCAGGCTCTTTGTTAAATGCGCGATCGCTCTTAGTAAAACGTGCCATCCTGTTTACAGGTAATAATAACCAAGCCGCTCAAGCAGTTTATCGAGCAATTGGCTTTTTGCCTACTGGACAGAAGTATGGCTTAGTCTTATTTGAAGAAACTCAGGCTTGAGAAATATTGGGTTAAACGTTGGAGGTGTACATCTTACGGCCTTGCTATCCATTTATATTTCCTTTTTTTTCTGGATTTGCTGAAACTGATATTGTAGTCCTACTGAATTGATCGTAATACTTGAACTAAGCTGATGCGCGTCTAAAGTATATAAATACTATTGATGGTCGTTAACTGTTGACTGTTGACTGTTGACGGGTTTTCAGTCATCAGTCATCAGTCATCAGGTAAATGTACAATATTATTTGCGTAACAGCTCATGAGCCAGTATCGTTTCAAACAGTCATTCTCTGATGATCCCACCTTAAGCGATAAGCTTTTTGACTTAATGGAAGTCACATTTCCCGGACTCAGCAGTTTAGCAGAATGTGCAAGAACACTAGGTGCATCCTGGGAAACAGCTTCAACTCCGTTTATTCGCTTTCATGATGATATAGCTATTACCCATGTGGGAGTGTTAGAAATTCCTATGCAAATTATGGGACAAAAGGTCACTGTCGGAGGAATTCATGGAGTAGCTACCCGTGCAGAATTTCGCAGGAGAGGGTATTACCGCGAAGTAATGGGAGAAGTGCTGGAATATTGCCATCGCCTTTACGAAACCTTGGTACTGACGACACCACAACCAGAGTTTTACTTACCTTTTGGCTTTCGTGTAATCGAAGAATATATCTTCAAAGTTAAGTGTAACTCCACAGGTAGCACTGATACCTTCAGAACACTGGATTTTACAGATACCAAAGATTACACATTGTTACACAGACTTTTGGAAACACGCGCCCCTGTCTCTAATATAGTTGGCGTAGTCAACGAAAAACCTGTGTTCTGTGTCAATGAAGGAAGTCGTCCCTTATACTATGCAGAAGATTTAGATTTAATCGCCTGCATGGAGATAGAAGATACCCGACTTCATCTTTTTGATCTAGTGACAACGCAGATATGCTCTTTGAAGAATATTCTTGCTAAGATACCTGAACCCATTGAAGAAGTGGTGATTTACTTTAGTCCAGACCTTCTCGATGTCAAAGATGTGCAATCATTCCCCCATGCATTTGATGAAACTGTGCTGATGGTTCGTGGTAAATTTGCAGCCGAGGGCGAGAAATTTATGTTGCCTCGTTCTGCAAGGTGTTGAGTTACTCAAAAACAATTGAATCATAATAGAACTGAGAGTTTCATCATCAGGATTGCTTTATGATGTATCAAACCGACCCGCCGCGATCGCCAAAAGATGTATTGCCAACCATGTATGATCTTCCCAGTGAAGATCCCCAGGAGCCTGGTTTGCCCGATCAGTTTCATTTATTGCAACCTCGTTTGTTAGACGAAACCTTTCGTCCACCGAATTATCCTAGCGACGAGATATTTGTTGCTAGCGATCTTAATCTTTATTATGATCCGCGCCATCCACTGTGGCATAAACGGCCAGATTGGTTTGCCGTTTTAGGTGTTTCCCGTCTCTATGAACAACGAGATTTACGCTTAAGTTATGTCGTTTGGCAAGAAGGAGTTCATCCTTTTATTGTGGTTGAGTTGCTGTCTCCAGGTACTGAAAAGGAAGACTTGGGGCAGACATTGCGGGATATCAAGCAACCACCAGGAAAATGGGAAGTATATGAGCAGATTCTGCGTGTTCCTTATTATGTAGTATTTGATCGCTATAAATATGAGTTAAGGATATTTAAATTAGACGGTGGTCGTTATGCTGAGATAACACAGTCAGAGTCACGCTTTTGGATACCAGAACTAGAATTAGGCTTGGGTGTATGGCATGGACGCTATCAAAATGTAGAACAGCCCTGGTTACGGTGGTATGATTGGACAGGCTGCTGGGTATTGACTTCTACAGAACAAGAAAGTCAACGGGCTGAACAAGAGAGCCAACGGGCTGAACAAGAAAGTCAACGGGCTGAACAAGAAAGACAACGGGCTGAACGGTTGATTGCACAATTGCGATCGCTCGGCGTTGAACCCGATGTAGATTAAGCTGATGCGCGTCTAAAGTATATAAACACTCTTGATGGTCGTTAACTGTTGACTGTTGACGGGTTTTCAGTCATCAGCCATCAGCCATCAGTCATCAGTCATCAGGTAAATGTACAATATTATTTGCGTAACAGCTTAGTTTTTACCCACAAGTTTGCTCTTTTGTGAATAGTCTGTATAGCCTTGAATATTTTCTGGTTCAAATTGACGCAGTACGCGCGTAGCTTCGCGTATGAAATCCTCATTTCCGGTAACTGCAATTAAGTATTTGCCTGCATTTAGACGGTTACGATAAGGTAAAGCATCGCCACTGCTAACTGTTAACCCGACACTTCGACCGATTAAACCAGCGCCCAAAGCACCGCCTATACCTCCTAAGATCCCAGCAAGAAATTCATTACCAAATCGAGCAAACTCCGGAAATATTTCAACTTCTGTGAGATGGTTGAAGGCATAACCTGCAACAAATCCAAAGGTTACAAGCGACCATAAGAGCCGATTTGATTGTTTGCGGGCTTGCTTGTCGGGATCAATTAGCCCAAATTCATCAGCGCTTAAATAACCATCGCCTAAAATATTGACTTGTGAAGTTGGCAAGCCTGCTTTTTCTAGAGCAGAGTAGGCTGCTTCTGCTTGTATTCGATCTGGTAAAACTGCAACAAGGTAATTCATAAGACTTCGCAAAAAATATGAAAGATGAACTAAACAATATGTAGACATTTTACTGGCGTCTACATACAAATCTGAGAGTGGACTTATTGCAAAAGTGGGGAAAAGGGTAAGGGGGAAAGGGATGAAACTTTCCTTTTCCCTTTGCCCTCTTCCCCCTTCCCTACAAGAGTGCAAAAGGAACTTTTGCAAGAGGTCTAGTAATTAAAACTGATATTTATAGCAATTGTACGAGAAACAATTACTCTATCTTGGTAGTGGTGAGGCCGAATTGAACATTATTGATCGCTTGTCATTTCAAGGAAATTGAATTGTGATAGAGCGGGCGGTTTGCAAATGTTGTTGCAGAGTTGGTAAAGTTTTAGTTGCCCAAGCTTTCAAGTCCTGATCCTGTCCTTGTTCTGCTTCACTCTGGAATAAGGATACAGTTTTAACATGATCTTTAACCATCTGGTTCATGTATGCTTGGTCAAAAGCTGCGCCAGATAGCTTCGATAAATCAGCTTTCACTTTGCTATTCTCCTCATTAAGCTGTGTTGGAAGAGTGATACCCTTTTGGGCAGCTAATTGTTTTAGTTCATTGTTTGCTTGGGTATGCTCTTGAACCATCTGCTGTCCAAAGTTTTTCACCTCATTTTTCACCGCCTTTTCTGATGCCAACTGCCCAAGCTCTACTTCTGCCAAACCGCCCTGAGCAGCTTCAGTAACAAATTGCCTATCTGAATCGCTGAGAGTGTTTTGAGTTGATTGAGTTGGAGCTTGATTTGACTGAGCTATGGTTATATTTTGTCCAGAGATCGCAGTAAACACGCCAATGGCTATAAGCGTAGCCATCATAACTATTTTGTGTTTGTTCATAACTAAATTTTATCCTTTTTTAGTTAATAAAGTTTTTTGTGCAGCCATAAAACTGCTCAATCCAATTTGCTAGCAATTTAAAAAATGATTGTGACAGATGAAAATCCAAATTGGTAAGCTGTTACGCATTTAATTTGTACAGAATTCAGTCCCTAGTCCCCAGTCCCCAATCTCATGTCTGCACTTGGCTTTGAGGTGGAAAGCCATGTTGGATTCTGCCTTCATCAGCATCAAACTGCTTGGAGGTTTTGAACAGTTCAAAACGCCCGTCGGCAGCATATTGGGCACAACGATCGCGCAACGCTTGCATTTCTTTTGTCTGCATCGGTTGAAAACCACGAGCGATCGCTAAGTTTTGCCGCAGTACTTCCAGAGAATCAATACCGCTGACGAGTGTAGCGATCGGTAAACTCATGACATAGCGAATGGCTTCTTGGGGAGTTACGACACCTTTTTTTACTGCATCAGCATTGCCGCTGAGACTTTTCATGCCAATTACGGCTATTCCCCGTTTGTTAAGTTCTGGTAACACCTGTCGCTCAAAACTGCGGAAGGTGGCATCAAAACAATTAAGCGGCAATTGCACCGCATCAAATGGGTAATTGTAGGAGAGCATTTTTAGATGAATAGCGGGGTCTTTGTGACCCGTAAAGCCAACGAATCTGACTTTACCTTCTTTTTTCGCCTGATCCAGAGCTTCAATTGCCCCGTTGGCACGAAAAATCCTTTCTGGATCGTTGTCGTAAACAACTTCGTGGATTTGCCATAAGTCGAGATGGTCGGTTTTGAGACGACGCAGAGATTCTTCAAGTTGCTGCATTGCCACTTTGCGATCGCGTCCGTGGGTGCAAACCTTCGTCATCAAAAAAACTTTATCTCGTCGTCCTTGCAACGCCTCTCCCATCCACTCTTCACTACGATGCTTGTTATACTCCCAAGCGTTATCCATGAAGGTGATGCCATTGTCAATAGCTTCGTGGGTAATGCGAATCGCCTCTTCCTTGCTCTTTGCTTGTCCTAAAGTTGCACCTCCCAAAGCGATCGCCGACACTTTCACCCCTGTTTTTCCCAGCGGACGCAGAGGAATTTCACTAGTGTTGGTACTGTTTGTTGGAGTTGCAGATAATGCTGGAACCTCTGCTGCTTCTACTTCAGAATTGGCATTGAGGATGTGGTCAGCAAAAATTGCCCCTGCACCTGCACCGATAAAGCCTATTCCTTTTAAAAAATGTCGCCGCTTTACCTCTAAAGGTAGATGCTTTTGGGCGGCTGATTCATTGTTTTGATCTACCATTAGTTTTTTGTAATTAAAAATACTTAAGTTTTGTCAAGCCGATTACATCTCTGAAAATAATTCGTAATCAGTAATTAAATCCTTAACTACGAATTACATTAGCGAGTCCGCGAGCGTCATTACGTAGCTTGCTTCTCGCCGGAGGCGAGTATTACGAATTAATTACAGGCGTGATGGTGTCAAAAACTAATTGTTTGTGGCTTGAAACTCGATACACTATCCCAATAATTAACCTGGTTAATATTCACCTTAAGTAAAGCAATATCAGGTTCATCCAGTCCTTTAGGAAACCAGGTTTGAAGTTCCGGCTTCCATAGCTCTCGCATTTTATTGCGGTCTTTCACGAGTTGTGCTGTACCTGAGATAGAAACGTATCGCTGCTGTTCGGGTGACGAGAAACTAATATTTACCTGCTCATGGTGTTCAATTTCAGTCACCTTATGGGAACCAGCATAGGTAAAGAACCAGAGTGTGGCTTCCGAGTTCATCTCACCACTTTTTGACATAGGGTAACTATGCAAACTGCCATCATCATCGACTGTGGTAAACATACCATAATCAATATTTTTGATTAGTTCATGCAGCTTTTGAATCTGTTGATCGCGGTCTGTAGAAGTTGCCATTGTTTGTACTCTTTTCTCTATTTGCTTTTCCTTGACTGTAATTTTCGATTACAACTAAGTTTCATGCTGGTAAAGTTATTTTTTAGTATTAACCTTTTTTGTTTAAATTGCGTGAGCCTACAGATGGAATTATCCTAAAATTAGCTTTTTGAGTTATATCTATAGAGATAATGGTTGAGAGTGACTTTCTGTGCCTATACAACTCTTAGGCATAGTAAGGTGAATTTCATGCTTATTTCTTTAGACATAAATTTTATAAATTTTGGATTAAATTCAAACTGCCTCTCTAACTTTAGGATGATGAATCTATAGCAATCCGAAATCATTCATAAAAAAATGCGTAAACTAAAATCTGGTTTCTTTTTTAACTGAACTAATGCGTACCACCTTGAGCATAAGCCCTGTGAAAGTACTCTTGTAGGGAAAGGGGATGTATATATAGCAAAGGGAAAGGGAAAATTCCATCCTTACCCTTTGCCCCTTATCTCCACCTTCCCCCTTACCATGCATCCCCACTTCTGCAAGAAGTCTAATGAGGAGCATTTCCAGACTCTGACTGGAAACGAGGTTTTAAAGGGGTTTTAGCTTAAATCTTGTAGTTTGAGTTATTTTCACCGACTTATTTACTGAGAAAGCATTTAAACATTTTAAGAAAGTCAAATGTCATTTTGCTTACGGAAAACACTGAAATGAGTAAGTAAACTGGGGTTTGAGAAAGTCAAATGTCATTTTGCTTGCGGAAAACACCAAAATGAGTAAGTAAACTGGGGTTTGAGAAAGTCAAATGTCATTTTGTTTGCGGAAAACACCAAAATGAGTAAGTAAACTGGGGTTTGAGAAAGTCAAATGTCATTTTGTTTGCGGAAAACACCAAAATGAGTAAGTAAACTGGGGTTTGAGAAAGTAAACAGGCATTTTGAGAAAGCATTTAAGTATTTTGAGGAAGCAAACAGGCATTTTGATAAAGCAATTAGGCTTTTTGATAAAGTAATCAGCAAATATACTTAACGATTAAAAATTAAGGCTGCACATAGCTTGCTTCCCGTCCGCCCTTTACGTCCCGTAGGGAAGGATACAAAGCCGACGCTCAGATAACTCAAAAACTTTTCCGTTCAACTTTTATTTAATCTGCTTAATATATAGCGGTTCTCGTTTACGTGAGGTACACCCGTAGGGGCACGGCATGCCGTGCCCCTACACCTTGCTTAACCAATCTTTTTGCAGGAATGATGACCATAGTTATTATATTTTTTGCAATTGTTAAATTTGTACCCTCTGAATGAGTCTCTTCAACCTATAGCAGGAGTGTGATGCCCCATTAAGCGCTTACTATGAAGAACTAGGAAATCAAATTGCAGTATATTATCTGCCTTTCAAATTATGGACTGGAAGTACAGGTGGAAAAATGGCTATCGACCAAGCCGAGATGAAGCGGCAAAAAACCCTCATTTGTTAGATGAGAGTCAATTCGATAACGAGCAAGACCGAAAGCTAGCTGAAGAATCTGCAAGAAAGCATTTGGGCATACCTGCACCAACCTTAGACGAAGATCAGTCAATATTACCTCATTAGCTTTGCCTAATGAAAAGGCTCAATAAATAACACCATTTCCAAAAATCTTTGCAACAAATTGGCTGTAGGGGCGTATAGCTCTAAATTGGTGTCAACTTAATGTAAAAGCTAATGTAGAACAAGCTTTTATAAATTATCGTTCCCAGTCTCAGACTGGGAATGCCCATTAGGAGGCTCCGCCTCCAGAATTAGCGGCAGAGCCGCAATGAAGTGCATTTCCAGCCTTTGGCTGGAAACGAGGTCTTAAAGAAGTTTTAGTTTAAGTTGACACGTATGTATAGCTGTACGTCCCTAATCATGTATCTGTAGCAAGAATTTTGTTAAATAATACAACGCTTGGGCATTTTTGTGCCTATGTATGCTTTCCACCATTAAAAAGTTCGATAAAATGCAGATTACTCAACTTTTCAATCGATTAAACAATAGGAAATTCACAAAGTTACTCACTCAAACAGTAGCTTTAGGTGTTGGTGCTATCGTTCTATTCTCAAGTACTAATGCTAATGCTGCCGAACAAGTTGTTTTAAAGTATGGTACTTTTCAGGGGCAAATATCTGTTCAAGAATTAACTCAGTTTACAGAAACTGGCAAAACTACACCTACGTTAACAGCTTATTTGCAGGCTGCCCAACAAGACTCCGCAGTAGCTCGTAAGGCACTTAAAGCTTCGATAAAAGCCGATCCTGCCTTTTTAAATAGCTTACTATCTAGCTGGGCAGGGCCAGTTTTGGTTAACCAAATTGGTGAAGTAGTTCACCCTCCCGCAGGACAACTAAATCAACAGGCGCTGCAAAGTGCTTTAAGTGCATCTATTAAACAAAATGGTGAAGTTACACTGCTTGGAGCCATTCAGAATTATCCAAATACTTCTGTTGAACTTGAAGGAGATCGTCTCATCCCTGTTTATGAACGCCTAAGCAATCTTGCAGAGTTATTGTGAGGGTTAAGCTGATGCGCGTCTAAAGTAAATAAACACTCTTGATGATTGTTAACTGTTGACCGGTTTTCAGTCATCAGTCATCAGTCATCAGTCATCAGTCATCAATCATCAGTCATCAGGTAAATGTACAATATTATTTGCGTAACAGCTTAGTAGACACAATACAGTTGTCATCAGATGATTGGTTTGGTGTTTTAATAATCGTAAATTGTTAGTCAAGCTCGCGATGAAGTTAATACTTATGAGTCTATCTTAGGGTTCATGCTCTGTTACTTAGAAATTCCCTAATCTAAATGTAGAGTTTAGTCTAAAAATAGGGAAAAAAATTGTATGACAACCGATGTTTCTAGAGATATTAAGAAGGATGTTAATGGGTCGCTGATAAGTGGTGTTATTTTGAGTATTTTAGGCGTTATTGCGATCGCAGCGCCTAGTCTCTCAACCATATTCGCCGAGACTTGGGTTGCGGTAATTTTGATTTTCGCCGGATTTACAAAACTAGTTTATGCCACTCAAACCCGCCACCAAGGAGGTTTTATTTGGAAACTTCTCTTGAGCGGACTCTATATTGCAACGGGTGTAATGCTGTTTGTTTATCCTTATACGGGTATTCTCACACTAACTCTGTTGCTTGGCAGCTTTTTGCTGGCTGAAGGTACATTCGAGTTAATTCTGGCATTCAAATTACGTCCGCAACAGAACTGGACATGGATACTAGGTGATGGAATTATTACGCTAGTGTTAGGTGCAATGATTTGGTTCCAGTGGCCCTTTAATGCGCCCTGGCTTCTTGGAACACTAGTTGGTGTGAGCATTATTTTCACTGGCGTTTCACGGGTGATGCTGTCGTTGAATGCGCGTTCTACCTTGAATCCTACTAACGAAGCTGCAAACCCTACTTAGTAGATGGGGAATGGGGAAGAAGCAGGGAGCAGGGGGAAAATTCCTCTTTTCTGCACCCTTCCCCCTGCCCCCCGCCCCTCTGCCTCTTCTGCCCAATGCCCAAACTTGAGTAGTGAAAGTTTATAAGATATTGCAGCAGCGTAGGCGCAGCCCGCCGCAGGCATCGCCCTGATATTGCTAAATTAACTAAGGAAATCAAAATCAAGCCAGCTAGCTGCTTTTCAACAATGGTATCTATTGCTACTTCCTTCTCGGATATTCAAAACCATTGGGCACGCTTATTTATTACAGCCTTAGCCCAACGTGGTATTGTCAGTGGGTTGCCAAATGGTACGTATCGCCCCGATAACTCACTTACTCGCGCTGAATTTGCCGCCATCATCGCCAAGGCATTTCCCACAGTTCCCAAGAAGCGGCAGTATGTCCCTTTTGTTGATGTACCTACTAATTATTGGGCAGCAGCCGCCATTCAAGCAGCTTACGAAAAAGCATTTATTAGCGGGTTTCCTGATAAAAGTTTCCGTTCCGCTAACCGAATTACTAGGGTAGAAGTTTTAGTTTCTTTGGTAGCAGGCTTAGAAATTGCCACTAAAGTAAAACCTGACCTCCTTTCAGCACTCCCACAAATTTATCAAGATTCTGTTCAAATTCCTGGCTATGGTAAAAATCACATAGCTATTGCCACCAGCGCTGGATTAGTAGTTAGTTTCCCAAATATCAAATTACTCAATCCCAATCTCGCAGCCACCCGTGCAGATGTGGCAGTGATAATTTATCAAGCTTTGCTGTATTTAGGTGAGGCAGAAAAGATTGCTTCTAATTACCTTGTGGTGCCGCCAACACCAACACCAACACCGACACCAACACCAATACCAACACCCACACCAATACCGATACCAACCCCGACACCCACACCCACACCTGTAGGTAGCGTTAGGGTAAATCATACTCGGGAATTCCGGGGAGCGTGGGTAGCATGTGTGTGGAATAGTAATTGGCCTTCCAAGGCAGGACTTTCTGTTGCCCAACAAAAAGCTGAACTCAGCGAGATTATTAGTAAATTACAAGCATTAAACTTCAATGCCCTTATCTTCCAGGTGCGGCCAGAGGGAGACGCTTTATATGAATCTCAATTAGAGCCTTGGAGTGCTTGGATTACAGGAACTCAGGGTAAAGTACCAGAACCATTTTATGATCCTTTAGCGTTTGCGATCGCAGAATGTCACAAGCGCAATATTGAACTCCATGCTTGGTTCAACCCTTACCGCGCCAGCACTTCCACCGACCCAGCTAAAACAGTTCGTCCCCACATAGCAGCTACCAATCCAGAAAGCGTTTATTTGTGGAAAACTCAACGCTGGATGGATCCAGGACTGAAAATAGTTCAAGATAGAGCTTACAACGTAATTCTCGATGTAGTGAAGCGCTATGATGTTGATGGCATTCACTTAGATGATTATTTTTATCCATATCCCATCGAGGGACAACCTTTCCCCGATGATAAAACCTACGCTGCATATAAAGTAGCTGGTGGTACACTCAGCCTTGGCGACTGGCGACGAGACAATGTTAACAGAATGGTACAACGCCTCTGGCAGGGAATTAAAGCAACCAAACCCGACGTTAAATTTGGTATTAGTCCCTTTGGCATTTATCGCCCCGGACAACCCACTGGTATTACTGGGTTAGATGCTTACAACGTGCTGTATGCCGACGCGAAGAAATGGCTAGCAGAAGGCTGGATTGATTATATCGCCCCTCAACTTTACTGGCGCACAGACCAAACACAACAAAGTTATTCCGCGTTGCTAAAGTGGTGGACACAGGTAAACACAAAGCAAAGACACGTTTACGCTGGTAACAATCTCACAGAACCAAGCAACAAGAGTCGGGAGAGTGATGAGATTGAAAAGCAGGTGAAAATTAGTCGTAGCCAAGCTGGAAATTTGTCATTGGGGAATATCTTCTTTAATGTCGGTGTTTTGACAGAAAATAGTCAAGGCATTGCTGATAAATTCCAAAGTCTGCTTTATAACAAACCTGCGCTAGCTCCAACTTTGTCTTGGCAGGATACAACACCGCCCCCTCCACCCATTGAACTACAAGTCAATAACCGCAAACTGAGTTGGCAGCCTGGTGATAATCAGCCAGTTCGTTCCTGGACACTTTATCGGCAAACTGGCGATACTTGGACAATTCAACGAATTTTGTCTGCTGGCACAACTTTTGCTACCGTCCAACAAGCGGGAACCTATGCCGTGTGTGCGGTGGATAGATTGGCGAATGAAAGTGTGGGAACAGTTATTACAGTTAGTTGAACAAAAGTGCTGCCTACGTACTTATGCTGAACCAGTTAAGGCCGATTGGATAGTCGGCCTTTACTGATTGCTGTGCCATAAAATCTATACACTTATGTGCAAGTCTGTTTGCATAGTTCACGCATAGTCATAAGCTGTCGCGCATTTAACTTGCACATCTTTTCGTGTTGGCTGTTGACAGTTGACAGTTAACCGTCAGCGGTCAACAAATTTCATTCCTTCACTGTGTAATTTAGAAGCGTAATAGCTTATCCATTTTTTTGATGAACAATTGAGATTTGCATAGGTTTTAAGGAGCGGATTCACCTTTCGGTAGATTTAGACAGAATTATCAAAACAGTATATTTGGATGGGGTAACACATAATTTGCCACAAAACCTCATGCCCAATCAGTAATTTCTATATCAACAGATGAAATTTTGATTTAATTCAAGTTAATTTGTTCCTTAAGTTCCTCATAAGCCATGACATCCCCTGAGCCTCAAACTGATTTTGGAGAAAAAGCTCCACAAACCTCATTTGAGCCACCTTCTGGAAAACGGCGGTGGCTTTGGTTATTTTTAGCAGCACTACTATTGTTAGGGAGCGGAGCAACTCTAGTTTGGCGTTTGCTTACTCCGCAAAAATCAGCACCTTCAACTGTTAACGCTCAACCTCAAGGGGTAAGAGTTAAAATATCGACAGTACAAAGCGGCATTATTGAGGAAAGTTCAGATTTTATTGCTAGCCTAAAATCCCAGCGCTCAGTCACGCTCCAGCCGAGGATTCAGGGCCAAGTTACCCAGATATTTGTCAAATCGGGAGATCCAGTCGCACAAGGAGCGGCAATTCTCCAAGTAGATCCTACATCACAAGCAGCGATCGCTATTAACAATGCTGTGCCTCAAGGATTTTTATTGCAACTGGAAAATGCCCGCGCTACACTCAAATCTCTGGAAGCACAACGACCATCCTACGTTGCAAATGTGCAATTGTACCAGCAGAACTACGAAAAATTTGTCACCCTAGCCCAGGAAGGAGCGGTGTCTCGACAGACTCGCAATCAGTTTGCTGATAGGCTCGCCAATGCTAAGACTAATCTTGATGCAATTGATTCTAGAATTGCTGCACAACGAGCCAACATATTGCAGGCTGAAAAAACTTTGCAGCAAACTAATGTAAATATTCCTAAACAACAAGGGAACCTCCAGTCCGACAAAATTACCGCTCCCTTTAGTGGCACAGTTGGCAACATTGCTGTGAAAGTAGGTGATTTAGTTAATACTTCCACACAATTAGTTAATATCACGCAAAATCGGCCTTTAGAAGTCAACATCTTTGTGCCGCTACAGCAAGGGCCCCAATTGCGTAAGGGAATGCCAGTAGAGGTTATGAATACACAAGGGCAAAAGCTGGGTAGAAGTAGGGTATTTTTCATTTCACCTAGTGCCAGTAATCAAACGCAAGAGATACTGATCAAAGCACTTTTTGACAACTCTAACGGTCAGTTACGTGCAGATCAATTGGTAAGGGCTAGAGTATTCTGGAATCAGCGCCCCGGAATTTTAATCCCCACAACAGCAATGACTCGTGTAGGTGGAGACACTTTTGTTTATGTAGTTGAAACAGAAAAATCTCACCTTGGTGTATCTCAACAAGTAGCTCGGCAAAAGCGAGTGAAGCTAGGCGAGATCAAAGATAATAAGTACCAAGTTATTGAAGGATTACAGCCAGAAGATAAAGTTATTATCTCAGGCTTGCTCAATCTTAGAGATGGTGTTGCGATCGCTCCAGAATCTTAAAAATGGATGCTAAATTGTAGTATGTGACTGCCAGCATACTACCAAATACCTACCATCAATTCCCATGTTTGTTGATTTCTTTATTAAGCGACCTGTATTTGCAAGTGTTTGCTCTATTATCATTTTGTTGGTAGGAGCCATTAGTATCCCGACACTACCCACAGATCAATATCCAGAGATCAGCCCAACTCAAATTAACGTTACAGCTAACTATGTCGGTGCTAATGCTGAAGTAGTAGAAAATACCGTCACGACTATCTTAGAGCGGCAGATTAATGGCGTTGAAGGCATGAAGTACATGACTTCAAATAGCAGCAACAATGGCAATAGTACGATTACAGTTACATTTGACGCATCGCGCAACAAAGATATTGCAGCAGTCGATGTGCAAAATCGTGTGTCGATCGCCCAACCGCTCTTACCAGAAGTTGTGCAGCAAACTGGAGTCACTGTCACTAAGCAATCTAACAACATTCTCTTAGCGATCGGGCTGTACTCGGATAATAAAGAATACGACAACGTTTTTTTAAGTAACTATGCCGACCTCTACATAGTAGATGCCCTCAAAAGAATCAAAGGTGTAGGTGAGGTGCAGATTTTTGGGGAACGCCGCTATGCGATGCGCTTGTGGCTCAACCCCAACAGCCTTGCTAGTCGTAACCTCACCCCCCAAGATGTGATCGATGCACTCAATGAGCAAAACTTACAGGTGGGGGCTGGGCAAATTGGGCAGCAGCCAACATTACCAGATCAGATGTATCAAATCGATTTGCAAGCTGTTGGCAGACTAAGTGGGGCAACGGAATTTGCCGACATGGTGATCAAGACATCTGAGAATGGCACGCTGGTAAAGTTGAAAGATGTGGGTCGGGCGGAATTGGGAGCAGAAAATTACAGTACTTTTCTGCGATTTAGAGGCAACGAAGGTGTGGGTCTAGGGATATTTCCCAGTCCTGGCAGTAACGCTTTAGACGTTGCTAGGGCAGTTAAAACCGAAATGCTGCGGCTGGAGCAAAGTTTTCCCCCAGGACTGAAATATCAGGTGGCGTTTGATACAACACTTTTTGTGGAAGCGTCGCTAGCAGAAGTAGTTAAGACGTTGATAGAAGCGATCGCTCTGGTCGTTTTAGTAATTTATATCTTCTTGCAGGACTGGCGGACGACGCTGATTCCGGTGGTTGTCGTTCCCCTAACCTTGATTGGTACTTTTGCCTTTATCAAGGTTTTTGGATTTTCGATCAACACTCTGACCATGTTTGGTTTAACTTTGGCAACGGGATTGGTGGTTGATGACGCAATTGTAATTGTTGAGAATATCTCTCGCTTAATTGAGAATGAGGAGATGTCGCCCCGCCAAGCTGCCTCTGAGTCAATGCGGGAGCTGTTTGGGGCAGTGATTGCAACTTCCCTAGTGATAATGGCTGTATTTGTGCCCGTGGCATTCTTCCCAGGAGCTACAGGACAGATATATAAGCAATTTGCACTGACGATCGCTTTTTCAATGGCGATTTCTACCTTTCTGGCCATTACCCTGACTCCTTCTCTCTCAGCCTTGCTACTGCGTCCAGGGCAAAGACCACGCGGTTGGTTGGGCTGGATTTTTGAGCGGGTTAACAGGTTTCTTGATTGGATGCGTAGGGGGTATGAACAAATACTCAAGCGTTTGACAAAGATGAGTGCGATCGTAGTGGGGGTATTTATATTGTCCTTAGGGGTGACGGGTTGGCTTTACATCAGCGTACCTACAGCGTTTATCCCTGATGACGACCAAGGTTATTTCATCACCATTATCCAAGGGCCAGAGGGAGTTTCACTCAACTACACTAGCGAAGTCATGGCTAAGGTAGAAAAAGAAATCCTCAAATTGCCAGAAGTCACAGGTACTTTCGCCATCGGTGGCTTTGGTTTTAGCGGTAACTCTGCCAATAGTGGTGCGATCTTTTCCACTCTTCAGCCTTGGGAAAAGCGTCACGAACCGGGACAGTCAGCACAGGCAATCATTGGTAAGTTGGCTGGAGTGTTTGGGGCAATTCCCGAAGCAAGAATTTTCCCGGTGAATCCACCATCTATTCAAGGTTTAGGCAGTTTCGGCGGTTTCCAGTTTGAGCTACAAGACAGAACAGGGAACAGTGGTTTAAATAACTTAGTGCAAGTTATGGGTCAGTTACTCGAACGCGGTAATCAGACGCCAGGATTGCAAGCTGTGTTTAGCACTTTTAGCGCAAATACACCGCAGATGTTAATTGAAGTAGACCGTAACAAAGCTAAATCCCTGCAAGTTGGAGTAAACGATATCTTTAATACCCTACAGGCTTACTTGGGTTCGCGGTATGTCAACGACTTTAATTTGCTACAACGAACTTACCGGGTGTATGTTCAAGCGGACGCTCAGTTTCGCTCTAACCCTGCGGATATCGGTAAATTATACGTGCGTTCTGCTAATAATCAGATGATTCCCCTAAACAATCTTGTGAAAATTACTTCTGCTACCGGGGCGCAAACGATTAATCATTACAACTTGTTCCGCTCCATTGAAATCAACGGTTCCGCCGCTCCTGGTTATAGTTCCGGTGAAGCAACAGTAGCGATGGAGCAACTAGCAAAGAAGGTTTTGCCAGCAAGTATGGGCTATGAATGGTCGGGAATCGTTGCCGAAGAAAAACAGTCTGGCGGTCTAGCGCCCCTGATTTTTGGATTGGGACTTGTCTTTGTCTTTTTGGTGTTGGCTGCTCAGTACGAGAACTATGTTGACCCACTAATTATTATGCTGTCAGTTCCCCTAGCTATTTTGGGGGCGTTGTCGGCGCAGATGTTGCGGGGTTTAGCTAACGATGTATTTTGCCAGGTTGGTTTAGTAATGCTGATTGGTCTGGCAAGTAAAAATGCCATTCTGATTGTGGAATTTGCCAACCAACTGCAAGAGCGGGGTCTTTCAATTACCAGAGCAGCAGTGCAAGCATCACAAGAACGCTTACGACCTATCCTGATGACTTCCTTCGCCTTTATCTTGGGTATTTGGCCATTGGTAAATCCCGAAGGAGCAGGAGCAGCTAGCAGAAAATCTCTTGGTACTGCGATCGCTGGCGGTACAATTGTCTCTACTTTCTTGACTCTGTTTTTTGTACCAATTTTATATATCGTGATTGGCAAAATTCGCGATCGCTTGAGTCCACGTCGTCAGCCTCATGAGCTAGATGATAGTCAAGATAGCAAAGTTCCTTCTACCAGCCATCGGTAAAAAAGGAGAGACGCGATTAATCGCGTCTGTACGTTAAGAGTTAGTACATTTACCTGATGACTGATGACTGAAAACCCGTCAACAGTCAACAGTTAACGACCCAATAGAGTGTAAGCGATGGCATTTGCTTGTTGAGCGATGGCATTTGCTTGTTGAGCGATGGCATTTGCTTGTTGAGCGACAGCATTTGCTTGTTGAGCGATTACATTTGCTTGTTGAGCGTAAGCATTTGCTTGTTGAGCGTAAGCATTTGCTTGTTGAGCGATTACATTTGCTTGTTGAGCGATTACATTTGCTTGTTGAGCGTAAGCATTTGCTTGTTGAGAGTGATTCAGGAATCAAATGGGATTGCTATATATTAATAACTGAAACAACAACAGGTGAATCTATGGCATCAATAGCCGGAAAAGTTGCAATTATTACTGGTGCATCGCGGGGAATTGGACGAGCGATCGCACTCAAGTTAGCTGGTAACGGCGCATCTATTGTCGTTAACTATGCGGGTAATGCAGGCAAAGCACAGGAAGTTGTTGCAGAAATCGAAAAGTTGGGAGTAAAGGTGGGAGTAAAGGCGATCGCTGTACAAGCTGATGTTAGCAAAGTACCCGACATCCAACGGTTATTTGAAGAAACACTTGAACGCTTTGGTAAAGTGGATATTTTGGTCAACAACGCCGGAATCGCCTTCTATAAACCAATTACTCAGGTGAGTGAAGAAGATTTTGACGCGATTTTTGCGATTAACGTCAAAGGCACTTTTTTTGCTTGTCAACAAGCCGCGCAACATATATCAGAAGGAGGACGGATTATCAACTTTTCCTCATCAACTACGGCGATGATGTTGCCAACTTATAGTGCCTATGTAGGAACTAAGGGTGCTGTTGAACAAATCACGCGGGTACTAGCTAAAGAATTGGGTGCAAAGGCGATCGCAGTTAATGTTATTTCTCCTGGCCCCACCGATACAGAACTGTTTCGAGAAGGCAAAACACAAGAACAGATAGACCGTTTGGCCCAAATGGCTGCGTTTGGCAAACTGGGAGATGTGCAAGAAATCGCCGACGTAGTAGCATTTCTCGCTAGCGACGAAGCTAGGTGGATCACTGGGCAAAACATCCGTGTAAACGGTGGAATCGCGTGAATTGAAGGGGATTGATGACTGTTGACTGTTGACTGTTGACTGTTGACTGATGACTGATGACTGTTGACTGATGACTGATGACTGATGACTAAGGAGTTATTCTCCTTGTCCCCTTGTCCCCTTGTCCCCTTGTCCCCTTGTCCCCTTGTCCCCTTGTCCCCTTGTCCCCTTGTCCCCTTGTCCCCTTGTCCCCTTGTTTCCTCATCTTCCCCAATCCCCAGTTCCCAGCCGCTTTAAGAGTTATCAAAATGCCTACCATAGCCAAGAACAACGATGTAATTACGGTCATAATTATCTTTGCAGTCGAACCTGAACGTCAGCAGGAACTGATAGATAACATTGTGGAATTTCTCGAAACTGTTGTAAAGCAGCCTGGGTTTATCTCATCCAGCATTCACAAAAGTATAGATGGCGTGCGGGTGATGAATTATGCCCAGTGGAAAACTCAGGAAGACTACCAAGCATTTGTGAACAATTCTGAAATCAAAAAGCTCGGAGCAAAGGTTTTTCAGTTTCACATCCACGAGTCCCATGTCTACGAAGTCGTCGTTTCCCTGCCAGATGATGCCACACTCAAAATTACCAAAGGTGGTTTGATTCACCTTGCAGAATTCCGGGTAAAGCCAGAAAATCAGCAACGCTTGGTGGAATTGGAGAGGGAATACCTACCACTTGGATTACAAAATCCAGGACTTATATCAGGAAATTTTCACCGTTCCCTAGATGGCGTACACAATGTCAACTATGGTCAATGGCGCAGCTTTGCAGATTTCGAGGAACTCCTCAAAGATCCAAAGTATGCACCCTTAGCTGAATATTGGCAAGGTCTAGCTGAAAACGAGTTTCATCTCTACGAGGTTGTGTTCACCGAACCTGCTGATTGATTGGAATCTAAGTACAGCATTTCATTAATTCATAGCAAATTAAAGAAAGGCAATACCCTGCAATGGCAATGCGTCGGCTTGCATTGTTAATGCGTCGGCTTGCATTGTTAATGCATCGGCTTGTATTGTTAATGCATCGGCTTGTATTGTTAATGCATCGGCTTGTATTGTTAATGCATCGGCTTGCATTGTTAATGCGTCGGCTTGCATTGTTAATGCATTCCCCTGCATTAAAAACGCTACGCTTTTACGCAAAACTGTACTAAGTTAGTAGGGTAGGCATTGTCAGTTTTGTCAAGGTCAGTCAGAGTTAAACTGCAACTTTCATTGATTTGAGCTTTTTGCTAAAAACCTCAAGTGTATATTCAGAATAAAATTTGTCAGATGCAAAAGTTTTCAGTTTTATAATTGTTCAAGACTAGCTAACAAAACGGGTTACTAAATATGAGCCAATCAAATTTGTATAAAACGTTTCTAAAATTGTACAAAGAATGGCTCATTTATCCGGTTATAGAGTCTGTATTTTCACCCTAAATATCACTTCGCAGGCATCCAAAATTATGGATTTGTCCAATTTTACTACTCTTCAAAACTTAGAAGCTGCTTTCGGTGGTGAATCGATGGCAAATCGCAAGTATCTGTTTTTTGCTGACGTGGCGCGTAAACTTGGGTTTACAGACTTAGCGAAACTTTTTAAAGAAACAGCAGACCAAGAAACTGAACACGCTTTTGCACATTTTAAATTGCTGCATCCAGAACTTGTAGTAGAAGATTCAGGTGCTTTAACTGATGAACAAAAGCGGGAAATTGTATCTCGCTGTTTATCTTTGGCAATTGAAGGAGAAACTTACGAATATACCACAATGTATCCTGAGTTTGCCGCAGATGCTCAACGCGAGCGCGACAATCCCGCGGCTGAAGAATTTCTCAAACAAGTTAAAGAATCAACCGATCATGCGAACACATTTCGGGAAGCTGCACACCGTTTTGGCTTGTTAAAATCTATCGAAAACTACCATGCAGATCGCTACACTGAAGCCTTAGAAGTATTAAATGGAGGACAAACAGCAACCAGAGTTGCAGGTGAAGATCCTAAAACTCGGAAATGGATTTGTAGACAATGCAGCATGATTTACGATCCGGTTGCTGGCGATCCTGATTCGGGAATTGCACCTGGTACGCCTTTTGAAGAAATTCCCGACGACTGGGAATGCCCGATTTGCGGTGCTAGCAAAAAAACCTTTAAACCATTTGAGGAAAAAGTTGCAGCTTAAGACGACAATCAATTAGGCACTCTTTTTAGCACATAAACGCGAAGCATCTCTTAAGACGCTTCGCGTTCTTGATTATTTATACACAGGGTAGGATCATGAATTCACCAGAAGATAACAGTCAATTTAAACGACAGAGGCCAATTTATCTAGAGCTAAATTTTCAGATTATTTGTGCAGTTGCCTTGATTGCTGTTATCGGAGTTTCTAGTGTGACTCCGGCTTTTCCCAAGTTAGCTAAAGACTTAAGCATCAACCCGAAGAATTTGGGTTTATTAATTACAGCTTTTACATTACCATCTCTGATTTTAGGGCCAATTATTGGTATTCTTGCCGATAGATGGGGCAGAAAGAGAATTATTGTGCCTTCACTATTTTTATTTGGCATAGCTGGTACAGCTTGCGCCTTTGCCCGCGATTTTAATTTATTGCTATGGTTGCGTTTGCTGCAAGGAATTGGTGCTGCTTCTTTGCTTTCTCTGAGTATCACCTTAATCGGCGATTTATATACGGGAGACAGACGGATTACTGCAATGGGTTACAATGCAAGTATTAGCAGCGTTGGTACAGCAAGTTATCCAATAATCGGTGGCGCATTAGCAACAATGGGCTGGTATTATCCCTTCATGCTGCCCATATTAGCGATACCTCTTGGGTTACTGGTATTGTTTGCACTCAAGAATCCAGAACCAAAAGGCAAACGCAATCTCCAACAGTATTTAAGCAATGCCGTAAAAGTTCTCAAAAATCGTCAGCTATTTGGACTTTTTATTGCCAGTGCTGCTAACTTTGTTTTCCTTTATGGCGCTTACGTTACCTATTTACCACAGCTAATTAACGATACCTTCAAAGCGCCGCCTACCATTATTGGATTGCTACTTTCTAGTGTTTCTGTAGCAATTACCATCACAGCTTCCCAATTAGGTAGATTAGCTAGAAGATTTACTGGCACAAGTTTAATTAGTGCATCTTATGTTTTTTATGCTTTAGCTATGTTAATAGTTCCCTTTGTGTCAAATATCTGGTTACTATTAATCCCAAGTACAATTTTTGGTATTGGGCTTGGTATTGGTTTTCCTACTATCCAAACACTTTTAGCAGATTTAGCACCAAAAGAATATTTAGCGACGATCATATCGGTAAACGGGACATTCTATGGATTAGGGCAAACATTAGGGCCGTTGTTAATGGGCTATGCCTTTGGTTTTGGCGGAATTAATAGCGTATTTTATGCGGCGACTGGTTTTGCAGTTCTGATATTTTTTGTGTTTAGGTATTGCACTTGTGTCTGATATCGTGCCCGGTTAAAGACTTATCATTAATACCAATTCACGAAAAACCTGATACATATAGATTTCTCGTAGGGGCACGGCATTGCCGTGCCCCTACCAACGTATTTGTATCATTATTAAAATGAAATGGTATAAGACCGCAGTTTTTGCAGGGGGCAGGGGGAAAAAGAGTTTCTCGGTTTTTGCACAGATGTGGGAATTATAACTAATTAGCCGGACATGATATCAGTCGAAACAATGGCATTGTCAGCCGAAACAATGGCATTGTCAGTCGATACAATGGCATATTGAACAAATACGTTCAGGGAGTGAGAGTATTTTCAATGCGACGGTCGGGGATGAGCCACATAACGGCAACCAGAACGTATAGTACACACGCAAACCATGAGTTCACAAATGCAAGTGGAATTGCCACTGCATAGAACACCACCGATATTTTTCCCTTAAAATCTCGACCCACTGCGATCGCTAGAGTCGAATCTCTACCGTGGTGAGAAATGAGGGCGCGGGTAAGGATGAAGTAAGCGATCGCAGACAACAACAATACCGTACCATAAAGAGCAACTGGCATAGCGGCAAAGTTATTCTCGCCCATCCAGCCAGTGACGAAGGGGATTAGCGACAACCAAAACAGCAAATGCAGATTGGCCCAAAGGATACGCCCATTAACGTGCCGAACTGCCTGTAAAAGATGATGGTGATTATTCCAGTAGATGCCAAGAAAAATAAAACTCAACACATAGCTCAGAAATACCGGAATCAGCGGACGCAGCGCGGCTAAATCGAACCCATGCGGCACTTTGATTTCCAGCACCATAATGGTGATGATAATGGCAATCACGCCATCACTGAATGCTTCTAGCCTCCCTTTTCCCATGTACGCATTCCTTTTCTATTTACTTGAAAGTAAGTTGTGACACTCTGCACTTTATCGTACCAAGTAGCCGTCGTTGATGAAGATTGTCTGCGCGTTGATTCTTGATATGCTATGGTTGCTTTCCCTTAAGCTACTCCATACCCTGTATACGGACGCTTATACGGCGGATGTAAACCCAGAATAATATCCTCTTTCGGCACACCAATTTCTACTAATTCCCGCGCAATATCTACATCAGTCATATTGCGCTGAATCCAAATGGATGATACAGTTGTAGATTCGCTTAAGTCCCTCCCAGCCAACTTCTAAAAGCTGGTAGTGGTTATGTTCTGTATCAAGCACAAGTTGCAACTCAATGTCTGAATTGCCACTCTCAAAAGTAGCGTGAGACATTAATATTTGGCGGATGCTCTGACGGTACTGTTCTACTCTTTCCATTTGTTTTACAGCATCATGGAATAGGTCTTTGGCAGCCATTTGTCCTCACATAGAAGCGATCGCACAATATTTAATTCTCACTGGTCAATTTCCGCCGTAATTCCCGAATAGCAGCGCTAGTATTACGCTCGTAGGCAATTTTCAAAGACTCTGTAACTACCTCTGACACATTGATGTTAGGAAAATAGCGGCTACTAGTTTCAACAGTGTAGCGTAGACGCGTTCGCAAAGCGTTGCCGCAGGCTAGCGGCTTGTCGTAGACATCGCCTTGCAATCTGTAAATCACAAGCTGATTCTTTCTAAACAACTAAACTTCTGGTACTCGATAAGGCAGGTAGTCATTTACATCGGTGTAGCTGGTGATGTCTATCTCCACCACTAAATCAGGGGATGGATCAACGCCCCAATTGATGCGGTTTTTACCTGCGATCGCTTCCCAGTTTTCAATATAAAAACAGTAGTCTGGTTCTATACCACTTTCCTGTGGCAGTTCCATTGTGATTGGGGTAAATGCTTCGTATTCTCGTCCCAAATGGTCGAGCAAAACTTTGGCTACATCTGCAATTACACTTACTTTTCGCCCATGTTCTGGTAGCGGTGCCATCAAGAGAATTTCTCCATCTCGATACTTAATACGAGGAGAGGAGCGATGTCTACGACGGGCTACGCCTACGCCTAGCTGTTCATTCAGTGCTTGATAGTCTTGCCAACTTCCAGGGAGACGTATTACCGCGCCTGGGGGCAAATGGATTGTATCGGGTGTGACAACAGCGAACATAGAACTGAACCTCCACCTTCACTGTAATATTCATAGGACTTACGCAGTGAAAACCTGAAACCTCGTCGATCCCCCCTAACCCCCCTTAAAAAGGGGGGTTCTGAAAAGCCCCCTTTTTAAGGGGGTGGGGGGATCTCTTCTGCGTAAGTCCTAATTTAAATATCAACTGCTGCGGCTGAAAAATACAGCAGCGACAATAATTAAACCTAAAAGTGCTAAGGGAACCCAAAGATTAGGGATATCTGACAAACTCATATTTAAATTACGAATTACGTAGCTTGCTTCTCGCCAGAGGCGAGTATTATGAATTATCTTAAGCCGATGCCTCCTTTAGCGAATTCCTCAACAGTTTTTTGTGAGAATTCATGAGTTGCGATCGCCTGCAACATTGCTAATGGTAAAGTCAAATGATCCGCCCCGGCTTGCAATGAGGCGGCTGCTTCTTCGGGAGATTTGATACTAGCTGCCAAGATTTCCGTATCACTGCCTTTGAGTACGCTGGCCATATCCCGCACCAAAGCAATACCATCACCTAACAACCGCGTAGCTCGATTTACATAAGCTATGGCAATTTTAGCTCCTGCTTCCCGTGCTACTGCTGCCTGTGCTGCACTGTAAATTGCTGTCACTGAACAGGTAATTTCTGGTGATAGACTTGCTACAACTTCAAAACCTAACGGTGTTGCGGGAATCTTCAAAATTGTTTGTGAACCAATAATCTCGAAAGCTTTTCTACCTTCAGCTAGCATAAGAGCTTTATCAGATGCCATAAGTTGATAGTATAATGGGCCATTCGTCAAGCGAACCAATTCTTTGAGCGTGGTTTCTGGTGGGGTATCGCTTTGAGACAACAGCGTGGGATTTGTGGTAATGCCTTTCACCCATCCCCAAAGCTTAACAACTTCAGCTTCAGATGCGATCGCCGAGTCTAGATAAATTGCCATAATTCGTCCCCGATCAACTCTCAGATATTAACGTACAGTAACCGCACGTGATTCGTGACAAGTTACAGCAGTTTTCAATTGGATAAAACACAGGTTGGCTGTAAGGACAGAGCATTGATGATACGTGTCAACTTAAAGCTAGGGCGAATAGAAGTCGCTGCTACACAAACAGAGCTAAGAGAAAATTAAGGTTTGCCAGATTTGTCCAGGGCTATGTAAAAAGGGAATAAATTTAATTTTTGATCAAGTATTTTAAATCAGGCAACCAACAGTATATCGTTACGTTTTTTACTTAATAACTAAGAAGCGAGTATTTATCTTAGTGTTATTCGGCTAATGTGTACAAATATCAATCATGTATAGCCAGTTATAACATTTCTCATGAATCGTTACTCGTTAGCCAAACGATGTTTTGCGGAAGCTCTAGGTACAGCTTGGTTGGTTCTAATGGGCGTGGGTACTGCGGTTATCTCTGGTACAGTACCTTGGGTTGGAGTTACTGGGGTGGCGATCGCTTTTGGCTTAAGTTTGTTGACTGCTGCCTATACTTTTGGTTCTATTAGCGGATGTCATATCAATCCCGCAGTCACAATTGGTTTTTGGGTAGCCAAGCAATTTTCTTTGCGAGACGTTTTGCCATATATAGGAAGTCAGGTTCTCGGCGGAATTTGGGGGACTACTATCCTGTTTTTGATTTGCATGGGCAAGCCTGGGTTTACAACAGCCGACTTTGGTTCTAATGGGGTGGGAATTCACTCCCCTGGTAACTATAGCTGGTGGGCTTGTGCATTAGCTGAATTCATTGTTACCTGTGGCTTTGTGCTGCTGATCTTGAGCGTAACATCTTCTCCCGCTTTGAAGCTGTCTGCACCCATCCCCATAGGTTTAGGGCTTACCTTGGCGCATCTTATCCTGATTCCGGTGACAAATGCCAGCGTCAATCCCGTGCGATCGCTAGCCACAGCTATTTTTACTCAAGATTGGGCATTGGTCGACCTTTGGATTTTCATCGTGTTTCCAATTTTAGGTGGAGTTTTGGCGGGTATGGTCGCCCGATGGCTGCAAGAACCAGACATTTAATACTACTCATAACTTTATGAGGCAGTGACGGCGGATTACTCGAACATAGAATCATGGGTATATTGACGGACATAATATAAGTTGTCATGCATCGCCACACGGAGATATTTCGATGTGGCTTTCAAGTGATAATCTTCTTATACAGCAGCCTACACGGAGAACTTAAGATGACATCTCCAGAAATGGTTACATGGCTAAAAGAACGCACGAGTTTAGGAATTCTCTCATCTGAGGTGTTAAATGCGATCGCTCAAGTAATTGAAGAACAAGTAGTGAGTGCCGAAACTGACTTAGTTAGCGAAGGCAGTCGTCCAGAAGCCCTTTATATTCTTATAGAAGGTCAACTAGAAAGCAATAGCACCAATCAAACCAACCCAGCCTTAGCTTGTGGATTCCTTCCCGGAGCAGTAATTGAACTCAAAGAATTGCTGTTGGATGAATTAACTCCATTTACAATTACTACGGTAACCGAATGTCATTTGTGGGTTGTGCCTGCTGATAAATTTCGGGAATTAGTCACCCAATACCCCGAAATTGCTCAGGCTTTTTCGCGTCAATTGGCTCAAGAATTAGCTCAAGTCACATCTGCACTTAGTTATGAACAAGAACGTTCCGTAGCTTTGCGACCATATTTAGTTACCAAAGCGCAACGGGGAATTGTTGGTACAAGTCGCTATGCTGTAAGGCTGCGCGAACAAATTCGAGAAGCGGCGGCTGACCGCAAATCAGTGGATATTTTCGGAGAACCAGGGTTAGAAAAAGACAATATAGCAGCTCTTATCCACTTTGGTTCTCCAAAACGACGAGAACCAATTATTAAAGTAAATTGCGGTATTCTGCAAACTAGTGGTGCTGATTTATTCGGTCGCGCTGGCGGCAAACCAGGATTGTTGGAATGGTTGGGAGAAGGTACTTTGGTTCTCAACAACATCCAAGAATTGCCCGAAGAATTATTACCTCCAGTGACGCAGTTGCTCAAAACTGGCACATATACCCCCGTCACTCGTGCAGGAGAAGCAGTACCTGAACCTCGTCCTAGTAACGCCAGAATTCTGATTGTTTCAGAAAAAACTCAGCCGACAATTGAACGCTGTATTGGTCACATTATTAAAGTACCACCGCTACGGGTGCGGAAAGCTGATATTCAAGCTCAGGTAGAATACTATACTAGTCTCTACATTCGGGCTAGAGGTATTTCTAAACCGCACATCACCCCAGAAGCTTTACGTCGCCTCCAGTCCTATGATTTTCCCGGCAATCTCAAGGAATTAAAAAATCTGGTAGAAAGAGCGATCGTGCAAGCGGAGGGTGCTAATGAATTAACAGAAGAAATTTTCTGGCCAGCCGAAACGAAGAAAAAACGGTTTCGAGTGAATCTGTTAAATGCCTATCCTGGTTTGCGGCGGTTTTTGCGTAGTCCCTGGTGGCCCGATCGCATTAACTATGGTTTTACTGCAACGGCTTTTGCGATTATAGTTGCAGTGTTATTTATTGGCCCACAAACTCGCGATCGCAATTTCGTATTAAATCTATTTTGGGCTTGGTGGTGGCCTTTCTTCTTATTTCTCTTTCCCTTTTTGGGTCGTATCTGGTGTTCTGTTTGTCCCTTCATGATTTACGGGGAAATTACCCAAAAGTTATCTCTCTGGTTGTGGCCGCGAAAACTCAAGCGCTGGCCAAGACAGGAAGCTGAAAAATGGGGCGGATGGTTCATGTTTGGTTTGTTCTCTCTAATTTTCTTATGGGAAGAACTCTGGCATTTAGAAAATACAGCTTACCTTAGCGCTTGTTTGCTACTATTAATTACTGCTGGGGCGATGATTTTTTCTGCTCTTTTTGAGCGGCGGTTTTGGTGTCGTTATCTCTGTCCCATCGGCGGGATGAATGGTTTATTTGCCAAACTCTCAATGACGGAACTTCGGGCACAGCAAGGTATTTGTTCTGCCAGTTGTACCACCTATCAGTGCTATAAAGGTGGGCCACAAAAGGGCGAAGGGATGGAAACTAATGGATGTCCTTTATACTCCCACCCCGCGCAATTAGAAGATAACAGAGATTGCGTACTGTGCATGACTTGCCTTAAAGCCTGTCCCCATCGTTCCGTTGAATTCAACTTGCGTCCCCCTGGTATTGAACTGTGGACAACTCATGTACCCCGCACCTATGAAGTAGCATTATTGTTTTTACTATTGGGTGGTATATATCTGCATCGCTTGCCAGAGTTGCAAACTTGGTTGGGGTTACAACTGGATTTAACTCAGTTTTGGCAGCACTTGGGATTATCACTGTTAGTGTTAATTATCCCAGCGATTTTTACCTTTGCGGCTTATGGCTTGCTGCAAGTGTTCAAATTTAACCGTAAACCTCGAACGTTTGTAGAACTTGCCTATGGCTACCTACCATTAGTGTTAGGGGGAAATTTGGCTCACTATCTGCGTTTAGGCTTAGGTGAAGGCGGGCGGATTTTACCTGTGACCTTTGCTACTCTTGGGCTGAGTGGTGAACAATTGCCAATATTGGTTGCTCACCCGGCTGTAATTGCCTTTTTGCAAGGTGCAACGATAATTTTCTCAGTGTTAATGACTATGCTATTAACGCAAAAAATTGCCAAGCAATCAGTGCTATCGCTCATGCCACAACACCTAGCAGCGATCGCGTTAGCAGTTAGTATGTGGGCGATTATCGTGTTTTGAGATTCACATATAGCGGTTCTGGTTTACGTGAGGTACACCCGTAGGGGCACTGCATGCCGTGCCCCTACACCTTGCGATATAATGTTGTACTGCATCTGAGTGGGAACCGCTATATAGCGATCGTGACAATACGTGTTTATCTCTCGAAGATCCCCCTTTTTAAAGCTTGCTCTTTCTCATATTTACTCCCTTTTTAAGGGGGTCGCCGCAGGCGGGGGGATCTTATCCGAACCGTATTGGGAGTAATAAAATGAATTTTTGGTTCAGCTAAAATTATTCATCATGCGTTAGAAATTTCCCATGCTATTTGATGCATTTAAAAATCGTAAATCTCCTAAAATCGAATCAATCAAGGCTGACCCAACCTGGCGCGTAGCGTGGGGAACAGTTGATGAAAACTATGAAGATATCGCTTGGCGAGATGAAAAAATTTCTGTAATTCTCCCACGCACAGCTTCTGGACTTCAGATAGAAAAATTAGCAATCAGTTCTGGAGGACGATTTGTTGTTGTTGGTGATGTTTGGTTAACTAACCAAGTGCAGTTGCTGCAAAAGTTGGGAATTGAACCGGATAGCTTTAAAGGAAGTTTTCTGCAACTAATTGCCAATCTTTGGGAACGATGGGGCAATGAATGTCTTAGCAAACTTGTGGGGATGTTTGCGCTAGTGATTTGGGATAGAAAAAAACAGGTATTGCGGTTAGTTCGCGATCGCATCGGGGTTCGTACCCTCTATTATACTACCACTGGTTCGGTTCGTTGGATTGCGCCTCAACTGAGAACTTTATCACCCTATCGTTCATCCGATTTAGATTTGGTGGCGTTGCGAGATTATCTTTGTTGTGCCTTTGTTCCAGGAGAACGAACGCTTTGGGAACAGGTGCGGGAACTTCGACCTGGAACCGTTTTAGAATTTCCCGGCGACAAAGTTGAAGCTTATTGGCAGCTTCAAGAACAGATTATAGCAATAGATCAACCCTTAGCATGGCATGGCGATCGCTTGCGAGAACTCCTAGACCAAGTTGTTCAGGAATATTTACCACCAGCCAATGAACCCGTCGGCGTTTTTCTTTCTGGCGGTTTGGACTCTAGCGGTATCACTGCTTTAGTAGCAAAATTCCACAAAGCACCAGTTCACACCTTCTCGATTCACTTTGGTGCTGAATGTCCCAATGAGTTAGAATTTTCCAGTCTCGTTGCATCCCATTGTCAAACGCAGCACCACATTTTAGAAATTACTTTTAAGGATATGTGGTCACGTCTACCCGAAACAATGGCCTATTTAGATGATCCCATTGGCGACCCACTGACTGTTCCCAACCTTTTGCTGGGACGGCTGGCGAGAGAAAGCGTACAGGTCGTTTTAAATGGTGAAGGTGGCGACCCCTGTTTTGGTGGGCCAAAAAATCAGCCAATGCTAATCAATAGTTTATATGGCTCTGTTACCAATCAGGATGCATTGCAAGCTTATTTAATTTCCTTTCAAAAGTGCGCTGTTGACTTACCGCAACTTTTAAAACCAGAAGTTTGGACAGCAGTACAAACCGTACCTTGGGTTTTTGAAGAAGATTTATCTTCCCAAGCTAGCTATCTCAATCGCTTGATGGCAATGAACATTAAATTTAAAGGCGCTGACCAAATTCTCACGAAAGTCAGTAACTTGACTCAAGCAGCCTTTTTGCACGGTCGTTCTCCTCTGTTTGACCAACGAGTAGTAGACTTAAGTATGGAAATCCCTCCAAATTATAAGCTTTCTGGGGTGGAAGAAAAAGCGGTCTTAAAGCAAGCAATTACCTACGGTACGTCTTCTCTACGTTCGCGCAGCGTGTCGCAGACAGACGCTGCGCGTAGCTTGCTTCCCCGTAGGGGTATGACGAACGCAGATATTTTACCAGACGCAATTATTCATCGTCCTAAAAGTGGCATGATGGTGCCGGTGCAGTTAGGATTTCGGAAATATTGGCAGCAAGAAGCCAGAGATTTATTGCTCAATCCGAATGCGGCTATCACTCCTTACTTGAACCAGTTGCCAATTCGCAATTGGTTAAACTATCAAGGAGATACTTGGAGTCGTTATGGAGTCAAGCTGTGGTTGCTTGTGAGTTTAGAAGTTTGGTTACAGGTGAATCAAAAAGCGCAGTAGTGAAAGCAAGAAAAGAATACGCGATGACTAAGTAAGCCGCCAGGAGGCACGAAGTAAAAAAGCTTATACATTAAACTTTATAACTTTTTTCAACTGGCTAGTTTCTGTCTTCTTACAGTAGCTATAAAATATATTTTTAACTAAAATATTAACTTATTCTGGAATTTGAATTTTTTAGTGTGTAATTACACGTAGAAGGAATCCAGTATATAACTCTTAATAAAAAATCGTAGGCAGCAAACTAATGACACAGCCTAACTCGCAAGACAAAAATAGCTTTCTTTACCCTCGTAGCCGATATTATGGTAAATTCCAGCTAGAGACCTTAGCGTTTAATGCCAACCTCCAAGAATTTGCCCAAAAAATTAGTTACATTACTTGCCTAGAAACAGGTGGAAAGCTGTCTCCAGAAGAAGCTTACCAGCAAATTAAGGCGCTTTGGAAACAGTTGAAACATAGCAAAAAGGAACTGGTTATTGGTAGAGATAAAGAAATTTAAGCTTTTAACACAATGTGCGAATTATTTTAAGCAACTTTTATCTGATAGTGTTGTTAAAATGGCATTTTCTGATAATTGTTGAGTAACTTCGTAACTAGCTGGAGCTATTATTTGTGATTTTCCAAATGACTGATGGGAATTGTGAGCATTAGAATCCATAGATATTTCTTCTTAAACTGAGGCGCATTTAATCAAGTCCAGTTTAATCAATAAAAAAATATATTTTTTTGACTTTGCCTGATTTTTTCTCATTTTGGTGTATTCCGCAGGCAAAAAACTATATTGCCTTCTCAATTTATCTGTTTAGTGTTTAAAGATAAAAATTGGATTGCTAAATAGTCATTAATCATAGGGCGTTTACCATTAGACTGGGGGAGATATCATCAGTTGGCACCCAAAATCCACACAAAAGACTCAATCAAGGGGGATAGTCAGATTCACCCTTGATGTAAGGTGCGTTGCATTAAGTTTCACAAAGAATAATGTTGAAGGAAGTGCGGACATCCTCCAGTGGCTTTTCCCATAATAAATTCCATTCAATACCAAACAGAGGCAGAGCCTGTTTTCCCATTAGCCATCCCTGAGTTATTGCATCCATATATTTTGTCGAAACCTCAATATCGTAAATAGCGGCTTTGACAAGATTTTTAGCCAATAATGCTAACCAGAAACGTGAAAAGTGTAATTGGGCAACATAAAAAGCTTCTAATTGAATTTCTCCAATAATGTTTGTATTGCATCCAGTAAGAATATGCCAAATGTCGTGGGTTTCTGTGATATGCGCTCCTAAAAATTGGTAATCATTCTCTACTTGCCCTGAATGTAAAGGTTTCAAATCGTTTTTGAGCATATGTTCAGCATAGGTATATCCCAGTGTATTGGTAGGTAAACAATAAAGTTTTTGGAGATCGATATCACCTAATTTTGGGCGCTTTTCAAATGCTTGTTTTCCTTGTGGTGTGCTATGAAGAAGTTCTATTATTTTTTGTAAGCTATACAAATCAGCAACAGTATTTGCGAGGTTGCCAATACTCTCAAAGTCTCCATCAGGCGCTCTTACTATATTTATAATGCTCTCTAGTGCGCTATCCTGCCAGGTTGGCTCAATTTTGGCTACAGAATGCATTCTTAAAAACCTCTGTCAACACTTTGTCTTTTAGTTTGACACGCTATCAGAGTTTTGGTAAAGAATCTGCAAATTATTTAAAACAGCACTATCTGCTATTATTTTTCTCGTAACGATTTTACCTTGCCTAGTAAATTCTGTGCGATGTCTACGACGGGCTACGCCTACGCACTTGGTAGGTGTATTTTTTTGACGATTATGGAGTGGAATTACAGGTAAATATTATGCTTCATCAATTACCGAATTGCATTACTAGTCCTTCGTGGTGGCAACTTATAAACTGGATTGCCGATCCGATTGGATTTCAGCAAAAATATAGTCAAAAGTATGGGGACATTTTTTCCATGCGCCTTTATGGAATCGGTTCTTATGTAATTCTTAGTCATCCCCAAGCCATTCAAGAAATTTTCAGTCAAGATTCTAAGTTTGATGTTGGTCGTGGTAATAAACTTGCAGAGCCTCTGATTGGGCAAAATTCTCTAATGTTAATAGATGGTACTCGCCATCGACGAGAACGAAAATTATTAATGCCTCCCTTTCATGGAGAAAAGCTACAAGCTTATGCAGAGCAAATCTGTTTAATTACTAAGCAAATCGCCAGCCAATGGCAAATTGGTCGACCTTTTGTGGCTCGATGTACCATGCAAAAAGTGAGCCTAGAGGTGATTTTACAAATTGTCTTTGGTTTAACTGAAGGCGAACGTTATCAAAAACTTAAACCTCTAATGACGGCTTGGCTGAATATGACTGATTCTCCCTTGCGCTCCAGTATGCTATTTTTGCCGTTCTTACAACAAGATTGGGGAACATGGACTCCTTGGGGGCAGATGAAGCGCAGACAACGCGATATTTATGAGCTACTTCAAGCAGAAATTGAAGAAAAAAGAACAAAGAACAATCAGAAGCGGGGCGATGTTTTGAGTTTGATGATGGCAGCACGGGATGAAAATGGGCAACCAATGACCGACGATGAATTAAAAGATGAATTGCTCACAATTTTATTTGCTGGACATGAAACTACTGCAACAACGCTAGCGTGGGCTTTTTATCAAGTTCACCAAAATTCAGATGTTTTGGAAAAATTGCATCAGGAACTTGACAGCTTGGGAAAAAATCCTAATCCGATGGAAATTGCCCAGCTTCCTTACTTAACTGCGGTTTGCCAAGAAATCCTGCGGATGTATCCAGTTCTTCCAGTGCTTTTCCCACGCATTACCAAATCATCCATAAATATTGCAGGATACCAGTTTGAGCCTGATACAACCTTAATGCCGAGTATCTACCTTGTGCATTACCGAGAAGACTTGTATCCTAATCCTCAACAATTTCGACCAGAACGTTTTCTAGAGCGGCAGTATTCCCCTTCAGAATACATTCCTTTTGGGGGTGGAAGTCGGCGGTGTTTGGGATATGCTCTAGCTCAGTTAGAAATTAAATTAGTCCTTGCAACAGTTTTATCCAATTATCAACTTGCTTTAGTGGAAAATAAACCTATTAAACTGCAACGACGTGGGTTTACCCTTGCTCCTGATGGTGGAGTCCGAATGGTGACAATTGGAAAACGATAAATACGCGCAAGTCTTAGAGGATGTTTGAAAAGTCCTCTTGTTGGTATCAAAAGTTTTAGATCCCTTTAAATCTCCCTTTTTAAGGGAGACTTTGATTCTGGTTCCCCCCTTAAAAAGGGGGGTTAGGGGGGATCTAAAAGTGCCTAAAGTCACAGCGAAACCCTTTTCAAACAACCACTTAGAGCGGAATTATTGAAAGTTAACTCATCGCACGGCTTTTCATGAAAAGCCGTGGAATTTTGAGTCATTTGTCCTTGGTTGAGTGAAACCCAACAAAGCCTTGAAAATGTTGGGTTACCCTGCCTTAAGTCCCTTTGAGTCTACTTTCCTCAACCCAACCTACGCCAGTTTTAGTTTTTAGCCTTAACCCAAGCGTATTGGGTCATTAGTAGCAAACAGTCGTAGACAACTAGCTGTCTTCGTAGCGGTAGCGCAGCGTCGGAACGGCCGTCACCCGTAAGAGTTGCTTGGAATGAGATGGGATTGTTCGCAAAGCGTCTGGTAGAAAAGCCTCATCTAAATTCCTACCTTCAGCAATAACTGCCTTTTTTACCCAAGATTTGAAGAGTTAACTTAACTTGAATTTCGGGAATTATCATAATAACCACCAAAATTTATTATAAAACAACATTCAGCTAAGTAATAATGCTTAAATTAATTGCTCGCATCCCGGACTATAGTATTACAAGTTTAATTTATGAAGCTACTGCCACAGTAATTTATCGAGCATACTCCAAGGCTAACGGACACTCAGTTGTGATCAAACTGCTCAAAGCAGAGTATCCTACTGTCAAAGAGATTGCTCAGATCAAGCACGAATACGAAATTATCCAAAACTTGAACATTACAGGTGTAATTAAAGCCCATGAATTAATCAGTTATGATAATGGTTACAGTAATGGTCTAGCACTGGTTTTAGAAGACTTTGGTGGAGAATCTTTAAAAGCTCAGATATCTAATACAGGCTTTGAAGTTATCAAATTTCTCAATATTGCTCGTCAAATTACTGAGACTTTGGGAGATTTACATACCCAATACATTATCCATAAGGATCTTCAGCCCGAAAACATTCTTTATAACCCCAATAGCGAAAAAATAAAATTGATTGACTTCAGCATCGCTTCGCTGCTGTCAAAAGAAAGCCCAGAAATCAGTAGCCTCAACCTCCTAGAAGGAACGCTGGCTTATATGTCGCCAGAGCAAACCGGACGCATCAACCGAACTTTAGATTATCGTACAGATTTTTACTCATTAGGTGTCATTTTCTACGAAATGCTGACGGGTCAGTTACCCTTTCAGAATGCCCAAGACCCAATGGAATTGGTGCATTGTCACATTGCGAAAATTCCAGTAGCTCCTCACCAGATTAATCCTAAAGTACCACTGGGAATCTGTGCGATCGCTATGAAACTTCTGAGCAAAACTGCCGAAGACCGTTACCAAAGCGCCTACGGGTTGAAGGCTGACCTAGAGCAAGCAGCGATACAACTGCAAACAAAAGGCAGCATTGACCTTTTTACCTTAGGGCAGCAAGATTTTTCGCATCAATTCCAAATAGCTCAAAAACTTTATGGTCGGGAAGTAGAAGTCGCAGCTTTAATGGCTGCCTTTGAAAAAGTTAGCCTTGGTTCTAGCGAAGTTGTGTTGGTAGGAGGATACTCTGGTATCGGCAAATCCTCACTAGTTAACGAAGTTCACAAACCGATTGTCCGGCAACGAGGTTACTTTATCAGTGGTAAATTTGACCAACTCAAGCGAGATATTCCTTATGCTTCTTTGATTCAAGCATTTCGAGAATTGATGCGACAACTGTTAACTGAAAGCCAAGCCAGAGTTGAGGTTTGGAAAAATAAATTGCTACAAGCATTAGGAGCTAACGGTCAAGTTATTATTGATGTCATCCCGGAAGTAGAACTGATTATTGGGCAGCAAGCGCCTGTACCGCAATTGGGAGTTGCTGAGTCTCAAAACCGTTTTAATCGAGTGTTTAAGCAATTTATTCATGCTTTTACTGCTGCTCTCCATCCTTTAGTACTGTTTTTAGATGACCTCCAATGGGCAGATGCTGCCTCTGTGAAGCTGGTCGAGAATTTGATGACTGACCCAGAAAGTCAGTATCTATTGCTGATTGGGGCTTACCGAGATAACGAAGTTAGTCCCACCCATCCACTGATGCTAATGTTAGAGGCAATTCGAGCATCTGGGCTTACAGTTGAAGAGTTGCTTTTGAAGCCATTAGCAACACCTCATATTACTCAACTCGTTAATGATACGTTCAATTGCGAATCATCTCAAGCAGAACCTTTAGCCGATTTGCTGTTTCAAAAAACCCAAGGTAATCCCTTTTTCTTGACTCAGTTACTAAAAGTACTACATCAAGATAATCTCTTAACGTTTGATTACAGTTCTGGTTTTTGGCAGTGGGATCTTAAGAAAATTAAGGAACAGACCATTACCGATAATGTCGTCGATTTAATGGTAAATAAAATTCATAGACTGTCAGAACCAACGCAGCAAGTTTTACAATTAGCTGCTTGTGTTGGTAACCGTTTTAATTTAGAAATTCTAGCTGTAGTAAATGAAAAATCTCCATCAGCAACAGCAGTTGATTTATGGTCAGCTTTGCGGGCGGGATTAATTCTTCCCTTGAGCGATACTTACAAAATTCCTCAGTTGTTGAATCAGTCGGAATTGGCAACATATTGCGATACTGCGGTACAAGTTGACTATAAGTTCTTGCACGATCGCGTTCAGCAAGCTGCCTATTCTTTAATTCCAATCGATCAGCAGCAACAAGTACACCTAAAGGTTGGAAAATTACTATTACATAATACTGAAAAAGCCCAGTTGGAAGAACATCTTTTTGAGATCGTCAACCATCTCAATGCTGGCGGTTCATTGATTGTGGAACTAGCAGAAAGATATGAACTGGCAGAATTAAATCTGAAAGCAGGTCAGCGAGCAAAATCATCTTCGGCGTTTGTAACTGCGCTTAAATTGCTGGAAACAGGGATGAGTTATCTACCTGAGAATAGCTGGCAAGATAAATATCTGCTGACATTAACTTTATATTTACAAGTTGGAGAAGCAGAATTTTTAAATGGGAAATATGAGCAAGCTTTGCTGATTTTTGAGCAGACTTTCAGCCAGGTTAAAACTACTCTTGATATGTGTCGAGTGAATGAATATCGGATTATGTGTTATCGGATGGAGAATGATTTAAACTCCGCATATAAAATTGGGTTAAACACCTTAGAGCTTTTAGGCTTGGAGTTTACAGCTTATCCCGATGATGCATATCTGTTGGAAAAGCTTAATCAAACAAAAAAAGTTATTGGCGATCGCTCAACTTTTAGTCTCGCAGAACTACCGCCAATGCGAGACGAAGAGAAGTTAATGGCCCAACGCATCTTAAAAGAAGTCTGGCCTATTGCTTACTTTTTAGGATCTAAAGCGTTGCATATCACATCTATGAATATAACTCAACTTTCAGTTCAGTATGGCAACTCACCAATTTCTGTATTTGGCTATATGCTTTATGCTTTTAATCTGGTGTTTCAATATGGTGAGGTAGATTCAGGTTATGAGTTTGGTGAGCTATCTTTGCGTTTGCATGAAGTTTTAAGAACAAAGGAATTAGAAGCAAACATTTTGAATATGTGGGGAGGTTTAGTTTGTCACTACAAAGACCATATTAGCCAGAGTAAACCTTATTTATTGAAGGGATTTAATAGTGGTTTAGAAACAGGTTCTTATCAATGGTCTGGTTATTGTTCAGTTAATTTTTTGTGGCAATCATTATTTGGAAATGAATCTTTAGAAAAAACCGCAGAAATAGCCGAAGATTTTATTCCTAGCCTCCGCAAGATTGACAAAAATATGTTGAACTACCATCTGCTGGCTATGGAAGCGATCGCTAACCTGACTAAGCCAGCAGGCAAGATTGACGAGCTTGTGGGAGATTGGGCAGATGAACAGCAGGTGCTAGAATTTGCGTTGGCATCTTCGGATATGTTGAGCGCATTTGTAGTTTACATCTATAAACTTGCGCTCTGCAACTGGTATGGAAACTATACCAAAGCTGTTGAGTATGCAGAGAATGCCGAAAAATTTGTTGGGGGATCGCGAGGAATTTTTATTAATCCTGTTTTCTATTTTCACCAAAGTATTGCCTTGGCTGGGGCTTATGCGGAGGCAGATACCGAAACTCAAGTTATTTATCTGCATAAACTAAATGCCAACTTAGAAAAATTCCAGCAATGGGCAATGCACTGCCCAACAAACTATCAACACAAGTTCCTACTGATTCAAGCTGAAATTGCTCGGATTCGTCAACAAGATTATCAGGCAATGGAGCTATATGACAAGGCGATCGCTTCTGCTGCCGAAAACGGTTATTTACAAAATGAAGCCTTAGCAAACGAACTTGCATTTCGATTTTACTTGGCCAAGGATAGAAAAAACTTTGCCAAAGTTTATTTTAAAGAAGCCCGCTATCGCTATCTAAAGTGGGAAGCTACAGGTAAAGTCCGGCAACTGGACGAACAATATTCCCAATTTTTTAGAGATACAGTCGGGGAGATAACTGGACAGGGTACGGCTACAAAACAGATTCGGGATATTTCTGAAGTTAAAACCCAAGCTCTAGATATCAGCACAGCGATTAAAGCATCGCAGGCATTGTCAAGCGAGATGGAGCTAAATCGGTTGATGGAAAAAATGATGACGATCGCGATCGAGAATGCTGGGGCCCAAATGGGTTATCTACTTGTAAAACGGGAGAATCAGTGGCTGATTGAAGCCGAGGGAAGCGTCGATCGAGATCAAGTGACAGTGCAATCATCTAGCCTGGTTCAAGTAAAGCATAAATTGCCAGTTTTGCTGATTAACTATGTTGAAAGAACAAAAGAAAATTTGGTTTTAGACGATGCTAGCCACACAGAGCGTTTTGCCAATGACAACTATATTCTTGCCAATCAACCCAAATCAGTTTTGTGTTCGCCTTTCGCTCATCAGGGTAAGCTAACCGGAATTCTTTACTTGGAAAACAATCTCACCACTGGAGCTTTTACCGCAGAACGACTAGAAGTACTAAACTTATTGACTTCACAAATTTCCATCTCTATGGAAAATGCTCGGCTCTACACAAATTTGCACATATACTCCCAAGAGTTAGAGATTTCGGAAACACAAGCGCGTGAAAAAGCAAGGCAGTTAGAACAGACGCTCGATGAATTGAAGCTCACCCAGTCTCAGATGGTGCAAAGCGAAAAAATGTCTAGCTTGGGGCAGCTGGTGGCAGGCGTTGCTCACGAAATCAATAACCCAATCAGCTTTATCTACGGCAACCTTACTTACGTAAATAATTATGTCAAAGACTTGATGAGTGTAGTACAACTTTATCAACAGCAAAACCAGAATTTACCACCTAAAGTTCAGAATGAGATAGATGAGGTTGACTTAGATTTTTTGATGCAAGACTTACCTAAGCTGTTAACTTCAATGCAAGTGGGAACCGATCGCATTCGCCAGATTGTATTATCTTTACGAAACTTTTCCCGCCTAGACGAAGCTGAAGTCAAAGCCGTTGATATTCATGAGGGCATTGATAGCACCCTAATGATTTTGCAAAATCGGCTTAAACCCGAACCAGACTCTCTGGGAATTCAGGTAATACAGGAGTACGGCAACCTGCCGCCCGTAGAATGTTATCCTGGGCAACTGAATCAGGTATTTATGAATCTGATCGCTAATTCGATTGACTCTTTGGAAGAATTTAACCAACATCGGACTTATGCCGATATCGCATGTCAGCCAAGCATCATCACAATTCGTACTACTGTTGAAGGCGATTTTGCCGTCATCCGTATTGCTGACAACGGTTCTGGTATAACCGAAAATGTGCGTCGGCAACTCTTCACACCCTTTTTCACTACCAAACCTGTTGGTAAAGGTACTGGTTTAGGGCTATCTATTAGTTACCAGATTGTCACTAATAAGCATCGAGGACAGTTAGAGTGTGTATCGGTTTTAGGACAAGGGGCTGAATTTATGATCTCTATCCCCCTTAAGGCAAGCCAGGGCGAGCAGTGAAAAATTGTAGCGACTGTTTTAAAATAGGACTTACGCAGTGAAAACCTGAAACCTCGATCCCCCCTAACCCCTCTTAAAAAGGGAGGATCTGAAAGAGCCAGCTTTTTAAGGGGGTTGGGGGATCTCTTCTGCGTAAGTCCTATAAAAGTCAAGCGTAGGCGTAACCCGTCGTAGACATCGCTTTATTTGTGGAGATTTATGAAAGCGATGCCGTACCCCTACGGGGAAGCAAGCTACGCGGAGCGTCTCCAAGAGTTGGCGGGCTATTCGGCGTCGCACCTGTGTACTTGATCGCGGTGCGACAAAGTTTGAAGTACTCCAACACGACTTCGGAGTACTCCAACACGACTTTGAAGTACCTCAACACGACTTTGAAGTACCTCAAAACGACTTTGAAGTACCTCAACACGACTTTGAAGTACCTCAACACGACTTTGAAGTACCTCAACACGACTTTGAAGTACCTCAACACGACTTTGAAGTACCTCAACATGACTTTGAAGTACCTCAACATGACTTTGAAGTACCTCAAAACGACTTTGAAGTACCTCAACACGACTTTCAAGTACCTCAACATGACTTCGAGGTATCTGTTGCTTATATAGCAATACGCTTGGGTTAAGCAAAGCGCAACCCAACAAGGCCCCCGAAATGTTGGGTTACCCTGCGGGGATCTTGCTACGTTCCTCAACCCAACCTACACAACTTTTCTCCCCCTGCTCTGTTATCCCCAGTCTCTAATAAATAAATTAGTGCCTCCACTAAAGCCTGATTTTGTTCATCAGTACCAACAGTAATGCGTAATTTATCATTTAGTCCAGGCTGGTTGAAGTAGCGGATTAAAATTCCCCGTTCCTTCAGTTTTTGATAGAGATATTCTGCATTTCCTTCTCTTGGCTGTACCAGTAAAAAGTTAGTTTGGGAATCCCAAAGGTGAAAACCTAATTGTTTTAAGTCTGTTGCTAACTGATTCCGCGATGCTTTAATCTTTGCCACACAAGCATTTTTATAAGCTTGATCGGTAATAGCAGCCGTGCCAATTGCACAAGCGATCGCATCAATGTTATAGCTATCTTTCACCTTAAACAATCCCTGTAACAGCTTGGGATTTGCCACCCCAAATCCCAGCCGCAATCCTGCCAACGAGTACCCTTTAGAAAGTGTGCGAATTACGATCGCGTTTTCGTAGTCCTTTACCAAAGCTAATGCATTCTCTTCGGTAAAATCGACGTATGCTTCGTCAATCACTAAAACTCCAGATAACTGGCTGGCTAATTTTCGCAGATCATTTGTTGCTACCACATGCCCCGATGGACTATTAGGCGACGCAATGAAAGTCACACATCCATTGGCAGCAACCAGTTCTTCTAAAGGTAAACTGTAGTCCTCGCTGTAGGGAATCTCAATAATTTCCGCAGCTTGCATTTCCGTTAATGTGCGATATAGCACGTAAGTTGGCATCGGATAAACTACTTTCTTCCCAGGTTCTGCACAGGCTCGAATTATTACACTCAACAATTCATCACTGCCATTTCCTACAATGATCCAATCACTAGGGACTCCTAAAACTTTACTTGCAGCTTGCCGAAATTCCCCCCCGAAAGGTTCTGGATACCGCCGCAACCACTCGCCATCGATATTACGCAGCACAGCTAATGCCGCAGGCGAAGGAGGATAAGGGTTCTCGTTACTGTTGAGTTTAATTATCTGTGTACCGCGTTGAGGCTGCTCACCAGGAATGTAGCTAGCCATTGCATCAACATTAGAGCGAAAGTAGTTGGTCATAGAGCATGAGATATGGAAAAAACAGATTCAATTTTGGATTTTAGATTCTTCTTAAATCGAAAATCCAAAATCTAAAATTGGCAGAGTTAGAAGTTCACTAGACATTCAATCCTTAGTTCAAGAGAAGCAAGCTATGTGTAATGTTCCGCAGAAAAGGTATTATCTGTTAGAGAATAACTTAGGACTTACGCACAAGAGATCCCCCAACCCCCTTAAAAAGGGGGCTTTTAGAGTTCCCCCCTTTTTAAGGGGGGTTAGGGGGGATCTAGGTTTCAGGTTTTCAGTGCGTAAGTCCTGTAACTGTTAATCTACCTGATTTTGGGCTTAACCCAGAAGTATTGAGAGGGAGCAGGGGAAGAAGAATTATTGATTAATGCCCAATGACAAATGACAAATGACAAATGACAAATGACAAATGACAAATGACAAATGACAAATGACAAATGACAAATGACAAATGACAAATCATTACCGATATATTATTTTTTACAAACCCTATGGCGTTCTCAGCCAGTTTACAAAAGATGCTCCCACACATAGCACCCTGAAAGATTATATTGATGTACCTAATGTGTATCCTGTGGGACGCTTAGACTGGGATAGTGAAGGGTTGCTGCTGTTAACGAACGATGGGCAATTGCAACATCGTCTTGCCCATCCGCGTTTTGGTCATAAACGTACTTACTGGGTACAGGTAGAGCGAATTCCAGATGCAGATGCGATAAAAAGGTTGCAAACAGGTGTGGAAATTCAAGATTACCGCACTCAACCAGCAGAAGTTAGGCTTTTACCAACAGAGCCACAGCTACCTGAACGCACCCCGCCGATTAGATTTCGCAAAAATGTACCGACAGCTTGGCTGGAAATGACCTTGACAGAGGGAAAAAACCGCCAAGTACGGCGCATGACTGCGGCTGTAGGGTTTCCAACTTTGCGACTAGTCAGGGTCAGCATAGGCCACCTACAATTAGATGATTTAGAAGTGGGTCAATGGCGCGATCTCACCACATCTGAACTTCAATTTCTGCATAATTTCAGTAAAGCGAAAAGTTTTCCTTCAAAGGCGAATCTTCATCCGAGGCTAGAAGTCTGAGGGGCATTTGCACATTTGGTATGCATGGCTATATCAACCAAAGCTTTGAACAATATACATATCATTACCCGTATCTCCCACTAAAAGCAAGCTACTATCATCACTTTCTAAATTTAGACTGCCACTAATACCTTTTTGGATTACTTTAATCAGTCTTTGGGGAGTGAAAGATTCTAATTCCACAAAGTTTCCTGATTCTAACCATGCTAATTCTTCAGCAGCGAAACTTTGACGAACTTCTTGAGGCAATTCTTTAGCTGCTTGCGCTGACTCTGGAGAAGATTGAATGAACATTCCGCGCTTAGTAGCGATAATTTGACGTGGCGTTAGTCCGATATCAATAATTACAATATTACTATCGAGAAACCAATTAGCATTGGTTCTAAGACGATGAACTAAACCAATTCCTCGTGGATTGCAATCATGCACTGCATAGACTTTCAAATCAGGGTTTCGGCGCAGCATTTGCATTGTAATGTCAAAAATGCTTTGAGGATATCCAGTAATGCTGAGAATTGCACAGTTATTTTCAAAATGGAAATTATTAGCGATTAATAGTTGAGCAATACTAGCACTATCACAAACTACTAATCTATCAAAACTGTAAGCAGTCACATCAGGATTAACCGTAACTGGTGTATTTTCCTGGTTTGGAGAAGGAAGAATTTTGAGAATTGAACCATTGAGTTGCTGCCAGCGGTTCAGCCAACCTTGAAAATCATTTTGAGAAAATGAAAATTCCTGTGCAAATTTAGTTCGTTGTAGCTGTCGAGTTCCAAAGTATATCGACAGCATCCCTAGAATAACCGCGATGACAAATAGATTAAATGAGTTATATATAATTAAGCCAGCATAAATTCCTCCAGCAAGAATTATCCCTCCTATTATTTGTAAGCTTCTAGCATATTTTTGGCGAGACTTAATGTTTATTTTGCTTGATATAGATTTATTATATAAATATAATATAAAGCATATATTAAATAAAACAGATGTTAGTAGAAAAGAATTATTTCCAATCAATAACGAAGCAAAGCCACCTATGAACCCTGGCACCCAAAGACTGAGAAATAAATATAAAAACAACAAACCAAATATTGAAGCAGACTTGCTTTTTATCCGATTATCTAATACATAAAAAAGTTGTTTAGGAGTGAAAAATAGAGTGTTATTTGTAGAAATATCAGCGATCGCCTTTGCAAACATAGGGTCAGTAATCTTAAGATTACTCATACTAGTCGGTTCAAAGGCAAACGGATGATTGCATTTTATACACCGGCCTTGATTAGCTGTCCGTTCTTTTAGTTTATTGTCAGTTCCGCAGTTAATACACTTCATAACGGTTGTTCGATGTTAGTTATTAATTGTTAGTCAATACGGTTCAGATCGGCTTGATCCCCCCTAACCCACGCCAGTCGCTCCACTTGGGGAGACCCCAGACGCTCGATGACTCGCTAACGCTGCGCTATCGCCCTACAGCCCTTCGGGCATCCTACGGCGGGCGTCTCCCCTTCTCCCAAAGGGAGAGGCTAACGCCAAGGGAGAAGACCGCGCTGGCTCCCCTTAAAAAGGGGGGAACTATCAAGCATCTGATTTGTAAGTAAAACACTGTAGTCTTCTCGTTGGCGAATCAAACGGTGTGTGCCATTTTCTAGCAAGACTTCCGCAGGTTTGGGGCGGTGTAAAAAGTGAGACGACATAGCATAACCATAAGCACCGACATCTAGAATGGCAATGATATCACCAATTTCTAGCGCTGGGAGTTGACAATTTTTCCCCAGATAATCTCGTGAATAGGTGGTGTTACCACAAATATCAGTTGTGAATAGGGAGTGGGGAATTGAGGATTTGTCTGCTTGCTTCCAAGTGAAAATTTCTCGGTAGCCGCCATGTACTGAGGGTACTGAAAGATTAGCAACGGTGGTATCAACTCCGACAATCTGCTTTTCTCCTTGCCATTTCACCGAAACAACTTGAGCAAGCAACGTGGCGCATCCGGCGATCGCAGCTCGTCCCGGTTCAATCACCAAATCAATTTTCCGTCCTAAACGAGTAATTCTCTCGCTCAACTCAGCCCCAAACATTTCCCAGTCAAAGGCTGCTTTGTTGTGGTGATACGGGTAACCAAAGCCACCGCCAAAATCTAGATATTCCCAATCTGGTAACTGCTGCGCTGTGGCAATTACCGTATCAATTACCTGGGTGAAAGCGGCTGTGGCATTAGTTCCCGTTCCTCGATAGAAGTGTAAACCACTCAGCTTTAATCCCACCTCACGAGTTAAAGCGATCGCATCACAAAATTCCTCAGGACGCACACCAATTCGGCTGTCTCCGGTAATTTCTGGCATATTGAGGCGTAAACCAAGGCGAATATTTTTCTCTGTGCGTTTGGGCAAAACTTCGCAGCACAACTGCAACTGAGCTAAACTATCAAAATTGAGAATTGTAACTCCCCAATTCAGCACTTGTAGCATCTCAGTCCGATTCAAATTACTGCCACTATAAACAATCTCACTAGGATTGAAACCAGCTTGCAAACCCAGGTAAATATCTCCTGGAGTATTGGCGTGAAGTCCCCAGCCAGATGAGCGAAAAATTTTTAACAACGCAATATTACCATTGGTAACACTAGCAAAGCGAAATTGCGTGTGCGGATAGCTGACTGCTTTGGTAATGCGCTCAATAGTTTCGCGCAAGCGATCGCCATCATAAACATAAAGCGGAGAACCGTAAGTACTCAGTAACTCTTGGGCAACTTCCCTGGACAATAGGAAAGTAAAGCGATTTTGAGTAAAATTATTTGATACCATTCACCGAGAATCCTAATACAGTAAATTACGAATTACGAATTATTTTGTAATTTCTCCATAGCCAACGAGGTAACCAAAACGGATGATCCCAGGACTGTTTACTTAGTTCTTCATTTAAAACATGCGATCGCCAAAGTTGCCACATAATAAGTAACCAGAGTGTTTCACCAATCCGACGGCCTTGAATAGCTGCTCCTAGTTTGCCTTCAACGATTTGTGCCGCAATGTGAGGATAAAAGTGATTGTTAGCGCGAAACATCTCAGGATTGAGCCAGATGCCCATCTGATGCCAAAAATCATTTAAACACCAAGAAGTTAAGGGAACCCCCATACCCCGCTTTTGTCGCCAGACAATTTCCGGCGGGAGCCAATTTTCGACAGCACGCTTGAGGATATATTTTTCACAAGCTCCCTGCAAACAGAGTTCTCCAGATAGGCGAAATGTCCACTCAGCCAAAGGTAAATCACAAAAAGGCGATCGCACCCATAATCCATGAGCAAAGCCCAATGCAGTCGCACGGGGATGGATATTCTGCGCTCCTTTGAGCATCAAACTTGCACGGCGCAAGCGATGCAGCAAAGATGGACACTCATTGCGATCAAGAGCTGCTAACAGCCAATCTTCGGGCTGCAAATTTTCTATCTGTGCATATACTTCCGGCTGATAAACTTGAGATTCGTATCCCCCAAGACGGTGAAAGGTGCGGAGATATTGCTGGATAAAAGTTTCCTGTCCGACGGGATTTTCTGCTTGATAAACACCTGCGGCAATTAAAGGTTTGTTCGTCCAGCCAGCAAACAATTGATCTCCACCTTCACCATTAAAAATTACTTGAGTTTCCTGACTCGCCCTTTGAGATAGGAGATACAACGGAACACATACACCATCTCCAAAGGGCAAATCCAATGCTTGCACAGTAGGAATTAGGGCATCCTTGATCGAACTTGGCGTTACTGCAACTTTAATCAGCGGAATTTTGAGAAACTGGGCGACTTGTTCAGAATATGGATATTCTGGAATACCTGCGTCACCAAAATCTAAAGTGTAGGCGCGGACTTTCACCCCTGCTTGCACCAGCAGCGCCGCCACCACTGAAGAATCGAGTCCGCCAGAGAGAAACACCCCAACAGGCTCATCCTTTAAATCGGCAATCTGTCGCTCAATGGAGTCTTTAAGGAGAGTTTGCAATTCGGTAATTGCTGTAGTTTCATCTGTTAAATGTTCTGAGGCTTCCCGCCACGAATGGGTATTTTTGGATTCAGGCGATCGCAGAATACCTGATTGACAATCACTCTGCCAAACTAATTCAGTTCCTGCCGGAACTGCAAACACTTCATTAACAGGGGTTAAAGGTGTTGGAACGTAGGAAAAACAGCTATACCCATATAACCCAGGAATGCTAACTTCTGACTGTTGCAAAATCGGTAAGAGTAGTTGCATTTGGGATGCAAACCAGATAACTTGTCCTTGCTGAGTCCAATACAAAGGCACTTTGCCGAAAGGTTCTCTACCCAAAATTAGGCAGTTGTTTTCCTGGAGACTTACCCAAGCATCGGGTGAAGTGAATAATCCTGATGCTGAGATAGCAGCAATTTGATTTTGTTGTGGTAGGAAGTTTCCATCAAGTCCTATATAAACAACATTCCAGATTTTCAGACCTAACCCCCTAACCCCCTTCCCTGCAAGGGTTGGGGGAAAATTCAAAGCCTCTCCCCTTGTAGGGGAGAGGTTTGGAGAGAGGTTTTCCAGAACACTATTTAACAGCGCTTCCAACTCATGTTGAGCGCCGTAACCCCAATAGCCAAGAAAGTGATGCGGGATGCCCATCTGGACTATTTAACTTCAAAGGTTTCATCGCTAATCTGCCGACCTTCCAGGAACATCTGCACCTTCCAATTGCCAACAGTTGCAGCCGGATTAATAGTGTAGCGACACTGGGTATCCCAGACAGACGTATTAATTTCGCGGGTTTGATAGTTATTTTGCTTGACAATTTGACCACTTGGGTCAATCCAATTGCAGGAGAGAGCCAGCTTTTTACCCAAGGGTGCATCCTTTAAGGTGACACGGTAAGAAACTTCTGGATTAGTCTGGCGAGAAATTGCCTTCAAGTCGCCGCTGCTATTTTCTACCACAGTGAGGCGGTCTTGTTGAGCAGAAACACGAGAGAGTGTAGAATTCTGTTGCTGCATGAAAAATATTGTAGATGCAATGGCCACCAATACAACTGCCACCACTCCAGAAATAATCCATCGATTCTTATTTTGCTGTACTTCCAGTGCTTGGCGGCGATTTAACTGAATTAGCGCTTCATCTAGTAACTCTGGCGGTAAATTCAACTCCTGTAAAATTTCTCTAACCTGTTGTTGGTCTAGTTCCGCTTCCCGACGCACTTGCAGACCTTCTACTTCCGTGACTATTTGTGATAATTGCTCTTGAGTCAGTCGCTGCGTCATAGCTTAACTCCTCTTAAAAAACTTTATGGCGATTCTTGATTACATGCAATTAGAAGAACTCTATATAAGATAAGCTGTCGCGCATTTAACTTGCACATCTTTTGGTGTTGGCTGTTGACTGTTGACAGTTGACAGTTAACCGTCAGCAGTCAACCAACCTCATGAGTAACTGGATAATTTAAAAGCGTAATAGCTTATCTCACTTTTGTAGGTACATCATAAGCTACAAAATAAAGTTATTGCTTTTCGGATTCTTTCTGAGATACTTTTGTAAACACTTTCTCTTCTCTCGTTCCCATGCTCTGCATGGGAATGCATTCATTGAGGCTCTGACTCAATGTCTAAATAGAGGCAGCAGCCCCTAATCAGCCATTCCCATGCGGAGCATAGGAATGAGAAAAAATGAGGAAAAATCCGAAAGCTTTATTTATTTTGACTCAATCTAAAATCTAAAATCCAAAATTAATATGACTCAAGAACAACAAACCGCAATTGAAGGTATCTATGAAGTCTGTATTGGCATCCCAGAGCCAATTTCTGCAATTCAGTATTGGGAGCAATTTGGCTATCGCATTGGTCAAGTGGGTGAATTAACCGCAGATGTAGCCAATCAATTATATGGGGTGAATTCGTCTTTACGCTCAATCCGCCTCTACCACCAAAATGCAGATCATGGTTTGATTCGGCTGATGGTTTGGCAAAAGCCTACGCATGAAGGTTTGGGACTTGCATCGATGAAAATTAAAGGAAATCGCTGGGCGACAAGCTTAACGGCGGATGTGTTAAGTATCTTAAATCATATAGAGGATGCAAAAGCCGCAGCTTTGCCTATTAAATACACTAACCCTTATTGGGAAGTCATCTACAACAAAGAGAGAAAAAGCCGTCCTTTTATTGAGTCAGCAGTTGGTGTGCGAGAAATGCTGCTACTGCAACCCTTAGCTAGACAGGTTTTGTTTCAACGGTTTGGCTATACACTACCGCATTACGGACAAGTTAACCATAATGCTGCACTCAAGACTAGTCAGTTTACCCACATGGGGATCATCGTTCAAGATGACAGCAAAGAAACTCTGAAGTTTTATGAAGAAGTTTTGGGTTTGCTGCGTGTGCGTGATGATGTCGAAACTAGCTATGAATCTTCGCCAGCCGGTCGAGATATTTTTGACCTTAACCCTGGTGAAAAGTTTATTGTTACTACCTTTGATGATCCCCGTTCTTCTAAGTCTGACCTGATGGCCGCACGCAGTGGTAGACTTTATATCATTCGATTCCCAGAAGAGATTAATTTAGAATCGCGTTTTGAGGCAGCCCAACCAGGTAGCTTGGGCATGTGTTTATATACCTATCGTGTAAAGGGAATACAGGAGTATTGCGATCGCATCAAAGCAAGTGCTGTACAAAAAGTTACAGACATCATTAGTAATGAGTTTGGCGAGACGAGTTTTTCCTTCGTCGCGCCAGATGGCTACTTCTGGACTTTGCTAGAAGGTAATTAACTATAACGTCTCCCCTAAATCAAGCACAGCTTACCTCAACTGATAATTTTCTCTTTTCCAAATCGTATTAAGTCCTCAGGATCAAAGTTGTACTCAAACCCAAAATTTTATCTTATATTTGCCACTATAAATTGGAAGTTCCTAAGGACTTAAGCTCCATAACTTGTTTATAATGGTCTACTTGCTAGACTATTTACAAGTCGTTAAAACTACCACGTCAGATGCGCGTTTTAGCTGTTCTATAATTTCTGAATTGGTATTAGTCATAATCGATAAAAACCAAATCTAATAAACTCTACGATCGATCTATCTGCTTTTGGGACAGTATTTAGGATTTTTTATTCATACTTTTTCTTTCTAACGATACAAGACAAAGAATTAAAAATAGTGCAACTTAAAAGTAGTGTAAATATCGGAAATTATGGACGCTGCCAAACGCCTTGCTACTCTCAATCGCATCCGTAAACTCAGCCGTTTGATGGATACATCAATACGTATTCCTCTAACAAGTTTTCGCATTGGAATAGACCCAATTATCGGTTTAGTTCCAGGTGCTGGTGATTTAATCAGTACAGCGTTTTCAGCTTACATTATATTTTTAGCTACTCAGTTTGGCATCCCGCGTCAAGACTTAGCCAAAATGATTTTTAATGTTGGTTTGGAAACAGTCGTTGGTACTGTGCCTTTAGTAGGTGATTTATTTGATGCTTTTTATAAGTCTAATATTCGCAATTTGGCAATTTTAGAGCAACATCTAACAGTAGTTGAACCAGAACTCAAAGAAGTGTCTGATGAACTTTACTCTAGTAAGTTCAGCTAGGTTTAAGTTATATCATGTCCAGCTAATTATTTATAATTCCCACATCTGTGCAAAAACCGGGAAACCCTCTTTCCCCTTGTCCCCTGCTCCAGATGCGATCGCTTCTGTTCGAGGAAGCTCTGCATCATTGTTGGAGTAGGAGAATTATTCAATCATGTTGGCGAAGTCGTATCTGCCTCCACGTTCAAGGGCGCGTTTGTAAGCCGGTCGTGCATGGATGCGCTCGATAAATTGCTTAATCTTTGGTCGGCTTGAGATAAGTTCAGGTTGCATAGCAACTATTTCCAGAGGAAAGCTCATTTGGATATCGGCGGCAGTAAATTCTTCACCTACAAACCACGTACTCTTATGAAGTTCACCTTCTATGTAGTCAAAGTGAAGTTTGATCTGGGGTGCGATAAATGCTTCGTTTACACTGCTGTCTCCTGTACCAAAACGGTTGAAAACGAGGTTCATTACTAGAGGTGGCATTGCAGAGCCTTCAGCGTAATGCAGCCAATACGTGTAGCGCAGACGCTCTGGCGTACCGGATGGCGAGATTAGCCGACCATTGCCGTAGCGACTTACTATGTATTCGATGATTGCGCCCGACTCAGCAACAGTCTCTTCTGCATCTGTGATTACTGGTGACTTACCGAGCGGATGGACTTCACGCAGCAATGGCGGTGCCAGCATCGTCTGCTGGTCGCGTTCGTAGAACTTAATCTCGTATTCGATACCTAATTCTTCAAGCAGCCATAGCACGCGCTGCGATCGCGAGTTGTTGAGATGATGGACAACGATCATAATAGCTACTTTTTATTATCTGCTTTTGCTCATCTCAAACTATCATCAGTTTCCCTACTCTTCATCTATCTGCTGGTTTGTCTTGGGTATCAAAGATGTTGGACATATCTCATGCTGGCAGTTTCCAGATGACTGAACAAGTATGATGCTTACCCTGTAAAGCGATCGCTCCTTTTCGCCTTTCCTCCAAGAATTTTATGGGGAGCGATCGCTTCTGGCACTGCGCTTTGCACAATTGCATTTCCCCTACTTCTCCCCTATCTTTTAGTAAATTTCTAGTTGGGCTTGTAGATAAAAGTATTAATCTTGGAAATCTCTAGTTAAAACCTGACACACTAAGTAATATGTTATACAAAAACTTCCTTTGGATATTACCAATCGCTTCTACACTCAACTTTTTAGTTGCCACACCAAAAGCTCAAGCCAACTGTCCTGGATCTGTTCAGCCGCTTGAGGAAGTGCAACCGCAAGTGCAGCAACGTTGGGATGAATTACAGCGCCAAGCAACTTACCCTTGGGGCACAACAAAAGTTTATGAACGCTTGCAAGGCGCTCGCATCACCCTAGCTAAGAGTTTCGAGCAGCTGCGTGGCTCACACAAACAGGAAGCCCTCAACTTGCTACGACTCGGCAATTACTTGCATAGCGTTTATGCCAGTGATGACCGCTTGCTTTCAGCAGTGTATGACGCTTGTACGCGGTTTGATATGCTGACTGAGAAGGCACGCTATAGCTGGTATTACAACAGTATTGGGCGATCGCTACCTTCTAACTTGCCTCGTGAAGCTCTGCGGAATGCTGGCCGTCCATCTTGGCGACAGGTGCGTGTACCCATTAGCGAGGCGCAAGAGCGATCAATCCGTAATTTGTTCTGGAATAGAATGGGCTACAGTCAAGCGAACAATGGTATGTGGATCGGCTGGGTTCCAGAACACGGTTATTTTGAAATTAATGTACCTAATGGCTACAACATCAAACAATTGGGACAATTTTGGCGTTCGGCTCCACGTAACTATCGCTACATCGTACTATCGGCTGATGGTTCATTAGTATTTGACGCTAACTTTGACCATCAGGGACGATTAGCCAATTAGTCCAATGCATTATAACCAATTTTTTTCCGAGTTAATCCAATATCTCTCGGAATCATTTATAAAAAACTAGTAACCTGACGCAAATCGAGGATAATTTGCACAGCACCAACCACAGCTATAAACCCAATCAACTCCATAGCTGACAAACCTGCGCCAGCTACAGCGAGAATCAGAAGAACAGCTGCTGCCACTAAGCGATACCCCGCCCGGACTTTGCAGCGTAGTCTGGTGTCAGTGCTAACACCAGTAAGATAGATGATTCCAAGGGTAAAGAAGCACAGCGCCAAGCTAACGCAAATAAGCCAGCGTTCAGCAGACGCCAATACCAAACCTGTATCACTTGCCAAGGCGTGCTCCACCCCAACTCCGGTAGCGGCAATACCAATTACCAAGGGTAAGTGCATATAGACCCAAGTTTGATAAGCTCTTATGTGCTGGCAGGCACGAGCAGCCTGGATTGCTGAACCACCAAGGTTGTCAAAATACAGCCACCACAAACTAAAAGCAATACTCAAGGCAAACACAGCAGTATATGCTGATGATAAATTCCACTGCTGCTGTGCGACACCATTAACTACCGCTAAGACTGTCTCGCCTAGCACAATTAAGGTAAATAAGCCAAAACGCTCAGGCAAGTGTGAAGCGTGGGGAGCCAGTTCCACATGTACAGATTTTCCTGCTGTCAATACTATTCCAAATTCTACTGTCAGCGCTAAGATCCAAAATCCAAATCGCAGTGGCATCGGTACAAATGCCGACACCAGCCAAACCAATGCTCCTAGTGCAGAACTGCTTGCGATTCGGGTCGTTAGTGGTCGTGCTGTAACTATATGCCTTCCAGCACGTAAGAACTCGACGACGAGCAACACCCGAACAAAAGTGTAGGAAAGAGCAAAACCAACTGAACTTTTACCCAACCCGTCGTGTACGTTCACTGCTAGTGCCGCCACTGCAAGCATTTGTAAGGCGGTCAGGAGTCGGTGTCCCAAATCATCAGTATCAAATAGATTGGCGTAGAATGTAGCACCAATCCAACACCACCAAATCGGCACAAAGAGCAGCAGAAAGCCAAGGAAGCCCGATAGTGAGACATCCCGATTGAGATTGTGAGCAAGCTCCGAAATCGCAACCACGAAAAATAGATCAAAAAAGAGTTCCAACCACGTCGCGTGTCGTTCTTCTTCCTTACCTTCACTAATACGTAACTCAGGAGATTTCAACCATTTATTCATCCCACACATTCCTTAATCAACTGTGTATAAATTGCATACTTGTATTATCTGCTGGTATAAATTGGCACTGATGACATTCAATTGTTGTTTCGGTCAAAGATATGGGCAGAATAACCTGAAAACGGGTGTTTCCTGGTTCGGAGAACAAGCGGATCTCACCTTTATGCTTTTCAACAATTCGGTAACTAATGACTAGACCTAAACCTGTTCCCTGACCCACCCCCTTAGTGGTAAAGAACGGCTCGAATATCCGCTCTTGGATTTCTGGCGGAATGGCTGGACCATTGTTGGCAATTTCTACTAGCACACAGTTATTTTCTCGTGCGGTGCGAATCCTGATTTGTCCTTGTCCACTCATTGCATCGATCGCATTGTCAATCAGGTTCGTCCATACCTGGTTGAGTTCGCTACCATATACTGTGATTAGCGGTAGGTTTTGGTCATAATCGCGCGTTAAACTAATGCCCCCCTTGAGCTTATGACCGAGAATAGTCAGCGTACTTTCAACTCCCTGGTGTATATCCACCTCTTGCATCGGAGCCTGATCCATATAGGAGTACTCTTTAATGGCTTTGACCAGTTCAGAGATGCGCCCCGAACTTTGGTCAATTTCGTCCAACAGTTCAATTCCTGTGAGTGTGGCCTCAAGCCAAGCTAGAACTTCAGTAAGTGATTCTGGGGATAAATGTTCCACAATGGTATCCAGGGATTGAGTATCCAATCCTCCCCGGACTAAGGAAGAAACAATTTTCCAGCCATCAGGCACGTTGTGTAAATCCAGCCAGGCTGTTACCTCTTGCTCGCGATCGCTCTGCGCTAGTAAATCTTCTAAGTCGCAGGGTGTTTCGGCATGTCCAATTACTCTGTGCAGCAAGTGGTCAAGAAACAGCAGTTGTTCTTTTGTCATCTGCCTGTGATTGAGTTTGAGTCCAAGGTATGGCAATTGTTGAAAGATTTTGTGCAAGTGCTTCCCACCTCGGACAACAGCTGTTGCTGGGTTGTTCAACTCGTGCGCCAGGCCAGCTGCTAAAGTACCGAGTGCAATTAGCTTTTGGTGGTGTTGTGACATAGACTCCAACATTTGCACCCGTTGCGCCGTGATGATTAAAAGGTCGCGTGTAATCGACGGACAGGTTGTAAGCATTTCCCAGAAAGTATCTATGTCCCATTTCAACATATAAGTTGGTTTCACGGCACGTACATTAACGAGATGGTGAGGAGCATCTAATAGAATCAACTCATGACCTGTATATGTTCCAGCACCAAAACTCATAACGTGTTTTTCTGCATTGCCGACTTTTTTGGTAAACTCAATTTCGCCTTCTATCAGCACGTAGAAATAGTCTAGTGGTTCTCCCTCTATGGCTATGTATTCTCCTGGAACCACCCATAGTTCCCGGCCATGTTCAGACAACCATTGGAATTGCTCATCTGTCAATTGTGCCAAAAGTGACACTTGACGCAAAGCATCTAACATAATTACACCTTACTTAGATATTGATGGATAAACTGAATAGCGATCGCACCCTCTCCAACGCCAGAAGCGACTCGCTTCACAGACCCGTTACGCACATCTCCAGCCACAAAGACGCCTGGTACACTGGATTCAAGCAGGAAGGGTTGGCGATCCAATTTCCATGCCTTTGAACATTGTTTATTGGGTATCAAGCTTGGCCCGGTTAAGATAAACCCTTGTTCGTCTCTCTCCACAATCCCAGCCAGCCAATCAGTGTGTGGCTTTGCACCGATTAAAATAAACAGCAACTTTGTGGGAATAGTTTCCTTTTCATGGGTTTTAGTGTTAGCAAGCGTAATTGCCTCTAAGCTAGTCTGGCCATGAATCTCGACGATGTGGGAGTGATATTGTACTGTGATATTTTCTGTTGCTAAGATTTGGTCTATCAAGTACTTTGACATACTTATAGCCAGTGAGTTGCCGCGTACCAACATAGTCACATGGCGAGCGTACTTAGAAAGGTACACCGCAGCCTGCCCGGCTGAGTTAGCTCCGCCAACTACATAAACATCTTCATTTTGGCAAGAAAGTGCTTCGGTCATTGCCGCGCCGTAGTATACACCGGCCCCAGTCACATTCTCAATCCCAGGCACATCAAGCTTACGGTATGAGACACCTGTTGCAATCAGCAATGCATAACAGCTTAATTCTGTCCCATCTTTCAGCTTGATGATGCGATAAGAATCTTGCAAGCGAATGTCCATTACCTCTTGAGGCGAGAGAATCTCTACCCCGAATCGTCTAGCTTGAGTAACGGCGCGGCGAGCTAATTCTGATCCAGCAATTCCTTGGGGAAAGCCTAAATAGTTCTCGATCCGGGAACTTGTCCCTGCTTGGCCCCCTGGAGCCTCTTTTTCAATCAATACTGTACGTAGACCTTCAGAAGCTCCATAGACTGCTGCTGCCAAACCAGCTGGGCCAGCCCCCACAATCACCAAATCGTAAAAAGGCATTTGAGCCTGCATCTTCAACCCGATTTTTTCAGCAATTTCGGCGTGCGTTGGCTGTGTGAGATACGAACCGTCAGGGCAAACTACTAGTGGCAAATGTGCGGTATTACATTGAGCATAAGTAACCCATTGACGTGCTTCTTCCTCTGCCTCAATGTCCAACCACTGATAAGGCATATAGTTGCGGGCCAAGAAGTCCTTAATGTGATGACTCTTGGGCGACCAACGGGAGCCAATAACGCGGATACCTTCAAAGGGTGGGCGGTATGACGAAACCCAATCGTCTAATAAATCGCTAAGAACTGGGTATAGAAGGTCTTGTGGCGGCTCCCACGGTTTGAGAAGATAGTAATCAATTTTGGCTGTATTTATCGCAGAGATAGCAGCATCGGTGTCCGCATAAGCTGTTAGTAAAACTCGTTTTGCAGACGGGAAAATTTGCATAGCCTGTTCAAGGAACTGCACGCCCGACATTTGTGGCATCCGCTGGTCTACCACACAAAGCGCAACTGTCTCGTTACGTAATTTTACCTGTTGCAATACTTTCAAAGCATTTGCACCTGAGTTGGCTCGTAGTACCCGAAAGCGATCGCCATACTCATGTCGGAGATCTCGCTCTATTACTCGTAGAACTCCGGGGTCATCGTCAACAGTAAGTAATACAGGATTAACCAAAGTAGCTCCTTTCTGGAGATAATGTTTGTAATTATTTGCTTAGTCCTAAGCCCTGAGTGTCTTATCAGTATATTTAGACCTATCCACTAACCATTTTGCTAGGGTTCAAGTTTTTAAATCGGTTGTTACATAACAACAAGACAGCCAGGAGTCGTGAATAGCTTTTGATGGACAATAGGTTTGTCCCTTTGTTTATTGTCCTAAAATGCAACAATCCACTCTGTACAAGGCTTTGGGATGAATGGTACTAAACAAATTTAGTATTTTTATACAGAATTTGGTTGCAGTAGTGTCAAAGATTTGGCATAGTCCCAATACTCTTTGAATAAGTAAGGGAGGCTAGGAGTGCAGGGAAAGAAAAACTTCCCCAGACCCCCCGCTCTCCCAGCTCCCTTTACTCCTTTCAATAAATAAGTTTCCTTAAGCTAACTGTATTCAGCGTAGTCCTAAATGGCTTTGGGTAAACCATAGTTTCTTGATTTGAACCATGTATTTAAGCTGATGCGCGTCTAAAGTATATAAACACTCTCGATGGTCGTTAACTGTTGACTGTTGACTGTTAACCGTCAACAGTCATCAGTCATCAGGTAAATGTACAAATTAAATGCGTAACAGCTTACTATCCAAATTAGGACTACTAAAATGTCTTTTAACGCAACTTACACACTTGCCAGCTGAACAGTTTCATACTCATCCAAAACGGTTACACTGTCGCAAAATGCACTCATCATCAGGAATTGTTTCACGTTCTCCGGTGCGCCGACCATGTAGAGTTCAACATCAGAACCCAGTTTTTGTTTAGCGAAAATCAGAGAGCGTAGACCAGCAGTAGTAATACATTCCAGGTCTTGTAGTAGTAAGACTAGACGATTGATTGGCTGTGCTGTAGCTTTAGCGATCGCTTCCTGAAAATGTACCACACCATTGGCATCCAATAACCCAGTTAAGGAGATTTTGGCAATACCATTACTGACTTCTAACAGCGTTGCGTCGAAAGATACTTGAGTCGGGAGAAGCCTAACTCTAACTTTGAGATCATCTTGAGTAACCGGCAGTTTGACTGTCAGGTTTGCAGCATCAAAATCGGCATACCTTTGCCCATTGATCCATACATCGCCAATCCGCACACTGCCTGGTGGTAAGATATCTGGTGCAACTCGCAGGATGTTGTCCTTAAAGCCACCTGGCTTTGGTTTGAAGTACAAATCCATTGGCTGTTTAGTAATCAGCAGATTCGTATAAACGCAAGCTAAGTAGGCCAGTTCAAACGAGTGGTAACCGCTCATTGAGTGGCTCCCCTTGCCTCGTTCGGTTCCTAGCAAGTAGGGAATCCCATTTGACAGAACATTGAAGTAGATACCCCCAGCCACGTAATCGAGGAACCAAGCATTATAGAAAGCCGCCGCTTCACGGGCTTGGCGTTGATACTCAGATTTATCAAGTGAACCATTCAAGATCAGATAGGCTAAGATAGCTTGTTCCTGTTGCCACCAAGCTTTCCGGTTATGCCAGACAAAGCGGTGTACCTCTTGCCCTGGTTTTAAGGTGCGTTCCACCACATCGTACCACCCCCCACGCTGTTGGTCGCTACCAACTGCTGGCATGATTTCTGCAATCTTTTCTGCCAGAGTCACATAGTTTTCTTTTGGTTTCAAGTGGTTCATCCGCATTAAGTTCCAAGCAATTTTCAGGTTATGACCTACAACTGCTCGATTCTGCTGCCATCCCCAAGTTGTATCGTGGCTCCAGTCCTCATAAAAACGTTCTTGAACAAATGGGCTACGCTCATAATCTGGGAACCGCTTTTCAATGGTGTCGAAGGTGTACTCCAAGAAGTTTGCATATTCTTCTTTGCCAGTCGCTAGCCAAAGATTGATCAAATAAGCTGGGGCATGGTCACCTACGGAGTTCCAGTTCTTCTTGGCACGATTGTGGCCTAGAGTTTGAGAGTGGGGGCTGAGAGTAATCGGATCGATGTGAGAGAAAAATCCTCCTTTCTCTGTCTTGTCCAAGAAATACTTGTCAAACAGATTAATCGTCAACTCGATATCTTTGATGATGCGTGGATCGCCCGTTATCCGATAGGTTTGGGTGGGGCCGGCCAGCGCATAAATTTGCTCATAAGCTGGAATAGCGTCATAATCATCCCCAAATTCTGAGGAGAATATTTTCTGCTCGCTGCCACCTGGTTTCACATCAACAGCATGATACCAATAGCAAATTTCTTCGCCTTCGTCTAGAAAACGCATATGTTGGCGGAGGTATTCAGTGCCTTTTTCCGCAGCTTCAAGATAGCGATCGTCCCCAGTCATCATGTAGGCTGTGGCAAAACCGTAAACTAGACGAGAAATCGTGTCAGTTTCCTGACGAGTACTATCTTCTTTGGAACCAACTAAACCGATACCAGTGCGATATTTCCGATAATCAATTTCGCCATCTTCAAACTGGGCTTTGAGGTAAAAATCGCCAAGGCTTCGTATCTGCTTGACCCACCAATCTGGTCTTTCAAAAAGATACTCGTTTTCTGTTCTACCCAGAAAAACTATGTGTTTAGCTTCAAACTTGTGCTCACCTGCTTCAGGATAAAAAATGCCATACACAAAAAGATAGCAATTTGGAACGAGCATTGAACTTATTTGGCTAGTGCAATCAAAGAAAGGCTCATCTAAATTGCGTACTAATTCAGCATAGGTCATTGATGTCAATGCTACTTCAAATTTCCTGCCATCTGAAGTTTTGAGATCAAAAGTACCAGAATCTCCTTTACTTGAATCAAAAGCGGTAACATATCCAGCAATCAAATCTGAAAACGAAAAGCCTATATTACTCATTGAATTAACTCCGAATTGGAAATTTATTAACTGAAAACTATTTAGAAATCAGAACAACAACGCTACGCTCTTTAACAGAATAGACATTATCTGAAACTACACTTTCTTCCCCTGGCTCTGCAATATCCATCGGAGAAGGAAGAGCAGTATCTACGACTCTGCACCATTTTTTACCTTTAATAGAAGGAATTTCAAACTCTAGATCCTCCCAGTACATGTTGAGCATGACGTGAATATCTGCTTCTCCTTCAAAGCCACCGAGAGTAAATGCCAGAACTCTCGCATGAGAGTCGTTCCAGCCTGGTTTGAACAACTTACAGCCATGCCAAGCAATGTCTGCTAAACCGCGCTCGTTAACTTCACCAGTGAAAAAGTTACTACGGCGTAAGGCAGAATGGCAGTAACACTTGCGGAAATTAACCATCCCTTTGAAGAACCTGAAAATATCAGCATTCTTCTCGGCAAGATCCCAATCTAACCAACTAATTTCGTTATCTTGGCAGTAGGCGTTGTTGTTACCCTTTTGGGTACGTCTGACTTCATCACCAGCCACAAGCATGGGTACACCTTGAGAAAGCATGAGAATGGCTGCAAAATTCTTAATCTGTCGCCGACGTAATCCATCAATTTCTGGGTTATCAGTCTCTCCTTCAACCCCACAATTCCAGCTCAAATTGTCATTAATGCCATCCCGATTGTTTTCACCATTGGCTTCATTGTGCTTGTCGTTGTACGAAACTAAGTCATTGAGGGTAAATCCATCATGACAGCTAATGAAGTTAATGCTGTTAATCGGTAAATGTCTGCTCGATTGATAAAGGTCAGAACTTCCAGCAATGCGCCAAGCAACTGCCCCAACCATTCCTGCATCTCCTTTGACAAAGCGCCGGATATCGTCTCGAAAACGTCCGTTCCATTCTGCCCAACGATATCCAGGGAAGTCACCAATTTGATAAAGCCCACCGGCATCCCAAGCCTCGGCAATAATTTTGGTGTCAGCTAGTGTTTCGGATGTTTCAATGTGCCAAATCACTGGCGGATGGGTCATTGGTACTCCGTCTTGACTGCGAGATAAGATGGAGGCTTCATCAAAGCGGAAACCATCGACATGCATCTCTTTGACCCAAAATTCTAGGCAATCAACAATTAACTTTTCTACTATCGGGTGGTTGCAATTGACGGTATTGCCACACCCGGAGTAGTCCATGTAGTACTGCTTATCCCAAGGTACTAGGTGATAAAAAATGTCATTAAAAAGGCCTTTGAAGCTGATGGTTGGGCCTTCATGGTTACCTTCGTCGGTGTGGTTAAAGACTACATCTAGAATGACTTCAATCCCTTCTTTGTGTAAAGCCTTAACCAGGTCTCGAAACTCTCTAATATGATTTCCAACATCAGGAAAAGCACAATATGAAGCTTCCGGAGCAAAGTAGCTGTGTGGATTATATCCCCAGTAGTCTTTTAGTTCCTTGCCGTTGACTTCTCGAAGAAGGTTCTTTTCGTCAAAGTCAAATATTGGCAACAGTTCAACAGCTGTGATTCCTAACTCTTTGAGGTAAGGGATTTTTTCGATAATTCCAGAAAAAGTGCCAGGGTGTTTGCAGCCGGAAGAGGGCGATCTGGTAAATCCGCCAACGTGTACCTCATAAATGATGGTGTCACTCATTGATCGATTGAGCGGGCGATCGCCTTCCCAGTCATAATCAGATATATCAATAACTACACTACGCATAGATGTAGTCATATTGTCTTTTGACCCTAAAGCATCATTGCGCTGCCAAAGAGCGTTGGTGTTTCCTCTAGCATAAGGGTCAAGCAGTACCTTATTTTTATTAAAGCGGTGTCCTGCTCGGTGTAAATCGGGATTACCATTAACTCGATAAGCGTAGTGAGTGCCCGGTTTTAACCCTCTGACATAAACATGCCAAAAGTGGAAGGTTTTATTGAACTTTGGGTTTAACTGAATAATTTGTGTTGGCTGCGGAGCATCATCTCGATCAAATAATAAGAGTTCGACAGAAGTAGCATGTTCTGAAAAGATGGAAAAGTTTACTCCATCTTTATCTGGCACCGCACCAAAAGGATGTGAGCATCCCGATTCTAATTGGTAATCAGGTATTGCTAGTTCAACTTGATATCTATCTGTAGTTAAAGTCATTCTTTGTCTCTGTCCTTACGGCATTTAAGTAGTGGGTAATTTAGCACGCTTTTAGCAATGAAAAAATTATTAGTTGTGTTTTGCAATGATAATTTTGGCAATTTGCTAATGGCTAAATTTGTGTTAATTTACTCCTTAAGGATTGACTACATACAACATTGCCTTAAAAAAGGCTTATTGTTTTAAATACCTACTCATATACATGTATTTAGTAATTTTCAGTATTGCTGAGTCCAAATTTCGCAAACAAAGCGAAAAACTTAAATCTACTTATTCCAGGTAATTTAATTGCCTGTTAAGTAGTTTATATAAGTAATTTTAAGGAGTGTTTAATATATGTACAAGGGTTTAACTTTTGGGTGAAGTTTGTATTCTTTTGATAATGAAGTATTGTTTTGATAATTAATAAGTAAGCAATAATATTTTCAACTATTTAAAATACTTAATATCAGTTAGATTGACTATTTATAATAAAGTCTATCAATTTAGGTTGGGTTGTAGCAAGGTCCTCGTAAGGGGTACAGCAGTTAAACCTAACATGAACAAGGATCACATATTGGGTTGAGGAACGAAACCCAACATACAGATATTATAAGTGTTTAACTGAACCTGATATAAATTGTTGGATGCGTTTGCTTAAACGAACGCATCCAGTGTTTATTTTATATACAATGTAAAAGGGTAACGAGAAGCTTATGCAAGTTCCAACGAAGTTTTATTTGCTTTGGTAAATTAATAATCCATCATCGTGGTTAATAGATCATTAATCTTCACTTGCTGTTTCTTGATCCCATTTTTTCGTGTCGTTTCCTTTTGGAATTGTACTAAGCTTTAGCTTTTTTAGAAGTTTTAAGCTTACGCTTCATTAGCCAGCCTATGCTACCTGCTGCTAGTACACCACCAATAGCGCTCGGCTCAGGAATTTGAGTAGTGTTCTCAACACTTAGGAAAGTTTGTCTAGTCAAACCCAAGAATAAACTTGTACCACCGGATACTTCAGATGCAGCCGCATAGGTAAAGTTGTTGACACCAGCAGTCAATGGATTTGATGCAATCCGTGAGCCTGTGGCAGTATTAAAACCAGAATCAAAAATATCGCTGTCGAGGATGCTTATGCTGCTACCTAAACCCGTTAGGGCTGCATTAATCCGTGCGTTTTCCTGCTCAAAATTATTATTATCTCCTAGAAAGAAAATAGACCCATTGTTTTTCAAGAAATCTCCTAGAGAGGCAATCTCGGCATCAGTCAAGGAATCATCAGGCAAAGGGCTGATAAACAAATCGGCACTAGAAAGTACAGCGGGAGTAATTTGACTGTTAACAATTGTAGATGTTACACCAGTAAGACTATTGTAAAAGCTATTAATTTCAGACTCAATAGCATCTACAGTAGTGTCATTTCCGCTACTACTACTTTGTACAATTACATTGGTTCCACCTTCCAAGATATTAGTAAAAAACTGTACATTGCCTGGATTTACAGGTTGATTAGATGAACCCACCAAAGGATTCACAATATTAGCATCACCGGACACGATAAAGGTGCCCGCGTAAGAAGGTGAAGCGACGCTAAATGCTAGGATTACCGAGGCGGAGTAAAACGCTCCTTTGATGAGTTTAGACAGGATGAGTTGCATGGTTTTTTAGAACTAGTGTGTAATCAATTGATCTGTACAAGCTCACTTTTAGTTTGTATACACAGTTGATGAATTAGGAAAATTCACGCATTTTGAAAATTAGTGATTTCTCAAAACTAGGAAATTAATCTGACAAGACTTGTTCTGCACATTGTTGGATTAATTTGGCTATTAAACCTGTCCAACCAGTTTGATGGGTAGCACCAATACCAGCGCCATTATCTCCATGAAAGTATTCATTGAACAGAATCAGGTCGCGCCAATTCGGATCAGTTTGGAATTTCTCTGTTCCACCATAAAAAGGTCGTTTACCAGAGGCATCTGTCAGAAAAATTTGGATCAGCCTTTGAGCTAATTCAATTGATACTTCCTTAAGCGTCATCATTTGGCCTGAACCGGTGGGACACTCAACTTTGAAATCGTCGCCGAAGTAGCGATAGAACTTTTGTAGCGATTCTAGGAGTAGATAATTAATTGGAAACCAAATTGGCCCGCGCCAGTTGGAATTACCGCCAAACATCCCTGTGGTAGACTCGGCAGGTTCGTAATCTACTCGATACTGCTGACCATCTACGGTCAAAGCATAAGGATGAGATGCATGAACTTTTGAAACAGAGCGAATACCATAAGGACTGAAGAATTCTGTTGCATCTAACATCTTTTCTAAGATGCGACGGAGTTTATCTGGATAGGCGATCGCTAGCAGTCGGCGCTCACCAATTCCTTGTTTCTGCATACAAGCAATATTTCGGGTCAAGTCAAGGCGATTTTTCAGAAACCATTGCGTCCGCTCTCTAAAGCCTGGGAGCCGCTCTAAGGTTTCTGGTTCTAAAATGCTCACGGCACATAATGGAATTAGCCCCACCAGTGATCGCACTTTCATCGGGAATTGATGATTATCAGGTAAATGTAGAGCATCGTAGTAAAAACCATCAGTTTCATCCCATAACGCTATTTCAGCATCACCAACGCCGTTCATGGCATCAGCAATGTACAAGAAATGCTCGAAAAACTTGCTAGCGATGTCTTCGTAGGTAGAATTTTCTTTTGCTAACTCTAGAGCGATCGTCAGCATATTCAGACAGTACATCGCCATCCAACTTGTACCATCTGCCTGTTGCAGATATCCACCAGTTGGTAGTTGAACGCTGCGATCAAAGACACCAATATTATCCATGCCCAAAAAGCCACCCTGAAAGATATTTCTGCCTTCTAAATCTTTCCGGTTAACCCACCAAGTAAAATTCACCAATAATTTCTGGAAAACACCCTCCAGAAATTTTTTATCCGCACGACCATAGATTTTTTGCTCAATCTGATAAACTTGCCATGCTGCCCAAGCATGTACGGGCGGATTAACATCACCAAAAGCCCATTCATAAGCTGGTAGTTGACCGTTAGGATGCATATACCACTCCCGTGTCAAGCGGCTCAGTTGCAGCTTGGCAAAGTCAGGGTCAATCATGGAGAGCGGAATCACATGAAAAGCTAAATCCCAAGCCGCAAACCAAGGATATTCCCATTTATCAGGCATGGAAAGTACATCGTCGTTAAATACATGAAACCATTCATGGTTTCTGCCATTGAGCCGTGATGCTGGCGGCGGCGGCCCAGCCGGATCGCCTTTTAGCCATTGGTCGGCTACATAGTAGTAAAATTGTTTACTCCATAACATGCCTGCAAATGCTTGTCGCTGAACATTCCGCGTGTCTTCTAACATCGGGAACGGACAGATCCTCTGATAAAATTCATCCGCTTCACGTTGGCGTTGTTGCCAAACTGTGTCAAATTCATTCCCGAATGGTGCAATTAAATTTTGGGCGTCACTTAATCGCAACCGCACTGTCTTGGTTTCGCCTGCACCGATTTCTAATTCGTAACGAGCTGCGAACTTAGTGCCGATCCGATTGGGATTGACAGCTGCTTTTTGCCCATTCACTACATAATTATTTATTCCATCTTTAACGTATGGTGAAGCATTGCTGACCTCAAATAATCTTTGATTATTAGTCTCATTTTCAGTAAATAGTAGTTCTGGAGTTTCATCACAATACAGCCATCGAGTTCCTAAAGATGGGTGATAAGCTTCGATGGTGCTGAGGTCAGAGTTAGATTGGCTAATTTTTAACCACGGCTTTTCTTCTTGATTAGAAGTCCAAGACCAGGTGTTACGAAACCAGAGCGTTGGTAACAAATGCAGCGTTTTTGCTTCCGTCCCTCGATTAATCACACTGATCTCAATCAAAATGTCATCGGGTGAAACCTTAGCATACTCAACGAATACATCAAAATAGCGGTCTTGGTCAAATATACCTGTGTTGATTAATTCAAACTCTGGAGCTTGGCGATCTCTGCGTTGATTTTCTTCTACCAGCTGACTGTATGGAAAAGCAGCTTGGGGATATTTATAAAGATATTTCATGTAGGAGTGAGTCGGGGTGTTATCCAGGTAGAAGTAGTATTCTTTAACATCTTCCCCGTGATTACCCTGATTCCCTGTGAGGCCGAAAAGTCTCTCTTTGAGAATTGTATCTTCACCATTCCAGAGAGCGATCGCAAAACATAGTCGCTGATGATTATCAGAAATTCCCGCAATCCCATCTTCTCCCCAGCGATAGGCGCGGGAGCGGGCATGGTCGTGGGGAAAGAATTCCCAGGCGGTACCATCAGGGCTATAGTCTTCGCGCACTGTTCCCCACTGGCGTTCACTCAGATAGGAACCCCATCGTTTCCAATAAGCGGTGTGATCGCGGTCTGCTGCTAATCTTGCTTCTTCTTGGGTCATAGCGATTTGGGATTTGGGATTTGGGATTAAAAATCTTTAGCACAAAGTTGTTTTAACTGGCTCAAACAATGCTATCTATGCCGATTTCGGATTAATGCAAAACTTAAAACTTAGAACTATCTGTGGTAGGTTCTGTTGCTATCCAGGCGCGAAGCACTTCTGCTACCGTCCAGGCTTGAGCTATACAACCCCGTGGGGTGAATGGCTCATCGCCATCAAAAATCTCACTGAGACTACCTACGCCGTGAGCGCGTAGATGATTAGCCATTGGTTCAAGTAGACTGCGAGCTTGGGCTGGATCTTTGAAAACACGTAGGTGGGCTAAAACAAACGGCCCAATCAGCCAGCCCCAAACTGTTCCCTGATGATAAACACTATCTCGCTGAAGCTGATCTCCACCATAGTGACCTTGATATTGTAGGTGATTGGGGTCAAGACTGCGTATACCGTGAGAGGTGAGAAGCGATCGCGCACAAGATTCCACTACACCCCGTTGTTGAAGTGGAGTCAGGGGGCTTTCTGGTAAGGACACAGCGAATATCTGGTTTGGTCGCAATGAATCGTCGTGTCCCTCAGGCCCGTCTAAAACATCGTAGCAGTAACCAACTGCATCGTTCCAGAAGCGCCCAAATCCTGTAATTGCAAGCTCTTGCATCTGCTTGTATTCTTGGTAAGGCTTACCCAGCTTTTGGGCAAAGTTTGCCATAGTTCCCAGAGCATTACACCACAAGGCATTAACTTCTATGGGTTTGCCAATGCGTGGCGTAACCACCCAATCACCAATTTTGGCGTCCATCCAGGTGAGTTGCACGCCTGTTTCACCTGCATAAAGTAGACCATCATTCTGGTCTAAGTGAATGTTGTAGCGCGTTCCTTGACGATGCCAATTAATAATGTCTGCTAGCACAGGAAAGAGTTCACTGAGCAATTCGTCATCTTTTGTCGCCGCATAGTAAGCGCGAATCGCTTCAAAGTACCAAAGGGTTGCATCTACTGTATTATATTCTGGTGCTTCACCCGCATCTGGAAAGCGGTTAGGCAGCATACCTTGGTCTACGTAACGGGCAAAAGTACGTAAAATCGGACGTGCCACCTCTGGACGACCAACCGAGATTGTCAAACCAGGTAAGCTAATCATTGTATCCCGCCCCCAGTCAGCAAACCAATGATAACCAGCAATGATTGTTTTACCGTCGGGTTCATCAGGCAATGGGCGACTAACAATGAATTGGTCGGCAGCGAGGACTAGCTGATGCACCCAGTCTGGATCTGCTTTGGCATTGATACGGCTTTGTTTCCAAAATCCGAGCAGCTTTTGCTCAAGGGAGCGACGTAACTCTAAGGCTATCTGGCCATTTAACTCTGGATGTATCTCGGTGCTAGCAACAAAGGTGAGTGATTCACCCGGCTGGAGGGTAGCGTCAAAGGTAGCTGCATGTAGATGATCTTCGCGATCATCAAGTCCGCGATCGCGTTCTCTGGCTAAGTCAAATTCATAGTACCACTCGTAGGCAGGTGAAGCGCAGCTATCGCCCTTAGGCGAATCGCTTAATAAATAAAGCGGCACAGCTTCCCCAAAAGCAGTAACACAGACACCATGCTCAATAGCATCAATGTTCATCTGCCACCCTCGCGCATGTGTGTTACTGTGATAATCTCGATAATTCACCAGTGCTTTCAGCTTTAGCACCAGTGGTTGAGTGGCACGATGCAGGTAATATTGAACATAAGTGGTATTACTGCCGGGTTGCATCCATACACGTTTTTCCAATAAAGCATCTGCACAAGCAAATCGCCATGTTGGGATTGTGCCTTCTAACTCGAAAGATTCAATGTGCTGATAGCCATCTGGATTAACGGCTCCACCAGTCCAACGGTTGGCTCCAAGGGAATAATTGTGTCCGTCATACAGAGCCGTTTCATCTAACTTAGCTAGTAACAGAGTTCTCATTAGCGGTGGCTTCAGTGCTGCCACAAGTAATCCGTGATAGCGGCGTGTAAGTATACCTGATACTGTGCCTGAAGCATAACCACCGATGCCATTACTTACCAACCATTCTCGCCCGGCTGCCAGATCGAGAACACCACAAATTTCGCGTCCAAAGTTGATACTCATAAGTGATAATAAGTTCTCTAATCCAGATCACAAAAACTCTAGAACGGTAGAGCCAAGATAAACTACCTATTGCTCATGATAGTTCCGGCTCAATCCCCCATCTACATAGAAGGTTGCGCCTGTGATGTAATCAGCATCGGCTGAGGCTAAGAAGGCAACTATAGGCGCGATATCCTCTGGCTTACCTAAGCGACCCAAGGGAATATTTTTTAACAAAGCTGCTAATTTTTCGGGGTCATTTAACAGCTTACTATTGATTGGTGTCTCAATTGCTCCAGGAGCCACGTTGTTAATTGTAATTCCCAAAGGCCCAAGTTCAACTGCTAGGTTACGCATCGTCATCTTTACACCACCTTTGCTGGCACAGTAGGCAGTGAAGTGGGGGAATGCTATTTCCTCATGGGTAGAACTAATATTGATGATTTTGCCAGTTCGCTTGGTTTCGATCAAGTGCTGTACTATTGCTTGAGTGGCGAAAAATGTGCCTTTGAGGTTGAGATCGATTACTGCATCATAGTCAGCTTCGGTAATGTTCCAGAAGTCAGCATTTCGACCATCGATGCCGGCATTGTTCACAAGAATGTCTAGTTTGCCAAAGTATTGAATACCCTGGTCTAGAAGTTGACGGATGTCGCTAATTACACTTAGGTCAGCTTTAACAGTTAAGCCTTTGCTGCCAGCAGCTTCTACTTTCGACAGAGTTTCTTGAGCGCCTTCGGGATGAGAGCGGTAATCAATCACAACATCTGCACCTTGTTCAGCGAGATGTACGGCAATAGCTTGGCCAATTCCTCCACTACTACCGGTTACTAAAGCTACCTTACCTTCTAGTTTCTTCATTGGCTTTCTCCTTCTAGAGTATTTTGATGTTTTCAGGCCTTATAAAACAGGATTCAGGAGTCAGAATTCAGAATTCTGTACGAGTCGCGTCTGAATATGCGGTGAAACACCACACTAAATCGTCTCTGATACGAGAAGATTTTGTGGTTTTCAATATAGTAGCGAGTCTAGCTTGGAAAGGAATGTCTGGATTCTGGATTCTAAATTCTGAATTCTTTTTTAAATCTACTGATGCTTTGGCAGATGTGGTACTTTAACATTCTTAAAAATACAACGATAATTGGGAACATGAAAAAGTTTACCTGTCAAAACTTCGCGTTCACCCATAGTTATCAGTTGAAAAACTCCTACAGCAGTTAATGCACCTAGTGGAGATGCAATACAATAAAGCCATTGATTTTGCCAAGACCATGCTATGAAAGCAGGCCCGATACTGCGTGCTGTATTCAAACTAGTGCCAGAAATCGGCGCTCCTAACCAAACCATAGTTGCCACTAGAAGCCATACCATTAAAGGTGTCCAGCGCAATAAATGATGATGACTCAAGAAGATAAAGATAGACAGCACGAATAGAAATGTCATCAAAACTTCAGCTAGAAATACATACCATAACGGATAACCTATTCCAGGTGAAGTGATACAATAATTGACGCTGACCAGATAATCTTTCCACAAAGTTAATGCTAAAGATGTGCCAATAATTGCGCCAATAAATTGACCCAAAATATATCCAATTAAGTCCTGTTTATGCATTTTGCCTTGCATCCAGAATGCCAATGACAAGCATGGGTTTAAGTGCGCCCCACTCAGTTTTCCTAAAGGGGAAATGCTAAATAATGCACCACTTCCAGCAAAAATGAGACCATTAATTAATAAACGAGGACTCACTGCCGGGATGAGATGCTCCATAGGCAAGCCTTTGCCAAAATTGAAGGTGATGATACTGAATCCAACCAAGAGATTAAAAGCAGTTCCCACCAACTCTGCACCATATTCAGACCAATTAAGGGTTTTCCAATTTGTAAAAGTATTCATGAGTTTATTTTTGGCGATCAACAATTAAGCTATATACAGCAATTCCATTTAGGTTTTGAACAAAGATTAGCTACTTGATCAAGATTTTGATTCTGAAATGGTTCATTTCCTATTGAGGAATGCTGTATATAGTTAAGTTGAAATTACCCTCAGTTTGCCTGCAATAATGGTGGATTATCCTGATCGATGTATCCCTGGCTAATTTCAACAATATTGCCATCTGGATCGGATACCCAAACCGTGCGCCACCCAGGAATAAAGCTATCAAAATTGAGTGGGCCAAGGGTTACTTTTGCATCCTTGCCGATTTCAGCCAGTTTAGCATCAACATCATCAACTTGGAAACCAAAATGACGCCAAGCTGGATAGGTGGGGCCATCTTGGCTGGCTAAAGGGAGAGGGGCTTCTCCCTTGGCTTGGAAGAGTTCAAGGTACATATCGCCCAACTTGAGAAAGACAATCTGCTCATTATTGCCAATTGGTGCAACTCTTGCTCGCTTAAAGCCAAAATATTTGGTGTAGAACTTTTCAGTTGCAATCGGATCTTTGCAGCTGATTGCCATTTGAGAAACTTTTAGCAAAGCCATTACTTCAGTCCTTACTGACACAAAAAAGTGAACTTAGTTATGCGTATGACCCATCGGGGTACTGAATTACACCAGCAAAGTGAACAGCGATTTTGCGATCGCGCAGCACCCAGTTATCATAGAAACTTACCTCACCAACATCGCCATTGACGCTTTTGGTTTTCAAGCTTTCGACTATCATCAGCGTGTTCTCGGTTTCAGCCCACTGGTCAAGTTTGACCTCCAAATCTTCTAAACTGAAGATCCGACTTTCAAAGAACTCTTTGAGCGCTTGACGACCACGCACGTAAATCGGTTTGCGGTTTTCGGTCAAGGTGCTAATAAGCAGGACATCTTCAGCATATTGGTTGAGTAAACCATCAACATTCTTCGCTTTAATAAAACCGATATGCTCTTTATAAAACTTGCCCAATGGAGATGCAGGTACTTCGCTTTTAACTGTTCCTGCATTTACATAAGTTTTATCTGGATATTGAATTACACCAGCAAAATGGATAGCGATTTTTCCATTTTGCAAAAACCAGTTATCGTAGAATTCCACACTACCGACTTCACCAGTCTTACTTGTGGTTTTTAGCTCCTCCACCATCATCAGCGTGTTTTCGGTTTCAGCCCATTGGTTAAGCCTAATTTCAAAATCTTCTAAACCGAAAATACGACTTTCAAAGAACTCTTTGAGTGCTTGACGGCCTTGTACGTACAGGGGTTGGCGGTTTTCAGTTAAGGTGCTAATGAGCAGAGCATCATCAGCATACTGGTTGAGCAAACCATCAACATTTTTAGCTTTAATGAAACCGATATGTTCTTTATAGAGCTTGCTGATGGGAGAAACAAGCAATTGTTCAATTGGTGTACTCATGGTAGTCCTATATGTAGAGGATTAAGACTGAAGAAAGTTATGGCGATAAGAGGAATAAAGGCGACTAGAACTAAGGTAAAATTGTTTGTAGTTGGGGCTAGTTACTAACTACAAACAAACCCGTAGTTTACCGCTGTAGGCATCACCTAAGATTGCTGCTATTCTATTAAACCCAAAAACCAAAGTGATAAACAATCTGTCCATTACGGATAGTCCAGGCGTCGCCAACTGATACTTGACCAAGTTTACAGTTGAATTTTGCTTGGAAAAAAATAGCGTTTTCTGCTTCTGTAAAGTCTAGGGATTTGATATCAATATATTCAATTGTTTTCAGATATTCGTGAAAGAATGTTTTGATATTTTCACGTCCTTTAATTGTGATTGGTGCAGGTGTATTCTCAAACCCATTAAAGAAGGTGATTAACACAGCATCTTCTGCATAATCCCTATCTACCATTTCATCGATTTTTCCAGCAGAAATAGTTTCTAAATGTTTGTCAAAGAATTGCCGTCCGGGTGAAATTGTTGAAACTGTCATCTTTCTATCTCCTGTAATTGTGATGTAACTTATGAGTATGGAGCGTTAATAATAACTACACATAATTATTTTTGCGGTGGTTACGTGCGCCCCAAAACGCAAACTTATTTAAAGACGGGCAGACCCTTCATAGTAACTAAGTGAATCAACAATGTAGGTTGCAATTACTGGCTTACCAGTGTAAGGCGATCGCTTGACTATCCAAGTTTGATACGCATCTAAAACAATGCGTTGACTTGTGGCTGCTGGTGGATTCCACACGCTAGCTTCCCATTTGACGATGACTTGAACACTCGCCTCGTCTCCTGAAGGCTGAACGTTGACTTGCTTTAAAGTATGGACTTCATCAAAGAAAATGCGGATAACGCGCTCGTACCAATCTCTAAATCCATCAAAACCATAAACTGTAGCTTCAGGAAAACGCATTTCTAGACCTTCTTCAGCTAGAAAGGGAATATATTCTTCCAGTGGAGCGTGAACATCTAGTTTTAAATACCAGTCTGTTGCTAATTGCTTGATTTCCAAAGCTGTTAAAGGTGCTACGTTAGTTACTGTCATTGTTTCTCTCCTTTTAATTAAACAAAATTGCGAGCGAGAGTATTATTTGGGTCTGAGCATGAGCCAGAGATTATGAGCAAATTTAGATTCTGTCTGTTGCAAAAATATTGCTTGACTGAATTTTATATGCAGTGGTGATTCATGCAACCGATTACCCAAAATATCGATTTACCAAAAATACTTGCAAATCTTACCTGATTGACAATTTCATATCCTCTACGAGGATTCGTTCCATACTACGTTCTGCTAAAGCTGCAATAGTTAACAAAGGATTTGTCACTGCTGTAGAGCCAGCAATAAACGCACCATCAACAACATAAAGCCCTTGATAACCATATACCCGACCGTATGGATCGCATGCTTTCCCCATTACACATCCTCCCAAGGGATGAGCAGTAATACTGTCAGAAGCCATACTTTGAGGTTGGTTGCTCAACCGATCGTTTGGCTTAGGTATCCTCATATGTGTCGAGGGTTCTTTACTGCCAAAAGTAGGATTTTTCTTGTCAAGAATTTTGTGGGTTTTCTCTATTGCTTTTAAGACAGCTTGATTTCCTGGAGAATCTCTAGAGAAGTTTAACTTGACCGAATCTGTAAATCCATCGTATTTAAAGAATCCGTTTGAATCGGGTATAGCCATATCGAGAAGAACTTGTTCTCCTACAGATTCAAGACTATTGTCAAGATTCATGATCACATGCGGATATTTGTCATCAAGGTTTTCAATCACTGCACCTGAAGTTCCGCCATTATTGCTTACGGGTGGTAAACCTGAACGCATAACAATAATGTCTGCATTGTTACCCCAATATTTCCCAACATTATTGTTCAATCTAGGTAACTTGCCCTTTGCTTTAGATTTAACTAGAAGTTTAGAAGTGCCTAAAGAACCAGCTGCTAAAAACAAATAACGGCAGGTAATAGATTTTTGGCCAACAACTTCTCCTAATTCATTAATCTCATTACATGAAACTTGGTAACCCTTTCCATTAGAAAGTTCACTAATTTCAAGAGCTACATGTAGAGGAAGAATGTCAACGTATCCAGTCTCTTCTGCTTGGGGTAAGTAGTTATGATCTAAACTATTTTTAGCTCCACTATTTATGCCCCACCAAATATTACCAATAATTGTAGAAGGCACTTTAGTTCCGTTTATTTCTTCTCTAACTATATCCCAATCTACAGCTAAATCTAGTAAACGATTAGGAAAGCCTGCGTTAGTTGCATGTTGCATCAGTAACCGCACTTTCTCATAGTAATCAGTAGCTAGAATGTCTGCGGGTATTGGCGATGCTTGCAACATTGAACGAACACGAGGATAGTAAATTCTATCCAATTCGTCATAGTTGACGAGTGAACTAGAAAAAACTTTGTAGAATATGTCGCGTCTGGGTTGGTAAGTAATAGCGTTATTAACTAATGACGAACCTCCAACCCCAGCACCAGCCCAAACAGTAATTCCATTTTCACGATTCTCCTCAAAAATACCTGTGTATACAGGTACGGGCTGGTTAAACACAGTTCTGGGACTAAGCCAAGCAGAACGGCGATCGGGCTTATCTAAAGTAGCAAAAGTATTTTGCTCAGGTGTAATCTGCCAACGACGACCTCGTTCCAGCACCAATGTACGGATACCAGCTTGTCCCAAACGTAGGGCTGCAACAGCCCCACCATATCCGCTACCAATAACTAGAGCTTGTACATCTTGACTAAAATTTGTACTAGCACTACTTTGATGAGAACGAACTAATGAGGTCGCAAAACTAGTAGCTAAACCAGCAGAAGCTAGACCTGCAGTTTGAAGAAAGCGACGACGCTTGTAAGGCTTATGAAGCATAACTCTTCTATTCAGGAATCACTTAAAATTGTTATAGTCCTAAGAAACACAAGCCAAAAGGGAAGAAAAGAAACACAAGCCAAAAGGGAAGAAAAAATAAAGGGTTGCGTTTCTTTAATTTGTTGCTAGCGCTTTTGAGTACTGGTCGAAAGCTTAAATGTTACTGCTATTTTCCCAAGCAGCGTCAACGATTTTTAATCGCTTATACAGTTACTGGAATTGACTCAGACTTACCTAGAACTTGCTCAATATCTTGGTCTGATAAACTACCAATCACATTGTCGAGCACATACTGTAAATAGTATTTTCCCCACATGGTAGTCCATAAACTAAATGTTTGGTCAAACTTTTCACTGCGCTTTTCTGCTAGGAATATTTCTAATTCCCAAACCAAATCATCAAACTCGTTATCAACGAAGTCATAACCCAAGTTTTTGGCATTATTCATGACTTCATCTTTACTTTTTACTCTTAACTCTTCTTGTAAAGAAGAGCTATTAGCAACTGTTTTCAAAAACTTAATTACGTTTCTTCTTGCCATCAATATAACTCCTGAAAAGTTAGTAGAGATTACATCCAGAATGAAATTTATATGACAGTTTGCTGTGACTTAGACAAATTGCTTTAACTCTTGCTCAGAGAACTTTAGAAAAACATCCTCAATGATGTAGTGAAAATGATATTTTGCCCACATTTTTGGCCACAAACTACTTCTACCGTCAATCTTTTCTCCCATCTTCTGTAGTATCAGGGTTGCTTCCATGCCACCAATTACATCAGCTAACTCTTCGCGAGAAAAATTGTAGCCTATATTCTTAGCATGAAACAATAATTCTTCTAAACTTCTAACATTAAACTTCTGGAGTAAATCCGAGTTTTGGCTAGCAGCTTTGAAAAGATTTACTACATCTTGTTTAGACATGAGTTTATTTACCTCCCAAACAAACTTGCAACAGTACTGAAATCAGCGATCGCCTTTTGAATTTGTATATTTACCTGTTTGAGTGAATAATTCAAACTGTTGTCACTTCCGGTTTCTTTAATCCGTTGGAACTAGGAGCGCTTTCGCGAAACTCTGGGCCAATAATCCAGTGTTCATCAGTAACAAGAGTATGGATATATTTTGGTTCGACAAAATTCGTAAAATCTGGTTCTACTTGCTGTTTATATTCTTGGGATTCCATCATTTCCTTAATGGCTTGAATGTCATCAAACCAGAGCATTGAAACACAGTCTAGAACAGATTCACCAATGGCATAGAAAGAATCACGGACGTGACACTGTAAATAACGTCGAATCCCTGGAAGATTAAGCACCTTGGGCGCGTGGGTCTGCAAGCTGTACTTGCGAAATTCATCCAATGGCATCCCGGCTTTACGCTTAACCAGAATAAAAAGTTTGACCATAGTGGAGTCTTTTTTCAATGGCTCTCCTGCTTTCAGGACATGAGCTGTTGTATCCAAACCCACACTGCGCCAAAATGCTGCCCAATTGGGTTCATCAGCACGCGCCCCCTCTAAAAACTCTTTAGATTGAAGAGAAGCTAATTGTTCAGTCTCATTCTCTAACCAAATTTCCGCAACACCGCTGAAAAGAGGATCTTTCGGTTCTGGTTCAAAGGGAATTCTGGAATTAATCCGATAACGCTTGATTTGAGGAATCTTGCTAGCATATTTAACTGCATGAGATTCTATCCAATAGCGCTGGAATTCTTCTTCACTCATCCCTGGCTTTGGATGGGCAAAAATCAGTTGATGTATCATACCTGCCTCATGTATTTTGTTTCAGATTGAAGTTCATCACCAGTTTCGATTTGTCAGTACACCATTTATGTAGCTGTACTATTGAGAAAAGCAAACGCATGTAAACTATAAATGTCCTTTCAGCCCAAGGGTTTTAGCGTTTAATCATCAACATCATTTTTGAGAAAATTCTTGTTGAGTAAACATTTCAGAATTACCTGCGTTTACTATGACTATTGACCACACTTGACGCCAATCTTTGCCCCGACAATTTCGTTTGTAAGTACCAAATCAATCAGAAAGGGGCCATTGTGATCCAATGCTTTCTGGATAGCTGGGGCAATCTGATCTGGCTTTTCTACCCGAACAGCTTGAACCCCTAAAGACTTTGCTAATTCAGCGAAATCGATACTTGGGTTGCAGAGGCTAAAAGAAGATGGGTAGTCATGTTCTGGTATTTCCTGTTCGCCCCAATAGTGCAGAATGTTGAGCTTCAGGATTTGATAGCTGTGATTATTACAGATGACAAATTTGGCATCTATATTGTGGTGTGCAGCAGTCCAGAGGGCTTGGATAGTATACATACTGCCGCCATCACCCGTGAACCCAACCACAGTTTTATCTGGATGAGCCAGCTTGACACCGATCGCTCCAGGAATACCAACACCTAGCGAACCGCCTCGTGTTTGAAAATAGTGTCCTAGTTTTGTTGGTGGTATGTATCGACAAAGTTCGGGAGAATTAGTAATGGCTTCATCGAAAATAATCGCATCTGCAGGCAGATGGGCAGCTAATTCCTCTGCAAAACGAGTCATATGCAGAGGTACTGAGTCCCGAACCACCTTGTCAGCTTCTAATCGAGCAGCCGATTCCCGCTTATTGTCCTCAGCTATCCGGCTAGCCCTTGCAGAAGCCTCTTTCTTTTGTTTAGGTGTTAGAGTTGACTCAAGGGCAGTGCTTAATTTGCTAAGGCTAGTTTTCGGATCGCCAAGCAGCCCTAGATCCACCGGAAAGTTCTTCGCTATTTCATAGGTATTCAAGTCAATGTGAATTACTTTCGCTGACGGAGCAAAAACTCCAGACAGCGCTGGGAATACCTCTGGGAAAACGTAGGTTCCAGTAATTAATATTACGTCTGCTTGTGAGGTAACACGACGGCTATCATCCCCAAACATATGACCAAGCAGCCCTCCGAACAGAGGATGTGTAGCACTCATGTTTGCTTCCGATGAATCTGCTCCCCAGACTTGTGCACCTATGAGTTCGGCTACATCTGTCAACTCAGCCTGGGCATCGGAAAAAGCTACACCATCGCCCATAATGATTAGGGGATGTTTAGCGGCGGCCAATAAAGTTGCTGCCATTGCCAGTTGGTCGGGTTCAGGGGCAACCCGTGTCACTGGAAAAGAAGTTGGAACGACCTCTTCATCATTAGGAGCATCAAGGATATCCATCGGTAGGGAGATGAAAACCGGCCCCATAGGTGGGGTGGCAGCTATTTTGATGGCTCGACGTAGTACACGTAACAAAGAAGAGGGATCGATGACCCTGGTTGCCCATTTTGTTACAGGCTTGGCCATACTGACCAAATCTGCTGCCATTTGGGCATCCATAGCATCGTATCTAATACCAGCTTCGCCAGCCAGCACTACCAATGGTGCATGACCGCGCATTGCCTGGTAAATCATCCCTATGCCATTCCCCAAACCAACTCCGCTATGGAGTTGCACAATAGTAGGCTTTTTGGTGGCGCGGGCATAGCCATCGCCTGCACCTACTGCTATTGTTTCTTGCAATGCAAAGATATACTCAAATTCTGGGTAATAGTCCTTTAACGCATCTAGGAATCCCTGCTCAACAGTGCCAGGATTGCCAAACATGTAATTTATACCATCTGCCAGAAGTTGTTCGATGATTGCAAAGCGACCATTTCTGTTAGCCATCAAAGGCTTTTCATTGCTCTGTTTGGTCAAGCTTACCATCCGTACCGCCTCAGTCCTTTATCCAGAACTTCTACTAACTTCTGACCAGTTGTATAAGAATCTGCGGTAGACCGACCCGTGATAAACGGATAATCAACAATCACGGAGATTTCTTTACCAAAATTACCGTGATATGCTCCATCTGGACCGGTGGCATCTTGGAGAATATACTCTAGAGGATAGGGAGGTGGTCCCATGTTAATGTCAGCACCGACAAATCCTGTGCCATCCTTGTAATCATATTCTTTGCAATGGCCTGTAACGTGCTTACCCAAAATAATGCTCTTGCGGTCTGCTAAATCACGAGCAAAGGCTAGACAAGTTACACCGTAGCATTCTGCTGCGATCGCCTTATCCTTTTTGTAAAAGCTAAGGATCAGGTCGTGAACCCGATGGTTATTAACTAAATCAACAATTGGCCCACTACCACCCACTATCAATAGAGCATCGTATTGTTCCAAATCCGGCTGTATTTCGTCGAGCGCATTATTGTAGGCTTCCATTTCCCGAAGGAATTTTTCTGCACTCCAGTAAGGGCGATCGGGCAACCATTGTGACAAGATGATTGGGTTGTCCAGTCGCGGGTTTTTAGGATCTTCCAACTGCTTGACTTTTTCCGCCATCTCCTGAGAGACAACAGTCCGACCTAAAGGTGGGTCGATATAAGTAGGATCCATACTAGGAGGAAGGGCTACTGGCCTTTTTCCTGTTGGAGTTGCAAAATCAACTTGATACCCCGCAGCATCGAAAGTTTCTAAGGGGCCTACTAGCTCTTCACCCCAATAACCATATTCCGATAAAATTATGAGAATTTTTTTCACAAGATTGGCTCCTAGTGATGAATTTGTTTTCAAATAATCAGCTTGCAACTCTCAGTCTTGAAACAGAGGTGGTAGGCCTTCTACTTGAGAAACGATTAGTGGCAACAGATAACTGTTGAATTTGTTCAGTAATCGCGTCAATGAATGGTTCAACCTCGTGTTTTGAGCGACCGGTAACAAGGTCGCCATCCACCACAACACCTGTAGGTGATGTTGTATAAACTGCGCCAGTATTGATGATATCTGCAAGGACAACCTCATGGCAGATAACTTGCCGACCTTTGAGTAATTCAGGCATTGGTGTTAGTATCCAAAGACCGTGGCAGAGTGCGCCTTTAATAATCCTGGGATTTGCCATTGCCTTGGCATAAAACTGTACAGCCGGTGAAGTGCGAACTTGTTCAGCACCAATTGGCTGACCTGTTGGTGGCTCAAAGTAACGCAGACGCACGCTAGTATAGTTAGCGGTCATAATCACAGCCGCGTAATCGTTAACATCTACGTTTTGAAAATCAATATTTACATCTATTGTTCGAGGTGTATTGCCTGTATCTTCATCACTGAAAAAACGAACACTTGGCTGATTCCAGAGCCTAGACATCAGATGTACCGTTGCTTTAAGTTCTGAAAAGCGCTTTTGATAGGCTTCAATTTCTTCAGGAATGAACTCACTTTCTAGAAGAATTGCGATTTTTTTCCCACCAAGGGATCTAGGTATCATATTGGTTGAATATTCTTAGGGTCACTAGATTCTTAATTTGGAATGTACGTGACTTATTCTTAAGTCTTTAGCAATAACTTTAGAGAGACTAAAACATAAATACAAGGGTGAATGTTTTGCAGAAAGGTTACTTTTTTTATTTACTGAATTTTCTATAAATAAAATAAAATTGCAATGGTTTATTTTTCGTCCTAAGGTTGTATTATTTTGGTAATTACGGCTCGACAAATACTGGAAATCACCTTTATACTGTAACTAAAAATTTTGAGTGTTTCGTTCTGATTGCTGAATTATTATATTATTTTTGTAATCAGAATTTCTCTCCAATTATCAATAATAATTGGAAATTTTTCACAGACAGAATTATTTCAACTTAACTATGAATTTGATCAACCAAGAAATTTATTACAAGCTGGAGCTAATGCGAAAGGCTTTGAGTGAAAGTGGTGCAATAGGCGTGCGATTGCGCGGTTCAGATTGGTTCTCTTGGGCTACTGCTGGCGGTTCTAACACTGTACTACTCGCTAGTGAGACTGGAGTAGCGGAAGTTTTGGTAACCGCTAAAGACGCTTGGATATTAACTGATGAGATTGAAGCTCAACGCTTACAGGATGAAGAATTTCCAGGTAGAGATGAGTCGTTAGATCGTCTTTACAAACTGCACATTAATCCTTGGGCTGATAGGGTTGCCCGCGAGTCTTTCGTGCGTGAGGCTACAAACGGGGGAAAGATTTTGAGTGACATTCCTACTGCCGATGAAAGCCGATTACCTGTGTCACTCATAAATCAGAAGCGGGTGATTCTGCCAACAGAACTGGAACGCTATCGGCGAGTAGGGCGTTTAGCAAGTGAAGCCATGACCGAAGTACTTTTAAAAGCCCAGCCTACCTGGACAGAGTACCAACTGGCCGGAGCGGGTGCAGAGGCGTTGTGGTCAAGAGGGCTACATCCAGCTTTAACGCTAGTCGCTGGAGAAAGGCGTCTTCCCCTATACCGTCATGCCACGCCCAAACAAGAGGTGCTAGGGCGTGCAGCAATGCTTGTTTTTTGTGCGCGGGGATACGGTCTGTATGCGAACCTAACGAGATTCGTCTTTTTTGGTTTGGAGCAGGCCAATGCAGAGACACGAAATTTCGTGTCTCTGCATTCTCATGTCCATAAGATTGAAGCTGAAGCTTTGAACTTGTGTCTTCCTGGCACACCTCTCAACGCAATTTATGACGCGCTTGGTCAGGCTTATGAGCAGCATGGTTATCCCCAAGCAATTCGTCAACATCACCAAGGAGGAACCACAGGCTATCTGTCTCGTGAAATTATCGCTAATCCAACTACGAACGAAAATTTAGTGGAAAACACAGCTGTAGCGTGGAACCCAAGTTTACCAGGAGCAAAGATTGAAGATACTTTCATCATCCTTCAGGATGGAGAGCTAGAAAATCTGACTTTTGATCCAAAGTGGCCAAGCATCAAAGTTGAAGGACGCGATCGCCCCTTACCATTACAAATCTAACATTGCTCCATAACCTTTTGATCCCCCCAACCCCACGATAAATTGGGGGGCAAAAACCTCTCAAAGTCCTCCTTTTTAAGGAGGATTTAGGAGGATCTACAATGCTTTTGGTTTAGTACCACAGATGTGTGTACAACAGCGTAGCCCGTAAAAAGAAAGCTTGTAAATAAAAATTACTTGCTCTGTCCTCAATTACGAATTACGAATTATTCGATCGCTCGTCCATAAGTTTCAGTCATTGCTTTGAGGCGATCGCTAACCTCTGGCGTTAAAGCTGCGGACTGATATCGCCAACCCCAGCTACCTACAGTTTTGCCAGGAAAATTCATCCTAGCTCCGGTGCCCAATCCCAAAACGTCTTGTAGAGGAATAATTGCCTGATTGGCTACAGAACTCAGTGCCAATCGAATCAAATCCCAGTGGATTCCAGACTCACTATTACAACCCAAATAACGCAAGACTTGTTCTTTTTCTGTGGGTAACAATTGATTGAACCAACCAACTGTCGTGTCATTATCATGAGTACCCGTGTACACAATACAATTAGGCTGATAATTGAATGGTAAAAAACGTTTTTCAGCATGTGAACCTTCGCCAAAAGCAAACTGGAGAATTTTCATGCCGGGAAATTCAAATCTGTCTCGCAGAGCATATACCTCTGGTGAAATTTCTCCCAAATCCTCGGCGATGATTGGCAGGTTACCTAACTTCTGTTTGAGTACCTCAAAGAAAGCCTCTCCAGGAGCTTCAATCCACTTACCATTCATAGCAGTTGTTTCGCCCTGCTTTACGGCCCAGTAAGCTTGAAACCCCCGAAAATGATCTATGCGAATCAAGTCTACATAATTAAGCATAGACTGGAAGCGTAGCACCCACCACTTGAAGTTTTCCTGCTGTAGCCGTACCCAGTTATAGACTGGGTTACCCCAAAGCTGTCCAGTAGCGCTGAAGTAATCTGGTGGTGTTCCTGCCATTAGTGCTGGCTCACCTGTGGATTCATCAAGGCAAAAGTTTCCGGGATTAGCCCACACGTCAGCGCTATCGTGAGCCACATAAATTGCGATATCTCCTAGTATTTGAATTCCGCGCTCATTAGCGTAGTGCTTCAGTTGTGACCACTGTGAGAAAAACTCAAACTGTAGATATTTATGGTAAAAAACTTCATCTGCTAATTGTTGTTGCCATTGCTCAATTGCTTCTGGTTTGCGTTGAGCGATCGCAATTTCCCAAGTATTCCACCTAGCACCCTTATGGGCATCCTTGAGCGCCATAAACAGGGCATAATCATCTAGCCAGTAAGCCTGACTCTGACAAAACTCCTGAAATTCCTGCTGCTGTTCTGATGTTGCACTAGTTTTGAAGTTTTTGCAGGCTTTTTGCAGCATTGGTATCTTCGTTTGGATAACCTGCGAAAAATCTACTCTTTCAGTGGAAAACTTTGGTAAATTTGTGAAATCTTCAGTTAGCAAACCCTTTTTTTGCAGCAGTTCTGGGCTGATTAACAGGGGATTTCCAGCGATCGCTGAATAAGAAGCATAAGGAGAATTACTATCCCCCGTAGGCCCCAATGGTAATATCTGCCAAAGCTGTTGTTTACTTTCTACTAAAAAATCAACAAACTGATAAGCTTCCGATCCGAAGTCACCAATACCAAACTGACTAGGAAAAGAAGTAGGGTGTAACAAAATCCCGCTAGTTCTGGGAAAAGGCATAATAAACCTCTATTTTAAGAAATGGGAATAAAACAATTAACAGAACTGACCAGCAGAAGATTACGAGCCTATTTGAACTATCTCAAGTGAGAAACAACGAATTTTAACTTCGTTGTAACTAGTTTATAGTGCCCTTCAATAAGCCTAAAGTTCTGATAAATATTGGTTTTAGGATATGCGTAGACGCTTTTAGCGGCTTGCCGCAGGCATCGCAGTTTAGGTAAATGGATAAAGTCGAGCTAAGTGGTATGGCTTTCATAAACCCTGCTGACTGGGTTTCATGCAGAACTTAAATAAGTATAACTTTTTGCTCTAAGATATAAGATTAAGAGGCATAAAACATAGATGCAAAGGTTAATTTTTCGGAGAAAGTTTGTATTTTTTTGCTCTATTTTTGGAAATTAACTGTTTCCTAAAGATAATTACTCTTATCACTAAGCTTTTTAAAGTCTGTCAACCTAGATTGTTCGCTATATCACTATCAAAATAAGACTACCCTACCTCATAACTCATTCTTAATTGAGAAGGGGTATAATGATATGCAGATAAAAAATAAGTAAATTCAGAAAAAATACAACCTTTAACCAAAATTTTAACCATTGCAGTTATATTGCATATTTTATAAACTCTTTCATGGTTAGCTGATATCTGATGCAAGCAGAGACTTAATTTTAATACAAATTTTGTTTTTTGTAAAAAAATTTCTTCTAATATTAAATAGTTGGTAAATGGAAATCTCTTATAAATTTACCCAACTTTTATAATAAGTCTCGAAAAAGATAAAATTTTAGGTTTAATTTCCGTAGATAGTGTATACAACTACTTTTACAAAAGGTCTAATCGTGAGGTAGGGAATTTATGCTTCGTAAATCTTTTAGTCGTCGTCATTTTCTTCAATCTGCCACTCTATTCAGTGCTAGCGTAGCAACTTCAGTACTTACTTCTACTCGTACTGGAGCTACTATTGGTGATGAGTATTCAGAGGCTGTTGTTATCGGTAGTGGCTATGGTGGGGCTGTTGCTGCTCTACGTTTGGGACAAGCTGGTATTCAAACATTAGTACTAGAACGTGGTCGCCGTTGGGAAATTCCATCTCAAAATAATCAAGACGTTTTTGCAACTTATCGTAAACCTGATGGTCGAGCTGCTTGGCTTAGTTCAACAACTTTATTCGGGGATTCTGTAGATACATATACAGGAGTTTTAGAAACTTTAAGAGAATACGGTGCAAATCCTTTGTGTGGTGCTGGAGTTGGAGGCGGGTCACTAGTTAACAATGCTGGTGTTGTAGTACCCAAAAGTCGTTATGTATTTTATCAAGTCTTTCCTCGGTCAATTGACTATGATGAATTGCTTCATGTTTACTTTGAGCGTGTTCGGAAAATGCTGGAGCCAAACCCTATTCCAGCCGATATCTTAGCTACTAAATACTATGAATCAACCCGGTTATTTCAAGAACATGCAACTAGAGCAGGATTTAGAAATTATTTAATAGACTTTGCTGTTGATTGGAATGTAGTTCGTAATGAAATAGCTGGAACCAGAGTACCTTCTACGATTAATGGAGAAATTTGGTTTGGCTGTAACAGTGGAGCTAAGAAAAGCTTAGACCGCAGCTATATTCCCTTAGCAGAGCAGACTAAATATGTTGAAATTATGCCTCTGTCTGTAGTAACGGCAATCTCTCAATTACCTAACGAGAAACTTTATCGAGTTTCATACAATCGGATAAACACATCAGGACAAATTCTGGAAACAAAAACTATTACATGTCGCTATTTGTTTTTAGCTGCTGGCTCTATAGGCACTTCCAAACTTTTGGTTAAGGCTAAAGCTACAGGTAAGTTGCCTAAGTTAAACGAGCATATTGGTAAAAATTGGGGAACTAACGGCGATACCATTGGTCATCGCTCAAATTTACCACCTATTAAAGATCAAGGAGGATTTGCAGGTGCTATTCTTGAACATTACGATAATCCTATAAGTCCAACTATCCTGATGAATTATCCACAATGGAATAATCCTATAGGATCGCAAGAGTGCCTTGGTATGGGTATACCAGCAGCTAAAGGGGTCTTTAAATACGATGCAAGCACGGATTCTGTGAACCTATATTGGCCCTCATACCTTGACAGCAATAAACAACACATAGATGCTACAAAACTTACGTATAAAATCCTTGACGATGCCAATTTTAAAGATGGGAAGCAACCCTCAACAGAATTTGTTTACCAGGATGTAGCTCATCCTTCAGGAGGAGCTACTATTGGCAAAGCGTGCGATCAATACGGGCAGGTATTTGGTTATAAAGGGCTTTATGTAGTAGATGGTGCGCTTCTTCCTGGCTCTGCTGGAGGTGCAAATCCTTTCTTAACTATTGCAGGTTTAGCAGAGCGTGCAATGGACGAAATTATCCCAAAAATTAAACACCGAGATTGGTAGATACTTTGTTTATTCTCTGAATATATTTCAGGGATAAAAATAGAGTTTGCTGGTGCTGGCGTTGGAGGCGGTTCTTTAGTTTACAATGCTATTATTTACCAACCTACTCGCGAGTTATTTTATAGAGTTTTTCCTCGTTCGATTAGCTACAAGAAAATGGATGAGATTTACTATCCTCGCGTTCGTTCAATGTTGAGGGCAGCACCAATTCCAGATGACGTTTTAAAGACTGATTATTATGAGACAACGCGATTTTTACTGGAAAACGGAAAGAAAGCAGGCTTACCTACTAGATTACTAGATTTAGCCGTTGATTGGGATATAGTTCGTCAATAAATCCGAGGAGAAAAGACTCCCTCTGCTGTTAATGGTGAACATTGGTTTGGTATTAATAGTGGAGCCAAAAATAGCCTTGATCGCAATTACTTAAAGCAGAACAAACTGGATTAGTAAAGGTTTTGCCTTTACATATAGTCACAGCAATTTCTGAATTACCGCGACATGGTTACAGGGTTAGGTGTAATGAAATTAATGACAGAGGAGAAGTAATTCAATCAAAAACTTTTACCTCTCGCTACTTGTTTTTAGCAGCTGGTTCTATGGGAACTTCTAAACTTTTGCTCAAGGCTAAAGAAAAAGGCACATTACCTAGATTGAAACCTAGTGTTGGACAAAATTGGAATAATAATGGAGACATGGTTTCCCAACGTTCAAATTTACCAAAGCCTGTGATTGGTAAAGGAGGCTCATCAGGCGCTGTTGTGGAAAACATTAATAATACTCAAAATCCGATTAGTCTGATGAATCTGGAAGATTGGTTTGGTGGGCCAGGAACACAAAGGTGTTTGACTTTGGCTATGACAAAACCGAAAGGATTTTTCACCTACGATCGCTCTACAGATGATATCAAGTTACACTGGCCTGAACAAGAAAATACAGATGCTTTATTAGCCGCAAAAGTTACTTACACAACTCTTGATGGTTCCATTAATACCCCTACCACAACACCGAAGTCAGACATTAATGTCTCTATCTGCGCCCATCCCTTAGGAGGCGCTGTCATGGGTAAAGTGTGCGATCAATACGGTCGGGTATTGAATTATCAAGGTTTGTATGTTGTTGATGGTGCGCTGATTCCTGGCCCTACTGCATGTACAAATCCTTCTTTCACTATTGCAGCTATAGCAGAACGCTGTATGGAAAAAATCATTGCAGAAGATATTCATAATAAAAGATATGCTCTTCAAAGAAACGATCATTCTCAGTTTGTCGCAGCTAGGGGCTAGAAATATTCAAGTTATAGGCATAACTGCGTTTTTAAGGTTTTGATCGTAAAAGTATTTCCTGGTCTTTAGGTAGGAAAAGCAAAGCAACTGTTTTGATTGGTTATAAGCTAGCACATCTAAACTACAAGCAATGAGAAATAGTTATTTATCCCTTGCTCAAGGTGTAAGCATCCTTTGTCTAACTTTACAAAGCGCTTCTGTGCTGGCTGAAACATCACAACCTACTGCCAGTTCTGAGCCACTTGTAAACCCTACCGTTCTGGAAGTACGAACCAGCGTCATTGAAGCATTGGAACCTACTTCAGGGACACTTACCCTGATGACTCAGACTGCGACTAAAGCCGTTCTTGAAGATGAGATTGCCCAGACAGTTTCTTCTGAAGCCCAAGTTACCTCTGTGAGCCAGCTTGCGGATGTGCAGCCTACTGACTGGGCTTTCCAGGCACTCCAATCTTTGATTGAGCGCTATGGAGTTATTGCAGGCTATCCTGATGGGACTTACCGAGGTCATTTAACTATGACCCGTTATGAGTTTGCTGCTGGAATTAAGGCAGCGCTTGAGCGAGTACAAGAGTTGATCGCATCTGGAGTAGAAACGCAAGTAACCCGCGAAGACTTGTTAACATTACAAAAACTGCAAGAAGCGTTTGCGATAGAACTGGCAAGTTTGCAAGGTCGTGTAGACAATTTGGGAGCTAATACGGCAAAGCTAGAAGCCAATCAGTTTTCTACTACCACTAAGCTTACAGGGTTAGTTGTAACTGCTGTTACTGGAGGGGTTTTCAGTGGCGATCGCATTATCGATCCCAAAGGTGCAGAAATTACCAATGAGAACCCAAATACCACCTTTGTTTATCGTGCTTCCCTAAATCTTAATACCAGCTTTAACGGGGATGATCTGCTGCTAATTCGTTTGGACACAGGTAGCGCTCTAGGGGACGATAATGCTGCGGGATTTTTGGAGCCTACTTTTGGTAGTGCGTTAGATTTTTCTTATCGCTCAGGTATCAACGACGAAGTTCTGCTCGCTCGTCTGTACTACAGCTTTACGCTGTTCCAAGACTTTAAAGTAACCCTCGGCCCAACAATTACTGCTCCAGACTTTGTTGACAAAAATAGCTACGCTAACTTGGGCTATTTTGACTTTTCTACTCTGGCATTAACTAATAACTATATTCTTCTGCCTGTTTTAAATTTGGGAGCCGGGGGAGTCATTGAGTGGAACCCAGGGGCAGGGGCATTTACAATGCGCGCAGTTTATGTGGCTGGGGATGCTGCAAACCCCAACCCTAATGGCCAGAGTTTTCGTGCTAGTGTATCGCCTTTAGTTAACTTATTATTTTCCAATGGGGATGGTAAAAGCGGTTTGTTCAAAGATCCTTATCAAGGCACTGTTGAACTTGAGTATTCACCCTCTAGTGCCTTCGCTATACGCCTCCAATACAGTGGTGGTAATCTATTCGATGGTCAATTTAATGTCTTTGGGGCAAATGTTGAATTAGCGCTCTCGCAACAACTGGCTATCTTTGGCCGTTACGGCTATGGCACTTACAATGACACAGATTTTGGCGACATTCAGCCCACTTACTGGATGGCTGGGTTTGCGTTCCGAAACCTTTTTGTACCAGGCACTTTGGCTGGTATTGCCGCAGCTCAGCCTTTTATTGAGAGTGCAGTGGGCAACGCCACACAAACTAACATCGAAGCGTTTTTTAATCTACCACTTAGCGACAACATTCGGATCACACCTTTTGTACAAATTATCACTAATCCTGCTAATCAGGAAAGCAACGGTACGATTGTTACAGGTAGTTTGCGGACAAGCTTCTTCTTTTAAAACATTTACTAGAGTAGATTTCAAGACTTAGTTAGGAGATTCTAAATGCTGTTCCGGGATTATCAGCATCTACCAACAAACTCGCACGAAAATTCAAATGCTATCTCTATCCACCAAAATTGTTTTCATGCAAGATTTGTACGAATAAAATAATATGTTAAATCTACAACTTTTTTAAGATTAAACAATAGTACTTTTTGCATTTTAACTATCAAAAACTATATGAACTTATTTTTGTTGCGTTATTTGAGTACATATAGAAGATTCTTTAAAATCCTTACACAAACTGGATTAGAAATTTCTGGGCAAGTTTAAGGAAAAAAATAAGCTATTTAAGTGTTTAGTCAAAATTAATTTTGTACTCACTCTTGGCTAAATAAGTGAGTAAGTTTAAGCACTTATGTATTTCATAAAACAACTACTACAAAAAGAGGTTTTTCTGTTATGCGTAAATTTTCTTTGCTTGTTTTCAGCTGTGTACAAATTTTGTTGTTGGCTTCTTGCCGTTATACCACTAAAGACACTATATCTACCTTTGCACAGACATCACGGCTCCCAGATGCCGCTGTAGCTGCTAGCCCTGAAGTAATACTGCCGCCAGCATATATTATCTCACCAATGAAGGTTATACAAAGTGATAAATACTCCGAGGGTATTGTCTTAGATGGTGCGGGTAACCTCTACTTCTCCCAAACTAAAGCCGGGACAATTACAGTTTTAACTCCTGAAGGGTTAACTAAAATCTGGGCTAAAATCCAAGGTGCCAATGGTCATAAGATCATGCCTGATGGCACTCATATTGTCGCTGCCCAAAACTCGGTGTTGCAGCTAGATGCCAATGGTAAGCTCCTGAAAGTGATTGCGAAGGAATTTAATGGTAAGCCCTTGCAGTATCCCAATGACATTACTATTGATTCACAAGAAGGAAGTTTTTACTTCACTGACTCCGGCAAATCAAACTCTGAAACTCCAAATGGCGCTGTTTACTACGTGGATTCTAAAGGTAAAATTAACTTAGTCGCTACTGAATTAGCTTTTGCCAATGGCATCCACCTAACTCCAGATCGAAAACGACTCTTTGTTAGCGAAAGCAATAAGAATCAAATTTTAGTCTATAACGTACTTTCGCCGGGAAAAGTGAGTTCACAAAAAGTGTTTGCTGAACTTCCTGTCAAACAAGGAGAGCAAATCGACAATCAGCCCGACGGGCTATGTCAAGATGCAATGGGGAACCTCTACGTTGCTCACTATGGTATGGGTCAAGTAGAGGTTCTCGATCCTAAGGGCAAGCTGATCCGTCGATATTCAACTGGTAATCTCACCACTAGCAACTGTGCTTTTGCAGGCCCGAAGCTCGACCAACTATTCGTGACAGGTGGCATAAAAGCAGAAGATGGTTATGGAGGGATATTCCGTCTAGATATTGGCGTGCCAGGATTAGACATCCGACCTAAGGAGAAAGGGTCATTGTTACAAGAAAGATAGACTTTACCCAAATCAAGACAGAAGAATAATTCGCGATGTTTTCAACTTTGTTGGCGAATGTACTAAAGCAAGTTTCTGACGAAAACTGAAAATCCCACAAGACTGACGCAGTTTTCATAAGCAAAGGCACTTGCACTTTCGTCAAACGCCAAACAACTGGATAATAAATGTGATGAGGTGACAACTCTTAGTGCCAAGCTTCCTTGTGGAGGGCTAGATGGGAATATTCAAACCTTTTAGTTGCTGAACTAAATAATTTAACAGCAATAGCAATATCTCTCTTCTGTCAGAGTGGGAGCGTCAAATAGCTGAAAGCCTTTCGGGGCTATGTTTTTCACTTTTTGACTAAAATGTTTAATTCATGTTAGAAAATAAAGCCTCAAACTTTGGTTAAATAAATGTTCCAGAGTCTGGATTCGATTCTTGTTTTCCGAAATTTACAGAAGAGGGATATATACAGCAGTTTTTTTTGCATGAAGTACAAAGCTACGGGGTTGGAGACAGGATGCAGAAGGTAGAAACTCTTTATATCTGATGCGTAAGTCCTGCATTTTGCACCTCATTTATTTGCAAACTGCTGTATTTATTTAAATCATGTTTTTAACCAGTTTTATCAGCTACATATTTTAGTATAAATATGAATAAAATAGTATCAACAATATACCTGATGAAAATAGTTTTTTAAGAAAATTACGGATTTTTTATAAAAAATATATTATGAGAGTTTTAAATAGGGTTGTCTTAAAAAATGCTAACATGAATCTTAAAACGTATATATCATTATAATTACCAGTGGATTTTGGTAGTGTTTTTCTTCACTTTCTAATCAGCCATTTTAAATTTTATCTTTATATAGGTAGTCTCTCGCCTCATGAGTCTGTGGCTAAAAGATTGATCTTCAACACACTGGTAGTTTAAGAATTCTACCTTTCTTTTTATTCAATGAAGTGAATTTAAAAGCTAGTTAGACACACTATAACCGAAAGAATGCAAACTTTATTCAAAACTTTAACCATTGTAATTGTGTTTTGTAATTTATAAACTAAGGAAAATTCAGGGTTGCAATCAACAAAAATAGCTAAACAAGGAAAGTTGTCCTTCTTTTTATTTAGACAACAAGCACACACCTAAGTAAGTACATTTTTTCTGCTATTAATCCAGTTAGTAGGGAAAAAATATTAGAACAGCCGAAGTTCAAAGTAACATATTCATCGATAGACTTAAAGGAGAAGTGTATGGATTTACAAAATAAAGTTGCTATTATCACCGGGGCTAGTGGTGGTATCGGCGAAGCAGTTGCCAAGGAGCTAGACGCAGCAGGCGTGAATTTAGTTCTCACAGCGCGATCGCAAGATAAACTTGAACGCCTCGCGTCAAATCTGCAACATGCCAAAATCGTTCCCGGTGAGATCACAAACCCTGAATTGCCACAAAAATTGGTAGATTTTGCCATTCAAACCTTTGGCCAACTTGACGTAGTTTTTAACAATGCAGGCGTAATGACTGTGGGTCCAATTGAAGGTGTCGATATCGAAGCAATCTGCCAAATGGTTCGAGTCAACGTAGAAGCTGCTTACAGGATTGGCTACACGGCACTGCGGCACTTCAAAGAATCCGGTAGTGGATTTTTAATTAATACTTCAAGTATTGCTGGGCTAAAAACAGTTCCCCAACTTGGTGCTTATTGCGGTACTAAATTTGCGATCGAGGCCTTTACAGATTCCCTACGCGTAGAACTTGCAGGAACCGACATTCGTGTATCAAGCATTGCCCCAGGTACTGTAGATACGGGCTTATACGACAAATGGGGAGAACAGCAAAAGGATTTCATCTATTCAGGAGGTGTACTGCAACCAGCAGACATCGCCCGTTGTGTTCGTTTCATCTTAGAACAGCCAGGTAACGTCCTCATTCCCAGGCTTTTGGTAGTTCCAGCCGCTGAACCAGTGTAATACCAAATCCGCTTAATAGGACTTAATTTGTCTTTACTAGTGCAATCAAACCAACTTTTTTTAGTTTAAAGAACAGCTAACAATGGTAACAACAAATCCTTCCTTGACAAATACCTCTACTGACTTCCCTCAAGTTAGAAAGCTTTGGTCAGGTGTAGATATCACGAATTTTGGACCTTATTTTGAGGCTTTACAAGCGCGGCTGATTGATCGCATTTGGAATGATGAATCACTTAAGCAAGAAATACTTACCAATCCAAAAGTTGTGTTTGAAAGGGAAACGGGAATCAAATTTCCCGCAAATTTAGAGGTTAAGGTTTTAGAAGAACCTGAGAAAACCTTCTACTTTGTACTTCCTGCAACTCCACCAGTTGAAGAGCATTGGTATAGATATGAACAGTTTGCTAGCTGGTGGCCAATCATTGATACTTTTTGGTATTTTTACTACCGACTTGCTGGCGCTACCAAAGCTAGAGCTTACAGAGAGTGTTTACAAGCGTTATGGATAGTTCGTTCTTGGACTAATGAAGCCTTCCGTCAAAAACTCCTTACCGATCCTAGATCCATATTTGAAGGGGAAATGGGAATACCATTTCCTACTGATTTGAAGATTCAGTCATTAGAAGAAACCTCGAATATCGTTTACTTTATTCTTCCCAAGAATCCTCAACTGGAGAAACTTGATGATAGTGCCACCATTGGTGAATGGTGGAAAGCATCACATGGTTTATGGTGGTGGTATACCTCATTGCGATTCCGACAACCAGCTATAAATACAGTAACAGGAGTAGTTGGATAAGTAATTAGGGACTTACCAAAAACGCTTGATGTGAAAAATAAAAGAGCCAACGCTTTGCAAAGAAAAGTGTGAGCATAAGTTTCCCACTATCAGAACTTCGGGGAGTTTACCCCATGAGCAACTGGCGTGGTTTTTCAAAGAGCAAAACCTACATTTAGGCGATTTTTTTTCCTCATAAAGTTGAGATTTTGAAATACAATCGCCACTTTATTTATCAGCCATCAATATATTTATATTTTAAATACATATTTATTTTCTACAGAAATTAACTGAGCTATTAGTTGAGAGATTAGGATATTACAATACTAATTTGTTAGTATAAATTTCTTTTTTATGAAACAGGGCATTATTAGATTTTGGAGAATAATATGATTGATAAGCCTTTTAAGCGCCGCTGCTTTATTAAGAGTGCTGCACTATTTTCTGCTGGTTTAGCGGGTTCATTTGTATTTCCACATCGGACTCGTGCTAGTGATGATTATATAGACGCAGTAGTAATTGCAAAATAAAACTTAACTAAGTCATTTACTTAACAAAGCCATGCAAATACTAATCACCATATAGAGTATCACCGCTAAATTACTACTGAGGTTATTGATGAGCGTAAGATAGTACTTTGTGTAGGAAACACAATCATGAAAACAGAAAAAAAAGTTGCAGTTATTACAGGAAGTTCCAAAGGTCTTGGTTTTGAGATTGCCCAGCAATTAGCAAAGCTAGAAAATGTTCAAGTTATCATGTCCAGTCGAGATGAAACACAGGGATTGGAAGCTCGTGCTAAATTGGTACAGCAAGGTCTTGAAGTTGACTATTTACCTCTTAATGTAATTGATGACAAAAGTGTTGAAAATTTTGTCAGTGCATTACATAAACAGTATGGGAGGGTAGATATATTAGTCAATAATGCAGGCATAAATTATACAAAAGAGCCTGAAGAAAGTAGTATACTGACTGCAAAATTGGATACGGTTATCTCGTCATTTGCAGTCAATACGGTAGGCCCATTGCGGATGTGCCAAGCACTGATTCCTCTAATGAAAGAGCGTAATTATGGGCGGATTGTCAATGTATCTACTGAAATGGCATCGTTAAATCTTATAAGTAACGATTTTTATTTTATTGCTCCCTCATATAGGCTGTCAAAAATTGGTTTAAATGGAGTGGCTTGTCTGTTGGCCAAGGAGCTGAAGGGGACTAATATTCTAGTCAATAACTATTCTCCTGGATGGATGAAAACTGATATTGGAGGAGCAGATGCCCCCTTGACCGCAGAAGAAGGCGCAGAAACAGCTGTTTATTTAGCTACACTGCCAGATGGTGGTTCTCAAGGGGGCTTTTTTGCAGAGATGAGAAAGTTTGGCGGACCATTTCCTTTGCCTTGGTGAACAACTACTTCAGGATTATGTTATATCATGTCCAGCTAATTAGTTATAATTCCCACATCTGTGCAAAAACCGGGAAACCCTCTTTCCCCCTGCTCCCCGCCCCCTGCCCCCAAGAGTCTTAATGATAAGTCTTTAACCGGATACGATATTAGTCAATAGGAGGTAATATCAAGCCCGAATGAACACTTATAATTAAGACTGGTGCCGAGAGTTCTTATGATAAGCAATCAAGCGGATATGATATCATAATTTATAATTACAACACTATACTGAAATTTTAATAAATGATTAAGAAGCTGCAAAACGCAGCTTCTTAATCATTATCAATATTTCCCAAAAAATTTCATTAAAATGTGTTCTGTTCTTATAATCTCAAATTTATTTAACTAATAAACTTAAAACCCCATATAAAAAAATATCAGTTTATAAATCAAATAGTGTTTATAAATTTAATAAAGCTAATTGAAAATATAAATAGCCTAAAAAGTTATAAAAGATTTATAAATTTTATAATCACAATTATTCTAACAATAAAAATTAAGTTATACAATTACTCAATATTCAATTACTTCAAAAACTTCTGCACAAAATTTATATACTCTAACCTCGGATGAACCTCCACTAGAAGTAGACTCTTTAAATTGGGAATCACAAATGACAAGGTTGGTTGGTTTTGAAGAAGAATCTTCTGCTATTAAAGCCGCAGCTTTAGAGCAGCCAGTTTCGCAATCACAAGAACTTCAGGCTAAACAGCCTCTCTCATCTAACCCGTTTGCCAAATTAGGCTTGATGGGGGCTGCTACCTTAGCTATAGTTTTGTTGGCGGCTGGGTTTTCATCCCAGCTGATGAATACCAGCAGTCAAAAGTCAAAAAATAATATTGTTGTCTCACAAAGGCGATCGCAACTAACTACTGCATTCAGTTCTCAAGGGCTAGAAAAAGAAATAGAAATTCTGAAAACTAAATTAGCCCTGGCTGAACAAGCAGAATTGATCAATGACACTGCAAAGAACATTAACACTTATACAAAGAGTTTTTCGGTCTGGGATAGGCACAGTTAAGCGAGTAACTCAACCTTCACAAGCTATGCAGTTTTAGATTTTAGTATTAGAATTTTTGTCTTTTACAGCGACAACTCAAAAGCTCAAAAACTACTTTTAGATCCTAACTGTTTAATCAATAAACTTGCCTTATTTTCAAGGTAGGTCTAGTATTTAGATAACACAAGTAGGAATCAAGAAGTTTGAGATTCAAGCACAGTCTGCTTCCTACCCAGACAGCATAGCAACAATCTCTTTACGCCCACTTTTTTTGGCAATATCTAAAGGAGTGTCTCCATTCTTACTTTTGATGTCTAATCGAGCGCCTGCGTTTACCAAGAGGCTGACTCCTTCAATATTGTTCTGCCAAACTGCATCGTGCAGGGCAGTGTATCCGTTATAAGGGCCCTGAGCATCTATATTAATTCCATATTCAATCAGAATTTTCATGACCTCTGGATGCCCCAAATAGGCAGAGGCGTGGAGTGCAGTGGCCTTCATGTTAGAGTCAACCGCGTGAATATCAGCACCAGCGTCAAGGAGTAGTTTCACCATTTCTGATTGACCGTTAGCAGAACTGACAAGCAAGAGGCTATTTCCACTGCTGTCTGTTTGGTTAACGTTTACGCCAGTTTCAATTAATTTTTTAGCGTCTTTAAGGTTGTTATTAATTACCGCAGCAACTAAATTAGTATTCATATTTGTAAGCTCAAAAAATTAAAAGCTGTTTATAAAACAATGTAAAGAGTAGAAATGTAGCGGACTATAAGAACAAACTCCTCTATATTCATGCTTTGTTAAGATTATGTTATTAATGAAATTAAAATCCCTCAATATTCCTCATTTTATACCTTTGTAACCCTTAGCAAAAAACTGTTAATTATTAAGATAAAAGTTTTTAACTAGCGAGTTTTTGTATTACTAATAGTCAAATTTTATTTTGCAGGTTTCTATTTTTTTAGCCATGCTTGGTATTGCTACTAGAGTGATGGGAAAACCTCACTCTCACTATCCGTGCTTGTACTACTTCTTTTTTCTCCAATTTGATAAAGTTAATTAAGCTTTCAGCTTTTTCTTGAGTTGAACTTTCTAATTTTATTAAAGGCATTTCCAGCCAGCAGCTTCGGCAGAACCAGTACACTTGGTTATTACTAATGTGTTGTAGAAGCCGATGGGAGCAACAAGGACAATTTTTCATATGATCTGCTGGTTGAGAGTTGACTTTTGACTGCTGACTACTGATTGCTCTCAAGCTTTGATTAGTTAGGGACTCTCTCTGACGATCAATAGACTTCTTGCATAACTTAGGGAAAGGAGCTAAATTAAAGATTCAAGGAAAATTCAGTCTCTTTAACCGTTTTTTATTCTCCTATCCCTAACTGTTACAAAATTACCTTTTGCAGGTTTAATAACCCAATGGGGTATTACTGAATTTAAGTATTAAATTAAAAAGTTCAATATTTTAAACTGTTTCATTTGCGCTTTTGCACGAAACTAAATTCATACTCAAAATCAGTAACGCCTCAGTGCAAGCAATTACTCACTTGCTGCTACAAGATTCTTTGCAACGAATTTTAACTTGTTGAAATACACAACCTAAGTGTTGTCTAGATCGGCAATCAGCACATAAATGTTCAATGCCTTGATCTGAACGTCTGAGTTCTAACAACTTTTATTGCTAGTACTGAGCAGGGACAACGTTATTGGTCACCTCGAAATAGCCATGAGCGGCTGCGCCTTTAGCATGAACGACTCGTTCCGGAATTCGCTCCCGATTGAAGTGGGCGAGTTTTTCAATCAGGTAAAAGTCTTGAAGCAAAATTGGGCCATTACTTCCAACAGTCAAGGAATTTTGATTATCGCTAATCGGTATTCCAAAGCTTGTGGTTAAGTCGTTATTGTCTGCCATATTTACCACACAAAATTTACAAAAACATATAGATTAGTCTTGTTCAAATTCAAACATCATTTTTGGATAATGCTGAACTGCAAATTTCCTAAACTTACAGCAGATTTCAAGTTTGTGAACTACAGAAGCTAAGTCTAAAAGCTAGGTATAAAACCTGTTTTACTTCTGTTAGTGCAGCGGGGTGTAGCCCATTTTGACTTCTGAATTCTGCTGTAAATAAAAGTCGAAAATGATTTTTCAACACGATTCGTAAGTTGAGACTAAGGTTATCTGTATCAAACCTTTGTCTATTTTTGCAACAGAACCATTTTCGCTTTTTAACATGAGTACTTCATCAGCAACAGTACTCTTATTAAAAATCGCAGCAATCTCTTGAATACAGGCTTGCAAGCGTTGAGCTTCTGCAAAACTCACAGTTGTGGTTTCTTGGTTGATTACTTCGCTTGAGCTTGCCTTTTGTGGCACTCTTTGCCAACATGGGATGCTCTTACTCCGATGCGACCTTCGCCAGGTTTGCGGGGTTGTATTGTGGAGCCGGAGAAATTGGCGACCGAAATGGCGTCTATCTAGATAGCCCACAGCTTCAGCAATCTGCTCTACCGAGTGGTCTGTTTCGATAAGCAGACGGCGTGCCTCTACCATACGACGCTCAACAATCCAACAGAGTACGGTTTTTCCAGTCTCTCGCCGTACAAGGTCGGTGAGGTAGGCAGGGGACCGACTGACCGCTTCAGCTACCTCTCTAAGACTAATTGAATTATGATAATTTGTCTCAATAAATCGAAAAACATGGTTTAACAAAGGTTGGGACTGAAGCAAGAACTTTTCAAAACTTGTCAGTATCGCCGTATTAATAGCGATGTTAACGTTATAAGAGTCAATGCCATTTAATAAGTAATTAGAGTCCATAACTTTAGCCTCATTCATTGTATTAAATACACTTGGATTTGATCTCAGATGATCTGAACTAGAGTAGAGTCTAAATATTTCTTATTTGATGTCAAGTTTCGTTAACCTCCAGAAATTAATTCAATTAATGTTAGACTTTTTATTCATTCATTTATAAATCTTCACTGATAACTAATTTGGTCAACGCCTGATCCAATATAGCAATTCATCAGATGCATAAACATCGCGATAAAAGCTAAGTTGCTCGCATTTTAAGTAGCACGCGCCTCGATGTCCTCGTCGAAGCAAAGTTTCGTTTCCCTTGGCGATGACTTCGTTCGTTTCATCATCGAAACAATTCCATTCCGAGTAGATAACTTCACCATTAAACATAACAATTGGCCAAGCTATTGTTACGCTTGGTTGGGCAAGAATTGCCCAACGATTCACTTCTCTATTTGTTGCTGCGGTTCTGCCATAAAAGGGTCCATCAGCACAGAAATATACAAGATTATTGGCATACTCATCAGCTAAAATGTCCCCCCGTCCTTGTCGTAGCGCTTCACAGTGGGTTGGCCACCAATCTTTATTTTCCTGTTCTACTTGCTCTAAGCTATATTCTAGAGTTGTTTCAGGTAAGGTATCATTACGTAGAGAAAGATATGTCTCTGCGTTTATGAGTAGTTTTACTGCTAGTTCATTAGAAACTAGCTCCGGCTTGGAGTAATCTACTAACAAATCATTGTAGTAGTTGGTTCGCTTCGTCATTTCAAGCCTCTACAATCTTCAAGCAATTTTCTCTGTGTATGCGCTTAATCATGAATGCCTAAAATCCTTTTTTATAAGAGTTTGGCTAACCCAGTATTCTGTGCAACTTCATGTGGAATCGGTATTAGGTGAGGTAGTTTTTAGAAGGCTAGTTGTCAAACTGACGACTAAAATAGACGCCAAAGAGTTACAAAGCGAATACCTTTCTTGCCTGATTGCGCGGCATCTAAAAGATTAGATGCCGTTAACGCTAAATCCATGTACACTAAAGCTTGAAACTGGAAAAATCAGGATAATTTTTACCATATTGAAAGAACTGGTTATCAAAAGATCAATATGGATGAAGAAAGTTTTTAGAAAGTTTTAACTTTTTTCCTGGAAGCGCTGTTATGATATTTCTTCTTAGACGTAAGATGCTGTTAAAAAATTAAGTTTCTGCTAAGGTATGCTCCTTATTAAAAAGGAATCGGAAAGCAAAACCGTTTTTGTCCAGAATGTGTACATATAATAGCCAGCGAAATTACAGGGGAAACCCCCCGTGCATGAATCGGGGGATATAACCGAGTAAGTTAGTGTTAGGAGGCCTTGAGAGTGAGTAAGTCTCTCAAAGGCTTTGCGTATAATTATCTATTTCAACATTGATTTTAGCTAGTTAAGATAGAAAACTTAAGCGGAAAAGTTTGTGTTTTTCAGTTGGATTTTAGGCAAAGTTCCAACTGTAGAGGTTTTTAGCCGACAGTAAATGTAAATAACAGGTTTTGCTAACTTTGCTAAAATTTGCCTCTTGTACCATTCTCAAGCAATCGGTTATTTAAGTAATTTTCACACGTATAATGTCTAAATTGTTTGCTAATAGTGTTGAACATTACTAACGCTCTCCTAAAAAACAGAAATGTTTCTTTACATCCATATACGGGCGATCGCGTATAAACAGCTTTTATTACTCTCATGAGAGTATAATCAATGTACTGTCTGCTTAACTTATCAGGGGTGTTTGATTGGATTCAAGAACAGCTATTTCCACTATCACCGTGGTAGTTCAGTATATAAAAGAGCGCTAAGTAATTTTGTGGCCAGTTGAGGGTTTAAATTTAAACTCACAGAGAAGTCGGAGACACTGCGCGTAGCTTGCTTCCCGTTCGCCTCTGGCGTCTCTCTCTTAGGGAAGAGTAGGGTGGAGATGCAAAGTAATCCCAAGGGAAGGCACAGTCTTACCAAATTTAATTCGCTAAGAACTTATGCAAAGCTGCACTAAGATGTTATCTTTTGCCAAACCAGTTTTTACAGATGTACGTTTTTGAAAAATCAAATCGCGCTATTGCTCACGTACCAAGCTTTTTAGACTAAGCAGTACATTTGTATGTACAACTTTAAATTTGAAGGGGAGAATGTCACAGGAAAAAAAGAACTTATCTTTATCTTAAGTTTCTTATCTTGAGTTGCAAAAGTTTTGTAAAGTTAGCAAACTTAAATCAACAAGCATCAGTCAACCAACCACATAAATGAGGGTGCGTAAGATGAGCAATCAGCAATACTGCGAAACTTTAGATTCGTCTACATTGCCTCTGGATAAACTACTTCGGTTGCAGATTAAGTCTGCTGAACGGTTGTGAGTACTAACAAGGCACTTTGGCAGGATACGAGATGCAGGAATATTGACTTCTAATTCTCCCGCCACCAAGTGGAGTCCCCCTATGACGGAGGTTTGCAATAGGCAAGACAGATGACACCGCCCATGCAATGTTAGTTTCACCAGCACTGCAACTAAAGGGCAGTTTGCACTTTCTTTGACACTATCTGCTCGAAATAAGCGTTGCTTCTAATTAAATGTGCAGGATGGTAATGAAACATATCCTGTGTGCCATCCATTTGTTACTTATAAAATAAAAGTTTCCTGTTAGTTTCTAAAATAAAAGCTTCCTGTTAGTTTCCCTAAACCTTATACACGAATGAAGCCGCTTGTAAATCAGGTTTCTGTCAATACATAAGTCCTAAGGGTATGGGATTTTCTCGCCATCTAAGTCATTTTTAACCACCTCTTTTCTTGCAAATGTCCAGCGAAACTCACAATTGGACATTGCATTTCTCAAAGAAAGTCAGTAAATTCCCATGTTTTGGTAGCCAAAACGGTGGTCAAGATGCTGGAAGACATAGAAATGCAATATACGTTTGGTGTTTCGGAAGGTGCGATGGCGTAACTGCCCGCCATAGGCGATCGCATTCCTGTAGCATTCTAACAGCACAAGCTGTAACACAGTTCAATTTACTTACTTGACTAGCAATTGTTTGGAATTGTCGCTTAATAAGGCCTTAAATAGCTCAACCCATTGTACTGTCTACATTTTAATCATCGGGCGAAATGCTTGCTGTGCTGGATTTCATGGGTTATTTAGCTTATTTAGCAACAACTCTATTATTGCCACGAGTTACTTGCCCAATTCTGTAGCAACCCTAAGTGAGGAAACGAAGTATGCATAATGACTTTTTAATTAATACCGAATCACCGTGTTTCGTGCCTGACGAAACAGTGATCAAAACTGCTAACTACACTCAAAGGCATCGAGCTACTTCTGTAAAAAGTGGCGATCGCTCTGCCTCAAATATGAGTGATGCAGAAAAGATAGCTCAAACTCAGAAACTTTTAGATAGAGCGATCGCCTATGCTTGGCACACAGCCAAGAGCGATCGTAGACCACCAAAACTGACCGCTATACGTTGGGTATGGCGAATGGCAGGTGCATACCATTCAAGCCGCCATACCTCACGACTGATGGAAGAAGCCGCTAGGCGCTTTGCTGCATCTGGCCGCAAGAATTTGGCAGAGTGGGCTAAACAGAAAGCTAGAGAGGAAGCGGGTCACGATCAACTCGCCCTGCTTGATATTAAGTCAATGGGATATGAAGCTGAGGCTGTAGTGCAAGCACTTATTCCATCTGCTGCAACGGCTGTGGTAGATTACTTTACCCAAAGTGTGCAGGGGATCGATCCAATTAATTGCGTTGGCTATTGCTATGCCAGCGAACGCCTAGGAACATTTCAAGGAGAGGAGTACATCCAGAGTGTAGAGGCTTTGCTACCACCAGGTACTCATGCCACACGCTGGCTGCGGGTACACAGTGGTGTTGGTGCTGAAGTGAAACATGTAGAAGAGATAGTGGAGGTTGTTGCAGAACTTACTCCTCAAGAGTCTATTTCCATAGCGAGAGCTTGTTATGAAACCACCTTGTTACGCTTTACTCCGCCTAAGGAAAGGTATATATCAGACGAGGAACTTCAAAAGGTATTGAAACCAATGGAGTTAAATACTTGCCCACGAGTGTGAACTGATCTTCAGAAGCTAAAGAAATAACCTGGTAAACAACAAGAGCTTTTCTCAGACATCCATAACTGTACTGTTCAAACTACAAGGAGAAAAAAGATGCTATCGCAGATTTTAGATTTTGGATTTTCGATTTTAGTATCGCTAGGGTCGGGTCTTGCCAATGAAACTGTTTTTTCACAGATATTTCCAAATGAAATGAAGGCTACAACTATCGAACAGCAGTTTTTAAGGCAGGATATCACCAGTAACCTAATTGAGACTAGTTTCGATGTACTAAATAATATTGAACTTGATGATTTGGAAAGTATCATGCTTACTGAATGCACGCGAGGATTGCGAAGCGAGCTACCCGGCGGTATTTAATAAACTAATTCTTTTATCACTTTGGGGTGAAACCTTAATTTTTCGTTAGCTGAATTAGAAATTTCTGGATGCGCTGGGCTTTTTCAATCAACTGCCCCCAGCGCTTTTAGTTTAACAATGGTCGCTTCTGTTAAACTTTTAACCCCCATGATGTTCATGCGCGCATAAAGTTTTTCAGCTTTCAAGATTTTTAAGCAGTGACCTGTTCTGACATCCCAAAGTCTAATTGTTTCATCTTCGCTGCTGCTAGCCAAAGTTTGATTATCAGAACAAAAAGCGACTGACCAGATCCAAGCTGTATGTCCTTGAAAAATTTTGAGGCACTCACTGGTGTTTACATCCCACAACTTGATTGTGTGATCAGGACCGCTACTGATTAAGGTCTGGTTGTCTGGACTAAAGGCAAATGATTGTAACCAACTTGTATGTAATTGCCAAATTCTGAGGCATTCACCATTGCTGACACTCCATAACCTTAATGTTCCATCTTGACTAGCACTTGCCAGCATATTACCATCCCAACAAAAGGCAACTGCGTAAACCCAACTCGTATGGCCTTCTAAGGTTCTTTTGCACTCACCAGTTTTGACATCCCACAACTTCACTGTCTGATCCCAAGCACCACTAGCTAGTATTGTTCCTTGAGGGTTGAAGGCAACTGACCACACAGCAGCACAATGTCCTTGGAAAGTTCTCAAAGCTTGACCTGTATGGACATCCCATAATCTTATTGTTTGGTCATCACTGCTACTCGCCAGCATCTGACCCTCTGCATTGAAGGTAACTGATCGAACCGCGGCAACATGTCCTCGCAGAGTTTTCAAAGCTTGACCTGTATGGACATCCCATAGTTTAACAGTTTTGTCTCCACTCCCACTTGCCAAGATATTGCCTTGTGGTTTGAAACCTACTGAGTATATCCAATTAGTGTGTCCGTGGAATGTTTTTAAGGCTTGACCAGTGATGACATCCCACAATCTCACTGTCTGGTCATGACTGCCGCTTGCTAACGTCTCCCCATCTGGACTGAACGCGATCGAGAGTACCTCATTGGTATATCCCCGGAAAGTTTTGAGGCATTGGCTGTTGCTAACGCTCCATAATCTAGCCGTCTGGTCGCGGCTGCCACTAGCTAAGATATCACCCTGTGGGTTAAAGGCGACTGAAAATACCCAATTTGTATGCCCTTGGTAGATTCTGAGGCATTCACCAGTACTTATATCCCACAATCTCACTGTCTGGTCATGACTGCCGCTTGCTAGGCTACCACCCTGTGGGCTGAAGGTGACTGAAAATACACTATTGGAGTGTCCCTGGTAGATTCTAAGGCATTCACCAGTACTTACATCCCACAATCTCACTGTCTGGTCATCGCTGCCACTTACTAGCATCGTACCCTGAGAATTGAGGGATATTGACCGTATTCCATCACTATGTCCTTGGTAGATTCTGAGGCATTCACCAGTATTGACATCCCACAATCTCGCTGTCTGGTCATCGCTGCCACTCATCAGTGTCCGTCCAGATGGACTAAAGACAACTGATAGTACCCAATTTGTATGTCCCTCTAAAACTTTAAAGCATTCACCGATGTGGACATACCATAACCTTATTGTCTGGTCATCACTGCCACTTGCTAATACCTCACCATCGGGACTAAAGACAACTGACCAAACCTCATTATTATGCTCCTGTAAAGTTTGAAGGCATTGACCCGTAATTATATCCCACAACTTCACGGTATAGTCAGTACTACTGCTCGCAAGGATATTCCCATCAGGACTGAACGCAAGCGATACAACCCAGTTGGTATGTCCCTTACAAATAAAAATTTGTTTCCAATCTGAGACTTGGTACAAGTGAATCTCGCCATTGGTATCACCCAAAGCCAAAAGTTTGCCATCAGGGCTAAAGGCTACTGACATAACACCGCCGAAGGTTTCAGCAAAAACAGACCTATTAAAATTGGCATTTTGGAAATTTACATCGTGCAATTTCAAACACCGCAGATCTGCTTGCCAAACACTCAGATCAGAAAAATCATAGCCACTGAGATCGGTTTCCAAATAACAAAGCAGATTGAGAATATTCCCAGCTGTATAACTTTGTTCTAGCGGTGATGTCTCTCGTGACCTTGCTATAATTTGGCTTAGTTGATTCTCCAAGTTTTTTTTGCTTCTCAAGACAGCGAGCAACCCATCTATAACTGGTTTGAGGATGAGGCGAATTTGAATATCCCTCACGTAGTCTTTCGCCGTCGCCTTCATCAAAGCATGACACCTGAACAAATCAAGTTTCTGAGTTTCAATTTCCTTACAAACTATCTCTATCAATCGCTGAGTCACATACTCCATGACTACAGGTTGTAGCGTGAAGAGTGCTGTGCTTTTCTCAACCAAGGATCGCCTTACCAGAGACTCCAGAGCCTCCAGTAAGTTTTGTGGTGGTATTGGTGATACGATATCCTCTCGTATTTCTGGTAGCGAAACTGGCTCACGATTGATTGCTAGCCAGTACATAATATCCTTCTCTAAATTTGCCAAGCGCGAAAACTGCTGGTCTAGCAGATCGCGAATGCTGCCAAAAACAGCGGTGTAATGTTGCAGAAATTCAGCAACATTACCATCAAAAACATCTTGGATCGTTGTCGCTACTATCTTCAAAGCTAGGGCATTGCCTGCATAACGCTCGACTACTGCTGGTAATTCTGACTCTGAGCCAGAAAAACCCTTGGCTTCAAAGATTTTTTGCCCTGCTACTACCTCTAAACCACCCAGTTGTAATGAGCGAACAGCCAGTGTTTCTCCTCCGAGTGACGCTATGTCTTTGGGTTTTTCGCGTGAAGTCAGCACCAAGGAGCTTTGATGCATAACTTGTCCCAATCGTTTGATCAGTAAGCCATAATCTTCATAGCCTTCTCGATAGCATCCAGCATAAGCCCCTGTTTGCAGAATAGTTTCTACATTATCTAATACAATTAGACAGCGCTGTTGTTGCAAATATTCAATTAGTTGTGATATTCTACCATCTACACTTTTTGGTAAGTCAGTTTCTACAACCTGCTCATGAGATAAAAATTGAATTAAATTTGCCAAGAGGTCAAAAAGTGGGGGAGCATTGTAGAGCGATCGCCAGATAACGTACTCAAACCATCCTTGAACCTTTTGTGCTAATTTGGCAGCCAGCGAGGTTTTACCAATTCCTCCCATTCCCAACAGCGTCACGACTCGACAACGTTCCGGGATCAGCCATTGCTCCAAGAGAGACAGTTCATCTGTGCGTCCATAGAAAACAGATACATCCACCATCTCTCCCCAATCAACACGTTTGGGGACTGTCGAGGCTTTTTGATCGTTTAAATCGGAGTCTGGGCTTGTATAATCGCTTTTATCCAATTCTAAATTAAACATCATAAACAAACGAACAAGCGTCCGTTTGTCAACCCCGGTTTCACGAGTGAGTACCTTTCTAAAAGTGACAGGAGTGATCCCAGCTTGTTCGCTTAATTCTTCTAAGGTAGATTTGGAGCCATTGTTTTCCCTAAATTCCCACTCAAGTTTAGCATTCTGAAGCTTTTGCCAGCCTTCAAGAGTCAGTATAAGCCCACGATTGCGTTTGGGTTTCTCCGGTTTCATAATTTCTTAGGAAGAATTGTATTTGGAGTAATCGGCTTCTACCGCTGGCGTGTATACAAGGGAATTATCAGAAAATTAAAGTTGTTGCAAAATCAGTTAAATAATCGCTCAAGCCAGGTCACAGCAAACATTTCATAAATATTATTTTAGATAGCTAAAACGGAAATAGTACAAGAGCTTGAGGTACTTTAAAGGTTATTAAGCGACAAGTTTATTATTAGCAAACTAAGAGTTTATTTGTAAATTCATACTTACAATTTATGATTTATTACTGAGTATTTTACTAACTATACTAATTGAAAATTTCTCAAAAGTCAATTACAATGGCAAGAAAAAATGCTGCTAATTTAACAACTTAATTTTCGCTGGAGGAGAAAATAATTTTGGAAGAATATTGTGAGAAAATGCTGCGAACAAAGAGTGATGTAATTCGAGAGATAGTATGTTCACTTAAAAAATATTTAGACGGTAGTTAAAATTACCAGTAAGTTTGTCAACCCCTACTTAAAAGGTAAGCTGTTGTACATCTAATTTTCCAAAACGAAGTCTCCAAGTCTCTAAAATAGGCGCTTAAATCTCTAATTTATGCAAGTAAGTTAAATATGCAATAGCTAATAGGTTTTCAAATCTCTGTAGTTTTATATATACAATGAATAAATTCAAAAGCCGTCTCTTAGACCCAGGTTCAACATCAAGTAAAGCGAAGTCAAGTCAGGCAAAAAGTCAATTCTCAATTGCTCCCAAAACTTTCAAAGAAGCAATAGTTGCTTCAGTCAAACCTGTAACGCCACTAATGTTCATTCCCTCATAAGGTCTTTCGTTTCTTAAAGTTTTTAGACATTTACCCGTCAAAACATCCCATAATTTAACAGTTTCATCTTCACTGCCACTTACTAAAGTTCGACTATCTGGACTAAAAGCAACTGATCTTATCCAGTGGGTATGACCATGCAAAGTTTTGATACATTGACCGGATTGCACATCCCACAACTTTACAGTTTGATCTACGCTCCCGCTAGCCAGCAGCTTACCTTCAGGACTAAAAGCAACGGACAATACCCAGCTTGTGTGTCCCAACAAAGTTTTGAGACATTCACCTGTGTTAACATCCCAAAGCTTCACTGTTTTATCTTTACTGCTACTGGCTAAGGTCTTACCTTCAGGACTGAAAGCAACCGACAATACCCAACTTGTATGTCCCGACAAAATTTTGAGACATTCACTTGTGCTAATATCCCAAAGCTTCACTGTTTGGTCATCACTGCCACTGGCCAGAATATTACCTTCAGGACTGAAAGCAACCGACCATACCCCATGACTATGTTCCAAAATATTCAAAACTTGACCAGTGTTGACATCCCAAAGCCTTACAGTTTTGTCATCACTGCTACTGGCGAGAATTTTACCTCCAGGAGCAAAGGCAACTGACTTTACCCAGCCAGTATGTCCCCGTAAGATGTTGCAGCATTGGCAGGTGCTGCTATCCCACAGCCTCACAAGTTGATCGTAACTGCCACTTGCCAAGATATTACCTTGAGGACTAAAGGCAACAGTTCGGACTCGATTAGGGTGTCCCCGCAAAGTTTTGTAGCACTTCCCATCCGCGACATCCCAGAGCTTTACAGTTTGGTCATTACTGCTGCTAATTATGGTCTGACCACCAGGAGCAAAGGCAACAGACCACACCCCATTATTGTATCCCTGCAAGTTTCTTAAGGCTTGACCAGTGCTAACATCCCAAAACCTCACTGTTTGGTCATCACTACCACTGACCAAAGTTTGACCATCTGGACTGAAAACAACAGACCAGACAAAACTTGTGTGTCCCTGTAAAGTTTTGAGGCATTCTCCTGTGCGGAAATTCCATAGCTTCACAGTTTGGTCATCACTGCCGCTAGCCAAAATATTACCACTAGGAGCAAAGGCAACTGACCTAACCCTGTCATTATGTCCCTGGAAAGTTTTCAGGCACTTTCCATCTGAGATATTCCAGAGTTTCACAGTTTGGTCATCACCACCACTAACCAAGGTCTTACCTTCAGGATTGAAAGCAACTGAGAAAACTGAACTAGTGTGTCCCTGCAAAGTTTTGATGCATTCTCCTGTACGGAAATTCCAGAGCTTCACGGTTTTATCACTACTAGCACTGGCGAGAATTTTACCTTGAGGACTAAAAACTACAGATAAAACTGAATCAGTATGTTCCCGTAAAATTTTATAACACTTACTATCCGGAATACTCCACAAACGCACTGCTCGATCGTCGCTGCCAGAAGCTAGAATTTCACCTTGAGGACTGAAGGCAATAGCTCGTACCCGCTCAGGATTCCCCGTTAAAGTTTTCAAGCATTCACCTGTGTTGACATCCCACAATTTCACATTTTGGTCAGTACCTCCACTGCAAAGAGTGCTACCATTCGGACTGAAAGCGATCGCTCGAACCCAATCAATATGTCCAAGACAGGTCAAAAGTTGTTCGCTCTGAGCAAAGTCTCGCCACAAGCAAATCTTGCCATTTGCGTCACTCGCCGCTAAAATTTTTCCGTCGGGGCTGAATGCTACCGCAGAAATTTTACTGAAATTTTTAGTAAAAACCGATTTAGATAAATTAGCGTTTTGGAAATTGACTTGAGGTAAACTTACACCCCGCATATCTACTTGCCACACGCTTAGATTAGAAAAATCATAACCTCTTAAATCTGTCTTTAACTGACGAAGCAAGTTGAGAATATTTCCACTTGTATACCCAGGTTCTAGTGGAGATTCTCTTTGCAGCTTGACTAAAATTTCATTTAAATGATTTTCTAGTCTTCTTGGGGTTTTAAAAATAGTGAAAAGTTCATCTATAACTGGCTTAATTATTAAGCGTATTTGAGTGTCTCTAGTGTAGTCTTTGGACTGAGCTTTACTCAAAGCATAATACTTAAGAAGCACAATATCCTGAGTTGCAATTTCTTGATAAGTTTGCTGAATTAATTTACTAGTCACATACTCCATTACTACAGAATGTAATGTGAAAAGTAAACCACTTTTTTCACTTAGCGTTGACTGAAATTTGTCGATGAGACTTCGCCTGATCAAAGACTCTAGAGCTTCTAGTAACTTGTGTGGTATTACTAATGAAGTTAAATCTTCTTGCAAATTGCAGAGCAGAATTGACTCACGATTAATTGCCAGCCAGTACATAACCACACGCTCTAAATTAGATAAACGCTCAAACTGTTGCTCTAAAACAGCACAGATATCACCAAAAACAGCTGTCTTTTGATTTAAAAACTCACAAACATCACCATTGAAGACATCTTGAATAGTCGTTGCAACTATCTTCAAAGCCAATGGATTACCAGAATAAAGCTCAATCAGCGCTTTCTCTTGGGACTCTGCTCCAGCCAGACCTTTGAGGTGAAAAATTCTTTTTCCTTCTTCCTCTTTCAGACCCCTCACTTGTAATGAACGAACAGGTAGTGCTTGTCCTTCGTGTGAGGCTATGTCTTTGGGTTTTTCGCGTGAAGTCAGCACCAAGGAGCTTTGATGCATAACTTGTCCCAATCGTTTGATCAGTAAGCCATAATCTTCATAGCCTTCTCGATAGCATCCAGCATAAGCGCCTGTTTGCAGAATAGTTTCTACATTATCTAATACAACCAGACAGCGCTGTTGTTGCAAATATTCAATTAGTTGTGATATTCTTCCATTTACACTTTTTGCTAAGTCAGTTTCTACAACCTGCTCATGAGATAAAAATTGAATTAAATTTGCCAGCAGGTCAAAAAGTGGGGGAGCATTGTAGAGCGATCGCCAGATAACGTACTCAAAACATCCTTGAACCTTTTGTGATAACTTGGCAGCCAGAGAGGTTTTACCAATTCCTCCCATTCCCAACAGCGCCACGACTCGACAGCGTTCCTGGATCAGCCATTGCTCTAGTAGAGTAAGTTCATCTGTGCGTCCATAGAAAACAGATACATCCACCATCTCTCCCCAATCAACGCGCTTTTGAGGCTCCAAGACTGAAAGTCCTGCCAATTCAGGATTTAACTTAAAATAGTCTTGGGGATTTAGCTCTAAGTTAAACGCCATAAATAAGTAAACTAATGTTCGTTTGTCAACCCCTTCTTGGTTGGTAAGTATCTTTGCGACTGTATTTGAAGTTAATCCAGCACGTTCACTTATTTCTTCTAGAGTGTACTTGGAGCCAGATTTCTCTCGAAGTTCTCCTTCAAGTTTCGCCTTTTGAAGCTTTTGCCAGCCTTTACGAGTGAGTATAACGCCACGATTTCGTTTTGGCTTGTGCCGATTCATAAATTATGAATACCTACTTTTTACAGCAAAAGTTCATGACCAGCTCTTTAAAAGAGATGATCTCCATTGTCACTTTTAACTTAAAACCTAGTTATACATGGAACCAGGACTAAAAATATTTAAAAAATGGAACGCGATGCTTATTCGCCAAGCATGTCCCTTTGGGGCTGGGTACCCATTAAAGGCGAGATCGCTTACTCGCTGGGGAGCAAGTGAAGAAATACCTTATGAAGGTTTATCAGAGGTTGTTTAGGCATTTATGCAAGTTCCAAAATAAATTTCTAAGTTTCAGCCCTCATGTCTCACTTTCTTGAAACGCTAACTCCAACAAAAATGATAGGCAGCCAGGATTGGCAGCTGCCCACTCGTTGGTTTCTGCAATGAGAGTTTTGTTATCCGAATCGAGATAAAATTGCATTTTGGCAGTCTGCTCCAGTATTTCGCGTTCCTTGCCCCCAATTAAGTATCGCGCAATGAGGCAGTACTAGTCTGCCAACCCAAAAATGCGCTTATGAGGGCTGGGAAAAGGGGAAAGGGGAAAGGGTAAGGGATTTAAAACCTTTCCCCCTGCCCCTTATCCCCACTTCGTGGGGGCCCCACCTTCCCCGTTACCCCGCTTTCGTCACGAAAGCGAACTACTACTTTCTAGCTACATGCTGCCTGGAGTCGCAACTTAGTCAGTTTTTTCAGTTCTGACAAAGCAAGAGTTGCTGCTGAGTCGTTTGAAAGTGTACTTGAACATGAGTGACTGTCCTGATGGTTTTCGTGCATCAGGTAGCCTCGCTGTTAGTCAAAATGTATTAGCCTAAATTTGAAATTTTTATTTTTAAGCAGTTGGTTATCCGCTTGTTGGAGGCGACTGTTAATCGTCTCATGGTTGAAAGCAAACAAAGGTTTCTACTTGTTTAGGCTACGTAGCCCGGATTTCTCACTTGTGAGAAAAAATGAATAAGCAAAATTTAGAATAATTTAAATAATACATTATCAAATTAGATGATCGAGCAAGACAAATCGGAATAAAAACCGAGAATTCCAAGATAAATAAAATACAATTTACCCAGCTTACACGCAGATAAAAGGTTCAGTGATTCCTGATGAATCTAGTACTGGCGATGGGTAAACTATTTGCCACTAATATCGTGTCTGGTTGAGAATTCCAAGATAAATAAAATACAATTTACCCAGCTTACACGCAGATAAAAAGTTCAGTGATTCCTGATGAATCTAGTACTGGCGATGGGTAAACTATTTGCCACTAATATCGTGTCTGGTTAAAGACTTATCATTAAGACCGCAGGGGGGCAGGAGCAGGAAGAAGAGGGTTTTCCGGTTTTTGCACATATGCGGGAATCATAACTAATCAGCCGGACATGATATTACCCTAAATTACTAGGAAATTTGCGATCGCTCTCCAGCATCATAGTCAGGCACAATACTTTCTACATTTCGCAGTCTTTGCCAGGTATACCCAAATAAACCAAGAAGCACGCCCAAAAAGGAAAAGATAGTATATTGCAGCGCCATCCCTGAACTAGAACCAGTACCAAATAAGCTGCCAAATATAGGTGCTAGGCTACCTTCAGGCATCATCGCTGGACCAAAAAAATTATCCGCTAAAGGCCCAGCGATCGCCAAGCCTAAAGGTGAAGCTATGAGAGTGAATAAATAACGAGTAGTGAAGACCCGACCTTGCACATTTGGTGGTACTTTAGATAACCAAATTACTTGATTTGAACTAGAAACCCACGGCCAAAATACAGATGCCAAAAAGCCAGTAATCATCCAAATTGAAGGTAGATTTGCCAAGCTAAAAACAATCATGATGCTGTAATGCAATATGATGCCTAGTAATAAACCGTGAATGCGGGGTTTAAAACCGCCCCAGACACTCAGCCCTAAAGCACCAACTAAACCGCCTAAACCAATAGCAGATTGTATGCTGGCAAACACTGCGGGATCGCTGCCACTGCGAGCCAAAAGGAAAGACGAATGTATTCCAAAAAGAATAGAATCAATTGAGTGAAAAATGAAGAGGAACAATAGAAGAGTCAGTAAGCCTGAACTTTTAATTATGTAATGGAAACCAAACGTTAAATCTTGCCAAATTTTTGCGCCTTTTAAATCCGTTTCACTTGGTATAGGTTGGGGTATATGCACCACGCAAATAGTGGCGATCGCAAGGATAAATGTAACTATATCAAATGATAAAATACCTTGCAGACCGATTACATAGTAAAGCGCCCCAGCTAGCCCTGGTGCTATGATATTTGAGCTAAACTGGCCTATGTGTTCACTCATCACAACAGCCCTAGTATAATGCTGTTTTGGAACAACCAGAGAGATTGAAGTTGAAAATGCGAAATATTGCAGGTGACGAAAGGGACCAAGGATGACAGCAGAGGCGTATATATGCCAAATTTCTAAGTGATTAGTTAAAAAAAGTAAAAAGATAATAATAGTAGATAGACCCGATGCTGCATCACCCAAAATCATCAAAAGTTTGCGATTACAACGGTCAACAATTATGCCAGCAAATAGAGTAGTGATTAATCTGGGCAATTGGTTAAAAAGGATAATTAAGGATAAGGACGTTGCTTTACCTGTAATATTCCAAGCCCAGAGTGTAATCGCAAAGTCAGTCATTTCGGAGCCAAGCATTGACAGCACCTGAGTACTCCAGATGAGGAGAAAGGTGCGGAAGCTAGGTTGGTAAATATCTTCTTTCAAAGTTTAACTCCTAACACAATGACATAAAAATTTGTCATTTTTTAATTGCAGATAGTTTTAATCTTTTTGAACAGTAAAAAAAATAAGTTAGAGCAGAACATTGCTTTAAACCAAGCATCAAAATTAATCAGATTTGAACGTTTAAGCTGATTCAGACAACCTACTGAGTAATTATTAAACTTAAGCTTTAGTAAAATTCCGAATAAAAGTAGGATGTTGTTCCCAAATTTTGCATATTTTCTTGGTATATAACCACATATTAATGTTTATGCTAGTGGTAATAGATAGTGCTTGATGCCACCAAAAAGCGGGAATAAAAAGTATATCACCTGCGTTCAAAACAGCTTCTAATCCATTAGCTTCACTAAATAGGGGAAACATTTCTAAGTTTGGTTGCTGTGGATTAATAGGACTTGACCAAAGCTCATCGTCAACTTTTTTTACATAAAGTTTTTCGTATTCTTTTGGTGCAAATAAGAGAAATACTTTCTTGCCAAATATTTGAGCATTAAAATTATGGTCTGGATCATTATGAATGGTTGATTTTTGATAAGCTGCTCCTATCCAAATACGAATATCAAAACCACTATTTTCTGGAAAATAATTAGGAAATTCAAAATGTGGCTTTAATTTGTCAAAGTATTCCTGAGCTAGTGGTGAAGTTAAGGAAAGGTTACCAAGATATGATGGACGCTGACTATCTTTATTGAGTGATTGAATGCTATCTATATAATCAGCAATTGATATTTCTGTTAATGCTGTTGATTCCCCAAAAAATACATCAATTTCATTATCACTTTTTCTCACGGGAACACGTACATTTCCAAACATACTTTTGAAGGTGTCTGGCTTCCATAGAGAACAAGCTAACCACTCATTGGCAACACCAGAGATAATTACTGGCTTGTCTTGCATGACAAACTCATGCTGGAATTCTTCCACGGTTGGTTTTTTAATACGTTCAATAGGTTTAAGTTGCATATTATTTTAATTTTCCTAGTGAATTTGCCAAGCGATCGCTCTAGAGTAAGTTGCACAAAAATCTAGAGCAGTCTAAATTGTAATTTGGAAGTATTAGTGATAGATTTTGCTGAAAGAAAGCCTATAACAAACCTCCTGAGCGCAAGTCACTAATGCTATCTTTCACAGTCTGAATTATGTAATTGATATCTTCATCTGTATGAGCCGTTGACAAGAAACCACTACCGCCTCGGCTCAGAAACCCTCGCTTGATTAAATGATAAGTTAACAAACTTAAACCCAGTGGAAGGGATTTATCTGAGTTAGTAGTAGAGTTTCTAAAAGAAGTTTGGCCAAATAAGGAACCAAAATTTATCATTTTCACAGGTATCTTTTCAGCTTGAAAGTAAGCGTTTAAAGTATTGACAAAATCTCCTGTGCGTTGATTTAAATTTGATTGCAACGTACCACCTTGAGCTTTGAGATACTTAAGCACAGCTTTTGCAGCAGCTAAAGATAGAGGATGCTTACAATGTGTACCTGCAAACAATGTTGTTTCTATTTGAGGAAAAGAAGCATCTCCATAGTTCCACATACCGCCATCAATTTTATCCATATAAGCAGCTTTACCCGCGATGACACCTATTGGCAGACCACCACCGACAATTTTTCCATAGGTGGCTATATCTGCTACAACACCAAACCATGCTTGTGCGCCGCCTGGATGAATCCGAAAACCTGTTACCATTTCATCAAAAATTAAGGCAATACCTAATTCTGTTGTTAATTGCCTAAGTTGATGAAGGAATTCTTTTGGTTGTAAATCGGCACGACTACTTTGTACAGGTTCAACTAAAACACCTGCCAATTCATGTTTATAAGCTTTTATTAATTCTAATGATTTAGGATTACCATAATCCATCACCAAAATATCTTCAGCAATTCCGGGTGGAATGCCTGGGGCTATTGGTAGTATTTGTAAACTGCCATTTATTTCTTTTGCTTCAACTAAAGTACCATCAGAATGACCGTGATATGAGCCAGAGAATATCACTATTTTGTTGCGATTTGTAGCGGCTCTGGCAATACGAATAGCTGCCATAACAGCTTCCGTACCTGTATTGCTAAAAGCAACTCGCTCCATTCCAGTCATTTCAGCGATTAACTCAGCAACTTCGCCAGCTAATTCTGTTTGGGGGCCAAGGTGGATGCCTTGTTCTAGCTGTTCCAGTAACGCTGTTTTAACAAAAGATGGGTTATGGCCAAAGAGATTTATGCCAAACCCCATTGTTACATCTACGTATTCATTACCATCAACATCCCAAATTCTCGATCCAAAAGATTTTTTAGCAACAATCGGATAGCACATTTCTTTTAGTGCTAAGTTAAACCCTACGGGAACTCGGCTATCAGCTAAAGTAAAACGATAGTTTTGCGTAAGTTTTTTAGATGTTTTACTACGTTCGTTGTAGTCGGTGATAAATTGCTGTAAATAATTTTTTTGCACATCTTGTTCTTGTGGTGGGCTATTAGTTTGAGATCCAGATTGCTGTAAGTCAGAAATTGTTTTTTGCATATATTCCGGAGTTAATTAACAGGAATTTTATTTACTTTTGGAATAGATAGAAACTTATTACGAATCAGGTAAGAAAAATACGTGGTAAGTAACTTTTCATCTGTTTGTGGACAAAGAATAGAAGTACCTATGAGTCCCTGTTGTGTATTGCTACAATCAAATTCAAGGGTTAGAAAGTTAGGATTTTGAGGCTTTGGTGGTGATATACTGGCTTTTTTCAGAGTAAATAATGGGATTAAAGGATATAAAGGGTGATTGGGAAAATTTTCAGCAATTTTCATCAGTTCTAGTTGCCACCGCTGATCAGAGACTTGTTGCAGTGAATAGCCAAAAGAGCGAACTACATTGATTAGTATCTTCAAGTTAAGAAGCTCTTGATTTAGTACATGAAAAGCCTTGCCTAAAGATTTTTGTTGCTTAGATAAATAAACAATAGCTTTGCTCACATAATCTACAGGTGCTAAACTATCAAAAAATTCCCTTTCGGGAACACTTCCCAGTTGGACGCACCCGATAAGTAATCTGTAGAAAAAATCATTGGGATTAAATGTACCTGTCTTGCTATGTCCAGATATTCTTCCTGGTCTGTAAATAGAAACTGGTAAGCCGCGATCGCGTGCAATAGCTACTAACTTTTCCGCTACCCATTTACTTTGGGTGTAACCACCTTCTGGTATTGGGTAATCATCTAGGTTAGATTCTTCGCAAACCAGCTTTACTCCAGTACCTGTAGGTGCAGAGAAAACGCTAATACTAGAAATAAAATGTACAGGCTTAATTTTTATTTGGCTGGCTAATCTTAAAACTTCCTGCGTTCCCAGCACATTTGCAGCCTTGAGTGTGGAGTATGGAGAAGCATGATGCACCCATGCACCATTGTGATATATAACATCAAGTTTTCTCGCTAGTGCTGTAAACTGCACTTGGGAAAGTCCTAAAAGTGGCTCAGATAAATCTCCCAGAACTGGGATAATTCTTGAGCTTTGAGATTCATTCCAAATCAAATATGATTCCAGAGTGCGGCGAAGTTTTTGCTTTCCTTCCTCGGCATTAGCAGCACGAACCAAGCAATAAATATCTGCTTGAGTTTGTTGGAGAAGTTCATCCAATAGAAAAGCACCTAAGAAACCTGTTGCACCTGTTAGGAATATACAAGCGGGATTCGTTATCTCCTCAATCTGTTTACCCTCACAATTGATTGCTGGATCAAGCACAACTTCGGCTTTTAGATCAAAAACAGGATGAGCAATACTTGCAGAAGATGATGCTTGACATGCAGTTTCTAAACTTTCGGCAAGAGTTGATACTGTGGGTGCGCCAAATAGAGTTTGAAATGGCAAATCTACTTGGAAAGCAGCTCGAAGGCGAGCAAATAGCTTTACTATTAGCAAGGAATGTCCGCCTAGTTCAAAAAAGTTATCGTGGATTCCTACTTTCTCTAACCCAAGAATATTTGCCCAAATTTCCGCTAGTATTTCCTCACCAGGGGTACGAGGTGTAACAAAGGTTTCTTCCAAATCTGGACGTGTTTGCTCTGGTACAGGTAATATTTGTCGATCCACTTTGCCATTGCTTGTTAATGGCAAGGTATCCATTAGCACAAATGCTGATGGCAACATATATTCTGGAAGATGCTGTTTAAGAAAGCTTCGCAGTTCAGTTTGAGTCAGATTTGTATCAAGTTTGGCAACGATGTAAGCAACTAAACGCTTATCATCAACTACATCCTCTCTTGCCACTACTACCGCTTCCCGTACAAGAGGATATTGGCTTAAAGTTGCTTCAATTTCTCCTAACTCAATTCGGAAACCCCGAATTTTCACCTGGTTATCAATTCGACTCAAATATTCTAATTCACCATTGGGCAAGTAACGCGCCAAATCTCCAGAACGATAAAGACGTGTTTCGGGTGCAAATGGGTTACAAATAAATCTTTGCTGTGTCAATTCTGGGCGATTCAGATAACCCAGTGCCAAACCAGCACCACCAATACACATTTCGCCAGGAACTCCTATCGGCAATAGTTGCTGATATTTGTCTAGTATGTAAACTTGCAAGTCGGGAATGGGGCAACCAATCACATTGGTTTGTGCTTGATTTAAATCCGTAATTGTTAATGGATGATAGGTGACGTGTACAGTTGTTTCCGTAATCCCATACATATTCACTAACTGCGGAGACTTATCACCGTAACGCTCAAACCACGGTTGTAAACTTTGGATGTCTAAAGCTTCACCACCAAAAATGACATATCTTAGTTGTTTTAATTGAAGTTGAATATTAACAGATTCTTCGACTTTGATGATCTGCCTAAAGGCGGAGGGAGTTTGGTTAAGAACCGTTACCTGTTGTTGAGATAATAATTCGTAAAATGCTTCTGGTGAGCGGCTAATTTCGTAAGGAACTACTACTAAACGTCCACCGTAAAGTAAAGCACCCCAGATTTCCCATACTGAAAAGTCGAAGGCAATAGAGTGAAACAGTGTGCAAACATCCTGCGCGTTGAAGTTAAACCAAGGCTCTGTAGACGCAAACAAGCGCACAACATTGGCGTGGCTAACTAACACACCTTTTGGTCTACCTGTAGAACCGGAAGTGTAAATGATATAAGCTATAGATGCAGGTGTAGCTTCATTGCTAGGATTGACTTCACTTTGCTGGGCAATTGTTTCATGGTCTTGATCAAAGCAGACTAATTCTACTTGATGTGCGGGTAATATTTGGCTTAGTTGGTGTTGAGTTAAGATAACTTTCAATTGAGCATCTTCTAACATAAAGGCAATTCGATCCGTTGGGTAATTTGGATCGAGAGGTACATAAGCCCCACCCGCTTTGAAAATTCCCAATAGTCCCACTACCATTTCTAGGGAACGCTCAACACAAATCCCTACCAAGACATCAGAACCAACACCTAACTTTTGCAAGTAGTGGGCAAGTTGATTGGCTTTAGTATTTAGTTGGCGATAGGTTAGTTGCTGGTCTTCAAAGACTACCGCAACAGCATCTGGTGTTTTTTCTACCTGTTCCTCAAATAATTGATGGATGCACTTATCTTTGGGATACTCTGTTTGCGTATTATTCCACTCTATTAATTGTTGATGGATTTCGGCTGCTGTCAACAAAGGTAATGAAGAGAGAGATTGCTGAGGATTGGCAACCATACCCTCTAATAATGTTTGCAGATGACGTAACATCCGTGTGATGATGGTTGCATCAAAGCGAGAGCGATCGCTCACAATCTCTAATGTTAATTCTGTACCTACCCCTGCTTTAATTGTGATGGGATAGTTTGTCGTCTCCACAGACCGAATCTCATGAATCTGCATTTCTGTAGCCCATTCTTTTAAAGAAGCGTCCACAGGGTAGTTTTCAAACACCAAAATACTCTCGAACAAAGGCAAATCTCTAGGAACTTCGCTCCATCCCTGCACTTGCACCAAGGGGCTATATTCATACTGCTGCGCCTCTACCTGTTGCACCTGGAGTTTTTGCAGCCAAGGAATTAGCAACTCATCCCCAGAAACCTGTACCCGCACTGGCAAGGTGTTGATAAACAATCCTACCATTGAATCCGAACCAATTAATGCAGGTGGACGACCGGCAGAAGTAGCTCCAAAAACAACATCTTCTTCACGGCTATAACGACTCAGGAGTATAGCCCAGGCTCCCTGTACTAAAGTATTTAAAGTAACCTTGTGCTGTCGTGCTAAAGATTGCAGTGCGACGGTTGTGGCTGATGATAGCTTTAGTGACTGCTCATCATATCCTGTTGCCCCATTTGCAAAACTACTTACCCGCAACTGTATAGGCGCAGTAAAACCTTGCAGGGTTTTGCGCCAAAATGCTTCAGCCTGTGATAAATCTTGTTGCTGTAGCCAAGCAATATAGTCTGCATAAGGACGAGTGCGCGGTAACGATACAACTTGCCCATTACACAGTGCTTCGTAAGCTTGAGATACTTGCTGAAGCACCAAAGCCCCAGACCAGCCATCTAAAATTAGGTGGTGGCTGCTCCAAATAAAATGATAAGTTTCTTTGGCTACCTGTATAAGAGTCAAGCGCATCAGGGGTGCTTGAGAAATATCAAACCCTTGCTGACGATCAGCTTGTAAAAACGCTTCTAGGCGTTTTGGCTTTTCGGATGCGGAGAATTCTTGCCAGTCATCCTGTTGCCAAGGTAACTGCACATTTCTATGTACCACCTGAAACGGCTCTTTGTGCTGCTTCCAGTAGAAAGAGGTGCGTAAAATAGGATGCTGATTTATGACTTGTTGCCAAGCTTGCTTAAAAGCTGCAATGTTAAGACTTTTACTAAAGGTATAACAACTTTGAACCACATAAACGCCTGATTCTGGCGCGTAAAGGGTATGAAAAAGGATGCCTTGTTGTGTAGGTGAAAGCGGATAAATATTTTCAATATTTTTCTTATTCATTATTAATTACCTAAAGACTAGCCGAGTTCTGCCATTAATTGATCGAGTTCTTGTTGACTAAACTGCATCTGAAGAAAATCAGAAGGGGTGAACCCTCCAACGTTGGGGGACTGACAGTGGACAATGAGCGATCGCAATGCTTCAATAAATCTTTGAGCCAGTTTTTCAACAGTGGCTTGTTGATGTAATGCTTTGCTGTAAGTCCAATCCAGTCGCAATTGTCCTCCAACAATCAACCCGTTCACTTCCAACAAACAGTTACGGTTTCCTTGCTGACTCTGCATTGGGCCAGTAGATTCTTGAGCAGGGCGAAATATTGACGACTCCGAAAGAACCTGATCGAATTGACCTAAATAATTAAATTTCACTTCAGCTTGAGGTAAACTTTCTAGTCGTTCATCATTGCTGAGATAGCGCAGTACGCCGTAATTAATTCCTCGGTTGGGGATGCTCCGCAACTGCTCTTTAATAGTCTTTAATGCTTCTCCCGGATCAACAGCTTGCTCTAAATCCAAAACGACCGGGGAGATAGTAGTAAACCAGCCTACTGTGCGTGACAGGTCAACATTATCAATGATGTCTTCTCGTCCGTGGCCTTCTAAGTCAATCAACAGAAAGTTTTTCCCTGTCCATTGGTAAAAAGCTTGTATCAATGCTGTCAGTAATACATCATTAATTTGGGTTTGATAGGCAGAGGGAACTTCTTGAAGTAAAGCTTGGGTTTCTTCAGGAGTGAGTGCAACTGATACACTCGCAGATGAAGCTTCAGTATTTTCACCATTTAAGTCTACAGGTAAAGAAGAAATCTGCTCATCTGGTTGACTTAGCCAATAATCTAATTCTGATTGTACTAGCGAGGATTGAACGTATTCCCTGAGACTTTCTGCCCACTGTTTAAACGAAGTTGTTTTCGCTGGTAGTTGTATTTCCTCTCCTTGGCTGAGTTGTAGGTAAGCAGTTTGTAAGTCTTCTAATAAAATTCTCCAGGAAACTCCATCAACTACTAAATGATGAATAATTGTTAGCAGCCGACTAGGTTGTTGTCTCCCTAATTGGAAAAGAACAACTCGCAACAGTGGCCCTGTGGACAGGTTTAAGCTACTTTGTAATGATGTTGCTGTCGCTTCAATTGCCTCTTTTTGCTGATTTTCGGATAATTCAGATAAATCCACTACCGTAAAAGGTGTTGTTTGTTCGGGAGCAGCATGACTCGAATCCCATCCAGATGCAGTTTGCACAAAGCACGAACGCAGTGCATCATGATGTTCAAGTAATTTTTGCACAACCTGCTCCCAAAGGCTGGGGTCAAAGCTTGGAAGCACTTCTAACATAACTGCCTGATTCCAGTGGTGAGGTTCAGGAAGCGCCTGTTCAAAGAACCAATGCTGAATCGGAGTCAAGGGTAAAGAACCTGTAACAAGGCCTTGTTCTGCCTGCAATATCGTAGTTGTATTTACTATTCCTGCTAGTTCAGCAATAGTTTGGTATTCAAATATTTGCTTGGGTGTCAGTTGTAAACCAGCCTGATTGGCTTTGGCAATTGCTTGTAAGCTGAGGATAGAATCTCCACCTAACTCAAAAAAGTTATCATAAATACCAATATTTTCTACCCGGAGAACTTCGCCCCAAATTTGGACTAGCTTTTCTTCTATGAAATCGCGTGGAGCAACAAAATCTCCTGTTAACTCTGGTCTGTTAGTATCGGGTATTGGTAGAGATTTATGATCTACCTTGCCGTTGGGTAATAGTGGCAAAGCATCTAATTGTATAAAAACTGACGGAACCATATAGTCTGGCAACGTCTGTTTCAAGAAACCACGCAATTCGGTAACTGTAGGGAAGTGCTGCTGATGAGAGACAATATAAGCAACTAAACGCTGTTGACTTGGGAAGTCTTCACGCACTACAACTACATTTTGTCTGACTCCTGGGTGTTGACTTAGCTGTGCTTCTATCTCTGCTAACTCGATTCGGAAACCCCGGAGTTTCACTTGGTTGTCAATGCGTCCAAGAAACTCTATGTTTCCGTCTGGTAAATAGCGGGCTAAATCACCAGTTTTATATAGAAGGCTCCCTTCTGCCTTTTCAAAAGGATTGACGATAAACTTTTGGGCTGTCAACTCTGATTGATTGAGATAACCCCGTGCTAAACCATCGCCACCGATGTAGATTTCACCAGGTACACCCACAGGTACTAGCTGTAAGTGCGAGTCTAACAGATAGATTTGAGCGTTTGCGATCGCCTTTCCAATTGGAACCACCCTTTGTTCATCTAGAGGCTGACATCGCCAATAAGTTGTATCGATTGTCGCCTCTGTTGGGCCGTATAAATTACACAGTTCAACATTTGGTAAAATGCTAAAAAAGCTTTCTTGCAAATCAACAGCTAATGCTTCGCCACCACAAAATACTCGGCGCAAGCTGTGACAGGTGTGTAGCTTTTGTTCTGCTAAGAGCGATCGCAACTGTGAGGGTACGAATTGTACAATACTTACCTGCTGTTGTGCAATCAACTCCAAAAGATAAGCACTATCTTGATGTCCACTTGGTTTAGCTAAAATCAACTGTCCACCTGCTAACAAAGGTGCATAGAATTCCCAAACCGAAGCATCAAAGCTAAATGGTGTTTTTTGCAAAACGCGGTCTGAGGGTGTAATGGGGAATTCTGTTTGCATCCACACCATATGGTTGTAAATTGCATGATGGGGAATCATCACACCTTTGGGTTGTCCTGTGGAACCAGATGTGTAAATCACATATGCCAAGTTTTGGGGTTGAACTGTGCTGTTTGGGGTGTCATTGCTGTGTTGGGCTATGGTATCCCGGTCTTGGTCTAAACAGACAGTCTGCGCTGATGTTTGGGGTAGTACATCCTGTAAGTGTTTCTGAGTCAGTAATAGCGATATGCCCGCATCAGAAAGCATAAATGCCAAGCGCTCAGAAGGATAAGCGGGGTCAAGGGGTACATAAGCGCCACCTGCTTTAAGAATGCCCAACAGCCCCACGACCATTTCTAGGGAACGTTCTACGCAAATCCCGACCAAGATATCGGGGGCAACACCTAACTTTTGCAAGTGGTGGGCAAGTTGATTGGCTTTAATATTTAACTCTTGGTAGGTTAATTTTTTATCTGCAAAGACTACTGCTAGTGCATCCGGTGTTTTTTCTACCTGCTCCTCGAATAACTCATGAATACACTTGTTTAAGGTATATTCTGCCTGAGTGTGATTCCATGTCAACAACTGATGCTGCTCATCTGCTGTTAGTAAGGGCAGTTGTGCTATTTGCTGGTCGGGATTAGCAACAATACCTGTAAGCAATGTCTGTAAATGCTCTGCCATCCGGGCAATAGTGGCTGCATCAAATAAATCAGTATTGTATTCTAACGTACCTCTGATTCCTGACTCAGTTTCCTCCATTAACAAAGTTAAATCAAACTTGGCGGTGCTAGTTTTACTTTGCAAAGCCTGTAAAGTTAAACCAGATAACTCTACTGCCGACATTGGCGCATTTTGGAGAACAAACATAACTTGGAATAGCGGTGTATGGCTCAAGTCACGCTGGGGCTTAAGCTCTTCCACCAGTAAATCAAAAGGGAAATCTTGGTGGTCATAGGCTCCTAATGTAACTTCCCGCACCCTACCTAGTAGTTCTCGGAAGGTGGGATTATCTGATAAATTAGTTCGCAACACTAATGTATTGACAAAAAAGCCAATTAACCCTTCTAACTCTGTGCGATCGCGATTAGCAATTGGTGAACCAACTACAATATCCCCAGTATTCGTATAGCGATATAGGATAACTTTGAAAGCTGCTAACAGAGTCATAAACAGGGTGCTACCTTCCTGCTGACTCAAAGTTTTTAGGGCAACAGTTACATCTTTTGGTAACTGGAAAGATTGCATTGCCCCTTGGTAACTTTGGACATGGGGTCGAGGTCGGTCGGTGGGTAACTCTAAAACTGGCAGGCTGTCTTTTAATTGCTGTTTCCAGTAGTCTATTTGAGTTGCCAGCACTTCACCTTGTAACCATTTTCGCTGCCAAAGAGCATAGTCGGCGTACTGGATGGGCAATTCTGGTAGTGGAGAAGGCTTGCCGCTACAGTAACATTCGTAAAGAGTTGCTACTTCACGCACCAATATGTCTGTTGACCAACCATCACTAATAATGTGGTGCATAGTAAACAACAATATATGTTCTGCCTCGTCCAGACGTAGTAAGGTACTTCTCACCAATGGCCCAGTTGCTAAATCAAAAGGTTGTCCAGCTTCCTTGTTTGCTAAATGTTGTGCCTCAGTATTTCGCTTTTGCGCTGGTAAGGCTGTCAGGTCAATTAACTTAATAGTGAGCTTCTGTTGGGGATTAATTACCTGAATTGCTTCTCCATCCACAACATTAAATGTGGTTCGCAAAATCTCGTGACGCTGGATGATTTCGTTAAAGCTTTGTTCCAGTGCAGTGATATTAAGTACACCATTCAGGCGTAAGGTAGCAGAAATGTTATAAAAAGGGCTGTCTGGTTCTAACTGATTGAGAAACCATAAACGTTGTTGTGCAAAAGATAGTGGTAAATTATCTGAACTCTCCCTTGTAAAAATCGTCGCCATTTCGGGAGATGCGATTCCTTCTTCTTCTAGCAAATAAGCAAGTAGTTCCAGTTTCTGTGCGTCCATCATGCCCTCACTTGTTTGATTGCTTTCCGGTTCTCAAGTGCTTGTTTTGCCTCTTCGGCAGACATACCCTCTAGCTGTTTGACGATTTGTGCTATCTTTGCCGTCATTCCTGGTTTAGCTTCATAGGCAATTAGTCTTGAGGACAATTCCGCTACTGTGGGTGACTCAAATAAACAACGCAGAGGTAAGTCTAATTTAAAAGTTTCCCGAATCCGGGAGATAACTTGAGTAGCTAACAAGGAGTGTCCCCCTAACTCAAAAAAGTTGTCGTGAATGCCAACTCGCTCAACACGGAGAATTTTTGCCCAAATTCCCGCTAACACTTCTTCCACATCTGTACGGGGTGGCACAAAAGTTTCTTCTAACTCAGTTCTTACTGATTCGGGTATAGTTAAACTGCAGCGATCTATCTTACCATTAGGCAAAAGCGGCAGTGCCGGCAGTAACATGAAAGCCGAGGGGATCATATAAACTGGCAGTTTTTGCTTAAGGAAATCGCGGAGTTGAGGCACCAACTCATGGGCAAACTGCCCTTGTAAGGGGTTGTTGGCGTAGGTTCTCCAAGGGCGATTTTTGGTAGTCTGAGTTGTGTTTTTGGAGTACCCATTTGCTGGACATCGCCGGAAGACTACATCGTAACAACCCTCCGCACCAGAATCTGACCAAGTAATGTCGATAGAGTAAGCTAATTCTTCAGCTAATGTCCAAAAATCTTCTGGCTCAACTCCAGGATTTGTAAAAATTGTTTGCCAAGCTTGTCTCATTTCACCGACAGTTTCCGATTCCTCAGAGGATGCTAACCACTGCAAAATCTGGTGTTCGGCAGCGACACGGGCATTTGGAACACAAGCGAGCGCTAAAATTTCTGGTTGGGTTTCTATCAGCGATCGCCTCACAATTGCGGGTGTTAACTGCTCTTTATGCCAGTCTAACCAAGGCACATCTATTTTCGGATTAACTTCATGCCCTATATGCAGAATGACATCGTAGCGAAATTTATTTAATTCATTTTGGTAGTAACCGCGTTCCAGCAAAATTTCTACATGGCTAATCTTCGGTAAATACTGTTTTAAGGCAGTGAAAAAGGCTGGTTCAATAACCAGTTGTTTTTCCTCAAATACTTGCTTTTGGACACGCTGCTTTAGCTCTGCTTTGGAGACAGAGTTTGCTGCTCGATGGAATTGGACTGACGCATGAAAATGTTCCAAAACTGACAAACTGCGAATATCTCCCAGGAAGATATAACCACCTGGTTCTACTGCATTCACTGCTTTTTCTAATACCTCTAACAGATAGTCAATGCTTGGAAAATATTGAACTACCGAAACTATTAATACTGTTTTGAAACTATTGGCTCCTATGTCCTCAAAGTCATTTGCTCCTCTTTGAATCAGAGTAACCCCAGGTATTTGTGGCTCTAACAAAGTCAATTGATAGTGCAGATTAGCCAGAGCTTTGGCTGATAGATCGGTGGCATAATATTTTTGGCAATGGGGTGCAATCCGAAATAACATCAAACCGCTTCCACTACCTATCTCTAGGACACGGCTTGGTTTGAATGACAAAATTCGCTCTACTGTCTGACTTATCCAGTCGCTCACTTCTAATTCTGGAATAGGCTGACCAGTATAGCTACTGTTCCAACCTTTGATATCAAACTTTAGTGTTTCCTTTGTGGCAACTTCTTGGTAGAGGTCATCGAAAATATCTTCCCACTGTGTTAACTGTTCACTACTCAATTCATTCGCTGCATCAGATGGTGGTTTTTGTACTACGTAAGCCACCAAGCGTTTATTTCCAGGTTCATCTTCTCTGGTGATAACTACAGTTTTCTCTACCGCCGGATGTTGGCTTAGTACTGCTTCTATCTCTCCTAATTCAATCCGAAAACCACGAATTTTTACCTGATGATCGACTCGGCCAACCAAGGCAATATTCTCATCTGGCAAGTACCGTGCTAAATCGCCAGTTTTGTACAGACGCGCTCCCGGTTGGCTGTTGAAGGGGTTAGGAATAAACTTTTCGGCTGTTAATTCTGGGCGGTTATGATAACCTCTAGCTAAACTTACACCACCAATGTAAAGCTCTCCACAAACTCCAATTGGTACTGGCTGCAAAAGAGAATCTAAAATGTAAAGTTGGGTGTTAGCAAAGGGTCGCCCAATCGGTACTAACTGCTCAGTTGATAAATCTTCTGTAGCACTTTCAAAATAGGAACTGTCAATTGTGGCTTCAGTTAAGCCATAAGAATTAATTAGCCTTGTCTGTTCACCGAGAAAACCTTTGAATTTTTGGTACTCTCCGCCATACCAACTATCAGAACCGCAGATCAACAATCGCATAAAATCGAGGCATTTTTGATTTTCCTCTAGGTACTGGACAAGGTTTCGGAAAACTGCGGGGACAAATTCTGCACACTCAACTTTCTGCTGGTGCATCAAAGCATATAATTTATCCGGTTCTAGTAGGAAGTCACGAGGAGAAATAACTAATTTCGCACCAGAACATAAAGCACGGATTAAGTCACCAGCAAAAACATCGAAGGAGAAATTAGCCATTTGCAGGTGGCAAGTTAGCGATGGCGTTCCGCCCGCCGTAGGCGATCGCAGTTGATAAGCTTGCTCCCAGCCCAGATAGGCGTTGACAAGGCTGCTATGCTGAACCATCACACCCTTTGCCTGACCAGTAGAACCAGAGGTATAGATGAGATATGCTAGGTTTTCGGCTGTAACTGTGTTGCTAGGTAGATTTAACTCTGATTCTTGAGAAATTAATCCCCAATCTGCATCTAGACAAACTACTTGACTTTTGCAAGCCGGAAGTGTATCTACCAAATGCTTGTGAGTCAGTAGTACCTGACAATCTGCATCTTGCACCATGTAAGCTAGGCGCTGTGCAGGTTGGTCTGAATCTAGCGGTACATAAGCACCACCAGCTTTCAGCACACCTAAAACTGCGATCGCCATGTCGAGGCTACGTTCTACACAAATGCCTACTAATACTTCTGGGCTGACACCTAATTTTTGCAAGTAGCGTGCTAACTGATTCGCGCACTGATTTAATTGTTGATAGGTGAGGCTTTGGTCTGCAAATACTACAGCTACTGCATCTGGTGTTTTTTCAACCTGTGCCTCAAATAACTCATAGATGCACTGGTTTTGAGGGTACTCACTCTGAGTCTGATTCCACTCTACAAGTAACTGATGTTTTTCAGATGCACTTAACACTGGCAACTCCTGCAAGCGGATTGTAGGATTAGTTGCCATTGCTTCGAGCAATATTTGGAAATGCCCTGCCATCCTGGTAATAGTAGCAGCATTAAAGCGATCAGAATCATAAGTAATAGATACTTTTAACTCAGACCCAGCTGTCGCACCAATACTCAGAGGATAGTTGGTATAGTTAAAACTACTAATATTGTAGATTTCTAAATTTTTTTGCCAATCAGACAACGCCCGATCCACCGGATAATTTTCAAACACCACGATGCTTTCAAATAACGGCAACCCTCGTGGTATTTCACTCCAACCTTGAATTTCTACTAGTGGAGTATATTCATACTGACGGATTTCTAACAATTGATGCTGTAACTGCTCAAGCCAAGGCAGTAACAACATTTCAGCATCCAATTTCACCCGCAAAGGTAGGGTGTTGATGAATATTCCTACCATTGACTCAGCAGTTGGTAAGTCTACTGGACGACCGGAAACTGTAACACCATACACTACCTCATCCTCACCGCTATAGCGACTAAGGAGCAAAGCCCAAGCCCCCTGAACTATGGTATTTAGGGTCAGTTGATGCTGTTTTGCCCACGATTTGAGGGCTGTTGTGGTTGCAGGTGAGAGTTTGAGGCTTTGTTCAAGATACTTTTCTGGTTGAGCCGACAAACTGTGAACTTCAAGATTAGTTAAGGGAGTGGGTGCTGTTATTCCTTGAAGTGTTTGTCGCCAAAAAGCCTCAGCTTGAGATAAATCTTGCTGTTGCAACCAAGCAATATAGTCAGCGAAGCGATCGCCAGATTGTAAAGAAATTTCTTCACCCCGACAAAATGCTTCGTAAAGTAAAACAAAATCTTTGAATACTAAAGCTCCTGACCAGCCATCAAGGATAATGTGATGGGAACTCCAGACAAAGTGGTAATGCTGATCGCCCAAACGAATTAAAGTGAGGCGCAACAGCGATTCATTAGACAAGTTAAAACCCTGTTGGCGATCGCTCAACAAAAAAGCCTGGAATTTCTCTTGCTGTTCTTCTGGATTTATTCCCCGCCAATCTAGTTTTTGTAGAGGTAATTGGACTTTTTTATGCACAACTTGTAGCGGTTTGTCAAGTCCTTCCCAATGGAAACTAGTACGCAAAGGTGAGTGATGAGCCACGACTCTTTCCCAAGCCTGTTCAAAAGCGGCAATATTGAGCATTCCCCGCAAGCCATAGCTCAACTGTACAAAATAAGCTCCAGATTCGGATTCATACAAGTTGTGAAAGAGAATACCCTGCTGGACTGGGGAAAGTTCGTAGATATTTTCGATATTAGCTGTATTCATTGGCTTGTCTCCTAAGCTTGTTGGTTGATTTTTGCTAAGAATTTGTCCAAGTCTTGTTGATTCAACTTGGCTTGGGGGAAGTCTGAAGGTGTGAAACCAAGAGCTTCAGAAGATTGGCAATGAGTAATGAGCGATCGCAGTGCTTTAATAAAACTATTCGCCAATTTTTCAACTGTGACTCGCTGATGTATCGCCTCGCTGTAAGTCCAATTCACTTGCAGTTGTCCGCCAACCACAATCGCCACAACTTCCAGTAGATAAACTCGGCTACCCCGCAGACTACGCGCTGAACCCGTGGATTCTTTTGCAGGTGCAAACAGCGAGGACTGCGACATTACTTGATCTGTTTGCCCTAAATAGTTAAACAGTACCTCAGCTTGCGGTAAGCCTTGTAGTTTTTCTCCCTGATCGCTGAGGTAACGCAGTATACCATAGCCGAGTCCGCGATTGGGGATAGAACGCAGTTGTTCTTTTACAGTCTTCAAAGCATTACCCAAATCTTCCACAGCTCCTAAATTTAGCAGCACCGGAAAATGGGTAGTAAACCAACCAACAGTACGCGACAAATTCACATCGGAGAAAATGTCCTCACGCCCGTGTGCTTCGAGTTCCAGCAGCAGCGAATTTTCTCCTATTTGCTCTGCAAATGCTTGCACCAGTGCTGTCAGCAACACATCGTTAATTTGGGTGTGATAAGCCTGATGCACATCCTGTAGTAAAGCTTGCGTTTCTTGCTGGCTGAGGGAAACTGAAACGGTACGAGCCTCAGCCAGCGTATTTTTGTTTTCAGCATAGTCTACAGGTAAGGGCGAAATTGGTTTTTCTAGTTGTGTCAACCAGTAATTTAACTCTTGCTTGAGCGTCGCGGATTGACCATATTCCTGTAAACGACAAGCCCACTCTTGGAATGAAGTTGTCTTATTTGGCAAATGTATTGCCTCACCCTGATTTAGCTGCTGATATGCTGTTTGCAAATCTTCCAGTAAGATTCGCCAAGAAAGACCATCCACAGCCAAGTGGTGGATGATAATTAACAGGCGGCTCCTGGTTTGTGCGCCTAAGTCAAACAAAGCAAATTTAGCCAACATCCCATCTGATAAATTGAGGCTAGCTTGGAGTTCAGCGGCTATTTTTTCAATAGCTGTTTTTTGCTCAAGTTCTGGTAACGATGACAAATCTATCCGTGTAAATACCGCTGTTTCTTCGGAAGCAGAGATAATTTGTTCCCAGCCGGATGCTTCACTATGAAAACGCAGGCGGAGTGCATCATGATGCTCAACTAAATGCTGTATCACTTGTTCCCACAGTTCAGGGTTGTGTCCTTGCTGTATTTCTAATAACAAAGACTGATTCCAATGGTGTGCATCGGGTTGGTTTTGTGCGAAGAACCAGTGTTGAATCGGTGTGAGGGGTACTTCACCAGTTATCAGCCCTTGTTGTGCTGGGATGCTTTCATTAATACGAACTACCGCTGCTAATTCTGCAATTGTGGGGCGGTCAAAAACTTGTTTAGGAGTAAGTTGAAAACCTGCTTGATTAGCTTTGGCAACAATCTGAATACTGAGGATAGAATCGCCGCCTAACTCAAAGAAATTGTCTTGAATACCAACCTGTTCCAGCCGTAAAACCTGCGCCCAAATGTCAGCTAATATCTTCTCTACAGCAGTGCGAGGAGCCACAAAATTTCCTGACAATTCCGGATCTGGCAAAGCTTTTAAGTCTATCTTGCCATTAGGGAGACGGGGTATATTACTTATACGTACAAAAGCAGACGGCAGCATATATTCTGGGAGTTTTTCTTCCAGAAAATGACGCAAGTCACTCAAAGTAGGAGCTACTTGTCCCGGTTGTGGAACTATATAAGCTACTAAACGTTTTTGACCAGAATTTTCTTCTCTAGCTACAACTACATTTACCCGAATGCTCGGATGTTGGGCTAATGCGGTTTCAATTTCGCCTAATTCAATGCGGAAACCCCGAATTTTTACTTGCTGGTCAATACGACCGATAAATTCTATGTTTCCATCTGGTAAATAGCGGGCTAAATCACCAGTTTTGTATAGACGACTCCCTTCTACCTTCTTAAATGGATTGGGAATAAAACATTCTGCTGTTAAATCAGGACGGTTCAGGTAGCCCCTAGCTAAACCATCGCCACCGATATATACTTCACCAGCCACCCCCAAAGGAACAGGATGTAAATTAGTGTCAAGTAAATAAATTTGTGCGTTCCCAATTGGGCGACCAATAGATACTGAATTGCCTATTTCTGCCGAACTGCAATGATAAACACTGCTCCAAACAGTGGCTTCTGTTGGGCCATATTCGTTAAATAAAGATGTCTGAGGAAGTTGTTCTAGGTGACGTATAAGCAGTTTTGATGGACAAGATTCACCTGCAACGATCGCAATCCGCAGTGAAACTAATTCTTGTGGCGTTGCTTGTTCTAAAAGCAAGTTATATAAGGAAGGTAAAGTTAATAAATGTGTTACTTTATTTTCATTAATTAAATTTAGTAACTGTGGGATATTTTGCTCTCCATCTGCTTGGGGAAATACCAAAGTTCCACCAGAGCATAGTGTCCAGAAAATACCTGCCACAGAACTATCAAACGCGAAGGAAGAAAGTAATAAAAAACTGCTCACAGGCTCTTGATAGTAATTAAGCCGTGCCTGTGTGGAGTTGACTAAATTTTGATGAGTGATTTGTACACCTTTAGGTTTACCTGTAGAGCCAGAAGTGTAGATAATATAAGCTAAGTTGGCAGATGTCATCGCCACCCCAGGATTATCTTTGTTCTCAAATGCAATGGTTTGCCAATCAGTATCTAAGCAAACGATTTTTGCTTTATCTTTTGGCAAATCTTTTAACAAAGATTGCTGAGTTAGTAATACTGGTGTTTGTGTATCTTGAAGGATAAATTCCAGACGTTCTGAAGGATAGGTTGGATCTAATGGTAAATAAGCACCGCCTGCTTTAAGAATGGCAAGAATACCAATTGTCATTGAGAGCGATCGCTCTACACAAATTCCTACTAATACTTCTGGTTTAACACCTAATTTGTGTAAGTAATGAGCTAATTGATTAGCACGTTCATTCAATTCACAGTAAGTTAATTGCTGGTTATCAAATACCACAGCAATATGATTTGGTGTGCGTTCTACTTGCGCTTCAAATAGCTGATGAATGAATTGAGAACGGTCGTAATCAATTTGGGTATTGTTAAACTCAAATAGTAGTTGGTGAAGTTCGCGATCGCTCAAAATTTCTAAATCACTAATTACAGCATTAGGATTACGAGTAACACTAGATAATAACTGCTGAAATTGTAATGCTAAACGTTGAATAGCCTCTGTTTTAAATAAATTTGCATCATAGGAAAAATCAACAAATAAATCCTTTTCTAGGCGAATACAAGATAGTTTAAGTTTGAATATGTCAATACATGCATACTCTTTATAGAAATTAAATGTAACTGGCTCAGTACATTTTTGGTGTGCTTGCTCTGTAAATTCAAAACAGTATGGGAAGAAATCAACAGCCAAATTTTTACTATACTCTTGCCAAGAAAAGTAATCTTGCCATTGAAAACCTTCGCTAACCGATTCTTGAACTTGTTGGCATAATTGATTAAATGATAAATCTGGCTGTAATCGAGATGCGATCGGTAGATATTTAGCAAATAACCCAATAGCGGCTTGTAATTCTTCATACTTGCGACCATCATAAAATCTACCGCTAACTATGTCAGGATTATCGAGATTACGCCATAATATAATTTGCCAGCAAGTTAATAAAAAATCAGCCAAATAATCAGTTTGGTTTTGAGATATTTTCTCAATATCAACCAATAACTTTTTAGCAATTGTAAGTCTGAAAGTCTGTGGTTCAAATGCAATACCTTTAGACACTTGTTGCTCAAAAGGAAGCCTAACATCAAAACAATTCAAAAGCTCTTGTTTCTCCCAGTAAGCTTTCCCTAAATTAGCTTCTTCTGCTGTCAGTAATTCATGTTGCCATTCCGCAATATCTGCGTATTGCAGCACTTCGTCAGATAATTCCTCATTATTTATAGTAGCTGTATAAAAACGGCTAACTTCATCCACAAAATTACGAAGACCAACCGCATCAGCAATCATCGCTGGTAAACTTACAAGCAAAATATGTTGAGCGGTTAAAAATTTAATTAAATCTATTTGTGCAAAATTTGAATTTTCTGATTTATGCTGATTCAAAAGTAAGTCTATTTGATTATCTTTGTCTTCAGCATCAAAATCACTCCAATCATAATAATTAATTGATATATCTTGACTAGCAGCTATTACTTGCACCGGAATTGTCATTGCCGATAAACAACGAAAACTCGTGTGGAGAATTTCATATTGATTAACAACATCCTGCAAAGACTTCTTGAGAATTTCCACATCCAATTTGCCATCGATAGAAACAGCACACTGAGCAATATAATAACTCTCTTGAGTAACCGATTGTAATTTCCATAAATGCTCTTGCTGTGGAGAAAGCCGATAACCTGCTACATTTTCTATTGGCGATGTATTGTTGAGCGTTTGCATAACTACATTCCTATAACTTATTTTTCTATTTAATTACCTTCTTCTGACACTTATTCTCTTATTCCTCTCCTTTCCTCAGCGCTCCTCTGCGTTTACCTTTGCGCCCCTTTGCGTTTAAAAAAGAGGATTATAAAACGGATCTGCCATCCCCACCACAACCTTACGTTGTCCAACAAATGGCGAACGACCATGAGCAACCGACATATTATCTAACATCAATAAATCCCCTGGTTGCCAAGGAAATAAAACCATTTCCTGCTGATAAGCTACGCGTAATTCTTCTAAAACTTCTGGTTCAATTGGTGAACCATCACCATAATAAGTATTATTAGGTAAATCTTCTTCTCTAAACTCTGCTAACAAAGCATCTCTGAGTGTAGGTTCGAGAGTAGAAAAGTGAAAGAAAGTAGCGTGATTAAACCAAACAAATTCACCAGTTTTTGGATGTTTAGCAGCTGCTTGACGTACTTGACGAGTCCGCAAGCGTTCGCCATCTTTCCACTCAAATTCAATACTGTTTCCACGGCAATATTCTTCTACTACAGCTTTGTCTCTAGTTTGAAAAACTGTTTGCCAAGTTAGTCCAAAACCATCATTATAGTTACGGACATACAAAACTTTTTTTTCTATAAACTTTTCCCGAATCTTAGGATGAAGGCGCTGAAAAATATTGCGACAGTCAGCAATTGGAGTTTCTCCGCCCTGTTGTGCTGCAATTAAACAGCCAAAGTAAATTTTTAGCGGCCAAGTTAACCAATAAGTACCCTCGTTATGTAAGAAAATACTTTGCTCGGCAGGGTAGTCTGTAGAAGTATAGATTTTATCACCAACCTCATGGCGTGGTGAGGAGCGATCGCGGTATTCTAGTAACTGTCCACTGGAGGTTAATTTAACAAACTCATTAAACAAAGCTGTTGTATTTACATTAAAATTTCGGAAAAGTAAAGCTCTATGCTTCAACAGCAATGATTCAATAACCTCTTTATTGCTGGCAGCCCATTCTAATAAATTTACGCCAGCGATCGCAGGTTTAACAACTAAAGGAATGCTACTTTCTGGTAGTAGTTGCTCTGTCTCAATGAGTGTATCTTGAGATATTGTAAAAGTTTTGCGCGTGATAGTTCCTAATTTTTTCACACTAGGGACTGGAGCATCTTCTTTTTTCATTGTTTAATCTTCCTAACTATAAACCTTGAAAGGTTTTACGTTTAACAATTTTTAACTTTTGAATACTAGATTTTTCAATCTCTTTAATTTGTTCATTATTAATCAATTGTTGATTGTTCCCACCAGCAAAAATTTCGTATTCTGTATCTGGATGAGCTATTGCTGCAAGAGTCTGGGCGTAATCATTACAAATTTCCTCTATTTGCTGGTTACATAATTCAGAAGTATTACAACACAATGAAAGTTCGATTTGAGAAGAAATCACATTTAGTCTGAACTCAGCTAAGACAACAAAATCTGTAATGTTAAATCCCTTGGTATCTAAAACTTCTAACTCACCGAATGTTTCAATACGCTGATAAACATGAAAGTGAGTGAAATTAAAACAAGTTTCAAAGCGACGTTGCCCCCCTAAATCTTTTTGAATCTGAGCCATTGGATACCATCGGAAGGGTAATAACTCCTGCTCAGTTTGAAAAACCCGCGCTATCAAATCCATCCAAGTGCCTTGAGGCAGTTTTATCCGAAATGGTAAAGGATTGAGGAAAAGCCCAAGGCAGCGAGTACCATCAGTTGTTTCTGGTCGCCCATTAGATGAAACGAGCGTTACAACTTCTGACTCACGGCACAGCTTGTTAATCACTCTCAGGTGTGCAGCAAAAAGCACGCTCTTGAGTGGAACTTTAGCAGACTGAGCCAGTTTTTTCAGCCCTTGGGAAACCTCAAAGTTGATCGGCACTTGCACAACACGAACTTCTGAAGTTTCGTCAGCAGACCTTTGAGAGACAGGTCGGCGAGGTATTGTTGTTGTTGGACTGTCATTGAGCTTTTGCATCCAATAACGCTGGCATTCCTCCGACTGGAGAGCTTGTTTTTGCAAAGCTACAAAATTACGGAATGCGTTTGCTGGTGGTGGCTGAATTGGAGAAACTTTTTTGCCTAACAGGAAGAAATAGTGTTCAAACAACTCAGTCAGCATAGAAGCCACACTCCAGCCATCGAGAATAGCATGGTGTTCGGTAAAACTAAACTGAAATGTGTCTTCGCTGCGGCGATGAATTTGAAAACGCAAAAGTGGTGCAATTGTGCAGTCAAACTTGTTGTTTTTCTCGGCTTCAAACCAAGAAGCGAGTGTTTCTTCTTGTTCAGCAGCAGAGAGGTGGCGCAAATCCTCAAGCTGGCAAGGAACAGAAACAGTTTTATGGACTAACTGCAACGGTTCGCTAAAATTACTCAAATCAAATGAAGTACGCAGCACCGGATGGCGGTTTGCCAGATGTTGTACTGCGGTATGCAATTTCTCAAAGTCAAAAGGAGCTTTGAGATGAATGCTAGAGACATTGTGATAAGCTTTGGTGTTCGCACTATACTGACTGTGAAACAGCATTCCCGCCTGAAGCATAGTCAGGGGATAAGCATCCTCTACATCGTTGGGTAACTTACACAAATCCTCTTCACATATCAGGTTAAACGGTTGGACTTGTTCTGTTACGGCAATGTTGGCTTTTGCAGTTGTGAGTTCTTGAGCTAGTGTATGTATTGTTTGATGTTGAAATATTTGCTGTAGCGAAAGGCTCAAGCCACGCTCCTTAGCCTTGCTTAATACCTGGATACTACGAATTGAATCTCCACCTAACGCAAAGAAGTTATCGTGAATGCCGACCTGTTCAACATCAAGGACTTGAACCCAAATATCCACCAGCGCCTTCTCTTCTAACGTGGAAGGAGCCACGTAAACTTCGTCTAATTCTGGTCTAGCTGTATTGGCTGTAGGTAATGCCCGACGATCAATTTTACCGTTAGATGTTAGAGGAAGTGCCTCTAGCAGCAGGAAGACCGATGGCATCATATAATCTGGCAGTTGCACTTTAAGCCAGTTTCGCAGTTCACTGATTGTTGGGACTTGCTCAGAGTTAGCAACAATGTAAGCTACCAACTGTTTATTACCAGGTTGATCCTCTCGGAGTAAAACAACAGTTTCCTGCACAGCTGGGTGTTGTCTCAGTAGTGCCTCAATTTCCCCTAGCTCAATGCGGAACCCTCGAATTTTTACTTGATGGTCGATACGTCCTAAGTATTCAAGTTCTCCATTTGGTAAGTAGCGAGCTAAATCGCCTGATTTGTAAAGGCGTGCGCCTGGCTTGTTGCTAAAGGGATCGGGAATAAACTTTTGGCTGGTTAATTCGGGACGGTTAAGATAACCTCTAGCTAAACCAGCGCCACCAACACACATCTCGCCAGGAACACCAATGGGTAGTAGTGAATTGTGCTTATCCAAGACATATACTTGCAAGTCTGGAATCGGACGACCTATAACACTACCATTTGCTGTTTTTGAGTCTGCTAAAGTTAGGGGACGATAGGTTACATGTACAGTTGTTTCGGTAATACCGTACATATTCACCAACTGCGGAGAATGGTCTCCGTGACGCTCAAACCAAGGTGCTAAACTTTGGATATCCAGTGCTTCCCCACCAAAGATCACCAAGCGCAGATTATCAACAAAGGTCTTGTCAGATAATTCTTCCTGCTGCATCAATTGGCGGAAAGCTGATGGTGTTTGGTTAAGAATCGTTACTCGCTCTTGACACAACAAGTCACAAAAAGCTTGCGGTGTGCGGCTCACCAAGTAAGAAACTACTACCACTCGCCCGCCATAGCAGAGAGCGCCCCAGAGTTCCCAAACAGAAAAGTCAAAAGCATAGGAGTGGAAAAGCGTCCAGACATCATGTTCGTTGAAATGGAACCATGATTGAGTTGCTTGTAACAAACGAACAACATTAGCATGAGGTATCAATACACCCTTTGGCTGACCTGTAGAACCAGAGGTGTAAATGATATAAGCTAAGTTGTCAGGTGTTAAATTCTTATTATCAGGATTTTTGTTGCTTTCCTGGGAAATAGTTATCCAGTCAGAGTCCAAGCAGATGACCTGAGCTTGATATTCTGGTAATTTTGTTAGCAAATCCTGTTGGGTAAGCAATACCCGAATTTGGGCATCTTTCAGGATGAAAGCTTGCCGCGACTGGGGATAACTTGGATCTATTGGCACATAAGCACCACCAGCTTTGAGGATGGCTAATAATCCCACTACCATTTCTAGGGAACGCTCAACGCAAATTCCTACCTGTACCTCTGCTCCGACTCCTAATTTCTGGAGGTGGTGCGCTAGTTGGTTGGCACGACAATTGAGTTGTTGGTAAGTTAGCTGTTTGTCGGCAAATGTGAGTGCGATCGCATCGGGTGTTTTCTCTACATGCGCTTCAAATAGCTGATGTATGCAAAGCTTTGGCGGATATTCTGTTTGGGTATTATTCCACTCTCCTAAGCACAGGTGTCGCTCAGTCTCGGTTAACAATGGTACATCCTTTAACTGCTGTTCTGGATTTGCAACCATTCCCTCTAGCAAAGTTTGCAAATGTCCCAACATTCTGGTGATGGTGGCAGCATCAAAGCAGTTGCGATCGCCGTCAGTATCGCTGTTAATCTGAAGCTGTAACTGTATAAGGGGGACGACTATGAGACTAAGAGGATAGTTGGTGGGATTAACTGCACTAAATCCATGAAGCTCTAGGTTTTTCTTTCCTTGGAGTAAGGAAGAATCTACAAGAAAGTTTTCAAACGCAATGAAACTGTGGAATAAAGGTACGCCTTTAGATATTTCACTCCATCCCTGAATTTGTACCAAGGGGCTATACTCGTAATGCCGTGCTTGGGCTTGTTCAGCTTGAAGTTTTTTCAGCCAAGAAATAACAGAATCATTCCCATTCACCCGCACTCGCACAGGTAAGGTATTTACAAATAACCCAACTGCTGATTCCACTCCTGGTATCACTGGACGACCAGAAGTATTAGCCCCGAAAACAACATCATCTTCACCAGAATATCGGCTCAGAAGTAATCCCCAAGCTCCTTGTACTAAAGTATTGACAGTGATTTGATATTGGCGTGCAAAAGATTTTAGTTGTTCTGTAGCTGCTACCGATAACTCAATTTTTTGCTCATTATATTCCTGACTGCTGGATGTATTGTCGACAAATTTATCTACCACCAAGGGCGTAGGCGCAGTAAATCCTTTGAGTGCATTTCGCCAAAAAGTTTCTGCTTGAGATAAATCTTGCTGTCGCAACCAAGCAATATATTTGCGATAGGGAAAAGTAGGTTTTAAATATAGATTTTCATTAGTAGATAATGCTTGATAAATTTCCAGAAATTCTTTGAACAGTACAATCCGCGACCAGCCATCAAAGAGTATGTGATGGTTGCTCCAGATGAATTGGTAAACTTCGTCAGTCATCTGAATTAAGGCTAGACGCATTAAATGCGGGTCGGAAAGCTGATAACCGCGACTTTGATCGGCTTTCAGAAAAGCCTCTAGTTTCTGTTTTTGTTCTACTGAATTTATTCCCCGCCAGTCATATTGTTCTAATGGCAGTGCTACTTGTCGATGCACTACTTGCATTGGTTCATCTAGTTCTTCCCAATGGAAAGAAGTGCGCAAAACTGCGTGCCTTTTTGCTAGTTGCTGCCAAGCTTGCTCAAAAGCCAGGGTATTAAGATTGCCTTTGAGGCTGATGCTGTACTGAGTGCAATACACACCAGACTCAGGATCATAAAGGGTGTGGAAAAGCAATCCCTGCTGTGTAGGTGAGAGTTTGTATATATCTTCGATGTTCTCTGCTTTCATAAAATACAGTTCCTACCTACTCATTTGGCTAATTTTGGCAAGCAACGTGTCAAGTTCTGTTTGGCTTAGTTCTGCTTCTGGGAAATCTGAAGGTGTGTAGCCCCCCGCCTCTTTTGATTGGCAGTGGGCAATTAAGCAGTGCAGTGCTTCTATGAAACTCTCAGCCAAGCACTCAATAGTGGTGGGGTGATGAATGTTCTGGCTATATGTCCAATCCAATCGCAACTGACCACCAGTCACTATCGCATCAATTTCTAGTAAATGGTTACGGCTTCCTTGCAGGCTACGGTTTGGGCCAGTTGTTTGAGAAGCAAGTTGAAAAATAGAAGTATCTGCTAATACTTCGTCAAATTGCCCCAAATAGTTGAATTTTAACTGAGGTTGAGGTGTAGTTTGGAGGCTGCTATTTTGATTTAAGTATTTTAAAATACCGTAACTTATGCCGTTATAAGGAATATTACGTACCTGCTCTTTAATGGTTTTTAAGGCATCTCCTGGCGAGAAAGCATCGCCTAAGCTCAACAGAACTGGGAACTGGGCAGTAAACCAGCCGACTGTGCGCGATAAGTTAACTTCGGGGAAAATGTCTTCCCGTCCGTGGCCTTTGAGCGTGAGTAACAGTGAATTATCTCCTGTCCACTGGGTGCAAGCCTGAACTAGGGCTGTCAGCAAGACATCATTAACTTGGGTTTGATAAGCTTTTGGTACTTCTTGTAACAGGGCTTGAGTTTCTTCGCTGCTGAGTGAAACTGATACGGTTTCCACAGAAGCTACTGTATTTGCATCTGGATTTCCTGGAAAATCTGTTGGCAGGTAAATAATTTGTTTCTGGGTTTGATTCTGCCAGTATTTGAGTTCTGATTGTAACTTAGAGGAGTGAGCATATTCACTTAACTTTTCTGCCCATTGCTTGAAGGCTGTAGTTTTTGTAGGTAGCTGTATTTCCTCGCCTTGGCTAAGTTGTTGGTAAGCTGTCTGCAAATCTTCTAATAAAATTCGCCAAGATACACCATCAACTACTAAGTGGTGAATGATAATTAACAGCCTAGCTGGTTTATCTTTGCCTTGGTCAAAATAAGCAACCCGCATTAAAGGGCCAGCAGAGAGGTTGAGGCTGGCTTGTAACTTAGTAGCAGTAGATGTTATAGCTTCTTCTTGTTCTGCTTCTGACTGCCCTGATAAATCCAGTTTGATAACAGGTATTATCTCGTCAGGTGCAGCATTAATTTGTTGCCAACCATTTTCTGTGGGTTGAAAACGCGATCGCAGGGCATCGTGATGTTGTAGCGATCGCTTTACTACTTGTTCCAATATCTGGAAGTCGAGATTCTGCCGTACTTCTAGCAATACTGACTGATTCCAGTGGTGGGGTTCAGGTAAATTCTGGGCAAAAAACCAATGTTGTATCGGGGTAAGGGGTACTTCTCCAGTTACTAAGCCTGTTTCCGCCTTTATAGACTCGGTTGTTTCAGCTACCGCTGCTAACTCAACAATTGTCTGATGTTCAAACAACTGCTTAGGAGTAAGTTGCAAACCCGCCTGATTCGCTTTTGATATTACCTGAATGCTGAGGATAGAGTCGCCGCCTAACTCAAAAAAGTTATCCTCAATACCTACTTGCTTTAAACCCAGAACTTCTGCCCAAATTTTTGCTAGCTGTTCTTCTTGAGGTGTGCGTGGTGCGATATATGTTTTTTCGAGTTCTGGTGAAAGTTCTGGTGCAGGTAATGCCTTATAGTCTACTTTCCCGTTTGTAGTTAGGGGAATGGCATTGAGGATGACAAACGCAGTAGGAACCATGTACTCAGGTAATCTTTCCTGCATAAAGTGCCGCAGATCGCTAGTAGAGATGTGCAGGGAAACTAGATAAGCGACTAAGCGCTGGTTGCTCATTTCATCTTCGCGGACAGTGGCTACAGCTTGCCTAATCGATGGGTGTTGGCGCAAGATAGCTTCCACTTCTTCTAGTTCGATGCGGAAACCATGAATTTTGACTTGGCGATCGCTACGTCCCAAAAATTCAATATTGCCATCAGGTAAATAGCGTGCTAAATCACCAGTTTTATACAAACGACTCCCTTCTGCCTGACTAAAAGGATTGGGAATAAACCGTTCTTTTGTCAAGTCAGGACGGTTGAGGTATCCCCGCGCTAAGTTTGCGCCACCAATGTACAGTTCCCCTGTTACAGATATGGGAACTGGTTGCAGATGTTCATCCAGTAGGTAGATTTGGGTGTTAGCAATGGGACGACCGATAGGCACTATTGCTGATTGGCTGAATGCTTGCGGTTCGACTTTATATGTCAGCACACCAACGGTAGCTTCTGTTGGGCCATAGTGGTTCAAAATTTGACAGCTAGGTTTTAGCTGTTGAATTTTTGCTACCAAATCCCAACTAGCGGCTTCACCACCAAGGATAAGTAATTGAGATGGCAGAATTTCTTCCGGGTTAGCAGCAGTTAACAGCGCATTTAAATGCGAAGGAACTATCTTGAGACAGTCGATAGGATGGCGGCGACAATACTCAGTTAACGCCACGGGGTTGGTAGCACGTTCTTGAGAGATAATATGCAGACATCCGCCTGTACACAAAGCGGAAAAAATAACGGTATTACCTAAGTCAGCAGCCAAAGTGGAGACAGTTGCAAAACTAGCAGCATCCGGTAAATCTAATTTTTCTAAAATGCCGTTGAGATAGTTGCATAGTTGCCGATGTTCAACTGCAACGCCTTTTGGTGTCCCTGTGGAACCAGATGTATAGATAACATAAGCCAAATTTTCACAGGTGACGCTGCTAACAGGATTCTCGTAACTGGGTGCGATCGCTTCCCAACTATCTAAACAGACTACTTGCGCTGTATGTGCAGGTAAACTGGAAAGTAATTTCTCTTGAGTCAACAGAACTTGTACTTGAGCATCTTGCAACATCAAACCCAAACGTTCCCCTGGAATAGTTGGATCTAAAGATAAGTAAGCGCCACCTGCTTTGAGGACTGCCAAAATAGCCACAATTGACAGATGCGATCGCTCTAAACAAATCCCCACTAATACATCAGATTTTACACCCAATTTTTGGAGATAATTGGCTAATTGATTTGCCCGATTGTTGAGTTTGTGGTAACTGAGTTGTTCATCTTCAAACACAACAGCAATATTGTCTGGTGTCTTAACCGCTTGTGTTGTAAATAGTTGATGAATGCATTTGTCTTGTGGATAATCAGTCTGGGTTTGATTGAAATCAATTAGTAGTTGCTGTAACTGATGGGAAGGGAGAATTTCCAGCTTACTAATTGGCGAATTTGGATTTGCGATCGCACTAGCTACTAAAGTTTGGAATTGCTCGGCTAAAAGAGCGATCGCCGCAGATGTAAACAGATTTTTATCGTAATCAACTCTAAGATTTACAAAGTCATCTTTAACAAACCCAGAAAGCTTAATATTAAATTTGTCAATACAGGTGTACTGTTTGTAAACTGAGAACGACACATCATTTAAGTAACACTTTTCAGGCAAATCAGTAAATTCAAATAATATTGGTAATCCGTCAGACAAGCTATCTATTTGTTCTAAAACAAAATATTCTTGCCACTCGTAAGCATTTTGCTTATCTTGCTTAACCTGCTCTATAACTTCCTTAAAGCTTAAGTCTGGTGTAAGACGATTAGAACTTGGTAGAGATTTAGCGATTAATCCTAAAGTATTCTGTAATTCTTCATATTCTCTACCATTACAAATATAACCAACTATAATCTTTGATTGTTTTATTAGCCGCCACAGTAAAATCTGCCAGCATGAAAGCAAGAATTCATCTAGAAAAAAGTCTGTTTGTTTTAGCCACGCTTTAATAGCAGTATTAAGACGTTCATCAATTGTCAATTTCCCAAATTCTGGCTGAAATTCTCCTTGATTGTTGCCTTTTTCTTGGAAAGGAAGCTGTAGTTGAGATAAAGCTGAAAAATCTTGCTGACACCAATAATCTTTAAATGTTTCTGCTTCTGATTCTATTAATAATTGATTTTGCCATTCGGAAAAATGGGCATACTGCACCACTTCTTTTGCCGAACCGTTACCATATAAATCGCTAATTTCCCAAAACAGATTTTTGAGCGTTTCATTATCAGCACATAATGCTGGTAAAGTAATAACCAAAATATGTTTATTGACTGACAACTTGAGTAAAGATGCCCGTAAAAGTGGTGCTTGCTCTAAATTAAAAGGCTTTCTGGTTTCATTCTGGCAAGCCAATTCAATTGCAACTGCTTCTGTTGCGGAATTGCTTAAATCTATTTCTTGGTATGAAAAAATACAGTTATCTTCTACCACCATAACTGGTAGTTTCAATCCAGCTACTTTCCGAAAACTAGTTTGCAGTATTTCATGGCGAAATACAACTTGCTGTAAAGCAGATTCTAAAGCTTCTTTGTTTAAATTACCTTCTAGCAAAATAGCAGTTTGAGCAACATAAGCACTGCTTTCTTGTTGCAATAACCACAGCCGTTTTTGCTGGGGAGAAAGTCGAAAACCATTAATAGTTTCAGTTAGCATATACTTCCTCCATAATATTTTGGCTGGCAATATTATTGCTGTGGATCATTTCTCCCATCGCTACTACAATCTTGCGTTGTCCTACATAGGGAGAGCGCCCGTGAGCGCATAACATATTATCTAGCATGAGAATGTCTCCTTTTTGCCACTCAAAGCTAGTTTGAGACTGTTGATATACTTGATTAATTTCTGTAATTACATCATCTTCAATAGAAGTACCATCACCATAATAAACATTACGTGGTAGTTTTTTTTCATCAAATAAAGATAATAAAGATTTTCTAGTTGTTACATCCAAATAAGCTATGTGATGTAATTGAATTTGATTAAAAAATATCGATTCACTAGTTTTAGGATGTACCGTTAATGCTGGACGAACTTGGCGAGTTATCAAACCATCGTCTCCATACCATTCAAAGATAATCCCAGCTTGACGGCAATAATCTTCAACATCGCTTTTATCGGAAGTGCGGAAAAAATCTTGCCAACTAACATCTAAATTATTCGTATAGTTACGAACATACATTAATTGTTTTTGGGCTAGTTTTTCTCGTAATTTTGCTGGGAGAATTTGATAGGCTTTGCGACAATCTACAATTGGTGTTTCTCCGCCTTGTTGTGCAGGTTGAACACAGTAAAACCAAATTTTTAAGGGGAAGCAATGCAAATGGGAGCTTTCATTGTGGAAAAATATAGCTTTATCTGCTGGGTAAGGAGTAGAACCATAAACTTTACCACCTTCTCCAGCGCGAGGTAAATCTCCATATTCAGCAAATAAGTTGGGACAAATTGCTTGAGCGAAATTTTCAAACTCTGAAACTGATTGTATATTAAAATCTCTAAATAAAATCGCTCCGTGTTTGAATAATTCTGTTTCGATATATTCTCGATTATTCTCAGCCCAAGACATTAAATCAACTTCTGCACTGTTAGGCTGAATCACGAGAGGAAATTTTTGTCCCTCTTGCAAATAATCTGTTTTAATTAATTGCTCTACTGACAAACTTACTGCTTTAGGAGCAATAGTCATAAATTTTTGTCTTTTAGTTGCTTTACGCTCCTGTTGTTGCATAGTTTGTTGTGCTTTTTCTGCTTCCGTAAGCATTTCTAATGTATTGATGCGGCTTTGAGGTTGAGTAACAATACTGTTGATTAATGTCTGCCAGTGATTTGTAAACCGAGTGATAGTATCTTGGGCAAATAAATCAGCGTTATATTGCCATTTTCCTTCTATACCTTGCTCAGTTTCTGTGAGAAACAAGGCTAAATCGAATCTGGCATTTATACTTTCTACTTCCAGTAAATTTAAGGTAAGTCCTGGTAATTCTAAGGCTGAATTCGGTGTATTTAGCAGGACAAATAATACCTGAAATAACGGAACTGTGTTACTTAGATGGCGCTCAGGTTGTAATTCTCTAACTAAGTCGTCAAAGGGTAAATCCTGATGAGCGTAAGCTACTAATGTTTGGATACGAACACGTTGCAATAACTCTAGGAACGTAGGATTTCCGCTTAAATCTGTGCGTAATACTAATAAGTTAACGAAGAATCCAATTAATTGTTCAATTTCTGCTTGATTGCGGTTGGCAACATCAGTACCAACAACAATATCATCTTGGTTGCAGTAGCGTTGCAGTAGGATTTTAAAACTTGCCAGCAGTGTCATAAATAAGGTTACACCTACTTGCTGGCAAAGCGATCGCACTTCTTGCACCACTGACGCAGGTATCAAGAATATGTGACTAGCACCCCGGTTAGTTTTCACTTCTGCACGGGGACGGGTTGTAGGTAGTTGCAGTACAGGTAAGTTTGCTAATTGCTGCTTCCAGTAACTAAGTAAAGCTTCTCGTCTTTCACCTTGTAAGTGTTGACGTTGCCAAACTGCAAAGTCTGCGTATTGGATGGGTAATGCTGGCAAAGGAGAGGGTTCTCCAGCAGCAAAGGCGGTGTAAAGTGCTGCTAGCTCCCTAATTAATATACCCTTTGACCAACCATCAAAAACGATATGGTGGATAGTGAATAGTAAGATGTGTTCTTGTTCCCCTAGCTGCAAAAGTGTGCATCTCAGCAAAGGTGCTTGGGCAAAATCAAAAGGAAGTTGAAATTCCTTAATACTCAAATACTCAATTTCTGCTTTTTGTTGAGCTTTCGGCAATTCCCGCAAGTTAACTACAGGTATTTTTTGCTGCACATCGGAAGTAATTACCTGGAATGGTTGCCCATCTACGGAAGTAAAGGTAGTGCGTAAAACTTCATGACGGCGAATAATTTCGTTAATGCTTTCCTCTAACGCCTCTATATTCAACTTACCCACAAGGCGAATTGCTGCGGACATATTGTAAATATCGCTACCAGGGTTTAGCTGTTCTTGTAACCATAATCTAGCTTGGGCAAAGGATAGAGGTAAATTCTTATCACGGGGAATAGGTGTAATGGCAATGGATGTTGATGTTTTAATCTTTAAGTTTTTTTGTCTCAGCCGCAGTTCCAACAATGCTCGTTGTTCGGCAGATAAGGCGGCAATTCTTTCGTTTATATCTTTCACAATTAATCACCCAAATAAGCTTAAAGTTGAATACTTAGTTATGTTTTTTATTTGCTTATACTCTTGCTTGAAATATGTTAATTTATTCAAGCTTGTCATTACTGTATCGAAGTTCAAACCAAAATCAACCAAACAAGCTATTTCATCTACGCCAATTTTTTGAAGACGTTCAATTGTTTGACGGCAGCTTTCTGACGTACCAATTAACACTCTACCTTGTTGAAAGTAGCGTTCAAAAGCGAATTCTAAAAGTTGTTGCCGATCTTCTTCCGTAAAGTTTTCGAGATTGAATTGAAAATTGATGCGTTTTGCTAAGTTCTCAACTAAGCCAAAATGTGTTTTGAGATAATTACAAAAAGGCTGTTTTACTTGTTGTTTAACTAATTGTTCATTGTCTCCTATATAAGTGTGCATCATTAGAGATACTTTGCAACTTTTTGGATCGTGACCATGTTGAGCCAAAGTACGACGATAAAGAGATATTTGTTGTGCTAAATCATCAATGGTGGCATACAACAGAGAAGTTAAAACATTAGCGCCTATTTTACCTGCACCAATAAATGTAGCGTCAGCTTGGCAAGTAATCCAAATTGGTACTTGAGATTGTATCGGACGGGGAAATGTTTTTATCTTAACTTTATTGTCTGAGCCATTAACAAATTCAATTTCTTCTCCATGCCAAAGTTTCTGCACAATCTCGATATCACGCCACATAACTTCTTTACGTTCAGCGTAATTTTCTGGACGTAATAAAAAATCATCTGCGTGCCAACCAGGTGCAAAAGAAAGTCCAACTCTACCACCAGATAAGTTATCAACCACTGCCCATTCTTCGGCAACTCTGACAGGATGTTGTAATGGCATCACGATACTACCAGACCTAAGTTGAATTTTCTCAGTTACCATTGCTAAGGCTGCACTAATTACCGATGGATTTGGATACAAACCCCCAAAAGGATGAAAATGCCGTTCGGGAGTCCATACTGCTGAAAACTCATGTTTGTCGGCAAATTTAGCTGTTTCTAGTAAAAGTTGATATTTATCCGATTCAATTGTTGAGCCATCGCCAGAAAAGTACAGGATGCTAAATTTCATAAATAATTTATAATTCCTGAGGAAGTCGGAGTCTTCTCGCAAGGGGAGCGTCGGAACGAACGTCACCCGAAGAGTAATTCGTAATTTGTAATAGGTTTGTTTCTATAACCTCTTACATTGTTAGATTGCTCCACAATAGATAATTTAACTAACTGTTGATTCTTGGGCTAGTTGTTTTTGAAGTTCTTCAAGGGAAAGATTTTCTATTTCTGCTAATAGCTGTGCTATTTCATCAAGTTCTTCTGATTGCGGCTGCTTCTCAACAATGATATTAGCTAATTCGCTAACTGTAGGAGCATCAAAAAGGAGGGTACGTAGTGGTAATTCGATTTGAAAAACTTCTCTGAGGCGGGAAATAGTTTGGACTGCTAGTAAGGAATGTCCCCCTAATTCAAAGAAGTCATCATGAACTCCTATTTTTTCGATACCGATGAGTTCTTCCCAGATATTGGTAATAGTTTGTTCAATTTGATTTCGAGGAGCTACATAAGTATTTGCTTGCAGAGAGCGTGAATGTCTGCTGGCAGATACTTGGCAAGGATTTACTGGCTTTTGAGCAAAGGATAAAGATAAAACTAATTGGTTAAGTTGCTCAATTCTTGCTTGTAAATCTTCGGTGGAAACTATAACTTGAGGTAAAGAGTTGGTTAAAATTCGGCTAAAGACATCAATTCCTTCTGGTGGCAGAATAGCATTTTTTAAACTTTCTTTGCGCCAGTTATTAATTTCATCAGGAACATTAGTATTAACTGCCATACCAACTTCTTGCCAAGCGTCCCAATTAATCGCAACTGTAAATCGGTTATTTGTTACAGTATTCCAATGAGTAAAGGCATCTAAGAAAGTATTTGCAGCACAATAGTCTACTTGTCCAAGTCCTCCTTGAATTGCAGTTAAGGATGAACAAAGCACTAAGAAGTCTAAATCGATGTTTTTGAGAACATTATTTAGAGTTAGTGTTCCTTTAATTTTGGGTGCAAAAACTTTTTCGGCAATTTCTGGTGTTTTGAGTTGAATCATCCCAGAGCCAGCAATACCAGCAGTGTGGATGACACCGTGAATTGTACCAAAGCATTCTAAAGATTGCGCGATCGCACTCTGCATCTGTTCATAATTAGTAACATCAGCAGTCAGTACCAATACTTCCGCACCTAATGCTTCTAATTGTTTGATTTTTTCGTTTTCAGACGGGAGAGAACGTCCTAATAAAATCAGTTTGGCTTGTACAGCTTTAGCTAAGTACTCAGCTAAAACTAAACCCATACCTCCCATTCCACCTGTAATTAGGTATACCCCTTTTTGGCGCAAACGACTTTTATTTTCGGTAGCTGGTTCTAGCGTTACAGGCTCAAATGTTTGTACCCAACGGTAATTATTACGGTAGGCAATTATTGTATCTTCTGATTCTACTGTTAATTCTGCCAATAACTGCTCTAAAAAATCTTCGCTTGTTGATGTAGGCAGCAAAATATCAACCAAACGAGAATTGATATTCGGATATTCTTGAGGAATTACTTTGCACGCACCCAATATGGTTGTTTTTTCAGGATAGAATTTTTCATTTCCTATTATGTAGTGCAGATGATTAGCAATAACTAAAAGTTGCATTGCATCACTTATCTGCTGTTGTCCAATCGCTTGCGCTAAGTAAACAAGACTATAGAAACCTAAATTTTGAGTTGTTTCCCAAGATAAAGCTTCTGATTGGGTAAGACTCCACAAATGGATAATTGTATTGGGAATTTTTCCTTGTTTCTTTAACTGCCGCAGCAAGTTATGATAATCATCTACTTGAGCAGGATTGATAGCGTATGTATTGCTATCAATTTGATTAAATTTTTCTCCTAACTTAACAGTGATTACATCCTGTCTAAATTGTTGCAGTTTTTCAACAAGTTGTGAACCTAACCCATGTTCATCTGCAAAAACCAAAGAGCAACCAGAAGTAATATCTTTTGTTTTGACGACAGGAACTCGTTTCCAGGAAGGAATATAAAACCAGTCAGTAATATTAGGCTTTTTACCTAGCTTGCTTTCACCTCTTTTGGATACTTGAGTTTGTATTTCTGGCTTAATCCAGTAACGCTGGCGTTCAAAGGGATAAGTTGGTAAAGGTACACGGTAACGCTGTTCGTAGGTATAAAAACCTGACCAATTTACCTCAACTCCTGCTAACCACAACCGCCCTAGAATACTCAATAAGAACGCTACATCTGATTTTTCTTCCTGGGGGTGACGTAAGGAAGGTAATATCACCTGCCCTGCTGCTTCTTGGGCGTGTTGTTTGATGAGAGTACACAAAGTCCGTCCTGGCCCTACTTCTAACAGAATGCGGTTTGGTTCTTGTAACAGTTGGGTAATTCCGGCACTGAAGCAAACTGTTTGGCGTAAATGTTTCGCCCAATAATCAGAATCTGTAGCTTCTTCTGCTGTGATCCAGGTTCCTGTAACGTTAGAGATAAAAGGAATTTGGGGAGGATTTAGTTTAACTTTTTTCACCTCTTGGATAAATGGCTCCAATATTGGTGTCATCATTTGGGAATGAAAAGCATGGGAAGTATGGAGACAATGGCACTGTACACCTTGAGCTATGAGTTGCTCATAAAGCGCGTCTATGGCTGCATGGTTTCCTGAAACTACACATGAAGAAGGTGCATTGGTAGCGGCTAAAGATAAATTTTCGTTGAGAAGGGTTTTCACCTCTGCTTCTGGTAGGGAAATAGAGAGCATACTCCCACTTGGAAGTTGCTGCATGAATCGCCCACGCATGGTAACTAAAGTTAAAGCATCTTCCAAAGACATGACACCAGCAAGACAGGCGGCTACATATTCTCCTATGCTGTGACCAATCATTGCCTGTGGAGAAATGCCCCAAGATATCCACAATTGAGCTAAAGCATACTCAATCACAAACAATGCTGGCTGAGTAATATGAGTTTGTTTTAATTTCTCCGTGGCTGCTTCAGTTTCAGTCTCGTTTGGATAAAGAAGCGATACTCCATAGGAGTCACTTCGTGAATGCAAATCTAGCTCTAAATGGAGTTTTAAGATTTCGCAGCAGCGATCAACCTGTTGGCGAAATATTGGTTCAGTCTCGTAGAGTTCTTTGCCCATATTCGCATATTGAGCGCCCTGTCCAGGAAACATGAAGGCAATAGATTGCTGACATGGCTCTTGGTAATGTGTCAGTACTCTTTGAGAATCTTGCTGACTCAAGGCGGCGGTTGCATCATCGATATTTTCACATATAAGGAAGCGACGATGGTTGAACTCTTTACGCCCTATTTGCAGTGTATAAGCTACATCTGCCAAGTTCAGATCGGGATGCTGTGTAAGGTATTGAGCGAGATTTTTGGTAGCAGTTTCTAAAGCTGAATTAGTTTTAGCTGAAAGTACTAACAACTGATAATTTCTCTCCTGCTCCCCTGCTTCCCTGCTCCTCTGCTCTCTTAAAGATGGTGCTTCTTCGAGAATTACATGAGCATTGGTTCCTCCCATACCTAAGGAACTGACACCAGCACGGCGAGGACTTGCTCCTTTTTGCCATTCAATCAATTTAGTATTAACGTAAAACGGACTATTAGCAAAATCAATTTGCGGATTGGGTTGCTTAAAATTTAAGCTGGGTGGGATTAACTGATGTTTGAGAGCTAAAGCTGTTTTAATCAGGCCAGTCACTCCAGCAGCTGCATCTAAATGACCGATGTTGGTTTTGACTGAACCAATGGCACAGAAATCTTTTTTATCAGTAGCGCTACGAAAAACTTGCGACAGTGCAGCAATTTCAATCGGATCGCCTAAAGCTGTACCAGTTCCATGAGCTTCAATATAACTAATTGTTTCTGGCTCAATATCAGCCAGCATCATTGCTTCGGCGATCGCTTCGGCTTGACCATCCACACTAGGTGCTGTGTAGCCAACTTTACCAGAACCATCGTTATTGATTGCCGAACCTGCGATCGCGGCATAAATGAAGTCACCATCTGCGATCGCATCCTGAAGCCGTTTCAGAACAACAACTCCTACCCCATTACCAATAACGGTCCCTTTGGCCATAGCATCAAAGGCGTAACAGTGACCATCTGGAGATAAAGTTCCGCCTTCTTGAGATAAATAACCTATTTTTTGGGGTGTGTGGATAGAAACCCCTCCCGCCAAGCACATATCACATTGATAATTTAGTAAACTTTGGCAGGCTAATGAAACTGCTACTAATGAAGTAGAACAAGCAGTTTGAACTGTAATACTAGGCCCTTTAAGATTTAATTTGTAGGAGACACGAGTAGTCAGGAAATCTTTATCATTACCAATTAAGGTTTGGTAGGATGTCGCTGACCCTACTTGATCGCTGTTGAAATCAAAGGAGCAATAATTACTGAGGCTGGCTCCAGCATAAACTCCAATTCGACTTTTACATCTTTGGCTATCATAACCAGCATTTTCCAAAGCTTCCCAAGCAGATTCTAAAAATAAACGGTGTTGCGGGTCTGTAATTTCAGCCTCTCTAGGGTTCAATTCAAAAAATGCAGCATCAAACAAATCAATATCTTCTAGTACACCACCAGCTTTGACATAATTTGGTTCATTTAGCAAAGCCGGATCTACTCCTGCAGAGATTAACTCTTCTTCCGAAAAGACAGAAATTGACTCTACACTATTTAGTAAATTCTGCCAAAATTGTTCTATACTTTTTGCCCCTGGAAAACGCCCAGCCATACCAATGATGGCAATTTTTTCTATTGATTCGTGTGTTTCTGTGCTGGTCATTTGTTACTACTGATTAATTATTTTACAATTGGTGTTAATACAGATTTTTACTATGAATAAACCTATCAACTCTATTTTTATAAAATTAAAATTATAATTTTTACAGATGGTTTTTGGCAGAATTACTTAAAAGTTTTTGTTTTCTTCTGACTGCATTTATTTGTTTTTGAGTACGTTCACGCATTGATTCCCAATGCGAATATTTCTCTGGATTTTGCCTTAAGTATTTTGCCAAAGAATGAATAGTTGGATGTTGAAACAATTCAACAATAGATAATTCTTTGTTAAATGCTGAATCTAGCTTTTGCTTCACCTGAACCATCAGCAATGAATGACCACCGAGGTCAAAGAAATTATTATTGATACCTACTTTTTCTAATTTTAATACTTCTTGCCATATAGTAGCGATCGCTCTTTCGATTTCAGAACTCGGAGCTTCATAAGTCACTGCTATTGTTGAACGCAAGCCTGTAGGTAATTGCAAAGCACTACGATTCACTTTACCGTTTGGCAACAGTGGCATAGCATCTAGTAGCACAAATAAAGCAGGAACCATGTAATCAGGTAAAATCCCTTTCAAATAATTTCGCAGTTCATTAATTGTGGATGTCTGTCCCTGCTCAGGTACGAAATAAGCTACCAGTTCTTTGTCGCCTGGCTGTTGTTCTAATGCCAAAATCACAACTTCTCGCACTGCTGGATGTTCGATTAATACCTTTTCAATTTCGCCTAGCTCAATCCGAAAACCTCGAATTTTTACTTGATAATCAATGCGTCCTAAATATTGCAAATTACCATTTGGTAAATAACGAGCTAAATCTCCAGTCTTATATAGACGTGCGTTAAGTTCCTTTTTAAAAGGATTAGCAATGAAGCGTTCGCTAGTTACTTCTGATCTATTTAAATAGCCTCTAGCTAAACCAGCACCACCAATATAAATTTCCCCTTTTACACCAACAGGGACTGGTTGTAAATAGGCATCAAGTAGATAAATTTGTGTATTGTTAATAGGGCGACCTATAGTTACAATCTTATCTCCTCTCTTCACTAAAGTAAATGTGGAATAGGTCGTATCTTCAGAAGGTCCATAAAGGTTAAAAACTTTTTGAATTGCATCATTTTGGTAAATCTTTTGTACAAGTTGATGCTGAAGTGGTTCACCAGCAAGATTAAGTGTGCGTACTGAAACAGGTAAACCATTAATTCGCAGTAACTCGCTGATGATACTAGGAACTGTATTTACTAAACTTACTTCTGTAGCAGCAGGCAAGTTAGGCAGATGCAAAGCGTTCTCTACTAGAATTACCTTTTTGCCCCAACTTAAAGGCACAAATAGTTCAAATACTGATAAATCGAAACAAATAGAGGTCGATGCTAATACTCCTGCAAGTTCATCATCGGCAAATACTTGTCTTGCCCAGGTTAACAAAGCAATACAACTATAATGTTCAATAGCAACACCTTTTGGTTTACCCGTCGAACCAGAGGTGTAAATAATATAAGCTAAGTTTTTCGATGTTACTCCACTGAGTAGGTTTTCTGTACTTTGTTGCTCTAGGAACTGCCAATCACTATCCAAACAGATGGTATTAATAGCACTTGCGAAACATTGAGCCAAATGTGTTTGAGTAAGCAAAAACTGTGCCTGACTGTCTTCTAGCATGAACGCTAAACGTTCTTGAGGATATTTAGGATCGAGTGGTACATAAGCACCACCAGCTTTGAGAATTGCTAACAGTCCAATCACCATTTTTGGTGAGCGTTCCATGCAGATACCTACACAAACCTCTGGTTTGACTCCTAGTTTTTGTAAGTAGTGTGCTAGTTGATTTGCTTGGTTGTTTAACTCACGGTAGATTAGTCTTTGATTTTCAAATACTAGTGCAACAGCATTTGGTGTAAGTTCAACCTGCTGCTCAAATAACTGATGAATACACAGGTGTTGTGGATAATCTGTTTGAGTCTGATTCCAATCAACTAGGATTTGCTTTTTCTCGAAACCAGTTAACAAGGGTAATTCTGCAATACTCTGATCGGGATTGGCAACAATACCCTCTAGTAATGTCTGCAAATGCCCCAGCATCCGATGCATGGTATCTACATGGAACAGATCCGTATTGTACTCCAAAGTTGCGATTAATTCCTGTTCTCTGTCTTCCATAAACAGAGTTAAATCAAACTTAGCTGTGTCGTTAAAACCCTCTTCAAAAGTTATGTCTATATCTGATAATTTTGGCGTTGGTTGTGGCACGTTCTGCAAAACGAACATCACCTGAAATAGAGGATTGTAGCTCAGGTGTCGCTCTGGCTGTAGTTCCTCTACTAACTTGTCAAAGGGTAGGTCTTGGTGAGTGTAAGCTTCTAAAGCAGTTGCTTTTACCCGTTGCAGCAATTCTTTAAAACTGGGTACACCATCAAGGGAAGTACGCAATACTAAAACATTGACGAAAAAGCCAATTAATGGTTCTAGCTCGGCTCGATTACGACTAGCGATCGCAGAACCTACCAAGATATCTGTTTGTCCGGTGTAGCGATATAACAGGGTTTTGAATGCTGCCAGCAAGACCATAAATAGGGTCGCTCCTTCTTGCTGGCAAAGGTTTTTCAATTCAGCACTCAAGCTAGGTGATAGAACTAGTTTCGCTTGAGCGCCGTTGAAGGTAGGAAAAGGCCCTCTTGGACTGTCTGTAGGTAAATCTAATACTGGTAAGTTTCCGCCTAACTGTTGCTTCCAGTAAGCAATCAGGGTTTGTAGGCGATCGCCTTGTAAGCATTGTCTTTGCCAATAAGCAAAATCTAGATACTGTATTGATAATTCTGCCAGTGGTGAAGGTTTGTTATTGACAAATGCTTCGTAAATTGCAGCTAGTTCGCGGATCAGGATACCAATAGACCAACCATCAACAACAATGTGGTCTAGAATCAACAACAATTGATATTCTGCTTCTCCCATACACAGCAGTTGGACACGTAAGAGGGGTTGAGAAGATAAGTCAAAGGTTTGCTGTGCTAACTCTTTGGTAAGATGGTAGGCTTTTGTGGTGCGATCGCTCTGTGGTAATTTTTGTAAATCTTCAACTGGCAATTTGATGCTCAGGTCTGGCTGAATAACTTGAACCGGTTGTCCGTCTACAACTATAAAGTTTGTGCGTAAGATTTTATGGCGTTTGATGATTTCGTTCAGGCTTTGCTCTAAAACTGCAACATTAACACGTCCTTGGAAGCGGATGATGAAGGGAATATTGTATGCAGGTGTATCAGGTGTTAGCTGATGAATAAACCACAATCGTTGTTGAGCAAAAGATAAGGAATAAAATTCGCTGTCTTTGAGGGCTGGAAGAATTGATTCTGAGTGAATCGCAGCTGTTCTAAGTTGAACAAGTATTTTGGTAGAGAGCGATCGCGCACTCAAGCCTGTAAAGAAGTCGGCTATAGATAAGGTAATTTTTAGATCGTTTTCAATTCGGTTTTGCAGTTCAAAGGCTTTTAAAGAATCTAGCCCAAAACTACTGAAGGCTTGTTCTGGCTTAACTTCATGCAGTGGGATCGATAATACCCGTGCAACTTGTTCTTGAGTATATGCCTCTAGTAGTGGCTGGCGATCGCTTGGAGTTAGACTCAACAAAACTTGGCGCTGCAATCTATTTTCTTTAACTGCAACCTCAGCACTTTTTGTAATATTGCTGGCAACTATATCTAGGTTGTTTGCTATAAATGCTGCCTTAGTTGCACGGCGTTGAATTTTGCCACTTGAGGTTTTAAGAATAGTTCCAGGTTTAATTAAAACTACTGCATAGACTTGTATTTCATGTTCTTCTGCAACTGCCTTACGTATGGCGCTAATTACTTCCTCATGGTTGGGTTTAGCACGAAATTCCAATTCTTGTACTACCACCAAGCGTTCTTCATTGTCTACCTCAACCGCAAAAGCAGCACAACTACCCAAACGCAAAGAAGAATGACTCCGTTCTGCTGTCAATTCAATATCTTGCGGGTAAAAGTTACGACCACGAATAATAATTAAATCTTTAGCGCGACCTGTAATGAAGAGTTCACCATTATCTAAAAACCCTAAATCTCCAGTCCGTAAAAACGGCCCTGACGCTCCTACTGTCGCTAACGCTTCTCTACGAGACGCTACGCGAACGCTAACTCCTGTGTCTTTGAGGTAGGCGTGGAAGGTTTGTGCTGTTTCTTCTTGTTTCTTCCAATAACCTTGAGCAACACTTGCTCCCGATACCCAAATTTCTCCGACTCGGTTAGTAGGGCACAGTGTCAGGGATTCCGGGTCAACAATGACAATTTTGGTATGCAGCCATGAGTGTCCACACCCTACCAAATGCCTAACACTCTGGCTATTTTCCGAGGCTTTTACAACCTGGTTCTGTTCTAAGGCATCTGTTTGGACTGCACAATAAACTGGCTCGTCTTTAACGTCACCACCCGAAACCATCAGGGTAGCTTCAGCCATACCGTAACAGGGATAGAAAAAGCTGGGCTGAAAACCGCATGGCTCAAAAAAGGTTGCAAACCGCTCTAAAGTTTCTCGCCGAATTGGCTCTGCTCCACTGTAAGCGGTATGCCAACTACTTAAATCAAGGGTTTTTTGTTGTTCTGGAGTAATCTTGTTAACACAAAGCTCATAGGCAAAGTTAGGCCCTCCACAATGTGTTGCTCTATAGCGAGAAATTGCCTCAAGCCAGCGAATTGGTCGCTGAATAAAGGCTCCCGGCGGCATCAATACACCAAGAAAGCCCGTGTACAAGGGCTGGAGAATGCCGTCGATGAGTCCCATGTCATGGAAGCTAGGTAGCCAAGTGACTGATACACTTTCTGATGTCAGTTCAAACGCTTGCTTGATGTATTCGCAATTGTGTAATAAGTTTCCATGACTTACCATTACTCCTTTCGGTGTACCTGTGGAACCGGAGGTGTATTGTAGAAAGGCTAAAGAATCTTGGTTAATAGTTGATATTTGCCAAGTCGTTTCTATTTCGCAACTCAAGTTGTCAGTAGCTAACCACTGCAAATTTTGCAGTAGGGATTGCACTTTTGGCAAAAGGTTGGTTGTAGTAAGACCGATCGCTGCCTGTGCATCTGCGATAATGGCTTGAATTCTCGGTGTATTGCGCTGGTTCTGCGGTGGGTAAGCAGGTACTGCTACCACCCCAGCATACAAACAACCAAAAAAACCAGCTAAAAAGTCAAGTCCTGGTGGGTACAACAGTAATGCATGTTTGCCAGCCATACCCATTGATTGTAGCTGGGCAGCGATCGCCCGCGATCGACGATCTAGCTCTTGATATGTCAGCGTTATTACAAAATTTTCCCCATCTTGCAAGAACCTAAAAGCCTCTGTATCTGATTGGTGTAGAGACCGATATTGCAGAAGTTCAACTAAAGTCGAACAGTTTAGGGGCATTTGTTTTAAGTCATTAAAAAGTTGAACCATTTTACTTTCAAGAGCTAGATGCCAATCTAGATTTCTACCATTACCAAACACACTAGTACGTCATGACAGATGTAGACGTGCTAAACTGTCGCGCATTTTACTTGCATATCTTTTCGTGTTGGCTGTTGACTGTTGACAGTTAACCGTCAGCGGTCAACGAACTTAGGAAGTGACTGCGTAATTTAAAAGCGTGATAGCTTATCTGACAAAAGCTGACAAGCCCTATCTCTGTAGTTTTTTAGAGTTTTTGGATTTTCAATTCTGTAAGGCTTGCTTTATCCCTAGCGGTTGCAAAAGGCTAAGCTGTTACGCATTTAATTTGTACATTTACCTGATGACTGATGACTCAAAACCCGTCAACAGTCAACAGTCAACAGTTAACGACCTTCCCCAGCCTAAAGAGCTTGCCACCACGCAGACTTGGTGTGGCGCACGACTAGGGTATAAATTCTTTACCATCATTAAGGCACATAAATTTTCTAGTTAGTTATTGCTACTCATTTTCAATTAACTTTCTCACCCTAATGCAAATCATTGGATATTGCAACCCCTTAAACTATAATATATACTTATAATTTATTGGCAAATTATAAGCTTTGCCTTGTAATAAGACTTTTTACTTTTTTTTAAAAAATCACTTAAGAAAATTAACTTTTATATTGCATTTAGATTATAATATCCATCTAAAATCAAGTTATTAAGCTCGCTTTTAGTGAAAATAAAAATAAAATTCTCTAGCTAATGTTAGACTCTTATAACTTTTTGTTTTTTGAAAAAGCCTTTATGAGTATTCGCAAGAGACAAAATATTCAAAAGGGCTTTACATCTTGATAATTAGTTGCAATAATTCTGCAAATGGTATTGATGATAAAGCGCGAATAGCGATTGGGTGTAAAAATCAGAATGAAACTAGAGCTATTACTGTCAAGCACATTACTGACATGTGCAGTTGTTGTCTGGAGCAGCAGTCATGTTTTGAGTGCTGAGGTATCAGAAAAAGAGGTGCAAACTTCTAATCGGCTAACTACTTTGAGTGTTAAACCAAGTAGCAAGATTTTGCGGTTAAGCCAGACACAGCGCTCTGCTAAGAATTTCAATCGGCTTGCTCAGTCTTCAACACCCAGTTCGCAACCTATAAATCAAATCGTAGAAGTGACGGGAGTCAAGATTAATACCACAGAAACAGGGATAGATTTAATATTAGAGACTACCTTGGGCGAAAAGTTACAAGTATCGCCTCAAATTGATGGCAAAACTTATATTGCAAACATTTCTAATGCTCAGTTACGCCTGTCTAGCGGTAATACATTTCGCCAAGAAAAGCCAGCCGCAGGTATTGCAGAAATAATTGTCACTAATCAAGATGCTAATACTATCCGTGTGACGTTAATAGGTGAGGTAAGTGTAGCAAAGATAGAGCTATTTGATAGCGATGAAGGTTTGATTTTTGGTGTCACATCAGAAGCTTCTGCAACACAACCACAACAGCCACAGACACAAACTCAAGCAGAATCACCATCAGCAACTACAGAAGCGCAACCTACACAGCCATCTTCTGAGCAACCTTCAGAGCCACCATCAGTAGCTAGTGATGAACCAATTGAGTTGGTAGTAACAGGTGAGCAAGACGGGTATAGAGTCACAGAATCTTCAACTGCTACCAGAACAGACACACCTATCCGCGATATTCCCCAATCAATACAGGTGGTTCCTCAACAAGTGTTAGAGGATCAAAAAACTGTTCGTCTGATTGATGCACTACGAAATGTTAGTGGTGTTTTTTCCAGTAATAGTTTTGGCGGTACGATAGATAGTTTCAATATTCGGGGATTTAACGATGCTAGTATCCTGCAAAATGGCTTCAGACAAAGCAACGCAGAGGGGAATTTCTCATTGCGAGATCCAGCGAATATTGAACAACTAGAGGTTTTAAAGGGGCCAGCTTCGGTTTTATATGGCAATGTTGAACCGGGAGGGGTAGTCAATGTTGTAACTAAGCAACCTTTGACTGATCCTTTCTATAATGCAGAATTATCCATTGGTAGCTATAGTTTTTATCGTGGTAGCTTTGACTTGTCTGGGCCGTTAACTCCAGATAAAGTGTTACTTTATCGGCTAAATTTGGCTTATCAAAATGCAGGTAGCTTTCGTGATTTTGTGAATAGTGAGCGAGTTTTCGCTGCGCCTGTGTTTGATTTGAGGCTGGGCGATCGTACCAATTTATCTATTAACACTAGCTATCTATACGACCGACGCACCCTTGATCGCGGGATACCAGCCATAGGACGAGGGATTGCTGACATTCCAATTAGTCGCTTTTTAGGCGAACCTGGTGACTTTAGGCGCAGCGAGCAGTTTGGTATTGGTTATCGTTTGGAACATGAGTTTAACGATAATCTCAAAATTCGTAACGCTTTCCAATTCTTACAAAACAATGAGACAGTATTTAACACTAATGCAACAGAACTAGATGAAGCTACTGGCACTTTATTTCGTGATTACTTTGATAGTGCCAATGAGTACAGAGTATATGCAATGCAAACTGACCTAACAAGTAAATTTAAAACGGGATCAGTTAATCATCAGTTGTTAGTTGGCTTTGATTTACAAAGAAATACTTTAGAAGGCTTCTTTAGAACACCATCTGATGCTTTTGATACATCTATAGTAGATCGCCAAACACCAAGCATCAATATTTTTAATCCCATCTACAATCAACGTCCACCAGATCGTTCAAGCTTCATCTTTCTACGAGATGACCAGACAACAACTGATAGCTTAGGTATCTTTTTACAAGATCAAATTGCACTTACAGATAATCTAAAAATTTTAGTTGGTGGTCGATACGATACTGTTACACAAGACCTTGATGACCAGCTCAATAATAATGATACTAGTCTATCGAGTGAAGCGTTCAGTCCTCGTGTAGGTATTGTATATCAACCCATTCAACCGATTTCACTTTATGCCAGCTACAGCCGTTCGTTTGCTCCTAACACTGGTGTTAATGCTGAGAATTCATTGCTGGAACCAACACGCGGCAACCAGTATGAAGTGGGTATTCGAGCAGAATTGAATCCGCGACTTGCTGCTAATCTTGCATTCTACGAAATCACCAAAACCAATATCGCCGCTACAAATCCTGATAATCCAGCAGTTAGCTTTGCAATTGGTGAACAACGCAGTCAGGGAATTGAATTTGATCTTTCAGGGGAAATTTCTCCAGGGTGGAACATAATTGCTTCTTACAGCTATACCAATGCTGAAATCACAGAGGGTTTTGATTCTGCGCCGACTGGCAATAAAGTTCCTAACGTTCCGCACAATAAAGCTAGCTTATGGACAACCTATGAGTTTCAAAACGGTGGTTTTAAAGGATTCGGTTTAGGAATGGGATTGTTTTATGTAGATGCTCGACAGGGTGATTTAGAAAATAGCTATGAATTACCAAGCTACATACGCACTGATGCAGCAATTTACTACCGACAAAATAATTGGCGTGCTGCGATTAACTTCCAGAATTTATTTGATATTCGCTATTTTGAAACCAGCGAACTTGGTCGAACAACGGTAATTCCAGGCGCACCGCTTACGATTATTGGCTCATTTGCTATTGAGTTTTAATATGAAACTTCGTCATTTGGCCTTCCAGTTACATCGTTATTTAGGATTAGCTGCTGGGTTAGTTCTCATAATTGTCGGCTTAACAGGTAGCCTGCTAGTTTTTGAGGAAGAAACTAACCATTTTCTGCTTGAAGTTCAGTTTGGCAAAATTATACCTCAACAGCAGCAGGTATCAATATTATCTGTCATTGATAATGTGAAAGCAGCCTATCCCGAACCCAGCCTGAGTATTAGTTTTTTAGAATTACCCCAAGAACCTGATAAACCTATACACATCGAATTGCAATCGCCAAATAAACCGACACTAGAGGTAATTGTCAACCCATACACAGGCAAAATTTTAGGCGATCGCCTTAGTGAATATGCCATCATGGCTATCATCTATAATCTCCATTATTCCTTACTAGCAGGTGATACTGGGGTTGCAATTGCCGGTATTGTAGCGCTTTTACTGTTCATACTCTGCATTACAGGAATTATCCTTTGGCCAGGTTGGCGAAAGCTGATTACGGGCTTCAAAATCAAATGGAATGGTCATATCAAACGTACCAATTTTGATATCCATAAAGTAGCGGGAATCATCACAGCCGTATTTCTAGGACTAACTGCTATCACAGGGTTTTGCTGGAATTTTTACACTTACACCGATCCTGTCATTTATGCTGTCACTTTTTCACCCAAACCTATAGAACCTGAATCCAAACCCATACCTGGTAAATCACCATTAGCTTTAGCAAACCTTTTGCAACGTGCTGATGCTGTTTTACCAGGTGCTGCAACCACTTATATCAGTTTCCCAACCAGTCCTGAAGCTGTATTTATGCTGGGTAAACGATTTCCAGAAGAAAAAGAAGTTTGGCGCAGCCGAGTGTATTTAGACCAATATACAGGAGAAGTATTGCGTGTTCGTAATTCGCGATCGCTTTCTGTTGGTGACGAAGTAATGGATGTTTTTACCCCCTTGCACTATGGTACTTTTGGCGGGCTACCAACTCGTATTCTCTACATTTTTGTTGGTCTTGCTCCCACCATTTTGTTTGTCACTAGTTTTATAATGTGGCGTTATCGTTATCGACCAAAATCACTTATCTCTAATCATGCCCGCCATGTAAATTTAAAAGCTTAGTACAGTTTTGCGTAAAAGCGTAGCGTTTTTAATGCAGGGGAACGCATTAACAATGTAAGCCGATGCATTAACATTGCAAGCCGATGCATTAATAATGTAAGCCAATGCATTAACAATGTAAGCCAATGCATTAACAATGTAAGCCGATGCATTAATAATGTAAGCCAATGCATTAACAATGTAAGCCAATGCATTAACAAGGCGGCCACCGCATTAACAATGTAAGCCGATGCATTAACATTGCAAGCCGACGCATTGGCATTGCAGGGTATTGCCAAATTTAATACGTTATATCAATTCTATGTGAGGCTGTGCTTTATTCACGTAGGGGCAATTCATGTAGACGCAAAGCGGCTGACCGCAGGGTATTGCCCCTACAGCATAGTTTTGGGTAAATCCCATAAGCGCATCTTCAAAAAGAAATGGTATTACGAATTAATGAAATGCTCCACGCTTATTGAAGTGGGGGACTCAGACCCACGTTCTGTTCTGCTCCACAGCAGTTCTTGATGGGATCATTTCCCCCTTCCCCCTGCTCCCTGCCTCTTTGTTGAGTTGCTTGTGAAGAGATTTTACAATACCTTGCGTTGGGCCAGATGGTCAAGGATATCTTGGCGTGAGCGCCAAACTTGTCGCAACTGCTTGCTGGCTAATAATTCCAATTGGTCGCCGACATGAGGTGAACCTGGTTGAGTTGCATTACCGTAACTGTTAAGTGTCATCGCTTTTACAGGTTGAGAAAATTCAATTGCAGCAACGTATGAATCACCAGCAACAGATTGGAAGCGCCCATCTGACAATGGAGCAAAATTGAGGACGCGGAAAATGCCTAGACTCCCATCACCACCATTTGCAGGCAAATCCATATCACCAGACTGTAGCCGGAAAACATCTCCCCATGCTACATCTAGAGATCCATAAGCCTTTTCCACCTTAGCTGCAACAGTTAAAAGTGTTGTGACTGCACTTTGAGGATTAGCTAAACCATCAGGCGTAGTGCGTGGAGAGTTTTCACTCCAGGATTTACTAAATGTACTATCGAAGTCTATTGCTTCTACCCAAGAAGCGAATAATACCGCACCCCGACTATCTGCATTTGCTTGCCGATCCCAAGCTGAGAGTACATCAGCACATCGATTAGCTAATTCGCTTTTGTACTTGCGTGTAGCTGGAATCAAGTCATCCAAAAGGCGATCTGCTAGTTCCATACGTGTTGATTGTTTATCAGAAATCATTTCAGCTAAAGAGATTTTGTCATCCTCTGTTAGCATCCGGACGGAACGTTGCGATCGAAAACCTATTGGCCCGCGTGGTGCCATATAAGATGGATAATTGTCTGGATTGAGAACCTGTGGAAAGGTTGTTGTCCAAGGTGGGTCATTTGTATTTTGTAACCAGCCGCTTTTTGGGTCAATTACGCGTGGCAAATCTCGATATGGATGAGTTTTCGTCCATAAGGTTTTAGATGTGTCGCCGGGAATTAAACCTTGCCAGTATTCAAAATCGCCTTCTTGACGAATTGGCACTTGACCATTGAACAGGTGCATGATGTGTCCTTCTCGGTCTGCATACATCACGGTGAACATGGGTAGTTGTAACCGTTGTAGTACAGCTTGAAACTGGGTGAGGTTCTTGGAGCGTGCCATATCCCACCACTGCTCTAGTACACGTGGTTTATCAAGACCTACAACACGCAGTGCTACAGTTTTACCGTCTTTGCGCGATATGACAGGCCCGTGGACAGAACTTTGCACTAAAAGTTTTTGTGAAAGTAGTACACCATCTTTTTGTTTTACTTTCAATGAGACGGTTTTTGTCTGAAAGGGTCGAACTTGGCCATCGAAGCGATAACCATTGTTAGCCAGTTTTAGTTCGTAGGCATCCCAACCATCAAAAGTATTTACTGTATGAGTCCAACCCAAATTATCGTTGAAGGCGATCGCTAAAACAGGAATACCCACCAGCGTTGCTCCATAAGCATCGATTCCTGGTGCAGTAATCTGGGCTTCATACCACAAAAATAAATCAGACCAAGGTAGATGTGGGTTGGCCAAGAGCATCGCATGACCATTATCGGTATGTGATGGTGCGATCGCCCAGCCGTTAGACCCTGCTTGTGGCTTTTTCGGACTCACATCTGCAATTTGCTCTGGACTCATAATAAAAGTGAAATTCACTACCCGCATCTGATGAGCCAGCACGTCTTCACCTTTGACAGGCAAAACGATCTCAACTTCATCAGCAATCAGATCCTTATGTTCTTGAGCATAAGCATTAATTCCAGTAGCAAAGGCATCAAGATAACGGCGAAACTTTGGACTTTGTGCCAAATACCAAGAATGTGACCGTTTTGGTACTCCCATAGTCTGTACCCACTGATCTGATTCTAGGTACTTTTCTCCCCAATATTCGGCAGCACGTCCCCGTGCTTGACCGTAGAGCTGCAAAAGCAGGTTACCATGACTCTGCATCTGGGCCCAACCAAAAGCTTGGAAAGCACTTTGGTTATCCTTACCATAGATATGCGGTACACCATAGGTGTCCCAAAGTATTTCAGTTTCAGTTAATCTGGGTGGGGAACTAAGACTTTGGCTTGCTACAACCAAAACAAACATCAGACTGAGTAAGAATGGGAAAACTCTGATAATATAGCGTCCACTGCGAAAACGCTTTAGACCCATAAGACTAAACAACTGTATTTTGTTAATAAGCATTAGGGTTTTAGCACGTTAAGTAAGAAAGCTGAGAAACCTGATTTTACGTGTTTCAAACAGTGCGATCGCTGTTTCTACTAGTTGGACTTTAGAAATCCTAATGACATTATTACTCAATAGTGTCCCTTTCAATTATTTTTATTTTTGGAGCGTAGGCGCAACCCGCCGCAGGCATTGCTCTCATAGTTAATGCAACTAACTATATCTAGTTTACGTAGCCCAGATATACTGGAGCGCTTACAAACTCAACCTGTTGAGAATTATTACTTTTACTACTTGACTTGCACTGATTATTTCTTGAGGATGGCAACAAGCAGTCGATTTATTTGTTCTACCAGTTCCATCTCATCGCATATCTCTACGAATATGCCGCAATGGTCAATATCCTCTACCCTGATATCTAATGCTGATGTTGCCATGCTTCTAAAATGCAGCATTTGCGATCGATCGCACCTGTGGAATGTGGGTTAAAACAGCGGCGATACCTACGGCGGGCTACGCCTACGCAAGTATTGCCAGTTTCTTAAGAAGCGCTGACACTTTTAATGCTTTATAGGGATTTTAGGTAATTGCGATCACTCATGCACATTCCATCGGGCAACTTTATATTGTTTCAATCCCTAATAGGGATTTTAGGTAATTGCAATCACAATAAACGTACCTGCATGGGTTCCAGGGGGCGGTTTCAATCCCTAATAGGGATTTTAGGTAATTGCAATAGCTACCTGCTGATTATTCCAGTTTGGATTTACCCGTTTCAATCCCTAATAGGGATTTTAGGTAATTGCAATTTTATGTCTGTTGTTCTTCTGCGAACAAATTTTCTGTTTCAATCCCTAATAGGGATTTTAGGTAATTGCAATTATTCCAAAGCACCCTCATAGTTTTCTATACTTAGTTTCAATCCCTAATAGGGATTTTAGGTAATTGCAATTATATCTGCGCTCCCATCTCTGCGGTCTGCTGTTTGCAGTTTCAATCCCTAATAGGGATTTTAGGTAATTGCAATGATTCCCCGGTCCCGTGCCGTGCGGTGCTTTTGAAGTTTCAATCCCTAATAGGGATTTTAGGTAATTGCAATAAATGGGTAGTACAGGTAGGAAATCCGACTTCAGTAGTTTCAATCCCTAATAGGGATTTTAGGTAATTGCAATTTGGCTAATTCATCCTCAGCAATCTGTTTATTGATTCGTTTCAATCCCTAATAGGGATTTTAGGTAATTGCAATAGGAGAATTTTCATCGCTGAAGAGTTCATCAATATGTTTCAATCCCTAATAGGGATTTTAGGTAATTGCAATTCAAACTCAACAAGAATATTCGCGGCAGCAGCGTTTCAATCCCTAATAGGGATTTTAGGTAATTGCAATTGCTTCAATTGGGATGTAGGGAAATATGCTTTTGTTTCAATCCCTAATAGGGATTTTAGGTAATTGCAATGGCGCTGGCACGCATACCTCGGCCAGTGAAGATGTTTCAATCCCTAATAGGGATTTTAGGTAATTGCAATTTTGATCAGCTAGGCGTAACCAAGCATAAATATCTTGGTTTCAATCCCTAATAGGGATTTTAGGTAATTGCAATTCCGGGCTAACCTTAGCTTATTTATCCGGTACAGTGCGTTTCAATCCCTAATAGGGATTTTAGGTAATTGCAATCCCGTCGTGCTGGATTTTAAGCATATTCCCGGCTGTTTCAATCCCTAATAGGGATTTTAGGTAATTGCAATTAATGCTTTGAGTACTCTGGGGTTTACGGTCAGTGTTTCAATCCCTAATAGGGATTTTAGGTAATTGCAATTATATCTTAGGTTAACCCGTAATGTCTACCATAAAGTTTCAATCCCTAATAGGGATTTTAGGTAATTGCAATTGAGGATAATGGTTATTCCCTTATATCAACTACTGGTTTCAATCCCTAATAGGGATTTTAGGTAATTGCAATACAAACCTTTGGGTCGCTTGGCGTATGCTCTTAGAGTTTCAATCCCTAATAGGGATTTTAGGTAATTGCAATGTTGCTGATATCAATGCTATGGTCACAAGTCTTGGGTTTCAATCCCTAATAGGGATTTTAGGTAATTGCAATATGTGAAGCTCAACGACGGACGCGCGGTTTGTCTTGTTTCAATCCCTAATAGGGATTTTAGGTAATTGCAATCTCAGGCATCGGTGCAGGGTTCCCACTTGCCGCGTTTCAATCCCTAATAGGGATTTTAGGTAATTGCAATTTCCTCAATAGCATTATTCAAGGCATGATAAGTGTTTCAATCCCTAATAGGGATTTTAGGTAATTGCAATTATACAAGGCTGCTATCATGAGATTGAGAAATATTTTTGAAGTTTCAATCCCTAATAGGGATTTTAGGTAATTGCAATTTCCCTGATTCTGTGATTTGAATAAAAAGGCTATGTTTCAATCCCTAATAGGGATTTTAGGTAATTGCAATCAACTACCCCTTTGCCACTTTTTTGAAAATATTTGTTTCAATCCCTAATAGGGATTTTAGGTAATTGCAATGATTCAAGAGAAGTCATAAAATCGGAAAGAAAATAAGTTTCAATCCCTAATAGGGATTTTAGGTAATTGCAATTGCGTTAATATCAAATAAGAACTTACTGTGCTCTGTTTCAATCCCTAATAGGGATTTTAGGTAATTGCAATTATTAACGCAATCAGTAGGCGATGTAAAAAAAAAAGTTTCAATCCCTAATAGGGATTTTAGGTAATTGCAATTTTTTCTGATTCTGGTAACTTTTCCGGCATTCCAGTTTCAATCCCTAATAGGGATTTTAGGTAATTGCAATTCGCCACCTAGAAGTTGCGATCCGCGCTATGAGCGGTTTCAATCCCTAATAGGGATTTTAGGTAATTGCAATATTGTGCCTTAGATACAATTCCCGATGCATGGAAAGTTTCAATCCCTAATAGGGATTTTAGGTAATTGCAATATTACTTTTCGTTATGTAGAAAGGCACGAGAAGCACTTGTTTCAATCCCTAATAGGGATTTTAGGTAATTGCAATTTTACGTGGGACAACAGCAAACCAAACTGGTACATCTGTTTCAATCCCTAATAGGGATTTTAGGTAATTGCAATTTATCAAGTTCCGATCGAGCTTGTTCAGGCCTTGTTTCAATCCCTAATAGGGATTTTAGGTAATTGCAATACTAAAAAGCGAGAGGATGTAGCCCTCTCGCTTTTGTTTCAATCCCTAATAGGGATTTTAGGTAATTGCAATCAGAAAATATAATAGTTCGGCAATACCGAACATCTGTTTCAATCCCTAATAGGGATTTTAGGTAATTGCAATGACCCCGGCGATCGCAAAAGCCGCCAATATCGCTAAGTTTCAATCCCTAATAGGGATTTTAGGTAATTGCAATGAAGCGTGATTGTGCTTGAAAATAGTCTTAGTGGTTTCAATCCCTAATAGGGATTTTAGGTAATTGCAATCCCTGAATCATCGCGGTAGCATCTGATTTTAGGAAGTTTCAATCCCTAATAGGGATTTTAGGTAATTGCAATCCAAGCAGCCTACGGACATCAAGCCAGGGTAGGGCTTGTTTCAATCCCTAATAGGGATTTTAGGTAATTGCAATTATTCCAGAGTTACTTGATTTACCCTCTTGGGGTTTCAATCCCTAATAGGGATTTTAGGTAATTGCAATCAATCCTTATATTATTTCAATTACTTAGTAAATATGTTTCAATCCCTAATAGGGATTTTAGGTAATTGCAATCCCTGCATCAGTTGTATAAACAAAGTACTTTTTAGGTTTCAATCCCTAATAGGGATTTTAGGTAATTGCAATGGCTAGCTTCTGAAAGTCTTGCTTTATTTGGTTTTCAAGGTTCGGTTGCGCGAATGCAGGAATCATAACACGAGGAGTTGTGATTTGACTAGAGGCAAATGGCTGAAAACTAGTCCCCATAAGGTGCGCGGATGGTTTATAAATGCTAACGCTCTCAAGTTCTTGCATATAGGGCAATTCAGCCCTTTTTGTAGTTACCCCTTCCCCAACACCTACCCATCCGCGCATTCAGCGAAAAAACTAATCTGATGAGAAAACTGCTTACTCATAGATATCTTACTTGATTAGGTTAGCTGACTTCAGGGCGATGCCTGGGTTAAGCTACGCCTACGCAATACCAGCACCCTCATAACCAACTTTACTTGGCAACGTCTTCAAAGTCTGTTATTGCACAAGCAAACTCCCTAAAAGCTGTTTTAATCAGAACCTCTTTCGTTCCCCTTTCCAGCGAAGAATTACGTATAAGGTCTGTTAATTCTATGAATAGCAGAGAAAACATAAAACGATCTTGGCGGTCAACTTGTTTCAAGCAAGACGATATAAACTGATAAAGCTCTGTTTTTCTAGGTTTGGTTTGTTCTTCCCATATTTGTAACCCAAGCCGAAAAGTTCTCAAGCGAATTTCATTAGTGTTGAAGGACGCGTCTTTGTAGCGGACTGATACGCGTTGGGGTAGTTCCATGAATTTTAGCTATACATATTCGATGTAAAGTAATTATTCACTTATATTTTGGCTCAACCGGAAAAATCTGATATTTTGCACCAATTCCAACAACCGCCATAGGTTAGGAACGAATTACTTGCGTGGACTGGTAGTTAAGGGGCGCACAGCCCTCACTGGTGTAAACTTAAGGTAAAAGCCAGTCTAAAACCAGCTTTTAGAGATTGTCTCGTCAAGAGTCTGAGACTGGGAATGCCTATTAGGAGGCGGAGCCTCCCTGACTCGCGGCAGAGCCGCAATTGATTTGCATTTCTAGCCAGAGGCTCTTAACAAGGTTTTAAAAGGGTTTTGCCTTAAGTTGATACGTATGCACAAGCCGTGCGCCCCTACTATCATCAATTTAGAGGATGCCCCAGAAATGGAGTAAGCCTTGACCAGAAAAAGCCTCAATCAAAACCGCAGATAGAAAACCAATCATTGCAAGACGACCGTTCCAATTTTCACTCTGAGGAGTGAAGCCAAAACGCACTGCATTAGGATCTTCTGAAACAATAGGCGCAGGATTCTTAAAACCTGACATGAGTAAAACTCCAAAGTTCAAGTGTTGTAGCAGTTTTAACTGTCTGTAAAGTAATGTAACAGATGTTTAAAAAAATGCAACATTGAGTGAGTAAAGAAAATCTGAAGAAAAATCTGCTCTACATTCTTTCATTTCCATTCACCTTGTAGAGTACAGGACTTACGCACTCAGATCCCCCAACCCCCTTAAAAAGGGGGCTTTAGAAGTTCCCCCCTTTTTAAGGGGGGCTAGGGGGGATCTAGGTTTCAGGCTTTAGTGCGTAAGTCCTAGAGTAAAAGCTGCCCAATACTAAGGTGCGCCATATTTCTATCTAGGCTATCCGCAATGCTGCTGCTGGCTTTAATCCTTCTTGCAGCATCTTTTTGTAAAACACCTTCATGAGTTCGGATGTGGCCTAATCATCTACACTTCACAGACTCACCACGACTTGCAGACTGCCTGCATACATTAAACCCTCTGGTTAACCTTACTAATTCTTCGCCATTAACTTCCTATCCCAATCTGGTTTACAGGCGCTAAGTACTACTAGTTCTGCTTACAGATTGAGGTTGAAAACATCGTGCAAGCGCAAAAAGCCATTTTGTGGCATTCCCTTGTCGTCAAATAGCGATAACACTACTCCTGATAATTCTGGATGCTTGCTGTTGAGAATGCCATGAGTAGCAAAATGGATGATGCGATATTGACTCAAACAGATTTAGAATTCCCAAAATAAAGCAAGAAACCCATAAAGTCGATCATTGTATGTAAGACGCTTATCCACGCTGATCAGCGATTCTTCAAAGGAGAGGCTATGCCAACGCAAGACTCTATATCCTTTATACAGCAGACTATTTGGGAGGTAACTTGAGTTAATTAGCCTTGTGGCGATCGCAATAATTAGTGAGTTAAACTGCGTTTGATTAAGGGAAGTAGCATCACATTATACTCAGGTAGTAAGTTGAAATTCTATGCCAGTAGCTATTCACGCCACAGAAAAAGCACTATTCAGGGTTTTTAGTAACGACTTCGCATTTTCCATACCGGCTTATCAGCGTCCTTATGCGTGGACAAAAGACCAAGCAAGTGAGTTGTTAACTGATTTGTTGTCTTTTTTAGGCGATGGTTCAGAAGCTGTAACTGATGCCAACCCTTATTTTTTAGGAAGTATAGTTCTGATTAAGAGTGAAGATGCTCCTGAAGCAGATGTAGTTGATGGACAGCAGCGTTTGACAACGCTCACAATTCTTCTATCTGTTCTAAGGAGCTTGGCAAATATTGAAAGTGCTTTAGAAATTACGGACTATATTTATCAAAAAGGTAAAAAACTCGAAGGCAAAGAGAATCGCTATCGCCTTAAACTACGAAAAAGAGATGAAGATTTCTTCCGCCACTACATACAAGACGAGAAGAAATTAGACGATATTTTCAAACTTGATACTTCGCAATTAACAGATAGTCAAAAAAACATTCAAATCAATGCGAACTATTTTCTTGAAGAATTAAAAAAGCTTTCTGAGCAACGGCGAGATAGTTTAGCTCATTATCTAATGATGCGCTGTTTTCTCGTTGTCGTTTCTACACCCGATCTTGACTCAGCTTATCGCATATTTTCTATTCTAAATGCCCGTGGTTTAGACCTTTCACTCAGTGATTTTCTTAAATCAGAGGTTATTGGAGCAATTCCTCCATCTCAACAGGATAAATACACAAAAATCTGGGAAACTGAAGAAGAAGATTTAGGGCGGGATACATTCCAAGAGCTATTCGCCCATATCCGCATGATTGATCGTAAGGCTAAACCGCGTAAGACGGCTCTTAAAGAATTTCGCGACGATATATTACCTCAGAAAGAGCCGCAGAAATTTATTGACGAAGTATTAAAGCCTTATTCGGATGCTTTAGAAATTATCAATACGGCAAATTACCAAAGCAATAAAGATGCAGAAACGATTAATTCTTTGCTTCGATGGTTGAAACAAATAGACAACTTTGATTGGATTCCGCCAGCAATTCTCTATTTTTCTAAAAATAGCCATACACCTGGAAAATTAAAACAGTTTTTTACTGAGCTTGAGCGATTAGCCGCAGGCTTATTAATTTTGCGGGCAGACATTAACGACCGGATCGGACGGTATGCAAAACTTCTTGTCGCTATTGAAGAGAATGTCGATCTATATGCACTTGAGTCACCCTTACAGCTAACTCCTCAAGAAATCAATCGAATCATTAAAACGCTTGATGGAGATTTATATCTTATCAAGCGAATTAGGCAATATGTTCTTCTGCGCCTTGACTCTACACTTTCCCAAGGGGAAGCGAGTTACGACTATTCAGTTATTACAGTTGAACATGTACTTCCTCAGAACCCAAGCGAAGGCAGTACGTGGCTTCTGTGGTTTCCGAATGAAGAAGAACGCAGCCAATATGTGCATCGCATAGGTAACTTGGTGTTACTCTCTCGAAATAAGAATGCTGAGGCACAAAACTACGATTTTGATAAAAAGAAAGAAAAGTATTTTGTTGGTAAAAAAGGTATTTCTCCTTTTGTTCTGACAACCCAAGTTTTACAACAATCTGAATGGACTCCAGGAGTTATTGAGCAGCGACAAGAAGATTCTTTGCAAAGTCTTAGAAAAATATGGCGGCTGTAAGTGCGATCGCTAATCTTATAGATTGGATTGACGCTAGAAAGCATCGATTTGCAAAAGTCAATTTTCTGAAAATGAAAACACAGATGAATACAGATAAACACTGATGATTTATCTCTATCCATCTGTGATTGTCTGGTATCAATACCTGGGAATCAAACGATTAGGCTTGTTGTATTTCTGGACGGCCATCTTCAACCACAAATGAAGCCCGTTTACTAATCGTGCCAGATGGGGTTGTAACGTTTGATAAAACTAGATAATCTGACTTCCAAGTTGTGGGAGTCAGCGCACAGCGAACATATCCTCGTTGATTATTGAAGAACTTAATGTGTGGGTTATCGGGTAAGTAAGCTTCAACCGTGGGGTTGGTGTCTGCCCCATCGCCACCAGAGGTAATTGAGGAACAGACGAATTCACTCCCAACTGTGGCGGATTCTGAGTTATCAAAGTTAGTCTTCAGGTTCATCGCCCAGTGGGAATGCACATCGCCTGCCAAGGATACTGGATTAGAGGGCTGGCGCTGTCCGAGGAAAGCCATGAGGCGATCGCGCGAAGCCACATAACCATCCCATTTATCCATGCTGTAAGTTCCGCCTTCTCCTGGTGTCATGTCTCGTTGAGCAATAGGAACCTGCTGTGCCAAAACATTCCACTTGGACTGTGAACTATTTAAACCATCAAATAACCAATTCTCCTGCGCCTTACCAGTAATCGTTGCATTCGGATCTAAATTTTCTGGGCAACGTTCTTTAGTGCCATCACCACATGGTTGATCGGTGCGATATTGACGGGTATCTAGCACATGGAAGGTGGCTAAGTTACCAAAGGAGAGCCGACGGAAAAGTTGCATATCGGAACCAACGGGACGCGAGAAGGGGCGCAGTGGCATGTGTTCGTAGTAAGCCTGATAGGCAATAGCCCGCCGTTGGAGGAAAATTGCTCGGTCTTGATCTGGTTCAGTATCAATTTCTGAGATGTTGTTGGCGTAGTTGTTTTCCACCTCATGGTCATCCCAGGTAACAATCCAGGGAAAGGCTGCATGAGCTGCTTGTAGATTGGTGTCGGTTTTATAGAGGGCGTGACGGTTGCGGTAATCTTCTAAGGTTAGAATTTCTGCACTGTTGTGCTTTCTGGGGCGATTTTCTGTGATTCCTCCTTCATAGATGTAATCGCCAACATGCACTACTAGACTAAGATCGTCTTTGGCCAGATATTTGTAGGCAGTATAGTAGCCTTGCTCATAATGCTGACATGAGACAAGGGCAAAGTTAAATTTACTTAAGTAGCTATTTGCTAAAGGCGCTGTACGAGTGCGACCAATGGGGCTAGCGTCTTGACCGACAATAAACCGATACCAGTACCAAGTATCAGATTGCAGTCCTTCTACGACAACTCGGACTGAATGAGCTAGTTCTGGGGTTGCAAGTACCGTACCTCTGGAGACAATGCGTCTCATGTCGGAATCAGTTGCTACTTCCCAGCGAATTGGCACATTAAGAGGTGGCATTCCACCTCCGTTTAAGGGTTCAGGAGCGAGACGAGTCCAGATCACTACACTGGTAGGATAGGGTTCACCCGACGCTACACCCAAAGTGAAAGGATAATTGGAAAACCTGCTTCTGGCAATCGCTCTTTGATGAGAAAATTGATTAGCGATCGCTAAACCAGATAATGCTCCTGCACCAATAATTAAGTTGCGTCGTTTGATTCGACTGTGCAGGAACTGCTCAAAATTCCGGTAATCTACCATTCTCTACTCCTGAGTAACAGGTAAGTTAAAACACAGCAACAGCTAACACAAAGAAGGCAGGGTAATCGTAGGAAAACTCCGTAACTAATTCCCTTACCAAAATCAGGTTTTAATTTCTAATTTTTTTCTTAGTATCAATGTGTTAGATGTTCTTTTGCCAGATAAAAGCCTACTAATAAGAGATTAATCTTTGACAAAGAAATCGTTAATATCAACTTAATCAAGGTTAGATTTTATTTTCATTGATGTTACCTTTCTCTTCATCATCCAGCCAAGGCTACAAGCAAAGAGAGCGCCAACTAAAGGTGTAGGTTCAGGTACTTGCGTGTACGAAACTCTACCTGATATGGGTTCAGCATCTGGAGAAGTTCTAGAGAAAATGGTAAAATCATCACCAATAATTTCGTAACTTATAGAACTGGAAGTATTAGATTTATCGTTGAACAGATAATCTAATGCAAAAGATGTTTGTCCTGTTAAAGATGTGGTTGGGAAGACAACAGGAAACTCTGGATATTTAGTATCATCTTGTTCAGTGTAAACGCTAGAGTCACCGTCAAATTGAAAAGATAAGGAATTAATAGTAGCTACCGGATTACTTTCATTACTGAGAGTTGAGTCATCAAAGCTAAAAAAGCCATTTCCCTTAGTTATCGGACTATCAACTGTGAAAGCATAATTAATATTTGCAGCGGATACATATTTTGCATCTACAGTAACAAAACCTAAAGTAAGGCTAGCAGCAGCAAGTAATAATCTTGGAAACAATTTCATTTCAGTTTTCCTCACCATAAATTTCTGTAAACCATGCACACTGAAAAGTATAGAAATAGTTATTTCCCAAATGGATATTTCTCACTGATTAGAAAAGTGATGAAAATCAATAATTTTTACCTTTCTAATAAAAAGAAATAATTCTCCAGTTAATTGGAACCATCCTATTTTATAATCAGGAGTTTAAGCAGACTTTAATCAGAGGTAAAAATAAAATCAATTATTGGTTAATGAATTTAGGACTTACGCACTAGACTTCTTGCATAAGTCGGGAAAAGGTTAAGGGGGAAGGGGAAAAAATTCTGTATTCTCCCCTTCCCCCTTAACCAAAACCTTTTCCCCCTCTTGCAAAAAGCACTTTTGCAAGAGGTCTACTGTACAAATGCATCGTGATGTGAATTAACGATATTGAAGGAGTTTTCAGGCTTTTCTTATATTATCCTGCGCTCGTAACATTCATAAATAATTGTCACGAAGAGAATTGAACTAAATACAGTTTTGCGGTAAATCGTAGCGTTTTTAAACGCAGAGGAAAGCTGAATCTTTCGTAATATGCATTACGGATTTATAAAAGTCTATTCTGAGACATTCCAAAAGCTAACTGCTCTCCAAGCCTTCACCAAAAAAAGAGGATGGAGAGATAGAACCGATGTAAAAGTTAACTAGAGAAGGACGAGCAGTGAAGCAATAGAGACAGTTATTGAGTAAGAAAAGGATGAAAAACAATCTTTTAAGGGACTTCCAGAAAATAAACTATTCCATCACCAATAATGATAATCATTTTAGAGGGGAATGAAGGGGCTGCCGACGGCAGCCCCTTCATTCCCCTTTTGTAGTAATTTAAATAATGACGCTTGTTTTTGAGTGTGGTAACTGATGGCCATAGTATTAACTGACTCCCTCAAAAAGTTGTTGATTGAAACTGCATTTCAATTAAAAGGTGCAGCAAAACGCTTTCTTTATGGCACAGACAGTTCAGGGCTTAGGTTTAGGAGGGCAAAGGCTTGCACAATCAGAATTAGGATGGAATCGAGATACTATTAGGAATGTTTAAGAGAATTAGAAAGTGGTATTACTTGTGTTGATAACATGAGTGGCAAAGGACGTTATAAAGCAGAAGAACACTTGCCAAATCTTTTAGAAGATAT
>NZ_JAIVFT010000089.1 GCF_020829665.1 Nostoc sp. CHAB 5824
CATCTTCCCGCCAACGCCCTTGATCGCGACTTCCGCGCCGACCGGCCGAATGCGAAGTGGGTCGCAGACTTCACCTATGTCTGGACGGCCGAAGGCTGGCTCTACGTGGCCGTGGTCCTCGACCTGCTCTCGCGCCGGGTGGTCGGCTGGTCGATGCGCGCGGACATGACCAGCGAGCTGGTCACGGACGCGCTGATGATGGCGATCTGGCGAAGGGGCCGGCCGAGGTCGGTGCTGCATCACTAGGATCGCGGCAGCCAGTACGGCAGCGAAGCGTTCCAGCGGTTGCTGGCGGATCAGAGCATCGTCCGTTCGATGAGCCGGGCGGGCAACGTCTGGGACAACGCCGCGATGGAGAGCTTCTTCTCGTCGGTCAAGACAGAGCGGATCGCGCGCAAGGTCTACCGGACGCGCGACGACGCGAAGGCCGACGTGTTCGATTATATCGAGCGCTTCTACAACCCGCACCGCCGTCACTCGACGATCGGTTACGAGAGTCCGATGGCATTCGAGGCAAAGATGCGATTAGCTTAACAGCGTGTCTCCTAAGCCCGGAGCAGGCCATCCGCTGCTGCTGGGTCCAGTTCAAAAAAGCCGGGAAAACTGGCGATCCACAGTCGATTATCGAGGGGCTCACCCAATGGAATATCATCCTGCATGAAGCACCTCTGTAGCGATTAGGATGAAAGCGTTATACTATTAATTTGTCTTTGTATAAAGTAAAACCTCTTCGCACACCAACACGATTCAGATATCCATGATCTGGATATGAAGAAGTTTGATGGATCTGACTTCAGAAACTGGCAAATTAATCACATCCTGACTCAAGAATAGGTTGCTGATCTCGTTGGCGTTACTGTTCATGCGATTCGAAGTTGGAAACAGGGCGTTAGATCGCCCTTTAGAAATATTTCGTTGCTTGTCAAGCGTTTGAAGCCAGACGACTACCCGAAAAATTCCGGATCAATCGGCAATCGGCGGATTGGGATCTCGACTAGAAATCAGCGCAAGACCAAGTAATAGATTTTTTGATTTTGTCAAAGTCAGCGGCCGCGATTTTGTTAAACGCAACGCCGGATAATAAAATTTAGCTTTCGTATTTGGGCCGATTCGTAGTCCCCGGTGTCGGGAAGGCATCGACATCCACTGCCGAGACAAGCTCCACTCTCCCAGCGATATTGCCTTTTTTATCGTTATCCACTGTTCGCGAACCTGCTAGCGGAATGGCTGCCCCCCGATCAACCGAGTAAGCAGCAAGTTTAAGGCTAGCAGCGTACTCGTCGATACCGACTTCAGTTTTCGCTTTAACAATCACAGTAGGGCAACGCAATACGGCCTCAAATTTTTTCAGCCCGAGACGCAAAATTACGCATGGATCATAACGAAAATCAGAAAACATTCTTTCTGACCTCGCTCCAGCGACAAGCAAGTAATTGTACTTCGAACTAAAAGGCAGAACCTGGATCTCGTGATTGTCAGATAGTTTTTTTATAGCCGGTAGATAGGTCAACACGTCTTCAAGTGTCCAATCTGTAGACTTACCTTTCAGTTTTGTCTTAAGCAACAATTGAGCCGTCTCATCGGCATGACGCTGATAGCGGATCTGGAAATAGTCGGCATCCAGTGCCGAAAGCTGTTCCTCAATTTCACTTCTGATTTTCCCGAAATCGCGGCCGCTTAGTTTTGGAAGCCTCGATGCGCGGGCAATGAAGCGAGATCTTTCTAACGCCGCTGCTGTTGCAGCCGCTCTATTCTCGCCAAACTCAGAAAGAATCCAGCCGAACGCTTCGTTTTCACTCACATTCTTAGACACGATCAGAAATCTGACCGCATCCTCGCTCTGAAGAGCTTTTGGGATCGTGGTCCACCCAAGTTTCTTGGCTACGTCTACCAGACTCACTGGTTCGTGCCGTTGGAGTTTCGTTGTCAGCTCTTTGAGCCGCTCTTCAAGTGCACGATTTTGCTTCTCGTGCTTCAGCGCCGACGCTCGATACTGCGAGGCTCGGCGATTTTTGATTTTCTGCTCCGCGACGGCTGCGAGTAAAGGGGCGAGCCGGTTCCGCAGGACGCTTGACTGCTCATCCAACCACGTAGCAAGCCTTGCGTTGATATCACCTGCCAATTTCGGTGGGTTCAAGAGTGAAGCGCGACTTGGCACATCAATCTCATAATGAGGTAGACGAATCTTTTTCTCGGCATCGTTTTTGAATTTTTTGAATTGGCCAGCCGCGAAATAGAATTCTCTTACCGGGATATGATCTCCAATCATTTCCGGATTACCTCGCTTCAAGCCGAGGTCTTCGGTAGCCAAGTACCAACCATCCCACAAATTCCTCAGCGCCGATTTCGACATGCAGTTTTTTGCCGACCACCGTCCCTTTGCATCAAATGGAAGGACAGCAAATTGAAAATGGGGCGTAACTTCGTCTAACTGCAATTCGATGCGAATCAGATTCTCCCCGAAACGCTTCTTTAGGAAAGGAACGGCGCGCTCGCGGAGTTGATGTACCTTCTCGATTTCATACTGACCGGCAACATTAGGCGCCTTAGGACGGAAGAATTCTGGGCTAGCGGTCAGGAGCCCTTCGAAAGCCAATACTTGATCTTTTCGAGGGCGGTACACTCGCCCTTGGGCTTTTGCTTGTTCGTATTGTAACAATACGAAATCGACAAAATTGACACCTCGAGGCGCTGCATTGAATAGGACCTCGGGTCTCGGATTTCCGGGGATTAGGTGAGGAGGCTGGACGCCATTTTCTGCCCTGGCGGCATGTGTCTGCCCCAAGGCATCCCGCTTCACCTTCATCAATCGCGGTATCGCATACGGTCCTTCAAATTCCTCGGACATAATTTACCCCGCACGAATTGGCCACAGCCCCAAGGACACATAAAAATTGACATGTGGATCTATATTATCATCAAAAGTATACTGAGTATACTTTTGACGTTCTGGCTTGTCCGACGGCGGTTCTTGCAGACATGCTGTTCAGCCGTCCGCGACAGCGCTGACTTATGCTCGTTCCCTTTCGGATTAAGGTGAGCCGGAAGCCTCGCTTGCCCCCCGTCTGCACGTTTAGGATAGTTTGATCG
>NZ_JAIVFT010000090.1 GCF_020829665.1 Nostoc sp. CHAB 5824
TGTATGTGTCAGAAAATCAGTTATGTTCATTGGTTTGAGGAGATGATGTCAGGTTGACTATTTTAGACTTTTTAGAGTTAGTGTAGCTAGCTATGTAAAGTTTTGTATCAGAATTCAACATTTCTGGGTAAAAGCATATAAGATTTACAGAATTAAATGGGCAGAAACTTTTGTCTATGTATTTAAAATATAAATAAGATATTTCATTATCCTGATATTTTAAGCCTTACAGAATCCATTGATATCTCGTTATTTAATCATAAGCCGTATGGCTTTTTACTTTTAAGATTATGGACAATGATATCTCCCTAAACACTTAACTGTAATGCTTTTCACTTACTTTGAGTAATAAAAAATTCAAAAGATTTTTGAATTTCAGGCAGAGAGCATTCGTGAAATTTTGATAGTGTGATAAAAACAAGTTCTCTAAGAAAGTAAAGATGTTTTTGAAAAGAGAAAGAGAAACATTAAATAAACTGTTTCCAGGCTTAGATGAAAATCTCCAAGAGCTATCTTTGATGGAGATGGAATGTGAAAATAGTCCAGCCATTAAATTGTTTCGCCAGTATGGTGGTCCTGGCTTACTAGTACATAATAAATATGGAGGGAGCGGCGCAAGCTGGCTCCAAGCTATACAAGTACAGCGTGCTCTTGGAAGTCGTTCTCCTTCACTTGCGGTTGCAGTTACCATGCATCATATTACAACAGTCATGATCCAGGAAATGGTAACTGACCAGTCAGGTTGTTCACTTATTGAGGATGTTGCAAAACAAAGCCTTTATTTTTCTTCTGGTTTCGCTGAGGGAAGAACAGAAAGTAACATTCTTGAGTCATGTATGCAAGTCAAGCGTGTTGAAGGGGGGTTAGTAATCTCTGGCAGTAAAAAACCCTGTACTTTATCTGCTTCTATGGATTTCATGACTGCGAGCATTTTGCGCCCAAGTCAAGCAGGACAAATAAGTGAACTGGCATTAGCAGTTATACCATCTGATGATCCAGGAATAAAGCGTTATCCTTTCTGGGGAAGTTGGACTCTTCTTGGCACTGAAAGTAATGAAGTAAAGCTTGATGATGTTTATGTACCTGAAGAATGTGTATACAATATGGGTGATCCAAGCCAATTAAACTCCATATTGACTAAAACATTTACTTGGTTTCAAATACTAGCCTCATCTGCATATCTTGGTATTGCCAGTGCATTGGTTGAACGGATACTGATAGCTAAGAAAGGTGTAGCTAATGAACGTGTTGCACTTATAACAGAGATAGAAGGAGCAATGTCTGCACTTGAAGGGATTGCTTATTTAATTATGAATAACAAGCAAGATGAAAGCACAGTAGCGCAAGCTTTATTTATCCGCTACTTAGTTCAATCTACAATTGAGCGTGTTACAGCAAGAGCTATAGAAAATTTAGGTGGCATAGCTTTTATTAGATCACCTGAAATAGCCTACCTTTTTGCATCTGCACATGCTCTTGCATTTCATCCTCCGTCACGTCTTAGTGTGACCTCAGGATTAGATAAATATTTATTAGGTGAAGGTCCTCTTGAAATTTAGAATTTCACGGCGTTGCTGATTGCGGTATGAATTAAGAAGATATAGGAATAGAACGGTACTTTAAACTCATCTTCCGCACTTCAAAACGTATTATAAATAATACAAAAATAGTTACCAAAAATATTCATATTATTAAGTATTAAGTAGCTAGGTGCAATTAAATATAAAACGTTCCCCTGTGTATCCACCAGTTTGACTACGAGCTGTCATACCCTTTATAACTGCGATCGCTAAGTCATACTCGTTGTCAAACATTTGCCCAGCAATTTCATGACTTTTTAATTGATGCCATTGGGTTTCAATGGGATTCATTTGTGAACAATAAGGGGGCAAAAAGAAAATGTATAGTCCAAGTTGCTGCCAACGCTGCCATTGTTGACGAACCAGCTTACTCTTGTGCAGAGAACCATTATCCTGTACAACTACGGTAATTAGTCCACTTCGTGCTAAGGTTTCAGCGGCTTTTGTTGCTTCTGAGTCCATGATCTTAATATAGCTTTTTCCCTGAAATCCCCCTTGTGCCAATCCATAATTAAAGCTTTTTCCCGGTTGCCATAATCCCAATATACTGATTCTCCTGCCATATTTTTTCAGGGGTTGTTCCATCCTTTTCTGTTCCCCTACTCGGCTGTAACTGTCAGTAGACCGAAAACTTTTGCGATCGCTCTGTCAAGAATATCTGCTCCAGTGGATTTTTGCGAAAAGGTCGTGCTTTTAGATATCAATATATCTGTCTCACTTTGAAATAGAAACATAAGTAAAGCTAATAAATAAGCGAAGAGATCAGAGCAAACGTCGCACCATAACCATGTTTTGACGCTATTTCAGGAATTTTGTCAAGGAGTTGCGGGAAAATTGAGCCAGAGAAATATCTGGTGCAAGCTATGACTGCAACTACCCCAGTTCTAACTGATAGTAAAACCTTGAATGAAGTGGTTAACTGTTTAACGGAGAATCTTCCAATTCAGACTCAAGGTAAGTGTGAACAACAAAATATTTTTGAAATTTTAATTCGGGCTGCTACCCAGAGGGATAGTATTGAAAATACTACTAAAGTCCTAAAAAATGTTCCGACCAGTAATGATATTCGTTACCATTTGGAGAAATATTCAGACCTTTCTTCATTGGAAGAGGCTTTAAATAAAGCACTTTCTTTGCCGCTTGCCAACAGGTATACGACAAGGGCAACAGAAAATTGCCATCGATTTTAACTTAATTCCATATTATGGTGAGCCATCCCCAATAGAAGCACCATATATTTATAGAAGTCAAGCGAAAAATGGTACTTGCTCTTTCTACGCCTACGCTACTATTTATGTAATTAAAAAGCATAAAAGAGTAACATTAATCAAAGCTGTTCAGAGGATGTTTTAAAAGTCAAAGCTAGTAAATGATCAAGCCAGTCGTCTGAGCATAATACGAATCATTGCAATATAGATAAAAGTTTCCGAGGTTTCCGGTAATCTTTCATAGTCTTTGCTCAAGCG
>NZ_JAIVFT010000091.1 GCF_020829665.1 Nostoc sp. CHAB 5824
CACAACTTCCCCTTAGATTTGGCAGCAGGTGATGTTGCTCCTGTGGCAATGAGCGCTCCTGCTATCAACGGTTAATTCTGAAGTTTAGCTAAATTAAAAAGCGCTCTCCCAATGGGAGGGCGCTTTTAATTTAAGTTAGCAACAGATAAGGTATTTACCAATATAAAGTTGCATAAAAACTCAAAGACACTGTGGTAAGCTATTACGCTTTTAAATTACACAGTCACTTCCTAAGTTTGTTGACCGCTGACGGTTAACTGTCAACAGCCAACAGCCAACACGAAAATATGTGCAAGTTAAATGCGCGACAGCTTATAAATGCTAAAAAATAGCGGAAAGTCCTACAAAGATAAGAGCAAAAATAAACTTTTGCAAGAACTCTAGGTAAAATACATAAGCCTCACATTTTTCCTCAAAATCATGGGCAACACTTTTGGTCATCTATTTCGTATCACTACTTTTGGCGAGTCTCACGGCGGTGGCGTGGGGGTTGTAATTGATGGTTGTCCTCCACAACTAGAAATTTCGGCAGAAGAAATTCAAGTAGAACTAGATAGAAGGCGTCCCGGACAAAGTAAAATTACCACCCCTCGCAAAGAAGCGGATACCTGCGAGATTTTATCAGGGGTATTTGAAGGCAAAACATTAGGAACGCCTATATCAATTTTGGTGCGGAACAAAGACACTCGTCCCCAAGACTACGATGAGATGTCCGAGAAGTATCGCCCTTCTCACGCGGATGCAACTTATGATGCCAAATATGGCATTCGCAATTGGCAAGGTGGGGGTAGGTCGTCAGCGCGTGAGACAATTGGAAGAGTAGCAGCAGGTGCGATCGCTAAAAAAATTCTTCGTCAAGTCGCCAATGTCGAAGTTATCGCTTACGTTAAGCGGATCAAAGACTTGGAAGGTGTAGTTGATCCAAACACTGTCACCTTAGAACAAGTGGAAAGCAATATCGTCCGCTGTCCCGATGCTGAATGCAGCGATCGCATGATTGAATTAATTGAGCAAATAGGTAGACAAGGTGATTCTATCGGCGGTGTAGTAGAATGCGTGGCGCGAAATGTGCCGAAAGGTTTGGGCGAACCAGTATTTGATAAACTGGAAGCTGATATCGCTAAGGGTGTCATGTCTCTCCCTGCTAGCAAAGGCTTTGAAATTGGTTCCGGTTTTGGGGGAACGCTGCTAACGGGAATTGAGCATAACGACGAATTTTATATTGATCAAAATGGTGAAGTTCGCACACTAACTAACCGTTCTGGTGGTATTCAAGGGGGAATTTCCAACGGAGAAAATATCATTTTGCGAGTTGCATTTAAGCCGACAGCAACAATTAGAAAAGAGCAAAAGACTGTAACTCGTGAGGGCGAAGAAACGCTATTAGCTGCGAAAGGACGCCACGATCCTTGTGTATTACCGCGTGCAGTTCCAATGGTTGAGGCAATGGTGGCATTGGTGCTGTGTGACCATTTGTTACGGCATCATGGACAGTGTAAGGTCTTATAGTACACTTTGACTGACAAAAAATATTGGCGTTGCAGACAAAGCGGGATGATTTAGGAACTTCCAAAATTCCCTCCTGCTTGCCCTAATTTATCCCACTGTTCTGCAACACCAAGATATTTATTTTCTTTGGGTGGGTATTTTACCTGCCCTCTCAAAGAATATTTAAACTCTGTGAACTACCCATACTAACTTGGTACTTTAAGTATAGTGTGGGCTTCTTTACTCATAAGTGAGTGCCTAAGCTTAGACTTTTGTCTGAGCTTTTCTTGAAGGTTTTGATATGAGAGGGGATATCGCACAGATAGTAGCAAGACTTATGCAAACGATAGCTGAAACCCTAATTTTCTTCTTAGGGCAATTCATGAGCATTGGTGTCAACATTAAGCTAAAACTTCTTTAAAACCTCGTTAAGAGCCTCTGGCTGGAAATGCACTTCAATTGCGGCTCTGCCGCTAATTCTGGAGGCGGAGCCTCCCATTAGACATTCCCAGTCAGAAACTGGGAACGATAAATTACGCTTTTAAATTACACAGTCACTTCCTAAGTTCGTTGACCGCTAACGATTAACTGTCAACTGTCAACAGCCAACACGAAAAGATGTACAAGTTAAATGCGCGACAGCTTATCCACCTTCTGCACTTTTACCAGACCAGCACTGGTTGTTGCAATAAAACCGTGTTTTCAAGCCAATCTGCACAATATAGCTTGTTTAACCAGATATGTTCTTAAGACTTGTCCTAGCAAATTATCGAGGTAGAACATGGCTCAGATACTACGCCCTTCCCAGAAATATTTGAGGAAAAGCCTTTTTACATACATTGATATTGCCTTGAGCTTATTGTTATTGATGCCTACAACAGCCTTAGCTGATGGAAACAACAATAATTCTAACTGATCCCCCACCTCAGACTACAGGAACTTCAGGTGGCTCTAGAGGATGCGAAACTCAGGCTGAGACATCTTCAAGTAACATTCCAGCCCTGATTTTGCTTGCACCTTCCCAAATTTATGGGCAAACTTTGGCAACCCGTCCTATATTCGCTTGGTTTATCAGCAATTCTGGCTCCTCGCAAATGGAGTTTCGGCTTTATGAGTATGACCAAGCTAGCAAACAATCTAAGTTGGTGAAAGAGATTAAAGACGAAAATTTTAAAAGTTCACCAGGAATTATGGTGCTATCTCTGTCCAGTCCAGAATTGTTAATTGGTCGAAGATATCTTTGGCAAGTCGAATTAGTCTGCGACGCTAATCGCCCGTCAGGCAACCCATTTGCTACAGCTGCGATGAAAGTAGTTACAGTTAAACCAGATTTTAACAAGCAGCTGTCCCAGACTAATAACGTACTCAACAAGGCAATTCTATACAGCACTTCCGTCTGTTATAAGGTACACTAGATTAAAATATAAATACTTTTAAATGAAGTCATACTCTGTCGAGCTTCGAGAAAAAATAGTTGCGGCACATCTTCAGAAAAACATCTCAATCAG
>NZ_JAIVFT010000092.1 GCF_020829665.1 Nostoc sp. CHAB 5824
CTACACCCAAGGAAGCCCGCCATGCCGTTGTTAGAAGCCCGCAACACCTACAAGCCCTTTGAATATCCCTGGGCGTTCGATTTCTGGAAGCGCCAGCAGCAGATCCACTGGGTTCCCGAAGAAGTGCCGCTGGGCGAGGATTGCCGCGACTGGGCGCAAAAGATCAGCGACCATGAACGCAATCTGCTCACCCAGATTTTCCGCTTCTTCACCCAGGCCGATATCGAGGTGCAGGATTGCTACCACGACAAATATGGCCGCGTGTTCAAGCCGACCGAAGTCAAGATGATGCTGACCGCGTTTTCCAACATGGAAACCGTCCACATCGCGGCGTACAGCCACTTGCTCGACACCATCGGCATGCCCGAAAGCGAATATAGCGCCTTCCTCGAATATGAGGAAATGGCCGCGAAGGTCGATTATATCCACCAGTTCGGCGTCGACAGCGATGAGGATATCGCCCGCACGCTCGCGATGTTCGGCGGCTTTACCGAAGGGCTTCAGCTGTTCGCCTCGTTCGCGATGCTGATGAACTTCCCGCGCTTCAACAAGATGAAGGGCATGGGGCAGATCGTATCATGGTCGGTCCGCGACGAAAGCCTTCACTGCGAAGGCATCACCAAGCTGTTCCACGCTTTCAGAGCGCGGCTGCCTGACCAAGGCGGTGAAGGAAGACATTATCGACACCTGCCAGAAAACGGTGCGGCTCGAGGATGCGTTCATCGACCTCGCGTTCGAAATGGGCCCCGTGCCCGGCATGACCGCCAAGGAAATCAAGCGCTACATCCGCTACATCGCCGACTGGCGTCTGGGCCAGTTGGGCCTGCCCGCGATCTACATGGTCGAAGACCACCCGCTGCCCTGGCTCGCGCCATTGCTCAACGGCGTCGAGCACGCCAACTTCTTCGAAACCCGCGCGACCGAATATAGCAAGGGCGCGACGCGCGGCGACTGGAACACCGTGTGGTCGAGCTTCGACAACCGCAAGAAAGCCAAGGCCAACGACGACCTCGCCCCCGCGATCGCCGCCGAAAGCGACGGCGAGGATATGTTCGCCAAGGCGGGCATCGCCGCCGAGTAAGCGACCCTAAGAACCCCTCCCGCCTGCGGGAGGGGCAGCAAGACTTGGGAGCTATGCTCCCTAGTCGCCGCGGGGAGGGCATGACACGCCACACAACGCCGCGACCCAAGCAAATCAAGGCCAACCAAATGACCGAAGAGAAAAAACAGAAACTCCTGATCCTCAGCCAGCCGCAGCGCGCAACGCTCGAAGGCCTGTCAAACCGCCGCCCCCAACTCCCCACCGACCCGATCCGCGACGAACTCGTCGCGCTGGGGCTGGTGGTCAAGCAGGGCGCCAAATGGGCGCTGACCCCGACGGGCAAGAAGGTGCTGGCGGCAAGCTCGAACAGGCGGAACTCTGGCGGGTTTTCAGTTTGAGAACGATTCCTGCTAAATTAGACAGACGAACCCTTGAAAGCGGGCTATACAAGCGTGCAATTCAAGGACGATATTTCTAAGTGAAATTTTCGGAAACTTTTGGCATCGCAATAGATGGATCGCAGGGGTGGTTTGATCCGCTCCTTTCGATCGATACAAAACTTTTCATAGACCCCTTCCTGATTTACGATCTTGGAAAAGAAGCCCCATTTACTGACAGTCACGACGAGATTGTTAGCTTCTTCAATCATCTGCTTGTCTTGATCGCGAAGACTTCGGGAAACCCCAAACATCCGAACTGGAAATCGGCAGAAAACCTCGCATTGTTTCCTGAGGTTGAAGAGCTATGTCTTGGGTTCACCTCCGTAGGAACTCACGGTCTCGGCAGCGGTCGGGAGTTTGCGCGACTAATCGTTGAGGGGCTTTCCACGGAGATCGCCCAAGGCGTCAAAGACATATCGCACTTTGAAAATTTGCAAATCTTTCAAGAAGGAATTGGCCCAGATCGCATAAGCGATGCGTGTGGAGGTCTTTTACGGCATCGATTGGCTCAGTACACGTTGGAAATATGCAAAGATTTGGATGTTCCTACTCAAAAGAAGATTTATCCCAGAGGAAAGTTCGATCACGCTCAAGGAAGGTGGATAGCCTACGAGTTCGACCTTCCGATAAATCCATATAACAAAAAGCCGATTCTATTGGTTCCGAAGAAATTTCTTCGTCCTCTCCCTACAATCAATCCTCAAGATTTTTGGGATTATTTGATCGACAACGAGCCTGAGGCAATTAGAGAAAAATTTGGTTCCGATATTGGGCAGAACATCAATAAAGAAATGATCGTCGCCGTTGCAATTAGCAGCCCCGGTTCTCGAAAGAGATATTTAGAAACGAAAGAAGGTCAGCCCGGCGTTCCATATGATGAGTTCACAGATCGCAAAGGTCTTATTCAATGGTATGAAAAAACTCAGCAATGGGTAAAAGAAAATCCTCATGAATTCTCTTTTTCTAGTGACGAAAATTTTATAGTTTTTATCAATGAAATTATTAAAGAATTTCAAAACTATATCGAGAACGACGGAGGCTGGAAACTTCTTTGGAATGACGATAAAACTTCCCGATCAGAAGAGGCCTGCCAAAGAGTATTCCTTGGAATTGTAAAACATTATTGCAAAGCAAACAACATCGACATTACGTCCGAGGCCAACATTGGACGAGGCCCAGTAGACTTTAAGGTTTCAAGTGGATACAGTAACCGATGCCTGATAGAGCTAAAACTTGCAAGGAATACGAAGTGGTGGAAAGGCCTAGAAAGGCAACTTCCAAAATATTTAGAGGCTGAAGGAGTTTCCATCGGGAAATTCGTAATTATAGCGTTCACTGACAATGACATTAAGCGCGTTGAAAATGTTCAAGAACGCGCTGCTATCATAAATGAAGCAACCCCTTATCGCTTGGGGACAGCGGTCGTCGATGCCCGATATGCTCCCCCATCAGCTTCGCTTTTATGATAGACCTGTAATTATGGCGACAGCCGCTACAACCCCTAAT
>NZ_JAIVFT010000093.1 GCF_020829665.1 Nostoc sp. CHAB 5824
TAGGAGAAGCACTCATTCGTTCGTAGTCAGTACCCGAGTACCACGGGACACGAGGAACCTTGTGGGAATCTGGGAGGACCACCTCCTAAGGCTAAATACTCCTTGCCACCGATAGTGAACAAGTACCGTGAGGGAAAGGTGAAAAGCACCCCGGGAGGGGAGTGAAACAGAACCTGAAACCAGAGAGCCTGCAAACAGTTAGAGCGGGGCGTTGCCCTGTGATAGCGTGCCTTTTGCATAATGACCCGACGAGTTCTCGGCAGTGGCGGCTTAAGGTGTTTCGCACCGGAGGCAGAGCGAAAGCGAGTTCGAAGAGAGCGTGAATGGTGGCTGTCGAGAGACCCGAAACTGTGTGATCTACCCATGGCCAGGGGGAAGCGGGTGTAAGAACCCGTGGACGCCCGGACCGGTGTATGTTGAAGAATGCTCGGATGAGCTGTGGGTAGTCTGGTGAAATGCCAATCGAACACAGAGATAGCTGGTTCTCCCCGAAATGCATTGAGGTGCAGCGTTGTTTGTTGGGTGCCGGAGGTAGAGCACTGACTGATTGATGGGCCTTCCCGGGTTACTGAGATCAATCAAACTCCGAATGCCGGCATCTTGAGAGCAGCAGTGAGACTGTGGGGGATAAGCTTCATAGTCGAAAGGGAAACAGCCCAGACCTTCCGCTAAGGTCCCCAAATCGTGGCTCAGTGTCAAAGGATGTGAGGGTGCACAGACAGCCAGGAGGTTGGCTTAGAAGCAGCCACCCTTTAAAGAAAGCGTAATAGCTCACTGGTCGAGTCGGTCTGCGCGGAAGATTTAACGGGGCTAAGCACGAAACCGAAGCTTGGGGTGCATAACTTTGTTATGCGCGGTAGAGGAGCGTTCCGTAAGCCTGCGAAGGTGGCTTGAGAAGGCTGCTGGAGGTATCGGAAGTGCGAATGCTGACATGAGTAACGATAATGCGGGTGAAAAGCCCGCACGCCGAAAGCCCAAGGTTTCCTTGCGCAACGTTAATCGACGCAGGGTTAGTCGGTCCCTAAGGCGAGGGCGAAAGCCGTAGTCGATGGGAAGCAGGTTAATATTCCTGCACCTCGCGTGAGTGCGATGGAGGGACGGAGAAGGTTAGGTGTACCGGGCGTTGGTTGTCCCGGGGAAAGGCGGTAGGTTTGGATCTTTGGCAAATCCGGGATCCTTTAAGACCGAGCACCGAGACGAGTCCTTTAGGACGAAGTCACTGATACCACGCTTCCAGGAAAAGCTCCTAAGCTTCAGCTCACGCAGACCGTACCGTAAACCGACACAGGTGGGTAGGATGAGAATTCTCAGGCGCTTGAGAGAACTCGGGTGAAGGAACTAGGCAACATGGCACCGTAACTTCGGGAGAAGGTGCACCCTCTTTGGTGGCCCATGCGGGCTATAGCTGAGGGGGGTCGCAGAAACCAGGCCGCTGCGACTGTTTATCAAAAACACAGCACTCTGCAAACACGAAAGTGGACGTATAGGGTGTGACGCCTGCCCGGTGCTGGAAGGTTAATTGATGGGGTCAGCCGCAAGGCGAAGCTCTTGATCGAAGCCCCAGTAAACGGCGGCCGTAACTATAACGGTCCTAAGGTAGCGAAATTCCTTGTCGGGTAAGTTCCGACCTGCACGAATGGCGTAACGACAGCGGCGCTGTCTCCACCCGAGACTCAGTGAAATTGAAATCGCTGTGAAGATGCAGCGTTCCCGTGGCAAGACGGAAAGACCCCGTGAACCTTTACTATAGCTTTACATTGAACGTTGAGTTCGTCTGTGTAGGATAGGTGGGAGGCTATGAAACCGAGGCGCTAGCTTCGGTGGAGCCATCCTTGAAATACCACCCTGATGTGCTTGACGTTCTAACCTAGGTCCGTAATCCGGATCGGGGACCATGTATGGTGGGTAGTTTGACTGGGGCGGTCTCCTCCCAAAGAGTAACGGAGGAGCTCGAAGGTACGCTCAGCGCGGTCGGACATCGCGCACTGTGTGCAAAGGCATAAGCGTGCTTGACTGCGAGATCGACGGATCAAGCAGGTACGAAAGTAGGACTTAGTGATCCGGTGGTTCTGTATGGAAGGGCCATCGCTCAACGGATAAAAGGTACTCCGGGGATAACAGGCTGATACCGCCCAAGAGTTCATATCGACGGCGGTGTTTGGCACCTCGATGTCGGCTCATCACATCCTGGGGCTGTAGTCGGTCCCAAGGGTATGGCTGTTCGCCATTTAAAGTGGTACGCGAGCTGGGTTCAGAACGTCGTGAGACAGTTCGGTCCCTATCTGCCATGGGCGTTGGAGATTTGAGAGGGGCTGCTCCTAGTACGAGAGGACCGGAGTGGACGAACCTCTGGTGTTCCGGTTGTCACGCCAGTGGCATTGCCGGGTAGCTATGTTCGGAAGCGATAACCGCTGAAAGCATCTAAGCGGGAAGCGCGCCTCAAGATGAGATCTCCCGGGGCACAAGCCCCCTAAAGGAACCATCAAGACTAGGTGGTTGATAGGTCAGGTGTGTAAGTGGGGCAACCCATTGAGCTAACTGATACTAATGATCCGTGCGGCTTGACCATATAACCTCAAGTGGCCTTGGACTCGACGATATCGTCAGAGAAAATCCAATGCCCGCTACGTCACAAGACCCTATGAGAGATTGGCGCCTTAATCGGTCCCTGGATGGCGACGCTCCAACCCTCTCCCTGGTGAAATTAGCGCTGTGGTCCCACCCGTTCCCATTCCGAACACGGAAGTGAAACGCAGCCGCGCCGATGGTAGTGTGGCTTAAGCCATGCAAGAGTAGGTCATCGCCAGGGGCTTTACCCCAAAACCCCCGTCCAACAGGACGGGGGTTTTCCTTTTTGTGTAAGCCCCTGATTCCTGTTCGGCTCGCCGCCAGGATCGCTCAAAGGAAAGCAAAAATTCTTTTGACAGGGTGTTGACAGACTGCAAAAACCCGCCATAATAGGCGGCTCA
>NZ_JAIVFT010000094.1 GCF_020829665.1 Nostoc sp. CHAB 5824
GGCAATGGTCTGCTGTCAAGCAAGCGAGTAACCACCGAGCTGTAATATGTGTGGGATGCTCCGGGCGGGGTGTCGCATCTGCTGGGAACCAACCGCATTGTTCAAGCAGTGGCGATGTGGGAGGCGTGGGGCAGAGGCGACAGTCATGGAACGCTGACGGAAGCACAGGCAACCTATGGCGGGCAGTGGGGTTATCTCAAGGACAGCGAGACGGGTTTGCTGTTGCTTGGTCATCGCTACTACGACCCAACGACGGGCAGGTTTATCAACCGTGACCCCATCGGATACGAAGGCGGTATCAATCTTTACGCCTACACCGAAAATGACCCCGTAAATCTGACTGACCCAACGGGTTTCAGTGCCTTCTCTTCGGCTGATGAAGGATTGGCACTCATGACAAGCGTTTTAGGCGGGGGCGCAACTAATGCCGCATTAGGTGCGGCAGGAGCATATGCAAGGGGAGAGTGCTATTCGTGGGAAGATGGTAAGAGGGATTTTGCATTAGGGGCAATACCTGTCGGCGTAGTCGGAATAGCAGGTAAAGGGTTGCAGTACCTTTATCGTGGAAGAACTCTGTATTTCCATGGCAGTTCTGTTTTCAATCCATCACTCATTAAAGACGGTCATCGCCATTGGGCGACAATCAAAGAAAAATTGGGCAAAGGGGCTGGTGCGATTGGCGGAAATTGGAATCTGAGCAAAAGTTTTCCTTTTGTTACCAACAAATCACTTGGGCAAACTTCTCAAGTGCCATCTGAAGTATCTGCTTTGTACCGTCGTGCATTTAGTCCTAACTTGTTTAGTTGGTGGAAAGGGATACAGGGTCAGTATTATTTTCAGCAGTTCGGATGGGGGCGTATGCGTCTCGCCGTGAGTGAAGGAGCCGGTTCTGTAATAGCAGTGAGAGGGTGGTGGGAATTTTATCGTACTTTCTTTCCGTAGTTTGAGCAACATGAGGGTGAATACATGAATTCTGCTTTGGGAACCATCATGGTAATTGTGCTTGCAATTATCTATATGAGCGCGTCCATGATACTGTTGAGAAATACACCTGTTGCTCCTTCACTTGCGTTTGGCATCAGTGTTATTGTTGCTGGCGTGGGAGCCAACTTGACGACTGTGCTGCTCTTGAATTTGATGGACAAACTCGCAGATAATGAAATTGTGCCTGACCAAGAAACATTGAATGCCATCTCAAAAATTGAAGAACAGATGATCCTTTCTGTCTTTTCAAGCAAAGAAGCAGAAGGCGAAACCGTCACCGTAAGAACAAACTCCGGCTATTTGCAGGTGACAAGCAAACCGCCCGGCATCCCGTTGTTGAACACTTCCTCGGCACTGATCTCAGCACAATGGTTTTCCTTTGAGCAACCGCCCCCTTCTCCTCTTACCAATGAACTGTGTCTGTCTGATGTTGATGCAAAAGTCAGAATTGTTTCATATCGGCGTGTTTCTGCAACGGACGCAAAGGGGAAAAGTTGGATATTTTGGGGAGAACTTTCACTTAACTTAGATAATGAAAAAGCACTGACAATAAAACCCGAAGATCAAACGATGCGGATTTCCATTGAATAACTCTCGGTTTCAGTGTAGAGCGGCAACGGACTGCTTGCGACCAAGCGAGGGAGCATCGAGCGGATATTTTGACGAACGAAGATATCAAACAGAGGTTGCAATACGCCAATGGATTTTACATCAAAAACCAATCAGGCTTGGGATTTGACACTGGAAGGGGAGTATCCTGAAGCCATCAAATTGTATCGTGAAATTCTCAATGAGAAGAAAACATTAGGTGAATTGGACAATTATGGCATTACTCTTCTGTGTTCTGGCAATTTCGAAGAGGCAGAGAGCGTTTTTTTGGAAGCCAGAGAAGATCATCGCTTCCGGCTCGTTGTTCATCCTTTTCTCGGTACTGCCATTTGGCTGCAAGGGCGACAGCAAGAAGCGTGCGAGTACTGGCACAGAGAAACTGAGCGTTTGTTCACTCGTGAAGTGACTCATTATGATGAGACAGGTAAAGTGCCAACTCTCCTATGGTGGGCTTCGTGTCACCAAGATTTGCAACAGTGGCAGACTGTTGCCGAGAAAGCACTCAAGCGGCTTTGGAGAACCAACCGCACACGCGAATCAATCTGGCCTGGGACGATTGTTGCCTATCTTTTGGAAAAAGTCAATGTTCACAAACTCTTTTGGAATGCTCTTGACACCAAATATCCTCGCGCTGAAACAAGGAACAAACTGAAAGCCCACTTTTACTATGGCGCAATGCTTCTCAATCAAGGTGACATCAAAGGTTACCAAGAAGAATTGATGTCAATTGCCGCACTACCCAAGCAAGACCTCATTACTCAGCCTGAGTATCATTTAGCGATGGCTGAATTAAAATCATAGTATGGAGAATGGCATCAGGCGGGAAGCAGTCGGACATATACGCTGTATGGTGAGATAACGCAACAGTGCGTTCGGTTCGGGGGTTGCGGGCAGTGTGGCACAGCCGAGTTCCGGCAAAGTCAAAATCTGGTAAGCCCGCGCAGCAATCCGTAGAGAAATTGGGAGACAAGAGACTTTTTGTAGAATTGGGCAAGAAATTTTAGAAAAGATGCGGCTGACCCTTGACAAGAAGAACAGGCATGGTTTACAATAGCCTACCTGATTGATAGGATTAGTCAGGTATCGAAATTCTATCTTTCGAGCCGTCAACACAATATCGCCCTTGTCTTCTTTTTCGGCTGACTGGATAACTGGAGGCTGATCGCTCTGCTGCACTTGCGGAGCGATCAGCCTCTTTTGTCTTTTGCAGTAAAAATCGAAGAGCGACTGACTCGTCATCGAGAAGTCCTGCTGGCAACGCGCCGCAGGGCTTTTTTGTTGCCCGGCACCATTCACCTGTGCGGTATTCAAG
>NZ_JAIVFT010000095.1 GCF_020829665.1 Nostoc sp. CHAB 5824
ATATTGATATTATTTCGACCTATGAAGCTTACGACTTTGAACGTCTGATGCAGGATTCGTCCATCATCCGGAATAAGCTGAAAATCGGAGCTGCAATTCACAACGCCAAAGTCATCAAAGGTCTGCAGGAAGAATTCGGTTCTTTTAAAAACTGGATAGACCATCTTCACCCGCTTACTAAAGAAGAATGGGTGAAAATATTTAAGAAGAAGTTTAAATTTACCGGAGGAGAAATTGTCAATTCATTTCTGATGAGCATCGGGTATCTCCCGGGAGCCCATGACACTGACTGTGAGATTTATTTTAAAACCATGAAATTATAACACTGATATCAGATTAAAAATAAACAGCTATGGCAGATATACAAACCAAACCTACTGCGGTCAGTCCGGACGAATTTATTGATAAACTGGAAAACGAACGGAGAAAATCGGATGCAAAAGAGCTGATCCGTATTTTCAGGGAAGTAACCGGCGAAGAAGCGGTCATGTGGGGGCCGGCGATTATCGGTTTCGGGACCACCCATTATAAATATGAAAGCGGCTGGGAAGGCGATATGCCCAAAGCTGGTTTTTCCCCCCGTAAACAAAGCTTGTCGTTGTACCTCTCTTCTGATTATCCTGAATACGAGGATTTGCTGTCGAAGCTCGGCAAACATAAAAAGGCGGTTTCGTGTCTGTATCTGAATAAACTGAGCGACGCCGACCCGGAAATTCTCAGGCAGATGATTTCCATAGGATTTAAAAGCGAATCTGATAAATGCGGATAAACGAAAAAAGCCGGCTAAGCCGGCTTTTTTCGTTTATAAATTGGTCCGGAGTCGGAAATAGATATAATTATAGTAATTGTCCGTCCTCCTTTCTCCGTTTACCTTCATCAGATCAACTTCCAACCCTCACGGTAGTTTCTGTTGACAAACTGGTTAGCATCGTCGAAGTTCGTGATCTTCATGTTCGTGCCATCCCAAAGCAACTTCTTACGTCCGTCATATTTGAAGCCGTTACCTGCCGCAGTTCTTAAGCCGTAGCTTCTGATCGCCAGGTTACCCATCAATACAGTCTCAGTAAGAGGACCTGAATAATCAAATGATGACGTCAGGGCTTTGTGTTTTGAGTTACCGAAACCATCTTTGATTGCTTCAACCCATGAAGTCTGGTGACCGTACTCAGGAAGTGTTTCGTTTTTGTTCTTGGTTTTATAATCCTTCGGCATTTCAAGTTTACCACCTTTGTTAAGGTAAACTTTAGGAACCAGACCGTAAGTGCCGCAGGTCATGATACCTTTAGAACCGATCATCATTACACCGTTGGCACTGCCTTCTTCTCCGATAGATTCGTCAGCAGGGATAAGATCCGGGTGGAATGGTCTGATACCACCGTCCGACCAGATCATTTTGATTTCTTTTTTGTTCTTTTTGCTCGCAGGGAACTTCAACTGTACATGTGACGACGGAGGACATCCTTCAGGGATGAATTCCGGCTGCCAGTCTTTGGTAAATACCTGTCCTACACTACATTCCACTTCAGTTGGATAGCCAAGTTCAAGTACTCTGAACGGAGGGTCAATCAGGTGACATCCCACATCGCCCAAAGCACCCGTACCGAAGTTCCACCAGCCTCTCCATTTGAACGGGTGATATAACGGGTGGTAATCCACATAATCAGCAGGTCCGATAAAAAGATCCCAGTTTTCTTTGCTCATTGAAGGCGGAAGCTCTGGTTTTCCGGTCGGAACAGGGATACCTTGCGGCCATACCGGGCGGTTGGTCCATACATAAACGGTGTCAACGGTACCGATAAGTCCTTTGTTGAACCACTCGATCATTTGTTGCTGACCCGGGTTTGAAGCACCCTGGTTACCCATTTGGGTTACCAGTTTGTATTTACGGGCAGCTTCAGTCAGCTGACGGGTTTCGTAAATATTATGGGTTAGAGGTTTTTGAACATAAACGTGTTTTCCGGCCTGCATGGCGGTCATGGCTGCAATACCGTGAACGTGATCGGGAGTTGAAATAGTCACTGCATCAATATCTCCTTTCATCTGCTCAAACATCACCCTGAAATCGCTGAAAACTTTGGCGTTAGGGAATTTTTTTATAGCTCTTGCAGCCTGGTTGGTGTCAACATCACACAGGGCAACCACGTTTTCGGCTCCGTTATTCCAGGCATTGCTGATGTCACCGAAACCTTTTCCTCCGGCACCGATAGAGGCCAGGTTGAGCTTGTCGCTCGGAGCCTTGAAACCTTTGCCAAGGACGTGGCGGGGAACTATAAAAAATGAGCCGGCAGCGAATAAACCGGTCTTAATAAAATCTCTTCTACTGTTATCAGGTGTTTGTTTTTCCATAGAGATATTTGATTGAATAATAATTGGTACAATAATACTTTTTTATGTTAATATTTTAAAATTTTTTACAATATAAATTAGAAAACAAACACATCTTGCAGGTGTCTGCAGCAACGGTTTAGTAAATGTATGCGGGTGATTGCCGGCGTCCGCGATTTATGTCTTTAAATTACTGTTAATTCGTTATTTCAGGCTATCCGTTTAACATACCGAACTGATTTTGATCTATATACCTTCTTTATTGGCACTTTTCAGGTAAAAATGACGCTGCCGGGCCGATTTGTGCAAATGTGTGCAAATGTTTGTCTTCTAAGGATAAACCCATTTTTATGTATTCCGGGAAATAACTTCTGAAATTTAATTTTTTCATTGTAAAATTGAAATATACAAAGAATGCTTTTTCCTTATATTTTTGTCGGGATTAAAAGTTTCCTATAAATTATTCAACCGTTTAAACCTGATTCTCTTTATGAAAAAATGCCTGATAGCAATCCTCTGTTTTTGTCTGACAGGAGTTTTC
>NZ_JAIVFT010000096.1 GCF_020829665.1 Nostoc sp. CHAB 5824
AGTGCCGCCGCCAACGCCATCCACAATGGAATAGAAGGGAACGCCGACAGCAATTCTATCAATCGCTGCATCAGCATATCCATCGCGCCGCCCCAATATCCCGACAATGTGCCGAGAAACGAGCCGAGCAGAATGCTGATAAATACACCGACAAGCCCGACTGTCAGCGACACGCGCCCGCCATAAATGATCCGCGAAAACAGGTCGCGTCCCATGCGATCCGTGCCGAGCAGGTAGAAGGGACCTTCGGAGCCGATAAGATGGATATTCGATGGTATCAGCCCGAACAGTTTGTAACTGTCGCCCCGGTGAAACAGCGAAACCGGATACTTTTTCGCAGGATCGGGTTCATACGCAAACTCCAGCGTTTCGGGATCGCGGGTCTGCTTCAAGCCATAGACAAACGGACGCAGAGAAAACCCTTCCGGCGAGAAAAACCGAATCTTCTGCGGCGGCACATAGCGCATTCGCATATCGTCGCGAGTGTACAGATACGGCGCAAAAAACTCTGCGAACAACGCCGTAAAGTAAAACCCGAACAGCACGATCATGCCGAGGAGGGCGAGTTTGCTTTTGCGAAACTTCCGCCACACCAACTGCCGATAACTCAAACTGCCAAGTTCCGCATTCGGTTCCTCTTCCAGCAATGGTTCGTTGGGTCGTTGGGTCATTGGGTCATTGGGATTGGTCGACACAACTGTCCCTTCGCCCAAAATCGGCACAGCCTCCGCTAAGGGATTAGGGATTAGGGATTGGGGATTAGGAGCAATGCTTGCATTGTCCTGTCCACTGTCCACTGTTCCCTGTCCACTATTTTCTCCTGTTCCCTCATCTTTATTCATAGCGAATCCTCGGATCAGCCCAGCCCAGCGCAATATCCGCCAGCAAATTTCCGACAATCAACAGCAGACTCATAAACACGATCAGCGTCCCAGCGAGGTACATATCCTGATCCTGCAAGGCTTGGAGCAGGAGAGGTCCGACAGTCGGCAAGCCCAAAACAATGGAAACAATCGTCGTGCCGGACAGGATTTCCGGCAGGCTCATTCCCAAAATGCTGATCAAGGGGTTGATCGCGATTCGCGCCGCGTGCTTGACGATAACGACATTTTCCTTCAAGCCCTTCGCCCGCGCCGTGCGAACAAAAGGCTCACCCAAGACATCGAGGAGATTGCCCCGCATCACGCGCATCAGCCCGGCAGTGCCGTTGAGCGACACGACGATGATCGGAACCCACAGGTGCGACAGCATATCCGTGAACTTGCCCCAACTCCAGCCCGGCATATTTTGATAATAGGGCGAAAACAGTCCGAACAGCGGAAAACCGAAGACCTGATACACGAACACGATGATCGCCAGCGCGATCAGAAAGCCCGGAAGCGACATCCCGAAAAACGCCAGAAACGTCAGCACATTGTCCGCCGCGCCGTATTTGTGGGTTGCCGAGTAGATTCCGAGGGGTATCGCCGTGAGATAGATAAACAGCAAGGCTCCGATAGACAGCACCAGCGTAAATCCAAGCCGATCCCAAATCAACTCTTTGACCTCTTTGTTGTAGCGGAACGACTCGCCAAAGTCACCCCGCACAAACCCCGAAACCCATTTGGTATACTGCTGCACCGGCGGCTGATCCAATCCGTAACGCTTGCGAAGTTGTTCCGCTTGTGCCATCGAACTGGCACTGCCGTAGCGTTGGGTCAGTTCGGCAATTTTCTGATCCAGATAGTCACCGGGCGGCAGTTGAATGATGATAAAGGAGATCACCGAAATCAGGAACAGAGTCGGGATCGCGATCAATATTCGCCGCAAAATGTAGTTGATCATCGGTCAGCCCCCCTCACCCCCCAAGTCTGGGGGGAACCGCTTGGCTGAGAGTAGCTGCGTTTTTGATTATGGGAGGCGATATGATTTAGTTTCGGCGTTCCCCCCAGACTTGGGGGGTGAGGGGGGCTGACTGCCGCCGAAGGCGAGGGCTTCCAGCCATCAGGGGCAAAGAAAAATGTCTCGGTGTAACTTGTCGCCGGACCGGAAACCGCCCAAGGTCCCAAAACACGCGGGTCTTCGGGGACATTGCGGAAACCGTCCTTGACAATCACGAGAGACGGTGGATTAGCCGACGTTCCAAGCATAAATAAACCCTGCTTTGTATGAAACCGAATCGCTTCATGAATGACTTTATGCGCCTTTTCGATGTCTTTTTCTTTGCTGAGTTTGGCATAAAGTTCAAGGAGATATTTCATCTCGCCGGTCGGGGCTTCTCCCTCTTTTCCTGCGGACTTGTACCACTTGCCAACCTGCGCGTGCCAGTAATTGTCTGCTGTGGGAAATACCCAGTCGGGGTAAGTGAACAAATCCATCTCGGCTTGCCCGTGCGTGGAGACTTCGAACTTGCCCGTCTTTTGGCGCAGCTGATGCTCGGCTCCAGGCCAGTTTTTGATGACAACGTCAATGCCCATTTGCTTCCAGCCGTCCGAGACGAGAAGGGCGCAGTCGGTCTCTGTCACCGCGTTCTGAGGCGGAATATCAATCATCAGGCTGAGGCGTTTGCCGTCTTTACGGAGGCGGAATCCATCGCCGTCCCGTTTGGACAAACCGCATTCGTCTAAGAGTTGATTGGCGAGTTTGAGGTCGAAGGCAGTGTGGCTGTTCGCCCAATCGTTGAACACTTTTTTGCCTTCGGGACTCTGGAAGTGCCAGCTTTCGAGGCTCGTCGTCGCCTGTTGAGGAACGGT
>NZ_JAIVFT010000097.1 GCF_020829665.1 Nostoc sp. CHAB 5824
GAAAAATATTTTGCTTTCGTAAACGACGATCCGCAGATGGTGTATGTGCAGGAGTATAATTTCGGAAGGTTGTTTAAAACAGCAGGTGATTTTGCTGCTTCTGTAAAAGCGCATTAGGAAAGGGTTTTAGCTGATCCTTTCAAACAAGAATGAGGATCTCCGGGAAACCCGGAGGTTGATATTATTTTCCTTTGAAAGGCACGTCTATTGCATCGCCCCACAATTCTTCCACTCCGTAAAATTCTCTTTTCTCTTGCTGGAACACGTGTGCAACCACATCGATATAATCGAGCAGCACCCATTCAAGATTTTCAAATCCTTCACGGTGCCAAGGTCTTTCATTCAATACTTTTCTTGCTTCATCTTCTGCAGAATCTGCGATCGCTTCAACCTGCTTGTCTGAACTTGCATGACTGATCACAAAAAAATCGGCCGAAGCACTTGGGATCTCGCGCATATCGAGGATACGGATATCTTCTGCTTTTCTTTCATACATACCCTGGGCAACTGTTAATGCCAGCGCCAATGCATCGTCTGAAGACTGATGAGCTTTATTCCTTGTGGGACGAACGCCTTTTTTAGCAACGGTTTTAACAGCTACTTTTTTAGGTGCCGTTTTTTTCGCCGCTGTTTTTGGAGCGATGGATTTGGTTGTGGTTTTCGCCGCTGCTTTTTTCGGAGCAGCTTTCTTCACCTCTTTCTTAGCTGTTTTTTTAGCCGCGGTTTTCTTAGCGGGAGTTTTTGCCATGGGTAATGTATAACTTTGGGGCAAAGGTAAAAATATTTGTAACACATTACTCCATTGAATAATCGCTTGAAATTTAAACTCAAATTACTGGATGAGGCAACTTCAACCAATGATGTGCTGAAGGAGCTGGCCCGGCTGCAAACCGAGGAGGGGCTTGTGGTTTACGCAAAGTCGCAAACGGCAGGCAGGGGACAGATGGGTAACAGCTGGGAGGCTGAAGCAGGACAAAATCTCACTTTTTCCTTATTGCTTGCACCTGTTTTTCTGAAAGCAGAAGAGCAGATATGGCTGAATATGGCAATCTGCCTGGCTTTACGGGATATGCTAAGCAGGCATCTCGAAAATGTGAATATCAAATGGCCGAATGATATTTATGTGGATGATAAAAAAATTGCAGGACTTCTTATCGAAAATAATCTTCAATCAGGCTACATCCGTTGCAGCATTATAGGCATAGGCATTAATGTGAACCAGGTTGATTTTAACAACCGGAGTGCTACTTCTTTTATGCTTGAAAAGCTTATTCCGTCTGACCTTATGGACCTGTTGACACAACTGCTCGAGGATATCGAACAACGTTATGTGCAGCTTGAAATGAAACAATACAAGTTTATCCAGTGGGAATACCTGAAGCATTTATACAGGAAAGATCTTGTTTCTTTTTTTCGCACCCAGGGGCGGGATTTTAAAGGCGTGATCAGAACAGTGGACGAATACGGACGTCTCGTAATAGAAACAGCAGAAGGTGTTTTGCACTTTCAATTAAAAGAGGTGGAATTACTGAGGGGAGAATAAACAGAAATGAAAACATTAGCAGTAGATATTGGAAATACACAGGTGAAGGCAGCCATTTTTAAAGGCGATCACATGGAAGACCTGTTTGTATTCGGACCTAAAGAACCGGAGCAGTTGATGCATGTGATCAGGCAATACCAGCCCGAACACAGTGTAATGTCGGCCGTGGGGCGGGGTGCTGATGAGGTGGCAACCATTCTTGCGCAGCATACAAAACTTTTCAGGGTGACGCATTTGTCGAAGTTTCCTTTCAGCATCGGATACCTCACTCCCGAAACACTTGGTATGGACAGAGTAGCGGGAGTAGCTGCGGCACAGGCTCTTTATCCTCAAATCAATTGCCTCGTGATCGATGCAGGAACCTGTATCACTTATGATCTGCTTACAGCAGAAGGTGTGTATTCGGGAGGAGCTATTTCGCCCGGATTGCAGATGCGCCTGAGAGCTATGCATGAGTTTACGGCAAAATTACCTCTGCCTGTTTTTATCGAACCTTCAGATTTTATTGGCCGTTCTACCAGCGAGTCCCTGATCTCGGGAGCTTTTTACGGAATGCTCAATGAAATAAACGAAACCATTGCGCGTTATAATCAACGTTTCTCTAACCTGCAGGTACTGCTTTGCGGCGGCGATGTGCATTTGTTTGATAAACACATAAAAAAAGACGTATTTGCAGCTCGCTTTCTAGTACTGCAAGGCTTAAATCAAATCTTAAAATTCAATGTACAGTAAGGCTTTACGCCTCCTTTTGATAACCGCGTTTTTTGTGCAGACAGTTGCTGCGCAAAACCTGACCAAATCACCCTATTCATCTATTGGTATAGGAGACCTCGCTTATTCGGCTAATGCTACACAGGTAGCTATGGGACGTTTGAGTCAGGGCTTTCGCAAACCATTCGAACTTAACTATCAGAATCCTGCATCTTACGGTTCTTTATTACAAACCTGCTACGAAGCGGGTGGGATCATGAGCGTTGGCAAGCTCAGCAGCAATGCCGGCAGCAGCGATTTAAACAACGGATCTTTCGGTTACCTTTCTCTTGGATTCCCGGTTTCTAAAAAACTGAAATGGGGTGCGGCATTTGGCCTGTTGCCATTTAGCAGT
>NZ_JAIVFT010000098.1 GCF_020829665.1 Nostoc sp. CHAB 5824
TACAAAGATTTCTATGAGGCGAAAGGCGAAACGCCACGCGGCTATACCGAATTTCCGTCGCCGTTCTTCGAGAAATCCATGTCCAAGCGGCACGGCGACAACCGCTTGCCGACCTTCGAGATGGTTCTGGCGGTGATGGCGTCGGATGCCGACGCGCAGACCATTACAGGCGAAGCCCCGCCCGCGCCCAGCACCACCAAACACTATCGCGCCTATCCGCTCAAGGCACTGCGGAAACTGCCCGGCGTTCTCAACGACAAAATCGGACTGCACTCACTGAGCGTATTCTATGACGCAGAAACCAAATCGGCGACCGCCTTTTCCCGCGTTCTGAACGGGCGTCTGCTGACGTTCGAGATGCGGAAACAGAAAGGCAAGGCACCTCAGATTTTCGATGTCGAAACCCAATCGTGCTGGACAATCGAAGGCAAGGCGATTTCCGGTGAACTGGCGGGCAAAGAACTGCCGCGCCTTCACAGTTATCACAGCGAGTGGTATGGCTGGGTCGCCTACTTCCCGCAAACAACAATCTACGGTCAACTCGACAAGACCAAAGCCCTCACACAACTCAAACCCTCGCGCCGCCCCTGATCTCAGCGGAACTTTTCCTGCGGATGTGCCGACAATACACCGAAGAATGCGATCAAGCAGTTCCCGGTATTTTTCGGGTATTCTACAGCAGACGGGGAGAACGCTGTCCCTTTGTTCGGGTCTCTTCTTCGGAAATCTTCGGATTTTCACACGCCCTCTTTTGCGGAGGGTATTTTCCTTAAAGCGGCGTTCCAGCACCATCGCGCCGCAGACATTACTCAGAAGGAGTATCGAAAAATGAAGTTCGGTAAGCTTCTGCTCGCTTTGAGCATGGTGGCAAGCCTCGCGCTGGCTCCCGTTTTGCAGTCCGAGGTACAGGCACAGACCAAGCGCAGTGCCGCATGGTACAAGCGCAACGGTTACGCAAAAACCAAAACCGGCACATGGTATAAGAAAAGAGACGCCGCTTGGTACAAGCGCAACGGCTATACTCGCACCACCGCAGGAACATGGCGTAAGCGCGATGCCGCATGGTATCAGCGCAATGGCTACGCAAAAACCAAAACCGGAACGTGGTACAAGAAAAAGTAAGTCTCACCATGCTTTTGTAAGACTTTTGGAGTATAAATAAGGCAGGAATCACTTCGATTTCTGCCTTATTTAACCTTTCGATTTTTGAGAACATCGCTTTTGATACTGCCCTCTTTTCAATGTGTTTGGCGGCGGCTACGGTTTCCCGCAGGGAGTCATGGAGCAGTGAATGATTCTGTTCCCTGTTCCCTGTTCCCTGTTCCCTGTCTCCTGCTTCTTGGCGTGTTGGTTTCCACCACAGGATGCAGTCGTCCCGTGACGTCTGCCAAACCGCAGACTCCCCCGGTGGAAACGATCAAACCCGCCTCCGTCAAACCGACACCAACACAACCTACTGAACCGCCTCTGCCGATGTTCAAGGAAGTCGGCAAAGCCGCCGGATTGAACTATGAATGGAAAATTGGCGGCAAACGTCCCCTGAACATTTTGCAGACCATCGGCAACGGGTGCGCTTTCCTCGATTACAATCACGATGGCAATCTCGACATCCTGCTTGTCGGGGAGAGATTGGCTTTGTATCAAGGTGACGGTGCGGGCAAATTCGCCGATGTCTCGAAGGAGACAGGACTGGACATTTTCAAGGAGCATTTTTTGGGCTGTGCTGTCGGCGATTACGACAACGACGGCAGTGATGATCTTTATATCAGCGGGTGGCGGTGCGGCGTTCTGCTCCATAACGAGAACGGCAAATTCGTAGATGTGACTGATGCGCTTGGCATTGAGCCTCAGCCTTGGGGCAGTTCGTGCGGGTTCGCCGATCTGGATGCCGACGGCTATCTCGACCTCTATATCACCAACTATGTGACGTTCGGACCCGACACCGAACCTCAGCTTTGCACCTTCAACGGCAGACTCACAGGGTGTGGTCCCGTCAACTACAACTCCGAAAAAAACGTGCTGTACCGCAACTTGGGCGGCAAGCGATTCAAGGATGTCAGCAAAAACTGGAAGGTGCGCGGGAGCGGCAACGGCTTGGGCGTCGCGTTTGCCGATTTCAATCGTTCAGGGCGCATGAGTTTTGTGGTCGCCAACGATCTCATGCCCGCCAATCTTTATGTCAATCAGGGCAAAGGCAAACTCAAAGATCAGGGGCAGGACGCCGGAATCAGCCTCGACGAAACGGGCGAAACCTATGCGGGCATGGGAGTGGACTGGGGCGACATTGACAACGATGGACGCCCCGACTTCTATATCTCTAACTTTCGCGATGAGATGAAGTGCCTTTATCACAACGAAGATTACGGCGTGTTTCAACTGGTGACGGAGCAGACGGGAGTGGACAAACCGACGCGCCCCTATGTCGGCTGGGGATGCAAATTTCTCGACGCGGATAACGACGGCTGGCTCGACCTCTTGCTCGCGCACGGTCACGTTCAGGACAACATTGACAAGTACGAAAAAACCACGTATCGCCAGCCAACGCTTTTCCTGCACAATCAGGGCGGGGAGCGTCCCATTTTCAAGGATTTGACTCGCGCTTCC
>NZ_JAIVFT010000009.1:0-189249 GCF_020829665.1 Nostoc sp. CHAB 5824
CAGAGTAGGCAATCGCAATCCAAGGACGCATTCCTAAGCGGTAGGATAGTTCCCATTCACGTCCCAAGTAGCAGAATACGCCAATCAGGAAGTGGAAAACTACCAATTGATAAGGGCCACCGTTGTACAGCCACTCGTCTAGAGATGCTGCTTCCCAAATTGGGTAGAAGTGCAAACCGATGGCGTTGGAGGAAGGTACTACTGCACCGGAGATGATGTTGTTTCCGTAGATTAACGAACCTGCTACTGGTTCACGGATTCCATCGATGTCTACTGGTGGTGCAGCGATGAAGGCGATTACGAAGCAGGCGGTGGCGGCTAGCAGGGTGGGGATCATTAATACGCCGAACCAACCGATGTAGAGGCGGTTGTTGGTGCTGGTGATCCACTCGCAAAATCTATCCCATACGTTGGCGCTTGAGCGCTGTTGTAAGGTTGCTGTCATGGTTTTATGAGTGCGGTTAGTTATTTTATAATCAGGCGGTTTTGTTTTTGCCTGTGAAACTACTTTACAATGCTTTACATTTTTTAATCAAGTTTTATTACTTTAGTAATTCTGATATAAATTATTAGTTTTTCTTATTTAAAGTAAGTAACCAGGTTGGGATACGCCGAAGCTCTCTTTTGTATGACATTACAATATATGTTGTATAAATTTTGATTCTATTGCTTACTGATCTGGGAATAATAACTTTGTAGATTACCGCTATTCCAAAAAAATTTATCCCTCGGCTTACTACTGGGGGCTTTTTTATTTGGCAAAATGGCATATCTCTAAATTAGACGGTTGCTATGGTATTTGAGTAGGATACATTCCATGCGAAAAAAGTACTGACTTACATTACCCCTGGCTAACACCAGGGGTTTTTATGGGAACTTCACTTTAGTAATTGTGGAACTCTAAAAAAAATTGTCGCTTCCTGAAATCTTGCAAGGTGTAGATAAGCCACACTGTAGGATTTTAGGAAAATACAACTCATCTTCCTCACAATATCTTCCACAAACGCGGCAAGACACAAGTTTTGCCCCGTTTGTATTGCTTTGATCTCCATTGGTCAAAATCCAAATATTGTCCCATAACTCTGTACAAGGTAAAGTTTGTAGAGTAATCCCTCTTTTGTTACCTTTGGGAAATAAAAATAGAGAGAAAATTAGCTAGCTATAGAGAAATGAATCGGAGAAGCTCGAAAACCATTCATCAATTCAATCAACTTAAGGAAACAACGTTTCATGCCAGGAATATTGAATACATCTAACCAAGGTAAAAGCAAATGGTAGAAGATATAAGGCTGCATAATGAGTCTCAAGTTATTAAGAGAACTTTTCCATGTTATGCCAGCTTCCCATTTGGGATGTTGACTAAATTGAGTAGTTGATGCATCTCTAAATGAAGAGGACTCAGGGTTAGAATTTGGAAGATTCGAGTTGACCAGGTTCTCAGTTTGTAATTGGAAATAAGTTGCTTGAATGCTTACTAAAAGATAAGCACTAAAAATGATCTCCCACCAGCGCTCAATGCTTTCATAGTCTGTGAGGCGAAAATCAGCCCAGCCGAGTTCATTCTTGACTTGTTTAAAGCCATATTCAATCCAGTTTCTTAAACTATAAAGTTGAGCAATGTTGAGTTGAAAGTCAACAGATAAATTAGTCATAACATACCAGCTTTCATCTCCTGTAGGGTCAGGAACATTACTTTTACTAATTTGGTAATATCTCAAGCGACGGCGTTGGCCAAAGATGATTTCTCTGAGATAGCGAGTTTCTGCTTGGCGGTGTGAAAGCTTTTGCTCATAAGCTTTCCATCGGTTATAACGTTTTCGGCTTCCTGGTGGCATCACCACTCCATGATTAGAACGGATTGCGACGATAAACTCCAGTTTTAACTTTTCTAGGCAGCCAATCACATCTCCACTTTCTCCGTAGAGGCTATCTGCTAAGACTAACTTGATTTTAAATCCCCATTCTTTTAGCTCTTGAATAATCTCAATAGCTATTTGGGGTTTGGTTTTATATTTATCTCCTTCTTGGAGGCGGTTTTTAGGTTTAAATATTTGAAATATTAATGGATAAGTAATCCCATCTACTACACCATAAGCATTTACTGATACTATTCCATTCTCTGTCTTGCCTAAATTCCCGATATATTGGCGAGTCACGTAATAATAGTGATTTTCCCTTTTTCTTGTCTCCTGTTTCGTCAATACATAAAATTATTTCTCTTTCTCCAATCAACATTTTTGTTAACCACAGCCTGATTTCTTTTAATTTTTTGACATTCCACAGTGCATCTCTCAAAAAATGATGTAGTGATTGACCATCTTTTAATCCTGCTATTTTTGCTATCTCTGGTAGCGATTTGGTTCGGATTTCTGATAACATTCCTAAGTGTAAATACTTGAATGCCTCAAAATGTCTCACGTCCTCAAATATTGAATAATAGTGTTGACAATAGTTATCTATGAAGGCGATTGTATTTACCGCTTCCCTGCGCTGCGTAACCATCAGAGTTACTTACTGTTTCGGTTTTTCTTCCTGATTATACTCTCCCCGTAGTAACAAAAGAGGGGTAATGTTGGCAACTTAGTATGAGTAGTGATTCTAGAATTCCCTGCTTAATAAGGAATAGTAATTTTAATTCAACTAGGGAAGTGTCAATATAGGCTTATATCGAAGTGAAAAAATCAAGTACAACGAATTAACGATGACAGAAGCTAAAAACGTAATCGGTGGAAACCTAGATGTCTGCTGCACTTCTCCCATAACTGGGTTTTACCGCGACGGTTTTTGTCGCACAGGTGGTCAGGATTTCGGGTCGCACGTTGTATGTGCCGAAGTGACATTAGAATTCCTGGAGTTCACCAAATCGCGGGGGAACGACCTGAGCACACCTGTTCCTGATTCTAATTTTCCTGGACTGAAGGCTGGCGATCGCTGGTGTTTGTGTGCTTCTCGCTGGCAAGAAGCTCTCGATGCTGGCGTTGCTCCACCGGTCATCCTTTCTGCAACCCATGCTAGAGCTTTGGAAATGGTTTCCCTAGACGAATTGAAAAAACATGAGCTAACTTCTTAATTGGGGATTGGATATTAGTTATTCTCTGGTACTCCTAACTCCTAACTTCCCAGTTCAAAATCAACCCACTGTAACTTCCACAGATAGTTTTAATACATTGGCAACCATAGCAATCAATTTAGTGGGGTCAATTGGCTTAGATAAATGCTGCTGAAACCCTGCTGCAAGGGCTTCTAAGCGGTCTTCCTCTCGCGTGTACGCTGTTAAAGCGATCGCCGGGATACATCCGCCTTTTTCTGGTTCTAAAGAGCGCAGTTTCCGAATCAGCGTATAACCATTTTGCTGTGACATGCCGATATCGCTAATCAGGATATCTGGTTTTGCTTGTTCAAGTACTGCTAGCGCTTCATCAACTGATGCGACCGCAGTGGCGATCGCCCCATACTCCTCAAACATAAAACTGAGAAAGTTACGGGTATCTGCTTCATCATCTACAACTAAAACTCTTAATCCAGCAAGGGGCGTCGATGGCACAGGCGAGGAAATTTCTCCTGTGGCATTTCTATTTCCCCTACTACCCCTATTGTCTTGTAGCAGTGGTAGTCTCACAGTAAAGGTTGCTCCTTCTCCTGTACCTGGACTTTGGGCAAATATTGTACCCTTGTGCAGTTCCACTAGATGACGGACGATCGCTAATCCTAGTCCTAGTCCATTGTGCGATCGCGTTGTGGTGCTGTCTGCTTGCCGGAAACGCTCAAATACTTTGGGTAAAAACTCGGAACTGATGCCAATGCCTGTATCGATCACTTCAATTTGGGCGTATTTGTGAGTTGTTTGTTCTTCACCACCACTTACTATTGACAGACTCACTTGTACCGCACCACCTTTAGGCGTAAACTTGATGGCATTAGTTAGTAGATTCCAGGCAATTTGCTGTAAACGGGCGGGATCGCCATAGACTGACCCTACCGAAGTATCCAGGAAAGTATTTAATTGAATATTTTTTGGCTCTGCCAGGGGACGCACTGCCTCTAAGGCTGCCTCCATCACTGAGATCAAATTCACCGCAGATACGTTTAAGCGCAACTGACCACGGATAATCCGGGATACATCTAAGATATCCTCAATTAGTTGCATCTGAGATATAGCGTTGCGTTCAATCGCCTCTAGGGCGCGGGAAGTGGCTTTTTCGTCAAGTTTCTTAGAGCGAAGGATTTTTGACCAGCCTAGCATTGAGGTTAGGGGTGTGCGGAGTTCGTGGGAAAGAACGGCAAGAAACTCATCTTTCATCCGATTTGCTGCCTCTGCTTCCTGTCTTGCCGTCTGTTCTCGAATTACTTGAGCGCGGACTTCTTCTGCTTGTTTGCGTTCAGTAATATCTTCGAGGGTGCCTACATATCCCAGTAATTCCCCTTGACCGGAAAGCATCGGTGATGAGCGAACTTGAACCCAACGGACGATGCCGTGAGCAGTTTGAAAGCGAAACTCTTCAGAGTAGTCGCGACCTTCACGAATGTAGTCAGACCAACTAGCAACTGCTCGTTCTTTATCTTCTGGATGTACAGATTCCAGCCATATTTTTTCTAAACTCTCTGCCGCTTTCAAGCCACAAATTATCTGATAGCGAGGATTAGTATACCTACAGCCGCCTTCAGTATCAATTTCAAAAATGCCAACGGGTGAACAGGTACTCAGCGATCGCAATCGTTCTTCACTTTGCCTGAGTTCCGCATTCACAGCTACCAGCTGGGCTGCTTGTTGCTTGACGGCTTCTGTTTTCTTAAATAGTTCTACGAATACTGTGACTTTAGAAGTCAAAATATTGGGGTCTAATGGTTTGAGTAAATAATCAACTGCACCTAAGGCATAGCCTTTAAACAGCATTTGGTCGCTGCTACTAAAGGCGGTGAGAAAGATAATTGGAGTGTGACGCGATCGCCCTCGATTGCGAATCAAGGTTGCAGTTTCAAAGCCATCCATCCCTGGCATTTGCACATCCAGCAAAATCACCGCAAAGTCTTGATGCAGCAAACACCTCAAAGCTTCTTCCCCAGAAGTAGCTCTCACGAGATTTTCTCCTAGTTTTTCTAGGATTGCTTCTAGTGCTAGCAAATTTTCTAGTTTATCATCCACTAGGAGGATGTTTACTTTGGGTTCCATCGGCATCGGTTTATTTCCGTGATGAGTGACAAAGCTTGACCATTTGGGAAGCAATGTTTGAGAGTGTCAAAATCCAGTCTACTGCAACAGCAGAGATTGCTGCTTCTGGCATAATGTAACTCTCAGCTGTGGCAGGTTCCTGTACAATAGTAATTCCTCCCAACGATTTTATTTTCTTAAGACCTTGCACACCATCTTGGTTTGCTCCTGTCAATATTACACCAATAACTTGCTGGGTGTAGACATCGGCTGCTGACTCAAACAGTACATCGATAGATGGTCTGGCATAGGAAACAGGCTCATCAGTTGAGAGGGCAAAGTGACCTGGTTCAACCAGTAAGTGATAATCTGCTGGAGCTAGGTAGATATGTCCTGGTAGTATTTCGTCTTTGTCTTCCACTTCTCGAATCGGCAACGAAGTAAATTCTTGTAATAACTGCTGGAGTGCATTGTTAGATTCCTTGTGACGGTGTTGCACGATCGCGATCGGCACTAGGAAGTCTGCTGGTAAGTTAGCTAGGAGAATTTTTAATGCTGATAGTCCACCCAAAGAAGTACCAATTACCACAATTTTAAACGACACTTGTTTAGTCCTCACAGAGAGCATTTCACCTTTGCAAATAAACCTGACGATTAGAAATCACGGTTTATGTTGTGCATAAACTTTTGTCCGCCTACGCGGACAAAAGGAATTTGAAACCCACGGAGGTGGGTTTGATCTGTATAGCCGCGAATTGCATTCACCAAGGCTAGGGCTACTAAATTACCTTGATTTGCGTTTATACCAATAACTAAAAATTATATATTTGCAACATATTTTTGTCATAAACATTACAATTAAAGATTTCATTATTGTGAAAAACTTTACAGAAAAATATGATATTTAGGGGTTTTAAAATCTTTATCAATGCCAGAATTGCTACATTATGAAAATAGTATTTTGCTAAATAACTAACTTTTAAAACTTTAATTATTATTGTTTTGACAATTCATAAAAATTTACTTAAGCTAGAAGATAGGTTAAGCAAATCAACAAATGACAGCGATTTGGTTTAGCTACATCAAAAATTGCTGTTACAGACTATTGGCATGAGAAAATTAATCGCAACCAAAGTCGTTCACTCAAGGCAAGTTTACTAAATTTGTCTACAAAAAGCTAAGACATGATTAAGCGTATTGCACCGCGCACATATTGAACATATTCCGGTCAATTATGGATGGATACTTGTGGTGATATTAATTAGTATCCATCAATTATGGAAGTTTGACCACAGTGCGGTAGATATGTCCAGGAGAACACAATGCTTGACTATTTGACATCCTTGAACGACCACAATTTACCCTATCCAGATACGATTCATCCCATCGTTGTCCACTTCGTAATTGCGATGGTATTGTTTTCCTTTTTCTGCGACGTAATTGGCTACTTTACTGGTAAAGCCAGTCTTTTTGAGGTGAGTTGGTGGAATATGTTAGTTGCCACGATCGCTATCTTCGTTGCGATCATTTTTGGTCAGTTTGAAGCAGGTTTAGCACAGCCTTACAGCCTAGCTAAATCGGTGCTGAATTTGCATACACTAATTGGTTGGTCGCTTTCGGGAATCATCACGGCAATAACAGCTTGGCGCTATGTAATTCGTGCCCGCAACCCGCAAAAAGTACCAATTTATTATTTAGGAGCCGGGCTAGTTTTGACTTTGATAGTTGGCTTGCAGGTATATCTCGGAGATGAACTTGTTTGGGTGTATGGATTGCATACAGTGCCAGTTGTGGAAGCAGTAAAGGATGGTCTGTTGCGATGAACTCAGAATTGATTGATCAATTAAGCGGCTCTCTAGGCGCAAACGGATTACCTTACACAATTCCCATTCATCCCAACTTAGTCCATCTGACAATAGGTTTGTTCATCATTGGGATGACCTTTGATATTGTCGGTGTTCTGTTCCCCTTTGAAAAATGGGTCTTCAAATTTTTAGCAATTACTGTGGAACGTGACAACTTATTTGATGTTGGCTGGTACAACATGCTAGCTGCCAGCATCATCACATTTTTCACAGTGGCAGCAGGCTTTTACGAAATGCTGTTGGCAACACCACCAGCTGATATGAAAAGTGCCTGGGGATTGCAGGCAATGGAAACTATGCTTTGGCATGGTGTAGGTGGTGTGTTCTTATTAGCGCTGATTGTTGTCCTGGCCATCTGGAGAGGATGGCAGCGCTTCGTTTGGGCCAAACAAGAATATAAACAGACAGATAGAGAAGTGCAATGGATCTATCTGTTGGCAGGCATAGCAATCATGTTTATTCTGTACGTCCACGGGACACTAGGGGCGCAAATGGCTGCCGAGTTTGGCGTACACAATACAGCAGATAATTTGCTGCGATCGCACCAAGACCTCAACACAACACTCAAATAAATCATTTCTCCTTTGTCATTTGTTTAAAGTTACTAACCAATGACTAATCACCAATGACCAATGACTAATAACCATGAAAATCCAGAAGATTTTAAATATTTTGACGCTGCTTACAGGCGCGATCGCAGTGACTGTTACCAGTCTCTGGATCGGGAAGCAGGCTTACTTTTGGCTTCCCCCCCAAGCAGCAGCCGAATCTCAATTAATTGATGATTTGATTAGCTTCTTAGTAACCCTCGGTGCGTTCATCTTCTTGGGAGTAACAAGTACTCTGATGTATTCTGTTATTTTCCATCGGGCCGTCAAAGATGACTTCACCGACGGCCCCCCAATTCATGGCAATATCACCTTAGAAGTTGTCTGGACGGCAATTCCAATTCTGTTAGTGTTTTGGATTGCGGGCTACAGCTACCAAGTTTACGAACAAATGGGGATTCAAGGCCCATCAGAATTAGTTCATCTGCATAATCCGCTGGCAATGGAATCAGCTTATGCAGCACCAAAAGAACCTGTAGAAAAAATCGACGTACTAGCTAAACAGTGGGCGTGGGTTTTTCATTACCCAGAAAGAGATATTACCAGTACCGAATTGCATTTACCTAGCGATCGCCGGGTACGTTTAGCACTGCGATCGCAAGACGTTCTTCACGGCTTTTATATACCTGCATTTCGCCTCAAGCAGGATATTATTCCCAACCATGCGATCGACTTTGAATTTACTCCCATCCGTCCTGGTCAATACCGATTGACCGATTCCCAATACAGCGGTACATACTTTGCGACGATGCAAGCAAATGTAGTCGTAGAATCTCCTGAAGATTATCAGCAGTGGCTGGCCCAAGCTGCAACCCAAAAGCCATCCCTAGCAAATAATCAGGCAGCTTCTGAGTATGCCCAAACATCCAATCAATCAGTCCAAACTGGTTGGGTTACAGTTCCACCTGCTGCACCTCCTCTAGTTAATTCACCTGGTTGAAAAGAAAGTAACCATGACTAATGTTCCTATTGAAGGCATTCTTCTCCCTAATGAGAAGCCTAACCACGAATCTCCGAGTAACTGGAAAGAATACTTCAGCTTTAGTACTGACCATAAAGTTATTGGTATCCAGTATCTCGTTACCTCCTTCTTCTTCTTTCTCGTCGGCGGTATCTTTGCGATGGTGATGCGGGGAGAACTGTTAACACCCGAATCAGATTTAGTCGATCGCACCGTCTACAACGGCATGTTCACCATGCACGGCACTGTGATGCTGTTTTTGTGGACATTTCCCTCACTGGTTGGTTTTGCCAACTATCTAGTGCCACTGATGATTGGGGCGCGAGATATGGCATTTCCCCGCCTCAACGCCGTCGCCTTTTGGATGGTGCCAGTAGTTGGAATTCTGCTGATGAGTAGCTTCTTTGTCCCTGGTGGACCAGCCCAAGCTGGTTGGTGGTCTTATCCACCAGTCAGTCTCCAGAATCCCACAGGTAACTTAATTAATGGTCAAGTTCTCTGGCTCTTAGCGGTAGCAATATCCGGCGTATCCTCAATTATGGGGGCAGTAAACTTTGTCACCACAATCGTCAAGATGCGGGCCCCGGGAATGGGCTTCTTTCGGATGCCCTTGTTTGTCTGGGGAGTATTTAGTGCCCAGATTATCCAACTATTTGGATTACCTGCACTGACAGCAGGCGCAGTGATGCTGCTACTCGACCTCACAGCTGGCACAGCCTTTTTTGACCCTAGCAAGGGTGGGAATCCAGTCATGTTCCAGCATTACTTCTGGTTCTACTCCCACCCCGCCGTTTACGTGATTATTTTGCCTGTCTTTGCGATTTTCTCAGAAATCTTCCCAGTTTATTCACGTAAACCCCTATTTGGTTACAAAGTAGTCGCTATTTCATCCATCTTGATTGCAGGAGTGAGCGGCATTGTTTGGGTACACCACATGTACGTCAGTGGTACATCAGGCTGGATGCGGTTGATTTTCATGCTGACAACGATGTGCGTGTCTGTCCCCACAGGAATTAAAGTATTTGCCTGGGTAGCAACTATTTGGGGCGGTAAACTGCGGCTAAATACTCCCATGCTATTTGCCTTGGGCGGATTAATCATGTTTGTCTTCGCAGGAATCACAGGCATTATGCTTTCCTCCGTGCCGGTTGATGTCCACGTTAACAATACTTACTTCGTGGTAGGACATTTCCACTACGTCCTTTACGGCACCGTGACGATGGGCTTATTTGCTGCCATCTATCACTGGTTCCCCAAAATGACTGGGCGGATGTACTCCGAAAGCTGGGGTAAAATCCACTTCTGGTTAGCCTTCATCGGCACCAACCTCAATTTTTTGCCCATGCATCCATTAGGATTGCAAGGGATGTTACGCCGAGTTGCTTCCTACGCCCCAGAGTATCAATTCTGGAATATCATCGCTAGCCTCGGCGGATTTCTCTTAGGAATGTCCACGTTGCCCTTCATATTCAACATGGTGATTTCTTGGATACAAGGCGAGAAAGCACCTGCTAACCCTTGGCGGGCAATCGGACTAGAGTGGCTAGTTTCTTCACCCCCCCCAGTAGAAAACTTTGAAGAAATCCCCATCATCATCTCCGAACCCTACGGCTACGGCAAATCAGAACCCTTAACAGCCAACCTCCCAGAATAAACACAAACTATCGGGAAGACGCAAAAACCCTCCGCGTCCCTCTGCGCTTCCCTTTGCGTTCCTCTGCGTTTCAAATTCCCCCTCAAGCTAAAAGCAAAATGGACAGTTATATCAATTCCCATGAATTGCACCACACAAGCACAGAACATATCCACGACGAAGAAGGCAACAAGATGTTTGGCTTCATCATCTTCCTACTGTCTGAAAGCGTCATTTTCTTGAGTTTTTTTGCTGGATATGCCATCTACAAAACAACAACCCCTAACTGGCTACCAGCTGGTGTTTCTGGATTAGAAGTAAAAGAACCGGCAATCAACACAGTAATTCTTGTTGCCAGTAGCTTTGTGATTTACTTAGCCGAACGCGCTCTTCAACGCCATGACTTAGTAAAGTTTCGCCTGTTTCTCTTAGCAACAATGGCGATGGGAACTTACTTTTTAGTTGGACAGGCGATTGAATGGAGCCATCTGGAGTTTGGCTTCACCTCCGGGACATTCGGTGGCACATTCTACCTACTAACCGGTTTTCACGGTTTGCACGTTTTCACAGGTATCCTGTTGCAGTTGATTATTTTGGTACGTTCTTTCATACCTGGCAACTACGACACAGGTCACTTCGGCGTCAATGCAACTTCGTTGTTCTGGCATTTCGTCGATGTTATCTGGATTATTTTGTTTATCCTTATCTATGTTTGGCAGTAAAGATTAGACTTCTTGCGAAAATACAGTCTTCACAGATGCACACGGATCATTCATCGGTGTGCATCTTTGTTTATCTGTAGTTTCATTATCATAAAGCGGCGTTAGCTTGGGGCGATCGCTTCTCTACGAGACTTGCTTCACCATAAAACTACGATAAACAGGCGCCACTTCCTTCTCCTGTGGTCACCGCTGCGCGTAGCTTCCTTAAGAGTCGAGGCACAAGTCGATTAGCTTATTACTCTAATTGGTGCATTTTTGTTCAGCACTTCCAGAAATAAATTATACATTATTTATATTTTGTAATATTTATTTTTTAGATTTTTTGTCAATCCGCAATGTTACTTAAAACTATTTGCTTGATCAATCAAATAGCTGTAAAGTGAAATTGATCTAGACTTATTAGATTTAAACAATTTTACGTAAACGAAAAAACATTTTTCGTTTACGTAAAAATTTGTTAAGCTTTTGAGTCACTTGCAAATCGAAGTCAGATTGCAGCTATTTACGAGCTTTTAGAAAAGTAGCAGCTATCTAGGATTGAAATAAAAACTAATAGCAGATATGGCTAAAAGTAATACATGGCAAGCAGGACTATTTTGTGGAACAACACATGATGTTTTACAAAAGTCAAATTTTGACATTGAGAAAAATAGCAAGTTATAAGTCAAATTGATTACTCAAATAAGGTGAATAGTAAGATACTTATTTACCTAAATTTAGGGTCTGTACAACGATGTTTTGTGAGTTTTTAGAAAATAAATCCGTGAAGAAAAGACTAGCATTTCTAATAATCTTGCTGTGTTTGGTAGGATTACTTATCAATCCAGGGTTAGCCAGAGCGGATGCAGGCTCTTCATCTGTAAAACAATCAGAAATAATTGATCCGATTAGTAAAACAAAAGGTAAATGGGACATAGTTCCCAGACCTGCAAACCAAAAAGATTGGATGCAAGGTGTTCATACAGCACTTTTGCCTAATGGCAAAATACTAATTGTCAATGGCAGTAGTAATCGTAACACTTTGAATGCTGAAAACAAATTTGTAGATGGAGTTAAGGGGAGTGATGAGCAAGTAATCAATAATTCAGCCTTGTTCGATCCTAAAGATGGTACATTTAAACGCATTGCTTCGCCTCCTGCCATGCAAAATGGGCAAAGCAACGATCCTTTTTGTTCAGGACACATACACCTAGCAAATGGAAATATTCTCTTTATTAGTGGCTCTAATCGCTACTACCCAGGTGAATTATTTGAAGGCTCAAAACAGACCAACGTGTTCGATTGGAAAACCGAAACATGGTCAACAATTGGCCCACTTAAAGAAGGACGTTGGTATCCTAGCCCTGTGACTTTAGCTGATGGGAAAATTGTCATTTTCTCTGGTCTAAAATATGGCAAACCTGGTCAGATTACTCCAACTATTGAAATTTACGACCCCACAACTAAGAAATTTCAATACATTGATCTGACCTATGTAAAAAATAGTCCCTTCAATACCAAGATTTCCCCAGAAGCAGATACTTACGACAACATCGATGTTTATCCGCGTGTCTTTCCTACTGCTGATGGCAAGCTACTAATTACAGGTGATGGTGCAGGTAAATTTCCTCTTGAGGTTCACAAGAGCAAAAAGAGCTACTTGATGACTGTTAACACAAGTAATCCAGAAAAATTTACCGTCAGCTTTGAACCAGGCCCCGACAGACAAGCGATATCAAAGGTTTACGGAACTGGGCTGCTTGATCCTAATAACGAAGGAGACGTCTTACTTATTGGGGGCATATTAGGCACCAATGACATTAACTTTGGCAGGCCTTATCTAGGCAAAACCAACACTGATTTAGAAGCAAAGGGAGCAAAGATTGCTTCCAGCTTAGAACGTTGGGTTTCCCCACAACATACCGATAAGCCGACTGGGGAATGGAAAATCGTTGATAAGTTTCTCGATAAGCCTCGTGCGATGAATTTGGCTGTAATTCTTCCTACTAAAGAAGTCTTGACTATCAATGGTGGTGAATTTGCAGAATACAAACCGGTCTATGAGCCATTACTGATGACTCACGATAAGTTTTCTCCAGGGGGCTATAAAACTACTCCGATGAATCCTGGCAAGTTCCCCAGGTTGTATCATAATGGCGCTCTTTTGTTACCAGATGCTCGTGTTTTAAGTATTGGTGGCAATGCAAGTCGTGGAGCCAGACAAGAAGATGGAACAGTTCGTGTTGATGTGCTGCCAGATCCCAAAGAGTATTACAAAATACCACAATTGAAAGACAAATCAGGGAATGTTCAAGAGTTCTCTCTGGCTCATTATTACGAAAATCCTCAAGATTACTTCGTAGAAAACGACCCAGAACCCTTTATCCCTGCTGAAATTTGGCAAGCAGAGGTATTCAGTCCACCTTATCTGTTCAAGGATGGCCCTCGTCCAGAAATCACAACTGAACTGCAAACACTTAAATACGGTGAATCAAGGCAAATCTCAATTAAAGATGGTACTGCTGACGGGTCTGTTGTTCTAATTAAGTTGGGTACTGTTACTCATGCTTTTGATTATGGGCAACGGCTAGCAGATTTGCAGATAGAAAAAGTTTCAGATGATAAATCTTCTATCAACTTTAAAGCACCGACAAACGCCAATCTTTACCCACCTGGGTACTACATGATGTTCTACGTCAATAACAACGGCTTCCCTTCTCACGCCAAGATAGTGAACCTAGAAGCGTAAGTACATCACCTTTCAAATCTACTGTTGCTGTTATTTAATACGGCAACAGTATCATCCAAATATTAAAACAGAAGCTTAATGTAATGGCACTCACAGAAGAAGATTTGCAAACAGTCCCAGAAGATGGTATCGACCCTACAAATCCTGGTAAATACGAGACTCTGCTTAATGATTTACAGGGTAATATTCTTAAAGGACATGGACGAGACTATGCCGTGCATCTATTTTTGCAATTTAAGCCTGGTCAAACTGATGCACTTAAGCAATGGATTCAAAATTTTGCTCATCGGGTGACATCTGCTCAGAAGCAGTCAAACGAGGCTCAACGGTACAGAAGAGAAAAAATTAAAGGCGACCCATTTGTGAATTTCTTGTTATCGCGTAAGGGTTATGAGTCTTTAGGATTTGAACCATACCAAATACCTGGCAATGAACCTTTTCGCTTTGGCATGAAAAATGATAGTGTCAAAAACCTGTTGCGCGATCCAGCTGTTGAAGACTGGGAGCCAGGATTCCAAGATGAAATTCATGCCTTATTGCTGATAGCAGATGATAATTTAGTAGAATTACTGCAAACAATTAACCAGATTACGCGAGAACTGTATCGGTTAACGCAAATTGTTCATCGGGAAGATGGTTTTGTTTTAAGAAATGAAGTCCAACAATCTATTGAACACTTTGGCTTTGTTGATGGTGTCAGTCAACCTCTGTTTTTGAAGCAAGATGTTAGGAAAGCTTACCTACGTGACGGCTTTGAAGAGTGGGATGCTCGTGCTCCTTTAAGTATCATTTTGGCTAAAGATCCCAACGGTAAATTAGACGATAGCTATGGCAGTTATTTAGTTTATCGCAAACTCGAACAAGACGTCGAAGGTTTTCTTCGTGCTGAACAATTCCTAGCAGAGAAGCTAGACATAGATAAAGAATTAGCTGGAGCGCTGATGATGGGTCGTTTTCGGGATGGAACGCCTTTGACACTCTCGGAGATTCCGGCAACAATAACCAATGATTTCAATTACGACTTAGATAAGACGGGAAGTAAGTGTCCGTTTCACGCTCACATCCGTAAATCTAATCCTAGAGGGGATACAGGACATGTGGAATCTTCTAGTGTAACTGAATCACAGTCCTTAGATACAGAGAGAAATCATCGCATTGCTCGTCGTGGGATCAATTTTGGCGCATGTGATCATACTCAAGCAAAGAGCACAGGTTCAGGTTTGTTGTTCTTGTGCTTTCAAGCTGATATTACTAATCAGTTCAATTTTATCCAAGCGTCCTGGTCTAATATCAATAACTTTGTTCAGGTGAATGTCGGGCCCGATCCAATTATTAGTCAAACTACACCTGATGCTGAGAGAAATCAAAAATGGCCGAAAAAATGGGGGGAACCAGATACGATTGATGGATTCAACTTTCCTAGTTGGGTACACTTAAAGGGTGGCGAATACTTCTTTGCTCCTAGTATTAGTTTTCTCAAGAATCTGACTTCAATAGAATAAGGCAGTAATTCTCGTTATTGGTATTGAGTTAATTTAGGCCGCTCTGGTAATAGGGCGGCTTAATAATTTTGTTAAATGTCTAAGCTGTGATATATCTACTGAGTCTATCAATTGGAAGATGAATTTATACTCAAAGCCTCAGTAATGTAAGGGGAGGGTACAAACAGGCTGACTTCGAGTACGCTTCGTGTACGCCAAAGACATCGCTACAAACTTCCTTCAGAAGGCAACATCATGGAACGCATTGCATATTTAGGACTCGGTATCATGGGCAGTGGCATGGCAAGCAACTTGCTCAAAGCGGGCTACGATGTCACAGTTTGGAACCGCAACCCAGAATCCTGTAAACCTCTGATTGAACAAGGTGCAACACAAGCACAGACACCAGCACAAGCTGTGGAAAATGCTGAAGTGATCATCTACTCGTTGGCGGACGATCGCGCGGTTGAAGATGTTGTCTTTGGACAAGATGGTATTTTATCGAAAGTGCGATCGGGACAAATTGCGATCGATACGAGTACGGTTCATCCCGACACATCTCGAAAAGAAGCCGCAGCTTATGCCGAAAAGCATGTCGAATTTCTGGATGCTCCCGTTTTCGGCAGTAAAAACGAATCTACATCTGGAGGATTGTGGTTTGTCATCGGCGGTAAGCGAGACGTATTTGAGCGAGTCAAACCGATTTTGTCACCGTTAAGCGAAACCATACATTACTTGGGTGAGACTGGCAAAGGAGCTTCGATGAAACTCGTCGGTAACTCAATTGTGGCAACCCAAATTGAAGCGTTAGGAGAAGCAATGATTCTGGCAACTAAAGCCGGATTAAATCCGAAAGACGTTCTTGATGTATTGCACGTAGTAGATTTTCGCTCTCCGCTTTTTGATGGCGTAGGTAAGATGCTGGTGAATCGTGATTTTACGCCAAGTTTTGCTTTAAAACATATGCTTAAAGATGCCAATTTAATTGCTCGATTCGCCCAAGATTTGAATTCTCCAACGCCTGCTGCGGCAATGGTGCGAGAAACACTGAAGGTAGCAGTTAATCAAGGATGGGGGGAAGAAAATGCGTCGGCTCTAATCAAAGCTTTGGAGTTAGAAGGTGGAGTAACTGTTGAATCATAACTCCAAAGGAAACTGGCTGTCTTCTCTATTTTTGAGAGTGAACTACCCAAATGAACACAGATACTCGTAGGGACACGGCATTGCCCATTGGTGTCAACTTAACGTAAAAACCAGCCTAGACACCAGCTTTTAGAAATTGTTTTGTTCCCAGTCTGAGACTGGGAATGCTCATTAGGAGACTCCGGCTCCAGAATTAGCGGCAGAGCCGCAATTGATTTGCATTTCCAGCCAGAGGCTGGAAACGAGGTTTTAAAAGGGTTTTACCTTAAGCTGACACATATGAGCAATGCCGTGTCCCTACCCATCTACCTAATTTAAATGAGAATCGTTATATCAAACTAAATAACTTGTGTTGGGCACGATCGCAAAGAAGGCATACTCATACCAAGCAGTCCAGATGAAACTGCGAATCCATCGCTGACGCTTTTCAGGACTCAATTCATATTCAAACGCACCACGAGATACATCAATGGAAGATAGATGAGAGTTGCAACCGCAGCCGTGTTGATAAGTAAAACCATATTTGGAAGCAATACTTTGCACCTTCATCTGAATAGCAAACACTTTACCTGCATGGAGTATGGCATCCCAAGAACGTTTGTGTTCGATATCACGGAGATCAAATCGTAAGGCACGTTCTTCAAAAACATGATCGCGGTAAATTGGTGCTAAATGCACATGATAAAAGCTGGCAGGTAGTTCATAACCAAACTCGTTGAATAAATCTATGCCAATGCGAGCCACTTTTAGTTCATCAGCATACTTTGTTCCTTTTGACTCGACATCACGGAGAATTTCTGCAAAGTTTGGATAGCTGTGTTTCAGAAAGTCTTGCCCAAAGAACTCTAGGGTTTCCCATGCCAGTTGTGCAAATAACTGGGAAAATGATGGTATCAAGTGAGCTAGTTGGGGGCGATCGCTAAACAAGTCAACATCACCATGCTCTAATTTATACAAAAACAACTGTGCCATCTCAACATAGCTCTGGGGATGGGAAACTCCGACACTCGTGGTTCCTCTAGCAATGTCTTGCCATATAGAAGGTAGTTGAGAAACGTGAACCGCATTTTCTCCGGCAATGACTGCAACAGGAGGACATTCCAGAAGCTGCATCGACAATCTCCTTTTAAGACTCTAATGTGCAATTTACATTAAGCGATGTCTAGCGACAAGCCGCTGACGCTCCTTCTCCCAAGGGGAGACGCTTACGCGAACGTCGCTACCGCTTCGCTAATGCGTCTACGCCAAGCCTATCTTCTAAACACAATTAAAAATGTTTGACAGACTGTCTTTTGACAAAGATAGTAACTTTATTCATAATATTTTTTCTGGAAAATACTTAGTGCTAATTTGAATACACTTTTAGTTAGACTCTATACTTTACGGTAAAATCCATCTAAATCAGATTCATCTAGTGGTTCAAACAATCTAGATTTTATGCACCAGCTATTTTTTTGTATAGCTTCTCACCTTTGACTATCTCTTCATAGTACTGCTCATAGGGGGTGAACCTGATAGATTCTTGTCTTCCTAAACCTAAGATACCAAAAGTGCCAAGGCTATTATAAAACAGTTCGTGTACTCGCTTTTGAAGTACCTGATTGAAATATATAAGGACATTACGACAAAGGATGACATTAAACTCATTAAAAGAGCTATCAGTTGCTAAATTATGCTGGGCGAAAACAACATTTTCTCTGAGGGATGCTCGAAAAATAGCATTGTCATAAGCTGCTGTATAATATTCTGAGAATGACTTCTTGCCGCCTGCTTTCAGATAAAGCTGAGTATATTCCTGCATCATTTTCAGGGAGAAAATCCCACTTTTGGCATTTTGTAATACCTTCTCGTTAGTATCAGTGGCATATATGCGACAACGGTGGTAAAGCCCTTCTTCTTGTAGTAAAATTGCCATTGAGTAGACTTCTTCACCAGTCGAGCATCCAGCGTGCCAGATGCGAATAAACGGATAGGTTTGCAAGAAGGGGATAACTTGATTTCTGAAGGTGTGATAAAAGCTGGGATCACGAAACATTGATGTTACATTCACCGTCAGAGCAAGCAAAAATTTTTCCAAATAAGCATGGTTATGAAGTAACCGCTCTTGTAATGCAGAAACATTTGCTAACCCCTCTAATTGCATAAAGCTCTGAATGCGGCGTTTGAGTGAGGAAAGAGCATAATTGCGAAAGTCATAACCATAATACTGATAAACACCTTGCAAGAGTAGATGAATTTCTATATCCTCCAAGGTGGGCTTGGGCAAAGTCATAGTACGAGTTAGCATATATGTTGAGCCAGTTATTTAAAGGTGCTGGCAATACAACGAGTGAAACTACTTGGAATTAACTAAACAAATATTTCCCAAAACACCTGATGGATAAAAAATTATTTACATTTTATACTGGTAGGGTTTTTATAATCCAAGTGAATCTTACGCCGAAAATAGCTTGCTAGATCTATTAAATTTGATAACGGTGCTATTTATAGGTTACAGTTTAACTTAATAGCTGTTATTCCTAAAGCAGCGATCGCTATTATTGAAATCCCAGCTAGCCATCTGACCTGGGAGCGCAGATTTTTAATCTCTTGGCTCAAATTTTCTCTCTGTGGTATAGGATATGGTTGAAGTTCTGCAACTTCAACAGGTACTTGTTGGGGTCGATTTTGCGTACTTCTAAAAGTCACCTGCGTGTGTAGCCAATTAGTAATCAGTTGAGGACAGTTTTTCTTAAACCAATTTAAAGCTAAAGTTCTAAAAACTGGTTTGGACATTCGCGCAATTAATTTCATTACCCTATTTAAGGGTTTCAAGCGAAGCTTTTGGTTGATCAGATTGACAGAGCCAACATCATAAAGACAATCCAGAATTAGTTTCACAGTGGCTTCTTCACTGTTAATCAAGTTTTGCAGTAAAAGCAGAACATCGTGCATACGCTCCGCTTCAATAACTTTTTCTGCCAAGGTTTCGGAAGAACTTACTGAAGGACTTACGGTTGTATTTAGGGCGTTTTGTCTTACTATCGTCATATTAGTAACATAGCAGTCATACTAATGTAAGTATACCTGTCTGCCGGGAGAAAGATTTTTTATCTAGAGAAAGAAACTAAAAGCCAAAATTTATTCGTGAGACACATAATTCTATCGTGTCTGTAAAAAAAGCCATTTGTCTAATTTCCATGAAACTTTTATCTACTTCTGAATAATTCAACTAGAACTGCGAAGTAGAACGAACCTGCTAAATTCAATGGGAGCATCCGTTTTGAAAAATATATCTTCATTTTTTATTTAGATGCTAATACCTCAATTTGTGCAACAACCCGTTCTAATTCCTCAATGATTACAGTGGTTTCGGTCTTCCTGAAGGCATCCACAAGCGCTCGATAATACCAAATAGTACCTTCTTTACGCCCCTGAAAACGTTCCCAAAGTGATTCGCCCAAAACGCGATAATCTTTGAGAATAGATTGGGCGTTGTAAAGTTTATCTGCTAATGACACGAGCAGTACTGATGGAGAAGCGGTAGGAATGTGAGCAATATATGCCTCCTTGCGCTGTCGCCAAGGCGGTTTTGGAGTTGTATCAGCATCAGTACAACCATCTACAATTGCTGTTACATTGTCACCAAAGCGACGGCGAATTTCTTCTCGTGTTGCAGCGCCACCTTGGTCTTCGATCGCATCGTGTAAGAGGGCTGCGATCGCTTCATCTTCATTTGCCCCATATTCTAAAGCAATACTGGCGACACCTAATAAATGGGCAACGTAAGGAACACCTGAACCTTTACGAACTTGGTTGGCGTGCAGTTGGGTGGCGTAGGTAAGAGCTGTGGTAAAGCGTTCTGAGAGCATTGTTTTGAAGGAATAAAACAGCTTATAGTCAGATATTGCCTTGGTGTTAATGTCAATTTTATAACACACTGATCCAGACACAGAGAACGCAGAGCAAGAAAGGGGTACACAAGTAATTGAATCTCAACCTAAAAATGAGATATCTATCACTAAAATTGAGATATCTATCAAGCTTGCGATGGAATCATCATGACTAGCGAAAAAATAACGGTGCAGTCTTTGTATACTGTCACTGATAAAGAATTAATACTGATGAGTTCGCAAAACCCAGAACTGCGGTTTGAACGCAATGCTAATGGAACGTTAGAAACTATGCCCCCAACTGGTGGAATTTCTGGTAATCGAGAAATAAAAGCAGGAGCCTATTTATTGAATTGGGTAGAAAGTCAGGATTTAGGTGAAGTATTTAGTTCAAGCACAGGTTTTAGATTAGCAAATACGGCAGTGCGATCGCCTGATGCTGCTTTTGTGGCTAAAGGACGTTTGCCAGAAGGTTGGGATGAAGAAGAAGACAAATTTATTAATTTAGCACCCGACTTTGTAATTGAAATTCGTTCTAAAAATGATAGCTTGGCAAAACTTAAAGCCAAGATGGAAGAATATATTAGTAATGGTGTTCAATTAGGATGGTTAATTGATAGTAAAAATCAGCAAGCTTTAGTTTATCGCCGGGATGGTTCAATTACTCAATATCCAGCTACGGCAATATTAAGCGGTGAAGATGTTGTGCCTGGTTTTACCTTGCCTTTAACAAAATTATTATAAAATTAGGCATACTGTATACCAATTCGATATGAGGATGCGCCAAACCAAAAATCTCTTTAAGACTACGCTGCAAGCTTTATTTTTAAACAAATTTTGGTGCAACATTACAAAAATCAGTATAACGACTAAATTATAAATATTCCATCTTTCTTTTGAACGAAGTCTGACAACAAGACGCTCTATATCTACGCCTTAAAAAGGCTAGATAGGAAAAACAAAAATTTTGTTAGATAAAATATGTAATTCTACTTTTAGATAGACAATATTTAAACCTATATTCCATCGCCAGATAGATAAAGTTTTGATAAAGTTTTATTAAATTAACTCAAGGATATAGTAATTAAAGTAGGAGTTAGTTTAATAATGTCAGAAAGTGCTGGATTAGGAGAGCAGGCGCTAAATAAAGCCGCAGAAATAGGATTATCTAGCCAATTAGATGAAGTAGAAAGTTTAGATGTAGACATCAAAACAGACCCGTTGAAACTGGTTCAGGGACAGGTAGATTCAGTCACGATTGAAGGCGAAGGTATGGTTATGCAGAAAGACCTCCGCATGGAGGGATTTGACATGCAAATGACTAATGTTGCCATTAATCCTCTGAGTGTAGCTTTTGGCAAAATTGAACTTACTAAACCTACAGAAGCTAATGCACAAGTTGTGTTAACTGAGACTGATATTAATCGCGCCTTCAACTCAGAATATGTGCGATCGCAACTGCAAAGCCAAAAAATCAATGTTAACGGCCAAGTGACGACTATTGAGCCTCAACATGTAGAATTTCGACTACCAGGTGATGGAAAGGTAGCACTAAATGCCACCATGAAAATAGTAGAAACAGGTGAAAATCAGCAAGTTGCTTTTTCCGCAGTACCCCGGATCAGCGCCAATGGAAAAACTGTTACTCTAGAAAATGTCGAGTATGGGGAAAGTGAGGAAATATCGCCAGAGTTGACAAAAGCTTTGATAGATCAAACTAGCGAAATTTTGAATTTGAGTAACTTTGACTTAGAAGGAATGAGTCTACAAGTTAACCAACTAAAAGTAGAAGTAGGCAAACTAACCCTACAAGCTGAAGCTTATGTTGAACAGATTCCTGCTGCTTAAAAATAGGATGCTAATAAATTCAGGATACTAATAATGGAAAGTACAGAAACAACGCAAACAAGTTCAACACCTTTTCCAAATATTCCACCAATTATTGAAAGTAACGACAGTGAGTATCGTGATACCGGCGTACCTAGTACAGTTGCGATCGCAGGACATCCCTTACATCCCCTGAGTGTGATCTTTCCCATAGCCTTTTTAGCTGCCGCCTTAGGAAGTGACATCGGCTACTGGTTAACTCGTGATTTCTTTTGGGCTAGGGCTTCGCTATGGTTAATCGGACTCGGATTAGCTGGAGGCTTACTTGCTGCTGCGATCGGTCTGAGCGACTTTTTGAAAATTGAACGAGTTCGCAAACGCACCGCCGGTTGGGTGCATTTAATACTTAACGTTTCTATCCTAGTTTTATCACTCATCAACTTTCTGCTGCGTTGGGGCGACGCTGAGTCCCGAATAGTACCTTGGGGACTGTTAATCTCGCTCGTTGTTGGTACGCTGACTAGCGCTTCTGGCTGGTTCGGTGCTGAACTTTCCTATCGCCACAAAATCGGTGTAGTAGGCGCTGGTAGCAGAAGATATCCATAACGAAGTAATTCGTAATTCGTAATACTCGCCTTCGGCGAGAAGCAAGCTATATAATTCGTAATTAACAATTCAATATTACGAATTATTGAGAAACGACTATACAGAGGCTAAAATTTTCGTTAGTCTTTAGCCTTGAGAAGATGCTCCAACCTCGTAACCAAACAATATTTATTATTCTTTCTCTGCTCATCGTTATACCGATGGGCTTTTTGTTTAAGTACTACACTGGGCCTGCCTATCAGTGGTTTAATGACTACGGAGCAGCTATATTTTACGAAATATTTTGGTGTCTGTTCGCATTTTGGTTTTTTAGAAGTCGGGCGGCGATAATCCAAATTCCTATATGGGTTTTTGTCATCACCTGTATACTAGAATTCTTGCAACTTTGGCATCCGCCACTATTAGAGGAGATTCGCGCCACCTTAATAGGTAAATTGTTACTTGGTACTACCTTTATTTGGTGGGATTTTCCCCATTATGTATTGGGTTGTGTTTTAGGTTGGTTGTGGCTGCGACAATTACAGAAAATAGGTTATGCAAAAAAAAGTCAAGGTTAAACCTAATTCAAAACAGCAAAAAATTGAAGAACAACCTGATGGCAGTTTGACTATATATTTCAAATCGCCCCCAGTTGATGGTAAGGCTAATGAAGAGTTAATTAAACTACTAGCAAAGAAATTTGATGTAGCCAAATCTGATATCAGAATTAAGTCAGGTTTGTCCTCTCGGCAAAAGCTGATAGAAATTGATACAGATATCTAGTTGCTGCTTAGTGATGCCTTCTGGGAAAAGTCTGCCTCCTGAATATGAGGCGATGACTCACTTAATACATCCTCTACCAGAGCCAAGAAACGAGAGACACAAACTCGCCAAATCGACTTGTTATGCTTGTGTAATACTGATATACCTTGGTTGAGCTTTGACTCTTTCTATCCAAGCTTGGATAGCAGGAAATTCTATTAAATCGAACCCACCTTCATCAGCTACATGAGTGTAAGCAAACAAGGCGATATCAGCAATCGTGTAACGCTCTCCTACAAAAAAAGTGTGAGAAGTTAAGTGTTTATCCATCAGGCTAAGTGCTGCATAACCTGGTTCACGTTTTTGCTTTATAGCTCCACTATATTCTTCAGTTTTACCTAAAATAGAAATCCAAAATCTTGATGTAGCAATAAAGGGTTCATGGCTATACTGTTCAAAACATAACCATTGCAGCACCTGCGCTCGTAAAAAGCGGTCATAGGGGAGAAATTCTGTACCTTCACTTAGATATACCAATATAGCATTTGATTCTGCCAAGTATTTACCTGGCTCGATTTCAATAATCGGGATCTTCCCGTTGGGATTTTTACTTAAAAATTCTGGTGTTCGAGTCTCGCCTTTCAAAATATTAAGCTCTATCGTCTCAAAAGGCATGCCTAGTTGTGTCAATAAAAGACGTATCTTATAACCATTACCAGAAGGTAAAAAATCGTACAAACGCAGTAGTTCCATGCTAGAATGCAGTTAAGAACATGTTGATAAGTAGAGGTTCAAAATACAATATCTTACCAAAAGATTTTCCCAAAACCGGATGATTTTTTTGAAGATTTAGCTTTTAAGTACTAAAGAAAATTATCCGAAAAAATAAAAAAAACATTATTCATTTCTAGATTGAAATGTTTAATTCAGTCAGTGGTTGAGAACAAAAGTATGTGTGGAAGATTTACTTTAAATCAGTCAGCAGCAGCTTTAGCTCAAATTTTTCATGTCGAGCCAGTTCTGGATTTAGCAGCTGAATATAACATCGCACCTACGCAAATGGTGGCAACAGTGTTAGAAAATCCCGAAAGCCAAAAGCGTGAATTTAAGCAGTTGTATTGGGGATTAATTCCGTCATGGGCGAAAGATGCAGGGATGGGGGCAAAGCTGATTAACGCTAGGGCTGAAACTGTTGCCGAAAAACCTTCTTTTCGTTCGGCTTTTAAGCATCGACGCTGTTTAGTGTTAGCTGATGGCTTTTATGAGTGGCAACGGCAACAAGGCAAAAAGCAGCCATTTTATTTTCGCCTTCAAGATGGGCAACCCTTCGGCTTTGCAGGTTTGTGGGAGAAATGGCGAACGCCTGATAACGAAGAAATAATCTCTTGTACAATTTTGACAACCGCAGCTAACGAATTACTCCAACCTATCCACGAGCGGATGCCAGTGATTCTAGAGCCAGAAGATTACGATTTATGGCTAGATTCCCAAGTGCAAACGCCCCAAACCCTACAGCAGCTATTGCGTCCTTATCCAGCGCCAGCAATGACTGCGTATCCAGTTAGCACCTTGGTAAACAACTCTCGGCATAATAGTGCAGAGTGCATCATCCCACTCAGTGAGAAGAATGCCCCCACAAATCAGTTAAATTAGCTATTGAGTGAACTAGGGGACTGGGGAGGTGAGGGAGCAGGGGAAGCAGGGGGAACAAGAGAAGAATAACTATTGATTGTTCCCCATTCCCCATTTCCCATTCCCCATTCCCCATTCCCCAATCCCCAATCTCCAATCCCCAGAGACTACTATGCCAAGAACACAAAAGAACGATAATTTTGTTGACAAATCCTTTACAGTGATGGCAGATATCATCCTGAAGATCCTACCAACTAACAAAAAAGCTAAAGAAGCGTTTGTTTATTATCGAGATGGCATGTCAGCCCAAGCAGAAGGGGAATATGCTGAAGCATTGGAATATTATGAAGAAGCTCTAACACTAGAGGAAGATACCAGCGATCGCGGCTATATTCTCTACAATATGGGGCTAATCTATGCCAGCAACGGTGATCACAACAAAGCTTTAGAACTGTATCACCAGGCAATTGAGTTAAACCCACGTATGCCCCAAGCTTTGAACAACATCGCCGTGATTTATCACTACCAAGGCGAAAAGCAGAAAGAAGCTGGAGATAACGAGGCTGGCGAAGCACTCTTTGACCAAGCAGCAGACTATTGGATTCGAGCTATTCGCATGGCTCCCAATAACTACATCGAAGCTCAAAACTGGCTGAAAACCACCGGGCGATCGCAAATTGACGTATTCTTTTAGTCATTAGTCATTAGTTCTTTGTCATTTACTAAGGACTAATGACCAATCACAAATGACCAATGACAAATAATAATTTATGATTGACCAAGAACAAGTTCATAAAGTAGCTAATCTTGCTCGTTTAGAATTGACTCCAGAAGAAGAGGAGCAATTCACTACCCAGTTAGGAAGTATTCTAGATTATATTCAACAGTTGGATGAACTTGATGTTAGCAATGTGCCCCCTACAACGCGGGCAATTGATGTCAGCAACATCACACGACAGGATGAATTGCAACCCTATCCTGACCGAGAAAGTATCCTCAACAGTGCGCCTGAACAAGAAGGTGAATTTTTCAAAGTACCAAAAATCCTCAACGCTGAATAGTCAAAAGTCAAAAGTCAAAAGTTTTAGATTTTTGACTGTTGACTAATAACTAAGGAGATAATTATGGGTTTGGGAATTCTCAAAGATGGTCAATGGGTATCTCAAAGGGATCAAGAAGACTCAGAAGGTAAGTTTATCCGTCCATCAACTACTTTCCGGAACCACATTACAGCTGATGGTTCTAGTGGGTTGAAAGCTGAAGCGGGGCGCTATCATCTTTATATTTCTTGGGCTTGCCCTTGGGCGTGTCGCACCGCCATTATCCGCCAATTGAAAGGACTCCAAGATGTCATTGGGTTATCGGTTGTTGCAGCAGAAATTGATCAAAATAGCTGGGAATTTGGTGATGAACCGGGATGCATTCCCGATACAATCAATGGTACTCAATATCTTTGGCAACTTTATCTAAAGGCTGACCCTAACTATAGCGGCCGGGTGACAGTTCCAGTTTTATGGGATATCCAAAATGGGACAATTGTCAATAATGAATCCCGCGAAATCATCCGGATGTTTGATACAGAATTCAATGCTTTTGCTAAACAAAATATCAACTTCTATCCAGAAAATTTACAAAAAGTAATTGACGAGACGATTGATACAATTTACCAACCAATAAATAACGGTGTTTACCGAGCGGGATTTGCTACTACTCAGTCAGCTTATGATGAAGCGGTAACGGAATTATTCACGGCTCTCGACTACTGGGAAAAAGTATTGGGAAATCAACGCTATCTCTGCGGAAATCAAATTACTGAAGCGGACTGGTGTATGTTCACTACTCTGTTTCGTTTCGATGTAGTTTATTATGTGCATTTCAAATGCAACTTACGCAGGATTGTAGATTATCCGAATCTGTGGAATTATCTCAAAGAACTTTACCAACTTCCGGGAGTCAAAGAGACTTGCAATCTTGACCACATCAAACGGCATTATTACAGAAGCCATCCCCAAGTTAACCCAACTCGCATCGTCCCAAAAGGCCCACTGATTGATTTTGATGCACTCCATAACCGAGATAAAATATTTGCTTGATTAACATTGCTGACCTTTAGCTGTTTTCTTTGCTTGTCGCGTCATCGCTTCATGAGTATTATATGCAGTCCAGAACTTAGTGCTATTCATCTGGGACAAAAAATTTAAAAGCGTTATTTTTTGCAAAATACCACTTTTCAAACAACCTCTTAAGTAAATCGAATAGTTGATAACTAGCTTTTCTCACAAGATTAGCTGTTCTTTCACGACTAGGTTAAGATTTGGAGCCTCATACTGACTCTAACATTAGTGACGAAGAAGCGATCGCCCGATGCACGGTTGGTAAAGCAATTGCCACACTGGCAGATTATAGTAGGCACTCAAAGATAGTAACTCAAGAAGAGGGTCGCTGAATAATTAACTTGTGGGAAAGGTTTTCGTGAGTTTCTACGGTTATAACAGAAGCCGACATTAGGATACACTGGCTTTTGAGTACACCGGAAGTTTAACAGCGACAAACAAAGTCGCTGCTGGTGACATCCTGCCTAATACTTCTTGGGTTTTGGGGAAAAGGGTAAAGGGAAAGAAAAAACCTTTAACCCAAACCCAGTACCCTTTACCCCAAACCCGATTCCGAGTTAAAAATGCACAAAGCGATAAGTATTAACATCCTGTCTAGTATCCTATCGCTTTTTGCTGTATGAAACTTACTCCAATGTACGGTAAGTCTCCTTCAAGAAGGTTAAGAAGGTTTATTAGCATCTAAAACGACTCCCACTGTTTTGAGGCTATAGCCTTAGAATATTTACAAGCTTTATTTACGAATTAGCTCTCTCTAGAGAAAGTACCGTTTTTACTGTCTAAGCTGACATTCTACCTATTTCTATTGGGATTTGTGTAGCTTAACAAATCAGCGGATTCATTAATATTAAGTCTGTTTTACTATTTAGTTTCTCACTCTGACCTAATTAGACAGCTAGAGTGTTCATTTCACTTTGTTCAATAGCTTTTAGCCCTTATCGCTCCCATGCTCACCCATCACCGCAAGCCCGTGTGCTTATCACTTATTTCCACTGACCTACCAATCTGGTCTGTTGTCGAAACTGCCGCGACATTGTATCAAAAAGATACTGATCGATTCCATTTGCTGCTAACTGCACCGCCCCTAATTAGCTGCGAAGTAGAAAGTGTCATAAGTCCAGAGGACACACTTCCCCAAAGTAAGAGCAAAGCTTACGCCCCTAACAGTCCCAGGATTTTGTGGCTGGAAATTTCCCCTTACCGAGTCATCATGACTATGCAAGGTAACGCTCAAGTGAGTTACCGTCACTTTTGGGAACAGGGCGTTTATGGAATTAGTCGCTATTGGTTGCCAACTGAGTCATTGCAACCTAACGATCCTATTCGGTTACGAAATTTTACTAGTAGCCTAACTCTCAACGGACATCCTTTGCCAGAGCATTTGCGTCTGGAATATGAATTGTGGGCAGAAAAAGTCCAACTAGGATGCTACATACTGAATTTGGAAATTAAACATTGATAGACCTGGGGACTGGGGAAAAGTTTTTCCAATCTCAATAACCAATCTCCAATCCCCAATCCTTTTCAACCAAAATAACTGGGTTGGTTTCCAGGTTTCCATTTAATATTGCAACCAACACTCGGCTTTTGCTCGCTTGTAACAGGTTTACCCTCCAGTACTGCTTCAATGGCTGCGCGTAAATCTGCGCCCGTTACAGGTTTACCATTACTAGGACGGCTATCATCTAATTGTCCCCGATAAACAAGTTGGCGTTCGCCTTTGGCGTTGGCGGAGCCATCGCCATCAAATACAAAAAAATCTGGTGTGCAAGCTGCTGTGTAAGCTTTCGCCGTTTCCTGGCTCTCGTCGTAGCATAAGGTAAAATTAAACCCTTGTTCTGTTGCAAATGCTTGCAACGACTCTGGCGCATCATCTGGGTAATTTTTTGCATCGTTAGCACTGATGGCAACAATCGCTAAATCACTTGTAAAATAATCTTTTCCTAACTGCACTAATTCTTGTTGAACGTGCTTGACAAACGGGCAATGCCGACAAATAAACATTACCAACAGTGCTTTTTTATCTGCAAAGGTAGAAAGTGAAGTTGCCTTTCCAGATACTACTTCCGGTAGATTAAAATCTGGTGCTTTTGTGCCTAATGGCAACATAGTTGAAGCAGTTAAAGCCATAGTTCATCCAATATTTTTACGCTGGTAGCGGCTTTTGCTATCAGTATATTTTTACTCTAGCACTAAGTTTTCCATAAATTAAGAGACGGTAAATTTACCGTCTCTTACTGTTTGTTGAGAATTAAGTTATAGAAATTAGTTTTTATAGACTTGCCAAAACACCAACGATGCCGTGTCCTGTGAATACCTCTAATGCTATCAGAGAGACAAAACCAATCATTGCTAAACGACCGTTGAGCATTTCTGCATAGGGAGTGAAACCAGTGCGATCGCCTTGCTCATCTATATAAACCTTTGGCTCGATCGCAAAGTTGTTCAGTTTGCCTTGGTCATCAATTATAGCAGTGTTTGTACGCATGGATTTTTCCCTGTCTTCTCTTTATGTAAATAACTTTAACAATTTTATTAATATTTGTAAAGTATAAATAGCGATCGGGTTGTGGAGGAAGCACTGCTGGGAGGTATAACCCTAGGTGTAGCAAGAAAAAGAGCGATCGTAACATTTATGAGAAATTCAACTAACTGGTAACAGATCGCTTGTGGTGTCTCCTGCATCTCAAGTCAATCCCAAGAATGAACTTTTCAAACATTAATTGTGATTGCATGTTATGCTAGTGAGTTGTTTTGACTTTAATCAACGATGACAAAAACGGGTCAGGCAACCCAATTCGAGTACATAGCACTGTACAAGCCCAACCAGCTAATCTATGGACATGGGCAAACAGCAGTGATTACAGGGTGGACGGTGAAGCAGGCGATCGCTAAACACCTGCAACCGCATGAGTATGCTGTAATTGGGCAGTTATACTCGCCGACAAGGGGGATAAACTTACTAATTCGCAATTTACTGTATAATCCCCATGTTAGATATTTAGTAGTTCTAAACGCTACTAAAGAAGACAAGAACGCAGGTGGGTGTCAGTGTTTACTGGACTTTTTCCGCAATGGATTTGAAGAAGGTAAAAGCGATACTGGACGGCGCTGTTGGAGAATTCGCTCTAACTCTAATATTGTTAGTTACATTGATATTGAAATAGATAAGAACACTCTAGAAAAATTGCGAGACTCTGTAGAGTGCAAAGAAGCCAAATTAATTAGTGATGCAGTTAATCAAGTTAAATCCTATAGCGAACGGGAAGTAATTGAGCCGTGGGGTATACCGTTAAAGCTTGACAAGATATCAACTGTTGAATCAACTGTTTTACCTGGGCCACGCTACGGGCACCGAATTGAAGGCAAGAATATAGCCGAAACTTGGGTAAAAATTATCCATCGCATTAGGACGACTGGCACAATTCGTCCTACGCTTCATGATGGACAATGGCAAGAACTAATTGACTTGATGGCAATTGTTACAGAGGAGCCTGATAACTTCCATTTTCCAGAACCAAATTACTTACCATTTGATCGCTCTTTTATTAAGCCTTATACCTCGGACATTTTAGATGATGTTTCTCACAGTGAAGAAGGAGTCAAGTATACATATGGTCAACGTCTGCGGTCAGGGTTTCATAAAATTGACCAAATTAAAGAAGTAATTAAAAAACTTTTAGATAATATTGATTCCGCTAGGGTAGTAATGTCTCTGTGGGATGTGGCTAATGATCTTCAAGGAAACGATAATCCACCTTGCCTTAATCACATTTGGATACGAGTGGTTAATCATGAACTATCTTTAACAGCAACTTTCCGCAGTAATGATATGTTTTCAGCGTGGCCAGCTAATGCTATGGGGTTAAGAGCTTTGCAAAAATATATTTGGGAAGCAGTTACTAAAGAATCAACGTATCAACTAAAAATGGGGCCATTAATTACTATTAGCCAAAGTGCCCATATTTATGATGATTGTTTTGAAAACGCTGACAAGCTGATTCAACATCAGTACTCCAAAATTTTTCAGCAAAAAGATTACGCTGATCCTTCAGGAAACTTTCTGATCAGTATACAGGATGGCACAATTCTGGTAGAACACACAACGCCTGGATCTGGAGAAATAGTTAATTGTTACTCAGGTAAATCTGCAAGTCTACTTTATCGTCAAATAGCAGCCGATTGTCCGGGTTTGCAAGTTGAACATGCAATGTATTTGGGGACAGAGTTACAGAAAGCGGAAGTTGTTTTGTCAATGAGCCAAGGTCTAGTCTATGAACAAGACAAGCCGCTCAAAACCCATTTGATTCCAAAGTAGATTTAAACTACATTCATTCAAGGTAATTATGTACATTAATCTTCGCTCTTAAAAATATTTGTAATAATGACTAAAGCTGTTTGCGAGATGGCAACACCAACTCCTATTGTAGTTATAAATAACTCAGGATTTTTCTTAAAAAATAAGTAACCTATAATCAAAGAACTTATGATAATACCAAAAGAGGCAAGGATCTGAAAAAAGTTTTCTGTTTTTCTTTTTTGCTTCTTTTTATCCCTTTCGATACTTTTCTCTTTGTCTCTTTCCAATTGTGATTTTCTAGCAATGTCCGAAAATTTTTTCAGTAGAATATCTTTTCTTCCGGATTTATGTCCAGATTATTGTGTAGAAGCTGATCTATTTTCAAAAAACACAACTGTACAAAATCGCTCTTTAAAATTTATAGTTATACTTTCTCTAGAGTGATTATGTACAGCTATTAAAAGCTGACCAGACCAATCAGGATCGATGGTTGTAGATACATTAGATAAACCTTTTGAAACTTGAGAGACTTTAGATAATATTATTCCTGAAAATTTATGATTTTTTGGCATTCTAATTTCTTCAAAAGTAGTAATTAGAGATGTATCTCCAGGTTCAATAATAACAGGAGAATCTATACTCACAATGATTTCTTCTCCTTTGGATGCAGAAGCATAACTATCACCTACTCTTAAGTCATATCCTATAGGTGTTAAACTATCCGGTGAAAATGGATTAATATAAATCTTCGGTTGGGCATCGTTTTGATTCTGCCACTCTTGCGGAGTGTAGCATTTCATTATTTCCAAATCAGTATCTGTTAGCAATGACATACTTACCTCTTTAGTAAAAAATCTGTAAAATCATACACTGTTAAAGGCTAGGAGATAAATTTAATAATGATAAAGGTAAAAATTAGAAAACTGAATAAACTAGCGATTATTCCTAAATATGAATATTCAAATGATTCGGGGCTTGATTTATGCTCTATAGAAGAACTGGAAATTGATAGTGGAGAAAGCAAGTTAGTACAAACTGGTATCTCAATAGAGCTACCTCCAGGAACTGAAGCTCAAATACGCCCTAAAAGTGGGTTAGCTCTCAAGCACCAAATTACAGTTTTAAATACCCCTGGCACTGTAGACGAAGGTTACAGAGGGGAAATAGGTGTAATTTTAATAAATCATGGAAAACACTCTTTTCAAGTTACAAAAGGCATGAAAATTGCTCAAATGGTTATCACACCAGTAATTCATGTTGAAATTGAAGAAGTTGACAGCCTCACTCATACATCTAGAGGCACGAGTGGTTTTGGCTCAACCGGAGTTACTGCAAATTTATAATATAGTATAATATTATACTATATACGAGCCAATGTAACAATTTCTTGCTGATCCTGATATTTCCCCTGACGTGCTTCATAACTAATAGCGCAAGGTTCACCTTCTAAAAATAGTAATTGCACCACGCCTTCATTAGCGTAGATGCGACAGTCAGCACTAGAAGAATTAGAAAACTCTAAGGTAAGATGACCCCGCCATGCAGCCTCAGCAGGTGTTAGGTTTGCTATTATTCCACACCTAGCGTATGTAGATTTACCTATGCAAATTACTGTAATATTCTCAGGAACCTCTAGTTTTTCCAGAGCAACCCCAAGTCCATAGGAATGAGCAGGTAAAATAAAGTAACTGCCATTGGCATCTGTGTGTAGTGCTGTTGGCTCCAGATTTTGGGGATTAAAGTTTTTGGGATCAACTACAGTTCCGGGTATGTGGCGAAAAATGCGGAACTCAGCCGGAGAAAGGCGTATATCATAGCCATAAGAAGACAAACCGTAGCTAATTACAGGTTGAACCGCTACAGACTCATCTTTTTGTACTTTTCGGATTAAACTTGGCTCAAAGGGCGAAATTAAACCCTTTTGAGCCATTTCAGTAATCCAGATATCGTTTTTAATCACAACTTCACAGCTAATTCAAACCGAATTACTAGGATATCTTGAATTGAGCATTTTATTTAAGGTCGATAACTCCGACGGATTTCTGTAATTTGATCTGCTACATCCAAAAGAGATTTGGGCATCTCTGGCCCTGTGAGAATGATATCGACGTGGGGAGGGCGTTTTGCCAGAAAGGCTAAAACTTCTGTTTCCGGAATTAAACCAAAGTTAATCGCTAAACTTAACTCATCTAAGACAACGAGAGAATACTTACTTTCACATACTACCTGTTGTGTATAATGCCACAGCTTTTGTAAAGCTTGATTTTCCGTATCATCTAAATGTGGTGTATCAATACAACGAGGCAAATCACAACGAATCCAATCTAAATTTTGTCCTAGTTGTATAGGTCGATCGTGTCCTTGACGAATACCTCCTTTGAGAAACTGCACTATTAATACTGGCGTTCCTTGTCCAGCTATTCTCAGTGCTTGAGCCATAACGCTTGTAAAAAAGTTGCGATGAGAGCTAGTGAAAACTTGCACTAGTCCTTCAACTGGATATGGTAACGTTAGAGTTGAATTTATACTTGGAGTTTCTAGCTGGGCAACCATAGGGTAAAGTTCAAAAAATTACAATAAATTAAAGGTTTGTGCTGGCGGTACTTATGACAAATCTGCTTGTATAATCAATCTGTTTTTCACAGGTGTGGTGAACTTGGCAAATTGCATTCTTAGTCAAACACTACGTTTGTGCTGAAGTCAAGAGTTAATTTCGTTTTTTCTCGGAAAGTAGTTGTAAAAATGAAAACACATAAGTTAGATTTCCAATTATTTAAAAAAGCTGGGCATATGGCTGAAAATCGCTAAATGTTAGATTTTCCGGTTGTTTGGGCAAAACAGACTTAGCAAGTAGTGAATTTGACAGGATGAGGAGCTAATTGTTGTGAGATTGGTGATTCTGGGAGGTTCAGGATCGGGTAAAAGCACTCAAGCGCAAAGGCTTTGCAGATACTTTGATATTCCTTTGATTTCTACAGGAGAGATTTTACGGGAAGCGATATCTGGCGATAAGTTCCTTCCGGAGTTCCAATGGTCGGAAGCCGACCCCCGGACTTCTCTTTCGGTTTACGCTAGCCTGAGTGAACTAGGTTACCACGCACAGCCCTACATGCAAAAAGGGGAGTTAGTTCCAGACGAAATGATCGTTGAATTGATCCGAATTCGCCTCAGACAACCAGATATTAACTGCGATTGGGTGTTAGAAGGCTATCCCCGTACTGCCTTCCAAGCTGAAGAATTAGATTTTTTATTGGATAATTTAGGGCAAAAGCTAGATTGGGCGATTTATCTTCAAGTCCCAGAAGCAGTTATGGTTAGCCGATCCTTGGGGCGATCGCTACCAGATGACCAACCGGAAATCGTACAACGCCGTGTAGAATTATTTTACGATCGCACCATTCCCATCCTAGAATATTACGACCGTCGTCGCTGCTTGTTGACCATCAACGGCGACCAGTCACCAGAGATGGTGCTGCAAAATATTTTGACTCTGCTTTCAGTTCCTTAGAAGAGTACTGAGTGCTGTTAGCAGTAGCGGGGCGTTGAGCCAGTGCTGAGTGGGAGAGTTAGGAGTTAGGAAGAATTCTTCCCAATCCCCAGTCCCCAATCGATTTGCAACACTAAGGTAACCTTAAGGCAGTATTGTAAAACTTGAGGCAACTCCAATGGCTTGGCAGCGTCCTGACGGTCGGATTCCCTACGAACTACGTCCGATCAGCTTTCACCCCAGTTTCACCCGCTTTGCCCCCGGTTCTGTTCTCGCAAGATGCGGTGATACTCAAGTACTTTGTACTGTTAGCGTTAATAAGGGAGTTCCAAAGTTTCTCGAAGGAACTGGTAAAGGCTGGTTAACTGCTGAGTACCGAATGCTACCATCTGCTACGCAGAAACGGCAAGAAAGGGAATTATTGAAATTATCTGGACGGACGCAAGAAATTCAACGTTTAATTGGCCGCAGCTTACGCGCAGCAGTGGATTTTGAGGCACTGGGAGAACGGACGCTGACTGTGGATGCCGATGTGTTACAAGCAGACGCTGGAACTCGGACAACTGCTATTACAGGATCGTTTGTGGCCTTGGCTCATGCAATTTCTAAATTGTTGCAAGAGGGTCTGTTGGAGCGATCGCCTCTGTGTGGACAAGTAGCAGCAGTTTCCGTAGGATTACTGGAGGGAGAGCCATTTTTGGATCTGAATTATATTGAAGATGTGGCTGCAACAGTAGATTTTAACGTGGTGATGAATCAACACCTGGGAATCATTGAAGTCCAGGGAACAGCTGAAGAAGGCAGCTTTAGCCGAACTCAGTTAGATCAACTGCTAGATGTTGCCCAAAAAGGAATTCAGGAATTGTTAATTGCCCAACGCGAAGCGATCGCTAACTGGGAAGCGTTGTTTGTAATTAATTAGTTTTATTAATTTTTAATAAGAATTAATAAATGTATCCTTTGTGGCGTTAATCAACAAAGTATCAAGTAACTGGATGTAAATAAAAATAATCATGAGAGTGGTTACAATACGGTTCAGATAAGATCCCCCCGCCTGTGGCGACCCCCTTAAAAAGGGGGTAAAGGAAGAAATTAGCCCCCCAATTTATCGGGGGGTTGGGGGGATCTTCGCAGGGTAAACAAGCTAACCGAACCGTATTGAGAGTGGTTAGTAGTTAGTAGGACTTACTACTGACAACTTACCGTTGAAGGTGATAAGGTTGTCCACGTTTTTCAAGCCTACCTAATCCACGATGTTAAATGTTTCAAAAGTTCAAAAGGAGGATTGTAATAAGTTCGGTATTGTATTGCCAGAAGCCAGCAATATGATGATGAAGCTATGAACAAAACCGTTGAAGTTCTACCGGATCAGCCAGCGCTGGTTGCACGAGCGCTAGAATTAATTCTGTCCAAGTTAGAAACTGCCATTGAGCAGCGTGGGCGGTTTACCATCGCCTTATCTGGCGGCAGTACACCTAAACCGTTATACGAAGCAATCGCTAATCAAAAACTGCCTTGGGATAAAATTCATATTTTCTGGGGTGATGAGCGTTACGTACCACCAGATCACCCCGATAGCAATGAACTGATGACGCGTCGTGCGTGGCTAGATCGTGTTGACATCCCAGCGGTTAACATTCACCCCGTACCAACTTTGTTAGCCAATCCAGAAATGGCTGCTGCTAAGTATGAACAAAATCTCAAAGAATTTTTCAATTCTTCTGGGGTCGAGTTTCCCGCATTGGATGTAGTATTACTAGGAATGGGTGATGATGCACATACCGCATCTTTGTTTCCCCATACAGAGGCTCTCAAAGTACGCGATCGCCTAGTTACCGTGGGTAACAAAGATGGAAACCCCAGGATAACTTTTACATACCCCTTCATCAACGCTGCGAGCAGCGTGGTTTTTCTAGTTGCTGGTGCTAATAAACGACCAGCTTTGGCGCAAGTCTTTGCACCTGTAGCCGATGACTTCACTTACCCATCCCGTTTAATTCAGCCCCAAGGAGAACTTTGGTGGCTGCTAGATGCGGCAGCCGGTTTGGAACTCCAAGATTAACCTTGGGAATTGGGCAGGGGGCATGGGGCATTGGGAAGAGGACAAGGAGACAAGGAGAATTGGGGACAACGGGAAAGACTTGTTGCAAGTTCTCATTTTGTCCCCTGCTTCCCCTACCCCCTGCTCCTTTTCCCCGTGTCCAATTCATCGTTCCATTAGCAGTAATTGCTAGAATCTAAAGCTAGGGCCGCCCTCTGCTTGCCAGTCCTACCTATATTTATGATGATCTTGAACAAAGGCTAAATATCGATGATCGTCTGCCCTAATTGCAATCATCCTAACCCTGACGGCGCTGTCCAGTGTGAAGCTTGCTATACACCATTACCCGCGACTACTAATTGTCCTAGTTGTGGGGCAACTGTGCAAGCAGATGCTGCATTCTGCGGTCAGTGTGGCTATAACCTTCACTCCGCAGGTGTTCCACACGTTCATTCTGGGGTAGCTGCAACAGTTACTCCCAATATTCCTGTAGAAGTACCGCCGTTAGTTCCACCCGATCCCCTGTTAGAACTTTTACAACCAGATGCTTTGGGAATAAGCGGTTCTACTAACTCTCATCCCCCCATCTCATCTTTACCAGCAACCGAGGTGGCAGCTCCCTCAGTACCTCCACCACAGGTATCTGCTACAGAAAGCAGCCCCCCAGAACCATCAACAACGGTCGCAGTTCAACCCGTGGTCTCTGGACAAAGTATTCCTACTCCACCACCGCTGGAACCAGCGCCAGCCTCTGAAGCCGAAGTACCTTTGCCAGCAGCACCAGCACCAACTGCAACAGTTGCCAGAACGCAATTGCAGCAGGTTACAGCGCGGTTAATCCACGTTCAAACCGATCGGTTAATTGAATTGCCGCAAAATCTCTCTGTGATTCATATCGGCAAGCCCAATGACCGGATTCCCCCAGATATAGATGTTTCAGGATTTCCCAATTCAGAAATTGTCTCGCGGATTCATGCAGATATTCGCGTCGAGGGAGATGCTCATTATGTAGAGGATGTGGGAAGTTCTAATGGCACCTACATTAATAACTCGCCACTTTTACCAGGGAATCGTCATCGCTTGCGACCAGGCGATCGCATCAGCTTGGGTAAAGGAGACTTAATGACATTCCTTTTTCAACTTGCTTAACTGATTCTCGATCAATTGTGACCGAATAATTACTAATTCATAATTCACAATTCATAATTAGAGAATAGGTACAGCAGGCTACACTAAATTTTTCATTTAGTGGTCTTCAATCAGTGGACAGTACAAGCTACCACTGATTGTAACTATGAATTATTAATTATCAATTATGAATTATTTTGACCTATGAGGGAACCAAGCAAAAATTTTGAAACCTTGCTTACCAAAGAAGCTCCGCCAGTTGTTGAACGCATGGGGCTAACGTGGTTAGTTGCAGCAGCGATCGCAACTGCTTTACTGTGGCAAGTACCAGGAGGGGATTATATCTTATACCCGTTTACAATTCTGGCAACTTGGTTTCATGAAATGGGTCACGGCTTAATGGCACTCCTATTAGGGGGACAGTTTCAGAAATTACAGATTTTTAGCAATGGTTCCGGTGTCGCAACTTATGGCATTCGGTCGTCATTGGGGCCAATTGGCCCGGCAATGGTTGCAGCAGCAGGCCCAATGGGGCCGCCTCTTGCCGGTGCAGCTTTGATTCTGGCTTCCCGGAGTTTTAAAGCAGCAACTCTCTGTTTAAAAATATTAGGAAGTTTTTTGCTCTGTTCCACATTAATTTGGGTACGTTCCTGGTTTGGATTGGTGGCAATTCCCTTGCTGGGTTTAATAATTTTGGGTATCGCGCTGAGAGCGCCTCGCTGGGGACAAGGGTTTGTTATTCAATTTCTGGGTGTACAAGCTTGTGTGAGTACGTACCATCAACTTGATTATCTATTTAGTAGTTCTGCTGGCCCCCTTGGACTCTCTGATACAGCGCAAATGCAGCGGTATTTGCTTTTACCTTACTGGTTTTGGGGTGGGTTAATGGCGATCGCATCTCTGGTGATTTTAATCCAAAGTCTCCGCGTTGCCTATCGTTCACAATAAATATGCAAATTAGCGATCGCCCTCTTGCAGTCAGAAATTCAACCCTCAGTATCTTGATTGCTGAATTAAGTACAGAGTGCCTGAAAGTACAAGCCTTAGTTAACCAGTTACAGTTAACTAGTTTAACTGCTAACCAACAAGCTGAAATTCTCGCAGAACTCCTAGCTGCTGCGATTCATCTGCGTAATCATTGTGACGAAGATTTTCAGACGCTAATTACTGAGGAAATGGAAAATTTGCCTGATGATCAGGATTGACTAGTGATTTTAGTTCAAAGTCATTGCGATCGCTAACCATTACCTAAGCTGACGGTTGAGCGCGAATTTCATTGGCGCAAGGGCGACCCTGTTCAACATCAGCAATATTAGCAAAAGTTGTTTCTGCAATATTGTGGAGAGCTTCTGCTGTAAAAAAGGCTTGATGTCCGGTAATAAGTACATTCGGGAACGTCGTCAGACGCTGAAAAATGTCATCTTGAATAATTTCGCCAGACAAATCCTCAAAGAACAATTCCGATTCTTGTTCGTAGACATCCACTCCAAGATAGCCAATCTTGCCAGACTTTAATCCCTCAATCACTGCTTGAGTATCAATCAGCGCTCCTCGGCTAGTATTAATTAGCATCACGCCTGATTTGATCTGTTTTATAGCCTCAGTGTTAATCAAGTGATGCGTTTCACGAGTCAGGGGGCAATGTAGGGAGATAATATCGGAGTTGGCAAATAGCTCAGGTAGTTCTACATACTTTCCACCTAGTGCCTCCAATTCTGGATTGCGATAAACGTCATAGGCAAGTATGTGACAGCCAAACCCCTTCATAATCTGTCCTAAAATCAGACCGATTTTGCCCGTGCCGACAATTCCCACTGTGCGCTCATGCAAATTAAATCCCAACAGTCCATCTAGGGAAAAATTGCCTTCTCGGACACGGTTATAGGCCCGATGAATTTTGCGATTCAAGCTTAAAATCAATCCCACAGCATGTTCTGCTACCCCGTAGGGTGAATAGGCGGGAACACGCACAACGGTAATTCTTAAGTCCGCGGCGGCTTGCAAGTCTACATTGTTAAACCCTGCACAGCGGAGGACAACCAGCCGAGTTCCCCGCGAGGCGAGAAGCTCTAAAGTTGGTGCATCAACCTGATCGTGCACAAATACGCAAACCGCCGGAAATCCGGCGGCGAGGATAGCTGTATCCCGATTTAAACGAGGTTCAAAAAACACTAACTCGTGTTGGGTGGGAGAATTTGCATCTGACAAAAACTTCCGATCATAGACTTTTGTACTGAAGACTGCTACTCTCATGCAAGACCTCAAACTGTATACTGCATAATGCTCGACTACATAATACCTTGGCAGTTACAGAAGCGATGTCTACTACGAGCCTAGCTGCGGCATCTTTGAAGATTATCAGTCTTCAGGATTGCTGTTTGTTGTGCAAGCGATTCCATTTTATTGGTGAGTACTAAACTCAGATTTTTCGCTCGAAAATCAAGTATTAATTATGCTTGATGCCCAATAAATAATTAAGGTAGATGACTGACTTTTGGCTGCTCAAAGTAGCCATACATCACCCGAGAAACTTGACGAATAAAATCTCTAGCTCTAATGTCATTATTCGGTCTTCGCACGAAAATTCCTGCTAAATAACGCTTACCTGATGGCGTTTTAATGATACCTGCATCGCCTAATACAAACCGCAGAGTACCTGTTTTATGAGCAATATTTGCACCAGAACCTAAGCCAGATGGGAGCAATGCTCTATTGTGACAACGAATCATAATACCTAAAACTTGGGATTGACTTGTATCAGAAATTAACTGATTATTTGTAATCAAAGCTGACAGTCGTACCAAGTCTTTTGCACTAGTTTTATTAGTCCCTTTAAAGTCTCCTAACATATTGCGAATCACAGTGCTTTGCAATCCCCAACGGCGAAACTTTTGATTTAATTTAGATACACCACCTAAGCGGTCGATAATCATATTTGTAGCAGTGTTATCACTAATAGTCATCATCTTGGTTGCAGTTTGCAAGAGACTAAGCTTAGTCCCCACTCTTTGATACTGCATATTTCCAGAACCGCCAGTGACATGTTTCCGTCGCATTACCAAAGTTTCACTTAGCTTGATTCTCCCTGCATCTACTTCCTGAAACAAAGCAACCAAAATCGGGTACTTAATTGTACTAGCGGCGGAAAAAGCTTTATCACCATTAACACTAAAATAATCCCCTGTTTCTAAGTCCATAAAAAAGATTCCAGGAGTGAGGAATCTATAGCGAGCCATTAATACTTTAATAGGAGTTTTTAGTTCTGATATCTCGCGCCCTAGAGGAACTACACCAGTAAATTTAGAAGTATTTATTGAGTTGACAGGATCACTTAGAGGAACCGGAGGAATAAATTTAAGTTTTGGTAGTTGTAATTCAGATTGATTTACACTCCAGTCATTTGCGTTGCCAACTTGATTCGTATTGGGATTCGCTTTTACTGGGGATGATAGTAAAAAAATACTTGTGAGGCTCAGTAAGAACCAGCGTAGTTTCATGTAGTGCTGTGAGGATAGTGTTGGATTTATTTACAGAGATTTTCCAAAGGAGTTAATGAAATCCGGATTGATTGACATAGTAATCACTAAGAGATCCTATGTCAAGAGGTATTAATAACAGATTCATTGGAATATTGTCAACAATAATTATAGGAAAAAAGCACAAGGTGGGAAGCTGTCGCGCATTTAACTTACACATCTTTTCGTGTTGGCTGTTGACTGTTGACTGTTGACAGTTAACCGTCAGCGGTCAACGAACTTAGGAAGTGACTGTGTAATTTAAAAGCGTAATAGCTTATATAGAAAATATGCTTAGATCACATCAAATAATTATGTAATTATACAAACAGTAAGAGATTATGATTGCGGGTTTAATTTTGCTAGCAATGATTTATACATGGCGATCGGGATGAAAAAAGCAGCTGCCGGGGGTAGTAGTTCCCAATACCCGTAATGGAGATAGGAGGTGTTGAGGTACTTGAAAGTCGTGTTGAAGTACTTAAAAGTCGTGTTGAAGTACTTAAAAGTCGTATTGAAGTACTTAAAAGTCGTATTGAAGTACTTGAAAGTCGTATTGAAGTACTTGAAAGTCGTGTTGAGGTACTCCGAAGTCGTGTTGAGGTACTCCGAAGTCGTGTTGAGGTACTCCGAAGTCGTGTTGAGGTACTCCAAACTTTGTCGCACCGCGATCAAGTACACAGGTGCGTAGGCATCGCTTTCATAAATCTCCACAAACAAAGTGATGTCTACGACGGGCTACGCCTACAGTTGACTTTTAAAACAGTCGCTACAATTAAGTCTAATTTGGGGTTTGACAACACCTCTAGCCCATTTGCGATCGCACTCAGCATTTTCATCGTCTGTTATAACAAAGACCGTTCCCGCCACGAGTTAAACCGCTCCCAGCACAAGGTAGACCGTTACTGTTGTAATAATAGGCAGAGGAGACACAAACACAGGATGCAGAAAATTTAATTTTATAAATGAAAATTTAATTTTATTTATCTGTTAAGTAGCTTTCACTATTTCAAGTGTATACTTTATAAATTATTTCTATTTATTGAATGTATAATCTATCATTCATTATTATTTATATTCACCTCTATTACTTGTTTCTGTGTTGGGATTATGGAAGGTAGAGTATCTTCTTTTAAAACACAAGACAGTATCACCTAGTAGTCATTTATTGACAAAGCTAAAAAAGTTGTAATTAGCTAAACTTCTACTTCAAAAATCATGAGCCATTATATGGATAGTTAGCACGTTTACGGCACTATCCAATGTCTCAAGACTTATTAAACTCCTTTCAAGAAGCATACAGCAATCTCGAACTGTTTCCGTTAATGGAACAGAACGAAATGGAAAGATTTAGAGTCGAATATGGTGATGATTTGATTGCAGACCTGAACCAATTAGTGGAAGATAGTCCTAATAGAGATGGCAAAATTGTCTTTACAGGACATCGGGGATGTGGTAAGTCTACTTTATTAGCTGAATTTAGCCGACAAATTCAAGACAAATATTTTGTAGTTCTCTTTTCTATTGCTGACAAAATTGAAATGTCAGCTGTTAATCATATTAATATACTGTTTGCGATCGCAGTTAATTTAATGACAGAGGCAGAAGCACGCCGAGTTGATATTCCGCAATCGACTAAAGAAGCTCTTTATAAGTGGTTTGCTACCCGCACTCGCACTGAAGAATCAAATTTGCAAGCAGAAGTTAGTATAGGTTTTGACCTCTTAAAATTAATTAGTTCTAAATTAAAAGCTGATGCTAGCGTTCGGGATGAAATTAAGCAAGAGTTTGAACGCAAGTTATCAGATTTAGTTGCCAGAATTAATGAAATCGCTGCACTAATTCAAGCTGCAACTAAACAAAACGTTTTAGTAATTATTGATGATTTAGATAAACTTGACTTAGGTAGAGTTAATGAAATTTATCGAGATAATATTAAAGCTCTTTGTCAACCTAACTTTCAAATTATCTACACTATCCCGATTGCAGTACTTCGGGAAACATTTATCAGCACAATAATTACTACTGAAACCAACGATCAAGTTGTGGCAATGCCTGTCTTAAAGATTTTTGATAAAGGGAAGAATCGCTTCCCTAATGCCCCACCTCGCCCAGAAGCAACAAAGATTCTCGGTGAAGTTTTACAAAAGCGGATTTCCAGTGAATTAATCACGGCAGAAACTGCTGAAAAAATTGTGATTTACAGTGGTGGCGTATTGCGAGAGTTAATTCGGATTTCTAAGGAATGTTGCCGTATTTGTTTACGGATGATCCGACGAAATCCCTCAGCCGAAGTTATCATTGATGATAAAATTCTTCTTCAAGCAATCAATAAAATCCGCAATGATTTTTCCATACGTTTAGGAAAAGTTGATACAGATATTTTGCAGAGTGTTTATGAACAATTTATGCCCAATGACCCGAAACAAGCAGAGTTTTTGGATTTACTACATGGGCTGTATGTTCTAGAATATCGCACTGATGAAACTTGGTACGATGTTCATCCAATTATTATAGAAAGCTTGAAAAGACAGGGAGCAATTAATGTTAAATGAAGAATTATTAGATGAAGGAGAAAATCAAGATGCGTATGATGATTTAATTGTTTCTATTGAAGCTCAAAAACGGGGATTAAATTTACTGATTGCGGTTTGCGATGATGCTAATTTTCGTGATGAGATTATTGCCCAGTATGAAGCCGAACTACAACCCGCTTACTGTCCATATCGAGTAACTTTAGCACGTCAGGAACCGAGCCTAAAAGCTGCTCTTAACCAACTCGTACAACAAGAAGAATATCTTCGTCAGCATAACCCGGCGGTGATTACTGTGACGGGTGCTGAACAACTTTATTTTCTCAGGTTGGGAAATGAGCAATCAGAACAGGAGAAATTTTTTGGTTACTTACAGTGGACAAGAGAAGGATTGCGCGAGTTTCCGTTTGCGATCGTGCTTTGGGTAACTAATCAAATATTAGTCAACCTGATTAAAAAAGCCCCTGACTTTTGGAGTTGGCGCAACGGTGTATTTCGGTTTGAATCTAAAAAGACGAATGCTATTCCTGGTAAAGAACTAGAACATATACGTTTTGTTTTTAGAGACACAGAATTAGCCAGCACAGATACTAATGAAGATAACTCCTTTTTCTTGCCCATCCAAGATTTACAAGGGTTAATCGAGAAAGTAGAACAGGAACGGGGAACTAAAGACCCCAGCTTGGCTACTTTATACTCAAGATTAGGTGATATTTACCGCAGCAGATTAGAGCGGGGTGAGTCTCAGAATTATCAAGAAGAACAAGAACTCGCAATAAAGTATTGGCGGCAGGCGATTGAGCTACAAAATGAATCAGGTTTGCAGATAGATTTAGCTACTAGCCTCAACAATTTAGCAGGAATATATCGTGCAACAGGACACTACAGCGAAGCCGAACCATTATATCAACAAGCTTTAGAACTGAGGAAACGTCTGCTAGGAGACAACCACCCTTCTTTTGCTACTAGTCTGAATAATTTGGCAGGACTTTATAAATCTACAGGACAATATACTAAAGCGGAACTCTTATATCAAGAAGCTTTGGAACTGAGGAAACGCCTGTGGGGAGAAAACCATGCCGATGTCGTCATCAGTCTTAACAATTTGGCATTACTATATGATGAGCAAAAACGTTATGACGAAGCCGAACCTTTGTATCTGCAATCATTAGAACTCGAAAAACATTTGGTTGGTGAAAATGATCTTTCTTTGGCTCTTATACTGAATAATTTAGCACTACTTTATTATCATCAAGGACGTTACAGTGAAGCTGAACCGTTGTCCCAACAAGCGATAGAACTAGATAAGCGATTCTTGGGAGAAGAGAATCCTGATGTTGCAACAGATTTGCACAATTTAGGATTGATATACCGCGCTCAAGGACGCTACGATCAAGCCGAATCTTTGTTTTTGGAATCATTGGAACTCAAGCAGCGTCTATTGCAAAAGGCGCATCCGCTTTTAGCAGATACTATCTATGCTCTTGGTTATATGTATAGGGAGCAGGGGCGTTACAATGAAGCTGAATCTTTATGTATAAAAGCGTTAGAACTTGATAAGCATCTATTGGGGGAAAATCATCCTAATGTTGCCGAAAGTCTCAATAATTTGGCAGAAATTTATCGTGAAACTGGACGTTACAGCGAAGCAGAACCGCTTTATTTGCAAGCTTTAGATATTTGTGAACGAGTCTGGGGTGTAAACCATCTCCGTAGTGTGACTGTTCGTCAAAATCTAGAAAAACTTGCCGCAGCAATGCAGAATAATCGAGAGTGCGATGTCTCCGACAACCCCTTTGGGGAACGCACTACATAGAGCAAAAACATTATTTTGGATTAAGGTGACTCTAATCTAGAGATAGCAAAATGGCTAAAGATGTTTTCCATCAACAGGTAAAAAAAGCATTAATTAAAGATGGGTGGATAATTACTCACGATCCTTTTACAATTCGTATTAGTGAAGCAATTAAACTACAAATAGATTTAGCGGCTGAAAATTCTATTGCCGCAGAACGTAATACAGAGAAAATAGCCGTTGAAATTAAGAGTTTTATTGCAGATTCAGATATCAGTGAATTTCATACTGCACTTGGACAATATCTCAATTACTGCCAAGCTCTCGAAGAACAAGAAGCTGACAGAATCCTATACTTAGCTGTCCCTAGCGAAACTTATCAAAATTTTTTTCAACTCCCCTTCGTGCAACGTGCCCTTCAACGTTACCAAGTTAAGTTAATAGTCTATGATCCTAGACAGGAGGAGATTCGGCAATGGATAAGATAAAACATTATCGACAACTAATAAAACAAATATTGACAGAGCATACACAAATTATAAATAAGACAGATACAGTCAATTCACAACTAATTATTGATAACGAAAACGACCATTATCAATTAGCTTACGTTGGCTGGCAAGGAGATAAACGGGTGTTTGGCCCGGTTATGCATTTTGATATTCAAAATGGGAAAATATGGATTCAGTATAACGGTACAGAAGAGTCTGTTGCTGAACGATTGGTTGAGTTAGGTGTACCCCCTTCTGATATCGTCATTGGGTTTCATTCTCCTTTTAAACGCCAGTTTAGTTCTTATGCTGTCGAATGAATGGAAATATTTTCAACTCAGATGATAAACACATGAATATTGAACAAGCAGTGAATGGTGCGATCGCTTTCTCTAGATCGCTGACTTATTGAAGAAGTCGAGGATATAAATGAGGTGTAGCAGAAAACCCGATCGCACTCAATAATAACTAACAACTTGAGCTACTAGCGAACCGCGACGAAACCAGCTTGTTCAATTGCCCTTTGTCCCTCATCAGTTAATAAAAGTTTGGCATAAGCATCTCCAATCTGCTGTTCCCGACCTTTATTCTGCTTAATAATCACAAACAAATTAGCCATCAAGGGATACCTACCATCTTTAATAGCCTGAGTATTTAGCTGGTTACGCTGACGTAGACATTGCTCAGGTGACACAAGAGGTTCGCGGTAGGGGGGAATTAGCTGACCAGAAGTACTACCCAATGGCAAAGCCTTCACACTACATTGAGGTAATACTGAACGGGCAGAAGCGTAATAGACACTACCAGGAGTTTTACTGAGTTGGCGCACTGCCTCTGTAGTAGAGTAGACATACTGCACATTAGAGCCAAATGCTTGCCCTTTCAAGTCGCTGTTGCGAGCGTATATTACTGTATCTGCGTCCTCTGGTCGTTGAGACAAAGGTGTGATGGCTAGGTTTGGCCCACCTACTTGATTCCAGTTAGTAATTTTCCCCGAATAAATCTGCTGTAATTGGTCAACAGTTAAACCAGGCACATTGAGTGATGGGTTGACTACCACTGCTACCCCATCCATACCCACCTGACGTTGCTCAAGGGTGAAGCCTCGCTCTTTTGCCATAGCTTGTTCTTCATCTGTCAGGGGACGGGAAGACTGAGCAAAGTCTAGTTTACCATCAAGCAACATCCGAATGCCAGAGCTAGAACCAGGGCTACCATTAACAGGGTTTACATAGCGTAATTGTAGTTCAGGGCGATCGCTCTGGATCTGAGAATCTACCAATTGCCGGATAGATGCCCAAGCTGTACTGCCTCCGTAGTTAAATGAGGCAGTGGGGACATTAGTAACTGTCTGAAAAGTTGATGCAGTACTAGAGAGGGTGTTTAAATTTTGATTAGAGGAATTAACGCTGCTGCGGGACGATAAATTCGGCTTCAGTAACCACCAAAGCAGTCCGCCAATAACCATAAGTGTCAGCACTTTTCCAATAATCAAACCTCTAAGAAAGAGGGCGATTTCACCGTTAATCAAAGCCTTTTTTTGATTTGTATTGTCCATATCTTTTAATGTTGTTTATTTTATTTATCCTACAGGAATCTATAAATATTTAGGTTAAAAATAAATCTGAAATAAGCCAGTTAACAGCAAATTTTATAACTGCTGGTAGATGATTAGCTCTTTTTAATGTAGTAAGGTTCAATTTCTTCTTTGGTAGTTTTGGCAATGGTGGAATTGTTTTTATAGACTCCTCTGTTGGTTGTTGATTTACCTACTAAGCTATTGACATTAACATTAGTCAACCGAGACTCAAGCAATTTTTCTATAAAATTATTCAATTGAGTAGGTTGATTTGGAGGCGATGTACCTGTATTAATAAATGTATAGATTAAAACTAACACTATCAAACTAGTGGTAGCACCAAGCCCTATTCCCAACAGCAAAATAAAGTTTCTATAAGTTAGCCAATAGCTATCATCAGTGTTTTGCTTTATGCCACCAGATTGTGAGGACTGTGACAACGCTAGATCAGAATTAAGCGCTTGCAAAGCTTCTGCGGCAGATTGGTAACGTTGGCTAAAGCGATCGCGAACCATTGTATCTAAAATATTTGCAAGAGCGTCACTTATCTGTACTTTATCGCGCCAGAGAACTTCTCCAGTATTGGGATCTTCTTGTAATTGTTCAGGTATTAAGCCTGTCAAAGCTTGAATGCCAATCATACCTACTGCATAGATATCGCTGCAAAGTTTTGGCTTTCCCTTAGCTTGTTCGCTTGGCATATAGCCAGGAGTCCCAACAGAAATTGTTAAGCCTGCTCCCAAAGCACCAATTTTCTTAATACTCCCAAAGTCAATTAGCACAATCTTCTGATCGGAGTGCCGCCGCATTAAGTTTTGGGGCTTAATATCCCGGTGAATAATGTTATTTTGGTGGACGAAGGCCAGCACTTCCAGGATGTCTTTTAATAAATTTAAGACTACACTCTCGCTAAGACGCTGACCTGGTACAATTTCTTGAGTTAATGCATGACCGTCAATAAATTCCTGGACTAAATAGAAATCCCCATCTTCATTAAAATGTGCAAATAGTCTAGGAATTTGGTCGTGGTCATTACCTAGCTGGTATAAAACTTCTGCTTCTCGATCAAATAAGCTTTTAGCAATGGGTAGAACAGCAGGATTGGGATCTTTTGGGTGGAAATGTTTGACGACACAATGGGGTCGTCCTGGTAAATCTAGGTCTATGGCTAAGTAGGTATCACCAGATCCTCCGCTTCCTAATTGTTTGACAATCTCAAAGCGATTCCGAAGTGTTTTTCTGGCGATAGAGTATCGATGTCTGTTACGTGTAGTACCTGCTAACAAGTAAGTATTACCAGATTCTCCGCTTCCTAGCAGTTTGACAGTCTCAAAGCGACTCCGGAGTGTTTTTCTGACTAGAGGGTTCTGGCTCATGTGGCGTATACTACTTGTTAATTTACTGACCATTTAGAGCTTGGGTGAGCTGATTAATAGCTCCCGTTAGATTTGTTGGTATTTGAGGCAGTCAGCCTCTCACCCGAACTATGCTTTTGAGCCGTTTTATGGTTAGCGGCTTGATTGGTTTATTTCATACCTTTATGCGTATTTTAATATAAAAATTTATTTTTGTAATAGTTCTGTAATTTTATCACTTAAGTAAATTTAACACTAGTTCACAGTATTTATAACTGCGGGCACAAGACAATATTCAGAAGTTAGGAGGTTTATTTTGAATGTTGGGTCTGATTGCTGACAAAACCTTGAACAGTGGCATTTAAAGGTACAAGTATCTTTAGAGTGTCCACCACAATTTTGTTACCAGATTTTAATCATCATTAACCGCGATCGCGTTGTAATATCAACGTAAGTTCGACAAAAATAAAATAGAGCAAGATCAAAAGCAGTTAAGCTTTTGAGGTCAATATCGAGTGATGAGTTGCAAGATAAATAGGTGTAACTTATCAATCATGCACGTTTATTCAATAGTTTCAATAAAACATCCGACTTTTCCAACTTTTCCCACCTTTTACTCACGCCTGTATCCCTTGCGATAACTCAGTTGCATTTAGCAAAACTCATAGAAGGAAAAGTCTACGTTCATTTTAATATATTTTCTATAACTCTTGCTAGGCAAAGGATAAAACTGTTTTATAGTAAATAAAAAACGTTTTAGATAACTTTCCAGATATTTTATCTTCTAGAAACTGTTTTAATTTAGATTTTGTTGCCAACCGATAGATCAAATAATGTGACATCAGGGCAGCTAGCTGCAACAGCAGCATTCTATTAATTAAAAAAGCCCCTGATTGGGGGCTTCTTAAGTTGTCCGCGTTGAGTGAACAACTAATAATTAATACTCACAGTAGATACAGTAATCCGAACAAAATAATCCAAATCACGTCAACGAAGTGCCAGTAGATTTCGGCTGCTTCAATGCCAAAGTGCTTTTCGTTACTATAGTGACCCGGAACGCGCGATCGCCATAACACGGCAACAATTGCCAAAACGCCGATAGTAACGTGCAATCCGTGGAAACCAGTCAAAACGTAAAATGCACTAGCAAATAAATTGGTAGTTAAACCAAATTCTAAATGGGTATATTCATATACTTGGCCTACTAAGAAAATAGCGCCCATCGCCGCCGTAATTGCTAACCAAATCTGGGCACCCCGCGCATCATTCTTTTTGATAGCAGTGTCGGCATTGTGCATGACAAAACTACTAGAAATTAGATTGATGGTGTTGACTCCAGGTAACAGTAGTTCTAATTCTGGAGTACCTGCTGGCGGCCATGCGGGTAAGGTAGCACGGAAAGCCAAGTAGGCTCCGAACAACCCCATAAAAATCATCCCTTCAGCAATTAGAAAGACAATTAGCCCAAACATACGATGGTCTGGATGTTCTTCGTGATGGCCGACGGACGCTTCCGCCGCGTGGTGATGATTTAGTTCGGTTTTAGCTGGGTCAATAGTTTGACTTTGCATGAATTTTTATAAGTGGGGAATTGAGTATGGGGGAGGCAGTGCCTTGGGCGGGTTTCCCGACTTGAAGCAACTGCCGTCATTGGGCATGGGGCATTGAAAAGAGGCAGAGGGACGGGGTGCGGGGGGTAGAGGGGAAAACTCTTCTCCTTTACTCCCTACTCCCTAGTCCCCAGTACCCTATTTATTTCCTGTCTTCGGGATTGGCAGCAACCGCTGGGTCGGGTTCTGCTCTTAATACTGAATTTGGGCCAGCAGATAAGATTGGATTGGGATCAGATAAAGGTACACCTTCATTAGCCTTTTCCAAACCGTAGTCGTAGGGTCCTGTAGCTAATACTGGGGTTTGATCAAAATTCTCGATCGCTGGCGGTGAGGTTGTCATCCACTCTAAGGTAAGTGCCCTCCAAGGATTATTACCAGCTTTCTCGCCGTATAACCAACTCCAAATGGCATTGATGATGAAGGGAAATGTCGAAACTGCTAGTATGTAAGCGCCATAAGTGCAGATTTCGTTGAGAAAGGTAAATTTGGGATCATACTGGGCGATACGACGGTTCATGCCCATTAATCCCAGCTTGTGCATAGGTAAGAAGGTCATGTTTAGACCAACTATTGTTAAGGCAAAGTGAACCTTACCCCAAAATTCGTTTATCATCCGTCCCGTCATTTTTGGGAACCAGTGGTAAATCGCTGCATAAATGCCGAGAACACTACCACCAAACAAGACGTAGTGCAAGTGTGCCACCACAAAATAGGTGTCGTGAACGTGAATGTCAAAGGGCACTGCTGCCAACATCACGCCACTGATCCCGCCAATCACAAAGGTGCCGACAAAGCCGATGGCAAACAGCATGGCGCTGTTAAGCTGGATTTTTCCACCCCACATTGTTGCTAACCAACTGAAAATTTTAATTCCTGTAGGTACGGCAATGATCATGGTGGTGATCATAAAGAACATCCGCAACCAACCGGGGATACCGCTGGTAAACATGTGGTGCGCCCAAACAATTAGCCCCAAAAAGCTAATGGCAAGAGAGGAATAAGCGATCGCTTTATAGCCAAAAATCGGCTTGCGGGAATGCACCGGGATAATTTCCGAAATTGCCCCAAAGAAGGGCAAAATCATGATGTAAACCGCTGGGTGGGAGTAAAACCAGAACATGTGCTGGTACACAACTGGGTCGCCACCGCCAGTCGGGTTAAAAAATGTCGTTCCCGCCAATAAGTCAAAAGCCAGCAAAATTAAACCAGCTGCTAGCACTGGTGTAGATACCAAAGTCAATGCTGAGGTAGCAAACATCGCCCAGCAGAACAAGGGCATTTGGTGAACCCCCATACCAGGGATACGCATCTTGAGCAATGTGACGAGGAAATTGATTGCCCCTAAAATCGATGACGTACCTAGTAAAAGGACGCTCATAATCCAAATTCCCTCACCTACTTGACCTGTTACCAAGCTCAGGGGAGGGTAGGAAGTCCAACCCGCATCCGGTGCATCGCCTACCACTAAACTCGCGATCAACAATACACCCGCAGGGGGAATCATCCAAAAGGCAACAGCATTCAAGCGTGGGAATGCCATATCCTTTGCCCCAATCATCAAGGGAATGAGGAAGTTAGCAAAACCCGCACCGGCTGGCACGATCCACAAGAAAATCATGATCGTGGCGTGCAGCGTAAATAAGCTGTTGTAAACTTCAGGGGTGACGAAATCAACTTCTGGAGTTCGCAGTTCTGTACGAACCAAGTCAGCCATCACGCCACCGATACAGTAAAAAATGAATGTAGTGACTAGGTATTGAATCCCAATCACCTTATGGTCGGTGTTGAAACTAAAGTAGTCTTGCCATTTTCTGATCCCTGGCTCCTCAACAAGAGCAGGGGCGTTGGCAGTTTCTTGCACTTGAGCTTGGGTCATAGTCGTTAGTTATCTTTTGTCATTTGTCCTCTCTTACAAAGTTCTGATGCCTTCGGCGGGCTACGCCAACGGAGGAAACCTCCGCTCAGACTTTGCGCTTTGTCAGTTGTCCTTTGTCATTTGTCATTTATTTAGACCAATGACCAATGATTAATGACTAATGACCAATGACTAATGGTGAACTTGATGGAGGATTTCTGGCTGAATCCCCAAGTCCTTGGTGTAAGGAGCGAGAAATTCATTTGGGGATAAATCAGCAGGGTTAACAGCAACGGCTTGATTTAAGGTTTCTTTGCTGGCAACTAGCTGCTCTTGCTCCCATTTGTCAAAGGCTTCTTCTGTCTCAACTACTACTGATGCTCTCATCGCACCATGATATGGACCACAAAGTTCAGCGCAGATCAGGGCATAATCGCCTGCTTTTTTGGGGGTGAAGCGAATCTCGCTTTGCCTACCGGGAATTGCATCTTGTTTCAGACGGAACTCTGGCACCCAGAAGGCATGGATGACATCGTTGGCTGTCATATTGATTTGCACTTCTCGCCCGATGGGGACGTGCATTTCACCTGTAGTTATACCAGTTTCAGGATAGGTGAAAATCCAGGCATATTGTAAACCTGTGACGTTGACCTGTAATCCTGCTCGTTTGCCTGCTTTATCAGGAGTCCCCCCAATTGTGGGAGCAACAATACCTACACCTGGAGCATTCCGCAGTTGGGGAATTTGGTCAGCATTGCGGACTTCTGCCGTAGCTGGATCTTGCATCGCCTCATCAGATTTTTCTTGATTGAGGTTGGGTTCGGTGCTGGGAGGAGTATCGGTTAAAGTTGCTGCCATCGCACTTCCAGGCATTGCCATTGACTCCTGATTCATCATCGGTGCTTCATGAATAGCATGGGGATCAAAGCCACCGATTTCGTTGTACACATCAAAGCTGTAAACAGAAATGCCGATAACGATAATTGCTGGGATCGCCGTCCAGAGAATTTCTAAAGGTACATTGCCCTCCACTGGTGGGCCGTCTTCATTATCACCTGCACGCCGACGGTATTTAAATGCAGAGTAAATTAAAATACCTTCTACGAGCAGAAATATACCTGTAGAAATGATCATCATCGCGTTGAACAGACCATCCACCAAGACGGCTTCATCCGTGGCTGCTGCTGGCAACAGACCGTGATTTTGACCGTACCAAAGGCTGACTAGCGTTAGCACGATGCCAATGAGTAATGTCCAGATTGAACTTGGAATCTTCACGGCTTACTTAATTGAATTTACTACGTTATCTCAAAGCTGCTCACTTACTAAGGTAGTCTAGGCTGTAAGACATGGAGTCCAAAGGTCTGAAATTTTTATTAATTTTTTTGACTATTTTACTAATTTTGAGTACAAGGTGACTATCAGATACTGCCAAAAGTAGATATAAATCAGTGGAAAAATTTAAGGAAAAATTTAGGATGCTTAAATTAATTGTCATTAATCAATTTTTCACATCTTGAAAAATACCTAAAGCTTCAGGCAAAACCTTTCTGGAGTGATTCAAAGTATAAGTGAGTGCTAATCTATAAACCCTTAGCCTATACGCTAGGGTGAAGATAGGACGCTAAAAGAAAATTGAAAATTTTAAGAGAGCCACCAAGAACGGGCAGAAGGTATCATTCATGAGCGAATTTGTCCTACAACAACAAAATGAAGCGGCGCTTCAGCAGCACAAGCCCAAGGAAATGATTCGTCGCTTAGTGTGGAAAATATGCATAGCCACCTTAATTTTGATGGCAATAGGCAGCGCCACCCGTGTGATGAATGCTGGACTTGCTTGCCCAGACTGGCCCTTATGCTATGGCGAACTGGTGCCAGCCAAGCAAATGAATCTCCAGGTGTTCCTGGAGTGGTTTCACAGATTGGATGCAGCTTTAATTGGTGTAAGCGCGATCGCGCTCTTCGGCTTATCCTGGTGGCATCGTCGTTTCTTACCCAGATGGCTACCTTGGGCATCCACATTCGCCCTATTTTTAATCGTTTTCCAAGGCATCTTGGGAGGACTCACCGTCACCGAACTGTTGCGGTTTGATATCGTTACCGCTCATTTAGGAACGGCGCTGTTGTTTTTTTCCACCCTCCTGATTATCGGCACGGCACTCACTCCCTATCAGGGGACTGGAACTGTTGGTAAGTTGCCTTGGGTCGGTTTAACTGCCGCTGTTCTGGTTTATCTGCAAAGTCTGCTAGGTGCTTTGGTAGGCTCTCGCTGGGCGCTACACCAATGTCTCGGCGGTTCTCAACTTTGTAGTGTAATGTACAGCCATATTGCTGGTTTGGTGCCGCCTTCCTTGGCAACCTTGGCAATGGTATTTATCTGTTGGCGTACACCAGCACTACATCCAGCTTTGCGGCGACTAGCAAATCTGGCTGGTGGGTTGTTGACTTTACAAATTTTGTTGGGATTCGCCACTTTCAAATTACATCTCCAAGTCGAGCCTCTCACCGTCTCTCACCAAGCTATAGGAGCTACTTTACTGGGTACTTTGGTAGCTTTCACAGTTCTTGCACTGCGTGACTCAGTTAGCGCTGAGTCAAGTTAGCGGTAGCGGGGGAGATGAGGGAGCAGGGGGGGCAGGGGGAGCAGGGGAAGAATTCCTAACTCCCCAGTACAGACGCGATTGATCGCGTCTCTCCGCACTCAGCACTAATTATGGCCGCAACGGCGAGTATTGCGACCCACGCAGGTGCAGAAAATCTGTGTTTTCATTTGCCTGAAAGAGCCAGCTTGAGCGGGGGCTGCATATAAGTTGTTGAAAAATAAGGAATCAGAGCCAAAATGATTGAGACTAATGTCTCTCGCCACCACGGAACATTTTTACAGGTAATTCAAAGTTACTACCAGCTAACGAAGCCTCGGATTATTCCGTTGCTTTTGATTACCACGGCTGGAAGTATGTGGATTGCTGCTAAGGGAGAAGTAGACCCATTGCTGTTGCTAGTAACTCTTACTGGTGGCACTTTGGCTGCTGCAAGCGCCCAGACGATTAACTGTGTGTATGACCGGGATATTGATTATGACATGGAGCGGACGCGCCATCGTCCGATGCCATCCGGTAAGGTGCAGCCGCGCGATGCTTTAATTTTTGCGATCGCACTGGCGACGATTTCCTTTACACTCCTGGCAGTATTTGCCAATCTTTTAGCCGCGCTGCTAGCCTTCTCTGGCATCGTCTTTTATATTTTGGTTTATACCCATTGGCTAAAACGCCACAGCACCCAGAATATCGTCATTGGTGGGGCTGCTGGGGCAATTCCAGCTTTAGTTGGTTGGGCTGCTGTCACAGGCACATTAAGCTGGTCAGCATGGTTAATTTTTGCTATCGTCTTTTTGTGGACACCACCCCATTTCTGGGCTTTAGCTCTGATGATCCGGGACGATTACGCAAAGGTGGGGATACCAATGCTACCTGTGATTGAAGGTGATACGGCAACAGTGAAGCAGATTTGGTACTATACGCTGGTAACAGTATTTGCAACCGTGTTATTGGTTTATCCTTTGGGCGCAAGTGGAATTCTTTATGCTGCGATCGCTGTAATTCTGGGAGGATTATTTATCCACAAATCTTGGCGTTTGTTGCAAAATCCAGAGGATCGCACTGTTGCTAGAGAGTTGTTTCTTTATTCCATCTCCTACATGATGCTGTTGTGTCTGGGGATGGTAGTTGATAGTCTTCCCGTTACCCATAATTTAATTAGTGCGGTGAGTAATCATCTGCATCTCATAATCGGCTAATTCTTAGCTGGGGATTTAAGCCAAAAGAAATCGGGTTTGGGAAAAACCCGGTTTCTCAAAGATCCGTAGGCGTAACCCGCCGTAGGCATCGCACTTGTTATGCTACTTCTAAAGTTTTAGACTGATAAATACAACATATTGAGGACTATTGATTCTTCCGACAGCAGAACAAACTCTACAGTGCTTTCTTGTTTGCCGAAGATTAACTATGATGTATCGACCTGTTTATCTAGTCCGTTTAGATAGTCCGTTTAGATGAACGCACAGGCGAAATAGTCATCATAGCTGGTGAAGAAACCGAGATAGCGATTCAGCGTGATCGGAAATGGACATTTAAAATATGAAACCAAATTTTCATGAAATGAGCCTCAAAGAATTACGAGTCTACGTGCTGGCTCATCAAGACGATAATGAAGCTTTCTATGCTTACATGGATAAGTCAAAGACAGAAGGAAATTGGGTAACAATGCCACCTTTGAATTCAATGGATGACTTTGATAATTATCCTGAGTTTATTGATAAAATTGTTAAAAACGGTGAAGGTCGAGTATAAACTTTAAATAATCAAGCGATCGCGTTTGGTAAAAGGGCGCGATCGCATTTTTGGAAATTAAAAATTATACATAATAATTAGAGTTTGGCAAATTTGCGATGTCTACGATAGGCTATTCGGTGTCGCAAGTACAATTTCACTCATAACTAAATTGATTAAAAAGCTGAATGAACTTGTAAAAATATAAATGTTGACAAATTACATTGGTACAGCAATGCACAAAGCAACCTACGAGTTGCTTGAGGATGGAACTTTCTTTGCCGAAATTCCAGAGTGTCAAGGAGTGTGGGCAAACGCTGCAACACTAGAAGCTTGCCGGGAAGATTTGCAAGATGCTCTTGAAGGATGGATTATTTTAGGATTGCGTTTGGGTCATACTCTACCGATACTTGATAGTATTGACCTGAATTTTACCAAAGAGGTTGCCTAATGCCACCCTTTGGATCGATATTATTTAAGTAAGATTCTGCAAGGATGATTTTCTTCATTAGGAAAATGGCAGTGAACCACATCACGGATCATTTCCCGTAGTGTTTTTATATCGTTAGCCTGAGTAAAAATTGACTCGGTTAGAGCTACTGCTGTATAACCACCATCTGGATCATCTTCAACGATAAATACAATTTCAGTCATATTTAATCATTGCTGTAAGATGAAATTATTGTCAAGCATAACAGAAATCACCAGTTACATCAAGCTCCGTAGTTTTGCCAACTATCGCTATCTCCGTAACTTTCCCAACTATCCCAATCTCCCGAAATTTCCCCATTATCCCAGTCCCTCGAACTGTCCCAGTTTCCACGCTTTCCCCAATTTTTCCGTTGTCTCCAATCTTCTCCACTTAACTTAGTTGTATTCGATTTTATATCTATATCTCGATTAGATTGTGGCTTATTACAAAAATCTAAATCTAGAAATACCTCATCTACCGATTGATAGCGTTCTTTAGCGTAGTTCTCAATCAATTTATCTAAAACTTTAATCAAAGAAGGTGTAATATTTGTCTCTTGGGGTAGATAATTTGTCCATTTCCATTCACCATTGACAGCATTATAAAGTTCATCATAACCATCTGCATTTGGTAAACACTGAGTTAATAAGCGAATACAAGTTACACCCAAACTATAAAGGTCACTTGCAGGGAAAACTTGACCACGCATTTGCTCTAGTGGTGTATATCCAGGTGTTCCTACTGTTGTCCCAACACCTACAAAAGTTTTTGTAATTTGTTTAGAAACACCAAAATCAATTAATACTAGCTTGCCATCCAGACGGTGCATGATATTTTCTGGCTTGATGTCTCGATGAATTACACCGCGTTCATGGATAAATTTTAGGATAGGTAATAAATCAGTTAAAATCTGTTTGATCTTTTCTTCGCTAAAGGCTCCCTGCTGCTGCAATTCTTGTAATAAATTCTGCCCCTGAATCAACTCTTGTACTAAATAAAGGCGCTTATCCTGTTCAAAATAAGCAATCAGGCGGGGAATTTGCGGGTGTTCTCCCAAATCATACAGACGCTTCGCTTCTTGCTTAAATAACTCCGTAGCTTTCTCAAGTGCAGCCGTTCCTTCAAATTGAGGGACAAATTGCTTAATTACGCAAGGTTCGTCTATCTTATCTGCATCCCTGGCTTCATAAGTTCTGCTAAATCCACCCTCACCCAAAAGTCGTATTACTCGGAAACGGTTTCTAAATAATGGTGTAAGTGTTTGTCCACACTTAATGCAAAACTTATTGTCATCAGGATTAAAGGGATTTGCACAGCTAGAATTAGAACAGCAAAGCATATTTGGGAATATATCAGCAGATAGTGTCTATGTTCAGTTTTCCCAATTTATGCTTACTGGGTTGCACGAGTCTTTATATTTTTGAGCAGATTTACTTCTAGTGGCGGCTACAGTCTCAAGTTACTTTTGCTAGCGTAGCAATATAAGGTTTATCGCTCCCCAGTAAGCTACTGGAAGCAAAAGGATTAATTAATATGGCTTATTTAAATCAGCGTCGTCCCCAAAATGTCAACGGCGATTTTTATGTAGATAATACCTGTATTGATTGTGATACCTGTCGCTGGATGGCTCCTGAAGTATTTTATGATGTAGATGATCAATCGGCTGTTTATCATCAACCAAGCAATGAGGTAGAAAGATTAGCAGCGCTGCAAGCACTTTTAGCTTGTCCTACTAGTTCTATTGGTACAGTTGAAAAGCCAAAAGATATCAAAGCTGTTCAACAAACTTTTCCAATATTAGTAGCGGAAAATGTTTACCACTGCGGCTATCATTCTGAAAAATCTTATGGTGCTGCTAGCTATTTAATTCAACTTCCAGAAGGTAACATTTTGGTGGATTCTCCCCGGTTTACGCCGCCTTTAGTCAAGCGTTTAGAAGAAATGGGGCCGATTCGTTATATGTACCTAACTCATAAGGATGATGTGGCAGATCATCAAAAGTTTGCCGAGCATTTTCAGTGCGATCGCATCCTTCATACTGATGATATTACTGCGGATACTCGCAATGTAGAAATACAGCTAACTGGTTCCGAAGCATTTACTTTGACTCCAGATTTATTAATTATCCCAGTTCCCGGTCACACCAAAGGACATACTGTCTTACTTTATAAAAATAAGTTCCTCTTCACTGGCGATCATCTCGCTTGGTCAGAAAGCTTGCACCAACTGACTGCATTCCACGGTGCCTGCTGGTATTCTTGGTCAAAACAGATTAAATCAATGCATAACTTGGCTAATTACTCTTTTGAGTGGGTGCTACCAGGTCATGGGCGAAGGTTTCATGCTGATAGGGAAACCATGCGCCAGCAGATGCACAAGTGTATTCAGTTGATGGAATCTTTGAATTGACATTAAATAGCTAACTTTTCACGTTATATGGAAAAGCCCAGGAAAAACCTAAACCCCTAATCCCCTTTCCCGCGTCGGAAAGGGGAAAATTCAAAGTCTCTCTCCTTTTAGGCTACGGTGTACACACAAGTCTCTACGTTGTTCTTTGAATCTGGGTTTTACCCCACCCTAACCACTGCTTGAATTCAATGAACGATACCTCCAATTCAATAAACGACCACCCGAATTCAATAAACGACTACCCGAATTCAATAAACGACTACCCGAATTCAATAAACGACTACCCGAATTCAATAAACGACTACCCGAATTCAATAAACAACCACCCGAATTCAATAAACGACCACCCGAATTCAATAAACGACTACCCGAATTCAATAAACGACTACCCGAATTCAATAAACGACTACCCGAATTCAATATATTTATGGCATAAATTCTCAAAACCTTACCCTAAACCTGATTTACTAAGGTTTGAGCTTTAGTTTTACCCCACCCTAACCCTCAGTGCGATTAAGTAGGTAATGTTTGGGATTTAAGAAGAAATTCGACTTGTGGGTACACGGTAGCCTTTTAGGAGAGAGGTTAGACTGTATTGCATACAAACCATAAGCGCTATAACCTGGGTTTTAGCACCCTTTTAACCAAACACGGATTATGAAAAAGCTGATCAACAAGCCGGAAGACTTTGTGCGGGAAAGTCTAGAAGGTATGGCGGCGGCTCATTCCGATTTAATTAAACTGAATTATGATCCCGCTTTTGTCTATCGAGCCGATGCACCTATTCTGGGTAAAGTAGCAATTATTTCAGGTGGTGGCAGTGGACATGAACCAATGCACGCTGGCTTCGTGGGCAGAGGAATGCTTGATGCAGCTTGTCCTGGTGAGGTTTTCACTTCACCGACTCCTGACCAAATGCTAGAAGCAGCCAAACAAGTAGATGGAGGCTCTGGTATCCTTTATATCGTCAAAAATTACAGTGGCGATGTGATGAACTTTGAGATGGCAACGGAATTAGCCCGTGGTGAAGGCATTCGATCGCTAAATATTTTGATTGATGACGATGTAGCAGTGAAAGATAGCCTCTATACCCAAGGACGGCGGGGTGTGGGAACAACAATACTAGCAGAAAAAATTTGTGGTGCAGCGGCTGAGGCAGGGTATGATTTGCCACAAATAGCAAATTTATGTCGTCGGGTAAATCTGAATGGGCGGAGTATGGGAATTGCTCTAACATCTTGTACAGTGCCAGCTAATGGAACACCGACATTTGAATTGGGCGATCGCGAAATCGAATTAGGCATCGGTATTCACGGTGAGCCAGGAACAGAGCGTACAGCCATCAAATCAGTAGATGAGATCACCGAAATTTTGACGCGATCGCTCCTTGAGGATGCAGCATACAGCCGCACACTGCGCGAGTGGGATGAAGACAAAGGAGAATGGGTAGATGTAGAACTAACAAATCTACCATTTGCCAAAGGCGATCGCTTGTTAGCTTTCGTCAATAGTATGGGTGGAACTCCGATTTCTGAACTGTATATTGTTTACCGCAAACTCGCCCAAATCTGCGAACAGCAAGGATTGCAAATTGTGCGAAACTTAATCGGGCCTTATATTACATCTCTAGAAATGCAAGGTTGCTCCATTACTCTGCTGAAATTAGATGATGAGATGATCCGGCTATGGGATGCACCAGTAAAAACGCCGAGTTGGCGCTGGGGAATTTTATAATTATGAATTATAAATTAGGTTTATATGGTAAGTCAGGCGCAGATATTACAATGGTTGCAGGCTTATGCAACCGAGATAGAGCAGAATAAAGCATATTTGACAGAATTAGATGCTGCGATCGGAGATGCTGACCACGGTATCAATATGGATCGCGGTTTCAAAAAGGTAAGCGCTCAGTTACCAACTCTTACAGACAAGGACATCAGCAGCATTCTTAAAGCTGTGAGTATGACCTTAATTTCTTCCATTGGCGGTGCCAGTGGCCCTCTTTATGGCACCTGGTTTTTACGAGCAAGTGCAGCAGTAGCTGGTAAGCAAGAATTAACAGAACAAGATGTTTTAGAGCTACTCCAAGCAGGCTTAGACGGCGTGGTGCAACGTGGCAAAGCGCAACTAGGAGACAAAACAATGGTTGATATACTATCTCCGGCTGTAACCGCTTTTGGCCAAGCTGTAGGAGAAAGTAAGGGAACGCTAGAAGCCATGCAACAGGCTGTAGCAGCAGCCCAAAGGGGGTTGCAAGAAACTATACCGATGCAGGCAAAAAAGGGACGGGCTAGCTACTTGGGGGAACGGAGTATTGGACATCAAGATCCAGGAGGGACTTCTGCTTATTTGATGCTGAAAAGTTTGTTATCGGTATTGGAAAGTTCCGGCGAATAAAAAATTTTCTGAAATTATTATTCTTTTTCAGGATAATGACATTAAGCTATGTGCCTAGAGTATTGATGGCGCATGAAGATGTCCTTGAGAAAGCAGCCAATATGACATCAAGTGAATCAAATGAAATTAATGTCGTTGAAGTAGATGGCGTCCGGTTTGAAACTTTAGTACCGGAGCGAATGTTGTGCTTACCAAAAAAAAATCTAGTACAGAAACTTCTGAGTATTTTGGAATTTTTATTACCAATAACGCCAGGATATTTTTCCCCTAAATATTCTGTACAGCTTGGTATACGGATTACTAATAACACCTTAACTCCTCTTAGATTTAGCTTTTATTTCACCTTATTTCCAGAACTAGTGAATGCATACGGTCGAATTATATTGGAGGGTGGTTCGATTAGAGCTTCAGCATCTTTAGAATCTGATTACCCTCTTGCTATGCCAGGAGAAAGTGTAACATACTTTCCTGAGATAAAAATTTTTGGGACTTGGGGTAATCGATTTGGAATTAGCATCACCAGTGGAGATAGTGGTAGATGGATTTTTCAACCTCTCAAGCCAGGTAATTATCAGTTTCGATTTATCTATAACAATCAAAATGAAAAGGAAACAACGTACACTTCTGTGAGTAAAGATATGAACTTAATTGAAGGTATTTGGACGGGTGAAGTATTAACTCCATTTGTGGAGTTACATTTAGCCCAGCTTTAAAGTAAAGCTTTGTCTTAGACATAGCCTAAAAATTCAAACTTATCTAATTATCTGATTTACAACAGATGTACTCTGAATACGCCATTTACCTCGTTCTCTAATCAAATCATACCGAACTCGCAAATTATCGTTAGAAGACCTTTTAAACTGACCATTTTCATAGAACTGTGCCACTTCCTTAACCGTAGCTTCCACTGCGGCACGATCTGCAAATAAATCAATTTTCTCAACAGATTCTATCTTCAAGCTATGGTCATACTTGCCGTAGCGATTGTCTGACCGATACTGTTGAGCAATCAGCCGCCATTGAGATAAAGCTGAACCAGTTAAAATCTGCTCTAAATTATTAATCTCATGATTGGGCCCTAAAGCTGCGGCTTTGGTCGAGAACCAAGTCCGAATAACTTCCTCTGCCGTTGCATTTGTTAAAGGCCCATCTGTTGCTTGTGGTTTACTATTTGGATCAGGAATAGATATTGGTGGTTGATTTATCTGTACAAACAACTCTATACCACGCAGAGAGGGTGTAGGAAACAACAGATTTTTTAACCATCCAAAAGTTGTTGTCGCTAACACCCAGAAAACTAATAGACTCACCAAAGAAATAAACACTCTCCATACCAGCCGTGTTTTCCCTTCTATAGTGTTAGCAAAAGTTCGCCGCCGCCGGGGACGACGAGAATGAGGACGATTATCTGGTACACGCCCTCGGCTAGCAGATGGAGTAGGTTTTCTCCGTCTACGCTTTTGGTTATGACCGGGTGCAGCAGTCTTAGCTGAACCGTTTAAATGCTGATTAGTGCCTCTGGTCATCCGTTCGGCAGCAGGAACCTCTGATTTTACACTCCCAGATGAATTCCACATAGGTAGTGAGAAGTTTGAATATTCAGGTGTTTCTTTTGTTGGTGTTTCTGGTAAATCTGGGTCAGGGATTCTGCTGTGATTAAATTGCGCTGGAGTCCTAGTTGAATTGTTGTGGAAATGGGGCTTATTTGTCTGGAGCTGGGGAAAATATTGGGGGTTAATTACAGCCCATTCATTAGTTGTTTCTGCATCAGTTGGCAGTGCTTCTAAATAAGCTTGCACCTGTTGGTTAGCAAAGTAATCTTTTAGGAAAGCTTGCTGGTTTGCTAAATCTCGAAAATGTGGAAATACTTCGTGTTGTAACCACTGTTCTGCATATAGACACAGCCCTGGTAACAAATCTGGAGAATCTTGAGATTTTTCCCGAATAAAAGCTAAAGCTTCGTACTCTTGACTAAGTTCTAAAACACGAGTTGCTTCTTCAGTTTGTCCCAAGAGTAACGCACATAGCGACTGTTCTAAATGTACATCTTGGCGCTTGCCCAGACGCATGAGCATTTGCCTTGCTTGACGAATTAAAGCAGGTTGCCGTTGAGCAAATCCCCGTGCTATCAAAGCATAAACAGCCAAGTAAGTGGCAACAGCAGAAGGACGTTTGCTTTGGGCTTCAAATAACTTGTGCTGCTCTGCGACTGTTAAGTGGTTGCGTAACTGCTGGATAAATCGCAGAAAGTCATCTATGTTTAAACCAGAGTCATCATTGTTCGTGCCATCAATCCCGCCACGATCTTCTAAGAGGTTTTGTAATAATTCCAAGCCTTGGTGTCGTTCGGCGGTCTTTTCTTGAGGTAGTGCCAGCAACTCCAAGATTCGATATGGTCGCAATTTGTAAAGATCCGCCTGAATTTCTGCCTGTACACTAGAGAACAAGCCTTCGCGTACTAGCAGTTCTTGACCAGTTTCTAGAGATATGGCGGCATTTTCATAATGACCTTGCTGCCACTGTTCCCGACCTAATTCTAAACAAGCAAGGGCAACAGTGAGAACAACATCTGGATGTTCAGCACTTTCATAAATTTCTTCGTCTGCTAAATTATTGCCTTTTCTTGCACTTGTAGCACTATTTTTATTTACCAGGTACGGACGACCTAGTTTCAATACAAGTTCGTATTCTCCCAACTCTTGCAAAATCAATAAAGCGCCAACTAATTCGTCTTGGGTAATTTCAATGCCCAGACTCTGGGTGTCAATACCCCTTTTGGTGCTTTCTGGACGATTTTCCAGTGCTACTGCGGCAGCAGCAAGGTTATCAGGGTCATAGGCGTGGGCAAGATAAAGCTGATCGTAGGTACTGCGTTGTTTTGGATCTGATAAAACCACGTAAGCTTCTTCTATGAGTTGTTTACGAGAAGAAATTGCTGCCTGAGAATACTCACGTCGTGGCAATTGTACAATGCGATCGCTGTATGCCTGCCGCAATTGTTCATCACTTGCCGCCAACGGTAGTCCTAAAATTCGGTAGTAATCTAGCGGAATTCGCACAGCCTACTTCCCCTGCACCGTGATCAACATAATTCACCTAGAGCTTTCCAGGCCTGTAAAACCGTGCCATAAGAATGCCGTGTAGAATTTACTCTACAAGTGTATATTGCAACAACTTGTTTTGTACCTTCCCGAAATTTTGAGTCACATTCTAGTACTAATTTTTTGCTTTCGCCTAGAAAGCCTCAATTTTTTGTCTTAATTCTTAGTATTTTTGTTTAACACAACTATTATCAGCCTTCGATAGCACAAACCACAACTACCGCTTTTAATCACGGCATAATTGTTGTGGTTGCAAGAATCTATTGATGATTGATTTTTTCGGGACTTTCCCACTAGGAGGTCACTAAAATACCACTATTGAGGCTTGACCCTGATAACATGAGAACAAAATAATATCATAATTTACCTTTAATTACAATTACCTATTTGGGTATATAGACTTTTGCCTCCTTTTTTTTAAATTGTTAATGGATATGCAGAAAGCAGTCTATCTTGATTGCTAGTCTATGAAGGGGAATAGTGAGAGAGAAAAACTCATAACGGCAGATATTGTCGTTAGAGTCGAATCCTCATGGGGCATCGGCTGAAAAGTTAAAAATCAAAAATTAAAAATTTAGCTATTCCCTAAGGCCCTTTTTTGGTGCATAAATAAAGTTTGATTGTTGAGTCTTACAAACGCTAGCCTGTTAAAAGCTGAGGTGTTATCAGACCAACTTATTTAAGACCGTAGCTTTAAGTTGTACAACAGGGATACTCAAAAATAATGGTTCAAGAGCGTACTTTACCCACATTTAATCCTGCTACTACGCACATTACTAAAGAAGAAGGGTTACGGTTGTATGAAGATATGGTGTTAGGGCGCTTGTTTGAAGACAAGTGCGCTGAAATGTACTACAGGGGCAAAATGTTTGGTTTTGTCCATTTGTACAACGGTCAAGAAGCCGTTTGTAGTGGTGTTGTACAGTCAATGCGACCGGGTGAAGATTTCGTTTGTAGTACCTACCGCGACCACGTTCATGCTCTAAGTGCAGGTGTACCAGCAAAAGAGGTAATGGCAGAATTATTTGGCAAAGCCACAGGTTGCAGCAAAGGACGCGGTGGTTCCATGCACATGTTTTCTGCTGAACATCGCTTGCTGGGTGGCTATGCTTTTGTGGCTGAGGGAATTCCTGTGGCAGCTGGAGCGGCTTTTCAAAGCAAATACCGCCGCGAAGTGCTGGGAGATAAAAATGCTGACCAAGTGACAGCTTGCTTTTTTGGCGATGGTGCAGCTAACAACGGTCAGTTTTTCGAGACGCTAAATATGGCAGCCCTATGGAAACTGCCAATTCTTTTTGTAGTCGAAAATAATAAGTGGGCCATTGGGATGTCTCACGAACGAGCCACTTCCCAGCCAGAGATTTATAAAAAAGCCAGTGTATTTAACATGGTGGGCGTGGAAGTAGATGGCATGGATGTACTCGCAGTCAGAGCCGTGGCTCAAGAAGCTGTGGCCCGTGCCCGCGCAGGTGAAGGCCCAACACTAATTGAGGCGCTTACCTACCGCTTCCGGGGTCACTCCTTGGCTGACCCAGATGAAATGCGAAGCAAAGCGGAAAAAGAATTTTGGTTCGCCCGTGACCCAATTAAGAAGTTGGCAGCTTATTTGCTGGAGCAAAATCTCGCAGATGCGGGAGAAATCAAAGCCATTGACCTTAAAATTCAGGATGTAATCGACGAAGCTGTTAAATTCGCCGAAAGTAGCCCTGAACCAGACCCCAGCGAGTTATATCGTTTCGTGTTTGCAGAAGACGAGTAAATTATAGGGAGTGGGGAGTGGGGAGTAGGGAATAGGGAGTGGGGATTTAGAGTATGCCCAATGCCCAATCCCCCATGCCCAATCCCCCATGCCCAATTAGGTAGGACTAAAATTTGTGTTTAGCATTGCAGTTCAACAGCAACAGTACAAGACTTACATTCTTTCTGATGAAGGCGCTGGTTCTCAATTAGAAGTCGTACCAGAACGCGGTGGTATCATAACTCGTTGGCGCATTCAAGGGCAAGAAATTTTCTACCTGGACACTGAACGCTTTACTCATCCTGAGTTGAGTGTCAGAGGTGGGAATCCAATTTTATTTCCTATTTGTGGCAATCTACCAGATAATACCTACACTCACAACGGGCAACAATATACTCTCAAACAACACGGTTTTGCCCGTGAATTGCCGTGGAAAGCAACAGAACAAGAAACTGGGGATAAAGCTAGTCTCACTGTCGTTCTTGATAGCAATGAGCAAACTAAGGCAGTTTATCCTTTTGATTTTCAGCTGGCTTTCACCTACGAACTTCAAGGTAATACCCTAGAAGTCCGCCAGCAGTATAAAAACTTGTCATCCACACCAATGCCTTTTTCAGCTGGTTTCCATCCTTATTTTTTGTGTGGTGATAAAAGTCAGTTAGAGATTGAAATTCCTTCTAAGCAGTATCAAGACAATCAAACTAAGAAAATTCACTCTTTTGACGGCAATTTTGACTTTAATTGTGATGAAATTGATTTTGCCTTTGGACAGTTAACCAGTCAATCGGCTACTGCGATAGATCGCAGCCGTAAGTTAAAACTCACCTTGGATTATGATGGTTTCTCTACCTGGCTGGTATTTTGGACAGTCAAAGGCAAAGAATTCTACTGTCTAGAACCGTGGAGTGCCACCCGTAACTCTCTCAATACTGGTGATAACCTGACTGTGTTAGCACCAGGAGCTAGCCATACAGCATCTATAAGGTTGACTGCTAATTTTTTCTAAATCTCTTTACAAATCTACAGATGTCTGTGCTATGATGGCAAAGTTGCGAAATGCAGTGAAAGGGTCGCTAACTCAACGGTAGAGTACTCGGCTTTTAACCGATTAGTTCCGGGTTCGAATCCCGGGCGACCCATAAAATTAACATAATATTATTAGATTAAAAGAAGGCGATCGCAGCATCCAAGAAATTTCTGCAATTCGGTAGGATAAGCATAGACTAATCCCAAACACCATTGTCATGGTAAAAGCACTTCCACAGCATTGGACAATTCCCCTTCTGGAAAATGGCGACAAACTCAGCCTTTATGAATTTGAGCGTCGCTACAACGCCATGCCTAACTTGAAAAAAGCCGAATTGATTGAGGGAATTGTCTACATCATGCCTGCTGCTTTACGTTTTAGAAGTCACGGTCAACCGCACGGTTGGATTGTTGGTTGGTTATTTACTTACGAAGCGGCTACACCAGGTGTAGCGTCAGCAGTAGAACCCACCGTGCGCCTAGACTTAGATAACGAACCTCAACCAGATGCGGTTCTCCTCATCAACCCAAAAGCAGGCGGTCAAGCAAGGCTGAGTGACGATGATTATATTGAAGGCGCACCAGAGTTAATTGTCGAAATTGCTGCTAGTAGTGTCGCCATTGACCTCCATGCAAAAAAACAAGCCTATCGTCGCAATGGAGTCAAAGAATATATCGTCTGGCAAGTACTCGATCAGAAATTGACCTGGTTCTATTTGGAACAGGGTGAGTATGTAGAGTTGGCTACTGATAGTAACGGAATTCTGCGAAGTCAAATTTTTCCAGGGTTGTGGTTAGGGGTTGCAGAGTTATTAGCGGGGAATATGCAGTCCGTGTTGACTGTTTTACAAACAGGCTTGCAATCTCCTGAACACGCAGCATTTGTCCAGATACTAGCGCCTTTTGCCTGAGGCGATCGCTTGTAGATTTGCCAAAATAGTTAGGAGTGCGATCGCTTTGAGATGACCATTTTGGATAGTGGGCTACCAGAGCTACTAACTATAGGGTAACTAAATGTACAACAATACAGAGCAAGTATAGGGCATACTACAGCAGTAGAGGGCAAGTATAGAACACATTTATAATAACTATGGCGTAAACTTTTTCAACATAGACACACGACACTAGTTATAATTTCCTATAAGTTGAAAAAACTCTTAAGATTTAGCGTAATAATTACGCTTCTCTCAGACCGACTAGCTGACAACCACATTAGGAGGACTATCTATGGCGCTTGTACCACTGCGGCTGCTGTTGGATCACGCAGCTGAAAACGGTTACGGCATCCCAGCTTTCAACGTTAACAATTTGGAGCAGATTCAGGCGATCCTGAAGGCTGCTGTCGAGACAGATAGCCCCGTAATTTTGCAAGCTTCACGCGGCGCTCGTAATTATGCTGGCGAAAATTTCTTGCGCCACCTGATTTTGGCGGCGGTAGAAACCTATCCTCACATTCCCATTGTCATGCACCAAGATCATGGGAATGCTCCTGCTACCTGCTACTCAGCAATTAAGAACAACTTCACCAGCGTGATGATGGATGGTTCTTTAGAAGCTGATGCTAAGACCCCCGCTAGCTTCGAGTACAACGTTAATGTTACCCGCGAAGTTGTAAATGTAGCTCATGCTTTGGGTGTCAGCGTTGAAGGTGAACTCGGTTGTTTGGGTTCTCTAGAAACTGGTGCTGGTGAAGCTGAAGATGGTCACGGGTTTGAAGGTACACTAGACCACTCTCAACTGTTAACTGACCCCGATGAAGCTGTTGACTTCGTAGAAGCAACCCAAGTAGATGCTTTGGCTGTTGCCATTGGCACAAGCCACGGTGCTTACAAGTTTACCCGCAAGCCGACTGGTGAAATTTTGGCAATCAGCCGCATTGAAGAAATTCACCGCCGTTTGCCTAACACCCACTTGGTAATGCACGGTTCTTCTTCTGTACCAGAAGATTTGCTTGCACTGATTAACCAGTATGGTGGTGCAATTCCTGAAACCTACGGCGTACCTGTAGAAGAAATCCAAAAAGGTATTAAGAGCGGTGTACGTAAAGTAAACATCGACACCGACAACCGTTTGGCTATTACTGCTGCTGTACGTGAAGCTTTGGCTAAAAAACCAGAGGAGTTTGACCCCCGTCACTTCCTCAAGCCTTCTATTACATATATGCAGAAGGTTTGTGCTGAACGCTATCAGCAATTTGGCACAGCTGGCAACGCAAGCAAGATTAAGCAAATTTCTTTGGAAGATTTTGCAGCTAAGTATGCTAAGGGTGAACTCAACGTTGTTACCAAGTCCGCTGCTAAAGTTTAATTTTGATAAAAAATAAATCGGGGCACAGTACTGCTATGCTCCTAAAAGACTGAGGATTCTTACATTGGCATAAACCGGGTGGTTATACCATTTCACTTTAATAATGATACAAATACGCTGGTAGGGGCATGGCAATGCCATGCCCCTACTATAAATCGATACGTATCAGGATTTTCGTGAATTGGTATTACCCGGTTTTTTGTTGTATTTATAAGGATTGGGAATGGGCATTGAAGAGAGGCAGGGGAGCAGGGAGCAGGGGGAAAAGGGAAACTTTCTCCCATGCTCCCTGCTCCCTTGCTTCTTCCGCAGTCCCCAGTGCCTAAAATACTCGATGTTGTAAAGACGGCATTTGACGGCGGACTTGTTCGAGCCTAGTGGGCTTGATTTCTGCGATCGCAATTCCCGGTTTTTCCCCAGCATCGGCTAAAATTACGCCCCAAGGGTCGATAATGACGGCGTGTCCGTGGGTTAGACGGCGGGCGTAGTTATTGCCTGTTTGGGCAGGAGCAATGACGTAAGCGGTATTTTCGATGGCTCTGGCTTGTAGTAGTACTTGCCAGTGGTCTTTGCCGGTAAAGGCGGTAAAGGCGGCGGGAATAAAGATAATATCAGCTCCCTTTTCTGCCAGATGACGGTACAGTTCCGGGAAGCGGACATCATAACAAATAGAAAGTCCTAAATTACCGAGTTTTTCTGAAAAATGGACAGGGGGTAGTTGCGTACCAGCCACAACCGTGCTGGATTCACGATAGGTGTTGCCGTCGGGGACATCAACATCAAATAGGTGTACTTTGTAGTAGCGGGCAAGTTCTTGACCGTTCGGGTCAATAAGTAAAGTAGTGTTATAAACTTTGCCTGTATTGTCTACCGGAACTGGAAAGCTGCCGCCCAAGATCGTAATTTGAAAGCGTTGAGCCATTTTTTTCAGAAATTTTTCACTTTCAAGAGCGATCGCATCCCCTTGTGCGAGTTTATCTTTTTCTTCTCCCATATAGGAAAAGTTTTCTGGCAAACCTACCAATTCAGCACCTTGACGCACGGCAAGCTCTATTAATTCTTCTGCCTGTGCCAAATTTTTCTGTAGTTCGGGCACACTGGTCAATTGAATAGCGGCGGCTAAATAAGGCTTCATAGATTCAACAACGAACAGTTGATTTATGGAAAAGAGATTATCAAAATATATCGCTACTTCAACATCTATGGAACTTAATTAGAAATGCGTCAGCCAAGATTTTCTTTAACAGACTGGTTTTATTGCTGATTTTAATCTTCCTCTGGGTTCTAGCAAACTAAGCAAGATAAGGATTAGGTTGTGATCAAACTCTGATAAAAGCTAGTTGCTGTGGATATTTCTATTCTCATTCAAACATTTATCGCTGTGTTTGTCTTGGCGGATGCTGTGGGCAATATACCGATTGTTTTAGTTTTAACTAAGGGCATGATGCCAGACCAAAGAAATAAAGTTATAGATAAAGCAATTATCATTGCGATCGCAGTTCTTTTGCTATTTGCCTTTGCAGGACAAATAATTTTAAATTATTTGGAAATCAGTATCGGCTCTTTGCGAGTAGCAGGAGGACTATTGTTGCTGTTAATTGCTTTGCAAATGCTGCGGGGAGAATTAGATCAGCCGATTATTGAGGAAGGACGCGATGTCGCAATTACTCCACTAGCTTTACCACTGCTAGCAGGGCCGGGGACTTTAACAACGGTGATGTTGCTGATGTCAAAATCACAGAGTCCGCATATTGCCGTGGCGGTGGGTATCTTAGGGGCGATGTTTATCACTTGGTTGATTTTGCGTTTAGCAAATCTGATTGACCAGTGGATTGGTGCAGAAGGTGGAGTAATCGTGACTCAGCTTTTGGGCTTTCTGTTGGCGGCGCTAGCGGTGGAAATTGGTAGTACGGGAATTAGGGAGTTGTTTTTGAGGTAGAAAACTCCTAAAAATATTTTGAAACTATATACAAATGTAAACAAGTTTGAGAAACGAGAAATTCGCGGCTCTCAAACTTGTTTATAAAAATTAACCTAAAGTTAGAACAGCATGGATAACTCAAAAGGGTTTTATTGCCGATTGAGTTTCAAAGATACTTTTCCAGAGTGGAAGCTAATGTAGTTTTAGGCACAGCGCCGACTACCATATCCACTTTTTGTCCATCCTTAAAAATCATTAATGTGGGAATACTGCGGATACCGTACTGACTGGCAACATTAGGATTTTCATCCGTGTTGACTTTGACTACCTTAATTTGACCTTTGTACTGTTCGGAGATTTCATCGACAACAGGAGCTACCATACGGCATGGTCCGCACCAGGGTGCCCAAAAGTCAACTAAAACGGGTACATGGCTGTCGAGTACTTCTTGCTTGAAACTAGAATCGGTAACTTGTGCGGCTGTTGACATGCCTAAAACCTTCGCCAATAATATCTGAACTTGGTGAAAATTCTACCATAGCAAAAACCTCAGCTTAGGGGTGCGAGGATGTACATTTGCAAAGAAGCTCTCTTATTTTATTTATAAACATAAGGAACCGCCCGAACAGTAGTCCGGGCGGAGTGTGGTGTGAGGAGTGAACGGAAACATTCGTCTCCGCTATCTCTATTGTAGGTGACATATCGGATTTTTCCAGCAATTGTTTAGGGGGCTGGAAAAATTTAATGAAGAATTGGGGAGTGGAAAGAGGCAGAGGGGCTCTTAGCTGGGAGCAGAGGGGAAAGAGAAAGAGGTAATTTTATGATTCTACTCGTTGCCGCCAGCAAGAACTGCTTCTTCATCTCCCCCAGCAAGAACTGCTCCCTGCTCCCCTGCTTCCTCATCTCCCTCATCCTTCCCCATTCCCTATTCCCTTATTTCCCCATACCCAATTGTTGAGCTTTTTGGTAAACTTTACCTTCGGTTAATAGGGAAGGCGCAATTACAACTTCCACTTGTTGCATTTCTTTAATATTTTTGGCTCCTAAAGTGCCCATGCTGGTCTTTAAGGCTCCTAAAAGATTGTGAGTGCCATCATCTAGTGCTGCTGGCCCAACGAGTATTTGCTCTAAGCTACCAGTGGTAGCAACACGAATGCGGGTGCCACGGGGCAACACTGGGCTGGGAGTCGCCATACCCCAATGATAACCTCGTCCTGGGGCTTCTGCGGCTCTAGCAAAAGGCGAACCAATCATTACACCATCAGCACCGCAGGCGATGCATTTACAAATGTCGCCACCGGTGATCAAACCGCCATCAGCGATGATGGGAATATAGTTACCAGTTTCGTTGTAGTAATCATCTCGTGCTGCTGCACAATCTGCGATCGCAGTCGCTTGTGGTACACCGACACCCAACACCCCACGGGACGTACAAGCAGCACCAGGACCAATTCCCACTAGTACCCCAGCTGCCCCAGCTTTCAACAAATTCAAAGTGACTTCGTAAGTCACGCAATTCCCCAACACCACGGGGATGGGCATGGAACGGCAAAATTCTGCTAAATCAAGTGGTACTAAAGACTCTGGTGACAGATGTGCAGTAGAGACTACCGTAGCCTGTACAAAAAATAAATCTGCCCCAGCTTTTGCCACCGCCTCACCATATTTACTTGCACCGGCTGGAGTTGCACTTACCGCCGCAATGCCACCTTGTTGTTTAATTTCCTGAATACGTTGTTCAATTAATTCCGGCTTTATTGGTTCGGCATAGAGTTCTTGCATTAGGGCAACAAATTCATCTTTTCCCACAGAGGTAATCCGGTCTAATATTGGCTCTGGGTCAGCATAGCGAGTGTGAATACCCTCTAAATTGAGGACACCTAATGCTCCTAACTGTGACAAACGTACAGCCATGCGAACATCTACTACACCATCCATCGCACTGGCAATTATCGGGATTTCTCGCTCAATATTACCAATACGCCACTTAGTATCTGCCAAACTGGGGTCTAGTGTTCTGTTACCAGGGACTAGAGCAATTTCATCTATTCCGTAAGCTCTGCGAGCTGTTTTTCCCCGCCCAAGTTGAATTTCCACGCTTTAATTTTTCTCAAATCTGTTTAAGCTAGGGTATCAAATTGTGAGATAATTTGGGGCGTTTTTTCCCTGAACTACACAACAGATAGATTCAAGTTACCCAAGCCGCTGCTCCAAACTTTGATGGACGCAAAGTATTTACCGGGCAACTAAATGAGTAAAAATTGTTAATTGGTTTTTATATTGTGTTCTTTGAGGGTTGGTGTTGCGTTAGTTTTAGGATAATTGTAGTTTCATGTGTCTGTTATTACTTAGCTAATATCACAATTATTGGCATTAATTGTCTTAATTTGCCTGTATTGAGTTAAGTCAAAATTATGCAAATTCCTACTGATAATTTACCGTTTATTTTTAGCTGCATCCACACCGGTGTAACCAGTTGCTATCCAAAGTATTGCTCTAGCTCCATCGCGTATAGATTTTTCGATAGATTCAGGGGGTTTTTCTGAAGGAACTGGCACTGGTTTTAAGTAAATACCTCGACTACCCAAAATAATTTCGCCGATGACACAAGCCCGGCGCATGTGGAAATCGGAAGTAATCAAATAAACGCTCTTGATGCCGCGAGCTTGCAAATCATCTACCAACGTAGTAAAATTAGTAACTGTATCTACGGCTTCATAGTCCAAGTGTAAACGTTTGGGATCAACACCAGCTTTGGTAAACACTCGTTGGGTGAATCTAGGTGGACTACCCCCAGTAATCCAAATTGGTATATTTGGATGCTGGCGGACAAATTCAGCCGTAAACTTCTCTCGCTCTAAACGTCTCGTTGAACCACCCAATACTACAACTGCTTGCGGCTGTACAAATTGGTTTTGTACTTCTTTGTATCCCCACCACATGATTAGCGGTAGGACAAAAGCCATAAAACGAAAAGATTTACCTGCAAAAAATAGCTTATTCAAGGCTCGATAATTTTATTTCCTGAGTCAAAAATTTCCTCTGCCTAGAAGAAAAACAACAATTGATTGTAGAGTAGCAAACTCCCACAAAATCTGCCCAAATATAAATTTGGGTGATTTTCATGTTGCAGCGCGATTAAGCGTGCTTAAAGTTTTTCCTCTAATTGATGGATTATCCTAACCTGTATCGGACAATCCATCAAAGGGTTCTAGCACCTTGTCGGAGAACTCCATTTAGAAGATAAAAATGTAATTGCCATCCATCCCAATACGGTTCGGATAAGCCTTAAGGAGGGAAGGAAAAAGAGTTATTGGTCAATAATTCTTTCTCCCCCTGTCCACCCTGTTCAGCCCAAGAGATACTTTTCTTAACCGAACCGTACTGGCATCTATCCTACTCGCTAGTTGCTGCTTCCAGCCAGACTTCCACATCATCTGCTAGCAACTTCTGTGCAGCATCCAGCATTGATGCTGCTATATCTTTGAGGTCTTCGCGGTTGTTCAAGTAAGTTTTCAAGGCTTCCATTGGGTCGATGCTGCTACTTGCACTCAATTCAGGAATCCGGGGCCTGGCTAATTGACTCACTAATTCTGCTTGAATGGTGTAAGTATGAGCGGGACTTAAAGCAGTATGTAGAGAAGAACTGTCAATTAAATCCATCTGTTCGGAGCGGAGTTTGTAAATTAGCCGCACTACTGCATCTTGAATATTATACTTAGCGATCGCTTTCATTAACACCGCTTGCGGCTCATCTGCTTTCGAGACATCCACTTCAATAGTGCGGAAAGTCCGAACTGTTAAGGGACAAAATTCCCATTCAGCCCTCCCCCGCTCCAGTTCTATCATCACATAGCCTTTGTCTTCTTTTTCTTCACTAAAATCTACCCGCTCAATACTCCCTGGATAAATCACCGGCGGGTTGTTAGATTTATTCAGATTTTGGTGGCGGTGGACGTGTCCCAAGGCTACATAATCAAAACAAGGTCGCGTCAGCAAAGATAAGGGCAGAGTAAAGCCTTTACCTACTGCCAAAAAGCGTTCAGCGCCCAAGGTAGCATTATCAGACATCAAGTGAGCCAGAAGAACAGTTGGCACATCGGGGTCAAGACGGCGAATTTCTCCTTCTAAAACAACTCGCAGGCGTTCCGTTAAAAGTTGGTTGACTTCCGCCAAAGACGAACCTTCAGTCTCTTGGCGAGTCATCAGAGTGGAACGCGTCAGCCAAGGGAGGGTAATTACTTGCACTTTGCCATTGCGGGTTTCGATGCAGTGAGTAGTTACTGTATCACCGACAACAAATCCTGGCACTCCCAAAGTGCGGTAAATATTTAAACTCGCTCCTCCCTGTCCTTGGGAATGTTGGTCATGGTTGCCCACCAACAGCACTGTGGGAATATTGGCATCCATGAGGCGGCGAAACTGGCTGGCAAAAGCTTGTTGTACATAAGGCGGTGGTGTAGCATCCGGGAAAGCATCGCCACCAAATATCACCATATCAACAGCATCTGTCAGCGCTCGGTCAATACATATAGACAAGGTATTGACAAAATCCTCCAGCCGTGTATTTAATCCAGTCGCGGGATTAATTCGTCCGTGCGAGAAGCCGCTTCCCATGTGGATGTCGGAGAGATGGAGGATTTTAATCATATTTGTCCTTTGTCTTTAGTCATTTGTCCTTTGTCTAATACTAATGACTAATGACAAATGACCAATGACTAATAACTAAATATGAATTCCACATTCTGTTTTATCACTTCCCCGCCAACGTCCGGCGCGTTCGTCTTCACCTTCGCCTACTTTGGTGGTAATGGGTTCGTCGCCTATGCTGGGATAACCTTTGTCGTGTAGGGGGTTGTAGATGACTCCGTGTTCAGCCACGTAAAGCCAGCTATCTTGACGTGTCCAGGTAGCTATAGGATTTACTTTCAGCCGACCTTTATTATCAAATTCAAATATGGGCATATTAGCACGGGTTACTGCTTGGTCACGGCGGCGTCCGGTGATCCAAGCGACGCTGTTGAGTTCGTCTAGACCTCGTAGCAGTGGTTCAATTTTTGTAATGTGGTGGAATTTGGCAATATCCTTGTCCCAAAGTTTTTCGCCGTATTTGGCTTCAAAGGCTTCGCGGGTGTCTACATCTGGAGTTTTGAAACTTTGCAAATCCAGGTTGTAGATTTGTATGGCTTTGGCTACTAATTCTAGGCTTTCAGGGAAGTGGTGCAAGGTGTCGAGAAAGATCACAGGAACGGGATGCTTCAGTTCACTGTAAAGAATATGGGTAATTATCATGTCATCCACGTTAAAGGCGCTTGTTTGCACCAGTCCCGTTGGGATATTCTCTATAGACCATGCCAGTATTTCTTTGGGAGTGGCAGTTTCAAATTGCTCATTTAATTTTTCTAAGTCAAATGCGATCGCTTGATTTCTAGATGCCGTGGAAACTGTCATGATAATTTTCTGTTCAAATATTTTTACCTTGATTAAGATTTATTTTAACTCACAAAGGCGCGTATTCCGCTCGGAGTTCAGGTAATTATTCTATTTGGGAATTACTACTGAGGAATAGGGAGTCCAGGAGAATAACTGATAAGCGCTTTGAAATTACACTGTCACTTCCTAAGTTCGTTGACTGCTGACGGTTAACTGTCAACTGTCAACAGCCAACACGAAAAGATGTGCAAGTTAAATGCCCGACAGCTTAATCAGTAAAAATGAATACGTAAGTAGAAACTGCGGTAATTACTAAGAAACTTTAAGGTAATTTAAGTTTTACAATGCTTTTATAGATATTTATACTGATTGTGATATGTTTAAGAAACAATTAATAAAAAGGGTTTTTACTTAAATGAACACTTCAAAATCCCCTAATCGCTTAGGCGAATCTATAATTATGGGCGCTTTAATGATGTTGACCAGTGTTAGCGTTATTACAATAATGAACTTTTTCTAACATAAAGATTTCTAATTTTAGTAATAAGACTTCACATCGTCCTGCTCAAAACTGAGTGGGATTTTTACTTTTATTATCCAGATAAATCCGTGTATATTAAGTTTCTTCTATGACTTTCGGCAGAAAATAATTTGGAAGCCGTATTTTTACGTAGTTTTGCAATCAGAGAATTTAAAATTGGGATGCGATCACTATTTACCCCTAATGACCGACTGGTGCTTTTGCTCCTGCACCGCCTTTACCTAAGAATAGTAACAAAGGTAATGAGCAAAGGAACGCTATACCTACAACTCGAAAGCAATCTGCGTAAGACAAAACAGCAGCTTGGGTATCTACTGTTTGACTTAATAAAGCTAGTGCTTGTTGTTGAGCGGTTGTCGCATCCATGCCTTGGCTTTGGAGTGCCCCGTTGAGTGCATCAAGGCGCTGATTAGTTTCTGGATCATAAGGACTAAGTTTTGTTAACAGGATGGCTCGATGAAAAGCTTCTCGTCGATCAAGCAGAGTAGTGAGTAGGGCAATGCCGATGCTACCACCTAGTTGTCGGGTGAGGTTGTAGAAACCAGAGCCAGCAGAAATATCTTGCTTCGGTAGCCCTCCTAAAGTTGCTAGACTCAAGGGGAGAAACATCAACACAGTAAAAGCCCCACGCCATACCAATGGCCAAAATAAATCATCTATGCCGGTTTGTGGGGTAATTGCTGCTAGTTGAAACATGACTCCAGATGTTCCCACAGCGCCCATTGCTATTAAAACTCTGGCATCGATTTTGGTCGATAATTTACCTAATAGAACCATGACGATCGCAGATGCTAATGCACCAGGTGCTAACAATAGCCCTGTCTGCGTTGCCGTAAAGTGCAGTACGCTCTGGGCGAAAATTGGTACCGCAAAGAGTGCGCCATAAAGCCCCATCCCCACCACTGCTGATAACACACTCCCAGCAGCTAAAGAGCGGTGACGCAAAGCTCTCAAATCAACGGCAGGATGGGCTATTTTCAATTCGTGCCAAATAAACAGTCCCAATCCGATAATACTGGCGATCGCTAACGTGGTGATGAAACCGGAGGCAAACCAGTCTTCTTTCTCTCCTTCCTCTAACAAAGTTTGCATAGAGCCAACAGCAATGACCAAAAACCCAATCCCGAACCAATCGACGGCTTGGCTTTGTGTCTGGCTCTTGTCTTTGTCTTTGGGCAAAAATGCCAAGGACATCGCCACTGCAATGATCCCGAAGGGAATATTAACAAAGAAAATCCAGCGCCAGCCCAAACCATCTACCAAAAATCCTCCTAAAGTTGGGCCGATGGCTGGGCCAGCAATTACACCCACCCCAAAAACTGCCTGTGCCAAACCCTGTTCAGCAGGTGGAAAAGTCTCGAACAAAATCGCTTGGGCTTTAGCTAGCAACCCGCCACCGCATAAACCTTGAAGAATTCGAGAAATAACCAGCATCGGTAAATTAAATGCCAATCCGCATAAAACCGAGGCAAGGGTAAAGCCAATCAACGAAAAGATAAAGTAGGTTTTGCGTCCAAAGTAATCTCCCAGCCATGCAGATAAGGGAATTAAGACGACATTTGCGATCGCATATCCAGTCACCACCCAGCCTACTTCACTGACAGTTGCACCAAGGCTGGCTTGTATATCAGTCAGAGCAACGTTAACAATACTGGTATCAATCACTTCTAAGATTGCACCAAGGGAAGCCGTGAAAGCGATCGCCCACTTCAATGGCCCCTGCACATAACCAAATTGGTCAAAACTAGAACTTTTAATATTGGTAGCCATTGTTAGCACAAACAGAATATTTCGGAGATGTCAAGTAATGCCTTGGTTGGGCTACGCTTACGCCAAAGCTAAAATTAAATATTGTATATATACGCTACGGTAGCGTATCGCATCAAAACGGTCAAGGGAGACTTCAATGAAAAGTGACAGAAATACCTATGCTAAAGATGGATGGTCACTGCTGCTGTTTTCATGCATAAGAATTGGGTTATAGGGCTTGTTTGTTTCCCATAACCTATGTTCTATGCCCAAAGCTAGAAGCAAATTGCCGAGAAGATATTGCTTGGGGATGGTATTTTATGAGTAAGCAAATCAATAGCCCCTCTGGACGCCCACGTAGCATCCACGCCGATCAGGCTATTGTGCAAGCGACTTTGGAGCTGCTTGCAGAGGTAGGATATGAAAGCATGAGTATAGAAGCGATCGCTTCTCGTGCTGGAGTTGGTAAAACGACCATCTATCGGCGTTACACTTCCAAAGAAGAATTAGTTGCAGACGCTATAGAAAGTCTCAGAGATGATTTAGTGATCCCCAATACTGGCAGCTTTTGGGGAGACATGGATATTTTGATAAATAATGCCGCCAAAAAAATAGATAGTCCCCTTGGTCGTCAGACACTTGCCCTGATAATTAGTACAGCCTCTAGCAATCCTCAGTTTGCAGAGGTTTACTGGACAAAATATACTAAACTCCGACGTGAAGCCTTTTCTAAAGTACTTGAGCGTGCCAAGTCTAGAGGCGAAATACACAACGATGCAGACGTAGATTTAATTATCGACCTGGTGAGCGGGTCACTATATTATGCACTGATCTTCAAACCCACAACCGAGCCAGTAGAAGCGTACATGCGCCGCACCATGAATCTTCTCCTCAAAGGTATTGGGCATTGAAAAGAGGCAAGGGAGCAGGGAGCAGGGGGAAAAGGAGAAATTTCTCCCATGCCCCCCAATACGGTTCGGTTAAAGGGGAAAGGAAAAAGGGTAAAGGATGTATTCAAAACCTTTCCCCTTTTCCCCTTCCCCTTTCTCCAGACCACAAGAAAAGTGAAAAATGCTTATCCGAACCGTATTGCCATGCCCCCCGCACCCTGCCCTTCTGCCTCTTTTCCTTCTCCCTGCTCTCTGCTCTTTTGCCGCTCCCATGCCTAATGCCGATTTAAAACTTGTTGCCAAAATAACTTTTCACGAACGATTGTAAATGAGATGATGGATTAATTAGAGAAAAAGGTGAACAATTGTTATTTTTCTCCTTCCGCTTCTGGTTGCAGGATGGCATTACAGTATTGAATGAGAGTGGTCAAGCGATCGCTAATCGTTTGAAGTCTCGTTTGTGCAGTAGATGCTTGCCGCGCTCCTTGCAAAAACATCACATCTATGGACAACAAGCGCAATTGCTTGCTCATTTCCGTTTGATAAGACTGCACTCGCCAGTTTTCATCAGCCAAAGGCACAATCTGCTGCCCGAAAAATTGCTGCAACGAGGCTACACGCTCTCGCAGTTCGGACGCAACGATTGGGGTAGTTGTGGCATCAGAGCGTAATTGCTCTAGTAAGGTTACGAGTGCCAAATATTTCTCACGGTTTAAAGACATCCAGTGCTAGTTGAGATAGTATTAATGTCAAGTAATTTTTCTTATACAATAAACTTTCTTAAAGACTTATCAGCACTAAAAGCCTCAAATCAGGATTTGAGGCTTTGTTTGCCATCAATGGATTTTCTTTGTGATCCTTGAAACTCAAATTAGATGACTACCGTCGGCAATTAGAGAATCATCCTTACACTGTTTTTTCTACCCGTCTCTGGGCGACAGCATCTTTTTACAGCGATGCTGCCAGTTTTATTTATCATTCACTTATCTACCGATCCTATCTCAACCCAATTGTATGAGCAGTCTAGCTATAAATTCATCAAATGATCTAGCCATTCCGGAATGGTTAAAGAAATGTTTGAAGGAGTCATCGACAATTAGCAGTGAAGCGGAAGATGACCGAAGGCATAGTGATGCCGTGTTAATTGGTCGCGCATTTGAATTTGCTTACCAACTGCATCAAGGTCAATACCGCAAATCGGGAGAACCATACATTGCTCATCCCGTTGCTGTGGCTGAATTGCTGCGTGACTTGGGGGGTAGTGCTGCTATGATAGCAGCTGGATTTCTCCACGATGTCGTTGAAGATACAGAAGTTACAAGTCAAGAAATAGAAGAACGCTTTGGCCCAGAAGTGCGGCAATTGGTCGAAGGTGTCACCAAGCTTTCTAAAATCAATTTCACCAGCAAAACCGAAAGTCAAGCCGAAAACTTCCGGCGGATGTTTTTGGCAATGGCGCAAGATATTCGGGTGATTGTGGTGAAATTGGCAGATCGTTTGCATAATATGCGAACTTTACAATACATGTCAGAGGCCAGTCGCCGCCGCAGTGCCCAAGAAACGCGAGATATATTCGCGCCTTTAGCCAATCGCTTGGGGATTTGGCGAATTAAATGGGAGCTGGAAGATTTGGCTTTTAAGTATTTGGAACCGGAAGCTTTCCGCCAAATGCAGGAGCATGTTTCCGAAAAACGGACGGCGCGAGAAGAGAAATTGGCTAGAGCTACGAATATGTTGCAAGAGCGTTTGCAGCAAGCCGGAATCCACTGTCAGGAGATTAGCGGTCGCCCCAAGCACCTTTATAGCATTTACCAAAAAATGCACCGACAGCAAAAGGAATTTCATGAAATTTACGATTTGGCAGCGCTGCGGATTATTGTTCAAACTAATGAGGAATGCTATCGGGCGTTGGCGATAGTTCATGATGCTTTTCGCCCAATTCCTGGGAGATTTAAGGACTACATTGGACTGCCAAAGCCTAACCGTTACCAGTCGTTGCATACTGGAGTAATTGGACTAACTGGCCGTCCTTTAGAGGTGCAAATTCGGACAATCGAAATGCATCATATCGCCGAGTATGGGATTGCCGCCCATTGGAAGTATAAAGAAAGTGGAGGTTCTAGTATTAGCCATTTGACAGGGACAGATGACAAGTTTACTTGGCTGCGACAACTGTTAGAATGGCAAACTGATCTCAAGGACGCACAAGAATATCTTGATAGCGTCAAAGATAATCTATTTGAAGATGATGTCTATGTCTTCACCCCTAAGGGGGATGTTGTTCCTTTAAGCCCCGGTGCTACCACTGTGGATTTTGCTTATCGCATTCATACGGAAGTGGGAAACCATTGTTCAGGGGCGCGGGTGAATGGGCGAATGGTATCTCTGTCAACGCGGCTACACAATGGCGATATTGTAGAGGTTTTGACCCAAAAGAACTGCCATCCGAGTTTGGATTGGTTAAACTTTGTCAGGACTTCGGCGGCGAAATATCGAATAAAACAATGGTACAAGCGATCGCGCCGGGAAGAAAATGTTGCCCGTGGACGGGAATTGTTAGAAAAGGAACTTGGTAAAACTGGTTTTGATAGTTTGCTGAAGTCGGATGCGATGGAAACTGTCGCCGAAAAGTGTAACTATCATAGCGTGGACGATTTACTTGCCGGTTTAGGTTACGGAGAAGTTACGTTGAACTTGGTGCTAAATCGTTGGCGAGAAGTGGCGAAGGCGCACCAACCAGTTTCCACTGTGCCCTTATTTATCCCCAAAGAACCAACTACATCAAAAGCTTTGCGAGATGCACCTCCAACTACCTCCCGCTCCACAGATTCGCCAATTATCGGGGTAGAAGGTTTGGTGTATTATTTAGCTGGGTGTTGTACCCCAATTCCTGGCGAACCAATTATTGGTGTGGTGACGCGAGGTAGGGGGATTTCGATTCATCGCCAAGGCTGCAATAATTTAGAGACTGTAGAGTATGAGCGTTTAGTGCCAGTAAGATGGAACCCAGCCGCCGAAAATAGTGGTCGTCCGCACACGTACCCAGTGGATGTTCAAATTGAAGCCCTTGACCGCGTAGGGGTGCTAAAGGATATTTTGTCACGGTTGAGTGACCAAGGAATCAATGTCCGCCATGCCCAGGTGAAAACCTCTACTGGTCAACCTGCATTGATCGACTTAGGAATAGATATACGCGATCGCTCTCAACTAGAGCAAGTGTTTGTCCAAATTAAGAAAATGACTGACATTTTGAATATCCGCCGCGTTGGTCAAATTGACGAGTAGGTAATTGGTAGGTGCGTTAACGCAGTGTAACGCACCAGTTTAAGTTGCGATTTTACTCTCAAGTTTTAAATTCTGAGTTGTAGCAAAGCGGTAATCAACCATAGGTCGAACGCTTTAACATGCAGTTAGTGCGATCGCTGATTCTATGCTAGTAGAAAGGATTGAATGACTGACCTGTATAGCAAGAAAAGCGCAATGGAGTAATGGGGGTTACGTTATGAATGCAAAAGCTGGTACTAGCCATTCGCTAGGTCGAAATCTGTTTCTTTCTGCCCTGGCTGGGATAAAGCCATCTCAATCGGATGGAGCCATTGACACCTGGGAGGCTCATGTTCTACCTCATGGCTCGATCGAAGAACTTGCTCCTCAACTTTGGCATATCACAGGTATTCTGCCCGGAGTTGCGCCGCCACGAGAGATGGTGCTATATCGTCTACCCGATTCCACGCTGCTAATTCACAGTGCGATCGCCCTGAACGAGACAGAAATGCAGAAGCTTGAAGCGTTAGGAAATCCCCATATTTTGATTGTGCCCAATCGCATTCACCGACTTGATGCAGCAGTGTATAAGCAACGTTATCCACAACTCACGATCGTTTGCCCGGCAGCGGCAAGACCTTATGTTGAAGAGGTTGTATCAGTTGATGGCACGGCTGAAGAAGTTCTACCCGCTTATGGAATCGAATGTCACAGACCAGCTGGTATCTACGAGCAAGAACTGGTCTATGAGCTATCGTTGCTCACCGGAAAAGCGCTTGTTTTCACTGACATTCTTTTCAACCTAACTCAATCTTATCTGCAACAGAATATTCCTGAACGAAGTTCCATGTTTGGATGGCTTGGAGCCAGTGATTTTTTTGGGATCACTCGATTTGGGCGATGGTTTTTCCTATCTGATCGCCATGCCTACCAACAGTGGTTAAGATCCTTAGCAGACAACATTCCTAACCTGTGCGTAATTTGTGTGGCACATGGTAGCCCAATTACCAAAAATTGCGCTGAACGATTGCGAGATGCAGCTGATCGCCTTCGATGATGAGAAATGCACAATTGCTCAAGTGATTTGCTCGTGTCTAATGCTTTCAGTGTCGTCTTTTGGGCAACGTCAAATTAGCCACCACATCACATCTAAAAGTCTTGTTACTCCTCTAACTTTTCTGCACAACACTTACAAACTTCTGGCTGGTAGCCTATAACGAAGTGTAGGCGTAACCCGTCGTAGCAATCGCTTCTAATGGCAAAATTACAGTAAATGTAGACCCTTTTCCTAGCTGTGAATCTACTTTAATTTCACCATCCATTAACTGAACCAATCGAGAGACTATTGCTAAACCTAATCCTGTACCATCTGAACTTTGCACTTGGGGAGCAGTTACTTCCCGAAAATAGGGATTGAAGATTTGTGCTTGAGCATCAGCAGAAATACCAATACCACTATCAGTAACGGAGATAGCCCACTGCTGTTGAGATACCATCCAGCACTCCAAATGAATTGAACCAGATTCTGTGTAGCGAATTGCGTTACTGAGCAGATTTGTCAGAATTTGCTGAAGCCGAAGCGGATCTGTGATAACTTGACTTGGAGCGCGTTCGCATTCAACAACCAAGGATAATTCTTTAGCACGCGCTAATGGCTCAACCATCTCTAAAACAAAGTTGATTAAACTACGCGCATCAGTTAAAGTAGGCTGCAATTTCATCTGTCCGGCATTATAGCGCGAAATTTCTAGAGTATCGTTAATTAACCGCACAATAAGTCTACCATTCTTGAGAACTCGCTCGATACTTTCAAGATTTGCATAGGTGTCCTTGAGTTCCGATTGTTGACGATGCTGGCGCAGAAATAAGTCTGCGTAACCGATGATTGAAGTCAGGGGCGTCTTCAGCTCATGAGCCAAATGAGAGAGGTTATCTTTATTAGTGCTAACCAAACGAGTTAACTCTTGGTTAGTCAAGCGCAACTGACTTTGGAGTTGTTTAAGCTCTTGTAATCTTCCTTGAGTATAACTGTCAAAGCAACGGGCGATCGCTTCATCAATTACTGTATCAATCAGGCGAACAGCTCTTAGCACCTCTTGTGCAGATCCCTGTAATAAATCTTCTTCTAAAAAGGAAAAAATCACAAACCGGAGTAAACGATACTCTCGCGCAATTTCCGCTGGTTCAAATCCCTGTTCGGCGCGAAGTGTGCCGTGTTCTAAACTTGCATCTACTACTGTCTGCAAATCGCTCGTCTCAGATTCAGAAAGTACTGTTGCTAATGCTTTCAAAACGCGGGGTAAGCTATCCCGTACAGCTTTGAAAGTAAGTTTATTAGTAGCTTCAATTTGTTGATCTTGGTAAACCGCTTCTACCCATTGATCAAGAATGGCATCACTTTTCGCAATTAGAGTCTGACTAAAATCCATTTTTTGCCCAACCAAACAGAGTCAACGCGAAACCCCTTGCGCTAGAGCTAGCTTAGTGCATTTGATGTCAAGTTGGCAACTTACGGAAGATGAAGGTTCGTGAAAAGACAGATGATTGCTGATCTAATCACTTTAGCTTATTTCACCATAAATGCAAGAGCGATCGCTTAACTGGATTAACCAAACAAATAATGGTTTTGATAATCTTTTACCATTAGTTGATAAAGATGTAAAAGCTGGCAAAGCACAGAAAGCAATCTTTAAGTTGTTTTCATCAGGGGAATTGGTGCATCAAAACCCTTTCAATGCCTAATGAAAAATCGGATTATCTGTCTTGATTTTCTTGAAAAAGCTCAATGTCTTTCCCTCTACTGCTACGATAAAGACGGAAAGCACATCAACAACATTACCGACTGGAGATTAGCACAATTCCAAAACCATTATGGTGATTCAACAATTACCAAATTAGATATTTTTCAGTACACCTACGCTGTCTTAATATAATCCCGGAAGATGAATCATGCCAGTACTTAATATCCTTCATTTAGTTGGGTCTGCACAAAATGATTTTTACTGTGATTTATCACGCCTTTACGCCCAAGACTGTTTGGCAGCAACAGCAGATCGATCGCGTTATAACTTTCAGATTGCATATATCACACCCGATCGCCAGTGGCGATTTCCTCAATCCCTCAGTCGAGAAGATATTGCTCTCACCAAACCGATTCCTCTGTTTGATGCCATAGAGTTTCTAACAGCGCAAAACATTGACATCATGTTACCACAAATGTTTTGTATTCCTGGAATGACTCAGTACCGCGCCCTATTCGATCTGCTCAAGATCCCTTATATAGGCAATACTCCAGATATCATGGCAATAACGGCCCACAAAGCTAGAGCCAAAGCAATTGTCGAAGCAGCAGGAGTGAAAGTGCCTCGTGGAGAATTGCTTTGCCAAGGAGATATTCCGACAATTACACCTCCAGTAGTCATCAAACCCGTAAGTTCGGACAACTCTTTAGGGGTGACTTTAGTTAAAGATGTTACTGAATATGACGCTGCTCTGAAGAAAGCATTTGAATATGCTTCGGAGGTCATTGTAGAAGAATTCATCGAACTTGGTCGAGAAGTTAGATGCGGTACCATTGCCAAAGACGGAGAGCTAATTGGTTTACCCCTTGAAGAGTATTTGGTAGACCCCCATGATAAACCCATCCGCAACTACGCTGATAAACTTCAACAAACGGACGATGGCGATTTGCATTTGACCGCTAAAGATAATATCAAGGCTTGGATTGTAGACCCTAACGACCCAATCACCCAAAAGGTTCAGCAAGTGGCTAAAAAGTGTCATCAGGCTTTAGGTTGTCGCCACTACAGTTTATTTGACTTCCGAATCGACCCAAAGGGACAACCTTGGTTTTTAGAAGCCGGATTGTATTGTTCTTTTGCTCCCAAAAGTGTGATTTCTTCTATGGCGAAAGCAGCAGGAATCCATCTCAATGATTTATTAATAAGCGCTATCAATGAAACATTGGGTAGTAATAAAAAAGCGTTGCAAAATTGATCAAACAAAGAGAGTAAGCCTGTACTAAATAGGATTATAAATAATTACTGCCCTTTGAGAGTGGCGGAGGCGATCGCAGAAAAAATAAAGAGCATGGACAAGCTTTTCGCTATTCATGCTCAACTAGAATTATGAATTACTTAGTACAGTTTTGCGTAAGAGCGTAGCGTTTCCAATGCAGGGAAACGCATTGGCATTACATTGAGATGCATTAACAATGCAAGCCGACGCATTAACAAGGCGGCCGACGCATTCATTGCCGTTGCAGGGTATTGCCAAATTTAATTCGCTACGAATTAATGAAATGCTGTACTTAGTCGCCCCCTAACTCCACGAGTTTGCCGATATTGAAGTCAATCTTTACCCAGCCTTTAAGCTGTTGCAGATTTTGTAGCAAAAGTAAAGTAATCTGCCAATGGTGCAAAGTTAAAAATGGTATCGGATCATCCAGACGATAAATGGCATCTGTACCTCGTACTAACCTCCCAAACCAAGTTTGTAATTGTTTCCCAGAACGAATCCCAGTCAGTCGCCAGATTTCGTGATATATCCAGTAAGTAGGCTTGCTATTAGCCAAAGGTTCTAGGGGTGCAGCTAGGGGAGTTTTACCAAGATAAGCTTCTGCAACACCGGGGTGATTATAAAACATTGTAATCGCCGAATGGGTGCGGGGATTACATTCAATAGCATAAGCTGTACCATCTTCAACTTGGATAAAGTCAAGAGACACTTGTCCAGTCAGCCCCAAACTTTTGACGAAGTGTTGCACCCATTCCCGAATTTGGGGATTTTCGACATTTTCATAGTTGATTTGAAACGCAGAAGAATTTGAGCAGCAATGCAACCTTAATTCACCATCCCGCACCGTGCTATGGGTGCATAATTCTTTCCCAGGAATAAATTCTTGCATAATCCAAGGTTTTTCTGGGCTGATGGGTAAACTCTTGACAAACGCTGCTGTCTCTTCTGGGGTAGCACAAGGAAGTTTGGTTAAATTTAAGCGGCGAACGGAGTCGTAAGAAATACTTTTAAGTATATATTTGCGCGTTTCTTTACTAAAATCGAAATTGATAACTTGTTCAGGATCGGTGATTTTAAAAGATTTGGGAACAGATAAACCAAGCGATCGCGCCTGATCAGTAAAGGCAAATTTATCATCCAGCATCTTGGTTATATCAGCATCAAAGTGAAAAACTTCACAGTATTCTGATAGTGCAGACTTTGCCAAAGAGTCGTAATAACTAGCTACAGGGCTGCATACGGGTACATAAACGTCAATCTTTTCTTGTTTGACAATTTCCAATAGCGCCTGGGTGTAGGCTTCTGCGTCATCTTGTGGTGCAGGAACCGTATAAAAACGACTCACAGCATTTGAGAATCTATGCCCAGATAACCAGTATTTGTGACCTTCAACCAGAATAACTCTGTGTCCGGCTGCATGGAAAGAGCGGGCAAGTTGCAATGCCTTGGTCATTTTGCCACCACTCACCAAGATATTCTGAGGATGGTCAGCTACGGCAGTTTTTTTTGTAAACGGAATGCCCCACACCAGGGATAACAATACTATAAAAGCGTTGACAGGTAAGGCTATCAGCAATAGTGCTAGAGTACCCAGAGTTTTGAATAGAGCTACTATTTTTATCTTCACACCCGTTGAAGACGTTGTGGATTGAGGAACAGATAAGGAGATTGATTGAGTCATAAGTTTTTCCTTTGCGTGGAATGCGGTCTTTTGTAGGAGCGCACAACTGTACGCTCCTACCAGATATTGCATCCAAATGAGAACCGCTATAAAATCGCCTTTTTGTGATGCCTTGAATTGAGAAGCGCCTGTTACACTAAGCGTCTAATCAAAGTCAGACCATCTCGTATGGGTAACAGAACTTGCTCTACCCGTGGATCTCCGGCGACAATGCGGTTGAATTGAGCGATCGCCTCGCCATTAGCTGTACGCTGTTCTGATGGTAGGTAAACTTGGCCCTGCAACAACGTATTATCCACGCAGATTAACCCGTCGGGAGCTAGTAAGTGGCTATCCAAGATCATTTGGAAGTATTCTACATACTCCTTTTTATCGGCATCAATGAAGATCAGATCAAATGCTTCTTTTTTAGCCGCCAGCTTGTGGAGTGTCTCTAGTGCAGGTGCTACTTCTACAACAATCTTGTCGCCGTGGGGAGACTCCTGAAAACAAGTTTGGGCAAATTCAGCCACATAGGAGTCTACCTCACAAGCAATGAGTCGCCCATCGGCTGGTAACGCCTCCGCCATCGCCAATGCTGAATATCCTGTGAACATTCCCACTTCCAAGATGCGCTTGGCCTTGGTCATATACACAAACATCTTCAGTGTTTGTCCTTCAAGATGTCCTGAGAGCATTTCCTGCTCTAATTGACGGACTGTTTCACCATCACTAAAGCGTTTACTCCAGTCTTCTTTGCTAGTCTTCTGCGCTAGTGCTGTCAATGCGGCCGATTCGGAGGTAGTGCAATCATCCAAATAGGGATCTAAACCTGCTGCTAATTGCAAGGCTTGACGCAAAGAAGTCAATATCTCTAAAGGAATATTGCTCTGTTCTGCTATTCTAAGGGTTTTTTGTAACTGCTCTACCAGAATGCTGTGTGGCGTTATCGGTCTAGCGGTGTCTCGTCCTAAAATACTGGTCATGTTTTCACACTCCCAATAGTTTGGATTCTTCTTGAGTTTCTATGTAAGCGTCAATCCCCTCTCCGCCACGCGGGTATGTAGCACACAGACGTTTGTGTTCAGCTAAAGCTGCATCCAGTTCTTCACGGGTGAAATCGTTGACAAAGAAGCACTCACCAATGGGTTTAGGCATAGCTGCGCGTTGTTTGCCGTCTCGCGTTAAGCTGATAGATTGGGTAGCATACCAGAGCAAATCGCTATCTAGTAAAGGATGATCGATTGATAAACCTACACGACTCATCAAGCCTAAAATGCGATCGCGTTCTCCTGATGTAATGTAGCCACGTCTTGCAGCAATGGTTGCAGACAAAGCCATGTCTATATTGACGGCATGACCGTGAAATAGCGGTACCATCGGAGCTAATTCTAAAGTGGGACTCCAAGTGTGACCGTAGGCAATGACGCGATCAAGGTCTAACTCATGCAAATTAGGAGTCTCCAACTCCAGCATAGTTTTAATTGCCTCGTAATTGAGTTTGTGACCGATCGCTTTGAGTTCACTTGTGCCATTCACATGTCCAAAGTGAGTACGCAGCAACTCTTCGCCATACTCATCCAGCAATTCAAAGACTTCAGAGTTCGCAACAACAGCAATTTTGACTAACTCCGCCATGCCATTACGAACTTGAGCCGTTGGTAATGTTTGCAAAAAGGAGAAATCGAGGATAACTTTCAAAGGAGCATGATATGCACCCAAGCGATTTTTTAACTTGCGATGGTTGACTGCAACCTTAATCGCCACACCTGCATCAATCAAACCAATCAGTGTTGTCGGAACGCGAATGTAGTTACTCTTGCGGCGGTAAGAAGCACACGCAAACCCAGCTACATCAGTGATTAAACCACCACCCACTACTAACACTGGTTCTTTGCGGATTAAGCCAAAATCAGAAAAAGCGTCAACAATTTGTTCAAAGGTTGCAAGGGTTTTAGTAGGCTCGGTAATCACAATGGGAACTACAGTTAAATCAATGTCATAGTGTTTAAAATATGACTTAATTTGCTTACCGTATAGCCTATTGACATTGGCATCAATCACAGTCAAACATCGGCCAAACTTCTCATAACTGTCTGCAATTTCTCTATTACTGATATCAAATGCACCATTCACATAGACAAGACTAAACTCAATTTTTTCGTAACCTTCTACGCGAAATTCTGCTTCTGTGGCTTCAAACGATGCTTGAACATTACTCATTATTGTTGACCTTGATAGAAGTGAAAAATTTGTGCCAATTCCGGCAATATTTTAGATTTACCCTCGTGCATGGCAATAAAAAATGATACTCTTAGTCACCTTAAATTAAAGACATTCTAAAGCAAGCTTTCACTATAAAAGCTCATTCCTATTGGTGGCTTGCGATATTACTCAACAAGCCCATGTACGTAGATAAATTATGTTGTAGGCTAACCTCTAATTTTAGATAGCCTCAAGTTTAATCAACTAGTCCCATTCAAAAACATTGGTATAAAACTTGCACTTTTTTGGGATTGTTGACCTTAATTGAGATTAACTCCACGAGAAACCCTACTATATTTAATCTATAGTGGTTTTCCGACTGTTCGACTTCGCAAAACTTCTAGCAGAGAAAACCTCACAGATAGTTTATCTCCAGGCTTCCATTTCAGATTACAGCCCTGATTAACCTTCAGTTCGCTGTTTTTTAGCATTAGTCTCGAACCTTTTATCGCTAATTTCGCTACACTCTTTATTCAGAATGACAGTGGACTTCTAATTTGATTTTGTTAACTTTCTGTTCAGTATTTAACATACCAACGTCAGTCAATTTTGAAAACCAAAAACTTTAATTTATTAGAGTTACTAATTACACATATCAGTTTAACTCAATACACGAGCAATTTTATATTTACAAATCTTAAAAAAGAGTTAAATTGGCTTTTTCGTTGCAAATCATAGGTTTTCCAATGAAATTAAAAAATAATTTGCCGATACATAACATAAAATGTGATATCTGTATTCTGCCAAAAGTATACTGAGTGAATATTTTTTAATAATATTAAAACTTGTTCTTATCGATGTAGCGTCTACATCGGTAGTAATCGATGATTAATATTAGTTAGTGTGTGTATTTGTTTCAATCATCATGCAACAGCTATTTCCCGGAGAGGTATTCGCTAACACTGCTGATTTTGACACTGGTATTCGGCAACTGTTACCAAGATACGATGAGATATTGGAGGTAATTACCCGTTGTCTACCTTCCCCAAGTCGCCGTATCTTAGAATTAGGCTGTGGTACAGGCGAACTTAGTCTCAAGATACTCAACCGCTGTCCAGATGCCCAAGTAATTGCCTTAGATTACTCACCTCGAATGCTGCAATTTGCCCAAGAAAAAATCACAGCAGCTGGATATGAAAAACGATGGGTTGGTACACAAGCAGATTTTGGTAACTGGGCAGATAATCCAGAGAAGTTAAATATTGGTAGCGAATTTGATGCCTGTGTCTCATCCTTGGCAATCCACCATCTCCAGGATGAAATGAAATTGAAGTTATTTGAGCGAATTGCTGCTAGCCTGACTCAAGACGGCTGTTTTTGGAATGCAGATCCTATTTTACCTGAATCACCAGCCTTAGCGGAAGTTTACAAGGCAGCGCGAGAAGAATGGTCAGTTCAACAGGGAACTAGTTTAACAGAGATTCGCGCGAAGCTTGGCGCTAGCAGCAATCAAGGTTACTCTAGTCAAGATCAGTTAGCTAGCTTAGATGCTCATTTACAAATGTTGAGCAAAGCTGGATTTAAGACAGTTGCAGTGCCTTGGAAATATTATGGTCTGGTCGTGTTTGGTGGTTGGTTGGGAAAATTTTAGGTTTTGGATGTCTGGATTTAGGATTCACCTGTCTCCAATGGGTATTTATAACATTAACAGCTTGATAGTAACAAAACAGCAATAAATAACATTATTTGTTTTTATAAGAACTAATATATAAACGCATTAGGTCTGTAAAGGAGGTCATGCTAACTCACGCAAGGATTTTGGCTGAAACTTGCGGGAATTAGCCCGTCCTTGTATTTTTATGCAATATTTACATATCAGAAGTACCCGTGAGGGTACTATCAATCCTCCACAGACCGATCCGAAAATACAGAGTAGAAAATTTTTTAGAAAACAAACCAGGGACACGCGATTTGGATTCGTTTTTCTGCTCCTTTGTTTGCCATCACTTAGTTTCAAAAGGAGAATATCTTTGATGGCTCGAAATAAAAAGAAATCAGCCGGGTTGAAGTATGAGCATCCACTTAACTCTAGATGTCCTATTTGTTGTATTATCCCGCCCCACATGCTGGAAAATGTCGTTGTAAATGGCAATCCCCAGCAGCGTAGTTGGGCTTTTCATACATTAAATGTTTCGGCACAACTTCGCGGACGCAGAGACGTTATAGGTAATGTCTCCTTTGCGCCTTCTCCGGGTGAGAAGCGCCGCACCATATACGATGCGAAATATGGCCAACAACTCCCTGGCACATTGGTGCGTGCTGAAGGAGATCCTCCCAGCAGTGATGAAGCAGTTAATGAAGCTTACGATGCTGCTGGTGCTACTTATGAATTGTTTTATGAGATATTCGATCGCAATTCGATTGACGACAAAGGACTACGTTTAGACTCCACCGTGCATTATGGCGTTAAATATGACAACGCTTTTTGGAACGGCGACCAAATGGTTTATGGTGATGGCGACGGAGAAATGTTTCAATGCTTCACAAAGTCAATTGATGTGATTGGGCATGAACTAGTTCATGGTATAACCCAATATGAAGCAGGTTTACAATATTACGGCGAACCTGGGGCACTGAATGAATCGTTTTCTGATGTTTTTGGTTCCTTAGTGAAACAAAAGACCAAAAATCAGACTGCACAAGAGGCAGATTGGCTCATTGGTGAAGGTCTTTTGGTACCGACTGTCAAAGGTGTTGCCCTGCGATCGCTGAAAGCGCCAGGAACAGCATACGATGATCCAGTATTGGGTAAAGATCCGCAGCCAGCCCATATGAAAGATAAATATACAGGTGTTGAAGATAACGCTGGGGTGCATATCAACTCAGGAATCCCTAACCATGCTTTTTATCTAGCGGCTGTTGAAATTGGTGGCTATGCCTGGGAAAAACCTGGCAAAATCTGGTATATAGCTTTACGCGATCGCTTGCGTGCCAAAGCAGATTTTAAAAAAGCTGCCAACGTCACCATTCAAGTTGCTGGCGAACTCTACGGTAATGACAGTAATGAGCAAAAAGCCGTGCAGAACGCTTGGAAAAAGGTAGGAGTTCTCTAAGAGTTAGAAGTTTTTTTTAGCTTTTAACTCCTAACTTTTTTAGACGTGTTGTTTGTTGTTGCTAAACTGGGAGGTGAAAACTATCATCTCCTAGTTTCTGTATTTATTCCAACTAAATAGCACAACGGAGAGCAAAAAAATGCGGATATCGTTTGAACGCACGGGCGGCTTTGCTGGGATTACCAAGAAAACAAGCGTTGATACAGACGATCTCCCACCAAACGAAGCCAGCACACTTTCCCGACTAGTGGAAGCTGCTGATTTATTTAGGCTACCTGAACAAATAACTTCGCCAAATCCCCAGAGCGATCGCTTTCAGTATAAGTTGACAGTAGAAGATAATGGTAAGCAGCATACGGTGACTGTCAGTGAAGCAGCATTGCCAGGAACGTTAAGGCCACTGATTGAATGGTTACAAAACATAGCACAAAAAAGGTAATTTGCTGAAGAAGTTAAATAAAGGCTGATATAATTTCTAAATTTATCAGAGTACTATGAATAAATTAATCAAGCGAGCTTTTTTAGACACTGAAGATGGACAGATTCTTTATCGAATTGGCGGTGAAGGAGAGCCTTTGTTACTATTGCATCAAAATCCCAGAAGCAGTGACGAATTTATTGAGTTAATGTCTATTTTTGCTCAGACAAGGCGTGTCATTGCTATGGACTTCTTGGGACTAGGTGATTCTGATAAACCCCCAAGAATGTACTCCACCGAAGACTACGCGAAAACTGTCATTGCCCTCTTGGAGGAATTAGGTATTTCAAGTACAAGCATCCTGGGAAACCATACGGGTGCTTTTGTGGCAGGAGAAGTGGCGGCGGCATATCCTGAAAAAGTAGATAAACTTATATTATGTAATGCTTTTGGCTTCGATGAAGAAGGAAAAGAAGCCCTATTAAAGAGATTTTCTGACGGTTTCAAAATAAAAGCAGATGGCTCTCACCTCATGGAGAGATGGTCAGCCCGTGCCCAATATGTAGGGTCTCCAGAATTAAATCAACGTTGGGTTTTAGACGATTTAAAAAGCTTTGGCTATCCTTTATATGCTATTTGGGCTGTACAAAAATACTGTCTGAACGCGCCAAAAAGATTTCAGATGATCAAGTCTCCCACCTTGATTATGTGGGGCACTGAGGATATGAAAACCTTTGATAGGCTCGGTTTAGCCAAGACGGAAAATAGATATTTTGTCTCTAAAGCAATTCCTCATAGCAAGGTAGTTGAAATTGAAGGTGGGACAATTTGCATGATGAACCAAATACCTAAAGAAATATCGCAGGTAGTAATCAATTTTCTAGATGATACAGGTGTTTAAAATTTTAAATAGGTGTTTGTCAAAAAGATTATGTCAAGAAATCACATTGAGTTTATTCAATCAGCAGATGTTATCCAGAAAACTTGGCTTGTAGATGGTTTTGTGGAAAGTGGGCTAACACGTATTTTAAGTTTTGATACTGAAACTGGTGCATCTACCGAACTAGTCGAGTGGACAAAATACTGGGAAAGTAGTTCAGGTTATTTCAATTGCAATGTGGAAATGTTTGTCCTCAGTGGAGAAATGCGAATTGGGCAACTTCGCCTCGGACACTATACTTATGCCTTTATTCCAGAAGGTGTCTGCATTGAATCATGGAGCATCAGCGAAAATACTATAGCTTTGTGGATGCCTGAAGGCCATCCCAGCTTTACAGAAGCTTTGAAAGATAAACTGGGAGCAAAAAGAGAATTATATATACCCTCGTACAGTTCTGAACTGATTCCTTGGTCTGCTACTATCACTCCTGGCTTTCCTCCAGGAGCAATGAGAAAGACTTTACGCAAGGGGCCAGAGGGTGGAAGAAGCACTTGGCTTTTGGGGTGTTTACCGCAGTTTGTCGAATCTGTTGCAGAATATCATCCAAACCCGGAAGAGACATTTGTCCTCCAAGGAAGCATGACAACACAAGCTGGCTATATGACTCCAGGTTGCTATTTCTGGCGTCCTCCATTAATTTCACACGCTCCAGCATACACAGAAACCGGGTATTTTGCTTTAGTGCGAGGAAGTAATCCCCATCTTTCTTACCATGCTTGGGAACCGCCATTACATACATACTATCCTTGGGATTGGAATAAATAAAATAGATACAAAAATCTGAAGTAATCTTGTCTCTACTTTAAACTCGCAAATACTTTCATGTAGAGGAGTTATTCAAGACTAGGAGCGTTTCAAATAACGTCCACTAGGAGAACCCAAAACCTTCCCATTGTTGTAAATCAAATTTCCTCGTAAAAAAGTACTTTTTACCCTTCCAGTTAACTCCACTCCTTCAAAAGGTGTATAACCTTGTTGTGACTCAGACTCAGCAGCGCGTACCACAAAGCTTTCATTTGGATTTACCAGCACCAAGTCAGCATCATAACCAATAGCAATATCGCCTTTTTCTAACAAACCAAAGCGCCGCGATGGGTTCCAAGATAACAACTTAGCCATGTGGTTGTAAGACATTCCTCGCTTGCTACCTTCACTAAATACACCAGAAAGTAAATATTCTGTACCGCCAAAACCAGACTTTGCTAACCAAATATTATTCGGGTCTTTAGCACTTCTTTTTTGTTCAGCAGAACAACAAGCATGGTCGCTAACTATCCAATCTACCTGATGATTAAGTACTGCTTGCCATAAGTATTCCACATCGGCACGGGGACGAATAGGAGGGTTGACTTTTGCCCAAACTGTATTGGGAGTATCGACATCTAATAACAAATGTCCAACAGTCACTTCTCGCCGAAAATTGATATGAGGAAAAGCAGTTTGCATAGTCAAAGCTGCTTCCATTGCTTTACGCGAACTCAGGTGCAACAAATTGATATTTGCACAGTTAGTCTCATGCGCCAAATAAGAAGCAATGCAAATTGCTAAACCTTCGGAATGAGGTGGGCGCGCAGCACTGTAAGCGTGTAATCCGCTAAGACTAGAATCGTTTTCAACTATTTTGGTATAAGCGTTAAGAATTTCTGCAACTTCGCAGTGCAAACTTAAACTAATATTATCTCGCGCTTCTGGATGTGCTTCCATCAAGCGAGTGAGACCGCGCATAATAAATTCAAAATGGGCGAAGTCGTACCGTTCCTCTTTATTAATCATCAAAAAGAGGTTTTGCTGGTCTGACAAACCATGCAACCCATATCCGCCATAAAACATGAAAATTTTAAACGAAGAGACACCGTGTTCTTCAAACAATAAAGGTATTTCGTCGATATGCTGGTTAGCTATAGGTGCAATGTGATAACTGTAATCTACAAAAAAATTACCTGCGGATAACGCCAACACCTCTGGAAAAAAATCGCGGTAGGAGCCGCCTTTGTTAAGATAATACTGCCCTGTACGGATGTAATTTAAGCTGGTAGTCACACCTCCCATTGCGGCTGCTTTGGTTTCAGTCACAGCATCTTTGTCGAGGGGTTGGTAGATACCAATGTGCATGTGGGCATCTACGACCCCAGGAAATCCTAGTAGGTTTTTGCCATCAAATACTTCTTTACCTGTGTCTGGGCTAATATTAGGGGCAATCTGAGCAAATTTTCCATCCTTAATGCCTAAATCAAGTAGTTCGATTGCATCCTGATGGGGACGAACTACCCGCACATTTTTGATAATTTGATCTAATACGGGAGTTTCAGACACAGTAGACCTCACACTAAAATGAGTTTAATCAGGAATTCCAACATCATACCGGGACGCAGACCAAATCCTATCACCATGTAATGGTTTTTTATTCAATTATCTTCAGGAGAAAAGACAATGGAAACTTTTAATGAGTATCATATAGACCCAAAGCAATTTCCTTTTCTCAAAACTTTTGAAGATAACTGGCAATTGATTAGAGATGAGTTTACACGTTTTATTAAGGATGCATCTGATACCGAGTTAAAGTTAACTTATGATATTCTTGGCCCTAAAAGTCAAACGATTAAAACCAAGGGTGATGCAAAATACAGTGCTTTTGGAATTTTATTTCAAGGTATGTTCATTGAAAAATATATTCAGGCACATCAAATAGAATATCCTGATTATGAGCCAGATGATGCATCACAAAAAGCACTTGCATTAAGAGATAAATATTTTCCGAATTTAGCTAATGTGATAAAAAATGTGAATTATATTGATGATGAGATCATTAGAAACGTGTATTTTGGTACATTCCATCCCGGCTTGGATATCAAGTTACATGTGAACTATAATCCTCATATGAATCGTGGCTATCTAGGGTTAATCGTGCCAGAGGGAGATGTGGCTATGAAAATATGCCATGATCAACTTTATTGGCATGAAGGAAAATTTCTGGTTTTAGATCACAGCTATCCACATTGTCCGCATAATTACACTAATTATGATAGAACTGTTTTGGTTGTAGACTTTTTTAAACCAGATAAGCCGAGAGATGAAGTTATCCGATTTGAGAAAGAGCAAGTTACACAACGGATGCAAGATAATCCTTATAGCTTAGGCGTTTTTGGTAAAAGCGATAAAGCTAAAGAAGAAGATTTTATCAAGTATGGTTTAGCCCATCAGTTAGAGTGGGATAAAGCTTTATAAGTTTAGTGTAATACACCTTCAATTGTTGATGGTGCGTTAGTTGAAAGCATAACGCACCATACATTTAAATTTCTTAACATAGATTAAAATATTTGCGCTGACTTACTTATATCAATGAATATAAAAACTTAATATCAATGAATATAAAAACTTACAAAAAGTTAATAGCAAAGCAACTTAACCAAGATTTTAAATCTGCCGTTGAAATTATCGAAATTCCGATTTACCAACCTGCTGCTAGTGAACTTTTAATACAAAATAAATTTGCTGGCGTTAACGGTGGCTTTGATACTTTACTTTGTCGTGGTGATGTTCCCTATGTTAACTTAATTCCTCCCTTTGATTTAGGTGTGGAAGCTGTGGGAAAAGTTGTCGCTATGGGTGAAAATGTCAAAGATTTTCAAATAGGTGATGCTGTAGTAACTACCCTCCGTGGTGGCGGTTATAGAGAATATCAGATTATCGATGCAAACTTAGCCCTGAAGGTGCAAGAAGCAACGCCAGAGTTACTAACACTAATGCCTACAGGTGTATCAGCTTTGGTTGCATTGGAACAAGTGGGAGAGATGAAAAGTAATGAAGTGGTTTTAGTGACAGCAGCAGCAGGGGGAACCGGTCATATTGCGGTGCAATTGGCAAAGTTAGCTGGTAATCATGTAATTGGCACTTGTAGTTCTGAGGCGAAGGCAAAGTTACTGAGAGAATTAGGCTGCGATCGCATTATCAACTATCACACCGAAAACCTCAATCAAGTCCTCAAGCAAGAATATCCCAATGGGATTAATTTAATTTTTGACTGTGTAGGTAAAACAGTATTTGATACCTGCGTTGAAAACTTAGCAGTACAGGGACGCTTAGTAGTAGTTGGTTTCATCTCTGAGTACGCAAATGATATAGAAGAAATTACACAACCACGAATTTATCACCAGCTATTTTGGAAAGCTGCTTCTGTGAGAGGCTTTCTCATGCCTCATTATAAAGAATATATGGCAGAGGCACGCGATCGCCTTTTAAACCTGTTTTACACAGACAAACTCAAAGTTGCCGTTGACCCAACCCAGTTTCAAGGCATAGGAGCAATACCTGACGCTGTAAAATATCTCCTCAGTGGCCAAAATTGTGGCAAAGTGGTGGTGAGGTTTTAAGTAACACGGTATTAGTTCATATCCAATCGGGCGTGAAAATGACACAAGATTCAGAAAATACTTTAAAAGTTGCTCGGCAGGCATTTGAGAATCTTATGCATGGTATGGGAACAGGGGAGTGGGAAAGATTGTTAGATATGCTCACAGAAGATTTTACTTTTTGGTTTCCAATGGGAAAATTCCACGGTTTGAATGTGGGAAAAGAACGAGCTAGAGAATTTTTCGAGTATGTTTCTGAATCCTTCAGTGGCTTGAAATTAACTGGTCTAGACCGTGTTACTAGTAATGAAACAACGGCTGTCTTTGAGTTTCGGGATGAGGGACTTTTGTTCGGACAGCTTTACAAAAATCGGGTAGCGGTTTCCTTTGATGTGCGTGGAGACAAAATTTGCGGTTATAGGGAATACTTTGGCAGCGATGGGAAATCGTATTAAATAATTCGTAATTACAAATTACGAATTATTTAATTTAATTTTTTTAATTTCTCTCAGGGTTAAGTTCGTTGATTTCTCTGCACTTAGCCTCTGCAGCTTGATATGCTGCTAAATAGTCTTGACCACCTAACATGACATCACCGTAATATTCATAAGGTGGCTCACCATAAATTGGTAATGGATCATCTTCTGGATAATCTTCTTTCGATTCTTCAATGATCGCTTTCAGTTTTTTTACGGTCAATCTTTGCGCTGCAAAATACCAGAGTTCTTGGGGATTTTTGTTTAGGTGCGGTAATGTAGGATCGACAATGCGGGTATCGGCGGCATCGCCTAGCTCAATCCAACTGTGTTCAATCGGTCTATATGGCTTCCCGCCAAAAGCTAAAAATCCCTGAATATATCTTGCTCCCTCAGTGGATAACGCTGCTTTGTAAGCATTATCAAACGGAGTGCTAGCTTTGCTGTTTATGCTTTCAGCAATTTTGATTGACAGCGTTTCATCCAATAGTTTGTTCATCAATAGCAAGGATTAGAGCAGCCGTAAAAATATATTACCACTGCTACTTCCTGTCTTGCTTGAGGATTTAGAAAGCAGAGACTCAAAATCTCCACTTCTAACTCTCTAGCCCTGTCAAAGTGGTCGCAAGTATGCTGAAACCTTTTTCATGAAATGAAATTTGGTTTTGCAAGTCTCTTATGTATTCGTTTTTAACCGCCCAAAAAGTATCAGCCTCTCGTTTGTGGGCTGCTTGCCAAGGAATGGTTTTGGGGAGGCAGAGCCTCTAGATGGGCATTCCCATGCAGAGCATGGGAACGAGAGCATATTATTATGTTTGTTTATAAAATTACGGGGTTGTGGCGGAATCAAGTTTTATCCGAACCGTCTTTGGGCGACAAGGGCTTCCCCAACAAACTTGCCCAGAAGGCATATTAGTAAAAACACTACTACGAGCGCCAATCACAGCATTAGTCCCGATTTGCACTCCCGGCCCAACGAAACAATCTGCTGCTACCCATGCACCATTGTCAATGGTGATACTTGCTGTTTTCAACCCAAAGGCAGGGTCTTGGATATCATGACTACCAGTACACAGGTAACTTTTTTGGGAAATTACGCAGTGTTCACCGATGCGGATCTGATCGAGGCTATATAAAACTACGTTATCTCCAATCCAACTGTAGTTGCCAATGGTAACTTTCCAAGGGTAGGTGAAGCGGGCGGTGGGTCGAATTAATACGCCTTTACCGATACGAGCGCCAAATAGTCGTAGCAAAGCACAACGTAGGATATTTAACGGTTGAGGAGTGAGGGGAAAGGCGATCGCTTGTACAAGCCACCATAATAAAATATACCAAGCTGGACGCCCCCGATCAAACCAAGATTGGTCATATTTACGTAAATCTACGAAAGGGTCATTAGTCATTGGTCATTGGTCATTAGTCATTAGTCATTGGTCATTAGTTAGGAGTCAATGGTCAATAGTTTTCCCTCTGCTCCTGTGTTCCCCTGTTCCCCTGCTCCTTTATTTGAGGTAGTTGCAGTATTTAAGTGACCACCACAGTTGCGTAATTCGTAAAGTTTAACGCCAATTTGATATTCATATTGACTCAGCAAGCGTGCATAGATATATCCTGCTTTGCCATCCAAAAAACCGCGTTGAATAATATAAAATAAAACAAACCTTAACATGGGTTTAAATGGCAGGTGTACCCACACTTTTTTTAAAAAGCGCTTGCGTTGGACTGCATCGCCAAATAGATTCGCGCCGATGGTGCCGCTATCATCTTTACCTGTGAGAATATTAAAATAAACGCTGGCTTCCCAGTTGGAATAGCGGTTGTGCCGTTCTAACCAGTGATAAAGATCGCGGAAGTCCTCGTGGAGCATGTCATTTTTGAGATACCCAACTTTGCCCTGCAAAATCACATGTTCGTGAACTTCGTTGTCACCAGTATTAGGAATATCTTCTGTATGTAGGTTTTCGTAGCGACCTTTTTTATGCTGAAATAAACGTAGATTCCAATCAGGATATTTCCCACCATAACGAATCCATTTCCCTAAGAAAAATACACGGCGGTTGAGGTAATAACCTGTATATTCATCATTTTGAATTGCTTGGTCAATTTCTTCCCAAAGTTCGGGAGTGATCCGCTCATCACAATCTACAATTAGCACCCATTCATTACGAAAAGGTAGATTATCTAAAGACCAATTTTTCTTTTTAGGCCAGCGTCCATTGAAGTTGAATTGTACGACATTTACACCGTGACTTTTAGCAATTTCAATACTGTTATCAGTACTTTGAGAATCTACTACAAATATTTCATCTGCTCTGCTGAGGCTAGCGAGACAGGCTGGCAAGTTTGCTTGTTCGTTTTTTGCCGGAATTAATACAGAAACTGGTATTTTAGATGACATATCAGTATAAATTAAGTTATTGGTTATTTCTTATTAGATGTAGATAAAAGACCTTGAATAGCAGCATTTAAGTAACCAATCTGACCGTAAGCATACACAAGTTTGTCAAACCGTTCTGCTGGATCAGAGAAATATTGCAATGCTTTATACAAGCCGCGCACAAACCGTTCGCTACCTCGCTGCAATTGAGCCATCCCAGCTTTACCAGCGAGTTGTTCTCGATAGCATTCACTGATCCCCTGCCACCAGCCCCGGTTTAAAAACCAGGAGCGTTGGAGGCGTTCTGGGGCAACATTGTGAGCAACCAGCGCTTCGGGAAGATAGGCGACTTGCCAACCACGCTGTAGGGCAAATTCCGTCATTTGCAGTTCTTCATTTGATAGTAGATTTTTTCCCACTCTACCGAGATGAGGATCAAAACCGCCAATTTCCTCTAGGAAGGTGCGGCGGATGGAGTAATTTAAGCCTCTGGGTGTTGAGCCAGGTTGCTCGATATAGATAATACTGTCACCCAAATCGTATGCACCCAGATTTGCAGCTAGCCCTGGAGATAGCCACCGTGGTTGCTGGATTCCTTGGGGCCAGATGAGAGTGACTTTGCCACCTGCGATCGCTAGTTTAGAATTATTGTAATAGGCAAAATATAAAACTTGTAGCCAGCCCTTGCTCGCAACGGCATCGTCATCTAGATAAGCAAGAATATCACTACTAGCTACTTTTGCACCTGTGTTACGGGCGACAGATAAACCAATGGTGGGTTCAAAGACATACTTCAGGCGCGGATTGTGGGCCCTTTGTTCTACAACCTCACGGGTGCGATCGCTAGACCCATTATCAACTACCACAACTTCAAAGTCAGCAGCAAAATCTTGCGTTAAAAGACTATCAATTGCAGCCCCTAAATAGGTATCTCGATTGTGGGTACAGATAATGGCAGAGATTTGGGTGTCTGGCATAGATTTTATTTTGGATTTGAGATTTGGGATTTTAGATAAAAATCTTAAATCCAACGCACACCTGCTGAGAGTTAATCTAAACTAAAAATTACTGACCCACCAACCGAGTTTCTTCGGAAATAATCTTTAAAACTTCACGTTTGTTGAATATGACTGTGTAAAACTACAAGTGTTTGGGCCAGTTGACTAAGACGGGTTTCCAAAGATTGTTTGCGTCCCAACAGTTGACGTAACTTTTGGTAACGTGCGATCGCCATACTAACATTGGGAATTTGATCCGCTGGACATGGGCGCGACCAAACTTTACCAGCATCGTCCACACCGCAGAGGCGGTAGCCAGTAATAGATGATTGATAGGATACTTTCTGGCCAGTTGCACAAATTTCTTCTACGTAGTTCATTAGGCGGTCAACTTCTGCATGGCGCAATGTTGCGGTTCCTCCCGGTTCTGGTTCGGTGGGATTGGATTCTAACCAGCCATTGACAATTGGGCCTTCTAAGTAAATATCCTGAATTTGCTTCACAATATTCTGCAATTCTGTTTGCCAACCGCCAACAGTTTCCTGAATTTCTTGCAATAGATTCATTGCCAATGCTGGATTCGCTCCGTGGCGATGGCTACTAAAGGTCGGGGTTTTCAACTTGGGTAGGCTGGGTGTTTTGCCACCATTCTCTTGTGCTTGAAAGGTCTGAACAGAGTCATGGTGAGGAAAGAAATTTTGTTCAAGAGGATAATCACTCTCAGTATCTACACCGAGGTCAACTGTTTGTCCTTGTGTATTGAGTTCCCCATCCTCAGAGGGTGGAGCTTGTGTAGTTTCTGTGGATTCGTTAGCTCCGACGCTGATTCTAAAGGAGAAAGGCCGTTTTGTCGTCGAATCACCTGTTTCAGCGGTAGAGGCAGTGCCACGATTTCCTAAATCGTGTAGAGTTGCTTCAATGCGTTTTAAGCCTGCGTTCATAAAGACATCCTAAAGTTTGCTGTCCCCGATGGTGTTGAATAATTGAGAATGGGGTTGTTGGGATTTTTGGCTTTTGCCAGTTGTGATATCAATGATGCTGGTGCTAATTTTATCCCTTAAAAGTTATTTAAAACCAAAAATTTCGCCGATGAAGTAAAAAACTGCGGTGATAAATTGCAACCGTAGCTATATTGTTAAAATACTCAGGATACAACTTTGGGTAAAATCATCTTAGTAACAGGGCCAGCACGATCTGGTAAAAGTGAATGGGCAGAAACTCTGGCCATGCAATCAGGAAAAGCAGTTGTTTACGTAGCAACAGCCACCGATAACCTAGATGACCAAGAATGGCATCAACGCATTTTAGAACACCAACAACGTCGTCCCCAAGACTGGGAAACTTTATCTGTACCTGTGGAACTGTCTGCTACTCTCGCTGATGCCAAACCCTATACTTGTCTTTTAGTTGATTCTTTAGGAACTTGGGTTACTAATCTCTTAGAAGAGGACGAATCTAGCTGGGAAAACACCGTAGCAGAGTTGTTAGAGACGGTGGATTTGGTTGCTGCTGATATGATATTTGTAGCAGAAGAGGTGGGTTGGGGTGTGGTACCAGCTTATCCCCTTGGGAGGACGTTCCGCGATCGCCTGGGTTATTTAGTGCGCCAGCTAGGTGTACTTAGCGATACTGTTTATTTAGTTACTGGTGGTCACGTTCTCAATCTCAGTCTCCTGGGTTCGCCATTGCCAAGTAGAGGGGATTCTAGAGAAGTAAAGAGTCAAGATTCTTAATTGATTCAAATTAATCCAACATCTAAAATCTAAAATTGTAATATGGCAACCAAACAACAAGTTAGAGGATACCTTGCCTACTGGTTTCAGTTGGGTAAGAAAGTGATTACGAGCAACGGTACGGCAAGCTTTTTGCCCCAATCGGTGCTAAATGGCGATCACTATAGTGAAGAATTTGAAGAGTGCTGGCAAAAAATTCTCTCACCAGAATCGGGTGATTGTTACCTAGAGGGTACACATGAAACTATTGCTGAACTATTGACACCAGCCTGGGAAATGCTACCTTGCAGCCGTTGCAGTATGCCAGTAGCAGCGCGAAACGTCGGGATGCCGGCGGTGTTATGCCCCTGCAATGATTTACCTAACTGGCCTAATACCGAATTACCAGCACCGCGAGAGCCAATTAAGACTCAAGACCAACTCAAGACAATTCGCGATCGGCTTGTAGATAATATTGCATAAACAAACAACCAATTTGTAAATATGACAAGTTTTTTGTAATTATTTGATTATCTCGTAGAGATAGCGGTTCGTTTTGTTGTCTATATTTTTCACGAATCAAATAGAACTGCTACATGCCATCTAGTTATTAGCTATTCACGTGTCCGGCTGATTAGTTATGATTCTGGCATCTGTGCAAATCTTTCTCCCCCTGCCCCCTTGCAGTCTTAACGATAAGTCTTTAACCGGACACGAAATAACTTATTCGGTGGGATATTACGTCGGCGCAACTTAGGATATTTAGCCAATTTCCAGACCGAATAATAGTTGTCATTGTAAACAATACCTCTGTTTAATTTATACTTTTTTTCGATTGTTTCGCGCCAAGTGTCTGAAGGATTGAGTAAAAAAACATTAGCAAAACCATTAGGTATTTTGGGGATTTCTTGATTGTTCACCAACAGGAATCGCACTTTTGGTTCCAAAAGATAGCTCAGAGAAAAAACATTCCCATAATTATTGCCCAAAGCATTACTAATCAAAAGTGGGCGAGTCGTTTGATTGATGATTTGAGCAACTTGTGGATTGCCATAGCTCATACCCTTATTCCACCAAGTTTCTGCCTGGGAACTCACTTTAGAAGAAATCAAACCGCAAATAATCACTAATGCCATGATTATGTGCCAAATGCTTTGCCGTGACACGTTCCCATTATATAGTTGCGTAGCTAGTAGATAAGCAACAGTCACTTGGATTCCTAAATAAGATGGTATAAAATATGGTTCAGTAGATGTTTGTATACCCCCAGCAATTAAACTTGGCAATATTAGGGGTAGAGCTGGCACTACAATCAATGTGATGAGGAAAAACCAGACTTTATAGTTAGTTGTTCGACAAACAAAATAAATTGAATATCCCACCAAAGTTAAAAAAAATGGTGTAATTAAATAGCCCAAAGGATGAACTAAGCTAAAGTTTATATCAAAAAATATCCGGTTTAACTGCATCATCAAAAATGGAATTATAGGCATCAAATATGGCTGCGTTGTTGCCTTATCTGCTGAAATCAAAAAGTGAAAAAACTCACCGATCGCAACTGTTATCCAAGGCATGAATGCTAAAAAGCCTACTAGTGATGCTAAAAGATAAGTTCTAACAGTTTTAGTTAAGTTAAATTTGGCAGTACTCATCACATAAATTCCGTGAGCAACTGCGACAAATCCACTCCAAAGAAATGTATAAAGGCTGAGAGATAAAGTTACTGCATAAATGCTCCAAATAGCGAATAAATCTGGTTGTTGCCGTTTTTTTACTAGCTCATCTTTATCTTGTGATTCTAACCGCATTGCTCGCAGCAGAGACGCACTGGATAGTAATATAGTGACTAACCAAAGAATATATTCTTGTGCTTCTTGGGCATAAACTAGGTGAATTGGAGAAATTGCCATGAGTGCGATCGCTACACCAGGAACCGATAATGGCACATTAAATAATTCTCGGCATAGCCAATAAACACAAGGAAAAACCAGTATACTGATGCAGGCAGATAAACTTCTAATCGCCGTCACCGAATTTCCAAAGATTTCCATCCACAATCTGGCTATTACGTAATACAACGGTGGATGCTGAGAATCTTCTTTTGCCAAAGACATAATTGTGTCATTTAAGCTTTTTTCTGGATTGACACCTTGAACCTGAGCAAAACTTTCTCTGCCAATAACACGACCATTAAAAATTTGTTGTTTTACTTCAGTTTTTGTGTAACCAGAAATCCGCAATGAGGTATAAGTTTCATCACGCCAGTAAACTTTGCCATCAAGGTTAAAAAAGCGAAACAATATACCCATCGCCAATAAGAAAATAATTAAAAATCGCAACCAACTCGGAGCAAATTTGAGATGGCGCATAAGTGGGTTTCCTAAAAAGTTTTCTCAAATCATCTAATTAAGCGTACTAGATGAGGTATCGCAGCTACGCTCGTCGTAGACATCGCTAAGACTTCAAGCAAAGCCTATTTGTGAAACATCGTCAACCCTACTTTAATTTGATTGAGAAGATTGGCAATCAACACTTCTCCTTTATTAACTATGAAAAGAATTGGGTAAGGTTGTATCAAATCTCGCAAAACTGGACTTGGTTTTGAAACCGAGATATGAATCGAGTGTAAAATATACTAAGCGTAGCCGTATCTGTGGTCAGGCGACTCCACAGCTACCGTGCATTGGGCGATCGCTTTGCGGGTTATAATTCTCAATTCTCCCACCCTGTGAAAAGGGCATTCACCTAACGGCGAACGAAGGATTGTTTCTTGCCTCCAGCACAGGGTGTAGAAGAGGCGAGGCCTGCGGCGGGCTACGCCTACGTCACTCGGTATTCTTAACCGATCAGAATTCTAAGTATCAGTTTAAAGTAGCTGTATCAGCAGATTGAGAATACTCCCTTGGCAAGAAGATAAACTCTTGCTTTTAACATATCCGAGGCTAAGATCGCACAGATGCCACAGCAGAATTTCTTGCGTTCGATTCCAAAAGGGTTATTGAAGATGCCACTCCGTGTAGCTCTTGTAGTACCTTTCGTCCTGCAAATCTCTGCTGCTGTAGGGTTAACAGCATTCTTCTCTTTAAAAAATGGTCAAAAAGCAGTTAATGAGGTTGCTACTCAGCTGCAAAATGAAGTTACAACTCGGATTCATCAACATGTCACCGATTACATAGAAACCCCCCAACTCGTTACTCAGATTAACGCCAATTCTGTCCAGATTGGTGAGTTAAGTTTAAAAGATGCAAAAAGTTTAGAACGCCATTTATGGCATCAAATGCAGTTATTTAAGCCCTTAAGCCCGATCGCTTTTGCAAGTACACAAGGAGAAATTCATTCGGTTGATCGTCTTAAGGATGGTTCACTAGTCATCCGAAAAAGAGATCAATCAACGGGTAATAATTACTATACTTACACCACCGATGATCGAGGTAATATTGTCAAGTTAATTCAAGTTAACAAAACCTTTGATCCTCGCACTCGCCCCTGGTATATAAATGCTGCCAAAGCAGGTAAACCTACTTGCACAGAAATTTATTCGTATTTCTCTTCATCAGGGCTAGCGTTCAGTGCAACCCAACCTCTTTATGACCAAACAGGTGGCTTGCTTGGAGTGACGAATGCAACGTTATCTCTTTCGCAACTGAGTGAGTTTTTGCACAGTTTAAAGATTGGTCGCTCGGGAAAGACATTTATTGTCGAGCATTCTGGAGAGTTGGTAGCAACTTCAACGGCAGAGCAACCTTTTATCCTGAGTTATCAGGGAGGAAAAAAAACATACAAACGTCTCAAAGCGATCGCCAGCAGCGATCGGATCACTTATATGACAACACAGTATTTACAGGCACAATTTGGTAACTTTAGAAACATTTCTTCTAGCCAGCAGCTAGAATTTGAAATTGATCGCAAGCGGCAATTCGTACAGTTAATGCCCTTCACAGCCGACTGCGGGCTAAATTGGGTGATTATCGTGGTGATTCCAGAAGCCGACTTTATGGGGCATATCGAAGCTAACACCCGAACCACTATTTTGCTGTGTTTAGGAGCGTTGATATTGGCTACAGTCATAGGAGTAATTACTTCTCACTGGATTACTCAACCAATTCTCTGTTTGAGCTTTGCTTCTAAGGAAATCGCTAATGGTAAGTTAGACCAAACCGTTACAGTAGAGGGTATCAAGGAACTAAGAGTTCTCGCTCAGGCTCATAATCAAATGGCTACTCAATTACAAGAGTCATTTGCTGGACTGTTAGAGGCTAACAGGCAGTTAGAAACTGAAATTAACGAGCGTAAGCAGGTAGAAAAACAGTTACTACATAATGCGTTTCACGATGCACTCACAGGTCTACCAAACCGAGCTTTCTTTATAGAGCGCTTAAAAGACACACTTCAGCGAGCCAAACAGCAGGAGAATTATTTATTTGCTGTACTATTTCTCGACCTGGATCGGTTTAAGGTGATCAATGACAGTCTCGGACATCTAAAAGGAGACCAATTTCTCCTTGCTATTGCAAATAGATTAGAAGTATGCATAGGCTCCACGGATATAGCCGCACGGCTTGGGGGAGACGAATTTACAATCCTGCTTGACGAAATCCAGAATCTGTCAGATGCCATCAAAGTAGCTGAACGAATTCAACAAGAACTGACATTACCCCTTGAGCTTGACGGGCAAGAAGTATTTACAACGGCAAGTATTGGCATCGCCCTGAGTTCGACAGTAGACTATGACCAACCAGAAAACTTGCTAAGGGACGCTGATACGGCTATGTACCGAGCCAAGGCGCTAGGCAAAGCACGCTATGAATTATTCAACCCAGAGATGTATACTAATGCTCTGGCCAGATTGCAGTTAGAGAACGATCTACGCCGAGCAATCGAACGCCACGAGTTTCAAGTTTATTACCAACCGATTGTTTCCCTCACTAATGGCAGAATTTTAGGCTTTGAGGCTTTGTTGCGCTGGCAGCATCCAGAGCGTGGTCTGATTTGTCCAACAGATTTTATCCCCCTGGTAGAAGAAACCGGGCTAATTGTCGAGATTGGCTACTGGGCACTATATGAGGCGTGCCGCCAGATGCAAACCTGGCGGGTGAGCGATCAGACAAACTCGTTAGAGAAAATCAGCGTCAATCTTTCAGTCAAGCAATTTTCTCAACCGGATTTGATTGAGCAAATTGGGGAAATTTTGCACTCGACTGGTCTTGATGCTGGCAGTCTCATGTTAGAAATTACTGAAAGTGCAATTATGGAAAATAGTGATGAGGCAAATACCGCACTCTCAGAACTTCGGAAGATGGGCATTGAGTTATCAATTGATGATTTCGGTACAGGCTACTCTTCATTAGGCCGTCTCCATAGCTTTCCGATTAGTGTGTTGAAGATTGACCGTTCCTTTGTCAGCCCAATGGATGCGAATGGCAGAAATTTAGAAATTATTGAGACAATTATCACACTGGCACATAAATTAGGTGTGGATGTGACTGCCGAAGGAGTGGAGACAAAAGAGCAGCTAGCATTTCTGAGAAAGTTGAACTGTGAATGTGGACAAGGATATTTTTTCTCGTGTCCGTTGGATAACGCGGCAGCAGTGGCATTAATCGTGACAAATCCTCAATGGTAAGGTTTTTTTGAGAGGATTTGGATAACGCCATCTGGCAAAGTTTGCAATATTAGATATAGTTAAAAAATCAATAGTCTTAAACTGCCGATCAATAGCTGGAAGACTGCATATTTTAGCTCCAATGTTTAAGTATGCCTGCAAAATTTAAGGTAGAGTGCTTTTCTTATGGACATTAATTCCGAAAAAATCTGGCAATAAGATACAAAATTTTCCTTACACACTGTACAAATTAACCATAATCATAATGTGGATGATGAGATTTGGTCGTTTTAAGCGTTTTACATAACCCTGATTTACTCGTTTCCTTTGCGATCGCTGAATGCTAAAGATGGCTGAAATACCCAAATTGCGTGTATTGCTTATGTATTATGCTAAGTTTTATAAATACCTTTCTTCTATTAATACGTACATTGATATTATGCTTAAGAGTTAGTCTACTTCAGGACTTACGCAAACAATAACCGAAACCCTTATTTTCAGGTAGGAGCAATTTATGAATTGTCCCTACAGCATGTAATTTTGTGTCAGCCCTATACTTGATTAACTACCAGAGGTACTTAGTTTATCCTTACATTCCATTTGGTTATAAGCATATGTCTAATAACTTCTCTCGGAATCAAATTTTAAGGGCAACTAGCGCTTTCATTGCTGGAGCAGCAGCCACAAAAATCCTTAGCGATGAACCAGCACAAGCACAACAAAGCGAAAGGATTTTTGTTAGTAATAATCTTAGTTCTGACTTTCCTCAGATTCAGATCAGGCAGACACAGGCTGGTGATTTCGCCCGATTGCGATTCAATGTGGCTAATTTTAACTTTTGGGATATCGCAGTTGGTCCTGGTAATAACAGCGTAATGAATTTCTTTTCAAACCTTACAAATAATAATGTAATGAGTTTGAACTCCAATGGAAATGTTTCAATTAGTGGTACGTTAATCCAGGGTTCATCTAAAAAGTTGAAAGAAAATATTACCGAGCTTTCAAGTAAAGAAGCACTTGAGACACTAAAAGACCTCAACCCTGTCAAATTCAAATACAAAGCTGATACAGAAAAAACACACCACATTGGATTCATTGCAGAAGATGTTCCAGAGCTTGTAGCAACCCCTGATAGAAATGGACTCAGTTCTATGGATATTGTAGGGATACTAACCAAAGTTGTTCAGGAACAGCAAAAAACAATTTTAGCATTGTCAGAGAAAGTAAGAGCATTGGAAGACAAAAATGTTAAAAAGTAAATAGTTGAGACTAAACATACCATTTCAAATGGCTAAAGGAATGGAATACAATTGTTTTGACTTTTGACTTCCACCTTGCGGTACTAGTCCTATTATCTATGCCTTTTTTAAATACCTACCCTTGAAAGCCAGCCCTTCGACTCTAATCTCCATATAATTTGGGTTTAGCCCAAATTATATGGAAATCCTGACTTCCCTATAAGACAATAAGGAGAATTAAAGTTAGAGAATTTTTACAATATTTGCTAACGCCATCTAGCAAAGTCTGCAATATTAGATATAGTTAAAAAATCAATAGTCTTAAACTGCCTATCAATAGCTGGAATACTGCATATTTTAACTCCAATATTTAAGTATGCTTGCAAAATTTTAGGTATTTCGACATTGGATGAATCTGGGCATTTATGCGGCATTTTTAGAAAAAATTGTGAATTTGGATAAACCAAAATACTTGGATGCATCAAGCCATTCTGCTGAAAATAATCATAAGTGCAAGTAGCTTTTAAAGGACATTGTGTTAGTAATGATGCACAGCCAAAGAAATATTGATTTCTACTCGAGATGAGATAATTTGCTAACCCTTTCCATAATAGTAAAAGTGCCTGACTATTGCGATATTCTTTAGCTACACATGTACGCCCAACTTCAACTGATGCCTGAAGCACAGAATTAGGAATCGCATTAAGATTAAATATATCGGCAGCATCAAAGCCTAGTCTTTGAGAAGCCATTGTATAGGTTTGCATCCGATAAGTTCCAATAGTTTTACCCGTTTTTTTGGAGATTAGGATTAAATGATGACAAACCGCATCAAACTTATCTATATCCATCTGGGTAAAGTTAGAAGCAGAATATCCCAAGCCTAGTTCCAGATTAAAAACTTCAAAGCGCAACCGAAAAATCGATTCTAATTCTTCTTTGGTTGACGCCAGCCGTAGGGTATATTTTTCAGTTTGAAGGACGGGGAAATCTTCAAGAGAGGCAGGAGGATTTAGTGGGTAATTGATCTTGCGTCCAGAAACTTCCATCTATCTTCCTACTTAGATTTGCGAAAATATTCTACTAGGATTTAGGCACTATACAAATAGCTCACATTATGAGTTAATGTGTCGAAGCGTAATCGATACGGTTTTCGATGAAAGAACCTCTAGAGACCTTTTTTACTCTCTTGGATTAGAGGTAGAGTGCTATTATTATGGACATTAGTTCCTAAAAAATCTGGCAATAAGATACAAAATTTTCCTTTGATATACGCTATAAATACAAGGCAGTTAAAATAATCAAAATCAGGACGGCCGCATCTAAATTAGTTCTGACCAAAACCGAGGTTAAGAACCAAGGAAAAAACCAGCATTTATTATTCGATTCATCGTCCCAGGCTCAAAGCGATCGCATGATTGCTGATTGAGACACCAGATGATATGCTCAACACAAATCTAAAGCAAAGGAGCTACACGTTCAGCAGCTTCTTCGGACGTAAGCACTCCATAGACTTCAAACTCAACAATATCATTCCAGTTAGTAATCCACTGTTGAATCAACGTTGGGTTATCCGTTTCCATTAGCTGGTAACAACGATGCATTTTTTCGTCGACCCAGCTTGAAACATACATCAGTCCTTCAGGCGCAAGACGACCTTGATCCCGAAACCTACGATATACGGGCAGAGGATCTTCATTTTTAAAGTGTTCAACAATCATGTAAAGCATATCAGCATTGGATTATGTAAATTGAATTTTTTCTAATTCTTCCTTTGCTTCCCCTGAGAAAGCCCCTGGATTTATCCAGGGGCTTAAATAATTTTGGCTGCGATGCCTGCGGTGTTCTTGTTGCGATCGCAATCTGCGATAGATGCACTCTAAAATACTGAATTAATTACGGTGATTATTGCTGTAGTGAACCCTTGTACCTGCCCAAAGCAACTTCTCCCGCAGCGTCTGATAGTAGGAATTGTTCTCGCGCAAAATAATAAATTTAGCCCGACAATCTGCCATCCGCACATCAACACGGTGTCCCGGCCAAATTGAAGTCCCCAAAACCCCATCTGTCCACAGTTTGGTACTCAAATCGTAATCCCCCAAAGGCCAAATACTTACCACAGAACCAGGGGGTAAAACGAGGGGACGACTAGAAAGGCTCATTGCACAAATGGGAGTAACAGTAATCGCCTCCATACCATCATGCATAATTGGCCCATTAGCAGAAACGGTATAACCTGTGGAACCTGTAGGAGTGGAAATAATCAACCCATCCCCGACGTATTGATCGACTACCTCACCATCGATTTCCATTTCCAGAATTGAGGTTATCATTCGGTCAGCGGAAGCAGGTTTGACACAAAATTCATTCAATGCCAGGTAACGTTCACTCACTGGTTCTAAATTAGACCCATGACCCTCATACACCGCAGCTTGTAACATCATCCGCCGTTGGATAGCATAACGATCCTCAAACAGTCGATCCCAAACTTTCTCAGTATCCTGAAACTCTTCCACTGACTCAGTTAAAAACCCCAGATGGCCTCCCACATTCACTCCCAGAATAGGGATGCCCGCTGGGGCTAAATGTCTGGCACTGGTTAAAACAGTACCATCACCACCGAGTACCAAAGCGAGATCGATTGGTTGAGCCGCTGAAGCCAAAAAGACTGGATAAGGGTTGTCTTTCGGCCCGCTTGGCCCCATCAACACCTGGCACTGGCGACTTTCTAGTTGTTTAGCACAGATTTCTGCCCATTGTTTACTCCGGGCATCCCGCGCTTTATAAGCAATGATTACCTGCTTGAGTTGCACGCACAATTACCACTTCAGGAGATTAAACTGCTCCATATCGACGGTATCGCGGTTGCGATAAATGGCAAGCACGATCGCTAAACCTACCGCCGCCTCGGCTGCGGCCACGGTGATCACAAATACTGTGAAAACCTGACCTTTAATTAATGTTGAGTCGAGGAAGTTGGAAAATGCCATTAAATTCAGATTAACAGCATTGAGCAGTAACTCAATTGACATCAGCACCCGCACAGCGTTGCGGCTGGTAATTAAACCGTAGATGCCGATGCAGAATAAAGCTGCTGCTAGTAATAAAAAGTACTGGAGTTGCATGAATCTGAGTATCCCTCCTGAAAAAACTGGCTGTTTATCTGCGACTCAGGTCGCAAATATTACTCTTTTGTTTCGCTGGTTGTTGATACTAGTTCTCTGGGGCGTTCTTGCAAAGTCAAAACAGTTTGCCCCAGTTCGGATGGTGTCAATAGGTCTGGCAAATACTCACGACGTGCCAAAATAATTGCTCCTACCATTGCTATCAGCAGCAAAATGGAAGCCAGTTCAAAAGGCAGTAAAAAGTCAGTGAAGAAATGTTCTCCAATTAAAACTATAGAACTTTCACCACCCGCCACAGGAGCAGCTGAGTAAGCCCAAGGAGTAGCCAGCACCATCGTACTTAAAAGACCGAACAATCCTATACTGACTATACCCGTTAGTACTTTCCGCACCCAAGAGTTGGGAAATGCTACAAAATTCTGCCGCTTGTTCACCAACATAATGGCAAACAAAATCAACACGTTAACCGCCCCAACGTAAATTAGTATTTGTGCCGCTGCAACAAAATCAGCATTTAGCAACAGGTAGATTCCCGCTATGCTAATGAACACGCCCCCCAACATAAAGGCAGAATAGACGATGTTGGAGAACAGCACCACGCCAATGGCCGCCCCAATCATCATCACGCCCAGTATGCCAAGCGATACAAACTGTACTCCTTCTGCTAGATTCACTGTTTTTTGTCCTTAATCATTGGTCATTAGTCATTGGTCATTAGTCATTGGTCATTGGTCATTGGTCAAATAACAAAGGACAATGGACAAATGACAAATGACATTTATTTTTCTGTTTGTTCCACGAGGTCTTCTGGACGCGCACCCGCACGCGGTGCATCTGCGGGCAGTCCATGTGGTTCGAGGACGCCTTTGGGTAGGTAAACTAGTTCGCGCAGTGGTGTAACCATTGGGTCATCTGTTACCTTGTAGGGCAGACGACCTAGCGCTACGTTGTCATAGTTCAATTCATGGCGATCGTAAGTGGAAAGCTCATACTCTTCTGTCATGGATAGACAGTTAGTAGGGCAAAATTCCACACAATTACCGCAAAAGATACAAACTCCAAAATCAATGCTGTAATGGTTGAGTTTTTTCTTTTTGCTGGCTTTGTCAAATTCCCAATCTACTACAGGCAGATTAATTGGACAAACGCGAACACAAACTTCGCAGGCGATGCACTTATCAAATTCAAAGTGAATCCTACCGCGAAACCGTTCGCCAGGAATCAGTTTCTCGTAAGGGTACTGTACGGTAATCGGACGCCGCCGCATGTGGTCGAAGGTTACAGAAAGTCCCTGACCAATGTAACGCGCAGCTTGTACCGTTTCTTTGGCGTAATCACCAACTTGTTTCAGGAACTTTAGCATTGTGTTTCACTCTCTGTTTTTAAGCTATCAGCGTTATTTGTCCCTTGTCCTTTGTCCTTGGTCATTAGCCATTTGTACTAATGACTAATGACTAATGACTAACCACCAAAAGCGAAGGGAAAGGCTAGTTTCAGCGCGGCGGTTAATAGGAGATTAACCAAGCCAACTGGTAACAAAAACTTCCATCCTAAATCTAACAGTTGGTCAATCCGTACCCGTGGCACTGTCCAGCGCAACAGGATGGCAACAAACACTAGTAAATAGGCTTTGAACACGGTCATGGTGATACCTAAAGCCGCAGTTACTATCTGGAACACGGGATTTGCTTCACTGACTCCCAGCAAACCAGCGATGAGGTTGAGGGGAAGGGGAAAGTCCCAACCGCCCAGGTAAAGAATTGCTACTAGTAAGGAAGAAAGAATCAAGTTAACGTAAGAACCCAGGTAGAACAGACCGAATTTCATGCCTGAATATTCAGTCTGATAGCCTGCTACGATTTCTTCTTCCGCTTCGGGTAAGTCAAAGGGTAATCGTTCGCATTCAGCTAAGGCGGCTATCCAAAAGATCAGGAAACCGATTGGTTGTCGCCAAATATTCCAGCCCAGGATACCGTAGCCAGACTGTTGATTGACAATATCAACGGTGTTAAGGCTGTTAGACATCATAGCGATCGCTAACACCGCCAGTGCCAAAGGAATTTCGTAACTAATAGATTGCGCTGCTGCCCGCAACCCCCCTAACAGGGAGTATTTGTTATTAGATGCGTAGCCAGCCATTAACAAACCAATGGGCTGAATACTTGACAAGGCAATCCACAAGAATACGCCCATGCCGACATTGCTAATTACGATGTTCTGCCCAAAGGGGACGATCAGGAATGACAGAAACACCGGAATCACAACAATAATTGGGCCAAGTGTAAACAGCCAGGGGTCAGATTTTGCTGGTACTATATCTTCTTTAAATACCAACTTCAAACCATCCGCTACAGGTACCAGCAAGCCAAAAGGGCCCTGGTATTCTGGCCCAATTCGCTGCTGTGCGGCTGCGGAAATTTTTCGTTCTAGCCAAGTAGCAACTAATACCCCCACTGTTGCCCCAATCAGCATCAGTATCATTGGCAGTGGCATCCAAATTGCTTTGGCTGTTCCTGCTGGTATACCTAAATCCCGGAGGGATTCAATAAAAGTTCCTTGGAGATCAATTCCTGAGTTCATGTTTCCGCTCTTTAAGACATCGAGTCATGGTGAGTTACAACTATTAGTTAAATTAATACCTGTAAATTCACCCATTTTTAATTTTTGCCCAGATGATGCTTGATTGAAGATTTGTTGCTAATTCCCATGCCTAGTATATCCTTGGATGGTTTTAGCCCTCTGAAGCGAGATGAGAACTTCTACTTATGGTTGGCATTGAGATTGGCTATTGAGGAGACGGAGGGATGAGGGAGCAGGGGGAGCAGGGGAAGATAAGGGAGAAGAGTTTCTCCCTGCTCCCTGCCCCCTGCCCAATTACCGTTGGTCAATGGGGGTATAAGTAACTTCGTGCCGACCGTTGTAAACCTGGGTAGGACGGAAAATCCTGTTTTCTGCTAGCTGTTCTTTCCAGTGGGCTAGCCAACCGGCAACGCGAGCGATCGCAAATATTGGCGTAAACAAGTCTGTAGGAATCCCCATCTTCCTATACACCAAACCTGAGTAAAAGTCAATATTGGGATAAATCCCTTTGCTACCGAGTTTTTCTTCTACCACTCGTTCCATCTCTTGAGCAATGTCATAGAATTTGTCGTAGCCAAACTTGTCAAACAGTTGCTCTGCTAGTCCTTGTAAAATTATGGCTCGTGGGTCTTTCACTTTATAAACACGATGTCCAAAGCCCATAATCTTAGATTTAGTTTGCAGACAATGCTCTATGTAGGGACGGACATTTTCCACAGAGCCGATTTTTTCCAACATTTGAATTACTTCTTCATTGGCTCCACCATGCAGGGGCCCTCCTAAAGTTCCCACAGCGCTAGCAACTACAGCGTAAGGATCAGTCAAGGTGGAAGCTGTTACCCTGGCACTGAAGGTGGAAGCATTCATTGTATGCTCAACCTGAAGTATCAAGCAGATATCAAAAATCCGTGCCATCAGAGGATCGGGTTCTTTCTCATCGAGCATGTATAGAAAGTTAGCGGAGTAGTCTAAGTCATCACGGGGACGTATCGGATCATTGCCTTTACGCATCAGTTGGAACGCTGCTACCATCGTGGGAATGGTTGCTATCAAGCGCACCACCGAATCCCGAATGTAGGCAGGATTATGTAAATCCCTGAGCGAATAAAATAAGCCTAAAGCAGCAGCAGAGGCTTGCAGCGCATCCATTGGGTGACCGCTTTCAGGAAAGCATTTCATCATGTCCCGAATGCGGTATTTTATCCGCCGATGGTAACGAACTTCGTGCTCAAATGCTTTCAATTCTTCGTTGCTTGGCAGTTCGCCCCAGATTAAGAGATAAGCAGTTTCCAAGAACGTACTTTTTTCTGCTAGTTCCTCAATCCGGATGCCACGATATTCTAGTATTCCCTTTTGCCCATCAACATAGCTGATACTTGATTGAGCGGCGGGAATGCCTTCTAAACCAGGCTTGTATTCGCACACCATCATGGCAACACCATTCGCTTTGTGAAATATCTGATCAAGCTAACTTACCAGAAATTATTGTCGCCATAACAGTAGCCCTTCTAACAACAATTGGAAATGTTGAAAAACTGTTATAGCAGGTACTTGGGTGGTGTCAACCAAAACATCTGACTACGACCCAGAGGAGTACCTGTTTCTGGTAGTTTTATCCCAATCATACCTGCTTTTTTCAAGACTAAGCTTCCTTTGATTTCTCCCCAGAGAAGAATTTCTGTCCAACTGGTCAAATCAGGTTCGTGTCCAACCAACGCCAGTTGGGTATTTTGGGAATAATTTCTTGGTTCTAACCACTCTTTTAGCCAACTAGAAATTTGACCATCGTGGGCCAGATGGCTAGATTCCTCTAATTTGGAGCTTAGTTTTTCTGCTATAAGGATTTCAGCCGTTTGCCGGGCCCGCACTAAGGGACTGGTGAGAATTAAATCAAAGCTTAAACCCAATTTAACAAGTTTCTGGGCAACTTTCTCAGTTTTTTGCCGTCCTTCTTTGGTAAGGCTGCGCTCCTCATCCTTGATGCCTAATCCCTTGTCTTCGGCGATGCCATGACGAATTAAATATAGTTCCATACTTTTAGTTCTGTTAGCATAGCGGGGCCTAGCCCGTGCTTAGTTAGGATTTACGTCTAGTGTGAATTAAACTATCCTAATATTAATCATTATTACGTATTCGTTGATCTGCCATCTGTCCGGTGTAGTGAAGTGTTAGACATTCTAAGTGCTATGGATATGGCAATAGGTTTAAACCTTGAATAAATCTGTAATCGCGTTGGTTTTTTGTGATAAACGGGTAATTCCACACTATTGCCGTAGCTGCAATAAGACTATCAGGAATGACCAAACCATAACTGAGCCGATAAGACCGCAATAAATCAACTGCTGTGTCAGATACAGCTTGGTCAATCTTAATGATGTAAAACTGCTTGAGGAAATTTTCAAGTGTTTGTAATTCTACTTTGTTACGACAACCAACCATTAGTTCCATTTGTGTGATTATGCTAATTGCCAAGCCAGAACTCGCTTTCAGATTTTGCAAACACTTTACTGCTTCAATAACACCGCGACCTGCATCAATCAGAATATCAGTATCAACGATGGTTGAGTTAGTCATGTGACTTTGACCACTCATTTTCTCGAACACCGCGCACCCAAGCAGTGCTATCAGCTAAATCTTGGCGATCGCTCCACATCCCAATAAAGCTATCATTTATCAAGTCAATGTCAGGTAGCTGAGAGGCAGATTCAACTACTGCATATCTTTGTCGCAAAAAAGCAATAAAGTCGATTACTTGATGCTGTGCTTCCGCAGGAAGGGATAAAAACTCATTAAACAATTCTTGCTGTGTCATTTTTATACCTATCAGAAAAATAAACTCACTCAAATTAGCGTTGTCAAAAACTCATCTGGCAGCATTGCCGGAACTAAAGAGGCCACAAAATCGGGTGTGTTTCGCGTCACAATTATTTCTAAACCTGCCGTAAGCGCCGCAGTACTTGTTACCGCATCCTCAAAATCCTTAATTGAGCTATTCAAAGCTTGCCGAATAACTTCATCTGTTACGCTGGCAACTTGAAGGTGCTGCAATAACTTTGCTAATAGTTCACGCGCTACTTCATTACCAACTTGACGACGCAGAATATAGAAAATATTGGTTACTGCATGACCTGAAACATAACCTTGTACTTGATTCTGCATTACTGTATTTAATGCTCGTGCAGAAGCTACGATAAATGGTTGACGCTGTGCCAAAATATCGAGCAACACATCGCTGTCGAACAACACCCGTTTCAACCGTATTTCTCCTCTAAATAATCCACATAATTTTCTGTCGGATTTTCTTCTTCTAGCTGGATTACACCTATTAAACTCTGAGTCCAGGAGTCAAGGTCGGTTAAAGGTTCTAAGGTTGGACTGTCAGTAATAGACGATAGGGTTTCTTGTTGAGCCACATCTTTTTCAATCTGTTTATCCCAGGCTGCTGCATCGAATTCCGTAAACCAGGTACGAAATGCGGCGAGATCCTCTGGTGAAAGTAGACTCACATCGCATTTGATATTTGTTCTTGTTATAAACTGCTTGTTGTTTAAGTCCTTCTTTATTTTTTTCTCACTTCTCTCATTCATTAAATCTATCATTAGTTCTAGTGCTTCTAGTGGTGCGATGACATTGCATTTCTGATTGATTAATTCTCTCCTTAATTCTTCTCGTTTATCCAAGGATGCTGCATCGAATTCCCGAAACCAGGCACGAAAAGCAGCTAGATCCTCTGATGAAAGTTGACTAATATCGTGTTTAAGTTTCCATTCCGCTAACAATTCACGAACCAAATTGTCAAAATTATGTACAACTGGCAAAGTTAGGTTTTCAATATATCCGTGAGCAAGACGATTACGAACTTCAAAACAAGCTTGAGCAAGGTCAAATTGAGAGATTGATAACTCTCCCAAAGAGTACAGATGTCTTAGTAATCCTATAACTGGAAAACGTTCAATAGGAATTGACACATCAACTGCTCGCTTTCTTAACGCTCCCTCAAAAGTACTCCATAGCAAAAGAAAGGCTGCTTTAAAGGCTTGTTCAATTTCATCATTTTCAATCAGCCTATGAGCTGCGTGAAAACGATCAGCTAAATCTTGCCATGAAGGAAGTTGTTCGGATGTTCCAGGTAATGACTTGGCTTCTATGTCTTCAAGCGTGACCAATAAAAAACGCCAGCCTCGATGTTTACTTACTTCTTCTGCTAAAGTCTGTAAACGATCAACTGACACTCGGCTGAGGCTGGTTTTTACTTCAATTACCAAACCTGAGCCGTCTTTAATAGCAATCATCGCTGGCTGGTAGTTACCCAAATAGAATGGTAATTCATCTGCTTTGGGTTTAAGTAAAACACGAAATCCTTGACTTTCGTAGTTCTCTGCCAGAGATTTTATCTTTTTATCATCTAGATTTTCAGTATTGTTAATCATAAGTATTTTTCCAATGGTTGAAATTCACTTACTTTTACATAAACACACTCTTTACCTGTGATGACAGCACGCTGTAATAAAGAAGGTAGACTTATAATATCAATCGGATCAGACATAAACCGACGATGACTATCTACATCTGATACTAAACTATCATCTTCAAAAACTAAGTCTACAAGTGCATCCTGAATTGGCTTGATAATGTTATCAATATCAGCCGGAAACTCATCACAAAGATAAACTAGCGTCAGTTGTAGATCGCCGTCTTTAATAGGACTGTTATCTTTCCAAACCTTTTGGGCTTCAACGCGCACAAAATTCTTCCATGCCTGAAGATTTTCTCTTTTCTTTGTCTGTAATGAAACAGGTCGTCTGGGAATGAGAAATTCAAAAGGTATTATTCGCATTCCAAGTGCATATCTTGATAATTATTTAACAAGTTTACAGCAATTTTCACAGATGGCTCCTTATCATATTGAGCATATCTATACTTATACAAAAATTCTACATGGTTATCCGTCAGCGTTAGGATAAAAGTCTAAGTCTAAAATCTCATCAACAGTAAAGGGACAGACGATCGCAAAGTTATCCTCTGATAAACCAGTTTCTACCATTGCCTCTCGCCGCGCTCTTTGATAGGTAGTATTAATCCACTCGGCATCATTTAAAAAACGGCGCAAGCTAGGACTTTCTTGTATTAATTCATCTATATTCAGTCGTTCACGGGTAATAGTCACTTGCCAACTCTGACTACGACGTTCTGGTTGATACTTCCACTTCAACAAATGTGACAACACTAACCGCAACGCGCTCTGCAAGGCACGCTGTTGACTCTTACCCAAGTCCACCACTTCCTCAATTAAGTGTTCTAAATCCAGCGTGTCCCACTGATGCGATCGCAAAAGCTCTGCTGTCTGCTCTACCCACGCACAAAAATCTTGCTTATACAGGGTTTGTAACATTTGAAGCTCTATAGACTTCATAGCGGTCTTCCTTGGCAAATAAACAGCTAGGCGCAAGTTAACTTTATTTGTGCCGGCTTACTTAACATTAGGCACGAACTACATTCCTAATCAGGTAATAAAAACCAAATTCCCGACTTTTAAGAAAAGTCGGGAAGGGATGCTATTTGACCAAACACAATTTGATTACTACATAAGTTAGGAGTTTTCCCTATCTCCCTCATCTCCCTCTACTCCGACTGAATCGGATTATCTCTAGGGTTAACTAACCTTAGCAGCTTTTGCTTAATTTGAGCGTCGAATACTTCCCATTTCATTTTCGCATAGGCGGAATTTTCATTGCTGCCAGATAAGAAGCCCATCGGAATTTCAAAGCCGCCTGCGCTTGTCCTTCCACCGCCGAAAAAGCGCCCTGCGCTATCTTGGCCAAAGGCTTCTTTGATAAATTCATCAGGGTCAAGGGTAAGTTTGGTGGTTCTCAGGGAGCCGATAACTATTTCCAGTTCATCGTCTTCATCGTGAACAATGCCATAAACTACAGCGGTGTGAACGTTTTCTTCGGTGACTAGAAAATCAGCCGCTTGGGGAATGGCGTCACGGTCGTCGTAGCGTAAATAACCAACACCAGCAATGGAAAAGTTATTTTGGACGATGCGATTTTTTAGCGATCGCTCGATCACATCCATTACCCGCTTGGAACGGTTCGCCTGTAAAATGGCGTTCAGCAATTGGGCGTCATAAAATCGGCTTAAATACGCAGCTGCCATAAAGTCTTCTTCTTGTGCTTGCATTAACCGATTTGTATCCGATCGCAAGCCGTGCATCAAGGCAGTAGCGCATTTGACGTGTTGATTTATGCTGCTATCTAATGCTAGTAATCCCGTTTGGAGGTATTGGGTAAAAATTGTTGCCGTCGCTCTCACATAGGGACGGATATCCTCAAACTCTGAGTGGAGATCACCTTGTATACTGTGATGGTCAATGAGGGCTACTAGGGGAATTCCAGCCTGCTGCACCGCTGACAGTAGTTGTGAAGTGGTTCCCTGGTTATCAATTAATACAAAACCTTGATAAGATGACAAATCTTTAGTTTTCAAGGTTTGCTGCGTCCAGCGTTGGATAGGTAAATTAGTCAGCCTCACCAAGGCAATATTTTCTTGATGGCTCAATGCGCCAGCATAAATGATTTCACATTTGATATCATATTGCTGGGCAATTAACTGATAAGCCCAGGCACAGGAAAGGGCATCAGGATCAGGAAAATCTTGCAGAATTACCAGTTGGCGATCGTGTCGGTGTGCCAGAAGGGTTTTTTGCAGTTCTTCTGACTTTTGTTGTGCCAGAGAATTACCACGCTGACTGAGATAGATAGCTCCTTCACCTACCGATGGCGGTAATGACGGACTCTTAAATGCAACTTCCACTGGCGCTTTCTCGATTTCAGGTTCCTCTGGGTTTGGCTCTGTGGTCAATGACAAACTCTCAAACTGAGTAACGGGAGAATTCAAGTACATAGGGAACTTTTTTAAAGTGTGAGGCTCCTTTAATTCAGAAATACTACGATCAGCAATTCACTGAATTTAGCCACATTATTCTGATCTTCGCAAAAATCTCAAGACATTGCACTATACATCTAAGTATATTTTTTGTCAGTAACAGCGTTCAACATCAACTAAATTGCACTAGAGGGCGTACAAGTACTAGGAAACAAGGAAGTTTAGGATATCAGGCTGTATCTGGCAAAATAAATCTGTTTGAGGAGCTTTTTTTCTCTTGCGTAAATTGAATAAGTGGGGTTTTTCTCTGACTTAGGGTATACTTTCTATCTTATACTTTAGGGTTAGTCCTTGATATTTGAAATAGTCTTATGCTCAATACTCTCATTATTGTAACTATTGAGCAATTAACAATTATTTTTGATGAACAATGCCTGTTTCGTATCGCTTTTGATAATTCTGATAATTTAGACTGAAGCCTAGTATAAGAAGGCAGATGCAAAGAAAATGGGGAGCAAAGGGGAAACCCCATTGACCAATGTAGAGGCTTAAGCTTTGACGCATTCCGCCTGTTTACAAGAGGCGATCGCGTTCGTTGCAAGCCATATAGCCACCAATTTTCCCACAATCCATAAGTAAAGTTATTGGCACTGTCCCAAAGCAAGAGAATATCTCTTATTTCTCTTTTGTCCCTCTGCTTTTTTGCGCCTCTGCTTTGTTGCTCAAAGCCCTATAACATACTTTTGCCACTCTGTATGCAGTCCACTCTTAAGATGTTTGCTGACCTCGAAATAGAGGCTGCTATAAGGTTGGCGGGGGGGATGACGTAAAGGCATATGAGCTTCGTGGGGAGTACGACTGCCTTTTTTGACATTGCAACGCACACAAGCGGTGACAATGTTTTCCCAGGTATCGCCCCCGCCGCGCGATCGCGGTATTACATGGTCTAGGGTCAACTCATCCCCTGTGTAACTACAGTATTGACAGGCATGGCCATCACGGTGCAATATATTTCGGCGAGTCAGAGGAATTTCTTTATAAGGAACACGCACGTAATGACGCAACCGGATCACAGTCGGCAACGGAAAATCCGAGTACAGGAATTTACCGTTGTGTTCCACGCGTTCTGCTTTGCCCTTGATTAACAGAACCACAGCACGACGCCAACTCGTTATATTGAGAGGTTCGTAAGATGCGTTTAAGACTAAAACCTTCCCCATTTATCTGCGCTCAGGGTATTAGCTTTACATAAATGTTAACACAAATACACCCTGCTAGGGACATGAGAATAAATTATACTTTGGGGAGAATTCCGCAATTAATTTAGGAGTAGAGACGCGATTAATCGCGTCTGTACAGGAGTTAGAAGTTTGCAAGTAAAACTTTTAACCTAACGTCAAGAGGCTTACCGTAGGCTAACGCAAAGGATGCAGCGAAAAGTCAAGCCATAAAATTTACTTTTAACTCGTGATTCATAACTCTTAACTTTTACTTTACTACCGCAACATCTTGTATCAATTCCAATATGAAGGGTAAACTTCCTATTTAATCTGATCTCGCTTTTAAAAGCGTGTATAGATAGATAAGCTGTTACGCATTTAATTTGTACATTTACCTGATGACTGATGACTGATGACTGATGACTGAAAACCCGTCAACAGTCAACAGTCAACAGTTAACGACCATCGATAGTATTTATATACTTTAGACGCGCATCAGCTTAACTTGAAAGTTTAGCCGTGGTGGGATAGGAGTCAGTACAAATGTTAAGTCGCAAACAAATCCCTGGTGTATTTCCTAATCAGCAATGCGACACCTACGCGTGGTTTTCGCAACGAGCCTGGGTAGAAATTGATTTAGGGGCGTTGTCGTACAATGTACAGCAATTGGTGCAGTTTTTATCGCCGCGTACCCAGTTGATGGCAGTAGTAAAAGCTGATGCGTATGGACATGGAGCGGTAACAGTCGCCCAAACTGCAATCCAATCGGGAGCTAGTTGGTTGGGAGTCGCTACAGTTCCAGAAGCTATTCAATTGCGAGAAGGCGGGATTCAAGCGCCTATTTTGATTTTAGGGGCAACTCATACACCAGAACAGATTCATGCGATCGCACATTGGAAACTTCAGCCCACACTCTGTAGCCCTAAACAAGCTTTGGTATTTTCTGATACTCTGGAATCCATGAATCATGGTTCTCCAGTGCCCGTACACATCAAATTAGACACGGGAATGTCCAGGTTGGGAACTAATTGGCAGCAAGCTGGCGAATTTGTGCAATTAGTGCAGCGCTTACCACATCTATCTATTGCCAGTATTTATTCTCATTTGGCAACAGCAGATGATCCTGATACGACAGCAATGGAAGAACAGCATAGACGATTTGAGGAAGCGATCGCTCAAATCAAAGCAATGGGAATCCAACCGCCCTGCTTGCATTTGGCAAACTCAGCAGCTGCACTCACAGATTCGGCATTGCACTACGACATTGTGCGAGTAGGTTTAGCCGTTTACGGACTTTACCCAGCAACCCATTTACAAAATGCGATCGACCTCAAGCCCGTTTTGCAACTTAAAGCACGAGTCACCCAAGTTAAAACAATTGCCGCAGGAACTGCTGTCAGCTACGGGCATCAATTTATTGCTCCACAGGAACTTCGTCTCGCCGTCGTGGGAATTGGCTATGCTGACGGTGTTCCTCGCAGTCTTTCCAACAAAATGCAGGCGTTAATTCGCGGTCAGCGAGTGCCGCAAATCGGGACAATTACAATGGATCAGTTGATGCTGGATGTGAGTGCCATACCCAATATCCAAGAAGGTGAAGTAGTCACCTTGCTAGGGGAAGAGGGAAAAGAACAAATTTCAGCAGACGATTGGGCAGAACTGCTAAACACTATTTCCTGGGAAATTCTCTGCGGATTCAAGCATCGTCTGCCTCGTGTTGCAGTCATGTAATTGGGCATAGGGCATTGAAAAGAGGCAGAGGGGAAAACTTTTCTTCCTTGCTCCCTGCTTCTTCCCTATTCCCATAAATAATTTCTTATGGTATGATAGTAAACTGATGCGGATGTGGCGGAATTGGCAGACGCGCTAGATTTAGGTTCTAGTTCCGAAAGGAGTGAAGGTTCAAGTCCTTTCATCCGCACTTTTGATAAATTGAATTGCCTTATACAGGCTGGTAATGATACTTGAGTTAAAAATTTAGGTATAGTTACCAGCTTATTTAAATATTACTTAAATTAGGACTTACGCATAAAAGATCCTTCCCTTAAAAAGCTTGTCATTACCAACATTTTTATAAATCTTCGCTTCGTTGCCATCTTGCCTTAGAATAAATGCCAACGCTAATAGCTAAAGTCCCTCAAGAGGACTAAATATAAGATTTTAAGCAATGTATATAGCTATACTCTGTAAAAGCGAGAATTTTAGTCCACTTGAGTAGACTTGAGCCATTAGCCCAGAACTTCAGCTCTGGGGGATGTCGATCATGGCTATACTTCGGCTGTTACAAAAATTTGGGTAACGACAAGCCCTGAAAAAGGAGGGAGTGCGCCACGCGAACGAAGTTTCATGTTTTAAGCCGCTACAAAAGATAAGTTTTACATTCTCTTTAATAGACGTTTTTAAGTATGAATATTAAAAAATCAATTTATTATTATCAATAAATCAGTATTATTGCTGTGGTCAAGTTGAAGTTACTCGACGCAAAGTGGCTTCATATAGTGCTTACCTGGTTAAAGAGTAAATTTAAATTCAGTGTAAATACATAAGCTGCAATATATTAATATTTACAAAATCAGTATTATTCCTGTGGTCAGATTGGGGCTACTCAATGGAAAGTGGCTTCATCTAGTCTTGACATTTTTATGTCTTATTCTCCAAAGATGTCTGTAAATCTCAGTAACAAGAAGTAAATTAATCATAATTTACGAATTTACTGAGATTTGATCATTTGAAAATAACGCTGTTTTCGTTGAGTTTTACCACAAACACTAGATAGAAACTGATGTACTTGAAAATACAAAAGTTTGATATGTTTTTTACTTTATTTCAATTGTGGAATAACTCTGTATGAAATTAGCTTACACGTATCGAATTTAGCTGAAGTAAAAGCAAAATGAGCACAACTCCTATAGGTAGCTACAGGTTGTTCCAGAAACTACATCCGCTATCTCTGTTGGCACAATTAACCAGTCGGCGTGCTACAGGGTGCTTAAACATATTTACTGGAATAGTTTCTTGGTCAATTTATCTAGAGGACGGTAAACTTACTTATGCCTCCTATTCAGATAAACTGTTTGAGCGGCTTGACAGTCACTTGCGACGCTTGAGCCAGCAAATTCCTGCTCTTAACAGCGCCACTCGCGTGCAGATGCGGCTGATGTTTGAGACAAAGAATGAACACCAATCAATACCAAATGCAGATTACCAAGCTATTTGTTGGTTAGTAAATCAGGACTATATCACCTCTGTGCAAGCAGGAAGTCTGATAGACGAATTGGCAAAAGAAGTGCTGGAATCATTTCTGTGTTTAAAAGAAGGTAGCTATGAATTCAGTCCGGAAAGCTCTTTGGATGAACTACCAAAGTTCTGTCGTTTGGATTTGCGGTTGCTTGTTGAACACTGTCAAAAGCAGTTACGAAATCGGCAAAATATTCGATCATCAATTCCGGCTGGTGGGGGTTCCCAAGTTTTGCCTACAACACAACCTTCTCAAGTCCAGCCACAAGTGCAAATAAAACTTGGGCAAAAATTGCCGAAACCAATCAATTTTGATATTCCTGAGAATAATAAAACTACTCAGCCACCTGTTGGTAAAAAACTATATACAATTGCCTGCATTGATGATAGTCAAACAGTTTTGAATTCCATTAAATACTTTTTGGATGAAAACACATTTTCAGTTGTAATGATCAACGATCCGGTAAAAGCTTTAATGCAAATTCTCCGGAGTAAGCCCGATCTGATATTGCTAGATGTTGAGATGCCAAGTTTAGATGGCTACGAGCTATGTTCCTTATTACGGAAACATTCAGCTTTTAAAAATACACCGATCATTATGGTGACTGGTAGAACAGGGTTTATCGACAGGGCAAAGGCTAAGATGGTCAGATCATCAGGATATTTGACCAAGCCTTTTACACAATCAGAATTGCTAAAAATGGTTTTTAAGCATCTTGGTTAATTTAGTAATAACTAATAACTCTAACCAAATTTAACCGTTTTCAGTTAGTTTTTAGGAGATTTAATAGTGAGCCTGACTTTGCTTGGCACAATTCTGATTGTAGAAGATTCTCCGAGTGAATTGGAATTGATGAGCCATTATCTGAAAGAGAGTGGTTACAACGTAATTAAAACTTCTAGTGCAAAAGAAGCTTTAGAAAAAGCTGTATTAGAAAAACCAGATGCGATCGTTACTGATGTAGTAATGCCAGAAATGAGTGGATTTGAATTGTGTCGTTCTCTGAGAAGAAATCCGATTACTGCAAAAGTGCCGATTGTAATTTGTAGTTCCAAAAATCAAGAAATTGATCGTTTGTGGGCGATGAGACAAGGTGCAGATGCTTATATAACTAAACCTTACACCCGCGAACATCTCCTACGTACTATTAAATCAGTGGTAATTTGAATCAATGACTAGTATAAACATTACACTTCCTTCAAAACCAAGCCAAAATAATTTAGCAGATGGTTATCTGAAGTTTCAGCTAAATCAACAGACTGCTGCTGTTTTATCAATGAAACATACGCAAGAAGCAATCATTGTGCCTGTTGAATCTATTACCTCAATGCCCAATATGCCACCATGCATATTAGGATTAATGAATTGGCGGAGTCGGATCATTTGGGTAGTTGATCTGCCAAGAATGCTGAATTTAGAATCTCTAGATTATCGGCTGCGGCAGTACAATGCAATCGTTATCCAATTTGAATCATTGGTGTTAGGTTTAGTTGTGCAAGAAATAAAAGGTACAACTAAGTTCATCCCTGATGATATTCATTCTCCTATAGGACAAGTCGCATCCAGTTTAGTTCCTTATTTATGTGGCTGCGTTGTGCAACAAGAAGAAATATTACTGGTATTAGATGCACAGGCAATTGTGCAGTCTTCTATTCTCCGCAGTGATTAGGGTGTACTACTAAAAAGGATTTTTAGTGTTCTTATTCACATACTTAGGAGAACTACTTTTATGTTTAATAAAACTAACGCAAATCAAGGTAGTGGTGCTCAAAATCGAGCATCGCTGATTTCATCCCAAAAAATCACTGGTGGTGTAGTAAAGCTACCAAGTAAGACTACTACTGAAACAGCTAATAATTCTTCCCTAAATCAGGCTATTGCGTCTTTTACAAGGCTGGGATTGGTTAAGAAAGCGACTATTTTAGCGATCGCAATCGGTACAATACCAGTGTTGGGCATAGGTGCGATCGCTTTTAGTTTTGCCAATAAGTCGATTACTAAGCAAATCACCCAGTCTCAACAAGCTGAAGCGATTGGCTTAAGTGATAAAGTTAACCGTTTCATGTTGGGACGGTACGGTGATATTCAGGTAATCTCAAGCTTACCTTTTTTGACTTCTCAAGCTAGTGTCACCACTCAGCAAAAGCAAGCAGTCCTAGATCGAGTTGTTGAAGCCTACAAAGCTTATGACAGCGTTGCTGTTTTTGATCGCAAAGGTAACTTAATTGTTAAATCCACAGGCGAACCTCTGGACAACCAAAAAGACCGTACCTACTTTCAAGACGCTTTACAAAAAGATACTCCTGTTATCAGCAAACCGGAAACAGCAAAAAATACTGGTGTAGTGAGTATTTATCTAGCTGCACCCGTTAAGGAGATAAGGACAGGGCAAACTATTGGCGTGGTACAAGCACGTATGCCCGTAAAATCTTTAGAGGAAGTAATCAAAAACTACGTAGCGAATGGACAACGATACCATTTGCTCGATGCTTCGGAAACAGTTTTCTTGAGTCCACAAAAGGAATTATTAGGGAAAGAAGCAAAGGCAGAGTATTCTAGTTTACCTAAACTGCTGGCAGCCAAAAAGGTAAATAGTTTTATAGAAGTTCCCAAAACTCATAAAAAACAAGAACTAGTTAGCTACGTCCCAGCTAGTACGCTAGATGGCTTAACAGATTTAAACTGGCAGGTACTTTTATCCACAGACACAGCAATTGTATTTGAGCCGCAAAGACAATTATTGTGGATTATAGCCATCGGCACAGCAGTGACAGCATTGATTGTAGGTGCGATCGCATCTCGGTTAGCTAAACTTACTACAGAGCCAATTCTCAATGCGAGTGCGGCATTAGCAAAGCTTGGTCAAGGTAAATTCAATACCCGTCTGGAAATCGAAAGAGAAGACGAATTAGGAGTATTGAGTGCAGATATCAACCAAATGGCCGAACAATTGCAGGTCTTAGTTAAGGAACAGGAACTCGACGTTGAAGGGGCAAAATTACTAACAGATATTACCCTACGAATTCGGAGAATTCTTAAAACTGAGGATATTTATCATGCAGCAGTGAAAGAAGTTCAGCAAGCGCTAAAAACAGACCGGGTAATCATTTATAGTCTGAATCCAAATACTAGGGATGGAGTCGTTGCTGAATCAGTAACTGGTAATTGGCCGGAAATGCTTGGAGTGCAAATTAACGAACCCTATTTTCGGGAACGTTATGTAGAAACTTCTCATGATGGACAGGTACAAGCAGTTGCTAATATTCATCAAGACCAAAGCTTGAAAAATGCCAATGGTTACATCCAACTTTTGGAAAAATTTGCTGTCAAAGGTAATTTGATTGTACCGATTTTTGCCCAAGAGCAACTTTTATGCTTATTAATTGCTCATCATTGCGAAACTCCTCATGTTTGGCAACAGCCGGAAATTGACTTGTTTCAACAGATAGCAACTCAAATTGGCTATGCCTTAGAACAAGCCAAGTTATTAGAAGAGATAGAGCAATCTAAGAATGTTGCAGTAATCGGTTCTGACGACGAACGGCATCAAAAAGAAACACTGCAACAGCAACTTTTAGAACTGCTCAATGATGTAGAAGGTGCAGCCAGAGGCGACTTGACAGTGCGTGCAGATGTAACGGCTGGGGAAATAGGCACTGTTGCCGACTTTTTTAACTCCATTGTAGAAAGCCTCCGGGATATTGTTACCCAAGTTAAACAAGCTGCTATCCATGTGAATACTGCCATTGGCTCTAACGAAGGAGCCATTCGCCACTTAGCAGAGGAAGCACTCACCCAAGCTGCCGAAATCAACCGCACCCTCGATGCTGTTGACCAAATGACCCAATCCATGAAAGCCGTAGCCGAAAGCGCCGAAAAAACTGCTTTCATTGCCAATAATGCTGCTCACACCGCTACCAAAAGTGGACACGCGATGGATTTAACAGTACAAAACATCCTGTCTTTGCGGGAAACTGTGGGTGAAACTGCTAAAAAAGTGAAACGTTTAGGAGAATCTTCGCAACAAATTTCTCGCGTGGTTTCCTTGATTAACCAAATCGCTATTCAAACTAACTTGCTTGCTATTAACGCCGGTATTGAAGCAGCGCGTGCAGGTGAAGAAGGTCAAGGTTTTGCCGTAGTGGCTGAAGAAGTCGGCGAACTAGCAGTCAGGAGTGCCGCAGCAACCCAAGAAATTGAACAAATTGTTGAAAATATCCAACGAGAAACCAGTGAAGTGGTGCAAGCAATGGAAATAGGAACCACCCAAGTAGTAGAAGGTACTCGAATTGTGGAGGAGGCTAAACAAAGTCTGAGTCAAATTTTGGATGTATCGTGTCAAATTGACTCTTTAGTGCAGTCAATTTCCACTGCAACTGCATCTCAGGTTGAAACATCGCAAAGTGTTAGCCAGCTGATGAAAGATATTGCTGCTATATCACAACGTACGAGCGATTCTTCTCGTCAAGTTTCCGAATCTCTGCAACAAACTGTGGAAATTTCCCAGCAGTTGCAAGAGACTGTCGAGGCTTTCAAAGTTAGTTAAGTTTGTCATTTGTCATTTGTCCTACCCTGCGGGAAGCCGCTGGTGCGTCTATGTCCTTTGCTATTTGCTAGTGACCAATGACGAATGACTTTTGTTATTTGTCTGTTGTCATTTGTCCTTTGTCCTTTTACTAATGACCAATGACCAATGACTAATGACTAATGACCAATGACCAATGACCAATGACCAATGACTAAGGACAAAAACCATGTTACAAGACAAAGAACTAGAAATCCAGATGCAGTTTCTGGAAGAAGCAACTGATTACTTGAATACCTTAGAAGGCGTATTACTGGAAATCGATACTACTAACCGTATCGATTTAGATAAAATTAATGCTGCACTCCGGGCCGCTCATTCTATCAAAGGTGGCGCGGGGATGATGGGATTTAGATCGTTAAGTGATTTGGCTCATCGTCTGGAAGATTCCTTTAAAGTTTTAAAAACTAAAAAAAATTCTCTAGAAATTGATACTCAGTTGCAAAGTTTATTGCTATCTGGAGTTGACTGGCTGCGTCAGATTGTAGAATTACTTGCAGAAGGAAATGTTGTCGAAGATCAATGGTTAGCAACCTTTTGTTACCCAATTTTTGATGAGTTGCACGATCGCTTGGGCGACCCCACCCCTGAGGATGCATCAACCATGCTATCCCCAGAAGATGGACAAGATGTTATCCCGTTGCTGTTTGCAACAGAAGTAGAAGAGTGTTTGCAGCGTCTAGAATCTGTATTGGCAGATAGGGAACAGCCCGGATTGCATGAAGAAGTTGTCATTATGGCAGCTGAATTGGGTGGTTTGGGTGAAATGCTCCAGTTGACAGCTTTTACTAAGCTTTGTGAGTCAGTAACGCAGCAATTGGAAAGTGTTAGCAGCTCGCGCATTCCAGAAATTGCCCAGTTAGCATTGCTTGCATGGCGGCGATCGCAAGCTTTGGTACTGACGAATCAACTAGATAACTTACCTACAGAACTTGATGGTAATTATACGCAACCCCAGCTATTATTACCAGCAGAAGTAACACCACATATCGCCACAGACACAGAAGTAGTGTCAACATCTGTTTGGCAACCAGAAAACACTAGAGAAAATTGGACTAATCATGAAGCGTTGGCGCAACCCACCGCAGGTATCGCCGCTAATTTTACATTTTTGGATGCAGAATTTGCCGATGACGTGAATGCTGTCAATGTCACTGAGCAAAATACAATATTTGCTAGAGAAAATAATCCTACAGATCCTAGATTTGGCGAAGGAAAAGCAGAGCCAAATGGCGTTGCTAAAGAGCGGGAAATCCATGAAAATAGCGTCCGAGTTCCCAGCAAACAACTAGAGCAAATTAATGATTTATTTGGCGAACTGATTGTTCAGCGAAATGGGTTAAATTCGCAACTAGAAAGATTACGCAAACTCGTTCGTAATTTAAACCAACGAGTCCAAGTTCTCGACCGAGAAAACCAGGAATTACGTATAGTCTATGACAAAATTTCTACTCAAGCTGCTATGTCTGCTGGGGTACGGGTGCAAGCTGAAAATGATCACCAAACACAAGGCACAGACAGAGAATTTGATGCTTTAGAAATGGATCGCTATAACGATTTAAACTTGCGATCGCAGGAAGTTATGGAAACCATTGTTCAGGTACAGGAAGTCACAACTGATGTGCAACTGAGTGTAGATGATACAGACCAAATTGCTCGTAAACTAAACAAAACATCCAAACAGTTACAGACAAAGCTAAATCACATCCGAATGCGGCCGCTGTCCGATTTAATCGAACGTTTTCCCAGAGCTTTGCGCGATTTAAATGTAGAGTATGGAAAAAATGTCCAGTTAAAAATTGAAGGTGGCAATACTTTAATTGAACGCAGCATTTTAGAAGCTTTAAACGAACCTTTAATGCACCTATTAAGGAACGCCTTTGATCATGGTATTGAAGACTCTGTCACCCGCCGCCTTCTGGGTAAACCAGAACAAGGATTGATTGAAATTACAGCTGCTCACCGCAGTAATCGCACCCTGATTACTATCCGTGATGATGGTTGGGGTATTTCTCTGGAAAAAATTCGCACCCGCGCCCTAACTATGGGATTGGATGCTTCTCTACTCGCTAATGCTAGTGATGAAGAACTGTTATCACTAATTTTTGAACCAGGTTTTACCACCTCCGAGCAAGTCACAGCATTATCTGGCCGCGGTGTGGGTATGGATGTGGTTCGCAACAACCTCAAACTAATTCGAGGAGATGTGAAAGTTGATACGGAACCAGGAGTTGGTACTACCTTTACTTTATCAGTACCATTTACACTTTCCGTTGCGCGAGTTCTGCTAGTAGAAATCAACAAAATCCTATTAGCATTTCCCACAGATGTCATTTCAGAAATATCCTTACTCCAAAACGAGCGAGTTTTCCAAATGGCAGGTAGCGAAGTCCTAAATTGGCAAGGAACAATGCTGCCACTGATTCGCCTGAGTCGTTATTTAGAGTTTAATTGCCTGCGCTACGATAGCCCAGAGTTAGAGACTCCGGCAGCAATTAATGCTAACAGCGTGTTAGTAGTCAAAGGTAATAATCAGCCAGTAGCGATCCAAATAGATCGGTGCTGGGGTGAACAGGAAGTTGCAATTCGCCAAGTCGAGGGAAATATACCTTTACCTGAAGGCTTCAGTAACTGCACAATTCTCGGTGATGGTCGAGTAGTGCCACTAGTTAATGTCAACGAGTTGCTGTATTGGATTGCTACAAATCGGAAGACTCCCAGAGGTACTCAATTACCATCAGCAAGGTTAAAAACACCGTTCCTGATCTTTGATGAAAATAAAATATCAGCAGCGTCTGTTAAGCAGAAAGGCACAATTTTGATTGTAGATGACTCGATTAATGTTCGCCGCTTTTTAGCGCTGACTCTTGAAAAAGGAGGGTATCAAGTAGAGCAAGCTAAAGACGGTCAAGATGCTTTAGAAAAACTCCATAGTGGATTGAGAGTTGAGGCAGTAATTTGTGATATTGAAATGCCTCGTCTTGATGGTTATGGCTTTTTAGGTAAGGTAAATTCAGACGTTGATACAAAAAATATTCCAGTTGCTATGCTGACTTCTCGCAGCAGCAATAAACATCGGCAACTAGCTATGCAATTGGGGGCGCGGGCTTACTTTTCTAAACCTTATAACGAGCAAGAATTACTCCAAACGCTGGAGGAAATAATTCGTACTGTAGCGGAAAAGGCAGCTTCTAATTAAAAATTGATAATTGTTAATTCATAATTAGGTTTCAAATATTCTCGTAGTGACGTGTCAAGGCTAAAATAGAGCATTAGATGTAGGTTGGGTTGAGCGTAAGCGAAACCCAACATTGATCGGAGTGTTGGGTTATCCTGCCTTAAGCCCCTTTGGGTCTACGTTCCTCAACCCAACCTACAAATTTTTTTGCAACAATTTACTCTTGCCACGCCAGTAGGGTGCGTTAGCCTTTAGCGTAACGCACCATTTGTTTTAACTTTTAGTGCCTTGGCGACTAGAAGTCGCGGCTATACAGACAAAACCCGCCTGCGCGGGTTAAAAGACTGAGTTATATAGCGGTTCCCATTCAGATGCGGTACAACATTACATGACCAAGTGTAGGGGCACGGCAGTGCCGTGCCCCTACGGGTATACCTCACGTATACGAGAACGCTATATCAGTAATAATTGCCCAGCTTTTGCGTAATAGTATTTGTGTCAATTGAAATAATTTTTATATTCGTTACCAACACAACTTGTTTCGTTACGAATGCTTATCTATTTGTGGCAAACGCTTATGTTATTGTTACCTTATATTAAGCAAAACTTATCAATGAAGTTGTTGTTGTTACCACAGCTTGTCTATTTGTGGCAAACACTTATGTTGTCGTTACCACAGCTTAAGCAAAACTTATAAATGGAAATACTGTGCCTATTTCTCAGTTGTAGAAAGGTATTGATGCAAAGTGAACCGCTTTTTTTAAATAGCAACATCAAGGAGAATAGACTCGCTCCCTCAAATCCAAGGACAGAAAATGCTAAGATTCCATCAAATATGGCATTTGCACAGGTATGACACCCACGCTTCACAAATCAATCTCCTTAGCAGAGTTCCTCAAATTGCCAGAAACAGAGCCTGCTAGTGAATTTATAGACGGTCGTATCTACCATATATAAGATGTCAGATTAATATCCCAGACTTTTTAAATTTTAAAAGATTAATCAGAGGAGTTTTAGGTGATAAAAAACAATAGAATAAAGGCTGTCGCTCAAGCTATTTCCACAGTCGTTGCTCTAAGTTGGGTGATAATGCAAGTGGAATCAGCACAAGCTGCTACCTTGACGGTTAACAATCTTGATGACAGTGGGGTTGGTTCGTTGCGAGACACCATCAACATTGCAAATAACAATGACGTAGTAGAGTTATTACTGGGAAGTCATCCTAATACAATTACCCTAACAAGTGGGGCACTTGCGATCGCAAAAAATCTCACTATTAATGGCCCAAGTGCTAACTTACTTACCATTGGTAGCAATAATCACTTCCCCGTGTTTGAGATTAGCGCCGCCGATGTTAGATTTTCTGGACTAGCGATCGCTGGTAATTTCAATGCTTACAATTCTAGTAACCTAACCTTTATTAATAGCACTGTTAGCGGCGACAATTTTAAGATAGATAGTAACTTAAAACTTATTAATAGCACTATCAGCAGCAACAATATTGAGATTAATGCTAATGATGTGACGCTCACCGATCATAGTCAACTAGTTAGCAGCAACAATATTGAGATTAATACTAGTCAACTGAATGTCCAAGATTATAGTAACATCGGGACTCCCAACGGCATCACCAACGGCGGCACTTTAAGTATCTCTACTGGTAATCTTGGCTTAAATAATAACGGGCAAATTAACGCTGGTAGCAATAATTCAAAAGCAGGAGGTGACATAACTATTACAGCCCATAGCATTTTCCTGAGAGATGGTAGTCAGTTAACGATTCCCACCAGCACCGTTAACGGCAATTCTGAGCAAATCAGCGATGGTTTAGGAGGTAACATAAGTCTCAGAGTCGATGATCTTCTTTTATTGAAACCAGTACCTAAACCCAGCGCGTTAGCAAAGCTCGCCGTAGGCATCGCTGGTGATAGCAATGAATCAGGATTAGGAGGCAACATAAGTATCAACACTAATTTCATAGTCGGACTACCTGCTGAACCAAGCACGAGCGCTAATGGTAGCAATAATTCAGGAGCAGCAGGTAGTATAACTGTTACAGCCAGTGGCATTGTGCTGACAAAAGTACCTGAACCAAGCGCGATCGCTGGTACTATACTTGCTAGTAGTCTGGCTTGGCTGGCGAAGAGAAAGCAAGCAGCATTTCGCAAGGCGAAGATATAATTAAGTATTAAAATAAATCCGCAAATAGTTTAAATAATCAGCCCGCTCAGAGGAAGTCTGAGCGGGCTGATTATTTTATGGGCAATTAGCCGGACATAATAAGCTGATGCGCGTCTAAAGTATATAAACACTCTCGATGGTCGTTAACTGTTGACGGTTAACAGTCATCAGTCATCAGTCATCAGTCATCAATCATCAGTCATCAGTCATCAATCATCAGTCATTAAGTAAATGTACAAATTAAATGCGTAACAGCTTATCAATGTCCTTGAAACTAAAATACCTCTGGAACTTTTATTAAGCCTCAACTTTTACACCCTTCCAGAAGGCGACATGGCCTTCAATATTCTTAGCCTTCTCCTTGGCGCTGGGATAGTACCAAGCAGCATCTTTGTTGATTTGTCCATCAACTTCAATACTGTAGTAGCTGGCGACACCTTTCCAAGGACAAGTACTGTGGGTGTTACTGTCTGTAAAGTACTGCTTGTTAATGGTGTCAGCAGGGAAATAATGGTTGTTTTCCACAACTACGGTGCGATCGCTCTCGGCTAAAACTGCGCCATTCCAAATTGCTTTCGGCATAAGTGAGTTTGCAAATAAACTATACACTTTACATTTTGACACTACCAGCTTATTTTATTCTCCTGAACAGCAAACTTATACTAGAGTTCATCCAAGCTCTAAATGGTCAGTAAGGTTTATAGAACAATACAGTTCAGTTAAGGCTTGATTCTCCCTAACCCCCCGATAAATTGGAGGGAACTAGAGCAAGCCAATTTCTCGGGGGTTGGGGGGATCTTTCAAAGTCAAACATCATTAACTGAACTGTATTCGTTTATAGAAAAGATTGCGATGCCAGTATTAATCACAATCACTTTTACTTATCAAATTAAGAATTAAAAGTATTTGCTGTCATCACGAAGATTTTATAGCATATTGGTATGCAAAGTTAATTAGCCAAAACACAGTTGGATTTCAGTTTATAGCCTAAAGCAAAAAATATCTAAAAGAGAACATCATAATTACATATATGTAAGCGATCGCAGATTTTAGAAAAGCTTGCGAACCAGCCATTTTATGTAGCGCACTTTGTTTCTTCTAAGTTTTTGCTTACTAAATCTTCTACGAATTGCCAATTTATCATATTTGGTTAAGTTGACTAAACCGCTGGTGTAATTAACAATTAGATGAACTTAGTTTCGGATATTGATAATCATAAAACAGCGGACTTTATTACTAGAGAACAATGACTGATTTTACTTTATTTGACTTTAGGGTAACTCTATGAAATTTACAAACTTGATAAAATCTGCACATATTGTTGCTTGGATTAATTCTATGCCCAAAATCACTAGCTTTCATACAGAGAATAATAACAAGAGTGGCGCATCGCTAAACACAGCCCTCAACTCTGATACTTTATCCGGGTACTCCATAAATGTAAATTACCTCAAATCCTTTGACACTGCTTTTATTGCTTATCAAATGATGGGTTTTAGTAATTTTAAATAAGTTAATTTACATCTGTCATTTCAAGTTGTAAATCACATTATTTAACCAATTACAGTTTTGCCTGAGTCTGTAAAATGTTTAAAAAGCCTGCATTTTTGGCTTATATTAAGTCTATTAAAATTTTAGATTTAATAATACAATTTTACCCGAATGCTTAAGGAACAAAAAACCAGGATAGCGACCTAATACTAATAGTTTAAGATTGCTAAAAAATAGAATTTTATTACTAGCTGACACTAATTAACCTAGTTTAACTGAGAAGAAACTTATGAAACTTACAACCTTGATAAATTCTGCACTTATCGTTGCGTGTATTGCCTTTATACCTGGAATTGTTGGCGCTCAAACAGTTAATAATAACAATAGTGCTGGACAAATCAACACAGATTCGCAAAATGCCAGTTATCTCCAACCATTCAATACTGCCTTTCTAGCTTATCAAGGTGATTTCAAAGAGCAAGGTATTCCCAGTGGGAGCGCTTTGATCTTTGAATACCAAATAGGAAACCTAACTGCGAAAGATGTGGTTCAAGCTGCTGTCAGGGCTAACAAATTACCAGCACAAGTTTTGAATGATCCAAGTTATGTCAATGCGGTCGAGTCGCAGTTAACATCATTGGACAATACTAATGATTTAGATAACTAAGTACAGATTGCTCAAAGTTCGTAACTAACTTATAGGCTTTTCTGGCCTAGTGAGATATGTTGTCGGCTTTTACACTAGAAAAATTATTTTCCTTCTTAGTGGGTCAATACTGTTTGGATTCATGCCTTTTTCAAAGCCTGCTTGGCTTTGAAAGAGGTTTTTGGTTTTTCTGGAAATTCGTTGTCCAATACTGCTCGGGGTTTGGATTTTAAACTGGAATTTGGTTTAAGGAAAAGCTTACTGCGTTTGGGTTAAAGGTTTTTTCTTTCCCCTTTCCCATTCCCTTTTTCCCTAAAACCCAACAAGTATTGATTCGTTGCCTAATTTTGCCTGCCTAATACCTATCTCAATCAAAAAAGCTAAATAATTAGATTAACAAGCATGACAACAGAGGTATATTCTGTGTATGAAGATACTTATTGTTGAACTTTTGGTATTATTTTTAGAGTACTTAAACTTTGTTTTCATGCCTTGTATTCAAGTCAATGTTAAAATTCCACCTCATCTTCATAAAAAGCTAGCTGTTCACGCTGCTAAGGCTGAAGCATTTAAATCTGAGGTAATTGTTAACGCTCTTAATCATTACCGATTTACTGAGGATGTGCCAAATCCTTGTTATTAGAGGCAGAACCAGCCATCATCTTTGACATCAAACGAGCCAAACTATTTATATTTCTACGCCACAACAGTCATCACCTGTTTAATGGATTGAAATCAGAACTGGGCACATTTGTCAATGCTTTTCTTTTTTATCTACGAATGTAGGTAAATAAACCAGGCTGTTATTGGTTTATTATTCTCAGATTAATTTAGTTCTAATCATGATCAAAAACACTATTCTAGAGCCTCTAGTTACAGATGTTCGGTGTGAAGAAATTTGTCAGATTTTAGGAGAGGCTTACAACCAAGAACGCTGGAACGATTGGCGCTGGCAAATGCGGCATCGGTTGACTAAGCTAGAACACTTTCAGAGATTATTAAGGCTTAGTGCTACCGAAGAACAGGGACTTTTAATCGCACCAGAGAAATTTGCTGTAGCCGTAACACCATACTTTGCATCACTGCTTGATCCAGAAGATCCGCTTTGCCCACTACGCTTACAAGTCATCCCACGGCAAGAAGAATTAATAGTTAGTACGGCAGACATGATAGATCCATGCGGTGAAGATAACGACACTCCAGTGCCAGGACTGGTACACCGCTACCCTGACCGGGTGTTGCTGCTTGCCCTAGACACATGCGCTGCTTATTGTCGTTACTGCACCCGCTCTCGTTTGGTGAGCCAAGGTGAGATGTACCCAGTAACACGGCGGTTGGATGCGATCGTCGCTTACCTTGAGGAACACACCGAGATCCGTGATGTGCTAATTTCCGGTGGCGATCCTCTATTGATGTCTGATGAACCTTTAGATAATTTGCTTAAACGGTTACGTGCCATTAAGCATATTGAATTTATTCGGATTGGTTCCCGCGTGCCAAGTTTCTTACCGCAGCGAATTACACCGCAACTAGTTGCCTTGCTTCGCAACCATCGTGTGTGGCTGTCTTTGCACTTTTGTCATGTGCAGGAACTTACCCCGGAAGTGGCACAAGCTTGCGATCGCCTAGCTGATGGTGGTATTCCTCTAGGCAGTCAAACTGTGCTGTTAAAAGGTGTGAATGATTCTGAAAAAGCGCTGAAGAATCTGTTTCACGGTCTTCTCAAGTTGCGTGTGCGACCCTATTACCTTTATCAATGCGACCCAGTTGTTGGCACAGCACATCTGCGAACAAGTGTTCAAACTGGGATTGATCTAATTTCTAAATTGCGTGGTCATACCACTGGCTACGCTGTACCAACTTATGTAATTGATGCCCCTGGCGGTGGTGGCAAAGTCCCAATTCAAGCCGAGACTATACTTGCTTATGAGAAGGGCACAGCTACAGTGCAAAATTGGGCAGGTAAGACATACACCTATGTAGATCCAGTGGAGTAGGGGTAAGCTGTCACGCATTTAATTTGCACATCTTTTCGTATTGGCTGTTGACTGTTGACAGTTGACAGTTAACCGTCAGCGGTCAACGAACTTAGGAAGTGACTGTGTAATTTAAAAGCGTAATAGCTTAACAATATATATTTGTATATGAGTTGAGCGCCATTATTTAAAAAAGCCAGTTGGGATGGTTCTGTTGGATGATGGCGAACCAAAAAACTAAGTAATCGCAGGAGAGTAGTTGGAATGTTGATTGTGGGTAATACCAACCTAAAAGGTCGAGGTGTCTTCGCACAGAAGCGCTTTTTGAAAGGAGAACTCATTGAGAGAGTGCCAGTTGTTGTTATACCCGCAGAACAGGTTGAATTGCTCGATCAAACAATTTTGGGCAACTATTACTACGATTGGGAAGATAAAGCTGCGGCGATCGCTCTAGGTTTATCTTCTTTAATCAACCATTCTTACCACCCCAATGCTTATTATGTGAAAAAATTCGCTGACCGAGAGTTGGATCTGATTGCCTACCGAGATATAGAAGCGGGAGAAGAAATTACTGCCAACTACAACGGTTCTCCTGATAATAAATCTCCTATATGGTTTGATGTTGTTGATGAGACATTTTCGCTTAATTAAAGATTTAGTAATCGGAATTTATTAATTAAGACATCTGATTTGTACATTAAAGCTAACAGAGACTTTCTCACTGGGAATTATCGGGCTATGGGGTTATTAATTGGTCTGTGTTATGACCTGAAGACAGACTACCTTAAGGTTGGTTTCAGTGCTTCTGAGGTGATGGAGTTCGACGATGAAGAAACAATCATCGGGCTGGAAGCTGCACTATTTCAGTTAGGTCATCAGGTTGAACGTGTCGGTAATGGTAGAGAACTCGCTTTGCGTTTGGCAAAGGGCGATCGCTGGGATCTGGTTTTCAATATTGCTGAGGGTTTGCAGGGGCGCTCTCGTGAAGCCCAAGTTCCGGCAGTCTGCGAATTATTCGCTCAATCCTATACCTTTTCCGATCCGCTCACCTGCGCCCTAACGTTAGACAAGGCGCTTGCTAAAAGGGTGGTGCGCGATCGCGGTTTGCCTACAGCCCCCTTTCAAGTGGTGAGTACTACCGCAGAAGCAGCAGCCGTATCGCTGCCAATGCCACTTTTCCTCAAGCCCGTGGCGGAAGGCAGTTCTAAAGGAGTAACTGGGCGTTCTCTTGTCAAAGTACGCGAGGAGCTAGTAAATACTTATCAATTGTTACGCGAACTTTTTCAGCAGTCCGTACTCGTGGAAACCTTTCTTCCCGGTCGAGAAGTAACAGTGGGCATTATAAGCAACGGCAGCAACTCACGGGTAGTAGGTGTGATGGAAGTAATTTTTACAGGAGAAGCGGAAGCTTTCGCCTATACCACCCTTAACAAGGATGAGTATCTGGAACGAGTATCTTATCGTTTACTCATAGATCCCGAACCACTGGCAGCACAGGCAAGGCAGCTGGCCCTGGATGTTTACCATACTCTTGGTTGCCGTGATGCTGCCCGCGTGGATCTACGTTGCGATGCTAGCGGTGTGTTGCAGTTTATGGAGGTTAACCCACTGCCAGGGCTACATCATATCCGCTCAGACCTGGTAATTATGGGACGTTTGGGTGGTGTGACATACACAGAAATCATTGCTGAAATAGTTGAGTCTGCATGGCAAAGGTACAAATGTTGAAATTTTTTAGGAGTGTTCAATCAGACTCAATCTCAGTAGTCAAAAGATAAAAACGCCAAGTCAAAAGCACTGCACCCATAAATAGCCCCAGTACTAAACCCAACCATAAACCTATAGCACCCCAGCCTAAAGTAAATGTCATCAGATAGCCACCACCTAGACCTACCACCCAGTAAGCGAACATAGTGATTAACACTGGCACTTTGGTGTCCTTCAACCCGATTAATGCACCAGCAGCAATGGTCTGAATACTATAAAATATTTGGACTAATGCCCCCACGGCTAGGAAAGAAGTTGCCGTTTTAACTATCTCGATATTATCCAAATTGCTGGTGTCCAAATACATTGCCACAATATAGTTGGGAAACAGCAAAAAAATTAGTGCCACAATGCTCACAATGGGAGTAACAAGCGCAATGCAGACAAATCCTGCTCTACTTGCACCCTTAATATCATTTTGTCCTCTCAGCTGTCCTACTCTCATCGTGACGGCATAAGAAATACCTATAGACACGGTTTCAACAAAACTTTCTGTCTCAACGGTAATTTCATGGGCTGCTAATGTCTGTGTCCCAAACCACCCCATCATTAAAGCAGTGGCAGTGAATACTCCAATTTCTGCTCCATACTGCAACCCCAAGAACCATCCAGTTTGAAAGATATCTACAAACATATCTTTATCGAACTGATGCAGAGCGCTATCAAGCTGGTAGTCTTTAAAGTAATCATCGAAGCAAATCCAACTGGCGGCGGCGATAAAATTGAACCAAAAAATGAGTGTACTTGCCCAACCAATACCTGCTAAACCAAGGGCTGGTAAACCAAATTTACCGAACATTAGCACGTAATTAGCAGCTGCATTCAATAATAGCCCAGTCACTGTAATTACTGTTAGGAATTGGGGGCGATTGAGAGCAGAGCTAACTTCTTTTAAGATACAAAAACCGAGCGCAGCAGGAAAACCCCAAACAACAGACCGCAAATATGTTTGAGCTAATAAAACATTGCTTTCTTCTTGACCAGTCAGCAGCAAGATAGTGTCAAAGTGCCAAATGATAAACATCACAGGTAAGCACATCGTCACAGCTAACCAAATTCCTTGACCGGTAGCACGGCTAACTTGGTCTATTTTTCCTGCACCAAAGGCATTTGCGACACTCACACCTGCGGCTGAAAGAATAGAACGACAAACGGAAGCTAGAGTAGAAAAGGTAACAGCACCTAAAGCACCCGCAGCTAAGGCTTGGCTGTTAAGTAAACCCATCATCACCCCATCCAATAAAGGAATGCCCGCTTCTAATATTTGAGTAATTACCAGAGGAACTGCCAATTGCAGGCAGGCTTGGACTTCTAATATCAGTTCTGACTTAAATTCTTTTGAAGTTAACTCCATTGGGGCACAGAAATTAAGGAGGGCGCGAAAAAAGTAATATTTAATATATTAAGATATATTAATACCTAAGCTGCGCTCAACTTAAGCTGTTAACGGTGAAATAGGCGATCGCCTGACCTTCTCAACAGAAAAAACAGCGGTCGCTTCACTTAACTATGTGTAAAATTTTGCATTTGAGCCGGAGATGAGGAGAAGTAAAATTGTATATGTGCTTTCCCTGCTCCTCTGCTCCCTACTTGCTGATCCGATTGTTGTCCAAAATCACTGCGTTGGCAATTTTGGGTGTGTAGTCGAATATTTTGCTACGATACCAGAAATCTCAGGGTTGTAAAGTCTCAAATAATTCCAGTAGTTGCCAAATACTTGCCGCACATAATTTTTGGTTTCATCAAAAGGAATTTGTTCAACAAACTCATCTGGGTCTTGTGTAGTTAGAGTTTGTAGCCATTTGGAGACATTACCGGGGCCAGCATTGTAACTGGCGATCGCTAACAGCGAGTTATTGTTATATTGCTGATGGGTATGATCCAAATACCAAGTACCCAGCATAATATTATCGTTGGGATTTTCTAGATTTATTGTTTTGAAATCCAATTTGATTTGTGGGGCAATCCATTTAGCTGTACTCGGCAACACCTGCATTAAGCCAGTAGCATCAGCGACAGATTTTATTTTTGGCTCAAACCGCGACTCTTGACGCATAAGAGCAGTGACTAGCAGAGGATTGAGTTTACGCTCAATAGACCACTTTTCAATTTCTCGCAGATAGGGAAATGGATAACGCGCTTGCCAGTAAGCGATCTGTTTGCTCAGAGCTTGATATTGGGCAACTTCTGCTGGTATTTCCCGATCTTCCAATTTAGAAATTTTATCAATTCCGATGAGATTTTCTCCCTTTGCCTGCCGCATCAACCCTTCAGTAAATTGCTCTGCTACTGTTGGTTGAATTTTATTCAGAAATTCTGTTTGCCATTGTAACCAGGCATCGCGGTCTTGACCCAACAGATACAATTCTTTGAAAGTCTCAGAACCAGCAGGGGGTACTGGACGCTGGGGTGTGATTACTTCCGGGTTCATGACGCGCACGTTGTCAAAGTTGCCAACATTCAGCCCCAGCATTATCGCTGCTCGCCATGCATAGTAAGAGTAGGGAAACTGGCTAATCACATACTCATAAGCAGTTTGAGATTCCTGCTGTTTGCCTAGTGAAGCTGCCCATTTCCCTACCCAAAAGCCTGCTCTTGGAGCCAAAATACTATTGGGGTTGTTGGTGACAATTGGTTCTGCCCATTGCCAAGCACCAACGTAATCTTTGGCTTTGGCTTTATCTTGGGCGATTTTCCAGCGATACTCTGCGGCTTCATCAGAATTGCCGTATTTGGCTATGAGTAATTGCCACGCCTCGTTAGCTGACTTTTGATCATTGAGGGTTTGGAGAGTTTTGGCTTTTTGTACCAGTGCAGTACCAGCTTGTTTGGGAAATTTACTAATTACCTGCTCAAGATAAGGTAAACCGTCTTTACCTGTTTTTGCGGTTTCTGCTAACCGTAGTAGTGCAGTCCCAGTTTCCTCAGCATTTGGAAATTGCTGCACTAATTGTTTATAGGTGGCGTAGGCGTAGCCCGCCGCAGGCATCGCTTTTTCTTTATCTTTGCCCCCTACCTGTAACCCCCGTGCGGTGCGGTAGAGGTTACGCGATGTTTTAGGTGCTTTGGCATAAGCATTCGCCGCTTTCAGAAATTGATTATTTTCCCAATAGCTTGTACCAATGAGTTCCCAGTCTTCGGGTTTCAGGTTAGGCTGTTTTACTAACTGATCTAAAACGCCGACTATGCCTGGTTGGTCATAAGCATATTTAGCCAAAATCAATTGTAATTGTGGCTGATTGGGATTTTCTTGCAAGCGTTTACGAATAATTTCCCAAGTTAGAGGATTGGAAGGAAATTGAGCGATCGCTATTTCTTGTTGCTTCGGTAGGGCAATCAGATATAGCGCTTTTACTGTGGCCGCTTCTTTGGGATACAGTTTTAGCACACTTTGCCTGAGATCCGATGCTTTGCCATCTTCGCCCAGCATATCTTGTGCCTGAGCTTGTTTCAGCAAAATGTAGGGCGCAAGGATAGGATAGTCTTTCTCTAGCCCTTGGAGTAAAGCCAGGGCTTTTTGCGCTTGGGTTCTTTCAATGTAATCACTCGCCAAAAGATAACGAGCGCGATTTCGGTCTGGCGATCGCGACTGCCCTGCGATCGCTGCTAATTTTGCCGCCCGTTCTGGCAGAGATTGTGATATCAGTGGAAAGACGGCTGATTGAGCAATGCTAGCATCAGATGTTTGCTCTGCTTTATTCTGACTCAGTTTGAGCCATTGCCCCAGAGATTTGCCAATCTCAGGTGCTGATACCATTGCCCCAGCTAAAAAGGCAAACAGCGCCGCACCCGCAATTATCGAAATTTGCTTTTTCTGTAATTTCTTCAGCATGAATACCCGCTGAAAAGTTCCGATGAATTTCCTGAAACTTTAACACTCTTAACCATCAGTGTTACCAATTTTTAATTTTAGATTTTTAATTTTATGTAGAAAAATACTAATTTTCAATCCTACGGTTGATAGTACTGAGTAGATAGCACATATTAGATACTATTACATCTATCTTGGGTATATCATAAATAATTTGTTAGACGAGCAGAGAAGTCATTCAGGAAATAAAATATTAAAGCCTTCCTGAGAAAAGTGTTTATCATGGGTCAAAACCTCGATAATTCCCAATTGTCGCACGGTGTTCATTGAGATGCAGTCAGTTAGCTGTAACCTTTATCAAGCCGATTCTCATACAAAGTTAAACCAGCCAAAAAAGATTCGTGAGTTTGTTGTTTAACCTCAATATCTGGGCTGTCCAAAATATCTCTGACTAAATTGGCTACTCTTTGCCGCAACTGAACGCCTGACTTTGAGTAAAAAGCAAGCAGTTCGACCAGAACTTCATCTGTAGTGATCAGTTTGCAAGGCTCAAGCTGCTTGAAAGCCTGTCTAACCCTTCTGTACCAAGCATCTGCTGGATTAACAAATGCTATCCAGTAAAAAGTATCTGCAAATATGAGCCTCATGCCTCAATTTTTGGAGTGCCGTAAATGTAATGGTCGTGTTGCTCTGCACCATCCGATGGAAGCTTGCTGAGTTCTTCTTCAGGGATATCTTTGACGAAATCTTCTGCAATTTGCCAAATAGACTTTCCTCTCTCAGGAATCTCCTTCGCTTGAGTACTATCTGGCTGGGGAAGTTTTGGATTTACCTGCGTGATCCCACTCAATTTCTGAGCCAAATGAGCAATTAGTTTTAATTGTTCCTCTGCTGAAAGATTTTCTGCTTGTTGAATTAGTTGAGCTAACTTTGGAGACATTGTTTTTTCCTCTGTCTTTCAATTTCACTATTCGTTCTCAATACCCTGAGAACTTCAAGCAAATCAAAGATTATATTGAATAAAATTTGGCTGAATAACTAGCGTAGGCGTAGCCAGCACTTCGACATGGTTCGACTCCCTTCGGCTACGCTCAGGGCAAGCCGCTCACCAGCCGCTCAGTGGCCACCGTAGGCATTGTTTCCAAAATACTACTATGCATGCGTATGCCGAAATAACAAATGGAGTCGCTGATATAGCAAATGGAGTCGCTGATATAGCAAATGGAGTCGCTGATATAGCAAATGGAGTCGCTGATATAGCAAATGGAGTCGCTGATATAGCAAATGGAGTCGCTGATATAGCAAATGGAGTCGCTGATATAACAAATGGAGTCGCTGATATAACAAATGGAGTCGCTGATATAACAAATGGAGTCGCTGATATAGCAAATGCGGCGCTTTCAATATATAGCGGTTCCCATTCAGATGCGGTACAACATCACATCACGAGGTGTAGGGGCACGGCACTGCCCATTGGTGTCAACTTAACGTGAAAGCCTATTGTGATAAGCATTTCAGAATTTTTCGATGTACCAACTAGATTTTAGATCCCCCCTAACCCCCCTTAAAAAGGGGGGAATTAGAGCCAAGTGCCCCCAATTTATTGGGGGTTGGGGGATCTAAAACTACGGTAAATTGAGTGTTTGAGTTTCAGTTGACACCTGTGGGCACTGCCCTGTGGTGTAGCCTTTAAGCCTTATCGTTTTGCCAATTCTGGAGTCCGCCCCGTCAAGCCAATCATCAACTTCAGCATAAACACCTTTAATACAGGTACTCGCTGCAAAAACCATAAACCCAGGCGACGTACTAATACCACAGGTAAGAAGTTATTAGAAAACATCCGATCTAACAAATCGGTGAAACCTAAAATTGTCAGGTTCTCTAGCTTGCGCCAGCGTTCATAACTTTTAAGAATTTGAATGTCGCCAATATCTTTACCCGCTTGGTGCGCTGCTTGGATTACTTGCGCCAAAGCTGCTGCATCCCGAATCCCCAGATTTAAACCTTGTCCGCCTACAGGATGGCAATTGTGCGCCGCATCACCAATTAATGCCAGTCGGGGGAGAACATAGCGATCGCTTTGCATGAGTTGTACCTGGAATACAAAGCGATCGCCTAGTAATTCCAATTTGCCCATCTGATTGCCATAGCGACGGGTGAGTTCTACCAAAAATTGCTCATCATCTAAGGCACATAAAGCTTTTGCTTCTTCGTGGGGGGCTGTCCACACAATGCGGCAACGGTTCCCCGGTAAAGGTAAAATCGCAAAGGGCCCGCTAGACCAAAATCTTTCGTAAGCGGTGTTGTTGTGCGGTTTTTCTGGTTTGACAAATGCCACTATGCAAGACTGCCAATATTTCCAGCCAGAGGTTGTGATACCAGCAGCTTGACGAATCGGCGATCGCGCCCCATCTGCTGCTATCAGTAATTTGCTCTTGACTGTCCGTAACTGATCGGCAACTTTAATATCTATGGTTACTATATCTTTTTGGTACTGCGTATTTACCACTTCAGCCGGACACAGATAAGTCACATTTGGACAATTTTGGACAAACTCCTGCAAAGGCTGCAATAGCGCTTGGTGTTCAGCCACATAACCCAACTCTGCTGTACCTATATCATCTGTAGCAAATTCCACCACATTAGGATAATCGGCATCAGAAAGACGAACTCGGCAATATTTGGCTATTTGAGGCAACATTTTGTCCCAAACTCCAATTCCTTGATAAATTAGCGACGAAAGCATGTGAACTGCATAGGCTTGCCCCTTAGCTACAGCTGCTGATGCTACTTTCGCCTCAATCAGCAAGACACTCAAGCCAGAATCTTTTAAAGCAGAGGCTAGAGTTAAGCCAATAATCCCACCGCCGACAATTACCAAATCATACTCATATCCCTGCTCATTTGGCGGTGTTAGTTGAGGGGAAATTTGCTCAAGCTGCATTAGGGCCATTGTTAAGTTAGGTTACAGCGTCTTAACTCTTATTTTTACGCGATCGCGCCCCCTTGAGCAAGTTGAGAGGAACAAACATTGAAAAACGTCGCTGCTGATACCATTTCACTTTAATAATGATACAAATACGCTGGTAGGGGCATGGCATTGCCCATTGGTGTCAACTTAACGTAAAAGCCACTCTAGAAAAAGCTTTTAGAGATTCTCGTTCCCAGTCTCAGACTGGGAATGTCCATTAGGAGGCTCTGCCTCCAGAATTGGCGGCAGAGCCGCAATTGAAGTGCATTTCCAGCCAGAGGCTAGAAACGAGATTTTAAAGGGATTTGGGCTTAAGTTGACACGTATGGGCATTGCCATGCCCCTACGATAAATCTATATGTACCAGGGTTTTCATGAATTGGTATGACTTCGAGGAAAGGTTACGAAAGTTAAATAGACTTTTTGTGCTAGAGATATAACGATCTGAGTTGCTTTGCCAGCAAGCATCCAAATCTTAACCAAGTATTATTACGCAACAAAATTGGATCTTATAAGTTAAATAAATTACTAATTTTATATATTCCAAGCGCTATTTTACGGTGTCTTTACCAAAACATTGAGTACTGAAACTTATATTTGAAAAGTCTTGAAACACTCATAAATCGGTGAACATGAAAAATATTAGCAAACTGGCTGTGGTAACTATTGGATCTGTGGCTCTGTCCTTGGGTATTGTCGGAAATGCACAAAAAGCTCACGCTACAGCCTTAATTAATGGCGGTTTTGAGCAGCCTGTTGTCCCTAGTAACCTGTCATGGGCACCGTTTCACGAATCTCTTGTTCCGGGGTGGGAAACTACAGCTACAGATAATCAAATTGAAATTCAAACTCCTAGACTGTTCCATGCTGGAGCATTAGGCACAAATCAATATGCTGAACTTAATGCTAATCAGGTATCTAGCTTATATCAAGATGTAGAGACTACATCTGGTACAACTATGTTTTGGCGATTTTTCCATCGAGGTCGTCAAGGTGTAGATACGATGCGTTTGTCTATTATTGACCTTGCTACTAATTCAACTCTCTTCAGCCAACTATATAACACTGATAACACAGCTTGGGTAGAGTATCAGGGCACAACTGTTGCCACTGGTGGTACAACACGCTGGCAGTTTGACTCAGTATCTGCTGCTGGTGGTAATCCCTCAATAGGGAACTTTCTGGATGAAGTTTACTTTGCAGAAAAACCACCAGAAGGTTTCCAAACAGTTCCTGAACCTGCTTCTGTACTTGGTCTTTTAGCAATGGGTGCATTCGGTATTGTTTCCACCCGGAAGCGTAAACAGTTAAATATTGGGAATTAACAACGGTTTGTAACAGGGTTTTTAGGTTCTACTAACTTTCTTTATGCTCATTAATGCAAGTGAAAGGTCTACAAAAAGTTCCTTTTATAGCACTTGAACACTATTTAGCATCAGAGAGATGGTAGAACCATTTTTTATTTTGATTTAATATCAAATCTTAACTTTTATTTGGACGCGATCGCGCTCTAAGATTTGCTGGCATTCCAAACTTAGAGATAACATTTTGGATATCATTCAAAAAACTGCTATTTGGCTCCGCTACCTGTGTTGATTTTGACTAATAAATACTGAGAGCCATCAATTCATCTGATATTTCAAAGTTAGCTGTGACATTTTGCACGTCATCCAAGCCTTCTAGAGTATCAATTAATTTGAAAAGCGATCGCGCCTGATCTGGATCGGTAACTTCTACACTATTACTAGGAATCCAGCGCAATTCGGCATCAGTCACCTTAATGCCTTGATCTTTGAGTGTCTGGCTTAAGGTTTCTAAATTGCCAATGTCAGTAAATACCTCAGCAATCTCATCTTCAGCCATCTCATAAGACTCAGCACCGCCTTCGAGGGATGCTTCTAAAAGCTGTTCTTCGTCAACTACACCCTGTACTACACAAACGCCTTTTTGCTCAAACATCCAGCTAACGCAACCTGTTTCACCAAGATTGCCACCATTTTTACTAAAAGCTACACGCAAGTCAGCAGCAGTGCGATTGCGATTATCTGTGAGGGCTTCGATTAAAATCGCTACACCACCAGGGCCGTAACCTTCGTAACGAATCGCTTCAAAAGTAGCATTATCACCGCCAAAAGTGCCTGCACCTTTAGCGATCGCTCGTTCAATATTATCATTGGGGATACTCGCTGCCTTTGCCTTGTCAATTGCCGTGCGAAGTTGAAAATTCAGCGCCGGATCTGGTACGCCACCTCTAGCCGCAACGATAATCGCCCGCGATAACTGAGTGAAGGTTTTTCCCTTTTTTGCATCTACTACCGCTTTTTGGCGCTTAATATTTGCCCATTTACTGTGTCCTGCCATAATCTGAAATTATCAAAACTCTATTCAAGATTAAGATATACTCGCTGGCAATAACCACTTTAGATAATTGTGCAAGGCTAGATCGGGCGTGTCTCTAAAATTTGGTAAAGGTATTTTTAGATCAAGTCAAAGATGGGCGATCACTACGATTGATTGAGATCAGCAAAAAAGTCACAAAAAAATGCCAAGACTAAGAATATTTAAAATAAAAATGAGGGTCTCGGCTGTGTCCACTATTGTATCTCGCCTCGACCAGAGCGCAAATTTTCTGCGACGTAGATGATTTCTGTAACCAAACATGAGTTCGACGGAACTAAAAATATCACAGGCATCTTTAGAAAATCTGAAATTAGGAGCGATCGCAATGGAGAGCCTAACCGCGATCGCCCCCATCTTTGCACTGGAAATACTGACAATCTGAGAGCTAAAGCAGATGGCTAGTTCTTTAGGGGTGAGGAATTATAGCAGCATGAGAGAGGGCCAGTTGATTAAACAGATACTAGCCAAGGAATTAGCACCAGCGTAATAGTTCGGGGGTATCTGTGACAGCGATACCCCTAATTTAGAGATTATAGACCAACCCCTCAGTCCTTAGCGCTTTACTTGATTATTCTCTCATAAGAGTGATGAAAGATCGCTTGTTTATAAATCTCGCCAAATATCGAATCTCGCCAAAATGGGATCAAATAGTTGGCAAGTTTTGGCGAGATTAAGAAAGAATAAGCTAGATTGCTCAGTTGCGCCTATGCGATTGTCCCAAACTAAGAAACTCTAGTAATTAATTTCTTACTAAGGATTGCTAAAAATGAAGGATTTTGTCGATTTTGCTGGGGGAAGGGAGAGTGAATAATTACCTAGTACAAGTGCTTGTATTCACTTGTCCTCCTGCACTATCAAAAGTAAAGTTCAGAATTATTCTATTGGACGAAACTACTTGTCCTGATACAGACCCATAGTTTGTAAAACTCGCCTTAGGAACATCTGCCCATCTACCATTAATCACACCATTAACAACTGAACCAAAAAAAGTGTTAGTAAATGTAAAACCACCATCCCAAACCGCCCATATTTCACTATTTACTTGACGTATATATAAAGCGGAATTTGGATCGTTGCAAAACCATTTACCAGTTAAATCGGTGGACTGAGCCAGTAAGATTCTTTCATTGCCAACCACTTTAGATTTGGACTCTTGGAGCTTTGTAGATGGAACTGAGTTACTAGCGACAGCAGGAATGGCGGTATTACCTACTAATAAAATCAAGCCAATTAGCGCAGATTTAATGCGAAAGTTGCTAATATTCATGATTACTTTACCTCAATGTTATGGCTCAGAAAAATTGCTGTTTTAAGCTAAACATGTAACTGATTTTTTACGTAATTTAGATTCTAAGTAGATTGATTTGAAAAAACCCAAACTTATAAAGTAGTGTAAAATGTTGTAGGTTATTCATTTAGTCTATGCTTCACTATCTTTTACAATAGTTTATACAATTGGCTTTATTCTATCGACCTACTTACTACTAAATAAATATACAAAAGACTTGGAAAAAGTAAAAGTTATTGACACTTTTCTTCAAAAATATATAACGTTCTACAAATCATCTTTTAAAAGATAAATAATCTCACATTTGGCACCAACTGTATTCACACGTACAGAGCAAATAAACCAGTACCAAAGTATAACAACAGGTGAATACAAATAAATAATTAGCGTTTGTTATAAATAAAACTCAGCAATGTCCACAATTCTATCTCGCCTCGATATCACCCAGATATTCTATGATGTAGACAACTTCTGTTCATCATGGCAGAGGTAGTGGCAGCAAGTACCACAACAGGGCTTGCTGCAAGCTACCGCAGAGGCGCAGAGAACACAGAGAAAATATGATTGCTGGTAGATACTGTTTTTCAGCTTACGACACTAAGTAGACCTCTGCGATCGCATCCTGTTTAAATCACAAAAGGTTCAAGTTCGCGGTTATACCACTCATCTTCAACCCGTTCAGTAATCAACGGTCTGATGATAAACTTTGGTGGGCTACCATCCAGAACATCAATCCGCACACATGAGTAAGGCAGTCGGTTCTGAAAAGCGTAGTCGTGACGACCCACAAAAAGCATTGAATCTGCAACTTTCCGAGTGGGTTTACCTGCAATTTCAGCAAAAGTCTCCATCAATTCATTTCCCTCTCGCCGTTGATAGCGCGGACGATGACCACTACCACCAGAGATAATGCAGTTAATGTGGGAGTCAGCAAATCCGGTATCAGTTGTGCAAAGATGCTCCAAACAGTGAGCGTGACCATTTAAAATCAAATCTACTATGGGACGTTCTTTAATTAAAGAACCAAGAGTTTCTGCCACTTGTTCAAACACCCAGCGCAAGCGGTGGCGAACCGCCAAGGTTTGTGCCTGATCCCACTTAGTAGCTTCTGTGACGTAGGGTGGATGGTGGAAAAAGATTACACGTCCGCGCACTTCGGAAGTGTTCCAAGATTCAATTAGTCTGCTTCGCAACCATTCAAGTTGTTCAAAGTCGATCGCAGGCATTTTCTGAGATGCCAATTGTTTTTCAATATCGATTTTGATCTCGTTTATTTGGTCTAGTTTGGCACTAAGTTCATCGAGTTGTTCTGCGTCGATGGGTTTATCGGGGTTGAGGCGATCAGATATTTTCAAAAGCTGCAATTCTTCTCGATCTATTTCCTGGCGACGCTTTTGCAATTGGCGGCGGTAAATTTCCCCCTCTTGAGTTGCAGGCAAAGGTGACGGTGTATTAAAAGTATTAGAATCCAGTGCGAAAAAGTCAATCCCGCCGTAACGAAAGGTGTAATAACGATTGGGTAAGCGGGTAAACTGTCCAGGTTCGTAACGCAAACAGCGCCCTGTGTCGGTCTTAGCAGTGTAGTGTTGATCTAAATGACGTTCTAATTCTGGGGAAGACATCGCCCCTGTATAGTCCATAAATGCCCGTGTATAGGCATCGCCTTGATACGAGCCATGCCAGCCAATCTCGATATCTTTGTAGCGCAACAAGCGACGTAGCGGTAACGTAGTTCCAGCCAGCCAACGGTACATTAACGGGACATCATAGTAATCATGATTACCAAGTACTGGCAAGAATGGTAGCTTAAACACCATGCCATCGTAGGAAATGCCTTTAGGGTTGTCGCCACCTACAAGAAATTCGCGGTAAGGCTCAATAAAGTTTGTCGAGTAATACTCTTGGGAACCCACTACATAAATTACATCACCTGTGTGCAATACAAAACTGCAATCATCGCGGTGAGTCAGCATTAGTTCAGCAACTTTTCGTTGGGGGTGGTATCGATAATGGGATTGGGTGCCGGAATCACCGATAACCATAAACGAAAATTCTGGACTATCCTCTCTGCGATCGTCAATAACTATTTTGGTTTGGTCAATTCCCCGTTGCACAAAACTTGGATGCATCCACCGCACCCGTTCCTTCATCTTTTGAATTTTTACAGGAATCGGTGGATCGGAAATCAATTTCATGGCTGATAACTCTTGAATGCCTAACGCACATGCCGATTGTAACGAAATATTTAATCGTCATTTGTCATTAGTCATTAGTCATTTGTGAATAACCAATCCTCAATCCCTAATGCCCATTCTTTAAGGCAAATTTTCTCGCAGTAATGCTCGAAAGCCTGCTTGTTGAAAATGCTCATCAGCAGTCAGTGCTTCAGTGATTCCGCTATATTGCATCACTATGAAAGATACACAGTCAACAAATCCCCATTCTTTCTCTGTTTGTTCCCGATATAGCTCGAAAGCACGTTCGTAAAGTTCTTGGGAAAGGGGGACAATTTCTACTTTGGAGTCTGCTACTAGAGAATTTAATAATATGATTGCCGCTTGACGATAAGGTTGTTGGGATAAGGCATTGCCAATTTCCAACATCACGGCCTGTGTTGTTACCAAACGAGTTTCTGCCGCTTGTAACATTTTAGCCAGATGTAAGGCTCGGTCATGCAAGCGATCGCTCGGTGCAGATAAGGCAATGGCAAATGATGTATCAAGAAAGACTTCAGAATGCATGGAAAATTTACTTAGCGTACAAATATTTATCTATATTGGTAGACCATTCAGGTGGTCCATCTAAGTTGAGCGATCGCGCCGTTTGCAAAAATGATACCGTTTCATGTTCACTTGGCGGTAAAATTTCAATACTGATTCGCACGCGGGTATTGATTGGCAGTGCGATCGGTTCAGCCGGATAGAACACTTTACCATTAAAGACAGCTGTAATTTTTTCTACCATTGTTTACAAAAAATGCTTTTAGTCTATCCTAAGCTGGTTGTAGCAATACGGGTAGAGTAAACGACGCAATAACTAGTGAAGATACTTATACCTGTCTTACGAATTATATCGATTTTTCAGAATTGCCTCAGCTACCAACTGAACTAATGTTCATTCGTCACAGGTTAAGACGAAATCATTTTTGTCAATAGTAATTAAGTTATAAATTAGCCGCTCAATAGAGTACTAAATTAAGTTTCGTACTGAAGTCTTCAGGTAAAAATGAATGACGCATTTAAATATGATGCGTAGGCATTGCCAGCTTAAAAATTGTGTTTTCTACCCCGATATCAGCATAATTCTAAGTATTATAGCTCTTTGACAAATTATTTATTTTTTGAATCTCTTACTGACGACTAATGTTGCTCAAATCACTAGTCTCGGCTATTTATAAACTCCTGACTTAGTAAAAATAATTGAAGCCAGACTAGAACTATTGTTCTATATATCCTATAATCTTTTTAATTACGGTATCTGCCTAGAAATACCGTATATTTAGGGGTGATTCTGATGAGTAAGTCGCAACAACTGACACAATTAAGTAAATTTCTAAGTGAGGGTATACAGGCTTATGTCATGAAAGCTTTGCAGGCTATACAACTCTCGTATCAACACACAATTAGGAGTTGGTTCAATAGACACACTGTGAAAAGCTTTGTGAGTCTGTTTCTCCTCGGTGCTTTTTTGAGTATAGCAGTTGCCTCCTGTGGAAGCAGTTCAGCTAGCAAAAATGATGTTAAGCTAAAACTCGTTTCTTTCTCTGTTACCAAAGCAGCTCATGACCAGATAATCCCCAAATTTGTCCAAAAGTGGAAGCAAGAACATAACCAAAACGTCACATTTGAGCAAAGTTATGGGGGTTCTGGCGCTCAAACAGCTGCTGTTATTGCAGGTTCGCAAGAAGCAGATATAGTACATTTGGCACTTCCCCTAGATGTCAACAAAATTCAGCAAGCGGGTTTGATTAAATCAGGTTGGGAAATAAAATCACCGAGAAGTGGTATTGTTAGTAGATCGGTTGCTGCGATCGTAACGCGCGAAGGCAACCCCAAAGGCATCAATACTTGGGCAGACTTGGCAAAAGATGGCGTGAAAGTAATTGCGGCTAACCCAAAAACTTCTGGTATTGCTATCTGGGAATTCTTGGCTTTTTGGGGTTCTGTAACTTTAACAGGCGGTGACGAAGCCACAGCATTAGATTATGTCACCAAAGTTTATAAAAATACCCCTATTTTGACAAAAGATGCCCGTGAAGCAAGCGATTTATTTTTCCGAAAAGGTGAGGGAGATGTCTTAATTAACTACGAAAATGAAGTAATTTTGACAGAAAAAAATGGAGCGAAGTTCCCTTATCTTGTACCCCAAGTCAATATTTCCATTGATAATCCCGTAGCTGTAGTTGATAACAATGTTGATAAGCACGGTACAAGAGAAGTTGCTCAGGCATTTGTTGATTTTCTTTATTCAACAGAAGCTCAACGGGAATTTGCAAAATTACAATATCGTCCTGTTAATCCCACCGTTACCCAAGAAGTAGCATCACAACATCAGCCAATTAAAACTTTATTTACATCTCAAGATTTAGGTGGTTGGGATATTATCCAGAACAAGTTTTTTGGAGATGGGGCAATTTTTGACAAAGTTCAAGCTGCAAGCAAAGCATAATATCTCTTTTTTCATGCATCATTATCTACTTGCAGATAGCCAAGCATAATAAATTCTGGATCACTTTATCTCAATTGATAATTTATGAGCTTTGACAGCAGATTTAAGGATAGCTTTTTCCTAACATCTTTAATGCTTATTGCCAGCAGTCTTGCTGCTTGTAACAGCGGACAAGAATTGAAAAGTCAGGTGAGTATTGATGGTGCGGCTGTAGGTTTTCCTGTTTCTTTAGCAGTTGCAGAAGAATACGGCAGAGGTAAACCTGAAGCTAAAGTTAGTGTGGCCTCAAGTGGTACTGGTGGTGGTTTCAGTAAATTTTGTAATGGCGATATTGATATAGCTGGTGCTTCTCGTACCATTCGAGATGAAGAAATAAAAAAATGTAAAAGTAAGAATATTGAATTTGTCGAGTTGCCTATAGCTTTAGATGGCATAGCTGTGATTGCTAACCGTCAAAATAAATTCGCAAAATGTCTAACTATTAAGGAACTTGGCAAGATTTGGGGTGCTAAATCAGATGGTAAAATCTTGACTTGGAATCAAGTTAATCCGAAATTTCCTAATGAAAAGCTGAAGCTGTATGCTCCTGCTTCCGATACTGGAACCTTTGATTATATGACTCAAGCTGTTACTGGCAAAGCCAAGAATGGTCGTACAGATTACACTCCCAGTCACAATCAAAACCTCCTAGTACAAGGTGTGTCAGGTGATGTATCAGCCTTGGGTTATGTTGGGATATCTTACTACATTCAAAACCAAGAAAAACTTAATTTAGTTGCTGTAGAAAGTCCTACAGGAAAATGTGAAAAACCAGTTCCTGTAGATAATGTGATCAAAAATATCTACACGCCTTTATCGCGTCCTCTGTTCATTTATGTCAGTAAAAAATCCTTAAATAGCAAGCCAGCAGTCAAAGAATTTGTAGATTTTTATCTAGAAAATTCTTGGAAGTGGGTAGATAGTGTTGGTTATGTGGCATTACCAGATGAAGCTTATGTCAAAGTCAAACAAAAATTTGCTACGGGTGAAACTGGAACAAAATTCAAAAAAGCAAAACCAGGTGAACCAATCACAAACTTTATTTAAATAAAGTCGCAGTTATTGTAGTCTGAGTGTAGTTAAAAATTAACTGTTTATGCAAAATATCAATTATCAAGACGATCCTTATCTACTATCCAGACAGTCACTGGATAAAAATCCATCTGAAGATATATCTGAAAAGATTGTTGCGGTAATTTTATTTGCTTGTGCTTTAGTCTCAGTTCTGACTACCTTTGGTATTGTCGTAATTATCTTTCAGGAGGCATTTGGTTTTTTCCAAGAAGTTTCCTTTGCCCAATTCTTTCTTGATACTAAATGGACGCCTCTGTTTGCAGATAGACATTTTGGCGTTTGGCCCTTAATTAATGGCACCTTTTTAACTACAGCTATTGCGATGGCAGTTGCTATTCCTTTGGGTTTATCTTCTGCCATTTATTTGAGTGAGTATGCTCAACCCAAAGTAGCAGCAGTTTTACGTCCAGCAGTGGAACTTTTGGCGGGAATACCAACAGTCGTGTATGGTTACTTTGCACTATTATTTGTCACGCCATTGCTGCGGAATATTATCCCTCTGGAAATATTCAATGCCTTGAGTGCAGGGTTAATGATGGGAATAATGATTACTCCAACTGTTGGTTCTATAAGCTTAGATGCTATTAAAGCAGTTCCACGCTCTTTGCGAGAAGGGTCTTATGCTTTAGGTATTACTAAACTGGAAACCATTTTTAAAGTAGTTCTCCCAGCCGCGCTTTCTGGAATCATCGCCTCGATTATATTGGGTATTTCTCGCGCTGTGGGTGAAACGATGACTGTCCTCATCGCCGCCGGACAACAGCCCAAACTAACTATTAACTTTGCAGAATCAGTAGAAACGATGACAGCTTACATGGCACAAATTTCTGGGGGAGATAGTCCGCGTGGAAGTCTCAATTTCCAGACATTATATGCTGTGGGCGCTGTTTTATTTCTACTTACCCTAGCTTTAAATATTGTTAGTTACTGGGTTGCGAATCGCTTTAAAGAAAAATACGAGTAATAAATATGGCTACAAGTTATCAACAAGATGATTCTTTAGATTCTATGGCAGAATTTACCGAAAATGTTGAAAGTAGAGAGACATTAGGGAAAGTATTTGAAGTACTTTTTTTGTTAGGATTACTGATTGGTTTATTTATCCTAGCATTGCTACTTTTTGATATTTTTCGAGACGGATTAGGCAGATTTTTATCACCCGGCTTTCTCACGGATACTCCTTCTCGTTTTCCTGACCAAGGTGGTATTCGTCCTGCAATTATCAGCAGCGTTCTTTTAGGAACTGTTGTAATTTTGGTTACTGTTCCCATTGGTGTCGGAGCAGCTTTATATCTAGAAGAGTATGCACCTAAAGCTTGGTGGACAGCGATTATTGAGATTAATATCAGTAATTTAGCGGGAGTACCTTCTATTGTCTATGGATTGCTGGGTTTAGGAGTTTTCAATTATTTGCTTAAGTTTGGTCCCGCTTTGATTTCAGGTGCATTGACTTTATCTTTGTTGTCTTTGCCAGTAATTATTGTGACAGCTAGAGAAGCAATTCGCGCCGTCCCAGATTCTCTCAGAAATGCTTCTTATGGATTAGGTGTTACCAAATGGCGAACTATCAGCAGTCACGTTTTACCCTATGCTGTTCCCGGTATTTTGACAGGGGTGATTATCTCTGTATCTCGTGCTATTGGTGATGCAGCGTCTTTGATTGTTGTCGGCGCTGTGGGTTTTCTAACCTTTGATCCTGGTTTGTTCCAAAGATTTATGGCATTACCCATTCAAATCTACAGTTACATTACTCGTCCTGAACCGGGTTTTGCTGATGCAGCAGCAGCGACAATTATTGCGTTGTTGCTCTTGATTTTAGTTTTAAATGGTGTAGCAATTTATATTCGCCAACACTTCTCAATACGTTAGAGAATTAAAAATCTAATTGGATACTTTCACAGATATTAGGAAATACGCAAAATGACTTATAGCAATAGTAGAAGTAAATCAGATAGTGCCACAATCGACCAAGATAATGGTGTGTTCAATGTTGAAGGTGTGAAGGTCTATTATGGCGGATTTTTGGCACTTTTAGATGTCTATCTAAAGATTCCTGAAAAACAAATTGTTGCTTTTATTGGGCCTTCAGGATGTGGTAAAAGTACTCTTCTACGTTGCTTCAACCGCATGAATGATTTAATCCCTGGTGCTAAGGTTGAGGGTAGACTGAATTACCGCGATCGCAATATTTATGATCCTAAAATAAATTCTGTAAAATTACGCCGCCAAGTCGGAATGGTTTTTCAAAGACCAAATCCTTTCCCTAAGTCAATATACGAAAATATTTCCTTTGGCCCGCGTGCTAACGGTTATAAAGGTAACATCGATGAATTGGTGGAAGATTCCCTCAGACGCGCTGCTATCTGGGATGAAGTCAAGGATAAACTCAAAGAGAAGGGAACTGCATTATCTGGCGGACAACAGCAACGACTTTGCATAGCAAGAGCGATCGCTATGAAGCCAGATGTATTATTAATGGATGAACCATGTTCTGCTCTCGACCCAATTTCTAGCCGCCAAGTAGAAGAACTCTGCTTGGAACTCAAGCAGCAATACACCATCATCATGGTGACTCACAATATGCAGCAAGCTTCCAGAGTCGCAGATTTCACGGCTTTCTTCAATACAGAAATTGACGAGCATGGTAAACGTCGGGGAAAATTAGTTGAGTTTAATCCTACAGCCCAAATGTTCAGTTCTCCTCAAACTAAAGAAGCTGAGGATTATATCAGTGGACGGTTTGGTTAAAGAGACATCACAGCAGAAGGGGAAAGGTAAAAGCCAAGTTCAATTGTGAGCAACTATTATTAATTTGCCCTTTAACCTTTCCCTGCCGTACAAGCTGAGACTAGGTAATATATATACATCTAACTACGAATAAGAGGCATACAGTGGAAATTCAAGAATTAAAAGCATTGATTAAACAAACTATGCGTGAAGTTCTGCAAGAAGAAAGACTTCGCCTGTGCCAAATTCTTATTCCTTACATAAGTAATGATGAGCAACGCGAACTTGAAGCCGAATTTGGTGTACCTTCAGATGATGCTGATGAACTAATTGATATGACCGATTGGGTAAGATATGGCAATAAAATTTCGCAAAAAAGCGATTAAATTTTTAGAAAAAGCAAATCCCGAAGATGTCGAAAATATTCGGGAGCAAATAAAGCAAATTTTTATTGCTGTCGAAGACCAAGGTATTATCCCGTTTACAGAACTAGATATCAAAAAGATGAAAGGTGATTGGGAGGGATTTTACAGACTACGCATAGGTAAAAACAGAATTATTTTTACAGTCGATATTGATTCCAAAGACATCGAAATTTATGCTATTGGTGCGAGAGGAGATGTTTATAAAAATAATTCGTAATTAATAATTTAATAACTTGGAATTACCAAAGTAATTCTGGAAAATATACTGAGGCTTGACAGTACTTAATTAAAGTAACATTTAATTCTAGTACTTATATTGTGTATTATGTTTAAGCCACTGCCATTTGCCTTAGTTGCAGCTACCGTTATAGTTGCATCAATCAATAATCCCAGTAAAACTCTAGCTAGAACTTGTGCCTCTAAGTGTGGTTCACACCCAATTCAGTTTACACCTGGGCAGCACATCCGAGTTGAAGTTATAAATAGCACACCCAATCTGATAAAAATCCAAAAACCCTCTGGGACTGATGCAATATCCTTGAGTCCAGGGCAGAAATTAAGTTTTGAACAAATAGAGGGTACAGAGCCAAATACATCTTTGATATTTTGGAGCGAAAAGGGTTTATCACTACAAGCAATTATCTCGAAACCCAACTTTGGCACATTGCGGCTAGAACTCCGTCCGACTTTGCGCTCTCCTGGCGATCGCTCGTTGTATATTATGGATGATGGTAGGATTAACGTGTTTTAGATAGCAAATAATGTTATTAGTTATGAGTTAAGAAACAATTTTGAATTTAACACTCCTAACTCCTGTACAGACGCGATTAATCGCGTCTCTACTCCTAACTCTTGTACAGACGCGATTAATCGCATCTCTACTCCTAACTCCTAACTTTATACTGTGCTAGACCGAGCTGTATCTGAACTATCAAAGCCTAGCAGGCGCTTACCCGATCAGCGCTGGCAAATTTATCCACAAAAACCAGAATTTGCCCAAAATCTGGCGGTTTTGACAAATATTTCACCCATTGTCAGCCAGTTGTTGATAAATCGGGGTATGGAAACACCAGAACAGGCACAAGCATTTTTAGATCCAGAGTCTTTAGTTTTGCCTTCGCCATTGGAAGATTTCCCAGATTTGGCGATTAGTTTAGAGTTGTTGCAAAATGCGATCGCTTCTCAAACAAAAATTGCTATTTGTGGTGATTACGATGCTGATGGTATGACCAGCACTGCTCTACTTTTACGTAGTCTCCGCACTTTAGGCGCACAGGTAGATTATGCTATTCCCAGCCGGATGCATGAAGGCTACGGTATTAATAAACGCATCGTTGAAGAATTCCACAGCGAAGGTGTGGGGCTAATTCTCACTGTCGATAATGGCATCTCTGCGTTTGAACCAGTTGCTAGAGCTAGAGAACTTGGTCTTGCGGTTATTATCACCGACCACCACGATATCCCCCAAAAATTACCGCCAGCTAACGCTATCCTCAACCCTAAACTAATAGCTGAATCCTCACCTTATCGAGGTGTTGCTGGTGTTGGTGTTGCCTACATTTTGGCAGTGTCCTTAGCACAACAGCTAGGGGAGACTAAGGGCTTAATCCAACCGATGCTAGCACTATTTACACTGGGAACGATCGCAGATTTAGCCCCCTTAATTGGCGTAAATCGCCGCTGGGTGAAACGCGGTTTACAGCATTTACCCAAATCCAACTTAGCTGGTGTACAGGCGTTGATTCAGGTAGCTGGGGTGCAGGCGAGGGGAGAGAGAGCAGGGAGAGCAGGGGAAGCAGGGGAAGCAGGGGGAGCAGGGGAGAAAAAATTTAATATTTTTAGCAACTCAAATCCCAAATCCCTAAAGCCTGAAGATATTGGGTTTCGCCTGGGGCCACGAATTAATGCTATTGGTCGGATTGGTAATCCCCAAACTGTTATTGAACTGCTGATTACAGATGATATGGGGGTGGCGCTGGAAAGAGCAATGCAGTGCGAACAGATCAACGCCTCTCGCCAGCTAATGTGTGAGCAAATTGAACAAGAAGCGATCGCTTATGTAGAAACAGAATTTGTTGCATCTCTACAGCAAGACCGTGTATTAGTTGTTGTTCAACCTAATTGGCATCACGGCGTTATTGGGATTGTCGCCTCCCGCTTGGTGGAACGCTACGGCGTTCCCGTGTTTATCGGTACTTATGAGGATGAGGAACATATACGCGGTTCAGCACGCTCAATTCCAGAGTTTCATGTGTTTGAAGCTTTGGAATATTGTCACGATTTACTAGGCAAATTTGGCGGACACAAAGCAGCCGGCGGATTCTCTCTACCAGCAGAGAATTTACAGGTGTTGCGATCGCGTTTGATTGAGTTTGCTAACCAGTGTCTTGAACCCCAGCATCTCAAGCCTCTGCTCAAAATTGATGCCGAAGTCAATCTTAATCAAATCAATCAGCAGCTTTACCAACAGCTTAATACTTTACACCCCTGCGGTATGGACAACCCCGATCCAATTTTTTGGACACCTAATGTTCAAGTAGTTGAGCAAAAAATTGTCGGTAAGGGTCACATTAAACTGACAATTGCCCAAACTGTTGATAATCAGGAGTATAAAATCAAAGCGATCGCCTGGCGTTGGGGCGACTATTTTCGCTTACCACCGCGAGTGGATGTCGCTTACAAACTGCGAGAAAATTACTTTAACGGTAACACCACCATTGAGCTAGAGTTAATAGGTGTCAGACTGCCAATTCAGCTTCAACAATTTTGTGTTGCGCCACCTACCCCGTCAAGCACCACTTTTGAATACAATCAGCGACAGTATACTTGTGGTTTCTATAAAAACGGTATTGAAACAGAATTAAGAATTAAAAATTCTGAAGGCAAAGTCTTAGCGATACAGCCAGGACATACGATCGGTTTACTGGGTACTAATCGTCAAAACGCCAAAGAAGTTGATATCTCTCAGCCACAATATGACAGCATAATCCAAGCTGCTCTTCAAGCGTTATCAGTCTTGAGTGCTGAGTTATGAGTTATGAATTGTTAATTAACTTCTCACTCCTAACTCCTTAGTCAGCGAGAACTCTGATCGGCGGAAGCCGCCGCTCAGAAGTTCGGTGAATCAGCACTCTTATAGGTTGCCGTTGCGAAATGCCAGCACAAAGATTACTGCTGGCCCAGCAATCACAATTAGCGCCACGGACAACAATTGGAAAATAACTTCCCAATTGATACTGGTAAAAGCGTTAAACAAGTCAGATACAGCGTCAAACATTTTCTTCTTCTCCTTCCAATTGTCTTAAAAAATTTAATAACTTAATTACAAAACCCGCAATCGATCATATCTGGCTATGGCTTATTAGATTTAATTTACTTAATAAAATTATAAGAAAAGACATAAAAACGTAAAATAAAGGCATGGGGCAATAACCAATAGTTCTTCTTCCCCTGCTTCCCCTGCCCCCCCTGCTCCCCCTGCTCCCAGTCCCCAGTCCCCAGTCCCCACTCCCTAATTCAAAATGGCAACTTGGCAATGTGTAAAGCAATGTGGAGCCTGCTGTAATCTTGATCCAGCAGAGCGTCCAGATTTGGATGAGTATCTCTCACCACCAGAACTAGAACTCTACCTCAGCATGGTAGGCGAAGGAGGATGGTGCGTTAACTTCGACCATACCACGCGAGAATGCCGCATCTACTCAAATCGTCCTCGGTTCTGCCGTGTGGAATCAGAAGTGTTTCAAGATATGTATGGCGTTGAACCAGAAGAAGTTAACGATTTTGCCATTGACTGCTGTCGCCAGCAAATAGAGGGAGTATATGGCGATCGCAGTCTGGAAATACTACGCTTCAATCAAGCTATTAGGCTGTGAGGAGTATGTAAGAACGTAAACACACCCCATAATTTTTTTGTTTCCATCTGTGGAGTTGCAATTTATTAACAATCTGAGAATATGATAGAAATATGAAAACAACCTAGAAACAAAATTACTGCCTGTGAAACTTGACTCTGCTCCTTTGGAGATTTCTGGCATATCTCAGACTGAGATTGAGCTAGAACTGATAGACAGCAATCATTTGAACTTAACTGCTGCGATCGCCCAGCCAGTTCAGCCTGTAGTTGCCGATAGTCCTCAAAAGCAGCAATCAGCGCTAGTAGTTTTTGGTACAACTTTTGTAACCATTTTTCTAGCAGAAATTGGAGATAAAACTCAGCTATCGACTCTGTTAATGAGTGCAGAATCTCATTCGCCGTGGGTGGTATTTATCGGCTCTGCGGCTGCGCTGATAACAACCAGCTTATTAGGTGTACTTCTAGGTAGTTGGATCGCCACCCGACTCAGCCCGAAAACTGTAGAAAAATCAGCAGGCGTGATGTTGTTGGTGATTTCCCTAATGCTGTTTTGGGATGTATTTACTAGTCATTAGTCATTAGTCATTAGTCATTAGTCATTAGAAAAATTCCCCATTCCCCATTCCCCATCAATTATATGGATTGGCATCTTTTAGGACTGAGCTTTATTACAGTTTTTTTATCAGAATTGGGTGACAAAAGTCAGCTAGCAGCGATCGCACTTTCAGGGCGTTGTAATTCTCCGCGTGCAGTATTTTTTGGTGCAGCAGGCGCACTGCTATTAACAAGCCTGTTGGGAGCATTAGCAGGGGGTGCAGTAGCAGAATTATTACCTACACGCTTGTTAAAAGCGATCGCTGCTGTGGGATTTGCCATCCTCGCCGCACGTTTGCTGTTATTTAACAACGAACCATCGACGGATTCTGAACCAACACCGTAACCAAATGACCAAGGTTGCACATCCTGCTAAATTACAAAAGTTCCCAAGCAGTTCCTTTGTAGCCGTATTGAAAAATTTCTGGATGCAAAATTTCTGCCAAAATTTCTAAAGAATCCACCAGCCGGGGCCCTGGACGATTGAAGTAAGAATTGCCATCAGTGATGTAGACCCTACCAGCTTTGGTAGCGTGTAGTTTTTCCCAGCCTGAACGTTGAGTTAACAAATTCGCTTCTTGGCGAGTGCGATTTAAATCAAAGCCACAAGGCATGAAAACAATTACATCTGGATTAGTTGTTAATAGCGTTTCCCATTGCAAGATAGGAGAAGGCTGACCTGTAGTACAAAATAGAGACTGTCCTCCAGCTAAGTTAACTAATTCAGGAATCCAATTGGCGGCTACCATCAAAGGATCAGTCCATTCGATACAGGCAACAGTGGGTAGTTCATTTAACGAAAGTCCCTGGACTTTTTGCTGACAAATTCTGACGCGAGCTTCTAAGTTTTCTAAAACTTTAACCGAGTCTACGTCGAAGGTGTTGCCGACTCGTTCAATGTCAGCCCAAACATCTTGGAGAATATTGGGTTGTAAAGAAATAATCTGGGGTTTACTGTCAATGAGTGTGGCAACTGCCTTTTCAACTTCATGTAAGCTGACAGCACAAACATCGCACTGGTCTTGAGTGAGAATGTGAGTAGGCTGCAATTTCTCTAAAACATCTGTTTTGATTTGATAAATACTGAGAGCAGATTGTAATAAATTGTTCACTTCATCATGAATTTGGCTGCTGGAAGCATTAGAGTTTAACCGTGCTTCGGTACAAATGGGGCGATTGTGGATTTCTGGAGGGTAATCGCATTCGTGCGATCGCCCCACAATAGCATCAACCAAGCCTAGTGTCGCTAAAATCTCTGTTCCACCGGGAATTAGGGAAACAATTCTCACATTACTATCCGTCATCGCTTCACCTCCACAAAAGCTGCCGTTACGTCAATTCTTGCAAAATTTGAGACATTAGGCATCTTTCTCTAGGAGAATCAAAGGTGTTTTGCTAGTCAGCACTAGGCAAGGAATTGAATTGAAGATTAGCGATTAGACGTTAGAACAATTTTTATGAGGATTCAAACTCCAACCAAATTGCAAAAATACTCCTAGATATCACCTAGATCAAATTTAAAATAATATACTAATTGATAGTATAATTACTTGATAATGGAATTATTTTAAATGCTGATTATCCCCTAGTAAAAATCACTGGCATGATGTACCGAAGTGATTAGCAAAATTGAGTTCATAACTCGTTATCCAAAATTATAAGATTTGGTGAGAAAAAATATACATTCCGGTTATGAAAAACCATATCTAGTAATTGTAGTTATACAAAGACGGTTCTACTTTTTCCGTAGAACTGCAAGACCAAATTATTTCTTGTTGAGGGCAACTAATGCAGGTGGTGTCAGCTAGAGATATTACAGAGCACAACCAGACCCAAGAGGCTTTACAAATCAAAGAAAATCGTCGGCGAAAACAAAGCCAGACGCTGGTGCAGCTAGCAAGAAGCAAGACATTTCAGCAAGGTGATCTCAATGCGGCGTTAAAGGAAATCACAGAGATTGCTGCTCAGACGCTTTTAGTGAAGCGAGTTGGGGTGTGGTTATATAATGAAGAACGTTCAAAAATTGAATGCATCGATTTATATGATGTAAACGCCAAGGAGCATAGTTTTGGTAACTCGCTTTTAGAAAAAAATTATCCAGCTTATTTCCAGGCTTTAGAAGAGGAACGTACCATTGCCGTAGATGATGCCATAAACGATACAAGAACTCAAGAATTATCTGAGTCTTATCTTTCAGTTTTGGGCATCACATCCCTGCTAGATGCACCAATTTGGCTAGAGGGGCGTTTGGTGGGCGTAGTGTGTCATGAACACATAGGCGAAGGTCGCCAATGGACTTTGGAAGAAGAGACTTTTGCTGGCTCGATTGCAGATTTCGTAACGCTGGCTATAGAAGCAAGGGAGCGAAACGTTATACAGGAAGCACTGCAACAGAGTGAGGCGCAATTTCGGGCGATTTTTGAGCGTTCTTCTATCGGTATTGGACTTATAGACATGAAAGCGCAGATAGTCGATACCAATCTGGCACTGTGCGAGATTTTAGGATATAGCCGAGAAGAAGTATACGGCAAGCGCTTTACAAATTACATTTCCACACAAAGAGGGGATTTAAAACTTTACAAACAACTGATATCAGGAATTTGCTCAGACTCAGGGAAAACTTCAACGTTTGGCTTCCAGCCCTGCGAACTTCATAAGCAGCTTGTCGAAAGACATCGCATTGAGATGGAAAGACGCTGCCTGCATCAAAATGGTAGCTTAGTTTGGACTCATATCTCTGTTTCTGTTATACCAGGCAGCAATGGTGAACCTGAGTTTTTTCTAGCGATGATTGAGAATATTACTGAACGTAAGCAAACAGAATTGAAACTTCGTGCCTCTCAAGAAGCAGCAGAAGCTGCCAGCCGGGCTAAAAGTGAATTTTTAGCAACCATGAGCCATGAGTTGCGGACGCCTCTCAATGCAATTATGGGTTTGTCGCAGTTGCTGCAACAAGAAATAGTTGGCTCTCTCAATGAAAAGCAGAACGAATATGTAAGTTGTATATATAGTAGTGGTGAACATCTGCTGGCACTGATTAACGATATCCTTGATTTATCTAAGGTAGAAGCAGGCAAAGAGGAACTGTTAATCTCACATTTGTCAGTGTCAGATTTATGTAATTATGCCATATGGACAGTGCGCGATCGCGCCTTAGAAAAGGGATTGCAACTCACCTGTAAAATTGACCTAGAAGAGGATATTTGCATTGCTGATGAGCGGCGCATTAAGCAAATGCTACTCAACCTGCTTACCAATGCCATTAAATTCACCCCAGCCGGTCAGGTATCGCTGGTAGTCAAAAAAGTATCCCTTGGGATAACGTTTACAGTTTCAGATACTGGAATTGGTATAGACTCAAATCAGTTTCAATTTCTATTTAAACCGTTTAAACAGCTTGACAGTCGGTTAAACCGGCAGTATGAAGGTACAGGTTTGGGTTTAGCTTTAACACGCAAATTAGCGCGTTTACATGGTGGAGATGTGACCGTAACATCGACTTTGGGAGAAGGTAGTCAGTTCACTCTGTTTATACCAAATCCAGTGGATATGCAAACAGGACAAGATATAGCAACATTCTCCCCAACTGCCCCCCAAAATCAAATGATTTTACTTGTGGAAAATGAGGAAAATACTGCCATAGTATTGCAAGACTATCTCCAAACAATTGGCTATCAAGTTAAGTGGATAGATAGCGGAAATAACTTTTTAGAACAAGTACGAACCCTCCAGCCAAATTTAATTTTATTAGATGTCGAGTTAGGAGGTGATGCTAGTGGCTGGGATTTGCTAAATCTTCTCAAGCAAGAGCCTTATTGGCAAGATTTACAGGTGGTAATGATGGGCTTGAATGAACTGCCAGAGGAGAACCTTTCTATTCTGCAAGCTGGTGCTAATGACTATCTTCTTAAACCAATTCAGGTAGCACAATTAGAGTCAATATTGACACGATGTTTGAGTTATAGAGATTTTCAGATCAACCAAACACCACTTTAGACGCTAGGCGATCGCATTCATATTTTTAACTCTATTTTGTATAAAATATAAATTTAATAATGGTCGTAAAAATATGTTTTATCCGCCTATTTCAATAGTATTAACTATTTCTAAATAATACTTTTTTTAAGTTTACCTATGGTGCGGTAAACATGATACCCGCCCGTTTAATTCAATTCAAATTATAGATTGTAAAAATATCAAAATGCACAAAATTTTAATATTTCATGATGAAAAACTTCTACGTCGTGCGCTTACACACCGTTCTTATGTCCATGAAAACCCCGGAGAGGGTGAACATAATGAACGCCTAGAATTCCTCGGTGATGCTTTGCTGAATTTCTTAAGTGGCGAGTATCTATATAGTTGTCACCCAGAAATGGGAGAAGATGAATTAACACGGCGACGTTCGGCGCTAGTAGATGAGAAACAATTAGCAAAGTTCGCTCAGGAGGTAGGTTTAGACTTTAGGATGCGGTTAGGAAAAGGCGCTATTCGAGATGGAGGCTTTCAAAATCCTAATTTGCTCAGTAGCACCTTTGAAGCAATCCTTGGTGCTTACTATTTAGATAATGATTCCAATATTGAAGCAGTTCGCGCAATTATAGAACCGCTATTTGATTCTGTAGATCCTAAGCATATACTTGTGTCTCGTTCTAATGTAGACTCAAAAAATCGCTTTCAAGAATGGGTGCAACGCAATGTTACTCCAACTCCTCCCAAATATTTCACAGAACAAATAGGAGGCCCTTCTCATGCGCCAGAATTCACAGCAAAAGTATTGGTAGATGGAAAAATTTACGGAGAAGGTAAAGGACGCAACAAGAAAGATGCAGAAAAAGCTGCTGCTGAGGATGCGCTAGCTAAGTTGAAAAAACAAGGGTTATTGTAATAATGCTTTTCGATTTCACCCAGAGGCGCAAAGAAGAATTTTACATCTTCGCGTGAAATCAACTTTCTATTTGTAAGGGCAAAGTTACGGTGAAGATAGAACCAATGCCTACCTCAGAGACTAGCTTAATTTCACCTTCGAGTAGTTTTACTAAGCGGGAGATGATCGCTAATCCCAATCCTGTACTATCAGCAAGATAGGGACGATCGCTAGAACTTACGCGAAAGTAGGGTTCAAATATCTGGGTCTGGTTTTCGGGTGCAATGCCAATTCCACTATCAGAAACTGCGATCGCCCATCTCTGGTTTTCCAACACCTGACACATTATAATAATAGTCCCTGACTCTGTATAGCGAATCGCATTACTGATAAGATTTGTGACAATTTGTTGCAATTTAAAAGTATCTGTGACGATTTTATTAGGAGCGCATTTATAATCTACTACAATTTTTAAATTTTTCCCAGCAGCTAAAGGTTCCAACATTTCACACACATTATTAATTAATTCACGCACATCGGTCGGTGCTAATTGGAGCTTTATCTGCCCTGCTTCATGCCGCGAAAGTTCTAATACATCGTTAATCAGATGGAGTAACTGTTTACCGTTGCGTAACACGCGCTCAATATGTTCTAGATTGGTATAATCGTCTTTTATGTGTGTCTTTCGTCGTTGTTGGCGTAAAAACAGATCCGAGTAACCAATAATGGAAGTTAAGGGATGTTTCAATTCGTGGGCTAGTTGTGAAAGATACTCTTGATTTGCGCTAATCAAGCGCGTGAGTTCATCATTATGAAGTGTTAGTGATAACTGCAACTGCTGTAAATCTCGCAACCGCTCCTCAACATAACTTTTGAAACAGCGAGCGATCGCTTCATCTATGATAGCGTCAATCAAACGCATGGAACGAATTATCTCTACAGGTGTTCCATTCAATAAATCTGCTTGTAGAGCATCAAATATTACTGTTCGCAGCAGATGATATTCTCTGGCAATTTCTGCTGGGTCAAAGCCTTGTTCGGCTCGAATAGCTCCATGCTGAAAACTGGCAGTAACTATTGACTGAATATCATTATCCTGAGATTTTGAAAGCACTGTCACCATTGCTCTCAAAACATCAGGGATGTGATCCTTTACCGCTGTATAAGATAAATCATCAGCACTTTCAATCCGTCTATCCTTGCGAACTGCTGCAATCCATTTATCTATGATGGTGTCCGTTTTTTCGGCCAGTACTTGACTAAAATCCATTTTGTTAAATTCAGCTAAAAGATAGATGAGTAAACTGCCATATGCAATTAGTTTAGCGAACGCAGTGAGCTTATACCAAGTTTAGCAATATAGTTCATCTGCCAAAAGAAGTACATACTAATTGTTCTTTTATTTACTAGATTAACTATCCGTATATAAAACTAATAAATAATATAGTGTTTGTTAAAAAATGTTAACTAAGCAGGTAACAAACTTGAGCTTGACTCGACTATTGTTTAGGACTTAGGCGAAAATCGCCAAAAAGCTTAATTTATCGTAGACACGTAGTGGCTTGCCGCAGGCTACCGCCTTCTTTGCGAGAGGCTTCCGCCAACGCGTAATATCGTGTCCGGTTAAAGACTTATCATTAAGACCGCAGGGGGTCAGGGGGAAAGAGGTTTCCCGGTTTTTGCACAGATGCCAGAATCATAACTAATCAGCCGGACATGATATAACATCTCGTAGAGAAGAATCGTAGATTCTGCCTAAGTCTTACTGTTGTTTTACTGTCTGTGCAATGAATTTACTCGCAACAGAACTAAAATAATCATAAAAAAATTATAAATTTTATGAATTACCAAAAAGCGAAGGAAAGCACTTGATTCCGGTATTAAAATAAACAACATTTCTTATAAAACAGATGGCTTTTACTGACCATCAATGTTATATTGTGCATAATTTAGTATCCATTAGAGTAAGTCAGCCTAATCCAGCGTGTCACGGTGCATAACGCTGGAGCGGAGGAACCAAATTGTGGGGCGTATCTGATAGAAAGTGAGGAGTTGAAAGTTAAGTTAGTAAATACTTAACTAATAACTCACACCTTTCTTCAGAAGGGCATCTCTCAGCCCTAGCCCGTCAGCTAACTTCGTAGGCATTGAGAGGAGACTGAAGAGACGGCATTTTTATAATGTTCCGATCTCATCGGTGTCCAAGGCTGGTACTGCTCGGATTTTTTGTACCTGCACTTAAATCTGTTGAGGTCGTAAATGATATTTCAACTAAATTTGGCTGCGATCGCAGCGATCGCTGGACAAGCTGCTTGGAAAAAGGCAAAACCTGTCGTCGTTAAAGATGTCTTCTTTCTACCTGTGTTGGGGTTCTTGGGAATAATTGTGCTGTGGTGGATTGTTGCACTTGCAAACCATGAATTGATGCCCACTCCACCAGAAGCGTTAATCGCTAATCTAGACTATATCTTAAATCCTTTCTATCAACGAGGGCCAGGCAACTTAGGAATTGGTTGGCTATTGATCGCAAGTCTGCGCCGGGTATTAATAGGCTTTTTGTTGGGTGCGGTAGTAGCAATTCCACTGGGGTTTCTAATTGGCATGTCCAGACCGGCAATGCTAGCGCTTAATCCGATCATTCAAATTTTTAAACCTGTATCGCCCCTAGCTTGGCTACCCATCGCCTTAGCAATTTTCAATTTGGCAGATCCTTCAGCCATTTTTGTCATTTTTATTACTTCCTTATGGCCAACAATTATTAATACTGCTTTAGGAGTTTCTAGCGTTCCTAAAGATTATTTAGATGTAGCACGAGTGCTGGAAATGCCCCGTTGGAGACGGATTACAAAAATCATTTGGCCTGCAAGTTTGCCGTATATTTTTACAGGTTTGCGAATTAGTTTAGGGATAGCTTGGCTGGTAATCGTTGCCGTAGAAATGCTCACAGGTGGTATTGGTATCGGCTTCTTTGTCTGGGATGAATGGAGTCGCTTAAACCTGAGTTCAGTCTTTTTAGCTGTGTTAGTAATTGGTGTAACTGGGTTAATCCTAGATTACGCCGTGGACAAAATCCAAGAATTAGTAACCCATCGCCCTAAAACTTCCAACTAACAAAATTTGCCTGCTATCAAAATAGCAAGATTTAACGAGACTCTGCGCCTGAAGCCTGAGTAATTCATCACCAATGGAGCTACAAGTACAAGAATGGGTGATATTAACTGGACTCGACGAGATATTATTAAAGGAATAGGAGCAACAACGGCGGGAATGGTGCTGTCTTCCTGTGGGATTTCAGGAGATAGATCAGCCAAAGGATTGACCGAAGAAGCTTTAGCTGTGCAACCAGTAGTTAAAAGCGGCGACCTAGAAAAAGCCGATCTTACAGTTGGTTACGTTCCCGTTAATGATTGTGCGCCATTTGCGATCGCCTGGAAAAAAGGCTTCTTCCGCAAGTATGGTTTGAACGTTACACTCAACCGCGAAGCCAGTTGGGCCACCTCCCGCGACGGTGTAATTTTTGGTCGCCTGGATGCTTCACCTGTGGTATCTGGTGCAGTTACTAATGCCAGAATTGGTGCCGAAGGCGCACGCCATGCCCCCTTGTGTGCAGCGATGACCATTCACCGTCACGGTAACGCCATGACAATGAACAAAGCCATGTGGGATTTTGGGCTGCGCCCGTGGTACGAGTATCAAGAAAAATATGGCGATGGTGCTTTAGAAGCCTTTGGGCGTGATTTCCGAGGTTACTTTGACAACCAACCACCAGAAAACAGAGTTTGGGCAGTAGTATTAAGTTCCTCCATTTACGAATACTTTATCCGTTACTTATCCGCTGCCGCAGGGGTTGATCCGCTTAAAGAGTTTCGCGTCATCATCGTTCCGCCACCCCAAATGGTGACAAACGTGCGGATTGGTGCGATGCAAGCTTACATGGTTGCAGAACCCTGGAACACAAGGGCAATAACAGGTAACGAAAACATCGGCTTTACCTTCGCACAAGGCAAAGAAGTCTGGTTGGGACACCCAGATCGGCTTTTGGGGGTGATGCAATCTTTCATTGACCAATATCCCAAAACCTATCGTTCCTTAGTCAAGGCGATGATTGAAGCCTGTCAGTATTGCAGCAAAGCAGAAAACCGCCAAGAAGTAGCCGAACTGATAACAGACCGTTCCTTTACAGGTGCTAGACCTAAAAAGAAAAATGCCCCAATTGCGAAATTTACAAGTCCGGCAATTCTCGGCAACTACAACTATGGCGGCTTTGACGGCAAAGACCGCACCATCAAAGCCGCCGACACCACGATTTTCTTCGATATTCCTGACAACATTCCCAAGCAACCAGGAGAACACTCCACATTCTTATGGAGATCCAGAAGTATGTGGTTGATGACACAAGCAGCGCGGTGGGGACAAATAAAGGAATTCCCCAAAAATGCCGAGAAACTAGCAGAACTTGGCTGGAGAGCAGATTTATATCGGGAGATAGCATCTGAAATGGGCATCGAGTGTCCCAAGGATGATTACAAAGTCGAACCACCAGAAGTATTTATAGATAAGAAAGGCTTCGACCCCAGCGATCCAGTGGGCTATCTAAATAGTTTTGCCATCAGGGCTAATGCTCCCACTCGTTTTTTCATGTCTTAAATCCCAAGTTCAAATATTGATTGACTAAATTATTTCCGGAGCCTTTGATGATGGAATATACCTCATTACCTATTAATACCCAGACCAAAGTTATGCCCCGCGCTGGATTTTTAGAAATTGAAAATTTAGTCAAGTCTTATCCGACACCTGATAAAGATAACTTTGTGGTTTTAGATGGAGTTAATTTAACGATTGGTGAAGATGAATATATTTCTGTAATTGGTCACTCAGGTTGTGGTAAGTCAACTCTAGTAAAAATAGTAGCTGGTTTAGAGAAAGCCACTTCCGGCTCAGTCCGGCTAGATGGAAAAGAAATCCGTGAGCCAGGAGCCGAAAGGATGATGGTATTTCAGAACTATTCGCTGTTACCTTGGTTAACAGTGCGAGAAAATATCCGTTTAGCTGTGGATGAAGTGCTAAAAAATGCTAATCGATCTGAAAAAATTAGCATTGTAAATGAACACTTGGCAATGGTAAACTTGACGGCGGCGGCTGACAAATATCCTGATGAAATCTCTGGAGGTATGAAACAACGAGTAGGGATTGCCAGAGCTTTAGCAATTCGTCCTAAAATGTTACTAATGGATGAACCTTTTGGGGCGCTAGATGCACTAACTCGTGGCAAATTACAAAGGCAGGTATTGGATATTTGGGAAAATAATCGTCAAGCAGTGATGATGATTACCCACGATGTAGACGAAGCAATTTATATGTCCGATCGCATCATCTTGATGACCAATGGCCCAGCTGCTAGTATCGGAGAGATATTAAAAGTTCCTTTTGAGCATCCACGCGATCGCGCAGCCATGCGAAACTCAAAAGAATATTTTGAACTCCGCAACCACGCCCTAAATTTCCTCGATCGATATTTTGCCCAAGACGAGTAAATTAGATTATCATTTTTTTTAGTGGGTAGCCTAATTCAAATTCATGAAAGCTGGATTTGGAACGGAGGAACCAATGTTTGGGGCTAATCTTACGAGAGACACCTTCCAGTCTTAGCCCGTCAGCTAACTCCGTAGGCAATGGAAGGAACCCCCAAGACTTTGGCTGTAATACAGTTATTATTGGGGTTTCCTTGATTGATTTAAGATTTGAAATTTTGGTTATCGTTACTCAATCTAAAATCCAAAATCTTAAATTGATCGCCCTGCTTCTCATTGTTAATTCATTTCATTGGGAGAAGTAAAGCTGTGCAAATTAAGCCAATGTTAGCACGTCTGCAAAGTGCCACAGGCCGAGACGACTTAATTGAACAAATGGTACTGCTGCCAGAACCAAAAAAACCTTTTTCTAAAAAACCTCAAAAACCAAAAGCAATTAATTTAATCGTTGCCTATGACGCATCTCCTAATAGTCATACGGCACTAGATATTGCCTTTTGGATTGCCCATCAAACTCGTTTGGCCACTAATGTACAAGTCACAGTTCAAGCAGTTTATGTGGTAGAAGATAATCAAAGCAGCCAGTATCCAAATATCTTGAGCTTTCCAATACAACAGCCTCCATTTGAGTGTCAAGCCAGTGAAATATCAAAGTCTACCACACAGGTATTAACTCAACCCCAATTGCAGACAGTGGTAACTCCCCTGCAACAAGCAGATATAATTCTCTGGCAAGCCCGAAGTCTGGCTGAAGAATGGCAGGGTTCCTTCAAATCTCATTTGCGGTTTGGCTGCATTTCCACAGAACTTAAAAAAGTTGTTGAATCAGAAACTGCCGATATTCTGTTTCTTGGTTGCCAATCTGTCAATCATCCGATGATTGAGGCATTAGGTTCTAATTTTCCCTGTGCTGTTTTGGGTATTCCCAGTTGTATTGATGAATAATCTCTGTTAAGAATTTCAGTAATTTTTATCTAATTGTAATGATAGACAAGTCACCTAGTTATAGGTGACTTTTTTCGCTACGAGCAACATGGACACCATATCTCGTTTAAAAGTTTTTTACACTATGATATTCGAGTGATGTTATTGCAAATTGTAGCTTCAGCTTTATATGTGTTATGGCGGTTCCCATTCAGATGCGGTACAAGATTATATCGCAAGGTGTAGGGGCACGGCATGCCGTGCCCCTACGGGTGTACCTCACGTAAACGAGAACCGCTATATACCATTTCACTTTAATAATGATACAAATACGCTGGTAGGGGCTTGTCTTTGCCCATTGGTGTCAACTTAACGTGAAAGCCTATTGTGATAAGCATTTTAGAATTTTTCGATGTACTACCTAGATTTTAGATCCCCCCTAACCCACGCCAGTCGCTCCACTTGGGGAGACCCCAGACGCTCGATGACTCGCTACCGCTTCGCTATCGCTTTTAGCGTCTCCCCTTGGGAGAAGACCGCGCTGGCTCCCCTTAAAAAGGGGGGAATTAGAGCCTTGTGCCCCAATTTATTGGGGGTTGGGGGATCTAAAACTATGGTAAATTGAGTGTTTGAGTTTAAGTTGACACCTGTGGGCAATGCCATGTCCCTACTATAAATCGATATGTATCAGGATTTTCGTGAATTGGTATTAGCTCGGTTTTTGCTCTAAATAAAGAAAAGCATGAATCAACAATTCATGCTTGAAAAATGAACTTTTTATAGCTCTAAATTCGGTTTCAGCGAGGAGTTAATAATTATCAGTTTTGAGTTATTAATTAATAGTTGATTTAGAACTCATCACTACTAACTCCTCACTTATCGCTAATAACTAACGATATGTAGTACGTCACGAACAACGCTATAGCCGGCTAAATCCCACAATAAATAGGCAAGAAAGCCAATAGCTGCCAACCGACCATTCCAAATTTCGGTTTGAGGTGTCAAACCAAACAAAAATGCATTGCGATCTACGCCGTTGTATTCTGCTGCAACAGGTGGTAAATCAGTTGATGGACGAGTTTCTTGAGTTGCCATTTTTTTCTCCAATATCTAGTAACTTTTCAGGTGTTTAATGTTCTAGTAGCCAACTAAGTGCAAAACGTCTCTTAAGACGCTATAACCAGCTAAATCCCAAAGTAAATAAGCAAGGAATCCAATAGCCGCCAAACGACCATTCCAAATTTCAGCTTGAGGAGTCCAGCCAAACAAAAATGCATTGCGATCTACGCCGTTGTATTCTGCTGCAACAGGTGGTAAATCAGTAGATGGACGAGTTCCTTGAGTTGCCATTTTTTTCTCCAATATCTAGTAGTATTTAGTAGTTTTTCCGGTGTTCAATCTCTAGTAGCCAACTAAGTGCAAAACGTCTCTTAAGAGGCTATAACCAGCTAAATCCCAAAGTAAATAGGCTAGGAAGCCAATAGCCGCCAAGCGACCATTCCAAATTTCGGCTTGGGGAGTCCAGCCAAACAAAAATGCATTGCGGTCTACGCCGTTGTATTCTGCTGCAACAGGTGGTAAATCAGTAGATGGACGAGTTCCTTGAGTTGCCATTTTTTTCTCCAATATCTAGTAACTTTTCAAGTGTTTAATGCTCTAGTAGCCAACTAAGCGCAAAACGTCACGAACAACGCTATAGCCCGCTAAATCCCAAAGTAAATAAGCTAGGAAGCCAATTGCTGCAAAGCGACCATTCCAAATTTCGGCTTGAGGAGTCCAGCCAAACAGAAATTCATTGCGATCGCGGCCATTGTAAGCTGTGGCAACAGGTGGTATATCAGTAGAGGGACGAGTTTCCATTGTTTTTTCCTTCCAAAGCTAGTATTTTTTGAGATGTTTAATCTTTGAGTTTTTTAGTAGCTAATTAGGTCTAGAACGTTACGCAGAACGCTATAACCAACTAAATCCCAAAGTAAATAGGCAAAAAAGCCAATCATTACAAAACGACCGTTCCAGATTTTGGCTTGAGGAATCCAGCCAAACAGAATTTTATTGCAATCTTATGCGATTCCATTCTGTTAGAAATAGTGGCAAATCTCTGGAAGAACAAGTTGCCATTTGTTTTTCCTCAACGATTGATTTGTTAACTTTAATGTAGCTGTTTATAACTAGACTTATTTATGCCTTTGGGTACAAACCACAGCCACTTCTTCTGGACGATTATCAGAAAGGTATTTTTTTAGACAAATCCACCTTGAGAGGGTGACCAAAAATAAATATGTAAATAAATGTAAAGGCTTTGTTAGCGAAGTATAATTTAAATAGAATCAATCGCTACAAATAAGCAATTAAAGATTAAGAATTAGCTATACATAATTAATAGTAAGTGGCAATTTGATTAAGATTGCCACCGAGAGATAATAAAAGTTATATCTTTCGCTGGATACACTTTTCAATCTTTAGAGAGATGCTTTAAACAGCTAAATTCCACGATTCTGAGCTAAAGAGTTAGGTATTGCCATAGGTACAAATCATAAATACTAAGAGTTGCTTCTCAAGAAAATCTTAATTCCCCAAATTTAAACCTTAGTAGAAGGAAATACAATGTTCCAAAGTACGGAAATCATGCTGGGACTCTACAAACCACTATTGTGGTTGGCACAGGTTCCAGTAGATACTTCAAACGTCACGCCAGCACAGGCATCGGTTCTCACTTCCGGGCCGCGCTTTTTTGTGGCTTTAATTTCCGGCGTGATCCTAGCTTTTGCTTTCCAATTAGTTCTAACTAATCTCTCCCTTGCAGCCGGTATTTCCTATCTGGGGCACTCATCTGATTCGGATTCAGATACTGGGGAAGCCGGAAGTTTGGGCGGTAACATTCGCAAAATTGGCACCGCAGTGGGGATTTGGACATTAGTCACTGTGACGATCGCCTTATTAATTGCCTGTTTTCTCGCGGTTAAATTAAGCCTTGTAATCTTAGACCCAGTATTGGGGGCGATTCTCGGTTTAGTAATTTGGGGCGCTTACTTTTTGCTTCTCGTCTGGGTAAGTTCCACCACTGTGGGTTCCTTAATTGGCTCAGTTGTCAATACGGCAACTTCCGGTTTTCAGGCGATTATGGGCACAGCTACCGCCGCACTGGGCGCAAAAGCTGTCAATAACCAAGTTGTAGCGACAGCTGAAGCCGCCGCAGCTGCTGTCCGCCGGGAACTAGGAAGCGCCATCGACCCTGGAAGTATCCGGGAGAATATAGAAGATTACTTAGACAGGCTGCGTCCTCCAGAACTAGATGTGTCGAAGATTCGGAGTGACTTTGAAAATTTACTCAACGATCCGCAATTAAAAGCGATCGCAGGAACTCCAGATATTCGCAACATCGACCGCCAGAAGTTTATCGAGTTAGTCAGCAGTCGCACCGACCTTTCCAAAAAAGACGTTAACCGGATTGCTGATACATTGTATAAAGTTTGGCAGCAAGTTGTCGGTCAGCAACCACCCACCGAAGACCGTCTGGGTGAGTTAATGGATTATCTGAAATCGCTTCCAGCAGGACAAAGCAAGACAGATGAACTCAATGCGAAACTGGATCGATTAGTAGCAGAAACTCGTGGCTCTAAAGAAGCTGATCAAAAGGCAGCCTCTGGGCCAATTCAAAGTACAATCCAGCAAGGACTATCTGCCTTAACCGCTGTTGTGTTGGGACGGGCAGATTTGTCTGATTTGGATGTGGAAAAAATCTTGGGTAGCCTCACCACCGCCAAAGATAAAGTCACCCAACAAGCAGATAAGCTAGGCTTGCCAACACCATCAGAACCTTATAGCCCAATTCGGGCTGATGTCGAAAACTACCTGCACAACACTTATGCTTGGCAACTAAGCCAAGAAAAAATCGCCCAGGAATTTCGTGATGTCATCTACGATCCAGCTGCTGATCCTGGAATCGTCCGCAGGGAACTAGAACGACTATCGCGCAACGATTTCGTCAATATACTGCAACAACGGGGACTACTTACCCAAGCCCAAGTTCAGCGTATTGCAGATCAGCTAGAAGCTGTCCGCAAAGACGTGCTAGTGATAGTTACAGGTATTGAAGAAAGAGAGATAGTCCAAGACTTGCAACGGGCAGTGGAAAGTTATCTGCTCGTTACCCCGAAAGCCGATTTGACAGCAGAAGGTATTGAGCAAAATTTCAAACCACTGTTGCAAGACCCAGATGCAGATTATGAAACTCTGACATTGCGACTAGCCCACCTTGATCGTCAGGAAATTCGGGCGATATTGCTGGAACGGAATGATGTCCAACTATATGAAGTAGATCCCATTCTGGATGAGTTGGAAAAACAACGCGATCGCGTCTTGGTAGAATCTAAAGGGCTAGCAGAACAGGCGCAATATCAAGCAGAAACCCTGTGGCTGAATGTAGAATCATATCTGCGTAATACAGGGAAATCAGAACTAAATCCTGATGCCATCCGCGCAGAGTTCAAAAGGTTACTGGAAGATCCCCAAGCTGGAATTAGCTCAATTCGGGCGCGGTTGTCTCGCTTTGACCGGGATACCTTGGTGCAATTGTTGAGTCAACGGCAAGATTTGAGTGAAGATCAAGTTAATCAAATCATCAATTCTGCTGAGGAGTCGTGGCATAACATTCGCCACACACCCCAAGCTGTAGTGGATAAAGCCAAAGAGCAATACGACTCTGTTACTACCACGATCGCAGATTACCTGCGGAATACTGGTAAACAAGAATTGAACCCAGAAGGTATCGGGCGAGATTTGACCAGATTGTTTGAAAATCCCAAAGAGGGAGCCGTAGCACTGCGCCGTCGGTTGTCGCAGGTAGACCGGGATACACTGGTGAAGTTACTCAGTCAACGTAAAGACTTGAGTGAAGAACAAGTCAATGAAATCATTGATTCCACGCAAACTTCAATTCGCAACTTTGTGCGTGCGCCTCGTCGCCTAGCCACCCGCACCCAGCAAAGAGCGCAAACATTCAAAACTTATCTGGAAGAGTATCTACGTCAAACTGGCAAGGAAGAACTTAATCCTGAAGGTATTAAACGCGACTTGCAACTACTGTTACACGATCCGCGAGTTGGGGTAGAAACTTTTAGCGATCGCCTTTCCCATTTTGATCGTTCTACCATCATCGCCCTGCTGAAAATTCGGGAAGATATGTCCGATGAAGAAGCGGCGCGGATTGCCGATAACATCGTGTCTGTAAGGGATCAATTTGTCGAACAAGTGCGGAACATCCAACGAGGCATTCAAGATGCAATTGACGGAGTTTTCGCCCGCATCCGTAACTATCTCAACTCCTTGGATCGCCCGGAACTTAACTATGATAGTATCAAGCGCGATGTTCGCACATTTTTTGACGATCCCCAGGCAGGGTTTGATGCCCTGCGCGATCGCCTATCTTCTTTTGACCGTGATACCCTGGTGGCAATAATGAGTTCTCGTGAGGACATCTCTGAGGAAGATGCCAACCGAATCATTGACCAAATTGAACGCGCCCGTAACACAGTATTGCAACGTGCAGAACGCATACAGCATGAAGCCCAACGCCGCCTAGAACAGGTGAAGCATCAAGCACAGCAGCAAGCGGAAGAAACCCGCAAAGCCGCAGCGACAGCAGCTTGGTGGCTGTTTGCCACAGCGTCTGTCTCCGCAGTTTTCTCTGCATTAGGAGGAGTAATCGCTGTAGTTACGCAATAGGTTGATAAGTTTTCTCCGCTAAATTTTAAGCCTCCCGCAATGGGAGGCTTTTTTGTAGATACTTGAATTCGTAATTGCATGGAATACAGTCCACTCGTAGGGGCACAGCATTGCTCATTGGTGTCAACTTAACGTGAAAGCCTATTGTGATAAGCATTTCAGAATTTTTCGATGTACCAACTAGATTTTAGATCCCCCCTAACCCCCCTTAAAAAGGGGGGAATTAGAGCCTTGTGCCCCCTTTTAAAGGGGGGAATAGAGCCTTGTGCCCCCTTTTAAAGGGGGTTGGGGGATCTAAAACTACGGTAAATTGAGTGTTTGAGTTTAAGTTGACACCTGTGAGCATTGCTGTGCCTTCATAAGTTCATTACAACAATTGTTGCAATGAATTAAACGTTTCTTATACATGGAAGAGTAATAGTTGCAAAGCATTAAGCCTTTGCTGCAACTGATTATACATTTGCAAGAAATACTTAAGCCTTTCTTATATATGGAAGAGCATTTGTTGCAAAGCATTAAGCCTTTGCTGCAACTGATTATACATTTGCAAGAAATACTTAAGCCTTTCTTATATATGGAAGAGCATTTGTTGCAAGCGTTTAAATTTTGACAGATAAAATAGAGTTCATTACGGCTTTAACCTAACGCATCGTGCTATCTAATGATGCGTTAGACGCTCATTTCAACAAAATCCTTATCTTCTTCAAACCCAAGCTTAGGCTACTTGGATTATTGCTCGACTTGGTGGTTGATCTGGTTACAAGTCTCAAAAACCTTCTGGAATTACTAAGCTATTACGCTTTTAAATTACACAGTTACTCATGAGGTTCGTTGACCGCTGACGGTTAACTGTCAACTGTCAACAGTCAACAGTCAACAGCCAATAGGAAAAGATGTGCAAGTTAAATGCGCGACAGCTTACTTTGATTCGCAGACTTTATCAGTTTGAATCCACTTTTTTGGCTGGAAACTCGCTCTGGGTCATTTATAATACATAGTAATATTAACTAAGTAAGGTCAAAATTAAGATAATATCCAGTAAAAATATATGTTAGCTAGAGCATAAATTTTATTTGGGCTGTTTACGATTTCTACCAGGTAGTTGTTGAAGTCAATGAAAAGACGGAAAGTTGGGAAATACAGGTGGATTGTGAGAACGCCCAAATTATTTGTCCTTGTGGTGATGCTATCGTTGGCAATCATAAGTTGCCAGCCAACTACTGAACAGTTAGTTGAGAAAGGTAATGCAGCACAAAAAGTCAGCAATTATGCCCAAGCAGAAGTGATTTGGCAACAAGTTCTAAAACGTGACCCCAATAATGTTGAAGCTTACAACAATCTGGGCATTGCGCTGAGTGACCAGAAAAAACTGGATGAGGGGTTAGTAGCATTTCGTAAGGTCATCGAACTCAAACCCAACTCTGCCGATGCTTACAACAGTCAGGCTCTTGCACTGTATTACCAAAAGAAACTGGATGAGGCGATCGCCCAATATCGCAAAGCCATCGAGCTCGACCCCAAATATGCTAGAGCTTACATCGGTCTGGGCAATGCGCTGTATGACCAGAAGAAACTGGATGAGGCGATCGCCCAATATCGCAAAGCCATCGAACTCGACCCCAAAGATGCTAGAGCTTACTACAATCTGGGCATTGTGCTGTATGACCAGAAGAAACTGGATGAGGCGATCGCCCAATATCGCAAAGCCATCGAACTCGACCCCAAATATGCTAGAGCTTACTACAATCTGGGCATTGCGCTGAAAAACCAAGGGAAACTGGATGAGGCGATCGTCCAATATCGCAAAGCCATTGAACTCTACCCCAAATATGCTTATGCTTACTACAATCTGGGCATTGCGCTGTATGACCAGAAAAAACTGGATGAGGTGATCGCCCAATATCGCAAAGCCATCGAACTCGACCCCAAAGATGCTGATTCTTACAACAATCTGGGCATTGCGCTGTATGACCAGAAGAAACTGGATGAGGCGATCGCCCAATATCGCAAAGCCATCGA
>NZ_JAIVFT010000009.1:189347-308891 GCF_020829665.1 Nostoc sp. CHAB 5824
CAAAGCCATCGAACTCGACCCCAAAGATGCTGATTCTTACAACAATCTGGGCATTGCGCTGTATGACCAGAAGAAACTGGATGAGGCGATCGCCCAATATCGCAAAGCCATCGAACTCGACCCCAAATATGCTAGAGCTTACAACAATCTGGGCAATGCGCTGAGTGACCAGAAGAAACTGGATGAGGCGATCGCCCAATATCGCAAAGCCATCGAACTCGACCCCAAATATGCTAGAGCTTACAACAATCTGGGCATTGCGCTGAAAAACCAAGGGAAACTGGATGAGGCGATCACCCAATATCGCAAAGCCATCGAACTCGACCCCAAATATGCTGGTGGTTACATTGGTCTGGGCAATGCGCTGAGTGACCAGAAGAAACTGGATGAGGCGATCGCCCAATATCGCAAAGCCATCGAACTCGACCCCAAAGATGCTTATGCTTACTACAATCTGGGCATTGCGCTGAAAAACCAAGGGAAACTGGATGAGGCGATCGCCCAATATCGCAAAGCCATCGAACTCGACCCCAAAGATGCTGATTCTTACAACAATCTGGGCATTGCGCTGTATGACCAGAAGAAACTGGATGAGGCGATCGCCCAATATCGCAAAGCCATCGAACTCTACCCCAAATATGCTTATGCTTACTACAATCTGGGCATTGCGCTGTATGACCAGAAAAAACTGGATGAGGCGATCGCGGCATATCGTCAAGCACTAAAGCTACCAGATATTTCTGGAACACCAGCCAGTGCCCATACTTTAGCCCATAGCAATCTGGGTCTGGTGCTACAGGAAAAAGGCAAGTTAGAAGAGGCTATTGCAGAGTACAAACGCTCTATCGCCTTAGATCCAAAGTATGTCTTTGCTCAAAACAACCTGGATGAGGCTGAACGCTTGTTAGCGTTGCAGCTGAAGACTCAGCCTGTGGTTGAAGAAAAGTTGCCTACTCCAGCTGATAAATCATCGTTGCTAAAGCGGTCTGTAGTCAAAGTGGTGGCTCAAATCCGGGAGGGGAATAGCATCGGTACAGGATGGGTGGTGAAACGGGAAAGCGATGGTCGCGCCTGGATTGTGACTAATCGCCATGTCGTGACAGGTAGTGAAGGTCTCCGAGAACCCAGCAAAGAAATTGTAGTTGAATTTTACAGTGAGAATGACAATGAAACCCGGTTGCGGCATTCTGCCAAAATTTTTCAAATTACGCCAAACAGCGAGACCCTCGACTTAGCACTTCTAGAAGTGGCAAATGTTCCTGATGATATTAAACCTTTGCCGATATCTTCCACAGGCGTTTCTCACAACGACAAAGTGAGAGTCATCGGACATCCCAGCGGCGGCGGTACTGATTGGAGTCTTGAGGGTGGCGAGATTAGCAATATAATGAGCCAGGAAAAATTATTGCAGCTATCCGATGTTAGCCTATCCCTTGGCAACTCTGGTGGCCCAGTGTTAAACGAGCAGGATCGAGTTGTGGGTGTTTTAACTTATATAAACACTTCTAATGAGTCCGCTGAAAAGTTGAATACAGGTGGTTTTGGATTGGCTTACCAAATTGAGTTCGTAAAAACCAGACTGCGTGACTGGGGAATCTCCTGAACTAACTATGATCTACAGAATCTTTTTTATATCTACCCTATTTATTAGCAGTCTACTGCTGACCCAGTGTTCTCAGCCTCCCGCGTCCTCTCAGGCGTGTAACCCTGGAGATCCTAAAAATACTACTTATATGTGGCGAGATAAAAACCGCTGCGAAGGTATTAGCAAAAATATTCCTGCAAGTGGGGGGATACGGCTTATCTCTCTAACTACCCGCGCCATTACTAGCTTTGATGAGAAATTGCAACTGCAAATTCCCAAGTTAAACAATAGTAACCCTGATGTAAGTGTGCGTTCATTGGCTAAACGATATCAACTAGATAACATATTATTCAAACCCGAAGCATCTGCATTCACTTTTAGCTGGTCTACTTATGTTTTGAAAAAGGAGAATATCACCCCTGAAAGTTTACGCGCCCTAGCTTCTTTTCTCGAAGGTTCCCAAGCCGTATTTGTACCTGTAAGTCTTGGTAAATCTTCTAGTGAATACGAGTTTGTTCTCTACTCCAACAATCCTGTCGAAATTTCCACTTTTCAAATTCGCCGTAATGGGAAGTCTATCTATACCAGTCCCAGCAGAACTTCTCAAGGTGATGAAATTATTTTTAAGTGGAAGCCAGACAAAGCACCCAAAGGTCGTTATGAACTCAAGTATGTAGCTGAATTAGAGCAATTTGGTAAATCTCCAGAAAAACCGGGAGAAAAACTCATTTTGTTTGAACATAACCCTGCTTGGCTACAGTAGTATGGGCAAGAAACAGTAAAAATTTTTTATTTAATTTGATGAGCAGACCACCACGGAGAAAAAAGTGGCTAGAGTTACCAAGATCCATCATCCGGTTGTTTGAGCAAACGTGGTATGTCTTCATTAATATACTAAAGCAATTTATTAAGTACTTAAAAGAAAAAAAACAGGCTTGGTGTGTCCTCCTGTTGATATTGATTCTCATTGGAATTGTTGTTGCAGGTATCTCGCCCAGTGATAATAATTTTGAGGGTAGTTTAGTTGTCAAAGAAATTGGTTTTACCTATAACGGTCAAGAGCCGAATAAACTCTTTATTAATAACATTAATGGTATCAAAAGACTGCTGGGAGATGGTCGCCAAACTCTGATATTAACAGGAAAATTTTCTAGTTCATCACACCCAGAACTAAATCAAAAATTAACTCAACAAAATACTCTAAAAATTGAATTACCCTATGACAGTAGCCAGTGGATGATTGCTCCTGCTGACTCAAAACTAGAAAGTAAGTTAAAACTGACTGAACTACGACTACAACCTCAAACAACTATTGATTCACTCAGCTACAATCCTTATAATCAGCGCCTAGCTCTTTCGCTTTTACCAGCAGTTGCAACAGGCAAACCAGAAAAGCCTAATTTCATTCTTGACTTGGGTGAACAGCCACTTAAAATTAGTTTGAATAGCTACAAATTACCGGAATTAAATTTACAAAATAGTTCAGATAGTTCTAATCAAATTGAATTAATTTTTCAGCCAAATAACCCTGAAGTTAGGTTATCCATTAATACTAATACACGCTTATCAATAGACTTACCCGATCCCAGCAAAGTAGATTATGAAGAATGGCTAAGGGGAGATTTGGCAGTTAAAAATATGCAATTACAGGAGTTAGATAGGACTGGAATTAATGCTAATGATGATTTAGAAAAATCTACCATTATTAAAGGCGATATCCGCATGAGAGAACAAGAATTGAAAATTGAATCTAATCAGTTCCTCATGACGGGAGAACCAGGAATTGAACGCTTGCGACACTTGGCGATTATCCCACCTAAAACAACCCCAGAAATAGAATTACGCATCAATGGTGAAAGTGTAGAAATATCTGAACCTGTTGAGGGAATAGAAGCCCGTATTGCAGGTAAAGCCAAACGCATTCAGGTGGGAATAGACCCCCGTTTACCTGTTAATAGCCTCCAGTTAAACTTACTAGCTAGTTGGGGACTTGCCAAAGATTTGATAATTTCCATTATTTCATTTGTAATTGGGGTGATTGTTTCACTTTTAACTTGGCTATTTAATGACTTTCTATCTTGGTTAAAACCTAACTCTACATCATCCCCTAACCCATAAAATTCACTCACGATTGCTAAAAATCCTGGCAGATATAGCGATCGCCCTAACCTTTGAGCCTCCCATACCGGGAGGCTTTTCTATGTTCCGCAGACTTACACGCCATTCTCCTTAAACCATGCCAAAAGCCGTTTCCAACCGTCCTTAGCATCTTTCTCGCGGTAGGAGGGGCGATAATCGGCAAAAAAAGCGTGGGGTGCATCGGGATAGACGATGATTTCAGATTTGCTGCTGCTTTCCTTTAAGCGATCGCGCATCTGCTCTACTGTATCAAGAGGAATACCTGTATCCTTCCCACCATAGAGTCCGAGAACAGGGACTGTTAGTTTTGATGCAATATCAACAGGATACTTAGGTTGAAGCTCGGTAGCCTCGCCCACGAGTCGCCCGTACCAGGCCACACCTGCCTTCACCTTAGGATTGTGTGCTGCGTATAACCAGGTAATGCGTCCGCCCCAGCAAAAGCCTGTAATACCTAATTTATCGGCATTACCTTTAGCTGATTTCACCGCCCAGTCTACTGTGGCATCAAGATCGGATAATACTTGGGCATCTGGTACTTTGGCTACAATTGGGCGAATTTCGTCTATGCTGCTTAGTTTAGTGACATCGCCTTGACGGATGAATAATTCAGGTGCGATCGCCAAGTACCCCAACTGAGCAAAGCGACGAGTGACATCCTGAATATGCTCGTGTACACCAAATATTTCCTGGAATACCAGAACAATTGGGAAATTTTTACCAGTTGCAGGAACTGCTCTATAAGCAGGAATTTCCCCATCTTTGACGGGAATTTTCACCGCACCAGCTACCAACCCCTTAGCATCGGTGCTGATGACTTGAGCAGAAATGGGTTGCACTGCCAAGGCAAAACCTGTCGCTAAGGTGGCAGTTGCGATAAATTTGCGGCGTGTTATTTCTTTCATCATCTCTACCTTAAATTAGCGAAAACTTTTATTCTTTGTTATACGTACAGTATTACGACAACAAATACTACAATTTATGAATCAGTCTACCGTAATATTAGCTTCGTTTGCTGTCTAAGCATCCTTTCTCTGTAGCTGTTGTCAGGGAAAAGTCGGATGTATTGGCAAACAAAAGCAATGGGCCTAAATAATTTTCTGTGCTAAGTTCCCTTATAGTTAGGTTCCTGTATGGTTAAATGCGCGGTAGGGTAGGTGTACAAATTCCACAGTCGAAAAAAAGTGCTTCTATCTCAACCCCAGCAAGCATTTCACCTCACTTATATCTAATTTTCATTCGCGCAATCTCTGAAATGCTTACAATCAGTAGGTTTTAGCCTTTAACCTTTACCGCCACTCTTTCCAAACGAATTCTCTAATGCTATGATTGCTCTTGAATCGCGCAACCGCACCTTGAAAACTAAATATAGCTTGGCTTTCAGGCTCCCGCTATTGCAATTCATCCAAATCCCTATTAGGGATTGAAACTTGTGGAAGTGGAGCCACTGCAAGCATTGCATGGATTGCAATTCATCCAAATCCCTATTAGGGATTGAAACCGCAACCCCCGGAGGCGTTGGGCTTACGGTCACATTGCAATTCATCCAAATCCCTATTAGGGATTGAAACTGCGGTTAGATGCGCTACTTTATGATATCTGCATTGCAATTCATCCAAATCCCTATTAGGGATTGAAACTATTGTACTACAATTTTATCCAAATGGTGAATTTTATTGCAATTCATCCAAATCCCTATTAGGGATTGAAACTACAGTAAACTAAACGGCATATCCATTTCTCTGATATTGCAATTCATCCAAATCCCTATTAGGGATTGAAACCAGAGACTAAGGATCTATTAGGAGCGCTTAAAGGATTGCAATTCATCCAAATCCCTATTAGGGATTGAAACAACTAACACCTGCGGGAGGCTGGGCAAACCCTTCATTGCAATTCATCCAAATCCCTATTAGGGATTGAAACAGAGCAATGGGCCTCCATTGCCAAAGCTAAGGCTGTATTGCAATTCATCCAAATCCCTATTAGGGATTGAAACCGGTAAGACTTCCACAGGTTTTTCAATATTTCCTATTGCAATTCATCCAAATCCCTATTAGGGATTGAAACCCATCGCAAGCTGGACAATTGCTTTTGGGCCCATAACCTGGGATTGCAATTCATCCAAATCCCTATTAGGGATTGAAACCTGCTTTTCCTTATCAGTGGCGAATTCGAGCGGGTTAGCATTGCAATTCATCCAAATCCCTATTAGGGATTGAAACAATAGCTACACCTGGCTTATACCTATTCTTTATGGATTGCAATTCATCCAAATCCCTATTAGGGATTGAAACTAATTGCTTTACTACAATATGTGAAGATTAACTAATTGCAATTCATCCAAATCCCTATTAGGGATTGAAACCACCTTTCCCCCTTGCCCTTTAACCATTTCCCAGACTAAAAGATTGCAATTCATCCAAATCCCTATTAGGGATTGAAACATGAAATTATCTATAGTAGCTATGGGCAACCCGAATTGCAATTCATCCAAATCCCTATTAGGGATTGAAACGTACAGCAACCGACCTTAACCCCCGCGTGGCTCATTGCAATTCATCCAAATCCCTATTAGGGATTGAAACCACGATTACCCCACTACGCAAAAGCTCGGAGGTGAATTGCAATTCATCCAAATCCCTATTAGGGATTGAAACTCAATAAGCTTCTCAATGGCTAATATCAGCATTCCATTGCAATTCATCCAAATCCCTATTAGGGATTGAAACTAGATAGTCTATCCCTAGAGCGGCCGCGGCTCCATTGCAATTCATCCAAATCCCTATTAGGGATTGAAACATCCACTCACTTGCCGAAGTCGGGTATGTGGGCGAATTGCAATTCATCCAAATCCCTATTAGGGATTGAAACAGTTTTTGTCTCTTGCAGCCTGGAAGCGTTGCTAGAATTGCAATTCATCCAAATCCCTATTAGGGATTGAAACGCGATCGCCTCCTTATGCCCCATTCCCCTTTGCCGCAAATTGCAATTCATCCAAATCCCTATTAGGGATTGAAACACCAGCATCCATCTGAACAGTAGACGAGCTCTTATTGCAATTCATCCAAATCCCTATTAGGGATTGAAACCGTTAATCATGCAAATCTCCTAATAATCAACTTTTGAATTGCAATTCATCCAAATCCCTATTAGGGATTGAAACCGGCACTATTGATTGCTATGAAATTGATTGCTACTATTGCAATTCATCCAAATCCCTATTAGGGATTGAAACTACTAAAACTACTGTATGATAATCTAATTTAAAATCTTATTGCAATTCATCCAAATCCCTATTAGGGATTGAAACTAGAGTTAAATGCCCTTTGTACTTAGCAAGACAATATTGCAATTCATCCAAATCCCTATTAGGGATTGAAACTCAAGCATTAGCAAAAAATAGCTTTATTACCGCATAGATTGCAATTCATCCAAATCCCTATTAGGGATTGAAACGGGTGATTGAGGCTCCTGTGGAAGAAAAGCTGATTAGATTGCAATTCATCCAAATCCCTATTAGGGATTGAAACAACGTTGCTTCGCCCAAATCACCAATCAAAGCATATTGCAATTCATCCAAATCCCTATTAGGGATTGAAACGCGTTAGCTCCAAAGACTTGAGCAAGAGTTGGCTATTGCAATTCATCCAAATCCCTATTAGGGATTGAAACATGCCGCAGCGTCCGGACAAGATGGCAATCGCCCAGATTGCAATTCATCCAAATCCCTATTAGGGATTGAAACAAAATTGTGCTTAAATCTATACTGTGAAGAAAAGTATTACAATTCATCAAAATCCGTGTTATGGATTGAAACCTTAATATCAATACTGGACAAATAGCGATCGCTTATTTAGCGCGATTTATCCAATCTTCTCCACCAGCTAACTGACTGAGATAATCATCCATAATTGCTGGTAATTCTTTTGCCGAATAATTATATGTTAAAGCCAGTAAACTAGTTGCTGTAGTTAAAATCTGGTTTCTATCTAACATCGCTGACAACTGAGAGCGAGTAAATTTGCCCTTCATCACTTCCTCGCTTGCATCAGCGATCGCATCTTCAATAACTTCCTCTTCTATCAAATTATTCCATTCATCTAAATTAATATAGTAAGATGTTTTATTATCTTTGATATTCACTTCTTTAATTTCGCGGATGGCATTGCGAATAGAAACAGCCCAAGAATTTGTTAATTTTTGTTCTAGTTTATTCTTAATCAAATGAATCAGCAAAATTCTTAAAAACGATTTAATCTGCCGCAAAATTGCCTTTTTACTCATCCCCTCTAATTCATCTATAATTGCCAAAGCATCTGCATAACGTCCTTCCAAAATACTGTTTCTGAGGTCTATTAATTCCTGCGTCATTTTTTTACCGCCTACGTGCTTTCCAATCTTCTCCACCGACTAGCTGAGTTAAGTTTTCAGCCACAACTGCGGGTAACTCTTTAGCTGAACAAGAATAAGTTAGCGCCAAAAACTTCAAAGCAGTCTGAATAATTTGGTTCCTATCAACTATTTCAGCCAGTTGGAATTGATTATATGCTACATTCATTACTTCATCGCTGGCATCAGCGATCGCATCTTCAATCACTTCCTCTTCTATCAGATTCTCCCACTCATCTAAATTAATATAGTAATATTTTTTATGATCTTTAATATTCAACTTTTTAATTTCTCGGATGGAGTTACGAATCGAATTTGCCCAGGAACCAGTTAATCGTTGCTCAACTTGGTTTTTAATCAAATGAATCAACAGAATGTTTAAATAAGCTTGGATATTCCGCAGAATAGCTTGTTTACTCATGCCTTCTAATTCATCTACAATTGCCAAGGCATCTGCATAACGTCCTTCCAAAATACTCTTTTTGAGGTCTAGTAGTTCCTGAGTCATTTTTTTACCGCCTACCTGCTTTCCAATCTTCTCCACCGATTAGCTGAGTTAAATTTTCAGCTACAACTGCGGGTAACTCCTTAGCTGAATAATAATAAGTTAGCGCTAAAAACTTCAAAGTGGTCTGAATAATCTGGTTCCTATCCACTATTTCAGTAAGTTGGAATTCATTGTACATTCCATTCAAAACTCCCACACTGGCATCACGCACTGCTATTTCTATTTCATCTTCAATATAAGTATCCCATTCGTTTAAATTAATATAATAGGATTTTTTATTGTCTTTGAGATTGAGTTTTTTAATTTCTATAAGTGAATTACGAATAGAAGCAACCCAAGAATTTGTTAATCGCTGCTCTAGTTGGTTTTTAATCAAATGAATCAGCAGAATCCTTAAATAAGCTTGAATATTTCGCAGAATAGCTTGTTTACTCATGCCCTCTAATTCATCAACAATTACCAAGGCATCTGCGTAACGTCCTTCCTGGATGCAAGTTCTGAGGTCTATTAATTCCTGTGTCATTTTTATTAACCTCAAAATTTCATCATGCTAATTTCAATATAACAATCACCTATACTTTATTAATAGCAGGGTATCTTACCTGCCATTAATAAAACAGTATTGTTCACTTCTTCGCCTGTACTACTTGCAAACTACCACCTGCATATAAAGTTGGCTTACCCACTTCAAAGCCAGTCTCAGTTAACAACTCAGCCAAATCAGTTTTTAGCAATTCCCAAGCTGTTTCCGTCTCAAACAACAGCAAAAACAGTGATACTCCAGGCCAAAATATCGGATTCGTAGGAGCGTGAAAATCCACCAGCGTAAACACTCCTCCTGGCTTCAACACCCGATAAACTTCATTAATAATTTTTCGTAATTGCTGAGGCTGCATCTCGTGTAATGCGACGCTGGTATGCACCACATCAAATAGATTATCTCTAAATGGCATCTCTTCGGCAAAAGCTTCAAGATAGCAAGCTTCAGGTACATTTTGCCGTGCCCGTTGCAAAGACTTGGGTGAGGCGTCCAATCCTGTTACATTTTGTGAAAATTTTACCAAAAGTTGCGTTGTTTGACCACTGCCACAACATAAATCTAAGACCTGAGTATCTGAGTGAATTGTTAAGCCTTGCAAAGCAAGCTGCCGAAAACGGGCTTCACCACCTACACTTAAGGCTGCTAAACGAGAGATGCCATCATACAGCCACTGATAGCGGTAACTCCAATCCCTTAAAATTGTTGCCATTGCATATTTCCTTGCTATTAAGCTTTATATTTAATAAAGATATATTGTTAACATTAGTAAAAAACCTGAAAAGATTGGGGGAAAGTAACTGCTATGGGTCGTGTAGGCGTCTTATTACTCAATCTCGGTGGCCCCGATAAGCTAGAGGATGTCGGGCCGTTTTTGTACAACCTATTTTCCGATCCGGAAATTATTCGCCTACCATTTCGCTGGTTGCAAAAGCCCCTAGCCTGGTTTATTGCCTCGCGGCGAACCAGAACATCTCAAGAGAATTATAAGCAAATCGGTGGTGGTTCTCCACTGCGGCAGATCACAGAAGCGCAAGGGGAAGCTTTAAAAGAACAGTTGGGTTATTTAGGGCAAGAAGCCAATATCTATGTCGGAATGCGTTATTGGCATCCTTATACAGAAGAGGCGATCGCACAGATCACCCAAGATAATATAGAACACCTGGTAATCTTACCACTATATCCCCAGTTTTCTATCAGTACGAGTGGTTCTAGCTTCCGGCTTTTAGAAAAGCTTTGGCAAGAAGACCCAAAGCTTCAACCCATTGAATACACCGTCATTCCTTCCTGGTACAAAGAACCAGGCTACCTCCAAGCAATGGCGGAACTCATAGCCCAAGAACTTGAGCAGTTTCCTAATCCAGACGAGGTTCATATATTCTTCAGCGCTCACGGCGTGCCTAAAAGCTACGTTGAAGAGGCTGGCGACCCTTACCAGCAAGAAATTGAAGAATGTACTGCCTTGATTATGCAGACCCTCAATCGCCCCAATGTCCACACCTTAGCTTACCAAAGTCGCGTCGGCCCAGTAGAATGGCTGCAACCTTATACTGAAGATGCCCTCAAAGAACTAGGCGCACAAGGCGTGAAAGATTTGGTTGTTGTGCCTATCAGTTTTGTCTCAGAGCATATTGAGACACTACAAGAAATTGATATTGAGTATCGGGAAGTAGCAGAAGAATCAGGAATTCACAACTTCCGTCGCGTTCCTGCTCCTAATACCCATCCAGTATTTATTAATGCATTGGCAAACCTGGTGATTGATGCGCTGAAAAACCCCAGTTTCAAGCTTTCGCAAGCTGCCCAAATGAAAAAAAGGGTGAAAATGTATCCCCAAGAGCGTTGGGAATGGGGTCTGACGACTAGCGCTGAAGTATGGAATGGTCGGATTGCGATGCTAGGCTTCATTGCCTTAATCATCGAGCTGATTACCGGTCACGGCTTCTTGCACATGATTGGACTGTTGCAGTAAATAAAGGGAATTGGGCATTGGGCATTGGGCAGAGGCGAAAAACTTAACGCAACTTCCCCTTTGTCTCATATCACTTGTCACCCATGCCCTGTGCCCTATGCGCCCTGCCCTTGTGATACCAGTCATACCACTGCTTCGCACTACGAACTGCAAACCAGAGCAGTATTAAAGCAATTAATCCTCCTTGCCAGGGAGCATCAAAAGCAAAAAGTACTAAAGCAACACACAAGGTATCTTGAAGAAAGACTGCCCACAATGGTAAGCCGCGTAAGCGATAGAACCAACCAACCTGAACTAGCTGGAGTACCAAAGCTAATAAACCCCCAATACAGGCAATCAGCCAGTTTGGCGTTGCTGTTGCACTAGCTACTGCTAACCCCATAATTGCTCCCACAAGGGGAGACATGAATAACTGAACCATTTGTAGCAATCTTTGCCCCCATAGCTTTTTTGAGGCAAATAATTCAACCAAAGACCAACAGCTGAGGCAGCCTAATAAGATTGGTGGAGAAATATGAGATAAAATTGGAACTTGTGACCACAAGTTATTACCCTGCAACAATCCAATAATCAGCAAAGGTATACCTATTCTCATTCCTGCTGCCGCAGAGGCAGAAAGGGTGGCTAGGATTTCAATCATTAAGGCACTCGAAGCATTAATAAACAAGTAAATATCTGTTATTTATACTACCCAGGGCTGGCAAAAATTCCAGCACCAAACTGAGAGTCTTCAGCAATGAAATACTAAATATTTTTGGTATCTTAATATCTCTTCTTTAACCAAATTTGCATATTGTTTGGGTAACAGGTTAGTAGTGAGCGTTTAAGCGCTCACTACAAGCAAATTAATCCTAAATTCCCAACCGTTGATAAACCTCTTCTAAATGCCTTAGATGCTGCTGGGGGTCGAAACAGACCTCTAGTTCTGCTGGGGACAGCTTTTCGGTAACGCGAGGATCTTTGCTAATCAAGTCCTGGAAATTACCTTCCGGCTTGTTCCAAGCGGCGTGAGCGCTTTCTTGAACGATCGCATAAGCTTCCTCTCGGCTGCTTCCCTTGTCTATCAAGGCAAGCAGGACTTTTTGACTGAACACAACACCGCCGTAGCAGTTGAGATTTCGTTGCATGTTTTCAGGATAAACCAACAGGTTTTTCACCAAGTCGGTTATTTCTATCAACATAAAATGCGTCAAAGTACAAGTATCTGGCAATATCACCCGTTCTACAGAACTGTGGGAAATATCCCTTTCATGCCAGAGAGCAACGTTTTCCAAAGCTGCGCCGGCATGACTCCTGACGAGTCGCGCCATTCCTGTCAGCCGTTCCGAACGGATGGGATTGCGCTTGTGTGGCATGGCTGAGGAGCCTTTTTGACCTTTGGAGAAGAATTCTTCAACTTCCAAAACGTCTGTTTTTTGCAGATTGCGAATTTCTACAGCAAAACGTTCAATGGATGCTGCTACCAAAGCTAATTGTTGCACATAGTCGGCGTGGCGATCGCGGGAAATAACTTGTGTTGAGGCCGTATCGGGTTTGAGTCCGAGTTTTTCGCAAGCGATCGCTTCTACACGCGGTTCAACATTGGCATAAGTTCCCACCGCACCAGAAATCTTACCCACAGCGATCGTTTCGCGGAGTATTCTCAAACGTTCTTGGTGTCGCAACACTTCTGCTAACCAGCCAGCTAGTTTGAAACCAAAAGTAATTGGTTCAGCGTGAATACCGTGCGATCGACCAGCCATCACCGTATGACGATGTTCCCGTGCTTTTTGGCGAATTACCTGAATCAAATCTTCCAGACGTTGCAACAATATATCCAGGCTGGCAACTAATTGCAGTGCTAAAGCTGTATCCAAAACATCCGAACTAGTTAAACCCAGGTGAATGTAGCGTCCTGCATCACCAACATATTCGTTGACATTTGTCAAGAAAGCGATGACATCGTGGCGGACTACAGCCTCAATTTCCAACACCCGCTTCGGGTCAAAATCTGCTTTGGCTTTAATTTCCTCAACCGCCTGAGATGGAATGTAACCCAGTTCAGCTTGAGCCTCACAAACAGCAATTTCGACTTGCAGCCAAGTTTTTAGTTTATAGGCTTCACTCCACAGATTAGCCATTTCGGGCAAAGTATAACGCTCAATCACAGTTCGGCACAGAATACAACCGTCATATTTTACAGTCTAATTAATGTACATCGCTTTTTAGTGCTGCTTTTTGCTCAGGGACGGAACTAGTTTTGGAGTCAAAGGTTATGATACTAATCCTGCCGTCAGCCTCCATATATGCAAACTTCACATCTGCTAAAAATTCCACACCTTGCTGGCGTAACTTGCTCATCAACTCATCGTCTGTAATTAACTCTCGTTGCAAATGACGCTGAATCATCCGACCATTTTTTACTAGTAGCAGCGGTGGCTGATTCATAAAACGCTGGAATTGGGGTATTCTGTAGCCTAACCAGTTCAGCAAATAACTCCAAAAAATCACAGTTCCTACCAGGATAGCGCCTTCAGTAATTGATGTATAATTACTCGCCATAGCGTTTTGGGCAGCTTCAGCAAATAGTACAACTACGAGTAAATCAGTAATTCCTAGTGTTCCTAGTTGTCGGCTAGGAAGAAAACGTAGCACTGAGAACAGCGCTAAATAGACTAACGAACCACGGATAATCAACTCAAAGATGCTGATGCTAGGAATAAAGATTGCCTGCCAATTGATAAAAAACCATTTTTCCATTAGCACTGATTTTCTTCCTTTTTCAATAGACTTCTGGAAAAAATCCAGTATCAGGTTATTTATCTGTGGTCTTATTTCATAAGACTAACTTTTATTAGAGGTTAAATACTTCAACATCTATCAGATTTACAAACCTAAATTCCTAACCATTAGGAATTAAAATCGCTGATTTTTTCTTCTCTGTTTTAAACGCTTGGGCTTCTTGAAAGACTGGAATAAGCGATTAATAAAGTTAGAAGAAGGCTTTTTATTAGTGGACGATTGACCCGTTGGATTCGTGCCATTATATTTGGTGTTCTCAGACAGAGGTATGGCATCTTTCGTTGGGGTTATGCCGCTGCCGTACCTTCTGGCATAAACTTGGGTAAACTCAGCACCGAAGAAAAGAATCTGTGCGGCATAGTTAACCCAAGCTAAAAGCACTACCAGTGAACCAGCTGCACCATAAGCTGAACCAAAACTGCCATTACCTAAATATTGTCCTAATAAAAATCTACCAATAGAAAATAAAAAGGAGGTGAGCATAGCTCCAACTAAAACATCACTCCAAGCAATTTTGACATCTGGTAGGACTTTAAAAATTAGTCCGAACAGGAACGTAGTGATGGCAAAAGAAACGATGAGATTGAGAATCTGCCAAAGTAAATCGACACCTGGCAGCAAATTACTAAAGTATGTTACTAATGCTGCTAATGCCGTACTAATTACCAGAGAAACTAAAAGTAAAAAGCCAATACCTATCACCATTGCAAAGGACAAAATGCGTAGGCGAATAATGTTAGTTACGCCGCGTCCGGGTTTCGGTTTCACTTCCCAAATCGTGTTGAGGGAATCTTGCAACTCGGTAAATAAACCAGTAGCACCCACTAGTAGAACTACAACACTAATAATAGAAGCGATCGCTCCTGTTTGGGGTTTATTAGCATTGTTAATAGCTGTTTGGATAAATTCCGCCCCATCTCTGCCGACTAAACCTTGAATTTGTCCAACGATTTGCCCCCTCGCCGCCTCTTCTCCAAATACTGCACCTGCGATCGCAATTACAATAATTAGCAACGGTGCAATGGAAAAAATTGTGTAATAAGCTAACGCCGCCGCTAACCGTGAGGCTTTATCCTCATTCCATTCTTTGAATGTCTCTTGGAATAACTTCCAAATCGCCTGCAAATTCATCCAATCAGTCTCCTTAGGGGATGTAGCGTACTTCCTGATATATTGGATACTTATTTCCTAAGTAGCAGCATCCACCCAAGGGTGTTAGTCTAGCGTCCTGAAGGAGGAATTTAGAACTTTATGATCGCAGTACAATGCGATGTCTACGACGGGCTATGACGCTCCAAGACTCGCTATCGGCGTCGCGCCAATTGGCAATAATTAAAGATTCACTCATATTGATTAATATAGCAAAGCAATTTTTATCTAGAAGCAATGACACAGATAGCAGCAATTACAGAAGCGATTCTCACTCTTCAAAATGCAGAAAATCGATTCGGTTTTGTTCGTGTTGAAGATGAGCAATTTTTCCCAGAGTGGTATGAGGGATTGTCTGAAATTACAGAAGCAGAAAAAGTCTCTGTAGATGTCGTGCGACGCAGGTATCTCTATCACCGTGCCGGAGGTGATTTACTAGAAGGGACAGTCATATTGTTGTTGGTGTCACCAATACTTGCACTCTCCGAATTTTATGATCCTCCTTTCAGAATTAAGGCTGAATCATCCGTGGAATTAGTGCTGGATGATGGCGAGGAAATACTACGCGGACGGATTGATGTTTTAGTGTTACAAGATCAGTTGTGGGTGATGGTGTTAGAGTCGAAAAAAACCACGCTGTCAGCTTGGTCGGCTGTACCACAAGCTTTAGCTTATATGATGGCTAACCCCAACCCCAGTAAACCTGTATTTGGGATGGTGACAAATGGAGACGATATTTTATTTGTCAAAGTGACGCAAACAAATACACCATAGTACGATTTGTCAAGAGTCTTTGCTCCGTTTGCATCCGCCAGAGAACTGTACGCCGTTTTGCAAATTCTTAAGCGTATTGGTCAGTTAATTTCTCCTGCATCTTAGAGGTTGTTTGAAATTACCTAAAAATAGCTATTACTACTGCATTCTATCGATTGTGCGATCCTGGATTGCTTTTGTTACATGATTGGTTTTGACTTCATCCTCTGTTGCCAAATCTGCAATAGTCCGTGCTACTTTGAGAATGCGATCGCTTACTCTTGCCGATAAACCTAATTTTTAGCATTTCTAACAACTATTGCGCGGATTGAAGAACAGCTTTACAAAGTCCAATTATTTAAAACTAAATTGGGTACTTGACAAAAGTCCCGGTTGTTACGCGTAACCAAAATTCCATTTACCGAGAGAGCGATTGCAGCAATCCGTAAATCCTGCCGACCAATTTTAATCTTTTGATAGAGCAGATTTGTATATACTTTTTGTGCTTCAGCAGTGAATTTTAAGACATTGAAGCTTTTCAAACTATCAAACGTCACCTGTAGTTTCTCATAAGCGGAAACCAAATCATTAGGAGCCGCTCGTCGAATAACTTGAAATCGTCCACGAAGTTGTTCCTCGACAGTGACAATTGTAATCGCTATTTCACTAGCGTCAACAATGTTTAAGCGACGAGCAATTTCTAAATTTCCTCTCTGGAAAAGAGAAACACTAAGCTATTACGCTTTGAAATTACACAGTCACTTCCTAAGTTCGTTGACCGCTGACGGTTAACTGTCAACTGTCAACTGTTAACAGTCAACAGCCAACACGAAAAGATGTGCAAGTTAAATGCGCGACAGCTTATCAGTATCGAGAATCCAAAGACTCAACTTGCTTCCCTCTGCGTACCAGAATCTGCTGCATTCTCACTAGCATCCAATTCTTGACGATACTCTTGAATATACTGCTGAACTACGTCAAAGTCGGGATCATCTTTAAATACTCCTGCAAATTTCATCCAAGGTTTTTGAGATTGCTCAGTTTGAGGGAATTTGATTTCCATCGGAATGACTTCAACTTTGTCCATATGTTGAACCAAAACCTGGTTCAGTATTAAGAGTGCCTGTTCACGAGTTGCTACTTCGACACGATACTGTGGAAGTTCCAAAATAGATGCGATTACGCTACCATCTTCTTTAGTTTCCAGCAAAATATTGACTTTTAAATTTGCGGTCTGTGATTCTGCTAAAGTATTGATTTCCATAAAGTTTTAACTTTCACTCATTTATTAGAATCATAGCTTTAGTCTTGGTGTTCTAGCTGTTGTGAAAGCGAATTATCTGCGTCAACCCTTAGCCATCATAACAAGATTCCTACTGCATTCTATCGATTGTGCGATACTGAATCGCTTCTGCCACATGATTGGTTTTTAGCTCATCCTCTCCTGCTAAATCTGCAATAGTTCGTGCTACTTTGAGAATGCGATCGCTTGCTCTTGCTGATAAGCCTAATTTTCTAATTGCTACTTCTAATAAACTGCGGCTAGCATCATCTAGCTTGCACCATTTCTGGAGATGACGACTTTGCATGTGTGCGTTACAACGCAGATTTGCTTCTCCTTGGAAGCGGGTAATTGCGCGATCGCTTGCTTGTTGCACTCGTTCGCGTACTGAGGTTGATGTTTCTCCCGTAGGTTGTTGGGTAATTTCTTCTGGTTTCAAGCGATTCACTGCAACTTGTAAATCAATTCGATCCATCAACGGCCCAGAAAGTTTTGCCCAATATTGCTCGCGTTGGCGAGGAGAACAAGTACATTGTTGGATAGTATCGCCATAGTAACCGCAAGGACAGGGATTGGTACTCGCCACCAAAGTAAACTGTGCGGGAAACATTACCGATAGTTTAGTGCGGGAAATTGTCACGTAGCCATCTTCCAGAGGCTGACGCAGAAATTCCAGCACATCTCGTTTAAATTCCGTGAGTTCATCCATAAAAAGCACACCTCTGTGAGATAATGATATTTCTCCAGGGCGAGGAAAGCTACCGCCACCCACAAGAGAAGGCCCGGATGCTGAGTGGTGGGGGCTGCGAAAAGGGCGATCGCGTACCAACGAACCGCGATTTTTCAATAAACCAGCTACTGAATGGATGCGAGTCACTTCTAAAGATTCGGCAAAACTCAGGGGTGGTAAAATTCCTGGTAAGCGCCGTGCTAACATGGTTTTCCCACTACCAGGCGGCCCGACAAAAATTAGATTATGCCCACCAGCAGCAGCAATTTCTAAAGCACGACGCGCATGAGCTTGTCCTTTAACATCATGCAAATCTGCGCCAGGATAGGATACTGTTGCTATCTGCGTTGTGCCATCTATTTGCACAGGTTTGTAACGCCCCGGATTATTTAAAAAATCTATTACCTCAGATAGATGTTTGCAGCCATAAACAGCCAAATCTTCAACCACTGCTGCTTCTTGGGCATTATCAGCAGGGATAACTAAACCTGCAATTCCCATCTTTTGGGCAGCTGCTGCGATCGGCAAGACACCAGCCACCGGACGCAAACTGCCATCCAGAGAGACTTCGCCCAAAAAGAGATAATCCCCCAACAAATCAGCGCTAACTTGCTCAGAAGCCGCCAAAATTCCTACACTAATAGGTAAATCGAAACAGGGGCCTTCTTTCCGTAAATCTGCCGGAGTCAAATTAATCACAATTTTTCGCATGGGAAAGGCGAAACCTGCATTTTTCAGCGTTGCTTTGACTCTTTCTCTTGATTCTTGAATTTAAAAGGTCGCATTATCAAACTAAATATTTGGCGCGAAATGCGCCACGGGGATACTCCCCGGTGGACACTTTCGCGATTATTGTACTGGCGCTTCAGTTTTTGTTTCAGAAGCTTCTGTTTCAGGATTTTCTGCTTCAGAAGTTTCTGTTTCAGTTTCACTAGTAAGTTGTTTGGTTCGCTTCGCCATCAATTTTATAGCAGCAACTTGGAATTCTCCGCGTGTGGGTTTTTCCATATCTGGCGGATAAGAATTAACGATCTTGCTTAGGTGGCGCTTGCCTTTGGTGTTTTCTTGGGCGATATCACCAAGGATGGTCATTTGCCGAGCTTCAGTGTCACCAGCGCATGTGAGGTATTTTTCAAGGGTGGGCGTGACACCCCGCTTGAGTGGCTGAAATTCAGGCTTCGATGCTCGTGCCGACGCTCCTTCTCCTGACGGAGACGCTCCGCGAACATTGCTAACACTATCAGTTTTATGTTTTGGTTGAGGATTGTGTCCGTTAGCCTGTTGTTCTGGCTGTTCTGTACCCAACAACATCGCCGCTTCCCTTTGCCCTTGCTCGAAGCGAAAACGAATAACCAGTTGAGATGCCGTTTCATGGGCAACTGCCCAACCATCATCGCTCCAGTAAAAGGGTGTGCCCAATGCTTGAAGACGCGATCGCAGTTCATCTTCTGTTTCACCAGTAATTGAGGTAATGCGATTCCAGGGCACCACGTTGGGCATTTCTTGAGTTGGGGTTAAATCAAACTCCACTGACCTTGCTGCCGTTGCTACTGTCATAGCTTCCTCGCTTTTTTTGTGTATTTGCTCTGATTCTAATTCAGCAGCAAGTACTAGGTTACTATCAGTATCGTAAATTTCCAGCTTAGATGTGCCGAGGATGATGGCAGCTTGATACAGTAAGCTATTGGATTGGGCGATCGCAATTTGGGGGTCAGCGCCTTGGAGAATGAGGCATCTGTCGTTGATTACGATATTCAAATCGGTAATTACAAATGCCCTAAAACGCGCAAGTTTCATCTGCTGTAGGCGTTCGGCATCTTGGAGATTGTATTCAGTAAGCATCATGAGGTTAGTTTTCCCCAGTTCAGCGATGCTATCTGGCGGATTCCGCCAGATAGCAAGTCTCCTCAAGAAGCTTCCTTTTTCGCCTTCCTAATCGCTGTTGCCGCCTCTTCAATGTGATGAACGGCTTGCTGCCATTCTGTTTGTGTCTCAACATAATTCGCCAAGCCATCTAGTAGTTCTTCCAATGTGAACCCTTGTTTTTCAAAAATGGGCATAACTTGAGATATCAGGTCTGTCAAGAAGTTCAGCCTGTACTCTCCGAGTAGTAAGTCAAAAGCTTTTAGCGATTCTTTCATTTAGCACTTCCTTTCGTGGACAAAAGCCGCGCTACAACTTCGGACTATGCTGAATTCAGTAGCCAAGAGTATCTCCAAACCGGGGCTTTACCTGGCAAGCAGCCTTGAGCTATACCCAGTCGGTACTTGTTTCTCTTGCTTATATTTAGGTGAAGCGAATAGCAAGTGTCTGTCAACAAATGCGATCGCAATTGAGCATGAGAACTGAAGGTTGAGGGAAGATGATATTTGAAGTTGTCCTCTGGGGTAGCTATGTCCTACGGACTGCTAAAAAGAGGTCAGCAAATGCTCATCTTGACTCCCTCGCGCTTCAGTCTTGCAAACAGCAAGTGTCGTCAGCAAATGTTGCTTGCAATTGGTGCGATAACGTCTTTTAGCCGGGATTATCGCTTTTTTAGGCAGCAAACATTGGACAAAGGTAAGTCTTTGTCTTTGTCTGCTGAGTGGGGCGATCGCGTTTGGGCAAGAAAGGCGATCGCTTTGTCTGTTAGTATATCGTCATGCACAAGTTAGTACAAGTGCTGTCATAAAATTCAAAACCCGCCTAATGAGGGGCGGGTTTTTCCTTGAAAATTGCATCAATTACTTTTTCTTTTACTTGCCTGAGAGATTCGTTTTCTTCTCTCAGGCGACTAATTCCCCCAGCTTTTCCTCAACTATTCGCTCAAGCCTAGTAACGCGCTGTTCGATTGGGCTGCTGTGTTGTCTTAAGCCAAGGTACTGATCAATAAATTCCATCAATATTTCAGTCGTATTTTTACCCTCTGCTTTCGCCTTATCTTTAAGCGCATCTCTTTTTTCTGGGCTGATCCGGATTGTTAATCTTGATTCTTCTGCCATATTAATTCTCCTTCCGTACTAACAAGATAACACGTCTAAATCTCAAAGCCACCATATAGAACGGAAAAGATGTACTAACAGACTTGACAATAGTACTAACAAGGTACTAACGTAGAGATATCCACCAAAAAGGCGATCGCTCCAGTCTCGCAAACGTCAGCAAATCGCCCTTTTGGAACCCTAAATACGAACATCAGGTAAAACCATAATGACACACTCAATCTACACTCAACAAACGCTTCAAGAACTCAAGTTAGGTGAAATTAAAGCGATCGCCAATCAGTTAGGCGTTAATCCAGAGGGCGACAAACGGAACAAAGATATTTGGGTTAATGCGATTATTGAGCATCAATTATCCCAAGCCGTGAAAGTCGAAAAGTTATCTGGCGGAATCCGCCAGATAGACGAGCAAGATGTTGCTCAAACCGACGACTATCTCTTTCACGACGACAAGCAACCTACCAATTTACCCAAGGTTGGCGACACTCATTTCATTGGCGGCTTCCTTCTCCGTTGCGCTCAAGTCAACGGCGAATACGCGGTCGTGTGGGACGTACTTGATGACAAAAACGCGGTGATGGGTGAAGCCAGAATGGGATGGGATTGCTTCTGGTATCACTCTATGAGCCTTGATACATTCGCAACTCCTCAAGAAGCGGTTGTTGATTTGCGTCAAGCACTTTTTGCCTTTGTTGAAGAAGATGAAGCCGTCGTATTTGAGAAGGTCGCTGATAGCAGATGGGAGGCGATGGTGAACGGTGTTTTGGTTCGCATCACTCTTGAAGGAAGCGAATACAAATCCAATCTTACTGATACTGTATTTGCTGATTATGACTTAGCTGTTATTGGGTCGTTGGTGGCTGCTGCCAGAGTTCAAGAAGAGATGTTATTGGAGCGCACAGAACGCGCCCAAGCTATCATTGTCCTTCTACAGAACGGCAATGAATTTGTGGTAGAAAACGCTACCAATGGCAATCACTACATCGTTTGTCCCAGTCACCCAGAAATTAATCAGCGCTGCGAGTGTGCTGATTGCTTTCATAGGGGTTCAAAATGCAAGCACCAGATAGCTGTGGAAAAATTTCTTTCTGCAACACGAGAGTTGCAATTAGTTGCGGCTTGATAATCAAGTTTTAGACTTCCGCTAACCGGATGACCACCTAAATTAATTATGCGATCGCCCAACTTGCCGGGAGTGCGATCGCTCCGTCCACCATAACAATTGCAGACTTATGAAGTTTATCTCAAGTTTCCTCACAGTGACAATATCTATTGCTATTTCTGTGCCTGTTGTTCAAGCTTCTTCAATTCAAGACAGAGACGTGCTTTTGTCAAAGACGCAAGCATCCCTTGTGTCTTGCCAAAAAGCCTCTGTAGCTCAAGCTCCTTCGTCAGAACCTGACGATAGCGCTAGCGGTAGCGACGGAGGAGCGTCTGCCGATGTGCCACATAAAGGCGGCGGCAGGCGATAAGTAAAATTAAGTTGTTTCTTTGGGGGCTATATGCCCCTTTACGCTTTCCCCAAGTTTTCTGAACAATGATTACATCAGAAATTAAAGACGAATTACGTCGGATTCAAGCCGAACTTAAAAAACCATTTCCTGCAAATTTGCACGAAGTCCGCGAACTTCCAGGTAGTAGCAAAAAGTGGGTATTCCTTCGCTGGCAAACTATCCGAGAGCGCCTAGACGAAATTGCGCCGGATTGGATGAGCGACTACTCAGAAATCCAATACATCGGCAACGATGCTATCTGTAGGTGTGGAATTGCAATTTTGGGGGTACGCAAGGAGGCGATCGCTTCTGTCCCGATCTCGCTGCAAAGCAAGGCTGGAAATGAGATGACCAGAGGCAGTGCAGCTGATAGGCTAGCTGCTGAAGGGCTGAAAAATGCAGCAGAATGCTGGGGCGTGGGCAGATATTTAGACGATCAACCTTTTACCATCAGCTATCTTTGGGAGCGGATGAGCGAACTAGATGATGCAATGTGCGGACAAGTTCGGCTGTTATCTGAGCAGTACAAGCTCCGTCTAAAGGCTGCTGCTGTTGAACCTGATATCAAAAAGTCTCCTGAGCTTTTATCAAAACCAGTGAGGCATAACTTGTTGCCACAAGCATCACAGCAGCCCAAACAGCAGCAACTACCTGCCCGCAAGGAGGTAACGAAGCCCTCAGTAGTACACCCGCAAGACTCACGAGTTAGGCAAATTCGCGAGATATTTAATTATCCGCGAGATTTGGTTGTAGAGTGGCTTCAATTCCAAGATGCCGATCGCCCAAGTCAGCTAGAGCCAAAAATTGTTAATGAACTTGTAAAAACTATCTGCCTGACTTGGGCAGCAGACAAGTTTGAGCATTCCAACCATGCTGCTAACTCTTATCAAAAGCATATTGTTGATGCTGTTGCTAATGGTGCTGATGAAGTGGCAGCAATTCAAGGTTGGATAAATCATATAGCTAATCAAAAAGTGGAGGCGACTATTAAATGAGTACCAAAATCATTTACCACAACATCAAGCCCGATTTCCCTTGCCCCGATGGACTGGCCGCCGCATGGGTGGCAGCCAAAGTTTACCCTGATGCCGAACTGATTGGCTGGGAGTATCAATCAGAGGAATTGCCGCCAGCAGAGAAGGGCGATCGCTTAATAATTGTCGATTTCAGTTTTCGCAAAGAAATTTTGCAGCAATGGGTAAATATGGGTTGTGAAATTGTAGTTATTGACCATCACAAGTCAGCCCAAGCAATGCTCGAAGGCTTTGCAGGTGGCGTACTCCGCTTTGATATGAGCAAGTGTGGCGCAATGCTTACTTGGGAGTATTTCTTCCCCGACAAGCCCGCACCAGTATTTTTAGAATACGTACAAGACCAAGACCTTTGGGAATGGAAACTACCGCACTCTGAGGCGGTGCGTGAAGCGTTTGCTGTGTTGTGGCGGTCGTTTGAATTGTTTGATCAAGTCGAACCCATGAGCCAACAAGATTTCCTAGATTTTATGGTTCCGATTGGGCAGCCGCGATTGGATGAGAAGAGGAAAAAAGTGGAGGCGATCGCACTTCGTCACACCTGGATGGAATTAGCTGGCTATTCTATCCCTGTAGTCGCTCTAGTGAGTGGAGAAGAACGCCTGCGAAGTGATGTGTGTGCGTGGCTTTATAAGGAGTATCCCAAAGCTCCATTTACTGCCTCCTATCGCATTGAGGATGGGGTTGAGCATTGGGATTTGCGTTCTGATAAAGATGGTAATAATTTTGATGTGAGTGCTATTGCTGCACAATTTAATGGTGGCGGACATCACAACGCCGCAGGTTTCCGTCGCCCAGTTGAAGAGGATTTTCCTTAGGTTTTGGGGTCTTCCAGTCGCCCGTATAATCAAATTTTGGAGAAAACTATGTACAAACTCGAATTAATTCACGATAAAAACTGCCAGCGCCTCGAAGTTGGTTTTCTGCCTGACTTGGTGGCAACAAACTCCGAGCTTGTCAAATTCGTTGCTGAAAAACTCCCCCAACTTATTGAAAACGAGTCGATGCGGGGGCGATTACTCAAAATCAATGGCGCTCAGTCGATAGCGATCGCCTACCACATTGCTCATAAGGTGGCTCCTCTTTATGGGGCTGTGGCGATTTTCGATCCGAAACTGTCCGGCTACGTGGTTTCCATCGCTCACGATCCAGAATACGAGTTAGGTATGGTGCTGAGTGATGAACCAGTAATTGTTTGAGAAAGTTTTAGCAGGGCTTGTACCCTGCTAAAATACTTTTAACCCTTTTAGGGAAGGAATCAACTATGAATCAAGATACTTACACAAAAATTGAGAAGGCAGTACCTTTTTTGGTTAAATATTTTGAGTTGGATCAAACTGAGCAAGCTTGGATTTATCCGTATCTGGATAAATCGCTCCGAACTACAATCGGGATACTCAATCTCATCATCGACTCTTCATTAAGCTATGAAGAGATTGCTTTCGATCTAAAAATAAATACCAACACGGTAATTCAGAAAATTAACGCTTTAGATAACGGTGGTTTTCCTCTCGAAATCAAGGCAGATAAAGCCATCTACGCTCCAAGCAGAAAGCGAAATCTAATAAGAAGAACTGATGAATTTGCTTCAGTTGTTGGCAAGCTGTAGGGCAATTCAAGAGGCGAATTTTTAAGTCTATCCTTTGATAAATAAAACTTTTACGCGCTCATCTTGTTCAACCATTGAAGCGATTGTTTTCGCGCTCTTTTGCTCTTCCAAGTCATTGGGGTAGAATCCAGTGATTATAAATTTATAGTCATTTTTCAACCCGTAAAGATTTAGCTGTCCAAAGGCTTCATAAATTTTTTTGTGGGTTAATCGTTGTTTCACCTCAATAATTGTGCCACCCTGCCAATCGGTAACTATATCGGCATAACCGCCATTAAATTTAACTTCGGTTCTTGCTTCAAAACCATATTGTTTGAAACGTTTAACTATCGCCATTTGTAAATCTTTTTCCTTCCATGTTTCGGGCAGTTTTAATGATGATGTAATAACTGCCCATTGCTCTAGAATCCCTGATGGTAACGCCGACTGGGTTGGGTTATCGCAGTCGGTTTGCAGTCAATTGAGTTTGAATTTGTACAATAGACCTTTGTGGTTGGCTTTTTTGATAGTCTGAGCGATCGCTGTAAGTAGTTGCGGTAAGCGATCGCCCTCTCCCATCTCTTTGATAATGAAATCCTCAAGGGTTGAGTGCTTGGTGCGTTCAAGCTTCTCAATCAAGGTTTGCTCAATCGGCAAAAGTAGGGTAGCCGTAACAGTCCGTAATGATTCTCGCTCTATAGTCGTGAGTGCATCCCCGGTGGGTTTATTGTTGTCACGGTCAATATCAGAATAATTTGGCAGTTCCGGCATTGCGCCCCACCGGGAATTACCACCGAAGAATACAGCGCGTCCCACAGGGGAAGCTTTGATAAGTTCGTTTAACCTATCTAAATCGATCGTTTCGAGGATAGGCGATCGCTTCCACTGCTTCAGTACATTAGTGTTTGTGGCGCTTACTAACGCTACTGCTGTGATTTGGCTTGTGGTGCTAAGTTTTAACCCTAATGGCTCCACATAAGGCGATTGAGCTATTAGGTGAATATTTTTTTTCTTTGCTCCACCAAGGGACGCAATGTGCAAAATCAATGTACCAATCCTAGTGTTTTTGCATTTTTGGGCAGCGTCCCCCAGCGTCGATCCTTCGTCAATTACTAATAGAGATTCTTCTTGGGTTTTTGCCCATTCGTTGTACTCATCAAGTACTTTGTCCATCCAATCACAAATTTCTTGCGGTGGTCTACCATCACAAGTTTTGCGGCGAATAACATCGCATACCCCCTCTGTATAGCCATACTCCCCAGGTTCATTTTTGGGGTCAACGTAAAATATCCCGCGCCTCGGATTTTCTGCTTTAATCCGACGTAAAACGCAGGCTATCAACATCCCCTTGCCGCTTCCACCAATCCCAAAAGTGATGCAATTGCGAACGGGGGAGGCTAGCTCCTTGACTATATCTATTATGTGGTCGAGGACGTGAACTGATGATTGGGTAGTAACTTGAGTCTGAGGTAAAAATGAAGCGGTTTTTTTGGTTGTGGCTGGTTGCAGTAATTGGGGAGCGGATGATTCCAAAAATTCATTTGCCGCATCGCTCAATTCAAACCCATTCTCAACGGCGAACTCCAACTCAGAAAACAAAACCTCATCCCCCTGTTGCGATCGCACCTGTCTTGCATAAGCTTTAAAATCTTCATCCTCTAGAACATGGGCCACGCAATTGTAATCCTTGATGGCTATCTGGTTGCGCCCAATACGTTTAATTTTTTCAGCACTATTGACGACAGTCCAGCAAGCAAGAACCAAGCCAGCGATTGGGTTAAAGGCAGCGGCGGCAACTCCTGCTAACACCAACCCGCCAATTACTTGAAATTGCAATCCATGTTCGGTAGTCTTTTTGAAAGCTATCTTAGTCCAGTCTTCTGGCTCTCTATCACCCCCTGCCACATCAAATCTTGACATATTAGTTACCTGGCTTGAGTTCTAGGTTTGTACGCTTCGCTTTCGCGGAAGACCTCAATAATTCGGTAGAAAATTATGCCTGCAAACACTAAACCCTCGACCGCAAACAGAGTTAAGAGAATCATTGCCAGGTTTCCAACATCAAACTTATCCCACTCAAGAAGGACAACGGCAGTCAGCATTTCTATGAACCCACCATTAAATAATGGGAAGGAATTGAGGTTAACAAAAAATTCAACCACGTAAGCGAAAACACATGCTAGTGATAAGTAAGTTAGCGTAGCTAGTGGTAAAGAATTGTATCGACGTTTAGCAAAAGCTAAGGTGCGATCGTCCTTGTCTGATTCATCGTAGGTTCTCTTGCTGTTAGCCTTTTGAATTAAAAAGTCTAGCGCTTTGTCTGACTGGGTAATCAGCAAATAAGTGATTTGAAGTCCTTGAATAAACGCCCAAAAAGCTGCGCCCACAAACCAGGATAGCGATAACTGAATACGAAACCAAAGTATTTGCACAATTTTGGTAGATCCGGTGTCGTTTATTTTAAAAAGCCTTTTCACCACTGCTTGATAAGGTAAGGTATTCTGCCACGCGCTCCAAATCAAAACTAGGCAGGTAACAACAAGGATTGCCCAAAAAACATAGTAAAGAAGTGGCTGTCTGCGGCTTCTATTTCTAGTTCTCACTTTCGACCTCTGGAGTATTGTAGTAAACCCTAGCCCCTCTGATTTTTTTCAAGTTTTGATAGAGTAATTCGCGATCGCCAACTGCAATATCTGAAATTACAGGTATCCCAGCCGTATTATTTGCCAATACAGCAGTTTCACCGTTGGCCCCACAAACCGTTACACCCGCAGATAAATAAGCATTGGTTTTGCGATCGCGCACGGGCTTGCCTTCGGTTAGGGTGACGAGGTTTTTAGCAGAAGCATTGTCAACAAGAGGGATACAACCGCGACGCATCCGTTTGTTGGCGATCGCTTGGAGAGCCTTGCTTGTTTCCTCATTTTTCTGAATTCGCATCACATCAAAAGTGTTTTGCGTAACCTGCTGGCGGACAACCCCTAGCCTTTGTCTTTTATCCATCAAGTCGCCAACAGAGAAAGCTCCAGACAGTAAGAGGACACCACCAAAGATGATTGAGGTTTTATGCTTGCGCCAAACTCGACTTGTGTTCATAGCAGGGAGCGGGTAATTAACGATTTGGCTAGTCGCTGGGTATCCCCTACTGTTTTGGGCAGTGTTCTCTTGGAAAATTGCTCTACTTGGGGAGACCCCATCGCCCTTGGCGTCTCCCCTTGGGAGAAGACCGCATTTTCCGCTTTTTTTTCGCTGTTCACCTCCGCTAAAAAAGCATTAGTATCAAAGTCAAGGGAACAAGAGGCAGTTAGCTCTACATATTGCCTGCTGGCTTCATCACTTGGCAGCAATCCATAATCAGCAAGAATCTTGTCAAGCACTTCCGGGTTGTTGCACAGCTTATTGAGCGCATCCATACGCTTGGCTGTTTGCTCGTTTAAGGCGGCGATAGAATTGGTTTCAAGCTGGCTTAAAACTCCCTCCCGAATAGCTTTGCGACGCTGGAATAAAGTAACCGCCTCTACAGCTGCTTCAGCATCCAGAATTTCAATCTCAGCGTCAAAGATTCCAATCAGCCCTTTGATGGCATCGACATCCAAAGCAATGGAGCGATCGTTGGCCAAATTAATCGCTGTCTGCTCTATCTGTGTTAAGTCAGATGTTCCAGTCAATTGTTTGTTGGAGGCGATACCTTCGGCACGTGCAAGCACGAACGCATCTTGAATAAGGGTAAAAACATCCTCCATCTGCTCAACGATCGACTCGTCAAATTCATTGGCACTGGGGTTTAGTGAAGAGTCAATTTCGGCAAGCTTGGACAATGCCTGAATTACTTGAGTCTCGCTGTAGCCCTCTTGCTCAAAATGCTGAAATAATTCTGGTCTGCTATAAGCCATTGTTGATCCTCCAGTTTTCAAACTGCTCTCTTGTTAATTCGCCGCGTTTAGACCGCAAATAAGCTTTTACTTCACCGTTGCTCATTTTTCTGCCTGACTCTACATAGCCGTTTTTCAAGGCATAAATGGCAGCAAGAATGAAACGCTGATAGTTGTCTAAGTAGTCGTGTCCGGTTTGATATTCCTGGAGGATGGCGATTACCAAGCGGATAATCTTTTCCTCCCACCTCCAGATGGTTGTGCGGCCAATCCCCATACATTGGGCCCATTCATGGCGGCTTAAGAAATATGGGTCAAATTGACTACGCACTCCCGACCGATGGTCAAAAAAATCCCAAATCTCAAGCTTGTTCACTGTTCATTTGTTTCACGCTTTATGTAAGGTCTGAAACAATCGCGTTCCACTGCTTAAATTCAATACTTCGGCTACGCTCAGTAACCGTGCCTCAAAACCTCTATTTTTCGTGGGTTTTGGTGATGTTTACGGATTGATTGAGATGATTTGAGGTGAAAATATCTAAGTTAAGTGTGGAACGTGTTGATTCAGGTTTTACTGGAACGTGTTTCAGGTGCGTTTCAGTAATTAAATATTAAAAAACCCGCGCTTGGCGGGCAATTGAATGAATCAATGACTTCGGAATTGCTCAACAATTAATCAAAAAAAATGGGTTGTGGCGGTTCGTATCCACTTTGACGAATGAAATCAAGCAGCTGCGATATTCGGCACGTTGTAGCAGATGGTTTTGTCCTATTCTCAGTCGCTAAACTCTGCTTGCGGTATGCGTTTTCGCTGATGCAATGCTCGTAAGCTACGGCGATCGGTTTGAGTTTATGCTTTAAAGCGTATTCTTGAGGTGTCATGATAATATTGCCTCCAGTCTGATTGGGGGAACTGCCGAAAGGTGGGAGCGATCGCGTCTTTGTCGGGGCGATCGCTTTTGTGTTGGACTTTCACATTATAATACCTCTTAGTTACCCCTTAGACGGGGCTAGGACTAAAAAAGCAGCGACTAAGGGGTAAATATTACGTTGTGAAGAGGCAAAATGATGGAGACAGCAGAAGTATATGAAGTTGAAGAGATGCCAGAGACAAATGCGCCGAAGATGATCAAGATAGACTTTTCAGTGCCTGAAAACTTGCTTGAGGATGCACTGGAACTAGGTAAGGCGGAAGGGTGGAAGCCATCGGAATTGCATCGTGTTTTTTGGGAAAAGGGTTTTGCGGTTCATGCTGAGGGCAGTAATAAGCGCTTGGTGAATAAGCAGTTACGTAAAAAACAAGCTGACAAAACTGATGAGTGAATGAGCTATCTGGCGGATTCCGCCAGATACATTTGTTTACATACTTGCTTTTCTTGCCTTTCTAATCGCCGTTGCCGCCTCTTCAAGATGGTGAACGGCTTGCTGCCACTCTGTTTCCGTCTCAATGTAGTTTGCCAAACCATCCAATAATTCTTCCAAGGTAAAGCCTTGGTTTTCAATGATGGGCATGGCTTGGGCTATAAGGTCGGTTATGAAATTCAGTCGGTACTTTTCTACTAGCGAGTCAAAAGCTTGTGCTAATTCCTTCATGGACTGTTGCTGATAATTGGGGCTACAAAACAAGAAAAGGCGCTGTTGTTGCGCCTCTAGGTAATGGGATTTTCGCTTTACGCCGCTAGAATGGCAGCGATCGCTTCAGAGTCAGTTGCCCAATTATCACGCACTGATGTGTTGCAAGATTGGGACACCCAAAACCCATCAAGATTTTGGTAGAAAGTGCCGAGCAGGTTAATGCCTTTTTCGCCGCTCCAAACGCGGTAGAGCTTGCCGAATACATCATCAGTGGAATCGATTTCATATTCGGCGGCTTCGTCTGATTGCTCGGTGAGGTGAAGATTAAGTTGGAATTGGGCGATCGCTTGAGCGTCAATGGTCAATTGTGGCATGATGGAATTCTCCATGAATAACGTGGACAGGGAAGCGCTTTAGTTGTCCAGACCGGGGCGCTTTCTCTATGCATCTATACTACTAATTAATTAGTACTAAGTCAACTAACTAGTACCAATTAGATGTGATATTATCTTGGTGTAATCTATTGGTATGAATATGAAAGACTTAAGGCTTAGGACAGGTAAAAGAGCAGAGGAGATAGCCGTAGAACTTGGCGTAGCTGTTTCCACAGTTAGGAACTGGGATCAGCTAAAAACTGCACCCAGAATGACACCTGTGGGACTTCAGAAGTTAATGCGTGTATACAACTGCACTTTTGACGAACTAGTGAAAGCCGAGATGGAGGCTGAAAATGCTTCAGCCTGAATTAATTAACCCTTCATTGCTCCCCTCAATGCCTTTGGAGTGGAGAAAAGCATTACCCGAATGTCCAGCTATATATTTTGCTATTGATGCTGATAATCAAATTCAATACATCGGACAATCTGGCAACCTACAACTGAGATGGGAGTATCACCACCGACAAAAACAACTGGAATTGATGAATGGAGTTGTTATTGCTTGGTTGACAATTGATTCTCTAGACTTGTTAGCAGAAATTGAAGCAGCATTAATCAATTGGTTCAATCCTCCTCTTAACCTGATAAAGCCCCGATTAGAGGAAGTGCCAGAGAAATGCAAAAATATAGAACATCTGCGGACTAAAGCTAATTTAACGCAAAGGCAAGTAGCGGAAGCACTTGGTAAAACAGACCAAACCGTAAGCAATTGGGAAAACGGGGTCAGATCGCCTAAATTAACACCATCAGAGACGCTGATTTTATGCAGGGTTTTGAAATGTACTTTGGAAGAACTGGCTGGGGAAACAGAAGGAATTACTAAAAGTTGAAATGTTATAAACACTGTCTCGGTTCGTTTGCACCACCAAATAATACACGCACAATTGCGATCGCAGGCTTGTTGAAAAATCACACACAAAACTGAAAACATTTGCTAAGACAGCTCATCAACCATGAGTGTCATCCTATGTTTGGACTGCTTTTATTGCTAAATTTGGCTTCGATTATTGCCTTTGTGACTGGGCTGATTAATCCAAAATTGGTGCTTCGTGGCGACAACCGCACTCGGCGCAAAAGCTCTGAAATTTATCTTTCCGTGTTTGTGCTTTCGTTTATTGGAACGGGTATTTTTGCTCCCAAACCTGAGCCAGGAGTGGTAATTGCACCAGCAACAAAATCAAAGGCGAAAGTTGTGGTCGCGCCTATCCAAGAGGTGAAACCGTCACCTACACCAGAAGCAACACCCACACCAACTCAACCAGTCGAAATTGAACCGCCAAAAGTTGAGTCAAATACAACGACTCATTCTGACGGTTCTTACGCCAAGGAAACGGTCGAGACTCGCACGTTCCAAAATCCTGACAAATCAATTTACTTGCTGATTAAAAAGACCGAGAAAAATGTGGAGCGGGGGAAAATCACAACTATTATCAGGACTCAAATTCAAAATGAAAATTCAGACCCCAGGACAACGGAGGTGGTAGCCACAACGCAAACAGACCAGGGAACGCAAATCGAAACTGAGAAAATCGCTGAAAACGGAGTCATCGACAAACAGCAAACCAGCAATGACAACATCCCTCAAGAAGTGTGGGACAGCTTCAAAATTGCCGAGCAAGCACCCCAGGAATCGCAGTCAGAGGATGTCGATCAATCCGCCACAACTATTCCTACAGGTAGCAAGTGCGAGGATTTCGCAACCCAAGAGCAAGCCCAGGTGGCACTGCCAAATAACCCGCAACTTGATAGAGATGGTGACGGAACAGCTTGTGACTCACTCGTTTCTGGAAGCAGTAGCTCTCACTCTACAGGTAGCCGCCGCAGAAAAAGGTAGCATCCCTCATTTCTATCTGGCGGATTCCGCCAGATAGACCCAATGCCCAATGCCCAATGACTAAATACAGTATTTTCCTCTAATCAGATAAATTTAAAGATTTCGTAAAGACAGTATATATCTCATTAACTTTGTCTTTATTGATACGCCATAAAAGGATTGTTGGTAGGGATAGGGTCGATGAAAGAGATATTTACGCTGTACTTTGAATCGCGTTGCCTGACACTGCGAAATCATTTAGTTGAACTTAACATCGGACTAGCCAGGAAAGTCGCCCATAACATGGAGGGATCTTGCCAGGAAACTTACCAGGATTTACTGGGACTGGCGACACTTGGGTTGATTAAGGCAGTGGAGCGCTACGACCCCCTACATAAGTATTTCACTTCATTCGCCCTGCCCTACATCAAAGGCGAAATTTTGCACTTCCTCCGCGATAAAGCTTCCCCTGTAAGGATTTCTCGTGGATTGCATGAGATGAGTGCCAAAATTAAAAAGGCGCGATCGCATTTAGCATCCCTTTCAGGTCGCCGCCCCAGTGATGCGGAAGTGGCGCTTTTCCTGGGTATCAGCAAGACCCAAATTGAAGAAGCCCTTGGAGCCGCCAGGAATCAAAAATACATTTGGAGCCTCGACTCCAAATTGGATGAAACAGACGATTTGACCTTGGGCGATACCCTAGTAGCTCAAGTTGCACCCCAGGATAGAACTGATGAAATATTAGGGAAATTGAGGGAGGCGATCGCATCCCTTAACAACCCAGCGATTGAGCTTGTTTATCTCCAAGGGAAACAGCCAAAAGCCGCGGCTCTTCTATTGCGTAAAACCGAAGCCCAAATAAATGCCCTGTTGTGGCAGGGCATGAATGATTTAGCGCAATTGGATATTTGTGAGTTGGATGAAGCGGTGCAAATCCTCTCAGAATCTGAGGATCTAAAGAACTTTGATAAACTTGCTGGATACTTGCTACCTAACGGGATGGCTTTCTTGCACAATTGGCTTTACGGTCAGCTTGCTGCTGCTTAACGATGGCGATCGCCAGAAGAAGGTGGGTGAGTTTCATTGTGGCATGGAGGTGGAGTTTGACTCTTGCTAGATTTCCCGAACTGAATCATCCAGGATTATGCAAGTCTTCAAATTGTGATTTGGGTTTGACAGTTCTTCTCGAATCCTCTCCTCTAGGTACGAGAGCCAATCCACACGCTCCATCCGGGATTGCCAGGGGTTTTTCTTGCTGTGAATTATTGAGAGCGGGAGTAGGGCCACCCCCGCGACTGCACGACGGGGTTCAAGCTCTGAAAGCGCAAAACTTTGGGTGAACCCCTGAAGATCGCAGTCCCAAACACCAACAGGGCTGCTATCGCCGTTACGAAAAACCCGCCAGACTGCAAAGCGGTGCGTGAGTGCAGAATTATACTGATTATCATGCGATCGCAATCTGAAAGAGGTTCCATTGAATTCCCCAGCCATTTCTGCTTGTAAGTCGGGGAGATAGTCAAGGGTGACGAGGTAATCGCACTCGCCGTATGTTGAAGTGATTCTGTATGTGCTAAGTCCGCCTGGGGTCGTTCTCTCAATTCGCAGTACGGCGCAATGCTTCCCGTACCAGCGCTTAATGATTTTTGGGGAAATTCGACGCTTTTTCTTTGACTGGAATAAGCGGACGATCCATCGCTGTAGCTCGGTAAACCATGTTTCCACATCACTCGCGCCCCTTGCTCAGAAATTGTCCCAAAGCGAGTGCAATGGTGTCTGTTGGCAGTTTCAGAATTGCAGCGATTAATCCCACACAGGGATAGAAGATTTGGGCATTAAGTTCGCGGGATGCGATCGCCCATTCATATTCTCCAGCCCGATTGATTTTGAATTGAAGATTTACAGACTGGCTAGCAATTACTGTGGTCAGTACCAGTGCAAATAAATACGAGATCCCTTTGCCGATTGGGGAGTCTTTTGGGGCTGGAGGGGAAGTCATAGGCGAGGGAAACTACTACCTCGCTAGAATTCCCACAAAAAAGCGCTGTCCCGGTGAGGATAGCGCAATCCAATAAGTGCGAAACCAAAGAGTTATTTTGGTAGATGATTGTACTCTACATTCCCAAATACATGCCAGAAGAATCGTTGGGTCTAGCGTGTAAGTACTTGGAAGTGGTTGCAGCGCTGCTGTGTCCAAGCGTTTGCTGGACTAAGTGCAGTGGTGCGTGAGCATCTAGAGAGTGAGACGCATTACAGTGCCTCAACCAGTGCGGCGAAACCTCTTGTGTAATTCCCACCCGTGAGGCTGCAACTTTTACAATCCGCCAAACTTGAGACGTTGATATGTGCCCGCCTTTCTGGCTGAGGAATACAGGGTCATCAGGCAGAGCATCTGGTTTTTTCAATAGCTTAAGTGCTGTCCAGGTAGCCACAGGGACTAATACCGTCCTCGTTTTGCCACCTTTACCGAAAATCGTGATTTGGCCGCTAACTCCGGCAGGGCGCACATCCCGCCATTTTAGTTTGCAAAGTTCGCTAACTCTGGGGGCGGCGGTGTAGAGAACTAGCAAGATTGTCAAATCGCGCCCAGTCGGTGCAGAGGCAATCATGCTCTCCACTTCCTCTCTGGTGAGAATGCGCTCGGCTGTAGTATTTTTGATTCTGGGAGCGCGTTCGGGGGCTGCAACATTGAATGGTAAATAACCGATACGCTGCCCAAAACTGCACAGGGACTTGATAGCATTTAGGCTGCGTGCAACTGTCGCCGGGGCTAACCCATGTTGCTCGTCTACATAGTCTTGAATATCAGCAATGGTGATTGCTTGTAGCGACTTGCTGACAAATTGCAGAAAAATTTCAGCCTCTCGTGCATAGGCTTTTTGTGTGCTGCTGGCTTTAGAGTGCAGCCACATTTTAATTAGTTGTTCGTCGGTTGAAGCCTGTTGGTTGAGGCGATTTTTGGCTTTACTTGTGGTCGTGATTTCCAAGCGAAAATAATGCAATTAAAGGGTTCTTTACTTGCATTAGAATTCCACCTTCTTTTAAACAAGGCGTATCATACCTGTTCCTAAGCAGTCTGAACAGATTATTTTTCTCTTTTTTCTGGTGTCGCCCCAAATTTTACCCGTTCCCCAGCACTTGAGACAGGTATGCTCGACATTTACAATTTTGATTTTTACTTTCAGGGTAACTGAAACTTTTTGCAACAGGCTGGACAAAGCAAGTCTCTACCCAGAAGTTTCAGTTCTGAGTATTTGTTGCACTTAAAGCACGTTCCTTCTAGATGAATTTTTCCAATTTTAACTTTTGATTTCATTTGGACGGGGGATTTATGCTAGAGATTTTCTTTGCTATTTAGTTTTCTTGATGCTGTCTTTGTCTGCATTGCCGTAAAGAATTATATCTCCGCTGTTGTCGACAACTTCGATGTATCCAGATGGATGAAAATGTGGATATACATAATGCTTTACAATTCCTTCCTGTGTGAATGGTTTGCATCGTTCATCGTGGGATGTAAAGCTAACTCGATCTCCGGGTTTTAATTGTCTTCTCCCCATAATTTTTATTCACGAAATTTGCACCCCTCGCACGGGCCATTGGGATTAACAGTACATCGCAGGTAACGAGATCGCGCGTTGAATTCACACGTGATATCGCCTATAGGTCTTTGCCTGTGGTTTTCTTGCATCTCATAGCAAATAATATCAGCAATTGAGTCAGGGCGAGAATCACACAAATCTATCTCATAAATCCAGTATGAATAATCAAGAATTTGATTATCAACTTGACAGCAAAAATCTAAGCTCCACAAAGAATCTGCTATTTTGCAGATAAAGACTTTTCTCAAGTCAAACGACTGGGCGATTATGGCAATGATTTTCTCAATCTTTAATGCTGTATTCCTGGATTGCTTCTTCATCGCCAAATAGACGCATTGTATAGCTTTGCAAATCGCTAGGGCGAACCTTCCAACCCCTGCCTACCTTCTGTCCTCGCAGATCCCCAAGAGCGATCGCCTGCCGCAGATGAAACCGAGAATATCCGGTAGCTGTTGCCGCTTCCTCTAAATTCCATACCAACTTATTCCACAACAGCGCCAATCTCTGAGCGCCGCTAATCGCCTCCAGCAACTCAACCACCCTTCCAGGGGGCACTGTAGATAGACCCCCGAATACGTCCGAAGAAACCATTTCGGAGCCGTTCGGGGCAATGACAGACCGATGTAGAGGCGTTTGCAGATCCTCTTTCAGCGTCTGTAATTCCTCTTCCCTGTAATCAGCCTGCTTCCCGTTTTTCCCTGGAAGATAAGCAACGCTTATCCTACCCTCCTTGCTGTAATTCTCAATGGTGCGTGTAGATACGCCAAGAAATTCAGCCGCCGCCTTCTTATCCACCCCCGAAAACCCCCGAAGACCATTGAAATAGCATTTTCGGGGGTTCGTGCAACCGTGTCAAGGAGGCAGTGCGGTCTTGGCTTGTAGGTAAGAGGAGCAACTGCCGTCCATCCGCCAACTATCAAGTTTTTAGCCGATTAATTTTGAGAAAAATTACCCCACCCCGCCTTGAACACTTAATTTTTGCGTTAAAAATCAGTGCCGCATTTTACCAAATTGCCCATCAGTAGGGAACTGTAGAGAAATACGGTGTGCCCAATTGTGCGGTAATGCGGTGAATGCGGTGATCGACTCTAAGACCTGGGATAAAGCGAAAAATGATTACATAGCTGGCACGGAATCCTTAGCCGCGATCGCCATGAGGTTTGGCATCTCTAAGCGTGCCGTCGAGAAACGAGCTAGCGATGAAGGTTGGGCTGCATTACGCCAAGCTCAAAGCGGTCAACCGCCTAAAACAATTCGCACTCCTACCCCTGCACCCCCTGCACCCTCATCCCTTTCTCGTCGCCGACAGCCTCACCGCCAGTCGCTCATGGGGGAAACCCCCAAGACCGCGCTGGCTCAAGAAATGGACGAGGTGGAAATTATCAATGATGCGATCGCTTCCCTTTCAGGTATTCTCTCAGGAGGGATGGAAGATACTCGTGGTATTGGTGGCATTGCTACGGGACTGTGCCGATTAATTGAGTTACGCAACAAGCTAGTACCCAAGACAGCGGCGGATTTGGCTGATATGGCGATCGCACTCGGTATCTCCCCGGCTGAATTTATCCGCGCTTTAAATGACCAATGCCAAAAGAAAGCGTAGCCGATAAGCGCCGGAGGGAGTTTGCCCTTGAGTGTGCAGCAGCGCTTGGGCTGACGCAAACTGAAGACGATGTGGTTCCTTTTGCTGACTACGCCACCAAGCCAGTTGAGTTTGTGCGAGAGGTGCTAGCTGTCTCAACGGTGACAGGCGAGCAAATCAAGATTTTGGAGTCGGTCAGGGACAGAGCAGAAACCAATGTCCAAGCTGCTCATGGCGTGGGAAAGAGTTTTATCTCAGCTTGTGTTGTCCTGTGGTGGGTATTCGCTGTTGGCGGTTTAGCTATTAGTACAGCTCCTACCGAATCCCAAGTTAAGCAAATACTGTGGTCAGAAGTCCGCAAGCTCTACGACAAGAACAAGGTCAAACTTGGCGGAGAGAGGGGAGAGCTGTTTTTAAAGTTTTCCGAGTCTGCCCGCGCCTATGGCTTCACTGCCCGAAACTACGACAGCAACAGCTTCCAAGGCAAACACGCTGAAAAATTACTCCTCATTCAAGATGAGGCGTGCGGCATCACCGAAGAAATTGACGACGGGTTTGCCAGCTGCTTAACCGGTTCTGAGAACCGAGGTTTACGAATTGGCAACCCCATAGTCGGCGGAACACCTTTTGAAAAATCCTGCGCTCGTCGCCACAACCGCATTTCAGCTTGGAGCCACATTAATGTTTCTTGGGCTTACGAAAAGCACGCCGATGAAATCCATCGACTAAAACCAGATGTCGCAACTGCAATCGTTGACCCAGTAACAGGGGACGTATTGCCACAGTCAGCGTGGCCCGATTGGTGTCAGCGCGATGTCATCCCTGGCGCTATCTCAATTGCCTGGATTGAAAAAGTCCGCAAAAAAGGTGAAAATTCAGTATTCTGGCAATCTCGCGTTGAGGGTTTATTCCCAGTAGATTCAGAGCAATCTATTGTCCCCCGCAGCTGGTTCTTGCAAGCTCGCGCCCGTTACGATGCCGATCCGCAAAAATGGGATTTTATGGCAGAACACCACCACTGGCGGCACGGGTTAGACGTGGGCGACGGCGGGGATGACCACGCTACTAGCAGTTGGCGCGGGCCGGTACTGTACGCAGCATCTACTATGCCAACCAAGGGCGATCGCTTGGATGTCGGTAGAGCCGCAGCCCTTGGTGCAAAGGTTTTGGACGCCAAACCGGGTAGTATCAATGTAGACATTATTGGCGTTGGTAGTGGCGCTTTATCCAAACTACTAGAAGGTGATTATCCCGGTGATGGCACGCATTGGGGAGAGGCAGCCGATGAAAATAGCTTGTTTGCCAACCTCAAAGCCGAACATTACTGGATGCTGCGCGAGGGATTTAGAAATGAAGAGATTGCGATCACACCCCTTGGTGAGATTGAGGAAATGCTGATGGAGGATCTGGCAGGAACCTACTACGAGGAAACCACCACAGGCAAAATTAAGATTGAGGATAAGAAAAAGACCACTGCCCGGTTGCACCGTTCGCCCAACGTTGGGGATGCCACTGTGCTGGGGTACAACGGCGCTGGTGGAGTGGTTGAGTTTGAAAGCGTGGGTAAGAGTTCTCGTGTGAGTTCTAGGTTGAGGGATTACTAAATTTCTATGTTATCTTAAAAGTGTGTACCACTTAATAGCACTTATGGCTGGGAGAAAAAAGTTAAATCGTGAAAGCTTGCACGCTAGGGTTGCACCAAAGACAGCAGACAAACTTAAAGAAATTGCTTTTGTATTAGGCTATATCTATGACGAGCAGGGTTCAACTGGTCAGCTACTAGATGCGATCGCCCAAGGTGAATTAATCCTAATTTCTGCTAACAATTCTTTTAAAAGTGGTTGACACTTTTAAAAGAATGAGCCATAATTATAAGTATGAGAGACAACAAACACTACACTCTCATCAGGAGGTGAAATGATGACTAAATCCAACGGTGGCTCCAAAAAGCCCAATCCTGAAGACCTGGAAGTTTACGAAGCTTCTTCAGTTGAAGGAGACCATGTTGGTTACTTTAAGACCAACATTAAGGGCAAAGAGGGAGACTTAGTTTCCGACGACCAGCTTCCCTCTGAGCTTCAAGAGCCTAAGCCGAAAAAACCAGATGAACCCGCCTAACAGGTAGTTCATCTTCCCTCAAGTTCATCTTCCCTCAAGCCCTCGCTTGGGGGCTTTCCTGCTTATTTGGAGTATAACGCAATGGACACAGACACAAATGTTTATATCCCCGATTATTACCGCGTGATTGAGCGCGTAGCAGGCGGATGGCATTTCAAACAAGGCGAGCTATTTTATAAAAGCTTGCCAATAAGCATTGATTTTAATGATTTTGAACTGCTCTACGGTATTACCAAGCAGCAAGCAGCCATTGAATTGTTCCGCCTTAATGGTGGAAAAGCTGGCTATTACTTAGCAAATCTGCGCCAGAAAAAGTATTACTACTGTGGTAATGAACCGGAGGACGTGAAGCTCAAGCTGCGATCGCTTGGTATTGGGCGAGACGATCCAATGTCCGCTTGAGGAGTTATCTGGCGGATTCCGCCAGATAGAACCGATGTTTGGGAACCCTAGCGCTGAATCTTAATTGGTTCATGTACCAAGCCGGGGTTTCCGGCTTTCCTTCCCAAACTCAAATGCCCTCCTCCCTCCCCCGTAACTTCGATACAGAAATCGCTTCAGTCAAACGTGACCCCTATATGCTGTTATTGGGTTCGCGTTTGCTCAACCCTGATGATGTCCTCCAGGGGCGAGGGAAGGGTGAATACAAAGCTTACGACGACCTGCTCAAAGATGGGCATTGCTTCTCAGTGCTACAGAAAAGGTACTTGGCAGTAATTGCCCGTGAGTGGTCGGTGGAAGCCGCTTCAAAAGATAAGCTCGACCAAAAAGCGGCGGATATGGTGAAATACCACCTCCAAAGCCTTGCAGCCAAGGCTGATGACGACGACCTACTTGCCACCGGCTTTGACAGAACTTGCTACAACTTGCTTGATGCTGTTCTCAAAGGTTTTAAACCAGCAGAAATTCTCTGGGGTGTGGACGGAAAGGAGTTTTACCCAAATCAGATCAAGGCTAGGAATCAGCAGCGCTTTAACTTCGCCATCAACGAGGCGGGAAAGTGGGAACTGCGGATGCTGACCTTGGAGGACATGATTGATGGGGAAGCGGTTACTAAGCTTCATCCCCGCAAGTTCCTGACTCACATTTGTGGTGCAACTGACGACAACCCTTATGGCACGGGATTGGGGCGTACACTCTGGTGGAATGTTTTCTTCAAAAAGCAAGGTGTCAAATTTTGGCTGCAATTCGTTGACAAATTCGCGTCTCCCACAGCTCTTGGCAAATACCCTCGTGGGGCCACCAAGGAACAGAAAAATTCACTACTTGAGGCGTTGGACGCGATCGCTACCGATGCTGGCGTTGCGATTCCCGAAGGACTGGATATTGTTCTACTAGAAGCGTCTCGAAGTGGCAGTATAAATTGCTATGAGTCCCTGTGCAAGTACATGGATTCTGAGATGAGCAAAACAGTGCTGGGGGAGACGCTGACTACTCAGATTGGCGACAGGGGGAGTTATGCGGCTGCCAACACCCATAATGAGGTGCGAAAGGAGCTGACTAAAGCAGATTCTGACCTCCTGAGCGACACCCTCAACCGCACCCTAATTAAATGGGATGTCCAATTAAATCTGCCCGACGCTAAACCCCCTAGATTATGGCGTAACTTCGAGGAAGCCGAAGACCTCAATGGGCGCTCAAACCGAGACAAGACGCTATTTGATATGGGCTTCAAGCTCAAAAAAGAAGCTGTAACTGAAATCTATGGCGACCACTATGAAGAAGTAGAGCAGGGAGGGGAAGAGACTGACGAGCAGTTTTTAGCTAATTCGGGCGTACAGTCGAAAGACACCGCCGATATGTCCGAATCAGTCGATTTCGGTAGTATCATCGACCGCGTGCTGAAGTGGCAGGGTTTGTCCATTGGTGTGGAGTTTTTGCCGGGACAGGTAAGGTTCCCAGGTCGCAAGAATTCCAAGAAACTACGCTCTGGTTACGGTCACATACGCGGTTATGTCGGCGCGGATGGTGAGGCGCTTGACTGCTACATCTACTCTGGTTTACTTGAAAAAAAGCCTACTGGGAGCGATCGCCTATTCCAAGTTACACAGCTATCACCCGAAGATGGGGATTTTGACGAACATAAGTATATGCTTGGCTATTACAGCCTGGGCGCGGCGCGAGATGCCTACTTGGTTGAAATGCCGAAAGAGTTTTTTGGTGGAATTGCAGAGGTGACACCAGCAGACTTGGAGCAATACCGCCGTCAAAAGCCTGTTGATTTATCCACATCCAAGTCTCTGCCTATCGCTGCAAACTTTGCAGAACAGCAGAAAGATGGGGCTGATTTGTATGCCGAGCAATTACAGGAGCGCTCTGCACCCATTGTCAGTTCGTGGCTAGAGCAGATACGGGGATTGGTGCAGGAATCGGAAAGCTTTGAAGAAGTGCGCGATCGCCTCTTCGACCTGTTCCCCAAACTCGACACTGCCGAATTCACAGAACTGATGGCACAGGCAATGATGGCAACGGAAGCTGGTGGCAGATTTGAGGTAGTGAATGAGGCGGGGATTGAGTTTGCAGAGGGCGGATCTGTTTCTTTTGCATCTTCAAAAAAAAAGAAACAACCTCCGGATCTCTCCTCATAGATAGTCGCGGACGGTGGCGCGATCCCAAGACTGGAAGGTTTATCAATATGCCGGATATCAAAGATCCAGCTATTCGTAAACATATTGCGAATGAGCTTGGGGATAATAAAAAAGCATCTGTAGCAAGAAACTTAATCCGCGACATCGGCAAGCTTAAGCTGTTTGCTTTGTCCACTCCCCAGGCTTACAGAGCAACAATTGAGCAATTGCAGCGAAAGTATAAAAATAGTCCTTTTGCCCTATCACTGATTTTGGCACTGCAATTAGAACGAGGTGTATCCAATAAAGCTAATGGTGCTAACAATATTCAGGAGTTAGAAAAACTTTTAAGTGATTCAAAAAAAAATACAGGCACAAGTGAACCAGCGCTAAAACACAGCATTAGAGATGTTCAAGTTAGTGCAACTCCTGTTCGTCCTGATTCCGGGCTAGCATCTGTTCAAAGTCAATTAACTGGAGTAGATGTCAGCAAGCTAACCAATGCTGAGAAGGTTCAATTTTCTGCTGATGTTGCAGCACTGCAAGCTGCATTAAAGTATCGCAAGTCTGTTGAAGATTTGAATGCAATGGTTGCAGAAATTAATTCCACTAAAAGTTTTTCAACAGACTCTTATGAGCGACTAACCCTTGAGCGCTCAAGAGTTTGGAATGAAATGAAACAATCTCTAGACGAGGCACATGGACTCAAAGGGTCTTATCTGTCTCATCCAGAGCTAGACGGGTATATGGAAAATATGCAAAGAATTTCTAGGGAATCTCCAGGTGGCTATAAGATTGCGTTGCCTAGTGATATGCAAGAGTTAAAAGTAAAGGCAGCACCTCTACCTTGTTAGGAATATGTTAAGCCAAGCTCTGGAGCATCTAATTCAAGAGATTGAAATAGCATAGAGCGAACTGCGGGGTCAAAATCTTCTAGTTCTACATCACTTATTTTAATTTCGGAATCACCAAGAAGTTCTTCTGCGGGTGGATAATCAAATATCACGCCAATCTTCTGTTGCGTTTTGTCGTGATACCACCATCTACCGTTTTCAATCAGGCGAAATACGATTTCAATTCTATCTCCGCAATATATGAACCAAAAGCTTCTCATGATAACGTCCCCGCTACTTTATTCATTATAGTTTCGGTATTGTATAAAAGGTTACGTTTATAGCTATCTTCAGCAATTCTTTGCAGTTCTTTCATTGCCGAAGCACCATGTGAAGATTCAAGAACTGCGATCGCGCCCCGTGCATTGTACTTATGGATTTCGGCATTCATTCTTGGTCGAGACTTGGAATAATCCTGGCTTTCCTGGTGTCCCTTATCAAAACTAAGGTAGCCATTGGATTTGTCGTAGATAGCAAGAGCTTCTGCTTCACTCAACTTTGAAAGTCGCTCTGCTTCCTCTCGTTTAGCAGTTTTGTCGCTGATTTGTTGATCGACCGAGCCTTTTTCCCGCAAGAGTTTTTGACTGGTTTGGACTTTAGTACTTAAATCTCTCGCGTCTTGTTCTAACTTATCTCTAGCCGCTTTAGCCGTCGCTTTATCAGGATAACCATTGGCATCTGGAAATTTGGCATTCAGCTTAATGGCATTCTTTTGAGATTCCAGTGTCACCTTGTCTGATTTCCACTGCTGCAAGTCGGATTCTAGGGTTGTGAAAGCTTGATGTTCGTCAAGTGCCTTCTGGGTTTTATCTAGGGACTTTTGTACAGCTTTGCGCTCATCCCTAGCCGTTTGCAGTTCTTTGTCTTGCTCAGGTGTTAGTCCTTTGTTTTTGACTGGAACGCCATTTTTATTGGGAGTAGTGTATTTTGCTTCAACCGCATCATGAGTTGCAATCTGAGACTGGGTGATCGCAATTTCACCTTGCAATTTACTTTCGTAAGCTTTGGGATCTTGTTTGCGCTCTCTTAGTTCAACAAGCTCAGTTTCTAGTTTCGCTGCTTTGGCAGTATTGGTAGTGTTAATTTCAGCGACTTTTGACTTAATTTTTTCCTTAATAGCAACTGATTCGTTGTCATTAAATTTGTAGTAATGAAGATGAGTTGCGGTGTCATCTCCACTGTGAGCGCCGTCCATAAGTTCGATGAACTGGGTGTTTCGTCCGTGCTTGGTTGAATTCCAGTGTTCAGGTATCACCTCCATCTCAATATCACCAGTTTGGGGATTGCGAAAGTAGCGAACACTTGCTGGAGTTACCCTGCCATTAGTGTCTACGTAGACATTGTTATAAATGTGATGGTGTTCAATGCCATCAGAGAGAGATTTCTTCACCTCAGTTTTAGTTACATCTAAGTAATCACTGGGATTTTTGGAAGACTCCCCATTTATCACATGAGAAATTGAACGCAACATCAATTCGTTGGCGATCGCATCCTCCCCAATCTCCTTCATATTTTTCACGGTGGGAGCGCCAAAAATGGAAGCTGTTCTCTCGCCACCATCGAAGGCTGTGTCACGAAATACTAATTGCTGACGTTGGGTATAAAGTGCTTCCATAGCTTTCACTCGTTGCTCTGCCACATCCAAATCAGGATCTTTAAGCAGGTTGCTATTACTGTTACGGAGTGTTTGTTCGATTGATGCAAGTCTGTCCGGTTTGAGTCCACTTTTTTGAAGTTCGGCGGCTTCGTCTTCTAGCTTGGAGCGAGGCACTCGTCCGTTAAGGTGATATTCAAGGTCACGCTGGGCGCTTTCTATTTCACGTAGTCTGAGGAGATCAGATGTGGGGTTGGATTTAAGAGCGTTTAACTCTGCTTCGATTTCTGTCAGTCGTTGTCGCTGGTTAGTGATGTTTGCTTTCTGTGCCTGAATGTGGTGCTGGGCGAACGCGGATAAGTCTTTTTCTTCAAGGCAGGGCATGGGCTAGGGCTGCGGGAGTGCAACCCTAGCATTCCCTAAGCGGCTGGAACCATCAATCGTGAGCCTGTATTGGCTTGAAGCACCGCAAACAGAAAATCTTGCGTTGTTGAGTTACTCAACCGTTGATGAGTGTATGCATTGCGGATAGATTGAAACCGACTACCAACCGATTCTACATCGCACAATTCATCAAAAACACTCCTTTCAACACCTGAATAATCGTATGCAGTTCCACTGCGAAAAACAATGCGGAGAGTGCCGTCTTGGCGAAATGCGATTAGGCGAATTGCTGTAGAGTTAACCAGTTGAACTTCAAACATATATTTTCTCCAAAAATATTAAAAGGCGGGTCGTAGCGTTTTGCCCTTATAGTTGCTATCATAACACGTATACGTGATTAGTCAAGGTTATTTTATGAATGACAGCAAGCGCATTAAAGGCGTTGGGCTTGGAACAACAGATAAGCAAGCTCCAATTTGTGTGAAACTTCCTCCAGATATAGATACTGTGGTGCGAAGCCTCCCCAACCGCTCGGATAAAATCAGACAGTGGATTATTGAAGGGATGCGGCGAGAAGGGCTTTTGCCGTCAGGGGAACCTTAGAAGCATAAATCTCAAGGCTTCCCCTGATGCCACTACAGTTCACGGAGCAAGAATACAAATTAGTTGGGCTATACATCACGCGACTGCTTAGTGACAAGCTAGAGTTTGCCGAAAATGACAGCATAAAAATCACCGACCCACAGCTGTTACTAGAACTGCGAGACATTCTCGAAACTCAGTACCAGGATGGGTTAAGCGCAATAACTGAAGCTCAATTAGGCTCTGACGACAGCTTTAGCGGCATCTTCGAGGACAAAATTAGCTCCAAGCTGACCAAGCGATTTAAATTTGCGATCGCCGGTAGGCGTGCCGCAGGTATCGCGCCGGATGACGAAATCTCTTACAGCCTGCTCAATGCCTTGGAAGTGGCGAATTTTACAGAGGATGAACAGCTGGACTTTGCGACCAAAAAAGCTAGCAATTGCACAAAAGGGATTGCTTGTGGTGGATCATGTATCTCTGCCAAGAAAACCTGTAGGAAAACTGCTGACGCTGGAACTAAGAAAAAGATTGCTGAGGTGAAGAAGAAAGCGTTGGGTGCTAATGTAACCAAGAGTGCTACCACTGAATTAAAAGAATCTGCAAAAACTGGTGGTTCTGGTGCTGCTAGTGGAGGCGATACAAAGCCTCCTGATAAGTCTAAATCTGTTAATAAAGTTGCAGATGTTAAACGCAGTCGTTCTTCAAAGAATGATGTTCCTGACGCAGAAAAGGAAAGAATAGCATTGGAAGCTGACAAAAAAAAGAGTAAAATGACTGAAAAAACACCAGAATATATCACTAAAAACTTTGAGCAAAACCTGAAAGAAGTAACGGATTTAAGGTCTGCTGGTGAGAAAGAAGTTAATATTCAAATAGCTGGCGCAATAGATAGGGCTGATGCCTTACGGCGCTCTGTGGCATCCGGTAGGCCACAATCCATAGCAGAATCATTGCCTGAAGCTATTACCAAGCTAAGAGATTCTTCAGACGATTCGCCCATAGGTAAGTTTTCTAAAGCTACTTTGGAATACGCTCGACTTCAGTATGATAAGTTACCTGAAGAATTCAAGCGCGAATGGGCAAATAATCAGTACACAGGATTCAAAAAGTTTGGAAAATTCAATCAACAGCTTTATGACAATTTTGCTAACAAAAGTTTAACTCATAAAACAATTGCAGATGACTTAAAAAAATATGTTGATTAATACTTAATTTCACTACTGCCAGTGGAAATCTTAACCCCATGCCAGAAACCATTGACCCATTTCGCTTACCATTCTCGGAAGCAATCCAGTATTACAAATCCAAATTGCCTCTACCGTCCCTTGCCTGGGACACGTTTGCTGATGCAGCCACCGATTACGCCTTCACATTGGCGAATGTCACTTCCGCCGAACTCCTGGGCGATGTCTACAAACTGGTGCTGAGTGGGCTGGAGAATGGTGACAGCTACGGCGAATTTAAGAAGGGATTTGACAAAGCGATAGATAAGGCGGGGTGGAATCCGGCGAATCGCCCATACAGAACTGCACTCATCTTCAATCAAAATCTTCGTAACGCCTATCAGGCGGGGCGCTATAAGCAAATGAGTGACCCGGAGGTGTTGAAGCTCAGACCGTATTGGCGTTATCAGCACGGCGATTCACGAGTGCCGCGACCTGCACATTTATCACTTGATGGTAAAATTTACCCAGCAGACAGCCCATTTTGGCAGACGTGTTTTGCCCCCAATGGATTCGGGTGCAGATGCCGAATTTTTTCTCTGTCACAACGGGAAATCGAGCGAGAAGGGCTAAGTGTTGACACTCCGCCACAGGAGACAGTCGGTATTCGGGACAAGGTGACAGGAGAGTTGAAGCGTGTTCCAGCTATAAATGGGCAACCGATAGCGGAGCCTGGATTTACAACTATTCCAGGAAGTTCAGACGCACAAAGTAGAGAAGAAATTCTTCAAAGAGGACTGGAGCGCCTACCCCCCGCGCTGCGAGAACAGGCGATCCAGGCTGTCAAAAATCGACAATCTACTTAAGATACCTGCAAGCCCATCGGCGAACCAGGATTCTCAACTATCCCTGGTGGTAGCAGCCCGTCTCAGAAAAAGGCCATACTAGAGCAGGCAATGCAGAAGTTGCCGCCGCAGTTACAAGAGCAGGTTAGAAAGGAGTTAGCCAGACGTGACAACACTGGATGAAATGTTGCAAGGCATAGAAATCATTCGCCGCTATGAACCAAACCCGAAAATTACTTTAGGGCGTGATTTTGAAACCTCGCGCGGTGTTGTTTTTATTGGCGATTACGCCTCTTGCTATATGCAAATGACGGATGATTTGAGGGAGCAAATGAAATTACTCAACTGGTATGGCACATTTGATGGTTGGACACATTTAGTTGATGAATAATGGCAGGTAAAATGATCTCTATCAGGCAACGCAGGAGAAATCGGCACAGAGCCAAAGCTGCACAAAAAGGAGCCAATAAACCTTTACTCTTGCAGCTCACTCTTGGCATCGATTTCACCAAGGTGGATGAGGCTTTTGTTCGAGCAAAGAACGCAATGACGAAACTCTCTGAAACAATGGCACTTCCTGAGTTTCAAAAGAGCGTGAACGATGCATGGCAGAATCTTGTGCGTCTTGTTCCGCTTGGAATTAGTCAACTAGAGCTTACGGACACTGGAACGCTTCGCAAAGCCTTTAACTTTGAGCCAGCAAAGGCAATGCTTGTTGCTGATCGAGAAGCTGAATTACTTCGTCAATACGAACTAGCTCACCATCGGCATCAACTGGATCAGATTCAAGAGGATGATTGCTTGGGCAATCCTTCGTGCAATTTCAATGCGCGATCGCCTCATCTACAATGTACTGTTAATCCAAGTGGCAATTGTGCAACTTGTCGGCACTTTGAGATTTAAATATGTCAGCAACCATAACAGTTTTACTTAACATCAAAGACAATCCAGAACTAGTTAATCAATTAATTGAGGCAGTGCAATCGCTCTCCCAGGTGCAGCAATCGCGATTGCCCCTTATTCAGTCATGGGATGAATTTAAGGCGTTGATTAAGCGGTTTGACCGGCAGTTATTTCCTTTGATTCAAGGGTTTACACTTAATAGCGGTAACTCAGATAAAGGCGATCTTTCTTGTGAGGTGGAGCTAAGAGATCCACTGGCGAAACTCTGGATTGATTCATACAAACGCGTCGCAGTCACAATTAGCCCACGAGGAAATGAGTATAAAGAATTGGAGGGAATGGAGGTCAGTACCAAGCCCGATTACTTAATAGAAGCAGAAAGTAGCACCCCTGAAGAAAGGGATCTGGAAAGCCTTGAGTTCAAAGAGTCGATATTGGCAGCAAGAGCAGCGAATCATGAAAGCTAGAGAACTTGTCCAAATTCTGCTTCAGAATCCAGAACTTGAAGTGGTTGTGTCTGGGTATGAGGCGAGGCTTAATCCGGTCAAAACAGTTATAAAAACAAAGATTAAACCAGCCTCTGATCGTAGCTCCTACTATGGAGAATATGACCATCTTGGTACTAGGGCGTTTTCAGAAAATTCACAAGATTCAGCAACGGCTCTGTACATCGGCTACAGCGAGGGAATTGGCGATGGAATTGATACAGTTGTTGGTGAAGTTTTAACAAGTCAGGATTAACTCATACAAATTCTGCCATTCCTCCAAACTCAAAAACCTCTCTCCATGATGGTAAATCCACCAACCACCACAGGAGCCAGATAAATTTCTCAGCATCTCTCTTGTTTCTTGTTCAATGACAGCGCCGCCCCACTCTTGGTGCTTACCAAGCGCGGCTTCCCACAACACGTATTCTGTGCCATTCATCCACATAGCCATCCACGCCTCTGTGGAAATGCCAGTCATTAAATCTAGCAACGCTTGTGCGCTCTCATGCGATCGCGATTTTTGGGACTCGAAATTGATGTATTCATCCTCCTGATACCCCCACTTGTAAGGATTGTTGTTGCGAGGGAGGAGTTTGTCGTATTCTTTATCACTGGGGAACTTCACCATCTGTAAGTCAACCCCGCTTCTAAGCAGATAGGAAACAAACCTCTGGCTTCCTGCTCTGAAATCTTGTTTCCATAGTCAGCGATCGCGTCCAGTGTCCAGTCAGCATCGCCTCGATAAACCGCGTAATCGTCGTTATTGCCAATCCGAGCAACGTAACCAAACGTCTCTTCAAGGCGATACAGCCTAGCTTTGGGTTGCAAGTCATCTAGATTTGCATTGTTCCACTGGATGTAGTTCGTTTTCACTTCACTCATAGGGGAATTCTCGTGGTGTAGCACTTTCCGTATTATGGCTGACATCGTTATTACTCTTGATGACCTCGCTGCCCGTCACGGACTCGAAAAAATAGAACACCGGCTGCATAATCTCCGCCCAGCTTTTGCCTCAATGGGCGAATATATGGTGCGCCGGACTGAGCAGAATTTCAAAGGCGAACATGACCCTGATGGCGTAGCGTGGGCCCCATTGTCGGCTGCCTATCGCAAACGCAAGCGCGGAACCAAAATACTCACGGAATCCGGCAGGCTCAGGGCATCTATCACCTACCGTGCCGATGGTACTCAGGTAGTAGTGGGCTGCAACACCAAGTATGCTCGCGCTCATCAATTTGGATACCCTAAGCGCAATTTACCAGCACGCCCATTTTTGGGGGCATCGGTAGAGGATGAACGCGAACTAGGGGAGATTTTGCTGGACTACCTCAAGGGACAGCCATAGCTATCTGGCGGATTCCGCCAGATAGAAAACTTGGGAACTCTAGCCCAAGCCTTTAGCTCATCCCCTTGTTGTGTCCCAGGAAATCGAAATCTTTGCAGCTGGCACTCACACCAGTTTCAATGGCGTAACCGTAACGCTTAATGAATCTGACCTTGACGCGATCGCCAATTCCTACAACCCCGACTTATTCGACGCACCAGCTGTTGTGGGACATCCTCGCGACAACTCCCCAGCTTACGCTTGGGCAGATAGCGTCAAGCGAGTAGGCAGTAAGCTTGTGGCCACCTTCAGAGATTGGGACACAGACTTCCAAGAGGCGGTTAAGAACAAACGGTATAAAAAGATTTCAGCTAGCTTTTATACTCCCGATTCTCCATCCAACCCCAAGCCAGGGAGCCACTACTTGCGCCATGTGGGCTTTTTAGGGGGAATGGCTCCATCTGTCAAAGGACTTAAATCCGTTGCCTTTGCTGAAGTTGAGGAAGGAGTGCTGGATTTCTGCTGTGGCATGGGAGGAGACAAGGAAATTTTTCGCAATCTGCGGGAGTGGCTAATTGAGCAGTATGGGATGGAGACGAGCGATCGCATTGTCCCTGCCTATTTACTCGCGCTCCCCGACGACAACCGTCTTAACTACCTAGAGAGCCGGATCAATGAACTAGAAAACTTTATTAGTAAAACATTTACCGACGACATGGAATCGCGCCTAACAGAAGTCGGGGAGAAAGTCATGAAACTGCTAGATAAAGCGGAAAGTGCGGTCTTGGGGTCTCCCCAAGAGGAGCAACTTTCCAAGATATACGATTACACGGAGGAATCAGAACCAGTGCCATCAGAAGAAAGTATTGAACTGTCAGAACAACTTCAACAAGTACAAGCTGAGTTACGCCAAGCCAAGTTGGACAAGAAAAGGGAAGCAATCGCTAACTTTGTAGAAGGATTACGCGGCAAAATTCGCCCTGGACAAAAAGCGCCGCTAGTTGAATTCATGATGCACCTGCCAGAAGAAGAGGTGGAGTTTAGTGAAGGTAAGCCTCAGACCCACACAGCTTGGCTGCAAGGCTTTCTCAAGAATTTGCCTGATTTAGTGAACTTAAGGGAAGTAGTGCGGGATGAGGAAATTGAGGAATTCTCTGAAGAAGAGAAGCAATCCCGCAGCGCCCACGCGGAAGCAGCCAAAGCCTATGAGAACGCCTGGAAATAACTATGCCAATAACTAATAATTATTCAGATTTACTTGACGGGCCTTGTCTCTACGAGGGACAACTCGCCACCACAGAATTAGCTATTGTCCGCACGGGTATAAATGCAGATTCTACTAATGGCATTCTCACTTTTGGGCGAGCGATCGTTCAAACAACCGGGGATAAAAATGTGATCCTCCCTGTGGATGCCAACAGCATTTTGATGGGAATTGCGATCGCCGCTGACACCTTTGAGAAGCGATCGGGCTTTAGCATCAACGGTGATGGCGATTTAGGTTATCCCCTCAACTGGCCTGTTTCATACTTAGTGCGGGGTGTGATTGGGGTGAAAATCCAGCAAAACGTCACCACCGCAAGCGCCGTGTATTGGATTCATACACCGCAAACTGGGCAACGCAAGGGGCAGTTTCGCGCCGATGCCGACACCAACCGCGCAGTGCTGATACCCAACGCCCGATTCACTAAATCTGGTGTCGCCGGCTCCGTCGTTCCCCTCTCAATTAATTTGGCTTAGAGCTAATCATTGTCAATTCTTTAATCTAAAATCGTATGACAACAGGCGGAAATTTATTATACCGGGCGCTAGAGCAGAATATGCCCGGAGTCCTTTCAAGAAGGTATCGCGATCTAGCTTTTGAAAATGGCAAAATTGTACCCACCCAAGCAGACCTAAAAGCAGGTGCATCTGAGGTGGTGCGCGATACCGTAGACGAAATTGGCGACGCTGATATTATCAGCGATGGCGCTTTCGACATCCCCATTGTGGATGTGTCAGCCGGCGAAGACCGCTACAAAATCTTCATGATAGCAAGTGCATTTAGCTACACCTTCCAGCAAGAGCGTGCTTACAATTTTGCAGGGACAAAAGCAGAGATTAACAATCGCAAGCAAATGCTGGCGAAGCGCTCCATCGGCGAAAGGCATCACCGGATTGCGGCATTTGGCGATACACGGTTGAACGTAACTGGCTTTTTGAACAACGCCAGCGTCGCCCTCAACAACTCCAGTTTTGATCCCAATACCGCAGCGCCCGACGAACTGGCAGAATTTTTCGTAGACGAATTACAGGCAGCACACAGGGCATCAAATAATGTCGAGATGCCGATGGATACACTCATTAGCACAGGTTTCTACTTCAAGCTAGTGAAAACCCGGATGCCAGACTCTTCTGTAAGTGTGCTGACTTACATCCAGCAGGCTTTATCCGATGAAGATGTGAAATTCAACATTGTTAAATGCCAAGAGTGTGACTCTGCCATGCTCGAAAGCAACGGCGCACAGGCAGGCGGGACAAACAAAGACCTGATAACTCTCTACACCAAAGACCCAGAGGTGGTTGAGCGTCATATTGAGATGGTTCAATTGATGCCCCAGGAATGGGTAACAGTCCGTGATGGTCGCAAGGTTTACCCGATGTTTAGTTCAACTACGCAGACAATAATAAATTATTCTGGTGCTTTCCGTTACATCAAAGTTCCGAAAGTGAACTAAGTAAAAAGCCAACTAGAAAGTAGTTATTAGAGTTGTTGACTGTTGTTATGAGTCAACAGTCAAAAGTCAAAAGTCAAATACAACAATGGCAACAATTATCCTTAGACCAGAAAAATCCTTCCCGCCACGCAGCGGATCGGTTTGCTTTGACACCCTCACCCTCAAACCCGGCAGCAATTTGAACGTGTCGGATGAGACGGTGGAGAGACTGCGATCGCACCCCGACTTCTCCCAGTACGAGCGCTGGGGAGCAATTGAGATTATTTCTCCCAAAGCGGAGATTAACCCGAACGCACCCCAGCCTTCGGAACTTTCAACCATGAACGTGGATGAGGCAGAAAAGGTAATTGAAAGCTGCCCTGATATCGCCAAGCTCGAAGGGTGGCTGGTAAACGAATCTCGCGTCACCGTCCGTCGTGCCATCAACCGCCGCATCACAGCAATCAAAGGAGGTAATGAATAGTGGCTGTCAAGCAAAAAATCGGTGTTGAAATTCTCAACGCCAACATCAACCTCACACACAATTTATCAGTTCAGTGCCCCATCAATTCACTTTGCGTTGACCAGCCCTTCTTTGTTGCTGATGGTGCTTATCTAGTGACTGGAATTTCCTATGTACACTCGACTGCGGGTAGTGACGGCTCTGCTGTGAATTTGCAAATTACCAAAGATACTGGCACTGCTGCTCCTGGCGCTGGAACTGATTTGCTCACCAACAACACCAATGCCGGGTTTGACTGCAAAGGCACTGCCAACACAGTACAAACTGGGGCGCTTGTCGCAACTGAAGCTACTCGGACTTTAGCTAGTGGCGATCGCTTGTCATTGGATTTTGCAGGTACGGTTACAGCCCTTGCTGGGGTAGTGGTTACGGTGTCTTTGAGAAGAGTTTAGGAAAAAGGTTAAAGGGTAAAGGGTAAGGGAATAAGAGGATTGTCCAAACCTTTCCCCCTTACCCCTTCCCCTTTTCCCAATATCTAATCCCCAATCCCCAATCCCTAACCCAATGTACGCTACCGCCGCCGACATGACTGCCGCTTTTAGCGAGCAGGAAATACTTGAACTCAGCAACATCGATTACCCCGATAACACCACCATCAACGAAGATGTGGTGAATCGGGCGATCGAGGATGCCCAAGCGCAACTTGATTCCTATCTGGCGGTGCGCTACAAAGTGCCAATAGTCACTGTGCCAACTGTGCTTCGCAACTACACTTGCGACGTAGCACGGTACATCCTAGACAAAGATAAGCCCAGAGAGGAAGTTTCCAGGCGGCGGGACTTGGTTTTTTATTATCTCAAAGACTTGGCGGCTGGCAAAGCTTCTCTGCCAGGCATCGTCGATGGCACCGATGGCAGTACAACTGATGCCGGTTCTGGTGATGTGGTGTTGTTTAAATCGCCGGGAAGGACATGGACGCTTGATTCCCTGAAGGATTGGTAATGCTAGCAGAAGCTGAAGCCGCCATAGTAAAAAGAGTTGAGGCAATCCTTGCGCCTTTTGAAGTCAGTATCGCTCCCTTTCCCGGTGACAGTGATGCTCAGACCAAGCCAGGGAGAAAAGGACAAATATTCATTGGCTACAAGCGATCGCGCTTTCGCCCGACTTCTTTCCAGCCAATGACTTGCGAAATCATTGCCGAATTTGAATTATCGCTGCAACTTAGGGACTTGCGTACCCACAGAGGTGCTTACCCGTTACTGGATACAGTGCGGTATGCCGTAACTGGTTTGATTCCTCTCAAGGGGCCACTTTCCAAGTGCTACCCAGTACAAGAAGGATTCGTAAAAACTGAGGACGGCATCTGGTATTACGCCCTGGTAGTTGCTGTAGCAATGATGCAAATCGAGGGACAACAGCCTTACACTGCCGCTGATATCGATTACCTAGAGCGCGATCCAGCTTTAGGAGTGCGACCTTATAACGCCACTCAAATTCAAGTTGCGGTGAGGCGATCACGCGTGGATGAATTACCCGACAACGTGGTGGATCGCACTTTCACGGTGATAGAAACTGTACCGACAGGCTTGATGGACTTTTCGAGTACAGAAGCTGGTCAATATATCGAAATATTATGACTCTTAAGATTAAAGATGCTGATGGAGCTACTAAGCACGTTGCAACTACGGGTACGGGAACGGCTGACGACCCATTAAAGACGCAGCAAAGCATTACTGGAGCGGTAGAGGTAACAGCGATAAGTCAACCTTTGCCGTATGGTGAAAACAACATTGGCAAAGTAGAAGTTATTGCAATGCCGCCTATCACTGTAGGCGACATTACTATAGATGATGTGACAATCTCCGAAGCTCTGCCTGCTGGCGAAAACAATATAGGCGATGTTGATATTGCTAGCTTTCCATCTTCGATGGTGAATGGTGATCGCTTGAAGGTGGATACACCAGACATCCGGGATTTGTCGAGTGAAAGTGATTCAGTTTCTGCCGTGCAGTCTGGGACGTGGAACGTTGGAGTCAGCAATTTTCCTACAAGCTTTCAGGTTAGCAACTTCCCGGCTACGCAAACAATTGCAGGTAGTGTTAGTGTTTCCAACTTTCCTACCGGTTTTCAAGTTAGTAACTTTCCTTCTGGCTTTCAAGTTACCAACTTTCCTGCTACACAAACAGTAGCGGGTAGCGTTACTGTTTCTAACTTCCCCGCCAGCTTTCAGGTCAGCAACTTTCCAACAAGTTTTCAGGTTAGTAACCTACCTGCCACGCAAACAATCGCAGGTAGTGTTGGTGTTTCTAATTTTCCAACAAGCTTTCAAGTCAGCAACTTTCCTGCTACACAAACAATCGCAGGAACTGTCGATCTAGGGACAACAGGGAACCTGGCGATAAGCAGCGATGTTCAAGCGGTGCGTGATCGCCTGCCTGTTACTCTTGGAACAAAAACAGCCGCTAACTCATTGCCTGTAACCCTGTCATCAGACGGGGCTTTCTCAACCAATTTTGGATCTACTTCTGATAGTGCTGCCACAACAGATACAGCAAGCTTTAGTTTAATTGCCCTATTCAAAAGATTGCTGAGTGTGACCTTAGCTAAGGGTCAAGCGGTGATGGCAAGCTCTATATCGGTGGCGATTGCTTCCAACCAGACCGCCATTCCTGTAAGCACTGGTGGGTTACAAGAAGGGACAGACATCACTGGTGCTTCCATACCATCTGGGGGCACAAGTGGCAGAGGTTGGCTTTCTGCAATCTGGAAGCTTTTAAGCGATCGCCTGATGCCTGCGGGTACTTTCACGCCCTACTTGGGCACAAGTACTGGAGCTTATTTGAAAACTAGCGCTGGCAACATTTACGCAATTACTTGCACAAACTTAAATTCAACAGTTCGATATTTTCAAGTTTTTAATCAGGTTACTGCGCCTTCTTTAAATGATGTACCAGTAGTTTCTTTTCCTGTTTTTGCTTCTGGCGGACTATTGGTAATTGGGCAAGATTTGATCGGCGGAGGTGGGATATCGCTTTCAGTTGGCATTAGCTGGGGTATTTCTACCACTGCCTTGACTTATACATCTGCAACTGCAAACGAAACCATTGCAACTGTGAGGTGGGCGTAATGAGTGGGAGTTTTGCACCACCTAGCGCTGCTGGGTATCAAGTTTTTACAAGTTCTGGAACCTGGACAAAACCAGCTAATGCGACCGTTGTTTACGCACAAGAATGGGGCGGCGGCGGCGCTGGACGGGGAGGCGGAAATACTACGACAAAGGGTATAGCCGGGAGTGGAGCTAGTTTTAAAGAGGGCATTTTCCTTGCATCTGCATTGCCTAGTTCAGTTGCGATCACTGTAGGAACAGGCGGAGTTGGAGGATTAGGCGCTAGTGGCACTACGGGAGGAGCGGGAACTAATGGAGGCAACTCTTCGTTTGGCAGCTTTTTAACGGCGTATGGCGGCGGCTCTCCTACATCTGCTAGTACTGGAGCAGCAGGTGCTTCTTCAATGGCTGCATCAACTGGTGCAAGCACAGCGATAAATCCAGACAGTAGTGCGGCGACAACTACAGCAGTGCAAGGCTTTTACAATGGGGCATCATCCCCATCTGGAGCCAGTAATCCAGGCGGTGGCAGTACTTATGGAGGATGTTCGGGTGGCACTGGTGCTGCTAGTACAACAACAGCAGGTGGAGATGGCGGATCGCCAGGCGCACTTACTGGCGGCGGTGGTACAGGTGGCACTGCTGGAACCCCTGGTGGCAATGGCGGCAATGGTGCTGATTCTACTACTGGCGCTGGTTCTGGAGGCGGTGGAGGCGGCGGTTCTCCAACTATAGGTGGCAATGGTGGCAATGGCGGTGCTCCCGGTGGGGGTGGCGGTGGAGGCGGGATTGGCACTACAACAGGTGGGAGCGGCGGTAATGGCGGTCGTGGTGAAGTTCGGATTTGGTGGTGGTAAATATGACTCAGTATGCACTTGTAATCGAAGAAACTTCGATAGTTTATGGGGTGATCGAACTAGACGACCCAGAAAATTACGATCCAACGCCTTATCTATTGATTGAAATCCTACCAAATGTTGTGGTCGGGCCAGGATTTTCCTGGGACGGAACAAACTTTTTTCCCCCACCCGTTCCCACACCTGATCCTGTTTGGTGGGAATTTGTCAGAAATATCTCGCTAGACGATGGGTATTGGATAATAACTCAAGCAACCTCAGACCAACAGTCTCTGTTTCAATTGAAAGCTGTTATCCTGCTTTCTTTGGGTCAATTTGGCACTATAAATACAGAAGACTACCCCGTAATTCAAGAATTGTGGAATGCCGTAGTTGATGGACTTGCCATATCACCGACAATTCAACAAATTGATGGGCTGAATGCGATCGCGGGATCTGCTTATATGACCTTTACTTTTGATCAAGACTGCAAGATAGTCCCGAATGAAACCTAAAGGGAACCCTAGCGGCAGTTATCGTAACTGCTCATGCCTCAAACGCTCAACATAAATCAACTAACAGCGCCCGGTGTGTATGTATATGAGGATACAGCAGGAATAATTCCTGCGGATATTGCCTCATTCAACCGCGCCTATGTCGTTGGTACGGGAACAGCCGGAGCCTACAATACACCCACGCAAGTCACCAGTGCTGATGATTTTGTTACCAAGTTTGGGGCTTCCCCAAGCCTAAACTCGGTAAAACTATTTTTTAATAATATTTCTAACGGCATCCTTTTCTTCGTCCGCGCTGCTGCAAAGCAAGTCGCCACGGTGACGGTAGGCACGCCAATTGAAGGCACTTACTCCCACACAATTAATGGCACTGCTATTAGTTTCACCGCAGATTCAACTCCCACCAACCAAGAGATTGTAGACGGGTTGATTGGGGCAACTAACAGTAACGGCACAGTCGCCGCTCTGGTGACAGCTTCTGATGATGGCACAGGAAACAGCACTTTCATCATTACATCAGATACTGTAGGCACAAGTTTTACAGTCACGAACACGCAAGCCCCGGTAGGATCGACCCTTTCAGTGACGGTTAACACCTATCCTGGACTAGCTGACGATTACGTTTACGCCATCCAGAACTCCTTTGACCCCGACCTGCACGAGCAAGGGATTTTAATTTGCCCAGAAGCCTTCTCAGGACTAACAAATCAAAGCGATCGCACCTCAGTCGCCACGGCAATGGAAAACCTGTGTGCATCTGAAGGCTTTGATTGGGCAACTTTTGCCGATTCTGGGCCCCACGCCACTATCAATACCCCAGCACTGGCACAAACAGAATCCGCCAACTACACCACTGCACGCGGACACTTGGCTTACTTCTTTCCCTACGTTGTGGACTTAAACGACAATGTAGTTCCGCCCAGCGCAGGCGTGGCTGCGATCGCACTTCGCCGTTACCGTACCGAAGGATTCCAGCAACCGCCGGCAGGTACAAAATACCCGATGCGCGGCGTGAAAGATGTAGCGGTGATTGTGAAGAAAGCAGAGCAAGCGGTAGTAAATCCCAATGGTGTTAACTGCATTCGCAATCTGCCAGGGCATGGAGTTGTAGTTTACGGCTCTCGCACTCGCTCTAGTTCGCCCTATTACAGGTTTGTCAACACTCGGATTATTTTCTCGGTTTTCAACCGCTCTATTCAACAAACTCTAGACAATGGCGGCGTGATATTCAGCGCAGCAGACGGACAGGGCGTTTTATTCACTCGCGTTCGAGAAGCAATTGAAGCGATTTGCTACCGCTTTTGGGAGGGTGGGGCTTTCTTTGGTGCAACGCCTGGGGATGCTTTTTTAGTGAGATGCGACAGAAGCATAAATCCTGCCATCGATTTAGAATCAGGAATTTTTAGGGCTGAGGCTTATGCAGCTCCTTCCCCCACCTTAGAACGAGGGCTAATCGGCTCCTACCGCGTACCAATCGACCAAGTAAAACAAGCAGCAGGAGCAGCGTAATGAGTGCTGAGTTCCGAGTGCTGAGTGCTGAGTAAAGACTCCACTTACCACTCACAATTCAGCACTTACTAACTTACTCACAACTCAGGACTCATTACTCAGCACTTAAATATATGGGAGCAACGACAAATCCAATTACCCAGCAACAATATCTCGTTACTATCAAGGGCATTGATAGTTACTGGGAGAAGTTTTCAGGGATTAAGGATAAAGCAGACACCACTGATTACAGTGATGGTTTGAGCAATCGCAAGTACAAACTAGTGGGCCCGCGAGAACTAGATGAATTTGATTTAGAAAAAGCTTTTGACCCTGTGGCAGATAAGCCCATCATTGATTTTTGGCGCAATTACTGCGACGGAAACAAGGAATCAATTACTGTTTCCATCACCCCCGTGACGTATTGCCCAGAAGTAGAGCCAATTGGCCCTAGCGTGATAATTTATGGTGTTCGCCCAACGGGTCTTGAGAATTTTGAAGTGGACAAAAAGAGCAACGATATTGCGATGCTCAAACTAACTTGTATCGGCGATGATTGGGAGTATAGTTAATGAACAGAATTCAGCGTGCTGTTCAATCACAAAAAGAACCGGAAGTCACGAAAGAATTTTTAGAGTGGGCGGAGGACGTGCAGACGCACCTCTCTCAAGAAATCAGAGTGACTCTTAGCGACAAAACAATCGCTACTTTCCGACCCGTAGTTCTAGAAGATGTGCGAGCAATCACTGCATCTGGCATCACCAACGAAATTGAAGCAGCTGGTCGCATCATAGCGAGAAACTGTGTCAAGTGGGGAGATAAACCAGGAATTACCCTCCCGCAATTGAGATCGCGTGACATCGAAGATATCGAGCTAATCAGTGAAACGCTCTCACCAAAAGAGATACCCGAATTTGTTGAGTTGCCCGATAGGTCAAAATCCCTCACCCTTCTCCCAAAGGGAGACGCTAAAAGCGATAGCGGAGCGTTAGCGAGTCCGCGAGCGTCTGGCAGTGGAATTGAGGTGATTTTCCGCCGCCCTACTTACGGCGATGCTGAGGCGATTAGCAAAAATAAAAATGGTGGACTGGAAGTACAAATTGCGATCGCGCTCCGCCTTTGTATCAAGTGGGGCGACAAGGATGGCGTGGATGAAGCCACGTTAGATTCGCTCAATATGGGAGACTGGCAGGGGGTCGCCAAAGTCGTGGATTCCTTTCGCCCCAAACCTAAAGACGATTGATGAGGATAGCTTTTTGCGAATTGTCTATCATCTCAACGGTAAATCTTTCAGCAATTTGAAGGACTACAAGGAAATACCTCTTGATACCCTACAGAGCATGGTGGCAATTCATATAGAGGCAGTAGAAAGCGAGAGAAAGGCATGGGTTCGTGGCAAGTAATCTAGTAAATTTGATAGTCCAGGTTGCTGGCGCTGCTGCTGCTACTAGTGCTTTTGGACGAATTGGCGCGGCAATGGGAGGACTGGGACGCACTGCCAATACTGCGTCTGGAGGAACACAAAGTCTGACTAGTGCGATCGCTGGCGGCATCATCCAAGCTAATTTGTTGGGACAAGCTCTCTCACTAGTGGGCAATGCTGCTAGTTTCATGGGGCAGAAATTCGAGGAAGCCAAAAAAATCCAGTTAGATACCGTGTCGGCGGCTGGTACTTTTGCGGCTCTCACGGGCGAGTCTTACAAGGAATCCGAGAAGTTTGTTGTCAGCTTTGGTGCGGAACTATCCAAAATTGCGGGGGCATTGCCTGGGGCTACGTCTGACTATCAGCGGGTAGCAAATTCCATCATGGATAATGTCATCCCTGCTTTCAAAGATGTCAATGGGGTATTAAACAAAGGCGAGTTTCAGAAGAACTTGACCGACATTACCAAGCAAATGACACTGCTTGGTATTTCGTCAGGAACTGAAGCTGGGGCTGTGGGGATGTTCACGGCTCGTTTACTTGATGGCAACATCGCTAGCGCCAAAAATCTCCTGTTTGCCGATAACAACCCCGCATTCATCAATCTCCTAGAACAAGAGTTGAAAAAGCGCGGAAAGGTTCTTAATGACATGAAAACCCTGTCTTCAAAAGAGCGGGTTGATGTTGTAAAAGCTGTTTCCGGTAAATTGGTAACCAAAGACGTAATCGACGCTGCCAGTAACACCGTTGATGGCTTGATGGCGGGGATTCAATCAAGCCTGTTTGACCCTACATCAGGAGTATTTGGCTTATTGCGGGATGTGTCGGCGGCTGAAGGCAGTCAAAATGTGATGACAGCGGTTGCTAGCAGCATCAAAGCTTTGATGAGCTTTTTTGATGCCGGAGCTAGTATTCTGCAAGCTTTGGGAGTGCCAAGCGTTGACCCGATGCTGGTGCTGTACAACGGCGTTAATACCTTTACTGGTTGGGTAAAAAAAGCGTCGGACTTTGCTACCAACCTTGCCAATCTTGCCAAGGGCGGAGGTGGAGGAATACAGGGAGCAAGCGCGATTATTGCTAAGATTTTTGACCCCGACTTTCTTCTTGGTGGCTTGCAAAAATTAATCAATCAAATTCAAAGCTTTATCAAACCAGATATTATAGTTAGCAGCTTCCAAGGAATGATGGGTGGGGCACAGAAATTTTTCAAGCCGGATGCAATACTAAATGGCTTTGAAAAATTATTAGGTGGAGTAAACACTTGGATTAGCCAATTCTTCTCATGGCTTGCCAATTCTTCGGGCAAAATTTTATCTAGTGGAGGCAGAGCTATTGGGTTTGGGGTGATGGGAGCAAAGCTTGGGGTATTTGGCGGTCAGTTGGTAGGTAAATTAATCCAATTCATCATCAATCTGCCTTGGGGAGATATCCTTATCTCAATCGGCAATATGGCTCTTGCTGCTATCCCCTTTGTTGTGGGATTGGTTGCTGGTTTTCGTGCCAGTATAATTTCAGAAATTGGCAAAGGATTGTTGAGTATCGGTGGCAAGCTCTTAGAGGGATTGAATAATATTTGGCTGGTAACTAGCTACACAATCTCCGAGTGGTTGAATTCTTATATCAGTGGCTGGGCAGCAATAGGAAGTTTTGCTGTTAGCTCAATCCAAAGCTGGCTCAATTATTTTGTTAATGGTTGGGTAGAGGTGGGAAATTTTGCGATCGCTAGCTCGCAGAATTTCTTCACTTCCTTGGGAAGTGGAATTGCCGATATGTGGAATCAAACACTATCAGCAACTACTGAAACTATTAATATATGGCTTTCTAGCTATCTAGTCGGTTGGGCAGAAGCAGGAAGCTTTGCTATTACCTCAGTGCAGAGTTTCTTTGCTTCCTTGGGACAAGCGATCGCCGATATGTGGAATCAATTGCTATCAGCAATCACTGGAGCGATTGGCAACGTTATTAGCCAAACCCAAAGTACGATTTCTGCACCTGTTGCCGCCATCGGTAATGTTATTAGCAATCCCATTGGGGCTGCTAGCAGTGCAGTTGTCAATGTCGGACAATCCGCTTTCAATCTGGGACAAAATATTGCCTCTGGAGCCTCCAACTTGCTTGGCTTTTATAAGGGGCACATCCCTACAGCAAGTGGCGGATTGTTGGGAGCCTTTGCTGCTGAATCACGCAACATGCCATCTGGCGCGAGTCCGGTTGTGGCAAATAGTTCAGAATTCATTTTGACCCCAGCACAGATGGGGCGCTTGATGCAAGGTAGTGCCGCTGTTGGGTCGTCTACTAAAAGCACAGTTTTCTCTCCGGTAATCAACGTGTACGGAGTAAACGATCCAGTAGCGATCGCACGTCTTGCACTGGAGCAATTGGAAATCATGTACGCCCAGCAACAGCAGGGGCAGTTGGCATGAGGAATTCTCAATATTATTTAGAGTGAAATTATGTTAAAACAGCCATTTTTGTTCTTTACAATGCAGCTTGACGAAACGCCAGAACTCAACCGTGGGCGTTTGTTTTTGTGTGACTACGAACAAGGGATTATTGGTAGGTGGATTGCGACATCAGGACTAGGAAACCACCAAGGTGTGAAGGATTGGAGCAAGCAAGGCGGCGGAGTCATCCCACCAACCTACGAACTCAGCAAGCCTTTGGCTTTTTATACTGTTGCGACCAAGCCAGTTGACCTCAGACACGTTAAAGGGGTTGAAGGGAATGGATACCCAATAACACCCTTTGCAGTTGAGACTAAGCTTGGTGTAACCCGCAGTGATCTGTTGATTCATAAAGATGCTAACCAGCCTGGTAGTCTAGGATGCATTGTTTTATCGAGTTCAGAATTTGCAGACTTTGAACGTGTGTTTAGTGCAGAATGCAGTAATAGCGTTTCGGTGAAGTTACTTGTTGGCTACACCTACTGATGCGTTTCAACCAGCAGGCTTATGCATCCTTGCCAACTGCATCCAAACAAAGCGCATCAGTTGAAGCGGTGTTACTGGAGTACGATATCTCAGGCAATGCCCCGAAGCCACTATGGGTATTTCTGGTCAATCCCCAATCGCTGAGATTTAGCCGGGAAGCCAAGTACACCGAGATTTCGCCACTGGCATCGCAGCGATCGGAGATTCAGTACGTTAGCACCAATGGTCAAACGCTCTCAATCCCAGACCTCATCCTGCAAACTTGGTATTGCGGTAAATCACTGCGGCCATTGATTGAAGGCATAAACCTGCTGTTAGAAGCTGACATCAAAAACAAAAAATACGCTCCCCCTATCCTCAAATTCCAGATGGGGACAAGGGAGTTTGGCCCGTGCGTGCTGACTAATGTACAGTGGGAGGAATCGGCTTGGCTTGGAGGTGAACCTGCTAGCGTGAAACTGGGCTTGGAACTCAAGGAAGTACCCAAAGTGGTGTCACGGGGAGAAATTGAGCTTCAGTTAACCAAGGGGATGGAAACCGCCAAAACAACCCGCGAGAAACAAGGCAAACCCAGACTGCCGCTGACCGATAGGCAGCGTGCTGATGCTTCCGCTGCTGCCAAGAAATACCTGGAAACCAATATCAAGCAATGGGCTGCTGATGTTCAGGCAGCGATTAGGGGGAGCAAGTTTAAACTCTCAACTGATGCCAGTAGTGGTGCGGTAACAATGATTGGTGTTGGTGGTAAGACTGTTGGCACAGTTGTTGTGTGGGATGGGTTTGCGGCTAAATCTGGTCTTGGTGTAACCACCGTTCCTCTGGTAACTGGCGGTAAAGCACCGTAGCGGAAAGTGCGGTCTTCTCCGAAGGGAGACGCTACGCGATGGGGGTTTCCCCCAAGAGCAACTTTTCAAGACGCTATCTGGCGGAATCCGCCAGATAGACCAATGACCAATGACCAATAAATGAAAGTCGCACTTGCCCACGGGCGAATTAGCGCTTAAACACTTTTCTGCCCACTTTGTAAGGGTTTCGCTTATAAAGAGAGCGATAATCCTGTTTGCTTTTAAGGACTAATAGGTTTAGAGGATAAGCAAAGCTCCTAACTCAGCACTCCCAATGACAAATGACAAATGACTAAAACCCAAGCTGGAGACACTATAGCCGCGATCGCCTCCGAAATTTTCAATGGCGACGTTACCCGATTCACCGAACTACTCGACCTTAACCCCGATATTGACGTGTTTGGGGATTTGGTGGAAGGGTTGGATTTGGAAGTTCCTGACACTTCCCAAATACTCAACTACGCTCGTCCCGTGCTTTCACAAATTGGTGAAACACTCGACACAGCAAGCAATACACTCACAACCTTACAAACGCAATTACCTAGTAACTTGCAGGGATATGCGGCGGATGCTCTGAAGTTACTGGGTGATGTGAATGGTGTGCTAGGGGACGTGGAAACCACGCTTACCAAGGCAGAAGAACAAGTTTCGAGCTATGACGGTAAACCAGTGCAGCTGGTGAAATGGCTTTTGGGAGGTCAAGTATAATGCGCCTCATAGCCCTCTTTTGTCGTTGCCGAATTGGTGAAAGTGTTTTTGAAAGCGGCGATCGCTTCCTCTTAGAAGTGAGCGTAAGCCTGGGTGAAGATAGTCGTAGCAGCAAGTGTTCGTTTTCAATCTACGACCCTGGCTTAGTTATTGGCGGCAAGTTCCAGGATATATCGTTTAGAAGCGGTGGTATTGTCGTCCCACCCGAACTGCTGGGCAGTAAGCAGCAAACCGCCACACCCGCTGCATCATCGCCAACCTCAGACTTATCTCTTCCTGCTTCAACAGGGGGTGCAGCTATTCTCACTCGTCCCACTGGTCGCTCGAAATCTGCCCAGGCTGATTATTACAATCGCGTTTGGTCAACGATGTCCATCCGCCCCGACAGACTGGGATTGGTAAAAGAAGCAGCACAGACTGCGATCGCCAATCAGTCAAGATACCAGAACATATCAGCCAAAACGGGCGTCCCTTGGTATGTGATAGCAGCCATTCATTACCGCGAATGCTCCTACAACTTCAACCAGAATATCGCCAACGGCGACTCGCTCCAGCGTAAAACCGTGCGTGTGCCAGCTGGACGTATCCCCGGCGTTGCTCCTCCCTACACTTTTGAGCAAGCTGCCATCGATGCCTTGACCTCCGACAATCGTTTTAAGGGTGTTAACTGGGGTTCAATTCCTGACTTATGCTGGTTTTTAGAACAGTACAACGGCTTGGGGTATCTCTTCAAAGGGCGACCATCCCCTTATTTACTTGCTGGTTCTCAGCACTACGATTCAGGGATGTATGTCGCAGATGGTAAATACAGCACTGGCACAACTGACAAACGAACTGGAACTTTGCCCATTATTTGGAGTATCCTAAATTCAAAGCGGACAATGGCTCCCGAAACTCAGCCACAACCACCCCAAACTCAGATACAATCAGTCACGCCACCACAAGAAACCAGTATTAAGGGGACTGAGATAATAATCGAGTTGGGCTTTGAACCAGATCAACTCATCGCCTATCACTTCATTCATGTCGGCACTGATAGCACCAAAGGGGAAAAGGATGTCACGGTTTTTACGGGGCAATCAATTCGCTGGTTGATGACCAGGCGTTCTGAGAATAAATCTTTTGAAAATGTCACCCTGCGCCAGCTGGCAGAAATTGTCTGTCGCCAACATAACTTGAAATTGGAGATGGAGGGTAACGGGCCAACGTATCAGTTTCTCGACCAAACAGGCATCACCGCTTATGAACTGCTATTACGGCAATGTCGCTCCATTGGCTACACGCTCAAAGATGAGAAAAACAAACTCATACTCAAACCCAGTGGTAGACCAGAGTATACAGGAATTGTCATCGATTGGGAGAACGTGATTGATTTGCGGTTTGGCGACAAAGCCAGGGGTGATCGCACTTCCAGCCCAGGCGCTTCTGCCACCTCTCCCCCAACTCCTGCCGCCCAATCTAAAGCAGTGATAGATAGGCAAACAGGGAAGGTTGAGCAGCAAAAAACAGAGGATAAGGCAGGAACAGGCAAAGCACCATCTGGTGTGACTGGTGCAGCTGCACCGCCAGTTGTGGGCAACGTGAAATCCAAGCCTTCCACCACTACCGCCGACAATACGCCAAAGGTTTCGCCGAAAAAATTTGAGCTACCCCAAACCACTACCAAGACTCAGAAAAATCCCAACGGTACAACCACAACTATTACCACCATCACCAACAAAACTATCGAACGCGGCAAGATTGTGACGGTGGTGGAGACAACCTCGGTCACGGGTGCAACGACGATTAAAAAGGTAGTCACGACAACCGAAACCACCACTGGCACAACGGTTGAAATTGAGGACATCGCCGCCAATGGTGTAATCACCAAGTCCACGACCAGCAACAGTCAAGTTTCTAGAGCCGCGTTGAGTAGTTTGACTTTGAAAGCGGATGAACAGCCGCAAGTGCCTGTAACTGCCAACCCTGGAAAAAGCGAGGAAGGTGATGGAATGCCGAGACAGGCGATTGGGGCAATTGACTTGGCTGATGGGAGGGCGCAAGGAGAGGCGATCGCAGATGAAGCCAAGCGAATTAAGGGGTATGAGAGCGAGGCAACCGTCGTTACAACACCAGAATATTTGGCGATCGCGCCCGGTCAAATCATCGGTATCTCAGGCGAACTCGTGCCAGCACCGTTCAATCGAGAGTGGCGAGTCAGTAGCGTATCACACAAATTCCCTGGTGGCGTGACGCAGTTGCAGTTTTACACCCCACAAGCTGCACCTGCGACAAATGCCGCGCCTGTTGCAAATACAGCGACTACTACGGCGACTCCAGTTTCTGCACCTGGTAAATTCATTTTCCCAGTTCCCAAGGGCGCGACTAGTATCGGGGATGGGTACGGGACTCGCCCCGGAAGACCGCCAGGATATATGCACAAAATCCTAGATGTGACCGCGCCGATGGGTACACCAGCTGTAGCGATGGCTGATGGCGTGGTGACAAGAGTTGCGCTCCGCAATGGGGATGCTGGCAACATGGTCACAATTCAATATGGTGGCGGCTATGAATCCACCTTTATGCACTTAATGGATGGCGGTATTTTGGTGCAGCAGGGGCAGCAAGTTAAACAAGGTCAATCTGTGGCAAAAATTGGCAGCACAGGGCGCAGTTCTGGCCCCCACTTGCACTTGAAATTTATGCTCAATGGCAATGCTTGTTTGCTTTCTCAAGTTGGGATTGATGTACTCAAAATGGGATTGCCAGTGCAAAGATTTAATAAAACTTGTGATAAATACTAGAATGAAAACGAGCGTACACTCGATAATACTGTATACTTATTTTAGTGTAGGTAGCATCACTTAACCTATGGCTAATCCAAGCTCTAAAATCCAATACCTTACCCGTCAAAAGCCGAACTGGAATCACCTCCCTACAAAAGCGATTCGATTACCCGAAATCTTTGAAAAACAAATATTGGAGTTTGCGCGATCGCTAGATAACGGCTCTAGTCCTCTTAATTCCGTCTTCTCTACATTAGATAGACTTAAGCCAGATGAATTGAGTCAATTAAAACTGGCTGTAAGTTCTTTGTGTGGTGATGATGAAAGCGATGCCTACGGCAACGTCAAAGACGAACGCCCAATCAGATATCCTGTGTATGCTGCAATGGAATCTGAGCATTGGTCTGGAGAAGATTTTACTTATGATGATGAACCACCGTCAACACCACAGCAAAATCAAAATTTAAACTTTGTTCTCAATTCGGTTAAGTCCTGGCAATTAGAGGATGTTGTCAAATTACAGTTAGAACTCCCTGCAATTATTGACGAGAAAAAAGAAGAGACAGCCGATCGCAGGCTTGAAAGGGCAATTTGTTATTTATCGTCACAATGTGACGGCGCAAGCTCAATAGATGGTCAAGGCTTTAATAAAGCTGATTCAGGCTTTGGTCATTGGTTAGCTGGGCAGATTCGACAGCAAAGGACATTGCTTCAGGCACATGCTCTAGCTGCATACAACATGATTAAAAAGTATAGTAAGCAGTTGGGCAGGACAGGAATAACATTGCCTTTATGGGACGCGATCGCTTACCAATATCCTGTTAATTCAGCACCAGTAATCATCACTCAAGAAAATACAACCATTACCCCAGAACATAGGGTAGAAATTAAGGGCGATATGATTACTGTGTACGCTCCTTACGATAAATCAGGTAAATTTCAGCGTGATTCTAAGACTATTAATGGTTGGGAATTTAAAGGTGAGGATAGATCCTGGCGTTTTCCTCTGTTGAAAATTGAGGAAGTCATAGAAAAGCTTACAAATGACCAATTTCATCTGACACCAGAGGTAGAAGGTGCGATCGCATTCGCACGTAGAGAGCGTGAGGAAAAAGAGGCAGTTAAGAACGCGGCGGCGCTGGTGGCTGCTGACGAGATAGTTAAACTCGTAAAACAAGCCAGTTTAGATGCACCTTTAGCTAATGGCTGGTATCTGCGGGATTATCAAAAAAAAGGTGTTGAGTGGTTATTAGCCCACCGTCGCGGCGGAATTTACACCGGGGGCATTCTTGCAGATCACATGGGGTTAGGTAAATCGCTTGAGGCATTGATAGCAGCAAGAGCAATGCAGTGTACACACGATTGTCCAGTGTTTGTGATTGCTCCTGTATCTGTAATGGAAAATTGGGTAAAGGAAGCTGCTCGTGCTGAAGTCAAAATCGAGTGTTTTAGTTGGGCTAAGATGCCTAAGCCATTAGATACTCAAAAATATGTGCTGATTTGTGATGAGGCGCATTATGCCCAGAATATCAACAGTCAACGGACTAAGAAAATGTTGGAACTGGCGCACCATAAGAACTGCTTGGCTTCATGGCTGCTAACTGGGACACCAATCAAAAACGGTAAACCAGTTAACCTTTACCCGTTACTATTTGCAGTCAACCACCCACTAGCAGCTGATAAATGGGCTTATGAACGGCACTATTGCAATGCTGGACATAAGTATGTTGGTAAAAAAGCAGTTTGGGACAACACCGGAGCAGCACATCTAGATGAGTTGGCTTATAAAACTGAGGATGTGATTCTCAGACGTACCAAAGCTGAGTGTTTAACTGAGTTGCCAGCTAAGACCAGACTATTTAAGGAAGCTGAACTAGAGGCAAGTGCAGCCAAGTCATATCAAGAGACAATTCGCTCACTCGTGGACGACTACCGCCGCCGTGCAAAACTGGGTGAAGTTGATGAAAATGCAGAAGCGCTAGTAACTCTCAACTTCTTACGGAAGGTGGGGAGTGAGTTTAAAGTACAGAGCGCGATCGCTCTTGCCGAGGAACTGTTAGAGCAAGGTCAGCAAGTTGTAATCTTCACTGAATTTGTGGAGAGTGCCAAAGCGATTGCACAGAGACTTGGCGGCTTACTGTTAACCGGAGACACTAAGCCAGAAGACCGCCAGGGATTAGTAGATAAATTTCAAGTCGGTGAAAATAAGGTATTTGTCGGCACTATCAAAGCTGGCGGTGTTGGTCTAACCCTGACAGCTGCTAGTAACATTATCCTAGTTGATCGGGCTTGGACTCCGGGAGACTGTGAGCAAGCCGAGGACAGATGTCACAGGCTAGGCCAAGAAAATGCTGTATTCGCAACTTGGCTGCAATTGAGCGAAATCGACAAAGCGATCGATGACCTGTTACTTCAGAAACAGCAGCGAATTGAACTTGTATTGAAAGGTAAGCGCAAGACTTTACAAGGTATCAATTCAGCCTCAGATTTGGCTAAAGAGTTACTGGCGATTCTGTAGGGGAAACCTAACTCTATGTCCCAAATCCTCACCACCCTAGCCGAACTAAGCAGACTTAAAGCCCAACTCGCGGAACTCCCCAATCGCGTGTATGGCTTGCAAATTGGCATTGTGACCGACAATCAAGACCCCCTCAACCAACGCCGCATTAAAGTAAGCCCCCAATCCAAGGCGGGACTCGCGCCAACTGACTGGCTATCTCATTGCAACCCAGCTCCGGCGATGGACGCGCCCATTCCTGCGGTTGGGTCAACTGTGTACTTCCAATTCCTTGATGGCGACCCGCATGATGGGGTGTGGCTGGGCGTGACCCACAACGACACCAACCCGCCAGATCCTACGCAATCTGACCCAGTACGCGACTGTGCTGTGGAAGTAGCCGGAAACGATCGCCGCACAGTTATCGGCAGCAGCACACACCAGACGGTAGGCGACAGAGTTGATGAAACAGACCAAAACCACATAGTCAAAGTCGAGCAAACATACTCACTCTGTACCAGTGTGGGCGAAATCAACCTAGAAGCCGCTAACAGCAGGGTGACAATCACAGGACTAACTGAGGTGCGACTGGAAGATGGCAGTGGTGGCTATATTGCGATGGCTGGCGGAAAACTGCGATTTGGTAATGCTTCTGGGCAAGAGTGGGTCATGGGCGGGGCAACTGGAACTGAATGGACGTGGAACGCTGTGGGGGCTGTGATCGCGATCGTCAATGCAGCTGATGTGACCATTAACGGTAAAAGTATTTTAGTAATAGGCTCAACTGATAATGATGGAGACGTGTCCGTGTTTAAAGGTTACTAAAACCATGACAGAAGAATTAAAACAGAAACTTATTGACCTTTTAGGCACTCACGAGGAGTTATTTGAGGAAATCGAAGTAGACTGGGATGAATTTGACCCAGAAGACAGCGAGGCTTTCTTTGCAGACGGAGAAGCGTCGCTTTTAGAAGCTGAGGGCAAAACTTACCGATTTTTCTTAGATGACGTTGCCGAATTCGTTGGTGATGAGGTTTATGAATTATGACCAAAATTCGCGGACTCGCCTACCCTCTCCAAGTATTCAACGGCTCCCTTAAGTTATCAGAAGATTTTGACACAATTAGGGATGCAATTTTTGGTGTATTAGAGACACGCCCCTCAGAGCGCATCATGCGGCAACAATTCGGCTGTCCCGACTTCATCTTTGATGCTGTCACTCAACCGCAAGTAGTTCTTTCCCGCATCAAGGTGGCGTTAGAGGAGCAAATTCCCGATGTTGGCTTTGAGGTGACAGGGAATATTGAAGAAGATGGCGGTTTTAACGTGCGAATTGAGTGGAGTATAAAAGACGTGCCGCAGCCGTCGATTAGTTTGGTACTAAAATCATGATGAAAAACTGGCAACATCACGCAATCAATGCTTTTATTGGCGCAATATTAGGGACTGTTGCAGTCAGCATTATGCTTGCCTACAAGCAGCCAACCTGGAATGTCAACTTTGATATTAGCGGACACCAATTTACAACTAAACTGGTTGGGATTCAATGCCTACCCTTTTACCCGGTTGAATGGCTGATATCTAGCGTCTATCTAGCTTACGTTTTTCACTGGTTCGAGAAAGCGATGGAAGAAGCAGAACAAGCTAGAGATGATTAATTTAAATATTAGGCTGCGCGTGGCAGGACTCGAACCTACAACTTAACGTCTCCCAACCCCGTATGGAGTACACGCGCATTATTATGATAATGGCTCATGCTGGAGTCAAACACGCAAGGGCTTATTATTACAAAATCTATCTGGCGGAATCCGCCAGATAGCGCCTGATCGTTTCTGATGTGCGCGGTGTACCATTCAGTAGTTCTAGATTTTCATTTACTACAAAAATCCCTTCATCTAGCTGAATATATTCGTGCTTATCAAGTGGCAGAAAAGCGTCTCTGGGGCGTTTTGGGTTTCTTCGTCGGGCTTTGAGCAAAGCGGTTTTGTATTCGCGCACAGTGCAAACGTGATGTCTACGGCGACAATCTGCGTCTGACCAGCCCAATAATTCTCCAAACCTGTCAACGTAAATGCCAACAATCATCGTGCAGAAGCCAGGGAAACCTAACAGCATTATGCCAAACCCTACTCGTTTTACTCCCCTAGAAGCCCCAAGCCTTTACCCCGCAGACCCCAAACTGATCCTCCAGGCGATGCAGGACAGATGCTACACGGCAAGCGATCGCACCCTCAACGATTTCTCTGCCGCTTCTCCCATCGTGGCACTGTATGAGGGGCATCTGTTTGGTATCCTTGAACACTTGTATTATACGAATAAGTTACCGTCAGCCTTGGCAGTGGAGTTCCTGAAAATTGCCGGGATACAGCGCAGGTTGGGAAAAGCGGCGCAAGCCTCCCTCATCTTCACCTTGTCCGCACCATTGGGCAGTCCTTTCTACCTCAGTGCTGGGTACATGGTGAGTGATGTTTCAAACACTTACAATTTCTTGACGGACGTTGATTTGATAATTCCAGCCGGGTCAATATCTGGGGTGGTAACAGCGACGGCTGAGAACTTGGGACGAGCGTACAACCTACCTGCTTACACCATCAAGAATTTGAGCGAGTCACGGGCTTTCCTTCAATCCGTGACCAACACCGAACCTGCATCTGGCGGAATCGACGAAGAGACGGAAGACGAAGCAAGAGCTAGAGGGTTTGTAGCACTGCGACGACGAGGACTGACGAGCGCCGATGACTATGAGCAAGAGACAAAGCTGCTACTGGGTGAGGGGAGCGTGACTAAGGCGGTGGGGTTGCTCGCAGCTGATAAGGTGAGTTTTGAAAAGGGTGCAGTTCACGTTTTCGGACTCAACCCCGATGGCACAGAGCTAAACCTTGCCCAAATTAACGAACTGCAATCAGCCCTAAGAGCGCCAGGGAAAGCGCCAATAGGAGTGCTGGTCTACGTTTCAAGTATCGAGCTTGTGCCGTTAGAGGTGTATGCGATCGCGTCTTTACTTCCTGGCAGCAATCCAGAAGCGATGGCCCTTGCCATCTACCAGCGTCTGCAAGAGTACCTGCAACCTGGGAATCTGGCACTAGGAGAAACCATCAACCTCAAAGAACTGGAATTTCAGGTGAAACTGTCAGGAGTCGAATTTGTGCAGTCTGTTTCCACGCATACAGCGCAAGACGTAAGTTATGCAGACATCCAGCTTCCTAATTCCTACAGTGCAGCCTACCTGCTCGACCTCACGGTTGATCTGGTGCTAGGAGGAGAGAATTTTACCTACAGTTATGGTGAGGGAGGGGATTTAGATTGAGTCAGCAAGAACACAGAATTGGGCAGAACTATCACGTAGAGGACTGGCTGAGTGTGCCAGGGGCAGAGGTAATTATCCGCAGCCAAGATGATGACAAAGTAAAAGCCAGCGAGTTAGCTGCTATAGTCAATCGCCTTGCAGTGAATCGCCCAGATGTCAAAGTCGAATATTTCATCAAAATTCACCCCTAACGCTTATGCCATCCGCTTGGGAACAAGGAAGGCCCATTTACAAACGCCTGCCAATTGCTGAGGAGAAGTACCAAGTAAGTCCAGACGACCCAGAACTCGACCCTGTGGCTGACTGGCTAACCTTGCCAGTAGATGAATACTTAGTGGCAATCAAGACAGCAGTTGATAATTTCTATGCTGACTACCTTGACCCCACCACAGCCGCATTCGAGAACTTAGACTGGCTCGCGCAGCTGTGCGGATTTACTGGTGAATATTGGGAAACATCGTGGACTGAGGCACAGAAGCGATCGCTCATTACCAATGCCTTTACCTTCATTTGGGAATCAAAGGGGACAAGAGCAGTGCTTGAATACCTGCTTGAAACCTTTGGCATACAGGGCAAGATTTACCTTTTGGGTGAATTCCTCGCGGGACGTAACGTGGCGGGAGATGCCCTTGGAGGAGAACCACTAGAATACTTTCTGCTATTGCCCCTCTCGTATCTGCGAACCTCATACCAGTGGCGGCTAGCGGTTAAATTTAATCGGTTGTACGGCCCGGTGTACGTCAAATCAACTGTGTGTTTTTCGCAATTCTATTGTGGCTTCTCAGTAGCAGGCGACCCTGTATTTGATGCAACTGTTGCGTTTTAGCTACAATCTTTTGATATTTCAGGAGTATCAATATGAACAAAGGTGAATTGATCGATGCGATCATCGCTAGATGTGCCGAAGGTATCGCCACTAAGTCTGGTGTCACCAAAAAACAAGCAGATGCGGTTTTAACAGCTACTTTGGACACAATCATTGAAACTGTATCTAGCGGTGATAAGGTAACGCTGGTAGGATTTGGCTCATTTGAACCCCGTGACCGAGCCGCCCGCGAAGGACGCAACCCCAAAACCAACGAAAAGATGGAAATTAAGGCAACTAGAGTACCTGGCTTTTCGGCGGGGAAACAGTTTAGGGAATCGGTAGCTCCTTAGTCATTAGACTTCTAGCACTCTTGGGGAAAGGGGTAAGGGGTAAAGGGAAAAGCGGCGATAGAATTACCCTTTCCCCTTTACCTTTAACCCTTTCCCCACAACTGCAAGAAGTCTCCTGCCTCCCTTGATGCGGGAACCCTACCCCCATGACGCAGATAACAGGAAAATTCGTAGATTCGGGCGGGGTGGCGTTTGACGGCGATCTAACAATCACCCTTGATGCGCCATTGGTTGATGTTGGCACAACACCTGATTTAATTTATACTCTTAGCCCTCACACCTTCACTTTTAGCTCTGGTACATTAGGTGGCGTAAACGTTGTTGAAAGCGCTACAAGCAATGTCACCTACCACTTTGTAGTCAACAGGTACGTGACTAAAACCACCTACTGGCTAGCAGATGGTACACAGTACGACGGGCCAGTAGTAACCAATGGTGGCAATTACTACACAGGCACGTTTTACGATGCGGCGATATCCCAGCAATTAGGGCAGGTCACAAGCACAGAGCCAAGTATTGCGATGGATTTTCATGCGATCATGCCCAATGTCGCATCAGTCGAGTTTGCTAGCTTAATCCCAACACGAATTTCTACAGACTCCTTACCTCGGACAGTGCGATCGCTTGCTGAGTTGCTGACCACCGATGCTGATTTTGTAGAGGCGCTACGCGGTGGCCCCCGATTTAAGGGGGCTTACTCGGCTGCAACTTACTACCAAAGGGACGACTCGGTAACTTATGGCGGCTCAAGCTGGGTCTACATCAACGCCGATCCCACCGCAGGTCAAACACCCTCGGTAATCAATACGGGCTATTGGCAAATCCTTGCCGAAAAGGGCGACACTGGAGGAACTCTTGGTAATGATACTACCTACGATGCAACCGGATGGAATGGAGCAACAGACGCACCTAGCCGCAATGCTGTGCGGGATTTAGTCGAGGGGCTGCTTGTAAAAGCATCTGCCCTTTCTGCCTACGCACCACTAAATAACCCTATTTTTGTGGGGACGCCTACAACTCCAACACCCAGCGCAAGTGATCGCACAACAACAATCCCTAATACTGCTTGGGTAGGAGGCGAATTTGCCACAATTAATTCCCCCGCACTTTCTGGAACACCAACCACCCCAACTCCTGGGACAAGTAGCAATTCCCTAGTAATTGCCAATACTGCTTGGGTAAAGTCGCTTGCAGGGATTGCCAGTGGCATAGCTTCACTCGATAGCAGTGCGAAAATCCCCACTGCACAATTGGGATTTTTGCAATCCTTGGGGGCTTCTGGATATGTGCGATTGCCAAATAATTTACTGATTCAATGGGCCGAATACACAGTGCCGAGCCAGAGCTTCACGGCAAGCACTTTTTATACCTTTCCAATCAGCTTTCCTCTAGCTTTTAGCCAAGTGTATCAATGCGTTGGCTGTCAGGCTGCGGGGAATAGCGTCTCAAGCGTTTCTCTGACTTTTGAGAGCCTTTCTACCACACAAGTGGTAGCCACAATCGCCTACGGAACAACGATCGTGACTTCGCCTAAATTTCGAGTTTTTGCGGTGGGAATTTAATTAATGTGAGTAAGACAAATTTTGTTTCTGGAACTCCTGTAAGTGCAAGCTTTCTCAATGCCATCAACAATCCGATATTTGATGGGCAGGATTTTGATGGGCACTACTCCAAAATCACTAATAGCGACCTCTCGGATGCCGCAGGGCAGATCAAAACTGAGTGGACGACTTTTCGAGATACTTTGTTAGTAAGCGCTGGTACTGGGCTATCCGTTAATTACACTGGCGGGGCAATTACTTTAGAGGATGGCACACTTACAGTGATTGCGCCGAGTGCAATCACTGTACCAGCAAGCTCCACATCATATATTTTTGTAAACACTTCTGGCGCAGTAGCAGTTAGTTCAACCTATCCAACGCGCGGATTAATGCTGGCAAGTGTCACGACACTTGCAAATACAATCAACAGTATCGTTGATTTACGACCTCGCTTCATAGTTCGCCCCAGATTCAATGCCATATCAGTATTTGGCGGTATCGGAGTGCAGGGCGATTACACGCTAAATAGTGGTAGCGCTTCCCTCAACGGAGATTATTATTATCGGGATTTTACCCTTGCCGCTGGAGCAACAATCAACTGTACCACTGGGTTTTTATATATCAAATGCAGTGGCAATGTCACGATCAATGGCAGCATTAATATTTCGGCTCCAATTTCTGGAGGCGGACGATTCGGTAGTTCCTTTTCGCCACAAGACTATCCAGCCTCATCAGGGCAAGGAATCGGAGGAGCGACGGGACATGGTGCAAGTGCCAGCCCAACTTATAATTACGCACAATTTTTAGCTGGCAGTGGCGGGGCTTCTGGATTTAGCCGAGTATCAGGAGCGGCTTTTGCGGGATTCACCTCCCAAGGTGGAAATGGTGGAGGCTGCATCATCATTGAAGCAGCTGGCACTATTACGATTGGTGGCACAATTATTAGTGATGGAGGAGATGCGATCAATCCTGGTGCTACATCAATTGGCGCTCCAGTAATTGCCAAGCTTGCTGGTGGTGGTGGTGGTAGTGGTGGGCTGATTTTCCTGAAAAGTTTGAATTCCATAGCTGTCACTGCTGCTGCCACCTTATCAGTAAAGGGTGGCAGAGGCGCCAATGGATACGTATTTGGAGATACTAGTTTTGTTTACGGCGGGGGTGGGGGTGGGGGGGGGTACATAGTTTTAGTTTCCCCCAACGTCAACACCACGGGAGCCACAATCTCTTTGACGGGCGGGGCGATTGGAACAGCAGCCGGATCTAATGCATCTGGCTCTATTGGTGGCTCAAACGGAGGATCGTTTGGCGGCAGTGGCGGCTTGGGAGGGAATTCTCCCCAAATTGGCAGCGCCGGGCAATTTGTAGTTAGAAACTTTACCCCGACTTAGATATGTTTTTTTGGATACAAGATAATCAGATTGTCGGCACTGCTCTATCTTGGATAGAGCCAGATTCATGTCCGCAAGATTTTTTATTGGTCGAAGGGACGGATTTACCTATTGAGCAGATGTACTGGGATAGAGAAACTATACTTGTTAAGCCTCCGCAGCCCTCAAATGAGCATTATTGGAGCAATAAAACCAACGCTTGGGAAGTTCCTCCAACGATTGCAGTGCCTGAAGTTAGATTCCAAGATTGGGATAGACTTATTTCGCTTTTAGATAGCTCACCGGAATGGGGACGAGTGTACACTGCGGCTGAGAGAACTTTGAAGGCTAATACAGCTTTTACGACCTTATTATCAACCCTCACCAATTTCCGCAAAATTGAAACTTTGGAATTTGCGATCGCCAAACTCAGAGAAGCGATGATTGGTATCTCTGGAGTTGGCGACTTCACAGCAGAGGAAATCGCCAGCATCAATCAGAAGTTGGCTGATTGTGGTTTTGAGTTGCAATTATCTTAAGCGTTATTTTTTTAGCTTCATCCTCCCCGACTAGCTCTTTTAACTGGCGATAGATAATCAATTCTTCCAGTAGTTGATTAATGCGCTCAAGTTTTGCGGCGATCGCACTTTTGTCAGATTTGATAGCTTCAATGATTGTCTTGTTTTGCCTGGGTTCAGTCTCTAAGTTTTGGATGTGCCAATTGTGCTGGATGATGCTCTCTTGACACAGTTGAATTTGTATTTCAATTGGCGGGGGTTGTTGTAAAGATTTAAACAATTGTGCTGCGAATTTTGGCGGCACAGAATAACCGATGATTGATCCAGCAGTGGCAGTATCTGGCGGAAATTCGTACCAGTCGGGAAACCCCTGCAATCGTGCAGCAGCCTGTATTGACAAAGATTTTACACTTCCATCAGGCAGCCAGATATCGGCGAACTTGCTGCGACTTGACCCTTTACCGTCAGTGAATACGCTGCGTAGCAGCGTATTGCAAGGAAGGTGAGCGGGTTTAATTCTGTACTCCCCCCTTGCGCCTGTTCTTTCAATTAGCAATGGTGTAGGTTCACTGCCGGCAAGAAATTTCTCAAGCGATTCCTTCTGCCCTGGTACTAGCTCTGAATCTTTCATTTTGGGGATAAGGTCAGCTATCACCTCATACCATCCCACTGGTTTAATTGCTGGTGGCAATGGCGGCAAAAAGCCTTTAGCCGCCCGGACAATGAACCGCTCTCTGGCTTGACAATCCATTAAAGTCATGACTTGCCCTTGCCAGATATAGCCCTCCTCTTCTAATGCCTGGGCAATAATTTTGAAGCTTTGGGAGTCGCGGTAGCGTTTCACGTTTTCAAGCGTGAAGAATTTAGGTTTTAGATAGCGAATTGCTTCTGTTACAGCGGTTGCCATATCAATATCTTCTGGCGTTTCAATAGCCTCACCCGCTTTGGCATTACTAAAATTTGAACACATCGGGGAAGCATGGAGAAAATCGGCAGCCCGTGGAAACACAGGAAATCTTAACTTTGATATTTCCTGAACAGTTTTCCTTTCCACTCGGCAACCATAACCAAAATTGCGTTCGTGACAGTCAGCGATCGCACTGCTGAGTTTGGGTTTTTTCGGGTCAAATTCAACGGCTATGAGCGGGCGTATACCAGCTTCTACCATCCCGGCTTCCACGCCACCACCGCCAGCGAATAATATAACCGCGATCGGTGCATCCGCTTGCAAAACTGGTTTGGAGCAAGTGTCGCACAAGCTGACGGTATCAGCGGGAAGCAATAGATTTGTAGTGGTCAGCAGAAATTGATAATCCAGCAGACCAGAGGCATCAATATGCGGATATTGTTCGACCCAGAAGATTTTTCCAGCAGTAAGTGAATAGTGAGAAATGATGCGATCGCCTTTTCTGAAACCTAAATCTGTGCCTCTAGTAAGTGGCTCATGTCCAACTAATTTGAACTTTCGGAAATAATCTAGATCGACTCCTTTATACAAAATCCGTCCATCACAGGAGACTCTGTAAGGCTTTTTGCCCTTAGAAATTTCTGTAACCACGATTTCCTTAGTGACTCCCGGCATGATTGCAAAGCGATCGCCTACAAAAATAACAGGAATTAAGCTCTCATCAGGCACTTCTAAACCACAACCATTATCCCATTCCACCCACCATTTCCCCTCACGCCATCGGTCAATTACACCAAACCCATGTTTCTTGTGGCGCACTCGCAAGCCTTCCCAGCAATTGCTAGACTTGAGTTTTGTGGGGCAGGCAGTGAATATATCCGTTTCAGCTTCTAGTGTTGCTAGATATCCTTCTGCCTTAATGAAAATCCCAAACTGCTTAGAATCGGCATCCCAGTATCGATGCCCTTTTGAAAGTCGATTAAGGGCTTGAGTGCGACGGTCTTCAAGAATTTCGTCAGCCGTAGAAACGAAAAACTTTTCAATTCTCTCGCCTTCAATAACCGTACAAACCATCAGCAGGTGATGTGGAATAAAAAACTCTTTTCCTTCCCACACACCGACTGTTATATCCTGACAAGAATTTTTAAACTGCCAAGACCAGGGGCAATCTTTCTCGCTAATCCAGTCGCCTGCTTGGAGTAGGGCGATATCTTCTGATGTGGCTGGGCGCTTGGTGCAACTGGTGAAAAATTTGCCGAGGTTGGGTGCAACTATAGTCATGCTTTTGGCCCCCACATTGGGCATTGCTGTCCCACTTGCTCGAACATCTGCTCAACCTCTACCCAATACTCACTTTCTACTTCAACAATGTCTGAAACCTGTTCGCGGATGCCGCGCTCAAAATGACAGCACTCTCCTGAGTAGGAATACAAACCGCTATCAATGACTGGGTGAAATTCTCCCATGAGGCAATTGAGACAGGATTTGTTGTGATCCTCAAAGGCTGCTACAAAAGAATTTTCACAAGAATAGTTTAAGCAAAGCGTACCGCCACACTGTGACTTATACAGCCAATCTCTGCACTTGTCACATTTTTCAATAATCCTGGTCTTGACTCGCCAGCTACAAGTATCTGTGTCCGGTTGATGGTAGTAGCTATCTTCGTCAATTGTATTGAGGTTTACGGCAGGAGAGAAGCCTAGTTCTAATGCCTTTCGTTTACCTAGTTCGCTAAGATTTTCAAAAGTTACTTCTGTGATATGAGTTTCATAAAGCTCCGCACCTCGCGCCCATTCATGATTGAGGTATAAACCGTTAGTTATTCTGAGGATTGTGTAACTCTTAAAGACCAGTTGGTGGTAAATCATGCAACTACCTTCAATTCCTCTTTCAGATCAACATCAATGTCATCCCAAGCAGGGAGATTACTGGTTTTGACAACCAACAAAGATGCAAAGCTCGCCACGGGGATACTCCCCGGTGGCAGACTTTGCGCTGGTGTTTCTGATTTCTCTTGGCTGAACAAATCAGTAATGGGCCTCGATAGCTTGTACCCCATGATCGCGTTTCGTTGCGTTTCAATCTAAAAGGAATCAGTGAGGCGTGGGGTTGCCATAAGCTAATGGCTTTCATGCTTGCTCCTCCAACCATTGACGGGCAACAGCTTTTGAATTTTTGTAATATTCATCTGCCGATTCGGCTGTCATACTTTGCTCCATCCTTGAAAGAATGTCCGCAATGTTGTTGATAGTGCTTCCAGTTTTTCGCGTGCGTTCACTCGTGATAGCAATCCTCTCAAGTTCATGAGTAGGCGTGGACTTGAACTGTTCAATGAGTTCTTCTTTACGTTCAGAAGTCATGTGTCCCGTGCAATTTAAAATTATTCGGGCTGTCAGCCGCCCGCGCTTGGACAATTCAGCTATCTGCTCAGAGGTTAAGCGCTGCTCGTGAGAGGGCAGCGCAGATAGGGAAAAATCACCCATGACACACTCCCCTGGTGGTCTGTATTCACCCTGAGCAAATTCAAGAATTTGATCTACTGAGGGGAAAAAATTGTACGCTCTGGGGTGCTTTTTAAAACAACGAGCAACGCCGCTCTGTAATCGCCCTAAAGATAAGTGTTTGAGCGTTTCATACCACGCGGCTTCCAATATCCCGCCATTGAGGATATTGCCTCCATAAAAGCTCTGTAACTCAGATACGGAATCCTTGAAGTCTTGATAATCCAGCATTTTTAACTCCCTAGTAGTTCAAGTTCAGTTTTATGGGTGGTTTTGAGGCTCGATTGATTTCTTGGGCGATACTGGTGTGGCGATCGCCTGTAGTCTTTGCCAATATCCATTCAGCAACTAAGTCTCTTAGCTCTCCCCATCGAAGCGGGTCTTTCTCACAATTCACTATCCACCCTTGGGCTGCTGCCAATTTCAGCCCCTTTCCACCATTGGCATTAGCAGCTGTAAAACTTTTAAAATCTGGGTCGATGTCATTTGGGCTTACAGTTAACGGTCTACCGCTTTGGCGATAATGCTTGATCACATCGCCAATTTCTGCCTGCATCCAAGCTTTGTACTCAATTCCGTAACTCAATATTTTGCCTGAGTCTTCAAAAGCTTGCTGGGTTGGGTTTAATCTCCGTAAGCGTTGCGGTAGCGAGTCCACGAGCGTCACTTGATTATTATTCTCATGCGCCGGAATAATTGCTCCAGATGGGGATACATTACTTTGTTCCGCAGACTTTAAATTGCTTGGCAGCGTAGTGAGGGAGTCGCAGTCTTCTCTACGAGACGCTGTGCGATGGCGGTTTCGGTTTCCGTCGATTGCGACCTCCCCTTCCCGTTGGGCGATGATCTGCGGACTGAGTTGTTGTTCAATCGATTCAACCCCCCTTTCTTCATCTTTTGCATCGGGTTCGCTTTGGGGGGTAAAGGGGGAAATAGATACTTCTTTTTTAGTTATTTGATCTAAATCAGTATTTATTATGTCGCAGGTTTCCCGATCGCGGTAAATCCGCCCACCTGATCGCCCGTTTTCAGATTCCCTGATCGCGGATTCTGGCATAGGTTCTGGATACTCTCGGATGATAGTTTCCCACTCACCAAGTCTGCCTGTTTTTGGATCTCTTGTTTGATGCCGAATAAGGTATCCGCATTTCTCTAATTCGTGAAGTGCGCTTGCGATCGCTGTGCGTCCATCTTTGTCTGATTCGCTTACTAGGTGTTCAATTTTGACCTTCCAGCCATCTGGATAGCTCAACAGTAAATGATGCAGTCCTCTAGCTTTGAGACTCAGACGTTTATCCCTGATCGCAACGTTGGTGATGCAAGTGTAATTTTTCTGGTGGCTAACGCGAATTGTCATTGCGTCACCTCCAAATTGTTATTAACAAGGCTTGTAAAAATGCTATTATTAGACAAGTTCATTTGGTTTTCTCGTGGATAGTATGTCTACAGGAAACCTATTTTTTTGGGAAGATGACTGTTAATTAATCAAGGGTGTGAGTTAGCTCCATCGGGTTGCTCATCAATGCTTTGACGCACAGAATCAAGCTCGGACTCGATGTCGTCAAGCGTTTCAACGATCGCTTCATTATCAGATTCTGATTTTTGGGAGGAATCAGTTCTACCAACGAATCTGATCAGCTTGTGCAACTTTCCATGTGCCCTCACTAAGGCATAAAAAGCCATTGCATAGTGCCAGGGTGAATCAGGTCTGCTGCTCATTTGAGTCTTCCATAAGGTCTAAAAGTCAGGTTAATTCGCTCAAGAAAACACTTGTCATCTTTGGGTAGCTGATGCACGTATCCTTCCTGGCATCCAGGTAGCATCAATAGCAATGAGCCATGCTCTAGCCAGAAATGAGTGGATTTAGAGCCTTTAAGTTTTGGCTTGATGGAAAACTTACGACACGCTCCGAGACTTATCGAAGCAATCGCTGGACGATACCCCATTGACGGCTCATCATCAGAATGCCAGCCGATAGAATCAAGTCCTGTGCGGTAACGATTGCCGATGACGATATCGAACTCATGACCACAAAAAGCAGTGATGCGATCGCGTAAACTCAATAATTCTGGCGTCCAGGGCGACGCGTCAAGAGTGACACTGTTCGAGTAGAGGTAACTCGCTCCTGTTCTGCCATACATACACTCAAGTCGGGGGACTTGGAGTGGTAATCCTTGCATTCTGATTTCGTTTTGTTGCCACGCTAGGTCTTTGCAATGAGTAAATAAAGCATCAGCCTCGCTGCTATGTAAAAAGCCAGGATAGTACTCAATCGGCAGCGTGCTAACTACCTCAAATAAACTTAGTTGTTGCATCATTATTTAACCCAATAACCGTACTCGCCAATAGCTGAGTGCAAACGATAAAACATATAAGTTTTGGTCGTTTTATTAATCAATTTGCAACGTTTACCAAGTGCCAGCGTGACGATATCAGGCGATATCTCTATCGGCTTGCCAGCAATTATTTTCATGTAGGCTTCAGACTCCAAACTGATTTCAGGCGTCATTATGCTGCCGCTCTTATGTGTTCGTGTAGGGCTTGATATGCAGCTTCAACCTGCGCTTTGCTCCAAGTTTGCGAGGCTTTGCTTATCGCCTGATTTAGCTGCTCTGGAGACAAGCGAGAAAGCGCGATCGCTACCTCAATCACCAGCGCTTCACCGATAGCAGCAAAGTTGGGCATGGATGCTGGAAGTTGCTCTGGTACTGGCTCCTCATTACGAGGGACTTCTGGGAATAGTTGCTCACCTTTGCCAAATCCCATCTCCTCCTGCTTCTCTTGGAGTTCTTGCTTGACGGACGTGGGCGGCTCTTGCGACTTTTCCACAACAGGTTTCATGTGCGAAAGGTAGATGTGGGCGTGTTTACTTGTATCGCCCTCTACGAAGCACAAAGCGGTGTTGCCGGTGATGACCCTCACCTCGGCGGATTTGCCTTTGTGTTCGCCATTTGTCACCTCTACTTTCTCCGTCTCTTTGGGAATCCAAGGTTTATCTATTGTTTTTCTGGTTTTTGATGATTTTTGAGTGTAAGTTGAGCCGCCTCTAGTAACTCTTCTCCCCCCCGTTCCTGCTTCCTGATTCCCCTGCTCTTGCTTATCTATCTGGCGGTTTCCGCCAGATAGATTACCAGACTCCGTGTCAACTTGTGGAGATTGACGTTCCAGATCGGCGCGTATTCTCCCAACAGTGTCATGATGCACGCCGCAGCGCCGAGCGATTTCTCTGTCGCTCCACTCTCCCCACTCTTCATCGCTCAATAGAGTGGACACGGCGCGGCGTTTGTCGTCGTTGGTGCGTCGCAGCCCGTGATTGCTGTTGGCTCCCACTGAGTACAGCACCGCGTCTCGACGAGTTCCCTGGCGAATATCGGCTTCAATTTCTGCCACATTTGCTTGTTTGGCTGAGATGCAGCGATGGAAACCGTCAGCTAGCCAGTAGTTTTCGCCGTCGTAGAACGCGATGATTGGCGGAAACTTCGCACCATCTCGCCAAGCTGCTGCATATTCATCAATTACTTGTTGATTAATACCCGCTCTCGATTGCGTGCCACCGTCTAACTTGATAGTAGCTATCTGTATTTTTAAAGACTCAAATCTAACTTTTTGAACAAATGCTAAAATGAGTGCTTGCCCTATTTCTTTAGCAGCTTCTAAAGCGTTTATTCCACTGATCAATACATTATCTGGGGTAACAATAATTTCAGGTAAGCTACCCTTGTTTTTCAAAACTTGAACGATTCTTTCTATTTCCTTTATATCAGAAACAGTGCCAACTGATACTCTAATATCTGTAGGATTAATAGGGCGCAGATCACCACGAATGCTAATACCTGTCGCAGTCTCGACTGTTTGTGGCATAATAACTCCATTGGTTTTGATTTCGGTTTTGAGGAACCCTGGTAAAGTGCATCAAAGCCGAATGTTTTCTTCAATGGGCTGAAGACATCTTAAATGTCTTAGGCCCATTTTTTATTACGGAAAATACGGAAACTTTGAATTTCTCACTAAAATAGTGGCGCATTGACTTGATAAGTTGTGTACTGCTATTCAAGCTTTGAAAGAATAATCGCGATCATGAGCGCTATAAGCATTTTTAAATCGCTGCCTGGAATGCTGATAGTGACTAATTGCTTGATTTTATTGCCTCTAATTGCTGCTGATTAATATCGCATTCTTGAGTTGCAAAGTTTGCAAGTTCAGCACTGCATTGCTCAAAAGCAGTGCTGTGCTACGTTTAACTGGTTTTATTGATATGTTCTCCTTAATAGCATACACTATGAGTACAAATGTTAGACTAGAAGTCAGCATAAATGCAATACCCATGATTCCCATCACTCACATCGACCGACTCATCTGGAGCGAAAGACTTGGCAAAAGGCTAGAAACCTTACGTGACAATATATCTAGGCGCGAAATGTGTGAAAGGCTGGAGGTGGCAGGATTCAACATCACGATTAGCGGGCTAGCAAAAATCGAGCGGGGAGGGGTTGACTCCATCGACGCTAGAATGATTGTCTCAATTTTGTCGATTCTTGGTTATGGGCTAGAAGCTATGTACCCAACGGTTTCTCTCGAACAAAAGCTCGTATCCACTCTTGAGACTTTAAGTACTTAATTTTCACTTTAAGTTTTATTAAGCTCAAAAATACATCTGGCGGAATCCGCCAGATACACAGTGATGAAGACAACAAAGCAGCTATTGAACGAAATTGCATTTCAATACTGGGAACGTGAGGCACAAGAGCGATTACAGAGATTATTGGCTGTTGCTCAAGCAGCACGAGTTTTAGCTGAAAATGCAGAGATTCAGCAGCTACCAGGAGGACAAGATTTGGTAGAGGCCGTTAGACTTTTAGAGTGATGGAAACCACTTCACCATTAACTGAGCGCACCTCACGAACAAGCGATCGCACGACTAATGCTTGAGTTTTATGGTCGAGGTTTAGCCAGCATTTAGGGTCACTAAATGCTCTTATCAGCAAATCGTGGTTTCTAGTGTCTGCCGATTTTTTTGCTTCCTCTTCGTGTCGCCATTTATCAATAGTCGTTTGGATTTTCTGCCTTGCCTCTTCAAAAACAGGGTTGTATCCAAGGTTGTTGAGTCCTTGTAGTTGTTGGCGTAATTGCTGAATTTTGGGCGGCTCTACAATTTCATCTGGGGATGAAGCAAGATCGGCTAAGTGCAAAGCGGCAGCAGCTAGTTCTTGTACCACCGCAGCCATCACTACCGATTCTTTAATCATTTTTTTGGCATCGCAGCTGCGCTCCTCTGCGTAACTCCTGCACTGGTAATATTTCTCACCATATTGCTTAATGGTTTGGCAGCGCATATTTCGCCCGCATTTAGCACAAGTCAGTATGCCAATGAAAGTATTAGGAGCGCCTGCAAATTTGTGCCCATAGCCTCTGATACTACGATTTAGAGCGATCGCATCTTCGATCTGTCGTGACTGGGCATCAGTGATTAATCGCTCTTTCGTATGGGTGTTATATCTGATGTCCCATTGCTCTTGTGGTAGCACATTCCCGCTACTAGGCAGGCGAGTTTTGTAAGGAGTATGTCCTCGTAAAACTGGGTTTCTTAACCATTTCCTCAATCCGTCTGGACTCCACTTCAAAACTCCAGCGCGGGGGTCTTTGTTACGGGAATAGCGAAATTCGTCTTCTTGTCCAAACACTAATAAATTTGTTTCTACTTTGGCAGGATGCTTGAATTTCAGCACCCCATAACAAGAGTGAATTGCCTTTACCGTTTTCCCCGCGCTTTGCCCAACTTCAAAAAAAGTCTCAATTATCTGAGCAGATATTTGAGCAAACGTTCTGCCTATGAATTCGTCGCCATTTTTTGGGCGATCGCCTAGTAGGCAGATAAACGGGGTGTGATCTAAAATGTATTGCCCATTTTCGTTTTTGTACCCAAAAGGCACTTGGCTATTGGCTTTGCTTCTGGCACGGCGATTTTCGTAGGATTTTTTGACCCTGTGACGAATCATTGCCAGCTCGTGCTTGCCAAATAGCACTCGCAGATCGGCTGAAAATAGCCCATCCATTGAGTGAATATCCACGCTTTCATCTAAAGTTACAAGCGGGATATCTTGGAGCTTCATTAATTTGACTAATCGCTCAAACAGGACTGGAGAACAAGTCAACCTGTCTAACCGCACCACGGATAATGATGCTATAGCTCCAGCCTCCATCATGGAGATAATTTGTTGCAATCCCTTGCGGTCGTCATTGTCACGAGAGCCAATATCTGCGTAAACGCGATCGCATCCAGAGCGCTGCAAACGCTCAACCTGCATCCTCAAACTCTGTTCGTAAGCCTGTTCTTCCCTAGAAACCCTAGCCGAACCAACGTGAAATCTCAAGCCCTGCATCCAAACTCATTAGTTTGATAATACGACTTCTTGAATCGCTGAATCTGGCAGTCCCAAGACAACAATTCCCGGTAATCCCCCTGACACATCGACTTCCACGCCTACTTTGACGGCATCGATGCCCACAATTGATGCACTCCAGACTCTAGCAAGCATTTCTTTTATATAGTAAACCTTTCAAATCTCTAGCAGATGAGCCGATAGATTGGCATTAGTGAAACCACAGAGGCGATTTTCCGAGCAAAATAGTTAAATAGCCCTTTAAATCAAGAGTTGATAAACCTTTTCACACAACTTAAATGCGAACCAAAATTTAATGTTATCAAATGTAGAGAAAGCTAAGAAAAATTTAAAAAATTGAGAAGAGAATAAAATTATTACCTGTGTAAGGTAAGCTTTTCCAGATTTAACTTGCATAACTAGGATGGGCAAGATATCCAACCCACAAAATATTAAAAATATCTAATTATGTAAATTAGATTATTTTGAGCTTAATCTACCTTGCATTTTCAAAAAAAGTTATTATTTACTAAATTCAATTAATAATTTTATTGCCAAAGTAGATAAAAGAATTCATGAAAATCATACATTTAACGTAGTTATTACTTAAAGGTATATTTAAGCAACTTTAAGCACAAGTTCGCAGATAAAAATCTGAATAAAAAAGGTATAAAGTAACAAGTGACTGTACTCGAGCCAGACAACTATTAACTTATGTAAATACTTTAAAAAGCAGTCACATTCGGTCTGAAAATGGTTTTAATTTAGACCTATGTAAATTCATTCCCAGTAATAATGATACACCGTACCTCTCTTTTACCTATTTTCGTTTTCATCGGAATACCATTAACCGTTTTATTCGCATACTTTGGGTTGAATTATTCAGGATTATGCTTTGCTAAGATACGTTATCTAAGCGATGAAGAAAGGTTCCGAATGGTTTTTGATTATCAAAATGAGCGAACAGATTTACTTAATGTTGCACATGTAGGACGGAGCACTTACAAGTACATTAAGTATGCAAGTTTTGATGAATATATCAAAGAAAATCCAGACTGCTGTTCTATCAATCCCGGTAGACCTTACGAGATTCGACAGTCTTCATTTTTAGATCGTATATTTGGATATGATGCTCGCGATGTCATAGTTATTAGCTTCAAAGTGCGTTATTTAGATGAAAACGGCAATCAAAGAGTACAAAAAGTACGTTTTGAAAATACTTTACAAAACTGTGGACATCCCCAGTGATGATTTTCTTTATTAACAAAACAGATTTCAGTATTCAGGAGCTATACTCCAGAATCGAATTTTGTGCGACTACTGGATGAAAAAATGGCTTTAAGCCTGCCATTGAACTGAATTTTTAGTATTCTTCAATTATTAGCGTGTTGAAATTCCACACTAATTAATTATGATTATGTATTCTTCTTAAAAAAATCAAAAATGTCGGAGAGAAATAATGACACAGCTAAACATAAATGATATTACAAATTTGTATTTGTACGGGCAATTATCAACTCCTGCAAATCTTTTAAATGATAGCTTGATTCGTCCTGAAAATGTTGTTAGCAAAATTGATGTAGATGTAAAAGAGTTTATGAAAACAGGCGCTGGTAGGTTCGCTGTCGGCAGTCAGTTCGAGCTTGTATAACTATTTTTCGGACTGCCACGGCATACTCACTAGCCTAACTGGCTGCAACAACAGCACCATCATTTACTAACTTGCCATCTTCCATGTAAACGATGCGATCGGCAATATCTAAAATGCGGTTGTCATGAGTCACCAAGAGAATGGTACAGTCCTGTTCTTTAGCTAGTTTTTGCATGAGGTTGACCACATCTCGTCCCGATTTACTGTCAAGGGCGGCGGTGGGTTCATCCGCTAAGACAATTTTAGGACGACCAACCAATGCACGAGCGATCGCTACTCTTTGTTTTTGTCCCCCTGATAAGTCATCAGGATAATAATTGAGGCGCTCTCCTAATCCTACCTCCTCCAACATTTGGGCTGACCGAATTTTCATTTCTGCTTGTGAAATATTTTTGTGCAATTCCAAGCCCATTCTGACGTTTTGCAGCGTACTCAGGCTACCGTGCAGATTGTGCGCTTGGAAAATATAACCGTTACTGCGTCGCGCCTGCGTGAGTTGTGCTGCTTTAGCGCCACAAAGTTCTTGCTCTAAAACCTGCAAACTGCCGGATTGGGCAGAACGCAAACCGCCTACCAAGGTGAGAAGTGTAGTTTTACCAGAACCCGAAGGCCCAGTCATGATAATAATTTCGCCAGCGTTAATATCCAGATTAATATCAAAGAGAACTTGCTTACGAAGTTGACCATGACCGAAGTAGTGGTCAAGATTTTTAACAGAGATTACGGGTTGACTAATCATAAATAGCTCGATTACTCGTGATAATTGTTATTTGTCCTTTGCAAATGACCAATGATCAATGACAAATGACAATTTTTAAAACATATCTGCAGGATCAGCAGACTGTAATTTACGAGTAGCGATCGCACCAGAAATTATACACATAATCATAGTCAGCACTAACACTGTCATGGCTCGTGCTAAGGTCATATATACAGGTAAATTCGTAGCATTACGAGTCAGATGGTAGAGTCCTAAGGGCACAATTGCTCCTGGGATAAAGCCCAATACTGCTAAAATTACTGCCTCTTCAAACACTACAGTTAGTAGGTAAAGATTGTTATAACCCATCGCTTTGAAGGTGGCATATTCCTTGATATGGGCATTCACATCAGTAGAAAGAACTTGATAGACGATAATCACCCCTACCAAAAACCCCATCGTTACACCGAGGCTGAAAATAAACCCGATGGCGGTGTTTTTCTGCCAATAGTCCCTCTCAAAGGCGATAAATTCATCGTGGGTCAAAACTTTGACATCGTTACCTAAATATGATTTCAAGTTTTTTGCTACTTGCTCTGGATCGTGGCCTGGTTCTAGCTGAATCAAACCTAAACTTACACTACTTGCTTGCTGTCTGGGAAATAATCGCAAAAAGTTTTGATCGCTGGTAATCAAGCTACCATCTGCAATAAAAGAAGCTCCAACCTTAAATAAGCCATTAATACTAATTGTGCGCCTTTCTATTTCGGTTGTGACAGGTTTACCCTGTTCAATTTGAGCGATCGCCTCTGTATAATCTCCTCTAGAAGCGCTGTCGAATAAGACGGTATCTGGTAACTTAATCACGTCCAAATTGCGGTTAACTTCTGGTAAGTCAAAAAGTTGCTTGTCAGGATTGAACCCTATAACTAATACTGCTGTTTCCTGGCGCGTTTGGGGATTTTTCCAATCGATAAAGTTGAGATACATTGCTTCGGCTGACTTCACCCCCGGCGTATCCATTGCCTGGTACAGTCGCCGCCGAGGAAATGTAGACATATTTGCCAGGTTACGAGCTTGGGGACTCACTAACATGATGTCTCCCTGCATACTGGCATGTAGCCTGGTGTTACTGTCAAATAGGGCATTCTGAAACCCTAGCTGCATGAACATGAGAACATCGGCAAAAGCAATGCCTGACAATGCCACCAAAAAACGCCCTTTTTCATGACTCAATTGCAGCCATCCTAAAGGTGTTCGCCGCCGCAGTTGCTGGATAAATCCAATCACAGTTCAATCACCGCCTTGACTTGCAGATTAGTTAAGCTACTAGCTTCTAGGCTGGATAGCCGATTCAGCTGCACATGCACTTCCACTACTCTGGCATCAATATTGCTAGAGGGGTCGGCATTGATGACATTCTGCCGCTTTATCTGCATACCAATCCAATCTACTCTTCCCTCTAATTCATTAGGTAGGGAATCGCTACTGATCCGCACGCGTTGCCCCGGACGCACTTTCTTGATATCACTTTGGTAAACTTCTGCTACTGTATACATTTGGTCGGTTTGACCTAAATCCACAATTCCTTCATTACCGACGGTTTCTCCCGATCGCGTATTAATCTCCAAAATTCGCCCAGGTTTAGGAGCTAGAATGTATGCCTGCGCCAGTTCTGCTTTAATTTTCTCGGCGGTAGCTTGAGCGCTGTCTATTTCTGCTTGTGCGGTTGCTACATCTGTTGGACGCACTTCAGCGGTTTGGGTGAGCGTGGCTTTTGCCTCATTAATTTGCTCTTGCAGGGTGGCTAGAGTTTTGTTTCGGTTGGCTTTTGCCTCATTAATTTGCTGTTCTAGGGTGGCGATAGTTGTTCTCTGGCTAGCTTGACTTTCTAGCAACTGCTGAGTGGAAGTTTCTGCACTCAAGCGTCTCCTATCAACTTCCTGGCTGGAAATTGCTCCTTGTTGGTATAAAGTCTCGTAGCGTTGGGCGTCAGCTTGGGCATTAGCTTTCTCAGCTGTTAAACGAGCCACTGTTGCTTTTAACTGCTGTTTTTGACCTTCTAATTCCGCTTCTAGGCGATTAATTGTGGCTTGCTGAGTTTTGATATCTCCCTCTAATTCAGCTTGTAGACGGCTCACAGTGGCTTGCCGCGCCCCAATTTCTCCCTGTTTGGCTCCCGCTTTTACTTGGGCAAAACGGAATTTGGCTACTTGGACTTGTTTTTGTGCTTCACGCAAACTTCCTTGTAGGCGATCGCTACTGTCCATAACCGCAATTACCTGCCCAAATCTTACTTTATCCCCCTCTTTAACCAACATTTGTTTAACGCGATTCCCTTCATTCGAGGTAGGCGCAGAAAGTTTTATTACCTCTCCTTTTGGTTCCAAACGTCCCAATGCTGTTACTGTTTTTACCACTGCCTTGGGTGGTGCTGATGTTTCTTGCGGCTTATTAGCTGTACCCTGAAACTTTTGTATCGTATAAACACTTAATACACCTAGCATAAAAGATGCCAACATTGCTAACAAAACAGGCAATCTGAAGATATTTTGGGAAGACCGGGATTCATCTAGCTTTAAGTTTTGCTCCATAGCACCCATCTTAACTAGCGGACGATAAAACTAAACCGTCTAGTTCTAGAATGCTAAACTGAACGGAGTAGTTTAGTCAATATCGCGTAGGTGACAACTTTACACACTAACCCGAAACGCGTATAGTGGTAGCTCTCTTAATTTATTAAGAGGCTCTGTCATTAGCCTCAGTAACTCGTTATGCCAGAGTTAAGCTATTACGCTTTTAAATTACACAGTTACTTCTTAAGTTCGTTGACTGCTGACGGTTAACTCTCAACTCTCAACAGTCAACAGCCAACACGAAAAGATGTGCAAGTTAAATGCGCGACAGCTTATTCTGTTTTCTCCGACTCAAAGTAACTTCTCTGTAAATAAGCTAGAGGATGTAGAAACCTCTAGTTCAAGCTTCGCGTAGCTTCTTTACGAGACGCTACGTAGAGGTAGTTCATAATGGTTCCACAGCACAGGATGATTAGAAAATGACCCACGTAAAAATTAACGAAGTTGAGCGGGAGGGTTCAAGCGATAAAGTCGAAAAAATTTTGCAAGGGGCAATGCAAGAGTTTTTGGCACATGGCTATGCTGGCGCAAGCATGGATAGGATAGCGGTAGCAGCAGGTGTTTCTAAAGCGACAGTTTACAGCCACTTTCAAGATAAAGAAGGACTTTTTAAAGCATTGGTGGAGCAACTGGCACGAAAGCGATTTGAGTCAGTTTTTGGCACACAACCTCTTGAGGGAGAACCCCATATCGTTTTGCGGCAGTTGTTAACAAAAGCATTGACACAGATGCTTAATGACAAGGAATTTCAAGGATTTCAGCGAGTACTGATTGGAGAGTCTGCTCGTTTTCCTGAGTTATCTCAAGTTTTCCTCAGTTGTATCGCTAAACCGGGGAGCGAGATTATCAGTCAATACCTGGTTTCTCGCACTGAACTCAATATTCCTGATCCACAGGCAATGGTATGGATTTTGATGGGGTCAATAGTGCATTTAGTGATTGCTCAGGAGATTATGCACGGCAAAAATATTTTACCAATGGAAAGCGATCGCCTGATTGATGCCTTGATACACTTGATCACTAACTGCGTCGATTGATTGGCTATTTCCCGCTGCTTGTTCGGTCGGAAGGTCAAATATCACCTTGATTGAGATCAGTTCGCCAAATTACCATAATAATAAAAGAACCCCTCCCCGCCTGCGGGGCTACGGTGTACACATATCAAAGCACAGCTTTGGCGGAGTGGGATCTTATCCGAACCGTATTGGGAGTGGGGTTCTCCGGGTTTAATTAAGTAATCAAACAGACATAATATAACTCAATGCTGGAATATTTGGCCCGGATTTCTCACTTGTGAGAAATCCGGGCGTGGCATACAATAAACAAAGGATACCTTTAATTAGTATGGGTTACAAAAGCTTACTTGGCGTGAGAACCTTGAAAAGGTTGGCATCAACTAATTATTAAAAACTGCTGGCCAATATCTCTTCAAAATTGGCTAACCTCCCGTAGTTATACTTATAGGTCTTCGGATGGCATAGCTTAACAATATCAATAATAGCTAATAAACAAACTTTAACAAAAATATGGCTACTGAAAACATTCTGCTCGCTGCTCTGCCCCCTGATCTGTACAAGCAGATAGAAAACAAAATGAAGCAGGTTGAGCTTTCAAACGGCGAGATACTCAACCAACCCGGCGAAACCATCGAAGAAGTCTACTTCCCTCTCACCTGCCTAATCTCAGTCACCATCACGATGATGGATGGCAGTACGGTTGAAGCTGGAGTGGTCGGAAGCCGTGAGATGGTGGGGATTAACGCCTTCATGGGTGGTCAGGAGACAACGCAGACCCAGTACATCATTCAGGTTCCTGGCAACGCCATAAAAATGAAGGCACATCTGCTGCTCCATGAGTTTGACACCAATAAGTCGCTGCGGGACGTGATGCTCAAATACACACAGGCTTATATCGCGCAAATCTCGCAGAATGTTGCCTGCAACCGCACTCATAGTATAGAAAAACGCATGGCCCGTTGGTTGCTTGAGTCCAGTGACCGTCTTTACTCCGATGAACTGATCCTGTCGCATGAATTCATCTCCCATATGCTGGGCGTGCGCCGTTCTGGCGTCACCGAAACCGCTCACCAACTGGAAAAGAAAGGTCTCATCCAATGCAGCCGAAAGAAAATCAAAATCATTGATCGGCAGGGACTAGAAGAAACTTCCTGCGAGTGTTATGGGGTAATCAAAGAGGAATACGATCGCTTGCTAAACTTTAAGCTAAAGAGATAACGGATAAAGCTCTTTTGACCCTTCTAGCGCTAATTGAGGCTGTTGGCAGACGTGAGCCATGTCTGGCACTATCCAGCGCAAGCCTGTTAACTTGCCTTTAACGTCTCGCATAGGAGCTACTCGCATTGGCTCCCAAATTTCTTATAACTTTGGGATTGCCTACATTTAAGTATTGTTTAAAGATTAAAACACTCAGTCGCTCCTAGTCAGTACGATTTCGTACAATATTATGAAAGTTTGCTGCAAGAGTTGCGACGAGTTCTTATCCCCTGGCTTTGCAAAACCGGAAGTTAAGAGGTTGCTCTTGCCTATAACCCTTATAAATAAAGCTTTTCGACAAGTCTAGGATTTCCCTTTCTTACTCAATTTTCTTAAAAGCGTCCCTAACCCAATAGGGTTCAGTTAAGGAAATTTATTCGTTGAGGGAGGCAGGGGGAGAGAAAAAAGGCTTATCTGAACCGTATCGACCCCTAAGTATAGATAAAATACTCATCTCGGTGAAAAAAGGCTTTGAGGTTATTTCAACAACTATGGTGTAATCCTAACACTTGTGCTTTGTATCCCTTATTGCTAGCAAACTTAACATTAAACCATACTTTATCTGCCTTCACTTATTCACCAGATGGAAGAATAGATTTAGTAAAACTAGTAATTTTTTTTTATACAACATTAAGCACGATCGCTTCTCTAGTTTATTCACAGACTAAAGGGTTTTTAATAACTCAAAGGAATTATGAAGAATGACTCTAAGAGCTTGTTTTGCAATAATTGTTCCATCTAATAATACGGATTTTTACCCAACCCTATACAAAAGGTCTAGAAATTAAATGGATGATTTAAAACAATTAGACAAGTATGCCTTTCAAGTCTTAACGATGGTCAGGGAGGGGTATTCTAGTCGCCAGATTGCCCAGCAGTTTCATCTAAGTTATAAGACAGTAAAGGATATTGTGGAACATTTTTCTCACTGGCGATAAAATGAAGAGAATTTTCAATCCCCCGGTACCTCTGTTATACGTAAAACTCTCTTGCTTTGAATTTAAGAATAAATCCAAAAGCCGCACCTTTAAATGTGCGGCTTTGAGTTCCACAGAGATGGGGTTGGCTCTATCAATATTTGTAGAAAACATCTGGGATGTTTCGACGACTTAATGCACAGTGAAAAAATCCCCTTGCTGTCTTCAGTGGAGAGAATCTCAATGTTTTTTCCATAGAAGCTACAGTTTTGCCTCCAACTTTTGTCGTTCCTTACAAGCTGCCACAAATACTATCGTCCAGCCATTGCAAGATTAACTAGGCAGGAATGACTTGAACAATTAATGAGCGTTTATCCAGCGACTGGATTTTACCTACTTTACTGAGATCATTTGCAATTCGGTCTAGCAAATCTCCCGCTTGGTCACGATATTGATGTTCTCGGCCTCGTAAACGAATGGCAAACTTCACTGAATCGCCTTTACTCAACCACCCAACTGCTTTTTCGATACGTAAGTTGTAATCAGCCACACCCACGTTTAGACCGAACCGAACTTCCTTTACCGTGGGTCTAGCACTCTGGCTCTGACGTTTTTTCTTTTGATACTGAAGCTTGCCATAGTTAAGAATCTTGGCGATAGGAGCCTCTTTGCCTTGAGAGACTACAACCAAGTCAAGCTCTAAGCTCTCGGCTAGCTGTAGCGCCTCATTGGTGTCGATCAGACCACGATTATTATTCTCATGGTCAATCAAGAAGACATGAGGTGACTTGATTTGTGAATTAATCAGTTGCTTTTGGATTGCGATAATGAATTTCTCCTAATTGTTCAACATTTTACTTTCCAAGTAATGCTAATTTAACACAACACTGAATCAGAGCAACTTTAACGACACAATGAGCTGGAATCTGTTAAAATGTTTAGTTGCGGCACTCGCTCTTCAGTCTTTGCGCTACTGCCCATTAAGCCTTTCAATGATTTTTTATCCGTCCGCCTAAGACTGACGCCGCCATTGGCGACAGGCCGATGTTATTTTTGGAGTTTTATGTCTTTTTCTACTCTCGGCTTGTCCAATGAAATTATCCGTGCGGTTACCGAACGCGGGTATACCGAACCCACACCAATTCAGAAACAGGCGATTCCTGCCGTCTTGTCGGGTAGCGATTTGCTAGCTGGGGCACAAACTGGCACTGGAAAGACCGCTAGTTTTACCTTACCTTTGCTGCATCTGTTGTCGTCTGAGAAAAGTATCAAAGGTACATCTAATGGATACCGGCCGATCCGAGCGCTGATTCTTACCCCGACTCGTGAACTCGCCGCACAGGTGGAAGAAAGCGTGCGCGAGTACGGCAAATACTTGCAGCTAAACTCGATGGTGATGTTCGGCGGAGTCGGTATTAATCTGCAAAAACAGCGTTTGAAGAACCGAGTGGATATCTTGGTCGCTACTCCAGGGCGACTGCTCGACCATGTACAGCAAGGTACGCTGAACCTATCGCATATTGAGGTTTTGGTGCTAGATGAAGCAGATCGGATGCTGGATATGGGTTTTATTCATGATATCCGCCGCATTCTCTCGCTGTTGCCCAAAAAGCGACAAAATTTGCTATTCTTCGCTACTTTCTCGGACAAAATTAAGGCACTCGCCGCTGGACTGCTCAATCACCCGACGATGATTGAGGTGGCACGCCGCAACGTGACCGCCGAAACGATCGCACAGAAAATTTACCAAGTAGACCGTGACAAGAAACGCCAATTACTTGCTCACCTGATTCGGCGAGATAATTGGTATCAAGTGCTAGTGTTCACTCGCACTAAGTATGGTGCTGATCGTTTGGTTAAGCAGTTGGGCGAAGACCGCATTCAAGCATTGGCAATCCACGGTAACAAAAGCCAGCCGATGCGTACCAATGCCTTGGCAAAGTTCAAGAATGGTAGCTTACAGGTACTGGTGGCGACAGACATTGCTGCTAGGGGTCTTGACATCAGCGAACTGCCCCATGTCGTAAATTTCGATCTGCCCAATGTCCCAGAGGATTATGTTCATCGCATTGGGCGCACTGGCCGCGCTGGCGCGTCAGGTGAAGCTGTATCGCTGGTGTGCGTCGATGAATACCCTCTATTGACAGATATCGAAAAACTGATTGAGCAGCGTTTGCCGAGGGAAATAGTCGCCGGCTTTAGCCCCAACCCCGATACCAAGCCTGAAGCAATCCCAAATGGACGCCAACACAGAGCCAAGCCTGGAAGTGATAAGCGTCCGGCTCGTAGTCCTAAACCTTTACCACAGACATCGGCTAAACGTAAGGCAGCGCCACCTGCTACGAATGGCGATCAGCCTAGTGCTCGTTCGTCGGCATCGCGCCGTTCTGCTAAACGCGATCGCTGATTTTTGTTAGCTGTTCAATAAATTGATTTTTCACGGGTTCTGGAAAAGCTCACTTCCATTCCTCTCGCCTACAAAGTTACGTGTAAACACAAGTCTTTTAGATTTGTGCCAGAGGCTTTTGATCCCCCCAACCCACGCCAGTCGCTCCACTTGGGGAGACCCCATCGCTTTTAGCGTCTCCCCTTGGGAGAAGACCGCGCTGGCTCCCCTTAAAAAAGGGGGGCGAAAAATTTTCAAGTTTCCTTAACTATTTGTCAAAGTCAATTTTTTTTAATAGACCTCTTGCAAAACTATTTTTGCAAGAGGGTAAAGGGTAATTCTATCGCCGCTTTCCCCTTTACCCGTTACCCCTTTCCCCACTTCTGCAAGAAGTCTAATGTAGACGCATACTCCTACGGAGAAGCAAGCTACCGCAGAAAACACAGAGAGAAGAAAGAAATTATTAACTGAACTGTTTTGAGGTCTAATCAAGAGCTAGGTTGTGTGTAAGTGCAAGGCTATAACAACTCTGTAATGGAAAATAACCGTTGTCGGTCTATTTTCTGAAGCTTGATTTTTTCCGCGTAGAAAGCCTGATAATAGGATTGATACCGCTCTGGTTCCGCTTCGGGATCGGTTTGTTGCCATAGTTCCAAAAAGTGGCGATAGCGTTTTTCAAGCATTACCAAATCCATGCAAGCGATCGCAGCTTGAACCACCTGCGGAGTCCGAAGTATTTCTTTCTGGTTTTTTTCATCCACATGAAATAAATGGGAAATTAACCCCATCTCGCTGCCAAATTCCAAGAACTGGTCTTGCAGACGGGAAATTAAATCTGGTGGAGACGCAAAATTTTTTGTATCTCCATCACTGGATGAAATTTCTAAAATCTGTTGCCATAAAAATCGGTGGTGGGAGAGGCTAAATTGCAAATCTCGCTCCTCTAGTTCGGCAATAATCGCTTGACGCTGTTCAGGACAATGCAAGTAAATTCGCAGTAACAAGGCTTCTGCGTGTTCTAAAAGGCTGCGATCTGTAGGGAGTGGAGCCTGAGAAATTTTGCCACCTCCCCATGCTTTCTTCGCTGACACAGGCTTAGAGTAGGTAGCCGCAGCCGGAGCAATTTGAGTTTGCAGATTTTCGACTCGTAGGGGTATAAGTCTGGTATCTCCTAAGCTGAGTATTTCTGCACAGTAGGAAACATAATAGTTGCGTGTATCGCTGTTAACTATATTTTTAAGTAATTTGACTAATTGCTGAGTTACTTGCTGAAAATCAGTAGCTTGTTTTAAGTCGCGGTCTTGAATAATTTGCTGAATCTGCCAGTCTAGCCAAAGTGGCGCATTTTTTAGCAGTTCTCCATAATCTTCTGGGGTGTGGCTATGCAAGTATTCGTCAGCATCTTTACCATCGGGTAAATTGAGAATTTTTAGCTGAACTTCGCCTTTGTATGCTAGTTCGGCAATTTCACCGATCGCACGTTCAGCGGCATTCGTTCCAGCTTTATCAGCATCAAAGTTGAGTACTAATTGTTTCGATTCGGTGTATCGTAATATTAATCGGACTTGTTCTAAGCTTAAGGCTGTACCGAGTGAGGCAACGGCGTTATTAATACCAGCAGCGTGGAGAGCGATCGCATCAAAATATCCCTCTACCACCACCGCTTGATCGAGTTGAGAAATCCCACCTTTGGCTTGATCGAGGGCAAATAATGTTTTACCTTTACTAAAAAGTTCGGTTTCTGGTGAATTCAGGTATTTAGGTTGCTCATCAGTCAGAGTTCTCCCACCAAAGGCAATGACGCGCCCTTGGACATCGCGGATGGGAATCATCAAGCGATCGCGGAATACATCATAATAACCGCCTCCCTCCCGGCGTGGCTTAATCAATCCCGCTTTTTCCAGTATCTGCACGGGCAAACGTTTATCTTCCACTAAATAACGATAGAGAGTTTCCCAACCTGCGGGGGCATAACCTAAGCCAAATTGCTGTATAGTTTCTTCTTTGAGTTGGCGGTTAGATTGCAAATATTGAAGTGCCTTTTGCCCTTGCGATTGTCTCAAGGCGTGTTGATAAAACTGGGCTGACGTTGCCAGAACTTCATATAGCTGCTCACGCAAAGATAGCTGACGCTGTAATTCTTGGCGTTGTTCGGGTAAGAGTGTTTGCACAGGTACTTGGTAACGTCGTGCTAAATCCAGCACTACATCAGCAAAAGAACGCTTTCCCAACTCCATGACAAACTTAATGGCATTTCCCCCAGCTTGACAGCCGAAGCAATAGTACATTTGCTTGGTCTGGCTGACGGTGAAGCTAGGAGATTTTTCATCGTGGAAGGGGCACAAACCGACGAAATCTTTCCCACGTTTGCGTAAAACTACGTATTCCGAGACGACATCGACAATATCAGCCCGTAGTTTAACTTCCTCAATTGTGTCTGGGTGCAAGCGGGGGATTTGCATTCTAGTCTATTTATTAATTCATAGGTTGGTAGTTAACACTGCGGTGCATTTCCCAACTGATAGCTATTATATTCTTGTTGCTAGACCAAGAATTATTTATAGAATTGCTTACATTTAATTTTATTAGAGGAAATACTTAAAATGGGGCGTATTTTTATTTCAGCGGCTCACGGAGGCAAAGAAGCCAGAGGAATCGATCCAGGTGCGATCGCAGGTGGTACAAGCGAAGCTAAAGAAATGATTCTGCTGCGGGATTTGATTGTCACGGAACTGAGGGCGCGGAATGTAGAAATTTTGGCGGTTCCTGATGACTTGAGCGCCGCCCAAACTATCACCTGGATCAATTCTCGTGGCCGCCGGGGTGATGTCGCCCTAGAAATTGAATCTAATGCGGCTAACAGCCCTTCTGTGCGTGGGGCTAGCGTCTTCTACATTACTAATAATAGCGATCGCAGAAGTAATGCTGAACAGCTACTAGTGGCGTTGTTGCGCCGCGTACCCCAATTACCGAATCGCGGAGTCAAGCCAGATACAGATAGTGGATTGGGTAGTTTAGCATTCTGTCGCCAGACAACGCTTCCAGCTTTGGTAATGCAAGTGGGGTTTCTCAGCAATCCAGAAGATCGGGCTTTGCTGCAAACTCGTCGCCGCGATTTTGCCTTGGGAATTGCCGATGGACTAGTAACTTGGAGTCGTGTGATTGACCCCACTCCTGGAACTCCGGTAGAACCAAATTATCCGGGAATTAATATTAATATTAATGGGCAAAATTACTCAGAGCAAGGAGTTTTAGTTAATGGCAATGCCTACATCCCCATTGATTTAGTAGACCGTCTGCGGATTGACCTTTCAAAAGCGGCGAATGTTAATCGGATTACCTATCGCAAAGTAGTTTATGTCAAAGCGATCGAACTGCGAGATTTTAATGTTGCAGTCAATTGGGATACTGCAACTCGTACTGTCAGCTTGCGATCAAATTTAGTGGTTTGCCCTGGTCAATTTGAACGGGTAATGTCGAACGGTAATACTTCCGAAGTACAGTTACAATTATTCCTCAGAAACAATAATGAAAATGCTTTGGTAAAGTTTCCTGACATCCCAAAACTTTATCGGGAAGAAGCAGGTATAGAGGGAGTGAACTATGATATTGCCTTTTGCCAAATGTGTATAGAAACTGGATTTTTACGGTTTGGTGGTGATATTAAACCTGAGCAAAATAACTTTGCAGGCTTAGGTGCGATCGGTGGCGGTTCGGAGGCTGCATCTTTTCCAAGTGCCAGAATAGGAGTGAGGGCACATGTCCAACATTTGAAAGCTTACGCTAGTTTGGAACCATTGGTACAAGAAGTAGTAGATCCACGGTTTCGCTTTGTCACGCGCGGGATTGCGCCATTAATTGATCAGCTATCAGGGCGGTGGTCAGCAGATTTGGATTATGGAGCAAGAATTTCAGCGATGCTCAAACGATTATATGAATCAGCAGGGCTTCTTTGATTTACGCAAGAGTTTTTAAGCTCATCAATCCCTATGTTGTCACTACGTGAGTTATTAGAGCAGTTAGCATCACTCGGTAAATCTCAAAATTACTAAATACAGCATTTTATTAATTTGTAGCAAATTAAATTTGGTCATACCCTGTAATGCCATGTATCGGCCGCCTTGTTAATGTATCGGCTTGCCTTGTTAATGCGTCGGCCGCCTTGTTAATGTATTGGCTTGCATTGTTAATGCGTCGGCCGCCTTGTTAATGCATCGGCTTGCATTGTTAATGCATCGGCTTGCATTGTTAATGCATCGGCTTGCATTGTTAATGCGTCGGCTTGCATTGTTAATGCATCGGCTTGCATTGTTAATGCGTCGGCTTGCATTGTTAATGTGTTCCCCTGCATTAAAAACGCTACGCTTTTAGGCAAAACTGTATTAAGATTTTGCACAACGCGATCACCTACGGTCGGCGGAACGCCATCGCCAACGTGGTTTGCTTCAGACCTCAGGATGCCCTAAAGTTGTTGTAAACTTGATAGCAATTAAAAAGACAGACTGTGATCGTCCCATCAAGCAGCAGAGCGTTAGTAGCAAGTCATAACAGTAGTTTAGGGTTTACCAGCCTTGCAGAACTATCAAGTGGAAACTTGCTTGCAGAAGTGGATCTTCGTCGGGCTGTAGTAAGTTTAAAGCTAAAGCAAGACAAAAAAGCGTCGATGGGTCAGTTTCTGACCCCCGCCTCAGTAGCACAATTGATGGCTGGGATGTTTAATAGCCTAGATTTGTCTGAAATATCCTTGCTTGATGCTGGAGCAGGAATCGGTTCATTACTAGCCGCTTTTGTAGCAAAAGTATGCCAGGAGCGAAAACACACGTCAAGTTTGCGCGTTGTAGCATACGAAATTGACCCTTTTCTAATTGGATATTTGCATCAGACTCTAAAGCTATGTGAGAAGGAATGTGAACATGTGGGTATTTCCTTCAATTACGAAATTCGTGAGACTGATTTTATCGAAGATGCAGTTAGGCTGCAAAAGCTTAGTTTATTGAATAGTGCAAACGCAACAGAATTTACCCATGCTATTCTCAACCCGCCTTATTTGAAAATCAATGCTCATTCCAAAGTACGCGAATTGCTGCGTTCCATCGGTTTGGAGACTAGCAATCTTTATACTGGTTTTATGGCTGCTACAGCGCAACTTCTAAAACCAAATGGGGAGTTTGTAGCTATTACCCCGCGCAGTTTTTGTAATGGGCCGTATTTCCGCGACTTCCGCAAGATGTTTTTAGAGATGATGGCTTTACAGCAAGTACATCTTTTTGAGTCGCGGCAAGAAGCATTTAGTGACGATGATGTTTTGCAGGAAACTATCATCATCCAAGCTACAAAACAAAAGCAAAAGTCTAGCAGCGTCATCATCAATACCAGTTCTGGTACTAATGATGACTTGATAATGTCACACTCTGTACCATATACAGCCTTAGTTCACCCTGATGATCTAGAGCAGTTTATTCATATTCTTCCAGATAAGATTAGCCAGCAAATCGTTCAGCGAATGGCAATTTTTACCTGTACATTAAAAGATTTAGGGCTAACAGTTTCAACCGGACGGGTAGTAGATTTCCGAGCAAAAGATTACTTAAGGACAAATTCAGAAAATAATACTGTTCCATTAATTTATCCAGTGAATTTAGTGAATGGATATGTAGAACACCCAAAAATAACTAAAAAGCCTCAAGCAATAGTGCATATAAAAGAAACAGCGAATCTTCTGATACCAAATGAGCATTATGTCTTATGCAAAAGATTTTCATCGAAAGAAGAGAAAAGGCGTGTTGTTGCGGTGGTTTATGATGCCAACCAATTTAATTATGGCTATGTCGGCTTTGAAAATCATTTGAATTACTTTCACAAAGATGGCCGTGGACTTAGCCTTACTTTGGCTCGTGGGCTTGCTGTTTATCTCAATTCAACCCTAGTTGATGCTTTTTTTCGGTTGTTTAATGGGCATACTCAGGTCAATGCAACAGATTTGCGAAAATTAAAGTACCCTAATTTGTCACAGCTATTGTTGTTAGGGACGGAAATTAAAGAGCAGTTTCCTTCTTTGCGGGAAATTGATGAACTTATCGAAAATAAGCTGCTGAGTATGTCGAATCTGTCAGAAAATAATCCAATTGCAACTAAGTCTCGAATTGATGAAGCGCTGCAAATTTTGACACAATTGGGCTTTCCACGAGCACAGCTTAACGAACGGTCAGCTTTAACTCTCCTAGCGTTGCTTGACTTAAAACCGACAGACTTTTGGCAATTGGCAACTTCCCCTTTGATGGGAATTACGCCGATGATGGAATTTATGGCTCAACATTACGGCAAAACCTATAAGCCCAACACACGGGAAACAGTTCGTCGTCAGACAGTGCATCAATTTCTGGATGCAGCTTTGATAGTTGCTAATCCTGATAATTTAAGCCGCCCTATCAACAGTCCCAAAACTGTGTATCAAATTGAAAACAGTGCGCTAGAACTATTAAGAAGCTACGGTACTGAAGAATGGGAAAAGAGCATTCGCACCTACCTTGCTTCGGTTGAAACTCTGAAAAAGCAATATGCTCAAGAACGTGAAATGTCCCGTATTCCGATAGTAATTAACGGAGAAATTAAAACTTTATCGCCAGGTGGTCAGAATATTCTGATTGAAAAAATTATTAATGATTTTGCCCCCCGTTTTACTCCTAGTGGAAAGCTCATCTATGTTGGCGATACAGATGAAAAGTTCGCCCACTTCGATGAAGCTGCATTGACAGATTTGGGCGTTAACATCGATTCGCACGGCAAAATGCCAGATGTGATCATTCACTTCACAACAAATAACTGGTTGGTGCTGATTGAAGCTGTAACCTCACATGGCCCAATTAATCCTAAACGGAAGAAGGAGCTTGAAGTCTTATTCAGAAGCGTTCAAATACCTTTGGTGATGGTAACAACATTTCTCAGCCGCAAGGCAATGGTGGCATATCTGGCAGAGATTGCTTGGGAAACAGATGTTTGGGTTGCTGAAGATTCAACTCACCTGATTCATTTCAATGGTGAATATCTCTTGCAGGCTTACCAAACAGATAAGAAGCAAACTCCTTAAACATACGAAAATAGGCTTGGTGTTCGTGATATTTTGCCCCGGAAGATCCCCCCAACCCCCCTTAAAAAGGGGGGCTTAATTCACTATTTTTGCTCTGGAAGTCGCTGAACAGGAAAGCTACGATACTTGGGAGCAGTTAAAGCTAAATCAAATTACTTTCTTACATATCTTGCTTATATTCTTCTAACAATTGCGGAATGTGATCATACCCATCGACACCGATAACTGCAATGATTTTAGGGCGATGTTGCTGTAATAACTTTTGGAAAACTTCTGCCCCTATTTGCCCTTGTAAAATTGTCAGTAACCCTGCTGCTTGACGCCACTCACTAGAAGCTATTTGCTCCAAAAGATACATTCCTAAGCAGCCTGTATAAACAGTTTTTTCGGAATTTTGTAGATGATAATAAGCTTCTGCCAAATAAGCTAAATTCCGCCCTTGAAGATACAAATCACCGGAAACTTGCGCCGTTTTAAAGCCATCTTCAAGATATTTAATTGCAGTTTGGTGTTCTCCAATTACTAGATAAGCAATTCCTAAGCTGCTGACACATAAGGCTTTACTTTGAAGATCGCCTAATTTTTCTGATAATTTTAAACCTTGTTCTAAATAGTTAATTGCGGCTTCATAGGTTTCTGGTTCTAAGTTTTCCATTTCCTGAGCTTGCATAACTTCGCTGTAACCTAAATTTACCAGCGCGTTTGCTTCTCCTGTGCGATCGCCTGCTTGCCGACTTAGTATTAATGCTCGTTGACTGTAGTTAATTGCCTCAGCATAATTTTGCTGTTGCACATAGGTGCGGCTAAGGTGGTTGAGATTGGCAATTTCACAGGCGCGATCGCCTGCATTTCTCGCTATCTCCAACGCTTGCTGATGAAAATCAATAGAGCGCTGGTATTGCCCTAAAGCACGCTGAGAATAGCCTAAAAGTGTCAGAATCCGCGCCTTTTCTTGGGTTCCCTCGCCCCGTCGCAATGGTTCATCCAAATAATCTAGGGCATCTCGCAAATAAGTGCCAGTAAAAGAAGCAAAAATCCCGCCGTAAAAGGGAAAATACGGACGCTGGGCAAAGGTTCGCAAAATCTGGAGCATGATTTGAGAACAGGCATCGCTGTATACTGTGCCAATGCTCCCAAAACCACTAGCTAACTGACTCCAAATCACTGCAAAGGTCAAGAATGTGGAAATAGACAACTTTGGCCCCGCTTTAACGTCGTAAGCTTGTTGGTCAAACCAGTTAATTAGTCCCCGTTGCAAGAACTGTAAAATCAATGCCATTTCCACCCAATCTCTAAGGGTGATACCCCGTTGTCCCTCGGCAAACTCTATTGCAGATTCTTCCCTAGCTAAGGTGCGAAGCAGTGCTTGGGGTAACTCACTATTGAGTTGTTTCGCCCAACTTGCCCAAGGGCCACGTTCTCCCGGTACGCCGCCAAATCCCAGAGATTCTTTTTGCTCGTACATCCAACTGAGCAAGTTGTCTTGCAATCGCTGCCAAGAAGCTAAACCACGGGTAATCCCTTCAGAAAATTGTTGTAAATCAGCATCTGCCTGAGCAAATTGCTGTAATGCTTTTGATAATTGCTGTAACTGTTGCAAATTTAGCGGATACTTCTGATTGGGGTCAGTAATCCGTATAAATGCCGCCAGACGCTCGTCAGCAGGGGCTGTGGTAATTTCTATAACTGCGGAGGCGATCGCTTCTGTGGCTTTATTTTGCTCTTGCCAGCGTTGCCATTGACTTTGAATAGTTTTAATCGCTCTCAAACTCCGAGTAGCCTTGGCTTTTTTGAGTTCGTCTTTTTCACTATCGACTTGGCTTTGAAGAGCATTCAGGCGATCGCTCAAAACTAGCTCAAAGACTTCCCCTGTACCGGAAGTGATTCCTTTAAGCAGTATTTGATACACCTGTTCTACAGAGCTAATTTTGCCCTTGAGGGTGGTTTCGACAATTTCATCGATTAAGGCAAGATAGCGATCGCGCAATGGCAAAGAGTCTGGCACTTTAGCTACTAGAGAATGTCACGTCCATTCTAATTCTAGTCTGAGTTTGACCGAGTGGATTGGACGCCTGTAGGGCTTGAGAGCATTCAAGGGGTAGGCAATGCCTGACGGGCTGACTAATGTAGGGTGTTTATACAGATTATAGTGCGTCTAAAAAAAGTTAAGCAGAGATATTGAAATATCAATGCATTTGCTATACATTTTTTATGTAAGTTTTAATTTTTAGAGGTTTAACGAGTGGTTATTAAAATTTTAGAATTAGGTCTTCTGACGGAGCTTACTGAAGAAGAAGAAGAAAGCTGTAAAGGAGGTATTGGAGAGACAGTTAGTAGCGTTACCGAAGCCGTAAAGACAACCGTTAATAACACGACTGATACTACCGTTCCTTTGACCATAAGTGGTGTTAAGGATGCTGTGGCACTCACTACAGCTCCGGTAATAACTGTTTTGCCAACACCTTTGGAAACAACATAATTAGTATAAGCTGCTACTAGTAATTTTTTAAGATAGAAAGCAGCTATTCTTCCTACGTTTAACAAGGTGGCATTGAAACAAGAACCAGAGAAGACAGGAAATTTCTTCGGCTTTGTGCCTTGTATCTAATGCACTTTCCGCTAATACAAATTTTCTACTTTAGTTGTGGCTCTAAACCCACAACTAAAGTTTTTATTAATAACTCTTTCCTTCTGCCCTCTGCCTTTTTGTGTAATGTCCTGCGGGAGGCGATCTGCCCACAATACTCTAAACGAAGTTTTTCACTTAAGTTTGATCATATCTAAATTAATTAACTGTTCTCTCCAAAGTTGGTTTTCTGTTGCTACTTTTACAGCAATTTTTTAGCTACTTCCTCTTTCTCAGCAAAAGCAATAACGTTAGTTACCAATAAGTCCTAATAAAAAAAATAAAGCAAATGTAATGTGCTTTGATATTTTTTAAATTATTCAAGTACGTCCGGTGAGATTGGCAACTACAGCTGCTAACTCGGCCGGATTGACTGGCTTGGGGACATGGAGTTGAAAGCCTGCTAACAGCGCTTGCGTGCGATCTTCAGCCCTGGCATAGGCTGTCAGCGCCACTGCTGGAATCCGTCCTCCTTGCTCTGTTGGTAGCGCCCTCACTTGACGAATTAGTGTGTAGCCGTCTTCTTGTGGCATACCAATATCGCTTACCAGTATATGGGGGCGAAATTGTTGCAGGGCAAGCAGTGCATCACTTGCAGATGGAGCAGCCATGACTTGGGCACCATACTGTCCCAGAATTGTGGTGAGCAAATGACGCGCGTCTGCCTCATCATCGACGATCAGCACCCGCAAGTCATCTAGCCTCGGCAGGTAATTATTAACCTCTTGGGTATCCACGCAAGATGAAAGCTGCTCTACGGTATTAGTCTCTACATAAACGGCTTTCATTGGCAGATTAACAATAAATGTCGCCCCCCGTTCAATTCCTAGACTTTCGGCAGAGACTGTGCCGCCGTGCAATTCTACTAAGTGGCGGACGATCGCTAATCCTAATCCTAATCCACCATGCGATCGCGTGATCGAACTGTCTGCTTGGCGGAAGCGTTCAAATACATGAGGCAGGAATTCGGCAGCAATTCCCACTCCTGTATCACTCACCCGAATTTGCACATGGGATTCAATTCGCTCCAATTGCACATCAATTCTTCCACCCTTGGATGTAAATTTGACGGCGTTAGAGAGCAAATTCCACACAACCTGTTGCAAGCGGTTAGCATCGCCCACAACTACCCCTAATTCAGGGTCGAATTTACACTTGATGCTAATCTCTTTGGCCTGGGCTGCTGGGTACACAGTATCGATTGCTGCCTCTACAAGTGGTACAAGTTTTACCCGATGCACGTTTAAATGAAGTGTGCCTTTAATAATCCGCGAGACATCTAGGACATCTTCGATTAGTTGAGCTAGGGATTTGGTGTTACGCTCAATTGTCTCTAGTGCTCGGCCAGTGGTAGCCTCATCAAACTTGCGGCTTCTAAGTAGCTGCGTCCAGCCCAATATGGCGTTTAGGGGTGTGCGGAGTTCGTGGGAGAGTGTGGCGAGAAATTCATCTTTCATGCGGTTTGCAGCTTCTGCATCGGCACGTGCTGTCTGTTCGCGCTCAAGCAATTGTTCGCGTTCTTGCTCTGCTTGCTTGCGCTCGGTAATGTCAATCATGAATCCATGTAGTAACTGCGGCCCATTTTCATCCCGCACCACATTCACAATGTCATACAACCACACGACTCTGCCATCAGCAGCCAACATTCTGTATTCAAATTCGTAATTATTTAGTGATAGGGAAGATTCTAAGCAATACTGGATAGCCCACTCCCCATCTTCTGGATGCATGTGTTTTGCCCAGAAATTATCGGTGTACCAGTCTGACAATGGATAGCCAAGAATCTCAACTGTTTGCGGCCCTACATAAGTAAAATTCCCAGTAGTAGCATTTACTTCCCAAGGAATTACCCGGGCTTTTTCTGTGAGTGTCTTTAACCGTTTCTCGCTCTGTTTGAGAGCGGCTTCTGCTAATTTGTGAAGTGTAATATCTGTGGTTAGGGCAACAAATCCTTCAACTTTTCCCTGCTGACTGAACTGGGGAACGTAAGTGACATTTACGTAATGATTTGTGCCATCTTTATCGGGTAATTGGGTTTCGTAAGTTACTTGCTCTCCTGAAAGTACCGTTTCTACATAAGGAAGAATTGACTGATAAACCGACTCTCCCAGAATTTCTCTAATGTGTTTACCATAAATTTTAGAAGCAGGAAGCCCAAACCAGTCTTCATATCCCTTGTTATTAAAGCGATAACGCTGCTCCTTATCAACATAAGAAATCTGGGCGGGCACAGCATTTGTAATTAGGCGCAGTTGATCTTCTCGCTGACACAGTGCTGCTTCTGCTTGCTTGCGTTCTGTGATGTCGCGTTGAGTTCCCCATGCTCTGACTAAAAGGCCATTTTCGACAATTCCCACCAGATTATTCAGAAAATATTTGGAATTCCCTTGCTTATCTATTTCATGGGACTCTGCATCGATTAATCGGTAGTTAGAACGGATAAAATTACGCAGGTATGCAATATTATGTGGATCTGAGGGAACAACAAAATCTGTTAACCTAACGCCGATAATTTCTTTTGAATGAGAATACCCATACATCTGCGCCATAACATTGTTGCATTCTGCTAAGTAACCATACTGGTAAAAATGCTGGATTTGCTCCTCTTCTGGACACTCTGGCGAAATTGGCACTTCCAGTTCCATGCACCAAATACCTTCTGAACTCTGTTCTAAAAAAGCGCGGTAGCGTTCTTCGCTTTTGCAAAGGGCAAGCTCTACTTGTTTGCGTTCGCTTAAATCAAGTACAAAACAAATAACATCCTCTGGATTATTTTCTAACAAAGCGCAACCTAACAGGATGGGAACGCGGCTGTTATCTTTACGGATGTATTCGTTCTCAAAAGGCTGACACACGCCTTTGGTTTTGAGTTCTGTGTAGGCGTAGCCCGCCGTAGGCATCGCGCGATCGTTGGCTTCAATATATTCTGGTGGTATCATGTCGCGCCATCGAAGCCCTGCTAGCAAATCCTCTTGCGAATAACCTACTATTCGTAAAAAAGCATCATTAGCCTCTGCGATCGCTCCATCCATATTGGCTACAATTACCCCAATGATGTTGGAATCTACCAATCTTCTAAACCTTGCCTCGCTCACTTGTAGCTTCTGCAAACTCATTTGAAGATGTTGTTTAGCAGTGCCTAACTCTGAGTTCAGCAAGCTGATAAGTGTTGTCACCAGCCCAAACAAGCCTAACCGCAGTATGCTGTCTACACTCGTAACAAAGAGCGAAAACACTGGCTCTAAGAAAAAGTAGCTGACGGCTAAAGTAGACAAAGCAGTAGCCAGCAACCCTGCTTTCATACCGCTATACCAGGCACTAACCGTTACGGCAGCAAAAAACAGCAGAAAAATATTTGATTTCAGTAGTGGCTGTAGCAATAGTGTTAGTAGCAATGCGGTACTAACAGTCAATAATGCCACAGCATAAGGTGTTAGAAGGGAACGTATTCCTTTCAATGTGGCTTCTCCTTTTATGCAGCTAGCTAAAGGATTATTCCCAAAATCAGCTAGACAATGCGACGCCGAACAGCCCGTCGTAGACATCACTCAACACCTATTATGCATTGGAAAAATACATACATAAGCAGTTAGTTGCTGTGAATCTATCTAAAGTAGTAAAATTTAGTTTTACCAAAGGTTTAGTAACCTGATAAGCGTCGCTCTAATTATATATTTATACTTTTTTGCTATCCATCAATAAGCATAGATATGTTAAGTTTTAAATTCATTCAGTTTAGGATATAAGTCACCGTTTATCCTTTGCCTTTAACCTGAATTAAACTTCGGTTTTTCAATAAGTATTTATCCTTCAAATGTTGATAAATGCTTTCAAAAACATTGATAATAGCTGTTATATAATTTAATTTCATACAAATTTTTAAAGCCTATATCTTGCCTTATAGATGGAGAGTTCTCCAAATAAAAAGCGAGCAAACTTAAGCCAGCAATCCGCAGAACCTGAGCCTGTAATTGTTGGTATTGCTTTATTGTAGGGTTCGGTAAAGCCATTGTTTATTTGCCGATGGGATATTCATTGACAAATGAACGCATCTAGTTAAGTTTTGTCAGAGTTACTTGGATGAATTATGCACTTTTTGCGTTATTAGTAATCAAGGGAGTGGGGAGATGAGGGAGCAAGGGAGCAGAGTTTTTCCCTCTGCAAGAGCAGCACCCCGCCCCTCTGCCTCTTTTCAATGCCCAATGCCCAATACTCATGGCTCGTACCCCTACATTAAATTTTGATCGTGGCACATTAATTTTGCATCCACCACCACGCGGCAAAGGTTGGATGGACTATGCCACATGGGATGATAGAGTTGAAAAATTCCGCATTCCAGCAATTAGATACCGATCGCTAGTGGAAGCACTACAAGCGGAAGATGTTAATTTTATCGATGAGGCAAAGCAATTTTATCCTGTAGATTTGGTTCCGAGTCTGGAAATGGAACCCTATCCCCACCAGATTGAGGCGCTAGCAGCTTGGAAACTGGCGGGTAGACAAGGAGTTGTTGTGCTTCCCACGGCGGCGGGAAAGACTTATTTGGCGCAAATGGCGATGCAGTCAACGCCGCGCACGACGCTAATTGTGGTGCCAACTTTGGATTTAATGCATCAGTGGTATGCACACTTGGTAGCAGCTTTCCCCGATGCTGAGGTGGGATTGCTGGGGGGTGGTTCGCGGGATAGAACAGCCATCTTAGTTGCAACTTATGATAGTGCAGCAATTCACGCTGAGACGTTGGGGAATCAATATGCGTTGCTTGTTTTTGATGAATGTCATCATTTACCCACAGATTTTAATCGGGTGATTGCTGAATATGCGATCGCACCTTATCGCCTGGGACTCTCCGCTACACCAGAACGTACCGATGGTAAACACGCTGAGTTAAATATCCTCATTGGTCAAGAAGTATATCGCAAACGCGCCGAAGATTTGGCAGGGAAGGCGTTAGCAGAACATGAAATTGTCCAAATTAAAGTAAAGTTATCGCAACTTGAGCGGGAAAGATACAATCAACTAATTCAAACCCGCAACGACTTTTTAAAGCAATCTCGAATTTCTTTAGGCAGCCTTCAAGGTTGGCAAATGTTTGTGCAAATGAGTGCTAGATCGCAATCTGGACGTAGGGCGATGTTAGCGCATCGAGAAGCGAAAGATATCGCTTTGGGTACTGATGGTAAATTGCGAATTCTGATTGATTTATTGGCAGAACATTATCCAGCAAGAATTTTGATTTTTACTGCTGATAATGCGACGGTTTATCGCATTTCTCAAGAGTTGTTAATTCCGGCAATTACTCATCAAACTCCTGTGAAAGAACGGCATGAGATATTAACAAAGTTTCGAGAGGGTAAATATAATACTTTGGTTGCTTCTCATGTGTTGAATGAAGGTGTTGATGTACCTGCGGCTTCTGTGGCAATTATCTTATCGGGAACGGGTTCGGCTAGAGAGTATACTCAGCGATTGGGGAGGGTTTTACGGAAGGGAAATATTGAGAATAAACAGGCGATTTTATATGAGGTAGTGGCGGAGGATACGAGTGAGGAAGGGACTTCGGCTAGGCGAAGAGGGGAGAGGATAAGGGGACAAGGGGACAAGGAGACAAGGGGACAAGGGGACAAGGAGACAAGGGGACAAGGGGAGAAGAAAGGGAATTTGCAGGTTGTGTATGGGAGTGGGAAGGAAAGGAGTTTGAAGGCTGCGGAACAGTTAGAAATTAATTATTCAACCGGAAGTTCAAAATCTAAAATCCAAAATTCAGCAGATGTTACCGACAGATTTACTGATGCATCGCCAAAACGGGGAGGAGATCATCCCGAAGAGACTGAAGATTGATCAAAAAACTTCGGAGTTGGCAATTGAGTTAATTAATTATTTTCAATCAGCAGTAGGGAAAACTCAAGGTGTGCTTGAGCGACAACTGACTGATTTTGAAGGAGATTCTACAGATTATCGGGTGAAGCGGGGATTAGCTTATATTCTCAAAAGCAGTTTTTGCACTTTTGAGGTGGTTAGTCCTTTGGAACCACAAATGTTAAGAGAACGAGTGTTTTCGCAAGCTGCAAAGTCTGTTTCTAGCCGAGAATCAACACAACTTACTCTGAGCAAAATTGCTGATGAGTTAACTCAAGAACTTGAGCGGGAAGTTTTATTAGAACAGGTTCGGAATGGACTCTATGCTGATTTATCTGAAAATAAGATTTTGACAGTTTTTGATGCACCAACAGCGCCAGATTTGTTAAATCGATATAACTTATCTCAAGTGCAGGGTGTGTTTTATAAAGCCAGCCAACTTGTATTAAATGCTCATCGGAATGTTCCTGGTGAATATAAGCTGTTATTTCGCTATCTGAAGTTATTTCAATTGATGGCTTATATTGAGGGTGATGCTGACCACGGGTTTACAATTACCATTGATGGGCCGACGAGTTTGTTTAATCCTAGTACACGATATGGGTTAGCGATCGCTAAACTTATTCCTGCTTTACTTCACGTTACTAAATGGAGTCTTTCGTCGATTCTCCAAACCCGCGACGCATATACAAATACTTGGAAGACTGGACGTTTCACTCTCAATTCCGAATGTGGTTTGGTATCCCACTATCCACCAGGTAAGCCCTACGATAGTATGCTAGAAGCATCTTTTGCTGATAAGTGGGATGCCTTAAAAAGTGGTTGGGCATTAGAGCGAGAAGTTGATTTGATACCAATTCCCGGTAGTGTGATGATTCCCGATTTTCGCTTGGTGCATTCTGATGGACGCACCTTCTTATTAGAAATTGTTGGTTATTGGCGGCCAGAATATTTACAGAAAAAGTTTTCTCAGGTGCGGCGGGCTGGACGTGATGATTTAATTTTAGCAATTTCCGAGCGACTTAATTTAGAAAAGGCGGGAGTAAAATTAAATGATGTCCCCGCGAGAATTGTTTGGTTTAAAGATAAATTATTGCCGAAAGCTGTATTAGCTGTGATGGATTGAACAAGGAGAAATGGGATGAAAACTATAGAAACAATTGCCACGGTTACCAAAGATGGTAAGATTACAGCGCAATTACCATTGGATATTCCAGAGGGTGAGCATCAGGTGGTAATAGTAATTGATGAGAAGCCTTTGGTTAAGGAAGCAGAGAGGAAAGAAAAGCGTCCTCCTCTAAACTTTCCAGTGCATAATTATGGCCCTTGGCCTGAAAATATTTCTTTAAGACGTGAAGATATGTATGGTGATTGGGGGCGGTAATCCTGTTTTTCTAGACACAAATATCCTGGTGTATGCTAGTCAGATTCAATCTCCATTTCACCAAGTTGCTATAGAGGCTATCCAAGGTTTTTATGATGCAGGGGTTGAGTTGTGGATTAGCCGACAAGTGTTGCGGGAATATTTGGCTACCCTTACCCGTCCGCAGCAGTTTGTCAACCCACTACCCATTGCAATAGTAATTCAGGATCTCCGCTATTTCTATAACCGCTTTCGGGTGGCTGAAGATAGTTCTCAAGTTACAGAAAGGTTACTAACACTCATGGAGGAAGTTTCTAGTGGTGGTAAGCAAGTTCATGATGCAAATATTGTCGCTACGATGCTAGTTTATGGCATTCCTCAGTTACTCACTCACAACATAAGTGATTTTGCAAGATTTTCTGGGTTAATTACTGTATTGCCATTACAAGGTTAGATTGCTTATTGTTACTAAGGAGTGAAAATTTACTTCACGTTACGAAATGCAGTTTTTTGGTAATTTTTCAATCTTACTGATTAACCCCAAACACTTCTGCGTTCCCAATATTCAGCGACTCTTTTTTCCCACTGCTCCCAGTAATCTTTAATGACTGCTGATTCAAACCAAAATACCTCTGCTGGCATTTCTGAAATCGCTACTACCAAGAGAGCGTGCTTTAGCTGAATACCATAATCTCGATAATATTCGTTAGCTGCTCCTATGTACGCGGTAAGTTGCAGTGGATGTTCATATAAATGCTCAATTGAACCTTTGGGTTTGTCTGCTGTTTTCCACTCGCAAATACAGGGAATACCTTGATAGCTGGCAATACAATCAACTTTGCCAGAATAACCCAAATCATGATGAAAAACAGAGCCTTCTACGAGTCTAACTGTGTCGATTTGTTGTAAAACTGGCTGGATACTCTCCCAATAAGGGCGACTCGCTTCGGGACAAACAGGGTTTTGTCCAAGAAGGTAGCGCTCAATTTGTTTGTGTGTTTGGGTTCCTCGACGACTAGCAGTTGTAGTAATACGGGTAGCTTCTTCTGTACCAACACGCGCTTTCCAATTTAATAATCTGTCTCTATCTGCTTGTGATTTGGTGGCATTAAGTATTGTAGTAACGCTGGGAAAGCGATTTCCCTTGGCATCTACATAATATTGTTTACCATTTTCTCTCTTGGATGTGGCATTAATGCGTGGTAGGAGTTGGGTATCAAATTGCATTAGTAATTCGTAGTTCGTAATTCGTAATTAAGAAAGTGGCGATTATAAATTGCGGTTCATCTTGCACACAGGCAAAACTTGCTTTTGCAGGTTCTAAAACTTTAATTTTTTATTAGTCTGTGTAGGCAGGCTACCTGGGGGTTTGTTGAAAGCGTTCTCGTAAGAGTAGCCGCAAAGCGTCTATGTTTGTATGGGCGCAAATTCTATTCGCCAAATCATTGAAAATGATTTTATTTGGGAAAATAACGATAAATATCTTTCCGGTGTAGTACTCGCTGAAATAGGACTGTTTCCCCATCAAAAATAAGTCCAATACGATAATCACCAACGCGGATGCGATAAGCATTTTCATAACCTTGAAGTTTTTTGAGGTTAGTAATTTCTTCAAAGATTAATATTTGTGGTACTTCTTCAAAAGCAAGGTTTCTAATAGTCTCATAGTAAGGTGTACTTTTCAAAGCCTTGAGAACCTTGATAAAGCTGGGTAGATATTGGGTAATCACTCTTGTTCTAGTTGTGCTAATGCTTCATCAATATTCAAAGGTATTTCATGTTCTACTGCCTTCATTGCTAAGATAAGTCCTTCATCCTCTATAACTTCTAGCAAGCGTAGATAGTCATCAAAATCTATGACTACTTTGCGGATATTACCTTCCATATCAGTAATCAGTTCTTGAGCAAAAGGGTATTTGTCAGCTTGCATTTGGATTGTGATTTTAGTAGTCATACTATGACTTTAGCGTTAATAGATATTGTATGGCTTTATTAAATGTATTTGTGAGATTTTACTCAAGAGAAAAACGCGATAAAACCTGCTTTCTAAAATAAATCTTAATAATTTTGTATTATCTCTTCTCAGATGAGATGCACTAAAGTAGAATACTTCACAGTGTAATTTCGTAGTTAATGAGTAAAATATGGAGCCTGTAACATTAACAGCAGTTGCAACTGCGTAGGCGTAGCCCGTCGTAGACATCGCTACTATAGTTTTAACTAAAGCCCTAGAAAAAACTGGCGAAAAGCTTGGGGAAGCTGCATTAAACAAAAGTCGTGAGTTAATCGAACAGCTACATAATAAAAATAAGTTACCCTTGCTAGCGAATGCAACACAGCAGCCATTAGATTATGGCAAAGCAGTGCTGGAGTTAAAAGCAGCAGCAGACGCAGATACCGAAATTGCTCAATCTGTGCGAGAAGTGGAAGCAGCCGCAAATGCTGATCCCCAAGCGCCGAAAGTCCAGGCGTTAGCGAATGGCCTAAACTCGCAACCAGCAACCGTCATCAATTCTACAAAGTTAGCTGACTCTATTAAAAATGTCTTTCAGGGAAATACTATCATTGGTGGTAACTTCTGACTACAGTCGCCTGTTGGGGAACGGGTAAAGTTAAATCCCTCTACTGAAACACCGCAAAATTTACCCCTGAGTGGGGTGGTGAAGTTTGTTGGACGTGAAGCTGAATTGCAAAACCTGCATGAGATGTTGCAGGAAAATAATCAGGTGGTAATTGCTGCGATCGCTGGCATGGGTGGACTGGGTAAAACAGAACTAGCCTTACAATATGCAAAGGCTCACCGTGAAAACTACAAGGGTGGAATTTGCTGGTTGTTGGCAAAGGCTGGAGATGTGGGCATTCAAATTGTACAGTTTGCCAGAACTCAGCTTGATTTAAACCCACCAGAGGATTTTGATTTACTCGCCCAAGTACAATACTGCTTTCGGCTTTGGCGCGAAGGTAATGTGCTGCTAGTATTAGACGATGTTGGAGAATATCAACAAGTTAAGCCTTACCTACCTCCGCCATCTTCTCGATTTAAAGTGTTGATTACCACGCGCCAACACTTAGGAGCATCTATTAAGGAATTATCTCTAGATGTATTGCAACCAGAAGCAGCGCTGGAGTTATTAAAGTCATTTTTTAAAGAAACACCACAGCGAATTGAGCAAGAATTGGCTGTTGCAAATCAGTTGTGTGAGTGGTTGGGATATTTGCCTTTGGGTTTGGAATTAGTCGGGCGATATTTGGCGCGAAAACAAGACCTTTCTTTAACAGAGATGTTGCGGCGGTTGGAGAAAAAGCGACTAGCGGGACTTAAACAAAACTTAAAGTTAAAAAAGAGTATAATGCTTAACTAGCATAGCTTTCACGTTGAAAAAAAGCTCATGAAAGAGACCACCCCCGCAGCAATGCCTCCATGCTTTGAAAGA